>QFQI01000027.1 GCA_003243195.1 Sphingomonas taxi | reverse complement strand
ACGGGCAACCTCCTTCACGACAAAGCGGGAAGGTCAGTCTGCCTCAACCGGCGCCAGCCCGCGCCCATGGGATCTTTTTCGTACTGCCCCTGCGCCCCACCGGCGCGGCGAGGTCGCCTGCGCATCGGACGCGCAGCGAGCGCCGCCGCGCGGTTTACGGCTGAAGCGGCGTGACCGGGCGCGCCTTCAGTTCGTCGCGGATCTCGCGCAGCAGCACCACCTCGGCCGGATCGGCGGCGGGTTCGGCGGTGCCCGCCTGCTTCTCATGCTCCACCGCCGCGATCACCTTGTTGACGCTGCGCATGATGAGGAAGACGATGAAGGCGAGGATCACGAAGTTGATGACGACCGTGATGAACTCGCCATATCCGAACAACGGCACCCCGGCCGCCTTCAACTGCGCGTAGCTGTCCGGCGAGCCGCGGTACGTCGCCGGCACCGGACCCAGTCGAATGAAGTAGCTGGAGAAGTCGAACCCGCCGAACAGCGCGCCGACCACCGGCATGATGATGTCATCGGTCAGCGACTTGGTGATGGTGGCGAACGCGCCACCGATGATGACGCCGATCGCGAGGTCCAGCACGTTGCCGCGCGCGATGAAGGCGCGGAAATCCTTGAGCATGACGGCTTCCTTCCCTGTACCCGTTGGTGATGCAGCGTAAACGCGGTTTTCCGCTTCGCCAACCCGAGCGGCTCGCGTAGGGTCATGCCCATGACCAGCCCGCACCGCGATGCCGCCGCCCCCGCCGAAACCGCCTGGGAAGGCCGCTACATCAAGGTCGTCAAGCAGGGCGGCTGGGAATATGTCGCGCGCCAGCGCGGTATCCAGGCGGCGGTGATCGTGGCGATCGACGATGCCGACCGCGTGGTGCTGGTGGAGCAATATCGCGTGCCGCTGGGCCAGCGCTGCCTGGAACTGCCCGCCGGCCTGATCGGCGACGAAACCGAGGGCGAGGCGGTCGCGGCCGGCGCGGCGCGCGAGCTGGAGGAGGAAACCGGCTATCGCGCGGGACGGATCGAGGAGCTCGGCTTCTTCTATTCGTCACCCGGCATGAACAGCGAGGGCTTCACGCTGGTGCGCGCGCACGATCTGGTGAAGGTCGGCGAGGGCGGCGGCGAGGCGGACGAGGATATCGAGGTGCATCTCGTCCCGCGCGCGGACATCGCCGCGTTCGTCGCGATGAAGCGCGCCGCCGGCGTGGCGATGGACGTCAAGATGCTGGTGCTGCTGGCCGAGGCGCTGGTGGAATGAACACCGCGGCCGCGGTGCCGCCTTACCGGAAGTTGTCGGCGTAGCTCTGCAGCTTCAGCGTCTTCTGCGGCGTCGGGATCACCGTATAGGCCAGCCCCTCCGCCTCGGCATAGGCGACCGCCGCCTCGCAGGTCGGGAAACCCAGCCGGATCTGGTCGCGCGTGTCGCCGCTGCCGGCCCAGCCGGTCAGCGGATCGGGACGCTTGGCCTCGCCGGGTTCGAACTCCAGTTGCCACTGGTCGGTGCGTGCCTTGCCGGACTGCATGGCGTTCTTGGGGCGCTGGAAGATACGGGCGGTCTGCATGATGCGTCTCCTCTACGATCCACGCGGAAAACAGGCAATGGTTCCCGCAATCTTGCGGCCCGCGCGCCCGCACCTATATCGCGGTCCGTAACATGGCGGTTGCGCTGCCGTAACGGGGCGCTTCCGTGGGCGAAGTCACAATATGCAGGGGCTAGGTAAAGCACTCATGGCAAAAGTAATCGGTATCGACCTGGGCACCACCAATTCGTGCGTGGCCGTGATGGAAGGCGGCAAGGCCAAGGTCATCGAGAATGCGGAGGGCGCGCGCACCACGCCGTCGATCGTCGCCTTCGCCAAGGACGGCGAGCGGCTGATCGGCCAGCCGGCGAAGCGTCAGGCCGTCACCAACGGCGACAACACGATCTTCGCGGTGAAGCGCCTGATCGGGCGCCGCTTCGACGATCCGGTCACCAAGAAGGATACCGAGCTGGTCCCCTATCACATCGTGAAGGGTGCCAATGGCGACGCCTGGGTGCAGGCCGGCGGCAAGGACTACAGCCCGTCGCAGATCAGCGCCTTCACGCTGCAGAAGATGAAGGAAACCGCCGAATCCTATCTGGGCGAGACGGTGACGCAGGCGGTCATCACCGTCCCCGCGTACTTCAACGACGCACAGCGCCAGGCGACCAAGGACGCCGGGCAGATCGCCGGCCTCGAAGTGCTGCGCATCATCAACGAGCCGACCGCGGCGGCGCTGGCCTATGGCCTCGACAAGCAGGACGGCAAGACGATCGCGGTCTATGACCTGGGCGGCGGCACGTTCGACGTCTCGATCCTGGAAATCGGCGACGGCGTGTTCGAGGTGAAGGCCACCAACGGCGACACCTTCCTGGGCGGCGAGGACTTCGACAACAAGATCGTCGAATATCTGGCCGAGGGCTTCAAGAAGGACGAGGGCATCGACCTCGCCAAGGACAAGCTGGCGCTCCAGCGGCTGAAGGAAGCCGCCGAGAAGGCGAAGATCGAGCTGTCGTCGGCGGCGTCGACCGAGGTCAACCTGCCCTTCATCACCGCCGACCAGAACGGTCCGAAGCATCTGGTGAAGACCATCACCCGCGCCGATCTGGAGCGGCTGGTCGAGGATCTCATCAAGCGCACGCTCGACCCGTGCAAGAAGGCGCTGGCCGATGCCGGCGTGTCCGCCAGCGACATCAGCGAAGTCGTGCTGGTCGGCGGCATGACCCGCATGCCGCGCGTTCGCGAGGTGGTGAAGCAGTTCTTCGGCAAGGATCCGCACACCGGCGTCAACCCGGACGAGGTGGTCGCGATGGGCGCCGCGATCCAGGCCGGCGTGCTGCAGGGCGACGTGAAGGACGTGCTGCTGCTCGACGTGACCCCGCTGTCGCTGGGCA
>QFQI01000011.1 GCA_003243195.1 Sphingomonas taxi | reverse complement strand
ATGCCGTGGAACTGGGTGCCCCAGACAGATCAGCCAACAGCCCAAGCCGCATAAACTGCGGTCCTCACGCCACGCTTACATGCGCGGCGAACGGAGCGTCGATGACGGTGACGCCGGCCTCGACGACCCACGGCTTGGTAGTGAGATCGGTGCAGGCGGGCAGGTCGCCGATCAGGCCCAGCTTGGCCAGCAGCAGTGTGCCCGAACATTGCGCCGCGATCAGCTGTAGCGCCGGATCAAGGCATAGGCGCGCCAGCATCGCTGGATTGGCCGCGATCTCGCGTGTGCGATAGCCGCTGCCGATCAGCACCGCGTCCGCCTGCTCGACCCATTCGAGTGGTCGCTGCCGGTGGACGATGACGCCGTTCAGCGACGTCACCGTCTCGGTGGGCGCGGTGATGTGTGCGGTCCAGCCATGCGGGCGCAGCCGGTTGAGGATCGCCGCTGCGACGAAGGAGTCGAGTTCGTTGAAGCCGTCGAAGGTGAGGATCGCGACCTGCATCAGCCGTGCACCGAACCGCTGAACAAGGTCCGCGTCGCGCCGGCGACCCATACCTGGCCGGTGCCGTCCTGCGAGACGTGGACGCGCCCGGTCCGCCCCAGTCGGGTGCCTTGCGCGGCGACGTAGCTGCCGCTCGCCCGGCCGCTGGCGAACAGCCACTGACCGACCGACGCGTTGAGGCTGCCGGTGACGGGGTCCTCGATCAGCCCGCCATGCGCGTCGCTGAAGATCGCGCGCAGCTCGAACGCGACCTCGCCGCCGGCGGCGTGTGGGCCGACGATGCCGATGTCGATGTGTTCGTGATGATGCCGCATCGGTTCGACTGCCAGCACCGCCTCGGCCGATTCCAGCAGGACCGCGATCCAGCCCGGGCCATTGTCCGCCCAGGCGGCGTCGACGATCGCCGTCCGGTCGATGCGCAACAACGTCGCGACCTCGGCAATCTCCGCCTCGGTCGGCGTGCCGCCGCGGAGCAATGGCGGCGCCGCGAAGGCAAGCCGGTTGTCGTCACGCCGGATCGTCACCAGCCCGACGCCGCATTCCTGCACGATTACGCCCTTCTGCCTGGGCTGCCCGCCGGCTTCCAGCCACGCATGCGCGCTGCCCAGCGTCGGGTGGCCGGCGAAGGGGAGTTCATGGGCCATGGTGAAGATCCGGACGCGATAGTCCGCTGTCGGATCGGTCGGTGGTAACAGGAAAGTCGTCTCCGAGAAGTTGAGCCAGCTGGCAATCGCCTGCATCTCCTGCGACGACAGACCCTCGGCGTCGGCGATGACCGCCAGGGGATTACCGGTCAAAGGATCGATGCCGAACACGTCGACGAGGCGGAAGGGGCGGGTCACGGTCTCGGTTCTCCTGCAAGTGGTGAGGCGTGCTACCTCGCGGCGGCTGGCGCGAACAGACACGGGCCGATACGATTGGGCCGAACTGTATTGGTAAAAGAAGCAGCACGATGTCTATTCAGGCCGACGAGACCCGCACCGGAATGGTGGTGCGCACGATCCGCGACCGCATCGAGGCGCGGGTGTTGACGCCCGGGGCGCGGCTCCCGTCGATCCGCGCGATGGCGGAGGCGAGCAAGGTCGCGCGTTCGACGGTGGTAGACGCCTATGACCGGCTCGCTGCCGAGGGGGTGATCCGGTCGCGTCCCGGGTCGGGCTTCTATGTCGCCGCGCCGCTCGCGCCGCTGGCGCTGGACCGGCTCGGCGCCACGCAGGAGCGCGAGGTCGATCCGTTGTGGATGCTGCGACAGTCGCTGGGCGAGCAACGGCATGACCTGATGCCGGGATGCGGCTGGCTGCCGGACGACTGGCTGGCGAGCGACGCGCTGCGCAAGGCAATGCGTGGCGCCGCGCGGGCGGGCGGCAACGGGGCGCTGGCCGGCTATGCGACGCCACGCGGCGCGCTGCCGCTGCGCGTGCTGCTGGCACGACGGATGGCGGATCAGGGGATCGAGGCCGGTCCCGACCAGATACTGCTGACCGACAGCGGTACCCATGCGCTCGATCTCGTCTGTCGCTTCCTGCTGCAACCCGGCGACGCCGTGCTGGTCGACGATCCCTGCTACTTCAACTTTCTGGCGCTGCTGCGGGCGCACCGGGCGAAGGTGATCGGCGTGCCGATGATGCCGACCGGGCCTGATGTCGCCGCCTTCGCCGAAGCAGCCGCGGTGCATCGCCCGCGTTTCTATCTGACCAACTCCGGCATCCATAACCCGACCGGCACTTCGCTCGGCGCACCGACCGCGCACCGCCTGCTCAAGATCGCCGAGGCGCACGACATGGCGGTCGTCGAGGACGACATCTTCGCCGATTTCGAGCATGTGGCGTCGCCGCGCCTGGCGGCGTTCGATGGCCTCGACCGGACGATCCGGATCGGCAGCTTCTCCAAGTCGCTGTCAGCGGCGGTACGCTGCGGGCACATTGCCGCGCGGCCCGACTGGATCGAGGCGCTCGCCGATCTGCGCATCGCCACCTCGATGGCAGGCAGCCCGCTGACGGCCAACCTGCTCCATGCGGTGCTGACCGACGGCAGCTATCGCCGCCATGTCGAGGCCGTCCGCACCCGACTCGCGCGGGCTGCCGCGCGGGTGAGTAAGCGGCTGCGCGCGGTCGGCATCAAGCCGTGGATCGAGCCGGCGGCGGGCATCTTCCTCTGGGCACGGCTGCCGGACGGCGTCGATGCCGTCGATCTCGCCCGCCGCGCTCTCGGCGACGGCATCGTGCTGGCGCCCGGCCCGGTGTTCAGTACCGGCGGTGGGTGGCGCGACCACATGCGGTTCAACGTCGCGATGAGCGATGACGATCGCCTGTTCGCTTTCCTGGAACGCGCGCAGCGATAGCCGCCGACGCGAGCCAGGCCATCGCGGCGACCGAAGAGGTGCTGCGCGGGGGCTGGAGAGTTACAGGGGAAACGGCTGCATAGTGAGCAAGGACGAGGAAACCTTCAGGCGCAACAGCGCAATTTGGCGGGGTCACCCGAGTTGCCGTGCGCCGCCGCCGAAGGTGCATCGGTGGAGTCCTCCAACCTAACGGTTTCCGGAAGGCGAAGGTCTTCGTTGGGGGGTGTTGTGTCGGTGTCTCGACGGGGTGACATGCCCCCTTCCCAGTCCATCGGTGAAGAGCCCGAAGTGTTCGCGCATCACGTGCGTGCGCTTCGTGCCCGTCAGCGCCGCGCGGATGACGAGGCGAACGGCGGGTTCCTCAGCGAGCGGATTTTCGCGCGCAGACCGAAAACCGCGAGAGTCGCCGTACGCAGGGGGCGGTCGAGCAATGCAGGCCGCGACCGCTCCGTCGACTTCAATGCCGCCAGGCCGCTGACCCGCCGCGACCGGCAGACGGCCGGGATCCGGGTTCCGCATTTTGATGTGAAGGCGGTCGTGGCTATACACCCACCGTCCCGGAACGGCGTCGGTCACCCGCGCTGCGGTGGAGATGGCATGAGCGCCGCGGCACATTTCGACATGTGACCGATGGGGCGAGGATCAGGCTGGCCACGCACATCGACTATATCCGTCGCGAAACCGGCGTCGCCGATCCGGCCGGCGAACTGTTGCTCGACGTGCTGGAGCAGCTGAGGTCGAGCACGAGGCGATCGAGCGCGGGTCGGGGAGACAGGATTCGAACCTGCGACATCCTGCTCCCAAAGCAGGCGCGCTACCAGACTGCGCCACTCCCCGACGCGTGACCGGCCCTAGGCGTCGCGATGGACACCTGCAAGCCCGGTGAGAAAAGGACGCGGCATGCGCGTCTGAAAGAAAGGCGGCGTTATCGCCTGCCTACGCCTCAGTGGCGTTCGGCCTCGTTCTCGGCCATGTCGCGGACGTTGTCCGCCTGTTCCTCGATATTCTCGGCTGCCCCGTCCAGCATCGTGGCGGCGCTGTCGTTGGCGGCGGCGTCCGCCATCGCCTCGAGGTTGTCGGCCTTGCGCTCCAGCGCGTCGGCCATCGCCTCGGCATTGTTCTCGATCGAGGTCGTGTCGGAGGGCTTGCTGCACCCCGGCGCGCCGAACAGCGCGACCGATGCGAGCAGGAGAAAGAGCTTCCTCATGCCATTATCCAACACGACCCCGGACCGGGATTACATGTTGTGCGCGGCGGCCTCGCCAGCGTCACGAACGTTGTCGGCCGCGGTCGAGATGTTCTCGGCAACCGCCTCGGCATTGTCCTCGGCGAACGGGTTTGCGGTGGTGTTCGACATGTCGGCCACGTTACCGGCCAGCGCGTCCATGTTGTCGGCCATCATGTCGGCGTTGTTCTCGACCGCCGAAGCCTCGGGCGACTTCGAGCAGGCGGCGACCGACATCAGGCCGGCGGCGGCGGCAACGAGCAGGATCTTCTTCATCGGAATGCTCCCAAGCATCACATAAAACATTCGCGCCCGACCCCAGCGCCGTCGCGAATGTCCGCAATACCCTACCAACCGAGGGGGTCAATAAGCAAAATTCATCTTTGCGTAAGCTTGCGACGAACGGTTCCCGCCATCGCGGCGTTCGTCGCGGTTCAGGAACGCGGCACCGCACCGATTTCCTCCGGCGCATCCGCCACCACCGCCAGCATCGCCGTCCATGCCGCGACATTCTGTCGCAACTGTTCGGGATCGACACGCTCCAGCATGTCGTCGGGCGTATGGTGGGTGTCGAAATAGCGCAGGCCGGACTGGTTCAGGTCGACGCCGGCCACCCCGGTGGCGATGATCGGGGCGATATCGGTGCCGTCGCCCGCGCGCCCGGCGCCCGCGACGATCCCCAGCGGCGCCAGCGCACTGGTCAGGCGCGCGGTCACCGCCACCGCACTTTCGGGCAGCGCGGTTTCGACGCGCCACACGCGATCGGCACCGAAGTCGCTTTCCGCGGCGATCGCGTGACGCTCGCCGCCGTGGCGTAGGGCATATTCCTTGCCGCCGAAGCCGCCCACTTCCTCCGCGCCAAACCATACCACGCGGATCGTGCGGCGTGGCCGCCGCCCGCTGTCCATGATCCGCTTGGCCGCAGCGGCGGTGATCGCGATGCCGCTGGCGTCGTCGATCGCGCCGGTGCCCAGATCCCAGCTATCGAGGTGCCCGCCGACCAGCACCACCCCGGCGGCCGGATCGGTGCCCGGCACCTCCGCGATGACATTGCCCGATTCCCGCATCCCCGTTTGTTGCGGGGTGAGGAGCAGGCGCATGCGGATCGGTTGCCCACGCTTGGCCAGCCGCTCGATCAGTGTCGCGTCCGGCACCGACAGCGCGGCGGCCGGGATCGGCGCCACGCCCGCCGGGAAGGTGGTGGTCCCGGTGTGCGGCAGGCGGTGCGTGTCGGTGCCGATCGAGCGGATCACGATCGCCAGGGCGCCCTTCCGCGCCGCCAGCGCAGGCCCGACGAAGCGCGCCGGGCCGCTCGCGCCGTAGCTCGACCCGTCCTGCGTCGGCTGCATCGCATTGCCGACATAGACGATCCGCCCGCGCACCGCGCTGTCCGGCGCGTTGGCGAATTCGGTGTAGCTGGGGAACACGGCGACCTCGGCGGTGATGCCGTTCGGGCCGGTGCTGCCCGAATTGCCCAGCGCGGCCAGCGTCAGCCGTTGCGGGACCGGCGCCACGATCTGCGCTTCCTCCGCGCCACGCACCCATACCGGCATCTGGTACGGCTCGATGCGGACATTGCGGAAGCCCAGCGCCTTCAGCTTGCGCACGCTCCACGCCCGCGCGCGCGCCTCCGCCTCGGTGCCGGCCAGCCGTTGCCCGACCTCGGTGGTGATCCCCTCGACGATGTCATACGCCACCTCGTCGAGCAGCGCGGCATCGCGCAGCGCGGCGACCCGCGGATCGACCGGAGCGGGGGCGGGCGGGGCGGCACGCTGCGCGACAGCCGGAACGGCAGCGAGGGCGAGCGCGATCGTCAGGGGATATGATGGCTTCATGCACACCGGCGTAACGGCGGCCGCGCGGTTTGCCAACGGCACCGGCTGCGCCTACATGCCGCCCACGAGTTTTTACCCGCCGCACCCCAGCTTACGGAGCAGCGCGCCAGATGGCCGTCCAATATACCTATGTGATGAAGGGTCTGACCAAGACCTTCCCGGGCGCGAACAAGCCCGTCCTGAACAACATCCATCTGCAGTTCATCCCTTCGGCGAAGATCGCGATCATCGGCCCCAACGGGTCGGGCAAGTCGACGCTGATGAAGATTATGGCCGGCATGGACCCGGATTTCTCCGGCGAGGCATGGGCCGCCGAGGGGATCCGCGTCGGCTATCTGGCGCAGGAGCCGCAGCTCGATCCGGACAAGGACGTGATGGGCAACGTCAAGGACGGCGTGCGCCCGATCGCGGATCTGGTCGACCGCTTCAACGCGATCTCGGCCGAAATGGGCGACCCGAAGGACGATACCGACTTCGACGCGCTCATGGAGGAGATGGGCGACCTGCAGGCGAAGATCGACGCGGTCGATGGATGGGCGCTCGACAGCCAGCTCGAGCAGGCGATGGAAGCGTTGCGCTGCCCGCCGGGCGACTCTCCGGTCACCAACCTGTCGGGCGGCGAGAAGCGACGCGTGGCGCTGTGCAAGCTGCTGCTGGAGAAGCCCGACATCCTGCTGCTCGACGAGCCGACCAACCACCTCGACGCCGAGAGCGTGTCGTGGCTGGAGAACTACCTGAAGGAATATACCGGCAACGTCATCCTGGTCACCCACGACCGCTACTTCCTGGACAATGTCGTCAACTGGGTGCTGGAGCTCGATCGCGGGCGTTATTACACCTACGAATCCAACTATTCCGGCTATCTGGAGAAGAAGGCCAAGCGGCTGGAGCAGGAGGAGCGCGAGGAAGCCGGCAAGCAGAAGGCGATCGCCGACGAGCTGGCGTGGATGCGCCAGACCCCCAAGGCACGCCAGACCAAGAGCAAGGCGCGTATCCGTGCGTTCGACGAGCTGATGGAGAAGCAGGAGAACCGCGTCGCCGGCAAGGCCGCGATCCTGATCCAGTTGCCGTCGCGGCTGGGCGGCAAGGTGATCGAGGCCAAGGGACTGACCAAGTCGTATGGCGACAAGCTGCTGTTCGACAATCTCGACTTCACGCTGCCGCCCGGCGGCATCGTCGGCGTGATCGGCCCGAACGGAGCGGGCAAGTCGACCTTGTTCAAGCTCATCACCGGGCAGGAACAGCCGGATGCGGGGACGATCGAGATCGGTTCCACGGTGAAGCTGGGCTATGTCGATCAGAGCCGCGACGAACTGGATCCTAACAAGAACGTCTGGCAGGAAATCTCCGACGAGCTGGAGGTCTTCCGCTTCGGCAAGCAGGAGATGGGCACGCGCGCGTATGTGGGGGCCTTCAACTTCCGTGGCCCGGACCAGCAGAAGAAGGTCGGCCAGCTTTCGGGCGGTGAGCGCAACCGCGTCCACATGGCCAAGATGCTGAAGGAGGGCGGCAACGTGCTGCTGCTCGACGAGCCGACCAACGACCTCGACGTGGAGACGCTGCGCGCGCTCGAAGAGGCGCTGGAGACGTTCGCGGGTTGCGCGGTGGTCATCAGCCACGATCGCTTCTTCCTCGATCGGCTGTGCACGCATATCCTGGCGTTCGAGGGCGACAGCCATGTCGAATGGTTCGAGGGTAATTACGAAAGCTACGAGGAGGACAAGCGCCGCCGTCTGGGCGATGCGGCGGACCGTCCGACGCGGCTGGCGTACAAGAAACTGACGCGGTGAGCGGGGACGGCGAAGGCCACGCCCTCGCCATTATTCGCATATGACCATCGGCCGACGATCCTGGTCGGCCGATGGTCGATAGCAAGGGAAGGTCAGCCGCTCTTCATCGGACGGCCTTGCGACGTGTCGACGAGTTGTCGCCGCGATCGAGCAGATATCGGGGGAGTCCGGGCGCAAGGTATGGCGCATGGACCGCCTGCACTGGAGATCGAGAGGGAAGGGGGGATCGGGCGGCCCTCCCAGCGTTCCCGAGGTCTTCGCAGGTGCGTCGGCGCGAAAGGTGATTGAGTTCGCCGTTGTCGACCTGAGTCGCCTGAAGCCGCTGTAGCGCGATCGGCCCAAGGGGTATGTAACGACTGGCGCGAAAATTCCGCCGCTGCGCGGGCGTGGCTCGCCCCGGTCGGAGATGCCCTACAACGTGGTTGTTTTCACCATCAATCCAGCCACCGTCACCGCCGTCAAGCGTTCGCCGAACGCCACTTCGCGCCGTTCGGTATAGCCGTTCCCCGACGGGCGCCACATCTGATGGATGACGGCATTGGCGATGTCGACCACCCAATATTCCGGGGCGCCGGCCCGCGCATAGATGCGCCGCTTGCGCCCCAGGTCGTTTCGCAGTGTCGAATCGGCTACTTCGATCGCCAGGGCCACCGAAGCTATCGGGATCAGTCCGTCACCCTCTGGCTCCGCAGTGATGGCGATGTCGGGCTCCGGAGCATCGTGCGGCGGCATCGACACCGAGCCTTCGACAAGCACCTCGAGATGACCGCCCCCCTCCAGCAACGCGGCGGCGATCAATAGATGCAGGCGGGACTTGATGCGCGCATGCGCCCGGTGCCGCGCGTTCAAATAGACGATCTCGCCATCCAGCAGTTCGGTCTTGCCATAGCCGGCTAACGCGCCAGCTTCATCCAATGCGAGATAGTCCTCGACACGCAGCTTCACCCGGCGCGGGACTCTGGTCAGGGGCACCATGTCCGTCATGGCAGAACCATAGCAGGCGCGGCGCGGCGCGTCACTTGCGCGCGTCCGCACTCCCGTCGCGGATCGCCAGGAACTCGCTGCCGGCGCTCCATGTCGGCCAGACACCGGCCTTGCCCAGCCCCGCGCCCATCGCGTGGAACAGGTCGACGTCCGCCGCCGCCCCGCGCAGATCCCAGCCGGCATCCCACGCATCGCAGGTCTTGTGATAGCAGGCCATATAGTCGTCCAGCCACTTCTGGCCGGCATCGCGCCCGCCGTCGCGCAGGTCCGATGCGCCGCCCAGCGCCATCAGCAGCAGCGACGGCACGCCGCGCCGCACCACCGAGAAATGATCGGCGCGGTAGAACAGGCCGCGCTCGCTGAACGTCTCGGGTGTCACCACGCGGCCTTGCGCGCGCGCCGCATCGGCCAGCATTCCGTCGAGCGTCGATTGCCCTTGCCCCACCAGCACCACGTCACGGGCCGGACCCGCGGTCTGCAGGATGTCGAGCGTCAGGTTGGCCGCCGTCTTCGCCGGTGGATAGACCGGGTGGGCGGCATAATGTTCGGACCCCAGCAACCCGCGCTCCTCGCCGGTCCACAAGGCGAACACCATCGTCCGGTCAGGCCGTGGCCCCGTCCTGAACAACCGCGCCAGCTCCATCACGCCGGCGGTTCCCAGCGCATCGTCGTTCGCCCCGGGGCGCAGCGTCTTGCCCGACGCATCCGGTGGTCCGTCGCCATAGGCATCCCAGTGCGCGGCGAACATCACCGTCTCGTCTGGCGTCGTCGCGCCGGGCAGCTTCGCCAGCACGTTCGCGCTCTCGATCCGCTCCACCGCCACATCGGCGGCGGCGGAAAAGGCGCGCTTCATGGCGACCGGCCGGAAGCCCTTCGACCGCGCCTGCACCCGCAGCGCCGCGAGGTCGAGGCCGGCATCTGCGAACAGGCGATCGGCGACATCGTGCGCGATCCAGCCCTGCAACGGCACGCGCCCGTCGGCGGCAGTGCGCACGATGTCGTAATTCTCGCCATTGGAGGCGTTGACGGTCGACCAGGGATAACCGGCGCCGCCGGTGTCATGGACGATCAGCGCCGCCGCCGCGCCGCGCCGCGCCGCCTCCTCGAACTTGTAGGTCCAGCGCCCGTAATAGGTCATGCGCCGGTCGCCGAAGCGCCCCTTCGCATCGTCGCCGGGCTGCGCCTCGAAATCAGGATCGTTGACCAGGAAGACCAGCGTCTTGCCGCGCAGGTCCACGCCCTTGAAATCGTCCCAGCCGGCCTCCGGCGCCGCGACGCCATAGCCGACGAACACCATCGGTGAATTCGCGATCGCGATCCGCGGGGCGGCGCGCACGGTGGTGACCGCGATCTGCTGTCCCTGCGTCAGCACGGTCGTGCCGACCGTCATCCGCGCGTTGGGTGCGACGCGCGTGTGGATCAGCGGCACCTTCTGCAACCACTGCCCATCCGGTCCGCCCGGTTCCAGCCCGAGCGCCGTGAAGCGCGCGACCAGCCAGTCGAGTGTCTTCTTCTCGCCCGCGGTGCCGGGAGCGCGCCCGCCGAATGCGGGCGAGGCGAGCGTGCGTACATCGTCGGACAGCCGCTTCGGCTCGGCGGTCTGTGCCGCCGCCGGCAGCGCCATGGCCGCCGCCAGCGTCACGAACATCGGCAGGCGCATTCCTCAGTCCTTCCAGCGCACGAAAACGTGATTGTCGCGCCGGTCGACGTCGATCGACGGGATCGCATCCACCAGGTCGGACAGCCGCTTGTAGCCATAGTTGCGAACGTCGAAGCTCGAGCGATTCGCCGCGCGCTGACCCAACGCCGACAGCCCGACGAAGCCCTTCGCGTCGGGCTTCAGCGAGTCATACGCATCGTGCAGCAGGTGCAGCAACTCGGGATCGTCGACCGTGGCGGTCGCTGTCGCGGGCGGGGCGGGGGCCGGGACCGCAGGGCCGATCGCGGGCGGCACCGATTCGCCGATCGGCACCTCCACCCGCCGCGCCCGCTTCGGCTTGGTCGTCTCCAGCAGTGCGTTGACGTCGATGAACCGCGTGCAGGCGTTGCGGAAGCCGGCGGGCGTGTTGCTGTTGCCGAAACCGTACACGTCCAGCCCGTCCTGCCGGATGCGCGTGGCGAGCGGCATGAAGTCGCTGTCGGACGACATGATACCGAACGCGTCGATCCGTCCGCGATGCAGCAAGTCCATCGCGTCGATCGTCATCTTCATGTCGGTGGCGTTCTTGCCCTTGGTCAGATCGAACTGCTGCTGCGGTTCGATGCCGTGCCGCACCGACATATCGCGCCAGCCTTTCAGCCCGTCCTTGGACCAGTTGCCATAGACACGCCGCACATTGACGCTGCCGAATTCGGCCAGCGCGGTCAGCACGGGGTCGAGCGCCTGCCACGACGCATTGTCGGCGTCGATCAGCAGCGCGATATTGCGGGTGGGAATGTGGTCGGCAGCCATGTCGCCGCCATCGGCCGCCGACGTCCTCACGTCAATCTCGCGTCGGTCGATCGCTACGATACGCCTGGCCGGCGTCGATCGCCGCCTGCTTGGTGACGCGCTCCTCCGCCTCGGGATCATCGACCTGCGCCAGATCCTCGCGGGAGCCGAGATCGCGCGCCAACGCGCCGCCCCCGCCGGAGGGCACCGCCTCACCGGCAGGGATCATGCCCTCAATCACATCCTTGTCGTCATGGTCGCGCGCGGACTGCACGCGGGGATGTTCGTTGGCCATCGCAAGTCTCCTTGCCCGACCAACGGTCGCGTGAAGCCCACGTTCCTCACCCGGCCGGATAGTCGATGGCGACGATCTCATATTCGCGTTCACCCGCCGGCAGCGTCACGCGGCGCACGTCTCCGATCGCGGCGCCGCGCAGCGCGCGCGCGATCGGCGCGTTCCAGCCCACCCGGCCGGCGCCCGCCTCGGCCTCGTCATCGCCGACCAGCGTCAACACGCGCTCATGGTCGTCTTCGTCCGCGATGGTGACGGTTGCGCCGAACCATACCCGCGAGCGATCCGGCTGCTGCGCCGGATCGACGACCTTCGCAGCCTTCATCCGCCGCGACAGCCATCCCAGCCGGCGGTCGATCTCGCGCAGCCGCTTGCGCCCGTAGATATAGTCGCCGTTCTCCGATCGGTCGCCATTGCCCGCCGCCCAGGAGATCACCTCGACCAGCGCCGGCCGCTCGGTCGCGAAGAGCTGCTCATACTCGCTGCGCAGCGCCGCGAAGCCGGTCGGGGTGATGGGGTTGGAGCGATCGTTCATGCGCGACGGTTAGCGCGCTTCGCGATCATCGCGAAGCCATTGCGGAACCGGCCAGCCGTCCGCACCCCAGTGGAGGCGCGCGATGCGCAGCGTCGGCGCGCCTTTGTTCTCGCGATCATAGGCGTGATAGACAAGGTAATCGGTGCCGTCGCGATCACGGAAATGGCCGGCATGGCCGGGGCCGCGGAACCGCTCCTTTTCGGGCAGGTCGGCGCGCAGCAGGATCGTGCCGCCGCCCTGCATCATCGCGCTGCCGTCCTTGCCCAGATACGGTCCGGTCACGGCGCGCGCCCGGCCAATCACGGTATAATAGGTGCTGGCATTGCCCTTGCAGCAATAATCATAGGACGCGATCAACCAGTACCAGCCACCATGATCCACGATGAAGGGCGCCTCGACAGGCGCGGGTGCCCCCGCCGGCGCGGGGCGCCGCGCGATCGACACCGGCGGCGTGGCAGGATCGCGCGGCTTGCCGGTTTTCGGATCGAGCGCGAACAGCTTCAATCCGCTCCAGAAGCTACCGAGCGCCAGCCACTGTCTCCCGTCGCGCGCCTGCACCAGATTGGGGTCGATCGCGTTGAAGTCGCTCGATCGTTGCGATTCCACCACCAGCCCTTCGTCCCGCCAGCGGTAATCGGGCCGCGCGGGATCGAGCGTGGCGTTGGTGAGCAGGCCGATCGCGGAGCGGTTCGATCCGAAGGTCGATATCGAGTAATACAGCCGGTAGCGACCGCCGACGTAGGAGATGTCGGGCGCCCAGGCGTTGCGCGCGCCGGGGATCGCGCGCACGGCCCACGCCGGCAGCGCCTCCAGCGGGGCCGCGCCGCGTTCCCAATGCACCAGGTCGCGGGAGATGCGATGCGCGATGACACCCTGCGCGCCGTCGCCCAGTCCGGTCGAGAAGACGTGATAGGTATCGCCTTCCCGGATGATGACCGGATCATGGGTCGGCGCGATGTCGCCCTGCAACACCCCGGTCGATGGTCGCGCCGCATCCTGTGCCGGTACGGTCGCGGCCATTGCCAGCAGCGGCACGGCGCACCGGATCGCCTTCATCCATCGCGACATGACGTCCCCTCGATCCCTTTCGTCAGCACCGCCGGCCGGCGTCCCGTGTCTGGCCTGTGAAGCGACGGAAAGGCGATCGTCAAGGATGTCGACCCCGCATCACCCGCCACTGCGGCGCCCCAGATACCAGCTCAGATTGTTCGGCCCCCGGCTCTTCGCCCGCGCCGGGTTCATCAGGTCGTAGACGACGGCGTTTTCCAGCACGCGCTGCACATAGTTGCGCGTCTCGCCGAACGGGATCGCCTCCACCCAGTCCACCGCGTCGATCGCGCCGGTGCGCGGATCGCCGTTCGCGCGCAGCCATTTGTTCACGTTTCCAGGACCGGCGTTGTATGCGGCGATCGCGAGCGGATAGCTGCCGTACAGGCCGAAGATCCGCTGGAAATAGCTCGAACCCAACTGGATGTTATAGTGGGTGTCCGCGACCAGCCGGTCGGCATCATAGGGCAACCCCAGCTTGCCCGATTGTTCGCGCGCGGTGCCCGGCATCAACTGCATCAGCCCGCTGGCTCCCACCGGACTGCGTGCGCTGCGATCGAACTGGCTTTCCTGCCGCGCGACGGCGTGGATCAGCGACCATTCGTCTTCATAGCCGGTCGGCACCGTCACGGTCGGGAAGCCGTTGGCGCTATATTCCGTCAGGCCGTTCTGCATCGCGCTGCGCCCGACCAGCACGCCCAGGTCGGGGCGGCGCAATTGCCGCGACAATTCGTCGGCCAGGTAGTGATCGGTGTCGCTCTGCGCATCGGCGGCGATCTGCTTCACGAACGCGGTCTGGTCCTGATATTGCCCGATCTGGCCCAGGAACTGCGCCGCCCGCACCGTCTCGCGCGCGTAGAACGCCTGCCGCGCGGCGGCGGCGATCACGGGGGCGGGCGGGGCGGGGGGCGGGGTCAGCCGCCGCCCGAGATGCTCGATCGCCAATTGCCCGTAATATTGGTCGCGGTAGCCGGCGGTACGCTCGAACAGCGCGGCGGCATCGGGTTGCCGCGCCTGCTCGGCGGCTCGGGCCGCCCAGTAGAAGCCCTTGGCGCGCGTCTGCGGCGATTGGCTGCCGCGACCATAGCGCTCGAACATCGCGCGCGCGTCCGCCGGGCGGTTCAGCTTCAACGCCGCCTGACCCGCCAGCCATGCCAGCGAGGTATAATCGTCGCGTTCGCCATAAGGCTTGGTGGAAACGTCCGTGCCCACCGGATAGGAGTCGTCGATCTGCCGCGCGATGTCATAGGCGGTCTGCCACTGGTTGTCCGCGGCGGCGCCGCGCGCATTGGCCAGCAGCACCTCATAGAATTTCTCGACATTGCCCGGCAGCGCCATGCCGCTGCGCGTTCTTGCCAGCCACGCCCGCGCGCTCGGCCCCGCGCCACTGTTGCGCAGCCACGTCGCCTTGTCGGCGATATAGCCGGCGTCGCGCGCGCCGATCGCGTCTTGGCTGGCGGCGAGGGAGGACGCCTCCTGCGCCTCGGTGCGGAACGCGATCCGCGCGGTGAACAGCGGCCGCGCGGCGGCGCTGGTATAGGGCAGCACGCGCGTCGCCGCGCTGGTCGCCCCCTGCCACAGCAGCGCATCCACGCGCCGGTCGTGATCGGCCGGCGACAGGGCGGCGGCGAATTGCCCGAGCACCGTGGACTCGTCCTGCGCCGACAAACTGCCCAGCCGCCAGGCGGTCCGCGCCGCGGCCTGCGCCTCGGCGGTGGCGCCCGTCGCCTGATAGGCGCGCGCGCATGCCACCCATCCGGCGGCGGTCAGCGGCTGCCAGCGGCGGCAGAAGGCGGCGATGCTGGTCACCGGCGTGTTCGGGTCGGTCGACGCCTTGCGCTCCGCGGTGCGGCGCATCGCGCTCTCGCCCGGCCAGCCGGGATGCGTGTTCAGGAAACCGACGTAGCTGTCGAACGGCAGCGCGTCGGTCTGTTGCAGCACCTTCCACTGAGCCAGCGGCTGCGCCATGCCCGGCAATGGCGCTTGTGCGGTCGGGGTTGCCGGCGCCGGTGCCTGCGTGGCCGGCACCGCGCCATATTGCCCGGCGGCGATCGCCAGGGTTCCCGCTGCTGCAACGAATAGGATCAACGCACCCGCCTTCACTGTTACGACCCACGCCATTGGTGGACAGATGCGCGACCGTAGCCGTATCTGCGCTTAACGACGTCCCCCAATTCGCGTCACAGGAGCAAATCCGCGTCATGTTCTCAGGTTCCATCCCCGCGCTCGTCACGCCCTTCGACGCGGACGGCGCGTTCGTGGAGCGCGCCTATCGCGATCTGATCGAGTGGCAGATCGCGGAAGGGTCGACCGCGCTGGTGCCGTGCGGCACGACCGGCGAGGCGGCGACGCTGACCAAGGACGAGCAGTTCGCGATCGTGCGCGTCTGCGTAGACCAGGCGAAGGGCCGCGTGCCCGTGATCGCCGGGGCCGGCTCCAACGACACCCGCGTCGCGGCCGCCAACCTCCATGCCGCGAAGGAGGCAGGCGCGGATGCGGCGCTGATGGTGCCGCCTTACTATAACCGGCCTTCGCAGGAGGGCATCTTCCGCCACTTCGAGGCGCTGGCGGCCGACGCGCCGCTCCCGATCGTTCTTTACAACGTGCCCGCGCGCACCGTCACGGATATCCAGCCCGACACGCTGGCGCGGATCGTCACGGCGTTCCCGAAGGTGTTCGTCGCGGTAAAGGACGCCTCGGGCGTGCTGACGCGCGTGTCGCAGCATCGCGCGGCACTGGGCGGCGATTTTTGCCAGCTATCGGGCAACGACGATCTCGCGCTGTCCTACAACGCGGCCGGCGGGGTCGGCTGCATCTCGGTCACCGCCAACGTCGCCCCGCGCCTGTGCGCCGATTTCCAGGCGGCGTGCGCGGCCGGCGACTATGCCGCCGCGCGCGATCTCCACGACCGCCTGTTCGCGTTGCATACCGCGCTGTTCACCGACGCCTCCCCGGGTCCGGTGAAATATGCGGTGTCGCGGGTAAGGGACGGTTTTCCGACCGGATTGCGCTTGCCGATGACATGGCCGTCCGATGCAAGCCGTGCCGCGGTAGACGCCGGACTCGCCCAGGCCGGCCTGTAGGGCGATCAATATGGGAGGAACCGCCATGCTGGTCGCGTTCCTCCTCCAGGCGGCCGTTGCCGGACCGGTGCTCGATCAACCGCGACCCGCCGGTGTCTGCCCCCGCTCGCCGTCCGGCGATGTCGTCGTCTGCGCCCGCCCCGGCGCACCGGAACGCTTCCGCCTGCGCCCATTGCCGGATCGCTATTCGGCGGATGCCCCGGCGCTGCCGAAGGCCGAAACACGCGTGCTCGGTGGCCGTGCCAAGCTCGCGGCGGAAGCCGAGGCAGGCTCGGTCGGCGGGTGCAGAGCAACCGCGGCATGGTCCGGCTGAAGATCCCGCTCGGCAAATAGACGCGGAAGCCCTTTGCCCCGCGCGCCTGCTGCGCCTACATCGCCCGCATGCCGCGTCCTAAGCCCGCCACCTTCGACAAGAAGAAGATCGTCGCCGAGAACCGTCGCGCCCGCTTCGATTATGCGGTCGACACCACGTACGAGGCGGGGATCGTGCTCACCGGCACCGAGGTGAAATCGCTCCGCTTCGGCGAAGGCTCGATCGCCGAAAGCTATGCCGAGGTGAAGGGCGACGAGGTGTGGCTGGTCAATTCCAACATCCCCGAATTCAGCCACGGCAACCGCTTCAACCACGAACCCAAGCGTCCGCGTAAACTGCTGCTTCACGAGCGCGAGATAAACAAGCTGCACGGCGCGGTCGCGCGGGAGGGCATGACGCTGGTCCCGTTGACGGTGTATTTCAACGGGCAGGGACGTGCGAAGGTGGAGTTGGCACTGGCCAAGGGGCGCAAGGCTCACGACAAGCGCGAGCATATCAAGGAACGCGACTGGAAGCGCGAATCCGGTCGCATCATGCGCGACCACGGCTGAGCGTGGCGACCCGGCCGGTGACCTTGTGGGAACGGATGGCGGCGTGGAGCCGTCGCAACCTGCCGACGCGCGAATCGATGGAGAACAGCCGCGTGCTCCGTCCGGTCGCGCACCGGGTGCTGGCACCCGAACTGTGGCGCTTCACCCGTCGATCGGTGCCGCGCGGGGTGGCGCTGGGCATGTTCACCGGGATCCTGATCCCGATGGGGCAGATCCCGGCCTCGGCGGTGCTGGCGCTGCCGTTCCGCGCCAACGTGCCGGCCGCCGCGCTCACCACCTTCTTTACCAACCCGCTGACGACGCCCTTGCTGTTCATCCTCTATTACAAGGTCGGCACCTGGCTGCTGCACCTCGACAGCGCGGTGCCCGGCCAGCCGCTCGGCGATGCGGTGGGCGCCGCGCCGGGATGGCTTGACTGGCTGATGCGCGATGTCGGGCCTGCGACCGCGGTGGGCATGGTGGTCTGCTCGATACTGGGGGCGCTGCTGGGCTACGGCGTCGCGGCGCTCGGCTGGCGAATGTGGATCGCGCGCAAGTGGCAGACGCGGCATCAGGACAGCTAGCGCGCGCGCGTCCGGCTGGTTAAGAAACGCCGCATCGGGGGCTTTCCTCAAGGATGCCAAGTAAATGCGTTCCCTTGCCGTCACACTGACATCGCTCGTTGCCCTGCTTCCCGCCGCGCTGATCGCGCAATCTCCGGCCTCGTCCCCGCCCGCGCCATCCACGCCGCCCGCCGCCGACGCACCGCGTTATGGCAGCTTCGGCTTCGATGCCGCCGGCATGGATCGCGGCGTGAAGCCCGGGGACGATTTCTACGCCTACGCCAACGGCACCTGGGCGAAAACCACGCCGATCCCCGCCGACGAGGCCAATTACGGCGCGTTCAACGTGCTGCAGGATCTGTCGCGCGAACGCACGCGCGGCATCCTGGAGGCGGCGAAGGCTGATCCGAACTCGAAGATCGGCCGCGCCTATGCCGCGTTCCTGGACACCGCCGCAATCGAACAGTTGGGACTTGCGCCGATCCAGCCGTGGCTGGCGAGGATCAAGGCGGTGGACAAGGCGGGCTATGCCGCTTTGCTGGCGGAGGCGGATCGCAACGGCGTCGATATCCCGTTCGGCGTCTATGTCGGACAGGACGACAAGCAGCCGGACGTCTATGCGGTCAATCTGGGGCAGGGCGGACTGGGCATGCCCGACCGCGACTATTACCTCTCCAGCGATGCCAGGCTGGTCCAGACCAAGGCGTCGTACCAGGCGCATCTGGCGCGGTTGCTGACGCTGGCGGGGGAGCCTAATCCCGAGCCGCGCGCCGCCGCGCTGGTCGCATTCGAAACCGAACTGGCACGCGTCCACTGGACGCGGATCGACAGCCGCGACGCCGACAAGACCTATAACAAGCTGACGCTCGCGCAACTGCGCCAGAGCGCGCCCGGCTTCGATTTCGCCACGTTCCTGGCTGCGGAGAAGGCGGTGGCGCCGACCCTGATCGTCGCGCAGCCCAGCGCCATCACCGGCACCGCCCGGCTGATCGCCGCCACGCCGATCGCGGTGCTGCGCGATCAGTTGCTGGTGCGCAGCCTGGATGCGTTCGCCGACGTGCTGCCGCGCGCGGTGGATGCGGAAAGCTTCGCCTTCAACGGCACGACGCTGAACGGCACCCCGCAGCAGCAGGAGCGCTGGAAGCGTGCGGTCGGCTTTACCTCGCAGGCGCTGACCGACGAGGTGAGCAAGGTCTATGTCGCGCGCTACTTCCCGCCGGAGACGAAGGCGGCGGCGGACGCGATGGTGACGAACATCCTCGCCGCATTGGGCCGCCGTATCGACGCGCTGACCTGGATGGCGCCGGAAACCAAGGCGAAGGCGAATGCCAAGCTTGCCGCCTTCGTGCCACGGATCGGTTATCCGGACCGCTGGCGCGATTATTCGAACCTGCAGGTGCGCACCGGCGACGCGTTCGGCAACGCGCTGCGCGCCAACCAGTGGCGGCACGACTATAACGTGACGAAACTGGGCAAGCCGATCTATCGCTGGGAATGGGGCATGGCGCCCATGACCGTGAATGCGCAGGCCAATTTCGGGCTGGTCGCGATCACGTTCCCGGCGGCGATCCTCCAGCCGCCGTTCTTCGATCCCAAGGCCGATCCGGCCGTCAACTACGGCGGGATCGGCGCGGTGATCGGGCATGAGATCAGCCACCATTTCGACGATCAGGGCGCGAAATACGATGCGCAGGGCCGGTTGACGCAATGGTGGACCGACACCGACGTGCAGCGGTTCAAGGCGTTGAGCGACCGGCTGGTCGCGCAATATGACGCATATGAGCCGCTGCCGGGCCTGCACGTGAAGGGCCGGCTGACGCTGGGAGAAAACTCGGCCGATCTCGCCGGGCTTGCGGCGGCGCACGACGCGTATCTTGCCTCGCTGAACGGCAAGCCCGCGCCGGTGATCGACGGCTTCACCGGCGATCAGCGCTTCTATCTCGGCTGGGCACAGGTGTGGCGGCGCAACTATCGCGAGGCGAACCTGCGCCAGCGGCTGCTGACCGACCCGCACGCGCCGTCCGAGCAGCGCGCCGCCATCGTCCGCAACATGGACCCATGGTATGCGGCCTACCGCCCCGCGCCGGGCGAGAAGCTGTATCTCGCGCCCGACGCGCGCGTGCGGATCTGGTAAGCGGCCGGGGATGCGGCTCGCGGACATCGAGGGACGGGGCCGGTGGCTGACCGGCAGCGGCGCGGCGCTGGCGATCGCCGGCGTTGCCGGTCTGGCGGCGGCCGCGCTGATCCTGTGGCTGGTCGGCGACGCGGTGGTCGCGGCAGGGTTCCTCGCGGCGGCGCTGGTGGCCGCCGGAGTCGGACTGGCGCTGGTCCGCCTGCGCGCCAGGCCGGACGACGCGACGTCGATCACCTACGACTGGGAGTTGCTGCGCGTCATGGCGGAGACCAGCCCGGACGCGATCGCGATCACCGACCGCGGTGGCCATCTGGTGTGCGCCAACGATCATTACGAGCAGATGTTTGCCGGCTTTCCGACCCCGCCGGCGCTGCCGCTTGCCGGCGACGGTGCGAGCGAACTGGCGGTCGCCGGACGCGTGGCGTGGCGTGACGGGCGGGCGCGTATCACGCTGCGCGGTGCCATCGGCGCGATAGAGACGATCGTCACCCGCGCCGGGCAGCAGCAGGATGTGCTGATCTGGCGCTTCGCCGGCCGCACCGTCGCACCCGGCCTGCCGGCGCGGCTGATGGAGGCGCTTGACGGCGTGCTCGGCGCGCAACTCGGCAGCGCCGGCGTCATGGCGGCGCTCATCACCGCCGATGGCCATGTGCTGTCCGCCAATGCGGTGCTGCGGACGCGCGCCGCGGTGTCGCCCGACACGGTCATCATCGGCGAGGATCTGGCGCGTTTCCTGATGGAGGATCAGGGCGGCACCGTGCGCTTTGTCGCGGAAGGGGCCGCCGCCACGCCGATGCGGTTGCTGCAAATTCCGCTCGACGACGATGCCGACGCCCCGATCCTGGTCGCGATGGTCGACGCCGACGCCGGCGTCACGAGTGGCGGGGACGGGATCGAGGCATTGCTGATGCTGATGCCGTTCGGCGTCGCGCTGGTCGATCGCGAGGGGCGGTTCGTGCAGATGAACCACGCCTTCGCGCGTGCCGCCAATGTCGATCCCGCCGCGCCGCCGATCTATCCGGGCGATCTGGTGGTGCGCGAGGACAAGGCCGCCGTCGCCGACGCGGTTCGCCGCTTTGCCAGCACGGCGGCGCGTTCCACCGACCTTGCGGTGCGGCTGAAGGACCATCCCGACGAGCCGATCGCGATGTCGATCGCCGCCGCGCGTGGGCTGGGCGATGCGGCGGTGCTGCTGAGCCTGAAGGACAATGGCGAGGAGAACCGGCTGAAGCGCGAGGTGGCGCAGGCCACCAAGATGCAGGCCGTCGGCCAGCTTGCCGGTGGCGTGGCCCATGATTTCAATAACATATTGACCGCGATTATCGGGCATTGCGACCTGATGCTGATGCGCCACTCGCCCGGCGACAGCGATTATGACGACATCCAGCAGATCCGCGCCAATTCCAATCGCGCCGCCAGCCTGACGCGCCAGTTGCTCGCCTTCTCGCGCCAGCAGACGCTGCGCCCGCAGGTGCTGCAACTGCCCGACGTGGTGTCCGAGGTGTCCAACCTGCTGCGCCGCCTGATGGGCGAGACGGTGACGCTGGAGGTGAAGCACGGCCGCGACCTGGGGCCGGTGCGCGCCGATCCCGGGCAGTTGGAGCAGGTGGTGGTCAACCTGGCGGTCAACGCGCGCGACGCGATGTTGACGAAGGGCACCGGCGGCAAGCTGACGATCCAGACCCGCTCGGTCCCGATCGCCGAGATCCGTCGCCGCAACAGCGATATCGTGCCGCTCGGCGATTATACCGCGCTGGAGATATCCGACACCGGCACGGGCATCCCGCCGGACGTGCTGCCCAAGATCTTCGAGCCGTTCTTCACCACCAAGGATGTCGGCAAGGGCACCGGTCTCGGCCTGTCCACCGTCTACGGTATCGTCAAGCAGTCCGGCGGGTTCATCTTCGCCGATTCGCCGCCGGGGCAGGGGGCGACCTTCACCATCTACCTGCCGGTCCACACCGCCGGCGTTCCCGATGCGGTGACCGTGGCGGCGCAGGCCAAGCAGGCGGCGCGGCAGCGTTCCGGCGACCTGTGGGGGACCGGGACGATCCTGCTGGTGGAGGACGAGGACATGGTGCGCGCGGTGGCCGAGCGCGCGCTGGCGCGACAGGGCTATACCGTGCTCGCGGCCGAGAATGGCGAAGCGGCGATGGAACTGATGCAGGGGGTGGACCGTCCCACGCTGGTCATCTCCGACGTGATGATGCCGGTGATGGACGGCCCGTCGCTGGCGCGGCAGCTCCGCAAGGTGCATCCCGGCATCCCGATCCTGTTCATGTCCGGCTATGCCGAGGAACAGTTGCGGCGCTCGATCGACCTCGACAATGTTGCCTTCCTGCCCAAGCCGTTCTCGGTCCAGCAACTCGCCGAGGCGACGCGCGACGTGCTGGTGGCGCAGGAGGCGGGCAAGCCGGTTGCGTGAGGGCAGTTGCGCGACCGGCACAGCGCGCTATGGCGTTGCGCATGACGATGCGTGTGCTTCTGGTCGAAGACGAACCCCTGATCGCGATGATGCTGGAAGATTTTCTGGACGCGCTCGAAAAACGCCATGCCGGCACGGCGGACAGCGTGGCGGCGGCGCTGCCGATCGTCGAGGCCGGGGGGATCGACGCGGCGATCCTCGACGTGAACCTGCGCGGTGGCGAGAAGAGCTTCGCGATCGCGGATGCGCTGGCGGCGAAGAACATCCCGTTCGTGTTCGCGACCGGCGGCGCCGGCGACGAGATCGCGCCGCCCCATCGCGAGCGGCCCCGCCTGCCCAAGCCGTTCACGATCGGCGGCGTGGAAAAGGCGCTGAGCGAACTTAGCGGCTGATCGTTCGCTAATATACTTGCGCGGCAGGGCGCTTCCGCGACATAGGCGTGCGCGCCATGACCAACAACTTTGACAAGAACCGCCTGCCGAGCCGCCATGTGTCGGTCGGCCCGGAACGCGCCCCGCACCGCAGCTATTATTATGCCATGGGGCTGAGCGAGGAGGAGATCGCGCGGCCGTTCGTCGCGCTCGCCTCCGCCGGCAACGACAGCGCGCCGTGCAACACCACGCTCAATGCGCAGGCCGATGCCGCGCGGCGCGGCGTGGAGCAGGGCGGCGGCATGCCGCGCCGATTCAACACCATCACCGTGACTGACGGGATCGCGATGGGCCATCAGGGCATGAAGGCCTCGCTGGTCAGCCGCGAGGTGATCGCCGATTCGGTCGAGCTGTCGGTGCGCGGGCATTGCTATGACGCGCTGGTCGGCTTCGCGGGCTGCGACAAGTCGTTGCCCGGCATGATGATGGCGATGCTGCGGCTGAACGTGCCGTCGATCTTCGTCTACGGCGGGTCGATCATGCCCGGCCGCTTCCATGACCGTGACGTGACGGTGGTCGACGTGTTCGAGGTGGTGGGCAAATATGCCGCCGGTGCCTGCCCCCTGTCCGAAGTGCACGAACTGGAAAGGGTCGCCTGCCCCGGTCACGGCGCCTGTGGCGGGCAATTCACCGCCAACACCATGGCATGCGTCGGCGAGGCGATCGGATTGTCCCTGCCGAACAGCAACATGGTGCCCGCACCGTTCAGCACGCGCGAACAGATCGCCGTGGCGGCGGGGGCGCAGGTGATGGAGCTGGTCGCGCGCAACCTGCGCCCGCGCGACATCTGCACCCGCTCCGCCTTCGTGAACGCCGCGCGCGTCGTGGCGGCCACCGGCGGGTCCACCAACGCCGCGCTCCACCTGCCGGCGATGGCCAGCGAGGCGGGGATCGACTTCGACCTGTTCGACGTTGCCGAGGCGTTCAAGTCGACGCCGTATATCGCCGACCTGAAGCCGGGCGGGAAGTATGTCGCCAAGGACATGTACGAGGCCGGCGGCGTCTACATGCTGATGAAGACGATGCTGGCCGGCGGGCTGCTCGACGGCGAATGCCTGACCGTCACGGGGCGCACCCTGGGCGAGAACATCGACCAGGTGACGTGGAACCCGGACCAAAAGGTGATCTACGACGTCGCGACCCCGATAACGCCGACCGGGGGCGTGGTGGGGCTGCGCGGATCGCTGGCTCCCGATGGCGCGATCGTGAAGGTGGCGGGCATGCATCGGTTGCAGTTCGAGGGGCCGGCGCGGTGCTTCGACTGCGAGGAGGATGCCTTCGCCGCGGTCGAGGGGCGCACGATCGCCGAGGGCGAGGTCATCATCATCCGCTACGAAGGGCCGAAGGGCGGTCCCGGCATGCGCGAGATGCTCTCCACCACGGCGGCGCTGTACGGGCTGGGCATGGGCGAGAAGGTGGCGCTCATCACCGATGGTCGCTTCTCGGGCGGCACGCGCGGCTTCTGCATCGGGCACGTCGGACCGGAAGCGGCGGAGGGCGGACCGATCGCATTGGTCGAGGACGGCGACGCGATCCGCATCGACGCGGAGGCCGGTACGATCGACCTGCTGGTCGACGACGCGGTGCTGGCGGAGCGTCGCGCCCGCTGGCAGGCGCGCGAGAACGACTACGGATCCGGCGCGCTGTGGCGGTATGCGCAGAATGTCGGGCCGGCGTACAAGGGCGCGGTGACGCATCCCGGCGCGGCGGCGGAGCGCCACGTCTACGCCGACATCTGAACGGCTGTTCGAAGCGCGCCCGCGCGGTCGCGAGTTTCGAAGCGGACGCCGGTCGTGCGCAGGTGACGGCGGCGGATTGCGGTGCCATAGCGGCGCCATGATCCCGATCGCCGGAACCGCCGTGCTGACCGCTGCCGCCATGCGCGCGGCGGAGGAACAGGCCATTGCCGCTGGGGCCAGCGTCGAGACGCTGATGCAGCGCGCGGCTGCCGGCATCGCCGACGCGGTCCGCCGCCTGGCGGGCGTCAACGACGTGCTGGTGCTGTGCGGTCCCGGCAACAATGGCGGCGACGGCTATGTCGCCGCGTCCCGTCTGCATGCCGCCGGACGCAAGGTGCGCGTCGCCGCGCTGGAGGAGCCGCGGACGCCGGCCGCCATCGCGGCGCGTGCGTTGTGGTCGGGGCCGGTCGAGCCGCTCGGCGACGCGGCACCCGCCCCGGTGATCGTGGACGCGTTGTTCGGAACCGGCCTGACGCGACCGCTGGCGGATGACGCCGCGGCGGCGCTGGCGCGGCTGGTCGCGGCGGCCTCCCTCGCGATCGCGGTCGACGTGCCGAGTGGGCTCGCCACCGACGACGGACGTGTTCTGGGCACCGTGCCCGCGATGCACGTCACGCTGGCGCTGGGGGCGGTCAAGCCATCGCACCTGTTGCAACCCGGCGCCGCCCGGTGCGGCGCCGTCCGGCTGCTGCCGATCGGGGTGGCGGCGCATGGCGATGCGCATGTCCTGTCCGCCCCGCACCTGCCGCCGCCCGCGGTGGACAGCCACAAGTTCAGCCGCGGCATGGTCGCGGTGGTGCGTGGGCGCATGGTCGGGGCGGCGCAACTGGCCGCGAGCGCGGCGATGCATGCCGGCGCGGGCTATGTCGCGCTGCTGGGGGCGACGATCCCGGCCGCGCCGCACGCGCTGGTCCGGCGACGACTTGACGACGCGGCGCTGGGCGATCCACGGATCGGCGCGCTCGTGATCGGCCCCGGGCTGGGGCGCGACGGCGAATCGCGCGCGACGCTCGACCGCGCGCTGGCGACGCCGCACCGGCTGGTGATCGACGGCGACGCGCTGCATCTTCTGACGCCCGAGCGGTTGCGCGCGCGGGGCGGCGAGACGATCCTGACGCCACATGACGGTGAGTTCACGGCGCTGTTCGGCGACGTGGACGGCAGAAAGCTGGACGCCGCACGCCATGCCGCAGCCCGCAGCGGCGCGACGATCGTGTTCAAGGGGCCGGATACCGTGATCGCCGCCCCCGACGGCCGCGCGATCCTGTCCGGCGCGGCGAGCTCCTGGCTGTCCACCGCCGGCAGCGGCGACGTGCTGGCCGGTGCGATCGCGGCGATGCTGGCGGAGGGGCGCGACCCGTTCGGTGCGGCGGCAGCGGGCGTGTGGCTGCATGGCGAGGCGGCGCGGCGGCTGGGTGCCGCGTTCGTCGCCGACGATCTCGCCGCGGCCCTGTCGGCGGCGCGCGCATGAGCGAGATCGTCAGGGTCGCCGCGCGCGGCGAGGGCGTGACGGAGGATGGCCGCCATGTCGCGCTCGCCGCCCCCGGCGACCGGATCGCGCCCGATGGCGTCGTGACGCCCGGCCCGCATCACCAGCCGCCGCCCTGCCGCCATTATCCCGAGTGCGGCGGATGCCAGCTCCAGCATCTCGACGACGCGAGCTGGTCGGCGTTCATCGTCGACCGCATCGCCTCGGCGCTGGCCGCGCACGGGCTGGACGCCCCGATCCGCGCGCCGCTGCTGTCACCGCCACGCACCCGGCGACGCGCGACGCTGCACGCCGAGCCGTCCGGCCGCATCGGCTTCTCGGCCGCGCGCAGTCACCAGATCGTCGACCTGCACGAATGCCACGTCATGGCCCCGGAGCTGTTCGCGATGGTGCGGCCGCTTCGGCGCCTGTTGCCGACGTTTCGGGCGAGGCGGCGGCTGGATGTGCATCTCACGCGCGCCGACCAGGGGGTCGACCTGCTGGTAAGGGGCGTTGCACCCGAGGGGCTGGCGCACCACGATGCGCTTACCGACATGGCGCAGGCGCATAGACTGGCGCGGATCGCCTTCGACGACGGCCTGGGACCGGAGACACGCTGGGAGCCGCAGCCTGTGACGATCACGCTGGGCGGCGTGCCCGTTCCGCTACCCCCCGCCGCCTTCCTTCAGGCGACGGTCGAGGGGGAGGCGGCGCTGGTTGCAGCGGTTCGCGATGCGGTCGCGGGCGCGCGGGTGGCCGCCGACCTGTTCGCGGGGCTCGGCACCTTCGCGCTGTCGCTGCCGGGACGCGTGTACGCTGCGGAAGGCGCGCGCGACGCGATCCTGTCGCTGAAGGCGGCCGCGGACCGGGCGCAGCGCCCGGTGTTCACCGAGCATCGCGACCTGTTCCGCCGCCCGCTGACCACCGCCGAACTCGACCGCTTCGATGCGGTGGTGATCGACCCGCCACGCGCGGGCGCGCGCGAGCAGATCATCCAGCTTGCGGCATCCAGGGTGCCGGCCGTAGCCTATGTCTCCTGCAATCCCAGCAGCTTCGCGCGCGATGCGAAGGATCTGTGCGACGCCGGCTACCGACTCGAATGGGTGCAGCCGGTCGGTCAGTTCCGCTGGTCGACGCATGTCGAACTGGCTGCCCGTTTCAGCAGAATGGCGCCATCGGCGGGATAGTCGGCCGCGACGAAGAACAGTCCGTCGGGCGGCGCGTTGAGGCCGAGCCGGGCGCGGTCGGCGGCGCGCAACGCGTCGGCCAGGTCGTCGGCCGACCACCGCCCCATGCCGACAAGCGCCAGGCAGCCGACCATCGAGCGGACCTGGTGATGAAGAAAGGAGCGCGCCGCCACGGTGACGGCGACACGCTCGTCGCGTCGCGTGACATGGATGCGGTCGAGCGATTTCACCGGGCTGGCGGATTGACAGTGCGCCGAGCGGAAGGTGGTGAAATCATGCCTGCCGACAAGAGCTTGTGCCGCATTATTCATGGCATGAGTGTCGAGCGGTTGCGGGATCTGCCACGCCAGTCCCTTCTCGAACGTGAGCGGAGCGCGACGGTTGACGATGCGATATTCGTAGGATCGCCCGGTGCAGGAAAAGCGGGCGTGCCAGTTGTCTGCGACCGTGACGCAATCCAGGATCGCGACCGGCGAGGGACGCAGCCGCGCATTCAGCGCCTCGCCGAGCCGAAAAGCGGTGATCGGGCGGTCGACGTCGAGATGCGCGCGCATCGCCAGCCCGTGTACCCCGGCATCGGTGCGGCCGGCGGCATGGACGACGCAGCGTTCGCCGGTAACCGCAAAGGCGGCATCCTCGATCGCCTGCTGAACGCTCGGCCCATGTGCCTGCCGTTGCCACCCCATGAACGGGCGCCCGTCGAACTCCACGGTCAGTGCGAAGCGCGTCACAGCCGCGTGCCGGCCGGAATGGCGAAGCCACGCAGCAGTTCGTCGACGTCCATCGCCCCGCGTCCGGCGCGCTGCACGTGCAGCGGCCGAATCGCCCCATCACCGCAGGCGATCAGCAGGCGATCGTCGAGCACCGCGCCCGCCGCGCCGTGCCGGTCCGATCGTTCCGCCGCCAGCACCTTGATGCGTTCGCCGTCATGTTCGAAAAAGGCGCCGGGCGCGGGATCGAAGGCGGCGATCTGCCGCAGCACCTGCGCAGCGTCGGCGGTGAAGTCGAGCCGCGCCTCTTCCTTGCGGATCTTCCCGGCATAGGTGACACCCTCCGTCGACTGCGCCACCGGCGGATAGGCGGCGGGATCCCGCAAAACCTGCACCATCAGTATCGCGCCGAGTTGTGCCAGTTCGTCCGTAATTTGCCCGGCGTTCTTTCCGGCGCATGGCACGCGGCCCTCCAGCCGCACCGGCCCGGTATCCAGCCCGGTCTCCATCTGCATGATGCCGACTCCCGTCTCCGCGTCGCCGGCCAAGATCGCGCGCTGCACCGGGGCCGCGCCGCGCCAGCGCGGGAGCAGCGAGCCGTGGACGTTCAGGCATCCCAGCGGCGGCGCCGCGAGCACGGCGTGCGGCAGGATGAGGCCATAGGCCGCGACGACCGCGACATCGGCGGCATGGGCGCTGAACGCGGCCTGCGCGGCGGCATCCTTCAGCGACACCGGCGTGTGCACCGCGATACCCAGTTCGTCGGCGCGCTGGTGCACCGGCGTGCGCACCAGTCCGCGTCCGCGCCGTCCGCCCGGGCGCGGCGGCTGGCTGTAGACGGCGACCACATCGTGACCGTCCGCCACCAGTGCGTTCAGCGTCGGCACGGCGAAGGCCGGGGTTCCCATGAAGATGATCCGCATGGCACCGCTCTCGACACGCTGGCGGCGCGCGGCGCAACCCCCTATCTGTTCCACATGGCATCCCCCGAGATCGAGGCGCTGACGAGCGCGCTGGCGCGGCTCCCCGGTTTCGGTCCGCGATCGGCGCGACGCGCGGTGCTTCACCTGCTAAAGCGGCGCGAGGCGGCGCTTGCACCACTGCGTTCGGCGCTGACCGCGGTGGAGGAACGGCTGGCAACCTGCTCGACATGTGGGAATGTCGACACCACTGATCCTTGCGCGGTCTGCGCCGATCCACGCCGCGACCCCCGCGCCTTGTGCGTGGTGGAAGACGTGAGCGACCTGTGGGCGCTCGAACGTTCGCGGCTGTTCCCGGGCCGTTTCCATGTGCTCGGCGGGCGCCTGTCCGCGCTGGAGGGCGTGCGGCCGGAGGATCTGGCGGTGGAAAGCCTGGTCGCGCGCGTGGCGGGCGGCGGCGTGGACGAGGTGGTGCTGGCGCTGAACGCGACGCTGGAGGGGCAGACCACCGCGCATTATCTGATCGAGCGACTGGAGAAGTTCCCCGTGCGACTCACCCAGCTCGCCCACGGACTGCCGGTCGGCGGCGAGCTCGACTATCTGGATGAGGGGACGCTGGCGCAGGCCATGCGCGCACGGCGTCCCGTCGCCTGACGCCTATTGGCCGACGCCTATTGGTCGACGCCAATCGGTTGACGGGGGCGGAGCGCATCCGTAGCCCGCCCGGATGGCCATTCTTCCGATCGTAGAAGTTCCCGACGCGCGGCTGCGCGAAACCTGCACGCCCGTCGCGGAGGTGAACGACGAGGTGCGCGGCATCGTCGCCGACATGTTCGACACCATGTACGATGCGCGCGGCATCGGGCTGGCGGCGATCCAGGTCGGCATCATGCAGCGCATCGTCGTGATCGACCTTCAGGAACGCGAGCTGGAAGAAGGCGAGGCGCCCGAGGCCGCGCGCGATCCGCGGGCGTTCATCAATCCGGAGATCACCTGGCTGAGCGAGGAGCAGTCGAGCTACAACGAGGGCTGCCTGTCGATCCCCGACCAATATGCCGAGGTTACCCGCCCCGACCGCTGCCGCGTGACGTGGCTGGATACCGATGGCGCGCGACAGGAGGCGGAGTTCGACGGGCTGATGTCGACCTGCATGCAGCATGAGATCGACCATCTCAACGGCGTGCTGTTCATCGACTATATCTCGCGGTTGAAGCGCGGCATGTTGCTCAAGAAGCTGGACAAGCTGCGCCGCGCGGGCTGACGTGGACGATTAATGGTTGTGGGGGGCGGTGCGTTCGATCTATGTTCCGGCAATGATCGAATATCTGCTTGTTGCCGTGATCGCCCTCGCGCTTGGCGGGTTGCTCGGCTGGATCGCGGGGCGGCGCGAGGCGCAACGATTCCGTCGCGAGCGTGACGAGCAGGTCGAGCAGTTCAAGCGCGCGATCACCGATCTGGCCGCCGCTGAGGAGCGCGCGCGGGCGGTGGACGGCCTGCGCACCGAATTGACGCAGGCGCGCGACGAACGCGAGGCGGCGCGGCTCGACGTTTCGCGCCTCCAGGCGGAGGGCAGGGCGGCGGAACAGCGGATCGCGGACCTGAAAGCGGCGGCGGACGAGATGAGCCTGCGCTTCCGCGACGTCGCGCAGAACGCGCTGGGTGAGGCGCAGAAGGCGTTCCTCGAACGCGCCGAGGCGCGCTTTCGCCAGTCGGAGGAGCAGGCGGGGCAGGGATTGCGCGCCTTGCTCCAGCCGGTGAACGATCGGCTGCAACGCTATGAGGAGGGCGTCGCGAAGATCGAGGCCGAACGCCGCGATGCCTTCGGGCAGTTGCACGGCCAGATCGAGGCGATGCGCATCGGGCAGGAGCGTGTCTCCGGTGAGGCGGCCAAGCTGGTGAATGCGCTGCGCAACGCCCCCAAGGCGCGCGGGCGTTGGGGCGAGCAGCAGTTGCGCAATGTCCTCGAATCGTGCGGGCTGGCCGAACATACCGATTTTCGCATGGAGGTGAGCGTCGCCGGAGACGAGGGTGGGCGATTGCGGCCCGACGCCATTGTCCGCGTCCCCGGCGGCAAGTCGCTGATCGTCGATGCCAAGGTGTCGCTCAACGCCTATCAGGACGCGTTCGGCGCCGTGGACGAGGCGGAACGGCAGCTTGGGCTGGCGGCGCATGCCCAGTCGATGCGCGCGCACGTCAATGCGCTCGGCGCCAAGGCTTATTGGACGCAGTTCGACGATGCGCCCGAATATGTCGTGATGTTCGTGCCGGGCGAGCATTTCCTGTCCGCTGCGCTCGAACACGATGCCGGGTTGTGGGACTATGCCTTCGAACGCCGCGTCCTGCTGGCCACGCCCACCAATCTCATCGCGATCGCCCGCACCGTGTCGGCGGTGTGGCGGCAGGAGAAGCTGGCGCGCGAGGCGCAGGAGATCGGCGCGCTCGGCAAGGAATTGTACCAGCGGCTGGCGGTGATGACGGGGCATGTCGCGAAGCTGGGCAAGAACCTCGACACCGCGATGGGCGCGTACAACAGCTTCGTGGGCAGTCTGGAAAGCCAGGTGCTGACCAGCGCGCGGCGCTTCGAGGCGTTGAATATCGACACCGGCAACAAGTCGATCGACGCCCTCCCGATCGGCGAGCAATCCGCCCGTCCGCTGACCAAGGTACTTGCGCCTTAGCGACGCGCGCCGGCGCCGTGGCTGTGCGCCTTCGCACGTCCGCCAACATGACGTGAATGCCCGCATGACCGGTCGGCTCCGGTCATAGTGGCCGCTTATGGATGCGAGGCGGTCTCCGGCACGGGCGAGATCGCCGATCCGCGTTCGAACCAGGCGATGAGATTGTCGACCACCATCGCTCCCATGGCGGCACGCGTATGCTCCGATGCGGAGCCCACATGGGGCAGAAGCACCACGTTCGGCATCGCGCACAGCGCCGGCGGCACGTTCGGCTCGTCGTTGAACACGTCGAGTCCCGCGCCCAGGATCGTGCCGGCCTGAAGCGCGTCGATCAGCGCGTCCTGATCCACGACGCTGCCGCGCGCGACGTTGATGACGATGCCCTGCGAGCCAAGCGCCGCCAGCACATCCGCGTCGATGATGTGTAGCGTCCCCGGTCCACCGGGCACGATGGCGATCAGCACGTCGCAGGCGGCAGCGAGCGCCACGGGGGTCGCGTGATAGTCGTAGCCGATCGCGGGCTGCCGCGACCGTCCGTGATAGGCAATGGCGACATCGAACCCCTCCAGCCGCCGCGCCACCGCCTTGCCGATCGCGCCCAGCCCGATGATCCCGACCCGGCGCCCGCGCAGCGTCGGCGAGAGCGGGAACGGGCCGCTCGCCCACCGGCCTTCGCGGACATGGCGGTCCGCTTGCGGAAGGCGCCGGATCGTCGCCAGCAGCAGGCCGAGCGTCAGGTCGGCCACCTCCTCGTCCAGAACGCCCGGCGTATTGGTGACCATGATGCCGCGTGCCTGTGCCGCGCGCACGTCGATGTTGTCATATCCGACGCCGAAATTGGCGACGATTTCCAGCGCGGGGAGGCGGTCGAACCAGCCGGCGTCGATACGACCGGCCAGCGTACTCGCCGCCAGCCCGCGGATGCGCGGTCCGGCCATCGCGAGAAAGGCGTCGGGGTCCGACTGTTCCCACAGGCGATGGAGCGTGAAGCGGCGTTGCAGCGCCTCGACGACGCTGGGCAGCATCGGCGCGGGCATCAGGATCTCGCAATCGGTCATGCCGCCCGTCTAGCGCGCGCACCCGGCGATGGCACCGGCGAATCGATGGCCAAAGCGCCTCTTTACAGACGCATGGTGTTGAGTCATTCTCCCGCCCACGGTTCGCCAACAGTGCGCATCAATGCGCCGTCCTCGTATCAAAGATGGGGGATGTCCGATGGCTGAGCGCTTGCACCGCGATTGCGGTGTCCTTCCATATTGCGTGTCGCGCGGGCGGATGACTCATGTCGGCGGGTGATCCGGGCCTCGCGTATATCCGTCGCGGTGGCCGTGACCGGCACGACAACCTCATCGAGGAGGTCTACCAGCGAAAGGATGGCGAATATGCCATCTATCGCACGCGCGAGCGGGTGCTGGTGCAGTTCGCCGATGATCCGGCGCTCGCGGTGGAGCAACGCCGCGCCATGGCACCGCTGTTGCCGCTGCGCGACGAGATCGACGGGCTGATCCAGGACTGGCGCCGCCCGCGCGAGCCGGATGCACGATCGCACGGCTTCTTCGGGCTGCGCGATCCGCAACGCCTGGAGGCGAAGGCCGAATGCCAGGACCGGCGGATCGGCGGTGCGTTGGCGCAGGCGCTGGAGGACGACACGCCGGGCGCGCGGTTGTGGCTGGAGAAGATCAAGCTCGACATGATCGACGAGCGGACCGCGAGTGCGCGCTTCGAATATCTGCTCACCGCGTTCGTGGCGTCGCTGGTGGTGATGTTCGTCGCGTGGTTGCTGGCGTCGTTGTTGCCGCTCCGCGCCGACCCGCCCTTGCAGATCGCGCCGCGGATTGCCGCCGGATCGGTCGCGTTGGCAGCCGGTCTGGTGCTGAGCGTCGCGGTTGGGGCGGGGCTGGTCGCAACCGATCGGTGGCAGCCCTCGCCACGGCAGGGCATTCTCGCCGCGCTCGCGGCCATTCCGCTCGTTTCGCTGATATGCTGGTACATCGTCCAGCGTTTCGTGCCGGCCGGCAGCCTGGCGCTCAGCCGCCCGACCGCGATCGGCATGATCGCGATCCTCATGGCGCTGGCGATCGGGCTGGTCATCGCCACCGTTCGCAAGCCGCCGTCGAGCGGGCGGACGCTGGCGCTGTTCGCGGTCGCGGCGATCCCGCTGTTCGCGATGCTGATCTGGCCGCAGACCGCCAGCATGGTGGTGCGGCCGGACTATGCGGTGGCTATCGACATCTGGCGCGGCTTCGCGGCGGGGGCGGTGGGCGCGTTCTTCTCGATCGCGCTGGCCATCAAGAGCCGGGCGGTGCTGACCGACCTGCTGCCCACCACCAACATCATGGACGCCGCCTTGCGGATCGTGATCGGCGCGATCGGCGGCGCGGTGCTGATCGCGTTGATCGTCGGTGAGGTGGTGCGGTTCGAGCTGGTGCCGCAGACGAGCGTGCTGTTCGCGATCATCGCCGGCTTCTTCGCGGGCTTCTCGGAGCGGCTGGTGCCGGACCTGCTGGCCAAGAGCGGCGAGAAGCCGGCCGTGTTCGACGCGCAACTGGCGGCGATCGGCGCGCAGCGGGCGGCGCAATCCGCCGCGCCCAGGCCGGCCACCGGCAAGCCGGCCGGGCTGGCACCGTCGCCGGCTATGCCGGGCGCCAACGACAATGTGCGCGACGACGATCAGGAGGTCGGACCAAACGGCTTCCAGATGGAGGATGACGAACTGACCCAGGACGACGAACTGCCGCCCGCGACCGGGGGGCGCGCGCGGGCATAGGTGGAGGAGGGGGAAGCGGGCATGAGCTACCAACTGACATGGATGCTCGACGAATTGCAGCGCGCGGGGCTGAAGGTCGCCGAACATCCCGGCTGGCGCGATCGCGGGCGTGCGGAGATGGGCACCGTCAGGGGCGTGATGGTGCATCACACCGGCACGGCGGCCCCCGGCAACATGCCGACGCTGACGATGCTGGCGAAGGGGCGGGCGGACCCGCCGCTGCGCGGGCCGCTCGCCAACCTCGGGCTCGGGCGCGACGGCACTTTCTATCTCGTAGCGGCGGGGCGCGCCAACCATGCGGGCGACGGCGGTTTTCGCAACATCGTCTCGGGCAATGCCAGCTTCATCGGGATCGAGGCCGAGCATAGCGGCCGGCCGGAGGATCCCTGGCCCGCTGCGCAGATGGAGGCGTATCAGCGCGGCGTGGCCGCGCTGCTCGGCTTCCTCCACGCGCCCGCCGACATGTGCATCGCGCACAAGGAATGGGCACCGGGGCGCAAGGTCGATCCCTGTTTCGACATGCAGGTGTTCCGTGAAGCGGTGCACGGCTATCTGACGGGGCGGACGTCGCCCCCGCCGCCGGTGCCGACCACCGACAATCAGGGCCGACCGACGCTGCGCCGTGGCGATGAAGGCCCGTCCGTCCGGTTGCTGCAGGATGCGCTGGATATCCGCGCCGACGGTATCTTCGGCGCGAAGACCGAGGCGGCGCTGCGATCGTGGCAGCGCGGCCACCAGCTCGACGCGGATGGCATCTGCGGCCCGAAGACCTGGGCGGTGCTGACCGCGCCGCACCCCGCGAACCCGGTGGTCGTGGCGGTCCCGAATGGCGGGCACGTGCTCAGCGCGACCGGCGTGACGCTGATCCACAGTTTCGAGGGCTGCGCGCGGCGGCAGGCGGACGGCACCTTCCGGGCCTATCCCGATCCGGGCAGCCGCGACGGACGGCCGTGGACGATCGGCTGGGGCTCCACCGGCGCGGGTATCGACCGCGACACAGTCTGGAGCCAGCGCGAATGCGACGACCATTTCAACCAGCGGATCCAGCGCTACGTCAGCGACGTCAACCGCGCGCTGAACGGCGCGAAAACCACCCAGAACCAGTTCGATGCGCTGGTGTCGTTCCACTACAACACCGGGAAGATCGCCGATGCGACGCTGACCAGGCGCCATTGCAGCGGCCAGTATGACGCCGCAGTCGGCGAGTTCGCGCGCTGGGTACGCAACGACGGCAAGGTCATGGCGGGGCTGGTCCGCCGCCGGCAGGCCGAGGCCGATCTCTATGCGACGGCGGGGGAGGGAGCAGGACAATGACACGGATCATCGCACCCGTCGTGCTGGCGCTTGCCACCGGCGTGCTGCTGGACGGATGCGCGACGATCGCCGCCGACCCGGAGGCACGGCGGCTCAATAGCGCGGTGGAGCAACAGGCATCCACCTTCTACGCCGCCTTGCCCGCGAAGGCGGCGCCCGATTGCGGCTTCGACGCCAGCGCGCCGACCTATGCGGCGATGCGCGCCGACGCGGCGGCCATGGAGGCGCATACGCCCGAGAAGGACCGCGCGATGCGCCGCGCGGCGGCGGCGCTGACACATGTGATCGACGAGTCCGCGCGCAGCCACCAGCTCGCCTCCGCCTCCACCGACGATCGCTTCGGCGCGTGCATGGCGCCGGGCGCGATCACGCTGAACGCGGATGCGGTGGCGCGCGCGACGCAGACGATCGAGCGACTCCAGCGGGAACGCGGCGCCAAGGGGGAACGATAGATGTTGCTGAATATCGCCGCGGTCGGCGGCACGATGGCCGCCGCCTTCCTCAAGTCGCTCAAGGCGGACGGCGCCAAGATCAAGGCGCTGGCCGGTGCCGAGGCACAGAAGCTGGCCACGTCGATCGCGACGATCGGCGAACTGCTCAAGGACGGCGATATCGACCAGGAGGAGGCCGAAGCGCTGATCGAGGTGCAGCAGGCCGCGACCGTTGCGGTGTTCGCGTCGCTGGAGGGGATCGGCCGGGTGGCGGCGCGCCGCGCGACGAGCGCCGGGCTGGGCAGCGTCACCGCGTTGGTCGACGGCGTGATCGGCATTCCGCTACTCGGATCGCTGACGCAGGTGGCGCACGTCGAAGCGGGATAAGTCCCGATCAGGCCGTCATTCCCGGCGATCACCCGCCGCCGTCTCAGCCGCGATGGCGCGCGAGCACCTCATATGCCATCACGGCGGTCGCGACGGCGGCGTTGAGGCTGTCGGCCTTGCCGAGCATCGGCATCTTCACGAGCAGGTCGCACGCCGCCTCATATTCCTGCGGCAGCCCCTGCGCCTCGTTGCCGGTCAGCAGGAAGGTCGGCGCGGCGTAATCGGCGTCGCGGTAGCCGTGCTCGGTCTGGAGGCTCAGCCCGACCAACTGACCGGGGCCGGCGCGCAGCCACGTCAGGAAATCGGGCCAGTCGGCACGCACGATCGGCACGGTGAACAGCGCGCCCATGCTGGCGCGCACCGCCTCGATCGAGAAGGGATCGACGCATTCGTCGATCAGGATCAGCGCGCCGGCACCGACCGCATCGCCGGTGCGCAGGATCGTGCCCAGATTGCCCGGGTCGCGCAGCCGTTCGGCCACCAGCCATAGCGGCGCGGTGGCGCGATCCAGCATGTCGAGCGTCGTCTCGAACGTGTCGAAGACGCCGACCACCGCCTGCGGATTGTCCTTTCCGGACAGTTTGGAGAGGATGTCGGGCGTGGTCTCGATCGCCTCGCCGTAATCGGCCTCCACCGCTTCGATCAGCGCGCGGACCAGCGGATGGCCGGCACTGGCGGCGGCGAAGAACAGGACGCGTGGGATGCGCCCGGTTTCCCGCGCCTCGGTCAGGATGCGCAGCCCTTCGGCGAGGAACAGTCCCTCCTCGCGCCGGTGACGCTTGTCGCGCAGCGCCTGCGTGCGCTTGACCAGCGGATTGGAGAAGGCGGTGATCGTCTTGGGCATAATGACGCGCGGCGAGGATCAATCCTCGCCGAACTTGCCCTCGACCAGTGCGCACATCGTCGCGACAACATCGTCCGCGCCATCGCCCTCGGCGGTGATGGTGATATGGTCGCCCTTCGCCGCGCCCAGCATCATCAGCCCCATGATCGACGTGCCGATCACCTCCGAATCACCCTTGGCGACCTTCACCCCGATCGGCTGGCCGGAGGCGAGCGTGACGAACTTGGCGCTGGCGCGCGCATGCAGCCCGCGGCGGTTGGTGACTTCGACGGTGCGCGAGACGGTCAAGCCGCGGCCTCGCCCAGCACTTCGGATGCGACCGAGATATATTTACGCCCCGCCTCCCGCGCGGCGGCGACCGCGGCGACAACGGTCATCGACTTGCGGGCCGACTCCAGCCGGATCAGCATCGGCAGGTTGATGCCGGCGATCACCTCGACCCGGCCGCGCTCCATCAGCGAGATGGCGAGGTTCGAGGGGGTGCCGCCGAACAGGTCGGTCAGCACGATCACGCCGCGCCCCTCGTCCACCTCCGCGATGGTGGCGGCGATGTCGGCGCGGCGCGCCTCCATGTCATCCTCCGGCCCGATCGCGACGGTGCGCACCTGCGTCTGCGGCCCGACGACGTGCTCCATCGCGGTGACGAACTCGTCGGCGAGTCGCCCGTGGGTGACGAGCACCAGACCGATCATTGGCTTCGATAATCCGTTCATTGACCCGTTGGTCGCCCCTCGAGCGCATCCTGCGGCGCCGCCGCCAGATCGCGATGCACGATCGTGGGGCAAAATCCCGCGTCGCGCAACCGTCCTGCCACGCGCTCCGCGACATGGACCGACCGATGCTTGCCTCCGGTGCAGCCGAACGCGATCGTCACATAGGGCTTCCCTTCCGCCCGGTAGCGCGGAAGCAGCAGAAGGAGCAGTTCCTCGATCCGCGCGAGCGCCTCGTCATAGGCGGGGTCGGCCGCGACATAGGCGGCGACGGCGGGATCCCGTCCCGTAAAGGGACGCAAGGCCGCATCCCAGTGCGGATTGCGCAGGAAGCGCATGTCGAACACCATGTCCACGCCCGCCGGGATACCGCGCGCGAAGCCGAACGACTCGATGGTCAGCGTCGTGCCGATCGTCGCCTCGCGCGCGAAAGTATGCCGGACCTGCTGCGCCAGTACGTTGGCCTTGTGATGCGTGGTGTCGATCAGGCGGTTCGCACGTTCGCGCAGCGGCGCGAGAAGGCGGCGCTCCAACTGAATGCCCTCCACCGCGGGGCGATCGTCGGCCAGAGGGTGGCGGCGACGTGTTTCGGCATAGCGCCGCGCCAGTTCCTCGCCCGAACAATCGAGAAACAGCAACCCGACATTGTCGCCGCGCTCGCGCAACTGTTCGAAGCCGCGCAGCGCGGCCTCGGCGTCGAAGTTGCGGGTGCGCGTGCCGAAACCGATCGCCATCGGCCGTGGCGCCTCGCCGATCTGCGAAGGCGCCGCGACCACGCGCAGCAACAGCGACAGCGGCACATTGTCCACTGTCTCCCAGCCCATGTCCTCCAGCGTCTTCAGCACGGTGCTGACGCCCGCGCCCGCCATGCCGGTGACCAGCAGCACCTCGTTCATGCGCGCGTCTCCGCCTGGCGGGCCAGCGCCCATTCCACCTTGATCGGCGCGGAGGGGAAGCGCGGGTCGATCGCCACCTGCGGCACCGCCACGCCGTGGATCGCGACGCTATGCGGCTCGGGCATGCGCTCGTCCTCGCGGCGAAGGTCGACCGCCAGCGCCACCGGCACGGCATCGCGCGACGGTCGGGCGATGATGCCCAGCCCGCGTACCTCGATCTGGCCGGCGATGGTCGGGGGTGCACCGGCGATCAGCGTGCCGTCCGCGCGGACCAGCACGGTATAGTCGTCCGACACCAAGATCGCGCCCCGGTCGATCAACCGCATCGCCAGGTCGGACTTGCCCGCGCCCGACGGGCCGGTCAGCAGCACGGCGCGGCCGTCGATGGCGACGCAGGTGGCGTGGATCGTGATCGTCTCGCTCATGCGCCGGGCCGCACGTCGGCAAGCGGCAGCCGTACCACGAAGCGCGCGCCGCGCAGCCGGTCCTCGCGCGGTTCCACGCCGATCTCGCCCTGGTGTGCCTCGACGATGGTGCGCGCGATGGCAAGCCCCAGCCCGGAATGCTGGCCGAACGTCTCCTGCGCCGGGCGCACGGAATGAAAGCGGCGAAAGATCGTCTCGCGCGCGTCCTCCGGCACACCCGGCCCTTCGTCCTCCACCCACACCTCCACCATCGAACGGTCGCGTCGCGCAGAGACGTTCACCAGCCCGCCCGCCGGCGAGAAGGACACCGCATTGTCGATCAGGTTGGCGAACACACGCTCCAGCCGCGCGCCTTCGCCCGCGACCACCAATGGTACGCCATCCGGGTCGAAGCGCAACCGCACGTCGCGCGGCAGCCCGCGTTCGTCGCGCTGCGCCACCATCGCCGCCAGCATGGCCACGACATCCACCGGATCGAAGGTCGCGCGGCTGAGCTGCGCATCGAGGCGCGAGGCGTCGGAAATGTCGCTGATGAGCCGGTCGAGCCGGTGCACGTCGTCGTTGACGATCGCCAGCAACCGCTCCCGCAGCGCCTCGTCGGTGACCCGGCCCAGCGCGTCGGTCGCCGATCGCAGCGACGCAAGCGGGTTCTTCAGTTCGTGCGTCACGTCGGCGGCGAACGCCTCCGTCGCGTCGATCCGCGCGCGCAGCGCCAGCGACATGTCCGACAGCGCGCGGGCCAGCATCCCGATCTCGTCGCGGCGGGCGGGCAGGCGCGGCACGATCACCTCGCGCGCGCGCCCCAGCCGCACCCGTACCGCCGCGCGAGCCAGCAACCGCAGTGGATTGACGATCGTCCGCGCCAGGAACAGCGACAGGCCGATTGAGATCGCTGAGGCGACCAGCACCACCATGGCGAGCCGGAACCGTTCGGCGCGCACCCGCTCGGTCACGTCGCGTGCGTTGACCGTCGACATCAGCGCCAGCCCGCCGGCCAGCGGCGCGGCGGCGGTGATGACCGGGGTGCGGTCCGGCGCGCGCCACAGGGTCGCGGCGTGCGCACGCCCGGCGAGTGCCGCGCGCACGTCCGGCCAGCGCCGTCCGTCGCGCCGCTCGCGATAGGCGGGCGCGAGCGGCGCGCGCACGATGCGGTCGATCGCGGCGTCCAGCCAGCGCGCGCTGCGCCGCGCGAGCGGATCGTCGTCGGGATCGTCGAGACGGAAATTGGCGACGCCCAGCGCGCGCGTGTCCGCCAGCGCCATGCCCCGCCTGTCGTACACCCGCAGCCGCGTGCCCGTGTCGCGCGCCAATCGTACCAGCAGCGCTTCGCGGCGATCCGGCGTCACCGCGTCCAGCGCCTCGGCCATCAGCCGCACCTCGCGACCGGCCTGCACCGACCGGCCGTCCAGGATACGGCTGCGGAACGAGTCGAGATAGAAGAAGCCGCCCCCCAGCAGCAGCAACGCCAGCACGTTGACCGCCAGGATGCGCGGCGTGAGCGAGACGCGCCCCGACCAGTCGCGCGCCTGCTCGGCGGCGTCACTCCTCCGAAAAGCGGTAGCCGGCGCCATAGAGCGTCTCGATCGAATCGAACGCCGGATCCGCTTCGCGGAACTTGCGGCGCACGCGCTTGATATGGCTGTCGATGGTGCGATCGTCGACGTAGATATCGTCCTGATAGGCCGCGTCCATCAACTGGTTGCGGGTCTTCACGATGCCCGGGCGCTGGGCGAGCGTTTCGAGGATCAGGAATTCGGTGACGGTCAGCGTCACCGGATTGCCGTCCCACGTCACGCGGTGCCGGGCGGGGTCCATGACCAGCCGCCCGCGCTCCAGCGGCCCCTGCGCCGCGTCCGCATCCGCCTCGCCCGTCGTCGCCGGCTCGGTACGGCGCAGGATGGCGCGGATGCGCGCGATCAGCAGCCGCTGGCTGAACGGCTTGGCGATATAATCGTCCGCCCCCATCGCCAGCCCCAGCGCCTCGTCCAGCTCGTCGTCCTTGCTGGTCAGGAAGATCACCGGCACGCGGCTCTTCTCCCGCAGGCGGCGCAGCAACTCCAGTCCGTCCATCTTCGGCATCTTGATGTCGAAGATCGCCAGGTCGGGCGGGTTGTCGGTCAACGCCTTCAGCGCCGCCTCGCCGTCGGAATACAGGCGCGTCAGGAAACCCTCGGCCTGCAGCGCGATCGAAACCGATGTCAGGATGTTGCGATCGTCATCGACCAGCGCGATCGTGGCGGTCATTTCCGGGGGCGGCTCATGTCGATGTCGTGATTAGGCGAAAGCGGCGCGATGCTCAATGGCGCGTACCGCCGGCGCGTGTTTAACATGTTTGACGCGCCTGTCGCGCTCACGTATCTGGCGTCTGTCACGAAGCGCCGGGCCGGCGCGCGAACGAAGAGGATGGACCATTGAGCGATCGTATTCCGGATGCCGGGCTCGAGACGCAGGGCATCGAAACCCGTGCCACGCTGCACTGGAACCTGGTCACCGCGCGACTCGTCGAGGCGGCCGTCGCGCGTAACGAGGGCAAGCTGTCCGCCGACGGGCCGCTGGTGGTGGAAACCGGCGCGCACACTGGCCGCTCCGCGCAGGACAAGTTCATCGTCCGCGATGCCGAGACGGAATCGACCGTCTGGTGGGGCAAGTCGAACAAGGCGATGGAACCGGCGCATTTCGCGGCGCTCAAGGCCGATTTCCTGACCGCCTTGCATGGCAAGAGCGACCTGTTCGTGCAGGATCTGTACGGCGGATCGCAGCCCGGCCACCGGGTGGGCGTGCGCGTCGTCACCGAACTGGCGTGGCACAACCTGTTCATCCGCACGATGCTGGTGCGTCCGGCGGAGGCGGAACTGAAGGGTTTCGCACCCGATTACACGATCATCGACCTGCCCAGCTTCCGCGCCGATCCGGCGCGCCACGGCTGCCGCAGCGAGACGGTGATCGCGGTCAACCTGAGCGAGAAGCTGATCCTGATCGGCGGCACGCGCTACGCCGGCGAGATGAAGAAGTCGGTGTTCGGCATCCTCAACTACCTGCTGCCGCCGACCGGCGTGATGCCGATGCATTGTTCCGCCAACATGGGCGCCGATGGCCGCACCGCGGTCTTCTTCGGCCTGTCGGGCACCGGCAAGACGACGCTGTCGGCTGATCCCAAGCGCACGCTGATCGGCGACGACGAGCACGGCTGGTCCGACGATGCGGTCTTCAACTTCGAGGGTGGCTGCTACGCCAAGATGATCCGCCTGTCGCCCGAGGCCGAGCCGGAGATCTTCGCCACCACCAAGCGTTTCGGCACGGTGCTGGAAAACGTCGTGATGGACGAGGTGACGCGCCAGCTCGACCTGGACGACAACAGCCTGGCCGAGAACAGCCGCGGCGCATATCCGATCGACTTCATCCCGAACGCGTCGGACGAGAACATGGGTGGTACGCCGCGCAGCATCGTGATGCTGACCGCCGATGCGTATGGCATCCTGCCGCCGATCGCCAAGCTGACGCCGGATCAGGCGATGTACCATTTCCTGTCGGGCTATACCGCGCGCGTCGCGGGCACCGAGATCGGCGTGACCGAACCGGACGCGACCTTCTCCACATGCTTCGGCGCGCCGTTCATGCCGCGCCATCCGTCGGTCTACGGTAATCTGCTCAAGGAGCGGATCGCCCGGGGCGGGGTGGATTGCTGGCTGGTCAACACCGGCTGGACCGGCGGCAAATATGGCACCGGGCACCGCATGCCAATCAAGGCGACGCGCGCGCTGCTGAACGCGGCGCTGGACGGCAGCCTGAACGATGCGGAATTCCGCACCGACCCGAACTTCGGCTTCAAAGTGCCGGTATCGGTGCCCGGCGTCGACACTGCGATCCTCGACCCACGCGAAACCTGGGCGAACAAGGCCGACTATGACGCCACCGCAGCGAAGCTGGTCGACCTCTTCAACGACAATTTCGCGCAATTCGCGGAACATGTCGACCAGGGCGTCCGGGAGGCCGCACCGAAGGTGGCGCGCGCGGACGCCTGACGTCCCGATCATCATGGCCATCGCGGCGACGCGATCACATTGACGATCGGGCGCGCGCGGCAGGGCACTAGCCGTCCGCGCAGGTTGCGGTTACATGGCGCGCCACCTCCTCACCCCGACAGGATTCGGCGCTCCATGGACATCCGCCTCGGCCTCACCTTCGATGACGTGCTGCTCGTGCCGGCGGAGTCGGGCGTCCTTCCCGGCGAGGCCGATACCCGCACGCAGGTGACGCGCGGCATCTCGCTCAACATCCCCGTGCTGTCGTCCGCGATGGATACCGTGACCGAGGCCGACATGGCGATCGTCATGGCGCAGCTCGGCGGGATGGGCGTGCTCCACCGCAACCTGACCGTCGACGAACAGGTCGCCGCGGTGCGCCAGGTCAAGCGCTTCGAAAGCGGCATGGTCGTCAACCCGATCACGATCGCGCCCGAAGCCACGCTGGCGCAGGCGCAGGCGCTGATGGCCGCGCACCGCATCAGCGGCATCCCGGTCGTCGAGCGTGACGGCAAGCTGGTCGGCATCCTCACGAACCGCGACGTGCGCTTCGCCGAAAACCCCGACCAGCCGGTCGCCGAACTGATGACGCGCGACAACCTCGCCACTGTCAGCACCGGGGTCGGGCAGGAGGAGGCGCGCCGCCTGCTCCACCAGCGCCGTATCGAGAAGCTGCTGGTGGTGGACGACGCTTATCGTTGCGTCGGCCTCATCACGGTCAAGGATATCGAGAAGGCGGTGATGTATCCGGAGGCGACCAAGGACGCCGCCGGGCGGCTGCGCGTCGCCGCCGCTACCACGGTCGGGGACAAGGGGTTCGCGCGCACCGAGGCGCTGGTGGATGCCGAGTGCGACCTGATCGTGATCGACACCGCGCATGGCCACAATAGCGAGGTCGCGCGCGCCGTGGAGCGGGTGAAGAAGCTGTCCAACGCCGTGCAGGTCATTGCGGGCAACGTCGCCACCGCCGAGGCGACGCGCGCGCTGATCGGCGCCGGCGCGGACGGGATCAAGGTCGGCATCGGGCCTGGCTCGATCTGCACGACGCGCGTGGTCGCCGGTGTCGGCGTGCCGCAACTAACGGCGGTGATGGACTGTGCCGAGGCCGGCGCGACGTCGGGCGTGCCGGTGATCGCCGACGGCGGGCTGCGTACCTCGGGCGATCTCGCCAAGGCGCTGGCGGCGGGCGCATCGACCTGCATGGTCGGGTCGCTGCTGGCCGGCACCGAGGAGGCGCCCGGGGAAACATTCCTTTATCAAGGGCGTGCGTACAAATCCTATCGCGGCATGGGAAGCGTCGGCGCGATGGGGCGCGGTTCGGCCGACCGTTACTTCCAGGGTGAGGTGCGCGATCAGATGAAGCTGGTGCCGGAAGGGATCGAAGGGCAGGTGCCGTACAAGGGGCCGGCTCGCGACGTGATCCACCAGTTGGTCGGCGGGATCAAGGCGGCGATGGGCTATACCGGCTCGGCCACGATCCGCGATCTCCAGCAGCGCGCCCGATTCGTCCAGATCACCGGCGCGGGCCTGAAGGAAAGCCACGTCCATGACGTGACGATCACGCGCGAGGCACCCAATTATCCGACGCGTTGAGGCGTGCCGGGGAGCGGTCGCATCCCAGCGCAGCCCGTGGGACGTCACGCGCTTCTGTCAGAAGGCCCGGTCATGACCATCTTCGCCTCGCGCCCCGTCCTCCACCCTGGCGACATCGCGTGACGCCGGCCGCACGTACCCAGGCCGCGATCGAGCTGCTCGATGCGATCGTCGCGGCCGCGCACGAGGGCGGTGCGGCGGCGGACACGCTGATCTCGCGCTATTTCGCGCAACGCCGCTATGCCGGGTCGAAGGACCGGCGCGCGGTACGCGAGCTGGTCTATGCGGCCATCCGGCGCCTGGGCGAACGGCCGGCGGACGGTCGCGCGGCGATGCTGGCGCTAGCGGCCGCCGATCCGGTGCTGGCGACGACCTTCGACGGCTCGGCGCACGGCCCGGCACCGATCGGCGACGAGGCGCCGGCTGCCGAGGGGCTGCATCCACGCTGGCTGGAGGAACGGCTCGCGGCGTCGGGGCTGGACGCGGCGGAGCAGCGGGCGTTGATCGGGCGCGCACCGCTCGACGTGCGGCTTCACCCGGCGAATGCCGACGCGTTCGATCTGGCGGGTGCGGAACCGATTGCGGGGCTGCCGATGGCGCGGCGCCTGCCCGCCGGCACGAATGTCGCACGACTGCCGGTCGAGGTGCAAGACGCCGGCAGCCAGACGGTGACGCTGGCGGCGGAGGCGCGCGCCGGCATGACCGTGCTGGATCTGTGCGCGGGTGCGGGCGGCAAGAGCCTCGCGCTCGCCGCCGCGATGCGCGATGAAGGACGGATCGTCGCCAGCGACGTCGACCGCGCGCGCCTGTCGCGGCTGGCGCCGCGTGCCGCCAGCGCGGGCGCGACGATCATCACGCCGCTGTTGATGAACCCGGGGCAGGAGGCCGCGACGCTCGGCGAGCTGCGCGCCGACGTGGTGCTGATCGACGCACCATGTTCCGGGACGGGAACGTGGCGGCGCAACCCGGAGGCGCGCTGGCGCCTGACCCCCGCGCGTCTCGACCGGCTGATCGAGACACAACGTCACCTGCTGGCGGTGGGGGCGGGCGCGGTGCGGCCGGGCGGCGCGCTGGTCTATGTCGTCTGTTCGCTGCTCGACGGCGAGGGGCCGGCGCAGGTCGACGCCTTCCTCGCCGCGCATCCGGGCTGGAACGTCGAGCGCCCGGTACTGCCCTTCGGGCGACCGCATGGTGCCGGTGTGCGGCTGACACCGGCGCACGACGGCACCGACGGTTTTTTCGTCGCGCGGCTGCGGGCGCCATGCTAGTCGATGCGCATCGTGCCGAAGCTGGAGCCGTACATGCGTTTCACCGCCGTCGCCATGGCCGCCTCGCTGGCGCTGGTGTCGATCTCGACGTCGCTTCACGGCCAGCGGCCTGACGACCAGATCGACGCGCGCAGCATGGCGCTGCTGCAACAGGGCAAGGCGGCGCGGGCGGCCGGCAATCTGGAGGGTGCGACCGACCTGCTGGAAAGCGCGGTGACGGTCGATCCGCGCAACCGGCAGGCGTTCGTCGCGCTGGCCGAGGTCGCGGAAGCGCGCGGCCTGCCCGGCAAGGCGATCCGTCTGTATCGCGAGGCGTTGCTGCTGGAACCCAATGACGTCAACGCCTTGTCCGGACAGGGCGAGGCCATGGTAGCGAAGGGCGCAGTGGAGCGGGCGCGGCAGAATCTCGCGCGCGTCCGCTCGCTGTGCAAGGGCGATTGTCCGCAGGCCAGCACGCTGGCGGCGGTGATCGCCAAGGGACCGCCGGTGACGACGGCGCAGGTCGGCGCCAACACCACCACCGCCAGCACCGGGCAGCAGCCCTCCGCGCAGGACTGAGCGGGCAAGGGGATGACGTGGCGGCGCGACGGCCGTCATGTCACCGGTTCAACTCAGCCGCCGCGCCACGGCCACGAACTCCGCCACGCTGACCGTCTCGGCACGGCGGGTCGGGTCGATCGCCTCCGCCTCCAGCGCCTCCAGCGCACCGGGAACCCCGCGCAGGCTCTGGCGCAGCATCTTGCGGCGTTGGCCGAACGCGGCCGCGGTGAGGCGCTCCAGCATCGCGAATGTCACGCCCTCGGGCGCTTCCGAGGGGGTCAGGTGCACGACCGCGGACATCACCTTGGGCGGGGGCGTGAAGGCGGAGCGGTGGACCGGCATCGCGATCCTTGCGGACGCGCGCCACTGCGCCAGCACCGCCAGCCGGCCGTAGGCGTCGCTATCGACGGTGGCGACGATCCGCTCGGCGACCTCGCGCTGGAACATCAGCGTCAGCGAACGCCACCACGGCCGCCAGTCGGCGGACAGCCACCCGACCAGCAAAGCGGTGCCGACATTATAGGGCAGGTTGGAGACGATATGCGGCGCGCCGTCGAACAGGGTGCGCGCGTCGATCGCGGTGGCATCCCCCTCGATCACCCGCAGCCTGCCGGGATAGGCGATCTCCAGTTCGGCCAGCGCGGGGATACAGCGGCGATCGCGTTCGATCGCGGTAACGCGCGCGCCCTGCGCCAGCAGCGCGCGGGTAAGGCCGCCGGGGCCGGGCCCGATCTCCAGCACCTCGGCATCGGTCAGGTCGCCGGGAATGCGGGCGATCCGCCCGAGCAGCTGCGCGTCGAACAGGAAGTTCTGCCCCAGCGCCTTCGATGCGGACAGCCCGTGGCGCGCGATGACATCGCGCAGCGGCGGCAGTTGCGGGGCGGTCACGATGGCGGCAGGCAGCGCGCGCGGTGCCTGGCCGCCGCATCCGCCATGACGATGGCCGCGATCGTCGCGCCGGGATGCGCCACGCCGCGACCGGCGATGCCGAAGGCGGTGCCATGGTCGGGAGAGGTGCGGATGATCGGCAGCCCCAAGGTCATGTTCACGCCATCGTCGAAGAACAGCGTCTTGAGCGGCACCAGCGCCTGGTCGTGATACGGGCACAATGCCACGTCATATTGATCGCGCGCGCGCGGGTGGAACATCGTGTCGGCGGCCAGCGGTCCGCGCGCGTCGATCCCCTCCGCCACCAGTTGCTCGATCGCGGGCCGCATCACGTCGACCTCCTCGCGGCCCAGCGCGCCATTCTCGCCCGCATGCGGGTTGAGCCCGGCGAAGGCGAGGCGCGGCCGTTCGATCCCGAAATTGCGCGTCAGCGCGCGCGCGGTCACCCGCGCCTTCGCGAGGATCAGCTCTACGGTCAGCAGCCCCGACACCTCCGCCAGCGGTACATGGGTGGTGATCGGCACGACACGCAGCCCCGGCCCGGCCAGCATCATCACCGCATTGTCGCGGGCGATGCCACAGCGTTCGGCGACGAACTCGGTCTGTCCGGGGTAGGTGAAACCGATCGCATAGAGCTGCGCCTTGGAGACGGGGCCGGTGACCAACGCCCGCGCCGCGCCCGAGCGCGCCAGGCCGGTCGCCAGCTCCAGCGCGCGCACCGCACAGCGCGCGCCATCCGCGTCCGGCGCGCCCGGCACGATGTCGCCGGCATCCTCGACGGTCAGCACCGGCAGCGCGTCGGGGAAGATCTGCGCCACCGCGTTCAGATCGGTAACCGCCGCGACCGGCCCGTTCCAGACCCGCGCGATCGCGCGCCGGTCCCCCACCGCCACGAACGGCGGCAGCTCGCGTTCGATCCGGGCGTCCCATGCCCGGGCGATCGTCTCCGGCCCGATCCCCGCGGGATCGCCCATCGAAATGGCGATCGGCGCGACCATCGGCGTCTCCTCAGCGATACTCGATCACCGCGTCGCGTCGCAGGTCGCGCAACGCCTGCTGCGCCCGCAGGTTGACGCGCTGCTGTTCGAGCTGGCTCTGGATCTGCTGCGCGCCGGGAAGCTGCCCGCCCTGCGCCTCGTCGCGGCCGCACATCACCAGCGTGCGGACGCCATCGGTGGGCGATCCGAACGGCGGCGTGGCCTGGCCGACCTGCAACTTGACCATGATCGCCTGCAATTGCGGCGGAAGATCGCGGATGCGGATCGCGTCGTTGTCGACCACCTCGGCGTTCAGCGACGCCGCGATCTTGTCCACCGAACCACAGCCCTGGAGCTTCTGGATCGCCTCCGCGAAGGCGGAGGTGCGCGCGGTCGCTTGCGCCTGCGTGGTGCCGGCCGGGAACTTGATGGTCAATTGCTTCAGGCTGAGTCGCGCGTCACGTGGATCGGCGGTCAGCACCTGCCGCTTGTCGACCAGATACAGGATCGAGAAGCCGCCGGGCGTGCCGACCGGGCCGGCGACCTGACCGACCTGCATGGTCTGCGCCGTCTCCGCCAGCGCCTCGGGCAACTGGGCCGCACGCACCCAGCCGAGGTCGCCGCCGACGCCGCGCGTCGAAGCTTCGGAGAAGTTGCGCGCGAAATAGGCGAACGGCGCCTGGCCCTTGCCGATCTCGCCGATGATCTGCCGGGCGTTGTCGAACACCTGCTGCTGCCGGTCCGGCGTGGCGGCGAGATAGATTTCGTTGAGGTGATATTCCTCGGTGCCCTTGGCCGCCTCCAGCCGGTCAAGGATCGCCTTCACCTCCTCGTCGCCGACGTTGACGAACGGCTCCACCTTGCGGCGCAGATAGCGGTTCCACGCCAACTCGCCCTCGATCTGCCGGCGCAGCGAGCGCTCCGACGATCCCTCCGCACGCAGCCAGGTAGTGAGGTCGGCCGGCGTCTTCTGCAGGTTGCGCGCGACGCCGGCATAGGCCTGGTCGATCTCCTGCTTGGTGATCGTCACGTCGGCGGTCTTCGCCTGCTGGATCTGCAACGTCTCGTCGATCAACTGGCGCAGCACCTGCAAGCGCAGCCGGTCGCGATCCGCATCGTTCAGCTTCGCGCCGTTCGCCGCCGCGATGAAGTTCACGCGCTGGTCGACGTCGGTGCCGGTGATGACGCTTTCGTTGACGATCGCGGTCGCCTTGCGGACGTTGGGGTCGAGCTTGCCGAACACCTGAAGATCGGCCGGCAGATTGAGGCCGGTGGTGTCGCGCGCGGGCACATCCTGTGCGTCCTGATCGGCCTGGGCCAGTGCGGCCCCCGCCGCGCCCAGCGCGACGATCGTTCCGAGCAACCGGCGGGTCAGCAACGCACCCTTCTTCTTCGTCATCACGTTAATCTCGAAATCCCGATGAAGCGCGCCCGCGGGCACGGATGGGCGCATGTGCCGCGAATGAACTGAACGACGGCTTAGCGGCCGAGGTTCTTGAAGGAAAGCGTCAACAGATAGCTGTTGCCGGCGCGCGCATCGCCGACGTTGCGATAATCGCGCCGCCACGTCAGTCCCAGATCGAGACAATCGTCCTGATAGGCGACCCCCAGCCGATGCCGGATCGGGCTGAACCCGTCCGACGTGGACAGCGCATCCTCCGCGCGATCGGTAAGGTCGACGATCGCCGACCCCCATATCGACCAGAAGCGGGCGAAAGCGACGCGCCCGCCGGCGCGGACTTCCTCGCGGTCCTCCAGATCCTCCAGCACGTCGATGTCGCGGTTGAGCCGCAGATAGCCGATGGTGGCGTAGGTGGCGCGCGTCCCCACCGTCGCATCCACCTCGTTGCGGCGGACCGCGAAATTGTCCTTGTCGAGACGGTAGCGGTGCGTGAACGTCACCAGTTCACCGACGCGGATGTTGGTGCGGCCGACGATATCGGAAAGCCGATCCGACAGGCCGGTGCCGTCCGGCAGGATGCTGGGCCGTGCGTTGATGCGGTAGCTCTGCCCGACATTGGTGGAGATCGCGACGCCGGTGAGGTCCAGCGACCAGTCCGCCCCATAGGTGACGCGGCTGGAATCCTCCCAGCGATCGTAGCCGGAGAAGCGGTTGAGCGCGAAGAGGTTCGAATCTTCCAGGTCGACCGCGCGCGCATCCTCGTTCGGGATCTGGATGTTGCGCGTCCGCGGCGTGGCGACCACTTGCACGCGCGGCGAGAAGCGCTGGAAGCCGCCGAACAGCGTGCCGACGAACGGCCAGCGCACATCGGCGGCCAGCGCGCCGATCAGGCGGGTCTGGAACCCTTCCAGCCCGCGATAGCTCGCCACCGAGGTCGCGATCGTATCCTGCGCGTTATAGGCGTCGCCGCGCCCGAAGGCGGTCAGCGTCACCTCCTGGCCCAGCGTGGTGATGCCGCGCCAGTCCCAGCGTGCGCTGGCAAACGCGCGCTGCGTGTCCTGCCCGGCCTTGCGCCCGATCGCCAGCGTGTTGAGCTGAAGCTGCACCGTGCCGCCGAGCAAGGCGTCGGGCACGCGGCGGCGATAGTCCAGCTCGGGCAGCGCTACCGGCTGCATCCCCTGCTGGTCGCCGACCCGCAGCGTCTGCACCGCCCAGCCGGCCAGCGAGAAATAGCTGTTGGGGTCGATCCGCTCCAGCGCCAGCGTGGTGCGCAGGCGATCCTCGTTCGAGATGTCGTAGCGGCGCAGGAACGTCCGGTCGGTGACGACGCGCAGCGATCCCGACAGGCTCCAGTACGGATCAATCTGGAACCGGCCCGCGCCGTCGACATAGCCACGGAACGCACGCTCCGTGTCGGAGGTGAAGCCGGCGGACAGATCCTCGCTTCGCCGGCTGCCGGTGGCAAAGCCGCGAACGGAGAAGGCGCCGAGTTCATTGACCGCGCTGTAGCGCGCCTCCAGCATCGGCACTTCCGAGGAAAACAGATGCGGCGCGATCACCAGCGACTGGTTGGGGCCGAGCGCGAAGTTCACCGGCAGGACCAGTTCCGCGCCGTTCAACCGCGTCAGCCCGATGGAGGGCGTCAACAGGCCGGTGTCGTTGCTGGGCACCGTCGAGTTGCTGAAGCGGGGCAGGGCGGGGCTGGTCAGGCCGAACAGGTGGAAACGCGCGCCCTCGTAATAGACGCGCTGCTTGTCCGGGCGGTAGACGACCTTCACCGCGGTGATCTTCCACGTCGGTTCGCGCGGGCAGCCATCGGCGCCGACCACCGCGCATGGCGAATAGACCGCGCGGTCGAGGTTCATCGTGCCGTCCTGCTCGCGCACCCCGCGCACGGCGGCGAGGCGTCCGCCCTGTTCCAGCACCACCAGCAAATTGTCGACCACGCCGTCCTTCAGCGTGTCGGTCAGTTCGATCGAGTCGCCATAGGCGACATCGCCTTCGGGATTGGTCACGGCGACGTTGCCGTTGGCGACCACCCGGCCCGATTTGCGATCCCATGTCACCTTGTCGGCGCGCAGCCGATCGCCCGCACGCGTCATCCGCACCTCGCCGGTCGCGGTCACGACGTCGCCTTCGTAGTCATATTCCAGCGTCGCGGCGCTGAAGTTCACCTGATCGTCGGCGGCGGGCGACGTGGTCGGCGCGGGGGCGATCGGCGCGCGCTCCGGCGGCACTTGCGCCGACGCCGGGACGGCCAGCGCCAGCCACACAGCACCGCCGGCGAGAAGATCGAAACGCATCACGTCGTTGCCGTTGCCCCGGGTGCGCCGCCGGCCGGGATGGCGACAGCGCGAGCCGCGCCTATCGCATCGCCGCGCCGCGCCTGCAACGCTTTGCCATTTCACCGGCGCGACCCTAGGTAAGCGGCATGATGCAAGAGGACAGCGGAATGAAGATCGCCTTTGCCACTACCCGCCCTGCGGATGCCGCCGTGCTGGCGTTGCCGGTCAGGAAAGGCGCGGGGGTCGCGGGTCTGGTGGACGGCGCCGACACCCTGGTGGCCGCCGCGGTGGCCGCGCAACGGTTCGATGGCGATGCGGGGCAGGTGGCGGAGGTGTTCGCGCCGACGGCGAGCGGAACCGCCCGCGTGCTGCTGCTCGGCGTGGGCGCGGGCGACGATGCGGCCTATGAGCGCGCGGGCGGCGCGCTGACCGCGCGGCTGCTGACCTCGGGCGCGACATCGGTGGTTGCGGATCTGAGCGGCGTCGAGCCGATCGCGGCGGCGCGTTTCGCGGCCGGGGCGGCACAGCGCGCATGGCGCTTCGACGAATATCGCACCCGGCTGCCGGAAAAGCAGAAGCCGACGCTGAGCGAATTGACGATCGTCGGCAGCGATGCGTCCTGGCCGGACCGCGCGGCGGTGACGAAGGGCGTGGGGCTTGCGCGTATGCTGGCGACGCTGCCGCCGAACATCCTGTATCCCGAGACGTTCGTGGAGCGTGTCCTCGCGGCCACGGATGGGCTGGGCCTCGAGGTGACGGTGCTGGACGAGGCCGAGATGCGCGATCTGGGCATGGGCGCGCTGCTGGGCGTGTCGCAGGGGTCGCGGCGCGAGGCGCGCGTGCTGGCGCTGAAGTGGAACGGCGCGGGGGGCGATGCGCCGCTGACCGCCCTAGTCGGCAAGGGCGTCACCTTCGACACCGGCGGCATCTCGATCAAGCCAGCGGCCGGCATGGAGGACATGAAGTGGGACATGGGCGGCGCGGCGGCGGTCGCCGGCGCGATGCTGTCGCTCGCCACGCGCAAGGCGAAGGCCAACGTCGTCGGCGTCATGGGGCTGGTCGAGAACATGCCCGACGGCAACGCCCAGCGTCCCGGCGACGTGGTCACCAGCATGTCGGGCCAGACGGTGGAGGTCATCAACACCGATGCCGAAGGACGGCTGGTGCTGTGCGACTGCATCACCTGGGTGCAGAAGACGCACAAGCCGGCGCGAATCGTCGATCTCGCCACGCTGACCGGCGCGATGATCGTCAGCCTGGGCAATGAATATGGCGGGCTGTTCGCCAATGACGATGCGCTGGCCGATCAGTTGCTGGCCGCCGGTCGCGCGTCGGGCGATCAATTGTGGCGCTTCCCGCTGGCCGACGCCTACGACCGGCTGATCGACTCGGCCATCGCCGACATGAAGAACGTCGGGCCGCGCGGCGGCGGTTCGATCACCGCGGCGCAGTTCCTGCAGCGCTACGTGGACGATGGTGTCGCCTGGGCGCATCTCGACATCGCCGGCATGGTGTGGGCGGACAAGGACGGCGCGACCTGGGCCAAGGGCGCGACCGGCTATGGCGTGCGGGTGCTCGACCGCTTCGTCGCGGACGTCTGCGAACGCTGATGCAGGTCGATTTCTATCACCTGACCCGCATGCCGCTGGAGCGCGCGCTGCCGCAGATCGCGGCGAAGGTGGTAGGATCGGGCGCGCGGCTGCTGATCGTCGCCGGCGATCCGGCGCGGCGCGTCGCGCTCGACCGGCTGCTGTGGAGCTATGCCGCCGACAGTTTCCTGCCGCATGGGCAGGCGGGCGGCGCGGCGGACGAGCGGCAGCCGGTCCTGATCGCGGGCGAGGTGAGCGCCGCCAACCATGCGCGCCACATCGCGCTGGTCGATGGCGAGTGGCGTGACGCGGCGCTGGACTTCGACCGCGCGTTTCACTTCTTCGACGAGGATCATATCCACGCCGCCCGTGCCGCGTGGAAGGATCTGGCGACGCGCGATGGCGTCGAGCGCCGCTACTGGAAGCAGAACGACGCGGGGCGCTGGGAACAGGCGGCCTGACCCGGCGACTTGCATCGCCGCGCCCCTCCGCCTAGGGCGGCGCCACTTCCCATCCCCTCTGCAGGAGCCCGTGACCGTCATGGCCGCGAACCGTACCTTTTCGATCATCAAGCCCGATGCGACGCGTCGCAACCTGACCGGCGCGGTCACGAAGATGCTGGAGGACGCCGGCCTGCGCGTGGTCGCCTCCAAGCGCATCCACATGACCCGCGAACAGGCCGAGGGCTTCTATGCCGTCCACAAGGAGCGCCCGTTCTTCAACGACCTGGTCGACTTCATGATCTCCGGGCCGGTCGTCGTGCAGGTGCTGGAGGGCGAGAACGCCATGCAGCGCAACCGCGACGTCATGGGCGCCACCAACCCCGAGAACGCCGCGCCGGGCACGATCCGCAAGGAACTGGCCGAGTCGATCGAGGCGAATACCGTGCACGGATCGGATTCGGACGAGAATGCCGAAATCGAGATCGCCTATTTCTTCAAGCCCGAAGAAATCGTTGGCTGATCGTGGACTGGCGCCTGCGCCGTGCCGGCGTGGCGGACGCCGCCGCGCTGTCGCTGGTGGCGGGCGCCACCTTTCTGGAAGCATTCGCCGGCGTGCTGGACGGCGACGATATCGTCCGGCACGTGGCGCGCAACAACAGCGCGGCGGCGTTCGAACGCTATCTGGCCGATGGCGCGATCGCCACGATCGCGGAGGCCGCGGCGGGCGGCGCGCCGCTAGGCTACACATTGCTGACAACGCCTGACCTGCCGGTGGCGGCGGACGATGGCGATGTCGAACTCAAGCGCATCTATGCGCTGTTCCCAACGCATGGCGCGGGGCTGGGGCCGGCGTTGATGGAGCGGGCGCTGCTCGATGCGCGCACCGCCGGCCGTCGACGCGTCCTGCTCGGCGTCTATGGCGGCAACCGCCGCGCGCACCGCTTCTACGAGAAGCACGGTTTCGCCACGGTCGGCACGCGCCGCTTTCTGGTCGGCGCGACGTGGCACGACGACCTGATCTACGCGCGGGCGCTGTAGCGGCACCGCTGCCCCGTCGCGGCCCGGCGTCACCGGAGCGCGACGGGGCGGCCTCACCTCAGATGCCGACGCGGAAGGTCAGCCGGATGTCGCGCCCGGCGAGCGGCGCGAAGTCCTTCAACACGCTGGCATGGCGGCGCGCCTCCACGTCGAAGATGTTGTTCGCCGCCAGCAGGATGCTGCGCCGGTCACCGCCGCCCCACGGATGGAGCGACAGCGAGGCGTTGACCATCGTGTAGCCGTCGGTGCCGGTTTCGAACGCGGCGGTGCGGCGCTGCGGGAAGACCTGCTCCACCTCGATCCGGCCGCCGCTGGTGTCGCTGCGCGCTTCGAGGCCACCTAACAAGCGCAGTGCCGGGATGCGCGGCACGGGGCCACGGTCGACGACCTGCGCATGGACGTAATCGCCCAGCAGGTCGGCAGTGATCGTGTGGGTGCCGATCGTCGCCAGCCGCGCGGAGGCGTCCGCCTCGAACCCGTAGTAGCGCGCCTTCGCCTGATCGTAGCGGAAGCACGGCAGTTCGATGTCGCCGCCCGCCGCGGCGACGCACGCGGTGTCGGCAACCTGCGTTTCGTAAATGTAGTTGTCGAACCAGTTGTAATAGGCCGAGGCATCCAGGCTGAAGATGTCGCTGTGCGCGTGCAGCGTCGCCTCCAGACCCCATGACGTTTCGGGGCGAAAGTTGGGATTGCCCAGCTCATAGGCCTGCGTCCCGGCGTGCGGGCCGTTGGCGAACAGCTCCTCAGCGGACGGCGCGCGCTCGGTCCGCGATCCGTTCAGCCCGATCCGCACGCCATCACTCAGCGCATAGGCGCCGCCCAGCGAACCCGACCAGGTGTCGAACCGCCGCTCCCGCGCCGTGAACCGTTCGGTGCCCTCGCGGATGCCCGCATCGGCGGTCAGCGCGGTATGTTCGTACCGCAGGCCGCCCTCCGCCTTGAACCGGCCGGTGTCGAACTGCTGGAGCGTGAAGATGCCGGTCTGCTCGGTGTTGTTGCGCGGCAGGAACGCCTCGTCGCCGACGACGTCGAACGCCCGGCTGAAATACTGGACGCCGCTGGCCCCCTGCCATGCCCCGCGCCTGGCCTGTACCAACTCGGCGCGCGCCTCCAGACCCTTGTTATAGAAGGCGGTGCCGACCGATCCGTCCTCCTCCAGCTCGAAGTGCCGGTAACTGGCATGGGCGGCGCGCAGGCGGATCGCATCGATCACCGCGCCGTGCGGCGTGACCTCGGCACGCAGGTCGTAACGGTCCTGCGCCACATCGAGGCGGGGCGCCTCCTGCTCCTGACCGACCGCGGTGGCATAGCGGACCGGCACGCCGTACAGGCTGTCATAGTGCGAGTAGGACGCGCCCAGCATGCCGCCGTCGGTGACGATCGATGCGCCGGCGCCGGCGGTCCATGTCTCCGCGGCGCTGTTGGGCAGCTTGCCGCGCAGCGCGGCATTGGCGGCGAAGTCGATCGGGTCGTCGCCGTTCTGTGGCTGACCGGCCGCGACCCGTGACGCGGCCCGCGCGGCGCGCGACAGGATCCGCCCGCCGGTGCGCAGGTCGTCGGCCTTCAGGTACGATCCGTCGACGTGCAGCACCAGCGGGCCGGCCACCGTCACGTCGCCCGCACCGCCGACCGACCGCTCGTTCGCCGCGCTGCCATAGGTGCCGATCGCATCGACGCGGTAGCCATTCTCCGGCAGCGCGCGGGGGATGCGGCGATCGACGACGTTGACGACGCCGCCGACCGCCGACGAGCCGTACAGCAATGCCGCGGGGCCGCGCAGCACCTCGACGCGTTCGGCGAGCAGCGGGTCGATGACGACCGCATGATCGACCGAGGTGTTCGACACGTCGATCGAGCCGATGCCGTCGGTCAGCACGCGGATGCGGTCGCCCTGGAAGCCGCGCAGGATCGGGCGCGAGGCATTGGGGCCGAACGATGTCGCCGACACGCCGGGCAACCGCGCGAGCGTCTCGCCGATGGTCGGGCGCAGTTCGCGGGTCAGGTTCGCGCCGCTCAGCACCGACGTGCCCTGCAACACATCGGTTTCGCTCAGGCGGATCGGCGCGGTGACGATCACCTCGTCCGAACGGTGCGGATCGGGCTGGCGCGCGGTCTGCGCGGTGGCGGGAAGGGCGAGCGGCGCAAGCGCGACCGCGGCGAACAGAAGGGCTTTCATCGACGACTCCGACATGGTGTCGCCTCCCTACCGCAATGTTACAACATATCAAGCACCATCGGGCGCTATTCGGCCAGATCGCGATCCACCCCGTCGATGATCCGGCCGCCGGCCATGAACACCGCCGCGCTACAGGCCATGAACATGATCCAGCCCGAGATGCCGGGAAAACGGTGCACGTACCCGAGTCCGCGTTCCACGGCGCCGGTCGCCAGCGCGTAGATCAGCAGGAACGCCTCGAACTTCGTCCTGATGACGAACAGCCGGGCGAAGCGACGCCAGAGCCGCACGACGAGCGGGGGCCGCGTCATGCGCGCAACTCGGGTAAATCGAGCGCCGTCAGCAGGGCATCGCGCGCGGCGGCGATCGTGGTCAGCAGCGTGGGGTCGCCGATCGCTTCGGGCCGGATGTCGGCTGGCCAGTGACGCTCGATCACGGCGGCGATGGTGTCGAGCTTCGCATCGTCGACCAGGAAGCGCGGATCGACGGTGGCGGGATCGCACACGACGCGCAGCCTCAGGCACGCCGGGCCACCGCCGTTCGCCATCGACTCGCGCACGTCGACCACCTTCACGCGGCGGATCGGCCCGTTGCCGGCAAGATGCGCCTCGATCCATGCCCATACGCGCGGGTTGGCCCGCGCCTCCTCCGGGACGATCAGCGTCGGCTGTCCGTCAGGCGGGGTGACCAGTTGCGCGTTGAACAGATAGGAACCGATCGCGTCGGCCAGGCTGACCGCCGTGGCGGGCACCTCGACGATCTCGACCTCGGGCAACAGCCGGCGCAGATCGGCATGGAACCGATCGCGATCCTCGAACGCCTGCTCGTGTGCGAGCAGGACATGCTCGTTGGCGACCGCAACGACATCGTTATGGAACGCCCCCGCCGCGATCGCCGCGACCGACTGCTGGACGAACAGCGTCCGCGCCGGATCGAGGCGGTGGTGACGCGCGATCGCGCGGCTCGCCTCGACATGCTGGCGCGCGGGGAAGGGGCCGCCCGGCACGCCATAGACGAACACCTCCACGCCCGGCGCGTCATGCGCGGCGCACAGCCGCATGTGATTGGCCGCGCCTTCGTCGCCGAACGGGGCCGGCACGGGCGGCTGGACCACGAAATACCGGTCGTCGGCGAACGCGACGCGCAGTTGCGCCAGAGTCGCGCGCCATTCATGGCTGCGATGCGGCATGGTCACGAGATTGGCGACGGTCAGGTGGCAGCGACCATCGGCCGTGTCGGGCGCGGGGGACACGGTCGCCGCGTTGGCCGCCCACATCGCCGAGGCGGACAGCGCTTGCGCGCGCAGGTGCGGCGCGGCGGCATCATAGTCGGTCGCCAGCCGCGCCAGCCAGTCGTGATCCGGTCGCGGGTGCGGCAGCAGGACGCCCTGCACCAGCCCGAGCGCGAGGTTGGCGCGCATCTTCGCCACGCCCTGCAAGGCAGCGGCGCGCGGATGCGCGACATGGCCGGCGTTGGCCGTGGCGGCGAGGTTGCCGGGGCTGAGCCCGGCATAATTGTGGCTGGGGCCGATGATGCCGTCGAAGTTGATCTCGCGCATCATAACCGTCCGATCCAGCTCACCCGATCACCGCGCCCGATGCGTAGCGCCGCCGCCGCCGCCGGGTCCAGCGTCACCCCAGCGTCCGTCGTCCCGATCCGGGCATAGGCGCAGCGGAAGTCGGCGAGCCGTCCGGTCGCGACCAGCGCCTCGTCACCGCCCGGCTCCACCGCGACGACGTCCGCATCCTGCGCGGCGCGGATCGTGCGGATCTGGTCGGTACGAACGGTCATCGTCGGGCCGCCGTCGAAGATGTCGACGTAATTCTCGTACGCGAATCCCTCATTCTCCAGCATCCGCATCGCCGCGCGTCCCGAGGGATGCGGCAGGCCGATCGCGGCGCGCGCGCCTTCCGACAGCATCGCGGTGTAGATCGGGTGCTTGGGCATCAGGTCCGCGATGAATTGATGGCCGTTCACCGCGTTGAACTCGTCGGCCTCCTGGAACCCCATGCCGAAGAAGCGCCCGGCCAGCCCGTCCCAGAACGGCGAGCCACCCGCCTCGTCGATCACGCCGCGCAGCTCCGCCAGCGTGCGGTCGGCAAAGCGGGCACGATGCGCGCGGATGAACAGGTAGCGGCTGCGCGCCAGCAGCAGGCCGAGTCCGCCCGCGCGTTCGCCGGGATGGAGGAACAGCCCGCCCACCTCGCTGGCCCCCTCAAGATCGGTGGTCAGCGACAGCATCTCGGCCCGGAAGGTGCGGCCCAGCTCGCGGCTGTGCTGCGCCAGCGTGCCGAGCCGATAGCTGTAGAAGGGGTGGCGCTGCCCGACATGGGTGATGAGCTGGCAGGTGCCGCGCACTTCGCCGGTGGCCGTGTTTTCCAGCATCAGCACGAACAGTTCGTCGCTGAGCGTCGCCTCGTCATGTCCGAAAGCCTCGGCGCTGCGGCGCAGCTTGGCGCCCAGCGCGGCGCGATCGGGCGGCAGGTTGGTGAAGCCGCCGCCGGTCAGCTTCGCCATCTCGTACAGATGCGGCAGATCGCGCTCGGTCGCGGCGCGGATCACGAAGGTCATGCAAGGGCTCCCTGGCCTAGCCGCAGGATGGTGAGCACCGACAGCGCAGCGCGTTCGGCGAGGCTGTCGACGATCAGGAATTCGTCCGTGGAGTGGATCGCGCCGCCGCGCGCGCCCATCGTGTCCACCACCGGCACGCCGCACGCCGCGATGTTGTTGCCGTCGCACACGCCGCCGGTGTCGCGCCAGGCGATCGGTTGCCCCAGATCGGCGCCTGCGTCGCGCACCAGCGCGAACAGCCGCGCCGCGCCGGCGTCGATCGGCTTGGGGGGGCGATTGAAGCCGCCATGCACGGTGATCTCCACATCGTGCGCGACCGCGACCTCCGCGACCGCCGCGTCGATCGCGGTCCGGGCGCGGTCGATCTCCTCCGCATCGGCGGGGCGGAAGTTGACGCGCAGCACGGCCATGTCGGGCACGACGTTATTGGGTCCGCCGCCGTCGATCCGCGCGGGATTGACCGCCAGGCGCGGCGAGCGTCCGGCATGGAGCCGCACCGCCAGTGCTCCCGCCGCGACGATCGCGTTGCGGCCGTCCCCGGGGTTGCGCCCGGCGTGCGCCGCGCGACCGCGCACCACGATCGAGAAATTGCCGGTGCCGCCGCGCGCGCCCGCCAGCGTGCCGTCCGGCAGCGCCGGCTCGTAGGTCAGCGCCGCCGCCTTGCCGTGTGCCGCCTCGGCCAGCAGCGCGGCGGATGACAGCGAGCCGGTCTCCTCGTCCGAATTGATGACGACCTCATAGCCGATGTGCGGCGCGACCCCCTCGATCGCCAGCAGTGCCTCCAGCATCAGCGCCAGGCCACCCTTCATGTCCGCGACGCCGGGGCCGCCCAGGATGCCCGGCTCGCGCCACGCCAGCGACTGGAAGGGATGGTCGGCGGGATAGACCGTGTCCAGGTGCCCGGTCAGCAGCAATCGCACCGGCGCGTCCGGTCGCACAGTCAGGCGGAGGTGGCGGCCATGCGCCAGCGGCTCGACCCGTCCATCGGTGCCGACGCTCTGCGCCGGCGCGGGGTCGACCAGCCGGACATCGCCCGGCAGCGCGGCGAAGCCGTCCGCCAGTTCCGCGGCCATGCGCGCGCAGCCCGCCAGATGGCGCGTGCCACTATTGATCGCCGCCCAGCGCTCGACCTGCGCGAGCATCGCCGCCGCGTCGATACGGTCCAACGCGCGACGCTCGATCGAAGATAGACGCTCCATGATCGCCTTCGTAGCCGCCGGACACTGCGAACGAAACAGCCGTGCTACTCAGAAGGCGTAGACGATGGAGGCGCGGCTGATCGTGTCGGTGCTGAGCCGCCCGTTCGGCGGCTCGCTTTCATATTGCACGGTGTAGGACAGGCGCGCGGAGAGTGGCCCCAGCAGCTTGGCCTCGATCGCGGACACGCTCTGCACCGTGCTGTTATATTGTTCGAGATAGGCGGAGGCGGTCTGCGTCACCGCCAGGCCGCTGAACAATGTCCAGCGCAGGTCCATGCTGCCGCGCACCGCCAGACTGCTCTGCATGGTGTCGTCGGTGAAATCGGTCTGGCGGAACGCCGGGCCGAGTTCGAGATCGAGCGTCAGCCCGGTGCGACGGAACACGCCATAGCCGGCACCGACCGAGGCCGAATAGCGGCTGTAATAGCCGAGGAAACGATCCGCCTCATATTGGGCATTGCCGTAGATATAGCCGCGGTCGTTGATCTTGTAGTTGGGCTGGTATCCCGCGACGTAGCGCTCACGGCTGGTGACGCCGCCGGTGCGCTGGAAATCCGCCTGCGCCAGCACGCGGTGGCGCCAGCGCAGCCCCTCGCGCGTCAGGTCGGCCGTTCCGCTCAGCCCGGTGACGTTGGAGTTGCCGGTCGAAACGGAGCCTCCGGCCTCGACGCGCCCCGACCATAGTTCCAGCACGCTGGCGCGACTCAGCCGCTCGTTGCGGGCGCGGGAGCGGGCGTCGCGCCACTCGGTCGCGCGGCGCACCACCAGATCGCGCGATCCGGGATCGCCGGCGCGGGCATATTTGACGATCGTATCGACGCCGCTGTCGTCGCCAGCCTGCATCGCCGCATCCAGCATCGCCCGGATCTCGGGCGGGATCTCGGGACCAGGAATACGCGACAGGTTTACGCCCAGGTCGGAGAGCTCGGGCGGCGGAACCGTCGGCGGCGGCGCGTCGATGACGACGGGATCGACCTCCACCTCCGGCCGCGTGAGCAACGTTTGTCGCGCGCGGCGGCGCCGCGTCGCCGCGCGCCGCTGCGCCGCGGACTGGATGGCGACCGGCGGCGCGGGGGGCGGGGCGGCGGCGACCAGCACGGTGCCCAGCAGCGCGCAGAACATCGCGGGGTTCGTCGCTATGCCGCGCCGGCGGGCAGATGCGCGCGGAACGCCGCCAGCACGTCGCGATAGAGCTGTGCCTTGAACGGGACGATCAGGTGCGGCAGGTCGGCCGGGTCCGCCCAGCGCCACGCGCGGAACTCCGGGTGCGGCGTGTCGATACGGATATCGTCATCGCTCCCGTCGAAGCGGAACAGGAACCAGCGCTGGCGCTGGCCGCGATACCGGCCCTTCCAGACCTTGCCGACCATTTCCGGCGGCAGATCATAGGTAAGCTCCTCCGGCGCCTCGGCGACCAGCGTCACCTTGTCGGCAGTGACGCCGGTTTCCTCCCACAATTCGCGCACCGCGGCCTCGCGCGCATCCTCGCCGGGGTCGATCCCGCCCTGCGGCATCTGCCACGCTTCCAGAACGTTATCGAGCCGCTGGCCGACAAAGACCTTGCCATCGCGGTTCATCAGCATGACGCCCGCGCAGGGGCGATACGGCAGGGTGTCCGGGGTGCTCATCGCGCCCAACTAGGCCGCGTGGCGGGCGGCATCAACCCGCCGCCTGCGCCATCACCCGCTGTCCCTCCGCCGCGATCACCGCCGCCTTCAGCGCGGTCAGATAGGCCGCGACGTCGCCCTGGCTGGACGGGATCGCGCGACGCAGCGTGATGAAGCCGTGGATGGTGCCGGCTGCCTCCTGATAGCTGACCGGCACGCCGGCCATCGCCAGCGCGGCGGCATAGGCGCGCCCCTGATCGCGAAGCGGATCGAGCCCGCCGGTGACGATCACCGCCGGCGGCAGGCCCGCCAGTTCGCCGAGCAGCGGCGAGAAGCGCGGGTGCAGCGGATCGGCCGCATAATGATCGCCGAACCACGTCATGCTGGCATGGGTCAGCAGATAGCCGTCGGCGAATGCGCGATAGGAATCGTAGGTCCGCGACGCGTCGGTCGCCGGGTAGATCGGCGCCTGCACGATCACCGGCACCGTGGCGGGCGCGTCGCGCAGCGCCATCGCCACCACGATCGCGAGATTGCCGCCGGCACTGTCGCCGGCCAGCACCAGCGAGGTGACGGCGCGGTCCAGTTCGGCGGGGCTTTCCGCCACCCAGCGGGCCGCCGCCTCGCAGTCGTCGGGCGCGGCGGGCCACCGCGCCTCGGGCGCCAGCCGATAATCGACCGAGATCACCGGCAGGTCGAGCTGGCGCGCCATCTCCGCGGTGAAGCTCGCATGGGTGTCGATGTCGCCGATCACCCAGCCGCCGCCATGGTAGAAGACGACCGCCGGGCCGGGCACGCGCGTCGCGCGCGCATCGAACAGCCGCGCGCGGATCGCGCCGGCCGGTCCGGGGATGGTCAGATCGCGAACCACCGCCAGTTCACCGCGCGGCAGATCGGTCACGTCGCGCATCGCCAGCATCACCGCGCGCGCCTCCGTCGCAGGCAGTTCGTGCGTACGTGGGCCGGGCAGGTTGTTGAGATAAGACAGAAAGGCGCGCACGTCCGGACGGACGAACGGTTCGGGGGAAGAGGCGGTCGTCCGGTCGGTCATGCCATGCTCCACAAGGCGCGTCGGTCGTGGCGCGCGGTCGTTCGGCGCCTATCTTACGGGGATGATCCCGGTCGTCCACCACCCCGATTACGTCACCGAAGCGCCGGCGCGCAGCAGCTACCGCTGGGGAAAGAACGGCGCCATCCGCGATCTGCTGCTCGGGCTGGGAGACGCGGTGGCATGGCATCTGCCCGAAGCGATGCCCTCCGCGTGGCTGGAGGCGACCCACGATCCCGATTACGTCGCGGAGGTGCTGGCGGCGCAGGTGCCACGTGCGAAGGAACGGCGGATCGGCTTTCCGGTCACCGCGACGGTCGCCCGGCGTGCGCGGATGGTGCCGGGCGGCACCTGGCTGGCCGCGCTCCTGGCGCTGAAGCACGGCTATGCGGCTAACACGGCCGGGGGCAGCCACCATGCGCTGGCGGATACCGGCGCGGGTTATTGCGTGTTCAACGATCTGGCGGTGGCGGCGGTACGGCTGGTGGAGGAGGGCGCGACCGAGCGCGTGCTGATCGTCGACGTGGACGTGCACCAGGGCGACGGCACCGCGGCGCTGACCGCCGGACATCCGCAGATCGCCAGCTATTCGATCCATGCCGAAAAGAACTTTCCCGTCCGCAAGGCGCGCTCGACGCTCGATGTGCCGCTGGCGGACGGGATCGGCGACCGGGCGTATTGCGCGGCGCTGGAGGAGACGCTGACGCCGTTGCTGGACGGATGGCGGCCGACGCTGATCCTCTATCAGGGCGGCGTCGACCCGTTTGTCGACGACCGGCTGGGCCGGCTCGCGCTCAGCGACGCGGGTCTCGAACAGCGCGACCGGCTGGTGGCGCGGCTGGCGATCGCGCGCGGCGTGCCGCTGGCCAGCACCGTCGGCGGCGGATATGGCGACGATGTGCTGGCGATCGCCGCGCGGCATGTCCGCGTGATCGAGACGCTGGGGGCGATGTTCGCGGGAACAAGCGATGCCGATCGTTCGTAGCGAGTGGCGATGACCACCTTGCTCTGGCTGCGACAGGATCTGCGCCTTCACGATCAGGCGGCGCTGGTCGCCGCGGCCGGCGCGGGCACGGTGATCCCCGTCTACGTGCTGGACGACGACGCGCCCGGCGCGTGGCGGATCGGCGGGGCGCAGCGCTGGTGGCTGCACCACAGCCTCGCCGCACTGGCCACGGCGCTGGAGGAGCACGGCAGCCGGCTGATCCTGCGCCGGGGCGATGCGGTCGCGATCCTGACCGAACTGATGGAACAGACCGGCGCGTCGGCGATCCACGCCATCCGCCACTACGAACCATGGTGGCGGGCGACCGAGGCCAGGCTGGGCGAGCGCTTGTGCCTGCACGACGGCAACCACCTCGCGCCGCCCGAGCAGGTGACGACCGCATCGGGCGGGCAGTTCCGCATCTATTCCGCGTTCTGGCGCGGGTTGCAGGCGCACCTGCCGCCCGCTTCGCCGCTGCCGGTGCCCGACGTCATTCCCGCGCCCGGGACGTGGCCGGCGAGCGACACGCTCGCCTCCTGGGCGCTGCTGCCCGATGCGCCGGACTGGTCGACCGGGTTCGACTGGACGCCCGGCGAGGCGGAGGCGCGCCGCAAGGTCGCGGCGCTCGACATCGCGGGCTATGAGGTACGTCGCAACCTGCCGGCGGAGGACGGCACGACCCGCCTGTCGCCACACCTGCATTTCGGCGAGGTGTCGCCGCGTACGGTGTGGCACGCGAGTACGGCGCAGGACGTGACGTTTCGAAAGGAGCTGGCGTGGCGCGACTTCACCGCCGGCGTGGTGCTGGCGATGCCGGAATATGGCGCGAGGAACGGCCGCGCGGCCTATGACCGGCTGCCATGGCGGACCGGGGCGGCGGCGCGGCGCGACCTGCGGGCATGGCAGCGCGGTCGCACCGGCTATCCGATCGTCGACGCCGGGATGCGGCAGCTCTGGCACAGCGGGTGGATGCACAATCGCGTGCGGATGATCGCCGCCTCGTTCCTGGTGAAGCATCTGCTGATCGACTGGCGCGAGGGCGAGCGCTGGTTCTGGCACTGCCTGATCGACGCCGATTACGGCAATAACTCGGTCAACTGGCAGTGGGTGGCCGGGACCGGCATGGATGCCAACATGTTCGGGCGGATCATGGCGCCGCTGACCCAGTCGGAGAAGTTCGACGCCGGCGACTATATCCGCCGCTGGGTGCCCGAGCTGGCGAAGGTGCCGGACGCGGCGATCCACGACCCCGATGCGGCCGGGTGCCGGCCGCGTAATTACCCCGCGATGCTGATCGGACACCGCGAGGCGCGCGAACGCGCGCTGGCGGCGGGGAAGAAGGTGCGATAGGCGCTCGCGCCATGGACGCGGTGACGACGCACATTCCCCCGATGAACCTGCGCGGACGGCTGCTGGCGCCGGCCTTCCACCGCATCCTCGACCGGATCGACCGCGGACTGGCGAGCGGGGCGATCGAGGCGTGCCTTCCCGACGGCACGCACCGGCTGATCGGCGGCCATGCCGAAGGGCCGGTGGCGATGGTGCGGCTGGTGCGCTGGCGGGCCTTGTGGCGGCTGGTGTCCGCCGGATCGGTCGGCTGGTACGAGGGGTGGGAAGCGGGTGACTGGACCAGCCCCGATCCCGTGCCGATCTTCGACCTGTTCGTGCGCAACCGCGCGTCGCTGGGCGATGTCGCGCGCGCCAAGCATCTCGCGCGCTGGGCGATGCGGCTGGGCCACCGGCTGCGTCGCAACGATCGCGGCGGCGCGCGGCGCAACATCGCGGCGCATTACGACCTGGGCAACGATTTCTATCGCGAATGGCTGGATGCCACGCTGACCTATTCCAGCGCGCTGGACCTCGCCCCCGGCGAACCGCTCGAACGGGCGCAACAGCGCAAGCTCGACGCGATCCTCGCGCGCACGGGCGCGCAGGCGGGCGATCGCGTGCTGGAGATCGGCTGCGGCTGGGGATCGTTCGCCGCGACGGCGGCGGCGGCGGCGGCGGGTGTGCGGGTCCATGCGCTGACGCTGTCGACCGAGCAGCGCGAGCAGGTGCTGGCGCGCCGGCTGCCGGGCGTGACCGTGGGGCTGACCGATTATCGCGACGCGGATGGCATGTATGACGCGGTGGCGAGCATCGAGATGGTCGAGGCGGTCGGACCGGAATACTGGCCGGCGTATCTGGCGACGATCGCGCGCGTCCTGAAACCGGGCGGACGCGCGGCGCTGCAACTCATCACGATCGCGGACGATGTGTGGGACGCCTATGCCGGCAGCGCGGACTTCATCCAGCGCTACGTGTTCCCCGGCGGGTCGCTGGTCTCCGCCAGCCGCTTCCGCGCGCTGGCGGCGGCGCACGGGCTGGCGTGGACGGACGAGCGGCGCTTCGGCATGGATTATGCGGAGACGCTGCTGGCATGGCGCATGCGGTTCGACCGGGCGGCAGCGGAGCGGCGGCTGCCGGCGCGGTTCGATGCGCGCTTCCAGCGGCTGTGGCGCTATTACCTGATGTATTGCGAAGGTGGTTTCCGTGGCGGCGGGATCGACGTGATGCAGGTGACGCTGGTCAAAGCGGCGGATTGATCGTCGTCACGGGTGTGGCGACGCCCGCCGGGCCTCAGCCCACGCGTTCGCGATGGTTCGCGGGGAAGCCGTCGATCGCCAGCGCCACGATCCGCGCCGCCACTGTCTCCGGCGGCTTGACCGATGCGGGATCCTCGCCCGGATAGGCGCGCGCGCGCATCTTCGTGCGGGTGGCGCCGGGATCGACCACCGCGACCCGCACCTTGCTGACCTCGGCCGTCTCGTCGCCATAGGCTTCGAGCAGCGTCTCGAACGCCGCCTTGGAAGCGCCATAGGCGCCCCAATAGGCGCGCGGGGTGCGGCCGACCGACGAGGTGACGCCGATCACCCGCGCAGCGGGCGAACGGCGCAGCATCGCGTCGAACGACTGGATCAGCGCCACCTGCGCCGAGACGTTGAGCGTCAGCACCTGCGCCAGTTCCTTGGCGTCGATCGCCGGCACCGCCGCCAGCGTGCCGAGCATCCCGGCGTTCAGCACCATGATGTCGAGCGCGCGCCACCGTTCGCCGATCGCGGTGGCGAGGCGCGCGATCGAATCGCTCTGCGTCAGGTCGAGCGGTGCGATCGTCGCGGAGCCGCCGGCGTCGAAGATCGTCTGTTCGACCTCCTCCAGCCCGCTCGCGGTGCGCGCGGTGAGGACAACATGCGCGCCCTGCGCACCCAGCGCGATGGCGGTCGCCGCGCCGATCCCGCGGCTGGCGCCGGTGACAAGTGCGAGTTTGTCGGCAAGCGGCCTGGTCATGCGCGTCAGTTCACCCGTTCGGCCAGCATCGCGAACTGGTCGACCGCGCTGGATTCGTCATGGTCGGTCAGCGTGGTCGGATAGTCGCCCGTGAAACAGGCGTCGCAATATTTCGGGCGGATGTCGGCGCGGTGCATCTCGCCCAGCGCCTTGTACAGCCCGTCAATCGACACGAACGCCAGGCTGTCGGCATGGATGAAGTCGGTCATGCCGCCGATGTCGAGCTTGGCGGCCAGCAGCTTCGCGCGTTCGGGCGTATCGACGCCGTAGAAGCAGCTATGCCGGGTCGGCGGCGAGGCGATGCGCATGTGCACCTCCGCCGCGCCCGCCTCGCGCATCATCTGCACGATCTTCAGCGAGGTGGTGCCGCGCACGATCGAGTCGTCGATCAACACGACCTTCTTGCCCTGGATCAGCGCGCGATTGGCATTGTGCTTCAGCTTGACGCCCAGGTGGCGAACCTTGTCGCCGGGCTGGATGAAGGTGCGGCCGACATAATGCGAGCGGATGATGCCAAGCTCGAACGGAATGCCCGATTCCTGCGCATAGCCGATTGCGGCAGGAACGCCCGAGTCGGGCACCGGGATCACCAGATCGGCCTCGACCGGCGCCTCGATCGCCAGTTGTGCGCCGATGTTCTTGCGCACCGAATAGATCGAATGATCGTCGACGATCGAATCGGGGCGCGAGAAATAGACCCACTCGAAGATGCACGGCCGCGCGGGCACCTGTTCGAACGGGCGGATCGACCGCAGCTCGCCATTCTGCACGATCACCAGCTCGCCCGGCTCCACGGACCGCTCGAAGGTCGCGCCGACGACATCGAGCGCCACCGTCTCGCTGGCGAAGATATACGTCTCGCCCAGCTTGCCCATCACCAGCGGGCGGATGCCCAGCGGATCGCGGCAGGCGATCATGCCGTCGGGGGTCATCACGATCAGCGCATAGGCGCCCTCGACCTGCTTCAGCGCGTCGATGAACTTGTCGAGCAGCGTGCGATACTGGCTGGTCGCAACCAGATGGATGATCGTCTCGGTATCCGACGTCGACTGGAAGATCGAACCGCGCCGCACCAGTTCGCGCCGCAGCCGCATCGCATTGGAGATGTTGCCGTTGTGCGCGATCGCGAACCCGCCCGATTGCAGTTCGGCATACAGCGGCTGGACATTGCGCAGCGCGGTTTCGCCGGTGGTGGAATAGCGCACATGGCCGCACGCGACTTCGCCGGGCAGCGCGCGAATCACCTCGTCACGGTCGAAATTGCCGGCGACGTGTCCCATCGCGCGATGCGTGTGGAAGACCTGGCCATCGAAGCTGGTGATGCCGGCGGCTTCCTGCCCGCGATGCTGGAGCGCGTGCAGGCCCAGCGCGACGAGCGCGGCGGCGCCTTCGGATTCGGACGCGCCGAAGATGCCGCACTCCTCATGCAGATGATCGTCGTCGAAGGGATGTGTGGTCAGCATGTGGCGGGGGCTCGCGTGGTGCGGGGCCGCATATAGCGAGCGTCGCGCGAATGTCATCATCGCGGGGCAGCGTTTCGCCGGATTGCGCGTTGTGGCGCGGCTCCGGCAACTGGGCTAGGCCGGGCGCATGAGCGATCCACGTGAGACGGGCAGCACCTTCGACCCGAAATTCGACGCCGCGGGGCTGGTGACCGCGGTGGTCACCGACCGGGCGTCCGGCGCGCTGCTGATGGTCGCGCACATGAACGCCGCGGCGATCGCGGCGACCCGCGCGAGTGGCGAGGCGACCTTCTTCTCGCGCAGTCGCGGGCGGCTGTGGAAGAAGGGCGAAACGTCCGGCAACATCCTGCGCGTGGTGGAGATGCGCGTAGATTGCGATCAGGACGCGCTGTGGATCATCGCCGATCCCGCCGGCCCGGCCTGCCATACCGGCGCGCCGAGCTGCTTCTATCGCCGGCTGGGCGAGGCGGGACTGGAGCGCGTCGATTGAGCGCATGGCGGGCGGTGGCGACGCTGGCGCTGCTGTGCGGCGGCTGCGACGGCGGGATGGAACATGCGGCCGGTGACGGGCCGGCGCTGGAGCGCGCCGCGCGCGAGGCGGGGCTGGTCGGCGACACCGCGAACCTGACCGGCGTCTATGCCGCCGGCGACGACCGGGTGTGCGTGACCAGGGGCGCGGGAGCGGCTGCGGCATATCGCATCGGTGTCAGCGTCGACTATGGACCGGGCCAGCGCTGCATCGCCCGGGGTACGGCCGGTGGTCGGTTGAAGATCGACCTCGGGCGCGGCTGCGTGTTCGCGGCGGAGGCGGAGGGCGAACGGCTGACGTTTCCCACCGCGCTGCCCGCCGGATGCGCGCGGCTCTGCCAGGGACACGCGACGCTGGAGGCGCTGAGCGTCGAGCGGCTTAGCGCGGCGATCGGCGAGGCGGCACGGTTGCGGGATACCGATGGAAAGCTGCTCTGCGCCAGTTGACGTTGACGTAAGGGGAAGATAATCTCCTCCCATGAGCGCTTCCGCTGCCTATGCCGTCGTCCCGCCGCGACCGGATCGTGCCAGTTTCACGATCACCGATCTGTCGGCGGAATTCGGCATAACGCCGCGCGCGCTGCGCTTCTACGAGGATGAGGGACTGATCGCGCCCGAGCGTCGCGGGATGGTGCGGATCTACTCGCATCGCGACCGCGCCCGGCTGGCGTGGATCCTGCGCGGCAAGCGCATGGGGTTCAGCCTGGCGGACATTCGCGAGATGATCGACCTCTACGATCTGGGCGATGGACGCCAGACGCAGCGGATCGTGGCGATGGAGCGATGCCGCGAACGGATCGTCGCGTTGCGACAGCAGAAGCAGGATATCGATGCCGCCATCGCCGAACTGACCGAGTTCGTCGAAGTGCTACAGGGCGGCACAAACAAGGAAGAGTGAGCCGATGCCGCAATATACCCCCCCGATCCGTGACACGCGCTTCGTCCTGGAGCATGTCATCGGGCTCGATCGCTATGCCAATGTCGCCGGATTCGCCGCCGCCACGCCGGACACGGTGGACGCGGTGCTGGAGGAAGGCGGGCGATTCGTGGCCGAGGTGCTGTTCCCGCTCAACCAGTCAGGCGATCAGGAAGGCTGCACCCGCCATGCGGACGGCAGCGTGACGACGCCGCAGGGCTTCAAGGACGCCTATGCGCGCTTCGTCGAATCGGGCTGGGGCACGCTCAGCGCGCCGGAGGCGTTCGGCGGGCAGGGGATGCCGCACGTCGTGTCCACCGCCTTCCAGGAATATATGATCTCCGCCAACATGGCGTTCGCCATGTATCCGGGGCTGGCGCACGGCGCGATCGCCGCGCTGGTCGCGAAGGGCAGCCCCGAGCAGCAGCAGAAGTACCTGCCGCGCATGGTGTCCGGCGAATGGGGCGGCACCATGAACCTGACCGAGCCGCAGTGCGGCACCGACCTGGGGCTGATCCGCACCCGTGCGGAGCCGCAGGACGACGGCAGCTACAGGATCACGGGCACCAAGATCTTCATTTCGGCCGGCGAGCATGACCTGACCGACAACATCATCCACCTTGTGCTGGCCAAGACGCCGGGCGCGCCGGACAGCTCCAAGGGCATTTCGTTGTTCGTGGTGCCCAAGGTGCTGGTGAACGACGATGGCTCGCTGGGCGCGCGCAACGCGGTGAGCTGCGGCTCGATCGAGCACAAGATGGGCATCCACGGCAATTCGACCTGCGTCATGAATTATGACGGCGCGACCGGCTGGCTGGTCGGCGAGGAGATGAAGGGGCTGGCCGCGATGTTCATCATGATGAACGCGGCGCGGCTGGGCGTCGGCCTTCAGGGGCTGGGCGTCGCGGAGACGGCATACCAGAATGCGGTGCAATATGCGAAGGATCGCCGGCAGGGACGCGCGCTGACCGGACCGGCGGAGCCGGGCGAGAAGGCCGATACGCTGTTCGTCCACCCGGACGTGCGCCGCATGCTGATGGACGCCAAGGCGTGGACCGAGGGCTTGCGCGCGCTTTGCCTGTGGGGCGCGTTGCAGGCTGATCTGGAGCATAATGCCGCGGAGGAGAGCGAACGCCAGTTGGCGGGCGACCTGCTCGGGCTGCTCACCCCGGTCATCAAGGGTGTCGGCACCGATCGCGGCTACCAGATCGCGACCAACGCGCAGCAGGTCTATGGCGGGCACGGCTACATCCGCGAATGGGGAATGGAGCAGTACGTCCGCGATGCGCGGATCGCGCAGATCTACGAGGGCACCAACGGCGTGCAGGCGATGGATCTGGTCGGGCGCAAGCTGGCGCAGAACGGCGGTCGCGCCGTGCAGGCGTTCGGGCGGCTGGTGATGGAGGAGATCGCCGCCGGCAAGGCCGATGCGGCGACCGCCGATTTCGCGGGACGGCTGGAGAAGGCGGCGGGCGAGTTGCAGGCGGCGACGATGTGGTTCCTGGCCAATGGCATGAAGGATCCCAACAACGTCGGCGCAGGCGCGGTGCCGTACATGCACCTGGTCGGCACGGTGGCGGTCGGGCTGATGTGGCTGCGCATGGCGGGCGCGGCGGCGCGGCTGAAGGCGCAAGGGCAGGGCGATGTCGCGTTCCTGGATGCCAAGCTGGTGACCGCACGCTTCTTTGCCGAGCGCGTGCTGCCGGAGGCCGGATCGCTGCGCCGGCAGATCGAAGGCGGCGCGGAGGCGGTGATGGCGTTGCCGCCGGAAATGTTCGCGGCGGCGTAATCCCCGGGGGAGCCGGTTCGTCGGTTTTCGCGCGCGTGGGAATGCGCGCGAAACCGACCACCGCGTCATGGTCGGCGTCGCGAAGCGATCGCCGGCTCCACGACCTTACAACCCGATGTGTTCGTCCGGGTCGCTGCTTGTCCTGAGTTCGTCGAAGGACGCACGCCGGGAACACGCGCTTCGACCAGCCCGGCAGCGATGCCGCGGCGTCTGGCGCCAAGTAGAATGGCCCGGCGCGATGCGGCGAGCACGCGATGGGCGGACGGCCGGTAGCTATCATCGGACTTGAGGCCGGAACGCCACTCGGCCCGGCCGGCGCGTCATGCTGATCCGTTCGGTGCGGACGGCGCCGTTGACCGTCGGTCCGGCCTAGTTCGTGGCGGGGGACGGCGTGGCGACGGGCGTCGGCTGGTCGCGCCGCCGCACGCCCTCCAGCGCCTCCGGACCGCGTGTCGCTACCGCAGTCGGGGCCGATACCGGCACCACCTGCCGCCGCATGCACAGCCCCGGGCCGGTGCGCGGGAATTCGCGGCAGTTCCACAATTCGCGCTCCGGCGCCGCTTCCCTGTCGCGAAGGTAGCTGAACGACATCGCCGCCAGTTGCTGCGGCGTCATGGTCGCGGACGGCGGGACCATCGCCTTGTCGGTCCAGCCGAGAAACTTGCACTTCGCCCGCGTGCCGCAAGCGGCTCTCGCCAGGTCGGGAAAGCGCTCCGCCGGCACGTCGCCGAGCGCCACCGCGAAACTGTCCGGCTCGCCCGGCAGGGCGGCGGGCGGCGTGGCCGTCAGCGGCGTTGCCGCGACGATCGCCGCGGCGGCCTCGTTCAGCGCGCCGCCCAGACGATGGACCGGCGAGACGTCCGCGAGCGCCGCGATCACTGGTTCGTCGCTCGACACCGAGCGGCGGAAGGCCGGCGGCGTGCCCCACCAGCCGCTCCAGCGGAAGAACAGGTGCGTGTTGACCTCGGCGATCTTGTCGAGACTGGCGCTCCAGTAAGGAACCACCCAGTCGGTGTGATAATGCGTGGCATAGCCGACCCTGCCGAACACCGCGCCGTCCAGCGCCGCCGCCGCGATCCTGCGGGCGCGTTCCCACGCCGGCTCCGATGGATGCCGCGCGAGCGCGCCGTCGCATGTGAAGGTGAACTGGCAGCCGGTCGCGCGTTCCTGCCCCTGGAAGACCACCGCGCAGATCGTCTTGGGAAAGGCGGGATGCCGCAGGCGATTGAGCACCACCTGCACCACCGCCCGCTCCCCCACCGGATCATCGCCCGCCTCGTACCACGCCGCCGCCGCAAGACAGTCGGTGGCGCGTGCGCGCTGTGTCTCGTCCCCGACGAAGCGGAACGCGCGCGCCGCAGGACGCGGGCCGCGTACGAACGGAACGCCGGCGTTGAACAGCCGCGCTTCCTCCGGCGTCAGATCCTGCAACTCGACCGGCTCGACTTCGGGAAGCTGCGTGGGCGCGACGATGCGCGCAGGACGCTTCACCTTCGCGGCGATCGCGCGCGGCACGGCGGGCGGGCGGCTGACCACCACCGCCGGCACCGCGACCGCCAGCGCCGCAATCCCCGCGAGGATTGCGTGCAGCCTCCAACTGGTGGTCAGGTCAATTCTCCGGCAGGAAGTCCGGCACCGACAGATAGCGTTCGCCGGTATCGTAGTTGAAGCCCAGCACGCGCGCATCGTCGGGCAGGTCGGGCAGCTTCTGCAGGATCGCCGCCAGCGTCGCGCCGGAGGAAATGCCGACCAGCATGCCTTCCTCGCGCGCGCTGCGCCGCGCCATGTCCTTGGCGACCGCGGCGTCGACCTCGATCACGCCGTCAAGGACGCGCGTGTGGAGATTGGCGGGAACGAAGCCCGCGCCGATCCCCTGGATCGGGTGCGGCCCGGCCTGGCCACCGGAGATGACCGGCGAGGCCTGCGGCTCGACCGCGAACACCTTCAGGTCGGGCCATTCCTTCTTCAGCACCTCGGCCACGCCCGTGATGTGGCCGCCGGTGCCGACGCCCGTGATGAGGACGTCGATCGGCGTGTCGCGGAAGTCGTTCAGGATTTCCTGCGCGGTGGTGCGGACGTGCACGTCGATGTTGGCCGGGTTCTCGAACTGCTGCGGCATCCAGGCACCCGGCGTCTGCTCCACCAGCTCCAGCGCGCGCTCGATCGCGCCCTTCATGCCCTTCTCACGCGGGGTCAGGTCGAATTGCGCGCCATAGGCCAGCATCAGCCGGCGCCGCTCCAGGCTCATGCTCTCCGGCATGACCAGCACCAGCTTGTAGCCCTTGACCGCCGCGACCATCGCCAGCCCGATGCCGGTATTGCCGCTGGTCGGCTCGACGATCGTTCCGCCGGGCTGCAACGCGCCGGACGCTTCCGCCGCCTCGACCATCGCCAGCGCGATGCGGTCCTTGATCGAACCACCGGGGTTGGACCGCTCCGACTTGATCCAGACCTCCGAGCCGGGAAACAGCTTCTGGATGCGGATGTGGGGCGTGTTGCCGATCGTCGCCAGGACGTTCTGGGCCTTCATGGCTGCGCTACTCCATGCTGTGGTTCGATGTCGATCATGTCGGGTGGATCAAAGGTCCGCGCCCGCTTGAGTTCCGGGAACAGCCACGCCCACGCCAGCGTGATGCCGATCGCGCCGACGCCGCCGACGACCACGGCACCGACGGGGCCGAGCAGCGAGGCCATCAGCCCGCTCTCCGCCTCGCCCAGCTCGTTGGAGGCCGAGATGGTGAGCTGCGACACCGCGCTGACCCGCCCGCGCATCGCATCGGGCGTGTGGAGCTGGATCAGCGAGGTGCGGACATACACCGACACCATGTCCGCGCCGCCCGCGACGATCAGCGCGACCAGACTGACCACGAAATCGAGCGGCACGATCCCGCCGCCGACGGGAAGGCGGGTGATGCCGAGCAGGTCGGTGAGGCGCGTCGCCACGCCGAACGTCAGGATTGCCAGCCCGAACACGACCACCGCCGTCAGCATCTTCACGCCGACATTGCTCTTCATCGGGCGGAACGAGAACCAGATCGCGGTGGTCGCCGCGCCGATCCCCATGCCCGCCGCCAGGAAGCCCAGTCCGCTGGCGCCGACGTGCAGGATGTCGCGCGCGTAGATCGGCAGCAGCGCGGTGGCGCCGGCCAGCAACACCGCGAACAGGTCGAGCGTGATCGCGGCCAGCACCAGCCGGTTGCGCTGCACATATCGGAACCCGTCGAGGATGCGTTTCAGGGGATGGCGGTCCTTCTGCGCCGGCGGCTGGGGCACCTTGCCGATCAGGAACATCGTTCCCAGCGCCAGCGCGAGCAGGCCCGAGATCACGCCATAGGCCACATCGGGGTGGATCGCGAACAGCAACCCGCCCACGCTGGGACCGGCCACCGTGCCGAACTGCCATGCGATCGAGGAGATCGCGATCGCGGTGGGCAGGCTTTCGCGCGGCACCAGATTGGGGGCGAGCGCAGAATAGGCCGGCCCGGAGAAGGCCCGCGCGATGCCGATCAGCACCGCCGCGCCGTAAAGCACCGGCAGCGTCAGGTTTCCCGACCAGGTGAGCAGCCCGAGCGTCGCGGCATTCGCCACCAGCAGCGCGGTGGTGCCGCGCACGATCCAGCGGCGATCGACGCTGTCCGCCACCAGACCCACGACGGGGGTCAGCACGAACAGCGGGATGAATTGCACCAGCCCGATCATGCCCAGCATGAACGCCGCCGCGCGGATGTCCATCGTCTCGCGCGCCAGACCGTAGACCTGCCAGCCGATGATGATCGCCTGCGCGCTGACCGCGATCGTTCCCGCCAAACGCGACAGCCAGTAGGCGAGGAAGTTGGCGATGCGCAGCGGGTGGAGCGGGCGCGTCGGTTCGGGGGCGGAGTCCATTGCGGCCGGCCTAGACCCGGCTCCAATCCCTTGCAACCCGCTGGGGTTTGCAGTCTGCGCCCTGCCGTGGCTATAGGCCGCTACGTCTTTCAGGAAAACGAGGTAGTGTCCATCGTGGCAAAAGCCCCCGCACGCAGCGCCGCACCGGCCGCCGATCCGCAAAAACCGAATCGCGAACGACCGGCCGATCCGCGTCCGTATGACGCGACCAAGGAGGAGCTGCTCAAGTTCTACGAGGACATGCTGCTGATCCGCCGCTTCGAGGAGAAGGCCGGGCAGTTGTACGGCCTCGGGCTGATCGGCGGCTTCTGCCACCTGTACATCGGGCAGGAAGCGGTCGCGGTCGGGCTGCAATCCGCGCTGACCGAGGCGGATTCGGTCATCACCGGCTATCGCGACCACGGCCACATGCTGTTGTGCGGCATCCCGCCCAAGGACGTGATGGCCGAGCTGACCGGCCGCGCCGCCGGGATCTCGAAGGGCAAGGGCGGCTCGATGCACATGTTCAGCGTCGAGCATAAGTTCTACGGCGGCCACGGCATCGTCGGCGCGCAGGTGTCGCTGGGTGCCGGACTCGCCTTCAGCCACAAGTACAACGAGGACGGTGGCGTGTGCCTCGCTTATTTCGGCGACGGCGCGGCCAACCAGGGCCAGGTGTACGAGGCCTTCAACATGGCCGAGCTGTGGAAGCTGCCGATCATCTTCGTGATCGAAAACAACCAATATGCCATGGGGACCAGCGTCAATCGCGCCTCGTCCGAGGACCAGCTGTATCGCCGTGGCGAGAGCTTCCGCATCCCCGGCCTGCAGATCGACGGCATGGACGTGCTGGCATCGCGCGGCGCGGCCGAGGAGGCGCTGGCGTGGGTGCGCGCGGGCAAGGGGCCGGTCATCCTGGAGATGAAGACCTATCGTTACCGTGGCCATTCGATGTCCGATCCGGCCAAGTACCGCTCGCGCGACGAGGTGCAGGCGGTGCGCGACAAGTCCGACCCGATCGAGCACGTCAAGAAGCTGCTGACCGAGGGGCATGGCGCGAAGGAAGAGGATTTCAAGGCGATCGAGCAGCGCATCCGCAAGCAGGTCGCCGAGGCGGCGGATTTCGCCGAGAGCACGCCGGAACCGGATCCGGCCGAACTGTATACCGACGTTCTGGTGGAGAAGTACTGAGATGGCGATCGACATCAAGATGCCGGCGCTGTCGCCCACCATGGAGGAGGGCACGCTGGCCAAGTGGCTCGTCAAGGAAGGCGACACGGTGAAGTCCGGCGACATCATGGCCGAGATCGAGACCGACAAGGCCACGATGGAATTCGAGGCGGTCGATGAGGGCACCGTGGCGAAGATCCTGGTTGCCGAGGGCACCGATGGCGTGAAGGTCGGTACGGTCATCATGCAGCTCGCCGGCGACGGCGAGGAGGCGGGTGATACCACGCCCGCGACCAAGGACGATTCGGCCGCGCCGGATGCGCAGGCCGACGAGAAGAAGCCCGACCAGGTCGAGGACTCGGCGCACCCGGCGCAGGAGAAGGTCGAGACCGGCGCGCGCCAGCTCTTCGAGGCCGCCAGCCACAAGGCCGAGGTCAGCGACCCCGCGATTCCCGCCGGCACCGAGATGGTGAAGACCACGGTACGGGAGGCGTTGCGCGACGCGATGGCCGAGGAGATGCGCGCCGACGCGCGCGTGTTCGTGATGGGCGAGGAGGTCGCGCAATATCAGGGCGCGTACAAGGTCACCCAGGGTCTGCTGGACGAATTCGGCGACAAGCGTGTCATCGACACGCCGATCACCGAATATGGCTTCGCTGGTGTCGGCACCGGCGCTGCGATGGGCGGGCTGAAGCCGATCGTCGAGTTCATGACGTTCAACTTCGCGATGCAGGCGATCGACCACATCATCAACTCGGCCGCCAAGACCAACTACATGTCCGGCGGCCAGATGCGCTGTCCGATCGTGTTCCGCGGTCCGAACGGCGCCGCCAGCCGCGTCGGTGCGCAGCATTCGCAGAATTACGGTCCGTGGTACGCCAGCGTCCCGGGGCTGATCGTGATCGCGCCCTATGATGCCGCGGATGCGAAGGGACTGCTGAAGGCGGCGATCCGCTCGACCGATCCGGTCGTGTTCCTGGAAAACGAGCTGCTCTACGGCCGTTCGTTCGAGGTGCCCAAGCTGGACGACTGGGTGCTGCCGATCGGCAAGGCGCGGATCATGCGCGAGGGCAAGGACGTGACGATCGTCAGCTACTCGATCGGCGTCGGGCTGGCGCTGGAAGCCGCGGAGACGCTGGCGGGCGAGGGGATCGAGGCCGAGGTGATCGACCTGCGCACGCTGCGTCCGCTGGACAAGGCGACGGTGCTGAAGTCGCTGTCGAAGACCAACCGCATGGTGGTGGTCGAGGAAGGCTGGCCGACCTGCTCGATCGCGTCGGAAATCACCGCGATCGTCATGGAAGAGGGCTTCGACGATCTGGACGCGCCGGTGCTGCGCGTCGCCAACGAGGATGTGCCGCTGCCCTATGCCGCAAATCTGGAGAAGCTGGCGCTGATCTCCGCGGACAAGATCACCGCTGCGGTGAAGAAGGTGTGCTACCGCGCTTAACCCGATCCTGCACCTCCGTCACAATCCGTTGGCGGAGGTGCAGTTCGACTTGGCCGGAAAGCGCGAGACGCTGGACGGCGTCTGAAACTGCGTGCTGCGGGCCCGGTAGGTGGCCTGTCGCGTGATCGCCGTGCCTAGATTGATCCAGCCGAACGGCCGTCGGCTGAACAACGGCTGATAGTCGTACGTCACCTGCACGTGGAACAGGATCTCGTCCAGCGGCAGGACGCGGGTGCTGGGCAGGGTGGCAAGCGGGGTCGTCCTCGCGCAACCGAGCAGCGGCGCCGCCGCGGTATAGGCGCCATCGAAGCGTTGCCAGAGGAACCGGCGTTCGACCACGCCGTCCCCGTCGTTGTCGGTGCCCTTCACGCTGCTGATGACGACCCGGCCGTGGTTGCGCAGGTCGAACGGCTGCGCGGTCAGGTCCACGGCACTGAACAGGTCGTAGATCTGCTTCTCGCTGGCCCCGATCGCGCCGACCCCGCTCTGCGCCACCAGATCGGCCGTCATCGACGCCATCCGCTGCGTACGATTGTTGGCCATCACCCAGTTGCCGAACTCCAGCCCGGTGAGCACGAACCCCAGGAACAGCGGCAGCACGAGGGCGAGCTCCAGCATCGCGACGCCGCGTTCGTCGCGAAGCCATGCGGCGCACGGCGCGTGCCGGCGTAGCGGACGCCGTGTCACGAGCGCGTCACCGCTTCGTTGCGAACGACGGTGGTGGCCGAGATGTCGATCAGCGACCCGAGCGCCCATTGCGTGCCGATGAAGCCAAACAGGACCTTCTTCGGATAATGTACGGTGATCGCCAGCACGTCGCCCGCGTCGCCCGTCGTGCCGGTGATCGGGGTCGCGGGATCCCATCTGTCGTTCTGGTTGCGGTCGACGTAGGTTTCACCCAGATCGTACCGTCCGTTCCCGTTCGCATCCACGTAGTTTTCCGGGTAAGCGGTGCTGAAATCCTCATAGACGGTGGTGTCGATCGTCATCTTGCGTCCGGTTGCCAGCGGGAACATGGACATGGAGGAGGTGATGCTTTGATTGATCGTCGCCTTCCGGACGCTCTGGCTCTTGTCGATCGAGGCGGTGGCAATGCGCGCCGCCTCCACGACCGCCCCTTCCAGGACGACGCGCGCCAGCAACATGTGCCCCAGCTCGATCGTGCCGCAAAGCAGCGTCAGCAACAACGGCAGGACGAACGCGAATTCGACCAGCGCGCCGCCGCGCCGGTTTTCCGCGAGGGTGCGCAGCCGCTTCATTGGACCAGGTGCAGGTCGATCAGCTCGGCCGCGACACTCTGGAACGCGGCGTTGAGCTGGGTCGAACTGCTCGTCCGATACACGCGCCCCGGGGCGCAATTGTCGAAGGCGGTGTTGACGTCGCTGCTGTTGGCGACCAGCGCGATGATATAGACCTGCGGCGCATTCGGCTCACGCTGGATATTGCTGCAGGTCTTCGAGAAGCGACGCAGCATCTGCGTCTCGGCGTCGTCGGCGCGGGCGGAGATCGTGCGATCGGACCACCGGCCGTACCATGTGAAGGTGCGGTCGCGGTAACCGTTCTGGTCCTCGTCGACATCGTTGATGCCGTCGGTCATGAAGACGATCGCGCGCTTCGCCTGCTCGCCGCTCATTCCCGAGGGGCGGGGGCGTGGGAACTTGTCGTCACGCACCAGCAAGCGATAAGCCCACAACAATCCGGCATGATGGATCGTCCCGTTCCCGGGATAGATCGCGGCGTTCTTGTCGCGGATATAGGCGCTATAGTCGGTCTTCTGGCGATTGTAGAGCGGCAGCATCGCCTCCTCCGGACACTGCCAGTTGGGCGTGGGCATCGGGGTGGTATATGCAGCGGCAAAGCTGTCGGCGACGCCACCATTGCTGTTGACGGTGCCCGTGGCTGGTGCGGACCAGTAACTGGAGTCGTTGTAATAAGGGATCCGTGACGTATCGATATACCAGTTCGACGTCGATCGGTTGCCACTCGTCGGATCGAAATAGCTTCCATCGGTCGCGCGGACGACATTGTAGGCGCTTTGCGCGCTGCCGCTGTAGTTCAGCCCGATATAATAATCGTACAGCCACGACCGATAAGCCGCGCTATTGGCGAGATCCATCCCGTTACCGGAATCGAGGCGATAGAGATTGTTGCGCTGCTCGCCGGAACCGATCTTGTAGAAGTCGCTGTTCTTGTTCCCGAGTTCGGCAGTATTGGTGGTATACAGGGCAGGGACGTACATAGGGGGAACGAAGTACGGCATTACGGCGGGATTGCCGCCCTCCCCGGGCAAGGTGCGCGTCAGATCCCAGGCATTGGCTTCCGACACCGTGCGATCGCTGCTGACGTCGCGTACGGTGGTGTCGTTCATCACGCAGCCTTTCCAGGCATAGCGCGTGCCCGGCGATCCGGCGTTGAAGCCGTTCACTGGCGTCACCGATCCCGAAGGCAGCAATTTCCCGACGTTGACGGTGACATCATAGGGGATGAAGCCAAGCGCCAGGTCCTTGCGCTGGGTTCCTCCCTGAAAGAGGATGTCGACAAAGCTGTTCGCCGCTTCCTTCAGCGCCACGATGCGGGTCTTGCCGTTGGACAGGTTGAACCGCATCGACCCGGTATTGTCGAGCACGACCATGACCTCGAGCGGGCGAGGCTGAAGCTCGGCCTTCGCCACGGCTGAAACGGTGGTCCTGCCGAAACCGAACAGGCGCATGAACGACATGTCCAGCGTCGCCGATGCATTGACGGTGGTCACGTTCACGCCGTTGACCACCTGGAACGTCGGATTCAACTGGATGTCGACGGTGCCCATATAGGCGGGATTGCGGGGAAAATTGCCGTCGAAGTACGAATCGACCTGCTTGGTCCGGCTGTTCGGGCTGCTGTCGGTCACGCCGAACGCGCGAGCCCCCGCCAGTGCCGCGGCGTCGACGCCGGCCTGGAGCTGGCTCTTCACGATGTACATGCGCCCGGCGTCGATCGCGCCCCCCAGGCACGCGATCGCGACGACGAGGCCGGCGGCCATCATCGCCATCGTGGAGCCGCTCGTGTCCTTGAGAAACCGGGTGGAGAGACGGGTCTTTACCGACTTGCTGAAGGTGCCGCGCATTTCGTACTTTCCCGGGCTCCGACCATTTCCGTGGGCATCCGTCCGACATACGACGCAAAGGATTGATTTTCTGCCAACGATGCCATCATCGGACGTCGAACGAGCGCTGGCGGTTCGCTATGCCCCTCTGGACGCGCAGCCCGGTATGGCGGCCTTGCTGGCGCTCGACGAGCGGCTGGGCGCGATCCTGCGCAGTACGCGCGAGCCGCTGATCGGGCAGATGCGCCTGACGTGGTGGCATGAGGCGCTGGCCGCGCTGGACACGGCATCGGCGCCGGCCGAGCCGCTCTTGCAGGCGCTGGCGCAGCATGTCGTGCCGAGCATCGGTGGCGCGGCACTGGCGCGGCTTGTCGAAGGTTGGGAGCCGCTGCTGGAACCCACGCTGGACGCCGCAGCCCTCGATGAGCATGCCGGCGCGCGCGGTTCGCGGCTGTTCGGCGCCATGGCGGCGGTCGCCGGGATGGAGGGCGCGTGGATCGCGGACGCGGGCAGGGGATGGGCACTCGCCGATCTGGCGCGACATCTGTCCGAACCGGCCGTCGCCGCACAGGCGCGGCGTCTTGCGCGGGAGTACTTGCCGATCGCCACGAACCGGCACTGGCCGCCGCGCGCGCGCGCGATCGGCGCGCTGGTGCATCTTGCCCGGATGGACATCATGGACGCCCCACGACCACCCGGGCATCCGGCGCGGACCGCACGGCTGCTCTGGCACCGCGTCACCGGTCGGTGACGTGGCCGGCTCTCTTTGTTAGCGTGCCGGACATAACAGGGGAATGACGATGTGGCGTTATCTTGCCGGGGGTATCGCGGCCTTGCTGATGGTGGCGGTCGGCTGGATGATCTTCAACGGACAGGCACGACCCGATCGCCGGGTCGATACGGTTGCGGCGACGGCCACGCCGCCGACGCCGTCGCCCCAAGACGATATGACTCCGGGACTACCCGAAGCGCCGGAACGCAGTCGCGAGCAAAAGCGCTTCGACCGATACGACAAGGATCGCGATGGCCGGATCACGCGCGATGAATATCTGGCGGCGCGCCGGAAAGCCTTTGCCAAGCTCGACACCGACCATGACGGTCGCCTGAGCTTCGAGGAATGGGGCGCCAAGACGATCGCCCGCTTCGCCACTGCTGATCGGGACGGTTCCAGGTCAATGGACGCGACCGAGTTCGCCACGACGGCACCGAAGCGACGCACTCGACCTGCTTGTCGCTGCCCCGCGCCGGCGACGGAGGATTGAACGGCCGGAGCCGCGTCCGTTTGCTCCGGCTCGTTGCAACCACCGTCACGAGCGCGCCGTCAACCGTGCGGGCGACATGCCATCCGTCGACTGATATTTGTACGTCGCGTCTACAGCACGACCATGATCACTTGTTGCCGCCAGTTAGAAAAGACACATTCTCCGCCGGATAGAAATGACACTCGTGGTGGCAGCGGGGGCAGCGTGGAGCCCCCCAAGCAGCGCAGCGCTGCCCCCGCTGAGGCGGTGACCTCTCGGCTCTTGCGCCCTCGGACCCGCTGCGAGAGCAGCGGGCTCGGTCACGCCGATGGATGGCACCGCGCCCAATTGCCGACGTTCCCAAGATGGAGCACCATCACGGCCGGGCGAGGCAATGAGGTGAATGGGTATGAGCTACCAAACAGACAGCCGCAGCCGCACCCGAGCCATCGCCGTGTACGGTGCGGTTATCTGCGTAGCGACCGTCTTGGGTCTGCTGGTTCGAGCGGGCGTAATCACCGACCACATTTTATGGTAGCGAGCGCTTCCGCCCCGTTGCGGACCTTCATGAGATCCGGCTAATAATTTACGATGGAGTGGAAGGTCCGAGCGGTGAAGCTAGTTGCCTTATGCACCATGATTGGAATTTCCGGGTGCGGCCAGAGTCTCCCTCCGATGTCGAGAGCATTGTTCGGGGAGGCAGTGAAAAGGTGCGCGCTCCGCCTGACCACATATACCTACCGTGAAGGGTTTTTGCTTGATGAGCCGCTGGTCAACTTCACGAAAGAACCAGATCCCGCAAAGGCTCACGCTTGCTTTAATGCCGCGTTGGATAAGATAACTCGTGAGATGACCGAGCGAGGCGTCGACCACATCGGCTACATCTGGGAGTCGCGAGCCTGAGGTTGGGAATGTCCGCTTTCCTGCCAATATCAGACGTTCGAGGTACGTCCTGTCGGCACCACAGGTGAGTGGCCGTAATTGGCAGGTTAGCGGACGTCCGAGGAGCGCATCCATCCAACTACGATAAACGCTGGAGCCCCTTCAGCCTGAGGCTGCCGAGCGCTACGCATTAAGTAGACGGTCGCTTGATCACCCTTGTGGAGGTATGGTGACGAAGATGGACAGCTGCCTTTTCCGTCCGAAACAAACCAAGGCAAGGAAACTGCTTGCTCCCTATATTGTCCCTTCAGCACCTTGTTCACCCTCGATTGTATCGCTCCTGAGGCTCCGGCGCCTAATTCATTAATCACAGTGACGGAGAGCACGGCGTCGAATATCGTGCCGGCAGGCCGAAACTGCGTAGGCACGTAGCACGCAGATGCGTTTCCCGCAGAAAACAAGGCGATAGAAACAGCAAATAAGAACCATTTTGCGCTGCGGGAGAACATGATCACCTCGACATTACAGTCGCACCTTGTCCTAGCTCCATCCCATAAACAAGCGAGGATAGTCGAGGCCGGCTCGCGGTCGCAGGCTGGTCGCGCCAGCGGCTTCAATGTCGCGAAGTGGGCGCTTTCGGACGCTAGCGGGCGTACTCGCCGAGGCCGCGCGCGACGAGCTCTTCATTGGAGAGGCGTGGGCCACGCTTGAGCCGCTTGTTACCAAGCGTGCGGCGATCCAGCTTCGGCATGGATGAAGGCTGTGAGGGAGCCTTGAAGATGCCGACAGGCTGTGCGGTGCGCGCCGGCTCGTTGTTGTTGCGCTTGGCATGGTGCGGCTGAGCCTGCTGGATGGTGCGTGCCAGCGCCAGCGCGGCGTCGAGATGCTTGTTGTCGACCACAGCAGCCTGGTTCACCCGGCGCATCTTGTCGAACATGCGATAGGGTAGGGCAGTGCCCTCGTGCTGGATCTCGAGCCGGCCATCCGGGTACTCGCACACGTCCACCTTCTTGCGAGCGAGCGCCTGTGACGCAGGGGAGGGCTCGAGGATGAACATGGCCTTGTTGTAGTGCAAGGTGAGGGCGCCGGTGACGGTGCGCTGCTCCCGCCACACCAGCTCCGCCTCCAGGTCTTCGTGGATGGCCAGCGGCCGGTGTAGATCGCGCGGATCGAACGGCGCCTTGGCGAACCGCCGATTGTGCTGCGCCATGTAGGAGGGGAGGAAGGCATTGGCTTGGTCGATGGTGGAGATGCGGTGAAGCCGCATCGCCTTGACCAGACGGTCCTGCAGCGTCGCGTTGACCCGCTCGACGCGTCCCTTCGCCTGCGGCGAGTTTGCGCAGATGAGCTCGATGTTGAGCCGGTCCAGCGCACGACCCAGGTGGGTCATGCCGTCGCCCTTTGCCGAGGCCGTGTTGTTCCGAAAGGCGCTGTGCTTGTCGGTGTAGAAGGCCACCGGCTTGCCGTGCCGCTCGAGATAGGTCCTCGTCGCGCGCATGTAGGAGAAGGTGCTCTCGCTCTCGACCATCTCGACGTGCATAAGCTCGCTGGTGGCATCGT
>QFQI01000004.1 GCA_003243195.1 Sphingomonas taxi | reverse complement strand
CGGGCAACCTCCTTCACGACAAAGCGGGAAGGTCAGTCTGCCTCAACCGGCGCCAGCCCGCGCCCATGGGATCTTTTTTCGCGGGAGCTACTTTCAACCGTAATGCTAATCAATAGCAAAAAACTCGACGAATGTCCCGCCGCTGTACCGGGATCAGCGGCCGGTGATCGCGCGCGCACCGGACAGGCCATGGGCCTGACAGGTGGGCTGGAAAACCCCCGGAGGCTATGCGAGCAACCAACAGAGAACGTATATCCTACTCATCGAGTAGGCAATGGAAATTTTCTTCCCTCGTCGTGCAGGCTTTCTAGCTTCTCGGGCGAACCGGGATGACGGAATTTCCCTTCCGGCCATCGACCGCCGGGGGAGGGGAAACAGTGAGCAAATATCGGGTGATAGCGTCGTGTATCTCGCTGACCCTGCCCTTCGTCACCTCCGTTGCCGCGAATGCGCAAAGCGCTCCCGCCGCGACGGATGAATCGCAGGCCGCCGACGATATCGTCGTCACCGGCGTGCGGGCGAGCCTGCGCTCCAGTGCCGAGCAGAAGCGCAATGCCGCGCAGGTCGTCGATGTCATCACCTCGGAAGATATCGGCAAGTTCCCGACCGAGAACGTCGCCGACGCGAGCCAGCGGATTACCGGCGTGCAGATCACGCGCACACGCGGTACGGGCACCGGCGCCAGTATCCGGGGCCTGCCCACCGAGTTCACGCGCGTGCAGCTCAACGGCAGCACGCTGTCGTCCGCAATCGTCGACCTGCGCGGCGGAGGTGCCGGCGGCGACATCAGCAGAAGCTTCGATTTCCGGCTGCTTCCCACCGACTTCGTCAGCGCGGTCGAAGTGGTCAAATCGCCGACCGCCGAGACACTGGACGGCGGGCTTGCGGGCACGATCACGGTGAAGACCGTCCGGCCGCTCGACCTTGGGAAAACCACCTTCGTCGGGTCGGCGTTCGGCGTCTGGAACTCCAATGCCGCCAAGGTCAGCCCCAGGCTTTCCGCGCTGTTTTCGACCATCAGCGGCGACGGCCGCCTCGGCTTCCTGCTGGCGGGCGGTTATGGCCGCGACCGCACCGAAACCCACAACATCAACAGCACCGGCTGGACCACCCAGAGCGAAGCCGTCCAACGGCAGGATCTCAACGCAGATGGCGACAGGCTCGATCGCTTCAACATCCCGTCGCAGGTGCGGACCGAGATCGCGCGCGAGGACCGCCGGCGCGCCGTCGTCACCAGCACGTTGGAATTTCGGCCCGAAGACGGTCTGCGGCTCTATGCGGAGGGGTTCTACAGCCGCTTCGATGTGAAGGTCGACAGCCTGGAAAACCTCGCGATCTTCACCGGCGCCAACGGGTCGGTGATCGACCCGGCGGTGACGCGCTTCCAGCCGATAAACGGGATCGATCCCGCGCAGCTTGCCGCCGGCATACCCTATGCCACGACGCTGGGGCTCAGCGGCGTCGACGTGCGCGGCAACGATCGCATTAACGACTCGCTGGCACAGACCTATTACGGCAAGGCGGGATTCGACTTCGATCGCGATGGCTGGCAGGCGTCGACGAACTTCACCTATTCCCGGTCCGAGCAGACCGGCGACAACCTGAACCTTGCCCAGATCCAGCGGTTCCAGATCACCGAAACCTGCAATCCGGGGGCGGCCATCTGCGGCCTTGCCCTCTCACCTGAATCACAGGCGCGCTATCTCGATCCCCGGCAGGGCATTGTCGCCAGCCTGAACGGTGCCTTCGGGCGCCAGACGCGTGACGAGGTCAAGGAGCTGAAGGCGAACATCGCCCGCACGTTCGACGGTTCGTTCGTCCGCAGGGTCGCGACCGGCGGGGCCGCCACCTGGCGGGAAACCTTCGCGAATGCCACCACGCTCGTGGTCCCGGCCGCCGCGCTTGCGCCGCTGGCGGGATTGTCGAACACGTCGGTGCAGGGCACGGGGTTCGGCATCGGCCGGTTCAATCAGGTGGTCCGTGCCAGCCGTGGTTCGTTCCTTGGCACTTACAGCGGCGATCAGCCGTTCCCGACATCCTGGCTCGCGACCGATACCGCAGCACTCCTGGGCGCCGTGTCCCGCGATCAGCTTGCCGCCGTGCCCGGTGCCATCCAGAACAACCTGAGCAGCGTGGTCGATGTGAACGAGCGCATCCTCGCCGCATATGCGCAACTGGATTTCGCGACGACCGACGACAGGTTCAGTGGCAATGTCGGCGTGCGTGTCGTCAACACACGCGAAGGTGCGGCTGGCTATGCGCCGAATCTCGGCGGGCTCGTGGTGCAGGTCGAAACCGGCGGCACGGTCTCCGTCCCGGCGGCGGGGGAGGTGGCGGCGCGCAACAGCTACACGAAGTGGCTGCCATCGGTGAACGTCAAATATGATCTCACCGATCAGATCGTTCTGCGCGGCGCTGTATCCCGGACGCTGAGCCGCCCGAGCCTGACGCAATTGTCCCCGTCGACCACCGTCGGCGGAGGCGGCGGGAATTATACGATCACGACCGGCAATCCCGACCTTCAGCCCTTCGTTTCGACGAACGTCGACGTGACCGCCGAATGGTATCCCGATCGCGACACGTCGCTGACCCTGGTGCTCTTTGCCAAGGACCTGTCCACGCTGGTCCGTTCGATCAACGATCAGGTGACGCTGCCCGTCACGTTCTTCACCGCATCGACCAACAGCCGCGAGACGCGGGAGCAGGTCTTTCAGCGCACCCGGCCGGTGAACGAGCGCGGCGTCACCCTGAAGGGGCTGGAGGTCGGCTACCAGCAGGCGTTCACCTTCCTTCACGGTGCGCTGTCCAACACCGGCGTGCAGGCCAATTACACGTTCATCTCCAACTCCGACCCACAAGTGCTGACGGCCGCGTCGCGCAACAACTTCAATGTCAGCGCCTATTACGACGACCGGCGACTGGCGGTACGGGCGTCCTATACCTGGCGTGACAAGTTCGTCTCGATCGGCCTTCCCGCCGGTTACGGAGGGCTTGGCGTTACCACGCTCCCCCGTGCCAATCTCGATCTCAACATCACCTACAACATCACCCCCTTCGCCTCGGTCGTCGTCGAGGGAACGAACGTGCTCGACAACGTGGATCGCACGCGCAGCACGCTGGGGAGTTTGCCGGTGGACTACTTCGACGTGGGGCAGCAACTGCTCGCCGGCATCCGGGTCCGCTTCTAGGATGACGCAGGGAATGTCCGACGCACGACGCGGCCGTTCAGCGGCGCGGATTCCGGACGATGCACGCGCAGCGATGCGGCTGATCGAGGGTGGCAGCTTCCGGCTCGGTTCGAACCGCTTCTATCCCGAAGAGGCGCCCGTCAGGACGACGCGCGTGGCGTCGTTCCTGATTGATCGTGCCCCGGTCACGAACGCGGACTTCGCGCGCTTCGTGGCGGCGACGGGGCACGTCACGGTCGCGGAAACAGCACCCGATCCGCGCGACTATCCGGACATCGACGCGGCGGCGTTGTGCGCCGGATCATTGGTATTCGAGCGCACCGCCGGTCCGGTGCCGCTCGACGATCCCGGCGCGTGGTGGGCGTTTCGGGAAGGCGCCGACTGGCGACATCCATGCGGCCCGGACAGTTCGATCGCCGGTCTCGACCTGCACCCGGTCGTGCACGTCGCCTATGCCGATGCCGAGGCTTATGCCGCCTGGGCGGGCAAGGCATTGCCGACCGAGGCGGAATGGGAGGTCGCGGCCCGCGGCGGGCGCGTCGACGACGATTACGCATGGGGCGATCGCCTGGCCCCCGATGGGCGGATGATGGCCAATTACTGGCAGGGCCTGTTCCCCTTCGCCAACCAGTTGCTGGACGGATATGAACGCACCTCGCCGGTCGGCGCCTTTCCTGCCAACGGATACGGCCTGCACGACATGATCGGCAACGTCTGGGAATGGACCGCCGACTGGTACGCCCCCGCGAAGGGTCGCGGGTCGGGGCGTGGAGGTTGCTGCCCCGGACGCCGCGATGACGGCGGTCATCCGGCGGCGCCCGCGCGGAGCAAGGTGGTGAAGGGGGGATCGTATCTTTGTGCCGAGAACCACTGCCAGCGGTATCGCCCGGCCGCGCGTCAACCGCAGACGGTGGACACCTCCACCGGTCACATCGGCTTTCGATGCGTCGTGAGGGATGTGTGATGACGGGTGGCGCCATGTCCGTCGGCCCCGATCTTTCGACTGAACTGCTCGCTTGCGGAGAAATGCGATGAAGGCTTCTGTTCGTACGATGCTGGCGACGGCGTGCGCCATGCTGACCGTTCCGGCTGCGGCGGATGACCTGCAAGGGGTGGTGCGGGGCGCCGATGGCAGGCCTATTCCCGGAGCGCGGGTCGTTGTGGACGATCTCATGCGTGGCACGACGACGGGCAGGGACGGCATATACCGCATACCGGCATTGCCGGCGGGCGATTATGCCGTATCCGCCAGCGGCTTCGGTGTCGCCAGCGACCGCCGCCGCGCGGTGGTTCCCCCGCATGGACCCGCGACGCTGGACTTCGTGCTGGGGCCAAACCTCGCGCTGCAACGCGCCGCTGCGGCGAACGGGGAGCCGAAGGTCGAGCATCAACGGCAAAGGGATGCGTATCTCGCCTCCATCAGGCCGGTTCAGGGCCGGCCGCCCAACGTCCTGCTGATTCTGTTCGACGATCTCGGCGCGGGGGATTTGTCTTCCTACGGCAACCGCCTCATCAAGACCCCGAACATCGATGCCGTCGCACAGCGTGGGGTCCGGCTCGACAGCTTCTACTCCAGCTCGCCGGTTTGCACGCCATCACGCGCCGCCATCATGACCGGGCGACTGCCGACGCGCTCGCTTGCGGCGAACCACGTCTTCTTTCCCACCGGGCATCCGATGGTGACGGTGCGCCATGCGGCGGGCTGGGCGAACGCGCTGCCGGCGGATGAAATCCTGTTGCCGGAAATCCTGTCGCGCGCGGGCTATGCCACCGGCGCGTTCGGCAAGTGGCATCTGGGCGATACGCCCGGCCATCGTCCCACGGAGCGGGGCTTCAAGGATTATTTCGGCATCCTCTACAGCAACGACATGGACCCGGCGACCTTGTGGCGGGGAACGACGGTGGACACGCCGGGCGCCAAGGCGGATCAGGCGACCTTTACCGAACGCTTCACCGATGAGGCGATCGGGTTCATCCGCGCGAACGCCACGCGGCCCTTCTTCGCCTATGTGGCCTATACGGCACCTCACGTTCCGCACGTCCCCAATCCGAAGCACAAGGGCGTGTCGGAGGGCGGGACGTACGGCGATGTGGTCGAGGATCTGGACACGAACGTCGGTCGCCTGTTGCGAACGCTCGACGAACTGAAGATCGCCGACAACACGATCGTTATCGTCACCAGCGACAACGGCGGTGATTTCGGCGGCAGCGTCGGCGATCTTCGGGGCCGCAAGGGTGAGACCTTCGAGGGCGGGCAGCGGGTGCCGGCCTTCGTCGTCTGGCCGGGCGTGACCAGGCCGGGAACGCGAACGTCGCAGATGGCGATGAATATCGATTTCTTCCCCAGCCTGCTGGCGAACCTGCACATTCCGCTGCCCGCCGATCGGACGATCGATGGCGCGGACTTCCGTGGCCTGCTTGGCGGGGCCAATTCGCCCCACGACTACCTCTACTATGTCACGACCTTCTCCGGTGAATATCAGGCGGTGCGGGATCGCGAGGGGTACAAGTACCGGGAGCTGCTGGCGAACGCCTCGCCCTTCGCGCCGACAGGTGAAGCGCAACCCAACAGGGCGCCGACCGGATCGCTGTACGATCTCAATCGCGACGATGAGTCGCACGATCTCACCGCCCGCCATCCGAGCGAGGCGTCCCGTCTGAAGGCAGCGCTGGAAAGCCTGCGTGCGCAGGCAGCGGCCAATCCCAGAGGGTGGGTCGCGGGCCGGTGAGTGCGGGTTGACCGACGCACGGGCTGGTGACGCCAAAGGATGAAATGTCGGTCCGCGCAAGGGTGCGGAGCGTCGGCCGTTGTGCAGGATGACCGGGCCGGACGGCGGGGCGATCAGCGGAAAGCCGCTACTACCGTCCGGGGGCGCCCGACGAAACCGCATCGGTTCCGGCCCCGGCACACAGGTGCGATCCGGGGCCGGAGTTCACCGCACCGCGGCGATCGTCGCCTGTCGTGCGATGAGCCGCCACCCATCGCCGCGTTTCGCCCAGATATCGGTAAAGGGGCGCAGTACCTGCTTCCCCGCGCCCGGCCCCTTGATCGGGACCATCGTGTCATAGCCCATCACCACCGTCACTTCCGGCTTCTGGTCGATGAGCGTGATGTGCTTGTGGAAATCGCGATAGTCGAGCAGATCCTGCGCCATCGCCGCAATCACCTCTTCGCGGTGCAGGACGCCGTTACCGGGCGCGTTCACGACGAAATCCTCCGCCCATACGGTCCTCACGCCGTCCGCATCATGCGCCATCATCGCCCTGCCGAGCCGGCCATAGGCGGCGCCGATCTCCGGGGGCATCCGCACGCCCGGTGACAATTGCGCGAGGGAAGCGGGCGCGAACAGCGCCAGTGCCGCGACCGGCAACACCCACCGCTTCGATCGTGCGTTGCGTTCGATCATCGACCGTCTCCCGTCTTTATCCATCCGTCAGGGCGCGCCCGGCACCCGGACGATATCCACCACGGTGAAGTGGGTCAAAAGGCACGCCGGATGCCCAATGTGCCGCCATGGTCGGTCCAGCGGTCGGCGACCTGCGCGCGATAGCGGACGAACCCGGTCCAGCCGCCACGCTGCGCGGTCAGCCCGGCCCCCAGCGACAGGGTGTCACGCGACAGCCCGGCACGGTTGCCGTCGAACCGCGTGCCGTCCGCCGCGACCAGTCGGACCTGCGGCCCGGTCGCGACATCGCTGCGCCGATAGCCCAGCGACAGGTCGGGAACGATGCTCCCGCCGTGACCGTCGGTGTAGTGACGCGATACGCCCAGACCGGCAAAGGGCGACGCATAGCTTCGCGTGACGATCGTGCCCCGGACCGCAAAGGCCGCCGGGATCGCTCCGGCTTCGGTGAAGCTGCCGCCGAACCGCGACACGACGATGCCGAGCGACGGGGTCAGGGTCGCGCCGGCGACGGTGAAGGCGCTCGATGCCTGCCCGGCGATGGTCACGCCGTCGATCGCATAACGGGCGACCGCCCGGCCGACCCCGGTCTCGCGCCGGCTCTCCTGCCATCGGTGGTCGTATCCGGCCATCATCGACAGGCCGATCGCTCCCAGCGTCTGCGCGGCATAAAGGCTGATGCCGGCTATGTCGCCATGCCCGCGACTGCCGAGACGATCGGACAGCCATGTTCGATCATAGCTTCCGGCCAAACCGATCCGGGCACCGTCGCCCGTTTCGATATCGGCGCCGATCTGCCCGCCGACCGCGCCGATGCGGGTTTCGGGGCGCAGCGTGGTGCGACCGACTCCGCGCGTATGGCCGGTCAGCCCCATCCACATGCGATGGCGTTGCTCGCCGGAACGGTCGAAATTGTAGAAGCCGTTCCCCCCGCCATCGGCCTGCGTTCGGCCGAGCAATTCCATCGCGCGCTGCTCGCCGAGCGCCGCCAGTGCCATGGTCTGGGTGCTGAACAGCCCGCCGTCGCGCGGGGCGATGGTGGCCGGCGGGTTTGGTGTCGGGGTAGGCGTTGGCGCCGGAGTAGGCGAAGGTGTCGGCGCTGGAGTGGGCGTCGGCGCCGGGGTGGGCGTTGGCGTTGGTGCGGGCGTCGGCGTCGGCGTCGGCGTTGGTGCGGGGGTGGGGGCCGGCGTCGGATCCGGCGTCTGAGCCGCCAGGACGAGGCTCGCATCGCGGTCGGTATAAGCGACGCTGACGTCGAAGCCCGACGGCGCGCTGGTTCCCGTTGCCGCCGAAATGGTCGAGAATCGACCGCCAAGCAGCGCGGCGCCGGCCGATCCCTGACCCGCGACGAAAGGCCGGCTACCCGCGACATAGGTGCCCGGCGCCCAAGCGAAGGTGACGGTGCCGGCCAGCAGCGATGGCTTGGTGACGGTCAGCAGGTCGATTTGGGTCGGGGTGACGCCGATCACCAGATTGCCGGTCGCGGCCTGCGTATAGGCACCGGCGATGCTGACGCGGCGTTCCGCGCCGGCGACCCCCGTCAGATCGAGGGTGCCCGCATTGCTCACCGTCGCACCCGCACCCGAACCGATCGTGGCATCGGCGGCCGCGACGAGGGTCGACGTCGCGTCGATGGCGACCTGTCGACCGGTCAAGACGTCGCCAGTGACGATCCAGCGCGATGCATCGGACAGGTTGATGCTGCCCCAGTCGCCCAGGTTGGTTCCCTTAGCGGCGTCGAACGCCACGTCCGTGCCGCCTTGAAAGCCGGCGCGGATCGCGGTCCCGGTCAGGTTCAGCGTATCGGACGACCCGCCGCGCAGCCGTGTCAGCGTCGCGGTCTGTTCCAGCGTGCGGCCGGTGATGGCGACGGTGGTCGCGTTGGTAGCGCTGGGGAAGAGATTCTCCAGCGTGCCGTTGAGCGTTCCACCGTTCCACAGCACGTTCATGCCCTCGTCGAACGTGACGCGGCCCGTCACCGCCCCGCCCGACAGGATGATCGCACTGCCGGACTGCGACACGTCGATCGCGGCGCGCGTGAGCGCATTGGCGGTCACGGTGCCGTTGTTGGTGACCCTGGTCACGCCGCCCACCGCGCGAATGCCATTGGTGACGGTGCCGGCATTGGTGATCAGGTTCCCGGTCGTGGGTGCGGCCCCGGCGGACTGGCTGACGTCGATGAAGATGCCACCCTCGACGGTGCCGCCGCTGCCGACGGCGATCTCCGCGCGGCGGCTGTCCGGCGTGGACGGTCCGCCAGAAAATGTCCGCGCGTAAACCCCATAGCCGCTCCCGGTCGCCGTCACCCGGCCGTCGACCGTGACGCGAAGCGTGCCGCCGCCGTCCGCGCTGATGCCGCCGCCGGCCCTGACCGTGCCGGTCACACCGACGGTGACATTGCCTTTGCCCGGATCGGCCGACGCGGAAACGCCGGCGATGCCATAGGCGCCGGACCCCGCCTGGTCGGTCACGTTGCCGCCGATGGCGATCGTCACCGCGTCGCCGACCGTCGACCGGGCATCGACCACGCCCGGCAGGCCCGTGCCCGCCTGCGCGGTGCGTACCGCGTCACCGTTCAGCGTGATGGCGATCGCGCCCGCGCCGCCGGCATTGACGCCGATGGCGCTGCCCGATCCGCTGATCGTGCCGCCGCGCGCAATGTCGACGGTGATCCGCCCCGATGCCTGCGCGCTGGTCGAGACACGGATGCCGAAGCCGCTCTCGCCCCCGGAATTGGTGCGTTGACCGCGGCCGGTGATCGTCCCGTTGCTCGCGATCGCGATGTCACCCGCGGAAAAGCTCTGCACGGTGAGGCCGTTGGCGGCGCCGTTGATCCGCGCCGCGCGCTGGTCGTCGAACGTGGTCGGGCCGCGCGCGAGGATCGCGTCATTGTCGGCAACGTCGATCGTGAGGTTCTCCGCCGTCCGAACCGTGGCGCGGCCCCCGGAAGGCGCCGTGACGAACTGAAATCCGCTGATCGACCCTGAACACAGATAGCTGCCGTCCGCCTGTTGCGCGCACGTCTGCGCCTCGGCCCTGCCGCTCGCGATCAACAGTCCCGCCCCCAGCGTCACGGCAGCCAAAGGACGGTTCAGTCTGAGATTGCGGATCACGATGGTCCCCCCGGCCTGTGTCATGCTGTCGTCGCGCCGGGCACTCGTTCGGGCGCGACGCCGTTCGGGACCGGACGCTACCGGCGCGGCGTAACGGCGTAGTCCACCAAATGGTGGAGGGTCAGGGGAGCGGATGCTGGCCGCCGCGCCTGCTTTCGGCGAGATCGCCGGGATGCTATGACCGCGTGCCGGCGTCGGGTCGCATGGGTAGCTGTCGATGATGGAAGCACCGATTTCTGCGCGGCGCCTGAGCGAGCTGGTCGGCTATATCTATGATGCGGCGATTGATCCCGACGCTTGGCCGATCGCGATGGATGCGATCCGGCGGGAGCTGCATTTCCACAACGCGGTGCTCGGCCTGAACGAATTGCCATCCGGTCGCGTGCTGATGAACGTCACCTGCAACGTCCCGCCTGCCTTCATCCCGCTGATCGACGTGGCGGGGGCGGATGTGGTCGAACAATGGGGTGGGATGGAGGTCGTGGCGTCGCTGCCGCTGGATCGGCCTGCGGTGATGAGCCATGTCAATCCCCGGCTGGAAGCGATCAAGGCGACCAACCATTATTTCCGCGTATTCGCCGAGCCACAGGGGCTGGTCGACGTGATGGTCGTCGGACTTGCGCGCGATGCCCGCGCGGTCGGTTCGCTGGCCTTCGGCCGACATCATCAGGCAGGACCGATCGACGAGGGCGAGCTTGCCGTGGCCGCGCTGCTGGTTCCGCACCTGCAACGCGCGGCCACCGTCAACCGGATGCTGGATATCGCCGCCGTGGCGCATGCTTCGTTCGCCGCCGCGCTGGACGCGTTGGCGGTGCCGATCGCGCTTGTCACGCGGGATCGGCGGGTGGTGCACGCGAACGCGACGATGCGGACCCTGTTCGGGCAAGGTGACCCGCTGCGTTTGTCGCGCGGTGTGTTGGAAACACGGCAGGCCGGGGTGGCGAGTGCGTTGGCGATTGCCATCGCGCAGGCGGCGGATGACGAGGCCAGGTTGGCGCGGCAGGGGCTGGGCATTCCGTTGCATACAGATGCGGGAACTCCCGGTGCGCTGCACGTGCTGCCGATCCGGCCGGGCCGCGGCGGTATGGACGACAAGGCGATCGCGGCCGTCTTCGTCGCCAGTGCCGATACGCCGTTCGTTCCGCCGACCGACATCATCCGGTCGCTGTTCGATCTGACCATCGCGGAAGCGCGTGTGTTCGAACGGATAGTCGGTGGCCACACCGTGGCACGCACCGCGTCCGATCTGGGGATCGCGCATAGCACGGCAAAGACGCACCTCCTGAGGATCTACAACAAGCTGGGGGTGAACCGTCAAAGCTCCCTCATCCACATCGCCGCATCCCTGCGGTCGGGGTTTACCGATCGCGGTCAGGAGATGACGGCGGCAGCGGGGACGACAGTGCGGAAGAAGGCGGTCGGGGACCGGCCGTAGCAGGTGGCGACGCGCCGCCGGGCCAATAGCGCTGCGGCGTCTTTATCGACACTTGTGGAGTTTTCAGCGTCGATGCGAAATCGCCCATTGGTATGTGGAAGCGTCCTGAACCACCCGGCATGATAGCCGCGGTCGCGAGCCGCCATGGCGCCATCGGCAGCGCTTCGCTGCGGTCATGAGTAAACCCCGTGGGCGTCGCGGGCGTCCGCGACGGCAGGGCGCTTGGTAGATTTCCCGCCGTCGCTGCTTCCCCGCAGGCTGCAGGCCGTTTGGTGTGCCGTCAGGTAGGTCACATCGATCACGGCCAGCGCTTCCGCCGCTCGTCGAACGTCTTGCGCAGGCGCGCCTCAGCACAGCCGCTCACGATTGATGAGGACGCGTCCGTTCGGGTCGGTGCAGCATGCCGTGCGCTTCTGAAAGGAACGGTTGCGGCCGCCGCAACTGCCGATTCGCCAGCCGGGGCGGGTTGCCCATGCCAGCCTCCTCCGGAGCCTGACATCAGGAATGGCACCGACCCCGGTGCCGCGCGGGGCGGAACTCCGCACGCCAATATCGGCGCGGTTTTTTATCGACAGATGTCTAGTAAATGGAGAGGCTGTTGTGGTCCGCAGGCGCTTTTCGCCTCAGGGGGTCGATATTGGTCATCAAAGGTGGGTGGTGATGAGTGAGCCGCGCCGGCATTCCGTAACAGCGCCCGCCCTGTCGACCGGCGTCTCGCCGGATATCGACTGTACGGTCCCGCCGCCGCTACCATCCACCGGCTTTCACGCCGCGCTGTTCGTGGGATCGGTGGGGATACTGGTCGTGGGCCTCCAGCCCGCCCTGCTGGGGGCGCTCGTCAACGAGCAGCGGATTGGTGACGGCGAACTCGGCGTCGTTGTGTTGATGGAGACGATCGCGATCGCCATCGGCACCTTGCTGGGTGCCCGGATGTTGTCGCGGTTTCCCGGCCGTTTCGTGGCGATGGCGTCGGCGTTTGCGTTCGTTGTGGCCAATGTGGCGCAGGTGAACGCCGCAGGTGCGGTCATGCTGGTCGCGCTTCGTGGCGTGACGGGTCTTGCCGAAGGAGCGTTGATCAGCGCCGCGATGGTTGCCTATGCGCGAGCGCGGTCGGTCGAGCGCGCGAACGGGATATACCTCGCGGAGCAGACCGTGTTGCAGTTGCTCGCCGCAGCCATCGCACCTCAACTCACCTTTCATGGGTCCCGCGCCGATGCGGCGTTGCTGATGCTCGTCGGAGCGGGGGTGGTCGCGATGGCTGCCGCGTTGCTTCTGCCCCAGGATCTCCGCCCTCCCAGGGAGGACCAGCAGGGATCGGCCATGAGCCTTCCTGCATTGGTCGCGCTGCTCGGGGCGGGACTGTTCATGGGCGCGATCGTCGCGATCTGGAGCTATCTCGGCCTCTGGCTGTCCAGGAACGGTTATGACCCGGGCGTCGAGGCGGTCGCGATCCCGCTTACCTTGATCGCCGAGGTCCTTGGCGCGCTTGCGGCCGCTCGCTGGGGGGATCGCCTGCCCAATGCGCCGACGGTTGCGGCCGGCGCGACCGTCCAGTGCGTGCTGGTCGTCCTGTTCCTCACGATGCCGCACAACGTCCTGATCGTCTATCTGTCATCGGCGATGTTCGGGTTCGTCTGGCTATTCACCTTGCCAGCCTTTGCCGGCCTGCTGATCGACATAGATCCCACGCGCCGGGCGGTGCTCTATCTCGCGCTGGCGCAAATGTGCGGGGCGGCCGCTATTTCCGCGCTGTCCGGCGTCATCGTCGGCTGGCGTGGTTTGAACAGCGGATTTGCCGCTTCCGGCACGATCTTCGCGCTCGTCGCGCTTGCCGCTCTGCTGGCTTCCATCGAGCCGGCCCTCGTCCGGCGGAAATCCACCTTCTGAAAACCCGTACATTTCGGAGATATTTATGGGAAATGACGACATCGCCCAGCTCGTCGCGCGGCGCGACCGTGCGTTCGGGCGTGGTGCGCCACTGTTCTACGATCATCCGCTTCACATCGTTCGCGGGGAGGGCGTTCATGTCTTCGACGCGTCCGGCCGACGTTATGTCGATCTGTACAACAACGTCCCGTGCGTCGGGCATGCCCATCCGGCCGTGGTCGAGGCGATCACCCGCCAGGTGCAGACGCTGAACGTCCACAGTCGATATGTGCATGAGGGCGCGATCGAACTCGCGGAGCGGCTCGCCGCGCTGCATGGCGACCAGATCGAGGCGGTGCTTTTCAGTTGCACCGGCACCGAGGCGAACGAAGCCGCCTTGCGGATCGCGCAACTGGCGACGGGCCGGCAAGGCATCGTGTGCACCAACAAGACCTATCACGGGAATAGCGATCTGGTCAGCAAGCTGAGCCTGGTCGGCACCGCGCAACCGGAAAGCGAGGGTGTCCACGCCTTCCCGTTTCCCGACAGCTATCGCCCGATCCGCGATGGTCTGTCGGGGGCGGCGCTGGCCGATGCCTATCTGGAGGCGCTGGAGGACGCGATCCGCCGGTTCGAGGCGTCGGGCGTCGGGTTTGCGGCGCTGATCGTGTGTTCGATCTTCGCCAACGAAGGGCTGCCGGACATCCCCGAAGGTTTCATGGCGCGGGCGGCGGAACTGGTCCATCGCGCCGGCGGCCTCGTGATCGCCGACGAGGTGCAGGCCGGTTACGGCCGCACCGGCCATTGGTGGGGATATACCGACACCGGGTTCGTGCCGGACATCGTGGTCACCGGCAAGCCGATGGGCAATGGCGTACCGTTGGCGGCGACCGCAACCAGCCGCGCGCTCCTGGAGCCGTTCCGGGCCAGGACGCGGTACTTCAACACCTTTGCCGCGACGCCGTTGCAGGCGGCTGCCGGCCTGGCGGTGCTGAACGTGATCGAGCAGGAAAACCTGCTGGAGAACGTGCGCAGCGTCGGCGGCTTCATGAAGGAGGCGCTGACCGCGCGGCGTGATCCGGCGGGCCGGATCGGCGACGTGCGTGGCCGCGGGACGTTCCTGGGCGTGGAACTGGTCGAACCGGGCGCGGAGCGGCGGCCGGATGCCGCGCTGGCCCGCCGCATGAGCGAGCAGTTGAAGGACATGGGCTTCCTGACCGCCGCTGCCGGCGCTTATGACAACATGGTCAAGATCCGCCCGCCATTGTCGTTCGGACGGGCCGATGCGGAGGCGTTCATCGCGGCCTGGAACGAGGTGGTGGACGGTCTCGATGGTTGACAAGCTGTTCCGAACCGCCGCCCTGGACGCTTTGCACCATTTCGGGATCGAAGCGGATGGACTCGATCTCGTTCATATCAGTGAGAACGTCACGTTCCGGGTCCGCCCGCGCCACGGCGGGCGCGCCATCGGCCTGCGGCTCCATCGGCCCGGCTACCAGAATCTGGAGACGTTGCGGTCCGAACGCACGTGGACCCGCGCGCTCGAGGCGGCCGGGATCGCCGTACCGTCGCCGGTCACGACACCGAACGGGCACGATCATGTCGAGGTGACGGTTGGCGACACCGGCGAGCGCCGGTGGGTGTCGCTGTTCGGCTGGCTGCCGGGGGAGTTGCTCCGCGATATCATCGCCTCCACCCCGGACGGCGATGGCATGACCGCGCATTTCCACCGGCTCGGCGCGCTGATCGGAACGACCCACAACCAGGCCGTGCGCTGGCAACCTCCAGCGGGGTTCGTTCGACCACGGCTGGATGCGGACGGCCTGATGGGCGAGCGCCCACATTGGGGCGCCTTCTGGACCTACCACGGGCTGTCGCCGGCGGAAGCGCGATTGCTCGCCGACATGCGTGTCACGCTGTACGCCGCGCTGCGCGACTATGCCTGCTCACCCGGCTGCTTCAGCATGATCCATGCCGACCTCCATCCGGGTAACGTGCTGGTCGATGCCGACGCGTTCGCGATGATCGACTTCGACGATTCCGCGTTCGGTTGGCACGTGTTCGACATCGCCGTGGCACTGCTTTCCTATCAGGCATCACCGGATTATCCCCGGTTGCGCGATGCGTGCATCGCCGGATATCGCACCGTACGCCCGATCGCCGACGCGGACCTGCGCTATCTGCCGCTTTTCCTGCTGGCACGCGGCATGTTGCAACTCGGCTGGTTTCAGGAACGTCCCGAACTGCCCGAACCCGTGGAGATCCGATATCTCGCGCAATGGGTCTGCCATCAGGCAGCGTCATTCCGCCCGCCCGACTGACCCTGACGCTTGTTGCCAGCTACCGGACAATGACGAAGCACCCTGATACATCAGGGTGCTTCGTTCTTTTGGTCGTTGCGCCGACGGGAGGGTTTCCGGTTCCGGCGGAGGGCGTGAGCCGCAACCGGGTCGCGGTCTCTCCGGCTACGGCTGAACGCGGACCGCCGGCCGGCGATCCGCGCTTTCAGACGCCGCGGTCAGGCCGCCCGCACCTATTTCAGATGCGCGGTGAGCTGAACGCCGAAGGTGCCAGGATCGTTATAGTTCAACTGGTCCTGCGTTGCGGCCGGCGCGCGAAAATTGACATAGCGCTTGTTCGTGATGTTGCGCCCGAAGGCCGCCACCTCAAGCTTGCGATCGGGTGAGAACCACGACACCCGCGCGTTGAGCAGCGCATAGGCAGGGACGCTATAGGTCGCGATATTGTCCGGCGTGATATAGACGCGCGACTGATAGTTGCCGTCGATCTTCGTCGCGATCGACCCGCTGGAGATGGGGAATTCATAGCTCGCCCCACCCGTCATCGCCAGGGTCGGGGCATTCACCAGCCTGTTCCCTGCGTAATCGGCAGCCGCGATCGCGATGAACTTGCGATATTCGCTGTGCATCAGGCTCCCCCCGAAGTTGAGGGTCAGCCCGTTCAGCGGTTCGGCGATCACGTCGGCTTCGACGCCATAGATGCGTGCTTCGCCGGCGTTCAGCTTCCTCTGCACCGGCAGCACGCCGGAGTTGTCGAAGACGAATACCTGCAAATCCTTGTAGTTATACAGGTATGCCGCCGTGTTCAGCCGGACATGCCGGTCGAACAATTCCGTCTTCAGACCGGTTTCATAGGCATAGAGCTTTTCGGAACGAAACGGGGTGAGTTGCACCGCATCGGTGGACGCCCCGCCGGCGAAGCCGCCGCTGTTATATCCCTTCGATGCCGAGACATAGAGCATGGACCGGGCGATCTTGTAGTTCAGCGCGACGCGATACGAGACATCGTCGAAGGACTTGGCCGTGTTGCTGGTCAACACGTCGAACCGGCCGATCGGCTGCGGCTCGTCATAGAAGGCCCGGTAGTCGAACCGGATGTGATCCTGTGAATAGCGCAGCCCCACGGTTCCCGTCAGGCGGTCGGTGACGGCGTAATCGGCCTGGCCGAACGCGGCCCAGCTTTCGGTGGTCTGGGTATAGGGGAAACGCAGCAGGCCCACCCCGGCCGGATCGAAGCTTGCCGCCGGATCGCCCGGGTCGCGCGCACCACGCAGAAGATCGTAGGAGGAATCGGTCCTGAGCTTGTCGTGGAAGTAGAAGCCGCCGACCACCCAGGTCAGCTTCGAATGCCCGTCGGACCCCAGCCGGACCTCCTGGCTGAACTGGCGCGGGCGATCGACGTAGCGCGCGGTGATCATGTCGTTCGGGCTGGCGTCGGTGTCCTCCAGCGTATGGTGGTTGACCTGTTCATAGGCGCTGATCGCGGTCAGAGTCGCCCCGCCCAGATCCCATTGCGCGTTGAGCGACGCGCCGAACATGCTGAGCCGTTCCTGACCCTCGACATTGTAATCGCCCGCGTCGATATCGCCGTCGGTGTCCGCATAACCGAAGCCGTCCAGCGGCACGCCGGCTGGCGAGAAATTCGGTCGGCCGTCCAGCGTCACGCCCTGCCCAACGTGCTGGAACTGCCGGGCGCCGCCATAATTCTCACCATTGTGGACGCTGACCCGGAGCAGCAGCCGGTCGCTCGGCGTCCAGTCGAGGATCGCGCGCGCACTCCACAGGTCCAGGTCGTTCAGCTTGTGCCCGGTCACGCGGTTGTACGTGTAACCGTCGCGACGCTGGTAAAGGCCCGACACCCGGAACTTGAGCGTGTCGGCGACGATCGGCCCGCCGACGCCGCTTTCAAGGCGGACCTCGTTGAAGCGACCGTAGAGCGCGTTGCCGTCGAACTGCCAGGTGTCGGTCGGCTTGCGCGACGAAAACCGGACGGCGCCGCCGGTGGTGTTGCGGCCATACAGCGTTCCCTGCGGCCCTTTAAGGACCTCGACACCCTCGACATCGAAGGTGTTCATCAGCTTGCCGGAATTGGCGCCGATGAACACATCGTCGATATAGATGCCGACCGCCCCCGTGGTGTTGGCGTTCATGTCACCGACACCCACGCCGCGAATGAAAAGCGACGCGCCCGAGACGGCGAAGGGCGACTGGAAGGACAGGTTGGGGACGAGCCGCGCCAGGTCGCGCGCGTCCTGAACGCCGGCGTTCGTCAGGGCGGCGCCATCAAAGGCCGAAATGGAAATCGGTACGTCCTGAAGGTTCTGTTTGCGTCGCTGGGCGGTCACGACGATGTCGCCGAGCTGGCTTGAGCCGGCTGGCTGCGCTTCGGACTGGTCGGGTTCGGCAGGCTCCGCCTGTCCGGCGGGTTGCGGCACGGCCTGGGTGGTCGTGGCGTGTGCGGCTGCCGGGGCCATGCAAGCGGCCGAAGCGAAGAGCAACGTTTTCTTCATGCGCATTCTCCGTTTGCCCGCCCGAACGGTCCGGCACCATGCCGGGCGCTCGGGCGGCCATGTTCACGTTTTCCTGCGATGGAGTGGTTGCCGTCTGATCGCGGCTTGCCCCGGTGTCGTTTTTTATTATCGACTTTTGTTGATGCTCAATCAGCGGCGCGGGGTTTGTCAAGCCGCGTTGGGCTAGGCGTGCAACTTTTTTGTCTTCCAAAGTCGATATGTGTTAGCATATGCCGCAGGGCACCAGGGGTCGTTGGCGGACGGGCCCATCAGGGGAGGCGGGACGTCAGTGAAAGAGAAAATGCCTCCGGCCCGCGATGGCGGTACGATCCGACGTCCGGTGCAGCAGCGCGGACGGGAACGGTTCGACGCCATCCTGGACGTGGCGGATACGCTGCTCGCCTCCTTCGATCCGCGCGAGATCGGCGTGCACCAACTGGCGGGCGAGTTGGGGATATCGGCCGCGACGATATACCATTTTTTTCCCGAACCCAGCCTCATATTCCAGGCGCTGGCCGAGCGGTACATCAGCGATATAGAGGCGCTGAACGTCAGCCTTTCCTCGTTCGTCCCCGATACCTGGCAGGACGTGCAGACACAGGGCTTCCGTCTGTCGATGGACTATTTCAACAACAACGTCGCTGCACGAAAGGTCATCCTCGGATCAGCCGCCAGCTACGATATCCGCATCCGGGACTTCGAGAGCGATCGGGTTCTGGCGGAGCGTGGCCTGGATAACCTGCGGCGTCATTTCATCCTGCCCGAAGATCCGGGGCTGGTCGACCGATGCCTTGAGGTCATCGTGATCAATGACGCGATCTGGTCGCTTTCCATCTATCGTCACGGGATCATTACGGAGGGCATGGAGGAGCAGGCGCGTCGCGCGAGAATAGCCTATGGGCGAACCTTCCTGCCCGAATATCTGCCGCGACGCGAACGCTGAACTGTTGCGGAACGCAATGGCGTGAGATCGCCGTCTATCGTGTAGGCGGACAGATGTCGGGCAAGAGTTGCAGTCGGCATTGACGAGGAAAGATCGCCTCCATGTCCGTTGCAGGGATCCAGCTAGGGCACCTGTTGCGTTGTTCCAATAGCCAGTCGCGCCAATCGTTTATCGCTTCGGCGACTTATGTCGGGAATATTCCGGGCCGCCGCTAGATGCGTTCGCGCGACTGGCTCACGAGTTGCCGACATCCGTCGGGATCGCTGGTCGTGGCGGGATGCCCCCCCGGACCATCGCTCTCTGAGTACGAATTCATCCCGTCGTCCTAGGAGCCGGCTGGCCCATCAGCGTGATACGCTGTGGGAAGGCGTCGTCAGGCGCGGCGACGAAGAACGAGATTGAGCGCAAGGCCGCACAGGATCGCGAGGCCGAACCAGGTGAGGGCGTACACCAGGTGGTTGTTCGGAAACGCGATCACCGTCAGTCCGCCGAGCGGCCAGCCACCCGGATTGGGGCTTGCGTCGGCGTCGATGAAGTAGGGCATCACCACGGCAAGGCCGCGCTTGCGCGCGATCGCGTCAACGTCGCGCGAATACCAGCGGTCCTGCTGCGGCTGGTTCGATCGCAGCAGCCGCCCGCCGGGCTCGCTGATCCGCAACAGCCCGGTTACGCGCACCACCACGTCGCGCGACGCCGGCGCTCTCGTCCGCGGGTCTGCGCGCTCGGGCGGGACAAAGCCCCGGTTGACGAGAATGCAGGTGCCGTCGGGCGTCACCAGCGGGGAAAGTACCCAATAGCCGTTTCCCCGTTCGGTGACGGCCTGAACCAGCGTTTCCCGGTCGTGGAGGAAGCGACCCGTGGCGGTGACATGCCGGTATTGCCACTCGGCGGGCGGTCGCCGCCGCCATTGCGCCACGGAGGGCACGCTGATCGGCGCGCTCTCCGCCCTCGTGTTCACCGCCTCGATAAGCGCGAGCTTCCACGTGCGCCGCTCAAGCTGCCAGATGCCGAGCGCGGTGAACAACAGGATCCCGACGAGCGCCAGGCCGAGGAGAAGTCCCCGCTTCATCGTGGAACGCCCCTGTCGCTCGCCGCCGCAGTGCTTATCGAACCGGCCCCACGTGACCACCGGGCATGGGCATCATGTTCGCGTTGAGGTGGAACATCACCCATACCGAGCCACCGATCGTGATGATGACGATGACGGCGGTGAACAGGAAGGCGAGCAGCGTCCAGCCGCCCTCCGAACGGGTGTCGAGGTGCAGGAAGCACACCACATGCACCACGATCTGGATGAGCGCGAAGGCGAAGATCACCGCCGCGACCCAGCCCGGGGCGGGACCCGACTGCGACATAACCAGCCAGAACGGCACCACGGTGAGCACGATCGCGAGCAGCGACCCGATGCGGTAACCGCGCCGGCTGCCATGCCCGTGCGTGTCGCCATGCGCATGAAGCGCGGCGTCATGGGGTTCGGTGCTCAACGGATCACTCCATACAGATAGACGAAGGTAAAGACCCCGATCCAGATGATGTCGAGGAAGTGCCAGAACATGGACAGGCAGATCAGTCGGCGCTTCATCGGCTGGATCAGTCCATGCTGCCTGATCTGGATCAGCGAGACGGCGATCCAGATCAGGCCCACCGTCACGTGCGCGCCATGGGTGCCGACCAGCGTGAAGAAGGCCGACAGGAAGGCGCTGCGCTGCGGACCCGCGCCCTCGGCGATGAGGTGCGAGAATTCGTAGAGCTCGACGCCCACGAACGCGAGACCCAGCAGCCCGGTCATCGCCAGCCAGAACCGCGTCGGGCCGACCCGGCCGGCCTCCATGTGCGGCATCGCCTCGCCGAAGGTGATTGATGACGCGAGCAGGAGCGCGGTGTTCAGCGCCACCAGCTTCAGGTCGAATATCTCTCGCGGGATCGGCCCGCCCGCGTAGCTGGTGCTCACGACACCGAACATCGCGAACAGCGAGGCGAAGATGAGCGCATCGCTCATCAGGTAGATCCAGAAGCCCAGCACGGTGGCGCCGCTGCCACCGTGGTCATGGTCTTCCTGCTCGGCGAGGTGCCAGGTTATGCCCGCCTCCCGGGCAGCCAGTGCGTGATCGGTCATGTCAGGCTCCAGCGCTCAGCAGCTGCCGCCGCTCGCTCTCTGTGCGGGTCACTTCTTCCGAGGGGATGAAGTAGTCGCGTTTGAAGTTGAAGGTGTGGCCGATGCCGACGAGCAGCAGCCCGGCAAGGCTCAGCGCGGCCAGCCACCACATGTACCAGACCATGCCGAAGCCGAGCGCGAGCGCGAGGCCGGCCAGGATCACGCCGGTGCCGGTGTTGCGCGGCATGTGGATCGGGCGGAAGCCCTGCGCCGGGCGCTCGTAGCCGCGCGCCTTCATGTCGTACCACGCATCCAGGTCGTGCACGACCGGCGTCATGGCGAAGTTGTAGTTCGGCGGCGGCGAGCTGGTGGACCATTCGAGCGTGCGGCCGTTCCAGGGATCGCCCGTGGTGTCCGCGAGTTGCTTGCGCTTCACGAAGCCCATCACGATGCTCATCACGAAGCCGAGGATGCCGACCAGGATGATCACCGCGCCGATTGCGGCGATGATGAAATAGGGCTGGATGCTCGGGTCGTCGAAATGGTGGACGCGGCGCGGCTCACCCATCAGCCCGACGATGTAGATCGGCGTCCAGGCGACCCAATAGCCGATGACCCAGCCCCAGAAGGCCACCTTGCCCCAGAACTCGTCGAGCTTGAAGCCGAACGCCTTCGGGAACCAGTAGGTCATGCCGGCGAACAGCGCGAAGACGACGCCGCCGATGATGGTGTTGTGGAAGTGCGCGACCAGGAACAGCGAGTTGTGGAACACGAAGTCGGCGGGAGGGATCGCCAGCAACACGCCGGTCATGCCGCCGACTGTGAAGGTCAGCATGAAGGCGACGACCCACATCATCGGCAGCTCGAACCGGATGTCGCCCTTGTACATGGTGAACAGCCAGTTGAAGATCTTGGCCCCGGTCGGGATCGAGATCACCATCGTGGCGATGCCGAAGAAGCTGTTGACAGTCGGCCCCGCGCCCATGGTGAAGAAGTGGTGGAGCCAGACAAGGTAGGACAGGATGGTGATGACCACCGTCGCATAGACCATCGAGGAATAGCCGAAGAGCGGCTTGCCCGAGAAGGTCGCGGTGATTTCGGAATAGATGCCGAAGGCGGGCAGGACCAGGACGTAGACCTCCGGGTGACCCCAGATCCACACCATGTTCCAGTACATCATTGGCGCGCCGCCGAGTTCGTTCGTGAAGAAGTTCGTGCCGACGTAGCGGTCGAGCATCAGCAGGAAGAAGGCGGCGGTGAGGGCGGGGAAGATCGCGATCGCCAGGACGTTGCTGCACAGCGCGGTCCAGCAGAACACCGGCATCTTCATCATGGTCATGCCGGGCGCGCGCATCTTGATGACGGTCGCGACCATGTTGATGGCCGACAATGTCGTGCCGACACCGGCGATCTGCAGCGACCACAGGTAATAGTCGACGCCGGTATCCGGGCTGTAGGCCAGCCCGGCGAGCGGGGCGTAGGAGAGCCAGCCGGTGCGGGCGAACTCACCGACGAACAGCGAGATCATCACCAGCACCGCGCCCGCCGCCGTCAACCAGAAGCTGAGGTTGTTGAGGAACGGAAAGGCAACGTCCCGCGCGCCGATCTGAAGCGGCATCACGAAGTTGATGATGCCGACCACCAGCGGGATCGCGACGAAGAAGATCATGATCGTTCCGTGGGCGGTGAAGATCTGATCGTAGTGGTGCGCGTTCAGATACCCTTCGTTGGGGCCGAAGGCGATCGCCTGCTGAAGCCGCATCATGATGGCATCGGAAAAACCGCGCAGCAGCATGATGATGCCCAGGATGATGTACATGATGCCGACCTTCTTGTGGTCGACGCTCGTGAACCATTCCTTCCAGAGATAGCCCCAGAGGCGGTATTTGGTGACGGCACCGACGATGCCGAGTCCCAGGACGGACACGACGATGAAGGTGGTGAGCAGGATCGGCTCGTGGATCGGGAAGGATTCCCAGGTGAGCCGACCGAAGACGGATTTGAGCATGGATTGGGACATCGTGCTTCCGTTCGCGGGGGTCAGGCCCGCACGGCGCGGGTGGCGCCGGGGACGGGGAGGGGGAGGACGGCGGACATGTCGCGGTTGCGCTGATCGCCTGGCTTGGTCTGCCCCGGCGCACCCGGCCCTTCGGGCCTGGTGACGTTGGGGCCGCTACCCTTGTCCTCGGGGGCTTTCTGGAGCGCCGGCACCGGCTTTTCCCCGATGATCGGCGCGGCGCCGCGGCCCGGGGCCATGCCGGCGCCCATGCGGTGATCGCCGGGATAGCCGCCGGCGCGCGCCATGTCGCGTGCCATCACGTCCACCATGCAGGGCTTGCCGGGCTCGACGCAGCGGTTGACCACACGGTCGAAAAGGCCAGCCTCCACCGAGGCGAAGTGCATCACGGGCACCTTCTCGCTCGGCTTGGCGAGATTGATGTAATCGGCCGTCCGGAGCGCACCGCCGCCCGCCTTCACGCCGGCGACCCAGCGGTCGAAGTCGGCCGGGGTGCGGCCGTAGAACTTGAACCGCATGTCCGAATAGCCGCGGCCGGTGTAGTTGCCCGAATAGCCTTCGCTCGTCACCGGCTTGTTGATGACGGCGTTCAGCTCGGACTTCATCGTCGGCATGGCGTAGACCATCCCGGCGAGCGTCGGCACGTAGAGGGTGTTGAACTGGTCGGTCGAGGTGATCGAGAAATGTACGGGCACGTCGACGGGGAGCGCCAGCTCGTTCACGGTGGCGATGCCGAGATCCGGGTAGACGAACAGCCACTTCCAGTCGAGCGCGATCGCCTGGACCTCGAGCGGCTTCGTGCCGGCGGGAACAGGTCTGCCCGGACCGAGTCGCTCCAGCGGGCGGAACGGGTCGAGCAGGTGCGTGCTCGTCCACGTCACCGCGCTCAGCGCGATGATGATGAGGAGCGGGCAGGCCCAGATCACCAGTTCGAGCGTCGTCGAATGGTCGAAACCGGGATCATAGGTCTTGTCGGCGTTGCCGCGCCGGTATTTCCGGGCGAACACCACCGTCAGGACCATGACCGGCACGATGATGAGCAGCATCACACCTGTCGAGAACAGGATGAGGTCGCGCTGCTGGACGGCGATGTCGCCAGCCGGGTTCATGACGACCATGTCGCAGCCACCGAGCAGCGCCGGAAGCGCCACGACAGGCAGGCGCGTGGCCCAACGGATGAGGTTCGATCCTGTTTTCAGCATGCGCCCCCGCTAATCCTCTCGTCATCGACCGACCTTGACCAAGGTCAAAGGTCCGCAGATTGCTTGCAGCTACGGTGAAACTATCACCGGTGAGGATCGTTGCGAACCCAGTGCGCATCTGCCTGTGGCCGGTTGCATGGAGGATGTTGAGGGATGGTAGCCAGTACCCTGGGCAGGGCAAGTTCGACGCCGCTGGAGCGCGACGCGCGCCTGATCAATGCCCACGAGCACAAGGTCCGTCCCGGGGACATCGCGGTTGGCGTCATCATCGGCCGCTCGACGGAGTTCTTCGACTTCTTCGTATACGCCATCGCCTCCGTGCTGGTGTTCCCCAGCCTGATCTTCCCGAACGTCAGTCCGCTGACCGGGACGCTCTATTCCTTCGCGATCTTTGCGCTGGCGTTCGTGGCGCGGCCCTTCGGCGCGCTCGCCTTTCTGTGGCTGGACCGACGGCACGGTCGCGGCGTCAAGCTGACGGTCGCGATGTTCCTCCTGGGTGGCTCGACCGCGGCGATGGCGTTCCTGCCCGGCCATGCGCAGGTCGGCGGCGTCGCTGCCGTTCTGCTGGCGCTGTTCCGGATCGGTCAGGGCGTGGCGCAGGGCGGCACCTGGGACGGCCTGCCGGCGCTCCTGTCGCTGAACGCGCCGGCGCAGCGGCGCGGCTGGTTCGCGATGATCCCGCAGCTCGGCGCGCCGATCGGGCTGTTCGTGGCGGCGGCGGTGTTCGCGTTCCTGCTGACCACCCTCAAGCCGGCCGATTTCTTCGACTGGGGATGGCGCTACCCGTTCTTCGTCGCCTTCGTCATCAACGTCGTCGCGCTGTTCGCCCGCCTCCGGCTCATCTCGACCCCGGAGTTCGAGGAAATGTTCGAGAGCCGCGAGCTGCAGCCCTCGCCCGTCAGCCAGATGTTCCGCGAGGAAGGGCGCACCGTCGTGCTGGGCGCCTTCGCCCCGCTCGCGAGCTTCGCGCTGTTCCATCTGGTCACCGTCTTCCCGCTGTCATGGGTGGTGCTGACCTCGGGCGAAAGCGCGGTCCACTTCCTCGTGATCGAGATGGTCGGCGCTGTGGTGGGCCTGGTCGCGATGGCGGCTTCCGGAGTCATCGCCGACCGGATCGGGCGTCGCACGTTGCTGGGTGTCTCTGCGGCGCTGATCGGTGCCTATAGCGGCTTTGCCCCGCAGTTGCTGGGCCGTGGTCCGGGCGGCGAGTGGGTCTATATGATCCTCGGCTTCATTCTGCTCGGGATCTCCTTCGGCCAGTCGTCGGGCGCCACCAACAGCAGCTTCTCGCCGCGTCACCGCTACACGGGGGCCGGCACGACGGCGACCGCGTCGTGGTTCATCGGCGCGGCGTTCGCGCCGCTCGCCGCGCTGCTCCTCGCCAGCAATTTCGGCCTGATCTCGGTCGGGGCATACCTGCTGTCCGGCGCCGCCTGCACGCTCGCCGCGCTCGCGCTGAACCGCGAATGGGGGCGCAGAAGCGCATGATCGGGAGACTGAGATGAACGACACCGCAGCAACGCCGGCGCGCGCGCCCTTCCATCACCTGGTCGTGCTGGCCAATCCGGCGCCGGACGGTTTCGATCACGCGATCGTGGCGGCCTACAAGCAGGAGGTCGAGCGGCATTATCAGACGGTGCAGGTTCGCGATCTGTATGCCCTTGGCTTCGATCCGGTACTCCGCGCGAGTGAACGCCCGACCGAACCGGACTGGTCGCCGGCCGCCGACGTCGCGGCCGAGCTCGACCATGTCCGGCAGTGCGACATCGTCGTGTTCGTCTATCCGATCTGGTTCGGACTGCCGCCCGCCATGCTGAAGGGCTATGTGGAACGGGTTCTCGGAGCCGGCTATTCCTTCCGCGATCTGCAGGCCGCCTCCGGCCAGCCGCCGGTCGCGGGCAAGCCGCTGCTGTCCTTCAGCACCTCCGGCGCCTCGCTGCCGTGGCTCAGCGAACAGGGGCAGATGCTGTCGCTGAAGGATATCTTCGACGTCTATCTGCGGCATGGATTGGGGATGAGCCAGGCCGACCATGTGCGGATCGACTGCGTGGTTCCCGATATGAACGCCGATTATGCCGCCGAGCAGCTCGAGCGTGTTCGTCAGGCCGCCGAGAAGGCCTGCGCCGATCTCGCGACGGGCCGCTATCATGAACAGGCGGAAGCGGCGCTGCGCCGGCGCAGGATATCGGCCGACGAGGATTTCCCGTCCTGAGGCGCAGCGCACGCCTCCTTCCGAGGCGAAGCGCCGCGACCCGCTGACCACGCATGGTCCGTGCCGCAGCGTCGGCGATGGATGAAGCAGCGTGCCCTCATCACCGCCGCGGCGGCGCCCGCATGATCGCGCGAGGCGCGACCCGGATTTTGATCCCCGTCAAGGGCTGTCCGGTGCCGCCGTGGCAGGGAGGTCGGGTGGAGACCTTGCCGTGGAACCATCGCCCATTGATCGTCGGGTGCTTCCGTTTCACCGACGGTGGCACGTTATCAGCGAAGTCGAACTCGCGCCGCTGCTGGCGGATCATGCCGCGGTCAGGCGCATGTGTCGCGAGGTGGAAGCGCTTGCCGACCGGCTCGGCGACTATCCGGGCATCGAGGAACGATCCGCGATCGCGAACCTCATCCATGGCTGCATTCGCGAGCATGTCGCGGTAACCGGCAGGCTGCTGGAGCAGATATTCGCCGGCGAGCAACTAAGCTTCGGCGACGGCGTCCTGACGCGTATCCTGCTCGACCAGATCGCCGACGGCGTCCACGCGGAGGACGTGGCGGAGGCGCTGCGGAGCGAAATTCTCGAACCGGAGCGGCTGGACATGCTGGGCTATATGCTGCGCTGCCTGTTCGATAGCTGTCGCCGCGCGCTGGAGTTCGAGGAGCTGGCGCTGTTGTCGCTCGCCGGTCACCGTCTGTCGAAGGGCGCCCGGACGGCTCTCGAACATATCCTTGATACCTGCCCCGCGGGAGCCGCCGCCTAGGCGGCGGCCGCGATCGCCTCCAGCGCGGCGTGGTCGGAGATCGTGACGGCGCGCGAGCCCGGCAAGGTGATGATGCCCGAGGTCTTGAACCGCGTCAGTTGGCGGCTCACAGTCTCGATCGTCAGCCCGAGCACGTCGGCCATCTGGCCGCGGGTCAGCGGGAGATCGAAGGTGAGCGGGCCACCGGGACCGGGGCGGCAGCCGCTGGCTCCCACCTTCGCCGCCATTTCCAGCAGGAAATCGGCCACCTTCTCGCTGGCCGACTTGCGCGCCAGCATCAGCATGCGCGACCGGGCTTCATGAAGCGCCGTCAGCGTCCGCTGGAGCAACAGGCGTTCCATGCGGATATGATCGTCCAGCACGCGTTCGAACTGCCGTCGCGGAAACACGCACAGCTCGACATCCGTCAGCGCCTCGACGGTGTGATCCGCTTCCTCGGCATAGGGCCGGCCGACGAAATCGGCAGGGTAGAGCAGCCCGACGATCTGCTCGCGACCATCGGGCGTCGACGTGGCGAGCTTCAACATGCCGCTCAGGACATTGGCGCAGATCACGCTGTCGTCACCGGCCCAGATGATCGTGGATCCGCGGGTATAGCTGCGCCGCTCGCCGATCGAGTTCAGCGCATGCAGCTCGTCATCGTCGAGGCTGCCGCACAGGGCGGCGTCGCGGACCGCGCAATCGGAGCAGATGTTGGAGCTGGCCATCGCCGCCGTATAGCAAGCGGTTCGTCGCTTGTCCCCACATGAAGCGTGATCCTGCGCGCCACCATGGGGGCAGAGGGGATGGCGCGGGACGACGGCCCCGAGCCACCCCGCCGCCTCAGAGCCTGAGGCCCAGGCCGACGCCGAACACGAGCGGATCGAGGTGCAACCGGACCTGCTGCGTTCCCGCCGCCGTCGTGCGCAGGCGGGTGGTCGTGTCGATGTCGATATATTTGACGTCGAGATTGAGGAAGACCTTGCGGGTGAGGTCGACGTCGATCCCCGCCTGCGCGGCCCAGCCGAAGCTGTCCGTCATGTGGACCCGCGTCGGTCCCACCGCTTGTTCGAGCCCGGACGAGGCCTTCTCATTCCAGAAGATGGTGTAGTTCAGCCCCGCGCCGACATAGGGGCGGACATGGCTCGCGGGCGCGAAGTGATATTGCGCGGTGAGCGTCGGCGGCAGCACCCAGGTCGAGGCGAGGCGGCCGATCGCGCCTGTCGTTCCGGTACGTCCGTCGGCGTGGTGCCTGGTGGTGGAGGCGATGAGTTCGAAGCCGATGTGATCGGTGGCCATGTAGGTGGCGTCGATCTCGGGCATGAAGCTGTTGTCGACGCTGACCTTCTCGCCCGGGAAGGCCGGCAGGACGCTGCCGGAACGCTCGTTGGGCGCAACCATGATGGTGCGCACCCGCAGCAGCACGTCGCCGGCGGCTATGCCGGTGCGGTCCGTCGCGCCGGTCCGGTCGTCCGGCCCGCCCTGCGCGGCGGCGGGGCTGGCCACGACCGCAAGGGAGAGCGCGGCTGCTGCGACGCTGAAGAACAATATCGGCTTCATACCAACCTCCGTAAACGATGAAGCGCACCTACGAAGGTACAGGCGACCGGGCTTTGACCGTCGTCAAAGACGTTCCCGGTACATTTCGCCATGCGGACTGTATGTGGACCTATTATCCCGACCTGCTGGCACGTCCGGTGCCGCGATATACCAGCTACCCGACCGCGGCCGAGTTCACCGCCTCGGTGGGCGGCGCGGATATGGCGGCGGCGCTTGCCCGCGTGGAGCCGGACGAACAGATTTCGCTCTACCTTCACATTCCCTATTGCCGCGAAATCTGCTGGTATTGTGGCTGCAACACGGGCGCGGCGACCCGCGAGGCCCGTCTCGCGGCCTATGTCGGTCGCCTCCACGATGAAATCGACCTCGTCGCAGCCAGACTTGGCGGGCGTGGCCGGGTGGGCCGTATCGCGTTCGGCGGCGGGAGCCCGAACGCGATCGCGCCTGCCGCCTTTTCGGCGCTGCTCGAACATGTCACGCGCGCATTCGGCTGCCGCTGGCCCATCATCTCGGTCGAACTCGATCCGCGCGGCTTCGATGAGGAATGGGCGGCCGCGCTCGCCGCGGTGGGGGTCGAGCGCGCCAGCCTTGGCGTCCAGACGCTCGACCCGGCGATCCAGGCGTTGATCGGGCGCGTGCAACCGCATGAGCATATCGCGCGCACCGTCGGTCTGCTGCGACAGGCCGGCGTCCGAAGCCTCAACTTCGATCTCATGTATGGTTTGCCCGGCCAGGATACCGCCGCGCTGTCGGAGACGCTGGAAGCCGCGCTCGCGCTCGCGCCCGACCGGCTCGCGGTCTTCGGCTATGCGCATGTGCCGCAGATCATCCCCCGGCAGCGCCGCATCGACGCGGCGCGTCTGCCCGGCGCCGCGGCACGCTTCGAGCAGGCTGCGTATGCGCATGACTTCCTGCTGGACAGGGGGTTCGAGGCGGTCGGGTTCGACCATTTCGCCCGGCCCGGCGATCCGCTCGCGCGTGCCGTTCGCGAGGGCGGCGTGCGCCGGAACTTCCAGGGCTTCACCGACGATACCGCCACATGCCTGCTCGGGCTGGGCGCGAGCGCGATAAGCGCCTTTCCCGACCGGCTTCTCCAGAACGAGAAGAACACCGGCCGATACCAACTCGCGGTCGGGGCCGGGCGGTTTCCGGTCGAACGGGGCGTCTGGCGCAGCGCGGAGGACCGCGCCCGTGGCCGTATCATCGAACAGCTCCTGACGACAGGAAGGGCCGACCTTGCGCCGTTGCTGGAACGGACGTGTTTCCGCGCGCCGCTCCTCGACTTTGAACGGCGTGGCCTGCTTGCATGGCAGGGATCCGTGATCGTCCTGACGCCTGCCGCACTCCCCTATGCACGCGCCATCGCCGCAAGGATCGACGCTTATCGCGACCAGAGCGCCGGACGGTTCAGCCATGCCGTTTGATGGATCGGCGCAGGAGGCGACGGCCGATGCCGCGGAGAAGCCGTGCCCTCCATACCAGCAATGTCCGGCGAACCGTGGCGGCATGAACAACATCGCGGTGCCGGCATTTCGCACCGCATCAGGAGCAGCAGCATGACCGAGAAGACGACGACAGAGCTTCGGACACGGGACGGTTACCGGTTCCACGTGCGCCCGGTCACGGGAAATGACGAGCCGCGGCTCACCGACTTCTTCCACCATGTCGGGCCGGAGGATCTGCGCTTCCGTTTCCTCAGCGCGGTGCGCGAGGTCAGCCACGACTGGCTGGTCGGCATGATGAACCCCGGTGAGCGTACCGACAGCCTCCTCGCGGAGAACGACCGGGGCGAGGTCGTGGCGGCCGCCATGCTGGCCGGCGATCCCGCGGGCGAGCGGGGCGAGGTCGCGATCAGTATCCGCGCCGACGAAAAGGGCCGCGGGATCGGCTGGACGCTGCTAGAGCATCTCGTCGGGATCGCGCGGGCGCGGGGCTATGCGAGCATCGAGTCGATCGAGGATCGCCAGAACCGCGCGGCGATCACCATCGAACAGGAAATGGGCTTCGACACCCAGCCGGTCGACGGCGACTCGACGCTCATCCTGGTGCGGAAGCGGCTGCGTTAGGAGCCGGTCCGGCGTTCAGCATGGGACGGGGCGGCCAGGGCTTCAGTCCGGTTAATCGCCGGCCGGCGGGGGCGCGACGCGGCGGTGCGCGGCGATGCAGGACAGGACGCTGGCCACCACCAGGGCGAAGGCGGCCACCTCCAGCATCGTCGGCAGGCGCCGTTCCCACATGAAGCCGTAGAGAAGCGCGAACAGCGTTTCGAACAGGATCATCTGCCCGACCAGCGTCAGCGGCAGAAGGCGGCTCATCCGGTTCCACAAGGCGTTGCCCAGGATGGATGCGAGAATGGCCACGCCGATCGACACGCCCGCAAACTGCGTCCAGCCCGCCGCCTCATGCCGGACCGTTCCCGCGCCAAAGGCGATCGGAACCAGGACAACGGCCTGCGCACCCGTGACGATGCCGGTGAGCAAGTTCCAGTCGTGGACGGAGATCGTGCGCAGCCGCGAAAGGCATCGGCTGTTGCCCACCGCGAAGATCGTCCACGACAGAAGAGCGCCGATGGCGCACCACAGACCCGTGAGCTGGGCGCCGGCGTGTCCGCCGTGCGACAATGCCTGCCAACCGATGCAGGCCGCTCCGATCGCGCACAGGATCAGTGACGGCGCCAGTCGCGACAGCGGCATCGCCCCCGCCTCCCGGCTGCCGATGATGGTGACCGCGACGGGTAGAAAGCCGATGACCAGCGAGGTCATGGCGATCCCGCCCTGCTGCACGGCCGTCGAGAGCAGCACGTAGTAAAGCGTGTTGCCGGTCAGCGCGAGGGCGACCAGCCACAGCCAGTCGCGCCTCTCCAGCACCGCGAGCAGCGATCTCCAGCGTCCGCCGATCAACGCCGCCGATGCCAGACCGAAGGCGAGATAGCGCCCCGCCGCAAGCTGAAGCGGCGTGAAGTCGCGCACCAGCGCGGGTGCTAGGAACACCAGACCCCAGAGCGCACCCGCGCCCATGCCGGAAGCGACGCCTGCCAGGCGGCGATCGGTGCTGGCGGTGGCGGCAACTGCGATATCCAAGGCCCGTCTCCTGTTGCGGTGTGCGGGCGATATCATCGTGACGGCGAGGAATGTGCTCTTGTTTGCGCCCCGAAAAGCAACAAAAACCCGCTCATGAACCGACCGGGAGCCAGGGAGCGCCAAAGGCTGGACGATTTCGATCGTGCTATTCTGCGCATCGTCCAGCAGGATGCGAAAACGCCGCAGCGCACGATCGCCGCCGCGATCAACCTGTCGACCGCCGCGGTCCAGCGTCGCATCGCGGCCATGGAGGCAAGCGGGGTGATCGTCCGCAACGTCGCCCTTGTCGATCCTGCCGCGCTCGGCATGTCGATCACGGCGGTGGTGGAAGTGTTCCTGCGTGACGAGCGGACGGCCAGCATCGACCGGGCGAAGGCGTTGTTCAGGAGTGTGCCCGAGGTCCAGCAATGCTATTACACCACCGGCGGCACCAGCTTCCTCCTTGTGATCGTCACGGCGGACATGCCGTCCTACGAGCGGCTCACGCGCCACCTGTTCTCAGACCATGACTGGGCCGCCAGTTTCCGGACGCTGATCGCGCTGGACCGGGTGAAGACGGATGCCTCGATCGTCGTTCCGTGACCCGGATGCGCAGCGGCAGGGCGGACGGCGGGGATCTGCACCGCGCCGCGATCACCTCCGGTCATGCCGCGATGATCGCTACCCGGACGACCTGACCGGCTTTGATGGCCATCAAACGGGGTGTAACGGGCTTGTGGCATCGGCCGGGCAGGAGGATTTTCGCTTTCGTGATCTATGATGTCCTGATTGTCGGCGGCGGCCCTGCCGGCCTGGCGCTAGCACGGTCATTACGCGGCTCCCGGCTGCGGCTGGCCCTGATCGAACGCGCGCCGGTTGCCGCGCTCGCGGACCCCACCGACGATGGACGGGAGATCGCGCTGACCCATCGTTCGGTCGACACGCTGACCCGGCTGGGCGCCTGGGCGCGGATTCCTGCGGACGAGATCGCGCCGTTGCGGTCGGCGCGGGTGCTGAATGGCGCGTCGCGCTTCGCGCTGGGGTTCGATGCCGGCGCGTCGGGGGAGGGCCGTCTGGGCCAGCTCGTGTCCAACCATCACATCCGCCGCGCGCTGTTCCGGACGGTGGAGGACCAGGACAGACTGGACGTGATTGCGGGTGTCGCGGTCACGTCGGCAAGCGCCGACCGGGCGGGCGCACGGGTCACGCTCGCCGACGGGCGGGCGCTTCGCGCGCGATTGCTGGTGGCGGCGGATTCGCGCTTCTCGGCGGTGCGCGAGCAGCTCGGCATCGCGGCGGAGGTCAATCGTCTCGGCCGGTCGATGCTGGTGTGCCGCGTGGCGCATGCGGGCGACCATCAGGGGGTCGCGACCGAATGGTTCGATCACGGGCAGACGATCGCCATGCTGCCGCTGAACGGCCGCCGGTCCTCGGCCGTGCTGACCCTGCCGGCGGACCGGATCGACCGGCTGGCGGCGCTGACGCCGCATGCGCTGGGGGCGGAACTGACGCGCCGGTATGATCGGCGGCTGGGGGAAATGCGGGTGGTCGGCGCGCCGCACGTCTACCCGTTGGCGACCACCTATGCGCGGCACTTCGCCGCGACCCGCGCCGCGCTGATCGGCGATGCCGCGGTCGGGATGCATCCCGTGACGGCCCATGGCTTCAACCTGGGTCTTCAGGGAGCCACGACGCTGGCGACGCTGATCTCGGATGCGGCGGCCGACGATCGCGACATCGCATCGTCGCTCCTCCTGCGCCGGTTCGAGGCGGCGCACCGGCTGGCAAGCCGTCCGATTTATGCCGCGACAAACCTGCTGGTCGGCCTTTATACCGACGAGCGCCCTGCTGCTCGCATCGCGCGTCGCGCCACGCTGAGGGCTGGCGCCCGCTTGCCGATGGTCCGCCAGACCATCAGCCGTTTGCTGATGCAGCACTGACCCAAGGGACCAAAACTGTCATGACGACCAGCCGCATCGCCGCCGCCGCACTCCGTTCGCGCATCATGGGCGCCGAGGATGCCGCTTCACTCATCACCTCGGGCAGTACGGTGGGGATGAGCGGCTTCACCGGCTCCGGCTACCCCAAGGTGATACCGCTCGCGCTCGCCGCGCGGATCGAGGCGGAGCATGCCGCCGGCCACCCCTTCCGCGTCCGGGTCTGGACCGGCGCCTCGACCGGACCAGAGCTGGATGGCGCGCTCGCGAAGGCCGACGGGATCGAGTTCCGGCTACCCTATAATTCCGACCCGATCGCCCGCGAGAAGATCAATCGCGGCGAGATGGAATATTTCGACATGCATCTCAGCCAGGTCGCGCCGATGGCGTGGCAGGGGTTCCTGGGGTCGCTCGACACCGCCGTGATCGAGGTGACGGGTATTCGCGAGGACGGTTCGCTGATCCCCTCGTCCTCGGTCGGCAACAACAAGACGTGGCTTGACCGGGCAAGCAAGGTCATCCTGGAGGTGAACCGATGGCAGAACCAGGCGCTGGAGGGGATGCACGACATCTACTACGGCACCCGCCTTCCGCCCGACCGGGTGCCGATCCCGCTGGTCCGGCCTGACGACCGGATCGGCCAGCCGTACCTCACCTGCGATCCCGACAAGATCGTCGCGATCGTGGAGACGGACGCGCCCGACCGGAACCTGCCCTTTGCCGCGCCGGACGAATCCGCACGGCAGATCGCGGGTCATCTGATGGAGTTCTTTCGGCACGAGGTGGCGCTGGGACGGCTGCCGGCCTCGCTGCTGCCGATCCAGTCGGGTGTCGGCAACATCGCCAATGCGGTGCTGACCGGACTGGTCGACAGCCCGTTCGAGAACCTGACTGCCTATACCGAGGTGATCCAGGACGGGATGCTCGACCTGCTCGACGCGGGCAAGCTGCGCATGGCGTCGGCCACCGCCTTCTCGCTGTCGCCGGAGGCGGCGGCGCGGATCAACGCGAACATGGCCGCCTATCGCAGTCGGATGATCCTGCGCCCGCAGGAGATCAGCAACCATCCCGAGCTGATCCGGCGGCTGGGCTGCATCACGATGAACGGGCTGATCGAGGCGGACATCTACGGCAATGTGAATTCGACCCATGTCATGGGGTCGCGCATCCAGAACGGCATCGGCGGATCGGGCGATTTCGCGCGCAACGCCTATGTGTCGATCTTCATGACGCCCTCGACCGCCAAGGGCGGGAAGATCTCCGCCATCGTGCCCCAGGCTTCCCATGTCGATCACATCACGCAGGACGTGCAGGTGATCGTCACCGAACAGGGGCTGGCCGATCTGCGCGGTCTCAGCCCGAAGCAGCGCGCGGCGCTCATCATCGAGCGGTGCGCCCACCCGACGTACCGGCCGATGCTGGAGGAGTATCACGCGCGCGCGCGGGCCGGCTCCTATGGTCAGCAATCCCCGTCGCTACCCGGCGAGGCGCTCGCCTGGCACCAGCGCTTCATCGAGACGGGGTCGATGCTGCCGTGACGGCGCTGGTCGGGAACGGCCCGGCCGCGGCGCGGGGCGATCGCGCGTAGACGGACGATCGGTCGACGGACAGCAGATTGACGAGCGTCAAACCGCCGGTTCCGTCGCGCCGCTAACAGGGCGCAGGATTTCTCGACGGAACACGACAATGCGCAAAACGGCGACGACGAGCGGCGCCTTCTGGACACGTTCGCACCACCTCGACCGGATGACCTTCCGCGAACTGGTGGTCGCGTACTTCCGGCATTACGCGATCGTCACCTACCTGGCGCTGACCGGCGCGGCGATCGGGCTTTTCGTCCTTCATCCCGCGACGGCGCCCCAGACGCTCGCCACCGTCGCGCTGATCCTGTTCGCCTATCCGCTCGTCTGGTACGTCCTCCACCGCTGGGTGCTGCACTGCCACTGGATGTTCAAGGTGCCGGCGCTCGCCGCGGTGTGGAAGCGGATCCACTACGATCATCATCAGGATCCCAACCATCTGGAGGTCCTGTTCGGTGCGCTGTACACCACGTTGCCGACGCTGCTGCTGGTATCCGCGTTGCCCGGCCGGCTGATCGGCGGCGTCGGCGGCGCCGCCGCGGGGTTCGCGACCGGGCTGGTGTGCACCGCCTTCTACGAATTCTTCCATTGTATTCAGCACCTGGCGTACAAGCCGCGACTGAAGTGGCTCGCGACCATGAAGGTGCGCCACATGGAGCATCATTTCCACGACGAGAACGGCAATTTCGGCATCACCAATTTCGCGTGGGACCGGCTCTTCGGCACCCTTTACACGCGTGCCGACCGGCCGGCGAAGAGTCCGACCGTCTTCAATCTCGGATATACGGAACAGGTCGCGGCCATCTATCCGAAGGTCGCCGATCTGTCGGGCGGGGTGGCGAGCGGCCATCCGCGACGGCGCGCCTGAGGAGTAGGAGCGGATCGGCCACGACGCGCTATCCGTCCATTCCGGCTGCCATCGGCGCTGATCCGTCGCCGTTGCCCGCGAACGAGATCGCGGTACGGTCCTTTCCCACGGACGTGTCGACGAGATCGGCGAGCGAATAGGCGTCGAGCACGCGCCAGAACGCCGCCATCGCCGCGCCGAGGATCGGCTCCAGTCGGCAGCGGCGCGCGAGGCGACAGCCGGAGCAATCGACCAGCGGGCAGGGCGGCTCGGTCGCGCGGATGACGTCCTTCACACGGATCGTCCCGGCCGGGCGAGCGAGCGCGATCCCGCCGCCGCGGCCGCGCGTTGCCGCCACGAACCCGCGCGTGGTCAACAGATGCGCGATCTTCATGAGATGCGTGCGCGATATGCCATGTGCCGCCGCGATCTCCGCGATCGAGACACGCCGCTCGTGCGCGGCGAGATAGATCAGCAGCCGCAAGGCGTAATCGGTTTGCCGGGTCAATTGCACGGGGTTGGCGAGCTCCTTGTCCCCCCGTCATGCAATCTCATTCCATGCACGAGTTTGACGGCGGTCAAAGTGTCGCGCGCGTTACTGTCTAAAGTGGAGTGCAGAGTTCATCTTTATGGCGGATCAATCCATGTACTGCGTGCAATGCGAACAATCGAACAAGGGCGGCTGTGCGGCCAAGGTCGGCTCCTGCGGAAAGTCCGCACAGGTCGCCGACATGCAGGATGTGCTGCTGCGCGTGATGCAGGGTGTGTCCGTCTATGCCGATCGCGCCGCCGGGGCCGGCGGCCACGACCGGCGCGTCGACGCCTTCACCCCGCATGCCTGGTTCACCACACTCACCAACGTCAATTTCGACGCGGGCCGCTTCACCGCGATGATCGCTGAAGCGCTCGAGGTCCGGGATGTGGCCCGCGCGCTTGCCGAGCGCGTCGGCGCCGATCTGGCGGACCTGCCCGAGCCGGCCACCTGGCAGCCGGGCGCAACGCCCCTGGAATGGGCGGCGGCCGCGCCGTTCGCGGCGATCCAGCGTTTCATGGACCGCGACGGGCCGAGCATCGTGGGGCTGCGCAACCTGATCCTGTACGGGCTGAAGGGAACCGCCGCGTATAGCGAGCATGCGCGCGTGCTCGGCACCGAGGAACAGGCGGTCAGCGCCGAGTTCCACCGCATCAGCGCGTTCCTCGCCGGCGATCCGACCGACATGGATGCGCTTTTGCGCGAGGCCCTGGCGCTGGGCGCGCTCAATCTCAGGGTCATGGAATTGCTCGACGCGGCCAACACCGGCCGCTTCGGCCATCCCGAGGTGACGATGGTGCGGATGACGCCCAGGGCGGGCAAGGCGCTGCTGGTGTCCGGCCATGACATGGGCGACCTGGAGGCGATCCTCCTCCAGACCGAAGGCACGGGGATCAACGTCTATACGCATGGCGAGCTGTTGCCTGCCAATGCCTATCCCGGCCTCAGGAAGTTTGCGCATCTCGCCGGGAACTACGGCGGCGCATGGCAGGACCAGCAGAAGGACTTCGCCGCCTTCCCCGGCGCGATCGTGATGACCTCCAACTGCCTCATCAACCCCGAATTGAAGGGGTATGCGGACCGCCTGTTCACCGCCGGCCCGGTCGGCTGGGCGGGCGTGACGCATCTGGCAGATCATGATTTTGCCCCCGCCATCGCGCGCGCCCTTTCCCTGCCGGGCTTCGCGGAGGATGCGGTGGAGCAGACCATCCCGATCGGCTTCGCCCGCAACACCGTGATGGGGGTGGCCGACACCCTGCTCGGGATGATCCGGGCGGGTGATGTGAGGAACCTGTTTCTGATCGGCGGCTGCGACGGCGCGCGCCCGGGCCGCAACTACTTCCACGATCTCGCAGTGGGGGCGCCGCGCGACAGCCTGATCCTGACGCTGGGGTGCGGCAAGTTCCGCTTCAACCGCGAGGATCTCGGCACGATCAACGGCGTTCCGCGGGTGCTCGACGTCGGGCAGTGCAACGATGCCTATTCCGCGATCCGCATCGCCACGGCGGTCGCTGACGCGCTCGGCTGTGGCGTCAACGACCTGCCGCTCCACTATGCGATAAGCTGGTTCGAGCAGAAGGCGACGGCCGTGCTGCTGACGATGTTGCACCTGGGCCTGCGCCGCATCCACCTGGGGCCGACCTTGCCGCAGTTCCTGACCCCCGAGGTCATGGAGGTGCTGATGACGACGTTCGACATCCGGCCCACCGGTGATGCCCGCCAGGATCTGGCGGAGATGCTGCAGGCGGCATGACCATCAGGCGGGCACCCGGCGCACAGCGTCGCGGTGGCCGCCCCGGCCGGCGGGGGCAGGGCGCGGGGCGCGCCGCCGCCTCGGGCATCATGCGATCTGCGGCAGCTTCGCCAGATGCTTGTCGAGCGTGATCGGATAGTCGCGCACCCGTACCCCGGTCGCGTTATAGACCGCATTGGCGATCGCCGGCGCGACGCCCGAAATGCCCAGTTCGCCCACACCCTTCGCCTTCACTGGCGAGATGGTGGGATCGGTTTCCTCCAGAAAGATCACCTCCTGATGCGGGATGTCGGCATGGACCGGCACCTCATACCCGGCCATGTCGTGATTGACGAAGAAGCCGAAGCGCTTGTCGACGGCCAGCTCCTCCATCAGCGCCGCGCCCGCACCGCCGACCATGCCGCCGATCACCTGACTGCGCGCGGTGACGGGGTTGAGGATCCGTCCCGCCGCGCAGACGGCGAGCATCCGCCGGATGCGGATCTCGCCGGTATAGGCATCCACGGCGACCTCGCAGAAATGCGCACCGAAGGTCTGCTGCGAGAACCGCTGCGACAGGTCGCCATATTCCATCTTGTCCTCGGCCGTGATCGCGCCATCCTTCGCCGCCTGCGCGAGCGATGCATGGCGATTGCCCGACCGGACCTCGCCGCCAACGAACTCGGCATCGGCGGAGTTGAACCCCAGCCGCGTCGCCACCGCCTCGCGCAGTGCCACGCACGCGGCATAGGCACCCGCCGTCGCGGAGGCCGCACCACCCTGTCCGCCGCCGCCGAACGCTTCGGGGTAATTCGAGTCTGCGAGCTTCACGACGACGCGGTCGAGGGGCACGCCCATCATCTCCGCGACCGTCTGGCCGATGATCGTGTAGCTGCCGGTTCCCATGTCGGTCATGTTGCTCTCGACCGTGACGATCCCCTTGCCGTCCAGCGTGACGCGGGCACCGGCGGGAATGATCGGCGCGCCGCGGATCGCAGCGGCCATGCCCATGCCGATCAGCCAGCGGCCCTCGCGACGACTGCCGGGCGTGGGGCTACGCGCCTTCCAATCGAAGCGCTCGGCACCGGTGCGCAGGCATGGGACAAACTGTCGGATGGAGAAGGGGCGCGGACTTTCCTCCGCCTTGCCCTGGCTGTCGCTCGCGGATTGCGGATCGGTGGTGGAGCCGCGCCCCGGGTCACCCGGCACAACCTGCGTATCGTTGATGATGCGCAGCTCCACCGGGTCCATCCCCAGCTTCTCGGCCAGTTCGTCCATCGCCACTTCCAGTGCCATCAGGCCCGACGCCTCGCCCGGCGCGCGCATGGCATTGCCTTCGGGCAGGTCGAGCGTCGCCAGCCGGGTCAGGTTGAGGCGATGGGCGCCCGCATAGAGCAACTGGGTCTGTGCCGCCGCAATCTCCGGCCCGCCGCCGGGCAGGTTGCCCGACAGGGTTTCGTGGCCGACGGCGATCAGCTTGCCATCGCGCCCGGCCGCCAGACGCACCCGCTGGATCGTGGCCGGACGGTGCGTCGTGTTGTTCGGCATCAGCGGGCGCGGCAACGCTACCTTCACGGCGCGGCCGACAGCGCGCGCGGCGAGCGCGGCGAGGATCGCGTCCGAACACACGCTGCCCTTTCCGCCGAACCCGCCGCCGATATAGGTGGCGACGACGCGGATATTCTCCTGCGGGACGCCCAGCTTGTTGCCGAGATCGCGACGCGCCCATCCGACGATCTGCTGCGCCGACCAGATCGTCAGATGATCGCCGTCCCAGCGCGCGATCGTGGCGTGCGGCTCCAGCATCATGTGGCTGTGGTCGGGGGTGGTGAAGGTTGCGTCGACCTTCACCGGAGCCGCCGCGAACGCCGTGTCGAAGTCGCCGATGCGCACGTCTGGCTGACGCTGATGCGGCCTGGCTCCGGCGCGGGCGGCTGCAAGGTCGAACGCGCCCTGCTCGCGCGCATAATCGACCCGGATCAGCCCGGCGGCGTGGCGCGCCTGCTCGAACCTCTCGGCAATAACCAGCGCGATCGCCTGATGATAATGTTCGATCTGCGGCCCGGCCAGCGGCCTGGCGACGTAGAAGCCCTGCGTCCTGATCGGGCCGGCAGTGTCGGCGGTCACGATCGCGAGGACGCCCGGCGCGGCGCGGGCCTCGCGCAGGTCCATCGCGGCAATGCGGCCCTTGGCGATGCCCGAACCGACGACATAGCCGTAGGCGGCGTTCGGCGCGGCCTCATGGTTTTCATAGGAGTAAACCGCGCGGCCGGTCGTCTTCAACGGCCCCTCGATGCGCGGGTGCGGCTTGCCGACGACCGTTTCCCGATCGATCGGGTTGGTCCCGGCGGGCGTGTCGAACTTCATGCTGACCGGCCCTCCGCGATGATGGCTGCGAGCGCGCGGGTCGCGAGCGGCAATTTGAACGCATTGTCGTTCGTCGGCCGGGCATCCGCGAACGCCTTCGCCGTCACCGCGGCGGCGCCCTGCGCCATCACGGCATCCGCCGCCTCGACCCGCCACGGCTTGGGCGCGACTCCGCCGAACGCCACACGACCGCTGCCGTCCTTCTGGATCACGGCCGCGACCGAGACGAGCGCGAAGGCATAGGATGCGCGGTCGCGAACCTTCTCATAATGGTGCGTGCCGCCGGGTGGCCGCGGCAGCGTCACCGCCGTAATCAGCTCGCCGGCGTCGAGGCTGTTGTCGATATGGGGCGTGTCGCCGGGCAGGCGGTGGAAATCGGCGATCGGGATGGTGCGGGTCGTGCCGTCCGCCTTCACCGTCTCGACCGTCGCATCGAGCACGCGCAGCGCCACCGCCATGTCGCCGGGATAGGTCGCGATGCACTGGTCGCTCGAACCGACCACCGCAAGCTGCCGCGAATAGCCGCCGATCGCGGCGCAGCCCGATCCGGGCCGGCGCTTGTTGCACGGCAGGTTGGGGTCGTAGAAATAGGGGCAGCGCGTCCGCTGGAGCAGATTGCCCGCCGTCGTCGCCTTGTTGCGAAGCTGGCCGGACGCCCCGGCCACGATCGCGCGGGTCAGCACGCCATAGTCGCGGCGAACGCGTGCATCGGAAGCAAGCGCGGTGTTCGTGACCAGCGCCCCGATCCTCAGTCCGCCGTCCGCTGTCGGCTCGATCCGGTCGAGCTTCAGGTCCTGAACGTCGACGAGGTGCGAAGGCGTCTCGATCTCCAGCTTCATCAGGTCGAGCAGGTTGGTGCCCCCGGCGAGGAACCTGGCACCGGGCCGCCGTGCGACGGCGGCGGCGGCTTCGGCCGGCGTCTTCGCGCGCTCATAGGTGAAGGGCTTCATGCTTTCGCTCCCGCGACATCCGCCATCGCCTCGGCGATGTTGGAGTAGGCACCGCACCGGCAGATGTTGCCGCTCATCCGCTCGCGCATCTCGATGGCGGTCGCTTGCGGACGTTGCGAGACGTCGGCCTGCACGTGGCTCGGCACTCCGCGCCGGATCTCGTCCAGCACCGCCACCGCCGAGCAGATCTGGCCCGGCGTGCAATAGCCGCATTGATATCCGTCGTGGCGGACGAACGCGGCCTGCATGGGATGCAGCCTGTCGGGCGTGCCCAGCCCCTCGATCGTCGTCACCGCGTCGCCGTGATGCTGAACCGCCAGGCTGAGGCAGGAATTGATCCGCTCGCCGTTCACGATGACGGTGCAGGCGCCGCATTGCCCGTGGTCGCAGCCCTTCTTCGTGCCGGTGAGCTTCAGATGCTCGCGCAGCGCATCGAGCAGCGTCGTGCGCGTGTCGAGCGTGAGGTCGTGGCGCTTGCCGTTGACGGTGAGTGAAACGGGCATGGTCGCGGGCGACACCGCGGTGGCGGGCTGCGCTTCGACCTGCGGGACCGCCGCCAGCGCCGCCGTGGCGGCACCGCCGGCAAGCACGCCTCGTCTCGACATCTCCATCTCCGATATCATCGCCGTTTCCTCCCCTATAGCTTGTTATACAGGTCGTCCGCGACCGCTTCGAGCCAGGTCACGCTCGTGCCGTCGAGCGCCTCGGACACCGCGACATGGGTCAGGGCGGTGTCGCGCGCCGCGCCGTGCCAGTGCCGGACGCCCGGCGAGATGAAGACGGTGTCGCCCGGCGCGATCGGCTTCGCCGGCTCGCCATCGACCTGCACCCATCCGCGCCCGGCGGTGACGATCAGAAGCTGTCCGAGGGGATGCGTGTGCCAGTTGGTATGCGCTCCGGGCTGGAACGTCACCGTCGCCCCGCCAAGCCGCGCGTCGCCGGTGCCTTTGAAGGGCGATGCGATCGACACGTTGCCGGTGAAATAGTCGGCGGGACCAGACTTCGGCTCCTGGCCGGGATGGATGACCTTAACCTCTGACATGGCGGCAACCTCCTTCTTGGCGAATACCTTGCCCGCGACGGTGATGGCGGCGTTCGCCTTTGGCCACCCTGCGTAGAAAGCGAGATGGGTCAGCGCCTCAACGATCTGCGGCTGCGTCAACCCGTTTTCGAGGCCACGCTGAACGTGGAAGGCAAGCTGGTCGGCGTCACCGCCAGCGGTAAGCGCAGCGATGGTGACGAGGCTACGGTCGCGGGGCGACAGGTCGGTGCGTCGCCACACGTCGGCGAACACGACGTCGTTGGTAAGCTGCGCGAGCTTGGGTGCGTTCGGAGCGAGCGTCCTGTCGACCGTCGCGGCACGCGCGGGATCGGAGCCGGGGAGCGGCGCGGTGGCCGGAGGCACCGCTGCAAGCGGCTTCAGATCGACATGGCGCGCGGCAAACACCTTCTCGACCTCATTCAAGGCCGACACGGCGTTTGGCCACCCGGTATAGAAGGCGAGCTGCGTCACCATGCCCGCCATCTCGGACGGCTTGATGCCGTTATCTAGGCCGCGACCAAGATGGCTCGTCATCTGCGCGGTCTTGCCCGTGGCGATCAGCACCGACAGGGTGACGATGCTGCGATCGCGCGGGGCCAGCTCCGGACGCACCCACACGTCGCCGAACAGCACCCGGTCGGTATAGCCAGCCAATGCCGGCGCGATTGCCTGCATGTTTTTGGGCGCAACCGACGGGCGCTCCTGCGCCTCGACCGGCACGGCCATCGCCAGCGCGGCGGCAGTTGCAGAAGCGACCTTCATCATCTCGTCTCCCGTTCCGATCCTTCGGTCAGGATCAATCGCTGCCAGCGCTCGCCTTCACCGGACGAACGAGGCGCGAGAATGTGAGCTGGGCGAGGCGCCACTTGCCAGCCTGCTTGCTGTAGACTTCCGTGACCATGAAGGGATTGGTGACGGTTCGACCGCCGACCACGGCCTCCAGATCGAGGTCTTCCAGCACGATCCCGGTGGCGCCGAACACCCGCACATCAACCGCGTGGATCGACGCCTTCTTGTACCAGATCGCGCCGCTTTGGATGGTGGTGAGTTCCTGGGTCTTGCCCCACGTTCCGCCCATGTGGGTGAACATGGCCCGGTCGTCGAAGAGCGTCGCCAGGGAGTCGACCTTCCTGTCCGCCATCCAGTCCCATTTGGTCTTCGACAGGTCGATGATCTGCTGCTCGGTCGGGGTATGCGTGGCGGCCGTCTTGATCGTCTCCGTGGGCGGTGCCGGCGTTTGTTGCGCGAGCAACGGCTGCACAGGCAGCACCGACAAGGTGACGGCTCCCAGCAGGCAAAGCCGCTTCATTCCAAAGGATGATCGAGTGTCCATCACAACTGCTCCCGCACGAGCTTGAAAGGGGCAGGCCGATGCCGGAACATCAGCCTGAAGATGACGATCAGAGCTTCCGTTCGCCGAGCCACTTCACCATCGCCGGATCGCGGTGGTCGAAGAAGCTGCTGGCGTTCTGATCGAGCGTGGCGATGGCATCGAGGTCGCCAGCGTCGAGGTCGAAATCGAAGATGTCGAAATTCTGCGCCATGCGCTCCTTGCGCACCGATTTGGGGATCGCGACGATGCCCCGATCGGTCAGCCAGCGAAGCACGACCTGCGCGATGCTCTTGCCGTGCCTGTCGGCGACCGGCTGCAACACCTCGTTCGTGAACAGGCCATTCCTGCCTTCCGCGAACGGTCCCCACGCCTCTGGCTGGACGCCGTATTCCTCAAGGATATTCACCGCACCAATTTGCTGGTGAAAAGGATGGATCTCGATCTGATTGACCGCCGGCTTCACCGCGTTGTGCAATACGAAATCGACAAGACGATCGGGGTAGAAGTTGCTGATGCCGATCGCGCGGATGCGTCCGGCCTTGTGCAACTCCTCCATCGCGCGCCATGCGCCGTACACGTCACCATAGGGCTGATGGATCAGCCACAGGTCGAGATAGTCCAACCCGAGCTTGTTGATCGACCGCTCGAACGCGGCCTTGGCACCCTCGTAGCTGGCATCCTGCACCCAGAGCTTGGTGGTGACGAACAGCTCGCTCCGGTTGATGCCGTGGCTCTTGATGGCGGCACCGACCGCCTCCTCGTTGCCGTAGGAGGCGGCGGTGTCGAGCAGGCGATAGCCGACGTCGATCGCGTCGCGCACGCTGCGCTCGCATTCGGCGGGATCGGGCACCTGGAACACGCCGAAGCCGAGGATCGGCATGGCGACGCCATTGTTCAGCGTCACCGTGGGAACATTGGTCATCGTTTTTTCCTGCCGCCCCGGTCAGCGGTTGACGAAGCGCTGGTGCGAGGCGGCGTAGCGCTCGCCCTGTACCTCGATCCCGGACAGGGCGTCACCGATGCGCGCCAGATCCCGATCGCTCAGCTCGACATCGACGCCGCCCAGATTTTCCTCCAGCCGGTGGAGCTTGGTGGTGCCCGGGATCGGCACGATCCACGGCCGCTGCGCCAGCAACCAGGCAAGCGCGACCTGCGCCGGCGTGGCGCCCTTTTCAGCGGCGATCGTTGTCACCAGGTCGACCAGCGCCTGGTTGGCCGCCATCGCCTCCGGCTGGAAGCGGGGCACCGTGCTGCGGAAATCGTCGGGCGCGAACCTGGTGTCGGCCGTGAGCTTGCCGGTCAGGAAGCCCTTGCCGAGCGGGGCGAAGGGCACGAACCCGATCCCCAACTCCTCCAGAAGCGGCAGGATCGTTCCTTCCGGCTCCCGCCAGAACATCGAATATTCGCTCTGGAGCGCCGCGACCGGCTGCACCGCATGCGCGCGGCGGATCGCGTCGGGGCCGGCCTCGGACAGGCCGAAATGCCCGACCTTCCCCGCGTCGATCAATTCCCCGACCGTCCCGGCCACATCTTCGATCGGCACGCCGGGGTCGACGCGATGCTGGTAGAACAGGTCGATCCGATCGGTGCCGAGGCGCTGCAACGCCGCGTCCGCGACCTGTCGGATGCGCTCGGGCCGACTGTCAAGACCGTCGGTCGGCACGCCGTTCGCGAACCCGAACTTGGTGGCGATCACCACCTGATCGCGCACCGGCGCCAGCGCCTCTCCGACGATTTCCTCGTTGACGCCGGGGCCGTAGGCTTCCGCCGTGTCGAAGAAGGTGACGCCGCGATCGTGCGCGGCCCGGATCAGCGCGATCGCCTCGTTGCGGTCGGTGGCCGGGCCATAGCCGAAGCTCAGCCCCATGCACCCCAGTCCCAGAGCCGACACCTCCAGTCCGCTCCGACCCAATATGCGTTTCTGCATCATCCACATCCTGCTGCATCACATGGCGTCGCACGCTCGCGCCGTGATGGTCGGGATATACCCCGGCGCGGTCCCGAAGATTAGACAGGGTAAATCGCTTGGGTCTATGACATCATGTCATGGAACCTGTGACGGCTGCTTCAGATGCGACGTGAGGAATTGGGGAGCCTGGCCATGTTCCTGGCCGTCGCGGAGGAGCGTAGCTTCACCAGGGCCGCGGCGAAGCTGGGCATCTCGCAATCGGCGCTCAGCCATTCGATGCGACGGCTGGAAGCGAAGCTGGGGCTGCGGCTGCTGACGCGGACGACGAGGAGCGTGTCGCCGACCGAGGCCGGAGAGCGGCTGATCGACACGCTGCGGCCGGCGTTTGACGAGATCGACGACAAGCTGGCATCGCTGACCGAGCTGCGCGACCGCCCCGCCGGCACCGTTCGCATCACCTCCAGCGCGCATGCGGCGCGGGCGGTGTTGTGGCCGGTGGTCGAGCGGCTGACCGCCGGAAACCCGGACGTGAATGTCGAGATCAGCGTCGACGGCGGGCTGGTCGATATTGTCTCCCATCGTTTCGACGCCGGCGTTCGGCTGGGCGAGCGACTGGATCAGGACATGATCGCGGTGCCGATCAGCCCCAGGCTGCGCATGGCCGCGTTCGCCGCGCCCGACTATCTGGAAAGGCACGGGACGCCGCAAACCCCCTATGATCTGGCGCGCCACAACTGCATCGGCCTGCGCATGGCGACGTCCGGCGGGCTATATGCCTGGGAGTTCGAGCGCGACGGCAAGGAACTGAAGGTCAAGACCGAGGGGCAGCTCATATTCAACGATGCCGACATGATCGTTGCGGCCGCACTGGCCGGACGCGGTATCGCTTTCACGATCGAGGGCCATGTCGCGCGCCACTTCGCCGATGGTTCACTGGTCAGGGTGCTGGAGGATTGGTGTGAGCCGTTCGACGGCTATTATCTCTATTACCCCAGCCGCCGACAGCCCTCTCCAGCCTTCAGTCTGGTCCTCGAAGCGCTCCGTCATCGCGGGTGAGCCGCCGATGTCCCCGCCGCGTGGTCAAGAATCGTAAAGGGAACGCACGGTGCCCCGCCAAGCGAGTCAGGACGGCCAGCGGGCCGTCCTGATCCAGCCAGCTCCCTAGCGGGCGGCTTCCAGCGAGGCGGCGTCGAGATCCACCTCGAACTCTCGTGCCCAGAAGCGCAGGTCGCGACATTTGGTCACGAACGCCTTGACGTCCTTCGCCTTGGCCAGCGGAACGAAGCCGTCGTCGCGGTCGGTGACCCCGGCGGCGTTGAACAGACCATCCGCCGCGGCGCTGTGGCCGATGATCTTGCAATGCGCGAAGGCATCGGCGACGAAGTCCTTCGCCGTCGCGTCCTTGCCCAGCAGGGTCGCGCCATCCTGCGACGGCAGCACCGCGACCGCATCGAACAGCACCGACGGTCCGCCGTCGATCTTCTGCTTGGCCGCAACCTTTGTGCCGTCGTCCAGCGTCACGCCGCCGATCTTGGGCGCCACGACCTCCCACATCGCGCCTTCCGCATCGAGCGCCTTGGTCAAGGCGGCGAACAGTTCGGCGCTCGAACCATCGGTGAGCAGGACGCCCGCCTTGCGTCCCTTGAAACTCGCCGGCCCGTTGGCGAGGATGCTGAGCTTGGGCGAGGGCGGCAGGTCGCGCGTCGGCTTGGCGGCCTGCGCCGGCTCCGGCAGCTCCAGTCCGAGTCCATCGGCGACCGTGGCGGCCAGTCCCTCGTCGATGAGCCGCAGGTGCGAGACCGCGCGGGCGCGGATGTCGACCCGCTCCACCTTCGACAATTCGAACACCAGCGCATCGCCGATATGCTTTTGTTCGATCGGCTGCTGGCTGATGTAGAACTGCCGCGCCTGGCTGTAATGATCGGCGAAGGTCTCCGAGCGGATGCGCTGCTTGGTGCCCTGGACCTCCGCGGGGAAGCTGCGGTAACCGATTTCGGGATTCTCACGCGGACCGCCGTCCGGACCCCAGCTGTTCGGTTCGTAATTGGCGCGCCCCTTCGGGTTGCGCATCGCCATGTGACCGTCCTGCTGGAAGTTCATCACCGGGCAGCGCGGTGCGTTCACCGGAATGTGGGTGAAATTGGGGCTGCCCAGCCGCTTCAACTGGGTGTCGAGGTACGAGAAGTTGCGCCCATGGAGTAGGGGATCGTCGGAGAAGTCGATGCCGGGGACGACATTCTGCGTGCAGAAGGCGACCTGTTCCGTGCTGGCGAAGAAGTTGTCGACGTTGCGGTTCAACGTCAGCGTGCCGATGATGCGGACCGGAACGTCCTCTTCGGGGATCAGCTTGGTCGAATCGAGGTGGTCGAACGGCAGCTTGTCCGCCGTCTCCTGATCGAACAACTGCACGCCCAGATCCCATTGCGGGAAGTCGCCGGCCTCGATCGCCTGCCACAAATCGCGGCGGTGGAAATCGGGATCGGCGCCGTTGATCTTGACCGCCTCGTTCCAGAGCACCGATTGCAGGCCCTGGCGCGGCTTCCAGTGGAACTTGACGAAGGTCGACTTGCCCTCGGCATTGACCAGCCGGAAGCTGTGCACGCCGAAGCCCTCGATCGTCCGGAACGAGCGCGGGATCGTACGATCCGACATCTGCCACATCACCATGTGCCACGCTTCGGGGCTGAGGCTGGCGAAATCCCAGTAATTGTCGTGCGCCGACTGCGCCTGCGGGAAGGCGCGGTCGGGTTCCTGCTTCACGGCATGGACCAGATCGGGGAACTTGATCGGATCCTGGATGAAGAACACCGGGATGTTGTTGCCGACGATGTCCCAATTGCCCTGCCGGGTATAGAATTTCACCGCAAAGCCGCGCACGTCGCGGGCGAGATCCATGGATCCCTTGTTGCCGGCCACGGTGGAGAAGCGGACGAACACCTCTGTCTGCTGGCCGACCGTGCTCAGCACATCGGCCTGGGTGAATTCGGCGAGGCTCTCGGTCAGCTCGAACACGCCATGCGCGCCATAGCCGCGGGCGTGGACGACGCGCTCGGGGATGCGCTCGTGATCGAAGTGGAAGATCTTCTCGCGCAGGATGAAGTCTTCCAGCAGCGTCGGGCCGCGCGGCCCCGCCCTCAGGCTGTTCTGATCGTCCGCGACCGGCACGCCCTGCTGCGTGGTCAGCGTCTGCGCGGGATCTGTGGTCGTCTGGTGCGTTTCACCGCCATCGCCTTGCGGGCCGGCGTAACTCGTCGGCAGATCGGCACCGGCGGGGAGCGGGGGCGCCTTGGCCGGTGTCTCTCCCTTGAGCTTGCCAGCGTCGGTTTTGCTGCTGTTGCGCGGCATCGTGTTCCCTTTGCGTGATCGGTACCGAGCGCCAACGCGCGGCGGCCGCGATGGATCGCGTGCAAAGTGATTAACCTTCATCAAGGGGGTGGCGCGCCGGGCGGAAACGCCGTTCGCGACGCCGCGTCAGAACCAGCCGCGCACCCCCAGCGCCAGCGCGATGCCGCCACTGCGCTCTCCCCCGGCGCGCGCGTAGAGCGCAGTCGCGCCGTAGCGGCGCTCCCACGACACGCCGACATAGGGCGCGAACTCGCGGCGCAACTCGTAGCGCAGCCGTACCCCGACCTCCGCCGACGACAGGCCGGCGCCGACCCGGCTGGCGGGCATGTCCTGCGCGGCGAGGTTCAGCTCGACGCGCGGTTGCAGGATCGCGCGCTGCGTGATCCGCTGGTCGTACCACGCCTCGCCGCGCGCCAGCACGTCGCCCTTGTCGGACAGGAACAGCGCGCCTTCCACGTCGAACCAGTACGGCGCCAGCCCCTCGACCCCGACCACCGCATAGCTGCGCCGCGCCCCGGACCCCAGATCCTGCCGTACCCCGACCTGCAGGTTCCAGTATGGGTCGATGGCGCGCGCATAGAGCGCCTGCACCTCGGCCGTATCCACGCGGTCGCCGAACGCGCCTTCGCCCTCGCTCCTGACCACCAGCCGGTCGACATCGCCGCCGAACCAGCCTTCGCCGTCCCAGCGATAGCCGTCGCGCCCGCGCTGCACCTGCGCTTCGGCGATGTTGAAGATCACCTGGCTGAACCGCATCCCGCCGTGCATGTCGCGCATCGTCCGGTCGGCGCGCGCCATGGCGGCGGGATCGTAGAAGCGCGTGGCGGCCATGGTTCCGGGCGGGGGCGGCGGCGGTGCGTCGCCGGCTGGCTGATCGGTGCCGCTGACCGGATCGGCCGCCTCGTTCGCCGCCGCCGCCGCCGCCGCGGCGGGCGGGCAATGGCCCATGGCGGCATGTTCGGGCGGGCACGGGGCGGTCGCCGCGTCCCGTGGCGGTTCGGGCACGGCCAGCGTGCAATGCCCCATCGCCGCATGTTCCGGCGTGCAGGCCGTCGGCGGGGCGTCGCTGTCCATCCGCCGCGTTGCCGGGGCGGGCGCACGCGTGACGGCGCGGTTCGGGGGACGCCGGCGCGCCGCCGGCTTCGTCGTCGCGGGCCTCGCCATGTCGTGCATGCCGGGCATGTCGTGCATCTGCCCCGCCGCCAGCAGCACCGACAGCGTCGCCGCCAGCGCGCTCATGCCGCCACCTCCGCCGCATCATCGGGCCGCACGGTCACGACCTGCATCATCCCGGCATGCATGTGGTAGAGCAGGTGGCAGTGGAACGCCCAGTCCCCCATCGCATCGGTGGTCAGGTCGAAGGTCGCGGTGCCGCCGGGCGCGACGTTGATCGTGTGCTTGCGCGGGCTGTGGTCGCCATGCCCGGTGACCAGCTCGAAGAAATGGCCGTGCAGATGGATCGGGTGCGCCATCATCGTGTCGTTGACCAGCGTCACGCGTACCCGCTCGCCGGCGCGGAACGGAATCGGTTCCCTGACCTCGTTCAGCTTCACGCCGTCGAACGCCCACATATAGCGTTCCATGTTGCCGGTCAGGTGGATGCGCAATTGCCGCGACGGCGCGCGCGTGTCGGGGTTCTTCGCCAGCGCGACCAGATCGCGGTACACCAGCACGCGGTGCCCGGCATCGGCCAACCCCTGTGGCGGCTCGCCGGTGCGATCCACCGGCATCGGCGCGATCGTCTGCACCGTCGGCGTGCGAGGCAATTTCGGCGCGGTGGCGAAGTCGCGCATCTTGTGATCCATCGCCATCGGCGCGGGCGGCGCGCCGGGCGTGCAATGTCCCATCGCGGCATGGTCGGGCGCGCAGGCGGTGGGGGCGCCGCCATGGTTCATCGCGCCCATGTCGCCCATCCCCATGCCCTTCATCGTCGCCAGCGGACGACGGCGCAGCGCGGGCACGGCCGCGACCATCCCGACCTGCGGCGCCAGCGTCGCGCGCGCCATCCCCGAGCGATCCCAGCTTTCCGCCACCAGCGTATAGGCGCGCGGCTCCGCCGGCTCGACGATCACGTCATACGTTTCGGCGACCGCGATCTGGAACTCGTCGACCGCCACCGGGCGCACGTCCTGCCCGTCGGCCTGCACGATCGTCAGCTTCAGCCCCGGGATGCGCACGTTGAAGATCGTCATCGCCGCGGCATTGACGAAGCGCAGCCGCACGCGTTCGCCCGGCGCGAACAGCGCGGTCCAGTTGTCGGCGGGTGCATGGCCGTTGACCAGGTAGGTGTAGGTCGAGCCGGTCACGTCGGAGATGTCGGTCGGGTCCATCCGCATCCCGCCCCATTCGGCACGCTCCTTCGCCGGCTGATCGCGCCCGGCCAGCAGTCCGGCGAGCGTCTGCTTCTGGTAGTTGAAATAGCCGCCCTGCTGCTTGAGCTTGCGGAAGATCGTGTGCGGGTGGAGCGGGCTGTGGTCCGACAGCACGATCACATGCTCGCGATCCGCCGCGACCGGGTCGGCGCCATCGGGGTCGATCACGATCGGGCCGTAATGTCCCATCTGCTCCTGCAGGCCGGAATGGCTGTGGTACCAATAGGTGCCGGCCTGCACGATCGGGAATTCGTAGGTGAAGGTGGAGCGCGCCGCGATGCCGGGGAAGCTGATCCCCGGCACTCCGTCCATCTGGAACGGCACCAGCAGCCCATGCCAGTGGATCGACGTCTCCTCGTCCAGCCGGTTGTCGACGGTCACGCGCACTTTCTGCCCCTGCCGCCACCGGATCAGCGGCGCGGGGATGGTGCCGTTGACGCCGATCGTGTGGAACGGCCGCCCCGCGATCGTCGTGACCTGATGCGCCACCGTCAGCGCGATCTCCGTGCCGGTTACGCTGGGCAGCGGCTTAGCGATTCCCGTCGATACCGGCTGCGCCCATGCCGGCAGCCACGGCATCGCCGCTGCCGTGCCCGCGGCGATGCCGGCGCCGCGCAGCAGGTGACGGCGGGTGAGGTGGGTCGTCCGGTCGGTCATGCCCTTCATACGCGCGGTCCGTACCGATCCCTCACGTCCGGGTCATCATATCCGACAGCGCGGCGCGCGCGCGGCGCACGCGCGTCTCCACCGCCTTGGCGGTGATGTCCAGCGCCTCGGCCGCCTCGGCATGGCTCAGTTCGTCGACGGTGCACAGCAGCAGCGGCTCGCGCAGCGCCGTGGGCAGTCGCGCGATTCCCGCCAGGGTCTGCGTCAGTTCGTCGCGCCCGATCGCTTCCGCCTCGATGTCCGCAAACGGGTCAGCGACGCGCTCGCCCGCCTCGATCGGCAGGACACGCGCCAGGAACTGCCGCACCCGCCGCCGCCGTTGCCAGTCGCGGCACTTGTTGATCGCGATCCGCGCCAGCCACGCCCGCAACGAGCGCGCGGTATCGAAGCGCGCCAGCGCCGCATGCGCGGACACGAACGTTTCCTGCAACAGGTCGAGCGCCTCGTCCGCATCGCCGGTCTGCGCGACGATCAGCCGGTACAGCGGCTCCTTGTGCCGCGCCATCACGGCCGCGAACGCCGCGCGCCGTCCGGCGCGGTGCAGCGCGACCAGCGCGCCGTCGTCCAGCGCATCGAGTTCGCCGTTCACGAAGCGGGGGTCAGCGCCCGCACCACGATCCGGTCGAACGCCGCGGTCTGGTCGGGCCGCAGCAGCCGCCGCATCGCGAAGACATGCGCCAGCGTCGCCTTCTGCAGCGCGCCCATCGTGTGGTGCGAGCGGTCGACCGCTGCCGCCACCGCCGGTCCGTTGTCGTGCTCGCGCTCGATCGCCGCGGCGAGCTGCGCATTGTCGGCGCGCAATTGCGCCTCCAGCGCCGCGCGCTCGGTGGCAAACCGCGCCTCCAGCACGTCGAGCGCAGCTTCCTGCCGCGCATCCAGCGCGATGTCGCGGTGCAGCAGCGCGTGCAATTCGGTGCCGTGATGCGGACGCGGCATCAGCATCCAGCACCCGACCAGCATCCCGGCCAGCGCGGCAAGGAACGCCAGCACGATCGTCAACACCATGCGCCGTGCCACGCTCGTCATCGCCCGAGCAGCAGGGTCGAGGGCGCCAGCGTGCCTTCCACGCCGATCGGGCTGGCGGCCGGCGTCGCCGCCACCTCCCCGGCAAGGCTGGTGCCGCCGGCCAGACCCAGTGCCAGCGCCGCACCGACCGACCACATGCCGACGGTGCGACCGGCCTGCCGCTGCCGCGCCTGGTCGTCGATCGCCGCGAAGACCTCCGCCTCCACCGCGTCGAGCGCCGCCGGCGCGCGTAACGCGGCCAGCCGGGTCAGTCCTTGGTCGACGGAATCGTGCATCGCATGCTCCTTTCTCATGCTGCCATACGCACGCGGATGCACAATCCCGCAGCCTTTTCGTCATGGGCGAAGCGGGAAGCGTCCGACGGGTTTCCATCGGCATATTGCACGGCGGCACGGCATAGAATATTGGACGATCGTCCTGTTTGTGATAGTCGTGGTGACGACGGGGATGGTGGAAAGGAAAGCGCATTGGCTGATGTGTTTACGCTCGCGCGATGCGGCGCAGTGCTGGGTTTCGGGCTGGCCATTGCCGGTCCGGCGACGGCGCAACAGGATGGCGGCGCGATCTTTCGCCAGCGCTGCCAGATGTGCCATGTGACCACCCCCGGCCAGCGCGCCGGACTTGGCCCCAATCTGGCCGGGGTCGGCGGGCGCAAGGCGGCGAGCACCGACTTCCTGTATTCGCCCGCGCTGCGCGCGTCCGGCATCAAGTGGGACAAGGCGACGCTGGACCGCTTCCTTCAAGCGCCGGCGAAGATGGTGCCGGGGACGCGCATGGCGATCTCGATCACCAACCCCGCGGATCGCGCCGCGGTCGTCGCTTATCTGACCTCGCTGCGCAAATGACGCGTCAGCCGGCGGCGGTCGTCGCCGGCGCGTCCGGGTAACGGTCGACGACCGGCCCCAGCACCGCGAACAGCGGCGCCAGCGCTGCTTCGTAATGGCGCCAATGGTCGACGGCATCGGTGAAGATCGGCCGTCGCACCTGCTCGGAACTGGCGGTGCGCACCGCGCGATCGTTCTGCCAGAAGGACAGGCACGCCTCTTCGAACGGCAGGCCCAGATAGGCGAGCAGCCGCGCCACCTCGCCCGGCGTATCCGCCACCATCCGTTCGTAGATGACGCGGTGCACACGGCCGGGCGCCGCAGCGTCGAAGGCCGCCATGTGCATCACATAGTCGCGGTAATAGCGACCGATGTCCGTCAGGTCGTAGGTGAACGACTGGCCGCGCGCGAAATGCTGCTTCCAGCCCGAAAAGCAGCACGCGATCGGATGGCGTCGCGCGTCGATGATCCGCGCGTTCGGCAGGATCAGCCCGATCAGCCCCACATGCTGCCAGTTGTTCGGCATCTTGTCGATGAACAGCGGCCGGTCGCTGCGCCGGTGCAGGCGGGTGCGCTCGATATATTCCTCGCCCAGCCGCCGGCGATCGGCGTGGGTGAGCGCGGCGATCATCGTGCCGAAATCGGGAAATTCGCCATCGTCGACGCGCGCCTGCAGCCGGCCCGCGATCATCATCATGTCGGGCAGTTCCATCGTGCCCTCCACCTGGCTGTGGCTGGACAGGATCTGTTCGATCAGCGTCGAACCGGACCGGGGCAGGCCGACGATGAAGATCGGGTCCGCCGCGGGGCACCCGCCATCCCCCATGCGCGCGATGAAGGCGGCGGTGAAGGTCCGTGCGGATTCCGCCACCTCCGCCGCGAAGTCGTCGGCGTCATGGGTCAGCATCGCCCGCCGCAGCCGGTTGCCGCGATCATAATGGTCGAACGCGCCCGCGTGATCGCCCGCATCCTCCAGCGCCTTGCCCAGCGAGAAGTGGAGATGGAAGACGTCCTCCCGATGCGCGGCCTCGTCGGGAGCGAGCGCCACGAGGGCGCCCCGCATCGCCGCGATGTCCAGTGCGTCCAGCCGGACCGTCTTGAGGTTCGCGAGGCTCCACCACGCTTCCCCCATCGTCGGCTGCAACGCCACCGCGCGGCGATAGGCGTGGATCGCGTCCGCCTGCCGGCCCAGCGTCTTCTGCACATGGCCCAGGTTCTGCCAGACCTGCGGCTGCGCGGGTTCCCGTGCGAGCAGTTGTTCATAGATCGCGCCGGCCGCCGCCTGCTCGCCCAGCCGCACCAGCACCGATGCCCTGACAAGATCGTGCCCGGCGGCCTTCATCGGTGAGTTGGCCAGAATGTCGGCATGGTGCAGCGCGTCGTGCAGGCGGTTGCCCTGGAGCAGCAGCCGCACCAGAAAGTCGCGTGCCAGGTCGAAGCCGGGGGCGATCGCCACCGCGCGCTCTACCAGCGCCACCGCCCCGGCGATGTCGCCGCGCCGCCACACCACCTCGCCCAGCAGGCGGATGCCGACGGGATCGCCGGGATGCCGCGCACGGCGACGCTCCAGCCGCTCCTGCGCCTCGTCGAGGCGACCGCCGTTCATCGCCAGCGCGGCCTCGATCAACCCGGGATCGCGCGACGCGGCATGGACGCCGGACAGATCCGCGCGCCAGCCATCGCGGTCGCGGCCGACAAGACGCAGTATCCGCGCGAGCAGGAACCAGCCCTCGGCGATCATGGGTTCGTGGCGCGTCAGCCGCTCGAGCGCGCTGATCGCGCGATCGTTGTGCCCCATCTCAATCGCGACGTGCGCCAGTTCCCACCACAGCGCCGGCACCGCCGGCTGCGGGCGGGCAAGGCGCTCCAGCCGGGGCAGGGCGTCCGCGGTCCTGCCGGCCCGCCGCAACGCCTGACAGGCGAGCGATTCCGCCGGCGGCAGGCCGGGTGCGCGGCGCAACACCGCCTCGGCGCACTCCAGCGCCTGTTCGGGCCGCTGCTCCAGCAGCGCGCTGGCGCGCGCCAGTTCCGCGCGCACGTCGCCCGACATCGTTGCCACCAATGCGTCCGTCATAACCACCCCCCGGCGCGAGCACGTGCAGAACGTTCAATCGACAAACGGTGACGTCGCGGCACCTGCAAGAGTGCGCTTGACAGCGCCGTTTTGAATGACACTATCCAATCTAGGACGCTCGTTCTGTATATTGCAAGTGCGAACGCTCCAGTCAGTGAAGACGTAACGCCCGCAATCGCGGGCGAACCTTTCGCGCACGGTCGCGCGCAAGGGGAAGGCGGCTGTCCGTCGCAGGCGGGCGCGATCGCTGACAGCGCAGGTGGTGACAGGCGAGAGACCCGATGCGGGGAAAACACCCGAGCGGGCAGGCACAGGGAGAGGCCAAGCAACGCGTAATCGGGGGACTTTACGCATGGCCAATCGTTACCATTCCCGCGCCGGGCATCTCTGTATGCTGGGCGCCACCACCTTTCTGACACCCATCACCCTGAGCGGCGCCGCCATAGCGCAGACTGCGCCGCAGGCGACGCCGCCTGTCGACGAGGATGCGGGGCTGGGCGACATCGTCGTCACCGCCACGCGCCGCGCCGAAAGCGTGCAGAGCGTGCCGATCTCGATGCAGGCGCTGGGGGCGGAGAAGCTGGAGCAGCGGCAGGTCAAGGGTCTGAGCGACCTGGCGGCGCTGATGCCCTCGGTGTCGTTCGAAGGGATCGGGCCGGGGCGCAGCACCGCCTTCTTCCGCGGGATCGTGCCGGCGGGCGGCGCCTATGCGTCGGTGGGCTATTACCTCGACGACATTCCGATCACCGGCACCGAGGTTCCCGATATCCACGTCTACGACCTCGAACGTGTCGAGGCGCTGTCGGGGCCGCAGGGGACGCTGTACGGTGCGGGGTCGCTGGCCGGCACGATCCGCTTCATCACCAACAAGCCGAAGCTGGACACGCTGGAATACGGCTATGACACGGAGATCAACAAATACGGGAAGGGCGACTTCGGCGCCCAGTACCAAGGCTACCTGAACCTGCCGGTCAGCAGCATGTCGGCACTGCGCGTCATGGGCTATTACCGCAAGGACGGCGGGTATATCGACAACACCCCCAACGAGGGCCGCTTCAACGACGGCCGCCCGGCGGTCTACAACCTGGGCGACGACAATCCGGATACGAGCTTCGCGGTCGACAATTCGGCGATCGCCAGGGACGATTACAACTCGATCAACGAATATGGCGGGCGCGCGCAACTGCTCGTCAGCCCGTGGGACGGGTGGGACATCACCCCCGAAATCACCTCGCAGCGCCAGATTTCGCGGGGATATTTCGGTTACGATCCGCGCGTGGGCGACCTGAAGGTGCATGACTACAGCGCGACCCGCAACGACGACCGATGGTTTCAGGCCGCGCTGTCGATCCATGGCCATATCGGTGACTGGGAGGTCGTCTCCGCGACCGGCTTCTTCAAGCGCCGCACCAAGACACTGAACGATTATACCTATTATACCGTCACCTATGACGGCTTCGGTGTGGGCTATGAAAGCTATCTGCAATTCTTCGATAATTGCAGTGGCACCGGCGCGGCACAGCAATGCCGCCTGATCGATCCGACGCAATATTATCACGCCGACACACGCCGCAACAAGTTCACGCAGGAGCTTCGGCTGACCACGCCGCGCGACTGGCCGTTCGACGTGACGCTGGGCGGGTTTTACCAGCGGCAGTCGAATGAGTTCAACACATATTACGCCATACACGGACTGGACCGGGTCGTGGGCTATACGCAGACGGGCGGCGGCGACGTGCCCGGTGGATTGATCGGCGTCCCGGCGATGTTCGCGATCAGCGACGGCGCGTTCACGAGCGACGTCATCAACCCCAACGGCAATCCGCTGGGAACGATGGTGCTGGGTACGCCGGCGGTGAAGGAGGATGGCTATTACATCACCGAACAGGATCAATTGTATCACGACACCGCGATCTTCGCGGAGGGGCATTACAACATCACGCCTCGATTGAAGATCACCGGCGGCCTGCGCTACTTCTGGACGGATTACGCGGTGACGGGCTTTGGCGGCGTCGCCGCTTCCGCTGCCAATACCATCACGTCCTTCTACGTGCCGACCGGTACGATGGGATGTCCGACCCCGCTGCCGGCGGCACGCCTTCAGTGCCTGAACACCAACTTCCGTGCCGCCGACCAGACCGGCCGCTACAAGGAGAGCGGCGAGACGCACAAGGTGGCGCTGGACTGGCAGGTCACGCCCGACAAGATGGTCTATGCCAATTATTCCACCGGCTTCCGCCCCGGCGGGTTCAACCGGCCGCTGCGGATCCGCTCGCTCGGCCCGGTCGACGTGGACCCGTTCAAGTCGGAAACGCTCACCAATTACGAGCTGGGCATCAAGACGACATGGAACCGCATGTTCCGGTTCAACGCCGCGATCTATTACGAAAAGTGGAACAACATCCAGTATAGCGTCGTGGTCGCGGGGGCGCAGGGCGCGGGCATGACCGGCAATGCCGGGATGGCGGAGGTGAAGGGGATCGAATATGACGCCGACCTGCGGCTGGGCAGGGTGACGATCTCCACGTCGGGCGCCTATAACGACGGCAAGCTGAAGGGCAATTTCTGCAACTTCGCGGTCGATCCGGCGACCAGGCTCATCTCGCAGCTCGCCACCTGTACGCTGGGCGAGAATGTCGGGGGTACGAACACGGGCACGCCGCAGGTGGCGGCCGCCGACGGCACGCGATTGTCGCGCCAGCCGAAGTTCAAGGGCACGACGTCGATCCGCTACGATACGTCGATCGGCGGCTTCAGCGGCTATCTTCAGGGGGCCGCATTGTACCAGACCGGCGCGACGCAGGATCTGAACGTGTCGGACAACAACCTGCTGGTCTGCCCGGAAACCGCGGAGGAGAACACCGACGCGGGGCGGTCGTGCAGCACGAAGGGGTTCGTCAGCTTCGACTTTTCCGCCGGGATCAGCCGCGACAATTGGTCGCTGACGCTCTTCCTGCAGAATGCGTTCGACAAGCGTGGGCAACTGACCACCAATACCTTCTGCTCGATCACCTTCTGCTCCGGCTCGTCGCGCATCTTCCCGAACAAGCCGCAGTTCTTCGGGCTACGCTTCGGCCAGAAGTTCTGACGCGCCGCCCCGGCGCGGCCTGCCGATCGGTGAGGCCGCGCCGGCCAGCAACGCGCGGAGCGTGGCGGCCGGGGCGCCGCTTTCCGCCTTCGCCCGCTCTGCGGCGCAGGCGGCGATCCCCGTCACCTGCGCGACCGCGAAGCTCACGCCGTGCAGGTTGCGGGCCGGCGCGATGCCGTCGATCGGTCGCGGATGGCCCGATGCCCTGACGAACGGCGCGCGCGCGACGGTGCGATATGTCCCGCGCGGGCAGCTCCAGTCGAGTTCGACCCCCAGCACGTCGGGCAGCGCGCCCGGCCAACAGGCCATGCCGCCCGACGACCGCGCCGCGACGATCAGCACGCCGGCCGCGCAGGCACGCGCCACGACCGCCGCGAACGCCTCGCGATGCGCGGCGTTGGTCGAACCCAGGCTGAGGTTCACGATGTCGGCACCGGCCGCGATGCTCCAGGTGATCGCGGCGATCAGCGCGGCGGGGGAAGCACGCAACGCGTCGCGAAAGACGCGGACCGTCAGCACCTCGGCGTCGGGCGCGCGCTCCTGAATCGCGGCGGTGACAGCGGTGCCGTGCCCCAGCCGGTCGAGCAACGCCGATGGCGCGTCCTCGATCGCGCCCTCGCGGGTGATCGCGACGCCGCCCGCCAGCCGTCGCGCGTCGATATGCGGGTGACGGGGATGGACGCCGCTGTCGATCACCGCGATTCGAATGCCCCGTCCCGTGGGCGGCGGCGCCGGCGTCATGCCATCGCCGGCTGTCCGCGCCGACTCACATCGGCGCGGCCGTCCGCGATCCGCACGATCAGGTCGGTGCGCGCCGCCAGCGACGGCTTGTGCGTGATGACGATCAGCGTGACATCCGGCAGCGCCGCGCGCAGTCGTTCCGCGACCAGCGCCTCGGTATCCTCATCCAGCGCGGAGGTCGGCTCGTCCAGGATGAGAACATCCGGTCGCCGCAGCACCGCGCGCGCCAGCGCGATCCGCTGCCGCTCGCCCGCCGACAGCGCATGGCCGCGCTCGCCGGTGCGGGTCGCCAGCCCGGCGGGGAGGCGCGCGACCAGCGCGTCAAGCCCAGCCGCGTGAACCGCCGCCGCCATTCGATCGGGCCCGACATGATCCAGGCCGAACACGATATTGGCGGCCATCGTGTCGTTGAACAGATGCGGCGCCTGATCGACCAGCAGGACGCGCCGACGCAGGTCGTCGAGGCGAAAACCGCGTATGTCGCAGCCGTCGATCAGGATCCGGCCGGCATCGACATCCTGATAGCGGACCAGCAGGTCGGCCAGCGTCGACTTGCCGACTCCGCTCGGCCCGACGATCGCGCAGAAGCTGCCCGCGGGAATGGCGAGATGGATGTCGGTCAGCACCGCGTCGCGATCATGGCGCTTGGCGACATGTTCGAAGCGGATGCCGCGCGCGATGCGCGGCAGCGGACCGGCGCCGGGCGCGTCGGCGACGTCGGGCGGCGTGTCGAACAGTTCGACGATCCGCGCCAGCGACACGCGTGTCGACGCCAACCCCGTGCCGAGCCCCATCAGCACCTGGATCGGCGCGAACAACCGCCCCTGATAGGTCATGAAGGCGACCAGCGTGCCGATCGTCATCGTGCCCTCGATGATCATCCGTCCGCCGTACAGGACCACGGCGGCGGTGGAGGCGGTCAGCAGCGTTCCGGGGAGCGCGCCGGCCACGAACGACGCCAGTTGCATCCGCAGCATCGCGGCGACGAACGCGTCGTTGCGCGCGCGGAACCGGGCGACCTCATGCTCGCCGGCGCCCAGCGCGGTAACGGTGCGCATTCCCATCACCGTATCGACCAGAAAGCTGCCCAGGTCGGCTCCACGCTCGCGCATGTCGCGCGTCAGGGCGGTCAGCCGCCGCTGGCACAGCAGGAAGGCGGCAAGGCAGGCCGGGACAAGCACGACGCCGACCAGGAACAGTCGCCAGTTGAGCCACAGCATCAGCGCGATGCTGCCGGCGAGGAACAGGACGTTGCTCAACACCGACAGCAGCGTGTCCGCGGCGACGCGCTGCACGTCGCTGACGTCGCTGTTGATCCGCGACATGAGATCGCCCAGCCGAAATCCGGCGAAGAAGCGTGGCGACAGCGTTTGCAAGTGCCGCAACAGCGCCACGCGGATGTCGTACAGCATCGCGGCGGAGAGCGTGACATAGCGATAGCTGGCGAGCATGTTGAGCGCGAAACCCAGCACCGTCGCGCCCAGCAGCGCCGCCGCGATGACGACCAACGCACCCATGTCGCGTTGCAGCAGCGCGTCGTCGATCATCAGCTTGGACAGATAGGGCTGCGCGAGGTTCAGCCCGGTAGACAGCAGGCTGACGGCCAGCACGACGGCCAATTGCGGCAGGTAGGGGCGCAGGTAGCGCCCTAGGCGGCGATAGGCGCGCCATGGCGCGACCGCCGGCGGCGGCGCGGGCGGGGTCACGCCGCCTGCTCGCGGCGGACGAGGTCGAAGCCGCGCAGGACGTAGCGCGGCTCGGGCGCGGCGGCGAGGCGTCGCGTGCACCAGTCGTGCCCCTGCGCCAGCGCGTCATGCGCGCCGCGCCACCACGGACCGGTGCCGCCGGAACGATAGAAAGGTGCGCACAACTGGAGGTGACGCCGCATCGTGGCGACCAGCATCGTGTCGTAATGCGCGATCAGCGCCGCGCGGTCGCCGCCCGCCGCCACCTCCGCCACCACGGCGGCGGAGAGGATGGCGGCGCGGATCGCCTGCGCGGTGCCGTCGCCACAGATCGGATCGAACGCGATCGCCGCCGTGCCGCATCCGATCCAGTCCGCGCCGCTGGTGTGCGCGGCGAGACGCGGGACCGGATCGAACCGCTCGACCGGCGCATCGGTGACGATGATGCGCGTCGCGACATGCCGGCTGCGGTCGCACGCCTCGTCCAGCGGCAGGCCGACCGACAACAACCACGCCATGCCGCCCCCGGACGGGATCAGGAACAGCCAGCCGGCGTCGAGCGCCTCGATCCAGCAGTCACCCGCGTCGCCTTCGTCGCGCAGGCGGACCGTCGACGCGGTCGCGACACGGACGCCGAAGCGGATCGGGGGCGCCGTCGTGAGCCGGTCGGTTGCGATCGTCAGGTCGGCGGCGACATCGCCGGTCACGGCGGTCGCCGGCGCATCGTGGTTGAGCGCCGCCGCCAGCGCCGCGCCGCTCACCACGATGGCGTCATGCGGCATGGCGACGGGATCGCCTCCGCCCCAGGCGACGATCCGCCGGGTGATCCGGGGCCGGTCGGCGAACAGGTCGGGACGGCCCAGGACATCGCGCATCAGCGCCACCGCCGTTCCGGTCAGCATCACCGCCGGAGCATCGCGCCGTCCCGCCCGCGCCACACGCCACGCCAGCCCGCGCCGTGCGAGCAGGTGCGCGCAGCAGGAGGCGGCGACGCCCGTGCCGGTGACGGCGATCCGGACCGGTGGCGGCCTCATCGCTATTGCGACACGACCATCCCGGCCATGGTCGCGTCATTGCCGATGTCCCAGGTCTTCTCCAGCTTGAGCGTGCGGGCGTCGTACACCTCGATGTCGTAGCTGGCGCCGTAGATGTAGAGCTTGCTGCCGTCACCCGACATGCCGAACTGAAAGCGCGAGCGACACGGGAATTCGGCCTTGTCCACCAGCGTGTCGGCGGTGAGGTCGAAATGCCACAGCTCGCACCGCTTGTTGCCGAGCGTCCCGGTGGTCGCCACGGTATAGCCATGCCGGCCGTCGGGCGTGATCTCCAGCCCGGCGAGCATCGCCGAAGCCGGGCCGATCGGCGCGAAGCTGAAGCGGCGCGACGCGAGGTCGAAGCGTGCGACGCCGAACACCTTGTTGTGGACCCAGGGATCGGCGGCGTTGAACAGCGACACGAACTGGCCCGGCGTGCGAAGCGCCTCCACCCCGCCGCCGAAATTGACGTTCTCGAAGCCCGCGGTGTCTGACTTGGCAAGGTCGATGCGCTCGACCGCCTGGAGGTCGGAGGTCGCGACCACGATCACCTTGTCGCGAAAGACGTAGAGGAAGCGGCCATCCGGCGCCATCGCATAGCTGGAGCGATAGGGGGCGCCCGGCGTGTCGTCCTCCGCCGCCATGTCGACCGCGCGCACGACCTTGTGCAGCCTGAGGTCGACGACCGTATATTGCGGCTTGCTGACGCGGTAGCGGTCCACGTCCTTGTCGATCCGTTCCGCCACCGTGTAGAAGAAGCGTCCCGCCGGATCGGTGACGCCGCTGTAGAAGCGATATTTGGTGGTTGGCGTGTTCAGGCTGAAGCTGTCGGTCAGCCGGCCGCTCGCCACATCATAGGTCTCGATCCCGCCGGTGGTGATCGTGGAAACGTAGATCGTCTTGCGGTCCGGGGATTCCAGCAGCCCGGTGGGCAGTCCGGTGGCGAGCGGGATGCGCCGCGTCACCCGGCCGCTGCCCTCGTCGAACAACAACAGGACGTTGGGATAGCCGCCCATGTAGATCGTGCCGGCGTGGAGCGCGGCGGGCAGGGCGAGGGCGCAAAGCGCCGCGGCGGTGCGAAGGATGGTCATCGGGCGGGTCATCCTGAAGGGGCGGACAAGCGACGCGGCGATTACGGAAACACCAGATCCAGATTACGCCAGTCCTTGGTCGCGACCGCGCAGTTGCTGGCCCAGTCCGGCGAGTGATTGACGTGATCGGGCACCTGCACCGGCCAGAAACAGGTGACGTAGCAGTCGTAGATGTCGCGTTCGACCGGCTGGCACAGGCCGGCGGTGCCGCCGCCCGCGTCCACTTCCCAGCCCGGCGAAAAGGCAAGCGAGCAGCCCATCGGCACGTGCGGGCGCGGCGGCTGCTGCAACGCCACCACGTCTTCCTCCAGCATCGACGCGGCTTCGTCGATCCGCGTCGCCTTTTTGTTGAGCGGGCGAAGATGCTTCATGACAGCGCCTTTCGTTGGGCGAAGCGTTCCAGGAAGGCGGGGTTACTGACCGCCAGCTCGCCGTAGATGCGCAGGCAGCGATCGGTCCATTCGCGGATCCAGTCGCAGTAATGCAGGTTCGCATGGCCGGTATCGCCGTAGCGCACGAACGCCTCATGGTGGCACCCGCCCGCGCAAAGCGGCCGCGCCCAGCAGCTCTGGCACGCATATTTCGCATCGACATGCCCGCGCGTCAGGAAGTCGCTCTGCCGTTCGCGGTCGATCCCGGTGGAGACGTGGCCCAATGTGTGCGTGTCCGCATCGGTGAAGCGGTGGCATGGCGACAGGTCGCCGGACGGACCGACGCCGAGCAGCCCCAGACCGGCGCCGCACGGATGCGACTTGTGCACGCCCTGGATCAGTTCGCTGATCGTCTCGCTGACGTTCGAGAAGCCGTGCGAGCGCCCGGCAATGGCATGTTCCAGCCATTCGTTGGCCAGCAGGTGGAATTGCGCCAGCACGCCGTCCATCTCCCCCGCGCCCAGCGCGTAGCTGCGCGCGTCGCCGCTCGTCACCGGGGCGAAGCCGACTTCGTGGAAACCGAGATCATCCTTCAGGTGACGATAGATGCGCAGCACGTCGGTCACGCCCTCCGTCAGCGTGACGCGCGCCGTGATCGCGCGCGTGCGGTGTCCGGCGATCAGCGCGCGCAGCCGGGGTTCGATCACTGCGTAGCTGCCCTTGCCGCTCTTGTAGACGCGGTGCCGGTCCTGCAGGTCCGGCGGGCCGTCCATGCTGACGGTGACGCCGATTTCGTGATCGGACAGGAACGCGATGATCGCGGGGGTCAGCAGCGTGGCATTGGTGGTCAGGCTGAAACCGATCGCCTTCCCCGCGTCCGCCGCGCGCGCGATGGCATAATGCACCACCTCCTTGAGCAGCGCGAAGTTCATCAGCGTCTCGCCACCGAAGAAGGTGATGTGCACGCCCTGTCGCCCCGCCGACTGGGCAAGCAGGAAATCGACCGACTCCCGCGCGGTGTCGAGCGACATGTACTTCTTCTTGCCCTGCGGCGCCGCGATCTTGTCGGCGCCGAATTCGTAGCAATAGGTGCATGCCAGATTGCACTGGTTGGTGATGTTCAGCACCAGCGCCTGCAACGGGAAATCGCGTGGCGGGCTGGCCGGCGAGGGCGTATAGGCGGCATGATCGCCGACGATGACACCGGCGAAGCGCAATTCTCGCACCAGTTCCTCGGCATCGGCCTCCACCATCCCATGGTCGCGGAGCGCGACGACGAGATCGGCGTGGTCGGTCGCCGCGTGTTCGAGCAGGTCGAGCACGCGGGCCGCCGCTGCGTCGAGCTGGAAGATCGCGCCGGCGCCGACGACATAGATGAAGCGGGCGTCGGCCGCGGCGAAGGAGCGATATTCGCCGGCGTGGTAGCGATGCGACAGCATGACGGTCATGGCGCCACCTCCGGTTGGTCCCAACGTTGATAGGCCGGCACGCTGACCACCAGATAGGCGCGCGCGGTGAGCGGCTGACCGAAGCGGTCCTTCTCCGTCCGCGCGGTCGCCACCACCCAGACGTCGCCGTAATTGTTGCGGCCGAAGCGCCGCGCTGGATTGGGGCCCTCGGCCGCCGGCGTGAACAGCGCGGTGCGGCTCAGCGTGCCGACGAACTGCTTGTCGTCATCGTTCTGCACCGCCTGGAACTCGTCGATCCGCCAGTCGGCGTCGACCGGGCCGATCGTCACGTCGTCCGGCGTGTTCGGCTTGCCGTCGGGACCGTTTTCATAGCCGTACGCCTCGAACTGGCCATAGCCGCGTGGGAATTTCGCACCGCCGAGCCGCGCCAGCCCGGTTTCCGGCAGCACCTTCATATAGTCGATCCGGTGATAGACGGGCAGCGACTGCGGCAGGGTGGCACCGCGGATGCCGATGTCGCGGCGCCCGGACACGGCGTCGGCGGCGACATCGGCCAGCACCGCCACGTCGCCGGGGGCAGCGCTTTCGACCTTCCGCACGAAGACGCCATCGCCCAGGCTGATGTCGGCCGGCGTCAGGTCGGTCGGCAGATGCGCGCCGAAGACATGGACGCGCGCGTTCGTGGCGCCTGCACGCAGCCCCCCGGACGCGACGGCGGCGATCACTGGTGCCGACCCCTCACGGACCAGTTTCACGTCGAAGCCGAACTCATGATATTCGCCCCAGAACCAGCGTCCTTCGGCGCTCATTTGATCGGGGGCGAACCACATCGTCTCGCGCGTGGCGTGGCCGGGATCGTCGGCCGCCGTAACGGGGGCTGGTCCGGCCGATCGGCCACGCCACGAATAGCCGCCATAGACCAGCCCGGCCCCGTGGCGGGTCAATGTTTCGCCGCCGGTCAGCGAGCGCAGCGTGGTATCGGTGACGAATTCGTCGGCGCTCCTGCCCGCACGGATCGTCAACTCGCCGACATAATCGCCGCGCCCGGGCAGATGCGCCGATACCAGCCATGTGCCCGCGAGATAGGGCGGGCGGATGCGCGGACGCCAATTGCCCCATTCCAGCGTGCGCAGCGGTGCCGCCTTCTGCAGATATTCCAGCGCGATCTGGCCGTTGGTGACCGCCGGCGTGCCCGGGGCGGCGGGCGGTGTGCCGGGCGCCGGATCGGCGGCGCGCCGGTATTGCGCTTCCGCCTGCGAATACATCGCCACGTGCATGTCCTGAAGCAGCTTCCACTCCGCCCTGGAGCGCCGCCACGACAGCGGTTGTGCAAAGGCGTGGCATGACGCGCAGGCCTGGCGCACGCTGTCGTTGGGGATTGTCGCCTCGTCGACGATGCGCCGCTCCGGCAGGTACATGACCGGCCGCGCTTCCTCCGGCGACAGGCCGTGGAAGCCGGCGAGATAGCGCACGATCGCGCGCGACTCGGCTGGCGTGATCTGTAAGCCGTTGAGGCGCACCATGCGCTTGATCGCCTGCGACCAGCCTTCCGGCGTGGTGCGCAGCCACGAGATGCGCGACAGGTTCCCCTTGGCATCGGGCGTGTGGCAGGTGCCGCATTTCTCGGTCGTCAGCGCATCGGTGACGGGGATACCATCCTCGCTTTCGGTGCGCGCAGGGTCGGCGGCGTCGACGGCGGGGGGCGTGGCATCGCGGACATTCGCCTGCGCCACCGCCACCATCGTGGCGCCGAGCCCGGCGAGGATGAGGCGCTGTCGCCAGCGCCGCGAACCGGGCCGTGCTTGGGGCGGCTTCTCCGCCTGCCGCGACCCCGCGACTTTCGATGGCTTCGTCATGCGCGGTTCGCCCCCTGGCCGCCAGCGAGTCCGAAGCGGTTCCCGTCTACCTCCCGACAAATACTGAACAGGCGTCCAGAGTTCGTCAAGCGCATTGTGCGCGTGCGAACATGATCGTGTTGCAACGCGAAAGAAGTGCGCGTCAGCCCTGGGCGGGATCGTAGAAGTGCCGCAGCGCGGCGGGCGCGTGGCAGTGGCGGATCACCTCCGCGACATGACGCGCACGCTCCGCCTTCAGCGAGGTCGCCGACAGGGCAAGCTGTCGCTCGCGCGCGACCTCTGCGGCGGAAAAGGGCCGGGTGCCGGGCGGCGTGCTCGCCCCTCCCAGATCGAAGACCACGAAGTTGAGGAGGTCGGCGAGCTGGGCGTTGTCGGTGATGCGGTTGTGCGCGACATTGGGCAGCCGGACCAGGTAGGCGCGCGCCGTCGGCGTGCACATGAAATAGCCGATGCGATCGCGCAGTTGCGGCACCTGCGCCGGCGCGGAGCGACCGTCGACGCCGTGGCAGCCGCCGCAATGCTCGACATAATCGGAGCGCGCCAGCACCGGGTCGGCGATCTCCGCGCGCGGCGCGGGGCGGGGCGCGGTCCCCGCCGCGCTGACCGCGACCCCGGCCAGCGCCACCGCGGCGCACAGCCATTCGCGCGGGATGCGCCCATCACGCTCCACGGCTCAGCCCGCGGCGCCGACCAGCACGGCGGTGGAGCAATGATATTCCATGCTCGACGTGCCGAAACACCAGATGACGTCGTTGTTGAGCTGCGGCGTGTAGAGCTGCGTTTCGCGATCGGTGTTGTCGCACCCGCACTGGCCGCACGCCGGCTTCCCACAACAATCGCGGTAGGCGATCAGATAGGCTTTCCCATCCTCCGGATTGATGCACGTGCCGACCCACGACACCGGGGACGGCTCGGCACCCGGCGGGCAGCTATGGATGCCGCCCCCGCAGCACGTGCACAGCGCGCCGTCGATCGCGCAATATCGCCAGTAATCACACTTGGTGTCGTCCTTCGCCTGCGCGGTGCGGGCGAAAACGGTCTTCGCCTCGGCCGAGCGATCGGGCTTGGCCGCCTGCGCGCGACTGACCGGCAGCAGCGGAAAGACCGGGGCGGCGACCAGCGCCAGCCCGACCCGCGACAGGATACCGCGCCGCGACGTGCGCCCCGCCAGGGTGCGAAGGACCGACTCGCCCATGGCGTCCGCGTCGAATAGCTTCATGTGCCTACCCCCCTTGTATGGCGTCGCTCAAGCCGCCTCGACCTTCAGCGTGGCGATGTAATCCTGCACCGAGGCGATCCCCATCTCATGCGCGACGATCAGGCTTTCCAGGTGCTCGCGACTGTTGACCAGTCCCTTGGACAGCACCGTGCCGTCCGCATCCATCAACACCGCGAACGGCAGTTTCGCGACGCCGAATGCCTGTCCCGCCTCCGGCCCGTTGACGAACGGATAGGCGCCGATCCCCTGCCGCGCGATCAGCGCCTTCTGCGCGGCGGGATCGTCGTCGCCGACAAAGGTCAGCGCGACCCGTTCATGGCGCGCGAAGGAGGTGGCGGTCGGGATCATCGCCTTGCACAGCGGGCATTGCGCGGACACGAACATCAGTAGCCGCAGCCCGGTGCCGTGCGCGGCCCCGCCGATGACGGTCTTCCCGCCGCCGAGCAGGCGCGCCTCGATCGGCTTGGCACGATCGCCGACCCCGATCCCGCCGGCGGTCGTCAGCGCGCCGGCCGGGGCGATCCGCAGGTGGAGCACGCCCACCTGTCGTGCCAGCGCGAGCAGCGCGATCCCCATCGCCAGGACGACCAGCCACGAGAGTATCTGTGATACCACCAATGCCGTCATCATCGTCGATTACCTCCCGATGGCCCGCGATGGCGGATGCGACAAAGCGCCGATCGCGTTGAAGACCAGATAGAACAGGAACAGCGCCACCCCGCCGGCGACCGACACCGCGATCGGCACCATACCCGCCACGGCGCTCCCCGCGCGCGCGGGGAGCAGCATCGCCGCCAGAACCAGGTTGCGCGCGACCAGGGCGCGGTCGAGCGGTTGCCGCAGCGCCGACAGCCCGCAGCCGCAGTCGATATGCGTCCGTCCACGGCGGATGTTGATCGCCATCGCCGCCGCGAAGCCGAGCAGCAGCGCGATCGCCAGCCCTTGCGGCCACGGGCGGATCCCGGCCATCAGCGCCGCGCCGACCACCAGCTCCGCATAGGGCAGCGCGCGCGCGACGGGCGCCACCAGCCGGGGCGGCAGGATGCGGTAATTGGCCACCACCCCCTCCATCAGCGCGGCGTGGCGCAGCTTCGCCGCGCCCGCGACGGCGAGGATCAGGCCGACCCCGATCGAGGCGGCGAGGCCGGCAATGGCAAGGCCGTCGGCGCCGTCCATCGTCAGGACGGGTTGACGACGGTGATGACGCCGCCGCCGGCGTTCTCGATCTCGTGCTTCTGCTCGCCGGTGATCGCGTCGATGATGACGCCCTTCTTCTTTTCCCCATTGACGAAGATCAGCGGCGCGGCGGTCTGCGTCACCTCGATATTGTTCATCGGCTCCTTCAGCACGATGCGCTTCACCACCTTCTTCGCCGCCAGATCGACATCCCAGATCTCGCTGCCCGACTGTTTGTGGGTCCACATCTCGCCCATGTGCATCAGCACGAAGAGGTGCCCGGACGTGCGATGCAGCGCCATGGGCTGGCGTCCGCCGGGGAGCCAGTTGACGTCCAGCGGCTTCGTCTCGCCGGGGCGCACCCCGGCGGCGGCCTGGATCGAGAATGGCGTCGCGACCGATGGCTGCGCCGCGATGTGCGCGGTGTAGACGAGGCCGGTGTAGGTGAGGAACACCGCTTCCTTCTTCGCCGCGTCATAGGCGTAATTGTCGAAGATCGGATCGTCGTTGGCCTGGAAGAACGGGGCGGTGCGGGTGATCGCCGGCTTCTTGCCGGCCACGTTCACCGTCGCCATGGACCCGTCCGAACATAGCGCCGAAAAGCCGATCCCCGGATTGGGCATCAGGCTGGCGCAACCGGGCAGTTCAACGTTCGCGCGGAACTTGCGCGCGGTCAGATCGACCACGTTCACGGACGAGGCGGGATCGAGATTGTAGACGAAGCCCCAGCGGCCATCGTCGCTGACGATGAAGTTGTTCTTGCGCGCGCCGATCAGGATGCGCCCCGGGATCGGGATCTCGGCCTGCAGCTTCATGTCGCGGGTGTCGTAGACCGACACCATGTCCTGCCGCGTGCCGCGATCGCGTTTGCTCCAGATCGTCTCGGCGACATAATAATAACCGCGCGCGGGATCCATGGCAAAGTCGGTCAGGCGACTGGTTTCGACCATGCCCTTCATCTTGCCGGTCTCGCCGTCGAAGATGCTGGTGCCGGGCATGTCCCAGCCACCGTCGACATAGAACCAGTTCGGACTGGGCGGGTCGGCGCGCAGCGTGTCCGATACCTCGGGCTGAAGCTCCGTCTGCGCGGGTGCCGCCGTGGCGGCGATCAGCAGGCCGGCCGCCACCGCGGTTCCGGCCGCCGTCACACGAAGCATCATCATCATATCGCCAGTCCCCCCCGTCGATCCTGATGAAGTCTGGACGGTCGTCCAGATTCGGTCAAGTATCCGACAGGCACTTTTTTGCGGGAGCGAGCCGGGCTGGCTCGCGCCTATGCGACCGCGCCGTCGTCGGCGCTGATGCCGCGATGCCGCGCCGCCGAAGTGGCGACGATCAGCGCCGTGCATCCCGCCGTTACCACCGCGAACGCGCCGGCCTCCAGCGCGACAAGCCCCGCCGATGCGCTCAGCACCGCGCCCAGCACCGGCCCCGTGATCATGCCGAGCGGGTGCGTGCAGGCCACGAAACGTCGGAACAGGGCGCCCCGCGCCGCGGCGGTCGCGGCGCCCGAGCAGCGCACGATGATCGCGGTGGACGCGATGTTGAGCAGCAGGATCGCCACGACGAACAACGCCGCGTCGCCCGACGGGGTGAGGGCAAGCGGTGCCAGCAGGCCGATGCCCGCTGCCACGCCGGTCAGCGGAAGCGGGAGCAGCCGGCGCTCGCGAAGCACCGCCAATGCGGTTCCGGCCCCGATGACCGACCCTGCCGACACCGCCACGCCGAGCGTATTCCGGTCGATCCCGCTGTCCATCGCCAGCGCGCCGGTCGAACTCCACACCATCATCGTCGCGGCGATGAAGGCGAAGGTGGCGAAGGCCAGCGCCCATGCCGCGGGCGCGATTGCGTCATCGGCGTCCTCCGCGCTGGCCGCTGTGCCGTCCGGGCGCGGGGCGGGGCGGGCGTGGGTGGCAAGCACGGCGGCGATCGCCGGAGCGAGCGCGAGCAGCGACAGCGCGATCCGCGGTCCGGCGGCATGCGCGACGAGCGGCAGCAGCGCCGCGACGATCGACGAGAGCAGCAACTGCGTCAGGAACACCGCCGCATAGGAACCCGTGGGGCGATGCAGGGCCGCAGTGCTCATCGCCTCGGTGTAGATGACCCCCATCGCGCCGCCGTACAGGCATCGCACCAGCAACAGGGAAAGCGGATCGTGGTCGATGACGGCGGTGGCCAGCCCGAACGCCACCGCCGCCAGTGCCGCCCATTGGCTGGCCCGCGCCGGGAGGAACGCGCGGCATCGCCAGACGAGCAGCGCGCCGGCCGCCATGCCGCCCTGCGTTGCGCCGACGATCCAGCCATGCGCGTGCGGATCAAGGCCGGTGGCGTCGGACAGCAGCGTCAGGAACACCGGGTCGATCCCCGGTTGCAGGCATCCGATCGCGGCGGTGACGATCGCGCCAGCCGGCGCGGGGGAGGCATCTGGCTTCATTCGAGACCTCAACAGCGTTGCGCGCCGTGCGACGCGTGCCGTTCAGATCATCCTCCGCAACGCCTTGTGATTGTCGTCGCCGTCAGGCCAGGGCCGGGGGCAGGCCGGCAATGTCGCGCGGCGTGACCGTCTTGGCAAGTTCCACGAGCGACTTCGCCGCCAGCGCGGTGATCGCGGGCATCTTGTGCGCCCAGGGCTTCTCATAGCCCGCAAACGGCGTCGTGCCCTCCATCGACGCGCTGATGTAGAGCGACACCGTATGGACCTCGTCGGGGGACAGCGCGGGATTGATCGCCGCGACATATTCGCCGATGTAATCGTGCACCCGCTGGTAGAAGATGCGCACTCGGTCGGCCACGAAGTCGTTGTGGTTGGCGAGCGCCCACAGTTCGGAGAACAGCCGCGTCGTGCGCTTGCCGCGGATATCGTCCAGGCACAGGACGATCAGCAGCCGCAACTGCTCCTCCGCGGAGACCGCCGGGATGCGCACCGTATGTTCCAGCAGGTGCGAATAGCTTTCGATCAGATCGTCCAGCAGCACCTGCACCAGCATTTCCTTCCGCGGGAAATGGTAGCTGACATTGCCGACCTTCATGTCGCAGCGGGCGGCGATCCGCCGGACCGTGAACGCGCTCGCGCCCTCGTCGATCAGCAGATCGAGCGCGGCCTTCAGGATCGCATCCACCGTTTCGCTGCCGCGTGCGTAGATGCCCGGGCGTGATGGAGCGGTGGTGCAGGCCATGATGCGAACTCGACGGCGTGCCGGGGCACGGCGCTCCAGCGTAAGCGCGATCAGCGGCAAGCGCAATGGCGGGCGGAACTCCGCGCCACGCGCTGGACGGGCGCACCGGCATCCCGCACCGCGCCCGATCCCATCATCAGATGGCGAGATGCAAAAATAAAGAAGATCAACACCTTGTGTCGAAGAGCGCGCGGGATCCGAACAAGACTAACCCGATGCTTGTCTTAACAGAAATTTTAGGCTCGCCGGTCTATCATCATCACGACGCCGCATCCACACCCCGCAAACGATTTCAAAATGATGAATTGCTCGTGATCGCCTTCAGCGAGCGTCGGGACATCGGAGTAGCGGATGGCTGATACTTGGGGACCGGCGCAAGCGGTGCAGTGAAACACGAAAAGGTAAAATCGTTTACTATGTCTGTCATAACAGTGGAGGCGGGCGGGGACATCTGCCTGCGCACGATTACGAGCCTGGCAGCGGAGTTGCGTCGCGCGTTCGACGATGGCGGTGACGTCCGCCTTGACATGACGGCGGTGGCCGCGCCCGATCTCAGTACGATCCAGCTCATCCAGGCGGCGCGGCGCACTGCCGCTGCGAAGGACGTCGACTTCGCGCTCACCGCGCCGGCCACGCCGGTGCTGGCCGCCGTGCTCGATCGCGCCGGTTTCCTTGCCGCCGCATCGCCCGACGACACTCACTTCTGGTTCCATGGGGAATTGCCGCAATGACCGCCTCCATCCTCACCGTCGACGACAGCGCCAGCCTGCGCATGGCGATCCGCATCGCCCTGACCGGCGCGGGCTATGCCGTCACCGAAGCCGCCGATGGCGTCGAGGGGCTGGCCAAGGCGACGGCGACGCGCTTCGACCTGATCGTCACCGACCTCAACATGCCCAACATGGACGGGCTGGCGATGATCCGCGCGCTGCGCCAGCAACCCGCACAGGCCGGGGTGCCGATCATCTTCCTGACCACCGAATCCGATGCCGATATGAAGGCGCAGGCGAAGGCGGCAGGGGCCACCGGCTGGCTGGTCAAGCCGTTCCAGCCCGATCAGTTGATCCGCGTCGCGCAGAAGGTGCTGGCGCGTTGACCGCGGAAGATCCCACCGCCGCCTTTCGCGTCGAGGCGGGCGAGCTGCTCGACCAGGTGGAGCAGGGGCTGCTCGATCTGGGGCAGCGGCTGGACGACATGGCGCTGGTCAATGCCGTGTTCCGCGGCCTGCATACGCTCAAGGGCTCGGGCGCGATGTTCGGGTTCGACGCGCTGGCCGGCTTCACCCACCATTGCGAATCCGCGTTCGACCGCGTGCGCAAGGGGCAGGTGCGCGCCACCCCCGAACTGGTGTCGGTGATCCTGTCGGCGCGCGACCATATGCGCGCGCTGGTCGACGGCGATGCGCCGCGTGCGGAAGGCGACGCGATCCTCGCGCGCCTCGCCGCAGCGGTCGAGACGGCGGCCGGCGGGACGACTGGTCCGGCCGTCGCCGGCGACGCGCCGGTGGCCGTGGCGGGCGGCTGGAAGCTGTTCTTCCGCCTGCCGATGGACGCGATGGCCAACGGCACCAACCCGCTGGCGCTGCTCGACGAACTCCGCGCGCTCGGCGAGGCGACGATCGTCGCGCGCACCGACGCGGTGCCGCTGCTCGACGCGCTGGTGCCCGACGAATGCCACATCGGCTGGGACGTCACCCTGGCCGGCGACATCCCGCGCGACGCGATCGACGACGTGTTCATCTTCGTGATGGACGACATGACGCTGGAGATCGAGCCGCTCGACCTTCCCCCCGCGCCCCCTGTGGCGGTTGCCCCCGCCGTCGTCGCCCCGGTGGCGGACGTGGCGGAGCCTGCCACCGCCGCCGCCCGGCCGCAGGGCGAGAACGTCCGCGTTCCCGCCGAGCGGCTGGACGCGCTGATGGACCGTGTCGGCGAGCTGGTGATCGCGCAGAGCCGCCTGTCGCAACTGGCGGGCAACCGCCACGACCTGTTGCTGCGGTCAGTGTCGGAGGAGATCGAACGGCTGTCGGGCGAGTTGCGCGACACGATGATGGTGCTGCGCATGGTGCCGGTGGCGACGCTGTTCGGCCGCTTCCGCCGCCTGATCCACGACCTGTCCAACGAAACGGGCAAGGCAATCGCGCTGGAAACCGAGGGTGAGGCGACCGAGATCGACAAGACGGTCATCGAGCGTCTGTTCGACCCGCTGGTCCATATCATCCGCAATTCCTGCGACCATGGGCTGGAAGCGCCGGCGGATCGCGCCGCCGCCGGCAAGCCCGCGACCGGGCTGGTGCGCCTCGCGGCGCGTCAGGCGGGCGGCGAGGTGCTCATCACCATCACCGACGACGGGCGCGGGATCGACCGCGCGCGCGTGCGCGCCAAGGCGGAGGCGAACGGCCTGATCCAGCCGGGGCAGCCTTTGTCGGACGAGGAACTGCTGGGGCTGATCTTCCACCCCGGCTTCTCCACCGCCGCGCAGGTGACCAACCTGTCCGGACGCGGCGTCGGCATGGACGTGGTGAAGCGCACGATCGAGAGCCTGCGCGGCTCCATCCAGGTGACGAGCATCGACGGGGCGGGTTCGACGATCACGCTGCGCATCCCGCTGACGCTGGCGATCATCGACGGGCTGCTGGTGCGGGTCGGCGAGGGCAGCTACGTCATCCCGCTGGCGTCGGTCGAGGAATGCCTGGAGCTGTCGTTGGAGGACGACCTGCGCTCGCGCGGGCGCAGCCTCATCACATTGCGCGACCGGCTGGTGCCGTTCCTGCGGCTGCGCGAGCTGTTCGCCACGGGCACGCGGCCCGACACCTATCAGAAGATCGTCGTGGTCGGCACCGGCACCGGCACCGACCGCGTCGGGCTGGTGGTCGACCAGATCGTCGGCAACCACCAGACGGTCATCAAGCCCATGTCGCCGCTGCACCGCGACGTCGTCGCCTTTTCGGGCGCGACGATCCTGGGCGACGGCTCGGTCGCCCTGATCCTCGACATCGCGCAGCTCGTCGCACTCGGCCAACCCAGGGAGGAGCGGCTTCTGGCCGCGGGATAAGCCCATGCCGTATCATCGCATACCCCATTGGTCGCCGGATCGCGGGCTGGAGGTGCTGACCTTCGGCCTTGGTGGCGAAACCTTCGCGTTCGAGGCCACGATCGTGCGCGAGATCCTCGACATGCCGCCGGTCACGCCGGTGCCCGGCGCAGATCCGCTCGCCGCCGCGGTGTTCAACTTCCGTGGCCGCATCATCCCGCTCGCCGACCTGCGGCTCGCCTTCGGCATGGAGGCGCAGGAGGCGACCACCGACAGCCGCATCGTCGTGATCGAGCTGGACGTGGACGGCGAACCGCTGCTGATGGGCATCAAGGCCGATCGTGTCGACGAGGTCACGATGCTCGACGCGCTGTCGGCGGAGGAAGCGCCGGTGATCGGCATCCGCTGGCCGCGCGAGCATGTCCGCTGCCTCGTCCGGCGTCAGGGTGACCTGATCGTGCTGCCCGACCTGCCGGCGCTGTTCGCCCGGCTGACCGGCGCCGCCCGACCCGGCCGGGCGGCATGACCCGCCTGCCGCCCTGACGACCGCACCGCACCGGCATCGCCCGCCTTTCCAGTCAACACCGTTATTCCCGTGGGGGGAACCAATTCTATGCGCGCAACGATCAAGATGAAGCTCGGGGGGACGTTCGCCGTCCTGATAGTGATGATGCTGGCGGTGGTCGGCGTCGGCATCACCCGCATGAACACGCTCAACACCGCGATCAGCGACGTGATCGCGGGTCCGGCCAAGCGCCTCAGCCTGGCGCAGAGCACCAACACCGAGATCGGCACCGTTCTTCGCAAGGAGAAGAACATGGCGCTGACCGAGGACGACGCCCTGACGGAGAAGTTCGATCGCGAGGATGTCGCCGCCCGCGACGTCATGGATGGTCTGGTAAAGAACGGGCTGGCGACAGCGACGCCCGAGACGCGCGATCTGTGGAAAGATGTCGACAGCAAGTGGGGCGAATACGAGCCCATCAACGATCGTATCCGCGAACTGGCGAAGGCCAACAAGAACATGGAGGCGGGCGCACTGTCGATCGGACAGTCGCGGGTCATCGCGACGGACATCTCCAACGACCTGGAGAAGATCGTCGCCATCCAGGACAAGGCCATGGCCGATGCCGATGCGTCGACCGACGCGCTTTACGCCAGCGCGCGCAACCTCCTGCTCGGCGTCGCCGCACTGGCGCTGCTCATCGCGGTGGGCGGTGCCGTATGGATCTCGCGGGTCGTCTCGGTCGGTCTGAAGCGCGTCGGCGTCGCGATCGACGCGGTGGCGATCGGCGATCTCGACCATGAGGTCACGGTCACCACCAACGACGAGATCAAGGATCTGGTCGATACCGTCAACGCCATGACCGTCAACCTGCGCAAGACCGCGCAACTGGCCGACACGATCGCGGGCGGCGACCTGACCGTCGAGCACACCGCGCTGTCCGATCAGGACAAGCTGGGCCATGCGCTGATCGCGATGGTCGAGCGGCTGCGCGGCGTCGTCGGCGATGCCACGCTGGCGGCGCAGAACGTCGCCGCGGGCAGCCAGGAGCTGTCGTCGTCGTCGGAGCAGGTGTCGCAGGGCGCGACCGAACAGGCCGCGGCGGCCGAGGAAGCCTCCGCCTCGATGGAGCAGATGGCCGCCAACATCAAGCAGAACGCCGACAACGCCAGCCAGACCGAGAAGATCGCGCGTCAGTCCTCGACCGATGCCGAACAGAGCGGCGCGGCGGTGCAGAAGGCGGTCAGCGCGATGCGCACGATCGCCGAGAAGATCGGCATCGTGCAGGAGATCGCGCGCCAGACCGACCTGCTGGCGCTCAACGCGGCGGTGGAAGCGGCGCGCGCCGGCGAACACGGCAAGGGCTTTGCGGTGGTCGCGGCCGAGGTGCGCAAGCTGGCCGAACGCAGCCAGACCGCGGCGGCCGAGATCAGCAGCGTGTCGTCCGACACGGTGACGGCGGCCACCCAGGCCGGCGAGATGCTGACCCGGCTGGTTCCCGACATCCGCCGCACCGCCGAGCTGGTCAGCGAGATCAGCGCCGCCTGCCGCGAACAGGATATCGGGGCGTCGCAGATCAATCAGGCGATCCAGCAGCTCGACACGGTGACGCAGCAGAATGCGTCGGCGTCCGAGCAGATTTCCTCCACGTCCGAGGAACTGGCGAGCCAGGCCGAGGAACTGCAGGAGAGCATCGCCTATTTCCGCCTCGACCAGCGCGGCAAGGGAGCTGGCCAGCGCGGTGCGGTCCGCAAGCCTGCGCCGGCGCGTCCGGTGGCGAGCAAGGCGGGAGGCCGCGCGCCGCAGCAGGGCAAGGCGCCGGCGCGCGGCGCCTCGGTCGCCGACCAGCAGGCCCGCGTGCGCGGCTTCGCGCTCGACCTGACGCAGGGCGGCGCGGACGGCGAAGACGCCGACTTCGGGCGCGCCGCATGAGCGCGGCCGGGGCCGACCTTCAGGTCGTCGTCTTCGGGTTGGGGGACGAGGAGTTCGCGCTTCCCGTCGCGGCGGTGCGCGAGATCCTGGACCATCGCCCGGCCTTCCGGGTGCCCGATGCCCCGGCGTGGCTGCTCGGCCTGACCGACGTGCGCGGCACGTCGGTGCCGATGGTGGACCTGCGGGTGCGCCTCGGGCTGGCGGCGGCGGACGTCACGCTGGCCACCCGCATCCTGGTGGTCGATCTGCCGCGCGCCGGCGGGGAGCCGCTGGCGCTGGGGCTGGTCGTGGATCGCGTGCTCGACGTCAGCGCCTTCCCCGCCGGGGCGGTGGAGCCGTCGCCGGACGTCGGCACGCGATGGCGCTCGGAGCATCTCCGCGGCATCCTGCGGCGCGGCGGCGGCTTCGTCGTCCTTCTCGATCTGGCCACGCTGCACGCCGACGATCGTGCGCTGGCCTCCGCAGGACTCGACCGCGCGGCCTGAGCCGCGCCGTCGAACCGCATCAGGATCCGTCATGTCCCTTCCCGCCACCACCCCCGATCGGCCGGTCGCCGCGCCGCAGGAACATCTGTCGCGCCGCGATTTCGACCGGCTCGCCGCCCATATCTTCGACCAGGCCGGGATCCGCCTGCCACCGGCGAAGATCACGATGATCGAGGGCCGGCTGCGCCGTCGCGTGCGGGCGACCGGGCATCACAGCCTGGGCGACTATTGCGCATGGCTGTTCGAGGGCGATCACCTGATCGACGAGAACGAGCATCTGCTGAATGCGGTCACCACCAACAAGACGGACTTCTTTCGCGAGCCCCGGCATTTCGACTATCTGACCGGCACGGTCCTGCCCGGATTGCGCGATCGCGGCGTGCAGCGGCTGCGCGTGTGGAGCGCGGCGTGCTCGACCGGCGCCGAACCCTATACGCTGGCGATGTTGCTCGACGCCTTCGCCCGCGACGAAGGTGGCCCGGACTACGGCATCCTCGCCACCGATCTCGACACCAACGTGCTGGCGACCGCGCGTCGCGGCATCTACCCCGCCGCGCTGCTCGATCCGGTGCCGCCGCTGCTGCGTGGCCGCTACGTGCTGCGCGCCCGCGACGGTCGGCGCGACGAGGTGCGGATCACGCCCGAACTGCGCGCCACGATCGGGTATGCGCGGCTCAACCTGATGGACGATCACTATCCCGTGGGCGACCCCATGGACATCATCTTCTGCCGCAACGTGCTGATCTATTTCGACAAGCCGACGCAGCAGAAGGTCGTGCGCCGGCTTGCCGACTGCCTGCGCCCGGGCGGGCTGCTGTTCCTGGGCCATTCGGAATCGGTCGCCGGTTTCGATCTGCCGCTCACCGCGGTGGCCAACACCGTCTTTCAGCGGACCTGACGCCATGAAGAAGACCCGTGTCCTGGTGATCGACGACAGCGCCAGCGTGCGCCAGACGATGACCGCGATCCTGTCCGCCGATCCGCAGATCGAGGTGATCGCCGCCGCTGCCGATCCCTTCGCCGCCGCGCGGTACATGCAGGACGAGGTGCCCGACGTCATCACGCTCGACGTCGAGATGCCGCGGATGGACGGCATCACCTTCCTGCGCAAGCTGATGGCGCAATGCCCGGTGCCGGTCGTCATGTGTTCCTCGCTGGTGGAGGAAGGGTCCGACACGCTGCTTCAGGCGCTGGAGGCCGGCGCGGTGGATGTGATCCTGAAGCCGCGCGTCGGCGTCGCCGACCATCTGGCCGAGGCGCAAATGATGATCTGCGACACGGTCAAGGGTGCCGCGCGCGCGCGGGTCGGCGCACGCCGCCCGGCGCGCGCCTCGGCGCCGGAAAAGAAGCTGACCGCCGACGCGGTGCTGCCGCCGCCGAGCGGCCGCGCGATGAGCCGCACGACCGAGATGGTCGTGTGCATCGGAGCCTCGACAGGCGGCACGGAGGCGCTGCGCGAGGTGCTGGAGGCGCTGCCCGCCAACTCGCCCGGCATCGTCATCGTCCAGCACATGCCCGAAAGCTTCACCCGCGCCTTCGCACGTCGGCTCGATGGTCTGTGCCAGGTGGATGTGAAGGAGGCCGAGGACGGCGACACCGTGATGCGCGGCCGCGTGCTGATCGCGCCGGGCGGGCTGCGCCATACCATGCTGGAGCGGCAGGGCGCGCGCTACGTCGTCGCGGTGCGCGACGGGCCGCTGGTCTCGCGGCACCGCCCTTCGGTGGACGTGCTGTTCCGCTCCGCGGCGCGCAGCGCGGGGTCGAACGCCGTCGGCATCATCATGACGGGCATGGGCGACGACGGCGCGCGCGGGCTGGGAGAGATGAAGCAGGCGGGCGCGCGGACCTTCGCGCAGGACGAGGCGACCTCGGTCGTCTTCGGCATGCCCAAGGAGGCGATCGCGCGCGGCGCCGCGGATCAGGTGGTGCCGCTTCACGCCATCGCCCGCGAACTGCTCCACGCCACGGCACGCTAGGAAGGGCGCGATCATGTTTCACCAGAGCCTGGATGTCGCGGCCGCCGAGCCGGCGGACTGCCCGATCCGGCATGACGTGGCGCTGCTGGCGGCCAATCTCGACACGCGCTTCCTACGCGCGGGCGAGACGCTGGCGGAGGCGATCGCGCTGGTGGAGCGCACCATCGGCGGGCTGGACACGATCGTGGCGGCGATGGACGAACGCAGCGCCGGCGCGGCGGCGGCCGATCTGGCCAGCGTCGCGCGCCGGATCAGCGCGCTGCCCGCCACGCTGGCCGACCGCACCGTCCGCATGGCGGCGATCAACGGCATCGCCGCGACGCTGCGCCAGCATGTGGTCGACATCAACAGCTCGCTGCGCGTGCTGGGCATCTATGGCATCAACATCAAGATCGCCGCGTCCGGGGAGGAGCATTTCGTCGGCTTCGTGGACGGCATGAACGCCCGCCTGGCCTCCGGCGAGGCGCTGCTGGCCAGCGTCATCGCGAAGCTCAAGGAACTGGAAGGCGGGCTGGCCGGGGTGCAGCAGGTCGACCGGCTACTGGGCGCCGAATGCGCGAAGGTGGTGCCGGGGGTGCCGGACCGGCTGGCGGCGGATGCGGCGGCGCTGGACGATCACCTGCGCGGCGTCGCCGACCTCGCCACGCGCGTCGCCGCGATCGCCCGCAGCATCCAGGCGAAGGTCGCCGTCCTGCTCGGCGCGCTGCAGGTCGGCGACAGCACGCGCCAGCGGCTGGAGCATGTCGTCGCCGCGCTGCGACTGGCGGAGGCGCATGGCTGCGGCCCCGGGGCGGCGGCGCATGTCGATCGCCTCGTCGTCGCCCAGCTCGACGCGACGGCGCAGGATTTCGCGCGCGAGACCGCGGCGCTGGTCGGGTCGCTGGAAGCGCTGGTGCCCGATGCGCACGCGCTGTGCGGGCTGACCGCGCAACAGGCGGGAGCGGAGGGGCGCGGCTTCCTGCTGGCGCTGGACGAGAGCGTCACCGGCATGGACCGCATCATCGTCCATTTCCAGTCGGCGCATGGCGAGGCGGAGGGCATGACCGCGCTGATCGCTGCCACGGTCGCCGACCTGACGCAGCGCGTCGCCGGCCTGTCCGCGATCCGGCTCGACGTGCAGGATATCGCCACCAACACGCGGCTGCTGTGCCGGCGCAGCGCCGATGTCGGTCGCGCCGTCGCGGTGGTCGCGTCGGAGGTGGACAGTTATGCCAAGAAGCTCGGCACCACAATGGATGCGGTCACGGCGACGATCGCGCAACTGGATGGCGATGGCGTGATGATGGCGTCGGATACGGCGGAGCGCGACATCGGCGCCGTGCTGGCCGGGGCGATCGACGTCATCCGCACCGCCTGCCAGCGGACCGACCAGGTCGCCGTGCGCGGCGAGCACGACGCGGCGCGGCTGGTGCAACTGGTCGAGACGACGACGGCGGCGTTGACGCAGGAACTGGCGCTGAGCGGGTCGATGCGGCTGGCCGCCGCGGCGCTGACGGCGCGTTCCAGCCATATCGAGGTCGTGCCGCCGGCGGAGGAAGCCACCCTGCGCGCCACGCTCGACGCCATCGCGACGCTCTACACGATGGCGCAGGAGCGTGCCGTCCATGCCGGCTTCGTGCTGCCCGGCATGGACGTCGCGATCGCGGACGACCCCGTGCCCGACGACGACGACGACGGACTGTTCTGACCCGCGCCGCCGGCGTTGGTCGCGCTGGACTTGCCGCGCCCGATATGCAGGCTGCCGACGCGGGGAAGGCTAGGCATCCATGAGGATCGACGCGCACCATCATCTATGGCGGTATGATCCGGCAGGATATGCGTGGATCGACGCGGATGGCCCGATCGCGCGAGATTTCACCGCCGGCGATCTGGCGCCGACGCTGGCGGCCAATGGCATGGATGCGGCGATTGCGGTTCAGGCACGCCAGGTGGAGGCGGAGACCCGTGCGCTGCTCGACGCCGCGGCGCGCTGTCCCGCGATCGTCGGCGTCGTCGGCTGGATCGACCTGCGCGCGCAGGACATCGTCGAGCGGCTGGCGGCGGATGCCGCGCCCACGCTCTGCGGCTATCGCCACATGGTGCAGGACGAGGTGAACGGCGATTTCCTGCTCGACGCCCCGTTCGTGCGCGGTATCCGCGCCGTCGCGGCGGCGGGGCTGTCGTACGACCTGCTGGTCGATCACCGCCAGCTCGCGACGGTGCCGGCGCTGCTCGACCAGGCGGGCGAGGGGCGCTTCATCCTCGATCACGCGGCCAAGCCGGCGATCGCATGCGGCGGGTGGCAGCCCTGGGCGGAACGGATCGCCGCGGTCGCCGCCTGTCCTCAGGTGATGTGCAAGGTGTCGGGCCTCGTCACCGAGGCGGATCACGCGCGGTGGCGCGCCAACGACATCGAACGCTATCTCGACCATGTCTTCGCGCTGTTCGGGCCGGAGCGGCTGATCTGGGGATCGGACTGGCCGGTGTGCCTGCTCGCCGCCAGCTATGCCGACGTGCTGGCGCTGGTCGAGGACTATGTGGCGCGCCACTGCCCGGAATCCGCGCCGGCGATCTTCGGGGGAAATGCGCTGTGCGCCTATGCGATCGCGGCGCGCATGCCGTGACGGCACCGGCTGTCCACCCGCGCCGTCTCTGTCGCGAAGTCATTCCTTGGCAATCGAGCGGCGGGATGTGGCAAGGGGGGAATGCCGGCGCAGACCGGCGCACGGCCAGGGCGGGGAGAGAGCAAGCCGATGCGAGAGGCGAAAGCGGATTTCAGGGCGGCGATTGTGCTGACCACCTGCCTCTTCTTCCTGTGGGGCATGGCCAACAATCTCAACGACATCCTGATCGCGCAGTTCAGGAAGGCGTTCGTCCTGTCGGATTTCGAGACGAGCTTCGTCCAGCAATCTTTCTACCTCGGCTATTTCCTGCTCGCGGTGCCGGCGGCGATGGTGACGCGCCGTTACGGCTACAAGGTGGCGATCCTTGCCGGGCTGCTGCTCTATGCGGCGGGAGCGTTGCTGTTCTATCCCGCCGCGCATGTCGGCGAGTACCGCTACTTCCTGGCGGCGCTGTTCGTGATCGCGGCGGGGCTGGCGTTCCTCGAGACGTCCGCCAACCCGCTGATGACCGAGACCGGCGATCCCGCCGGCGCGGCGCGGCGGCTCAACTGGGCGCAGGCGGCGAACCCGGTGGGCACCGTCACCGGCGTGCTGATCGGCAAATTTTTCATCCTGTCGGCGATCGCGCATGACGACGCCGCGCTGGCCGCCATGGCGCCCGCCGCGCGTGACGCGCTGCTGCGGCAGGAGGTGGTGGCGGTGCAGACGCCGTATCTCGTCATCGGGCTGGTGGTGCTGGGGTTCGCGGCCGCGGCGGCGCTGATCCGCTTTCCCGGGCAGGCTGCCGACACGGCGGCGGGGGAGGTCGCGCCTTTCTCGGCGGTGTTCCGCCGGCCGCGACTGCTGAAGGCCGCCGCGGCGCAGTTCTTCTACGTCGGTGCGCAGGTCGGGCTGTGGAGCTACACCATTCGCTATGCGCAGGCGAACCTGCCGGGCACCAGCGAGCGGATCGCCGCGGACTGGTTGTTCGCCAGTCTGGTGCTGTTCGGCGTCGGCCGTTTCGCCGGGGCGTGGCTGATGGGCCGCATCGCGCCGCCGCTGCTGCTGGCGATGTTCGCGGCGATCAGCCTGGCGCTGGCGGCGACCGCGGGTCTGGTTGGCGGCACTGCCGGGCTGATCGCGCTGACCGCGACCAGTTTCTTCATGTCGATCCAGTTCCCGACGATCTTCGCGCTCGGCATGGCGGGGCTGGGGCCGCTGGCGCGCGCGGGCGCGTCGCTGATCGTGATGGCGATCATCGGCGGCGCGGCGCTGACCGCGCTGATGGGCGCGGTGTCCGACATGGCCGGGATCAACGCCGCGATGCTGGTGCCCGCCACGGCGTTCGTCGCCGTGCTGCTGTTCGCGCTCTCGGCGCGGCGTAGCGGCGTGACGATCGACCCCGCGACCGCGACCGCGCATTGAAGGATGGATCGACAGGTGGAGGTGACCGTGGCCGATGACCGCATAATACCATCGGCGTCGGGCCGGCACTGGCCGATTGGCCTCGCCGATCGAAATAGCGGGAGGATGTGGCGATGAGCGAGGCGATTGCGAGACGAGCCGTGTTGGCCGGCGGCGTCGGCGGCGCGCTATGCGCGGCGGTCGCCGGCAGCGCGGCCGGGGCGAACCGTGCGTCGGGAGGCGGGCTGCTCGCCCCGCGTCCCCCGATGGGCTGGAATAGCTGGAACAGTTTCGCGACCACCATCACCGAGGCGCAGGCGCGCGACACCGCGACGATCATGGCCAGGGAGCTGCTGCCGTTCGGCTATGACGTCTTCACCGTCGATATCCAATGGTATGAGCCGAACGCCTCCAGCTACGAATATGCCGCCGCGCCGCTCCCGGCGATGGACGGTTACGGCCGGTTGATCCCGGCGCCCAACCGCTTCCCCTCCAGCGCCGACGGTTCGGGTTTCACCCGGCTGGCCGCGGACGTCCATCGGCTGGGCATGAAGTTCGGCATCCACGTCATGCGCGGCATCCCGCGGCTGGCGGTGAAGCGCAACCTGCCGATCCTCGGCACCCGCTATCGCGCCGCCGATGTCGCCGACACGACCAGCATCTGTTCGTGGAACCCCGACATGTACGGCGTCGACATGCACAGGCCGGGCGCGCAGGCCTATTACGACAGCATCTTCGCGCTCTACGCATCATGGGGCGTCGATTTCGTCAAGATGGACGACATGACCCGCCCGTATGACGCCCATGCGCCCGAGATCGAGGCTGCGCACCGGGCGATCGCCAACAGCCGCCGGCCGATCGTGCTGAGCCTCTCGCCGGGGGAAACGCCCGTGGTGCGCGGTGCGCATGTTCGCGATCATGCGCAGATGTGGCGGATCAGCGACGATTTCTGGGACGAATGGGCGATGCTCGACGCCCAGTTCGTCCGGCTGGAGAACTGGAACCCGTGGCGCCGGCCGGGTGCGTGGCCCGACGCGGACATGCTGCCGCTGGGCCGGCTCGCGCTGGGCAAGCGGGATACGAAGTTTACCCCCGACGAGCAGCGCACGCTGATGACCCTGTGGTCGATCGCGCGATCGCCGCTCATCATGGGCGGCGACCTGCGCCATCTGGACGCGCCGACGCTGGCGCTGCTCACCAATCGCGCGGTGCTGGCGGTCAATCAGGCATCGACCGGCAACCAGCCGCATTTCATCGCGGACGGCACGCGGATCTGGTCGGCACTGCCGGAGGAGGCGCCGGACGATCGCTATGTCGCGCTGTTCAACACCGGCGACACGGCGAAGGAGGTCGGCATCGACCTGCGCGCGCTGGGCCTGCCTGCCGCGGTGGACGCCACCGATCTGTGGAGCGGCGCCGCGCTGGGGCGGATCGACCGGCGGCTGTCGCGCCGGCTTCCCGCGCACGGATCGGGCCTCTATCGCCTGCACGCCTGATCGCGTCGCCACGCCGCTTACGGCGACGTCAGCGTGCCGCGGCAGGTGAGGGCGGATCAGCGCTCCCGCATCACCTGCACCAGCCTTGCCGCGTCCTGCCCGCTCGGCAATCGTGCCGACGCGGTGAGCCGCGCCGTGGCGTCGTCCCAGTGCAGCGTCGCGATGCGGCCGCCCCCGGCGCGATAATCGTTGGTCACGCCGTCGTCGTCATAGAGCGTGAAGCTGGTGCTGCGGCCCGGATAGACGCGGATGCTCGCCAGCGGCTGCTTCGTCGCGGTGCTCGGCACCGCCGCGCCCAGCGGCACGATCGAGCCGGCGCGGACGAACAGCGGGATGCGGTCGATCGGTGCCGCCGCCGTGATCGTCTGGCCGCCGGTGTAGCGGCGGTTCGTCCAGTAATCGTACCAGTCGGCACCCGCCGGCAGATACACCGGCCGCTCGACTACCCCCTGATCGGTGACCGGCGCCACCAGGAAGGCGGGGCCGAACATATATTGATCGCCGATCGTGGCGACTTTCGGATCGTTCGGGAAATCCATGAACAGCGCGCGCATGAACGGCGCGCCGCTGCGGTACGTGTCATACCCCAGCGAATAGATGTAGGGGATCAGCGCGTAGCGCAGCTTCAGGAACTGCGCGAGCACCGGCTCGGCCGCCTTGCCATACTCCCAGATCGCGCTGCCCGGCCGCTGCCCGTGGATGCGCAGCGTCGGCGTGAAGCTGTTGTACGCGAACCAGCGCGTGAACAGCTCCGGATAGTCGGTATAGTCCGGCCCCATCGCGGTCGCGCCGGCGGGGTCGAGCAGCACCGGGCGCTGCGCCTTGGGACCGTTCGGCCACTGCCAGCCGCCGGTGTCGCTGCTCCAATAGGCCATGCCGCTGGCGGTAAAGCCCAGCCCGGCGGGCACTTGCCGCTTGAGCACCTCCCACGTCGATGGCACGTCCGACGACCAGAACAGCGCGCCATTGCGCTGCGCACCCAGATAGGCGGCTCGCGCGAGGATGAGGTTGCGCAGCGCCGGCCGGTCGCGCGCCGACCCTTCCGCCACCCCGGACGTGTGCACCAGCGGGTAGAGGTTGTGGTAACGGTCGCCGGTGCCGATCGAGAAGTGATAGCCGTCCGGCACCAGATCCGGCTCGGTTTCGTCCAGCCAGTACCAGTCGAACCCCTGCGAACCGATGTTGTCGCGGATTTTGGTCCAGAACCATTCGCGCGCCTCCGGGATCGTCGAGTCGATCAATGCCCCGGCGCGATCGGAGCGGATCGGCAGTCCGTCGACCGGGCTGCCGTCCTTGTGATGCAGGAACCAGCCCTTCGCGGCGAGCATGTCGTAATAGCGCGACTCGCGTTCGAAGCGCGGCCACACGCTGATGATCGACCGCATGCCCTGCGCGCGCAGATGGTCGTTCATCCCCTTGGGATCGGGGAAGAAGGTCCGGTCGATGTCCAATTGGCCCATGCGCGTCCAGTGGAACCAGTCGAGCACCATCACGTCCAGCGGATAGCCGCGCAGGCGATAGCCGTCGGCGATGCCGAGCAGTTCCTGCTGGCTTTCGTAGCGCGCCTTGGACTGGATCAGCCCGAACGCCGCCTTGGGCGGCAACGGCGTGGCGCCCGTCAGCCTCGCATAGCCGGCGTACAGCTGGTCGGTGGTGTCGCCGGTGATGACGAAGAACGACACGCGCTCGCCGACTGCCGACTGGAAATGCGTGGCGTTGTTCAGCCCCGGCGAGACCGTAGTCGCCGACGGATTGTCCCAGACGATGCCATAGCCCTTGTTGGTGACCATGAACGGGACGCACACCGTTTCGCCGGCCGGCGCATCGTAATTGTGCCGACAGTTAATCGTGCGCCCCTTCAGGTCGAGCACGCCTTCCTGATTCTGCCCCAGTCCGTAGAAATGCTCGTCCGGCTGCACCGAGAAGGTGGCGCCGACGCGGAACGTGTCCTCGCCCGTCACCTTGTGCGCGGCGCGTTCCCAGCCCTTCATCTCGGTAACGGTCGCGCCGGCGGCGGTGGCGAAGCTGATCGACACCGGCGGCAGCGATGGCGCGAAATAGCGCTCCATCTGCGTCGGCGGGCGCGGCCATGGCTGCGCCTTGACGGTCACGGTCATGCCGGTGGAGGCGAACACGTCGCCCGCCTGCTCCGCGCGGTGCGTCCAGCCCGTGGCATCGGGGCGCGCGTTCGGCCCGTCGCCGGGCGGCGCATCGGACAGCGCGCGGTCGAGCGCGATCGTCACGCGCACGATGTTGGGGGCATAGGGCTCGATCGCGATGAGCGCGCCGTGGCGGTCGACGGTGGCGAGCGGCGTGGCCAGCGCGGGCGACGCGGCCAGGCCGGATGCCGCCAGCAGCGCCGTCCGGCGCCACCGCCGCCGCATGTTGCTGCGCGCCTCGTTCGTCACATCGCTCTCCCCCGTTGCGCCATGCAAAGCTAGCGCTACCATTCTGTTCTAAGGGCGCAACGTCCCTCGAAACAAGGGAGAGAAGCATGACCGGTCGCATCGTCACACTGGCCGTGCTGCTGGCGGCGCCCGCGGCGGCGCAGCACACGCCGATGCCGCGACTGGAAACTCGCGCCGGCCGCCACGCGCTGATCGTCGATGGCGCGCCGTTCACGATCCTGGGCGGTCAGGTGAACAATTCCTCCAACTATCCGGACGCGTTGAAGAGCGCCTGGCGGGTGCTTGATCGCATCGGCGCGAACAGCGTGGAAGTGCCGATCGCCTGGCAGCAGGTCGAGCCGGTGGAGGGGCATTACGATTTCACCTTTCTTCAGGCGTTGCTGGACCAGGCGCGCGCGCATGACAAACGGGTGGTGCTGTTGTGGTTCGGCACGTGGAAGAACACCTCGCCCGCCTATACGCCGGACTGGGTGAAGCTCGACAACCGCCGCTTTCCCCGCATGAAGAAGCGCGACGGCAGCGACCATGGGGTGCTTAGCGCGCATGCCCTTACGACGCGGCAGGCGGACGCGCGCGCCTTCGCAAAGGTCATGGAATATCTGCGCGACCATGACCGGCAGAACACCGTCATCATGGTGCAGACGGAGAACGAGACAGGCAGCTATCGCAACCCGCGCGATTATTCGGCGGCGGCGAACGCCCTGTTCGCCGGGCCGATCCCCGGGGCGCTGGCGCGGCAGATCGGCAGGCACGGCACCTGGGCGCAGGTGTTCGGCGCGCAGGCGGACCGCGCCTTCAACACATGGCAGGTCGCTTCGTACGTCGATGCGGTCGCGGCGGCGGGGAAGGCGGTCAAGCCGCTGCCGATGTACGTCAACGCCAGCCTGGCCGGGCCGTCGAACGTGCCCGATCCGGAAGGCGTGGCGAGCGGCGGCCCGCAGCAGGACGTGCTGGACATATGGAAGGTCGCCGCGCCGCACATCGACTTTGCCGCACCCGACATCTACGACCGCGCCAGCGCCAACGTGGTGCAATATCTCGACCGCTATGCGCGCCCGGATAACGCGCTGATGGTGCCGGAAATCGGCAATGCGCGTGAATTCCACCGCTATGTCTATCCCGTGCTGGGCCGCGGCGCGATCGGCTATGCGCCGTTCGGCACCGACGACAGCGGCTTCTTCAACTATCCGCTGGGTGCGCGCGACCTGGAGGAGCGGACGCTGGCGCCGCTCGCATTGCCGTATCGCATGTTCGGCTCGATCATGCGCGACTGGGCGCGGATCGCGTGGGAGCGCCCGACCTGGGGCGTGGCGAAGCCGGACGATGGCGCAGCGCAGTCGACGCGCATGGGCAAGTGGACCATCAGGGCGTCGTGGGGCGAGTTGCAGTTCGGGTTCAGGGAATGGACATGGCTGAAGTCCGATCCCGCGCCATGGTCGGCCGAACCGATCGGCGGGCTCGCGGTGGCGCAACTCTCCGATGACGAATTCCTGATCATCGGCGACCATGTGCGCGTCCATATCGAGCCTGCCGGGAAGCGGCCGGCCGCGATGGTGGTGCGCGTGGAGGAGGGCCGCTTCGAGCACGGCCGCTGGGTGATGTCGCGGGTGTGGAACGGCGACCAGACCGATTACGGCATCAACCTGGTCGATCGCCCGCAGGTGTTGAAGGTGACGATGGGCGAATATCGCGGCTGACGCGCGGGCTCGGCAAGGCGGCGGCGCGGCGACGATCGCCTGGCCGCCGCCAAGATGACCGATCGGTCATGTCTGGGACAGCCGCCGGCGACGCGCGGGCGTGCAGAAGGTGGCGGATGAGCGCGCCGCCCTCCTCCCCGCCGAACGATGGCGCGCAGTCGCGTCCATCCCGGCTCGACGAGCGCACATGCCGCCTGATCTGCCCGATCGCCGCCGCCATGGTCGGGGTGTGCCTGACCGGGATCGGTCTGCTGCGGGTCGGCATCGCTGTGGGGCGGCGCGCCAGCTTCGCCGACGATCTGCTGGCGATCGATTCGCTGCTGTTCCTGGTCGCGACGCTCGCGTCCTATCTGTCGCTGCGCGCGCCGGGCGAGCGCCGCCACCTGCATCGGCTGGAGCAGGTCGCCGACGCGACCTTCATCCTGGCCATGCTGCTGCTGACCGCCGCCTGCTTCGTCATCACCTATGCGCTGAGTGCCTGAGCCATGTCCGTTCCCCATGACCGGCCGTCCGGCCGCAATCGCTTCGCCATCGCCGCCGGAACGCTCATGGGCCTTGTGCTGTGCGCGCTCGGCTATCTGGGGTTTCTCGGCTGGTTCGGCGGCCCGGTCTACCGGGTGGAGCCCGCCGCCGCGGTACGACCGCTCGCGCGGCGCGGGACGGTGGCGGTGTTCCTGTCGGGCGACACCGGCTTCAACGCCGGCATGGCGCCGCGCGTGATGGGCGATCTGGCGGCGCGCGGCTTGCCGGTGCTGGGGGTCAATTCCCTGACGGCATTCGGCACGCGTCGCACCCCGGCGCAGACGCGGGCGCTGGTTGCGGACACCGTCGCGCGCGCATTGCGCCTGCCGGGGGCGCGGCGGGTCGTGCTGATCGGCCAGTCGTTCGGGGCGGACATGCTGCAATATGGCGTGTCGGGCCTGCCGCTGCCGTTGCGCCCGTATGTCGCGCAGGTGCTGCTGTCGGTGCCGGGCGACACGTTGCTGTTCAAGGCGTCGCCTGGCGGATTGCTCGACGGTGCGCCCGACGCGCCCGCCTTGCCCAGCGCGCGCCGCATCGACTGGGTGCCGCTGCTGTGCATCCACGGGGTACAGGAGGACAACAGCCTGTGCCCGCTGCTGCATGGCCGCAACGTCCGCGTCGTGACGCTGCCGGGCGACCATTATCTGCACCACGACGCCGACCGGCTGTCCGCGGTGTTGTGGCAGGCGATCGTGCGCGGCCGCTGAACCACCGTTCCGGACCACCTTCATTACCGATCGTTCAGCCGGCGTCGACATGCCGGCAATGCCCCGGCCGTCATGGTCGGCGGCCAAAGGAGAGACCCCACGATGACGTTCATTCGACATGCCGCCGCCGCGGTCGCGCTGATGCTCGCCGGCAGCGCGCCGGCCAGTGCCCAGCCGGCCACCGCGTCCATCACGGGCATGTGGCTGAACCCGCATCGCACCGTCGTGGTGCGGACCGGCGCATGCGGCGAGAAACTGTGCGGCTGGGTCGTCTGGGCCAGTGCACAGGCGCAGGAGGACGCACGCGACGGCGGCGTCACCAGGCTGGTCGGCACCGCGCTGCTGGAGGATTACCGCCCGGGACGGCCCGGCAACTGGTCGGGCACCGTCTTCATCCCCGACATGGGCAAGCGCTTCTATTCGGAGATCGAGCAGGTCGGGGCCGACGACATGAAGCTGAAAGGCTGCATCCTGCACGGCCTGATCTGCCGCTCGCAGATGTGGCACCGGATCACGGACCTGCCGCATGCGTGACCGGCTCCGGCGGTTGCGGCGTCATCGCAAGACGCTGACCCTGCTGACGGCGGTGGTGCTCGTCGCGCTCGGCTTTGCGGCGATGGAGCAACTGACGCGCGAACTGCGCTTCGCCGATGTGCGTACGGCGCTCCACGCGCTGTCGACGGGGCAGGTGGTGGCGGCGCTGGGGTTCACCGCGCTCAGCTACCTGACGCTCACCTGGTATGACGTGCTGGCGTTGCGCATCATCGGTCGGCCGCTGCCGTGGCGGACCGCCGCGCTGGCCTCTTTCACCAGCTATACGCTCAGCCACAATCTCGGCCTGTCGTTGCTGACCGGCGGGTCGGCGCGCTATCGCATCTACACCGCCGCCGGACTGGACGGGCCGGACGTAGCGCGGGTGATCGGCATCGCCAGCGCGACCTTCTGGACGGGCGTCGTCACCGTCGCGGGCGCCGCGCTGCTCGCGCGGCCGGGGCCGATCGCGCTGGCGGGAATGACGATCCCTGCCGGGGTATCGCATGCGATCGGCGTGACGGTCCTGCTCGCCGCCGCCGCACTGGTGGTGGCGTGCGGCCGCGCACGCGGGCCGCTGCGCGTGTGGCGCTTCAGCGCGCCCTTGCCGGGCGCCGGGCAGGCGCTGGCGCAGATCGCGATCGCGGCGCTGGACACCAGCGCGGCCGCCGCGGCGCTGTTCGTGCTGATCCCGCATGCGGCGCCGGCGCTGCTGCCGGCGTTCGTGCTCGCTTATGCGCTCGGCATCGTCGCGGCGGTGCTGGCGCATGTGCCGGGTGGGATCGGCGTGTTCGAGGCGGTCGTGCTGGCGGTATTGCCCGGCGATCGTTCCACCGCCTTCGCGGCGCTGATCGCCTATCGGTTGATCTACTACCTTCTTCCGCTGGCGGTGGCGGTGGCGATCCTGGCGTGGCGCGAGGGTGCGCGTCGCCGCTATCTGCTGGCGCATCCGCTGCCGGCGCGGCTGCTGCGCGACGGGCGTGCGGTCGCGACCGGGATCGCGCCGGTCGCACTGGCGGCGGCGACGTTCGTCGGGGGCGCGATGCTGCTCCTGTCGGGATCGCTGCCGTCGCTGCGCGCGCGGATGGGGGCGCTGGCATCGGTGGTGCCGCTGCCGTTCATCGAGGCGAGCCACATCGCCGCCAGTCTGGTCGGCACCGGGCTGCTGCTGCTGGCGCCCGGCCTGTACCGGCGGCTGGACGGCGCCTTCGTCGCCACCCGCGCGCTGCTGCTCGCGGGCGCCGCCTTTTCGCTGGCGAAGGGCATCGACTATGAGGAGGCGATCGTCTGCCTGACGCTCGCCGCGCTGCTGCAATGGACGCGCGGCGCCTTTTACCGGCGCACCGCGCTGACGCAGATGCGCCTGTCGGCGGGATGGGGCGCGGCGGTGGCGGCGGTGCTGGCCGCGGTGATCTGGGCCGGGCTGTTCGCCTATCGCCACGTCCCGTACGACGACGACCTGTGGTGGCATTTCGCGTGGCGCGGCGATGCCCCGCGCTTTCTGCGCGCGACGCTGGCGGCGGCGGGGATGCTGGTGGTGGCGCTGACGTGGCGCTGGCTGGGGCCGGCCCCCAGCGTGCCCGACGTCGCGGCCGATCCGGCGGCGGTGGACCGCGTGCTGGCGATGGCCGACCGGACCGACGCGATGCTGGCGCTGACCGGGGACAAGCGCTTCCTGTTCGCCGAGAACGGCGCCGCGATGCTGATGTACCAGGTGCGCGGCGCAAGCTGGATCGTGATGGGCGACCCCGTAGGCGATCCCGCCGAATGGCCGGCATTGCTGTGGCGGATCCGTGACCTTGCCGACCGCGCGCAGGGGCGGCTGCTCCTGTATCAGGTCACGGGGCCGGTGCTGGAACCCGCGATCGGCATGGGGCTGCACATCCTGAAATATGGCGAGGAGGCGATCGTCGACCTGCCCGATTTCACGCTGGAGACGCCGCGGTTGCGTTCGCTGCGCAAGGCCGAGCGCGTGGCGGCGCGGCGGGGCTTGCGTTTCCGGATCGTGCCCGCAGCGGCCCTGCCCGTCGTCATCGACGAACTCGCCGCCATCTCCGCGGAGTGGATGGCGACGAAGGGCCATGCGGAAAAGGGCTTCAGCCTCGGCCATTTCGACCGCCGCTATATGGAGCGGTTCGATGTGGCGCTGGCGATGGAGGGTGATCGCATCGTCGCCTTCGCCAATCTGTGGCTGACCGCCAACCATGCCGAGGCGTCGGTCGACCTGATGCGGCACCGCGACGATGCGCCGCCCGGGACGATGGACTTCCTGTTCGTGCAGATCCTGCAATGGGCGCAGCAACGCGGCTTCCGCCGCTTCTCGCTGGGCATCGCGCCCTTGTCGGGGATTTCGGGGCGGCGGCTGGCGCCGGCATGGGCACGCGCGGCGGCATTGATCTTCCACCATGGCGAGCGCTTGTACGGGTTCCGCGGCCTGCGCGGCTACAAGGAGAAATTCGATCCCGAGTGGGAGCCGCGCTACATTGCCGGGCCGCGCGGTATCGCGATGCTCCGCGCGCTGCGCGACCTGTCGCTGCTGATCGGCCGCGCGCCGGGATCGGTGTAGCGTTCGCGGTGGGGGCCGCGCTGGCGCGACCTGATTGTCATGCGGGCGCGACGATCCTTTCCCGGAAAATGGCGCGCAGATCGTTCGTCCGCCACGCCACGACTCCGCTCCCGGCGGCGCTCAGCGCGGCGCAGCTTCCCCGCTGCCATGGGCATAGCGGCCGGCCGACGCGACGCCGCCAAGACCAGCGGTCCTCGCGCGGGCGACCGCGTGACGAGCATCGCCGGGGCAGGCGGCGCCGTCCGGTGGGACGGCGCTTCCCGCGACGGCTCGCTCACGACAGTTTCACCTGTGGGCGTAACCTCAGGATTTCGGCGCGGTGAGGTGTGCGCTCAGGAACTTGTTCATCTCGAACATGCTCGCGGACTTCTTGCCGAAGATCTTCTCCAGCTTGTCGTCGGCGTTGATCTGGCGGCGGTCCTTCGCGTCCTGCAGATCGTGCTTCTTGATATATTCCCACACCTTGCTGACGACTTCGCTGCGCGGGAGGTCGTTCTTGCCGACGATTTCCGCCAGATCATCCGACGGGGTCACCGGCGCGGTGATGCCACCGCGTGCGCCGCCGGCGGCCTTGCCGGTCGCCTTCACCTTCTTCTCCGCGGCCTTGGTCTCGTCCTTGCCGCGCTTCTCCGCCGTCTTCGCCATTGTTCGCTCCTTTTCGTGCATAACCAGTTGAGTGGCGCAACGGGTATGTACGCCGCAAGTTCACCACCTGTCGATGGTATCTCGACGACGCCACATGCGGCGCGCCGAAAGCGCCGTCACGCCGGCTCCAGCTCGGCCCAGATCGGCAGATGGTCGGATGCGACGCGCGCCGCTGGCGATTGATGCACGCCGCAACCGGCGATGCGCCAGTGCGGCGACACCATGATCCGATCGAGCCGCGCGATCGGGCGGCGCGCATGGAAGCTCGGCCCGGTATCGGCGAAGCGGAAATCATGTCCGAAATCGCGCAGGCAGCCGGCCGCGCGCGACCATTCGTTCAGGTCGCCCATCATCACGGTGGGATGCTGCTGGCTGCTCGTCGCGACATGCGACAGGATCGCCGCCGCCTGCCGGCGCCGCCACAACCCCGACAGATCCAGGTGCATGCCCACGATGCGCACCACAACGCCGCCGATCGCGACATCCACCATCACCGCGCCGCGCGGCTCCAGCGCGGGCAGGTGGAGTTGCTCGCAATCCACGATCCGCGCCGATTTGCGCACCAGAATGGCGTTGCCGTGCCATCCCATGCTGGCCGCGCGCATCCCCAGAGACACCGGCTGCCAGTCGCCATGGTCCTCCAGCAGATGCGGCGTCAGCACCGCCGCGCGCTGGCCGAAGCGGCGGTCCGCCTCCTGCAGGGCGATGATGTCGGCATCCACCTCGCGCAGCACCTGCAGCACGCGCTCGGGACTGCGGCGGCGATCGGTGCCGATCGCCTTGCGCATGTTATAACTCGCGACTTTCAGTGTCATTCGCGCGACGTAACGATCGACGGGCGGTGCCGGTTGCAGGGATCGAACCCGCGACCTTCGGTTTACAAAACCGCTGCTCTACCAGCTGAGCTAAACCGGCGCGCCGCGCGCCCTCATGCGTCACGCGACGCCGAACGTCCAGCCCTCCGTGGCTGCGACCATCGGCGTCATGCCGGGCGGGTTCCACAGGTCGGCGCGCGCCGCCGCCCGGCGCAGCCACGCGGCGGTCATCAGCGCGTCGGTGGCATGATCGTCGTAACGGCGCAGCGGCGCGTGCGGCGCGCTGTCCAGTGCCCCGAGCGCGGTATCCAGCGCCGCCGCATCGCGCAGCTTGCTGCGGCCCCTGGGCATGCCGACCGCGCGCGCCGCCAGCGCGGTGTAGATCTCCACCACCAGCGCGCCGGAGGGAGGGACAGGATCGAACGGCCACACCGGCACCTGCCCATCGAGCCGGTGGAGCAGCCGCATCCCCGCGAAGCTCGCCTTCGCCACCTGCGCCGCACCGATCGCGTCATAGACGGTGGAGGGCTTGGTATTGCCGCCATCCGCCCTCTCGCACACGCGCCAGTGCAGGAAGTCACGCTTTGCCCCATCCGCCGCCCCCAGATAGAAGTGCCGCCCGCGTCGCGCCTCGAGGAAGCTGGCCGCGCCCAGGTCGGCATCCTCGCACCGCGCATCGACATAGGCCCACAAGTCTTTGGCGTTACTCGAGTCCGTTTCGCCCGGCAGATGCGCACCGCGCGCCACGAAGGGCGCGGAGAAGCTGAAGTCGAACCCGACCAGCATCGCGTGGTCGCCGCGTGCCACCAGCCAGTCGAGCACCGCCATGCGCGACCACGCGAGGCTGCCGGGCGGGGTCAGCAGGACCGGCGCACCGCGACCGCGCCGGCACGACGCGACCGCGATCCCGCGATGCCGCGCGCCTTTCGCGCCGGACCAGTCGATCGCGACAAAGCGGTCGAAGCGTTCAGGGGCGGGGGCCATGGCGTTTCCGCATCGCCTGTGTCGCCCGGTCCCACCAGGCGCGCGCGATCACGATCGCGATCCGCTCCGGGTCGCCGCTGCCATAGCGGACCAGCAATCCCGGCCAATTCGCATAATGCGGCGTCTGCCAGAAGGTCGCCGGGTCGCTGGCCAGCAACACCGCTTTCTCCTCGTGCGTTGCCGCGACATGGAAGCTGTCGGGCTCATGCCCGGTGGAGCAGATCAGCTTGCCGCGCGTCCTGATCGCGGGCTGGCCGTAGGAGGTGGACGGCTCGGTTGCGAGCAACGTCAGTGCGTGGCGCGCCACGTCCGCCCACGAATCGAACCTCACGGTGCGGCGAGTACGTCGGCGGTGAAGCGCGCCACGTCGAAACGCGCCGCTCCGGGATCCTCGCCGCGTCGCACCACCACCAGCCGGTGCGAGGGCACCACCATCACATATTGTCCGCGATTGCCCTGCGCGGAATAGCTGCCGGCCGGCAGCCCCTGATTCGCCCCGAACAACCAGATCGACGCGCCATAGCCTTCGCTGCGATCCGGCTGCGGCCCGGACGGCGTGGTCATGTAGCGCATCCATCCCGCCGGCAGCAGTTGTCGCCCCTCCCACACGCCGTCCTGCAACCAGAATTGCCCGAGCCGCGCGAGGTCGCGTGCCGTGGTCCATACCGCGCTCGACAGGATGTAATTGCCCTGCCAGTCGCTCTCCGCGACGGTGTGGCGCATCCCCAGCGCGCCGAACAGCCGGCCGGGCAGCGCGCGATACCGCGCCTCCCCCAGCGACGCGCGCAGCGACCGGGTGGCAAGCAGGATGTCGTTGTTGGCATAGCGGAACCGCTCGCCGGGACGCGAGGACAACGGCCATGACGTCGCCTGCTCGGTCACGGTGGTGCCGCCGAAATAGATCGCATCGGTGCGGTTGCCGGCGGTGTCGCTGTGCAGCCCGGATGACATGCGCAGCAACTGGTTCAGCGTGATGCGCGCGCGTGGATCGGCGCCCTGGCGGCTCCGCCATTCCGGGATGTCGGCGGGACGCTGCACGTCCACCTCGCTCATCCCGACCAGCGTGCCCGCTATGCTCTTGGCCACCGACCAGGTGCGATTGGCCACGAATGGACCGAAGCCGTCGCGATAACGCTCGGCCACGACGCGCCCGTCGCGCAGCACCACGATGCCCAGTGTCTCGCTGCCGCGTCCATACGTCCCGTCGAACGCCCGCTCGACCACGCGCGTCAACGACTCCGACGGGCGTGGCGCGATGCCGGCATCCCCCATCGGCCAGGGTCGGGGGTCGGCGCCGGCCGGGGGCGGGGGAGCGATGGCGCGGGCGGGCGTGGCGGGAATCGCCGCGCCGATCGGGGCCAAGGTGCACCCGCTGCCCGGCACCCAGCTCGCCCGACGCGGTGGCAGGTTGCGGTCGAACGGGACGGTCACCGCGCCGGCGCGACGATCGACCCGCGCGCTCAGCGTCGGCACGATCTCGTCATATTCGGGATAGATGCCTTTGAGCTCCAGCCCCTCCACCTGCCGTTCGCTTCGCCCGGCATTGAAGATGCCGCCGCACAGGAACGCCGCCTTGTAGCCCGCTGCGATCGCCCGCGCATAACTGGCGCGATCGTCGGCGCGCACCGATTGCGGCGATTGCGCCAGCGCGGGCGTGGACAGCAGAAGGACGGCGGCAAGGCTAATCGGCGGACGCATGGCGGCGTTCATCCCACCAAGCGAGGCGTTCGGCAACGCGCTTCTCGAACCCGCGGTCCGTCGGCGTGTAGAAGCGCTGCGGCGGCAGCTCGTCGGGCCAGTAGTTCGCGCCGGAAAATCCATCCTTCTCATCATGATCGTAGGCGTAGTTCGCGCCATAGCCGATCTGTTTCATCAGCCGGGTGGGTGCGTTCAGGATGTGCGCGGGCGGCATCAGCGATCCCGTTTCCCTCGCGACCCGCCACGCCTGCTTCTGCGCGGTATAGGCGGCGTTCGATTTGGGAGCGGTGGCGAGGTACAGGCACGCCTGCGCGATCGCCAGTTCACCCTCCGGGCTGCCGAGGAACTCATAGGCGTCCTTGGCCGCGATACATTGCACCAGCGCCTGCGGATCGGCGAGGCCGATGTCCTCCACGGCAGCGCGGGTGAGGCGACGCAACACGTACAGCGGCTCCTCGCCGGCGGTCAGCATCCGCGCCAGATAGTAGAGCGCCGCCTGCGGATCCGATCCGCGGATCGACTTGTGCAGCGCGCTGATGAGGTTGTGATGTCCCTCGCGATCCTTGTCGTACACCGCGACGCGGCGTTGCAGAAAACCGGACAAACCAGCGGAGTCGAGCGGTTCGCTCAGATCAACCGAGAACAATGTCTCCACCTGGTTGAGCAGGAACCGCCCGTCGCCGTCCGCGCTCGCCACCAGCGCGTCACGTGCCGCATCGGTCAGCGGCAGCGCGCGGCCGACCTCCGCCTCCGCACGCGCGATCAACTGCGCCAGCGCTGCCGGATCGAGGCGATGCAGGATCAGCACCTGCGCGCGGCTGAGCAACGCGGCGTTCAACTCGAAGGACGGATTTTCCGTCGTGGCGCCGACCAGCGTGACGGTGCCGTCCTCGACGAAGGGAAGGAAGCCGTCCTGCTGCGCGCGGTTGAAGCGGTGGATCTCATCCACGAACAATAGCGTGCGCCTGCCGAGGCGCGCATGGTCGCGCGCCTCGGCGAACGCCTTCTTCAGATCCGCCACGCCGGAGAACACCGCCGAGATCGACACGAAACGCAGCGCCACCGCGTCTGCCAGCAGCCGTGCGATCGTCGTCTTGCCCGTACCGGGCGGTCCCCACAGGATCAGCGAGGACAGCCGGCCCGCGGCGACCATGCGCCCGATCGCGCCCGTCGTCCCGGTGACATGCTCCTGTCCGACGACCTCCTGCAACGTGCGGGGGCGGAGCCGATCGGCGAGCGGCGCATCCTCTGGCGGGGTCGGGGAGGGGACGGCGGCGGGTTCCAGCCCGGCGAACAGGTCTGCCATAGGTGCGCAATGTAGGCGCGAAAACGCCGTTCGTCAGGGCGCTACGAAAATATATCTTGAATGATCTTGCGCTCGCTGCCTAACGATATATCTTGAGCGCATCATGAAAGGAACGATGATGCATTTTCACCTGCACGGCCGCGGTTGCGGCCATGAACGAGGCGGTCACGACCGAGGTGGACGCGAACGCATGGGCGGTGGCCGAATGGCCGGCGGATGGGGCCGCGGGCGGTTCGGCTTCTCCTTCGACGCCGGCCAGGACGGGCGCGGCGGACGCGCGCGGCGGATGTTCGACGGCGGCGAGCTGCGGCTGGTGCTGTTGAAGCTGATCGCGGACGAACCGCGCCACGGCTATGAGCTGATCCGCGCAATCGAGGAACTGAGCGGCGGCGCCTATGCGCCCAGCCCGGGGGTCGTCTATCCCGGCCTCACGATGCTCGGCGAGATGGAGCTGATCGAGGAGCAGGCCAGCGAGGGCGCGCGCAAGCGTTTCGCGGTCACGGCCGGCGGTCGCACGCATCTGGCGGAAAATGCCGAGCAGGTCGAGGCACTGATCGCGCGACTGACGGCGCTGGGCCATGGCCCGGCACGCGGCGACGAGGCGCCGGTGCGCCGCGCGATCGGCAACCTGCACCATGCCGTGCGGCATCGCGTCGGGCGCGGTGACCTGTCCAGCGATGCGCTGCATGACATCGCCGGGCTGATCGACGAGCTGACCCAGAAGATCGAGCGCGTGAAATGAGCGTCTCGGTCGCGCGCGTGCCGACGCATTCGGCCAGCCGTTATCTCCAGCAACTTGCCAAGCACTGGAGCCACAAGATGGAGGTGTCCTTCTCCGAGCAGGAGGGCACCATCACGTTCCCAAGCGGCGCGACGCTGGACATGCGGGCGGACAGCGAAACGCTCGACGTTCGCCTGTCGGTGCCGCCCGATGGCGACGTGGCGCGGATGCGCGAGGTGGTGTCGAGCCACCTCGACCGTTTCGCGTTCCGCGAGGCGCCGCTCACCTTCGACTGGCGCGAGGTCGAGTAGCAGCGGCACGCGCGGGCGCGGCGGGCGCTCTCCGGTGATCGGATGTTCCGAACGCCGGAACCGCGCCATCTCCGCGTTTGCGCGTGACCCATTTACCTTCTGGCGGCGAGCACCTCGCGATACGCCTGCAGCACCGCCGCATTGGCCGTGTCCCAGCGAAAGTCCTGCGCGCGCACATGCGCCGCATGCCCCATCGCCGCGCGCAGCGCCGCATCCCCGGCCAGCCGCGCGATGACGGCGGCGTAGCGATCGACGTCGGTCGGCGGCACCAGGAAGCCCGTGCGCCCGTCCTCCAGCAGGTCCATCGCCCCCGTCGCGTGTGCCGCGACCACCGGCACGCCGGCCGCCATCGCCTCCGACGTCACCTGTCCCCAGGTCTCGGTCACGCTGGGGTTGAACAGCACGTCCAGCGACGCGACCGCGCGACCCAGATCGTCGCCGCTCTGGAAGCCCGCGAACGCCGCCGCCGGCACGCGCTGCGCGAACCAGTCGCGCGCCGGCCCCTTGCCGATCACCAGCACGCGGTGCGCCACGCCCATCGCGTCGAGTCGCGCCAGCACCTCCGCGAAAACACCCAGCCCCTTTTCCAGCACCAGCCGCCCCAGGAAGCCGATCGCCACCTCGTCATCGCCGATGCCCAGCGACCGCCGCCATGCCAGGCTGCGCGCATCGGGGTGGAAGCGACGATGGTTCACGCCGCGCGACCACAGCGACACCGGCGTCGTCACCCCCAGCTCGCGCACCACGTCCGCCATGGACGGGGTCGGCACCAGCACGCGGTCGGCGCGGTCGTAGAAGCGGCGCAGGATGCGCTTGATGAGCGGCTGGACCAGCGACAGCCCGTAATATTGAAAATAGGTCTCGAACCGCGTGTGCACCGCCGACACCACCGGCACGCCATGCGCTCGCGCCCAGGTCACCGCCGCGTGACCGAGGAATTCCGGCGCGGACACGTGCACCAGATGCGGGGCGAACGCCTCCAGGTCGCGGCGTGGCCGCGCCGGCAGGCCGCGCCCCAGCTTGTATTCGCCGCGCCCACCCGGCATCGGGATCGCCGGCACATCCACCACGGTACCGCGCGCCTCGAACGCCGGGGTCGGCGTGGTGGGTGAATAGACGCGCACCTGCACACCCTGATCGAGCAGATAACCGACCAGCAGGTTCTGGGCCTGGTTCGCGCCGTCGCGAACGTAATTGTAGTTGCCGCTGAAGAAGGCGACGCGCAGATCGGACATCATGACGGCGTCCGCTAGCGGCGACTTGCGGCGAAATCGCGGCTCATGCCGGGCGGATCTCGTCGGTGCGGCGGATGCGGCGGATGCGCGGCTCGCGGTCCAGCATCGCCGTGCGGCGGATGGTCTGGCGCAATTCCTCGCGCTTGTCATGAATCGACGCGATCACCGGCCCCATCGCCACGCCCAGGTCGACCAGCACCGCCTCCGACAATTGCAGCGAGCTTTCCAGCGTTTCCGGCACCGCATCGGTGACGCCGGCCTTGTAGAGTTCGGCGGCGTGCACCGTGTCGCGCGCGCGCGCGATGATCGGCAGCGCGGGGAAGGCGGCGCGCAGCCGCTTGGTCAGCCGCACGGTCAGCACCGGCTCGTCCATGGTCAGGATCAGCGCGCGCGCGTTGGCGAGGTCGAGCCGCTCGATCAGCTCACCGCGCGCCACGTCGCCGAACAGCACCGGATAACCCGCGGCGCGCGCGCGCGTCACCGCGTCGATATCCGCCTCCACCGCGACATAGGCCTGGTCGTGCCGCGCGAGCATGTCCGCCACCAGCCGCCCGACGCGGCCGAAGCCGAACACCACCGCGCGCTTGCCCTCGGCATGGTCGAGCGCGTCCGGCGGCGGGCTGTCGCCCCCCTCGATCCGCCGCGAGATCACGCCGCCCAGCAGCGCCAGCAGCGGGGTGATGGTCAGCCCGATCGCGGTCACCGTCTGCCAGAAGGTGGCGGTGCTCGGCGTGATGAGCTGCGCCTGCGCGGCGGTCGCCAGCACGATCAGCGTCGTTTCCGACGGGCTGCCCATCAGCAGGCCGGTTTCCGCAGCGATCCCGGGGCGCGCATGCGCGACGCGCAGCAGCAGGTAGGTCACCAGCGTCTTCGCCGCGACCACTCCCAGCACCGCGGCGAGCAGCGACGCCCAGTTCGCCAGGATCGCCGACAGGTCCAGGCTCATGCCGACGGTGATGAGGAACACGCCCAGCGCCAGCCCCTTGAACGGCGCGGTCATCACCTCGACCTCGGTATGATATTCGGTTTCGGCGATCAGCAGCCCGGCCAGCAGGGCGCCGACGATCGGCGACAGCCCCGCCGCGGTGGTCGCGACGCTGGCGACGATCACCACCAGCAGCGAGGCGGCCAGGAACAGCTCGGGGCTCTTCGTGCGCGCCGCCTGCGCGAACAGGCGCGGCAGGACGAGCCGCCCGGCGCCGTACATCGCGACCACGGTCAGCCCGCCGCGCAGCGCCACCCCCGCGATCCCCACCCAGCCATCGTCGCTGGCGGTCGGCGCCATCGCGCCCAGCGCGAAGATGATCGGCACCAGCGCCAGATCCTGGAACAGCAGGATCGCGAACGCGCCGCGCCCGACGGGGCTGACCGTACCGACCAGCGGCAGCACCAGCGCGGTGGAGGACAGCGCCAGCGCCAGCCCAAGCCCCGCCGCGCCGCCCCAGCTCTGCCCGATCAGGTGCAGCGCGACGCCGACCAGCGCCGCACAGCCGAGCAGCGCCGCCGGCCCGGTGCCGAACACCAGCCGCCGCATCGCCCACAGGCGGCGGAACGACAGCTCCAGGCCGATCGAGAACAACAGCAGCACGATGCCGAACTCGGCGAAGGGCGCGATCGATTCGGGATCCGAGATCGTGAAATAATATAGCCACGGCGCCTGCGGCACGAGCGAGCCGAACCCTGCCGGGCCGACCAGCGCGCCGACCAGGATGAAGCCGATCACCGGCGTGATGCGGAAACGCGCGAACGCCGGAATAACCAGCCCGGCGGCGCCCAGCACCACCAGCGCGTCAGAGAAGCCTTCGTTGTGCAGTCCGATCGCCATGTGCCGACCTTACGCAAACACGGCGCGCTTTGTCGCCATGTCAGATGCGGGAGATGTCGGAAAGCGAGGAAGCGGCCCGGCGGCGGCCACTATCGGGGCATGCCGGATACGGTCGGGAGTATACCCTGATGCGGCATCTGTGGTGACTGGCACCCAAGCCATACCAGCTCCGCTGCGTGGTGACCCCTACGAGAATCGAACTCGTGTTTTCGCCGTGAGAGGGCGACGTCCTAACCGCTAGACGAAGGGGCCGTGCGCGGTGTGAGGCGCGCTGTTAGGTGGCGGCGGCGCGGCCGTCAAGCGCCTTTATCGACGCTTGCCGGGTTTCGCCGCGCCGCCCCTCACGCCGCCTTCCGACGCTCCGCCATTTCGGTGTTGAGCATCTCGGCAAGTAGGAACGCCAGCTCCAGGCTCTGCCCGGCGTTCAGGCGCGGGTCGCAATGCGTGTGGTAACGATCGGCGAGGCTCTGCTCGGTCACGTCGATCGCGCCGCCGGTGCATTCGGTCACGTCCTGCCCGGTCATCTCGGCATGGATGCCGCCGGCGTGCGTTCCTTCAGCGCGGTGGACCGCGAAGAAGCCACGCACTTCCGACAGGATGCGGTCGAACGGCCGCGTCTTGTAGCCGGTCGCCGCCTTTACGGTATTGCCGTGCATCGGATCGCAGCTCCACACCACCGGATGCCCGGCGCGTGTCACCGCGCGCACCAGCTTGGGCAGGTGCGCCTCGATCTTGTCATAGCCGTAGCGGGTGATGAGCGTCATGCGGCCGGGCGTCCGCGCCGGATTCAGCGTGTCGAGCATTCGCAGCAGCGCGTCCGGCTCCAGCGACGGCCCGCATTTCACGCCGATCGGGTTGCCGATCCCGCGCAGGAACTCGACGTGCGACGATCCCTCGAACCGCGTGCGGTCGCCAATCCACAGGAAATGCGCGGAGGTGTCGTACCAGTCGCCGGTCAGCGAATCCTGCCGGGTCAGCGCCTGCTCGAACGGCAGCAGCAGCGCTTCGTGGCTGGTGTAGAAGGTGGTCTGCGACAATTGCGGGACGGTGTCGGGGCTGATCCCGCACGCCTCCATGAAGTCCAGCGCCTCGCCGATGCGGTCGGCCGTCTCGGCATATTTCTTCGCCCACGGGCTGCGGCCCATGAAATCGTGCGTCCAGCGGTGCACCTGGTGCAGGTTCGCATAGCCGCCCTGCGCGAACGCGCGCAGGAGGTTCAGCGTCGCCGCCGCCTGCGAATAGGCGCGGACCATCCGTTCCGGGTCCGGGATGCGCGACGCGGGCGTGAAGGCGATGTCGTTGATGTTGTCGCCGCGGTAGCTGGGCAGCTCGACGCCGTCGATCACCTCGGTATCCGCGGAGCGCGGCTTGGCGAACTGCCCCGCCATGCGCCCGACCTTCACCACCGGCAGCTTCGACGCATAGGTCAGCACGACCGCCATCTGCAGGATGACGCGGAAGGTGTCGCGGATGTTGTTGGGATGGAATTCGGCGAAGCTCTCCGCGCAATCACCGCCCTGTAGCAGGAACGCCTTGCCTTCCGCCACCTTCGCCAGATCGGCGGTCAGGTTGCGCGCCTCTCCCGCAAAGACCAGCGGGGGAAAGCTCGACAGGCGGCGCGTCGCGTCGTCCAGCGCGGTGGCGTCAGGGTAGACGGGGAGCTGGCGTGCTTCGGCATTGGTCCAGCTGTGCGGGGCCCAGGACGTGGCCATGGCATTCTTCCTTCCAAATTCAGCCGCGGCATTGAACCAATCGTGCGCGGGCCGCAATCAACTTCACCTTTATAGCACACCCGGATAGGCGCCGCCGTCGATCAGCAGGCTCTGGCCCGTGATGAAGCCGGAGGAGGCGGCGCACAGAAAGGCGCAGGCGTTCCCGAATTCGGCCGGGTCGCCGAAACGGCGCGCCGGCACCCGCTCGCGCGCCTGCGCCTCGGCCTGCGCGATGCTGATCCCGTTCGTCTCGGCGTTATGGGCGTGGACGCCGGCAAGCCGCCGCGTGGCGAACAGTCCCGGCAGCAGGAAATTGATCGTGACATTGGCATGCGCCACCTGTCGCGCGACCCCGGCAAGGAAGCCGGTGAGCCCGACGCGCGCGCCACTCGACAGGTCCAGGCCCGCGATCGGCGCCTTCACCGATCCGGAGGTGATGCACACGATCCGTCCGAAACGGCGCTCGACCATCCCGTCGACCACCTTCTGCACCAGCCGGATCGGTGTCACCATGTTGGCGTCGACCCCGGCATGGATCGCCGCGGCATCCAGCGCGCGGAAGTCGCGCAGCGGCGGGCCGGCATTGTTGTTGACCAGGATATCGGGCGCGCCGCCGGCCGCGTCGACCAACGCCAGTTGCACCGCCTCGTCGGCGACGTCGCCCGCCACGATGCGCGCGGTGCCGCCGCCGGCGCGGATCGCCTCCGCCGCCTGCGCCAGCGCCGCCTCGTCGCGGCCGTTGAGCACCAATGCGCACCCCGCCGCCGCCAGCGCGCCCGCACAGGCGCGGCCGAGTCCGTGGCTGGAGGCGCAGACGATCGCGGTGCGGCCGTTCAGTCCCAGATCCATGACATGCTTCTCCTGCGTCAGAGCGGCAGCTTCCAGTCCCAGCCGAGCGGATCGCCGTCCATCACCTCCACCCCGGCGGCGGCCAGTTCGTCGCGAATCGCGTCGGAGCGCCCGAAGTCCTTCGCCGCGCGCGCCTCACGCCGCTCCGCCAACCGGGTGGCGATGTCGTCCTCCGAGACGGTCGAGCCGGCCGGACGCACGCGCAGCGCGGCGCGGGTCAGCGTCGTCAGTTCCAGCCCCAGCACCGCATCGAAGTCCGCCAGCGCGGCCAGACGGTCGGTGGGCGACACCTTCTTGTCGGCGAGCAGCGCATCCAGCACGGTCAGCGCGCGCGGGGTCGCCAGATCGTCGCTGAGCGCCGCGTCCAGTTGCTCGCGATATCCCGCCGTATCGGCACCCGTCCGTGTTTCGCCACGCGCGCGCAACGTCTCCACCGCATGCGCCAGCCGCTTCAGCCGCACCTGCGCCGCCGCGAGGTTCTCCCAGGAGAATTCCAGTTCGCTGCGGTAATGCGCCTGAAGGCACATCAGCCGATAGGCCAGCGGGTGGAAACCCCGTTCCACCAACAAGGCCAGCGTCAGGAAATCGCCCGACGATTTGCTCATCTTTCCCGTGCGATCGACGAGAAAGTTGTTGTGCATCCACACACTGGCGCCGGTATCCGCGCATTCGCAATGCGCCTGGTTCTGCGCGATCTCGTTGGGATGGTGGATCTCGCGATGGTCGATCCCGCCGGTGTGGATGTCGAACGCCGGGCCGAGATAGCGGGCGGACATCACCGAACATTCGAGATGCCAGCCCGGTGCGCCGCGTCCCCATGGCGAGTCCCACTCCATCTGCCGCGTTTCCCCGGGCGGAGTGGCGCGCCAGATTGCGAAGTCCTGCGGATGGCGCTTGCCCGCCACGGTGTCGATGCGGCCGTGCGCGGCATCGTCGGCGGTTCCCGCCAGGCGACCATAGTCCGGCACGGTCGTGGTATCGAAATACAGGCCATCGGCAAGCCGGTAGCAGTGGCGCGGAGCGATCCGCTCCGCCCAGGCGATCATGTCCGCGACATGATCGGTCGCCAGCGGCATATGCGTCGGCATGCGGATGTTGAGATCGGCGAGATTTCGCTTGAAGGCCGCGGTGTAATGCCGTGCAATCGCCCAGATATCCTGGCCGGCACGCCGGGCCGCGGCCTCCATCTTGTCGTCGCCGGCATCGGCGTCGGAGGTCAGGTGCCCGACGTCGGTTATGTTGATGACATGCGTGAGCGGCCAGCCCTTCCACGCGACCGTGCGCGACAGCGTATCGGTGAAGACATAGGCGCGCAGGTTGCCGAGATGCGCGTAATTGTAGACCGTCGGCCCGCACGAATAGATGCGGACGTTGCCGGGATCGAGCGGCCGGAACGGCTCCACCACGCGGGTGAGGCTGTTGTAGAGGGTGAGGGGCGCGCCGGTCATGGCGCGCCTCTTAGAACGCAAACCCGGCCGACGCCAAGCTCAGCGCGCGATCCCGATCACCGCCGTGGCGGTATAGCCGGCGGTGGTCGTGCCGCTGAACGTCGGGGTCATCTGGTTGTTCTGCGCAGTGGTGTTGTCGCCGAACACATTGTCCGACGACAAGGCGACGCGGGCGAACGTCGTCGCGCTGCCCGGATAGGTCGTGGTGTCGGCGTAGACGGTGGCGCAGGTCGCGGACGGCATCGCCAGTTGCGACGTGAGCACGGCGTAACGGCCGCCCAGTGCGTTGGCGAGGCTGGAGAAGACCTCGAAATGCATATGCGGCCAGCGGCCATCGTAGCAGCCGGGGAAGATCGTGGTGAAGGTGACCTGTCCGTTGGCGTCCGTCACCTGCACGCCGCGCAGATAGCTTTCGGCGGCGGCGGTGTAGAGCGAGTAATGTCCCTGGCGGTCGCATTGCCAGAGATAGATGGCATAGCCGGCCAGCGGCGCACAGCTTGCGTTCACGTCGACCAGCGTCAGCGTCAACGTCACCTGCACGCCGGTGGCGACGGTGGTGCTGGTCAGGAAACTCGCGCGGATGTCGCTGCGCACGATGCCGCTGGCGGTCAGCACGTTGGAGGTTGAGCCGCTGGCCGAATTGGTGCCGTCGGCCGGATAGGGGCCGCCGGTCTCGGTCGGATTGAGCACGCAACCGGCGGTCGATCCGGTCGAGCTGGAGGTCGTGGATGTCGGCATCGGCGTGGGGGTGGGAGTCGGCGTCGCGGTGGCCGTGGTCGTCGCGCTGCTGGTGCTGCTTTCACCCGACGTGCCGCCGCAACCCGCCACCATCGCCACCGTGCCCGCACCCGCGAACCACTTCAGCGCGCGGCGACGCTCGACCATCCGTTCCATGATCTGCAGGTCGTGGGTCAGGCCGTGATCGTGGTCGTGCTGGTCGTGAACGTCGTGCATGATGATATCCCCTTGGCCGGCGCCGTGAAAGGCGAGGCTTGTCGCGGCGCGGGATCGCCGGGGAATGTCGGCGCGAGTCGGGAATGTTTCGGAATATGTCAGCGCGCCAGCGGCAGCGTCACCGTGGCCACCGCGCCCGGCGCATCGTCGCGCGTCGCCAGCGTGACGCTGCCGCCATGATGGCTGGCGATCGAGCGGACGATCGCCAGCCCCAGCCCGGTGCCGCCGGTGGCGCGGTTGCGCGACGGGTCGCCGCGCACGAACGGCTCGAACAGCCGTTCGGCCTGCGCCGGGTCCACGCCGGGGCCGCGATCGGCGACCGTCACCACGACGCGCGCATCCTCGACCGTCCAGCCGATCGCCGCTTCATCCCCATAGCGCAGCGCATTGCCGACGAGGTTCGCGAACAATCGCCGCAGCGCGCCGCCATTCCCGCGCACCACCGCGCGGGGGCCGGGCGTCAGCGTCACCGGCGCGCCGCCTACCGCCATGTCTTCGGCCAGGCTGTCGAGCAGGCTGGGCAGGTCGACCTTCGCCTCGTCCGCCGGGGCGATGTCGTCGCGGGCGAAGCGCAGCGTGTCGGCGATCATCGCGCGCATCTCGTCCAGGTCGGCGACCGCGCGCTCGCGCGCCGCATCGGGCAGTTGCTCGACGCGGAATGCCAGCCGCGCGAGCGGCGTGCCCAGATCGTGCGCGATCGCGCCCAGCAGCACCGTGCGCGATTCGGCGTGGCGGGCGAGGCGCGCGTGCATGGTCGACACCGCGCGCGCCAGTTCGCGCACCTCGCGGCTGCCGGCCGGAAGCGGCGGCAGCGGCGCGCCGGTGCCGGCGCGATCGGCGGCATCCGCCAGCCGCGCGAGCGGGCGCGAGATCGCGCGCGCCAGCGCCCAGGCCGGGATCGACAGCGCCAGCACCGCGATCCCCATCGCCAGCAGCGTGTTGGCGTGCCAGCGCGTGAACATCGGCATCGCCGGGCTGCGTACCACGCGCCAGCCGTCGGCGGTGTGCCATCCGGTGGTGAACGACCCGAACAATTCGCGCCCGCCGCCCCGTGGCGACAGCATCGTATAGGCGACCACATCGCTCCCCGGCACGCCCAGCAGCGCGGCCAGCCGGGCGGCGGTGCCGGGATCGGCCTGCTCGCGCCACCCGGCGCGCGGCGGTGCGTCGCTGCGCGTCATGCGCAATGGCTCGCGGCTGTTGTCATCCGGGTGGCGCGGTTCGCGCCAGTGGTCGCGCATCGCGCCCGGCGGTGGCGGTAGCGGCCGGTCCGGCGCGCGGCCGGTCAGCGCGGCGGCGATCGTCTCCAGCGGTCGCGGCGGCACCATCGGCGGCGGCCCGCTGAACGTCACGGCGAACAGGATCGCGGTCGCGGCCACCACCGACACGATCACCAGCGCAAAGATCGGCCAAGCGATCGAGCGCGCGCGCGGTTCAGCGCGCGTCGACATCGCTGATGAACATATAGCCTTCGTTGCGCACCGTGCGGATCAGGTCGTCGCCGCCGCCCCCGCCGTCGCGGCACAGCTTGCGCCGCAGCCGGCTGATCTGCACGTCGATCGCGCGATCGAAATGCTCGGCATTGGCGCCGCGCGACATGTCGAGCAACTGATCGCGCGTCAGCACCCGCCGCGGATGTTCGACCAGCGCCAGCAGCAGGCGAAACTCGCCGTCGGACAGGTTGATGACCACGCCATCGGGATCGAGCAACTCGCGCCCGACCGGATCGAGCCGCCAGCCCGCGAAGCGCAGATAGGGGCGCCCCGCGGGCGTGCCCGCCGCCGGCCCGGCCTGGTTGCGGCGCAGCACCGAGCGGATACGCGCCAGCAACTCGCGCGGATTGGCCGGCTTGGCGACATAATCGTCCGCGCCCATCTCCAGCCCGACGATCCGGTCGATATCTTCGCCGATCGCCGACATGATGATGATTGCCGGGCTGGTGGCGCGGTCCAGCGAGCGCAGGATGGTGAGGCCGTCCTCGCCCGGCATCATCACGTCCAGCACCACCAGCGCGTAGCGTTCCGCGGCCAGCCGCGCGCGCATCGCCGCGCCGTCCGGCGCGGTATCCACCTGATAGCCGTGCCCGGCCAGGAACCCGGCGGTCAGTTCGCGGATGCCGGGATCATCGTCGACGATCAGGATTCGGTTGCTCTGGTCCACGTCGAGATCCGGTGTGGTGGCGGCGGCGGCGAGGGCGGTCTGAAGCATCGCCACCCTCTGTGCGTACAGCGTACCGTGCGCATTGCCACCCTGCAACAAACGGCATTTCCGCCACGTCTGTGGCTGGCGTGCAACACTTGCGCCGCTGGCGCGCTTGCTGTTCCGGACCGGTGACATGAGGAGTGCTGCGTGACGAAAATCGCCCTTGTCCAGACCACGACCGGGATCGACCCCGCCGCCAACGCCGCCGCGCTTGTCGCGGCGATCGGCGAAGCGGGCGCGAACGGCGCCGCGATGGTCTTCACTCCCGAGATGTCGGGGCTGCTGGATCGTGACCGTGCGCGCGCCGCGACGGTGCTGGCGAAGGAAGGCGAGGACCGGGTGCTGGTGGCGGTGCGCGAGGCGGCGGCTCGGAGTGGCGTGTGGGTGCATCTGGGCTCGCTGGCGCTGCGGCGTGCCGACGGCCGGCTCGCCAATCGCGGCTTCGTCATCGACGCGATCGGCAACATCCGCGCGCGCTACGACAAGATGCACCTGTTCGACGTCGACCTGCCGAACGGTGAGAGCTGGCGCGAATCGGCCGCTTATGCCGGGGGCGACCGCCCGGTGGTGGCCGCCAGCCCGCTGGGGCCACTGGGGCTGTCGATCTGCTACGACATGCGCTTTCCCGACCTGTACCGCGCGCTGACCGATGCCGGGGCGCAGGTGCTGTCGGTGCCGGCGTCGTTCACGCGCCCGACCGGCGCGGCGCACTGGCACGTCCTGTTGCGCGCCCGAGCGATCGAGGCGGGGGTCTTCGTCGTCGCCGCCGCGCAGACCGGGGTGCACGAGGACGGGCGCGCCACCTACGGTCACTCGCTGGTGGTCGATCCGTGGGGGGAGGTGCTGCTGGACATGGGCGAGGCGCCCGGCATCGGCTATGCCGACGTGTACGCCGAGCGACTGCGCGAGGTTCGGGCGCGCGTGCCCGCGCTCCAGCATCGCCGCGTCGTGCCCGCACCGATGGTCATCGCTTGAGCAATGCTTGCGGGGGACGGCAGTTGTTGCTAAAGGCGGTTTGTTCGGCGCGAGCCTCGCTCGCCGCCGCATTACCTGTTTGATCCGGAGTTCAAGGTTCCAATGCAGATCATCGTCCGCGACAACAATGTTGATCAGGCTCTCCGTGCGCTCAAGAAGAAGCTGCAGCGCGAGGGTGTGTATCGCGAGATGAAGCTGCGCCGGCATTATGAGAAGCCGTCGGAGAAGCGCGCGCGTGAGCGTGCCGCCGCCGTGCGGCGCGCCCGCAAGCTGGAGCGCAAGCGCGCCGAGCGCGACGGCGCACGGTAAGAGGCGCCGGCATCCGTGGCGCGCCATTCGGCGCGTCGCGGGTGAACTATTCTAGATACACGCGCGGAGAACGGCCGGTCGCGGCCGTTCATGCAAGGCCAATCGAACCATGTCGACCGTCACCGCCGTTCCGATCGCCCCTGTCAAGCGCGCTTATGTGCTGTGGCTGGTCGTTGGCCTGTTGCTGGCGCTGGTCGCCGGCGTCGCACTGGCGCGTGCCGGCGGTACCGGCATCGTGACCACGCCGTCGGGGCTGCGCTATCAGGTGCTCAAGGCGGGCGACGTCAAGGGCGCGCGGCCGACCGATTCGGACGTCAGCCTCATCAATTATGAGGGCAGGCTGGTCGACGGCACCGTCTTCGACAAGTCGCAGCAGCCGACCCCGCTGCCGGTGGCCGGCGTGGTGCCGGGCTTCTCCGAAGGGCTGAAGCTGATGCACAAGGGCGCGAAGTATCGCTTCTGGATCAAGCCGGAGCTTGGCTACGGTGATCGTTCGACCGGTCCGATCCCGCCCAATTCGACGCTCGTCTTCGACGTGGAGTTGCAGGACTTCATCTCCGAGGCAAAGCTGCGCGAATTGCAGATGCAGCAGAGCATGATGGGCGGCATGCCCGGCGGCCCCGGATCGCCGGGCGGCCGCTGAACTCCCACGGCGGGCGCGCTGCGCTCGCCTCTGTGACGGCACCGGCGGGTGGCACCGGGTCTGTAGGTAAGAGTGTCGCGGCACCAGACACTTGGCGTAGATCGGCATCGTTCCTATCGGACGTGCCGAGGCCGCCGTCCCCAGCGCGCACTTCGCTGAATGCACAGCGGATCATGCATGGTTGGATCATTGCGCGGGACGTGGCGGTTATGCCCGTGTCTGTCGCTTACCGAACCTTGCTATCGTGGGCGACGCGGTTCGCGGTGCCTGCATGATGAACTCTCGGCCGCTTCATCGCATCGCGATGGGAGCGACACCAGCGCCACGCCCACTCCCGGCATGCGATCGGCGATCGGGTCATTGATCGTGGGCTGAAGCGGAGCGAGCGATCGCCACGCTTGCGGTTCACGCACCTGGGGTGGCGATGGCGTCTGACACCAGCCGAAACCTACACTCACGCGATGGCCTGTTCGTGATCTGGCGCTCTAGCGCTGCACGGCTTGGGCCGCAAGAAATGCGGGCACAATGGTGAAGCGGGGAGCCAGGCCGTCATGCGGCGGTGTTCGATCGTCCGGCCGCGATCGACCGTGATCCGATCGCATCGCAGAAACAGCGGACCGGCTGGTCAGGCCGTTCCTTGCACGCCGGGCAAAAAAATAGCGGCCCAAGGGCCGCTATTCCTTCTCCCGAAGGAGACGTACCAGCTTAGTTGCTGTCCGAATCATCGTCTTCGTCAGCGACGACGACGATGCCGGCAACAACCGCAGCCGCGGCGAGAACCGCGACGATGACGCCACCGCCCGCAACTTCGTTCTTCTTCGCCGACGCGGCGCCAGCGCGCACCGACTTGGCAACCGACAGGCTCGCCGCCGAGTTGGCAGGCGCAGCCATCGCCGGAGCAACCGCCATCGTGGCGACCGCGGCGGCGAGCATGTACTTCGCTAGACGCATGATAAACTCCCTTTGCGTGCAGGGCACCTCATAGCTGTGGTGCGCAAAAATGCAAGCGTGGATTGCCGGCGCGTCAGGTGTTCAGCAACCATGTCTCGCGTCCCTCAATCCCAAGCGCCGTAAGCCGCCCGGACGCATAGGCGCCGGTGTCGATGCCGATGCGATTGGGGCGGTGGTCGACTTGTGGCGTGATGGTATGACCATGGACGATCATCTTGGGATGCGGGCGTTTATGTTCGAGGAACGATTCGCGGATCCAGCGCAGGTCGCTGCCGCGTTGCTCCTCCAGCGGCACGTCGGGGCGGATGCCGGCATGCACGAAGGCATAGTCGCCCGACACGATCATGTCCTCGAAACCTGCGATGAAGGCACGGTGCGCCGGCGGCACCAGTTCGTCGAGCCGCCGGGCCACGTCGGCATAATCCAGGGCGTCATATTCCGACGCGCTCATGCCGTAGCTCAGGATCGTCTCCTTGCCGCCGACGCGGCAGAACAGCCGCAGCGCATCCTTCGTACCCTCCAGCGCCTGGAGAAACAGTTCCTCGTGGTTGCCCTTGAGAAAGCGCACGCCGGGCCGCGTCGTGGACAAAGCGAGCAACCGCTCCACCACCCCCGCCGAATCCGGACCGCGATCGACCAGGTCGCCCAGAAAGACCAGCATCGTCTCCGCTTCGGGTCGGGCGGCATCATCGGCGTCGATCATGTCCAGCAGGCGATCGAGTTCCGCGCGGCAGCCATGGATATCGCCCACGGCGTAGATGCGCACGCCGTCGGCAGCGGCGAACGGTGCTGGAGCGGGGGGACGCGACGAACGAAGCAACTTCTTCAGCATAGGAGAACGCGAACCAGCGATGTCGGGATAGGCGCTGCTTAGTCCCGTCGCGAACCTGCCGCAAGCGTGCCGCCGTGCGCCGCCGCTGCCCGTCGCTCCGATCCGTCACTGCAACTCGTTTCGGCATGTTATCGAATTGCGGCGTCTTGCAGCGCAGCGTAGACACCGCCCGCCAACAGGAGGACCGAATGACTATCAAGCGGGTACGCAAGGCGATTTTTCCCGTGGCCGGGCTCGGTACGCGGTTCCTTCCCGCCACCAAGGCGATGCCGAAGGAGATGCTGACGGTCGTCGACAAGCCGCTGATCCAATATGCGGTCGAGGAGGCTCTGGAGGCAGGGATCGAGCAGCTGATCTTCGTGACCGGGCGCGGCAAGGGCGCGCTGGAAGATCATTTCGACGTGTCGTTCGAGCTCGAGACGACGATGCGCGCGCGCGGCAAGAGCCTGTCGGTGATCGAGAACATCCGCCAGCAGCCCGGCTCGCCGGTGTATGTCCGCCAGCAGGAGCCGCTCGGGCTGGGCCATGCCGTGTGGTGCGCGCGCGAGATCGTCGGCGACGAGCCGTTCGCGGTGCTGCTCCCCGACGAACTGATGGTCGGCTCGCCCAATTTCCTGGCGCAGATGGTGGCGGCCTATGACAAGGTCGGCGGCAACGTCATCGGCGCGCTGGAGGTCGGTGCGGACGAAACCGACAAATACGGCATCATCTCCCCGGGTGCGCGTGACGGCGCGCTGACCGAGGTGACCGCGCTGGTCGAGAAGCCTGCCAAGGGGAGCGCGCCATCGAACCTGATGATCCCGGGCCGCTACATCCTCCAGCCTGAGGTGATGAAGATCCTCGACGCGAAGGAGACCGGCGCCGGCGGCGAGATCCAGTTGACCGATGCGATGGCGAAGCTGATCGGGCAGCAGCCGTTTCACGGCTTCACCTTCGACGGCGAACGCTATGATTGCGGCGACAAGACCGGCTTCGTGACCGCGAACCTGGCGCTGGCGGTGGCGCGCAGCGACGTCGGTCCGGCGGTGCGGGCGTTCGCGCAGCGGCTGCTGGGGTAGTTACGCGCCCGGGCTGCCGCACGCGCGGCAGCCCGGGTCGGGCGGCAGCGCCAGCGTCCTGAAACGCAGCGAGAGGAAGTCCAGCAGCATCAGCCGCCCGGCGCTGTCCTCGCCGAAGGGCGCGATCTGGCGGATCGCTTCCAGCGCGGCCATGCTGCCGACGATGCCGGTGACCGGGCCCAGCACCCCGTCCTCGGCGCAGGTCAGCCCGTCACGCTGCGGATCGTCACCGACGAAGCAACGATAGCAGGGCCGGTCCGCTTCCCAGCCGCGGAACACGCCGACCTGTCCTTCGAACCGCCCCACGGCCGCGGAGACGAGCGCGATCCGCCCCGCCAGCGCGGTGTCGCCGACCAGCAGGCGGGTCGCGAAATTGTCGCAGCCGTCGACCACCACGTCCGCGCCGGCCAGCAGCGCGGCGGCATTGTCCGCGCCGATCCGCACGACATGCGCCCGTGCCGTGACATGCGGGTTGAGGCGGGCGACCAGCGCCGCCGCGGCTTCCGCCTTGGCGACGCCGACGTCGCCGGTCGTGAACAGCGTCTGTCGTTGCAGGTTGCTGAGATCAACGCGATCGTCGTCGACGATCGTCAGCCGGCCCACGCCGGCCGCGGCAAGGTACTGGATCACCGGCGAGCCGATCCCGCCGGCGCCGATCACCACGACATGCGCGCGCGCGAGCCGCTGCTGCCCCGCGCCGCCGATCTCCGGCAGCACGATGTGGCGGGCATAGCGCTGGAGTTCGTCGGTGCCGAGCGTCACGGGCCGGCGAGCGTCACCGTGGCGCGGAACCACGCATCGGTGGCCGGCGCGACGAGATTGTCGCGTGTGGAGCGCAGGACGAGACCGGCCGCGAACTGCTCGACCGTCGCGCATCCGATCGCCTGCGGCACGATCCGCCGCACCCGGCCCGTCGCGCTCACCAGCACGGCGAGGTCCAGCGTCGTGCGATCGGGCGGCAGGTCGCAGCGTCCGGCGCGAACCTCACCGCGCACGAATTCAGCGACCTGTGGCCCTTGCGCCTGACGGTCGTGGAGCGCCAGCGGCGGGAGACTCTGCACATCGGCCGGCGGCGCGATCGCGGAGGCTTGCAGCAACATGGCGAGCAAGGTGGCGGTCATCGGCCGGTCGACCCGAAGCCGCCATGGCCCCGCGCGGTGTCGTCCAGCGTCTCGACCTCGGTGAGCTGCGCGCGCAGGACCGGTGCGGGCACCAGTTGCGCGATGCGCTCGCCGCGTACGACCGCGAACGGCGCGTCGCCGAGGTTCACGAGAATGATCTTCACCTCGCCGCGATAATCGCAGTCGATCGTGCCCGGGGTGTTGAGGCAGGTGATGCCGTGCTTGAGCGCCAGCCCAGAGCGCGGCCGGACCTGGACTTCGTAACCGGCCGGGATCGCGATCGCAAAGCCGGTCGCCACCGCATATCGCGCGCCCGGCGCGAGCGTCAGGTCTTCGGCGGCGACGATGTCCATACCGGCGGCGCCGGGCGTCGCATACCGCGGAAGCGGCAGGCCGTCGCCATGCGGAAGCCGGCAGATAGCAATCGTCACGGGTTCACAGGGCATCGGCAATCCTGTCGGCAAGCCGTTGTGCGACAGAGGTTTTATGCATCGCCTCCCAGCTTTCCACGCCAGCCGCGGTTACCAGATGAACGGTGTTCGTCTCACCACCCATCACGTCTCCCGACACGTCGTTGGCGACGATCCAGTCGGCGCCCTTGCGCTGCCGCTTCGCGGTTGCATGCTCGATGACATGTTCGGTTTCAGCGGCAAATCCGATCAGCAGCCGCGGGCGCGCGGCGTCACGCCCCAGCGTCGCCAATATGTCGATGTTACGCACCAACTGCAACGGCGCGGGGTCAGCGTCCTGCTTCTTCAGCTTTTGCGCCGCGACGTCGGCGACGCGCCAGTCCGCGACCGCGGCCACCATCACCGCCGCATCCGCCGGAAGCGCCGAAAAGACCGCGCGGGCCATGTCATCGGCCGTTTCGACATCGTGACGCTCGACGTTCGTCGGGGTCGGCAGCGTGACCGGCCCGGAGACGAGCGTGACCCGCGCACCACGCCGGGCAAGCGCCTCGGCAATCGCGAACCCCTGTTTCCCCGACGAACGGTTGGCAAGGTAGCGCACCGGATCCAGCGGCTCGTGGGTTGGACCGGCGGTGACGATAATATGGCGGCCGGTCAGCCGCTTGTCGGCCGGATCCGACAGCTTGCCTTCGATTCGCGCAAGAATCACCGCCGGTTCGGGCAGGCGGCCGGGACCGAATTCACCGCATGCCATTGCGCCCGCGTCGGGTTCCATGATCTCCACGCCATCCAGGCGCAATTGCGCGACGTTGCGGCGGGTCGCCGCATGCTGCCACATGCGCACGTTCATCGCCGGCGCGGCCAGTACCGGCGTGTCGGTGGCGAGCAGCAAGGTGGAGGCGAGATCGTCGGCCATGCCAGCCGCCATCCGGGCGAGCAGGTCGGCCGTAGCCGGCGCAACGACCACCAGATCGGCCTCGCGGCTGAGACGGATGTGTCCCATCTCGGCCTCATCCTTCAGGTCCCACAAGGTGGTGTGGACCTTGTTCTCGCTGAGTGCGGCCAGCGTCATCGCAGTGACGAAATGGGCGCCGCCCTCGGTCAGTACGCAGCGTACGTCGTGGCCGTTCGCCCGCAGGCCGCGCACCAGCTCGCAGGCCTTGTAGGCGGCGATGCCACCGCCGACGATCAGCAGGATCCGGCTCATCGGACGATCCTTGTAACGGTGATCCGCCGCCTGTCGAGCGCCTTGCGTGCCAGGTCGCCGATCGCCCCGGGCGCCAGAGCGATGCCCGGCGCGATCAACGCGGTCGCCAGCGTCGCGGAGCGCAGGCCGCCGACCCCATCCAGTGCCGCGCCCGCGACGATGAGCGCCAGCACGCGTGGTCCCAGCGCGTCGGTGAGCGTCGCCCAGCCAAGGACGGAGAGCAGCACGAGCGGCGCCGCGATCGTCGAGGGCGGGCCGGGCAGGGCGGCGGCGATCAGGCGCGGCACAGCGGCGACCGACGGTGGCTCGCCGGCGGGCACGACCGTCCATCCCGCGACCGCCCACAGGTGAAAGGCCAGCACGGACGCGGCGACGAGCAGCGCGACCGACCAGCCGCGCGCCTCGCGCCGCGCGCCCTCCGTCAGCGCCAGCAGCGCCATGACCGCGATCGTCACCAGCGCGGCGGGGTCGATGATCGCCGCCGCGCATGCCGTCGCGCATGCCGCGCCCCAGCGATCCTCCCGCCGCGCGACGATCGCGATCGCCGACAGGATCGCGGCCGCCGCGGCATGCGGGGCGAGGGTCCATAACATCGCGGTAGCGGCGATGCCCCCCGCCAGCAGCGCGCTCGCCATCGCGACGCCCGCCGGACGGGCGAACAGCACACCCAGCCGCAGGCCGCCGATCCATAGCAGCGCGGTCAGGGCGGCGGCGACCAGCGCCAGTATCGCCCACTCGGGGATCGCCGCCGCCGTCGCGGCCAGCGCCGGGGGCAGCAGCCGCGCGGCGCCGGCGTCCGGTTCGCCGCGCAAGAGATCGTGCAACGCGTCATAGAAGCCGCCGCCGTGGCGCATCGCGGCGACGATCGCGTCGTGCAGGAATTCAGGGAAGGGCGGCGTCACCGGCACGGCGACGGCGGCCAGCAGCAGCGCCAGCGCCAGTCCGGCCAGCCAGCAGCGCGCGGCGGTTCGCTCGATCCCGGCGAAGCGGCCCGGCACCGCCAGCCACCACGCCGGACGCGACCTCACCATCCGCCCGCCAGCAGCATGCCCGCGACGCCGGCGACCACGCCGATCGCACCAGCGAGCGCATAGCGCCAGCCGCCGCCGACGCGGACCCGCTCGATCTCGCGCAGCGGCGGGCGCGGCGGCGCGCCACCGGGGGCGGGGAAGCGCGCCTCGATCCGCCGCACCAGCTCGGGCAATCGCGTCAGCGTCTTCACGTCGGCGACGAGCTGGTCGGCGAGCGCGGCTTCCGGCCCCAGCTCGGTGCGGATCCAGTCCTCCACCAGCGGCGCGGCGGTGACCCACAGATTGATGTCGGGATCGAGGCCGGTGGCCACGCCCTCCACCATCACCATCGTCTTTTGCAGCAGCAGCAGGTGTGGCTGGGTCACCATGTCGAAATCGCGCGTGATCCCGAACAGGCCGTCCAGCATCATGCCGATCGACATGTCCTTGACCGGCAATCCGCGCATCGGCTCGCCCACCGCGCGCAACGCGGTGGCGAATTCCTCGACGCTGTGATGCGCCGGGACATATTGCGCCTCGAAATGGATCTCGGCGACGCGGCGGTAATTGCCGGTGATGAGGCCGTACAGGATCTCCGCCAGCCATACCCGCGCGCGGCGGTCGATCCGTCCCATGATGCCGAAGTCGATCGCCGCCACCCGGTTGCCGGGCAAGGCGAACAGATTGCCCTGGTGCAGATCGGCGTGGAAGAAGCCGTCCGCGATCGCCTGCCGCAAGAACGCGTGGACCAGCACGCGCGCCAGTTCGGGCAGATCATAGCCGGCGGCGCGCAGCGCGTCGCGGTTCGACAGCTTGATGCCGTCGATCCACTCGATCGTCAGCACCTTGCCGGTGGTGCGCGCCCAGTCGACCGCGGGGACGAAGAAGTTCGGCTCCGACGTCATCGTCTCGGCCAGCTCCGACGCCGACGCCGCCTCGCGCGTGAAGTTCAGCTCGCGCGCGGTCCAGCGCTTGAACGTCTCGATCACCAGCCGTGGCTGGAGCCGGGCGATCTCGCCCCCCATGGGTTCGATCTGCGCCGCCGCCCATTCATAGGTGGCGATCGCGCGCGCGAAATCCTCCTCGACGCCCGGGCGCAGCACCTTCACCGCCACGCGCCGTCCGTCGGTGGTGATCGCGCGGTGCACCTGCGCGATCGAGGCGGCGCCGACCGGCTCCTCCTCGATCTCGGCGAACAACGTATCGAGCGGCCGGCCGAAGCTGGCACGCATCGCCTCGGCGATCGTCGCGAACGGCACCGGCGGCACCGCGTCCTGCAGGCGCAGCAGGTCGTGCGCCGCCGCCTCGCCGACCAGATCGGGGCGGGTCGCCAGCGTCTGCCCGAACTTGATCGCGGCCGGCCCCAGCGCCTCGAACGCGTCGGCGTAGCGCGGCACCGCCGGCACGCGCGCGCCGAACCGGGCCAGCCGCAACAGCCGGCGCAGGCGCGGCGGCGTGTTGAGATCGCGCTCCAGCCCGCGCAGCGCACCGTGACGCGCCAGGATGCGGCCCCATTTCAGGAGCCGCCACGTGTGCACGACCGGGGAGGTCAAATCTTCCAGCCGCTGTGGATCGCCACCAGCCCGCCCATGATCGGCTCGACCTTCGTCTGCACGAAGCCGGCGTCGGCGATCATCCGCTCGAACGTCGGCATGTCGGGGAAGCGGCGGATCGATTCGATCAGATAGCGGTAGCTGTCGGCATCGTTCGCCAGCAGCTTGCCCAGCCTGGGCACCATATGGTGCGAATAGGCGTCATAGACGTCGGAAAAGCCCGGCCATATGTTGGTGGAGAATTCCAGGCAGAAGAAGCGCCCGCCGCGGCGCAGCACGCGATGCGCCTCCCGCAACGCCTTGGGAATGTCGGTGACGTTGCGGATACCGAACGCGATCGTATAGGCATCGAAGAAGCGATCGGGGAAGGTCAGCACTTCCGCATTGGCCTCGCTCCACACCAGCCCGTCGATGCCGCGCTGCTGCGCGCGCGACATGCCGACCGCCAGCATCTCCGGGTTGATGTCGGCGACCGTCACCGCCGCGTCGCTTTCCGCCAGACGGAAGGCGATGTCGCCGGTGCCGCCCGCCATGTCGAGGATCTGCTCGCCCCGGCGCGGCTTCACCCGGCGCACGAAGCGGTCCTTCCACAGCCGGTGCATGCCCCCGGACATCGCATCGTTCATCAGGTCGTAGCGGCTGGCCACGCTGGAGAAGACCCCGCGCACGCGCTCGGTCTTCTGGGCGGGGGTGACATCTTCATAGCCGAAGGAGACGGTATCGCTCATGCCGCCGCTCTAGCGATGCCCGCGCGAACCGGCTAGGGGGCGCGGATGCCGGAATTGCCAGAGGTCGAAACCACCGTGCGCGGGCTGCGGCCGGTGCTGGAGGGGCAGGTGCTGATGGCGGTGGAGACGCGGCGCGACGATCTGCGGCGCGCCTTTCCGGCGGACCTGCGCCAGCGGATGACCGGCGCGGCCGTCACGGCGCTGCGGCGGCGCGCGAAATACGGGCTGATCGACACCGATCGCGGCGACACGCTGATCTTCCATCTCGGCATGTCGGGGCGGTGGCGGGTCGATCCGGCCGAAGTGCTGCCGCACGACCATCTGCTGATCGAAACCGGGGCCGGGCGGCGGCTGGCGCTGAACGATCCGCGCCGCTTCGGATCGGTGGACCTGTGGCGCAGCGACGCGCTGGCGGATTTCCCCGCCTTCCGCGCGCTGGGGCCGGAACCGCTGGGGGAGGCGTTCACCGCCGCGTATCTGCACCAGGCGCTCGCCGGGCGGCGGCTGTCGATCAAGCTGGCGTTGCTCGACCAGCGGATCGTCGCGGGGCTGGGCAATATCTATGTCTGCGAGGCGCTGTACGACGCGCGGATCGACCCGCGCCGGCCCGCCGGAACGGTTGACGCGGCGGCGCTGGCGCGGCTGGTCGATGCGGTGCACGCCGTGCTGGACGCGGCGATCGCGGCCGGCGGATCGTCGCTGCGCGATTATGCGCGCCCCGACGGGGAGCTCGGCTATTTCTCCAAGCAGTTCGCGGTCTATGGCCGCGCCGGCGCCCCATGCGCGTGCGGCGGCACCGTGGAGCGATATGCGGAAGGGGGGCGATCCACCTTCTGGTGCCCGGCATGCCAGCGAAGTTGACGCACGTTGTGCTTCGGGCTATGGGCCGCGCCTTGCTGAGGACGTGGGCATCGCCCCCGTTCTCTTTCTCATCGATTCGTAACTTATCAGAGGACGTTCATGGCGAACACGCCGCAAGCCAAGAAGCGCATCCGCCGCAACCAGCGCCGGGCCGAGATCAACGGTGCCCGGGTCGGCCGTATCCGTACCTTCGTGAAGAAGGTCGAGGCCGCGCTCGCAGCGGGTGACAAGACGGCGGCGACGACCGCACTGGCGGCGGCGCAGCCGGAGATGGCGCGCGGCGTGGCGAAGGGCGTGCTCCACCGGAACACCGCCTCGCGCAAGTTCTCGCGACTGACCAAGCGCGTGGCCGCGCTGGCCTGACATCCTCCTTACCGGATGATCGCGGCGCCCGTCGGGACCTCCCGGCGGGCGTTTTCGCGTGCGTCGCGGATCCGCGCCGGAACAAAAAGGAGCCGTCCGGAAAGCCGTGGATTTCTCGCGATTCGCGATGCCCGGCCTTTGGCTAATCTCCGGAAAATGACGCCATAACAGCGGCTTGTGAGAAATATGACGCATTTGTGCCGCTGAGATCGAGTCAATGCGGTTTATTTCGGATTCGTACCCGATCGCGGGGTTGATCGACTCACGCCGCTGTTCCTAATCCTGTCGAACCGCGCCGCCATTCGTGCAGCGTGGCACAAGGACACCGTCTGAAAGCCAACGCGTGCGGGGCCGCGGGCAGGGGGACGTTTGACTTTACCGACCAACAAGGTCGCGACCGTTCCGGTTCGCGGCAACGGGAGACGTGTGCGTGGCGCAGGCAGGTGGACAGGATGACGGGTTGAGCGAGCTGGCACGGGCATGGGCCCGGGTCCGCGCCAATCTGCGCCGGTCGGCCGGCGCGCGGGTGTTCGACCAGTGGCTGGCGCCGATCGCGCTGGTGGATGGTGACGACCACAGCGACGTGCGGCTGACGCTGCCCTCCGCCTTCATGACCAATTGGGTGAAGAGCCATTACGCCGAGCGGCTGGTGCACGAATTCCGCGCCATCCTGCCGACGGTGCGCAGCGTGGAGATCGACACGATCCGCCGCGCGGCCGCGCCCGCGGTGCTCGCCGCACCGGCCGTCACGCCCGAACCCGTCGCGGCGCCCGCACCGGAAGCCGGCGATCGCCCGGCGCTCGACCCGCGGCTGACCTTCGACCGCTTCGTGGTCGACCCGTCGAACATGGTGGCGCTGAACGCCGCGCGCGCGCTGGCGGCGCCGGGAGTGGTGCGGTTCAGCCCGTTGTTCCTCCACGGCGGCACCGGGCAGGGCAAGACCCACCTGATGAACGCGATCGCGCATGAGTTCATGGCGGCGCATCCGCAGGCGCGCGTGATGCTGATGTCCGCCGAGCGATTCATGTTCGAGTTCGTCGCGGCGATGCGCGCACGCGATACGTTCGCGTTCAAGGCCAAGCTGCGCAGTTGCGACCTGCTGCTGATCGACGATCTGCAGTTCATCGCCGGCAAGGACGTCACGCAGGAGGAGTTCTTCCACACCGTCAACGAGATCATGGCGGCGGGCAAGCGGCTGGTGATCGCCGCCGATCGCGCGCCGCAGGCGCTGGATGGCGTGGAGACGCGGATCATCGGACGGCTCGGCTCGGGGCTGGTGGTGGACATCCGCCCGTCGTCGCCGGAGCTGCGCCGCGCGGTGCTGGAGCGGCGTGTCGCGGAATTGCCCGAGGTGGACGTGCCCGCCGACGTGCTGGAGCTGCTGGCGGCGCGGATCACCACCAGCATCCGCGAGCTGGAGGGCGCGCTGACCCGGGTGACCGCTTATGCGATGCTCACCGGCGCGACGATCGACCTCGCTTTCGCGACGCAGACGCTGGGCGACATGCTGCGCGGCCGCCAGCGGCGCGTGACTATCGAGCAGATCCAGAAGCTGGTCAGCGAGCATTTCGAGCTCAAGCCGCTGGACATGGTATCGGCACGGCGCGCGCGGGCGGTGGCGCGCCCGCGTCAGATCGCGATGTACCTCGCCAAGCGGCTCACCACGCGCTCGCTGCCCGAGATCGGGCGCAAGTTCGGCGGCCGCGACCATTCCACCGTCATCCACGCGGTGCGCCGCATCGAGGCGCTGCGCGACAGCGACCGCGAGGTCGACGGAGCGGTGCGCGTCCTGCTGGGCCAGTTGGAGGGCTGAGCGGCTGCGGGCGCTTCACGCCGCCTGACGATATTCCGGGGCCACGTCCGGCTCGGCCACGTCAGCCGCGACCTTGGTGGGTGCGGGGCGGCGGTTCGGGAACAGCAGCCGGCTGGCGGCCACCAGCACGCCCAGCGCGAGATAGGTCAGCAGCACCGCTTCCAGATTGAACAACAGCGCGACCGCGAAGCCGAGTCGCAGCCACAGCGGGTCGAAGCCGAAATCCTCGCCGAGCGCTGCGCAGACCCCGAACAGATTGTCGCGCAGCGCGGGCGGAGGGGCGGAAAGGTCGGTCATGCATCATGCTCCATCGGTTGCATGATGCACAGCAAGACCGATGCCAGATGCGGAAATGCGCGGTTTTGCCGCGAGTTCAGCGGACCGTGCGATCGTCGGTCGGTAGAATATGCCGAATGTTGGCGCGCACTCCGTGACGGCGCGCCAACCGGATCAGATCACCAGCCCCATCGCCTCCTGCGCGCGCCGCAGCATCGGCGCGGCGAGCGCGGCCGCCTTCTCTGCACCGTCGCGCAGGATCGCGTCGATCGCCGCGCGGTCGTTCAGCAGGCGCAGCATCTCGTCGCGGATCGGGCCGAGCGTCGCGACCGCCAGATCGGCCAAGTCCGGCTTGAATGCGCCGAAGCCCTTTCCGGCATAATCGGCGAGTACCGCATCCGGGGTCCTGTCCGCCAGCGCGGCGAAGATCGTCACCAGGTTGCGCGCCTCCGCGCGTCCCTCCAGCTCCGCCATGGTGGCCGGCAGCAGTTCGGGATCGGTCTTGGCCTTGCGGAACTTGTCGGCGATCACCTCGTCCGCGTCGACCAGCTTGACCAGCGACTGTTCGGACGGGTTGGACTTGGACATCTTCGCGCCCGCGTCGCGCAGCGACATGATGCGCGGCGCGGCCTTACTGACGAGCGGCTCGGGAAGGGTGAACAGCTCGGTTGCATAATCGTTGTTGAACTTGGTGGCGATGTCGCGGGTCAGCTCCAGATGCTGCTTCTGGTCCTCGCCGACCGGGACATGCGTGCCACCGTACAGCAGCACGTCGGCGGCCATCAGCACCGGGTAATCGTACAGGCCGACCGATGCACCCTCGCGGTTCTTGCCGGCCTTGTCCTTGAACTGCGTCATGCGATTCAGCCAGCCGACGCGCGCGACATTGTTGAGCAGCCACGCCAGCTCGGCATGCGCGGGAACGCGCGCCTGGTTGAACACGATCGAGCGGGCCGGGTCGATGCCCGCCGCGACCAGCGTCGCCGTCATCTCGATGGTGTTGGCGGTGAGGTCGGCGGGCGCGATCCACTCGGTCAGCCCGTGGAGGTCGGCAATGAAATACATCGTCTCGCCGCCGGACGCCTGGATCTCGTCCTGCATCGCCACCCATTGCTTCACCGCGCCCAGATAGTTGCCGAGGTGGAGATTGCCGGTGGGCTTGATGCCGGAGACGACGCGCATGGGGATCAGGCTGCTTTCTTGCGACGGAGGAGGGATTTGATATCGGCCAGGCGATACGCGCCGGTGACCACGCACGCCAGCGCGTAGATCGCGAAGCCCGCGCCGACCAGCACCGCCAGCGCCAGCGCGCGCGAGGGGAGCGCCCCGGTGAGATACGGATCGACATGCGGCGTGACCAGCAGCAGCGCGCCGCCCATCAGCAATGCCGCCAGCGCCAGTCGCGGCGCCCTGCGCTTCACCTGCGGATCGAGCGTGAAATGGCCGCGGCGCGCCAGCACCAGATACAGTGACGCGACGTTCACGGAGGAGGCGATCGCGGTGGCGAGCGGCGGGCCGATCTGCCCGATGTTCCAGCGCGCGAGCGTCGGAATCAGGATCAGGTTTCCGACCAGGTTGATCGCCACCGAATATAGCGCCAGCCGCACCGGCGTCCGGGTGTCGGCGCGCGCATAGAAGCCCGGCGTCAGCACCTTGACCAGCACGTAGCTCGGCAATCCCAGCGAGAAGACCGCCAGCGCCTGCGCCGCGCGCACCGTGTCGCCGGCGTCGAACACGCCGTGCTGGAAGAGGCCGCGCACGATCGGTTCGGCGGCGAAGACGAAGGCGGCGGTCGCGGGCAGCGTGAGGAACAGCGCGAGTTCAAGCCCGCGGTTCTGCGTTTCCATCGCCTCCGTCTCGCGCCCTTCCGACAGCAGGCGCGAGACGACCGGCAGCAGGATCGTGCCGAGGCCGATCCCGATCAGCCCGAGGGGCAATTGATTGAGCCGGTCGGCATAATAGATGGCCGAGATCGAACCGGCCGACAGCAGCCCCCCCGCCAGTGCGGTGGAGATGGCGAGGTTGATCTGCGCCGCGCCCGCGCCGGTCGCGGCGGGGACGATCAGCTTCAGCATCTGCTTCACATCGGCGTCGATGCGCGGGCGGCGCAGTTTCAGGCTGACGCCGGCACGGCGGCATGCCCACCACAGCCATGCCAATTGAAGGGCGCCGCCGACCGTCACCGATATCGCCTGCGTCCGCGCCGTCGCATAGGGATCGTCGCCGTGGAAGAAGATCAGCGCCCCCACCATCGCCACGTTCAGCAGGATCGGCGCGGCGGCATTGACCCAGAAGCGATGCAGTGAATTGAGGATGCCGCCCAGCAGCGATACCAGCGAGATCAGCAGCAGATAGGGGATGGTGAAGCGCGACAGCGTCACCGCGAACGCGAATTGTTCGGGCGTCGGATGCTGATGCCGGAAGCCGAGCGACAGACCCCAGGTGAGCGGCCACGCCGCCGCCAGCATCAGCGCGGTCATGACGACCAGGGCAGGGAACAGCAGCGCCAGCGCCCGCTCGGCGAAATCGACCCCGGCCGCTACCCCGCCGCCCTCCGCCACCTTGCGGTTGAACAGCGGGATGAAAGCGGCGGAAAAGGCGCCTTCCGCGAACAGAGCGCGGAACATGTTGGGCAGGCGGAACGCGACGAAGAACGCGTCCGAGGCGAAACCCGCGCCGACGTAGCTGGCCTGCAACGTGTCGCGCACCAGCGCCAGCACGCGGCTGGCCAATGTCAGCCCGCCGATCGACCCGAGCGCACGGGCGAGGTTCATCCGTCGGTCCCCGCCCGTCCGGTTATGCTTACGCCTGTCCGACGTCGCCGGCGCCGAAGGCCACGCCCTGCGCCTGCGCCTGCTGGAGGAACAGCGCGTTAAAGTCGATCGGCTCCAGCAGCAGCGGCGGGAAGCCGCCGTCGCGGATCGCATCCGCCACCACGCGGCGCGCGAACGGGAACAGCAGGCGCGGACCCTCGCCCAGCAGGAAGGGCTGGACGTGCTCGGCCGGCACGTTGCGCAGGCCGAACAGTCCGGCGTAGGACAATTCGGCGATAAACGCGGTCTTGCCGCCGGTGGTCGCGCGCACCTCGATCTTCAGCGTGACCTCATGCACCTCGTCGGCGACCTGCGCCGCGGCGATGTCGAACTGCACGTTGATCTCGGGCGGCTGCTGCTCCTGATACACCGCCGGGGCGTTCGGGTTCTCGAACGACAGATCCTTCACATATTGCGAGATCAGTCCTGCCGCCGGTGCGGTGTCGGCGCCGTTCGCCAGGGGCTCGCCGCCCGCGTTGCCGAATTCGTCCATCGTTTCGTGCCCCTATGTCGTGCGGCACGCGCCAAGGTGGCGGCGTGCGCGGGAATGTCCGGGCGGTTAGCAGCGCGTTTGCGGGGATACAATGGACGCCATGGGCGATTTGATGTTCGGTGCCCACGCGCCTATGTACGCATACCAGCCTACTGGAGTTGCCGTGTTCTACGTTGTCCTGCTTGCCATGGTCGCCGGCTTCCTGGCCCTGCGGCTCTACTCGGTTCTGGGCAAACGCTCCGGCCACGAACAGCCCTTGCCCAAGCCGGCGGAGGAGCGTGTCGGTTCGGTCGCGGTGCCGCGCACGATCGATGCCGCGGCCGAGACTCGCGAGCCGGCGGTGCGGCCGTTCGACAGCGGCACCGAACCCGGACTGCGCGCGATCGTCGCCGCCGAGCCGCAGTTCGACGTCAACCGCTTCCTGGAGGGCGCGAAGTCGGCGTACCGCATGATCCTGGAGGCGTTCTGGCGCGGGGACGAGGAAGCGCTGCGCGATCTGGTCAGTGACGATGTGCGCGCGGCGTTCGCGGAGGCGATCGAGGCACGCCGCAGCGCCGGACAGGTGCTCGACAACCGCCTGATCGCGGTCGAGCGCGCCAGCATCACCTCGGCGGCGGTGGCGAATGGCGAGGCGCGGGTCGCGGTGCGGTTCGATGCCGATATCGCGGCGGTCACGCGTGATGCGGACGGCAACGTCGTCGCCGGATCGACCAGCGACGCGGTGCAGACCCACGACGTGTGGACGTTCGTGCGGACGGTTCGCGCGCCGGATCCGAACTGGATCCTTGCCGACACCGACGAAGCCTGATCGCGCGAACCAGGGCGAAGGGGGCCGGATGCGGATGAGGGCGACGCTCGCCGTGGCGAGCGCGATGGTGATGGCGGGGTGCGTCGGACCGGGCGAGCGGCCGGTCGCGCCGTCCACGCCGTCACACCGGCCGGTAACGAGCGCTGCCGATGGACGCGGCCAGCCGATGCGGCCCCGGCCGGCGCGCCAGCCGGTCGCCGCGGTGCCGCTGCCCGCAACCTCCGTCGCGACGGTGCCGGGCGCGACGGACGCGGCCACGGCCGGTTTGGCCCCCGGCGCTGACATCGCGACGCTGCCGATCGACGACGAACAGGCCGGCGCCGCGCTGGCCGCTTTCCGTATCTCCTGTCCCAGCCTGATCCGGCGTACCGATACCTCGGGCATGACGGTGGGCACGGACTGGCAGCCGGCATGCACGGAAGCGGCGTCGGTCGCGCCACGCGACGCCGCCGCCTTCTTCCGTCGCTGGTTCGAGGCGGTGCAGGTCGCCGACGGGCGCGCCTTCGCGACGGGCTATTACATCCCCGAGATCGCGGGTTCGCGCACCGCGCGGCGCGGCTATGCGCCGATCTATGCCCGTCCCGACGATCTGATCGAGGTCGATCTCGGCGCGTTTTCGACCGACTGGGCCGGCAAGAAGATCCGCGGACGCGTACAGGGGCAGTCGCTCGTGCCCTATTACGATCGCACCGCGATCGAGGAAGGCGCGCTGGCCGGGCGTGCGCGCATCCTGGGCTATGCCGCCGATCCGGTCGAACTGTTCTTCCTGCAGGTGCAGGGCTCGGGCCTGATCCGGCTGGACGAGGGCGGGGTGCTGCGCATCGGCTATGACAGCCAGAACGGTCGCGATTATACCGGCATCGGCGCGCTGATGAAGAGCCGCGGGCTGCTCGGCCCCGGCCAATCGTCGATGCAGGGCATCGTGGCATGGCTCCACGCACATCCCGACGAAGGTCGCGCGATCATGCGCGAAAACAAGAGCTACGTCTTCTTCCGTGAGCTGAGCGGCGCGCCGCTGGGCGCGCTGGGGCTGCCGGTCAGTGGTGGCGCGACCGTGGCGGCCGATCCGAAATTCGTGCCGCTGGGCGCACCGGTGTTCCTTTCGATGGACCGCACCGACGCCAACGGCATCTGGATCGCGCAGGACACCGGCGGCGCGATCAAGGGCAGCAATCGCTTTGATACTTTCTGGGGCGCGGGCGAGGACGCGCGGGCGATCGCCGGCGGGATGAGCGCGCGCGGCACCGCGTTCGTGCTGCTGCCGCGCGGCAGCTACGATCGCTGGCGAGCGGCAGGGCGGGCGAGTGGCGGGTCGACGCCTCGACGCTGACGAGCAGGCGCTGTGGGCGCGGGTGCGCGCCACGGTGCGGGCGCTACCCGGACGCAAGGCCCATCCCGGCGCGCCCGAGCGATTGCCGCTGCCGGCCGTGTTGCCGGCGCCGCCGGTCATGCCGCCCACGCCGGCCCGGGCGACGCCGCAACGCGCGCCCGGCCACACGCTGGATGGCGGCTGGGACCGGCGACTGGCCGGCGGTACCGTCGCGCCCGACCGGACGATCGACCTGCACGGGCACAATCTGGCGTCCGCGCATGCCGCGCTGGATATCGGGCTGGGACAGGCGATCGCGAGCGGCGAGCGCGTGGTGCTGCTGGTCACCGGCAAGCCGCCACGCCCCGACAGCCAGCGCCCGCATGCCCGGGGCGCGATCCGCGCGTCGATCCCCGACTGGCTGCACCTGTCGCGCCACGCCGGCGCGATCGCAGCGGTGCGCGGCGCGCATCCGCGGCATGGCGGCGCGGGCGCGCTCTACGTGATATTACGCCGGCGGCGCTGAGCAGGCGCGCGCGATGATCCGCGCGTAGATATGCGTGAGCTGTTCGAGATCGGCAAGCGCCACCGCTTCGTCCGCCTTGTGCATCGTCGCGTTGCGAAGCCCGAACTCGACCACCGGGCACAAAGCGCGCAGGAAGCGCGCATCGGACGTGCCGCCGGTCGTCGAAAGCTCCGGCGCGCGCCCGGTCACCTCCAGCACCGCCGCCGACACCAACGCCGACAGTGCGCCGGGTTCGGTCAGGAACGCCTCGCCGGAGATGCGCGGCGTGACGATCGCATCGGGCGCATGGGCGTGGACGATCCCGGTCACCCGCTGCACCAGCGCCGCGCCGCGGTGCAGGTCGTTGAAGCGGATGCTGACCCGGGCGGTGGCGCGCGCCGGGATGACGTTGGCGGCGGGATTGCCGACGTGGATATCGGTGATTTCCAGATTGGAGGGCTGGAACCAGTCGCTGCCCTGATCGAGCACCAGCGCATCCAGCGCGGCCAGGATCGCCACCAGTCGCGGGATCGGATTGTCGGCCAGGTGCGGATAGGCGACATGGCCCTGCCGCCCCGGCACCTCGATCCAGATGTTGACCGAGCCGCGCCGCCCGATCTTCACCATGTCGCCCAGCACGGCGACGGAGGTCGGCTCCCCGACCAGGCACAGATCAGGCAGCAGCGCGCGGGCGCGCATCCGTTCGATCAGCGCGACGGTGCCGTACGTCGCCGGCCCTTCCTCGTCGCCGGTGATGACCAGGGTGAGGCGACCGTGGTCGGCAGGCGCGCGCGATGCCGCCGCGACGAACGCCGCGATCGCACCCTTCATGTCCACCGCGCCGCGCCCGTAGAGCAGGCCGTCGCGCACGCATGGGGAGAACGGGCCGTCGGTCCAGCCCTCGCCGGGCGGCACCACGTCGACGTGCCCGGCGAAGGCGAGGTGCGGGCCGCTGTCGCCACGCGTCGCGAGCAGGTTTTCGACCGGACCGTCCGGCGCGACGCCGTCGACGAACCGCTCCACGGTGAAGCCGAGCGGCAACAACGCCGCTTCCAGCACATCGAACACCGCCCCGCGCGCCGGGGTCACGCTGTCGGCAGCGATCAGGTCGCTGGCGAGTTGTACCACATCGGCCATCACCGGAGCGTCCCATGCCCAAGATCGCGATCGACGACGTCCCTCCCGCGCAGGGCAGCGACTATCCGCCCCCGTTCCGTGCCGCAGCGGCGAACCGGCTGGTCCGCGACCTGTCGTCGGCAGGCGGGCTGGGTGATTTCGTCGCGACGCACGTCGTGGTGCCACCAGGCGGCTGGTCGTCGCAGCGCCACTGGCACGAGGGGGAGGACGAAATCGTGGTCGTGCTGTCCGGGGAGGCGGTGCTGGTCGACGATGACGGCGCGCACCCGATGCGCGCGGGCGACATCGCCATCTTCCCGAAAGGTGATGGCAACGCCCACCACCTGCGCAACGAGGGCGCGGCGCCCTGCGTGCTGTTCGCGGTCAGCCTGCCCGAACGCTCCCCGGTGCATTACCCGGATATCGAGATGCGATGGTCCCCCCGCGACGGCTTTGCGGACGAGCCGCATCAGGCGACCGGCTGCTCGAACTTCTCGATCACCCATTCCTCTTCCTGAGCGCCGGCGATCCAGTCCTGCATGAACGGGTGGTTGAGCACCGCCATGACGTAGGCTGCGGCGAAGCGCGGCGTGGGCAGCGAATAGGTCACGATGCGCGTGCACACCGGCGCGAACATCATGTCGGCGGCGCCGAATGAGCCGAAAAGGAAGTCGCCGCCGGTCCCGAAGCGTGCGCGCGCCTGCGCCCATAATTCGAAGATTCGGGACAGGTCCGCGCGCACGTCGGCGTCGGGCGCGACCGGCGGATAGACCTGCCGGATGTTCATCGTGTGCTTGCGGCGCAGCGCCGCGAAGCTGGAATGCATCTCCGCCGCCATCGACCGCGCCATCGCGCGCGCCGCGTCGTCCGCCGGCCAGAAACGATCGCGCCCGACCTTGTCGGCGAGATAGTCGACGATCGCCAGACTGTCCCACACGACCGCCTCCCCATCCCACAGGATCGGCACCTTGCCGGACGAAGGGGCGAATTCGTCGCCCTCGCGGCGGCGGTCCCATTCGGCATCGTAGAGCGGGACCACGACCTCCTCGAACGGGATGCCCGACTGGCGGCACGCGAGCCAGCCGCGCAGCGACCAGGAGGAATAGGCCTTGTTACCGATGATGAGCTTCATGGGACATCGGTTAGGCCGCAACGCCGCGCGGGGCAACGCCGCGATCGAAAAGCCGAGCATGCCGTTAACCGCGGTCATCCACCGCCCATGAGCAATCCGCCGCTATCCCGGACGGGCGGGAGTCACCCACACAGGAGGATAGCCGATGCATCACGATACCATGGCGCCGGTCGGGCTGCGCGCGAGCACGCCGGCCTTCGTACCGTCGCCGACCTTCGTCTTCGCCATGGCGACGCCCGTGGCCAGCCGGTCGGAGCTGTTGCGGCGTCGGATCGCCGCCGCGCAGGAGGCGCGACGCGCGCCCGCACCGTGACGCTCGCGGGGCGGTCCGTTCAGCCGACCGCCTCGATCACCGCCGCGCGCAGTTCCGCGATCCCCATGCCCCCGTAGCTGGAGGTGACGATGATGTCGGGGTGCGCGGCGGGGCGCTTGCGTGCCTCGACCTCGGTCGCGGCGACGATCGTGGCCAGATCGGTGGCCTTCATCTTGTCGGCCTTGGTCATCACCAGCCGGTAGCTGACCGCGGCGCGGTCGAGCATCTCCAGGATCTCGCGGTCGACGTCCTTGATGCCGTGGCGGCTGTCGATCAGCACCAGCGCACGCTTCAGCGCCTGCCGCCCGCGCAGGTAATCGTTCACCAGGAAGCGCCATTTCCTGACGATGTCCTTGGGCGCCTTGGCGAAGCCATAGCCCGGCATGTCGACCAGCCGGAAGGCGAGCGGATCGCCCACGTCGAAGAAGTTCAGCTCCTGCGTGCGCCCCGGCGTGACCGAGGTGCGCGCCAGCGCCTTGCGTCCGACCAGCGCGTTGAGCAGCGACGACTTGCCGACGTTCGAACGCCCGGCGAACGCCACCTCCGGCACGGCGGCATCGGGCAGATGCTCCAGCGCCGGCGCGGACTTCAGGAACTCGACCCGCCCGGCGAAACGCTTGCGCGCCGCCTCGATCAGCGCCGCGTCGAAGGGGGCGTCGTCGCTCATGTGGTGGGCGCGTTCTTCAACTGCGGATGGCGGCTGTAGAGCCACTTCTGCTGGATGATCGAGATGCAGTTGGTGGTGATCCAGTAAATCTGCAGACCGACCGCGAACGGCGCCATCACGAACATCAGCACCCATGGCAGGATGTTGAACACCTGCTGCTGCGCCGGGTCCATCTGCGTCGGGTTCAGGCGGAACTGGAAGAACATCGAGATGCCCAGCAGCACCGGCACCACGCCGATCGCTAGGAAATGCGGCAGCGTGATCGGGATATAGCCGAACAGGTTGAGGATCGTCGCGGGATCCGGCGCGGACAGATCCTTGATCCACAGCGCGAACGGCTGGTGCCGCATCTCGATCGTCAGCATCAGCGCCTTGTAGAGCGCGTAGAAGATCGGAATCTGGATCAGCGTCGGCAGGCAGCCGGCGAGCGGATTGACCTTCTCCGCCTTGTAGAGCGCCATGATCTCCTGTTGCTGGCGCTGTTTGTCGTCCTTGTAGCGCTCCTGCAACGCCTTCATCCTCGGCTGGAGCGCGCGCATCGCCGCCATGCTGGCGAACTGGCGCTGCGCGATCGGGAACACCAGCAGGCGGATCGTCAGCGTCAGGATGATGATCGCGACCCCGAAATTGCCGATCAGGCGGAACAGCCAGTCGAGGTAATAGAAGATCGGCTTCTCAACGAGGCGGAACCAGCCCCAGTCGATCGCATAGTCCAGCTTCGTGACCGCGCCGGTATCGGTGTAGCGGTCGAGCAGCTTCACCTCCTTGGCGCCGGCGAACAGCTTGGCGGTCTGCGTCAACTGGCGGCCGGGCGGCAGCAACTGCGCGGCAGTGGTGAAATCGGCCTGATAGGACTGGTTCGCCCCCGCGCGGAACTGGCCGTCGAAGGCACGGCCCTGATCGGGAACGAGCGCGGCCAGCCAGTATTTGTCGGTGAAGCCCAGCCAGCCGCCGGTGGTGGTGAACCTGGCGGGGGCTTCGTCCACGTCCTTGAAGTTCGGATTGTAGTGCGCCGCGCCGTTGTTGACCGACATCGGGCCGGTGTGGATCGTCCAGCTATCCGGATCCTTGGACACGCCGATGCGGTTGACCAGTCCGTAGGCGGCGACGGGCACCGCGGCGGAACCGCCGTTGGCGACCGTCTGCTTCACCGTGAACAGATAGTCGTTGTCGACCGCGATCTGGATCGCGAACCGTTGCCCCTGCGCGTTGGCGGCGGTCAGCGTCACCGGGCGACCGGGCGACAGCACCGGGGCGGATGCGGCCCACACCACGTCGGCGGCGGGCGGCGTCAGCCCCTCGGCGCGCCAGCCGAAGCCCGCGAAATAGGCGTCCCGCGTCCCCGCCGGCGAGAACAGCCGGATCGGCGGCGAATCCTTGGCCACCGTCTCCTTGTAGCGGGTCAGCACCAGATCATCGATCCGCGCGCCCTTCAGGTTGATCGACCCCTTCAGCGCGGGCGTGTCGATCCGGACGCGCGGGCTTTCCGCCAGCACGATGCGACGGTCGCGCAGCGCCGCCGGCGAATCGGCGGTGGGATCGGCGGCCGGATTGGGCAGCGGCTTGTTCCTGCCGTCCACCATCTTCGTCGCGGGCGGGTTCGCCGTGGGGAAGAATCGGCTCTGCACCAGCGGCCATCCGAACAGGATGAGCGCCGCGATCACCGCGAACAGCACGAAGTTCTTGCTCTCGTCCTTCACCAGCGTCCCACGCTTTCCTTATGGCACCGGATCATGCCCGTGCCCGCCCCAGGGATGGCAGCGCGCGATGCGGCGCACCGCCAGCCAGCTACCCTTTGCCGCGCCATAGCGGCGAAGCGCCTCGATTGCATAGGCGGAACATGACGGCTGGAACCGGCACGAGGGCGGCAGCAACACCGACGGACCGAGCTGCCACCCGCGCGCCACCAGGATCAGCGCGCGCGCGATCACCGCTTCGGCCGCGACCGGTTGCCGCCCGGCGCGATCGTGCGGCTTTTCGCCAGCGCCTTCGCCAGATGGTCGCGCAGGCTCGCCCAGTCGGCGGTCAGCGCCGCCTCGCGTCCGATCAGGACGTGATCGGCGCCCGGCCAGCCATGTTCGGGCAGCACGTCCCGCGCCAGTGCGCGGAACCGCCGCTTGATGCGGTTGCGCACCACCGCGTTGCCGACCTTCTTGGTGACCGTGATCCCCAGCCGCATGGCCGGATCGTCGTCGTCGCGTGGCCGGACCAGAAGCACGAAGCCGGGCATCGGAGCCCGACGCCCGGCGTTCGCGGCCAGATAATCCGGCCGCTTCGTCATGCGCCCCACCGCGACCTTCGCCGCGGGTGGGGCAGTATCGGTGGCGATTACGCCGACAGCTTCTTGCGGCCGCGCGCGCGACGCGCCCGGATCACCGCACGGCCGCCGACCGTGGCCATCCGCGCGCGGAAGCCGTGACGGCGGGCGCGCACCAGATTGCTCGGCTGAAAGGTCCGCTTCATCGTTCATGTCCCGAAATCGAATAAACAGGGCCGCCCGCACGGACGGCCCGAAAGAAGGACGCCGGTAAGCGAGCATCGCCGCAAAGTCAACGCGTGGCTGCACGGGCACGCTCCCGCCGTCGCAGCGCGCTGCGGCGGCGCAGCGCGAGATCGACGCCGCCGCCAATACGCGGCCAGCGTCGCTTCCCCCTGGCAAACCAGCAGCGCGCCCGGCGCGAGTTGCGCAGGATCAGCAGCAGCCCCGCCGCCATCGGGAACACCCCGCCGGGGCCGGGCAGGGGCGCGATCGCCGCGGCGACCAGCAGCAACACCGCCCCAAGCGTCAGTTGCGCGAACCGCATGGCCGGATGGCGATCGTTCATGCCCATCATGTGGCAGTGGTGTGTTGCAGTTGCAAGGCACCACAAGCGGTCATTCCCACGCGCGCCAAAGCCGCTATGACTGCGCACGGACGGGGGACACATGGTCGCGATCGTATCGACGGTAGCCTATCTCGGGCTGGAGGCGCGCAGCGTCGAGGTGCAGGTGCAACTCATACCGGGGCTGCCGGCGTTCAACGTCGTCGGGCTGGCCGACAAGGCGGTGGGCGAGAGCCGCGAACGCGTGCGCGGCGCGATCGCGGGCATGGGGCTGTCGCTGCCGCCCAAGCGGATCGCGGTGAACCTGTCGCCGGCCGATCTGCCCAAGGAGGGATCGCATTTCGACCTGCCGATCGCGCTGGGCCTGCTCGCCGCGATGGGCGTGGTGGATGCCGAGACGCTGGCGGACTATGTGGTGGTCGGCGAACTGGGGCTCGACGGGCGGCTCGCGCAGTCGCCGGGCGTGCTGCTCGCCGCGCTGCACGCCGCGGAGACGGGCAGGGGGCTGATCTGCCCGGCCGCGCAGGGCGCCGAAGCGGCGTGGAGCGGCAGCGTCGAGGTGCTCGCCGCCCCGGATCTGCTCGGACTGCTCAACCATCTGAAAGGCCATGGCCTGCTGGCGCAGCCGCGACCCGGCGACGTGGTGGAGGTGCGCCACGGCCCCGACCTGCGGCAGGTGAAGGGACAGGAGGTCGCCAAGCGCGCGCTGGAGATCGCGGCGGCCGGGTCGCACAATCTGCTGTTCGTCGGCCCGCCAGGCGCGGGCAAGTCGCTGATGGCGGCGTGCCTGCCCGGCATCCTGCCGCCGCTCGACCCGGCGGAGGCGCTGGAAGTGTCGATGGTGCAATCGGTCGCCGGGACGCTGCCCGGCGGCACGCTGACCTGCACGCGGCCGTTCCGCGCGCCGCACCATTCCGCCAGCATGGCCGCGCTGACCGGCGGCGGACTGAAGGTGAAGCCGGGCGAGGTATCGCTGGCGCATATGGGCGTGCTGTTTCTCGACGAACTCCCTGAGTTCCAGCGCGCGGTGCTCGATTCGCTGCGCCAGCCGCTGGAAAGCGGAACGGTGAGCGTCGCGCGCGCCAATGCGCACGTCACCTATCCGGCGCGGGTGCAACTGGTCGCGGCGATGAACCCGTGTCGGTGCGGGCATCTCGGTGACGCCAGCCTCGCCTGCGCACGTGCGCCGAAATGCGCAGCCGATTATCAGGCGAAGGTGTCGGGGCCGCTGCTCGATCGCATCGACCTGCATGTCGAGGTGGCGGCGGTGAGTGCCGTCGACCTGTCGCTGCCGCCGCCAGCCGAGGGATCGGCTGAGGTCGCGGCGCGGGTTGCCGTGGCGCGCGCGGTGCAGGCGGCGCGACTCGCGGGCACGGGGCTGCGCACCAATGCGGAGCTGGACGGCGACACGCTGGACCGCTTCGCCGCGCCCGACGAGGCCGGGCGGGCGCTGCTGGCGCAGGCGGCGGCGGCGATGAAGCTGTCGGCGCGCGGCTATACGCGGATCCTGCGCGTGGCGCGGACGGTCGCGGACCTCGCCGGAGCGGAGACGGTCGGGCGTCTCCATATCGCCGAAGCGCTCGGCTATCGCCGTCAGCCGCCGCGCAACTGAGGGGCTCTGCGAGGGCAGGGGGAAGACCCAACCGCTCTCAGGAGACCCTCACACCTCCCGGAAGCTGTCCACCTCGCGCGCCGGCCCATGCCCGGATGGCGCGGGCGGCGGTTCCACGGCGACGGGTTCGCGTGGGTCCAGGCCGCCCTCCCATTTCGCGATCACCGCGCTCGCCACCGCATTGCCGATCACGTTGGTGGCGGTGCGGCCCATGTCGAGGAAATGGTCGATTGCCAGCACCAGCAGCAGCCCGGCCTCGGGCAGCTTGAACATCGGCAGCGTTGCCGCGATCACCACCAGGCTGGCACGGGGCACGCCGGCGATGCCCTTGCTGGTCACCATCAGCACCAGCAGCATCGTCACCATCTGCCCCACCGACATGTCGATGCCATAGGCCTGTGCGATGAAGATCGACGCGAAGGTCATGTAGATCATCGACCCGTCGAGGTTGAAGGAATAGCCCAGCGGCAGCACGAAGCTGGCGATGCGCGGCGGCACGCCGAACCGGTCGAGCGCCTCCAGCATGCGCGGATAGGCCGCCTCCGACGAGGCGGTGGAGAAGGCGACCAGCAGCGGTTCGCGCACATAGCGGATCAGCTCCAGGATGCGCGCGCCGATGAACAGGAAGCCGATCCCCAGCAGCACCATCCACAGGATCAGCAGCGTCAGATAGAAGCTGCCCATGAAATAGGCGAGTTGCCCGATCACTGCCGGTCCGCGCTCCGTCAGCGTCCCCGCCACCGCCGCGAACACCGCCACCGGCGCGACGCGCATCACGTAATCGGTGACCTGCAACATGACATGGACCAGCGCGTCGACCGCCTTCACCAGCGGCGCGGCCTTTTCGCCGACCGCGGTGATCGCGACCCCGACGAAGATCGACATGACGACGATCTGCAGGATCTCGTTCTTCGCCATCGCGTCGATCATCGATGCGGGGACGATATGCGTGAAGAAGTCCTTCAGGTTGAACGCCGCCGTCTCCAGCCCGCTCGACTGACCCGCCGACGGCAGCGCCAGACCGATGCCGACGCCGGGCTGGAGCAGGTTGACCATCACCAGCCCCAGGCTGAGCGACAACAGGCTGGCGGAGATGAACCATGCCAGGCTGCGCGCGCCGATCCGCCCCAGGGCCGCGGTGTCGCCCATCTGCGCAATGCCGGACACCAGGGTCGCGAACACCAGTGGGGCGATGATCATCTTGATGAGGCGCAGGAACAGCGTGGTCAGGATCGAAAAATAGCCCGCGACCTCGGCCGCGCGCGCCGCGCCGGCGGCGGTGCCGTCATCGAGCCAGCCGTTGAGCACCAGCCCCACGACGAGGCCGAGCACCAGTCCGGCGAGAATGTAGAAGGTCAGCCGCTTGGCCATTCGTTGCTCCCCGTATGCGCGGGGCACGGAAGGGGATTGCGGCCGCGCGGTCAAGCGCCGTATCGCTGGCGACCATGACCATCCCGGCCTTCCGCCCGTCGCGTCGCGGCGTCATCGCTGGCACCGCCGCGCTGCTCGCGACATCGGTGGTCCGCGCCGCCGAGCCGGATCTCGCCGGCCTGTCCGACATCACCGCTGGTGCGACGCCGATCGGCGCGCAGGAGCGACACGGGCGGCTGGCGCGCGCACAGGCGCTGATGCGCGCGGCCGGAATCGGCGCGGTGGTGATCGAGCCGGGATCGAGCCTTGCCTATTTCACCGGCGTGCGCTGGGGACGCAGCGAGCGGCTGACCGCCGCGATCCTGCCGGTCGAGGGCGAGCCGTGCATCGTCACGCCGTTCTTCGAGGAACCGTCGGTCCGTCAGACGCTGGCGGTGCCCGCCGAGGTGCGCGTGTGGCAGGAGGATGAGGATCCGCTGGCGGTGGTCGCGGGCTTCCTGCGCGACCGGCGGCTCGCCGCACGCCCGGTGGGCATCGAGGAAAGCGCGCGCTTCTTCGCGTTCGACGGGCTGGCGCGGGCGCTGCCGGATACGAAGCTGGTCAGCGCCAATCCGGTCGTGCGCGGCTGTCGCATGGTGAAGACCGCGGCGGAGATCGCGCTGATGCAGGTTGCGACCGACGTGACGGTCGCGGCATATCGCTGGACATGGCCGCGCGTCGAGAAGGGGATGACCGGGGCGCAGATCGGCGCACTGATGAACGCCGCGACGCGCAGGCTGGGCGGCGATCCCGAGTTCGCGCTGGCGCTGATCGGACCGGCGGCGGCGCTGCCGCATGGCAGCCGCGAGGTGATTCGCGTCGCCGACGGGCAGGTGGTGCTGATGGATTGCGGCTGCACGGTGCTCGGCTATCAATCGGACGTGTCGCGCACCTGGGTGCATGGCTCGGCGAATGCGGAGCAGCGCCGCGTCTGGGATCAGGTGAAGGCCGCACAGGCGCTCGCGTTCCGCACCGCGCAGGTGGGCGTCGCGGCGGGGGCGGTCGACGATGCGGTGCGCGACTTCTACGAACGGCTCGGTTACGGGCCGGGCTACCGGCTGCCGGGCCTGTCGCATCGCACCGGCCATGGCATCGGGATGGACGGGCATGAGCCGGTCAATCTGGTGCGCGGCGAAACCACGAAGCTGGCGCCGGGCATGTGCTTTTCCGACGAACCCGGCCTGTACCTTCCCGGCCAGTTCGGTGTGCGGCTGGAGGATTGCTTTCACATGACGGCGCGCGGGCCGGCGTGGTTCAGCACCCCGCCGGCCTCGCTCGACCGCCCGGTCTGACGTCAGGCGACGGCGTTATGCCGGCGGCGGCGCAACGCCGCGCCGGTGGCGGCGAAGCCCGCCAGCATCATCGCCCATGTCGCCGGTTCCGGCACCGCACCGGCCGGCGTATAGTCATAGGTCAGCGTATAGTTGGCCGAACCGCAGAAATCCTCGCCGATCGGCGCACTAGGCGCGCCGTCGCCGCTGACGAAACACGATCCGCCAAGCTGTAACAGCGCACCGCCGGCCGGCAGGGTCGTGAAGCTGGTATCGCCGACATTGCCGTTATGGCCGAGATCGAAGCCGTTGAACACCGTGTCGCGGTTCAGGAAGCGTGCGGGATCGAAATCGAGCGTCGCCGATCCGCTCGCCGCGACCGCGAAGAAGCCAAAGGCGCGCCCGTCGGCGAAGCGGTCCAGCGTGACCACGCTGGTGCCGGTGCCGGTCAGCGGCACCAGCGGGTTGCCCAGCGCCGCATTATCCGAGGCGAGGCGCCAGTCGCCGTCCACGACCCAGCTCACGCTGGTGGTGACCGGCGCCGCCGCGGCGACGCTGATCCGCCACACGCGCGACTTGGCGACCGCGACGTTCAGCGTCACCTTGTTGAGCGTGCCGAGCGCGGTATCGAAGCCCGAGAAGCCCTTCAGCGCACCCTGTTCGCTGTCCGTCTGGATGATCGTCGCCGCCGGCGCAGCAGCAGACACGCAAGCTGCGCACGCAGCCAGCCACATACGACCCTTCATTGTAAGAAACCCCCCTGATCCAAGGGGATTGCCCTGCCATATTCATGCTTGGTTAACAAGGCGTTCATGTTTTTAGCGGTGCAGGGTGGCAAAGCGGCCACATGCCGGTGCAACTCCGGCTAGGCAGCGCGGCTTTCGCGGATTAGATCACGCGCATGACCGCTACCAACGACATCCGCCGCTCGTTCCTCGACTATTTCGGTTCGGCCGGGCACCAGATCGTGCCGTCCGCGCCGCTGGTGCCGCAGAACGATCCGACGCTGATGTTCGTCAACGCCGGCATGGTGCCGTTCAAGAATGTGTTCACCGGGCTGGAATCACGCCCCTATTCCACCGCCACCTCATCGCAGAAGTGCGTGCGCGCCGGCGGCAAGCACAACGATCTCGACAATGTCGGCTATACCGCGCGGCACCATACCTTCTTCGAGATGCTGGGCAATTTCAGCTTCGGCGATTATTTCAAGGAGCAGGCGATCACGCATGCGTGGACGCTGCTGACCCGCGAATGGGGACTGTCGCCCGACAAGCTGACCGCCACCGTGTTCCACACCGACGATCAGGCGCTCGATCTGTGGAAGAAGATCGCCGGCCTGCCCGATCACCGCATCATCCGCATCCCGACCAAGGACAATTTCTGGGCGATGGGTTCGGACGGTCCGTGCGGCCCGTGCAGCGAGATCTTCTACGACCATGGCGACCATATCCCCGGCGGCCCTCCCGGCAGCCCGGACGAGGACGGTGACCGTTTCGTCGAGATCTGGAACCTGGTGTTCATGCAGTTCGTGCAGGAGGCGGACGCGATCGTCGGCGACCTGCCGCGTCCGTCGATCGACACCGGCATGGGGCTGGAGCGGATCGCCGCGGTCATGCAGGGCGTCCATGACAATTACGACACGGACACGTTCAAGGCGCTGATCGCCGCGTCGGGCGCGCTGACGCATACCGCGACGACCGGCGAGAACCAGGCGAGCCACCGCGTCATCGCCGATCACCTGCGCTGCGCCGGCTTTCTCGTCGCGGACGGCGTGCTGCCGGCGAACGACGGGCGCGGCTACGTGCTGCGGCGGATCATGCGCCGCGCGATGCGCCACGCGCACCTGCTGGGCGCGAAGGAGCCGCTGATGCACCGGCTGGTGCCCGCGCTGGTCGCCGAGATGGGCGTCGCCTATCCCGAATTGCTGCGCGCGCAGCCGTTGATCGAGGCGACGCTGCGGCAGGAGGAGACGCGTTTCCGCCAGACGCTCGAAAAGGGGTTGCGCCTGCTGGACGACGCGACGACCGGCATGCGCCCGGGCGACACGCTGCCGGGCGAAACCGCGTTCCGGCTCTATGACACCTATGGCTTTCCTTATGATCTGACCGAGGACGCGCTGCGTGCGCAGGACTTCAAGGTCGATCGCGCCGGCTTCGACGCGGCGATGGCCGAGCAGAAGCGCGCGGCGCGCGCGGCGTGGAAGGGGTCGGGCGCGAAGGCGTCGGACGAATTGTGGTTCGATCTTGCCGAGGAGGTCGGCGCGACCGAATTCACCGGCTATGCCAGCGACGTCGGCGAGGGCGTGGTGCTGGCGCTGGTCCGGGACGGCGTGCGCGTCGAGCAGGCCGGCACGGGCGAGCAGGTCGACGTGATCGTCAACCAGACGCCCTTCTATGGCGAGAGTGGCGGGCAGGTCGGCGACGCGGGCACGTTGAGCGCCGAGAACGGACTGGCCGCCGTGGTCACCGACACTTCCAAGCAACTCGGCAAATTATGGGTCCACCATGCCCGGCTGTCGGCGGGCGAGATCAAGGTCGGCGATACCGTGCGGCTCGCGATCGACATCGCGCGCCGCGCGGCGATCCGCGCCAATCACTCCGCGACGCACCTGCTGCACAAGGCGCTGCGCGAGCGGCTGGGCGGACATGTCGCGCAAAAGGGCTCGCTGGTCGCCCCGGACCGGCTGCGCTTCGACGTGTCGCACTCCAGCGCGATGACCCCGGAGGAACTGGCCGTGGCCGAGGCGGCGGTAAACGCGCAGATCCGCCGCAACGGCTCGGTCGAGACGCGGCTGATGACCCCCGACGATGCGATCGCGATGGGCGCGATGGCACTGTTCGGCGAGAAGTATGGCGATGAGGTCCGCGTCGTCTCGATGGGGAACAAGGAAGAGGGCGGCGAGACCTATTCGATCGAATTGTGCGGCGGCACCCACGTTCGCGCGCTGGGCGACATCGGCGTGTTCAAGATCGTCGGCGAAAGCGCGGTGTCGTCGGGCGTCCGGCGTGTCGAGGCGTTGACCGGCGAGGCGGCGCGCGCGTGGCTGAACGGGCGCGACGAAAAGTTGCGCGAGGCGGCGGCGGCGTTGAAGACGTCGCCCGATGAGGTGCCGGTGCGGGTCGCCGCGCTGATCGAGGAACGCCGGCGGCTGGAGCGCGAGCTTGCCGAGGCGAAGAAGGCACTGGCGCTGGGCGGCGGTAGCGGTGGCGCGGCCGAGGCGGAGCAGGTCGGCGGCACCGGCTTCGTCGGACAGGTGCTTGACGGCTTCGAGGCCAAGGGGCTGCGCGGCGCGGTAGATGACGCCAAGGCGCGCATCGGATCCGGCGTGGCGGTGATGGTCGCGGTGAACGACGGCCGCGCCTCGGTGGCGGTCGGCGTGACCGATGATCTGGTCGGCACCGTCAATGCGGTCGATCTGCTGCGGCGGGCGGTCGCGGTGCTGGGTGGCCAGGGCGGGGGGGGGCGGCCCGACATGGCGCAGGGCGGTGGCCCGGATGGTGCAAAGGCAGACGAGGCGGTCATTGCGGTTCGCGCGGCGTTGGAGGAACGACACGTAAGCGCCTGACCTCGAATAGCGCGCACTGACGATCCGACCCATCAGGCGCCGCTCAGGACGAGGCTCGTTCTTCGGAGCGAGTGGCCCATAAAAGCGGCGGGGCGGTCGAGCGGACCGCCCCGTCGCGGAACTGGACGTTACCGTCACGCCGGTCAGCGTGGTTTGCGCTTGCTCTTGGTCGTCGTCGTGGTGGCGCCCGGCGCCGTGGTGCTGGCCTCCGCGCTGGTGCCCGGCGTCGCGGTCGTACCGCCGGCGTCCGACGACGCCGCGCCGGTCGTTCCAGCCGGTGCCGCGGCGCTCATCGCGGCCTTCAGTTGCTCGGCGGTCATGCCCAGCACGATCCCCTGCGGACCGGGGCCGAAGCCGGTGGTCGGCAGCACCGCATCGCCATCGGCGGTGGTCAACGTGACACCGCTGGCATTGACCGACTTGATCGTGCCGAGCTGTGCGCCGCCGGTGCCGTAGACGGTGGCGCCCGGAACCAGCTTCGACTTGAAGTCGGCGGTGGCCTGCGCCTGCTGCTGGCCGGCAGCGGCCTCCAACTGTGCCTTGGTCATCGCCAGGACCGGCCCCTGCGCGCCCTTGCCGAGCGACGTCAGGGGAATCGCGGCCTTCACAGTGCCGGTGTTGACGACGGCGTTGGTGCCGTCGGTGCTCTCCACGGTGCCCACGACGCCGCCCGAGGTGTCGTAGACGGTCGCGCCCGTGGTCACCGCGGCGCCGGTCGCCGCAGGGGCGCCCGTGGCGGGCGTCGACGTCGGTGCCTGTGTCTGTGCAACAGCGGCGCCCGGGATCAGCGCAGCCGAAGCAAGGGCGAGGATGGCGATGTGCTTCACGAGGAACTCCTTTACTCGTTGGCAGAAACATGTGTCGGTCACGAAACGGTCCGCCATGACCGGGGTTCCGAATCTGTCCGGATCAGCCTGCACCGGCGATGAACGTCTTGTTCATCAATCATCCGTTCCCTGATCGTTCCTCATGCGTTAGGGCGGGGCATGGCCAAGCCACAGAAGAGATTCGTCTGCCAGTCCTGCGGGTCGGTGAGCCATCGCTGGCAGGGGCAGTGCGCGGACTGTTCGGAATGGAATACGCTGGTCGAGGAAGCGGCAGCGGTGGTCACGCCGTTCCAGGCCCGGCACAATCTTCAGGGCGGCGGTCGCACGATCATGCTGAGCGCGCTGGATGCGGAAGCGACGCTGCCCGACCGGCTGCCGTTCGGCATGGCGGAGCTGGATCGCGCGCTGGGTGGCGGACTGGTCGCGGGGTCCGCCACGCTGATCGGCGGCGATCCGGGGATCGGCAAGTCGACGCTGCTGCTGCAGGCGGCCGCCGCGCTGGCCCGCGCGGGGCACGACGTCGCCTATGTCTCCGGCGAGGAAGCGGCGGACCAGGTGCGCCTGCGCGCGCGGCGGCTGGGGCTGGGCGATGCGCCGGTGCGGCTGGCGGCGGCGACCTCCACGCGCGATATCCTGACCACGCTGGGGCAGGGCACGCCACCGCGCCTGCTGGTGATCGATTCGATCCAGACGATGCATTCCGACCTGATCGAAGGCGCGCCCGGCACGGTCAGCCAGGTACGCGCCACCGCGCAGGAGCTGATCCGCTTCGCCAAGGAGCGCGGCACCGCGGTGGTGCTGGTAGGCCATGTCACCAAGGACGGCACGATCGCGGGACCGCGCGTGCTGGAGCATATGGTCGACACCGTGCTGAGCTTCGAGGGCGAGCGCAGCCACCAGTATCGCATCCTGCGCAGTTTGAAGAACCGGTTCGGCGGCACCGACGAGATCGGCGTGTTCGCGATGGCCGGTGACGGGCTGGTCGAGGTGTCCAATCCCTCGGCGCTGTTCCTGACGCAGCGCGAGGAGGGGGTGACGGGTGCCACGGTCTTCCCCGCGCTGGAAGGGACGCGCCCGGTGCTGGTCGAGATCCAGGCGCTGGTGGTGCGGCTGGCGAGCGGGGCGACGCCCCGGCGCGCGGTGGTCGGCTGGGATTCGGGACGGCTGGCGATGATCCTGGCGGTGCTGGAGGCACGCTGCGGACTGAGCTTTTCGACGTGCGAGGTCTATCTGAACGTCGCGGGCGGCTATCGCATCCAGGATCCGGCGGCGGACCTCGCGGTGGCGGCGGCGCTGGTGTCGGCGCTCAGCGAGCGGCCGGTTCCCGTCGATGCCGTGGCGTTCGGCGAGATCGCGCTGTCGGGCGAGTTGCGGCCGGTCGCGCATGCCCCGCTGCGGCTCAAGGAATCGGCCAAGCTGGGGTTCGAGCGTGCGTTGCTGCCGTCGGTTGTCGACGCCGCGGCCGATCGCGGCGCCATGCGGCAGTCGGCGTTCCGGACGCTCGGGCAGTTCGTGGACCATCTGCTGGGGCGGGGATGAGGCCCGGGCGCACCCTAGCCGCGCGCGCGGATGCGCCATATGGAGGCGGACATGAATCTTCAGCCGCTCGACATCATCGTCCTCGTGCTGGTCGCGCTGACGGCACTGGGCGGCGCGCGGCGCGGCTTCGTGGGCGAGGTGTTGGCGCTGTTCGCGTGGGTGGCGATGATCTTCGCGCTGAAGATCTTCCATCTGCCGGTATCGAAGGCACTGGCCGGTACGATCGCCAGCGTCTCCGGCGCGGCGGTGCTGGCGTTTGTGCTGCTGACCGGCGTCACCTATCTGGCCAGCCGGATCGTCATCAACGCGATCGCGCGGCGCACCCGCACGTCGGTGCTGGGACCGATCGACCGCGCGCTGGGCTTCGGATTCGGCGCGCTGAAGGGTTTGATCCTCGCCAGTCTCGCCTATCTGTTCATCGTGCTGATGCTGGACCTGACCGGCGGCGGACCGACGCGCCGGCCGCCGTGGCTGACGACCGCGCGAACCTATCCGCTGCTCAGCGCCACCAGCGGCGCGATCGCCGATTTCGTCGATCGCCGCCGCAAGGGACAGCCGGTGTTCGCCCCGCGAACGACAGCGCCGGTGCGGACCGACGACACAGCGAGCGACACTGCCACATGAGCCTCGACCTCTACACCCCCGACATCAGCGCGCTGGCGGTCGGCAATCCCTATCCCGAGCGGCTGGCGGATGCCGCGGGCTCGGCGGAACGGCGCTCGCCGATCTGCGGCAGTCGCGTGACCGTGGACGTGAAGCTCGACGCCGACGGGCGCGTCGCCGCCGTCGGTACGCAGGTACGCGCCTGCCTGCTGGGGCAGGCGTCCTCGACGCTGATGGCGCGGCATGTCGTCGGGCGCACGCCGGAGGAACTGGCGGCCGCCCGCGACGCGCTCGCCGCCTGGCTGGCGGGCGAGGGCGGGTTGCCGGGCTGGCCGGGGCTGGACATCTTCACGCCCGGACTGAAACTCACCGCGCGTCACCCCTCGATTCGGCTGGCGTTCGAGGCGGCGGCGGAGGCGGCCGAGCGCGCGCGCGCCACGGTGAGCGCCTGATGGAACACGCCACGGGCGGCTCGCTGGTGCGCGATGGCACGATCCTGCTCGGATCGGGGCTGGTGTTCGTGCTGCTGTTCCGCCGGCTGGGGCTGGGCGCGACCCTGGGCTTCCTGGTGGCCGGCGCGCTGGTCGGGCCGCAACTGCTCGGGCTGGTCGGCGACGCCGAGACGAAGCTGGGCTTTGCCGAGCTGGGCATCACGCTGCTGCTGTTCATCGTCGGGCTGGAGCTGAGCCCGCAGCGCTTGTGGCGGTTGAAGGAGGATATCTTCGGGCTGGGGCTGATCCAGGTCGTGACGTGCGGCATCGCGCTTGCGGCGATCATGGCGCTGGCGGCGAGGTTCTCGCTGGCGGCGGCGCTGGCGGTGGGGATGCCGCTGGCGCTGTCGTCGACCGCGCAGGTGCTGCCGATGCTGCAATCGTCGGGCCGGCTGCGCACGCCGTTCGGCGAGCGCGCCTTTTCCATCCTGCTGTTCCAGGATCTGTCGATCATCCCGATGATCACGATCATCGCCGCGATGAGCCGCAACCCCGTCGATGCGGGCGGCCCGCCGGGCTGGCTGCTGGGGCTGCACACCGTGCTGGCGATCGTCGGGCTGGTGGCGGTGGGCCGCTTCGTACTGGGGCCGCTGTTCCGGCTGATCGGCAATCTGGGCGAGCGCGAAATGTTCGTGTTCGCGGCGCTGTTCACCGTGATCGCCGCGGCGGCGGTGATGGAATGGCTCGGCCTGTCGACCGCGCTGGGCGCGTTCGTCGCGGGCGTGATGCTGGCCGACAGCCCGTACCGGCACGAGCTGGAGGCCGACGTCGAGCCGTTCCGCTCGATCCTGCTCGGCCTGTTCTTCCTGGCGGTCGGCATGATGCTGAACCTGCACGCCATCGCCGAACGGCCGCTGTTCGTCGCCGGGATGGCGGTCGCGCTGGTCGCCGCGAAGGCGGGGATCATCACGCTGCTGGGGCTGGCGTTCCGGATGGGCTGGCGGCAGGCGCTGGCGCTGGGACTGCTGCTCAGCCAGGGGGGCGAGTTCGGCTTCGTGCTGCTGGCGCAGGCACAGAACGCCTATCTGATCGCGCCGGAGGCCGCGAGCCTGTTCGGCGCGATCATCACGCTGTCGATGGCGACCACGCCGTTCCTGATGATGTTCACGCGCCGTTTCCGCGGGGAGCCGATCGTGGCGGACGGCGACCGCGACGGGCCGACCTCCGACGGCGCCAACGCGATCATCGTCGGCTATGGCCGCTTCGGACAGACGGTCGGCCAGATGCTGACGATGCAGGACATCCCCGTCACGCTGATCGACACCGACATCGAGATGATCGACGTTGCCGCGGAATTCGGGGCCAAGGTCTATTACGGCGACGGTACGCGGCTGGACCTGCTGCGCCAGGCGGGCGCGGCGGAGGCGGAGCTGATCCTGTTCTGCATGGACGGCGACCAGTTGACGCCGGAAACGCTGGAGGCGGTCCATGAGGCGTTCCCACGCGCGGCGCTCTATGTCCGCGCCTATGACCGGCGCGCGCTGGTGAAGCTGAAGACCGGGCCGGCGCGCGCGGTGGTGCGCGAGGTGCTGGAATCGGCGATCCGCATGGCGCGGCTGGCGATGGACGGGCTGGGGATCGCGCCCGGCGACATCGACCGCGCCGAACAGATGTACCGCGCGCGCGACAAGGAGCGGCTGCGCATCCAGGTGGAGGCCGGGGACATCCGTGCCGCGCGCGCGCTGGTGGCGGAACAGCATCCATGGGGAGGAGGAGAGCGGCCGTGAACCTGATCGTGGTGCTGGCGGCGCTGTCGGGCGCGCTGGCGGTGGCGGCGGGCGCGTTCGGGGCGCATGGCGCATCGGGCGCGGCGGTCGAGTGGCTGAAGACCGGCGCGCATTATCAGCTCGTCCACGCGCTCGCCGCGCTGCTGGCGTTGCGGCTGGAGGCGCGCGGGCCGGCGTGGCTGTTCGTGACCGGCGGCGCGCTGTTCGCGGGAACGCTCTACCTGATGGCGCTGGGGCTGCCGCGCTGGCTGGGCGCGGTGACGCCGATCGGCGGCACGTTGCTGATCGCGGGATGGTTGTGGCTCGCCTGGATCGGCGCGCGCGGCTGACGGGTCAGCGCACGCCGGCGGCGGGTTGCACGTCGTCCGCCTCGGTGGCTGCGGGGTTGCGGATCGACGGGCGCAGCCGCGCGACGCTGCACACGCCGGCCACCAGCGCCAGCGCCGCGGCCACCAGCGGCGGGACGTTGCCGCTGCCCGCGCCGAGCGCCAGCAGCGCCGCGACCAGCGTCGCACCGGTGGTCTGCCCCACCAGCCGCACCGTGCTCACCAGCCCGCCGGCCGCGGCGGCGCGCTCGCGCGGGGCGGAGCCGATGATGAGCCGCGCATTGGGGGGCAGGAAGGTGCCGAACCCCGCGCCGCACAGCGCCATGCGCCACGCGATGTCGAACCAGCCGGGATCGGCCGGCATATGGGCGATCAGCAGCAGCGCGGTGATCGAGATGGCCATGCCGACGCCGCCCAGCAATCCGGCCGGCACACGATCCGACAACCATCCGGAGAGCGGCGCGACGACCATGTTGGTGAGCGGCCATGGCGCGATCGCCGCACCCACCGCCGCGGCGGTCAGGCCATATTCGTGGGTCAGCCGGAAGGGCGTCGACAGCAGCAGCGTCATGGACGCGACGAACGCGGTGAAGCCGCCCACGGTCGACAGCGCGATGACCGGGCGCGACAGCAGGTCGACCGGCAGGATCGGCTGCACCGCTTCACGCTCGCGCCGGACATAGATGCGCCCGACCGCGAGCCCCAGCAACACGATCGCCGCCGACACCACCGGACTGTCGCCGTGCACCGCGCTCTCCGCGCCGCCGATCACCAGCCCGAACATCGCAGCACACATCACCGCGCCGCCCACGTCGAAGCGGCGGTTGCCCGGCGCCGGATCGGGCAACGCACGCCCGAGCAACAGCGAGGCGAGCGCGAACGGGATCGCGCAGGCGAACACCCATGGCCATGGCGCGACGGACAGCACCAGCCCGCCGATCGTCGGTGCGGCGGCCGCGGAGGAAGCCACCACCACCGAATTGACGCCCAGCCCGCGTCCGAGCTGCGCGGCCGGATACGTCTGCCGGATCAGCGCGGAGGCGACCGCCAGCGCCCCAGCCGCGCCCACCGCCTGAACGGCGCGCACGACCAGCAGGAACGGCAGGCTCCGTGCAAAGAAGCACAGCAGGGTCGCGACCGTGAACACCAACTGGCCGAGCTGGTACATGCGTTTCAGCCCGATGCGCTCGCCCAGCCCCGCGAACGGCAGCATCAGCATGACCAGCATCAGTTGATAGACGGTGACGATCGCCACCACCGCCGATGAATCCTCGTTCAGGTCGCGTGCGATCGTCGGCAGCGCGACGTTCGCCACGCCGCCGTCGATGATGACCAGTGCCGTGCCGAAACACAGCGCCGCGATAGCGGCATAGCGGCGAGGAAGCGGAAGGCCGTCGGGCGCGGCCATGGTCGTTTGCGGCATGTCGGGCGGTGACGCTTCAATCACGGGGTTGTTCCAGCGGCAATCGTATCGCACAGAACCTCTTTGATCACGGGGTGACGACATGGCTGTGGGTCGGATGGTGGCCGGGGTAGCGGGGGCGGCACTGGCGCTTGCCGGCACGCCGGCGTTCGCGCAAACGCCGGACATGACCGACGATCCGTACATCTGGCTGGAGGACAAGGACGGCGCCAGGGCGCTGTCATGGGTAGCGGCGGAGAATGCGCGCACGCTGCCGCGCCTGCAGAACGATCCGCGCTACCAGGGCTTCCACGCCGATGCGCTGGCGATCGCCGCCGCCCGCGACCGCATCCCGATGCCGCGGCAGGCGATGGGGCGGATCGTCAATTTCTGGCGCGATGCCGATCATCCGCAAGGCATCCTGCGCTGGACCACCATGCGCGATTATGCCGCGCCCGTGCCCGCCTGGCGGACGCTGCTCGACCTCGATGCGCTCGGCAAGGCCGAGGGCAGGAAGTGGGTCTACAAGGGCATGACCTGCCTCGCCCCGGACGAGCGGCTGTGCCTGCTCGCCTTGTCGGAAGGCGGGGAGGATGCGGTCACCTATCGCGAGTTCGATCTGGCCGCCGGCGGCTTCATCGCGAACGGCTTCGTGCTGCCGACCTCGAAGCAGGGCGCGGTGTGGCTCGACAAGGACACGTTGCTCGTCAGCCGCGACTGGGGCGCGGGCACGATGACCGCCTCCAGCTATCCGTTCGTCGTCAAGCAGGTGCGGCGTGGACAGCCGCTCGCCGACGCGACCGAGGTGTTCCGGGGCGCCCCCGACGACCAGCTTGGCACCTATGCGAATGTGATGACCGACGGGCGGGGCCACCGCGCGGTCTTCATCGAACGGCAGAAGACCTTCTTCGGTGGCGAGCGATCGTTGTGGACGCCGGCGGGCGTCCGCAGGCTGGCGCTGCCCGCGCGCACCGCGCCCGCTGCGATGGTGAACGGGCAGGTCGTCTTCACCACCAGCGAGCCATGGGGCGCGATCCCTACCGGAGCGGTGGCATCGGTGCCGCTGGCGGATCTGGAAGCCGGCCGGATCGTGCCGACGCTGATCTTCGCACCCACGCCGCGCCAGGCGGTGGCGGGTGTGGATGCGACGCGCGATCACCTGATCGTCGATTATACCGACAATGTGCGCGGGCGGGTCGCGATCTACACCCCGGGGGCGACCGGCTGGACCGGGCGGCAGATGGCGCTTCCCGACAATGCCAGCTTTGGCGTCGTCGGCACCTCCGATCGCAACAACATCGCCTATCTGACGACCACCGGCTTCCTGACGCCCACCACGCTGGCGCAATTCGATGCCGGCGGCGACGCGGCGCCGAAGCAGGTGAAGGCGCTGCCGGCGAAGTTCGACGCGACCGGGCTGGTCGCGGAACAGTTCGAAGCGACGTCGAGCGACGGCACGAAGGTTCCGTATTTCATCGTGCATCGCCGCGACGCCGCGCGCGACGGCGGCACGCCGACGATCATGACCGCCTATGGCGGGTTCGAGCTGCCGATGTTGCCCAGCTATGCCGCGATCACCGGCAAATTGTGGCTGGAGCGCGGCGGCGCCTATGTGCTGGCCAATATTCGCGGCGGTGGCGAGTTCGGGCCGGCGTGGCACGACGCCGGCCGCAAGACGAAGCGACAGGTGATCTACGACGACTTCGCCGCCGTGGCGAAGGACGTGATCGCGCGCGGCTTCACCAGCGCGAACCGGCTCGGCATCTATGGCGGCTCCAACGGCGGGTTGCTGATGGGCGTCGAGTTCAACCAGCACCCGGAATTGTGGAAGGCGGTGACGATCCAGGTGCCGCTGCTCGACATGCTGCGCTACGAACGGATCGCGGCCGGGGCGTCGTGGGTGGACGAATATGGATCGGTGTCGGTGCCGGAGGAAAAGGCGTTCCTCGCCACGATCTCTCCCTATCATAACATCCGCCGCGGCATCGCCTATCCGGAGCCCTATATCTGGACCACGACCAAGGACGATCGCGTCGGTCCGCAGCATGCGCGCAAGTTCGCCGCGCGGCTGAAGGAATATGGCCTCCCGTATCTGTTCTACGAGGACACCGCCGGGGGCCATTCCGGCGATGCGGATATCGAGCAGGGTGCGCGGTTGCAGGCGTTGCAGATGACCTATTTCGCGCAGAAGCTGATGGAGGAATAACCGCCCGCCGGGATGTCCCGGGCGGGAACGGAGCGTTTCCGGCGATGTTGTTGCTGCGATGCAGCGGGATCGACTAAGGACCGCGTGATGAATGCCGAATCCCAAAGCCGGCCCGCTCCGGTGGTGCCCGAAACCGTCCCCATCGTCTTCGAGGCGATCGTCAAGCAACAGGCGATCGCGGCGATGTACAACCGCGGCAGCGTGACGCTGGCGCCGCACGTGCTCTATACCAAGCACGGCGAGATCTATCTCGACGCGCTGACGCTGGAGCGCGACGGCCAGCCGCCCAAGGAGGCGAAGATCGGCGCGTTCAAGCTGGCCGGCCTGTCGGCGTTGCGCATCACCCCGCGCCGCTTCAAACCCAGCGAGCTGTTCGTACCGGGCGAGGCCCGTTACCAGGGCGTAACGCTGCTGGCGATCGAACCCTGACGAACCCCGCCCGCGTCCGGCAAGAGGAACCTCGCGGACGACGGATTGCGCGCCGGGGGCTGGCGCTGTTCTATGCCGTGGCGGGAGTGGCGCACCTGATCGTCACGGATGCGATAGTACGGATCGTGCCGGCATGGGTGCCGGCGCCGCGCCTTGCGGTGATCGCGACCGGATGGTGCGAACTGGCCGGCGCGGCCGCACTGCTGCTGCCCGCGCCGTGGCGGCGGGCAGCGGGATGGGCGCTGGCGGCCTATGCGCTGTGCGTCTGGCCCGCGAACATCCGCCATGCCGCGATCGACCTGTCGCGCGGCACTGGCCTGTCGCTGTGGTATCACGCACCCCGGCTCGCGCTCCAGCCGGCGATTATCTGGTGGGCGCTGTGGGCGAGCGGTGCGGTACGGATCGGCCGGACAACGCCCTGAGCCGTTCCGCCCTGCTCATCCCCTTTATGGTCTCGACGCGCTTTTTCGCGGTGGCGCGGACGTCATCGGCGCCGAAGCGCGCCGCGCCCACCTTTCCGGGCAGGTAGCGCTCGCCCGTGTAGCCCCCGAAGTTTGCGACAGGCAAAGCAACCCACGGCGGAGGTAAACCATCACCCCGCCGTTACGAAGCTGTCCATCACACGCTTGCGTCCCGCCTGTTCGAAGTCGATCTCCAGCTTGTTGCCTTCGATATCGGCGATCGTGCCGTAGCCGAACTTCTGGTGGAAGACCCGCTGGCCGGTGGACAGGTCGGCACGACCCTTGTTGCCGAGGCTGACGGCGGACGCGCGGCTTTCGACCACGCGCGTCGGCTCGCGCGTAAAGGTGCGGCTGGTCCAGTCGCCGCCCGGCTTGCCGGCGTTCAGCGTGCCGGCGGCGCGCTGCCAACCGGGGCCACGCCCGGTGCCGCGCGCCACGTCGGCGAACGGATCGGCACGCTCGGACCAGTTGGCGCGCCACAGGCTCTCGCCGCCCGACATGCTCGTCTCGCTCTCGACATGCTGCGGCGGCAGTTCACCGACGAAGCGCGACGGTATCGAGCTGGTCCACTGGCCATAGATGCGGCGATTGGCGGCGTGCAGGATCGTCGCCCGCCGCCGCGCGCGCGTGATCGCGACATAGGCCAGGCGCCGCTCCTCCTCCAGCGAGCGGGTGCCGCCTTCGTCCAGCGCGCGCTGCGACGGGAACAGCCCTTCCTCCCAGCCGGCAAGGAACACCGTGTCGAACTCCAGCCCCTTGGCGGCGTGGATCGTCATGATCGTTACCTTGGGGTCTTCGCGCGTCGCCTCATTGTCCATGACCAGGCTGACATGTTCCAGGAACGCGCCGAGATTCTCATATTCCTCCATCGCGCGTACCAGCTCGGAGAGGTTCTCCAGCCGCCCCGCTGCCTCGGCCGACTTTTCGGCCTGCCACATCGCGGTATAGCCGCTCTCGTCGAGGATCTGCCGTGCGAGTTCGGGGTGCGGCAGGTCGTTGGCCATGTCGCGCCACCGCGCCACGTCGCCGACGAAGCGGCCCAGCGCCTTGCGCGCCTGCGGCGTCAGCTCGTCGGTGTCCAGGATGCGCGCGGCGGCGATCGACAGCGGCAGCCGCTCGGCGCGCGCGAGCTGGTGGAGCTTGGCGATCGCCTTGTCGCCCAGGCCACGCTTGGGCGTGTTGACGATCCGTTCGAACGCCAGGTCGTCGGCGGGCTGGTTGACGACGCGCAGATACGCCAGCGCGTCGCGGATCTCGGCACGTTCGTAGAAGCGAAAACCGCCGACGATCCGGTATGGCATGCCGATCGCGATGAAGCGGTCCTCGAACTCGCGGGTCTGGTGCTGCGCACGCACCAGGATCGCCACATCGTCCAGGCTCTTGCCGGCACGCTGCGCCGCCTCGATCTCGTCACCGACGCGGCGTGCTTCCTCCGGTCCGTCCCACACGCCGAGCACGCGGACCTTCTCGCCCGCATCCAGCTCGGTCCACAATTCCTTGCCGAGTCGCCCGCCATTGTTGGCGATCACGCCCGATGCCGCGCCCAGGATGTGCGGGGTGGAGCGATAGTTCTGCTCCAGCCGGATCACCCGCGCGCCGGGGAAATCCTTCTCGAACTTCAGGATGTTCTCGACCTGCGCGCCGCGCCACGAATAGATCGACTGGTCGTCGTCCCCGACGCAGCAAATGTTGCGCCGCTCCTGCGCCAGCAGCCGCAGCCATAGATACTGGACCGAGTTGGTGTCCTGATATTCATCGACCATGATGTAGCGAAAGCGCTGCTGATACTGTTCCAGCACGCCGCGATCGCGCTTCAGGATCGTCAGCACATGCAGCAGCAGGTCGCCAAAGTCGCAGGCGTTCACTGACCTGAGACGATCCTGATATTGCTGGTACAGTTCGCCGCCGCGGCCGTTGCCGTAACGTTCGCTCTCCCCGGCGTCGATGTCCGCCGGCACCAGCCCCTTGTTCTTCCATTCGTCGATCAGGCCGGCCAGCGACCGTGCGGGAAAGCGCTTCTCGTCGATATCCGCCGCGACGATCAGTTGCTTGAGCAGCCGCAACTGGTCGTCGGTGTCGAGAATTGTGAAATTGCTCTGCAACCCGACCAACTCGGCATGCCGGCGCAGCATCTTCGCGCCGATCGCGTGGAAGGTGCCCAGCCACGGCATCCCTTCCACCGCGTCGCCAACCAACCGGCCGACGCGCTCGCGCATCTCGCGCGCGGCCTTGTTGGTGAAGGTGACCGACAGGATCTCCGACGGCCACGCGCGCCGCGTGTACAGAAGATGCGCCAGTCGCGCCGTCAGCGCGGCGGTCTTGCCGGTGCCCGCGCCCGCGAGCACCAGCACCGGCCCGTCGGTGGTCAGCACCGCATCGCGCTGCTGCGGGTTGAGCCCGGCAAGATAGGGCGGTTCCTGAACGGCGTCGCGAAGATCGGTCACGTTTGAACAGGTAGGGAACGGCGCGCGAGGGGGCAAGCGCGACGGCGATTCGTTACAGTCGACATGCCGCGCTTGCACGGCGAGACGGCGCGGCTATCATGGAACAGAGCATAAACATCGTTGAGGGGGCTGAACGATGACGATTACCGGCCGCTGCCATTGTGGCGAGATCAGCTATGCGGGTGAGGCCGCGCCGGAGCATCATGCGATATGCCATTGTACGGATTGCCGAACATGGTCGGGGGCGCCGATGGTCGGCTGGATGGCGTTCCGCGAGGAATCGTTCACCGTCACCGGCACGCCCGCGCGCTACCGATCGTCCGAACATGTCGTGCGCGAGTTCTGCGGCACATGCGGAACGGGGCTGTTCTATCGCAACCCCGCCATGCTGCCCGGGATCGTCGACGTCCAGTCCGGTACGCTGGATTCACCGGAGGCGCATGCGCCCGGCGCACAGATCATGGTGAAGGATCGTCTGCCGTGGGCGGACGGAATCGCGGCGCTGCCCGCGTTCCAGACCTATCCCGACATGGATTGACCGGCCCCCGGACCGGCGATTTCGCTGGTCGGAGACGGTGAGCGTCATCAAAGTGTCACCGTTGGGGTCGAGGGCGGAACCATCATGGCTTCCAATGTCCTTGCGGCGTCGCAGCCCGCGTCAACGGCACCTTCGCGTACGTTCGACGATCCGGTCCATCCGGCCGCGCGGCCTTTGTTCCTCGGCATCGTCCTGGCGGGCTTCGCCTATGCCGGGATCAGTGTGCTGGTCGATACGCATCAGGTCGGCGAGCAGCTCGAACTCGGCGTGTTCGCCTTCCTTGCGCTGGCCTTGCTGATCGCGCTCGGCTTCGAATTCGTGAACGGCTTTCACGACACCGCCAATGCGGTCGCGACGGTTATCTACACCAACTCGCTGCCCGCCAACATCGCGGTGATCTGGTCGGGATTCTTCAACTTCCTGGGCGTGATGCTCTCGTCGGGCGCGGTGGCCTATTCGATCGTGACGCTGCTGCCAGTCGATCTGGTGCTGAACGTCGGGAAGGGCGCGGGGTTCGCGATGATCTTCGCGCTGCTGCTCGCCGCGGTGCTGTGGAATCTCGCCACCTGGTATGTCGGCCTCCCCAACAGCTCCAGCCACACGCTGATCGGATCGGTGCTGGGAGTCGGGCTTGCCAACCAGTTCCTCTCCTCCTCGGCCGGCGGCACATCGGGCGTCGACTGGGGGCAGGCGACCAAGGTACTGACCGGATTGTGGATGGCGCCGCTGATCGGCTTCGGCGCGGCGGCGCTGCTGCTGGTGGTGATGCGCCATGTGACGCGCGATCCGAAACTGATGACCGCGCCGCGTGGCGACGCCCCGCCACCGCGCGGCATCCGCGCGCTGCTGATCTTCACCTGCACGGCGGTGTCGTTCAGCCACGGCTCCAACGACGGGCAGAAGGGCATGGGACTCATCATGCTGATCCTCATCGGCTGCGCGCCGACCGCCTATGCGCTCAACCGCACGCTGCCGGCGAGCGAGACGCCCGCGTTCGTGCGCAGCGCGGAGGCGGCGAGCCGCGTGCTGACGCGTCATGGCGCGCAGCCGGTCGCCGGCGGGGATGCCCGCGGCGTGCTGATGACGGCATTGCAGCACCATCGCGTCGTGAACCGCGCCACCTATGGCGCGATCGTCACTGTGTCCCGCGACCTTTCCGCGCGCGTGGCCAGCTACGGCTCGCTGGGCAAGGTGCCCGCGCGCGCCACGCCCAATATCCGCAACGACATGTATCTGGTGCTGGATGCGACGCGGCTGATCGTGAAGTCGCCGGCCAGCGGGTTGAGCGCGCGTGAAAAGGACATGCTCACCGATTACCAGTCGCGACTGGAACGCGGCACGCGCTTCATCCCGCTGTGGGTGAAGGTGGCGGTCGCGCTGGCGCTCGGCCTGGGCACGATGGTCGGGTGGAAGCGCATCGTGGTGACCGTCGGCGAAAAGATCGGCAAGCAGCACATGACGTACGGCATGGGCGCATCGGCGGAGCTGGTGGCGGCGGGCACGATCCTGGCCGCGGATCGCTTCGGCCTGCCGGTATCGACGACGCATATCCTGTCGTCGGGCGTCGCCGGCGCATCGGTGGCGAGCGGGCAGGGGCTGCAACGCCGCACACTGCTTCAGCTTGCGGCGGCGTGGCTGCTGACCCTGCCGGTCGCGATGCTGCTGTCGGGCGCGCTCTACTGGATGTTGCTCTCGGCGGTCCGCGCAGCCGCCTTCTAGGCCTGGCAGCAGCGGCAGCCGTATCCGGCAGAATCGAGACGACGTATCGGGACGAGCGCGGCAGGGCAGCCTGTCCCGACCGGCTCGCCTCTCTGGTCGCGACCGATCCTGAGCAGCCGGCCGGGCGGAGAAAGCCGTAGAGACTGGTAGCCTCACCCGCTTCACGACCCGTCGGACATGTGCCGCCCGTCTGTGGCACGCGCGCCGGCATGCCTGCCGCGAAAAGCCGGGGCAGCCGCTTGACGGCCGCCCCGTAGTTCAGGGAATGGCCGGGCGAGGGGGGGCTGCCCAGCGATGCGGCGCCAGTCAGGGGAGCGGCGCCGCGAACCTCCCTTAATCCGGCAACATTGCTGTCTTGTGTCGCGGCGCAGCGATTTCGTGACTGGTGAGACATTTTTTGCGCGTTGACGCCGGGGCGACGCCGGCCCGAAAGAGGCCGCATGGTCGCCCGTTCCGTTGCAATGCCCGCCGCTTCCCACCGCCGCATCCTGCTGGCCAGCCTCGTCGGTACATCGGTGGAGTTCTACGATTTCTACATCTACGCGACGGCGGCGTCGCTGGTGTTCGGGCCATTGTTCTTTCCCGCCGGTGACCCGTCGGCGCAGTTGCTCGCCGCCTACGGCAGCCTGGCGGTGGCGTTCTTCGCCCGCCCGGTGGGCGCGTGGGCGTTCGGCCATTACGGCGACCGGATCGGCCGCAAGTCCACGCTGGTGGCCAGCCTGATGCTGATGGGCGGCTCGACGCTGGCGATCGCTTTCCTGCCGACCTATGCGCAGGCGGGCTATCTGGCGCCGGTGCTGTTGTGCGCGCTTCGCTTCGGACAGGGCTTCGGGCTGGGCGGCGAGTGGGGCGGCGCGGCGCTGCTGGCGGTGGAGAACGCCCCGCCCGGCCGGCGCGGGCGCTACGGGATGGTGCCGCAGCTCGGCGCGCCGGTCGGGTTCATCGCCGCCAACGGGCTGTTCCTGCTGCTGGGACTGGCGATGACGCCGGCCGATTTCATGGCGTGGGGCTGGCGCATCCCCTTCGTGCTGTCGATCGTGCTGGTCGGACTGGGGCTGTGGGTGCGGCTGAAGATCGCCGAAACCCCCGCCTTTGCGCGGGTGCTGGAGGAAGGACCGCCGCCCGCGGTGCCGATGGGGGAGTTGCTGCGCGATCACTGGCGGGTCGCGGTCGGCGGCACGCTGGGCGCGGTGGCCTGCTTCGCGGTCTATTACATCGCGACCGCCTTCGCGCTCGGCTATGCGACGACGCGGCTCGGCATCGACCGTCAGACGTTCCTGGGGCTGCAACTCGGCGCGATCCTGTTCATGGCGCTGGGCATCTTCCTGTCCGGCGAATGGGCCGACCGCACCAGCCCGGCGCACGTGCTGAAATGGGGCTGTTGCGCGGCGGTCGCGGCGGGTTTCCTGCTGGCGCCGGGGCTCGGTTCGGGATCGCTGCCGCTGGTGTTCGCGACCCTCGCCGTCGCGCTGTTCGTGATGGGGTTCGTCTATGGCCCGCTTGGCGCATGGCTGCCGGGACTGTTTCCGGCGCGGGTGCGCTACACCGGCGTCAGTCTGGCGTTCAACATGGCGGGGATCATCGGTGGGGGGCTGACCCCGGTCGCGGCCGAGACGCTGGCGCGGCGCGGCGGGCTGTCGCTGGTCGGCGGTTATCTGGCGTTCATGTCGCTGCTGAGCCTTGCCGCGCTGCTGGCGATGCGGCCCGGCCGGCATGTCGCGCCGGCGCCGGTGGCGGGACCGTAATCAGGCGCGGCGCAGCAGCATCAGCCGCGCACGGCCGTGGACGCGATCGGCGTCGACGGTGAAGCCGGACGGCGGGGTCGTTTCCTCGCGCGAGGTTTCGATCGACACCCAGGTCGCGGGACCGATCCAGCCGAGCCGCGCCAGCTTGTCGGCGGCCACCGCGCCCGCGCCGGTCTGATAAGGGGGGTCCATCATCACGATGTCGAGCGGCGCGCGCGCCGGTCCCAGCGCCAGCACCGACCCCGGCCGCACGTCGGCCCCCGTCGCGCCGAGCCGGGCGATGTTCGCGCGCAGCACGTCGAGCGCCGGCTTGTCCTGCTCCACGAACAGGCATGTCGCCGCACCGCGCGACAGCGCCTCCAGCCCCAGCGCGCCGGAGCCGGCGAACAGATCGGCCACCGCCAGGCCGTCGAAGCTGCCGACGCGGCTGGCCAGCATCGAGAACAGCGCCTCGCGCGTGCGATCGGCGGTGGGGCGTGTGGCGTCGCCCTTCGGCGCGGCGAGCGGACGCCCGCGCCACTGACCGGCGATGATCCTCACCGGCGGCCCCGCTTGGGCGGACCGGAGCGCGGCTTCGGCTTGGCCCAGCCCGCCTGCCGCTTGATCCGCGGCGGGCGAACCGGCGGCGTGGCGGCTTCTTCCGCGTCGGCGGGTTTGGGGGTCGGTCTGGGCGGCAGCGCGGGCTTGGCGGCCACCGGGCGACGGACAGGTGGTGGCACCGGCTTGACCGGCGCACGGCGCGGTGCGCCACGGCGACCGCCGGCGACCGCCACATCGCGCACCGGCTCGCGCAGTCGCGGCGCGGCCTTCAGCGTGTGAAGGAACGCGGTCAGGTCGGCGGTGCGCACCTCCCCGATGTCGCCGACGGGCAGGTCGCCGAGCACGAACGGGCCGTAACGCGTGCGGATCAGCCGGCTGACGCGCAAGCCCAGATGCTCCAGCACGCGGCGCACCTCGCGGTTCTTGCCCTCGCGCAGCGTCATCTCGATCCACACGTTCGCGCCGGTGCGTCGCTCCAGATTGGCGTCGATCGACCCGTAGCGGATGCCGTCGATCTCGATGCCGTGGATCAGCTCCTCCAGTTGCGTCTGGCTGACCTGCCCGTACGCGCGCGCGCGATAGCTGCGCTCCACCCCGGTGGCGGGCAGTTCCAGCTCGCGCTTCAGCCCGCCATCGGTGGTCAGCAGCAGCAGCCCCTCCGTATTCAGGTCGAGCCGCCCGACCGGGACCAGCCGCGGCAGGTCCTTCGGCAGCCGGTCGTAGATCGTCGCGCGTCCCGCGGGATCCCGTTCGGCGGTGAGGACGCCGGTCGGTTTGTGGAACAGGAACAGCCGCGCCGGCTCCGCCGCCGCGACCGGCTGCCCGTCGACGGTCACGCCGTCCAGCGAGGCGAGCACCGTCGCCGCGGTGTCGAGCACGACGCCGTCCTTCGCGATCCGCCCTTCCGCGATCATCCGCTCCACCTCGCGCCGTGATGCCACACCGGCGCGGGCGAGCAGCTTGGCGATACGGTGCTGGGAACGGTCGTCGGACATGCCGACCGCTTAGCGTATCGTGCGACGCAGCGGCGGAAATATTTACACGCGGCGGAGTTTGATGGATCGGATCGGTCAACCGGGGGATGTGGCATGTTGTTCGGACGGCGGCAGCGGTCGATCGAAAAGCTCCTGGTGGTGGAGGACGAGCCGCTGGTCGCGTTCGATACCGAATATCTGCTCGGCGATCAGGGCTATAGCGTCGTCGCCACCGTCGACCGGGTGGCGGACGCGGTGGAGGTGATCGACGGCGGAGCCGCGATCGACCTGGTGCTGGCCGACGTCAATCTCGCCGACGGGACCGGCCTGGACGTCGCCCGCGCGGCCGCGGCGCGGCAGATCCCGGTCCTGTTCGTCACCGGCGCATGTCCGGTGGACGCGGAGGCGTTGGCGGTCGGTTGTCTCGCCAAACCCTATGCGCAGCGCGACCTGCTGAACGCGATCGACGCGATCGCCGAGGCGGTCGCGGGCAAGCGGCCGGCGCGGCTGCCGACCGGGTTGCGGCTGTTCGGGGCGGCGAACGGCGGATCGCCGCTTCCCTGACGCAGTTTTGCCGCTACACCGGCGCCAGGACGTGGGTGGAGCGAGAGTTGATGGCGGCGCGGGCGGACGGACGGACATGGGTCGACGGCGTGCGCCCGTATGTCGAACGCGGGCCGCTGGCGGCGTTCGCGCTGGGGGTTTCGTCCGGTTTTCCTTATGCGATGATCGCGTCCACGCTCACCAGCCGCCTCGCACAGGATGGTATCGACAAGAAAACGGTCACCGCGTTCAGCCTCGCCTTCCTCGTCTACAACCTCAAATTCCTGTGGGCGTGGGTGGTGGACGGCGTGCGGCTGCCGGTGCTGGGACGATGGGGGCAGCGCGTGTCCTGGCTGCTGTTCGCCGGCGTGCTGGTGATCGCGGCGATTGCCAATCTCGCCCTGGTCGATCCGCGCACCAGCATCGCCGCCACCGCCACCGCCGCGATCCTGGTCGGCGTGGCGGGATCGACCTTCGACGTGGTGATCGACGCCTATCGCATCGAGATCCTGGAGCCGCGCCAACTGGGTGTCGGATCGGGGATGAGCCAATACGGCTGGCGGATCGGATCGGCGGGTGCGGGCGGGCTCGCGCTGGTGCTGGCGGCGCGCGTCGGGTGGGAAGCCGCATATCTCGCCACGGCGGCGCTCGCGCTGCCGGCGATGATCGCCGGGCTGGTGATCGGCGAGCCGCGCCGCCACCGCGATCCGGTGGAACGTCGCGGTCCCGGCGATGCGCTGGCGGCGATCTGGCGACCGTTCGTGCAATTCTTCGCCCGCCCGGGCGCGCTGGTGGTGCTGGCGTTCATCCTGATCCACAAGATCGGCGATACGCTGGGGCAATTGGTGTTGCGGCTGCTGCTCGACGACCTCGGGTTCAGCAACGACGAGATCGCGCTGTACGATGTCGGTGTCGGCTTCTGGGCCTATCTGATCGGCATCTTCATCGGCGGTGCGCTCTACGCGCGACTGGGGCTGAAGCGCTCGGTGCTGCTCAGCCTGGTGCTGATGGCGGTGTCGAACGCCAGCTTCGCGCTGCTGGCCGCCGCCGGCCACAGCAACGCCGGGCTGGCGGGGGCGATGGTGTTCGAGAATATCGCCTCGGGGATCGGCGGCGTGACCGTCGTCGCCTATTTCTCGGCGCTGTGCGATCTTCGCTTCACCGCAGCGCAATATGCACTGATCTCCGCGGCGGCGAGCATCGTCGGGCGCGTCGTCACCGGCACCACCGCCGGCGCGCTGGTGGAGCGGATGGGCTATGTCCACTTCTACCTGCTCACCACGGTGATCGCGCTGCCGGGCGTGCTGCTGTTCTGGTGGATGAGCCGTTCCGGGCTGGTCGACCGCTCGGTGGGCAGCGCCGGGACGGAAGGGCCGGGCGACGCACGCGACGGCGCGACGCCCTGAAGCGTTCTCCGATCACATTGAACCACCATCATCGCCCTGCGGGGGACGGCTACGCGGCGGGGCACTTTCGGCACGCGGCAGCGTTGCTTGTCGGTGACGATGCTCCGGCATCACTCCCGCCTCGCCTTGTAGCGAAATCACCTCCGTGCCGATGATCCAACCTGATCGGGAAACACTTTAGACCGCGACCGGACGCCCTTCATCTGCGAACGCCATCGCCACCGCCGCGGCGCTCGCAAGCACGCCGTCGACGTGACGCTGGCCGAGCAGATCCTGCATCAGCAGGCGCGCGCTTTCCACGCGGGTTTCGACGCGGCCGATGATGGCGAGCAGCACGCGCTCCGACGATGTCATGCGCGCGCAGCAGCACGGCGCGATCGCGATCGGCGCGGCGGCGTTGGTCGCCATGTCCGCCATCAGCGCGCGCAGCAGGGTGAGAGGACGGCGGAACGCTTCGCCGAACGTCGTGAACAGCGCATGCGCCGCACGCGCGTCGGCCAGGCCACGTGCGCCCATCCGCCGCATTGCGAACAGGATGACGCGGGCGTTGGCGCATTCGGGCAGCGCGTAGGGAAGCGCGGTGATCGTCGCGGCGGCGGGAAGCTGGGTCATGAACAAGCGACTCCTGTAACCTCCGCAGAGTGGTTCAGCCGCTATTGCAAGTCAATCGCACATCTATGGCTATCGCGGCAGTTCGTCGTTCGCGCTCAGCACTTCACCGGCGAGATAGAGTGACCCCGCGACCAGCACCGTGTCGGCCGGCTGGACGATGCCTCGCAGCAGCACGAAGGCGTCGCTGATCGACCCCGCCGCGTGCACGCGCGGGATGCCCAGCCGCGCCGCAATCTCCGCCAGATCCTCGGGCGTGTGGTGCGGATGGCCGGGCACGGGAAGCGCGATCAGCGCGCGGACATGCGCGGCGAAGGGCGCCAGCAGCCCGGCGGGATCCTTGTTGGCGAGCATGCCCATGACCACGATCAGCGACCGGTCCTGGCCCGGGGGGATGATCCGCGCCAGCGCCGCGCCGATCGCCTCTCCGGCGGAGGCATTGTGCCCGCCGTCCAGCCATACCGGCGTCGCGCTCAGCGGCCCGGTGAGCGGCCCGGGCGACAGTCGTTGCAGACGCGCCGGCCAGCGCGCCGACCGCGACGCTTCGTCCAGCGCCGTGTCGGGCACCGGCAGCGCTTGCTGGTGGCGCAACATGGCAGTGGCGAGCGCGAGATTGTCCGCCTGATGGATGCCCGGCAGCGCCGGCAGCGGCAGGTCGACCTGCCCGTTCGGGTCGGTGTAGGTCAGGCGCGCGGCGCGCGGATCGACATCGTGCCGCCATGCCACGCCCGCCGGCAGCAACCGCGCATCGGCCTTCCTCGCCGCCTCTGCCACCACCGCGGCGACCGGCGCGGGATAGCGCATGGTCACCAGCGGCACGCCGGGCTTGGCGATGCCGGCCTTCTCCGCGGCGATCTGTGCCAGCGTGTCGCCCAGGAACGCCTGGTGGTCGATGCCGAGCGCGGCGATCCCGCAGGCGACCGGCGCCGCAAGCACGTTCGTGGCGTCGAGCCGTCCGCCCAGCCCGACTTCCACGACGCAGGCATCCGCCGGAGTGCGCGCGAAGGCGAGGAAGGCGGCGGCGGTGGTGATCTCGAAGAAGCTCGCGCCGATGTCACCGGCCACATCCAGCACCTCGGCCAGCAGCGGCGCGAGCGCGTCGTCGTCGATCAGTTTCCCGGCGAGCCGTATTCGCTCGTTGAAGCGCACCAGATGCGGGCTGGTATAGGCGTGGACGCGGTATCCCGCCGCCTCCAGCGCGGCGCGCAGATAGGCGCACGTCGATCCCTTGCCGTTGGTGCCCGCGACATGGAACACCGGCGGCAACGCATGGTGCGGATCGCCAAGCCGCGCGAGCAGTCGCGTGATCCGCTCCAGCCCCAGCACGTCGGCACCGGGCGACAGCGCCCACAGCCGGTCGAGTTGCGCCTGAACGGCGGCGTCGCGTGAGACGGCATGATCGGCCATCGCCGGGGCTCAGGCGGAAGGGGTCAGGCGGCCTTCCGATCGCCGCACAGGTAGCCGATCACCGTCGCCAGCCGCTCGCGCAAGGCCCGGCGGTGGACCACCATGTCGATCATGCCGTGCTCCAGATAATATTCACTGGTCTGGAAATCCTCCGGCAGCTTCTCGCGGATCGTGTTCTCGATCACGCGGCGCCCGGTGAACGCCAGCGTCGCCTTGGGCTCGGCGATCTGCACGTCACCCAGCATCGCATAGGCCGCCATCACCCCCCCGGAGGTCGGATCGGTCAGCACGACGATATAGGGCAGGCCGGCATCGTGCAGCATCTGGATCGCCACCGTGCTGCGCGGCATCTGCATCAGGCTGAGGATGCCTTCCTGCATCCGCGCACCGCCCGATGCGGTGAAGACGATGAACGGCGCATGGTCGCGCACCGCGGTTTCGACACCCTGGATGAACGCCTCGCCCACCGCCTGGCCCATCGATCCGCCCATGAAGGCGAAGTCCTGCACGCCGACCACGACGCGATGCCCCATGATCGCGCCGCGTGCGTTGACAAACGCGTCCTGCTCGCCGGTGCCGGCGCGTGCCGCCTTCAGCCGGTCCGCATAGCGCTTGGAATCGCGAAACTTCAGCGGATCCTCGGCGGCGCGCGGCGCTGGCAGCACGTCGATGCTGCCTTCGTCCAGCAGATGCGCGAAGCGCTGCGCCGGGCCGATCCGCTCGTGATGGTCGCAATTGGGACAGACGTGGAGGTTCTCCTCCAGCTCCCTGGCGAACACCATCGTGCCGCATCCCTTGCACTTGTGCCACAGGTGATCGGGCGTCTGCGGTTTGGCGGTGCCGGGGACGATCCCGGACAGCGCGTTGCGGACGTTGCTGAGCCAGCTCATGCCGGAACCTTTCGAGCGTCGGCCAGCGCGGCCGACAGCGATTGAACATAGGCGGTGACCGGCGCGGCAGCGGCGACGCCATGCTCGGCGACGATTTCCACGATCGCCGAGCCGACCACCACGCCGTCCGCCACGCGCCCGATGCTGCGCGCCTGATCGGGCGTGCGCACACCGAAACCGACCACCACCGGCAGGTCGGTCGCGCCCTTGAGCCGCGCCACCGCATCCTCGATCGAGGATTGCAGCGCCTGCTGCTTGCCGGTGATCCCGGCCACCGACACATAATAGACGAAGCCGCCCGCGCCACCCAGCACGTCCGCCAGCCGCGCGGCGTTGGTGGTCGGCGTCGCCAGACGGATCAGATCGACCTCCGTCGCGCGCAACGCCGGCCCGAGCGCATCATCCTCCTCCGGCGGGACGTCGACGCAGATCACGCCGTCCACGCCCGCATCACGCGCGGCGTCGGCGAACCACTCCGGACCGCGACGCAGCATCGGGTTGGCATAGCCCATCAGCACCAGCGGAACATGAGGATGGCGATCCCGGAAATCCTTCGCGATCCGCAGGATGTCGGCGGTCCTGACGCCGGCGCCGAGCGCACGGATGTTGGCGGCCTGGATCGCCGGACCATCCGCCATCGGATCGGTGAACGGCATGCCGAGTTCGATCACATCGGCGCCGCCCGCGACCAGCGCGTCGAGGATGGCGGGCGTGGCCGCCACCGACGGATCGCCAGCGGTGACGAAGCAGACCAGCGCCGCGCGGTCGGCCGGGAAGGCGGCGGAAAGGCGCGTCAAATCCGTACTCCCAACGCATCGGCGACGGTGAAGATATCCTTGTCGCCACGGCCGCACAGGTTGGCGAGGATGATGCGATCCTGCTGCATTTCCTTGGCCTTGCGCGCGACGGCCGCGATCGCGTGCGCAGGTTCCAGCGCCGGGATGATCCCCTCGGTCCGGCACAGCAACTGGAACGCGTCCAGCGCCTCGCGATCGGTGACGGCGGTATAATCGACGCGTCCGCTGTCCTTCAGCCACGCATGTTCGGGACCGATCCCGGGATAGTCCAGCCCGGCGGAGATCGAATGCGCCTCGGCGATCTGGCCGTCCTCGTCCTGCAACAGATAGGTCTTGTTGCCGTGAAGGACGCCCGGGAAGCCGCCGGCGAGGCTGGCGGCGTGCTTCTTCTCCAGACCCTCGCCGGCCGCCTCGACGCCCAGCATCCTGACGTCGCGATCATCGAGGAACGGGTGGAACAGCCCGATCGCGTTCGATCCGCCGCCGATCGCGGCGACCAGCAGATCGGGCAGCCGTCTGGTGCGCGCCATCAGTTGCGCGCGCGCCTCGCGGCCGATCACGCTCTGAAAGTCGCGCACCAGTTCGGGATAGGGGTGAGGTCCGGCCGCGGTGCCGATGATGTAGAAGGTGTCGTGGACGTTGGCGACCCAGTCGCGCAGCGCCTCGTTCATCGCATCCTTCAGCGTGCGCGCACCGCTCTCCACCGCCCGCACTTCCGCCCCGAGCAGCTTCATGCGGAACACGTTGGGCTGCTGCCGCTCCACGTCCTTGGCGCCCATGTAGATCACGCACGGCAGGCCGAAGCGCGCACAGACCGTGGCGGTCGCGACGCCGTGCTGGCCGGCACCGGTTTCCGCGATGATCCGCGTCTTGCCCATGCGGATCGCCAGCAGGATCTGGCCGATGCAATTGTTGATCTTGTGCGCGCCGGTATGGTTCAGCTCGTCGCGCTTGAACCACACCTGCGCGCCCATGCCGTCGCCGGCGCTCTCGCGCAGCGTGTCGGTCAGCCGCTCGGCGAAGTAGAGCGGCGAGGGACGGCCGACATAATGTTCCAGCAGGTCGTCGAACTGCGCGGCGAACGCCGGATCCTCCTTGGCGGCGCGATATTCGCGCTCGAGATCGAGGATCAGCGGCATCAGCGTCTCGGCGACGTAGCGGCCGCCATAGGGGCCGAAATGACCGCGCTCGTCGGGCCACGCCCGGAAGGAATTGGGAGCGTTCATGATGCGGATACCCGTTGCAGGAAGGCGGCGATCTTGTCCATGTCCTTGACGCCGGGCGCGCGCTCCACGCCGGACGATACGTCGACCAGCGTCGCGCCGGTCGCCGCGATCGCCTCGGTCACGTTCGCGGCATCCAGCCCGCCCGACAGCGCCCACGGCAGCGGATGGCGATATCCCTGCAACAGCCGCCAGTCGAAACGCACGCCCATGCCGCCCGGCAACGTCGAACCTTCGGGCGTCTTGGCATCGTAGAGCAGGCGATTGGCGGCCCCCACGTAGGATGAGGCGACGTCGAGGTCGGCGCGCGTCTTCACGGCCACCGCAGCCCAAGCGGGCACGCCGGCCATGCGGCGCAGGTGCGCGACCCGGCCCGGCGCGGTCTTGTGGAGCTGGATCGCGTCCAGCCGCCCTGCCTGCACGTAAGCGGCGACGAGATCGTCGGCCGGATCGACGAAGACGCCGACCCGGGCGACGTGCCCCGGCACCCGCGCGGCAAGCTCGGCGAGGCGATCCCGCTCGAGGTGGCGCGGCGAAGGCGGAAACGCCACGAAGCCGACATGGCTTGCCCCTCCGGCGATGGCGGCATCGAGCGTCGCGGCGGTCGACAGGCCGCAGATCTTGGCGGTGACGGGCATGGCCGCGCATGTCGTATCGATCGACGGCGCTGGCAAGGGCACCCGCACCGCGCCGGGAACGCCGTCACCGCCGTTTCAGGGATGACGAGGAAAGCGCTACAGCGTCGCCGCGATCGCGCGGGCGGCGGCGTCGGGATCGTCGGCCTGCGTGATCGGGCGGCCGATCACCAGCATCGACGCGCCGTCCTCGACCGCTTGCCGTGGCGTGACGACCCGCTTCTGGTCGCCGATCTCGCCGTTGGCGGGGCGGACGCCCGGCACGACGAAATAGCCCTTCGGCCACGCCGCATGTGCGGCCTTCACCTCCGCACCCGAGCAGACGATGCCGTCCAGCCCCGCGTCGCGCGCCAGCCCGGCGAGGCGCAGCACATGGTCGTGCGCGCTTCCCGACACGCCGGTCGCGGCGAGGTCGCTGTCGTCAAGGCTGGTGAGCATCGTCACGGCAACGACTTTGGTGGAGGGATGCGCGGCGGCCTTGGCATCCTCCAGCATCGCCCGCCCGCCGCCGGCGTGCACCGTCAGCACCGCCGGCGCGAGCGGGGCGAGCGACTGCACCGCCTTGGCGACGGTATTGGGGATGTCGTGCAGCTTCAAATCGAGGAACACCGGGACGCCGATCTCCTCCATCGCGCGTATGCCGGCGGGGCCATGCGCGCAGAAGAATTCCAGCCCCAGCTTGATGCCGCCGACATGGTGCCGGACCTTCTGCGCCAGCAGACGGGCGCGTTCCAGATCCGGGGTGTCCAGCGCGACGAAGATGCGATTGCTCATCATTCGGCTCCCGGCGTGGCGATCGGGGTAGCAGCGGCGGGAGTCGGGATGGCGGGGGTTGGCGCGGCGGGGGTGGGGGCGGGGCGCGGTTCGACCGGCGGCGCCGGTTCCGGCCCGCGCGCGGCGGCGAGCGCGCTTTCCATCGCGCGCTCGGCGGCGGTCAGCCGCTGTCGCAACCGGAAGCGCATCCAGCGCTGGTAGATCAGCGTCGGCAGGAAGCCGAGCAGGAAGGTGGTCAGCAGCAGCAGCGGCAGGTTCACCTCCGCCACCAGCCCGCCGAACAACTGGATCGAGATGGTGGTCCAATTGCCGAAGGTGAACACCGCGGCGACGAATGCCAACAGGCACCAGAACAGGATCTTCAGGAACTGCATGGCCGGCACGCTAGCAGGGTCGCGCGCATTTTCCAGTGCCGCGCCCTATCGCGGCAGTACCGCCTTGCGAAAGCCGCGCCAGACGTCGTCATAGTCGAACTGCATCGTCGGCGTCCCGTTCGCCCAGTCCGTGGTGCGCACGACATGGCGCGTCTCGAACATGAACGCCATCGTGCCGTCGATGCGATGCGGCTTCAGGTCCGCCGCGACCGCCTTCTCATAGCTCGCCTGATCGGGTCCGTGGCCGTTCATCTGGTTGTGCAACGATGCACCGCCCGGCACGAAGCCGCCTTCCTTGGCATCATAGGCGCCGACGATCAGCCCCATGAACTCGCTCATCACGTTGCGGTGGAACCATGGCGGCCGGAACGTGCCCTCCGCCACCATCCAGCGCGGGGGGAAGATCACGAAGTCGCAACTGGCGGTGCCGGGGGTATCGCCCGGCGCGGTGAGCGCGGTGAAGATCGACGGATCAGGGTGATCGAACGACACCGTGTTGATGGTGTTGAATCGTGTCAGATCATAGCGATACGGCGCGAGATTCCCATGCCATGCCACCACGTCGAACGGCGAATGGTCGAGCGTTGTGCGCCAAAGGTTGCCCTGAAATTTCTGGACGATCTCGCACGGCTCGTCGCGATCCTCGAACCACGCGACCGGCGTTTCGAAATCGCGCGGATTGGCGAGACCGTTTGCCCCGATGGGGCCGAGATCGGGCAGGCGGAACGGCGCACCGTAATTCTCGCAGACATAGCCCCGCGCCCGCGCATCGGTCAGGCGGATGCGGAACCGGACCCCGCGCGGGATCACCGCGATCTGCAACGGCGCCACGTCGAGCCGGCCGAGTTCGGTGTCGATCGCCAGCCCGCCCTCCTGCGGCACGATCAGCAACTCGCCATCGGCGGAGAAGAACACGCGCGTCATGTCGGCGGTGGCGGCATAGAGGTGGATGGCGACGCCGGCCTGCGCGGCGACGCTGCCGGTCGCGCCATAAGTGACCAGGCCGTCCACCCAGTCGGTCGGTGCGTCCGGCCACGGGAGCGGATCCCAGCGCAGCCGGTTGGGCGAAGGCGCGGTGTCCACGGGCACCGACGTCAGAAGCGGGGCGCCGGCGTAAGGGGTGAAGGCGGGATGCTGCGCGGTCGGGCGCAGGCGGTAAAGCCAGCTACGGCGATTCTCGTGACGCGGCGCGGTGAAGGCGCTGCCGGACAATTGCTCGGCATAGAGACCGAACGGCACGTGCTGCGGTGAGTTGCGTCCCACCGGCAGCGCACCCGCGACCGCCTCGGTCGCGACATGATTGCCGAAGCCGGGGACGTAGCGCGGCGTGTCGGTCACGTTCCTCTCCTGTCGTTACTTCAACCCGGCGCCCGGCGCACACCGGCGCGCATCCTATGCGTCGACCTTGACCACGCCGCGCCGGATCTGATCCAGCTCGATACTTTCGAACAGCGCCTGGAAATTGCCGTTGCCAAAGCCCTGATTGCCCTTGCGCTGGATGATCTCGAAGAAAATCGGGCCGACCATGTTCTCGGTGAAGATCTGCAACAGGATGCCTTCGTCGCCGACATTGCCGTCGATCAGGATGCGGTTCCGCTTCAGCCGCTCCAGATCCTCGCCATGGCCGGGTACGCGTTTGTCGACCAGTTCGTAATAGGTCTCGATCGTATCCTGCAACCGCACGCCGCGCGCGCGCAGCTTCTCGACCGTCTCGAAAATGTCGTCGGTGGTCAGCGCGAGGTGCTGGATTCCCTCGCCATTATACTCGCGGATGAACTCCTCGATCTGCGAGGTTTCGTCCTTGCTCTCGTTCAGGGGGATGCGGATCGCCATGTCCGGGGCGATCATTGCCTGGCTGAACAGGCCGGTCGCCTTGCCCTTGATATCGAAGAACTTCTGCTCCTCGAACCCGAACAGCCGGCCATAGAAGCTCGACCAGGTCCGCATCTCGCCGCGCCGCACATTGTGGGTCAGGTGGTCGAGGATATCGAGGCCGACATTGTTCTGCGCCGCCGCCTGCTCCCAGCCCCGCAGCTCTTCCCAGTCGGCGTAAATGTCGACGCCGGCGGGGACGAGATAAAGGTAGCTGCCGCCGATCCCCTCGATCGGATAGCTGCCGGCGCCCAGCGTTCCAGCGGCGGCATCGACGGCGGTCGCGCCCTCGCTCAGCGCATGATCATAGGCCGCCTTCGGATCGGCGACGCGAAACGCCATGCCGCTGGCGGAGGGGCCGTGGGCGGCGCGGAAGTCGGCGGCCTGCCCGGTCGGCTCACGGTTCAGCAACAGGTTGATGCGGCCCTGCCGGTAGCGGACCACCTGCCTGGCGGGATGCCGGTGCGAGGCGACGAAGCCCATCTGTTCGAACTGGCGCGCCAGCGTGTCCGGGTCGGGCGAGGTGAATTCGCAGAATTCGAAACCGGCGAGGCCCAGCGGGTTCTCAGGCGGGCGCTGCGGCGCGTCGTTCGGGTCGGTCATTCGCTCAGCCTTTCGCGTGAAGGGAATGCGCCTGCGTCCCGCGCGTCTCGACGCGGTCGTCGGGCAGGATCGCGTCGGGCGCGATGTCGGGCAGGTCGGCCAGCTCGGCGTAGAGCGGCGCGAAATCGGTGTTGAGCGTCTGGTCGAGCAGTTCCTCGAAACTGTCGATCACGAAATAGCTCTGCTGGAAATCGTCGATCCGGTAGCGGGTGCGCATCACGCGCCGCAGGTCGAAGCCGATCCGGTTCGGCGAGGGATCGTCGAGCGCGAAGACCGATTCGGCGCGCGACGACACGATGCCCGCCCCGTACAGCTTCAGCGCGCTGCCGGAGCGCACCAGCCCGAACTCCACCGTATACCAGTAGAGCCGCGACAGCCGCTCGATCGCGCCCATCGCCGCCGCGCGCTGTCCGCCGCGGCCATAGGCCTGCATATAGTCCGCGAACACCGGATTGGCGAGCAGCGGCACGTGACCGAACACGTCGTGGAAAACGTCGGGTTCCTGAAGGTAATCGAGCTGATCGGGACGGCGGATGAAGTTGCCGGATACGAAGCGGCGGTTGGCGAGGTGATCGAAGAACACCGCGTCGGGCACCAGCCCGGGCACCGCCACGACCTGCCACCCGGTCGCCGCCATCAGCCGGTCGGACAATTCGCCGAAATCGGGGATGCCGGGCCGGGAGAGGCGCAGCACATCCAGCCCTTGCATGAACTCGGGCGTCACCCGGCCGGGCAGCATCGCGATCTGCCGCGCGAACAGCGTGTCCCAGGTCGCATGCTCCTCGGGCGTGTATGCGTCCCAGTCTTGCGGGATCGTCCAGTCCGCTGCCGCCCCCGCCGGGCGTTCCGGTGTCGCATCTGCCATGAGCGAACGATCGCAGATGACGACGATCAATGCTTATCAGATTGGGTCGTTCCGGGATGGTTTCTGATGAAGCCGATCCGTAATATCCCACCAGGATGAAACAGACCGATCGACTCGACGCGATTGACCGCCGGATCGTTTCCGCGCTTCAGACGGATGCGACACTCAGCAACGCCGATCTCGCGCAGTCGGTCGGCGCATCCTCCGCGTCATGCTGGCGGCGGGTGAAGGCGCTGGAGTCGGCGGGGGTGCTGACGCGCACCGTGCGGCTGGTCGATCCGGCGGCGGTAGGGCGGGGCGTCAACGTGCTGTGCAACGTCCGGATGCGCAGCCACGCCATGGAGGCGCGGCAGGATTTTGAACGTTTCGTCGACGGACGCCCGGAGATCGTCGAAAGCTTCTCGATGTCGGGCGAATGGGATTACCTGCTGCGGATCGTCGTCACCGACGTGAGCGACTACAACCACTTCCTGATGCAGACGTTGCTCGGCCACCCGTCCGTCGCCGGCGCGTCGTCACATTTCGCTTTGTCGATGACGAAATATACGACGGCGATCCCGGTGTGAGCGTCACGCGGCCATCCACGCCGCCAGCGCGGCGCGCGCGCGATCGGTGTACATGCGCTTGCGGTCGGCCTTTTTGGTCCGGCCGGGAATGGGTGGGAACAGGCCGAAGTTGACGTTCATCGGCTGGTAGGTTTCCGCCTCCGCCCCACCGGTGATGTGCGACAGCAACGCCCCCAGCGCCGTCTCCATCGGCGGCGGCGGCATGGGCCGCCCGCCCAGTTCGGCGGCGGCGAAGCGTCCCGCCAGCAGCCCGATCGCGGCGCTTTCGACATAGCCCTCGCAGCCGGTGATCTGTCCGGCGAACCGCACGTTGGAGCGCGAACGCAGCCGCAACGTGTCGTCGAGCAGCTCCGGCGAACGCAGGAAGGTGTTGCGGTGCAACCCGCCCAGCCGCGCGAATTCGGCCTTCTCCAGCCCGGGAATGGTGCGAAACAGCCGCACCTGTTCGGCATGCTTCAGCTTCGTCTGGAAACCGACGATGTTCCACAGCGTGCCATGGGCGTTGTCCTGCCGCAACTGAACCACCGCATAGGGCCATCGCCCGGTGCGCGGGTCGTCGAGCCCGACTCCCTTCATCGGACCGAAGCGCAGCGTTTCCGGCCCGCGCTCCGCCATCACCTCGATCGGCATGCAGCCCTCGAAATAGGGCACGTTCTCCCACTCGCGATATTCGGTCTTCTCGCCCGCGATCAGCCCGGCGACGAAGGCGTGATACTGCTCCTTGTCGAGCGGGCAGTTGATGTAGTCCGATCCGTCGCCCTTGTTCCAGCGGCTCTGGAACCACGCCACGTCCATGGCGATCGAATCGCGATGCACGATCGGCGCGATGGCATCGAAGAAGGCCAGCGAATCGCGGCCGGTCTCGGCCGCGATGCTGGCGGACAGGTCCGGGGCCGTCAGCGGGCCGGTGGCGACGATCACGGGCGTGTCCGGCAGCGCGTCGATCCGCTCGCGCACGATCGTGATGTTGGGATGAGCGGCCACCGCGGCGGTCACGGCGGCGGAAAAGCCGTCACGGTCCACCGCCAGCGCCGACCCGGCGGGCACCCGGTGCCGGTCGCCCTCGCGCAGGATCAGCGAGCCGAGCGCACGCATCTCCTGATGGAGCAACCCCACCGCATTGCTGTCGGCATCGTCGCTGCGGAAGCTGTTGGAGCAGACCAGTTCGGCCAGGTCGGCGGTGTGGTGTGCGGGCGTGGTGTCTCCCGATCCGCGCATCTCGGACAGGCGAACGCGGAAGCCCGCCTCGGCGAGTTGCCATGCGGCTTCGGACCCCGCGAGGCCGCCGCCCACGATATGAATGTCATGCGTCATCGCGCGGCGGATAGCGGCTCCGGCTTGTCTTGTCAGGGGCGGATGGCCACCTCGTCGTCATGACCATCTACACGATTGGCTATGAAGGCGCGACGACGGAGGGCTTCATCCATGCCCTGCAGGCGGCGGGGGTGCGGCGGGTGATCGACGTGCGTGCGCTGCCGCTGTCGCGCCGGCCCGGCTTCTCCAAATCCTCGCTGGCGGCGTCGTTGAAGGAAGCCGGGATCGACTATGCGCATCTGAAGGCGCTCGGCACGCCGAAGCGCGGTCGCGATGCGGCGAAGAAGGGTGATGTGGCGACGCTGACCGCGGTCTATGACGTGCAACTCGGCTTGCCCGAGGCGCAGGCGCAGGCGGCGCAGATGCTCGCGCTGGCGGACGAACGGCCCAGCGCGTTGCTGTGCTATGAGCGCGACCCGTGCCACTGCCATCGCACGTTGCTGCTGCGGGCTATGGGCGAGGGCCGCGAGGTGGTGGACCTGTTCGCCTAGGCAGCGGCGCAGACGCCGCTCCGGGGTGCTACCCGGCGATCGGCAGCCGCACGGTGCCATCGTCCAGCCGGGTCAGCGGTCCGTAGGCGACAACCGTCTCCAGCAGCAGCTCGCCATACAGGTGCGGAAAGAGCTGCCCGCCGCGCGACTCTTCCCACTTCACCTTGTCGCCATGCGCCGCGAGATCCACCGCCGCGACATGCAGGTCCGACTGGTCCGCAAAGTGCCGGTCGACCGTCTCGGTCAACTGCGCGGCGGTCGACAGGTGGATATAGCCATCCGCCACGTCGACCGGCGCGCCCGCGAAGCGCCCTTCCTGTTCCAGTGCCGCCATCTGTGCGGCGGTCAACACCTTGTATGCGACCAGCGGCTGCTCGCTCATTCGCCATCCTCCGGTCCGGCGGCGGCATCGTCGCCGATCGTCGCGCCGCCATCATCCTCAGGGCCGTTCGCAGCAACCGCCGTGTCGCGCTGCAGTTCCTCGGCCACCAGCGCCTCGGCCGCATCCTCGGGCTCCGGCTCCTCGTCGATGCGCGCGGCGGACACGACATGTTCGTCCTTCGCGACGTTGAACAGCCGCACGCCGGCCGATCCGCGCCCGATGACGCGCAGCGACGCGAGCGGCATGCGGATCATCTTTGCCTGATCGGTGACCAGCATCAACTGCTCGGCCTTGGTCGCGGCGAAGCTGGCGACGACGGGGCCGTTGCGGGCGATATTGTCGATATTGGTGATGCCCTGCCCACCGCGCCCGGTGCGGCGATATTCATAGGCGGAGCTGATCTTGCCATAACCGTTGGCGCACACCGTCAGCACGAACTGCTCCTTGCCGCGCAGTTCCTCGAAACGGTCGATCGCCATGGTCAGCGCGCCGTCGCGTTCCTTCCATGGGGCGTTGCGGAGATACTCGTCGCGCTCCTCCTGATCGCGCACGCCGACGCGGTGGAGCACAGACAGCGAGATCACCTGATCGTCGCCCTTCAGCGCGATGCCGCGCACGCCCGTCGAATTGCGGCTCTGGAACTCGCGCACCTCGTCGGCGGCGAAACGGATCGCCTTGCCCAGCCGCGTGGCGAGCAGCACATCGTCGCCCTCGTCGAGCAGCACGACCCCAATCAGCCGGTCGTCGGCATCGTCGCCCTCGAACTTCATCGCGATCTTGCCGTTCGACGGAACGTTGGTGAAGGCATCCATGCTGTTGCGCCGTACCGATCCGCGCGCGGTGGCGAACATGACGTGCAGCCTGCCCCAGTCCGCTTCGTCCTCCGGCAGCGGCAGGACGGTGGAGATCGTCTCGCCCTGTTCCAGCGGCAGCAGGTTGATCATCGGGCGGCCGCGCGTCGCCGGACCGCCTTCGGGCAGGCGCCACACCTTCATGCGATAGACGCGGCCCAGCGAGGAAAAGAACAGCACCGGCGTGTGAGTCGAGGTGACGAACAGCTTGGTGACGACATCCTCGTCCTTGGTGGCCATCCCCGCGCGGCCCTTGCCGCCGCGTGCCTGCGCACGGAAGGCATCGAGCGGCGTGCGCTTGATGTAACCGGCCATGGTGACCGTCACCACCATGTCCTCGCGCTCGATCAGATCCTCGTCGTCGATGCCGTCGGCAGCGGCGGCGATCTCGGTGCGACGCGGCGTCGCGAACTGCGCGCGCACGTCGTGGAATTCCTCGCGCATCACCGCGTACAGCTTCGCCCGGTCGGACAGGATCGCCAGCAGCTCGGCGATCGATTCCGCCAGCGTCTTCAGCTCGTCGCCGATCTCGTCGCGGCCCAGCGCGGTCAGGCGATGCAGCCGCAGGTCGAGGATCGCGCGCACCTGCACCTCGGTCAGGCGATAGCTGTCGCCGGCGACGTCGGTTTCCAGCGCCTCGACCAGCCGCAGGTACGGCGCGATCTCCGCGATCGGCCATTCGCGCGCCAGCAGCGCGGCGCGCGCTTCCGCCGGGCTGGAAGAACCACGGATGATGCGGACCACCTCGTCCAGGTTGGTAACCGCGATCACCAGACCCAGCAGGATATGGGCGCGCTCGCGGGCCTTGTTCAGCTCGAACTTGGCGCGGCGCGTGATGACCTGCTCGCGGAACTGCACGAACGCGCTGATGATGTCGCGCAGGTTCAGCAGCTCGGGCCGGCCGCCGCGGATCGCCAGCATGTTGGCGGGGAACGAGCCCTGCGCCGGCGTGTGCCGCCAGAGCTGGTTCAGCACCACCTCCGGCGTGGCGTCGCGCTTCAGGTCGATAACGATCCGCACGCCCTCGCGGTTCGATTCGTCGCGAATGTCGCTGACGCCCTCGATACGCTTGTCCTTGGCGGCCTCGGCGATCTTCTCGACCAGCGCGTTCTTGCCCTGCTGGTAGGGGATCGCGGTCAGCACGATCGAGGTGCGGTCGCCGCGCCCGGTCTCGATCTTGTGGCGGCTGCGCACGATGATCGAGCCGCGCCCGGTTTCATAGGCGGAGCGCGCGCCGGCGCGTCCGAGGATGATCGCGCCGGTCGGGAAATCCGGGCCCGGCACGATCTCCATCAGCTCCTCGGTCGTGATCGCGCCGTTGTCCAGATAGGCGAGGCACGCATCGACCACCTCGCCCAGATTGTGCGGCGGGATGTTGGTGGCCATGCCCACCGCGATGCCGCCCGCGCCGTTGACCAGCAGGTTGGGGAAACGCGCCGGCAGCACCTGCGGCTCGCGCTCCGATCCGTCGTAGTTCGGCTGGAAGTCGACAGTATCCTTGTCGAGGTCTTCCATCAGGAAGTTCGCGGCCTTCGCCAGCCGCGCCTCGGTATAGCGCATCGCGGCGGGCGGATCGGGATCCATGGAACCGAAATTGCCCTGGCCGTCGATCAGCGGCAGCCGCATCGACCAGTCCTGCGTCATGCGCGCCAGCGCGTCGTAGATCGCGGTGTCGCCGTGCGGGTGGTATTTACCGATCACGTCACCGACGATGCGCGCCGACTTGCGATAGGGTCGGTTGTAGAGGAAGCCGCTTTCGTTGGCCGAGAACAGGATGCGGCGATGCACCGGCTTCAGCCCGTCGCGCACGTCGGGCAGCGCGCGCGCGACGATGACGCTCATCGCATAGTCGAGATAGCTGGTCTTCATCTCCTCGACGATGGAGATGGGCGCGATAGCGGATGGATCGGCGAGGACGGTGTCGTCGGCCAACGTAGGTCTTTCTGTTATGCGGAATCGTGTAAAGCGCGTGTCTAGGACGCGTGCGCCGCAAAGTCACGCATGGCGGACGTCAGGGGGCGATCTCCACGCCGTCCCATGCGAACAGCCGGCCGCTGTCGGCGGGCTTCAACCCGTCGAGCACGTCCAGCAACTGCACCGCGGCGCGCCCCGGCTGGAACAGGTCGCGACCGCGCTGCTGGAACGGTTTCGACAGGCGCGTGTCGACGGTGCCGGGATGCAGCGCGACGACGATGCCGCGATCGTTGCGTCGCTTGTCCTCCACCGCCAGCGTGCGGATCAACTGGTTCAGCGCGGCCTTGCTGGCGCGATAGCCGTACCAGCCGCCCAGCCGATTGTCGGCGATGCTGCCGACGCGCGCGGACAGCACCGCGAACACCGACCGGCCCGTGCGCGGCAGGATCGGCAGGAAATGTTTGGCGACCAGCGCGGGGCCGATCGCGTTCACCGCATATTGCCGCGCCAGCCATGCGGCATCCAGTTCGCCGATCGCCTTCTCCGGGCCTTGCCCGCCTTCGCGCAGGATTCCGGTGGCGACGATCACGAGATCGGCGCGCGCCACGCGCGCGGCGGACGCGGCGATGCTGGCTTCGTCGGTCAGCTCCAGATCGGCGCGACCAAGCCGCACCACATCGGCGTCCTCCTCCTCCAGCGCGTCCGCCAGCGCCGCGCCGATGCCGCCGGTCGCGCCGATGATGACCGCGCGCATCACGCGGCGCGCGAGAAGGTCCAGCGCGCCGCGTCGCTGGCGTGGGCATCGAAGCGATAGCCGGCGGTGTCGAACGCCTTCATGCCGTCGATGTCGGTGACATGATGCTCGACCAGGAAGCGCGCCATCATCCCGCGCGCCTTCTTGGCGTGGAAGCTGACGAAGCGCCCGTCCGCCTCGCGGAAATCGACCGCGATCACGCGGATGCCATCGGGCAACCTGCCGGCGACCGCTTCCCAATATTCCTGGCTGGCGAGGTTCAGGACCACGCCCGACCCCTCGGCGGCGACATCTTGCGTCAGTGCATCGGCGATGCGGGTGCCCCACCAGTCGGTCAGTTTCGTCTTTCGCGGTGCCCAGCGCGTGCCCATCTCCAGCCGGTAGGGCCGCATCCCGTCAAGCGGGCGGAGGAGGCCGTACAATCCCGACAGCAGCCTCAGGTGATCCTGCGCGAACCGCACCGCCGGCTCCTCCAGCGTCGCCGCGTCCAGCCCGTGATAGACGTCGCCCGCGAAGGTATAGAGCGCGGGACGCTCCTCGGCGTGCGGGAAGTCGCGGAAGCGGTCGGCATTGAGCTTGGCCAGCGCGGGCGAGATCTTCATCAACTCGCCCAGACGTTTGTGCGTCAGATGCGACGCGGCCTTCGCCAGCGTGGCGGCCTCGTCGGCGAAGCGCGCCGGCGTGGCGGGGAAGGGCGGGGTGGTGTCGAGGTCCAGCGTCTTGGCCGGGGAAAGAACGGCGATCATGCGCGCGTCCGTACCGGCGAGCGCCGACGCGTTCAATCGCGGTTCAGCGGTAGCAACGCAATGCAACCGCAGGTTCCTTGAACAGCCGCGCGCCGGGCACTACAGCGACCCCCGAGCGTTACGCCCGCGAAATCTGGAGAGACGTGTCGATGAAGACCCTTTCGAACGCCGTGATGGCTGTGCTTCTGGCGGGAGGCGCGACGATCGCGCTTGCGCAGCCTGCAGTTGCGCAGAAGCAGAAGAAGGACGAGCAGCAGGGCGCACAGCTCAAGCTGAGCAACGAGGTGCGTGGCCCGGCCGCACAGGCGCAGACCGCGCTGGCGGCCAAGGACGTGGCGACCGCGACCCCGCTGGTCGCGGCGGTCGAGGCCGCGGCGAAGACCGATGACGAGAAGTATATCGCCGCCGCGCTGCGCCTCAACCTGGAGGTGATCCGTCCTGAAGGCCCGAACAACGCGGCGCTGACCGCGCCGCTCGACGCGCTGATCGCCAACCCCCGCACGCCGCAGGCCGACAAGGCGCGCTATACCTATCAGCGCGGCGTGATCGCGGCGGGCGCGAAGGATCCGGCGGGCGCGACCCGCTTCTTCGAGCAGGCGCAGCAGCTTGGCTATAACGACCCCAATCTGCCCTTGCAGCTCGTGAAGCTGAAGATGGATTCGGGCGACATCGCCGGCGGTTCGGCGGCGCTGGCCAAGATGGTGGACGAGCAGATGGCGGCGGGCACGAAGCCGTCGGAGGATATCTTCCGCTACGCCATTTCCAAGACCCACCAGGCCAAGCAGCCGGCGGAGACGCGCGCGTGGATGCGCCGTTATCTGACGGCTTATCCGACGCCCAAGAACTGGCGCGACATGATCGTGTTCTGGGGCATCCAGCCGCAGGCCATGGTGCCGCTGGACAAGGGGCAGAAGGTCGACCTGTACCGCTTGCTGCGCGCGGGCAAGGCGCTGGCCGATCAATATGATTATGAAATCTACGCGCAGTGGACCTTCGACCAGGGACTGCCGTGGGAATCGAAGGCGGTGTTGACCGAGGGCAAGGCGGCGGGCAAGATCCCAGCGAGCAGCGCGGATACCACCAGTCTGCTGGCCGCCGCCAACAAGTCGATCTCGAACGAAGGGTCGATGGCCGCGGTGGAAGCGCGCGCGCAAAAGGCCGCCGATGGCAAGCTCGCCGCCAGCACGGCCGATGCCTATCTGGGCACCGGCGAATATGCCAAGGCGATCGCGCTGTATCGCACTGCATTGCAGAAGGGCGGCGTCGACGCCAACACCGTCAACACCCGTCTCGGCATCGCGCTGACGAACTCGGGCGACAAGGCCGCCGCCAAGACCGCATTCCAGGCGGTCAGCGGTGGACCGCGCGCCGAGATCGCCGGCTGGTGGATCGACTTCCTCGACCATCCGCCGGTGGCGTGATTCGATAACCGTCGCTGATTTGAAGAAGGGCGGCCCGTCGCGGGTCGCCCTTCTTTGCTTGCCGGCGCTACCGGGCGGTGCCTCGACTCTCCGCCGCCCGCGTGCTGACCGGGCCGGCCGGGCATGTCACGGCGGCAAGCGGCCGTGCTTCAGCCGATCGGAACCCCCGCCTGCGCCTTGAACGTGCGGATCGTCAGCGACGACTTGACGCTGGTGACGTTGGGCGCCGAGGTCAGCTTGGTGGTCAGGATGCGCTGGAAGCTCTCCAGATCCTGCGCGACGATCTTCAGGATGAAGTCGATCTCACCGTTCAGCATGTGGCATTCGCGCACCTCCGGGATCGCGGCGACGTGCGCCTCGAAAGCGGCGAGATCCTGCTCCGCCTGGCTGCGCAGGCTGACCATCGCGAAGACGGTGATCGGAAAGCCCAGCTTGGTGGCGTCGCACTCCGCATGATAGCCGCGGATCACCCCGGCCTGCTCCAGCGCGCGTACCCGCCGCAGGCACGGCGGCGCGGTCAACCCGACACGCTCGGCCAGATCGACGTTGGTCATCCGACCGTCCTCCTGCAACAAGGCGAGGATTTCACGGTCAATACGATCCAAAGTCATGCAACCTCACTCACGACGTATCGCGTATCTTCGCGCTAGCCTTCATGGTGGCGGCTATACGAAAGTTGCGCCCAAACGCAATTGTTTTGAACTGCGTCATTCCGGGATCGACGGTCGATCTGGACGATATACCTGCGTCCGACCCGGCCTTAATGTTCCCGACACAACATCCATGTCCTGAAGGTGAAGCCTTTCGTGCGGTTCGACGACAGCCTGAAAACCGTTCTCGCTGCCGAGGCGTCGACCACGCTCGGCGCGCGCGCGGCATTCCGCCAGTTGGTGGACCTGATCGGGCGTCGTCGCGCATCCGCCAGCGACGACCTGTTGTGGCGTCTGGAACAATTGCGCGACAAGGTGCCGGTCGCGGTGCGCATCAGCTGCGCCCGTTCGCTGGCGCTGGTGGATGCGCCCGTGGCGCTGGTGGGGTTCTTCGCCGATGACCTGCCCGAGGTGGGCGCGGTGGCGCTCCGCGCGGCCCGGCTCGATCCGGACGAATGGGAGCAGTTGCTGCCGCGCCTTGGTCCGCACAGCCGGGGCGTGCTGCGCCAGCGCGCCGACCTTGCCCCGTCGGTGCTTCGCGCGCTGGACAGTTTCGGCGCGAGCGATCTTCTGCTGACCTATCGTCCCGCACACGCGCCGACGCGTGCCGCGCCCGTGGAGCGCTTCCGCATCGCCGATCTCGTCGGGCGGATCGAGGCGCATCAGCGCGCGCATACGGTGCCGGATGATGATGCGGTACCACCGCTCACCGGCTTCCGGTTCGAAACCGATGCCGGTGGCGCGATCAACTGGGTCGATGCCTGCCCGCGCAGCGCCGTGATCGGACTGACGCTCGACCATCGGGGCGGCGGTGTCGTCGCGCCGGCGGTGGACGGCGTGGCGGCGGGCGCGTTTCGCAAGCGCGCCGCCTTTTCCGGCGCGCGGCTGATCGTGCCCGGCGAGTCGGCGATCGCCGGCGACTGGCGCATATCCGGCGTCCCGATGTTCGATCCGGCGACGGGCAGCTTCATCGGAATGCGCGGTCAGGCACGCCGTCCGCGCGCCGAGGAGACCGCCACCCGCCAGCCCGACCGCAACCGCGCGGCCAACGGAGAGGGCTTGCGGCGACTGGTCCACGAATTGCGCACGCCGACCAACGCCATCGCCGGCTTCTCCGAACTGATCGAGCAGGAATTGCTGGGGCCGGTCGCGTCGCCGCACCGCGAGCGGGCGAGCGACATCCGCCGCCACGTCAACGGGTTGATCGGTGCGATTGAGGATCTTGATCTGGCCGCGCGGATGGAAGGCGGCGCTTTGGAGTTGCGGGCCGGCATCGTGCCGGTGGCGCCAGTGCTGCAGCGCGTGGCGGAGGATCTGGCGCCATTGGCGGCGTTGCGCGGCGCCGGCCTGATCCTTCCCCCCGCCAGCGATGCGGGATGGTCGCTGGACGCATACAATGTCGAACGGCTGGTATCGCGCCTGTTCGCGACGCTGCTGTCGGCGGCGTGCGCGGGCGAGCGGCTGGCGGTGACGCTGGTGCCCGGCACCGGCACGCTGGCGCTGGCGATCGCAGCACCTGCGGCGTTCGCGAACCGGGACGAGGCGGCCCTGCTGGCGCTGGACGACGAGGATGCCAGCACGCACGACGGCGCACCCTTGCTGGGGGTCGGCTTCGCGCTGCGGCTGGTGCGCAATCTGGCGGCCGAACTGGGTGGACGGTTCGTGATCGCGTCCGATGTCTTCACGCTGATGCTTCCGTCCGCCCGGGCCGAGGGCGGCGGACAGGCATCGACCAGCGCGCCGTGACGGCGATGCTGGCGCTTGCCATCGGGCCGCCGCTGGCGCTACGGGGCGGCACGGCGTCGGGGCCTGTAGCTCAATGGTTAGAGCTGGCCGCTCATAACGGCTAGGTTGCGGGTTCGAGTCCTGCCGGGCCCACCGCCGGCCTTCGCGTGATTGCGCCGGCTGCGCCACGCCGCCATGGGGGTGCGATGACCCTGATCGGCAGCCCCATCGACGAAACCGGCACATTGGTGCGCGACGGCGGCGCCTTCGTGCTGCACCGTGACCTTGGCGGCCGCTATGTGCTGGAGTTGCAGCGCGTCCCCGTCGACCATGTGCACAAACGCGTGCGGGTGCGCGGGGTGCTGAGCGCCGAGGCGCATGTCGTGGTGGAGGGCGTGAGCGCCGCCTGATTAGCGCATCGGCCAGCAGGCGGACGGGCAGGGGCAAGCGAAGGGGGCGAAGCGCTCGCTCCGCCCCCGTCCAGGCTCAGGCCCAGGTCGCCATGCGCTTTTCGAGGTTGACGCGCACCGCCTCGAAGAACTGCTCGGTCGTCATCCACTTCTGCTCCGGCCCGATCAGGATCGCGAGATCCTTGGTCATGTCGCCGCTCTCGACCGTCTCGACGCAGACCTGCTCCAGCGCCTCGGCGAAGCGCGTCACGTCCGGGGTGCCGTCGAACTTGCCGCGGTACTTCAGCCCGCCGGTCCAGGCGAAGATCGAGGCGATCGGGTTGGTCGAGGTCGCCTTGCCCTGCTGGTGCTGGCGATAGTGGCGCGTGACGGTGCCGTGCGCCGCTTCGGCCTCGATCGTCTTGCCATCGGGCGTCATCAGCACCGACGTCATCAGCCCCAGCGAGCCGAAGCCCTGCGCGACCTGATCCGACTGCACGTCGCCGTCGTAGTTCTTGCACGCCCACACGAACTCGCCGTTCCACTTCAACGCGCTGGCGACCATGTCGTCGATCAGGCGATGTTCGTAGACGATGCCCGCGGCCTTGAACTGGTCGACGAACTCCGCCTCGTACACCTCGGCGAAGATGTCCTTGAAGCGACCGTCATAGGCCTTGAGGATCGTGTTCTTGGTCGACAGGTACACCGGCCAGTTGCGGCCCAGCCCGTAGTTCAGCGACGCGCGCGCGAAATCGCGGATCGATTCGTCGAGGTTGTACATGCCCATCGCGACACCGGCGGCGGGGAAATCGAACACTTCATGCTCGATCGTGTCGCCGTTCTCGCCTTCCCACTTCATGGTCAGCTTGCCCTTGCCGGGCACCTTGAAGTCGGTCGCCTTGTACTGGTCGCCGAACGCGTGGCGGCCGACGACGATCGGATGGGTCCAGCCCGGGATCAGGCGGGGCACGTTCCGGATCACGATCGGCTCGCGGAAGACGACGCCGCCCAGGATGTTGCGGATCGTCCCATTGGGCGAGCGCCACATCTTCTTCAGGCCGAATTCCTCGACGCGCTGCTCGTCGGGGGTGATCGTGGCGCACTTCACGCCCACGCCGTACTTCTGGATCGCCTTGGCGCTGTCGACCGTCACCTGATCGTCGGTGGCGTCGCGCCGCTCGATGCCCAGGTCGTAATAGTCCAGGTCGATGTCGAGGTATGGCTTGATCAGGCGTTCCCGGATCCATTCCCAGATGATCCGCGTCATCTCGTCGCCGTCGATCTCCACGACGGGCGTCTTCACCTTGATCTTGGCCATGCTCGCTTGTCCTTGGCAGGGGAGGTTGGGTGCGGCGATACGGGGAAGGGCGCGGGGGATCAACCGCGCGGTTGGGATGGCCCCGCGCGCAAGCGGCGTTGTCACCGGCGTTCGCGCCCGATAGGACGAAGCGATGACTTCGCTCGACAAGCCGCCGGTCGTCACGACCACCGTCAAATGGCGTTTCCCCGCCGTGCACCCCGAGGGGCAGAAGTTCACCGCGATCGCGTTCGGCATCACCTTGTTGATGACGATCGTCTCCAAAGTGTTCTTCTGGCCGTTCCTCGGGCTGACGCTGTGGGTCGCCGCATTCTTCCGCGATCCCGTGCGCACCACGCCGATCGGCGACGACCTGATCGTGTCGCCGGCTGATGGACTCATCACCATGATCGAGCGCGTGCCGGTGCCGCGCGAGCTGGTCGGGGATCTCGGCGACGCGCCGATGGTGCGCGTGTCGGTGTTCATGTCGGTGTTCGACGTGCATATCAACCGTACGCCGATCGCGGGCACGATCCGGCAGGTCGTCTATATCTCGGGCAAGTTCCTGAACGCCGATCTCGACAAGGCGTCGGAGGAGAACGAGCGCCAGCATTTCGTGGTCGAGGGCTTCGACGGCCGCCGTGTCGGCTTCACGCAGATCGCCGGACTGGTTGCGCGGCGCATCGTCGCCTTCGCCAAGATCGGCGACATCGTGGCGGCGGGGCAGCGTATCGGCCTGATTCGCTTCGGCAGCCGCGTCGATGTCTATCTGCCCGAGGGTTATGCCCCGCAGGTCGCGCTGGGACAGCGCGCGATCGCGGGCGAGACGGTGCTGGGCCGCTTCGGCGTCGAGCGCGTCAGCGGCGTCGCACAATGACGAAGGGGCGCTGAGCGTGCGCGCGCCCGTCCGTCGCCCGCTGCGCCGCCCGCCCGGCGGGCTGCCGCTGCGCGCGGTCGCCCCCAATGCCGTGACCGCGCTGGCGCTATGTTCCGGCCTGTCGGGAATCCGCTTCGCGATCTCCGGCCATTGGGAACTCGCCGTGACGATGGTGCTGGTCGCCGGCGTGCTCGACGGGCTGGACGGGCGCGTCGCGCGGATGCTGCATGGCGAGAGCCGGTTCGGCGCCGAACTCGATTCGCTTTCCGATGCGATCTCGTTCGGCGTGTCCCCGGCGCTGATCCTGTATCTATGGTCGCTGCGGGACCTGCCGCGCTTCGGCTGGATGGCGGCGCTGGTGATGGCGGTGTTCTGCGCGCTGCGGCTCGCGCGCTTCAACGCCAATATCGACGCCGACGACCAGCCCCACAAATCGGCCGGTTTCCTCACCGGCGTGCCCGCGCCCGCCGGCGCCGCGCTCGCGCTGTTGCCGCTGTTCCTGTGGTTCGTGACCGACGAACCGCTGCTGCGCGACCCGCGACTGGTGGCGCCGTGGACGGTAGCGGTGGCGATCCTGATGGTGTCGAGCCTTGCCACTTTCTCCTGGACGTCGCTGAAGCTGCGTCCTCATATCCGTTTCGAGGCGATCGCGATCGTCGTGGCGGTCGGCGCGGCGGCGGTGAGCGCCCCCTGGCAGACCGCGGCCGCCGCGGGGATCGCCTATCTGCTGGCGTTGCCGTTCAGCGTGATCAGCTATGCGCGCGTCAAGCGGCTTCGCGCGGGCGGCACGACACCGGCACCAGCGCCGACCCCGCCGACCAGCGCCTGACCGCGATCCGCCGCTCGGCACGCACCAGCGTAGAGAGCGGTTCGAATCGCGGGGAAGCGGGGTGCCCGCGCAGGATCCGCACGATTCGCGTCGCTTGCGGCCGCACGGTGGATGCGATCGCATAGATGGCCAGCGACACCGCGCCGCCGAACACCAACATGGTCACCAACGTCAACATGCCTGCCTCCTCGCACATCGTGCGAACCTTGCCGCCCCAACTGCCCGATCCGCGACCCGGTTCCTGAATCAATCTTGAAGCGGAACGTTCAGTCTGGAGCTCGGTTCCCGCTCTGTTCTCCATCTTGTTCCACCTATGTTCAATCGTGTCAACCACGATTGTCGCGATTGCGTCGCGGCGCGGTATCCGCTAGGGCGCGCGCCTCAACCCCGCATGGGGAGCATCATCACCCGGTGCGCTGGCCTTCAAGGTTGCGTCACTCGCTCCCCAGAGGCTTAACCGGAAGGAATATCGTTATGGCGGCCCCTGTCGTCAGCATGCAGCAGCTCATCGAAACCGGCGCGCACTTCGGCCACCAGACGCATCGCTGGAACCCGAAGATGAAGCCCTACATCTTCGGTGACCGCAACGGCGTCCACATCATCGACCTGTCGCAGACCGTGCCGCTGTTCGCTCGCGCGCTCGACTTCGTCAGCCAGTCGGTCGCCGCCGGCGGCAAGGTGCTGTTCGTCGGCACCAAGCGTCAGGCGCAGGAGCCGATCGCCGACGCCGCGCGTCGTGCCGGCCAGCATTTCGTCAACCACCGCTGGCTGGGCGGCATGCTCACCAACTGGAAGACGATCAGCAACTCGATCAAGCGTCTGAAGGCGCTCGAAGAGCAGCTGTCGGGCAACACCGCCGGCCTGACCAAGAAGGAAGTGCTGCAGCTCACCCGCGAGCGCGACAAGCTGGAGCTGTCGCTGGGCGGCATCCGTGACATGGGCGGCGTGCCCGACGTGATGTTCGTGATCGACGCCAACAAGGAAGAGCTGGCGATCAAGGAAGCCAATACGCTGGGCATCCCGGTCGTCGCGATCCTCGATTCGAACGTGTCGCCGGACGGCATCGCCTTCCCGGTGCCCGCCAATGACGACGCGGCGCGCGCGATCCGCCTGTATTGCGACGCGGTGGCGATCGCCGCCACGCGCGGCAACCAGCAGCAGCAGGCCAGCCGTGGCGCCGACCTGGGCGCGATGAGCGAGCCGCCGGCAGAGGAAGCGTTGCACGTCGAGGCGGCGCCCGCCGACGCCGCGTCGGCCGAGGGCGAAACCGCGGCCGCGTAAGCGACGCGTGAATGTCACGGAGGCTCCGTATCGCGGAGCCTCCACCGATTTCCCGCTCGACGCGCGGCGATTGTTCGATCGCCGCGCGTCGATGCCATCAAGCTGAGGACAATGGAAATGGCCGATATCACGGCAGCGATGGTCAAGGACCTGCGCGAGAAGAGCGGCGCGGGCATGATGGACTGCAAGAAGGCGCTGAACGAGACCGGCGGCGACACGGATGCGGCGCTGGACTGGCTGCGTACCAAGGGGCTGGCGGCCGCGCAGAAGAAGTCGAGCCGCACCGCGGCCGAGGGGCTGGTCGGCGTTGCGGTGTCCGGCACCAGGGGCGCGGCGGTCGAGGTGAATTCCGAAACCGACTTCGTCGCCAAGAACGACCAGTTCCAGAACTTCGTGCGCGAAGTGACGCAGATCGCGCTGGCGACCGGCGGCGACGTGGATGCGATCAAGGCCGCGCAGATGCCGTCGGGCACGACGGTCGAGGAGGCGCTGACCAACAACATCGCCACGATCGGCGAGAACCAGTCGATCCGTCGCGCGCGTCGCCTGAGCGTGGAGAAGGGTGCGGTCGTCGCCTATGTCCACAACCAGCAGAGCGCCGGCCTGGGCAAGATCGGCGTGCTGGTCGCACTGGAGAGCGAGGCGTCGGACGAGGCGCTGCAGGCGCTGGGCAAGCAGCTCGCCATGCACATCGCGGCGGCCTTCCCGAAGGCGCTGAACGAGGAAGACCTGGACGAGGCCGAGATCGAGCGCGAGCGCGCGATCGCGACCGAGAAGGCGGGCGAATCGGGCAAGCCGGCCGACATCATCGCCAAGATGGTGGAAGGTTCGATCGCCAAGTTCCGCAAGGAGCATGCGCTGGTCAGCCAGTTGTTCGTCATGGATGGCAAGACCAAGATCAGCGACGTGGTCGCCAAGGCGGGCAAGGATGCCGGCGCGACGATCGTGCTGAAGGACTATGTCCGCTTCCAGCTCGGCGAGGGCATCGAGAAGGAAGTGTCCGACTTCGCCGCCGAAGTCGCCGCCGCCTCGGGCGTGCCGCAGGGCTGAACCGCCGCCCGCCGCGCCAGGGCTTGATCCCGGCGTGGCGGGATCGCCGACGGCCGGCACGGACCGCCGCTCCGGCTTCGTCGGGGCGGCGGTTTGCGTTGGCGGGATGTGCGACGCGCAATGTGTCAACCCATTGCCAGCCGTGAACCTGCCGCCTAGGGTCCGCGCCGCTCGTGCTTCCCAGCAAAATGGAATTCGATGACCACCCCCCGCTACAAACGCATCCTGCTGAAGCTGTCCGGCGAAGTCCTGATGGGCGAGGGCGGACTGGCGATCGACCCGGCGGTCACCGCCCGCGTGGCCGAGGAGATCGCGGATGTGAAGGCGCAAGGGTATGAGCTGTGCGTCGTCGTCGGCGGTGGTAACATCTTCCGTGGGCTGGCCGCGGCGGCGAAGGGCTTCGAACGCGGCACCGCCGATTACATGGGCATGCTGGCGACCGTCATGAACGCGCTGGCGGTCCAGAACGCGCTGGAGCAGATCGGCGTCGACACGCGCGTGCAGTCGGCGATCCCGATGCAGTCGGTGTGCGAGCCGTTCATCCGCCGCCGTGCCGAGCGGCATCTGGAGAAGGGCCGGGTGGTGATCTTCGCCGCCGGCGTCGGATCGCCGTTCTTCACCACCGACAGCGGCGCGGCACTGCGTGCCGCCGAACTGAACTGCGACGCGCTGTTCAAGGGGACGTCGGTCGACGGCGTCTACGATGCCGATCCCAAGAAGGTGGCGGACGCCAAGCGTTTCGATACCGTCAGCTACGACACGGTGCTGGCGAAGAACCTGAAGGTCATGGATGCCAGCGCCATCGCGCTGTGCCGTGATTCCAACATTCCGATCGTCGTGTTCAACATCCGCGAGCATGGCAATTTCGCCGCCGTGCTGGGTGGGAATGGCGTGTCGACGGTCGTGCAGAAGCAAGTGGAGAATCCTGATGCCCGCGTATGACAAGGCCGATCTGGAGCGTCGCATGCACGGCGCGGTGGAATCGCTGAAGGACGACCTGTCCGGCCTGCGTACCGGCCGCGCGTCGGTGTCGCTGCTCGATCCCGTGACCGTCGAGGTGTACGGCGCACACATGCCGCTGAACCAGGTCGCGACAGTGTCCGTGCCCGAGCCGCGCATGCTGTCGGTGCAGGTGTGGGACAAGACGAACGTCGGTCCGGTGGAGAAGGCGATCCGGTCGGCCGGCCTGGGCCTGAACCCGATCAACGACGGCCAGACGCTGCGGCTGCCGATCCCCGACCTGACCGAGGAGCGCCGCAAGGAGCTTGCCAAGCTGGCCGGGCAATATTCGGAGAAGGCCAAGGTCGCGGTGCGCAACGTGCGCCGCGATGGCATGGACGCGCTCAAGACCGACGAGAAGAAGAACGTCATCTCCGAGGACGACCGCAAGCGCCACGAAACCGAGGTGCAGAAGCTGACCGACGCCACCATCGCCGAGATCGATGCCGCGTCGGCCGCGAAGGAGAAGGAAATTCTCAACAAGTGAGGTCGTGGGCGCTGCGGAGGAGGATCTGATGGCGACCGCGGCGATTCCGCAGATACTGCCGGCCCCGGTGCCGCGTCATGTGGCGATCATCATGGACGGCAACGGCCGCTGGGCGGCGGCGCAGCGGTTGCCGCGTGCGCTGGGCCACCGCGCCGGTGTTGAGGCGGTGCGCACCGTCACCCGCGCCGCCCGCGCGATGGGTATCGAGGCGCTGACGCTCTACGCCTTCTCCTCGGAGAACTGGCGGCGTCCGGCGGAGGAGGTGAGCGGGCTGATGAAGCTGCTCAAGCTGTTCATCCGCAACGACCTGGCCGAGCTGGTGCGCGAGAATGTGCAGTTGCGGGTGCTGGGCGATTATCGCCGCTTCCCCGCCGATGTCGTGGAGTTGATCGACGACGCGCTGGCCCGCACCGCGACGAACAACGGCGCCATCCTCGCCATCGCGCTGAATTACGGTGCGCAGGACGAACTGGTGCGCGCGGCGCAGGCGCTGGCCGCGCGCGCGGCGGCCGGGGCGCTGGACCCGCAAGCGATCGACGCGGCCGCGATCGAGCGGCAACTGGAGACGCGTGACTTGCCGCCGCTCGACCTGATGATCCGTACATCGGGAGAGCAGCGGCTGTCGAATTTCCTGTTATGGCAGGCCGCCTATGCCGAACTGCTGTTCGTCGATACACTGTGGCCGGATTTCGGCGCGGACGATCTTGCCGCGGCCGTGCAGGCGTTCGGCCAACGCCAGCGCCGCTACGGCGGGCTGTGAACCTGTTCCGAATGAGCGAGGACGCCCCCCTTCCGCCGACGCCCGACGCGACGCTGCGCACGCCGTCGAACCTGCGGCTGCGCATGATCGCCAGCGTCGGGATGATCGCCATCGCCTCGGTCGCGCTGGTGCTGGGCGATGTGGCCTTCTGGTTGCTGGCGGTGGTGGTCGCGCTGTTCATGATGGCGGAATGGTCCGACCTGCATCATGTCGGGCCGCGCACCAAGCGGCTGGCGCAGATGGCGCTGGGCGTCCCGCTGGCGACCATGGCGCCGGCGTGGCTGGTGATCGAACCGCATGACTTTTTCACCCTGGGGCTGATCGGCGGCGCGGCGTTCTTCGTCGTGATCGTCACGCGCCTGCCGCAACTGGCGTGGGGGGTCGTCTATTGCGGACTGCCGGTGCTGGCGCTGGTGGTGCTGCGACGGCATGATGAATCCGGGCTGCTCTACGCCTTCTGGGCGATGGCGCTGGTATGGGCGTGCGACATCGGCGCGTTCTTCGCGGGCCGTTCGATCGGCGGGCCGAAGCTGGCACCGCGACTGTCCCCCAACAAGACCTGGGCCGGGCTGATCGGCGGCACGGTCGCCGCCGGCCTGCTGGGGGCGGTGCTCCATGCGACCGCCGGGCTGCCGACGGTGCTGGCGGTCTTCTCGCCGCTGCTCGCCGTCCTGTCGCAGATGGGGGATCTGTACGAGAGCTGGTTGAAGCGACGCGCCGGGGTGAAGGATTCGGGCAACATCCTGCCCGGGCACGGCGGCGTGCTCGACCGGCTCGACGGGCTGGTGCCGGTCGCCCCGGTCGCGGCCTTCCTGGTGGTGGTGCTGCCGGGCCTGTCGTCGTGAGGACGGTCAATATCCTGGGCGCCACCGGATCGGTGGGGACGTCGACGCTCGACCTGATCGAGCGCGCGCCGGATCGCTTCCGGGTCCGCGCGCTGACCGCGAACCGCGATGTCGCGGGGCTGGCGGCCGCCGCGATCCGCACGCGCGCGGAACTGGCCGTGGTCGCCGACGAGACCTGCCTCGCGGCACTTCGCGATGCGCTGGCGGGTAGCGGCGTCGCGGTTGCCGGGGGCGCGACCGCGGTGTGCGATGCCGCGGCGAACGGCGCCGACTGGACGATGGGTGCGATCGTGGGTTGCGCGGGTTTGCGCCCGACCATGGCGGCGATCGAGGCGGGCGGCACGGTGGTGCTCGCCAACAAGGAGCCGCTGGTTTCCGCCGGTGACATCATCACCGCCGCCGCGCGCGCGCACGGCGCGACGCTGCTGCCCGCCGACAGCGAGCATAACGCGATCTTCCAGTGCCTTGACCCGGCGCAGGCGGAGCGGGTGAGGCGGATCGTGCTGACCGCCAGCGGCGGGCCGTTCCGCGACTGGACGCTGGACGAGATGGCGGCGGTCACGCCGGCGCAGGCGGTGGCGCACCCGAACTGGTCGATGGGCGCGAAGATCTCCGTCGACAGCGCGACGATGATGAACAAGGGACTCGAACTGATTGAGGCGGTGCGGCTGTTCCCCGTGCCGGCCGGGCGGATCGAGATCGTCATCCATCGCCAGTCGGTGATTCACAGCCTGGTCGATTACGTCGATGGCTCGATGCTGGCGCAGCTCGGGCCCAGCGACATGCGCGTGCCGATCGCGCATTGCCTGGCCTGGCCGGACCGGATGGCGACGCCGATGGAGCCGCTCGATCTGGTCAGGCTCGGCCGGCTCGACTTCGAGGCGCCCGATGTGCTGCGTTTCCGCGCGCTGACGCTGGCGCGGGACGCGGCCGAGGCGGGCGGGGCGCGCCCCGCGATCCTGAACGCCGCGAACGAGGTGGCGGTCGCGGCGTTTCTTTCCGGGACGATCGGCTTTCTTGAAATCGCCGCAATCGTGGATGATACCCTTCAGCGCTACGACCCGGCCGCGCCGGAAACGCTCGACGCGGTGCTGAACGTCGATGCGGAAGCGCGCAGGATGGCCGGCGAGCGCGTGAAGGATTGCGTGGCTTGATCCAGACCCCCGGAGTGCTGCTGACCATCCTCGCCTTCGTGCTGGTGATCGGCCCGCTCGTGTTCATCCATGAAATGGGCCATTACCTCGCCGGGCGCTGGTTTGGGGTGCAGGCGGAGGCGTTCTCGATCGGCTTCGGGCGCGAGCTGGCGGGCTGGACCGACCGGCGCGGCACGCGCTGGAAGCTCGCGTGGCTGCCGCTAGGCGGCTACGTCAAGTTCGCGGGCGACATGAACCCGGCCAGCCAGCCGACCGCCGAGTGGCTGGCACTGCCGGCGGCGCAGCGCCAGCGCACGTTCCAGGCCAAGCCGGTCTGGCAGCGCGCGATCGTGGTCGCTGCGGGGCCGTTCGTGAATTTCGTGCTGGCGATCCTGATCCTGGGTGGCTTCGCGCTGGCCTATGGCGACGCGCGGACGCCGAGCGTGGTGGGCGAGGCGATTCCCGGCACCGCGGCCGCGGCCGCCGGCCTGCGCCCCGGGGACCGCGTGACCGCGCTGGGCGGACGCGAGGTCGAGACGTTCGAGGACATGGTGCGCTTCGTGAAGATCCGCGCCGGCGAGCGGATACGCGTCGATTACGTGCGCGGCGGTGCTCCGGCCAGTGTCGAGGCGGTGATCGGCACGCAGGTGCAGCAGGATCGCTTCGGCAACGAATATCGCGTCGGCCTGCTCGGCATCGCACCGGGCACGCCGGTGATCGCGCCCGTCGGCGTGCTGGAAGCGCCGGTGGTGGCGGTCCGCCGTACCGGCCAGATCGTGGGCATGATGGTGGAGACGATCGGGCAGATCGTGTCGGGGCGGCGCTCCGTCAAGGAACTTGGCGGACCATTGTCGATCGCCAAGGTATCCGGCGAGCAGATCTCGCTGGGACCGGACGCCTTCGTTTTCCTGATCGCGCTGGTCTCGATCAATCTGGGGTTCATCAACCTGCTGCCAGTGCCGATGCTGGATGGCGGGCACCTGCTGTTCTACGCGATCGAGGCGATACGGCGGAAGCCGGTCGCGCCGGAAGCGGTGGAATGGGCCTATCGTGGCGGATTGATGGCGGTGCTCGCGTTGATGTTGCTGGTGACCTTCAACGATCTCGGCAACTTCGGACTGTGGCGGCATCTGGCCGGGTTGATCGGGTGAGCAAGGTGAGGCAGGGCGAGCACCGCATGGCGGGCGCAGCCCTCACGGACGGCGATTACTCTCGGGTGGGATTTCAGTGACGGTGTTGAACGCTACGACTTCGCGGGCGCGTGCCTCGGCGGCCTTGCTGGGCTGCACGATGCTGACCGGCGTGCCCCTTGCCGCTGCGGCGCAAACCGCCCCGGCCCGGGCGCAAGCCGCCCCAGCCCCGGCGCAGGCTCCCTCCGCCACGCAGCCCGCGCCGGCGATCGTGGCGCCGGCCGCGCGCACCATCACCTCGCTGCGCGTCGAGGGCACGCAGCGGATCGAGCCCGAAACCGCGCTCAGCTATACCAAGCTGCGGCAGGGCGACAGCTATACCAACGAGACGCTCGACCAGGCGATCAAGGATCTGTACGCCAGCGATCTGTTCGCCGACGTGACGATCGACGGCGCGTCCACCGGCAATATCGTGATCCGCGTACGCGAGAACCCGATCATCAACCGCGTGATCTTCGAGGGCAACAAGCGCCTGAAGGAAGACAAGATCGGCAAGGAGGTGCGCCTCAAGCCGCGCCAGATCTTCACGCGCTCCGCCGTTCGCGCCGACGTGGCGCGGATCATCGAGCTGTATCGACGGCAGGGCCGTTTTGCCGCGACCGTCCAGCCGAAGATGGTCAGCCTAGACCAGAACCGCGTCGACGTGATCTTCGAGGTGAGCGAGGGGCCGAAGTCGAAGGTTCGCCAGATCAACATCATCGGCAATGAGGTGTTCGACGACGGCAAGCTGCGCGCACAGATGGCGACCAAGGAAGCGCGCTTCTTCCGCCTGCTGTCGTCGGGCACGTCCTACGACCAGGACCGGCTGGCCTATGACCAGCAGAAGCTGCGGCAATTCTACCTGACCGAAGGCTATGCCGACTTCCGCGTGACCTCCGCAGTCGCGGAGCTGACGCCGGACCGCAAGGACTTCATCATCACCTACGTGGTGGAGGAAGGCCCGCGCTACAAGTTCGGCGACGTGACCGTTGACAGCGACATCCGCGACTTCGACGGCAAGAAGCTGGCCGCCGGCCTCGCGGTGAAGAAGGGCGATTGGTACAACGCCAAGATGGTCGAGGATACGGTCGAGAACCTCAGCGAGACCGCGGGGCTGTTCGGCTATGCCTTCACTGAGGTCTCGCCCGAGTTCCAGCGCGACCGCGACACGCTCACCATGTCGATCAACTTCCACATCGGCCAGGCGCAGCGCACCTATGTCGAGCGGGTCGACATCACCGGCAACACGCAGACCCAGGACAAGGTCGTGCGCCGCGAGGTACGACTGGGGGAGGGCGACGCCTTCAACAGCTTCCAGGTGAAGCGGTCGCAGGACCGCATCAATTCGCTGGGCTTCTTCCAGGACAAGTTCGAGATCAAGCAGACGCCGGGTTCGGCACCCGACCGCGTCGTGCTGGAGGCGAATGTCGAGGAGAAATCGACCGGCGAGCTCCAATTGTCCGCCGGCTTCTCCAGCCTGGAGCGGTTCATCATCCAGGCGAACATCACGCAGAACAATTTCCGCGGCAAGGGGCAGACGCTCAGTGCGGGCGTGAATTACTCCAGCTATTCCAAGTCGATAAACCTCGGGTTTACCGAACCGTACGTCTTCGACAAGAACATCGCGCTGGGTGTCGACATTTTCCGGCGCGACTATAACGCGTTCAACTTCATCGGCACCGACCGCAACACCACCTACAGCCAGGTCTCGACCGGGTTCCAGGTGCGCACCGGCGTGCCGTTGACCGAATATTGGCAGCTCGCCGGTCGCTACAGCTTTTCCTATGACGAAGTGGGTCTGGACGAGAATTCCTTCTACACCAACGGACGCTGCGATCCCCTGAAGGCCGGGCGCTACCTCTGCGATTCGCTGGGCAATCGCCTCACGTCGTCGCTGGGCTATTCGCTGATCTTCGACAGTCTGAACAGCCGCCTGCGCCCGACCGCGGGGCAGCGGTTCGTGTTCAGCCAGGATTTCGCTGGCCTGGGTGGCGATGTGAGGTACATCCGTACCAAGATCGACTTCTCGAAGTTCGTCAACATCGGCAGCGGCTTCATCGGTTCGTTCGTGGGCGAGGGCGGCTATATCCGCTCGCTGGAGAAGTCGCGCGGCGAGGGCGTGGACAAGATCCGCATCAACGACCGCTTCTACCTGGGCGAGCCGCAGTTCCGCGGCTTCGACATCCGCGGCGTCGGCCCGCGCGTGCAGCGGCGCTACTACACGACCGACGCGACGACCGGGCAACAGGTGCTCATCACCGATCGCGACCAGTTGATCGACGACGCGCTGGGCGGCACGGCGTATTACCTGGGCCGCTTCGAGGTGGAGATCCCGCTCGGCTCGGGTGCGCGCGAACTGGGATTGCGACCGTCGATCTATGCGCAGGTCGGCAGCCTGTTCAACATCACCCGGCCGCTGCCCACCGCCAACTTCCCGACAACCACCGACGCCAATGGCAACACGGTGGTGCTGCCGCTGCCGGTCTACGACACGGGCGGCAACCCGCTGTTCTCCTATGTCAACGCCTCCGGGCTGGCGGTATCCACCACCTGCGCGGCCGGCATCCCGGACGGCAGTGGCGGGTGTAACGGCATCGTCCCCAATACGCCGCAGATCGCCTCGCAGCCGTTCGACGAACAATTCCTGGGTAATTCGGCGCGGCCGCGCGTGTCGGTCGGCATCGGCGTCAACTGGAACTCGCCGTTCGGGCCGCTGCGCATCGACCTTGCCAAGGCGCTGGTGACGCAGCGCGGCGACGACAAGAAGCTAATCACGTTCAACGTAGGGACTCAGTTCTGATGACCAACTTCAAACACCTCCTGCTGGCCGCGGCGCTGGTCGCCCCGGCCACGCTCGTCGCCGGCACCGCGACCGCACAGGTCGCCGGCATCGGCGTGGCAGACCCCGAGGCGGCGGTCGCCAATTCCAAGGCGTGGGCGACTGCCCGCACCCAGATCCAGACGACCTACAAGGCGCAGATCGACCAGGCCAACGCCCGTCGCCAGGCGATCACCGCCGAGTTGCAGCCGCTCGTCGCCGCCTATCAGAAGGCCGCTGCCGCGCCCGGTGCGACCGAGGCATCGCTGCGCACGCAGGGACAGGCGATCCAGACCCGTGAGCAGAGCGCCAATGCCGAGCTGCAGCGGCTGACCGCGCCGGCGAGCCGCGCGCAGGCCTATGCACTGGAGCAGATCTCCGCCAAGCTGCCCGACGCGGTGAATGCGGCGGTGCGCGCCAAGAACGTCAGCCTGCTGCTGCGCCCGAACGCGGCGCTGTTCGCGCAGCCGACCGTGGACGTGACCGCATCGATCACCGCCGAGCTCGACCGTCTGGTGCCCAGCGTCGGGATCACGCCGCCGGCCAACTGGCAGCCGGGCCAGCAGGGCGAGGCCGCGGCCGCCGCACCGGCGCCGGCCCCCGCCGCGACGACCAATCGCGCGCCCACCGGCCGGTGAGCGACGCATTGACCGAGCCGACGGGCGGATCCACGGGTCCGCTCGACATCGCCGCGGTGATGGCGGCGTTGCCGCATCGCTATCCGATGCTGCTGGTCGATCGGGTCGATGCGCTGGTGCCCGATCGGTCGATTCGCGCCATCAAGGCGGTGACGATCAACGAAGGCTTCTTCCAGGGGCATTTCCCCGGTCGGCCGATCATGCCCGGCGTGCTGATCGTCGAGGCGCTGGCGCAGGCCGCCGGCGTGCTGGCGGTGCAGAGCCTCGGCCTCGCCGGGTCGGGCAAGCTCGTCTACTTCATGGCGATCGAGAATGCGAAGTTCCGCAAGCCCGTGGAACCCGGCGTGCTGCTCGCGCTGGAGGTCGAGTTCGTGCAGAAGCGCTCGTCGGTCTGCAAGTTCGCGGGCGTGGCGAAGATCGACGGCCAGGTCGTCGCGGAGGCGAACTTCACCGCGATGATCGCCGACCCGCCGAAGGCGGCGTGACGGCAACGATCTTTTGACTTCGCCGCGCGTCCGCTGTAGGGCGCGCGGCTTCTCTTCAGGCTGGTCGGAACCAGCCGCTTCAGGAGCATCGACGTGAAGAAAGATACCCACCCCGACTATCACATGATCAAGGTCCAGATGACCGACGGCACCGTGTACGAGACGCGCTCCACCTGGGGCAAGGAAGGCGACACGATGACGCTGGAAATCGACCCGCTGGCGCACCCGGCCTGGACGGGTGGTCGTGGGCAGGTGCTGGATGCGGGCGGCCAGGTCGCACGCTTCAACAAGCGCTTCGGCGGCGGTCTCACGCTGCGCAAGTAAGCGCGGTTTCGATAACGGTTCGTTAGGCATGGCGGCGTAGCATCGCCGTCATGTTCGCAGCCGAATACGCCCCCGCCATCCGTCCTTTCCGCCGCAGCAGGCGCGCCACGCTGGCGCTGGATGCGCCGGTGGAACAGAACGGCATGGCGCGCACCCTGTGCAAGGTCGTCGACCTGTCGCTGCACGGATGCCGCTTGCTCACCTTCAGCAGCGTCGATCGCAACCAGCCGATCTGGCTCAATCTGCCGGGTCTGGGGATGGTCGCCGCGGTCATCGTCTGGGCCGACGACCTCGTCGCCGGCTGCCAGTTTCATGCGCCGCTCTCCCCGCAATCCTTCGATGCGCTGGTCGAGCGCCACGGTCTGGTGCACTGAATACCTGACGGCTTGCAGTCGCTGGCGTTCGGGCGCATCCTGTTGATGGGCCCATAGCGGCCGGGTTTCGCGTTGTCCTCTTCGGGACTGCTGTCATGGCGAAGGCGCCGGAAACCTGGGTCGACTGGGCCGATTTCTTCTCGAAGACGGTCATCGCGGTTGCTGGCGTGGCGATCAGCGCGACGACGCTGGTCCTCGGGACGGCCGAGAAGCGCCGCGCCGATGCGGCCAAGCAGACCGAGATCGCCGCTGCGCGGACGCAGGAGACGCAGCGCCGCGCGATCGAGCAGAAGGCCGATCAGGAGCGCGCCGCCCGCGACAAGCGGGAGCAGGGCCGCGATGACACCGCGCAACTGCTCGATCACCTGCCCGCCGACATGCGCGAACGCCTGGGCATCAAGATCGTCGTCGATTATTGCAACGGCGCGCCGCCGGCGCGGACCGGGGTTGGCATGGACGTCAGCCTTTGTCGAAGCCTGGCGACGCTCGGCGATCAGCGGCTCGTCCAGACCGCGACCGTCGCGACGCAAACCGCGCAGGCGGCGGTGGCGCAGCGCGACCCCAAGGCGTTCCTCAACTCCCGTGCCGCCGTGGCGCAGAACACGGGAATGGCGGCCGCCGAAGCGGTACGGCCCGCCGCCTCGGGCCGGTGGTTCGCCGTGGTCGGCACCTTGCCGCAGACGTCGCCGGATGCGGTACGCAGCCTTGCCGCACAACTGAACGCCCGCTTGCTGGGCGCCGGTCTGCCGAACAACGATGTCCATGTGTATCGAACGCAGATCAGCAAGAGCTTCGCGCTGACCTCGGGCGTCGACAAGAGCGAGGCCGATGCGCGCGCGCGCGCGCGGATGCTGCGCAACGCCGGCTTCGCCGACGCCTTCGCCCAGCCCGACCGCGGCTGGGAGCGCGCGGATGAGCTGCGGTAGATCGGTGGCGGAAGAGGTGGGATTCGAACCCACGGACGGCTTGCACCGTCGCTGGTTTTCAAGACCAGTGCCTTAAACCGCTCGGCCACTCTTCCGCATCGGGCGGCGTGCAGGCCTATGGCAGCAAGGCTCCGGGCTGTTCAAGCCCCCACGCAGAGGGGCGGCGACCCGTGCGTGGGGGGCGATGATTTGCGGTTCCGCGCGCGCGCAGGCTGTGCCAGAACCGGCGCATCATGACAGTGGCAGCAACAATCACGCGCGGCCTGGCCGCCCTGGCGTGTCTCGTCGCGCCGGCGCCGGCGTTCGCGCAGGACGAAGGCGGCTTCCAGACCTATCTGGCGCAGGTGCGCGCGCGCGCGATCGCCGCCGGGGTGCGCCCCACGACCTTCGACGACGTGGCGCCGACGCTCACCTTCAACCCGCGCGTCGTGGAGCTTGACCGGCGGCAGCCGGAGGCGCGACCCAACGCGCCGGTGCCGCTCTTCGCGCCGTATCGCACCACGCACGTCGATGCGGCGCGGATCGCGCGCGGGCGCAGCGCCTATACGGCGCAACGCGCGCGGCTGGCGCGCGTGGAGGAGGAAACCGGCGTGCCGGAGGCGATCATGGTCGCGATATGGGGGCATGAAACCAACTACGGCTCCTACACCGGCAATTTCGATATCCTGCGCAGCCTCGCCAGCCTCGCATATGAAGGGCGTCGCCGTCCGCTGTTCGAGGGGGAGTTCATCGCCGCGTTGCGAATGCTCGACCGCGGTGTGGCGCGTTCGCAACTGACCGGTAGCTGGGCGGGGGCGATGGGCAATCCGCAATTCCTGCCGTCGGTGTACCTGCGCCTGGCCCGCGATGGCGATGGCGACGGACGCGCTGACATCTGGAACTCGCCGGCGGATACGCTGACTTCGATCGGCAATTATTTCGTGCAGGCGGGCTGGCGACGCGGCCAGCCATGGGGCGTGGCGGTCAATGTTCCCGCGGGCTTCTCGCGCGCGGAGGTCCGCAACCGGCTCGTGTCGCCACGCTGCCCGCGCGTGTTCGAGCGACACAGCGGCTGGCGCACGATGGCGGAATGGCGCGCGCTCGGCATCGCGCCACAGGGCCGGGCGCTGGCCGACGACGTGCAGGCGACGCTGATCGAGCCGGACGGCGCGGGAGCGACCGCCTATCTGCTCACCGGCAATTACCGCGTGATCCTCGATTACAACTGCTCGAATTTCTACGCCTTGTCGGTCGGGTTGCTGGCCGACGCGGTTGCGCAATAGCCGGGCGTGACGCGGGGCGCCCGTCCCGCTAAGGCACGCTTATGCTCCATTCACGGAATCCATGATGACCAAGCTGCTGACCGTCCTCGCGCTCCCCGTCGCCGTCGCTGCGCTGGCGGTCCCCGCCGTCGCCGCCGCCCCGCAGTTCGATACGCCGGCGCCGGTCGCATTCATGGAAGACCTGTCGTCGGGCGCGGTGCTGTTCGCGCGCGACGCCGATCGCCGCATGCCGCCGGCGTCGATGGCCAAGATGATGACGGTCTACACCGCCTTCGAGATGCTGAAGCGCGGCGACCTGAAGCTGGATACCGAGTTCGAGGTGCGTCCGGAGACCTGGACGAAGTGGCACGGCCCGCAGGCGGGCTCCACGATGTTCCTGTCCTCGGGCGAGCGCGTGTCCGTGGCCAACCTGCTCTATGGCATCGTCACCTTGTCCGGCAACGACGCCTGCGTCGTACTGGCGGAAGGGATTTCGGGCACCGAGCAGGCGTTCGTCGAGCGCATGAACGAGAATGCGACGAAGCTCGGCCTGACCAACAGCCATTTCGGCACCTCGAACGGCTGGCCGGACGGTGGGGTCACCTATGTCACCGCGCGCGATCTCGCGAAGCTGGCCGCCGCGACGATCCAGCAGCACCCCAAGCTCTACAAGCAATTCTACTCCCGCCGCGATTTCACCTGGGGCAAGACGATGGGCGCCGGGCAGGCGATCACGCAGGCGAATCGCGATCCGTTGCTCGGCCGCGTCGCGGGGGCGGACGGGCTGAAGACGGGCCATACCGAGGAGGCCGGTTACGGCTTCACCGGCTCGGCGGAGCAGAACGGGCGCCGGCTGGTGATGGTGCTGGCGGGGCTGACCAGCTTCAACCAACGCGCGCAGGAATCGGTGCGTTTCATGGAATGGGGGTTCCGCGCGTGGCAGGCGCGCCCGGTGGTGAAGGCGGGCAAGGTGGTCGGCAGCGCGAGCGTCCAGTTGGGCGACGCGGGCCAGGTGAACCTGGTCGCGCCGAAGGATCTGGCGGTCACGGTCCCGTCGGGCACGCGGCCGCAACTGTCCGGCAAGATCGTCTATGACGGTCCGGTCAAGGCGCCGATCAGGCAGGGCGCGCATATCGCCGATCTGGTCGTCTCCGCGCCGGGCCTTCCCGAGCAGAAGATGCCGCTGGTCGCGGCGAGCGACGTCGGCGAGGCGGGCTTCTTCGGCCGGGCGTGGGCCGGGTTGACCGGCCTGTTCGGCTGAGGCGGCAATGAGCGAGGGGCGCTTCCTCAGCCTGGAAGGCGGGGAGGGGGCGGGCAAGTCCACACAGGCCCGCGCGCTGGCGGCGGCGTTGGCGACGCGCGGCGTGCACGCGATCGTGACGCGCGAGCCCGGCGGCAGCGAGGGCGCGGAGGCGATCCGCGACCTGTTGATGCAGGGCGACGCCGCGCGCTGGAGTCCGCACAGCGAAGCGTTGCTGTTCGCCGCCGCGCGCGCCGATCATGTCGAAAAGGTCATCCGCCCGGCGATCGGCGCCGGCCAATGGGTGATCTGCGACCGCTACCTCGATTCGACCCGCGCCTATCAGGGGGCGGCGGGCGGAGTGGACGATGCCGCGATCCTGGCGCTGCACGCGTTCGGCACGCGCGGGCTGCTGCCGGACCGCACCTTCCTGCTCGCGCTGCCGGTCGAAATCGGCGAGCAACGGGCCGCGACGCGCGATGGCGGTGCCGCAGATCGCTTCGCGATGCGCGGCGAGCATTTCCACGCCGCTGTGGCCGCCGCCTTCGACGCCTATGCCGCGCACGAGCCGGCGCGTTTCCGCCGGATCGACGCGACGCTGCCCCCCGGGGAAGTGACGGCGGCGATGCTGCTCGCGCTGGAGGACTGGCTGCCGTGACCGGCTTGCGCGGCCAGCAGGCCGCGGTGGACGCGTTCCTCGCTGCTGCCGCCAGCGGCGCGATCCATCATGCATGGCTGCTCGCCGGGCCGCAGGGCGTCGGTAAGGGGACGTTCGCGCAGGCGGCGGCGCTGCGCCTGCTGGCCGAGGCGATGTCACCGGGCGAACTGCCGCCGGGGCTGGAGGTGCCGCCCACCCATCGCGCCGCGATGCTAGCCGCGGCCGGATCGCACCCCGACCTGCGCGTGCTGCGTCGCCTGCCCAAGAAGGACAAGGAGGACGAACTCGCGCGCTCGATCACCGTCGATCAGGTCCGCGCGCTGGGACCGTTCCTCGGCACCATGCCGTCGCTGTCGCCGCGGCGCGTGATCGTGATCGACGCCGCCGACGATCTGGAGCGGCCCGGCGCATCGAACGCGCTGCTCAAGAGCCTGGAGGAGCCGCCGGCCGGCACGATCTTCCTGCTGGTCAGCCACGCGCCGGGTCGGCTGCTGCCGACGATCCGCTCGCGGTGCCGCGTGCTGCGCTTCGATCCATTGGGCGAGGCGGACATGACGGCGGTGCTCCGCCGGGAGCTGCCCGACGCCGACGCCGACGAGATCGCCGCGCTGGTCCGCAGCGGTGATGGCGCGCCGGGGCGGGCGCTCGGCTATGCCGGGCTGGATCTCGCCGGGATCGACGCGGCGCTGGAGGCGATCGCGCGCGATGGCGATCCCGGACTGGCGCGTCGCGTGGCACTGGCCCGCGCACTGTCGCCCAAGGCGGCGCAGGCGCGCTACGAAGCGTTTATCGACCGCGTGCCGACCGTGATCGCGCGCATGACCGCGCTGCGCACCGGCGCGGACCTGCGCGACGCGCTGGATGCCTATGACGAGGCGCGCGCCGTCGCCGCCGCAGCGCGCGGGCTGTCGCTCGATGCACAGGGCACCGTCTACGAACTTGCCGGGATCGTCGCGCGGCTGGCGTCGCGGGATGGAGGGCGCTAGGAGGGCGCCATGGGCGAACCCTTCTATATCACCACCGCGATCAGTTACCCTAATGGCCGTCCGCATATCGGCCATGCCTATGAAGCGATCGCCGCCGACGCGATCGCGCGTTTCCAGCGGCAGGCCGGCCGCGACGTGCGGTTCCAGACCGGCACCGACGAACATGGGCTGAAGATGGTGCAGACCGCACGCGACAAGGGCGTGGAGGTTCGCGCGCTTGCCGACGAAATGTCGGGACATTTCCAGTCGATGTGCGATGCGCTGAACATCAGCTATGATCGTTTTATCCGCACCACCGATGCCGATCACCATCGCGCCAGCCAGGCGTTGTGGCGGGCAATGGCGGAGTCGGGCGACCTCTACCTCGATCGCTATGAAGGCTGGTATTCGGTTCGCGACGAGGCGTTCTACGACGAAAAGGAGCTGGTCGAGGGGGAAGGGGGCGTGAAGCTCTCTCCGCAGGGCACGCCGGTGACATGGACCGCGGAGGAGACATGGTTCTTCCGCCTGTCGAAATATCAGCAACCGCTGCTCGACCATTATGCCTCCAGTCCGGACTTCATCCGCCCGGAATCGCGCCGCAACGAGATCCTGCGCTTCGTGGAGGGCGGCCTGTCCGACCTGTCGGTGTCGCGGACCAGCTTCGACTGGGGGGTGCCGGTGCCGGACAGCCCCGGCCACGTCATGTACGTCTGGGTTGATGCGCTGACCAACTATCTCACCGGCGCCGGCTATCCGGACGCCGCGATGCCGCACTGGCCGGCGGACCTGCACCTGATCGGCAAGGACATCGTGCGCTTCCACGCCGTTTACTGGCCGGCATTCCTGATGTCGGCCGGGGTGGCGCTGCCCAGGACGGTGTTCGGCCACGGCTTCCTGCTTCACCGTGGCGAGAAGATGTCGAAGAGCCTGGGCAATGTCGTCGATCCGCTTGATCTGGCGAGGGCTTTCGGTGTCGATGGCTTGCGCTATTTCCTGCTGCGCGAGGTCAGTTTCGGGCAGGATGGCAGCTATGCCGCCGACGCGATCGTCACGCGCGTCAATGCCGAACTGGCGAATTCCTTCGGCAACCTCGCCCAGCGAACCTTGTCGTTCATCGCCAAGAACCTGGGCGGCGCACTGCCGGAGGTCGGTCGCGCCGATCCGGCCGATGGGCAGTTGATCGAAGAGATCGTGGTCGCCTGCGCCGGCTTCAAGGCAGCGTTCGGTGACCTGCTGCTCGGGCAGGCGATCGAGACGTGGATGCGCGGCGTGTTCGCATGCAATCAGTATATCGACGCGCAGGCGCCGTGGTCGCTGCGCAAGACCGATCCCGAGCGGATGCACGCGGTGCTGCGTACGCTGGTGCGCGCGATCCGCATGCTGGCGATCACGATCCTGCCGGTCGTGCCGGATGGCGCGGGCCGGGTGCTCGACCTGCTCGGCGCCGATGCGCGCGATCATGCCGCGATCGACGATGACGGCTGGTATCAACGGCAGGTCGATGCCGGGTTCACGCTCGCCACGCCCATCCCGGCGTTCCCGCGACTGGACATACCGGTCGAACCGGAGGTGGCGTGATGCTGGCGGACAGCCATTGCCACCTCAATTACAAAGGCTTGGTCGAAGAACAGCAGGCGGTGCTGGAACGTGCGCGGGCACGCGGCGTCACCGCCATGCTGAACATCGCCACCCGCGAAAGCGAATGGGACGCGGTGCTCGCCACTGCCGAGCGCGAGCCGGATGTCTGGGCAACCGTCGGCATCCACCCGCATGAGGCCGACCAGCACCCGCATGTCGATACCGCGCGGCTGGTGGAGCGCGCACGGCATCCGCGCGTCGTTGGTATCGGGGAAAGCGGGCTCGACTATCATTACGATCATTCCGATCGGGAGCGACAGCGGGCCAGTTTCCGCGCGCATATCGCCGCCGCGCGTCAGGCCGGCGTTCCGATCGTCGTCCACACCCGCGATGCCGAGGATGATACCGCCGCGATCCTGCGCGAGGAGATGGAGCAGGGCGCCTATGCCGGGGTCATCCACTGCTTCACGGCCAGCGACGCCTTTGCCGACCGCGCGCTGGAGTTGGGCTTCTACATCTCGATCTCCGGGATCGTGACGTTCCGCAACGCGACCGCGCTTCAGGCGACCGCCACGCGCCTGCCACGCGAGCGCTTGCTGATCGAAACCGACGCACCGTTCCTGGCGCCGGTGCCGCACCGTGGCAAAACGGGGGAGCCGGGATTCGTCGCTGACACCGCCGCTTTTCTTTCGCGGCTGCGCGGGGAGGATGTCGAGGAACTGCAGCACTATACCGCGCAGAACTTCCACCGGCTCTTCAGCAAAACGCACCCGGTGTGAAGGTTCGCATCCTCGGTTCCGGCACATCATCCGGCGTTCCGCGGATCGGCAACGACTGGGGCGATTGCGATCCGGCCAATACAAGGAACCGCCGAACCCGTTCATCGATCTTGGTGGAGCATGAGGACACCCGGATCCTCGTCGACACCAGCCCGGACATGCGCCAGCAGTTGCTCGACGCCGGCGCAGGCGCGGTCACGGCCGTGATCTGGACGCACGAACATGCCGATCACGTCTTCGGCATCGACGACCTCCGGCAAGTCTACCACGCGCTCGGTCATCCGGTCCCGGGCTATGCGCGGCCGCGTACGGAAGCGGCGTTGCGGCGGCAATTCGGCTATGTCTTCGAGGGCAATGGCGGATATCCTCCGACCGTCTCCCTGATGACCTTGCCGGACGCGCTTCGGATCGGCGGCATCGACATTCGGGTCGCGGACCAACCTCATGGCGGCATCACGTCCGCAGGGCTGCGCTTCGAAGCCGGCGGGGTATCCATCGGTTATGCCACCGACATCAGCGACATGACCGAAGATATGCGCGCGCTATATCAGGATCTCGACGTCTGGATCGTCGACGCGCTGCGCCGTCGTCCGCATCCGACGCACCCCAGTCTGTCCACGGCGCTACGATGGATCGAGGAATTGAAGCCGCGCCGCGCCGCGTTGGTTCATATGGACCAATCGATGGATTATGGAACGTTACGGGGCGAACTCCCGCCGCAGGTCGAGCCCGGTTACGATGGTCTGGAATTGATCATGTAGAATTCAATTCGCAGAGGTTGATTTACATAATGCTGATTATCGCATCGAGTGATTGTAAGCGCTAAGTACAAATGGCACCAGCCCGCTAGATAGAAACGGCACTTTGCGGTGCTGTCGGCGGGTCGCCGGTG
>QFQI01000010.1 GCA_003243195.1 Sphingomonas taxi | reverse complement strand
CACCCGCAGCTTGTTGCCGCTGGACCGCGATCTCTGAGGGTCTATAGTCGAGGACATCACGGTGCGCGTCAACTCGCTGTTGCCGCTGGACCGCGATCTCTGAGGGTCTATAGTTCCACGTTCCGCGAGAGCGTCACGTCCCCGTTGCCGCTGGACCGCGATCTCTGAGGGTCTATAGTGCGCAGGGTGAGCGGATCGACGTCCGGATGGTTGCCGCTGGACCGCGATCTCTGAGGGTCTATAGTCGACGACAGCAAGCGCCTGTCGGCGTTCCTGTTGCCGCTGGACCGCGATCTCTGAGGGTCTATAGTTCGGATCGCCGGCCTGGACAACTCCGCCCGTTGCCGCTGGACCGCGATCTCTGAGGGTCTATAGTTCAGCAGCCGGCTCACGTCAGCGCCTCCAGGTTGCCGCTGGACCGCGATCTCTGAGGGTCTATAGTCCGCGGTGCGCGCGGTCGAAGCGGGCAAGGGTTGCCGCTGGACCGCGATCTCTGAGGGTCTATAGTTCGGAAGCCAGCGAGGCCGGGAGAAGCTGGTTGCCGCTGGACCGCGATCTCTGAGGGTCTATAGTCTGGCGTCCTCGCCGCTGGCGTCCTCTTCGTTGCCGCTGGACCGCGATCTCTGAGGGTCTATAGTTCGACGCGATGATTTCGGACCTGCGCGGCGGTTGCCGCTGGACCGCGATCTCTGAGGGTCTATAGTCCAACGACGACGTCTGGCCCGTCGAGGAGGGTTGCCGCTGGACCGCGATCTCTGAGGGTCTATAGTTACAAGCGGACGAACAACTTCTGGAACCGGGTTGCCGCTGGACCGCGATCTCTGAGGGTCTATAGTGACAACACGCAGCGCGGCCAACCGCATAAGGTTGCCGCTGGACCGCGATCTCTGAGGGTCTATAGTCCCACGCCATCGATGCTGATCAATTGGCCGGTTGCCGCTGGACCGCGATCTCTGAGGGTCTATAGTCGGCGAACTGATGAAGCAGCGGCGCTTGCTGTTGCCGCTGGACCGCGATCTCTGAGGGTCTATAGTGCTTGAGTTCGTCGGCTGGGGTCGCAACGAGTTGCCGCTGGACCGCGATCTCTGAGGGTCTATAGTCGACGCGATCGTGTCGCTCATCGGCGGGATGTTGCCGCTGGACCGCGATCTCTGAGGGTCTATAGTTAGCATTCGCACCTCACTCCGTTCCTTAGCGTTGCCGCTGGACCGCGATCTCTGAGGGTCTATAGTTCGCCGCTGGTGCTGGCACGGCCCGAAGCTGTTGCCGCTGGACCGCGATCTCTGAGGGTCTATAGTCGGCCGCATCGCACTTGATCGGCTGCCAGAGTTGCCGCTGGACCGCGATCTCTGAGGGTCTATAGTCGCAGAAAACCGCCGAAAATGGGTGTGACAGTTGCCGCTGGACCGCGATCTCTGAGGGTCTATAGTCGAAGGGGGCGGGGGGCAAGCTCGCCGCTTATGTTGCCGCTGGACCGCGATCTCTGAGGGTCTATAGTCGTACAGCGGCGTGTACCAGCAGCCCGAAGGTTGCCGCTGGACCGCGATCTCTGAGGGTCTATAGTCTGCAATCGCGCACTCAACAGCATCGTGGTGTTGCCGCTGGACCGCGATCTCTGAGGGTCTATAGTCATGATCGCGGTCTTGCCGCCGACCTGCTTGTTGCCGCTGGACCGCGATCTCTGAGGGTCTATAGTAGGACTGGTCCTATTATGCCGGCCACCAGTGTTGCCGCTGGACCGCGATCTCTGAGGGTCTATAGTGTTCGAAATCGACGTGACGGGCGCGCTCAAGTTGCCGCTGGACCGCGATCTCTGAGGGTCTATAGTCTGCGCCTCGTTCGACCGAACAGCCGATACCGTTGCCGCTGGACCGCGATCTCTGAGGGTCTATAGTTCGCATGAGTGCACTGGCCGAGCTGATGGGTTGCCGCTGGACCGCGATCTCTGAGGGTCTATAGTATATGACGAAGCGATCTGGCGGCTGCGGTAGTTGCCGCTGGACCGCGATCTCTGAGGGTCTATAGTATATGTTGCGTCATAGCGCAGCCGTGTGGAGTTGCCGCTGGACCGCGATCTCTGAGGGTCTATAGTCTCTCCACCGACTGGTAATTCGGGTTAAGAGTTGCCGCTGGACCGCGATCTCTGAGGGTCTATAGTTCTTGAGGCGCATCATCCGGCGAGCGATGGGTTGCCGCTGGACCGCGATCTCTGAGGGTCTATAGTTTACGCACGATCAGGTGGAGTGGTTCCGGGGTTGCCGCTGGACCGCGATCTCTGAGGGTCTATAGTGCTCCGGCTCCTGTCTGGTTGGTTGTGCGAGTTGCCGCTGGACCGCGATCTCTGAGGGTCTATAGTTCACCGTCTCCGCCAGCGCGACGCGCCGGAGTTGCCGCTGGACCGCGATCTCTGAGGGTCTATAGTGCGAGCCGGGCCGGTTCCGGTTGTCGCGGGGTTGCCGCTGGACCGCGATCTCTGAGGGTCTATAGTCGACGACGCCAGCCGGCGCGGCCATGATGAGTTGCCGCTGGACCGCGATCTCTGAGGGTCTATAGTGGATGCGCCGCCAACCCGTTGTGAAAGCAGCGGAAAGGCGGTGCATCCGCGGACGTGAATCGACCGTTTCGCATCAGAACAACGCCAGCTGGTCGGGGTTTCGGCGCGGGCGGCGGCGGCGTTGGCCGGAGAAGCGGACGATGTTCTCATACTGGCGGTCGGTGAAGCTCAGGACGTGCACGTCGCCCTTGTCGGGCAGGTGCGCCTCGATGCGGCGCTGATAGGCTTCGATCTGCTCCTTGCCGTTGCAGAAGCGCGCATAGACCGAAAACTGGCTCTTCTCGAAACCCTCGTCGAGCAGATATTCGCGGAACCTGGTGGCGGCGCGGGACTGTTCGCGCGTGGTGACCGGCAGGTCGAACATCACGAAGATCCACATGAGCTGGTAGCCGCTGAGTTGCGTCGTCGTCACGCGGCCGTCGCGATCGCCGGGACCAGCGTCGCGATCCGCGCCAGTTCCGCAGCGGCGGGCGGGGCGGGCAGCCACAGGTCGGCGGCGCGGCCGCTCTGGAACGCGCCGGCGAGCGTCTGCGCGACGCGCATCGCGGCGTTGGACAGCGTGGTGACGCCGTTCTCGCCCGGCAGGTCCAGCGCGATCAGCGCGGCATAGGCACGTTTCGCGTCCGACGTGACCGATTCCACGCCGTGCGCCAGCAGCCGCAGCGTGAGCAGGTCGACCAGCGGCCGAAACGGCTCGATCACGTCGTCGGCCAGTGCGAACGGGTTGCCGCGATGGGCGTGGTGGACGCCGATCGACGGGTGCAATCCCGCCGCGACGACCGCCCGCGCGCACAAGGAGCGCAGCACCGTGTAACCGTAGTTGAGCAGCGCGTTGGCGCCTTCCGCGGCACGGTCGCGGCGGAACTCCTCGCCCATCATCAGCGGCCAGTAGCGGCGTGCCGCCTGCGCCTCGACATTGTCGGGGTCGCCCGATCCGACGCGCCGCGCCAGGAAGTCGAAGGCGCCGGACGATTTGCCCTCGGCGGCGAGTGCGGCGCCCTGCCAGCGGATCTTGGCGACGACCAGACGTCGCCACAATTGCTTGGAAAGCGGGCGGGCGGCGTCCCATTGCGCGCGGATGCGGGCGTTCTGCGCATGATGCCCGGCGATCGGCAGGCACACCGCCACCGGCGCATGGTTGCTGCCGCACAACAGCAGGATCGCGCCGCGTTCGGCCAGTGCCACCACCAGGCTGGTCGACCAGGTGACGCCATGCGCATGGACGATCACCGCCGCCACATCGTCCAGCGGCACGCGCCCGACCTCGCTGCGGTCGTGCGTCACGACCAGGAAGCCGCGATGCGCCGAGAGGTGGCGGCCATCGGTGGCGATGTCGACGATCCGCTCCATCGAGGCGCGCTACGCCGCGGCCGTTCGGGTCGGACGACGCGCGGTGCGCATCGGAAAGCCGGGATCCCGCACGCGCCCCGCCTCGTCGACGTCCACCTTGCGCGCGCGCCACGACTTCAGCGTGTTGGGCGACGGGTAGACATATTTGAAGGGATCGCCCTTGTCCGCGTCGCGGGCCTTCAGCGCGCCGCCTTCGTGGGGCGGCGCGATCACGAACGCCCGTTCGGAAAACTTGACGATCCGCATCAACTCGCGCGGGCCGCCGTCGCGCTCGATCGCGAGCACGTCGTCGCGGTGCAGGCGCATGATCCGTTTCGCGGCCGGGTGCGGGCGCGGGCGCTCGCCGGGCTGGTGCGCATCGAACATCGAGATGACGGCGGCACGCCACCTGCCGTCGGGCATTTCCCAGATATCGTAGCGATAGTTGGAATCGCCCTTGTAGCCCTTGTAGACGCGGCCTTCACGGTCGCGGATCGGGATCACGGTCAGTGTCTCGGTCACGCGCGCGCGGCGGATGCCGCGAAACGGGAGCGGGCCATGCGTGGCGAACCGCGCCAGTGCGGCGTCCAGCGCCTTGCCGTCCTTCCCGGCGGTCCATTCGAGCAGCGCGGCGCGCAGGTCGGGATCGCGGACCGTGCCGATCTCGGCGGGCTTCAGCCCCGCCAGCGGCTTGCGGCGCACCACGATCGGCACGCCCCTGGCATCCGTTTCGCCGGTCAGCCTGTAAGCGGTATCATTGTGCAGCCGGCCGGCGGTGGAGCCGGTGCCGTGGCCGGCGGTGCCATGGTCGGTGCGGTGGCTGACCACGATCCCGCGCACCACCGTCGCCACCTCGTCGCGAAACCCGTCCCATGGCGGGCGGACGGTCAGGCGTTCGCGGCCGGCCTCTCCCTCCTGCCCGGAAACGCGCGAAATGGCCTGCAGCATCGCGCGATCGACGATGGCGATCACGATCGCGTCGATCGCGTGATGGCGATGGTCGAGGCGGTTCTTCGGCTGGTCCGCGCCGCCGGCGAAATTGTGGTCGGGCAGCAGGTCGTTCAGCCCGAGCTTGCGGCGCACCATCTCGGTCAGCCGGCCCGGCGACACCCATATCCTGCCGCTGCCCTCGCCGCGATCGGAATAGAGCGAGCCGAGATATTCATGCGCCAGCCGGGCCAGATATTGCGTGTCGGCCAGATGCCGCGCCAGGAAGCCGCCCTCCTCCTGATGGCGGGTCATCGCATCGGGTTCGAAGCGCCAGCGCTTGTTGCGGGGCAGGCGGGCGGCGCGTTCGGCGATCTCGTCCCATTGATCGGTATGTCCCCATGCCTCCCAAGGCGAGCGCTTCTGCTTGAAGCGGTTCGCCTCGCGCAGGCACAGCAGCTTGTTGGCGTTGCTGTCGTCCAGCGTGGAGCTCAGCGGCAGGATATGGTCGATCTCCACCTCGCCGTTGAACAGCATGTGGATGCCGATCTGCTTGCCGGTGTAGATGCACTGCCGGCCCGCGACATTGTCGCGATCGAGTTCCTCCCACAGCTTCAACAGCGCGCGGTTCGCGCCGGTATCGTCCGCGACCGGCCGCCCGATCCGGTTGCCGTCGGTGTCCATGCCCAGCAGCGCGCGCGATCGCCGCTCGGCCTCCTCGCGGTTCTGGCGGTTGCGGCGGCCAAGCTCCTTCTTCTCGTCCTCGGTCAGCTTCAGCTCGCGCGCCAGCTCGATCGCGATCTCGGCGGGGCGGCCATGGTGCGCGATCAGGCGGTTGACGGTGCGTCGCAACTGGTTCAGCCCGATATGGACGGTCGGGTTGGTGAGCCGGCCCAGCCGCTTGAAGATATCCTTTTCCGCCGGATCGCCGCTGCCGGGCATGAGGTGGCGTTCGAGGATCTCGGGGTAGGGAGGCAGTTCGTCGTAAGTCTGGTCGGTGCGGAAGTCGCTGTGGTGATAGCCCAGCCGCGCCACCGCCTCGCTGTAGACGATCACGCGGCCGTCAGGGTCGCGATCATGCGTCAGCGCGTCGATCAGCCCGCGCGTGGCGGTCTCGCCGAAGCGTCCATGGCCCTGCGGCAGACGCGCCGCCGATATCGCCACGGCCTGCTCGCCGCTGAGATCGAACCGCGTCGCCACCCATGCCCGGAACGCCTCGACCTGTTCGTCGCTTTCGGCGCTTTCCAGCCGCTCGATGACCTCCCACTGCTCGTCCGGCGACAGATGTTCCCAGCGGTTGCCGAGCCGCGTCTTCGTCAGCATCGCCGCCGCCACCTCGTCGCCCTTCAACTCGGTGCGGTTCTCGCTCTCCTTGTTGAAGCGCGCGTCGGGGTCGAGCTTCAGCACCTTGCGCAGGCTCTCGAAGCTGACCTTGCCCTTGCTCTTCAGCTTCAGCAGCAGGAGGTCGCGCTGCTCGGGGGTCAGCCGCTCGGCGACCTGCCCGGCGCGCACGATCCTCAGCGCATTGAGTTCCTCCAGCAGCCGGCGACGCTGGAACAGCGGGTGCGCCTTGGGCAATCGTGGCTCGCCGCTGCCGAAGGTGCAGGTGCCGACCTGCGGCGTCTTCAGCGGGCGCTGATGGAAGACGATCTCGTACAGGCGATCGTGCACCTCCGGGGTCAGCACGTCGGGATGATGTTCGGCCTGTGCGGACCAGATCGCGTCGAACTCATCCTCCAGCAATGCGCGATCGGGATAGAAATCATAGCCGGTGCCCTTGGCATTGTCGCCCGGCTCGGCGCGCAGCCGGGTGCGGACGGGCAGGCCGTCGGGATGGTCCTCGCTCGGCTGACGGCGCTGGTGGAGCCACTCGCCGAACGTGCGCGCGCCCGCCGCATCCATCGCGTCGCGCAGTCGCCCGACCGCGACCTTGATCTTGCCGCTGTCGTCGTCGGGCCGATCGGTCTTGCGGTTCGACCTGAAGCCGCGCCGCTGGTTGAGGTGCCAGATCGCGCGCCCGAGGTGATGGAGCGGCAGCGCCTCGTCCAGCGCGGTTGCGCGCAGCATGAACGGATCGAGCGTTTCCAGCCCGCGCCGTTCCTCGCGCTCGGCGGGGAACAGGCCGTCGGCGACCAGATATTTCATCAACGCGCGCTGGCGCTGCTGGAAGCGGTCGCGCCGCCGCCGCATCGCGCGTGCCTCGCGGCGGTCCACCGCCAGTGACGCACCCGATTTCGGATCGCGTCCGTCCGAGAAGATACGGGAGCCCGCCGCAATGATGCCGGCCGGCCGGCCGTCAGCGCCAAGCCGCAGCGCCGCCCAGCCGAGCGAGTTCGTCCCCAAGTCGATACCCAGACGCCAGTTCGTCACGTCGCCTCCCGCCATGCGGTCATTTCTCCCCACGCACCGTTCGCCAAGCCGAGTTGCGGCCATTCCGGTGCGATGATGGCGAACGGGGAGAGGGCGTCAATCGCCATCCGGCGCGCATCGCCTGCTAGGCCGTTGACCCGGCACGCGTGGACCACTGGCCAGCGCCTTACGATCAGCGCCGTTTCGGACGCGATACGGAAAATGCCTTGACCCGCGCATGAGCATAGCTATTCTGAAGGCTCAGAGATCGCGGTCTGGCGGTTAACAAGCGTCAGTACGCACCAGATAAGGCCAGCGCTACGGCGCTGGCCTTTTTCATTGTAGGAGCGCAGGCAGATGGGCTCGCCGCCGCCTTCCTTACTCCATGTCACCGCGACGCTGGCCGAGCGCATCGTCCTAATGCTGGCGGCGGGTCGGCCCGTCGCGAAAGCCTTGGTGATCCCGGGCGCCGCCGTCGCGACCGTGTCGCCCGGGGCTAGGCGGCGACACCTTGCGGCGAAGCGCCGCTCAGATGACGACCCGTGCGCCGATCGGCGCCGCGCGTTCCGCGGCCGCTTCGCGCAGGTGCGACTCCAGCTCCGCGGCACGGTGACGCGCGGTGTGCTCGGCCAGCACGCGCGCGCGCCCCGCCGCGCCGATCGTGGCGAGGTCGTCGCGGGCGAGTGCCGCGTCCACGTCCGCGCCGCTGTCGGCGAGCAGGATCTCGCTGCCGGGGGTCAGCAGCTCCTCGATGCCCGGCCAGCGATCCGACACGATCGGCGTGCCGCAGGCGGTCGCCTCGAACAGCCGCACCGATGGCGACCAGCCGGCCGCGATCATGTCCGCACGCGTGACGTTCAGCGTCGCGCGGCTCGCGGAGTAGAAATCGGCATGGTCGGCCGGCGCGAGATGCTCGATCCGCTCGACATTGCCGGGCCAGTCCATCGTGGCGGGATATTGCGGGCCGGCGACGACGAAACGCCGGTCGGGGTGGCGGCGCGCCGGCTCGATCAGCAGCCGTTCCAGCGTCGGCTGGCGATCGTCGCTGTAGGTGCCGAGATACGACAGGTCCCAGCGCGCCGCCGCGCCGGTCGGGCGATAGCGGTCGGCGTCCACCGAGCAATAAAGCGCACGCGCGGCCGGCGCGCCATAACGCTCCTCGATCAGCCGCAGCGTGGGACCGCCGGTGAACGAGAAATAGATGTCATAGCCGGGGATCACCGCCGCCGAGACATAGTCGCACGTCCCGCGCACGAGGCGGGCGAGCGTCACCGGGGTGTCGATGTCGTAGAAGCTGGTGACGCCGCGCGCCCATCGCTGCACCAGCCGTCCCACCTCGATGCCGTCGGGCACATAGGAGCCGACCATCACCGCATCGGCCTGCTCGATCTCCGTGCGCCAGCCTTCCAGCGCGTCGAGGCTGTCGTACAGGTCGAGGCGGCAGTAATCGGGCGCCGGTTCGTCGCGGTGATCGGCATACCAGGGCATGTCGCGTTCGAGGAACAGCACTTCATGCCCGCGCGCCGCGAACGCGCGCAGCAGCGCGCGGAAGGTGGTGGCATGGCCGTTGCCCCAACTGGAGCTGAGCGACAGGCCCAGGACGACCAGCTTCATCACGCCGCCTCCCGCGCCCGCGCGGCATGCGCCCGGAACAGCGCGTCGACCTGCGCACCACGCAGGTCATAGGTGTGTTCGGCCAGCACGCGGCGCAGCGCCGCCTGTCCGATCGCCTGCGCGCGCGCCGGCGTCAGCGCGGCGAGGTGGTCCGCGACATCCTGCCCGTCGCGCGCGACCAGCACTTCGCTGTCCGGGGTCAGGAACAGTTCGATCCCTTCCCATGCGTCGGTGATGAGGCACGCCGCCGCGCCCGCCGCCTCGAACACGCGCGTCGCGGGCGAAAAGCCGATATGTGCCATCGAATCGCGCGCGACGTTCAGCACCGCCTTGGGCGTGCAGTTGAAGGCATTGTGCTCGGCGGTGAAGACATGGCCACGGTGGCGGACGTTGCCGGGCATCGCCTTGCTCTCCCACCCGTTGCCGCCGATCAGGAACTGCCGTCCGGGCAACAGCGCCGCGGCGCGCAGGAAGAACTCCTCCACCCGCGCCTCGCGGTCGGGCAGGCGGTTGCCCAGGAACGCGAGATCGCAGGCGAAGCGATCGTCGGCGGGCACCGGATGATGGGTCTGCGGATCGAGCGCGTTGTAGACCGGCGCGCACAGCGTCGCGCCGAATGCGCGATAGGCGTCCACCACCGGATCGCCGCCGCCATAGGTCAGCACCATGTCGAGGTGCGGCAGCGCGGCGCGCACCGGATGGTGGGGGTCGGCGCGCATCTCGTCCAGCGTGGCGGCGGCATCCACGTCCCAGAAGATCTTCAGCGCGTCTGGCCGCGCGTGCGCGATGATGCCCTCCAGCAGCTCGCGGTCGAACACGCCCACGCCATTGGCCTTCACCACCACATCGGCGTCGGCGGCCTCCGCCAGCACCCCGCGCAGCGCCTCGGGCGTCGCGGGATAGACGACGACCCTGGCGTAGGCGGGCGGATCGATGTCGCGGTGCTGCTGGCGGTCGAACGCGTCGGGTTCGTAGAAGGCGATGTCGTAGCCGCGCTCGCCCAGCGCGCGCAGGATGCCGCGATAGTATGTCGCCGCACCGTTCCAGTAGGACGACAGCAGGCTGGATCCGTAGAAGGCGATCTTCACGCGGCGGTGCTCCGTGGCGGCAGGGGGGAGAGGGAGGCGAGTATCGCCAGCAGTTCGTCGACGCGGTGCGCGCAGGTGTGGCGCGACCGGATCGTCTCCAGCCCCGATGCGGCGAGCGACGCGCGCAGGTTCGCGTCGTCGCGCAGGTGCGTCAGGATCTGCGTCATCTCGTCCGGCGAATGCGCGAACAGGAAGTCGCGGCCGGGGCGGAACAATCCTTCCGCATCGTCCCACGGTGCCGAGGCGAGCGGCAGGCCGCATGCCAGCGCCTCGAACACGCGGATCGTCGGGATGCCGGGCAGGATCGTCGTGTAATAGCGGCGCGGCACGTGGACGGTGGCCAGCGCGCGCGCGAAGATCGCGGGCGCGGCGGCGTTGGGCGCCCAGCCGTGATAGCGCGCGCCATAGTCGGCGAGCATCGCCTTGCCCGCGTCCGGGTAGCGGACGCCGTAGATGTCGAGCGGCAGTTCGGCGGCGCGCGCGGGGGCGAGCAGATAATGTTCGATCTCGGCGGTACGCTCGCCATCGCCCCAGTTGCCGATCCATACCAGCCCGGCGCGCTCCTCCGCGTCGATCGGGAAGAAACGCCGCGTGTCGGCCGCCTCGTGCCACGTCCACACCCGGTCGCCCCAGCCCCAGCCGCGATAGACGCGCGACAGCGCCTCGCCGAACGCCAGCACGCCGTCGTAACCGTCCAGATCGTAGCCGCGCATCTCCTCGGGCGCGCTGACCGCGCGGTGATGCGTATCGTGGAACAGCAGGGTGAAGCGCGCCCCGCGCCGCCGCAGCGCGCCGAGCCGCGCGACCAGACCATGGTCGTTCCATTCGTGGACGATCACCAGATCGGCACCGTCGACCAGCGCCTCCACGTCGGCATCGGGCGCGAACGTCTGCGAGGACAATTCGGGGTAATGGGCGCGATAGGCATCCAGCCCCGCCTCGCCATTGTCGGCCAGCAGGTTGGCGAGGCTCCACGCCCCTTCGGGTTCGTGGACGCGCACGTCGTGCCCGCGCGCGATCAGCTCCGACATGACGCCGCGCAGGAAATGCGCGTTGCCGTGGTTCCAGCATGACGACAGGCTGTGCGTGAAATAAACGATGTTCATGCCGCGACCCGTCGGTGTGCACCCGACACGCGCTCGAACAGCGCGACCATCGCCGCGGCGTTGCGATCCGGGGAATAGGCCAGCGCCCGCTCGCGCGCGAGCGTGCCGCGCGCGGCGCGCAGCGCCGGATTGCCGGCCACGGCCTCGATCGCGTCGGCGAAGCCGATCGCGTCGGTGGCCGGGACGAAGGTGGCGACCCCGTCCCACAATTCGCGGAACGTCGGGATATCGGACAGCACCAGCGCGCAGCCGGCCAGCGCCGCCTCCAGCACCGCCAGGCCGAACGGTTCGTACAGCGCGGCGGAGGCGAAGACCGGGCGCGCGGACAGGCAGCCGGCGATGACCGGATCACCGACCTGCCCGAGCGTCTGGAGATGGGCCGGCGCGATCCGCTCGCCATTCGGCCCGGCGAGTGCGCCCGCCGCCTTGAACGGGATCCCGAGCCGCGCGGCGGCGCGGTCGAGCGTCGCGACATTCTTGCCCCGGTCCCACAGCCGTCCGGCGGTGAAGGCGAAGTCGTGGATCGGCCCGCCTGGCCCGGCCGGCGCACGCCCATTGTGGATCGCGACCGGCGCGTGCGGCAGCGCGTACAGTCGCGCCACCGTATCGGCGAAGGCGCGGGTGGGGCACACCACCGCATCGGCGCGCGACAGGCCGCGCGCGACCAGATCGGTCTGCCACGCCAGATCGGCCGGCAGCGGACCCTGCTCCACCGCGTCCCACCAGCTCGCCACGCAGCTATGCACGACCGCGACGACCGGCACCCCGATGTCGGCCACGGCGAGCGCGGGCTGGTTGAGCTGCACCAGATCGGCACCGCGCGCGCGGGCGAGATCCGCGATCGCCACGGCCGCTGTCGCCACCACCGCCGCGTCGGGCGCCAGCCAGTCGAGCGGCAGTCCGGTGTCGAGCAGCGTCACGCCATCTGTCGCCGCCTGCGCGCGCTGCGCCGTCGATGCGGCGGGGCCGAGCAGCGCGATGTCGACCGACCATCCCGCGCGCACCAGATCGTGCGCCAGTCCGGTCGCATATTGCCAGACGCCGCCGATCGCGTCGGCGGTCATCAACAGGCGTCGCGTCACGCGGCGACGCCGATCGCGCGCTCGGCCGCGTGCTCGCGCCGCAGCCATTCGGCCAGATCGGCCACGCCCTCGCGCCAGTCGCGGCGCGGCGGAAGCGCCAGCGCCGCCTGCGCCGCGCGCGCGTCGGCGACGAAATAGCGCTGGTCTCCGGCGCGCCAGTCGGCGTAGCTGACATCGACCGGACGCCCGGTGAGCGTCGCGATCTGCGCCAGCAGGTGGCGCAGGCTGACGGCATTGTCCGGCCCCCCGCCGAGATTGAAGGCGCGCCCCGCCACGCTGTCGATCCGCCGCCAGGCCGCGACATAGGCGTTCACCGCGTCGCGCACGTCGAGCACGTCGCGTACCTGATGCCCGTCGCCGTACAAGGTGATCGGCTCGCCGTTCAGCGCGCGGATCAGGAAATGCGCGACCCAGCCCTGATCCTCCGTGCCCATCTGGCGCTGGCCATAGATGCAGCTCATCCGGAACACGCAGGTCTTCAACCCGAAGCTGCGCGCGTAATCGAGCACATACTGGTCCGCCGCCCCCTTGGACACGCCATAGGGCGTGTGGAAGTCGAGCGGGCGGCCCTCGCCGATGCCATGGGCGCGGACATGCGGATCAGTCGGGCGATAGGCACCGTCCTCCAGCGTGAAATCTAGGTCGGAGAGATCGCCGTAGACCTTGTTGGTCGACGCGAAGATCAACGGCACATGCGGCGCGCGTGTGCGCAGCGCCTCCAGCAACTGGAACGTCCCGGCGATGTTGGTGGTGAAATCGTCGGCCGGATCGTCGAGGCTGGTGGTGACCGCCACCTGCGCGGCGAAATGGAACACCGCCGATGCCGTCGCCACTTCGTCCGCCAGCCGCGCGGCGTCGCGGATGTCGGCATGGACGAAGCGGATGCGCGGGCCATGCCGTTCCTGCAACCATGTCAGGTTGCGTTCGACCCCGGCACGCGCCAGCACGTCATAGACCGTGATGTCATGACCTTCGCCGGCCAGCCGGTCGGCAAGGTTCGATCCGATGAAGCCGGCGCCGCCGGTGACCAGCACGGCGCCTGTCATGCGACCAGTCCGCGCTTCTCGAGCTCGGCGCGCATCGTCGCGACCTTGTCCTCGGCGGTCTGTTCGGCGACCCATTCCGCGAGCTCGGCAAGCCCGGCGGTGAAATCCTGCGTCGCGCGGAAGTCGAGCCGGTCCTGCGCCAGCGTCGTGTCGCAGAAGCAATGGCGGATGTCGCCGATCCGCGCCTTGCCGACGATTTCGGGGGCGAGATCGTTCTTGCCCATCGCCTTCGCCAGTTCGGTCGCGACCTCGGTCACCGAGCGGTCGTGGCCCGAGCCGATGTTGAACGTGCCCCCGACCGCCTGCGGCAGCACCAGCGCATCGGCGAAGGCGCGCGCCACGTCGCTGACGTGCACGAAGTCGCGGCGCTGCTCGCCATCCTCGAAGATCATCGGCTGCTGCCCGTTGAGCAGCCGCGAGGCGAAGATCGCCAGCACGCCGGTATAGGGGTTCGACAGCGCCTGTCCGGGGCCATAGACGTTGAACAGCCGCAGGCACACGCCCTCGATGCCATAGGGCGCGGCCATGATATGCGTGGTGCGCTCCTGCACATATTTGTTGAGCGCGTAGATCGAGGCGAGGTTCGGCTGTTTCCACTCCGGCGTCGCGACGGGGGTGAGCGGGCGGCCCTGCGCATCGACCGGCTCCCAGTTGCTCAGCCCGTCGCGCAGTCCCTTGCGTTCGGCATCCTGCACCAGATTGCCGTCGGCATCGCGGTACAGTCCTTCGCCATAGATCGACATGGAGGAGGCGGTGACCACGCGCCGCACCGGCTTGTCGATCAGCTTCTCGAACAGCACGGCGGTGCCGACGTCGTTGGTGGAGGTGTAGCGCTCCACCTCGTACATCGACTGGCCGACGCCGACCTCGGCCGCCAGGTGGATCACGCTGTCGACGCCGTCCAGCGCCTTGGTCACGACGTCGCCGTTGCGGACGTCGCCGTGGATCAATTCGACCTCGTCATTCAGCAGCGGCGGGCGCTCGCAATCGCCGTGTACCTGTTCGATCAGGCTGTCGAGCACACGCACCTTGTTGCCGCGCGCCAGCAGCTCATCGGCCACGAAACGCCCGATGAAACCGGCGCCGCCGGTGATGAGTATGGTTTCCACGCTGGTCCCTCCCGCGTCGCACGTGCCGGACGATTGATTTGGATCAATGACACGGGCGATCGTTGCTGCTTGATTACACAGGCTGGAACATCTTCTACATAGCTTTGTTCCGGAAGCCGTTACGGACATGCAATTTTCTTGGTGTCATCTCTCCGCCTGTTCTATGCGGCGACGATGGAACGGCGCGTTCTTCTGATACGGCACGGCAGCCATGCCGAGGTGGGCCATGTGCTGAGCGGTCGCTCCGCGATCGCGCTCGACGCGCGCGGCCGCGCGGAGGCGGCGGCGGTGGCGCGGCATCTGGACGGCATGGCGACGACCGCGATCTACAGCAGCCCGCGCACCCGCACGCGCGAAACCGCGGCGGCGATCGTCGCCGGGCGCGCCGTCGCCGGCGGAGGCGTGGCGATCGCGCCGGCGCTGGACGAGGTGGATTTCGGCCGCTTCGCCGGCATGCGCTTTGACGCGCTGGCGCGGGATCCCGACTGGCACCGCTGGAATGCCGAACGCGCCTCCGCGCGCTGTCCGGGGGGCGAGACGATGGCGGAGGCGGTCGCCCGCGCGGTCGGGTTCGTCGCGACGCTGGGGGAGGGGGCGACGGTGTGCGTCACCCATTGCGACATCATCCGCGGGGTGGTGGCGCATTATCTCGGGCTGGGGCTGGAGCGGATCTTCGCGCTGGGATGCGATCCGGGATCGGTGACGACGCTGGAGCTGGAAGGTGACGGCGCGCGGCTGGTGGCGCTCAACGAGCGGCCGCGATCATAGGCCCGGCCATCCTCATCCGGTGCCGGCGTAGCTCTTTTCCTCGATCAGTTCCGATTCCAGCGCCAGGTTGATCTCGCGCTTCAGCGCCGCGCGTTCGTCGTTCTTGCGATACACCGATCGTGCGAGCCGCACGAACTCGGCGCCAAAGGCGCGCGCCGCTTCCTGGTGGCGGATCGCATCCTCGATGTCCCACAGGTCCTGATTGACCGACTTCAGCCGGCCGAACAGCGCCGCGATCCCGTCCACCGCCAGCACGCCCGCGCCGATCCGTTGCAGCAGCGAATGTTCGTGCGCGACATTGGCGCGCGCCTCGGCGCGGGCGATCCGCTCGCGCTTGATCTCCAGGATGGTGATCTTGTCGAGCAACTCACCCCAGGAGACGGGCACCGACGGATTGGGCAGGCTGGCCATGGTGTTCCCCTTGTGCGGACAGGTCGTGGGCGACGGCGCGGATCACCGAAGTCCAGTCGCCGGACGTGGATTGCGCGTAGAGGCGCATCGTCGGATACCAGCCGCTGTCGCGCCGTGCCGGATCCCACCGCCAGTCGGGCGCGGCCTTCAGCAGCAGCCATGTCGGACGGCCGAGCGCACCCGCCAGATGCGCGATCATCGTGTCGACCGTGACCACCAGCGCGCAGCCAGCGACCAGCGCGGCGGTGGCGGCGATGTCGAGCGGGCAGCCATCCGGATTGCGCACCGGCAGCGGGCACGGCTCGGGAACCAGCGACAGCGCGGGGCGACCCCCGACGACCGGTGCGAGCATGGCGGGCGGCACCCAGCGCGCGGTATCCCAGTCGCCGGCCTTGTAGCACAGGCCGATCGTCCCCGCCGGCAGCGCGGCGGGGGCGGCGCGCAGGTAGCGCGCGGGCACGTCGCGCGGGCCGAGCCGCAGTGCAAAGGCCAGTTCGGTGATCTCAATATCGCAGTCCGCCGATGGCAGCGGATGCGCCTGATCGAACGCCGCCAGCGTCACGCCGGGGAAATGCAGCAGCGGATGCAAATGCGCCGGTGCCTCCACCGTCACCGAACGCGCGCGCGCCGCCAGGGTGGGAAGGAAGCGCGCGAACTGGATGGTGTCGCCCAGCCCGTGATAGCAGCGCACCAGCACATCGCGGCCGGAGAACGGGCGGCCGTCCCACACCCAGCGCTGGTGGTAGGGCAGGCGCGGATCGTCGCGGGTGGCGAGGTCGCGCGCCTCCAGCACCGCTTGCTCCACCGCCCAGGCGTCGGCGAAGCGCTCCGCGCGCATCGCATCGGTCCAGCGGCGGCTATGTTCCTCCATCACCCCGCAAAGCCGCGAGAGGCGCGGTGGTTCCACGTCCGGCAATAAGGCTAAGTAGATGGAACGCAGGCGCGGACCGATCGTTGGCGAAACGATTGCGGGTAAAGGGGACAAGATGCAGGCCGACACGCGGGCCAACGGGGGCTTGCGCGAGCAGGTGGAAGCGCTCGCGCCGTGGTTTCACAACATCCATCTGCCGGGCGGCGTCGAAACCGCGCCCGACCATTTCCTCCAGGATTATCCCGCCAACAAGTTCGCCGAATTCGGTGCCTGCCTGCCCGCAGACCTGTCCGGGCGGACGGTGCTGGATATCGGCTGCAACGCGGGCTTCTATTCGGTCGAGATGAAGCGGCGCGGCTCGGCGCGCGTGGTCGGCATCGACTGGGACGAACGCTATCTGGCGCAGGCGCGACTGGCCAGCGCGGCGCTGGGCTTCGGCGACAGCGTCGAGTTCCGCAAGCTGTCGGTCTATGACGTCGCGCAGCTCGGTGAGCGCTTCGACCTCGTGATCTTCATGGGCGTGCTCTACCACCTGCGCCACCCGTTGCTGGCGCTGGACCTGATCCGCGAGCATGTCGCGGGCGATCTGATGCTGTTCCAGACGATGCAGCAGGGATCGCGCGACGTGGGCGAGGTGCCGGAGGACCATCCCTTCTACGTGCCCGGCACCTGGACGCCGCCCGCCTATTTCGACGATGCCAGCTATCCGAAGATGCACTTCATCGAGCGGAAGTTCGCGGGCGACTGGACCAATTGGTGGGCGCCCAACCGCGCCTGTTCGGAGGCGATGCTGCGCGCCGCCGGCTTCGTGATCGAGGCGCATCCGCAGAACGACGTCTATCTCTGCCGTGTCACGGACGTGCCTTATGCTGAGCACGGGCCGGCGGCGGTCTATCCATTCAGCGGGGGGATGCGCGCGTGATCGAAGCCGCGATGATCTGGAACGAGCCGAACAACAAGTCGCATTGGGATCCCGAGGTCGATCCCGACTGGTCGCTGTTCGCCGACACCGTGTCGCGCGCCGGCGCCGCGATCGCGGCAATCAACCCCAACGTCACGCGCGTTCTGGGCGGCATGTCACCCATCGACCCGCTGTGGGTGAAGCGGCTGCAGGGGCACGGGTGCCTGGACGTGGTGGACGTGCTGGCGGTGCACGGCTTCCCGCTCGACTGGAACCTGTGGTCGATCCACGAATGGCCTGCCAAGATCGCCGAGATCGAGGCGGTCACCGACAAGCCGGTGTGGGTGACCGAGGTCGGCGTGGGATCGTTCGGCGCCGAGGAGGTGCAGGTCTTCGGGGTCGAGAAGACCGCCGAGCTGCTGATCGGGCGCGTGCCGCGCGTGTTCTGGTATTCGCTGTTCGATCTGCCGCAGGAATGGGGCGCCACCACCCGCCATCGCGAGGCGGAAGGGTCCAGCTATTACCGGCATTTCTACATGGGGCTGATCCGCGCCGACGGCACGCCCAAGCCGTCGCTGGACAGCTATGCGAAGGTCGCCGCCGACATGGGGCTGATGCAGTGGTTCCATTATCAGGATCCGCGACTGGATGACGCGGTGGCGTGGATGCGGCGGCTTGGCACGAAGAAGCTGCGGACCGGCTTGTCATGGGCCGACAGCTTCCGTCCCGACGCGATCGACTGGTTCGACCGGCAGATGGAGGCGCTGGCGGAGTTCGACACCACCGTGACCTTCTGCTTCACGCCCGAACATCTCGGAATCCAGCCGCACCACACCAGCGCGGCGCGCGATCCGCAGGCGTTCGCGGACTTCTGCGCCTGGATGATCGACCGCTACGCGCCGGCCACCGCCCCCGCCACGGTCGCGGTCGCCTGATGGGTCGGACGATGGAGGCGGCGGTGCTGGTCGCGCCGCAGCGGATGGTCGTGGAACGCGTCCCGGTGCCGCAGCCGCGCGCCGGCCAGGTCCGCGTGCGGCTGGAAGGGTGCGGCGTGTGCGCGTCGAACATCGAGCCGTGGGAGGGACAGCCATGGTCGACCTTTCCCGGCGCGGCGGGTGGCATGGGGCACGAAGGCTGGGGCACGATCGACGCGCTGGGCGCGGACGTGGCGGGCTTCGCGATCGGTGACCGGGTGACGATGCTGTCGGGGCATTCGTTCGCCCCCTGGGACGTGGCGGATGCGGATCAGATGGTCCGGCTGCCCGCCGGACTGGCCGGGCAACCCTTCCCCGGCGAGCCGCTGGCGTGCGCGATGAACATCTTCCGCCGCGCCGATGTGGTCGCCGGGCAGACGGTGGCGATCGTCGGGATCGGCTTTCTGGGCACGGTGCTGACCAGGCTGGCGAGCGACGCCGGCGCGCGGGTGATCGCGATCTCGCGGCGGTCCGAGTCGCTGGATCTCGCCCGCGCCTATGGCGCCGCCGAGACGATCGCGATGGACGACCATTGGGCGATCATCGAGCGTGTGAAGCAACTGACCGGCGAGGCGCTGTGCGCGCGCGTGATCGAGGCGGTCGGCAAGCAATGGCCGCTCGACCTGGCCAGCGCGATCGTCGGGTTCGGCGGGCGGCTGGTGGTGGCGGGCTATCATCAGGACGGGCCACGGCAGGTGAACATGCAGGAATGGAACTGGAAGGGAATCGACGTGATCAACGCGCACGAACGCGACCGGCACATCAATCTGCGCGGACTGAACGAGGCGGTGGCGGCGGTCGCGGGCGGTCGCATCGACCTTGCGCCGCTGTTGACGCATCGCTTTGCGCTGAGCGAGCTGAACGAGGCGATCGCGGCGACGCGCGACAAGCCTACCGGGTTCGTGAAGGCGTTGGTGATGTTCGACTGAGGTCGCACCGACCCCGGGGCATGAAAGAGGGCGGATCGTCCATCGGCGACCGCGAACCGCGCGCAGACAGGTAGCAGGACGAATGGCGACGGACATCAAACCGCGCGTTGGATTTCTGGGCACCGGCTGGATCGGCCGGCATCGCATGGCGGCGATGATCGCGGGCGGCCGCATCGACGCCGCCGCGATCAGCGATCCGTCCGCCGCGATGCTCGCCGAGGCGCGCGCCCTGGCCCCCGATGCGCAGCCGTGCGGCTCGCTGGAGGAGTTGCTGGCGCTGGGTCTGGACGGCGTGGTGATCGCCACGCCCAGCGCGATGCACGCTGCGCAGTCGATCCAGGCACTGGAGGCGGGCACGGCGGTGTTTTGCCAGAAGCCGCTGGGGCGCGACGCGGCGGAGACGGCGGGGGTCGTCGCGGCCGCGCGCCGTGCCGATCGCCTGCTGGGCGTCGACCTGTCCTACCGCTTCACCGCCGGCATGCAGCGGATCGCGCCGCTCGTGCGGGGCGGCGCGCTGGGCCGGCTGTTCGCGATCGACCTGACGTTCCACAATGCCTATGGCCCCGACAAGCCGTGGTTCTACGATCGCGCGCAGGCCGGCGGCGGGTGCGTGATGGATCTCGGCATCCATCTCGCCGACCTCGCCCTGTGGCTGACCGATGGCGTCGACGTCGCCGGGGTCGATGCGGTGCTGCGTGCCGGAGGCGCGCCGCTGCGGGATGACGCGGTGGAGGATTATGCCGCCGCCACGGTGCGGCTGGCGAATGGCGTCACCGTCCGGCTGACCTGTTCGTGGCGCCTGCACGCCGGGCAGGATGCGGTGATCGAGGCGGCTTTCTACGGCACCGAGGGCGGTGCGGCACTGCGCAACGTCGACGGCTCGTTCTACGACTTCACCGCGGAGCATTTCCACGGCACCGCGCGCGAGACGCTGGCGCTGCCGCCGGACGATTGGGGCGGCCGTGCGGCGGTGGACTGGGCGGAACGCCTCGCCGCCGGCGCACGGTTCGATGCCGCCTCCCAGGAATATGTCGCCACCGCCCGGGTACTGGACGCGATCTACGCGGCGGGGGCGCGATAGTCCCCGGCGAGGTGCGGCGTCGGACCCGCGCCACGTCGGTCCGGCGTCAGAATTCCGACCATTCCTCGTCGGCCACCGCCAGCGCGGTGCCGCGCGTACCGTTCACCGCGCGGCGGGCGGTGCGGGCGAGTTGGCGACCGGCCTGCGCGGCACGCGCCTGAAGGTCGTGGACCGCGACGGGCGTGGGTGGCGCGGCAGGTGCGTGGCGGCCGTTGATGTGGAACCGCGACACCTCGATCATCAGGCGGTTCGCCTCCTCGGCCAGACTGCGCGCCGCGGCGTTGGCTTCTTCCACCATCGCGGCATTCTGCTGCGTCACGCCGTCCATCTCCGACACGGCGGTGTTGATCTGCTGCAACCCGGTCGCCTGATGCTCGGCGGAGCTGGTGATGGTGGACACCAGCGTGCTGATCTCGGCGATGCGGCCGATGATGCGTTGCAGCGCCTGGCCCGTTTCGCTGACCAGCGCCACGCCTGCCTCGACCTGCTCGGTGGAGGCGGTGATCTTGATCTTCACGTCCTTGGCGGCGTCGGCGGAGCGCTGCGCCAGCGCGCGCACCTCGCTGGCGACCACCGCGAACCCCTTGCCCGCGTCACCGGCGCGCGCGGCCTCGACGCCGGCGTTCAGCGCCAGCAGGTTGGTCTGGAAGGCGATGCCGTCGATGACGCTGATGATGTCGCTGATCTCGGCCGATGCCCGCTCGATCCCGCCCATCGCATCGACCGCGCGGCGCACCACGTCGCCCGAATGTTCGGCTTCGTCGCGTGCCTCGGTCACCGCCGAATTGGCGCGGCGCGCGCCGGACGCGGTTTCGCGGACGGTGGCGGTGATCTCGTCCATCGCCGCGGCGGTCTCCTCCAGCGAGGCGGCCTGCTGCTCGGTGCGCTGCGACAAGGCGTCGGAGGCTTCGCGGATGTCGGCGGCGCCGCTGTTGATGCCGTCGCTCGCCTCGCTGACCGCGCCGATCGCGTTCGACACCGCCGCCATCGCGCGGTTGAAGTCGCGGCGCAGTTCCTCATATTCGGGGGCGAACGGCTGTTCGATGTGATGCGTCAGGTCGTTCTCGGCCAGCCGGGTGAGGCCGGTGCCCAGCGCCTCCACCACGACACGCTGCGTCGTGGCGGACGCCGCCAGCGTCTCCGCATTGTGGCGGAACACCTCCATCGCCTTGGTCATGCGGCCGACGCAGTCGCCATAGTCGCGATAGCCGATCGGCGTGACAAGGTCGCCGGCGGCCAGTCCTTCCATGCGCACCACGGTGTGAACATAGGGATCGCACACCAGCTTGCGCGAGGCGACCGCCACCAGCACCACCATGGCCAGCGCGGCCCCGGCGATGCCGATCGCGACCACGGGCGTCAGCGCGCCGGTGGACGCCGCGAAGGTGGTTCCCAGGGATGTTGCCGACAAGCCGGTGTAGGTAAGGCCCAGCACCTGAAACTTCGTACGGATCGGCGCGGTGCGTTGAAACCAACCAATCATCGAACACCTCCCCCAAAATGTCGGCGCGGTGCAAGCGGCACCATCGCTGGTCGATTGTTCTACCGGAGAAGTCGTAAGATTGGGTTAGCGGCCAGTGATGCTTCCGATGGCGATTTTACCGGCCATCGCCATGGTTGAGGACATGCGCGTTGTTACAGCATTGCCCGCAGCGCCGGCGACAGCCACTCCCCGTCACGTGTCGCGAATCGCGCGGCGAGGTCATGTCGCTCCGCCATCCGCGCGCCCGCGTCGCGGCCCAGGACGAGCAGCGCCGTGGCCCAGCCATCCGCCTCCGCCGCGCTGGCGGCGATGACCGATACCGCGTGCAGGTCGGCGGCGGCCGGGCGGCCGCTGCGCGGATCGAGATTGTGGTCGCCGCGCACGTAACTGCCCGAAGTGGCGACCGCCAGTTCGTGCAGCGCGATCCGCAGCGGCGGCAGCGGAAGGTCCGGCGGCGTTTCCAGATCGACCCACCATGGCTCGCCATCCGGGCGGATCCCGCGCCCCACCAGCTCGCCGCCGATCTCCGCCAGCATATGCGTTACGCCGGCCGCGGCGAGCAGGTCGGCGACCGTATCGACGGCATAGCCCTTGGCGATGCCGGACAGGTCCAGCCGCACGCCGCCGGGCTGACGCAGCCGGGCGGTGGCGTCGTCCCACGCGAGCCGCGCGAGCCCGGAGCGCCGCCGCGCGTCCGCCACCGTCGCCGCATCGGGCGGCGGCATCGCTCCCGGCGGGCCGAAGCCCCACAGATCGACCAGCGCACCAATTGCGGGATCGAAGGCGCCCTCGCTCTGCGCCGCGATTCGCGCCGCCAGCCGCATGACAGTCGCGAGGTCGCGCGACAGCGCGTGCCAACTTCCCGCCGGCGCGTCGTTGAAGCGCGACAGCCGCGAGTCCGGCGCCCAGTGGCTCATCTGCGCGACCAGATCGGCCAGACGCGCACGGACCGCCGCGTCCAGCCTCACCGCATCGACGTCGCGCGCGGCGTAGAGCACGCGCCACGTCGTGCCCATCGTCTCGCCGCCCAGTGTGACGATCGGCGCCGCCCGATCGACACTGGCGAAGGCGCGCGGGTCGATCGTGGCGGGCAGCGCGATGCGCATCAGGGTCAGGGGGTCATCACCTCTAATGTGGTGGTGTAGCCCAGTCGGCGTTCGGTGGCGCGCGGGTTGCTGACCTTCGTGTCGGTCGCGTTGGCGTTCAGCCAGTACATGCCGGCCGACGGGAAGGTCAGCGTCAGCACGCCATCCGCGCCGGCGGTCAGCTCCTGCGCGCCCTCCGCATCGCGGTATCGCTTGCCGCCGGGGACCAGCGTCACCTTCAGGTTCGCGGCCGGCTTGCCGTCGATCAGGAAGCGCAGCCGCGCCGGCGTTCCCGCGACCAGTTCGTTGGGATGGGTGATCGGCGCGAGTTCCAGCCCGTTGCCGGTCGGCTTGAACACGCCGGTGGTCGGGGCGCCGGCGGTGGCGAAGATCTCGTTGCGGCTCAGAAACTCGGTGACCTTCACCGCGGTGGCGTTGGCCGGGATGTCGGCGATGGTCAGCGGCGGCGGCGCGTCCGGGCGCGGCGGACCGCGTCGGCCGATGCGCTTTTCCTCGCCGTTCACGGTGAAGCTGCCCATGAAGCCCTGCATCTCGCTGCCAATCTTCCAGGTGCCGGGCTTGTCCAGCTTCACGTCGAACACCGAGCGATAGCGGCCGGTGGCGCCGTTCTGCAATACGCCGGGCGATCCGTCGGGCTGCCAGACCTTCACATTCTCGAGCTGGCCGGCGACATGGTCGGGGTAGAACAGGTCGTTGGACACCGCGCTGTCGACCGTCACCCAGCTATCGGTGCCCGAGAAGATCGTGCCCGACGGCAGGAACCACATGCGATGCGCGGAAAGGCCCGCCGGTACGGCGAGCAGCGTGGCGGCGAGCGCGAGGCGCGCGGCGGATAGCTTCATCATGTCGTCTCCCCTGTGATGGATCAGCGCGCGGCGATCGCCACCGCGCCCAGTTCGTGGCTGCCGGCCTTCGATTGCGCGCCCGGCAGCGTGACCGGCACGCTCACCAGCTCGCGCCCGCCGGTTTCACGCGCCGCCTCGACGTTCAGCACATATTGGCCCGGTTTCACGTCGGCGGGCAGCGGGATGCGATACTGGCCGGGCGCGCGCGTCGCGCCGCTGATGCCGTTGGCGGGCAGGTTCATGCCGCGTCCGCCCTTGCGCCACCAGGCGCGCAGGTCGGCCAGCCATTTCGTGCCCGGCTCGTTGCCCTTCTTCTGGACGTCGTACCACAGCGCCAGCGTGCGCGGCTGGCCGCCGCCGACGGGCTCCAGCCACACCGCGACATAGGGCTTGTGATATTCGGCGACCGCCAGCCGCGGGATGGTGACGGTGATCGTGCCGGGCTGCGCCAGGGCGGGAGTCGCAACGACGCCGCCGAGCGCCAGCAGGTGGAGTGGACGCATGGATCAGACCCCCTTGTCGGTCAGTGGATGAAGACCAGCGCGATCACCACCGGCAGCGCAAGGCCGGCGGCGACGAGCGGCCATGTCGATGGGCGATGCCGCGCATGCAGTTGCAGCAGCAGCAGCCCGGTGAGCGTGAACACCACGCAGGCGGCGGCGAAGACGTCGATGAACCAGAACCATGCCGACCCCGCGTTTCGACCCTTGTGGAGATCGTTGAGGTAGGAGATCCAGCCGCGATCGGTGACTTCGGCGGTGATGTGGCCGGTCGCGCGGTCGATGCTGACCCAGGCGTCCCCGCCCGGGCGGGGCAGGGCGACATACACTTCCGCATCGGACCATTCCGCCGCGCGGCTGCCCGCGTCCAGCCCGACGCTGCGCTGCACGGCATGCGCGACGACCGCCGGCAGCGGCGCATCGGCGCTGGTGGCGGTCAGGCGGGCGCGCACGACCGGCGGCAACGTACCGCTGCGCGCCTCGACATGCGGCTGGGCGGCGATCGTCGCGGCATGGTTGAGCGTGATGCCGGTGATCGCGAACAGCAGCATCGCCACCAGCGAGACCGCGGCGCTGACCCAGTGCCAGGTGTGCAGTTGCTTCAGCCACCACGTCTTCCACTTGCGCTTCGGTGCGCGGCGAGGAGCGGGAACGGTGGCGCTGTTGGTGGTCACGCCCCGTCCGTAACCGCGCCGTTCTCCGCAATCAAGGCTATTGCGAGGCGTTATTAATTTAGTCCAGTATCGCCAGCGGCAGGCGTGGCGCGACCACCTCGCGCAGCACGAACCCGCTCTCCATCTGGGTAACGCCGGGCAGGCGGGAGAGTTCGTCGCGGTGGATCCGCGCGAAATGCGTCAGGTCGCGCGCGCGGACGGTGACCAGATAATCGTAGCTGCCCGACATCAGCTCGCAGCGCACCACCGAGGGGCTGGCGACGATCGCGGTTTCAAATGCGTCCAGCACGTCGATGCGCTGACTTTCCAGCGTCATCTTGATGTGTACGGTCGTCCCGCAGCCGAGCTTCTCCAGATCGACGCGCGCGGTGTAGCCGATGATGACGCCCGCTTCCTCCAGCGCGCGCTGGCGCCGCGCGATCGCGGTCGCCGACCGGCCGATCGCTTCCGCCAGTGTAAAGGCGGTGGCGCGCGCATTGTCGAGCAGCAGCGCGATCAACCGGCGGTCGATTCGGTCGGTGGTGATGTTTTCCGGCGTCATGGCGTGGTATCATGGCGGATTACGGCGCGAAGTCACGCGACGCGCGCGATCTTCGCCCGGTTCCGCAACGCGATCCGCGTTATCGCGCGGCAAGGATGAAGGAGCCTGAACGATGCGCATCGGCGTGCCCAAGGAAATCAAGAACCACGAATATCGCGTCGGCCTGACGCCCGGCGCCGTGCGCGAATATGTCGCGCATGGTCATGAGGTGATCGTGCAGAGCGGCGCCGGGGCGGGGATCGCCGCCGACGATGCCGCCTATCGCGCGGCGGGCGCCGGGATCGTCGACACCGCCGAGGAGGTGTTCGCGACCGCGCAGATGATCGTGAAGGTGAAGGAGCCGCAGCCCGGCGAGTGGGTGCAACTGCGCGAAGATCAGATCCTGTTCACCTATCTGCATCTCGCCCCCGATCCCGAACAGGCAAGGGGGTTGCAGGCATCCGGCGTGACCGCCGTCGCCTATGAAACGGTGACTGACGCGCGCGGGCAATTGCCGCTGCTCGCGCCGATGAGCGAGGTTGCGGGGCGGCTGTCGATCGAGGCGGCGGGCACCGCGCTGAAGGCGGTGAACGGCGGGCGCGGCGTGCTGATCGGCGGGGTGCCGGGCGTGCAGCCGGCGCGGATCGTGGTACTGGGCGGCGGCGTGGTCGGCACGCATGCCGCGCGCATGGCGGTGGGGCTGGGCGCGGAGGTGACGATCATCGACCGTTCGATCCCGCGGCTGCGCGAACTGGACGAGCTGTTCCACGGGCGGGTACGGACGCGCGTGTCGACGCTGGAAGCGATCGAGCACGAGATTTCGGAGGCCGACGCGGTGATCGGCGCGGTGCTGATCCCCGGCGCTTCCGCGCCCAAGCTGGTGACGCGCCCGATGCTGGGGCTGATGAAGTCGCGTGCGGTGCTGGTCGACGTGGCGATCGATCAGGGCGGCTGTTTCGAGACGAGCCACGCGACCACCCATGCCGATCCGACCTACGAGGTGGACGGCGTGATCCATTATTGCGTCGCGAACATGCCGGGCGCGGTGCCGCTGACATCCAGCCATGCGCTGAACAACGCGACCCTGCCGTATGGGCTGGCGCTGGCCGACCACGGCTATGCGGCGGCGGAGGCGGACGCCGGGCTGATGGCCGGCGTCAACGTGCGCGGCGGCCGGATCGTGAACGCGGTGGTCGCGGAGGCGCTCGGCGGCTGACCGGCCTTGTCGCGGGAGCGGGCATGATCCATCCGTTCCCGTCGGCGCCGCCCCCGGTCCCGAAGCAAGGGCACTCCGTCGCGTTCGTTTTGCGTTGCAACAATCCGCCACGTAGCTTGTTTCGCAGCCATGACGATATTCAGCCGACGAGATGCGATGGTGGCGGCCGGCGCAATGGCGCTGCTGCCGGGGATCGCCGCCGCCGGGCAGCGCCGCGACGACGCGGCGGCGCCCTTCTCCTGGACGTCGTTGCAGCAGCGCGCGGCGGCGCTGGCGAAGCGGCCGTATCGCGCGCCGCAGCCCGCGCCGGGTGCGTCGGCGCTTGACTACGATGCGGTGGGCGGAATCCGTTTCCGGCCCGATCGCACGCTGGCCGGCGGGGTCCGGCCGTTCCCGCTGGGCAAGTACGCGCCGGTGCCGGTGACGATCAACCTGGTCGAAAACGGCCGCGCGCGCCGCGTCGACTATGCGCCCGACATGTTCGACACCAGCGGACAGGTGCGGCCTGTGCCCGGATTCGCGGGCTTTCGCGTGATGGAGCCGGGGCACGAGAGCGACTGGCTGGCGTATATGGGCGCCTCCTATTTCCGCTCGTCGGGATCGCAGGACCAATATGGCCTGTCGGCGCGCGGGATCGCGGTCGACACGGGGTTGGACAAGGAACAGTTTCCGACCTTCACCGAATTCTGGATCCAGCCCGATGGTGGCGGCGCCTACACCATCTATGCGCTGCTCGACGGCGAGAGCCTGACCGGCGCTTTCCGCTTCGTGTCGCGGCATCCGGGTGCGGTGGTGCAGGACGTGTCGTCGGTGCTGTTCATGCGCCGCGCGGTCGAGCGGCTGGGGATCGCGCCGGCGACCAGCATGTTCTGGTACGACGACCGCAGCCAGAAAGGCGCGAGCGACTGGCGCCCCGAGATCCACGATTCGGACGGGCTGGCGATGCTCACCGCCGGCGGCGAGCGGATCTGGCGGCCGCTGCGCAACCCGCCGCAGCCGGTGACCGACAGCTTCGGCGCCGATGACGTCCGCGCCTTCGGGCTGCTCCAGCGCGACCGTGCGTTCGACCATTACCAAGACGATGGCGCCTTCTACGATCGCCGTCCCCATCTCTGGGTCGAGCCGCAGGGGCGATGGGGCAGGGGCAGCGTGATGCTGTATGCCTTCCCGACCGGCGGCGAGACGACCGACAATGTGGTCTGCTTCTGGACGCCGGCGCAGGGCGTGCGCGCCGGGCAGCGATTGCAGTTCGACTATCGGCTGACCTGGGGATCGGCGGACCCCAGCGTCGATCGTGCCGCGCATGTCGTGGACACATGGATCGGCAGCGCCGGACGCCCCGGCGGTGCCGCGATCGCGGGCGCCAGCAAGCTGGTGGTGGATTTCGTCGGCGACGCGCTGGCCGGGCTGGGGCGTGACAGCGGGGTCGGGGTCGACATCGGCGTGACGCGTGGCAAGGTGCTGGAAAGCGCCGCCTATCCGGTGGTCGGGCAGCGCAACCGCTGGCGCGTCACCGCCGACATCGCGCCGGCGGGCGGCGGCCCCGCCGACGTGCGGCTGTTCCTGAAGCGCGGGCAGGCGGCGCTAAGCGAAACGTTGCTCGTGCCGTTGTACGGCGCGTGACCGCCGCGCCGCCGCCGCGTCTGCCGGCGGACGCGCCGCTGGAGATGCCCGAACAGCGGTTCGACGGGCCGCCGCCGCCGGATCGCGCACCGCAGCCGTTCGACGGCGCGATCGGCTCACCCGCCGATATCCTCGCACGGCGCGCGATCCTGGTGCTGCTGACGTTGGTACTGGCGCTCGCCGCCTCCACCGCGCTGAAGGAATCGGTGCTGACGGACGGGCTGGCGGTCAGCGACATGCTGTTGCTGACGGTATTCTTCCCCCTGTTCGCACTGTTGGCGTTCGGCTTCATCAACGCGGTGGTCGGCTATATCGTACTGGCGACCGGGCTGCACCCCGGCTTCACGCCGATGCCGCGCTGGTCGGAACCGCTGAAGGGGCGCACCGCGATCCTGATGCCGGTGCATAACGAGGATATCGCCGAGGTGTGCGGCCGGCTGGCGCACATGGCGGACGCACTGGCGCGCGCCGGGTCGGGCGCGGCGTTCGATTTCTTCATCCTGAGCGATTCGTCCGCCGCGAACGAGGCGGAGGAGGTGGCGGCATGGCAGGCGCTGGCCGCGCGATCGACGTGCGCGGTCCATTATCGCCGTCGCGCCGAGAACGTCGGACGCAAGCCGGGCAACATCGCCGAATGGCTCCGGCGCTTCGGCGCGGCCTATGATTACATGCTGATGCTGGACGCGGACAGCCTGATGGGCGGCGACACGATCGTCGGCATGGCGCAGATCATGGACCGCCGCCCGGCGGTGGCGCTGCTCCAGACCGTGCCGCAGGTGATCGGCGCGACCACGCTGTTCCAGCGCTGGATGCAGTTCGCCAGCCGCATCTACGGCCCTGCGGCGACCGCCGGTCTGGTATGGTGGTCGGGCGCGGAGGCGACCTTCTGGGGGCACAATGCGCTGATCCGCGTGCGCGCCTTCGCGGAAAGCTGTGGCCTGCCGGTGTTGCCCGGCACGCCGCCGTTCGGCGGCACGATCATGAGCCATGACGTGGTGGAGGCGGCGCTGCTGCGGCGGCGCGGCTGGCGCGTGCACATGGTGATGACCGAGGAGACGTTCGAGGAATATCCCCCGACGATGATCGACGCGGCGGTGCGCGACCGGCGCTGGGCGCAGGGCAATCTCCAGCATCTGCAATTGCTGCACGCATCGGGGTTCCACTGGGTCAACCGCCTGCAACTGCTGCTGGGCGCGGCCGGCTACCTCGCCTCGCCGCTGTGGCTGCTGCTGATCGCGGTCAGCGTGGTGCAGGCGGTGCGCGGCGAGAAGGGGCTGATGGCGGGCGATCCGTCCGGCATGGTGCTGGTCACGACGGTGGCGCTGCTGTTTGGACCGAAGCTGCTGGGGGTGATCCATGCGCTGGGTGAGGCGCGGCGGCGGCGCGCGCTGGGCGGAGCGGGGGCGATCCTGCGCTCGGTCGCGCTGGACGTGCCGCTGTCGATCCTTGCCGCGCCCACGATCGCCCTGACGCAGACCATCGACCTGATCGGCATCGCGCGGCAGCGCAAGGCGGAGTGGCAGCCGCAGAACCGGCGCGGTGACAGTCTGGCGATGCGCGCGATCCTGCCGCGCTATCGCTGGCATATGGGCATCGGGGCGCTGATGCTGGCGCTGTCGCCGCTGATGCCCACCGCCGCATGGTGGCTGGCGCCGGTCACCGCCGGGCTGCTGCTGTCGCCGCTGGTGGTGCAATGGACCGCCAGCGAGCGCTGGGGCCGCCGGGCGGCACGGCTGGGCATCTTCGTGACCGACGCCGACGGCTCGGAACCTCGCCCGCTGCCGCTGCCGCTGACGCTGGCGGAGGCGCGTCAGGCCGGCGCGCCGTAACCGGAAGCGATCCGGCCGCCGCGAGGCGACCGCGCCTCGTGCCCCCTGCGGATGACGAAAGGCCGGACATGAAAAAGGGGGAAGCGGCGCGGGCGCCGCTTCCCCCTTCTCCGGTCGTCAGGGCAGCTTAGTTGCTGTCGGAATCGTCGTCATCATCGGCGATGATGATGATGCCGGCGACAACCGCCGCAGCCGCGACGGCCGCGACGATCAGGCCGCCACCGACGAGCTCGTTCTTCTTGGCGGTCGCGGTGCCGGCGCGGGCCGACTTGGCGACCGACAGGCTGGCGGCCGGGTTGGCCGGGGCAGCCACTGCCGGAACGGTCGCGAGCGACGCGGCGGCAGCGGCAAGCAGGTACTTACCGATCTTCATGGTCCATCTCCCTCAAGGGCCAATGCTCATTTCACGGCCGCGATCATTGTGCAACGCCACAATTGCACCCGATACGGTGAAAAGCATCGAACAAACGGTTGCGCGAGTTTCACATCGCCCGCGTACCATAATTGTCACTGTCGCTTCGCCGGATATCTCGCATATCCACGCCTGCTGACATCCATGTTCGCACGCTCCGCGCCGGAGCGCCGATGTCGCGATCCGGTTTGTTGTTAATGCCCGGCCGCTATCCGTATCGGCGCGCGCCTCACTCTTTGGCGGTGCCCGGTTCGGCCATGTTGCGGTGCATGTGCGCGGTGACCTCGGCGGGAAGAACGTGCGCGGCCGCCGCCTGCAGCTTGTTCTTCCAGCCCGACACGATCGAATGCTTGCCCGCCATCAGCGCGTCCCAGCCATCCTGCGCGACCGTCGCCGGATCGGACTTGCTGTCCGACGCCCCAACGGCGGTGTCCATCATGTCGGCGCGGTCGAAGAACTCCGTCTCAACCGGCCCGGGCATCAGCGTGGTGAGCGTGACGCCCTCATGGTCCTTCAACTCGTCGCGCAACGCATCGGTGAAGGAATCCACGAACGCCTTCGATCCGTTATACACCGCCTGGAAGCTGCCCGGCATGAAGCCCGCGATCGAGCCGGTGACGAGCACCTTGCCCTCGCCGCGCGCCACCATCTGCGCCAGCGTTTTCTGCAACAGGTAGAGGGTGCCGGTGATGTTGGTGTCGATCACGCGCCGCCAGTCTGCGACGTCCTGATCAAGGAAGGCGCGGCCCAGCCCCTTGCCGGCATTGGCGCACAGCAGGTCGATCGGGCGACCGTCCGCGGCGGCGAGCAGCCGGTCGACGCCGTCGATGGTCGACAGATCGGCCTCGACCGCCTCGACCTTTGTCCCGAACTGCCGGAAGTCGGCGGCGGCGGCGTCGATCAGCGGCTCGTCGGCGACGACAAGGATGTCGTAGCCGTTCTGCGCGGCGAGCGTCGCCAGTTCGAAGCCGATGCCGGTCGACGCGCCGGTGATGATCGCGAATTTGTCAGCCATTGGAGCTACTCCCGTCATACGCTCACGCCATTCCCGGCTTCAGGACGATCTTGGTCACCTCGTCCTGCTGGTCGTGGAACATCTTGTACCCTTCCGGTCCGGCGGTCAGCGGCAGGCGGTGCGAGATCAGGAAGGTGGTGTCGATCTTCTCCTCCAGGATCGCGGTCAGCAGGCCGGGGAGATAGTGCTGGACGTGGGTCTGCCCGGTCTTGAGCTGCAAGCCCTTCTCCATGAACGCGCCGAGCGGCCATTTGTCGACGAAGCCGCCGTACACCGCCGGCATCGACACGCGCCCGCCCTTGCGACACGCCAGGATCGCCTGGCGATTGGCGTGCGCACGGTCGGTGCCCAGGAAGGTCGACACCTTGATCTGGTCGATGATGTTGTCGACGAAGAAGCCGTGCGCTTCCAGCCCGACCGAGTCGATCACCGCATCCGGGCCAATCCCGCCGGTCATCTCCATCAGCGCCTCATACACCGCGCTTTCCTCGAAATTGATCGTCTCCGCGCCGAACTTCGCGGCCAGCTTCAGCCGGTTGGGGAAATGGTCGATCGCGATCACGCGTTCGGCCCCCATCAGGAACGCCGATTGCACCGCGAACAGCCCAACCGGGCCGCAGCCCCACACCGCCACCGTGTCGCCGGGTTCGATCTGCGCATATTCCGCCGCCTGCCAGCCGGTCGGCAGGATGTCGGACAGGAACAGCACCTTGTCGTCTTCCACGCCGTCGGGAATGACGATCGGGCCGACATCGCTGAACGGCACGCGGACATATTCCGCCTGTCCGCCGGCATAGCCGCCGGTCATGTGGCTGTAGCCGAACAGGCCGCTCATCGGCTGGCCGTACAGCTCCTGCGCGATGTCCTGGTTGGCGGCGGGGAGGCCGTTGTCGCACGCCGAATATTGATGTTTGCCGCAATGATAGCAGCTACCGCACGCGATGGTGAACGGCACCACGACGCGCTGGCCCTTCTTCAGCGTCGAATCCTTGCCGACCTCGACCACCTCGCCCATGAATTCATGGCCCAGAATGTCGCCGGCCTGCATGGTCGGGATATAGCCGTCGTACAGGTGCAGGTCGGAACCGCAGATCGCGGTGGACGTCACCTTGATGACGCAATCGCGCGGGTTGACGATGCCGGGATCGTCGACGGTATCGACGCGCACGTCGTGCTTTCCATGCCAGGCGATCGCTTTCACAGCCCCATCTCCTCGAATTGCTTCTTGTTCATCGCCGGGGTGGCGATCTCGCCGGTTTCCAGCAGTTGCTTGAAGCGGCGCAGGTCGCGGCGCGCCTGGATCGCGGGTTCACGCTGGAACATCTTGGCGATCACCTTGCCGACGATGCCGCCGGGCGGATCGTAATGGATCGTCGCGCTGACCACGGTGCCGCGCGCGCCGGCGTCGCGGAACGCGACACGCCCGGAATTGGGCACGTCGGCGCCGTCCTCGGTCTCCCACGCCAGCAGCCTGCCGGGCACGTCCTCGGTGATGCTCGCGTCCCATTCCACCGTGCGGCCACCGGGCGCCTTCACCACCCAGTGCGAGCGGCGCTCGTCGAGCACGTCGACGCGCACGACATTCTCCATGAAGGATGGCAGTTGCGCGAAATCGCGGAAGCGGGCGTAGACTTCGTCGGCGGGCTTGTTGATCGTCACCGCGCGCGCGGTGATCGCGTCGGCGGTGCCCTTTTTGGTGGCGGCGAGGGGGGCGTCGTCGGCCATGTCCGGCTCCTTTCCTGTCGCCCCCACAAGCGCGTGCTGATGCGATCCGTTCCGTGTGATTCCCGTGGCTTGATCGAGATCAGTAAGGTGCGGCGGCGCCGCTTTCCCGGGCCGGCGCGGACCGTTACGGGTTGCCCTTCCCGCCGTGCGCGCCGACGGCGGTGCCGGTGGAGAAGCTGGTGCCGTCCTCCGCCAGCGCGACGTACAGCGGCGCCAGCTCGGCCGGCTGGCCGGCGCGGCCGAGCGGCGTGTCCTGCCCGAACTCGCCCAGCTTGCCCGGCAACTGCCCCCCGGCGACCTGCAGCGGCGTCCAGATCGGACCGGGCGCGACCATGTTGACGCGGATGCCCTTGCCGGCGAGCTGCTTGGCCAGCCCCTTGGTGAAGATCAGGATCGCGCCCTTCGTGCTGGCATAGTCCAGCAGCTCCTCGCCGGGATCGTAGCTGTTGACCGAGCCGGTGTTGATGATGACCGCGCCCGGCGGCATCGCGGGGATCGCCGCCTTGCAGATGCGGAACATCGCGAAGACGTTCGTCTCGAACGTGCGGACGAACTGCTCGTCGCTGATCTCGGAAATGTCGGCCTTGCTCTGCTGATAGGCGGCATTGTTGACCAGCAGGTCCAGCCCGCCCAGCCCGCGCACCGCATCGGCGACCAGTTTCGTGCAGGCGCGTTCGGTGCGGATGTCGGCGGGCAGCAGCACCGCCTTGCGCCCCGCCTGCTCTATCAGTGCCTTCACCTCCCGCGCGTCGGGTTCCTCGGCTGGATAGTAATTGATCGCGACATCGGCACCCTCGCGGGCGTAGGCGATCGCGGCCGCGCGGCCGATGCCGCTGTCGCCGCCGGTAACCAGCGCCTTGCGCCCGGTCAGCCGGCCCGAACCGCGATAGCTGGTTTCGCCGCTGTCGGGACGCGGCGTCATCTTGCCCTGCAATGCCGGCCATGGCTGGCGCTGTTCGGGGAACGGCTGGCTGGTATATCTGGTGCGCGGATCGTGAAGCTGCGCGGTGCCGGCGGTCGCGCCGCCCTGCGCGGCGGCAGCGGGGGTGGCGAGGGCCAGCCCGGCGGCGGCCCCGCCGCCCAGCACGGTACGACGCGTGGTGCCCTGATCGTCCATGTCGCTGTTCTCCGAAGGGGTTATGCCCCGAACGGGTGATGGGCGCGGAGGTTCATGCCACCGGCGGCATTCGTGCTGATCTCCGTCAGCGGCACGGGAATGGCGAAGGGCGCTACGGCCCGTTCGCCGCCAGTTCCGCCAGCCACGCGGTCGCGGTGCCGTCGGAGGGGGCGCGCCAGTCACCGCGCGGCGACAGCGCCCCGCCGGCCGACACCTTCGGCCCGTTGGGAAGCGCCGAGCGCTTGAACTGGCTGGTCTGGAAGAAGCGGATCAGGAAGCGCTCCAGCCACAGTTTCACCGTGTCGAGGTCATAGGCGGTGCGCGCCTCCGCCGGATAGCCGAGCGGCCAGCGGCCCGCGTCCATGTCGTGCCACGCATGCCACGCCAGGAACGCGATCTTGGAGGGCGCCAGCCCGTGGCGGATGACATAATGCGCGAAAAAGTCGTTGAGCGCATAGGGTCCGATCCGGCTCTCCGTGCTCTGCAACTGCTCGCCGGGCACCAGTTCGGGGGAGATTTCCTGCCCCAATATCGCGTCCAGCACCGCATCGGTGTCGCGGTCATACTGGTCGGTGCCGATCGCCCAGCGGATCAGGAACTGGATCAGCGTCTTGGGGACGCCGGCGTTCACCGCATAATGGCTCATCTGATCGCCGACGCCGTACGTGCACCAGCCCAGCGCCAGCTCGCTGAGGTCGCCGGTGCCGACCACCAGACCGTCGCGCTGGTTGGCGATGCGGAACAGGTAATCGGTGCGCAGCCCCGCCTGCACGTTCTCGAACGTCACGTCATAGACCGGCTCGCCGCGACCGAAGGGGTGACCCATGTCCTCCAGCATCCGCGTCGCGGCCGGGCGGATGTCGATCTCCTCCGCGGTGATGCCCAGCGCGCGCATCAGTTTCCACGCATTGCCCTTCGTGCCCTCGCTGGTCGCGAAGCCGGGCATGGTGATGCCGAGGATATCGGTGCGCGGGCGGCCGAGGCGGTCGAGCGCCTTGGCCGCGACGATCAGCGCGTGGGTGGAATCCAGTCCGCCCGACACGCCGATCACCAGTCGACGCGCGCGCGCCGCGACCAGCCGCTTCGCGATCCCCTCCACCTGGATGTTGAAGGCTTCGTAGCAATCCTCGTCCAGTTTCCCGGGATGGTTGGGCACGAACGGGAAGCGGCGCAGATCGCGGCGCAGGCCGACATCCGCGAAATCGGGGCGATGCGCGAACGTGATCCGGCGAAAACGTGTTTCGGGATGCCCGGCCAGCGCGGCCGAATCGTTGAACGTGCCGTTGCGCAGCCGCTCCTGCACCAGCCGTTCGGCGTCCACGTCGGCGATCACCAGCCCGCCCTCGTGCGAAAAGCGGTCGGATTCGGCGAGCAGCTCGCCCAGTTCGTGCACGCTGCCCTGTCCGTCCCAGGCGAGGTCGGTGGTGCTCTCGCCCGGGCCGGCGGCGGAATAGACATAGGCGCAGACCGCGCGCGCCGATTGCGAGGCGGACAGCAGCATCCGTTCGCGCGACTTGCCGATCACCACGTTGGAGGCGGACAGGTTGGCACACACCAGCGCGCCCGCCATCGCCCCCAGCGTCGAGGGTGGCAGCGGCGCCCAATAATCCTCGCAGATCTCGGCATGGAACACGAAGTCGGGCAGGTCGCTCGCCGCGAAGAGCAGGTCGGTGCCGAACGGCACCTCGCGTCCGTGCAGCGTGATCGTCAGCCCGGCCAGTCCGGCGCCCGACGCGAACCAGCGCTTTTCGTAGAATTCGCGGTAATTGGGCAGGAACGTCTTGGGCACCACGCCCAGCACCTGCCCGCGCGCGATCGCCAGCGCGCAATTATACAGCCGCCCGTTCCGCTCCAGCGCCGCGCCGACCAGCAGCACCGGGCGCAGGTCGGTGCTGGCCGCCACCACCGCCTCGATCGCCGCCAGCGTCGCGGACTGAAGCGCGGATTGCAGGTGCAGGTCGTCGATCGCGTAGCTGCTGAGGTTCAGCTCGGGAAAGACGACCAGGTCCACGGCGGCGTCATGCGCCGTCCGCGCGATGGCGATCGCCGCCTGCGCGTTGGCGGCGGGATCACCGACGGTGGCGATCGGGGTCGCGGCTGCCACCCGCAGCATGCGGTGGTGATGGATCGAGCGGAAAGCGGGGTTCATGCCCGCGCAAATATCCGTAACGACCCCGGTTTGCCAACTTTCCGCGGCGGTGAAGGCGCGCTACGTTGCTCGTTGATGAACGAGGTGTTTCCCCCGCCGGGCACACGTGCGCACCTCTTTGCGCATGCCGGGGACATGGGGCGGAGGATCGCGGCGTTCGATTGGTCGACAACCCCGGTGGGCGCGCCGGACGGCTGGCCGCCTGCGCTGCGCCACGCGCTCGCGCTGATCCTTCCTTCGTGCGCGCAGATGCTGCTGCTGTGGGGGCCGGACCATCTGATTTTCTACAATGATGCATTCGCGCGCTCGCTCGGCGACAGCCACCCGGCGGCGCTGGGTCAGCCCGCCCGCCGCATCTGGCGCGCGTTGTGGAACGACCTGCAACCGCTGGTCGAGAAGGTGCAAGCCACCGGCGAGACGGTGGCGGAAAAGGATCGCCCGTTCGACATCAGGCGCTCACCGATCGTGGAGCGCGTGTATTTCGACATCTCCCTCTCTCCGGTGGTGCTGGAGCATGGCGGCATCGGCGGCGTGCTGTGCGTCGTGTCCGACACGACCGCGCGGGTGCGCGCGCTGGAGGAGATGGTGGCCGAGCGCGAGCGGCTGCGGGCGATGTTCGATCAGGCGCCGGGCTTCCTGGCGGTATTGCGCGAACCCGGGCATGTCTTCGAACTCGTCAACGGTGCCTATCGCCGCATGGCCGGCGACCGCCCGCTGCTGGGCCTGCCGTTCGCGGAGGCGCTGCCCGAGGCCGCACCGTTTGGCGTCGTCGAGCAGTTGGACGAGGTGGTGCGCACCGGCGAGCCGTTCCACGGCGTGGACGTGCCGGTGCCGCTGCCCAGGACGACGCCGGGGCCGAGGCGCGAACACCGGCTGGACTTCATCTGCCAGCCGATCACCGACGCCAACGGTGTCGTCACCGCGATCTTCATCAAGGGCGCCGATCGCACCGACCGGTACCAGGCGGAGCTGGCGCTGGCGCAGAGCCGGCTGTCGCTGGAGCAGGCGACCGAGGCCGGCGAAGTCGCGATCTGGACCTATGACGTCGCGCGCGATGAACTATCCTGCTCGCCGCGCGGCTGGTCGATGCACGGGCTTGCGCCGGAGGGGAGGTGCCTTTCGCTGACCCAGTTCGGCGCGCTGATGCATCCCGAGGATCGCGTGCCGGTGCGTGCCGCGTTCATGGCGACGCTCGATCCGGCGGTGCGGGCGCTCTACGACATCGACTATCGCATCGTCGACCAGAGCGACGGGACGCTGCGCTGGATCGCGGCACGCGGCCGTGGCCTTTTCGATGACGGCCGGTGCGTGTCCGTGAGCGGCACGCTGGTGGATATCACCGCGCGCCAGTTGGTGGCGGCGGCAACGCGTGAGAGCGAGGAGCGCTTCCGCCTGCTGGCGGACAGCCTGCCGGCGCTGGTGTGGATGACCGAGCCGGATGGTCGCGTGACCTTCGCCAGCAAGGGGTTCGAAACGATCCTGGGCGTGTCGCCCGACACGATCATGGACAAGGGCTGGGTCGATCTGTTGCCGCCGTCCCGCCACGTGCATGCCGCCGCGCGGCGCCGCGAATGGCTGCGGAACCCGAGCGTGCTGAGCGGGGACTATCCGCTCGTGGGGGCGGACGGCACGCGGCGCTGGTTCCATGCCGAAGGGCGTCCGCGTTTCGTGGGCGCGACGTTTCAGGGCTATATCTCCTGCGCGATCGACGTGACCGAGGCGCATGCCGCCGGCGAGCGGCTGGAGGCGCGCGTGGCGGAGCGCACCGCCGAGCTGACCCGCCAGATCGCGGAGCGCGAGCGGGTGGAGGAAACGCTGCACCAGATGCAGCGGCTGGAGGCGGTCGGCCAGCTCACCTCCGGCATCGCGCATGATTTCAACAACCTGCTGACGGTGGTGCTTGGCAATGTCGATGCCATCGCGCTGGGCGGGCAGCGCGCGCCGCTGGACGCGCGCATGAAGCAGCGGCTGGATCATATCCGGCTGGCCGCCGAACGCGGCGCGACGCTGACCGCGCAACTGCTCGCCTTTTCGCGCCGGCAGCGGCTGGAGGCGAAGGTGGTCGACCTGAACGGCACGGTCGCCGGCCTGTCGGACCTGCTGGGCAGCACCCTGGGCCGCTCGATCGCGGTCGAGACGCGGCTGGCCGATCCGGTATGGCCGGCGCTGGTCGATCCCACGCAGATCGAACTCATCATCCTCAACCTGGCGATCAACGCGCGCGACGCGATGCCGGGGGGCGGCACGCTGACCGTGTCCACCACCAACGTGACGCGCGGCGTGCCGCAACGGCCGGAGGAGCCGCCGCCCGGCGATTACGTGTGCGTCGCGGTGGCGGATACGGGCAGCGGCATGTCCGACGCGGTGCTGGCGCGTGCCTTCGAACCGTTCTTCACCACCAAGGAGGTCGGCAAGGGATCGGGGCTGGGGCTGGCGCAGGTGTTCGGTTTCGCCAAGCAGTCCGGCGGCGGCGTGCGGATCGACAGCGAGGAGGGGGCGGGAACGGTGGTCAGCGTCTTCCTGCCGCGTGCCGCCGACATCGCGCCGGCGGTGGCGGATAGCGCGACGCCGGTCGCGGCCGCCTCCATCGCGGGACGCACGGTGCTGGTGCTGGATGACGAGGATCGCGTGCGCGCGGTGGCGGCAGAGACGCTGCGCGACGCCGGTTGCCGGGTGATCGAGGCGTGCGACGGCACCGCCGCGCTGGAGGCGCTGGCGCATGAGCCGGGCGTGGAGCTGGTGGTCGCCGACGTCGCGATGCCGGTGATGACCGGCGTGGAATTCGCGCAGCGCGCCGAACAGCTCCATCCCGGGCTGCCGATCCTGTTCGTCACCGGCTATGTCGATCTGTCCACGATCGTCGACGTGCCGGAGGAGCGGCTGATCCGCAAGCCGTATCCGCGCAAGCTGCTGCTGGAACGGGTACGCGGGTTGCTCCATCCGGCGTGAAGCTGTCGATCGGCTGACCGGCCGGTTCAGTGTTCGTTGTTCCTTGATGCGGCAGAGACGGATCATGGTCGGCGATGGGGCAGTGGCGATGTTGAAGGCGATGGTGGCGGGATTGTTGTCGGTGGCGGCGCTGGTGCCCCCGGCATTCGCGCAGGGTGGCGAGCGGTCGATGGATCGCGGCGCGTGGCGGCGCGATCGCGCGGAGCGGCCGCAGAGGATCGAGGGCGACGCGCCGCGTCCCGAACGACCGCGCGATCAGCCGCCGCAGCCCGGCGGCTACGGGTGGCGCGACCGCGCCGGTGCGGCGCCGCGCGCGCCGCTGCGGCCGGATCGTCGCGCCGACGAGGGCGAGCGACCCGCGGAACGCGGCAGCGCGCAACGGCCCACACCCCCGGACGCGGAATGGCGATCGCAGCGTGTCGAGCCGCGCCGGCGGGTGGGCGGTGTCGACCGGCCCGCGCCCCCGGCGCGCGTGTGGCGATCGGAGCGTGACGCGGGGTGGAACCGCGCCGCGCGCTGGGATCGCGACTGGCGGCGCGAACCGCGCTACGACTGGGGCGGCTATCGCGATCGTCGCCCCGGCGCGTTCGACCTGCCGCGCTATTACGCGCCCTATGGCTGGAATGGTGGCTATCGCCGGTTCGGCATCGGGATGCACCTCGCGCCGGTGCTGTTCGCGCGCAGTTACTGGATCGCCGATCCCTGGGCCTATCGCCTGCCCGACGCCGACGATCCGTATCGCTGGGTGCGCTATTACCACGACGCGCTGCTGGTCGATCTGGACGAGGGCGAGGTGGTGGACGTGATCCACGGCATCTTCGGCTGACCGGATCGACGCGCGGCACTTGAAACGCGCGCCATGCCGCGCGACACCGCCGGAGCTATGGCGATCACCAACGTGCCTCCCGGCCATCCCTCTCCCGCGCGCGCCGCGATCGGCGCGGCGCTGGCGGCGCGGCTCGATGCCGATCCGCGCATGCAGCGCCTGCCCAGCGACACCGTCGCGGCATGGCGCTGCCCCGATTTCCTCGACGCGGCCAATTGCGACTGGCTGGTGCAGGTGATCGACGCGAACCGCCGCCCGTCGACGCTGTTCTCCGATCGTGGCGGGCCGGGCAGCCGCACCAGCGACAGTTGCGACATGGACCGCTTCGCCGACGGCATCCGCGAGATCGACGAATATATCGCCGCCAGCCTGGGGATCGCGCCCGAACTGGGCGAGACGATGCAGGGGCAGCGCTATGCGCCGGGCCAGTTGTTCCGCGCGCATCATGACTATTTCCACGAGGGCGAGAGCTACTGGCCGGCGATGCGCGAGAACGGCGGGCAGCGCACCGTCACCGCGATGATCTACCTGAACGACGTGGAGGAAGGCGGCGCGACGTGGTTCCCGAAGGGCGGGCTGCGGGTCGCGCCGCGCAAGGGCATGCTGCTCGCGTGGAACAACATGACCGCCGACGGCAGCCCGAACACCGCGACCCTGCACGAAGGCATGGCGGTGGAGGAAGGCACCAAATACATCATCACCAAATGGTTTCGCGAGGAGCCCTGGGGCCGCCGCCCGCGCCCCGTGGAGGGGGCGGCATGATCGAGCCGCTGGCCGCGATCCCCGCATCCGTCGTGGACGCCGCGCAGCGCGTGCTGGCGGCGGCGTGCGCGCGCGACCTGTCGATCGTCACCGCGGAAAGCTGCACCGGCGGTCTGCTCGCCTCGCTGCTGACCGACGTGGAAGGCGCCAGCCATGCGTTCGAACGTGGCTTCGTGGTCTATTCCAGCGCCGCGAAGTGCGAGCTGCTGGGGATCGCGGCGGAGACGATCGACCGCTGCGGCGCGGTGAGCGAGGATGTCGCGCGTGCGATGGCCGAAGGCGCGTTGCGTCACTCGCGCGGCGACGTGGCGATCGCGATCACCGGCTTCGCCGGCCCCGGCGCGCCGGGCGACGAGCCGGGGCTGGTGCATCTGGCGTGCCGTACCCGCGACGGCGGCACGTGGCACCGCGAATGCCATTTCGGCGACCGTGGCCGCGGCCCGGTGCGCGAGGCGGCGCTGGCGGTCGCGCTGGAACTGCTGGAGCGGGCGGTCGGCACGCGGGCGTAGCGGCGAAAGGCGGTGGATTCGGCGCCCCGGCCCACAACCGCTTCACTTCACGCGTCGCGCCCATTAGGAAGCGCCATGCTCCAAGCCTCGCCCGGTTTCTCGCTCTCCACGCGTCCCATGGCGATCGCGCGCTGGTTGTATGTGGTCGCGGCGCTGATCGTAGCGATGGTGGTGGTCGGCGGGATCACGCGACTGACCGAATCCGGCCTGTCGATCACGCAATGGAAGCCGATCAGCGGCATCATCCCCCCGCTGAACCATGCGCAATGGCAGGCCGAGTTCGCCAATTACCAGCGTATCCCCGAATATCAGCAGCTCAATCGCGGCATGACGCTGGACGGGTTCAAGGCGATCTTCTTTTGGGAATATCTCCACCGGCTGCTCGGGCGGGTGATCGGGCTGGCGTTCGCCTTGCCGCTGCTCTGGTTCGCGCTCCGGCGGCAGATCCCGCGCGGCTATGGCTGGCGGCTCACCGCGCTGCTCGCGCTGGGCGGGCTCCAGGGCGCGATCGGCTGGTGGATGGTCTCCTCGGGCCTCGCGGTGCGCACCGACGTCAGCCACCTGCGGCTCGCCGCGCATCTCGGCACCGCGCTGTTCATCCTGGGCGGAGTCGTGTGGACCGCGCGCGACCTGAGCGTGCTGGCCGGCAATCCGCTGGCCCGCGCCGCGCGGCTGCGTGCCGGGCCGGCGCTGGCGATCGCGGTGCTGGCGGTGCAGATCGTACTGGGCGCGTTCACCGCCGGACTTGATGCCGGTTACGCCTTTTCGAGCTGGCCGCTGATGGGCGACGCGCTGTTCCCGGCCGACGTGCCGATGGTGACGCCGGCGTGGCGCAACGCCGTCGACAATCCGATCGTCGTGCAGTTCCTGCATCGCTGGATCGCCTTCGCGGCGGCCGGCGCGCTGCTGTGGCTGGCGTATCGTGCCCGGGCGCTGCGGGCGAAGGGTGTTGCTGCGGCGGTGGTCACGCTGGTGACGTTGCAGATCGTGCTCGGCATCGCGACGCTGCTCACCGGCGTGGAGATCGTGGTGGCGGTGGCGCATCAGGCCAATGCCGCGCTGCTGCTGATCGCAACCGTCGTCGCCGCGCATGCGGTGAGCCGCCGCCGCGCATGATCCACCGGCTGCTGCCGCTCGCCGCGCTGCTGGCGGGCGGCGCGGCGGAGGCGCGTTTCGCCCCGCGCGTGGATACGCCGTACCGGCTGACGCGCGTGGAGGAGCGGGATGACGGCAGCGGGGTGCGCCGCTTCGCGATCGCGCGGACCGTGATCTTCCGGCGCGACGCCGCCGGCTATGTCGCGCGCCTGTCGCTGGCCGAGGCGAACGACAGCAAGGCGGACAGCGCCTACGCTGCCTTGTCGCGGTCGCTGGCGGGCGAGCCGGTGGAGGCGGAGCTGGATCGCGGCGGCCGGCTGCTGCGCGTCCGCGATCTGGACGCGATCTGGGCGCGGTTGCGCGACGGGATCGCCGCCGCCGCCCCGGACGATCGCACCCGTCTCGCGCTGTGGCGCGGCCATGATGCGGCGACCACGACGCAGCGCGTGCAGGTGGTCGCGGGCGCGCTGCTGGCGGTGCTCGGCGCGGCGGATGCGGAGCGCAGGGCGGGGACGCGCGCCGTGACGCTGCCCGCCGAGGGCGTCGGCGCGCGAACGGTGGCGATGACCGGCTCCGAAACGGTGAGCGTCTCGGGCGCGCGCGTGACGATCGCGATCGCGGCGCGCGGCACGGCGGGGCCGGACGCGGTGTCGCTGACCCGCCGCCGCGAGATCGACCGCCGCACCGGGCTGGCGACCGCGCAGCAGGAGGAGCGGCGCAGCGCGATAACGGTGGACGGGCGCGAGCGGGCGGCCACCAGCCACATCGCCTGCACACTCCAGCCGATGGTATCGGAGTACCCGTCAGCAAACCCGCCGAAATCTTGACATTGCGGGCCGGGCGCGGCATTGGGCCGCCATCGGCGCGGCCATCCGGCGGGATGGCGCGCGTTTTCTCATATACGCGAAATGAAGGTCACCAGGCACCATGAAGGCGCTGATGAAGACCACCAAGGCGGCCAAGCCGCATGAGGTGGAAAAGAAGTGGCACATCGTCGACGCCACCGACCTCGTGGTCGGTCGTGCGGCGGTGGTGATCGCCAACGTGCTGCGCGGCAAGCACAAGACCAGCTTCACCCCGCACGTCGATTGCGGTGACAATGTCATCGTCATCAACGCGGACAAGGTGCGCTTCACCGGCAACAAGCTGGCCGACAAGATCTATTACAAGCACACCGGCTATGCCGGCGGCATCAAGGGCGTGACCGCCGCGAAGGTGCTGGAAGGCCGCTTCCCGGAGCGCGTGCTGGAAAAGGCCGTGGAGCGGATGATCCCGCGTGGCCCGCTGGGCCGTCAGCAGATGCGCAACCTGCGCATCTTCACCGGCGCCGAGCATCCGCATGAGGCGCAGAACCCCGAAGTCCTCGACATCGCCGGCATGAGCCGCAAGAACAAGGTGGGCGCATAATGTCCGACAACCGCCAGTCGCTGTCCGATCTGGGCGCGGCGCTCCAGCAGCAGCGCGAAACCGCGGTCGAGCAGGCCGATGCCACCGCCGAGGCGTATCTGGCCGGCGACGTGCAGGAGCCGGTGCAGCGTGCCCCGCTGCGCGCGCAGGAGATCGACAAGTACGGCCGCGCCTATGCCACCGGCCGCCGCAAGGATGCGGTTGCGCGCGTCTGGCTGAAGCCGGGCTCGGGCAAGATCACGATCAACGGTCGCGATCAGGAAGTCTATTTCGCGCGTCCGACGCTGCGTCTCGTCATCAACCAGGTGTTCGGCATCACCGAGCGCGAGGGGCAGTATGACGTGATCTGCACCGTCAAGGGCGGTGGTCTGTCGGGTCAGGCCGGCGCGGTGAAGCACGGCATCAGCCAGGCGATCACCCGCTACGAGCCGGCGCTGCGCGCGCCGGTGAAGGCGGCGGGCTTCCTGACCCGCGACCCGCGCGTCGTGGAGCGCAAGAAGTACGGCCGCGCCAAGGCACGCCGCAGCTTCCAGTTCTCGAAGCGCTAAAGCAGGTGTCGCTGGTCGCCGGCGCGATCCGGCGACTCGCCACGCCGGGCGTGGGTTACGAAGGGGCGGTCCGGCAACGGGCCGCCCCTTTCGCATGGAGTCGCCGGCGACGCGGTGCAGCGGCCGACGCCCCGCGACGGGCGGCCGACGCCCGATGTGTCAGTCCGGTGGCGGTTCGATGACCGCCACCGTCACCCAATCGTCGTCAGGGTGACACCTGCCGGTCGCACAAGAGCCTCACACCGGCCCGCACGGGCTTTCAGCGAGGCAAGTGGCTGGAATGACAGCGACGATGACGACCGCCGGCGTAGCGCTGGCCTATGACCGTTGGGCGCCGATCTACGACCTGGTCTTCGGGCCGGTGTTCCGGCAGGGGCGCGCGGCGGCGATCCGCGCCGCGGACCGCGTCGGCGGACGCATCCTGGAGGTGGGGGTGGGCACCGGCATCTCGCTGCCCGGCTATGCGGCCTCCAGCCGGGTGACCGGCATCGATATCTCCGAGGATATGCTGGACAAGGCGCGCGCGCGGGCGCGGCGGTTGAACCTGGGCAACGTCGACGCGATCCGCCTCGGCGATGCGGAGGCGCTCGACTTCCCCGATGCCTCGTTCGACGTCGTGGTCGCGCAATATGTCGTCAGCGCAGTCGCCAATCCGCGCCGCGCGCTGGACGAATTCGCGCGCGTCTGTCGCCCCGGCGGCGAGATCGTCATCACCACCCGCGTCGGCGCCGAACAGGGCGTGCGCGGCGGGATCGAGCGCGCGCTGATGCCGGTCACCGAACGGCTGGGTTTTCGCACCGACTTCCCGTTCGCGCTGTATACCGACTGGATTGCGACGCGCGACGACGTGGCGCTGGTCGAGCGCCGCGCGATCCCGCCGCTGGGCCATTTCTCGCTGGTCCGCATCGCCAAGGAGAATGCATGATGCCGTCGCTTCGCAAGCTCCGTTTCGAGGACGAACAGGGCAATCCCGGCTTTCGCGCGCAGCTCGCCGAGCAGCGCTGGGACGACCATCGCTTCTACCATCACGACCTCATCAACCAGAGCCTCCACTTCGTCAGCGCCTGCACGTTCATGGTCGCCTATGTGCTGCTGTTCGTCGATGCGGCGCTCGCCAGCCTGCTGGCATGGGGCGTGGCGATGACGAGCCGGCAGGCCGGGCACTTCTTCTTCGAGCCGAAGGATTACGACGAGGAGAATGGCGTCACGCAGGAATATAAGGAGGAGGTGAAGGTCGGCTACAACCTGATGCGCAAATATGTGCTGATGGGCCTGTGGCTGGCGATCCCGGTGGTGCTGGCGATCACGCCGACGCTGTTCGGCCTGCTGGAACGGCCGGCGGGCACCATGGACTTCCTGCGCCACGTCGGTTTCGGCTGGCTGTTCTTCGGGGTGAGCGCGATCCTGTTCCGCGTCGTGCAGCTCTGGATCGAGCGCGATCTGGAAACCGGCATCGTATGGGCGACGAAGATCGTCACCGATCCGTTCAGCGACTTCCGCCTGTACCGCGGCGCGCCGGCGCGACTGCTGAAGGGCGCGCGCGCCGACGACGGCCACGCGGCGGCGTGACGCCAGCGTCATCCCCGCGCGGGCGGGGACCCGGGTGCGCCATCGCCATATGGTGTGGCGCCCCATGCTCCAGCCGCCACGACATCGGCGCTGGAGCCTCGCCTGTGCGGGATGATGAAGGCGGGTGAGGCATCAGCCGCCCGTCAGCCGCGCGTGCAGCGTCTCCCGCAGCGCCTGTCGCCGCAACTGACGGTTGCTCGCCGCCGGTCCGTCCCACCAGCCGTCCGCCAGCATCGCACGCCCTGCCGCCACAAATCGCCGCGCGATATCCTCGAACAGCGTGTCGTCGATGTCGAGGCTGAAGATTAGCCGCCCGGTGCCGACCCATGACAGCGCCAGCCCCCCGGCGCGGAGGTAATATTGCAGCATCCAGTTGTAGCGCGACGGGCGGGTGTAGAGCACGGTCCAGATCGTCGCGAACGGCGCGATCCTCACCGGCACCCCGGCCGAGGCGAGCAGGGCGTCGAGCCGCGCGGCGCGCGCCTCCCAGCGCGCCGCCATGCCGTCGTACAGCGCCGCGACCTCCGGCGTCTCCAGCCGGCGCAGGAAGGCATCGGCCGCCGCCATGACATAGGGATGCGCATTGAACGTGCCGCGCGCGAAGCAGATGTCGACCGGGCGATCGTCGCGCCACCGCTTCATCAGCGCGGCGCGGCCCGTCAGCACGCCGATCGGCAGCCCGCCGCCCAGCGTCTTGCCCCACACGATCATGTCCGGGTCGATGCCCCATGCCCGCGCGACGCTGCCGGGCGCGAGGCGGAAGCCCATGAACACCTCATCGACGATCAGCACGATGCCGTTCGCGCGGCAGGTGTCGACCAGCCGACGCAGCCATGCGATATAGGCGGGCAGGTCCGCCCCGGCCGTGCGTCCGCTGTCGACCAGTTGCCCGTCCGACGGCGCCGCGCCGTTGGGATGCAGCGCCTGCAACGGGTTCACCAGCACGCAGGCGATGTCGCGCCGCTTCGCCAGCACCGCCAGCGTCGCCTCGGACTGGTCGGCGAGCGTCAGCGTATGGTCGGCGGGCAGCGGATTGCCGATGCCGGGCTGCACGTCGCCCCACCAGCCGTGATAGGCGCCGGCGAAGCGCACCAGCCGCCGCCGCCCGGTGTGATAGCGCGCCAGCCGCACCGCCTGCATCACCGCCTCCGTCCCGGACATGTGGAACGACACCTCGTCCAGCCCCGACAGCGCGCGCAGCCGGCGCACATTGTCGGCGACGACCGGATGATAGCTGCCCAGCACCCCGCCCAGCGGCTCCGCCGTCTCCAGCGCCTCGCGCATCGTCGCCTTGTAGAAATCGTTGCCGAACAGATTCACCCCGTACGATCCGGTGCAGTCGATCAGCCGGTTGCCGTCCAGGTCGGTCAGCCACGCGCCGTCCGAACGGGCCAGGAACGCGCCGACCGGCAGATGCGCGCGCACCGTCGCGGCGAACGGGAAGGGGACGCGGTAGCGCCCGGTGAACTGCAGGTCCGACAGGCCGTCGCGCGTCTCGGCGGTCAGCGCCAGCGTCGCCGGGCAGCGCTGCGTGTAGAGTTGCGCCAGCCGATCGAACCCCGCCCGTCGCCGCGCCGCCACCGCATCGCCGCAGCCGTCGGCGCGGAAGAACCGTTCGTCGGCATGGGTGTAATAGGGGATCTGCCCGGCGATCCGCTTCGCCAGCCGCACGTGACCGCCCGGTCCGGGGTGCTTGGCGCGCGACAGCGCCAGCCGCTCGCGGCCCCGCGTAGCGGCGAACAGCGTGCCGGCGACGAGCCCGGCGATGGCGGCAAGGGTCTTTTTCTCCATGGCGCCAGTACGCGCGCCGCGATGACGCAGGTGTGACAATGCGGACCGGGTTGATACGCCTGCTGATGCAGGAGGATCTGAATTTCCTGCTCACCAACCGCCTTCCGCGTCGTTGGGCGACGCGCTTCGTCGGGCGGATCGCCGCGATCGAGCATCCGCTGGTCGCGCGGCCCGCGCTGGCGGCATGGCGCTTCTTCTGCGACGTCGACCTGTCCGACGCGGAGACGCGACGCTTCCGCTCGCTGCGCGACGGCTTCATTCGCCGCCTGCGTCCCGGTGCGCGGCCATTCGCGGGCGGGGCGGAGGTGATCGCCAGCCCGTGCGACGCGATCGTCGGCGCACACGGGCGGGTGGTGGACGGGTACGCCTATCAGGTGAAGGGCTTTCCTTACCGGCTCGACGAGTTGCTGCCCGATCCGGTGCTGGCCGCGCGCTTCGATGGCGGATCGTTCGTCACGCTACGGCTGACCGCGGGCATGTACCACCGCTTCCACGCGCCCGCCGACCTGACCGTGACGGGCGTGACCTATCGGTCCGGTGACTGCTGGAACGTGAACCCGATCGCGCTGAAGCGCGTCGAGCGCCTGTTCTGCCGCAACGAGCGCGCGGTGATCGAGGCGCGGGGGGCGCGCGGGCTGACGCTGCTGCTGGTGCCGGTCGCCGCGATCCTGGTGGCGAGCATCCGGCTGACCTTCCTGGATACGCTGCGGACTGTGCGCGAGCAGGGCGGCGCGCGCGTGCCGTGTGACGTGGCGGTGGAGAAGGGCGCCGAAATGGGATGGTTCGAACACGGTTCGACGATCGTCATGTTCCTGCCCGCCGGCGCGCGGCTGGACGCCGGGTTGCGTGAGGGGCAGCCGATCCGCGCGGGCGCACGGCTGGCGACGTGGTAGGGCGTTGTGCAGGCGGATTTCGGGAGAGTGAATCCGAAACGGCCTTTCCGGCCGGCCTGATTCGTCATGCATTGCCGCCATGGCGACTATTCGGCGCGCGCAATTGCCCTCCGACAGCCCGGTGGCGCCAATGCCGCGATCGTCCCGATACCCGTGTCCGATTGAGAAGGGGCGATCTGCCGGATACTATTCGCTTCGAACGGTAAGCCGGCTCGCGGAGGTGCTGTCGGATGCGGGCGTCATTCTTGACCGGGCTCGCGCTGACGAGCCTGACGAGCGCGCCCGCACCGGCGCGGACCATGGATGCCGCCCGGCAGGAAATCACCAGGACGGAAGATGACTGGCGAGAGGCAAGGATTGCTGGCGACACCGCGTTCCTAGGCTGGTGCGACGAGATGGTCGTTGGCAGCTTGTCATACAGCAGGCGACGTCGACCACTGGTTTCTGATCGGCCGTCCTTCTCGCTGATCCCTATTTCCGCTCCGGCATCCCCATCGAGAGCGTTCGACAAGGCATGGCCTGGCAGGCGTCGGGCTGTCACCCGCACGTCGCCTCTCGGCCACATGCAGATGGCGCCCCGCCCGGCGCGCACCACGCCGCTACCCGACGCGCTCCGCGACCAGCGTATCCACCACCGAGGGATCGGCGAGCGTCGAGGTGTCGCCCAGGTTGCTCGTGTCGTTCTCGGCGATTTTGCGCAGGATGCGGCGCATGATCTTGCCCGAACGCGTTTTGGGCAGGCCGGGCGCGAATTGCAACGCATCGGGGCTGGCGATCGGGCCGATTTCGTCACGCACCCACTGGCGCAGCTCCGCGCGCAGAGCGTCGGACGGCTCCACCCCGGCGTTGAGCGTCACATAGGCGTAGATGCCTTGGCCCTTCACGTCGTGCGGCATGCCGACCACCGCCGCTTCCGCAACCTTGACGTGCGATACCAGCGCCGATTCCACCTCGGCGGTGCCCATGCGGTGTCCGGACACGTTGATGACGTCATCGACGCGCCCGGTGATCCAGTAATAGCCGTCGGCGTCGCGCCGGCATCCGTCACCGGTGAAATACTTGCCGGGATAGGTGCTGAAATAGGTCTGGAAGAAGCGTTCGTGGTCGCCCCACACGGTGCGCATCTGCCCCGGCCAGCTATCGGCGAGGCACAGATTGCCCTCGGTCGCGCCGTCCAGCACCTTGCCTTCCGCATCGGCGATCTGCGGCTGCACGCCGGGCAGCGGCTTCGTCGCCGATCCCGGCTTCAGGTCGGTGGCATAGGGCAGCGGCGAGATCAGGATGCCGCCGGTTTCCGTCTGCCACCACGTATCCACGATCGGGCAGCGTCCATCGCCGACGACGCGGTGATACCAGCTCCACGCCTCCGGGTTGATCGGCTCCCCGACCGTGCCGAGCAGGCGCAGCGAGCGGCGGCTGTGCTTGGTCACCCAGTCGTCGCCCTCGCGCATCAGCGCACGGATCGCGGTAGGGGCGGTGTAGAGGATGTTGACCCCCAGCCGGTCGACCGTTTCCCACAGCCGTCCATGGTCGGGATAGTTGGGCACGCCGTCGAACATCACCGTCGTCGCGCCGTTCGCCAGCGGGCCATAGACGACATAGCTATGGCCGGTCACCCATCCGATATCGGCGGTGCACCAGAACAGCTCGTCGTCGCGATAGTCGAACACGTCGCGGAACGTCTTGGTGACCCACAGCAGGTAACCGCCGGTGGTGTGCAGCACCCCCTTGGGCTTGCCGGTCGAACCCGAGGTGTAGAGGATGAACAACGGATCCTCCGCGTTCATCGGTTCGGGCGCGCAATCGTCGTCCACGCCTTCCAGCGCGTCGTGCAGCCACAGGTCGCGGCCCTCGGTCATCGCCACATCGGCGCCGGTGCGGCGGATCACCAGCACATGCTCGACCCCGGGGCAGTGGGCGAGCGCCTTGTCGACATTGGCCTTGAGCGGGATACGCTTGCCGCCGCGGCAGCCCTCGTCGGCGCAGATCACGACGGTCGAATCGCAATCCTGGATGCGGTTGGCGAGGCTGTCGGGCGAGAAGCCGCCGAATACGATCGAGTGGATCGCGCCGATCCGCGTGCACGCCAGCATCGCCGCCGCCGCCTCCGCGATCATCGGCAGGTAGAGCGTGACGCGATCGCCCTTCTTCACGCCCAGCGCCTTCAGCACGTTGGCGAAGCGGCACATGTCGCGGTGCAGTTCGCGGTAGCTGAGCGTGCGCGTCTCGCCCGGCTCGTCGCCTTCCCACACGATCGCCGGCTGGTCGCCGCGCGTGGCGAGATGGCGGTCGACGCAATTGGCGGAGACGTTGAGCTGCCCGTCCGCGAACCAGCGGATGCGGAAATCGGCCTCGTCGAACGACGTGTCCTTCACCTGGGTGAAAGGCACGATCCAGTCGATCGCCTGCGCCTGCTCGCGCCAGTAACCCTCCGGATCGCTGACCGAGCGCTGCCACGCTGCGTCCGCCTGCGCGCGATCGATGCTGTCGGTTGTGCCCGCGGGTGCCGGATATTCGCTGTCGGTCATGCTCTCTCCTCGCGCTTTACCGTGCGACCGAACGATGCGGATGGTCAAGCGCGCCCATCTAGCCTTTGCGATCGAGCTGACCTATAGGCGCGCCGGACGCGCCGTGCGGGCGTGGCGAAATGGTAGACGCAGCAGACTCAAAATCTGCCGTAGCGATACATGTCGGTTCGAGTCCGACCGCCCGCACCAACCCTTCGGAGGCGTGCGGGTCCTGGCCGGGCCGGTCAGCCGATCCCCAGATCCGCCGGGCCGAACGCGTCGGGCAGCAATTCGCTCAGCCGGTAGCTGGCGACCGCATCGCCCTGCGCGCCCGCGCAATGCACCGCCAGATCGCGCCCGCCCAGTTGCGCGGCCTCGTTCAGCACCTGCCGGCAGCGCCCGCACGGCCGCACCGGATCGCTGCCGGTCGCGCGGCCCGCGCCATCCATCGCGCCGCCGATCACGCCCACCGCCACCACCTCGCGCAGCCGGCCCTGCGCGGCGACGGTGGCGATCGCGACCGTCTCCGCGCATAGCGACAGGCCGTAGCTGGCATTTTCGACGTTCGCGCCGCGCACCACGCTGCCGTCGGTCAGCAGCACCGCCGCGCCGACCGCGAAGCGCGAATAGGGGGCATGCGCATGGCGCGCGGCGGCGCGCGCCGCCGCGATCAGCATCGTCGCCTGGTCGTCCATGTCGCTCATGCTCCTTCCACCGCCACGTTCCAGTTCACCGGGCCTTGTACGCCATCGACGCGCCGCACGTCGCTGGCGCGCCACATCCGCCACCGGCGGGCGCCATAGGTGGGTTTCAGGAAGTTGCCGATCGCCCACCAGCGGCGGTCGAACGCCTCGGTCAGCCGGTAATCGTCCTCCACGTCGGCGGCGATGCGCAGCATCAGCGGCTGGCCGGTATGCGCCTCGATCCGCTCGATCATCGCGCGTACGCCGGCGATCAGCACCGCGCGCGCGGGCCGCTCGGCACAGCCTTCGTCATAGGCGAAGGCGATCGCCATCGGCAGCGCGCGCAGGTCGCGCGGCACGACCGTGTTGAAGGCATCGGCCTGCGCACGCGGCGACTGGCAGAAGGAGAAGACGTGCACCGCGCCGCGCTTCATGCCGGTGCGCCCCATCGCATCCCAGTTCGCCTGGAAGTTGCGGTCGCGTGCGGTCGCGCCGACCGTCGCCACCGCATAGCCGAATCGCGCGCCCGCGCCCTTCAGCACCGGCCATTCGATCGTGCCGGTCGTCTCCGACACGTCCACGCCCTGCACCGGGTAGCGCTCGCTCGCCGGATGCCAGCGGATCGCGAGCCGCCACCCCGCCACGCCCGCAAGCGCGAGCGCGGCCAGAATCAGCGCGATCCGTCCCAAACCCCACATGATGTCTCAAGCCTTGATATGTAATACGCAAATGAGCGTGAACAGCCGCCGTGCGGTGTCGAAGTCGATGTGGATCTTGCCGTCCAGCCGCTCGCGCAGCAGTTCGGCGGCTTCGTTGTGGATACCACGCCGCGCCATGTCGATGGTTTCGATCTGTTGCGGCGTGGACTGACGGATCGCCTGGAAATAGCTGTCGCAGATCGCGAAATAGTCGCGGATCGGGCGGCGGAACCGCGCCAGTCCCAGCACGAGCGTTTCCAGCGGCGTCCCGTCCGCGCGCGCGATCGCGATCGCCAGCCGTCCTTCCTCCACGCCCAGCCGCACGCGATACGGCCCGGCATAGCCGTCGGCATGCATGCGTTGCGGCGCGAAGTGGTTCTCCTCGATCAGGTCGAAGATCGCGATGCGCCGTTCCTGCTCGATATCGGCCGAGCGCCACAGGATCGTGCGCTCGTCCAGCTCGATGTCGATGATCCGCGGATCGGCCATGCCGCTGCCGATAAAGGCGATCAGCGGCGATTTCCACAACCCATCGCTTCCACGTTTCGGCGGCGGGGCGGGGCGGCTATACGCCGGGGATGGCGACTCTGGCATTTGCTCCCCCGGCTTCGGCCGAACCCGTCCACCTGCCCCGCAACGTCGAGGCGGAGGCCGCGATGCTGGGGGCGATGATGATCGACAACCGGCTGGCCGACGATATCGTCGACCGGCTGGAACCGCTGCACTTCTACGAACCCGTCCATGGCCGCATCTTCGCCGCGATCAAGACGCTGCGCGCGCAGGACATGCTGGCGACCCCGGTGACGCTGCGCCCGATGTTCGAGGCGGACGAGGGGATGAAGGAGCTGGGCGGCGTCGCCTATCTCGCCAGCCTGACCGGATCGGGCGCCGGGCTGATCGGCGCGCGGCAGTTCGCGACGCAGATCTACGATCTGGCGATGCTGCGCGCGCTGGTGTCGGTCGGCCACCAGATGGTCGATCGCGCGATGGACACCAGCGAGGAGGTCAACCCGCGCGCGCAGATCGAGGCGGCCGAGGAGGAGCTGTTCCGCGTGTCCGCCGACGGCGGGGCCGAGAACAGCGTGAAATCCTTTGCGCAGGCGGCCACCGCCGCGGTCAAGATGGCCGAAAAGGCGCTCAACTGGGGCGGCAACCTCAGCGGCGTCACGACCGGGCTGGACACCGTCAATGCCAAGATCGGCGGCATGCACCATTCGGACCTGATGATCCTCGCTGGGCGTCCGGGCATGGGCAAGACCTCCTTGGCCACCAACATCGCCTTCAACGCCGCGCAGCGCTGGATGCGCGACATGCGCGACGGCATCCCGCCGTCGAAGTCGGTCGGCGCGAAGGTGGCGTTCTTCAGCCTGGAAATGAGCGCCGACCAGCTCGCCACGCGTATCCTGGCCGAACAGTCGCGGATCAGCTCCGAGGCGCTGCGCATGGGCAAGATCAGCAAGGCGGAATTCGAGCAGCTCGCCGCCGCCGCCGCCGAGCTGGAGAATCTGCCCTTCTTCATCGACGACACCGGCGGGCTGACGATCGCCTCGCTCCACACCCGCGTGCGCCGGTTGCAGCGCCGCCACAACAACGAGATCGGGCTGGTGGTGGTCGACTACCTCCAGTTGCTGACCGGATCGGGCAAGGGCGACGGCAACCGCGTGCAGGAAATCTCCGAAATCTCGCGCGGGCTGAAGACGCTGGCCAAGGACATGAACGTCCCCGTGCTGGCGCTGTCGCAGCTCAGCCGTGCGGTGGAAAGCCGCGAGGACAAGCGGCCGATGCTGTCCGACCTGCGCGAATCGGGGTCGATCGAGCAGGACGCGGACATGGTGTGGTTCGTGTTCCGCGAGGATTATTATACCGCGCAGCGCGAGCCGAAGCGCCCGATGGAGGGCGACGACGCCAAGGTGTTCGAGGATCACGCGCGCTGGGCGGCGGACATGGAGCGCGTCTATGGTCTCGCGGAGTTGATCGTTGCCAAGCAGCGTCACGGCGCGACCGGCAAGGTGGTGTTGAAGTTCGACCCGACGATCACGCGCTTCTCGGATTACGCCGGGTTCTGACGCGGGAACGCCGGCCTATTTCGGTCGATAACTGATCTGCGCGCTGCCTTCGGCGCGCACCGGCAGGAACAGCCCCGCGCCGGTCACCTGCAACCGCCCCGTCGTGACGCGCGTCACGTCGGTGGACAGGAAGAAGTCGCCCTGCTGCCGCGCGCCGATCGCATGCTGCGCCTTGCCCAGCACCTTGCGGTAATCGGGAGCGAAATCGTGTTGCAGCGCCAGTGCGACCGCCTCGTGCACCTGCACATTGTCGAGCAGGCTGACCAGCAGATCGACCGCGCGCGAGTCGGTGCGCGTGGCGAGTTGCACGTCGCGTGCGCGCACCAGTTGCGACCCTTCCTCGTTATAGGGCTGCGCGGTCAGCCACGCCTCGCCACTGGTCGCCGCGAACGAACGGTCGTGCGGCGCGACCTTCGCCTTCACCCCGATCGCCAGCCGGCCACCCTGGGTGGCATAGACGGTGACCGTGCCGAAATCGACGTCGACCGGGCCAATCCCGGTCAGCGTGATTCCGCGCGCCGCCAGCTTGCGCAGCGTGCGCTGCACGACGGGTTCGAGCTGCGCATAATCCGCCAGCACCGGAATGAAGAAGCGCAGTCCCGGCTGACCGCCGGTCCGCGTCGGCGGCGGCAGCGGCGTGGGGGTCGGATCGGCCGGGCGCTGGCCGACGAAGGTCTGCGTCAGCGCCTCGGCGGCCAGCGTCAGCCGCAGCGTGCGCCCCTCCACCCGGTAGCCGCCGAAACCGAGCTGGCGCGGGGTGATGCGCATCCATGCCGGCGGGTTGCGCTTGCTCAGTTCGATCGAGGTGAAGGCGCGCGACCAGACGGTCTCCAGTTCGCGGCGCAGGTTCAGCCGGGCGACCTCGCGTGGCAGGTCGCGCTCGAGCTTGGCGACCACGCCCTTCAGCTTTTCGTCGGCGCGCGCGGCGAAGGTGATGCGCTGCCCCACGATGTCGATGCCCGGCGGCTCGCGCCAGTCATAGGCGATGTCGAGCGTCGCGCGCGGTTGCCAGTCGCCGACCACGTCCAGTCGCCCGGTGGCGCGCACCAATGCACTGCCGGTGGCGGTTTCGCCCGCGATCCCGCCGACATCGCGCACCGCGACCCGCGCCGACACCGGCATGACGATCTCCAGCCGCTCGCCCGCGCCCGATACGCGGATCGCGCCGCGCGTGACGCGCCCGACGATGCGGCAGCCGAGGTCGGGCAGGATCTTCACCTTGCCGATGCCCAGGTTGACGCGCTTGCCCGTCACGCATTTCTCGCGCCGCTCGTCGATCGTCCACAATGTGCGCGGGGTGTTGGCGTCCAGTCCGCGTTCCAGCATGCGCAGGTCCGCGCTGACCGGCACCACGATCGTCGAACTCTGGTCGGGGAATGGGGCGACGTCGCTGCTGATGCGCGGCGGAGCGGGATCGGTCTTTCGTCCGCATCCGGCCAGAAGCGTGGCGCCGACCAGTGCGAAGGTGAGAAGCCGGCGGCGCAAGATGATCTCCATCACGATGGTAGCGATGGTTTCCAATCCGTAACGGCGCGTTTCGATCCGTGCCGTGCGCGCGATCCCCCGTTACCTCGTCCGCCTGGATGACGTGGAGGGGTTCGATGGCCGTCGCCTCCGGTCAGAACAGCAACGTCGTCGAATAGACCAGCGCTCCGACCGCCGCGGAGGCGGGGATGGTGATGATCCACGCGATCACCACGCTCTGCGCCACGCCCCAGCGCACCGCCGAGGCGCGCCGCGCCACGCCCGCGCCGATGATCGATCCGGTGATCGTGTGCGTGGTCGACACCGGGATGCCCAGCGTCGAGGCGCTGAACACCACGATCGAGCCGGCCAGCGAGGCGCTGAACCCCTGATGCTGCGACAGGCGGGTGATGCGCGATCCCATCGTCTCGATGATCCGCCAGCCGCCGGTCATCGTGCCCAGCGCGATCGCGACATAGCAACTGATCGCCACCCAGTGCGGCACCTCGAACGGGCCGGTCAGATAGCCGGTGGAATAAAGCAGCACGGTGATGATGCCCATCGTCTTCTGCGCATCGTTCAACCCGTGGCTGAGCGAATAGGCCGCGGAGGACAGCAGGTGCAGCGCACGGAAACTTCGCTCCGCCTGCGCGGCGGTGCGGCGGCGCAACGCCCAGCTCGACAGCAGCATCACCGCCATGGCCAGGAACATGCCGATCGTCGGCGACAGCACGATCGCCAGCAGCGTCTTGTTCAGCCCGGCCCATTGCACGCCGGTCAGCCCGGCATGCGCGACGCCCGCGCCGATCAGGCCGCCGACCAGCGCATGGCTGCTCGATGACGGAATGCCCTTCAGCCAGGTGATGACGTTCCACGTCATCGCGCCGCCCAGCGCGCCGAAGATCACCGCGGGCGTGATGACATCCTGCGCGATCAGCCCCTTGCCGATCGTCTCCGCCACCGCGTGCAGCGACGGGATGGCGAGCGTCAGGAAATAGGCGGCGAAGTTGAAGAAGGCCGCGAACAGCACCGCCTGCACCGGCGACAGCAGCCGCGTCGCGACCACGGTGGCGATCGAGTTGGCGGCGTCGTGCAGCCCGTTGAGGTAATCGAAGGCGAGCGCCACCGCGATCAGGCCGACCAGCAGCGGAAAGGCGAGTTCGTGCATGTTGGTGCGGGCCGGATCAGGCGTGGTCGATGACGATGCCGTCGATCTCGTCGGCGACATCCTCGAACGCATCCAGGATGCGCTCCAGATGCTTGTAGATCTCGCGTTCCACCACGAAGCGCAGCGTGTCGGTGGCGCCATGTTCCCCCAGCGACCGGCGCAGCCCGGCGGCGTGGAAATCGTCGGCCTCGCCCTCGATGCGGATGAGCTGCTCGGTCAGCGCGTGCAGTCGCGGCCCATTGCGGCTGATATCGCGCAGCAGCGGCATCGCCTCCACCGCCAGTTCCGCAGCCTGTATCGCCACCGCCGCCATCTCGCGCATCTCGGGGGCGAAGTCGGTGACGCCGTAGAGGTCGATCGCGGCGGCGGCGGCGTGCATCTCGTCGATCGTGTCGTCCAGCGCGCCGATCAGCGCGGTGATCGCGCCGCGATCGAACGGGGTGAGGAAGGTGGAGCGCACGCTTTTCAGGACGTCACGCGTGATCTCGTCCGCATCATGTTCGCGCGCCGCGATGTCGGCGATACATTGCGCACGATCGCTCCCGCCCTCCAGCAGGCGCGCCGTGGCGCGCGCGGCGGCGAGGCCGGTGGCGGCATGCCCCTCGAATTGCTCGAAGAAATTGCCCGTCTTCGGCAGCAGCCGCTGGAACCAAGCGAACATCAAACTCCATCCCGAACCGATTTGTACGAATATGCGGTCGCCCGAAGCACGACCTGGCCGCATCGCCAAGCGAATCCGTGCACGCCATGTAAGACAATCGCGTGACTCGAGAGGGCGCAGGTCACTTAGGCTCCGGATACCGCCGCCGCGCTGCCGTCCCGCGGCGGGACGATGGCGGGCGAGGGGCTCAGGCCAGTTCGTACCAGATCGGTCGGTCGGCGAACAGCGTCGCGGCGGCGGCGCGATGGCCGGACGCGAACGTGACCTGTGTATCCTCCGGAACGTCCGCGCCATGCAGCGCGAGCGCGACGCGCAGGGTGCGCCCGCCGTGCCGGCGTTCGAAGGCGAGCAGGTGCGCCGCGCCCGCGCCGGTGACGGTCGCGGGCTCGTAGCCTCCGTCCGCGAACAGGTCCGGCTCGGCCCGTCGCAAGCGCAGCAGGTCGGCGATCAGCCGCAGCTTGGCCGGCGCGTCTCCGGCAAGCAGGCGCCGGCGCCGGTCATAGTCCACGGGGCGGCGGTTGTCGGGGTCGACCAGGCTGAGGTCGGCCAGCTCGGTCCCCTGATAGAGATCCGGGATGCCGGGCACGGTATAGCGCAACAGCACCTGCGCCAGCATGTTCGCCTCCGCGAGCGGGGCGAGGTCGGCGACGATCCGTTCGATCTGCGCGATCGCCCCGGCGTCGCCGGGCAGCGCCTCCACCAGCACGGCGGCGGCCTTTTCATAGGCGTCGTCGGGCGCTTCCCACGACGAACGCAGCTTCGCCTCGCGCAGCGCCTTCTGCTGCCACGCGACGATCCGCTCCACGAAGTCGGCGGTGGCGCCGTCGTCGGGCCAGGCGCCGACCAGCGTCTGGAACAGCATGTAGCGATCGGCATCGTCGACGCCGCCATCGTCGCGGTCCAGCCACGCCAGCGTCGCCGCGCGCCATGCGTCGGGCCGTGCGCTGATCGCCGCGAGCCGCGCGCGCGTGTCCTCGCCGCGCTTGTGATCGTGGGTCGCGGTGGTCAGCATCGCGCGCGGCACGTCGCGCGCGCGCGCCGCCATCCGCGCGTGGAATTCGTCGGGGGTCAGCGCCGTGCGATCGGCGTCGAAGCCGACGTCGTTGCGCGACAGCAGCCGGCCATAGCGGTAGAAGCCGGTATCCTCGACCGCCTTGGCGGCGATCGGCGCGGACAGTTGCTGGAAACGGCGTACCGCGTCCGCCGTGCCGCTGCCTTCTCCGGCCAGCCAGCCGAGGATCAGCTCCACGACATGCGCTTCGCCGGGCGGGATCAGCTCGGCGACCCGTTCGCGCGCCAGGTCGCGGATCGCGGCGTCGCTGGCGGGCGCGTCGGGGCCGTAGGTGCGATAGACCGGGAACACCCACAACAGCCGCTCGACCGCGCGGCGCAGCATCGCCTCCGTCACGCCGTCCGGGGCGATCCGGTGGAAAGCGGCGACGCATTGCGCCAACTGGCCGCTGAACTGCCACGACAACAGATCCTGTCGCGCCTGGAACTCCTCCGGCTCGAAGCTGGCGCTGCGTCCGCTGACCTCCTCCCACAGGCTGCCGAGCGGTTCCGCGCCGGCGGGATCGTGGAGCAGCGCGGCGACCTGTTCCATGAAGTCGTAGCCGCTGGTGCCGTCCACGCCCCAGCCGAGCGGCTGCCCTTCGTCGGCACCGATGATCTTTTCGATCACGATCCACGCGTCCGCGCCGAGCCGTTCGCGCAGGCGCCGGCAATAGCCGATCGGATCGGTCAGCCCGTCGACGTGATCGACGCGCACGCCGTCGATCAGCCCCTCGTCATGCAGGCGGAAATACAGTGCATGCGTCTTGTCGAACACCGCCGGGTCCTCGATCCGCACGCCGGCCAGTTCGTTGATCGAGAAGAAGCGTCGCCAGTTCAGTTCGTCGTTGGCGACCCGCCAATAGGCGAGGCGGTAATGCTGGCGCGCGAGCAGATCGCCCAGCGGCAGGGTCTCCGCCTGCGCCTGATCCTCGTCGCGCACCGGAAAGCGATGCTCGCCATAGGCCAGCACCGTCCAGCGCCCGCCGTCGCGATCCAGCGCGATGTTGCCGTTCGCCAGCGCCTCCGACAGCGGCGCGCCGAGCACCGGCAGCACGACCGGCTCGCGCCAGTCGATGTCGAACACCGCGGCATGCGCGCTCGCCGGTCCCTTCGCCAGCACGTCGTTCCACCAAGGGTTCGCGCCGCCCGCCACGCCCATGTGGTTGGGCACGATGTCGATCACCAGCCCCATGTCGCGCGCCCGCAGCGCCGCCACCAGCGCGCGGAACGCTTCCTCGCCGCCCAGCTCCGGGTTGATCGCGGTGGGATCGACCACGTCATAGCCGTGCGTGGAGCCGGGCGTCGCGACCGTGACCGGAGAGGCATAGACATGGCTGATGCCGAGATCGTCGAGATACGGGACCAGCGCCTCGGCATCGGCGAAGGTGAAGTCCTTGTGGAACTGGAAGCGATAGGTGGCGCGCGGCGTCATGCGGGTCTTTCCGATGTGAGCAGGGCGGTGCGGCGCGCGACCTCGGGCCGGGCGAGCAGCGCGTCGGTGGAATCGTCCATCCGCCGCCGCCAGTTGGGGTGTTCGTCGATCGTGCCGGGCAGGTTGGGCTGTTCCTCCAGCGCCAGCAGATCCTCGAGCGGCACGATCGCCAGTGCGCAGGGCGCGGCGGCGACATGCGCCAGGATCGCATCGACTGGCGGTTCGGCCGGCGGTTCGCCGTCCTCGCCCATCGCCTGCCACAAGGCGGCGCGCTCGCCGGCGCGATGCGCGCGGTCCTCCGCTTCGCCGGCGTGCGCGGAGGATCGTCCCAGCCGGCGCGCCCAGTCGATGTCGCGGCCCGTCCACCAGCCGGCGATCGTCGGCGTATCGTGGGTGCCGGTCATCGCCACCGCCTCCGCGTCCCAGGTCGCGGGGTCGGTGAAGCCGCCGTCCGGCGTGCGCTCGAACGGCAGCACGCGCATCCCCAGCATGCAGCGTTGCCTCAGCGTGTCCCGGAAGCCTGGCGGCACGGTGCCGAGATCCTCGGCGATCACCAGCGCCCCGGCGCGCTGCGCCTCGATCGCGACGATCCGCTTCAGATGCGCGCCGGGCATGCGCAGGTACGCGCCGCGATCCGCCGCCTCGCCCTCGGGAATCACCCACAGGCGGTCCAGCCCCAGCGCATGGTCGATGCGGATGCCGCCGGCATGCGCCAGCGCGACGCGCAGCGTTTCGATGAACGGGCGGAAGCCGGTACGTTCCAGCGCGAACGGATCCAGCGCGGTGATGCCCCAGTTCTGCCCGTCCGGCCCAAGCGGATCGGGCGGTGCACCGACGCTGAGGCCGGCCAGCAACTCGCCGCGTGCGCTCCACGCATGGCTGCCGCCCGCGTCCATGCCGACCGCCAGATCGGCGATCAGCCCGGTGGCCATCCGCTCCGTGGCGGCGCGCTGCGCGGCGGCAAGGCCGAGGTCCGCAAGCCATTGCAGGAAGGCGTGGAAGGCGACCTCGCGCGCCTGGTCGGCGGCGAAGCGGTTCACCGCCGCGCCGGCCGGGTCGTGATAGTCGGCGGGCCAGTCCTGCCAGCCATGCCCGCCGAAGCGCGCGTGGAGCGCATCGAACCGCGCATGCGCCTCCAGCGTCGCGCCGCGCTGCCGGCGATACGCGCCCGCCGCCGCCAGCGCGGCGTCGCCGGCCTGATCGAAGACGGCGCGCAACTGCACCAGCCGTGCGCGCGCCGCCGGTTCCCAGTCGATCAGCGCCGGGGCGGGGGCGGGGGGCAGGGGAATGCCGATCAGCGCCGGATCGGAAAGCAGCACGTTGTGGCACAACCGCGTCGAGGGCGAATAGGGGCTGAAGCGCGTCGGATCGGCGGGGAACAGCGCGTGCGTCGGGCTGATCGCCAGCGCCTGCGCGCCGGACCGGCCGAACGCGGCGGCGGCTTCGGCCAGGCTACCGGCGTCGCCGAACGCGCGTGTCGCTACACCGCGCAGCGCCGGCACCTGCACCGCCACGCCCCAGCCGCGCGGCGGCAGCGCACAGCGGCGCGGCGCGATCGCCAGCGGGTAGTCGCGCCCGCCCGCACGCAGGCGGTGATAGCCGGTCTGCTCGATCGCCGGCAGCGTCGCATCGTCGCCGATCGCCAGCGACAGCGTCGTGCCGTCCTCCAGCGCCAGCTCGGCGCGGCTCGATAGGCCGGCGGGCAGCGCGACCGGCTGCCCGGAGTCGCCGGACAGGAACGGCGTGTCGGGTGCGCGCGTGTCGAGCCGCGACAGGATCGTCGCCAGCACCTCGTCATCGACGCGTTGCGCCCGACCGTCGGCATCCTGCCAGTCGCGCGACAGCCCGGCGGCGGTCGCCTGTCGCAGCAGATCGCTCATCGCCCCCATGTTCCGGGCAGCGGGTGCGGGCCGGGATATGGGCGCGCCGGTCCCGTCCGCCACGGCGCGACGTGGCCGTCCGCTGCTTTTCCCGGTCGCGGCGATGAGGGGGCGGAACGTCTCACGCCTCGATCCACGCCACGAAGCGGTCGCCTTCCACGAAGAACGGCTCCGCCCCGCCCGGGAGCGTCGCCGGCGTATCCGCCAGGTCGATCGCCATGCCCAGCGTCGTGCCGTCGCCCAGCCGCCAGCGTGCGACCACCGCCGCCTCGCCAATCGCCTGCGCGCCGATCGCGGTCGCGCCGGCCAAGTGCGGCACGATCCGCTCATGCCGCAGCGCCAGCAACTCGGCGTACAGCGATCGCCATGCCGCCGCATCCGGGCCAGGACGCGCGCGCGACGCTTCGAAGGTCGCCGGCGCGTTTGGATCGGGGATGCGCGCCCGTGCTTCGGCGTCGGCGAAGGCGTCGAACTTGGCGAATTCCCTGCGCCGTCCCTCGCGCACCGCGTCGGCCAGATCGTCGTGGAAATCGGTGAAGAACAGGAATGGCGTCTCGCTGCCTTCCTCCTCTCCCATGAACAGCAGCGGCACCTGCGGGCACAGCAGCAGCAGCGCGGTCGCGGCGCGCAGCCTGGCCGGATCGGTAAGCGACACCAGCCGCTCGCCCAGCGCGCGATTGCCGACCTGATCGTGGTTCTGGAGAAAGGCGACGAACCGCGTCGGCGCCAGATGCGCGCTGGGCTTGCCGCGTGGCGTACCGTCGTGATTGGGCGATCCCTCGCCCTGATAGATGAAGCCTTCGCCCAGGCATCGCGCCAGCCGCTCGGCGGGGCGATCGGCGAAATCGCCGTAATAGGCGCTGGTCTCGCCGGTCAGCAGGACGTGCAGAACGTTGTGGAAATCATCGTTCCACTGCGCGTCGAACGCGCCATTGCGCAGCAGGTCGGCGTCATTCTCCTCATTCTCCAGCACCAGATGGACATGGCGGTCGGGCAGTGCGGCGCGGATCTCCGCCGCCATCGCATCCAGGAACGCCGGGTTGCCGATCGCATGCACCGCGTCGAAACGCAGCCCGTCGATGCGATAGTCGCGCAGCCACATCAGCGCATTGTCGATGAAGAAGCGCGCGACCGGCGTCCGCTCCACCGCCACCGCGCCACCCCATGGCGTGTGCACCTCCGCATCGAAGAAGTCGGCGGCATAGGCACCGAGATAATTACCGTCCGGGCCGAAATGATTGTAGACGACATCCAGGAAGACGCTGAGCCCGAGGCCATGCGCGGCATCGACCAGCCGCCGCAGGTCCGCGGGCGAGCCGTAATCCTCCTGCACCGCATAGGGCAGTACGCCGTCATAGCCCCAGCCGCGCGTGCCGCCGAACGCGCCGACCGGCATCAGCTCGATCGCGGTGATCCCGGTCGCGGCGATCGCGGGCAATTGCCCGGTCACCCCGGCGAAGCCGCCCAGCGTGCCGGCGTGCACTTCGAGGATCACCATCTCATGCCACGGCCGCCCGCGCCAGTCGCGGCATCGCCAGTCGTGGTCGCTGGCGTGAACAAGGCTCCAGCCGTGCACACCGCCCGATTGCCCGCGCGCGGCGGGATCGGGCACCGCCTGATCCCCGATGCGGAAGCGGTAGCGCGTGCCCGGTCCTTCCGGGCGGTCGATCGCGTACCAGCCATCGGTACCGCGCTCCATGGCGGTACTGTCGCCGCCGTCCAGTTCCAGCGTCACCGCCTCCGCATCGGGCGCCCACAGATGGAAACGCGTACCCCCGCCCGCCAGCGGTTCCGGTCCCCAGCGCGTCATGCCGCCGTGCGCCAGGTGATGAGCACCGCCCCCTGCGGCGCGACCTCGTAGCTGTCCTCGATCTCCACCTCGCCCTGCTCGGGCCGCGCGCTGTCGACCAGCACGATGCGCGTGGCGTGCGGCGGCGGTAGCTGGAAGGTCACCGGGTCGCCGCTGGCGTTCAGCAGCAGCGACACGGCCTCGATCTCGCCATCCTCGGTGCGCGCGGCGCGGCGCATCATCAGCGCGCGGCCTTCCGGGTTCTGCCAGTCCTCCGGCGACAATTGCCCGCCGCGCTCGTCCCACCATTCGATGTCGTTGATGCCGCCCTCGGCGGTCGCCTCGCCGTAGAGGAACGTCGGGTTGTGCAGCACGCGGAAGCGGCGGCGCAGCTCCGCCAGCCGCGCGGTGAAGTCGATCTGCGCCTGACCCTCGGGCGTCTCCGCCGCCTTCCAGTCGAGCCAGCTGATCTCATTGTCCTGGCAATAGGCGTTGTTGTTGCCACCCTGCGTGCGCCCGAATTCGTCGCCCGCCACCAGCATCGGCGTGCCCAGCGAGGTCATCAGCGTGGTGAGCATCGAGCGCATCACCCGTCCCCGCGCGTCGTTGACGGCCGGATCGTCGGTCGGTCCCTCGACACCCCAGTTGCACGAGGCGTTGTGCGAATGGCCGTCGCGATTGTCCTCGCCGTTCGCCTCGTTGTGGCGCTCCTCGTACATCACCGTATCGGCCAGCGTGAAGCCGTCATGCGCGGCGAGCAGGTTGACGCTGGCCCACGGACGGCGCGCCCGCCGGTCGAACAGGTCGCCCGACCCCGACAGCCGCGCGGCGAGATCGGGGCGCTTGCCCGGCTCGCCGCGCCAGAACTCGCGCACCGTGTCGCGATACTTGTCGTTCCACTCCGCGAACCCCGGCGGGAAGTTGCCGAGCTGGTAGCCGCCTGGTCCCACGTCCCACGGCTCGGCGATGAGCTTCAGCCGACCCAGCACCGGATCCTGCCGCAGCACGTCGAAGAACGCCGATCCCGGATCGAACCCGGTTTCCTCGCGCCCCAGCGTCAGGCCCAGGTCGAACCGGAACCCGTCCACCCCGAAGCTGGTCGCCCAGTAGCGCAGCGAATCGGCGACCATCTGGATCACGCGCGCCTTGCTCATGTTCAGCGTGTTGCCGGTGCCGGTGTCGTTGATCGTGTAGCGCGGATTGTCCTGTACCAGCCGGTAGTAGCTGGCATTGTCCAGCCCGCGCCACGACAGCGTCGGGCCTTTCTCCGATCCCTCGCAGGTGTGGTTGTAGACGACGTCCAGGATCACCTCGATCCCGGCCTTGTGCATCCGGTGCACCGCGCGGCGCAGCTCGTCCTGGTGCTCTGACGCCATGTAGCTCTGCTCGGGCGCGAAGAAACCGAGCGTGTTATAGCCCCAATAGTTGCGCAGCCCCTTTTCCTGCAGGAAGCGATCCTGGGTGAAGGTGTGGATCGGCAGCAGCTCGATCGCGGTCACGCCGATGCGTTGCAGGTGCCTGATGACCGCCGGATGGCCCAGCGCAGCATAGGTGCCGCGTTCGCGCGCCGGCACCAGCTCCATCAGCCTGGTCAGCCCCTTGACGTGCGCCTCGTAGATCACCGTGTCCGACCACGGCGTGTTCGGCCGCCGGTCGCGCGACCAGTCCCAATGGTCGTCGACGACCACCGCCTTCGGCATGGCGGGGGCGCTGTCGCGCTTGTCGAAGGACAGATCCTCCCTGCGATGGCCGATGCGATAGCCGTGCAGCGCGTCGGTCCAGCGGATCTGCCCCTGGATGCGTCGCGCATAGGGATCGAGCAGCAGCTTGTTGGGGTTGAAGCGATGCCCGGCCTCCGGCTCGTAGCGGCCGTGCGCGCGTAGCCCGTAGACCAGCCCTGGTCCGACATCGGGCAGATAGCCGTGCCACACCTCGTCGGTGCATTCGGTCAGCGGCAGGCGCTGCAACTCGCGCTTGCCCGCCGGGTCGAAGATGCACAGTTCGATCGCATCGGCGTTGGCGGAAAAGACGGCGAAGTTCACGCCCTCGCCATCGAACGTGGCGCCGAGCGGATAGGGCGATCCCGGCTGGAGCCGGTCCGGCAATGCGTGCAACGATGTGCTCCCGTCAGGAGGTGTGGTCAGGCGCGATGCCGCGCGCGATCAGGTGGTGCGCTTGCGCCGGGTGGTGGGCTTCTTCGCCGCGCCCTTCGCGGGGGGCGCGGAAGATGCCGGCGGCGTGGCGGATGAAGGGGTGGACGTGACGGCCGGGGCAGGCGCCTCGGCGTCGTCGCTGCCGACTTGCGCGGCGGCCGCGCCGGCATCGGCATCCACCTGCGGATCGCCGTCCAGCGCACCGGCCGGTTCGGGATCGGCCGGCGCATCGCCCGCCAGCTCACGCTCGGCACGCTCCCAATGCTCGCGATCACGGCCGTGCGGCTCACCTTCCTGCTGCCACAGCCGATAGGCATGCTGGCGAATCTGGGCGTCGCGATCGTCAGCCATGGTCACTCCCCGTTGTCGTGTCACCCCGACAAACTCGCGAGAGCGGCGTTGGTCGCAGCCGGCGGCAAGAAAATCACGTTCGCTGACGCGCGACGATCACCGCGCTGCCGACGGTCAGCGCATCCTCCACCAGCCCGCTGGCGGTCTGCCCGTAGCGGCGCAGCGCGGCCATGCGCAGCCGGAAGGTCAGGTACGACATGCCCACCGCCGCCGCCGCGCCCAGCGCCGCGCCGATCACGCGCCGCTCGCGCGGAGCATAGGCCGCGCCGGCCACGCCGCCGGTGAACAGGCGCGCCGCCAGCCCGGCGGGGACAATGCGGTCCGGCGCGGTCTTCATCTTGTCGCCGGCCAGCTCGCCTGCCGCGATCGCCAGCGCGCCCGCCGACACCAGCGGATGCGCCAGCAGCGCCGGTGCGCCATTGTCGCGCGGCAGCGCGCCGAGCCGCGCGGCGTTGGCGACCGTCGCCAGCGGGGTCATCGCCCGCGATCCCGCCACCGCGCCCATCAGAATGGATCGAAACATCGCCGCGTCTTCCCGTGTCGTCATTGTCAGGAACGACACAATCGCGCAGCGACGGCGCGGGTTCATCGCGCGCGACAATATATCCGCGTGGTGGGTCCGCCGGGGCTCGAACCCGGGACCTCTCGATTAAAAGTCGCTTGCTCTACCGACTGAGCTACGGACCCTCACGCGGATGGATGCCGCCTAGGGGCGGGGCGCGCGCGGGTCAACCGCGCATGAAGCTGGCGCACGGTCAGCCCGCCGACCGGATCGCGCCACCCCGGCGCGATCGCCAGCAGCGGCGCGAGCACGAACGCACGCGCCCGAAAGTCGCGGTGCGGGACGGTCAGGTCCGGCGCCCGCCACCGCCCGCCCGACCACAACACGATGTCGAGGTCCAGCACCCGCGCGCCCCAGCGGCGGCCGGTGCGGCGACCGAAGGCGCGCTCGATCGCCTTCAGCCGCGCGAGCAGCGCGGGCGGCGATTCGTCACTGGCCAGCAGCACGGCGGCATTGGCGAAGGTGCGCGTGGACGGGCCGAGCGGCGCGCTGGCGATGATCGGCGAGCACGTGCCGCCCAGCAGCCGAAGTGCCGCGGCGACCTCTGCGTGCGGCGGACCATGACGCCCGCGCCGGTTCGAGCCCGCCGCGACGGCATAGAGCGAGCGGCCCACGCGCCGGCGCGTCAGATGTCCTGCACCAGCCGCCCGTAGAGTTCGGGGCGCCGGTCGCGGAAGAAGCCGAAGGCGGCGCGGTGGCGGCGGACGCGGTCCAGATCGAGCGTCGCGACGATCACGCCTTCCTCCTCGCGGTCCAGCTCCGCCAGAATGTCGCCACGCTCGTCGGTGATGAAGCTGGTGCCGTAGAAGGTCTGGCCGTGCTCGACCCCGACACGGTTGGCGGCGATCACCGGCACCACGTTCGACACCGCATGGCCGACCATCGCGCGCCGCCACAGCCGCGCGGTGTCCAGCGAGGTGTCGTGCGGCTCGCTGCCGATCGCGGTCGGATAGAACAGCACCTCCGCCCCCATCAGCATCATCGCGCGCGCCGTTTCGGGATACCATTGATCCCAGCAGACGCCAACGCCCAGCTTCGTCTGGTGACCGGCGGCGTTCGGGCCGTTCCACACCTTGAACCCGGTGTTGCCGGGGCGGAAATAGAATTTCTCCTCATACCCCGGCCCGTCGGGGATGTGGCTCTTGCGGTACACGCCCTGGATCTCGCCGTCCGGGCCGATCATCGCCAGCGAGTTGTAATGGTGTGGTCCGTCCAGTTCGAAGAAGCTGGTCGGGATATGCACCCGCAGCGCCTCGGCCAGCGCCTGCATCGCCAGCACCGCCTTATGCTCGGTCACCGGCGCGGCGTTCGCGAACAGCGCCTCGTCCTCGACGCGGCAGAAATACTCGCCCTCGAACAATTCGGGCGGCAGGATCACCTGCGCGCCGCGGCCATGCGCCTCGCGCACGGCGTCGGACACCTTCGCGATGTTCGCGTCGATGTCGGCGGAAAAGGCGAGTTGCAGCGCGGCCACGGTGATCTCGGTCATGCGCGGCCACATAGGCGCGCGACGTCGGCGATACCAGTCGCGCTTTGCCCCGATCGCACCTGTGTCGAACAGGGACAATGGCGCCGGACCGACTATTGCGACCCGGCGGCAATTGGGCGAACAGCCCGGTCAACATAACGCTTTGGCAATGATTGCAGGGGGGCAATTCCATGATTCGCTACGCACAGATCGCATTGGCCGCCGGAGCGCTCGTCGCCGCGGTGCCGGCGCAGGCCGCCGACTTCATCATCGACACCGCCGCGACGAAGACCACCGGCACCACCGGCACCAGCTATGGCAACACCTTCACCTATCAGGTGAAGTCCACCGACGGTAAGTCCACGATCAACGTGAAGGCGACCGCCTGGGTGCGCGACCTCAAGGGCAACTTCTCGGCCGGCCAGCTGGCGTCGTGGGGTTCGGCGGGTCTCGGCGTGTATCAGAACGGCCTGGACCCGACCAACGGCAACTATCACACCGTCGACAACGTCAACGGCTGGGAGTTCATCGTTTTCCAGTTCGACCAGGCGGTGTCGCTGCAGTCGGCGGTGCTGAACCCCTATGCGCTGGGCAGCAACCGCTACACGGACAATGATGCGTTCATCGGCTGGACGAGCGCCAACTACAATCAGGCGATGACGGCGTCGCGGCTGGATGGGTTGTCCACGTCGCTGACCGGCAGCTTCAACAGCGACAGCACCGACTACAAGGGCGCGGCGCTCCAGACCTACAATCTGTCGCCGTCGCAGGCCGGCAACGTGTGGATCATCGGCGGTTCGTTCTACGGCCCGGACAGCCTGAGCGATGCGTTCAAGCTCAACACCATCAAGGTGTCGAGCGGCGTGCCCGAGCCGCGCACCTGGATGATGATGATCGCCGGCTTCGGTCTGGTCGGTGCGGCGGTGCGCCGTCGCCGCGGCGCGGCAAAGGCGGTCGCCGCCTGACCTGACCTTTCACAAGGTTGCGTGCGGAAGGCCGCCGGAGCGATCCGGCGGCCTTTTCCGTTGCGGGATGACGGGCGCGTGCGGGACGAGGGGCGCGTGGGCGGGGCTGGCGCGGACGCCCCGGCTTGCGCTTGCCGCCGGCCCGACGATCGCAGCCCGGCCCGCACCGGCGCTCGCGTGGCAGAGGGGTTGGACGCGATCCGTCGTCCCCGCGCACCGCGATCGAGCGACAGGGGGACGTGACGCCGGCGTTGGGGAACCGGACCAGCGCCCGCGCGTCCGCTCGGACGCGGCGGGGTCAGCCGATCAGCAGCCCCGCCAGCGCGGCACTCATCAGGTTGGCGAGGCTGCCGGCGGCGAGGGCGCGCAACCCCAGCCGCGCGATCGCCGGGCGCTGATTGGGGGCGAGGCTGCCGGTGACCGCCATCTGGATCGCGATGGAGCTGAAATTGGCGAAGCCGCACAGCGCGAACGTCACCACCGCGATCGTGCGCGGCGACAATTGCCCGGCCTGCCTGCCCAGGTCGATATAGGCGACGAATTCGTTCAGCACGATCTTCTCGCCGAACAAGCCGCCGGCGATCCCCGCCTCCTTCCACGGGACGTTCAGCAGGAACATCACCGGCTGGAAGACATAGCCGAGCAACCCCTGGAAGCTCAGTTCCGGGTGGCCGAACCAGCCGCCCAGGCCGCCCAGCAGCCCGTTGGCCAGCGCGACCAGCGCCACGAACGCCAGCACCATCGCGCCGACTGCCACCGCCAGCTTGACGCCGGTCTGCGCGCCCTGCGCGGCGGCCATGATGATGTTGGCGGGTTTTTCCTCGTCGTGCGTCGCCTCGGGCAGCGGCTCGCCGGGCGTTTGTTCGGGCAGCAGCGCGGCGGGACCACGCCCGCTGATCCGCGCCTGTGCCAACGCGATCTGCCGGTCCTCGTCGGGGAGGTCGCCTAGCGGCAGCTCGCCCTCGGGCGGCACCACACGGTCGGGCATCACGATCTTGGCCATCAGGATGCCGCCGGGCGCCGCCATGAAGCTGGCCGCGAGCAGATAGTCGATGCTGATCCCCATCGAGGCATAGGCCGCCAGGATCGTTCCCGCGACGCCCGCCATGCCGCTGGTCATCACCGTGAATAGCTGCGCGGGGGTGAGGCCGGCCAGATACGGGCGGATCACCAGCGGCGATTCGCTCTGACCGACGAAGATGTTGGCGGCCGCGCACAGGCTCTCGACCTTGCTGGTGCCGATCACCTTCTCGATCGCGCCGCCGATCCAGCGCACCACGAACTGCATGACGCCCAGATAATAGAGGATCGACACCAGGCTGGCGAAGAAGATGATGACCGGCAGCGCCGCGATCGCGAAGCTCTGTCCGCCCACCGCCGGGCTGGCGAGGTTGCCGAACAGGAATTCGGTGCCGCGCTGCGAATAGCCGAGCAGCGCCGCGACCCCGGCGGACGCGCGCGCCAGCACCGCGCGCCCCGGCGTCCAGTAGAGCACGATCACCGCGATCGTCGCCTGCAGCGCGAAGGCGCTGGCGACGATCCGCAGGCGGATCGCGCGCCGGTCGGCCGACAACAGCACCGCGAGCAGCAGGATGACGACGATACCCGCCAGGCCGATGAGGATTCTGTGCATTCTTCTTCTTCGATGTCGCCGTTCGGCACCGTTGTCGCCCATGACATGCGGCGCCGACCGCCGCCAGCCATGATCGGCGCACGCACGAACGCACCGACGCGCCGCCATCATCGCGCGCGGCCAGCCATGCAGGCCGGATCGACATCCGCCTGTCGACGCCGGATCCGTCGTCGCTGCGCGAGATGCCGGTCGGGTGGGATGCGCAACCGCTTGCCGTCCTGCCCGCGCACCCGCTATCGCACCGCGATGGAAGCTCCTGCCCACCGCCCCATCCCGCGCTCGCTGTTCGCGCTCTCGATCTTCTACGGCGGGATGGTGTGCATCGCGGGCGTGCTGGGCAACAAGCAGGTGTCGCTGGGGCCGATCTCGCGGCTGGGGCCGTTGGTCGGGCTACCGCCGCTCGCGGTGGAGGCGGGGATCTTCGCGTTCCTGCTGCTGGTGGTCACCTCCAGCGCGGTCGCCGAGCTGCACGGGCAGCGGATCGCCGGGCGGCTGGTGCTGATGGGCTTCGTGCCGCTGCTGGTGTCGATGGCGCTGACGCTGATCGTGCTGATGCTGCCGCCCGCGCCCGAGATGGGGGCGGCGCATCTGGCGGCGTTCAACACGATGATGGGCGCGACGCCGTGGATCTGGGCCGGCGGCATCGTCGCATATGGCGTGTCGCAGACGCTGAACGTGACGATCTTCTCGTGGCTGAAGGGGCGCGAGGGCGGGCGGCTGCTGTGGTTCCGCGCCGCCACCGCCAGCGCGCTCAGCCAGATCATCGATTCGGTACTGTTCATCACCATCGCCTTCGGCCTGTCGGCGGTCGGGTGGCTGATGGCCGGGCAGATGCTGGCCAAGGTGGTGCTGTCGATCGCGCTGGTCCCGCCGCTGATCTACCTGATGGTGGCGATCGGCCGGCGACTGGACCGCTGACCTTTCGCGGGCGCTCCACCGCCGCTATGGCGCGGAGCATGACCGATCCCACCCTGTCGCCCGCGCTGAAGGCCGAAACGCTGGTCGAGGCGCTGCCGTACCTGCAACGCTATGCCGGCAAGACGTTCGTCGTGAAATATGGCGGTCACGCGATGGGCGATCCGGAGGCGCAGGCCGATTTCGCCGAGGACGTCGTGCTGCTGAAGGCGGTCGGCATCAATCCGGTGGTGGTGCACGGCGGCGGGCCACAGATCGGGCGGATGCTGAAGCGGCTGGGCGTCGAATCGCGCTTCGTCGACGGGCTGCGCGTGACCGATGCCGAGACGGCGCAGATCGCCGAGATGGTGCTGGCCGGGTCGATCAACAAGGAAATCGTCGGCTGGATCGGGCGCGCCGGGGGGCGTGCGGTCGGCATCTCGGGCAAGGACGCCGGGCTGGTGCAGGCCGAGAAGGTCGGCAGCCGCGCGCCTGATCCGTTGCAGGGGATCGAACGCAACGTCGACCTGGGGTTCGTCGGCGAGCCGGTGGCGGTGGACCGCCGCATCATCGACTCGCTCTCCGCGGAGGGGATCATCCCCGTGATCGCGCCGATCGGGCTGGGCGCGGACGGCCACACCTACAATATCAATGCCGATACCATGGCCGGCGCGATCGCCGCGGCGCTGGGCGCGGCGCGCTTCTTCCTGCTCACCGACGTTGCCGGCGTGCTCGACAAGCAGGGGCAATTGGTCACGGACCTGAACCCGGCCGCCGTCCGGCAGTTGCGCGAGGACGGCACGATTTCCGGCGGGATGATCCCCAAGCTGGAGACGTGCGTCGCCGCGGTACAGGCCGGGGTGGACGCCGCGGTGGTGCTGGACGGACGGGTGCCGCATGCGATGCTGCTCGAAATCTTTACCCGGCGCGGTGCAGGCACGCTGATCCGCGAATAGCGGCGAACCTTTTGTCCGGCCCGGCGGTGCTCTATATCGCCGGCACACCTATTCGGAGACGCGACGCGTGCTGACGCTCACCATCATCCAGATCCTGCAGGTGATCCTGAACCTCGTCTGGTGGATCATCATCGTCCAGTTCGTGCTGTCGCTGCTGATCTCGTTCAACGTCGTCAACACCTCGAACAACTTCGTCCGCTCGCTGTACGAGGGGCTGGATCGCCTCAGCGAGCCGCTGTACCGGCCGATCCGCCGCATGCTGCCCGCGACCGGCGGGATCGACTTCGCGCCCGCGGTGGTGCTGGTGTTGCTGGCGATCCTGAACATCATCCTCAACAACGTTGCCGCAAGCACGATCGCGAGCAGCTCGATCTGAGCGCCTGGCGCGAGACGGGGCAGGGGATCGCGATCGCGGTGCGCGTGACGCCGCGCGGCGGTCGCGACCTGCTGGCGGCGGGCACCGCGGAACATTTCGCCGCACGGCTCGCCGCCGCGCCGGTCGATGGCGCGGCCAACGACGCGCTGGTGGCGCTGGTCGCCAGGCATTTTGGCGTGGCGCGCCGCGACGTTACGCTGGTCGCCGGCCACACCGCGCGGCTGAAGCGGCTGACGATCGCGGGTGATACCGCGACGCTGGCGCGCGCCGCCGCTTCGCTCTATGCGGCAAAGCCATGACTGCCCGCATCATCGACGGAAAAGCCTTCGCCGCCACGCTGCGCGACCGCGTCGCCGCCGCCGCCGCCGCCTTCACGCGCGATGCCGGCCGTAAACCCGGCTTGGCCGTGGTGCTGGTCGGCGAGGATGCGGCGTCGTCGGTCTATGTCCGCTCCAAGGGCAAGGCGACGCTGGCCGCCGGCATGGAAAGTTTCCAACATCGCCTGCCCGCCGACACCAGCCAGGCGGCGCTGATCGCGTTGGTCGACCGGCTCAATGCCGACGATGCGGTGGACGGCATCCTCGTGCAACTGCCGCTGCCGCGCCATATCGACGAACGCGCGGTCATCACGCGCATTGACCCCGACAAGGATGTCGACGGCTTTCACCCGGTCAATGCCGGGCGGCTCGCGACCGGGCTGGACGGGCTGGTGCCGTGCACGCCGCTCGGCTGCCTGATGCTGCTCAGGGACATCCACCCGCATCTCGCCGGGCTGGAAGCGGTAGTGATCGGTCGTTCGAACATCGTCGGAAAGCCGATGGCGGCGCTGCTGCTGAAGGAAAGCTGCACCGTCACCACCGTGCACAGCCGCAGCCGCGACGTGATGGCGCATGTGCGGCAGGCGGACATCGTGGTGGCGGCGGTCGGCATCCCCGGCTTCGTGCAGCCGGAATGGATCAAGCCCGGTGCGACCGTGATCGATGTCGGCATCAACCGCACCGATGCCGGGCTGGTCGGCGACGTCGATCCGCACGCGGCGCAGGTGGCGGGCGCGATCACGCCGGTGCCCGGCGGGGTGGGGCCGATGACGATCGCGGTGCTGATGCGCAACACGCTGGTCGCGGCCGGCCGCCGCGCGGGCGTCGCGGTCGACCCGGCGCTATGATGCCGGGGCTGTGATGCTGGAGCTGTTCGTCTCCTCGTTCATCACCCTGTTCGTCATCATCGACCCGCCGGGCTGTGCGCCGATCTTCGCGGGGCTGACGGCGGGGACCACCGCCACGCACCGCCGCGCGATGGCGATCCGCGCGGTGCTGGTGGCGGCGGGCATCCTGCTGACCTTCGCGCTGGCGGGCGAGCCGCTGCTGCACGCGCTGGGGATCGAACTGGCGTCGTTCCGTATCGCCGGCGGCGTGATGCTGTTCCTGATCGCGCTGGAAATGGTGTTTGAAAAACGCACCCAGCGCCGCGAGGACCGCGCCGCCAAGATCACCACCGAGGAAGCCGACGACGTGTCGATCTTCCCCATGGCGATGCCGATGATCGCCGGTCCCGGCTCGATCGCGTCGGTGATGCTGCTGACCGCGCGCAGCAACGGCATCGAACAGACCGCGGTGGTGATGGCGGCGCTCGGCGCGAACCTGCTGCTGATGCTGATGGCGCTGCTCGCCGCCGGCCCGCTGATGCGCGTGCTGGGCGCGAAGATCGAGGCGGTCATCACCCGCCTGCTCGGCGTCCTGCTCGCGGCGTTGGCCGTGCAGTTCGTGATCGACGGGCTGGTGGAGCAGTTTCGGTAAGAGGGCGGCATTTGCTAGTAAGGGACGGCTGGTTGTGGTGGAAAGCGGCGATTAAACGAAGGTCAGATCTAAGCTGCAGCGGTCGCGAACAGAAACGCCATGCCGAGCATCATGATGGCGAGCAAGGCGCTGTAAGAAGCAACCCAGGTAGCGCACGAGCGACGTATCGATCCGACCTCACTGCTTCGACGAACCCAGACGGCTACAGCCATCAGGGCGGCCCACATGATACCCAGGACGGGGATGATGTAATCCCCTTCGCCCGCTACAGCCATGATTGGGAGAGACGCTAACGCTGGCAGGGTGGTCCACGGCCCCGCCGCAAACACCCCAGCGAGCCGGGCTTGTGAACGCTGCCGATCAAGCCGTTCGGCTTCTAGCCAATCATCTGGTCCGATCTTCACCATACCATCTATATTCGTGCTTTGGCGAGGTCCGCAATTGGGCGTTAGCCGCCACCTCCTACTCCACCCGAAACGCCCGGAAAGGCGACCCCTTCCTGATCGGCACCGGCACCAGCCAGTCGAAGCGTTCGCCGCGCGCCAGCCGGGCGTAGAAGCCGCCGGGCGCCTTGGCCCGGTAATTTGTCGATTCCGCCATGTCGGGGCACACCAGCAGCAGCGTCGCGCCGTGGCGCTTTATGATCGCGCGCGCCTCGTCGGGCGACCGCATGAAGGCGTGGTGGACGTCGAGGATCGCGTCGCCGTTGCGGTGATATGGTCCGGCGATCGCATTGTGGTGCGTCAGCGTGATGAGCCGCGGGCCGAGGTCGACGAAGGTGAACACCGTCTGCGCCGGCAGGCGGTCGAGCGGGCGCATCGCCGGGATCGTCAGGCACCGCCCGGTCGCCTTGTTGACGCGACGGACATAGGCGTTGGGACGGTCGATCCTGAACCAGTCGATCGCCAGTTGCGCGAAGCTGCCCGACACCGCGACGAACAGCGCCACCGCCGCCAGCGCCTTGACCGGCCACCAGCGCGGCGCGAGCAGCCACGGCAGCGCCAGCCATGCCAGCGCCGCCGCACCCGGGATCGCCAGCAACTGCGCCGCCGGCCCGGCGCGCGCCTGCCACAACAGCATCAGCGCCGCGAACAATCCGAACAGCGCCACGCACGCCCAGCCGCGCAAGCTGGGCGAGCGGCGCGCGCGGATCGTCGCCAGCGCCGCGCCGATCAGCCCGATGATCGGCAACGTCACGATCGGCAGCGCGATGCGCAGCGGGTGGCGGTAGATCGGCTTGGCCTCGCGCACGTTCGCCAGCCAACTGGTGTAGAGTTCGTCCGACACCTGCTCCGGCCGACCCAGGCATTGCGGAAAGGCGAGCGCGAAGAACGCCACGACGATCGCCCCCGCCACCAGCGCCAGCGCCAGCCGCGCGCCGGCATGCCGCGGCGACAGCAGCGCCAGCGCGAGCAGCATCCCGCCCGCCAGCACCACGGTGGAGGCATAGACCGGCGTCAGCGCGTCGCAGCGATAGACGCGGTTGGCGATCGAGGTGAAGGCGGCGAAGCCCGCCGCCGCGCCGCCGGCCAGTGTCAGCGCATAGAGCGCCAGCCGCTCGCGTTCCGCCGCGTCCCATATCCACGCCAGCGCGATGATCGCGCCCGCCATCGCGGCATAGGGCAGCATCTCCAGCCCGATCGTCAGCGATACCGCGGTGGCGATGCCGACCAGCGCACCGCCACGCATGCGCTGCGGGTCACACAGTCCGGCGACCGTCACCGCCAGCATCGCGAGTTGCCAGCCGTGATGGTCGATACGGTCGGGCATGAACATGCCGAGCGTCACGGTGGTCGCCAGGAACAGCGCGATCCCCAGCGGCCACGCGAGCGGATGCACCAGCCGCCGCAGCGTCGCGCCCAGCGCGAGCAGCGTCACCGCCATCGGCAGCAGCGGCGCGATGCCGCATGCCAGCCGCTCCGCCTCGGCCGTGCCGACGAACGGTCGCAGCAGCAGGATCAACCCCGCGATCGGCAGGTCCACGAGCCGCGACCAGTGGATGTCGAATCCGCCCGGCGGGTTGAGGCGATAGTTGCGCAGGTCGAACCAGCCCTGTCCGTCCAGCAGCGCGCGGACCTGCATCAGCCGCATGTTGTCGTCGGTATCGCCCAGCGACAGCCAGTGGATCGCCGCCCACCGCTGCCACAGATACCAGATCGCGATGCCGGCCCACGCCAGCAGGGTCAGCCGCAGCCAGTCGCGATCGAGCCGGCGCGCGATCGTCCGGCGGGTGGCGGGCGGCAACAGGTTCCTGGTCAACACACTTCCTTCACGCCGCGCGCGACGCACCGCCCGTACGGGGCCGGTGCTGGTCGCGGTGCTTAGGATGCGGGCGGGTAAACGGCAACGGGGAGGCGCGACGACGACCATCGCCGGCAGAGCAGCGGACCGTCCCGCCGATGCTCCGCCCGCACCGCCACCATTGCCAGCGCGCCGCCCGCGCCCTAGGCAGCGCGCGGAAAGGCAGGCTGGTGGCAACGCTTCGATCGCACGACAGGACGGATGAGCTGCGCGCCTTGTTCTGGCAACTGGTCCGCTTCGCGCTGACCGGCGGGGCGGCGACCGCGCTCTACGCGATCGTCTACTGGCCGCTCGCGACCTTCGGGCAGGCGCGCTGGCCGCTGCCGGATCGCAGCTTCTGGCCGCTGATCGCCAACGTGCTCGGCTATCTGGTCGCGATGCTATCCGGCTATGTCATGCACAGCCGCTGGAGCTTTCGCGGCGTCGGGGAGCGCGACAATCTGGCGCGCACCGGCGGGCGGTTCTTCGTGGTGTCGCTGGTCAGCTTCGCGATGAACAGCTTCTTCGTATGGCTGCTGACCGGCCCGCTGCACGGCGCGACATGGTGGCCGCTGGTGCCGATCCTGTTCGTGACCCCGCTGGTCACCTTCGCGCTCAATCGTTTCTGGGTCTTCGCATGATGGTCAACCGCTGATGGATCGCCGCGTCTATGATCGCATGGCGGAGCATGATTCCACGCATTGGTGGTATCGCGCGCGCCGCGACATCCTCGCCGATTTCCTGACGCGCGAGGGGCGATTGCCGACACCGGCGCGCATTCTGGAGATCGGCTGCGGCACGGGGCACAATCTGCCGATGCTCGGCACCTTCGGCACGGTGGACGCGATCGAGATCGACCCCGCCGCCCGCGCGATCGCCAGCCAGCGGCTGGGCAGGCCGGTGAGCGATGCGCCGCTACCCGCGCTGCCCGGCGTCGCGCGCAGCGCATACGATCTGGTCGCGGTGCTCGACGTGGTGGAGCATATCGAGGATGATGTCGCCGCGCTGACCGCGATGCGCGAATGCCTGGCCCCCGGCGGCAAGATCCTGATCGCGGTGCCCGCGCATCAATGGATGTGGAGCGCGCATGACGTGGTAAACCACCACCATCGCCGGTATTCCAAGAAGACGCTGGTCGCCGCGATCCGCGCGGCCGGGCTGCGGCCGCGCGGGCTGACCTATTTCAACTCGCTGCTGTTCCCGCTTGCCGCCGCGGCGCGGGTCGCGGGGCGGCTGACCGGCCGCGACGACAGCGACGATTCGCCCCCGGCCGCGCCGCTCAACGCGCTGTTCGAACGAATCTTCCGGCTGGAACGCCATCTCGTCGGTCGCGTGCCGATGCCGACCGGCGTGTCGATCCTGACGCTCGCCGAGCCGGGCTGACCCGCGTCGTCACGGGTAGCCGCGCGCGTCGTGCGCCGCCCGGTCATGCGCCCCTGGTCATTCTCCGATGACGTGCAGCGCCAGCGTGCGACGATGCGGCGCGGCGCGGTGCTCGAACAGATACACGCCCTGCCACGTGCCCAGCACCATCGCGCCGTCCGCGACCGGCACGGACAGCGACACGGCCGTCAGCGCGGTCCTCAGATGCGCGGGCATGTCGTCCGGGCCTTCGTCGTCATGCTCGTACTCGCGGCTTTCCGGCGCGATCGCCGCGAAATAGCGTTGCAGGTCGCGGCGTACCGCCGGCGCGGCATTTTCGTTGATGAGCAGCGAGGCGGAGGTGTGCCGGCAGAAGATCGTCAGCAGGCCATGGGCGATGCGCTGCGCCGACAGCCATTCGGCGATGTCGCGGGTGATCTCCACCATGCCCTGACCGCGCGTCGCGATCGTCAGCATGGCATGCGCCTGCCGCATCAGAACAGCCGGCCGCCGTTCGGGACCGGCACGCTGGGGGCGACGAGCACCACCTTGCCGTCCGCGTCGGGGAAGCCGAGCGTCAGCACCTGCGACATGAACGGCCCGATCTGGCGCGGCGGGAAATTGACCACCGCCGCCACCTGTCGCCCGACCAGTTCCTCGCAGGTGTAATGCTCGGTGATCTGCGCCGAGGACCGCCGCGTGCCGATCGTCGCGCCGAAGTCGATGGTCAGTTTGTAGGCGGGCCTGCGCGCCTGCGGGAACGGCTCCGCCGCCACGATCGTGCCGACGCGCACGTCGACCTTCAGGAAATCGTCGAAGCCGATCGGATCGGCCGGGGCGGCGGCGGGGTCGGGGACCGCGTGCATCAGAAGTCCGGGTTCTCGTAATAGCTCGGCGGTTCGATCCCGCTGATCCGCTCGGCGAGCAGCGGGCGGAAGCTGCGGCGGCTCTTGAACGCGGAATACCACGCCTTGGTGTGCGCATGGCCCGCCCAGTCGACACCGCCCAGATAGTCGGCGACCGAAATCTGCGCCGCCGCGGCGAGATCGGCCAGGCTGATCGTCGCGCCGGCGATCCATTTGCGGTGATCGAGCAGGAAGTCGATATAGTCGAGGTGCCCGACCGCCGACTTCATCGCCTCGCGCAGCCGCGAGGCGTCGGGCGCCATGCGGTGCGCCACGCGCTTTATCATCCGCTCGTCGAGCAGCGGCTGGGTGACGTCGCGGTAGAATTGCGTGTCGAACCACGCCACCAGCCGGCGGATTTCGGCGCGATTGGCGGCGGTGCCGTTGATCATCGCGACCCGTTCGACCGTCTCCTCGAAATATTCGCAGATCGCCATCGAATCGACCAGCACGATGCCGCGTTCGTTGTCGGTCATCACCGGGGTCTGGCCGGCCGGGTTCATGTCGATGAACGCGTCACGCCGCTCCCACGGGTTCTCGCGCATGAGCTGATAGCCCACGTCCTTTTCATTGAGGAGCGTGCGGACCTTGCGCGTGAACGGGCACAACGGGAACTGATAAAGCTGCCACATGATCGGCCGCTGTTAGGCCGATTTGGGGGGCGGGGGGAAGGGGCGATCCGCGCGCCCCGCGCCGCCATCTGTGCCGCCGATGTCGGGACGACGGGCGCGAAGCGGGATGATCTTCCGCGTCGGACGTGGCACGGGCGCATCATGCCGCCCGCGCTGATCGCCGCCATCGTCACGCTCGTCGCGTTCGCCGCGGGGCTGACGCTGCCCGATGTCGACCTGCACCTCTGGCTCGGCCATCGCAGCGCGGTGACGCACAGCGTGCTGCCGGCATGCGCGTTGCTGGCACGACGGCGGTGGCATCCGGCCGCCTGCGGCATGGGGGCGGGCACCGGGCTTCATCTCGCCGCCGACACGTTCCCGAACCGCATGATCGGTTTCGCCACGGTCAAGCTGCCGTTCGTCGGCGCGCTCCCCACCGCGGCCTCCTACGCATGGCTCGCGATCAACGCGCTGGCGGCACTCATGCTGGCGGCGTGGCTGGCGCGGCGATTGCACGCGCCGGGGATAGCCGCGCTGCTGGTGCTGGCGGCGATCGTCGGCGGGGTCGGTTACCTGTGGCGCACCGACGGCGGCTGGCCGGTGCTGGCGATCGCGGCGGCGGGCGCGTGGCTGGCATGGCGGCGCCGCTGCCGCAGCGGCCTGCCCTGAGCGATCCGGGGCGAAGCGCGTGCCGCCCCGGATCGTGTCGCTATCCTCGCGCCGGCAACCGGCCGGCTATTCCGCCGCCTCCAGCGTCTCCGCATCGTCGAGCGGATGCGTCAGCCGCGACAGCATCTCGCGCGGGACCACCTGCCACACCGATGCCAGCGTGCGCTCCCAGTCGTCGAGCAGCGCGCGCGACCAGCGGCTGTCCGTGACCTCGGCATGTTCGGCGACCAGGGCGTGGAGCTGCCGCTCCCAATGCGCGGCGGCGACGCGCTGCCACATGATGTTCTCCGGGTTGGCGCGCCGCGCGAAGCTGCCGTTCGGGTCGTAGACGAACGCCATGCCGCCGGTCATCCCCGCGCCGAAGTTCGCGCCGACCTCGCCCAGCACCACCGCGATGCCGCCGGTCATATATTCGCAGCCGTTCGCGCCGCAACCCTCCACCACCACGGTCGCGCCCGAGTTGCGGACCGCGAAGCGCTCGCCCGCCTGGCCGGCGGCGAACAGCTTGCCGCTGGTCGCGCCGTACAGGACGGTGTTGCCGATGATCGTGTTCTCCTGGCTGCGCAGCGGCGAGGACACCGCCGGACGGACGATGATCCTGCCGCCCGACAGCCCCTTGCCGACATAATCATTGGCGTCGCCGAACACCTCCAGGGTGATGCCACGGCACAGGAACGCGCCCAGCGACTGCCCCGCCGATCCGCGCAGCCGGATCGTGACATGGTTCTCCGCCAGCTTCGACATGCCGAACGTCCGCGTGATCTCGCTCGACAGCCGCGTGCCGACCGCGCGGTGGGTGTTGCGCACCGAATAGGTGAGCTGCATCTTCTCGCCGCGCGAGAAGACCGCCGCGGCATCCTTGATGATCTGCGCGTCCAGGCTGTCGGGCACCTCGTTGCGGAACGTCGACAGGCTGAAGCGCCGTTCCGCGTCGGTCGCGTCGACCTTGGCGAGGATCGGGTTGAGGTCGAGGTCGTCGAGATGCTCCGCGCCGCGGCTCACCTGCCGCAGGAATTCGGTGCGACCGATCACCTCGTCCAGCGAGCGCACGCCGAGCCGCGCCAGGATGTCGCGCACCTCCTCGGCGATGAACGTCATCAGGTTGATGACCTTCTCGGGCGTGCCGACGAACTTGCCGCGCAGCGCCTCGTCCTGCGTGCAGACGCCGACCGGACAGGTGTTGCTGTGGCACTGGCGCACCATGATGCAGCCCATCGCGACCAGCGACAGCGTGCCGATGCCGAACTCCTCCGCGCCCAGGATCGCGGCGATCACGATGTCGCGCCCGGTCTTCAGCCCGCCGTCGGCGCGCAGCTTGATCCGCCCGCGCAGCCCGTTGAGCGTCAGCACCTGGTTGACCTCCGACAGCCCCATCTCCCACGGCGTGCCGGCATATTTGATGCTGGTCTGCGGGGAGGCGCCGGTGCCGCCGACATGGCCGGACACGAGGATGACGTCGGCATGCGCCTTCGCCACGCCCGCCGCGACGGTGCCGATGCCGGCCGACGACACCAGCTTCACGCACACCCGCGCGCGCGGGTTGATCTGCTTCAGGTCGTAGATGAGCTGCGCCAGATCCTCGATCGAATAGATGTCGTGGTGCGGCGGCGGGCTG
>QFQI01000022.1 GCA_003243195.1 Sphingomonas taxi | reverse complement strand
AGATATGATTGTGCGGAAGGAAAGAGGCTGCACGCTCTACCGCACAGCCTCTTGACCTGAGAACTCCCATGTGAGGGGCCGGAGGATCGCACCCTCCGGCCCCGTTTCGAATCGGCGCACCCGTCGCTCAATGCCCGTCGGGCACCTCCACGATGCCGCGGCCGAGATGGCTGTTGCGGCGGCTGAAGCCGAAATAGATCACCATCCCCACCGCGCCCCACACCGGCAGCACCAGCATCGCCGCCGACGGCAGGTTGAAGAACAGGAACAGGCAGCCCAGGATCGTCAGCGGCCCGACCAGCCACAAGGCGGGGGTGCGGAAGCTGCGCGGGTGGGCGGCGGCGGTGCGGCGCAGGATCATCACCGCGATCGCCACCATCATGAACGCGTAGAGCGTGCCGGCGTTGGCGATGTCGGCGAGCTGCCCGACCGGCAGGAACGCCGCCGCGAAGGCGACGCCGATGCCGGTCATCCCGGTGACGATGTGCGGCGTCTTCCACTTCGGGTGCACCGCCGAGAGCCGTTCGGGCAGCAGACCGTCGCGGCTCATCACGAAGAAGATCCGCGTCTGCCCGAACATCAGGATCAGGATCACCGAGGGCAGCGCCAGGAAGGCGGCGATGCCCAGCAGGTTGCCGACTCCCGACCAGCCGATCGCGCGCAGGACGTGCGCCAGCGCCTCGCCCGAGCAGACCAGCGCATCGGCATGCTGCGGCATCGCGCATTGCCGGGCGAGTTCCTCCGATCCGGTGGGGAAGGGCACGCCGTTCGGCCCCATGATCGGCTGCCCGCCGATCGTGCCGATCGCGCCCGCCGCGACCAGGATGTAGAAGACGGTGCAGAACAGCAGCGACCCGATCAGCCCGATCGGCACGTTGCGCTGCGGATCCTTCGTTTCCTCCGCCGCGGTCGATACCGCGTCGAACCCGACATAGGCGAAGAAGATCGTCGCCGCCGCGCCGACCGCGCCCACCCCGGTGCCGAATCCGCCGAACACGCCCGCGGGCAGGAACGGGTTGAAGCGATCGCTGCTGAAATAGTCGCTGGGCAGCGTCAGCGCGATGAACGCGGTCAGCGCGACCACCTTGATCGCGACCAGCACCGCGTTGACCCGCGCGCTCTCGGTGGTGCCGATCATCAGCAGCCAGGTGATGAGCAGCGCGATCACGACCGCGGGCAGGTTGATGAAACCGCCCGGCGCGCCGCCCAGCGCGAGCGGCGCCGCGGACAGCCAGGCGGGCAGGTGCACGCCCAGGAACTGGTTGAGGATCGTGCCGGTGAAATACCCCGACCAGCCGACCGCGACCGCGCTGGCGGCGACCGCATATTCGAGGATCAGCGCCCATCCGACCGTCCAGGCCAGCAATTCGCCCATCGTGGAATAGGTGTAGGTATAGGCCGATCCCGCCACCGGGATCATCGCCGCGATCTCCGCATAGCATAGCGCCGCGACGATGCAGATCGCGCCGGCGATCGCGAAGGCGAGCATCAGGCCGGGTCCCGCCTTCTGCGCGCCCGCCGCGGTCAGCACGAAGATGCCGGTCCCGATCACGCAGCCGATGCCGAACAGCGTGAGCTGGAACCAGCCCAGCGTACGGTGAAGCGACTTCTTCTCCGCGGTGGCGAGAATGGCGTCGAGAGGTTTGACGCGCCCGAAAATCATGTAGGTCGAAGCCCCCGGAAAGTCTGATGGAGGGAGCCTAGCGGCGGATCGCGGGCGCGCAATAGTGTTGCGTTACGATGACGCTTTCATTCGCGGCCATCGTTGGTGACGAGCATCGGACCGAGCGCGCGGCCGGCCAGGATATGGACGTGCAGGTGCGGCACTTCCTGGTGCGAGTCGCGCCCGGTGTTGGCGATCAGGCGATAGCCGCCGGCCACCAGCCCGGCCGTGCGGGCGGCGTGGCCGATCGCACGCGTGAAGCTGACGATTTCGGCGTCGCTGGCGCGCGCGGAGAAATCGTCCCAACTGACATAGGCGCCGCGCGGGATCGCCAGCAGGTGCGTCGGCGCCCAGGGCGCGATGTCGTGGAAGACGATCGTGTGCTCGTCCTCATACACGCGCGTCGACGGGATCTCGCCGCGCAGCAGCCGCGCGAAGATGTTGCCGTCGTCATAGGGAAGGGTGGCGTCGACGCTCATGGGCGGATCCTCTATTCGGGGCGGAAGGAAAGCGGCAGCGGCCCGCGCGCGGCCTTCTCGTCATGGCCGCTGATGCCCTCGCGCCGCGCCAGTTCGGCGCGCACATCGTCCAGCGTCAGCCCCGCGTCGGCGAGCAGCACGAACAGATGGTAGAGCAAGTCGGCGGCCTCCGGCACGATCGCGCGCGGCTCCGGCCCCATCGCGGCGATCACGGTTTCGGTCGCCTCCTCGCCCAGCTTCTGCGCGATCCGGGCGCGGCCGCGCGCGAACAGCGAGGCGGTATAGGAGCCGTCCGCGTCGCCGCCGCGGCGCGAGGCGATGGTGGCGAACAGGCGGTCGAGCGGGTCGGGGGCGGTCATGCCGCGGGGGTGCCGCGCCGCGCGCGCCGGGTCAATGCCGCGCGGCGCGGATGGTCGGCGGGATGCGCGGCGCAGCCGACGACGCGCGAGTCACCCGGCGACGGGCGCGCGTACCGGCACCCCGGCTGCCGCCAGCGCGGCATGCGCCTGGGCGATCGTCGCCTGTCCGAAGTGGAAGATCGACGCCGCCAGCACTGCCGAGGCATGGCCCTGCGTCACTCCCGCGACCAGATCGTCGAGCGACCCGACCCCGCCGCTGGCCACCACCGGCACCGCGGTGCGGTCCGCGATCGCGCGGACCAGTTCCAGGTCGTAGCCGCCGCGCGTCCCGTCGCGGTCCATCGAGGTGACCAGCAGCTCGCCCGCGCCCAGTTCGGCAAGGCGCAGCGCATGCGCCACCGCGTCGATGCCCGTCGCGCGCCGCCCGCCGTGGGTGAACACCTCCCAACCCCCGTCGCTGCGCCGCGCGTCGACGCTGGCGACGCAGCACTGGCTGCCGAAGCGTTCGGCGATGTCGGCGACCAGCTCGGGGCGCGACACCGCGGCGGAATTGACCGCCACCTTGTCGGCGCCGGCCAGCAGCAGCGCGCGCGCATCCTCGGCACTGCGCACCCCGCCGCCGACGGTCAGCGGCATGAAGCACACCGCCGCGGTGCGGCGCACCACGTCCAGGATCGTGCCGCGCGCCTCGTGGCTGGCGGTGATGTCCAGGAAGCACAATTCGTCCGCGCCGGCGGCGTCATAGGCGCGCGCCTGCTCCACCGGATCGCCGGCGTCGATCAGGTCGACGAAATTCACGCCCTTCACCACGCGCCCGTTCGCGACGTCGAGGCAGGGGATCACGCGGGCTCGAACGGTCATGCGACGCGCCATGCCCGCGCAGGGGCGGGAGGGCAAGGTGGGCCGCTTGTCGCTTAACTCCGGAGATTGAGGCGCAGGCACGCCCTGCTTCGATCCATCGCCACAAAGCCGCGCTCGATTTCAGTTTCGCAGGATCAGGAAATGCCCTAAAGCTATGCCTCCGGTTCAAGGCGAAGAGCGAATGTCGACGATTGAACGACTGGCGCGATGGTCGCTCTGGACAGGCGTGATCCTCACCGGTTTATTTTTTCTGCTTCAGCACATGAACGTGCCGGAGGCGACATACAGTTGGTTGGTCCCCATTTACCTGATCGTGGTCGTGCCAGTGATTGTAGAGGCGCTCGTCGATTCATTCGCAGCGTTTGAAGCGGCGTGGGTAAACTTTAAAGTTGCGTGGCGGTCGTGGAGGAAGGGCTAGACCAGTGGCGTTTCAGCTTCCGCTTCCCACCAGATCACGTCGCCCTACACTCGCGCCAGCAACGTCGCATCGCGCCGATATTCGGCCGCCCATCGCAACAACCGCGCGATCAGTTCCGGGCTGCTCACGCCATAGGCGAGGCGTTCGCAGCGGGCGGCTTCCTCGTGGAGCTTCAGCGCGGTGATCGTGGTGGTCGGCATGGTGCGCATGTCGCGCACCGGGGTTGCGCGCGGATGTCGCCATGTTGCAGCATTGTCGCGTCAGTTCTCGCGTGCCACCCGCAACGCGTCGCTCAGGTCGAGCCGCCCGTCGTAGAGCGCGCGGCCGGTGATGACGCCTTCCACGCCGCTGGCGGCATGGCCGGCGAGGGTGTGGATGTCCGCGATCCCCGCCACGCCGCCGCTGGCGATCACCGGAATGTCGACCGCAGCGGCCAGCGCGACCGTCGCCTCGACATTGCAGCCCTTCAGCAACCCGTCGCGGCCGACATCGGTGAACAGCAGCGCCGCGACGCCGGCATCCTCGAAGCGGCGCGCGAGATCCTGCGTGCTGGTGGTGGAGACCTCCGCCCAGCCCTTGGTAGCGACCATGCCGTCGCGCGCGTCGACCGCGACGACGATCCGTTCGGGAAAGGCCGCCGCCATGTCGCGGACGAATTGCGGCTGCTCCAGCGCGGCGGTGCCGATCACCACCCGCGCGACGCCCAGCGCGAACCAGGCCTCGACCGCCGCCGGGGTGCGGATCCCGCCGCCCAGTTGCACGCGGCCGGGAAAGGCGGACACGATGCCGCGCACCGCGTCGCCATTGACGCTCTCGCCCGCGAAGGCGCCGTCCAGATCAACGACATGGAGGTGATCGGCGCCGGCGTCCGCGAACAGCGTCGCCTGCGCGGCGGGATCGTCGCCATAGACGGTGGCGCGCGCCATGTCACCCTCGGCCAGCCGCACGACCTGCCCCGCCTTCAGGTCGATCGCGGGGAAGACGATCAGGGACGCCATGCCAGGAACCTTTCGAGCAGCGCGAGTCCGTAGCGCTGGCTTTTTTCTGGGTGGAACTGCACGCCCAGCACCGTGTCGCGCGCGATCGCCGCGGTGACCGGGCCGGCGTGGTCGGTGGTCGCCGCCACGCCCTCGCCGACGAAGGCGTAGCTGTGCAGGAAATAGGCCTCGCCGGGCACGATTAGCGGGTGCGCGGCGGTCGGCACCACGTCGTTCCAGCCCATGTGCGGCACCTTGGCGTCGCTGCCGGCCGGGTCGATGCGGCGCACGCCGCCGGCGATCCAGCCCAGGCCGCGGTGCGTTCCCAGCTCCTCGCCCGTGTCGGCGAGCAACTGCATCCCCACGCAGATCCCCAGGAACGGCGCACCCTGCGTCAGCACGCGCTGCTCCAGCGCATCGACCATCGCCGGGATCGCGCGCAGCGCGGCCGCGCATGCGCCGAACGCGCCGACGCCGGGCAGGACGATGCGGTCGGCGCGCGCCACCACGTCCGGATCGGCGGTGACGGTCAGGTCGGTGCAGCCCGCGGCGCGCAGCGCATTCGCCACCGAATGGAGGTTGCCCGCCTGATAATCGATCAGCGCCAGCGTCATGCCAGCCACGCGTGCAGCGCGGGCGCGGCGAAACTGGCGTTGAACGGCACGATCTCGAACGTCGCGACCCCGCTGGTCACGAACGGGTCGGTGGCGGCGACCTGCTCGACCGCATCGCGTTCGCCGCGCATCACGATCACCCCGCCCGAGCGCGGCTGCCGCCGGCCCGCGATCAGGAACACGCCCTGCGCGAAGCCTTCTTCCAGCCACGCCACATGCGCCGCCATCTGCGCATCGATGTCGTCCAGAGGGCGCACGTAATCGAGCAGCACCGCGCACATCGCGCCCGATGCGCGAAAGCGGTTCACAGCGTCCCCTTGGTCGATGGGATCGCATCGGCCTTGCGCGCGTCGATCTCGGTCGCGGTGCGCAGCGCGCGCGCCAGCCCCTTGAACATGCTCTCGGCGATATGGTGGTTGTTGTCGCCGTACAGCGTCTCGACGTGCAGCGTGATGCCGGCGGTCTGCGCGAACGAGTGGAAGAAATGCTGGAACATCTCGGTATCCATGTCGCCCAGCCGCGATTGCGTGAAGCGCGCGCGCCACACCAGCCACGGTCGCCCGGAGATGTCGAGCGCGACGCGCGTCAGCGTCTCGTCCATCGGGCTGAGCGCGTCGCCGTAGCGGCGGATGCCGCGCTTGTCGCCCAACGCCTGTGCCACCGCCGCGCCCAGCGCCAGCGCGGTGTCCTCCACGCTGTGATGCGCGTCGATGTGCAGATCCCCGTCGCAGCGCACCGTCAGGTCGATCAGCGAGTGGCGGGAAAGCTGTTCGAGCATGTGATCGAAGAAGCCGACGCCGGTCTTCACGTCATAGATCCCGTCGCCGTCCAGGTTGACGGTGACGGTGACCTTCGTCTCGCTGGTGTCGCGGCGGATGGTGGCGGTGCGCATCCGTCGTCCATAACGCGACGGACGCGCCAAGCAACCTTGACCCCGCCCGCCACCGCGCTACCCATGGCCGCATGAGCGATATGCTGCCCGACAGCCTGATCCCCTATGACGAGATCGTGCAGGAAGCCCTGCGCGCCGTCGTGGGGCGCGTGCTGGGAACCGTGGCCGAGTCGGGCGGGTTGCCGGGCGAGCACCACTTCTACATCACCTTCAAGACCGGCGCGCCGGGGGTCGACATCCCGCAGCGGCTGGCCGAGCGTTTCCCGGACGAGATGACGATCGTCCTGCAGAACCGCTTCTGGGATCTGACCGTCGATCACGAGCGGTTCTCGGTCGGGCTGAGCTTCAACCAGGTGCCCTCGAAGCTGGTCATCCCCTATTCGGCGATCACCGGCTTCCACGATCCCACGGTGAATTTCGAGCTGCGTTTCCAGGCGCAGGAAGGACCAGGCGACGGCCCGGGCGGGCACGACCCGGCCGAGAACGACGAACCGGCCGCGCCGCCGGTCGCCGACGGCTCGAATGTCGTGGCGGTGGACTTCAAGCGGAAGAAATGATCGCGCACGCGGCACAGCGTCTGTGCCGCGTTTGCGGGGCGATGCGCGGGCACGGTCGCGGCGGCTGGCCCGCGTCCGACGGCACGGGGGCCACGCCATGACGTGTCCCGAAGGCGGCCCCCATCCATGACCGAGCCATCCATGATCGAGATCGTCCCCGGCCCGGGCGATGCGGAGCGCGAGGCGATCCTCGCGCCGCTGGTCGCCCACAACGACGCGGCGGCGGGCGTCACCGAGCGGCATCAGGTCGCCGTCGTGATCCGCGACGGCGAGGGCGCGATCGTCGGCGGCCTGTGGGGCACGGTCGGCTATCGCTGGCTGTTCGTCCAGTATCTCGCGCTGCCGCCGGAATCGCGCGGGCGGGGACATGGCCGCGCGCTGATGGCGGCGGCGGAGGCCGAGGCGGCGCGGCTGGACTGTATCGGCGTGTGGCTGGACACGTTCAGCTTCCAGGCGCGCGGCTTCTACGAAAAGCTGGGATATCGCGTGTTCGGGCAGATCGACGATTACCCGCCGGGCGAGGCGCGCTTCTTCCTGTCGAAGCGGATCGGTGAGCGGGGCGGCGCGGCCGGGGCCGTCGATCCGTCGGCGTCGCAACAACGCCACGCCCCGCGAGTTGGCACGGCATGACCCAGACCCGCACCGAAACCGACTCGATCGGCCCGATCGAGGTTCCCGCCACCGCTTATTGGGGCGCGCAGACCGAACGCTCGCTCGAAAACTTCCCGTTCGGCGCGCGCGAGCGGATGCCGATCGAGATCGTCCATGCGCTGGCGCTGGTGAAGCAGGCCGCGGCGCGCGTGAACCGCCGCCACGGGCTGCCCCCCGAGAAGGCGGAGGCGATCGAACAGGCGGCGCAGGAGGTCGCCGCGGGCAAGCTCGACGATCAGTTCCCGCTGGTGATCTGGCAGACCGGCAGCGGTACGCAGAGCAACATGAACGTCAACGAGGTGATCGCCGGACGCGCCAACGAGATCCTGACCGGCGCGCGGGGCGGCAAGTCGCCGGTCCATCCCAACGACGACGTGAACCGCGGCCAGTCCAGCAACGACAGTTTCCCGACCGCGCTGCACATCGCCTGCTCGATCGCGGTGCGCCGCCGGCTGATCCCGGCCGTGGAGCGGCTGCACGACGCGCTGGATGCCAAGGCGCAGGCGTGGCGCGATCTGGTCAAGATCGGCCGTACCCACCTGCAGGATGCGACGCCGCTGACGCTGGGCGATGAATTCTCCGGCTATGCGCACCAGTTGTATCGCTGCCTGCGCCGGATCGAGCCGGCGGTGGAGCATGGCACCGACCGGCTGGCGCAGGGCGGGACGGCGGTCGGCACCGGCCTCAACGCTCCCGCCGGCTTCGCGCGCGACGTGTGCGCCGAACTGGGCGGCATCACCGGCATCGCGTTCAGCCCGGCGGAGAATTTCTTCGAGGCGCTGGCGAGCAACGATCCGCTGGTCCACCTGTCGGGCACGCTCAACACGCTGGCGGTGGCATGCACGAAGATCGCCAACGATATCCGCCTGCTCGGCTCCGGTCCCCGCTGCGGTCTGGGCGAACTGGACCTGCCCGCCAACGAGCCGGGCAGCTCGATCATGCCGGGCAAGGTCAATCCCACGCAGTGCGAGATGCTGACGATGGTCGCCGCGCAGGTGATCGGCAACCATGTCGCGATCACGGTCGGCGGCGCGCAGGGGCATCTGGAACTGAACGTCTTCAAGCCGGTGATCGGCGCGGGCGTGCTGCGCTCGATCGACCTGCTGGCGACCGGCTGCGACAGCTTCGCCGAACGCTGCGTGGAGGGGCTGGCCGCGAACGAGGGGCGGATCGCCGAGCTGCTGGATCGCTCGCTGATGCTGGTCACCGCGCTCGCCCCGGAAATCGGCTACGACCATGCCGCGAAGATCGCCAAGCACGCGCATGAGGCCGGGCTGACGCTGAAGGAGGCCGGGCTGGCGCTTGGCTTCGTCGATGCCGAGACGTTCGACCGGGTGGTGCGGCCGGAGACGATGCTGGGACGCTAGGTGCGCCGGCGGCGGCATCGGTGGCGGTCGACGCTGGAACCGAGCGTGCGCAGCAGCATTGTCGTAGCGTAACGAAAAGGATCATCCTTCATGGCTGTAACCACGATCGGTGCGTTGATCGGTGGCGCGATCGATTCCATGTCCGGCGACGACAGCGCCGTCGACGGCGCGCTATACGGTGCGATCACCGCCAATGTGCTGAAGATCGTCCTGCCCGTCGTCGCCACCTACGCGGTGGGCTGGGGCGTGCTGAAGGGGCTAGAGGTCCTGGGCGATACCATTTCTGAAAGGGTGAAGGCATGATCCGTACGATTCTGGGCGCGCTGGTCGGGCGCGAGCTCGACCGCCGTGATGGCAAGGGCGGCATGGGCGGCGCGCTGGCGGGCATGATCATGACGCGCGCGGTGACGCGGATGGGGCCGCTGGGCATGGCGCTGGGCGGCGCCTATGTCGCGAAGAAGGCCTATGACCGCCGCAAGGCGGCGAAGACCGGCCATCCGTCGCGCGTGCCGCCGGCGGTCTGACAGAGGCGGAGAGCGGGCATCGCGCGGTCGTGAGCGGCGCGCGCGTCCGGCGGCACCGCGCGTGCTTCCTTGAAGCGCGTCGCTCCCGCGCATAAGGACGGGCGACCATCGGATAGGAAGGCCCATCCCCCATGAAGACCCGCGCCGCCGTAGCGTTCGAGGCGAAGAAGCCACTGGAGATCGTCGAACTCGATCTGGAAGGGCCGAAGCCCGGCGAGGTGCTGGTCGAGATCATGGCGACCGGCATCTGTCACACGGATGCCTATACGCTCGACGGGCTGGACAGCGAGGGGCTGTTTCCCAGCGTGCTGGGCCATGAGGGGTGCGGCGTGGTGCGCGAGGTGGGCGCGGGCGTGACCAGCGTCGCGCCGGGCGATCACGTTATCCCACTCTACACGCCGGAATGCCGCCAGTGTAAGTCGTGCCTGTCGGGCAAGACCAACCTGTGCACCGCGATCCGAGCGACGCAGGGCAAGGGGCTGATGCCGGACGGCACGACGCGGTTCAGCTACAAGGGTCAGCCGATCTACCATTACATGGGCTGCTCGACCTTCTCCAACTTCACCGTGCTGCCGGAGATCGCGGTGGCGAAGATCCGCACGGACGCCCCGTTCGACACCAGTTGCTATATCGGCTGCGGCGTCACCACCGGGGTCGGCGCGGTGGTGAACACGGCCCGGGTGGAGCCGGGCGCGACCGTGATCGTCTTCGGTCTGGGCGGCATCGGGCTGAACGTGATCCAGGGCGCGAAGCTGGCCGGCGCGGGCCGGATCGTCGGCGTCGACATCAATCCGGATCGCGAGGAATGGGGCCGCCGCTTCGGCATGACCGACTTCGTCAATCCGAAGGACGTGGCGGACGTGGTGCCGCACCTGATCGCGATGACCGACGGCGGCGGCGATTATACGTTCGACTGCACCGGCAATACCGTCGTCATGCGCCAGGCGCTGGAGGCGGCGCATCGCGGCTGGGGCGAATCGATCGTGATCGGCGTGGCCGAGTCGGGCAAGGAGATCGCCACGCGCCCCTTCCAGCTCGTCACGGGGCGCGTGTGGAAAGGCACGGCGTTCGGCGGCGCGCGCGGCCGCACGGACGTGCCGAAGATCGTCGACTGGTACATGAACGGCATGATCGAGATCGACCCGATGATTACGCACCGGCTGTCGCTGGAGGAGATCAACAAGGGGTTCGACCTGATGCACGCCGGCGAAAGCATCCGCAGCGTCGTGGTGTTCTGAGGGAGGAAGACCCATGTTCTCGCACATCATGGTCGGGTCGAACGACATCGCGCGCTCGAAGACGTTCTACGACGCGTTGTTCGCGGCGCTGGGCGGCAAGGCGGGGATGCAGGACGACAAGGGGCGGCTGCTCTATGCGCACGGCGGGGCGCTGTTCCTGGTCAGCGCGCCCATCGACGGGCAGCCGGCGTGCCATGCCAATGGCGGCACGATCGGCTTCGCGGTGAGCGGCCCCGAACAGGCGCAGGCATGGCACGCCGCCGGCGTCGCGAACGGCGGCGTCGCGATCGAGGATGCGCCGGGCGTGCGGCAGAGTCCGTTCGGCGCGCTTTACCTGGCCTATCTGCGCGATCCGGACGGCAACAAGCTGTGCGCGGCCAGTCGGGTGCCCGCCGCCTGACAACGATCACAGGGTGACGCGCGGGCCGAGACAAGGATAGAGGAACGCTTCATGGACACCGCCTCCACCGCCCGCGCGCATGGCGGGACGCAGGGCGTATATCGCCACGCCTCCGCCGCGACCGGCACCGACATGACGTTTTCGGTGTTCGTGCCCGATCATGCGCCGGGCGCGACGCTGCCGGTGGTATGGTATTTGTCCGGCCTGACCTGCACCCACGCCAATGTCACCGACAAGGGCGAGTATCGCCGCGCGTGCGCCGAACACGGGCTGATCTTCGTCGCGCCCGACACGAGCCCGCGCGGCGACGACATTCCCGACGAGGACGCGTGGGATTTCGCGAAGGGTGCGGGCTTCTACGTCGATGCGACGCAGGAACCATGGGCGGCGAATTACCGCATGTGGTCCTATGTCACGCAGGAACTGCCGGCGCTGGTCGCGGCCCGCTTCCCGGCGGACATGGCGCGCCAGTCGATCATGGGCCATTCGATGGGCGGGCATGGCGCACTGACGATCGGCCTGCGTCACCCGGATCGGTTCCGCGCCATCTCCGCCTTCGCGCCGATCGTCGCGCCGACACAGGTGCCGTGGGGCAGGGCGCTCGACCGCTATCTGGGCGACGATGCGACGGCACAGCGCCGCCACGATGCGGTGGCGCTGATCGAGGATGGCGCGCGCGTGAAGGAATTGCTGGTCGATCAGGGCGATGCCGATTCGTTCCTGGCCGAGCAATTGCGCCCCGAACTGCTGCGCGATGCCTGCGCCGCGGCGGGGATCGACCTGACGTTGCGGATGCGGCCGGGCTACGACCACAGCTACCACTTCATCTCCACCTTCATGGCCGATCATCTGGCATGGCACGCGGAGCGGCTGCGCGCTTGACGCGCCGCCGCCTGCCGGGGCATCAGCCGCCATGCCTTCCTCTCCCATCGCCGACCCGCATCACATGAAGCGTCGTGGTCTGCTGTTCGTGCTGTCCTCGCCGTCCGGCGCGGGCAAGTCGACGATCGCGCGCATGCTGCTGGCCAGCGAGCCGGAGCTGTCGCTGTCGGTTTCCGCCACCACCCGCGCGATCCGCCGCGGCGAGGAGGACGGGCGCGACTATCATTTCGTCTCGCTGGAGCGGTTCCGCGAGATGGCGTCGAACCACGAATTCCTGGAATGGGCGCACGTCTTCGACCAGCGCTACGGCACGCCGCGCGCGCCGGTCGACGCCATGCTGGGCGACGGCAAGGACGTGCTGTTCGACATCGACTGGCAGGGCGCGCAGCAGCTTCACCAGATCGCCGGCGGCGACGTGGTACGCGTCTTCATCCTGCCGCCGTCGATGGAGGAACTGCGCCGTCGGCTGGAGGGCCGCGCCACCGACGCGCCCGAGATCATCGAACGGCGCATGTCGCGCGCCGATGCGGAGATCAGCCACTGGGACGGCTATGATTACGTGCTGGTCAACGACGATGTGGAAAGCTGCTTCGTCAAGGTGAAGACGATCCTGGCGGCGGAGCGGCTGAAGCGCTCGCGCCAGACCGGGCTGATCGGCTTCATCCGCAAGCTGCGCACGCCGGCGGGATAGCCGGGCGACGAGCGACGGCGGGTCGCGACACGCGTCGACATCGCCGGTCTCGCGGCGGCCTGAACGTGCCGGGCAGGCCCGCTCCCGCCGTGAATCCCGCTATGGTCGCGGTCAGGCCAGCAACGTCAGCCAGCGCACTCCGGCGTCATAGTCGCGCCGCCGCGCCGCGCGTGCCTCGGCGGCCAGCGCGTCCTCGCCCCAATGTTCGGCCTGCCAGTCCTCGTCGACGTTCGCGGCGCGCCACAACGTGTCGGCATCGACCGCCGCTTCCGCGAGCGCCAGCGCGCCGACCAGCGTGCCGGTCAGCGTCACCACCGGCGAAAGCCCGGCGAGGTGGAAGGCGTCGCGGCTCGCCACCGCCTCGCGCAGTCGCGCGCGCGTTGCGGGCGGCTGGTCGCGGTGGATGATGCCGGTGACGATCTCGAAATGCACGTCGTAGCGCTCCCGCGCCCAGTCGAGCAGCGGATCCCAGGCCGCCGCCTGCCGTGCGACCAGTTCGTGCGGCGCGTCGGCGCGGTAGCAGAGCAGGTCGCTGTCGGCATAGGCGGCGAGGCCGGCGGCGAAGTCGGCGCGCGCCGGCGCGATCCGGTCGATCGCGGCATTGGCCAGTCCGGTCAGCGGCATCGTGCGCGGGTCGATCGTCTCCGCGACGCCGCGCCATTCCTCCGCCACCGCCGTGGCGAGCGCGTCGCCGGGCAGCGCCAGCGGCGTGCGGCCGGGCGTGCGCACCGGGCGGTCGTCCAGCCGGATCAAGCGGTCGGCGTCGACGCGCACATCGGTCCAGAATCGCTTCACTTCGGACTCCTCCAGCGCCGCGCCAGCGCCCGGGGGACGGTAGCCAGCATCCACAGCGCGCTGAGCACGATCGCGACCGCCAGCACGCGCGGCGCGATCGTCTCCGCACGACCGAGCAGCACGATGCCCAGGATCGCGCCGAAGGTCGCGGCCAGCCGCACGCCGGCCAGCGCGGCCCAGCGCGCAAAGGCGGGATCGCTCATGCCAGGCATCCCGCGAGATCGGCATAGCGCCGCGCCACGGCGTGCGCCCCGGCCCGCCACAGCATGTCCTCGCGGTGATAGCCCCAGGCGACCCCGACCGCGCGGGTGCCGGCGGCGCGCGCCATCGCCATGTCGAAGCTGGTGTCGCCGATCATCACCGTATCATCCGGCACGGCGCCGGTGCGCGCCATCGCCTCGCGCAGCATCGACGGATGCGGCTTGGACGGGTGACGGTCGGCGGTCTGCAAGGTGACGAAGCGGTCCGCCAGCCCATGGTGCGCCAGGACGTGCGCCAGCCCGCGATCGGACTTGCCGGTCGCCACGCCGAACAGCCAGCCATCGGCGGCAAGGCCGTCTAGCGTCTCGACCAGTCCATCGTACAGCGGTTCGACATCGAGGTCGCCGTCGTCGCGCATCCGGCGGAACACCGTCTTATATTCCTCCGCGAGCCCATGGTGCAGCGCGGCGTCGGCATCGGGCGCGAGCGCCGCCATCGCCTCCACCAGGCTCAGGCCGACGATCGCGCGGATCGCGGCGCGCGGCGGGGCGGGCAGGCCGGCCGCGACGTGCGCCAGTTCCATCACGCGGCAGATGTTGGCCTGGCTGTCGACGAGCGTGCCGTCGCAGTCGAAGACGGCGAGTCGGGTGGACATGCACCGCCTGTTAGACGGCGGACCGTGCGAGGCAAGCGGTGGCGTGCGCGTTAACGTCTTCGTAGCGGTCGCAGGCTATGGTTAATCGCGAAACGGGCGCCGGGGGGCGTCGTCATCGAAGGGGCCGAGGGGCGGGTTATGCTGGAAGTCGCTGCACTGACGTACGGGATGTTGCTGAGCTTCGTGTTCGCGGGTGCGTCGCGCAACCGCAAGCTGGAGCGCGCGAACCCGCCGGTGCTGAACTATGTCGGCTATGTGCTGGTCGGCGCGACCTGCACGATGGCGGTGCTGCTCGCCGCCTATGCCGCGTGGGGGCTGGCGACCGGCAAGGGGATGTGATCCGCGCGCCGTCATCCCCGCGCAGGGGGTGATCCGACGCCCGCGAGGGTACGGCCCGGCGCGCGACGCCGGCACATCAGGACCCCCGTCCCGGACGGTGATGACGGCCCGCGGCGGGCGTCAGGGCGCCACCTTCAACTGCTGCAGCATGAACGCCTTATACTCCGCGGCCTCGCGGAAGCGTTCGAAGCGGCCGGACTTGCCGCCGTGTCCGGCCTCCATGTTGACGCGGTAGACGAGCGGATGGGCGTCGGTCTTCAGCTCGCGCAGCTTCGCGACCCATTTGGTCGGTTCGTAATATTGCACCTGGCTGTCCCACAGCCCGGTGCCGACGAACAGCGCCGGATAATCCTGGCGCGTCACGTTGTCGTAGGGCGAGTAGCTGAGCATGTAATCGTAAAAGGGCTTCTGCGCCGGATTGCCCCATTCGTCATATTCGAAGGTCGTCAACGGGATCGACGCGTCGAGCATCGTGGTGACCACGTCGACGAACGGCACCTGCGCGATCATCACCGCATAATCCTTTGGCGCCATGTTCGCGACCGCGCCCATCAGCAGCCCGCCAGCGCTGCCGCCCATTGCCGCGACACGGCCCGGCGCGGCATATTTCTGCGCGACCAGATAGCGGGTGACGTCGATGAAGTCGGTGAAGCTGTTCTTCTTGTTGAGCAGGTGCCCGTCGTCATACCAGCCGCGTCCCATTTCCTGCCCGCCGCGAATGTGCGCCAGCGCATAGACGACGCCGCGGTCGAGCAGCGGGATGCGGCCGGGATCGACCGCCGGGTCCATCGATATGCCGTAGCTGCCATAGGCATATTGCAGCATCGGTGCGGTGCCGTCGCGCTTCACGTCGCGGCGATAGACGATCGACACCGGGATCTTCGTGCCGTCGCGTGCCGGCGCCCACACCCGTTCGGTCACATATTTCGCCGGATCGTAGTTCGGCACCGGCGCGACCTTCAGCGTGCGGCGCTCGCCGGTCTTCGCGTTCGTCTCATAGGTGGTGGTCGGCGTCACCAGCGAGGCGTAGCTGTAGCGCACCCAGTCGGTATCCGGCTCGGCATTGACCGACAGGCCCATCGTGAAGGCGGGCTCGTCGGCCTTGATCGGCGTTGAGCGGCCGTTCGCCGAGAGCAGGCGGATCGTGCGGTTGCCGCCCTCGCGCTGGTCGATCGCGACGAAGCCGGTGAAGGGCTTGAAGTCCTCCACGAACACGCTGTCCGACGCCGGGGTCAGGTCGCGCCATGCCGCCGGTCCGCGCGCCAGATCGCGGTCCGCGACCGTCACCAGCTTGTAGTTCTTCGCATCGCGGTTGGTGCGGATGATCCAGTGGTCACCCATGTGATCCGCGCCGTAGCGGAATTCGCGCGCGCGCGGCGCCACCACCGCGAAGTCGCGCGGCGCCACGGCGGGGGCGCAGCGCTGCTCGTCGCTGACCGTCGCCGACACGCCGATGCAGATGAAGCGATCGTCGCTGGTGCGGCTGACGCCCATCGAGAAGGTGTCGTCCTTCTCCTCATACACCAGCCGGTCCGACGCCACCGGCGTGCCCAGCACATGCGCCATCACGCGGTGCCCGCGCAGCGTGGTCGGATCCTTGGCAACGTAGAACAGGGTGCGGTTGTCGTCGGCCCACACGATGTTCGGCTCGATATTGGCGATCGTATCGGCGTGGACGCGCCCGGTGGCGATGTCCTTCACCTTCAGCACATACTGGCGGCGACCGACACGATCCTCCGCCCAGGCGATCAGGCGATTGTCCGGGCTGACCTGCCAGTCGCTCAGCGCGAAGAAGCTGTGGCCCTGCGCCATCGCCGGCTGATCGAACAGGATCTCGGCCGGCGCCTTCATCGTGCCCTTGTGCCGCTCGATCACCGCATAGTTCGCGCCGGTGGCGAAGCGGCTCTGGTACCAATAGCCGCGGTCGCGATAGGGGACGGAGCTGTCGTCCTGCCTGATATGGCTGACCGTCTCCGCGAAGATCGCCTCCTCCAGCGGCTTGAGCGGCGCGAGTACCGCGTCGGCATAGGCGTTCTCGGCCTTCAGATAGGCGAGCATCGCCGGATCCCTGCGCGCATCGTCGCGCAGCCAGTAATAGGCGTCCTCGCGCGCGCCATTGGGCGATGCGACGCTGTGCGGCTTCTTGGCCGCGCGCGGCGGCGTCGGCGCCTGCTGCGCATGGCCGCCCGCCGCGATCACCGCCAGTGCCACCCCGGCCAGCCACCCGTTCCGCATCATCCGTCCCCGCCCATCACGCCTGGACACCGACGGTACGGGCTGCGGCGGAACGCGCAAGGGGGATGGATCGCGGCCGGTCGCCTTATCCCCGCTTGCGCGCCTGCGCATAGGTGCCCAGCACGCGCACCCATTTCGAATGGAAGCCGAGTTCCTCCATCGCGCGGTCGAACGCCGGATCGCCGGGCCGCCCCTCGACATCGGCGAAGAATTCGGTCGCCGCGAAGCTGCCGCCGCGCTGGTAGCTTTCCAGCTTCGTCATGTTGACGCCGTTGGTGGCGAAGCCGCCCATCGCCTTGTAGAGCGCGGCCGGCACGTTCTTCACCTCGAAGATGAAGGTCGTCATCCATGGCCCCGTGCCCGTCAGCGGCCGCGCCCCGCGCGCCAGCGTGACGAAGCGGGTGGTGTTGTGGTCCGCATCGGCGATGTCGGTGGCGAGCAGCTCCAGCCCGTAGATCGCCGCCGCCCCCGGCGGGGCGAGCGCGGCGACCGTCGGGTCGCCCCGCTCGGCGACCATCGCCGCCGCGCCCGCGGTGTCGGGATAGTTGACCGGCGCGATGCCGTGCGCCTTCAGCCAGTGGCGGCATTGGCCCAGCGCCTGCGGATGGCTCATCGCGCTGGTCACGCCGTCGCGCGGGCCGCATCCGATCAGCGCGTGGCGGATCGACAGGAAATGCTCACCGGTGATGACCAGCCCGGATTCGGGCAGCAGGAAATGGATGTCGGCGACCCGGCCATGCAGCGAATTCTCGATCGGGATGATCGCGCAATCGGCCGCGCCGCTCTTTACCGCATCCAGCGCATCCTCGAAGCTGAAGCAGGGCAGGGGCAGCGCGTCCGGGAACGCCTCGCTCACCGCGACATGGCTGTTGGCGCCGGGCGCGCCCTGAAAGGCGACGGCGCGCTCGGGCGCGGCGGCGGCGGCGGCGGCCATGGCGGCGACGATCGGGCGGGCGGGGGCGGCGTAGCTGTCCATCTCCACGGCCGCGTATAAGAGCATCCGCCGCCGCTCAAGCGCTTGCGATGCGGTGGCGCCCTTTCTATGGAACGGTGCAAGGAAGAGGGGCGAACAGGCGCATGGACGATCGGACCAACACCATTTTCGGCTGGGCGCTGGCAGGGGCCGGTGCGGCACTGGGGCTGTCGATCGTCGGCGGCATGATCTTCCATGGCGAGCGGCCCGAGAAGATGGGCTATGCGATCGAGGGCGTCGAGGAAGCCGGCGGCGGCGGTGCCGCGGACGTGCCGATCGCCGCGCTGCTGGGCGCCGCCGACCCGGCCAAGGGCGCCGAGGTCTTCAAGAAGTGCGCCGCCTGTCACACGATCAATCAGGGCGGCGCCAACGGCATCGGCCCGAACCTGTACCATACGATGGGCGAGGGCGTCGGCCAGGGCAAGGGCGGCTTCGCCTTCTCCGACGCGCTGAAGAGCGTCGGCGGCACCTGGGACTTCGACAAGATGAACGCGTGGCTGACCTCGCCGCGCAAGTTCGCCAACGGCACCAAGATGACCTTCGCCGGCCTCGGCAATGCGCAGGACCGCGCCAACCTGATCGTCTATCTCAACCAGCAGGGTTCGAACCTGCCGCTGCCGGCCGCTCCGGCGGCGGGCGCGGCACCGGCGACCGACCCCGCGGTCGCCAACGTGACCGAGGCGACGAAGGGCGACACCGCCGAGATCGGCAACACCGGCACGCCCGCGTCCGGTGCCCCGTCGGTCGACCCGGCCGCGAAGGACGACAAGGCGCTGGGCGTGGTGCCGCCGGCCAAGCAGTAACCGATCGGTCGGCAACGCGCGGCAAGGCGGGTTGCCAGGCGGCATCGCGACATGCCGCTTGCAGGGCGCCCGCCCCGCGCGTCCGGCGCGCCCCACGGTGACTTTCGCGCGCGCCTGCGCTACAGGCGCGCGCATGACGACCGATCTCCAGCGCCCGATCCTCACCCCGCCCGACGGCAACACCAAGGTGCTGCTGCACTCGTGCTGCGCACCCTGTTCGGGCGAGGTCATGGAGGCGATGACCGCGAGCGGGATCGACTATACGATCTTCTTCTACAATCCGAACATCCACCCCCGGGAGGAGTATCTCCTGCGCAAGGAGGAGAATGTCCGCTTCGCGCAGAAGCACGGCGTGCCGTTCGTCGACGCCGATTACGACACGGTCAACTGGTTCAGGCGCGCGCGCGGCATGGAGCATGAGCCGGAGCGCGGCGTCCGCTGCACGATGTGCTTCGACATGCGCTTCGAGCGGACCGCCCTGTACGCGCACGAGCACGGCTTTCCCGTCATCACGTCGTCGCTGGGCATTTCACGCTGGAAGAACATGGCGCAGATCAACGACTGCGGCGAGCGCGCCGCGGCGCGTTACCCGGGCATTTCCTATTGGACGTTCAACTGGCGAAAGGGCGGCGGTGCCGCGCGGATGATCGACATCTCCAAGCGCGAGCATTTCTACCAGCAGGAATATTGCGGCTGCGTCTACTCGCTGCGCGACACCAATGCGCATCGGGTGGCGCAGGGCCGCGAGGAAATCCGCATCGGCGAGATGTTCTACGGAGACGATGATGCCGGCGTAGGTGCCTGATCCCGGCACCTGGCGGATCGGATCGAGCGTGAGCCATTCCGGCATTGAGCTGCGGACAGTGGCGATACGCTGGCGCGATCGTCGTCGGCCTGGTGGATGCCGCGAACAAAGCGTTGCCGCTGGACCGCGATCTCTGAGGGTCTATAGTTTGCGCCTTTCGCGCGCAGCACCCGCAGCTTGTTGCCGCTGGACCGCGATCTCTGAGGGTCTATAGTCGAGGACATCACCGTCCGCGTCAACTCGCTGTTGCCGCTGGACCGCGATCTCTGAGGGTCTATAGTCGATCATGGTGATGCAGCCGACGCTGGAGAGTTGCCGCTGGACCGCGATCTCTGAGGGTCTATAGTCCGGCCCTTACGTTCCTTCACTCCGGGACCGTTGCCGCTGGACCGCGATCTCTGAGGGTCTATAGTCGAGGACATCACGGTGCGCG
>QFQI01000026.1 GCA_003243195.1 Sphingomonas taxi | reverse complement strand
CGTCGCAGCTGTCGCAGTTCATGGACCAGACCAACCCGCTGTCCGAAGTGACGCACAAGCGTCGCGTCTCGGCGCTCGGACCGGGCGGTCTGACCCGCGAGCGCGCCGGCTTCGAGGTCCGCGACGTCCACCCGACGCATTATGGCCGCATCTGCCCGATCGAAACGCCGGAAGGCCCGAACATCGGCCTCATCAACTCGCTGTCCACGTTCGCGCGGGTCAACAAATACGGCTTCATCGAGACGCCGTACCGCAAGATCATCGACGGCAAGGTGACCGGCGAGGTCGTCTACCTGTCGGCGATGGAGGAGCAGAAGCACACCGTCGCGCAGGCGTCGGCGGAGCTGAACGAGGATGGCTCGTTCGCGGAGGAACTGGTGTCCGCGCGGCAGGCGGGCGAATTCCTGATGGCGCTGCCGGAGACGGTGACGCTGATGGACGTCAGCCCCAAGCAGCTCGTGTCGGTCGCGGCGTCGCTGATCCCGTTCCTGGAGAACGACGACGCGAACCGCGCGCTGATGGGTTCGAACATGCAGCGTCAGGCCGTGCCGCTGGTGCGCGCCGAGGCGCCGTTCGTCGGCACCGGCATGGAAGAGACCGTGGCGCGCGATTCGGGCGCGGCGATCTCGGCCAAGCGCGCCGGCATCGTCGATCAGGTCGACGCGGCGCGGATCGTGGTGCGCGCGACGGGTGAGATCGATTCCGCCAAGTCGGGCGTCGACATCTACACGCTGATGAAGTTCCAGCGCTCCAACCAGTCGACCTGCATCAACCAGCGTCCGCTGGTGAAGGTGGGCGACGTGGTGAACGCCGGCGACGTGATCGCGGATGGCCCGTCGACCGAGTTCGGCGAGCTGGCGCTGGGCCGCAACGCGCTGGTCGCGTTCATGCCCTGGAACGGCTACAATTACGAGGATTCGATCCTCATCTCCGAGCGGATCGTGAAGGACGACGTGTTCACGTCGATCCACATCGACGAGTTCGAGGTGATGGCCCGCGACACGAAGCTGGGGCCGGAGGACATCACGCGCGACATCCCGAACGTCGGCGAGGAAGCGCTGCGCAACCTCGACGAGGCGGGCATCGTCTACGTCGGCGCCGAGGTCGAGCCGGGCGACATCCTGGTCGGCAAGATCACGCCGAAGGGCGAAAGCCCGATGACGCCGGAGGAGAAGCTGCTCCGCGCGATCTTCGGCGAGAAGGCCAGCGACGTGCGCGACACCTCGCTGCGCCTGCCGCCGGGCGTGGCGGGGACGATCGTCGACGTGCGCGTCTTCAATCGCCACGGCATCGACAAGGACGAGCGCGCGATGGCGATCGAGCGCGAGGAGATCGAGCGCCTGAAGAAGGACTCCGACGACGAGCGCACGATCCTGAACCGCGCGACGTGGAGCCGGTTGCGCGAGATGCTGCTGGGTCAGGTTGCGACCGCGGCGCCCAAGGGCGTCAAGAAGGGCGTGACCATCGACATGGAGGTGCTGGACAGCGTCGACCGCCACGAATGGTGGAAGTTCGCGGTGCAGGACGACAATGTGCAGGCCAACCTCGAGGCCGTGAAGGGCCAGTATGACGAGGCGGCCAAGCGCATCCGCGACAAGTTCGAGGATCGCCGCGAGAAGCTGGAGCGCGGCGACGAGCTGCCGCCGGGCGTGCTGAAGATGGTCAAGGTGTTCGTGGCGGTGAAGCGCAAGCTGCAGCCGGGCGACAAGATGGCCGGCCGTCACGGCAACAAGGGCGTCATCAGCCGCATCCTGCCGGCCGAGGACATGCCGTTCCTCGCCGACGGGACGCCGGTCGACCTCGTGCTCAACCCGCTGGGCGTGCCGTCGCGCATGAACGTCGGGCAGATCTTCGAAACGCACCTCGGCTGGGCGGCGCGCGGGCTGGGTCAGCAGATCAAGCATGCGCTGGAGGACTGGCGCGAGGCCAACCCCGATGCCAGGCCGGGCGAGATGCCCGATGCGGTGAAGGAGCGGCTGCGCACCGTCTATGGCGAACATTATCTCGACGACATCGACTCACGCGATGCCGGCGAGATCATCGAGCTGGCGCAGAACCTGACCCCGGGCGTTCCGATGGGCACGCCCGTCTTCGACGGTGCGGTGGAGAAGGACGTCTCCGACATGCTGGAGCTGGCGGGTCTTGATCCGTCGGGCCAGTCCGACCTGTTCGACGGGCGCACCGGCGACCGCTTCGATCGCAAGGTGACGGTGGGCATCATCTACATGCTCAAGCTGCACCACCTGGTGGACGACAAGATCCACGCGCGTTCGATCGGCCCGTACAGCCTCGTCACCCAGCAGCCGCTGGGCGGCAAGGCGCAGTTCGGCGGCCAGCGCTTCGGCGAGATGGAGGTCTGGGCGCTGCAGGCGTATGGCGCGGCCTATACCTTGCAGGAAATGCTGACGGTGAAGTCCGACGACGTGGTCGGCCGCACCAAGGTCTACGAGGCGATCGTCAAGGGCGACGACACGTTCGAGGCCGGCATTCCGGAGAGCTTCAACGTGCTCGTCAAGGAAATGCGCTCGCTGGGCCTCAACGTCGATCTGCGCTCGATGGAAGAAGCGCACGACGACGACGGCGTGGCCATCGCGGCGGAGTGAAGAACAGGGCCGGTGTGACGGAACAGGTAGACGTACCACCTCAGTGGTCCCCGAAAGGGGTGCGGGTTCGATCCCCGGCCACCGGCAACTGTTAGAATGTCGCTGAAGAATTTTCCCTCCCTGTGAGGAAAGCAAGATGAACGAACTGACCAATTTCGCCAATCCGCTCGCGAAGCCGGAAACCTTCGACCAGATCCAGATCGGGATCGCGTCGCCGGACAAGATCCGCTCGTGGTCGTTCGGCGAGATCAAGAAGCCCGAGACGATCAACTATCGCACGTTCAAGCCCGAGCGTGACGGCCTGTTCTGCGCGCGTATCTTCGGTCCGATCAAGGACTATGAGTGCCTGTGCGGCAAGTACAAGCGCATGAAGTACAAGGGCATCGTCTGCGAGAAGTGCGGTGTCGAGGTCACGGTGTCGAAGGTCCGCCGCGAGCGGATGGGCCATATCGAGCTCGCCGCGCCGGTCGCGCACATCTGGTTCCTGAAGTCGCTGCCGAGCCGCATCGGCCTGCTGCTCGACATGCAGCTCAAGCAGCTCGAGCGCGTGCTGTATTTCGAGGCGTATATCGTCATCGAGCCGGGCCTGACCCCGCTGGAGAAGTATCAGCTTCTCACCGAGGACGAGCTGCTCGAGGCGCAGGACGAATATGGCGAGGACGCCTTCTCCGCCGGGATCGGCGCGGAAGCGGTGCGCATCATGCTCGAAAGCCTCGACCTGGAGGGCGAGAAGGTCGCGCTGCTCGAGGAGCTGGCGACCACCAAGTCGGAGCTGAAGCCCAAGAAGATCATCAAGCGGCTCAAGGTCGTCGAGAGCTTCCTGGAATCGGGCAACCGGCCCGAGTGGATGATCCTGGAGGTCGTTCCGGTCATCCCGCCCGAGCTGCGCCCGCTGGTGCCGCTGGACGGCGGCCGCTTCGCGACGTCGGACCTCAACGACCTGTACCGCCGCGTCATCAACCGCAACAACCGCCTGAAGCGGCTGATGGAGCTGCGCGCGCCGGACATCATCGTGCGCAACGAGAAGCGCATGTTGCAGGAAGCGGTCGACGCGCTGTTCGACAACGGCCGTCGCGGCCGTACGATCACCGGCGCCAACAAGCGTCCGCTCAAGTCGCTGTCCGACATGCTGAAGGGCAAGCAGGGCCGCTTCCGCCAGAACCTGCTCGGCAAGCGCGTCGACTATTCGG
>QFQI01000003.1 GCA_003243195.1 Sphingomonas taxi | reverse complement strand
CAACGCGCCCGTAGCTCAGCTGGATAGAGCATCAGACTACGAATCTGAGGGTCGGACGTTCGAATCGTTCCGGGCGCGCCATTCTTTCAATGGCTTGGCAGGGGTGCTCCCCTGACCGTGTGGATGCAGCAGGCAGGTCGATGTCGCGTCTCCCCTTTTGGGGACAGCTTCCTGCCCTGACCTGCCTGTCGATGTTCTTCTCCCTTTTTTCGAACGGCGTCGTGGCGAGGCCGGCGATGACTGTCGACGGGTGTCCCAAGCGGCGCATTGCCAATGGTAGCGCTATTCCTCTACGCTCCTGCCATCGGAGAGGGGATATGCGATGGGCTTCCGGAACACCGCGGCTGCGCTGATCGTCTGTGCCGCGATGGCGGGCGCGACATCGGCTCCGGCACAATCCCCGGCCGCGCGGGTCATCGCGGTGGATGCCAGCGGGCCGTCGACGCCGCGCGACCGTATGGCGCAACTGTCGATCGGCTCGGACTTCCCCGGCACGCTGATCCGCGATGACAGCCTGGCGCAGTTGCGGATCGTGCAGAAGGAATTGCGCTTCCGCTACATCCGCTTCCACCACATCTTCGCCGACCAGCTCGGCACGTATCGCGAGGTGGGCGGCCGGCCGGTCTATGACTGGACGCGGATCGACTATCTGTACGATCAACTGCTGGGCATGGGATTGAAGCCGTTCGTCGAGCTGGGCTTCACCCCCGATGCCATGAAGCAGTCGGAGCAGACGATCTTCTACTGGAAGGGCAACAGCTCGCATCCCGAACCGGCGAAATGGTCGGCGCTGGTCGACGCGTTCGTCCGGCACCTGATCGCGCGCTACGGCGCGGCCGAGGTGCGTAGCTGGTATTTCGAATTCTGGAACGAACCCAATCTGGCCGGCTTCTGGGAGAAGGCCGACAAGCCGGCCTATCTCGACTATTACGGACGCACCGCGCGGACGATCAAGGCGATCGACCCGCTGTTGCGCGTCGGCGGTCCTGCCACCGCCGGGGCGGCATGGGTGCCGGACCTGCTGGACTATGCCGACCGCCAGAAGCTGGCGGTCGATTTCGTGACCACCCACACCTACGGCGTGGACGGCGGGTTCCTCGACGAGACGGGGGAGGCCGACAACAAGCTGTCGCGCGACCCGGATGCGGTGGTGGCCGACGTGCGCAAGGTGCGCGGCGAGATCGAGGCGTCGTCGCGCCCCGGGCTGCCGCTGTTCTTCACCGAATGGAGCACCAGCTACAGTCCGCGCGATCCGGTCCACGACGATTATCTCGGCGCGGCCTATATCCTGTCGAGGCTGCGCCGGACCGAGGGGCTGGCGCAGGGCATGAGCTACTGGACGTTCAGCGACCTGTTCGAGGAGCCCGGCCCGCAGACGCGTCCATTCGACGGCGGCTTCGGGTTGATGACGCCGCAGGGCGTGCGCAAGGCGAGCTGGTTCGCCTACAAGTATCTCGCCGACCTGGGCGATCGCGAACTGCCGACCCGCGACGACCAGAGCATCGCCGCGCTGAAGGGCGGCATCGTGCAGGTGCTGGCGTGGCGCGATGTGCTGCCCGACCAGCCGATCAGCAACCGGCCGTTCTTCCGCAAGGTGCGGCCCGCCGCCCCGGCGGCGCCTTTGAGGGTCAGCGTCGCCGGGCTTCGTCCCGGATCGTACCAGTTGCGGGTGCGGCGCACCGGCTTCCGGCAGAATGACGCGTATACCGCCTATCTGGAGATGGGCCGCCCGGCGACGCTCAGCGATGCCCAGCTGCGGCAGTTGCAGTCGCTCACCGCGGACACCCCGGCCGTCAGCGTCGTCCGCGTGCGGCGCGACGGGATCGCGCGGGTCGACCTGCCGATGCGCGACCATGATGTGGTGATGATCGAACTCCAGCCGCGCTGAGCGGCCGGCACCGTTTTATCGGCGCGATGCGCGGCGTGCGGTGGCGGTCGATCCGCCGTCACCGCACGCCGCAGCCCGCCAGCCGCCACCCGGTCTGCGCGCGACCGGGGGGGGGGGGCGCCCTTACTCCGCCGCGACGCCGGCGCGGGAGAACATGTCGCCCATCTCGCCCGCGTCGCCGGCTTCCTCGTTGGCGGCGGGGATCGCGGCCTTGGCCTTCTGGCGCTTGTCGAAGCTGTCCCAGACGTCGTTCCACTGGCCGCGCGTCGCCGCCTTGGAATATTCGGTCGCGCGTGTCTCGAAGAAGTTCGCATGCTCCACGCCGTTCAGCAGCGGCGTGAGCCACGGAATCGGATGCTCGTCGATCATGTAGATCGGCTTCAGTCCCAATTGCCCCAGCCGCCAGTCGGCGATGTAGCGGATATACTTCTTGATATCCTTGGGCGTCATGCCCGTGACCGGCCCCATTTCGAACGCGAGGTCGATGAAATTGTCCTCCAGCCGGATCGTCGTCTGGCACACGTCGGCGATATCGTCCTTCACCGCCTTGGTCAGGCACTGCCGCTCCTGGCAGAACGCGTGGAACATGCGGATGATACCCTCGCAATGCAGGCTCTCGTCGCGTACCGACCAGCTCACGATCTGGCCCATGCCCTTCATCTTGTTGAAGCGCGGGAAGTTCATCAGCATCGCGAAGCTGGCGAACAGTTGCACGCCTTCCGTGAAGCCGCCGAACATCGCCAGCGTGCGCGCGATATCCTCGTCGCTGTCGACGCCGAAGTTCTGCATGTAATCATGCTTGTCCTTCAGCTCCGCATATTCCAGGAACGCGCCATATTCGCTTTCCGGCATGCCGATCGTGTCGAGCAGGTGCGAATAAGCGGCAATGTGCTTTCCATGTTGCTGAACGCGGTCAGCATCATCTTGATCTCGGTCGGCTTGAACACGCGGCCGTATTTCTCGTGGTAGCAATCCTGAACTTCCACGTCGGCCTGCGTGAAGAAGCGGAAGATCTGCGTCAGCAGGTTGCGCTCGTGATCGGTCAGCTTCTGCGCCCAGTCGCGGCAATCCTCGCCCAGCGGGACTTCCTCGGGCAGCCAGTGCAACTGCTGCTGACGCTTCCAATATTCGAACGCCCATGGATATTCGAATGGCTTGTACTGCTTGGACGCCTGAAGAAGCGGCATGGATATTACTCCGAGGAAACGATCAGGAAAGAGGGGGAAGCGGAACGGGCGGGCTCATGTCTCCATGCTCCACTGCCACATGGCGGCCGCCGACATCGCCAGCACGATGCCGCCGGACAGCGCCATCACGCCCACCATGCGATAGGCGTAGACGCGCCCGTCGCTGAGCGGACGGCGCAACTGCCACAGCAACCACGCACCCGCCAGCGTGAACACGGCGGCGACCGCGAACATGATCGCGGATTGCACCGGCAGCGTGCTCAGCATGCGACCAATCCGGGGGCGGCGCGTTTTCCCGCCGAACCATCCAGAGGAGAACGACCATGGCCGATGCCAGCCAGATCAAGGAACATGCCGAGGTGATCGGTGCCGACGGCGTGCACATCGGCACCGTCGATCACGTCGACGGTGACCGCATCAAGCTGACCAAGACCGACTCGCCGTCCACGCAGGACGGTCAGGGCGCGAAGCACCATTACCTGCCGCTGGGGCTGGTCGCGGAGGTCGAGGGCGACACCGTGCGCCTGTCGGCCACCGCGCAGAACGCGCAGGACATGTTCGAAGAGGCGGAGTGACCCGCCCGCGCGCCCGCGCATAGCCGTGGGCGTGGCGACGTGACGCGATCGGACCCCGGCCACCATGCGGTGCGCCGGGGTTTCGTTCGTCGTTCGTATCGTGTCGCCGTGCATCCGTGTCCCGTCGTTTCATCGCGCGCGCGCCGGCCGCCATGTCGTCCGCCACACGCCTCGCCGGGCGCCCTCGCGCGCGGTAAGCGGTGGAAAACGGCATCATGGCAGCGGCATCGCGCCGCGAGTCATGCTGGACGACAACGTACATGAGCGGGGCGGTGGTCGCCACCGCTTTTCTGTGTCGCGCCGCAACAGATAGTGGTTGCGAATGCCGATAGGCACCATATCGGCCATGATCGTCGCCGACCGCTTTTCAGGCCGCAGTGTCAGGCGGGCTGCGTCATCGCGCCGGGGTGGCGAGCCTCCGCCCATTCGCGCCGCAGCGTCGCGACCAGCGCCGCCGCCGGCAACGCGCGCGCGAGCGGCGCGCCTTGCCCGGCCCAGTGCGCGCCATAGCCGTGTTCGCCGCACGCCCTCGCCGCCGCGTGCAGTGCCTTGCCCGCATCATAGGCGATCGGATAGCCCGGTGCGGGCGGTGCCCCTTCCAACGCGGTGAAACGATTGGCGAGGCAGCGCGCCGGTCGCCCGGAGATCGTCGCGGTCATCCGCGTATGCGCCGCGCCGGCACCGGCCAGCGCGGCGCGGTAGGCGTCGTCCGCTGCCGACTCGGCACACGCCACGAAGGCGGTGCCGAGTTGCGCCGCTTCCGCCCCCAGCGCCAGCGCCGCCGCAATCCCCGCGCCGTCCATGATCCCGCCCGCCGCGACCACCGGCACGCCGGCCGCGCGCACCAGCAACCGCACCAGCGCCAGCGTGCCCAGCGCATCGTCGGGCGCGGCGGGGTCGAACATCCCGCGATGCCCGCCCGCCTCGATCCCCTGCGCCACGATCACGTCCACCCCCGCGCGCTCGATCGCCTGCGCCTCGGCGACGCTGGTCGCGGTCGCGAGCAGCAGCGCCCCCGTCGCCTTCAACGCCGCGATCGTGTCGGCCGGGGGCAGGCCGAAGTGGAAGCTGACCACCGCCGGGCGCGTGTCGAGCAGCATCGCCAGCATGTCCGCATCCTGCGCGAAGCTGCGATAGATCGTGCGCAGCGCGCCCGGCGGCGATGCGGCGAAGCGCGTGAATTCGGGGCGCAGCCATTCCAGCCACGCCGCCTCGCGCACCGCGTCGGGCACGGGATCCGCGTGGACGAACAGATTGACGTTGAACGGGCGCGCGGTCAGCCCGCGCGTCGCGTCGATCATCGCGCGCCCGCCCGCCGCATCGGTCGCACCCAGCGCGATCGACCCGAGCGCCCCGGCCTCGCACACCGCCGCGGCCAGCGCCGGGGTGGAAACGCCGGCCATCGGCGCCTGGATCACCGGCACCGCCAGCCCGAGCCGCGCGGCCAGCGCGCTCACGCGGCTTCCAGCGCCTCGCTCGCCGCCATCCAGCGCGCCTCCGCCGCGTCGATGCGGTCGTTCAGCTCGGCGCGGCGCTTCATCAGTTCGGTCATGGTCAGCCCGGCCAGCTTCGCCTCGGCGGTGGAGGGATCGAACATCGCGCGGTCGATCGCGGCGCGCTCGGCGGTCAGCTTCGCCAGCTCGCCCTCGGCGTCGCGCGCCTCCTTGCGCAGCAGCTTGTCGGCGTCGCGGCGCTCGGCCGCCGCCTTGCGCGCGTCCTTGCCCTTCGGTTTCGCCTTCTCGCCCTTGCCGTCGCCCGACAGCACCAGCGCGATATAATCGTCCAGGCTGCCGTCGAACTCGCGCGCGGTGCCGGCGTCGACCAGCACCAGCCGGTCGGCGGTCAGCTCCAGCATGTGGCGATCGTGGCTGACCAGCAGCACAGCGCCGGTATAGGCGTTGAGCGCCTGCACCAGCGCCTCGCGCGCGTCGACGTCCAGGTGGTTGGTCGGCTCGTCGAGGATCAGCAGGTGCGGCGCCTCGCGCGTGACCAGCGCCAGCGCCAGCCGCGCGCGCTCGCCGCCCGACATCGTGCCGACACGCGCCGTCGCGCGGTCGCCGGAGAAGCCGAACCGCCCCAGTTGCGCGCGAACCGCGCCGGGCGAGGCGTCCTTCATCACCCGCGTCATATGCGCCAGCGGCGTGTCGTCCGCTTCCAGTTCCTCCACCTGATACTGGGTGAAGTAACCGACCTTCATCTTGGCGGTGGCATTCATCTCGCCGTCGATCGGCGCCAGTTGCGCCGCCAGCAGCCGCGCCAGCGTGGTCTTGCCGTTGCCGTTGCGCCCCAGCAGCGCGATGCGATCGTCGGGGTCGAGCCGCAGGTTCAGCCGGTTGAGGATCGGCGTGCCGCCGTAACCGACGCTGGCATGGTCGAGCGTGATGAGCGGCGGGCGCAGCTCGGACGGATTGGGGAAGTCGAACGACAGCGTCGGATCGTTGGCGGCCTCGGCGATCGGCTGCATCTTCGCCAGCATCTTGGCGCGGCTCTGCGCCTGTTTCGCGGTGGACGCGCGCGCGGAATTGCGCGCGATATAATCCTGCAACTTCGCGCGCTGCACGTCCTGGTTGGCCTTGGCGGCGGCGATCTGCGCCATCCGCTCCGCGCGCTGCCGCTCGAACGCGTCATAGCCGCCGGGGTAGAGCGTGATCTTGCCGCCCTGCAGGTGCAGGATGTGGTCGACGACGTTGTTCAGGAAGTCGCGCTCGTGGCTGACGACGACGATCGTCGCGCGGTAGCTCTTGAGGAAGTCCTCCAGCCACATCACCGCTTCCAGGTCGAGGTGGTTGCTCGGCTCGTCAAGCAGCAGCAGGTCCGGCTGCGAGAACAGCAGCGCGGCCAGCGCGACGCGCATCTTCCACCCGCCCGAGAAGCTGTCGAGCGGACGCTGCTGCGCCTTCTCGTCGAAGCCCAGCCCCACCAGGATGCGCGCGGCGCGCGCCGGGGCGGCGTAGGCGTCGATCGCGATCAGCCGTTCGTGCACCTCGCCCAGCCGGTCCATGTCGCCGTCGCCGTCGAAGGCATCCGCCTCGGCGAGCAGCGCGGCGCGCTCGGTATCGGCGGCCAGCACGGTTTCGAACGGCGTGGCGTCGCCGGCGGGCGCCTCCTGCGCGATATAGCCGATCCGCGCGCCGCGCGGCATGTCCGCCGAGCCTTCGTCCGGGTCGAGCAGCCCGGCGATGACGCGCACCATCGTCGACTTGCCCGCGCCGTTGCGCCCGATCAGCCCGACGCGGCTGCCCGGCGGCAGCGCGGCGCTGGCGCGGTCGAGGATCGTACGCCCGCCAAGGCGCACGGTGATGCCGTTGAGAGAAAGCATGCGCGCGCCCTTAGCCGATCGGACCGATACGGGAAAGCGCGCGATGATGCGCGGCCATCGTTGGACGTCGCCCGCGCGGCCGTTGCGTGCGCGACGACATGGATTAGGGTGTGGCGGCCCGCACCGTGGAGATGCCCGCATGGTCGTTCGTCAGTTCCTGCTCGTTGCCACCGGCGTGTCGCTGGTATCCGCCGCGCCGCCACCGGTCGAACCCGCCGGACGCATGCGGGCGGGTGCGTCGCCGGTGCGCTGCATCGCGCCCGATCCCGTCCGCCAGCGCCCGGGCTTGTCGGGGACGATGTACGTGCCAGGCCCGACCGTCGCCCCTCCGGCACCGCCCGCACCCGGCGCCCCGCCACCACCGCCACCACCACCGCCACCACCACCGCCGCCGCCGCCACCTCCACCACCACCGCCACCTCCACCACCACCGCCACCGGGCCCGGCCGCGCCCTTCTCGACCGCTTCTTCTCCGCCGGGCGTGGTCGCCCCTCCATATGGCGCGGTGGGCAACAGCGAGCGGTACGAGGGCATGCCGGTGGCCGCGATCAGCGACACCGCCGCCGCGCCGGTCTCCACCTTCTCGATCGACGTCGACACGGGGTCCTACGCCAACGTCCGCCGCATGCTGGTCGGCGGCGAGGCGGTCCCGCCGGAAGCGGTGCGGACCGAGGAGATGCTCAACTACTTCCGCTACGATTACCCGCGCCCCACCGATCCGCGTCGCCCGTTCGGCATCACCACCAATGTGACGACGACGCCGTGGAATCCGCATACGCGGCTGATCCGCATCGGACTGCGCGGCTACGACGTCACGACGCGGAGCCGCCCGCCCGCCAATCTGGTCTTCCTGGTCGATACGTCGGGGTCGATGGGTTCAGCCGACAAGCTGCCGCTGGTGAAGGCGGCGCTGCGCGGGCTGGCCGGCCGCCTGCGGCCCGACGACCGCGTGTCGATCGTCGCCTATGCCGGCAGCGCCGGGATCGTCCTGGAGCCGACCGCCGACAAGCGCTACGTGGATGCCGCGCTCGCCTGCCTCGATGCCGGCGGCTCCACGGCCGGCGGGCAGGGGATCGAGCTGGCCTATGCCACCGCGCGCGCCCACTTCCGCAAGGGGGCGGTGAACCGCATCTTCCTGGCGACCGACGGCGACTTCAACGTCGGGATCAGCGACAACAAGGTGCTGGAGGAGCTGGTGAAGCGCAACCGCGACGACGGCATCACGCTGACGACGCTCGGCTTCGGCACCGGCAATTACAACGAGGCGATGATGGAGCGCATCGCCGATGTCGGTAACGGCAATTACGCCTATATCGACAGCGCGATGGAGGCGGAAAAGGTGCTGGCCGACGAATTGTCCGCCACGCTCGTCACCATCGCCAGGGACGTGAAGGTGCAGGTGGAGTTCAACCCCGCGCAGGTCAGCCAGTACCGGCTTATCGGCTACGAGAACCGCGCGCTGCGCGAGGAGGATTTCACCAACGACGCGGTGGATGCCGGCGACATGGGCGCGGGGCATCAGGTGACCGCGCTGTATGAGGTCGTGCCCGCCGGCGCGACCGGATGGACGCCGCAGCGCCGCTATCCCGCCAATCGCCCGGTGGCGGGCGGGCGCGGCGGCAGCGAGGCGTGCTTCGTGAAGCTGCGCTACAAGCTGCCCGGCGGCGATGTCTCGCGCGAGGTGGCGCAGCCGGTGCCGGGCGCTGCGCTGCGCGACGCCCGTCCGCCGACCGGCGACATGGCGTTCGCGGCGGCGGTCGCGGCCTATGGACAGAAGCTGCGCGGCGACACGCTGCTGGGGCGGTTCGGCTTTGCGGACGTGCAGCGGCTGGCCGGGCCGCAGCGTGATTACTGGCGTCAGGAGTTCGTGAAGCTCGCGCGGCTCGCGGAGGCGCAGGGCACGCGTGTCGTGCCGCAGGGTTGAGCGGCAGTCTGGACATGCGCTGAACTCGCCTTGGGCGGCGCCGGCCGCGCCCTTCTGCCGCCTCCCACCTCGATATCCTCGATGCGAGACGGGGCGGGGGAGCGGGCCGGCAACGCCTCGACACGCGCCTTCCGCGCGTTTCCAACCGGATTGTGAGAGCGAGCGTGCCTGCGTCTGGATCGCGGAATGCCTGCACGCCAACCATGAAGCCCGGCGGGGGTCCGGAACCGATGACTTCGGCATCGCCGGGGCGCCCTATCCGCGCCGGACGGGGAGGGCGGTCAAGCGTTGCGCTCCGGATGGCACGGACCTGTGAGCCGGCTGACGCTCGCCGCCTCACCCCGTCGTGGCGGCGGTCGCATCCAAGGCACGATCGCGGCCGCGCTGCTCGGTCAGGATCTGCCACCCGGCGATGAACAGCGCACCGGCCAGCGGGCCGACGACGATGCCGCTCAGCCCGATCAGGTCGATGCCCCCCAGCGTGGTCACCAGCACCAGCCAGTCGGGGATGCCGGTGTCGCGGCCGACCAGGATCGGGCGCAACAGGTTGTCGACCAGGCCGATCACGAACACGCCGGACACGAGCACCACCACCGCCTGCCAGATCGCGCCGGTCGCCAGCAGGTAGATCGCGACCGGCCCCCAGATGATCGCCGGCCCGATCGCGGGCAGCAGCGCCGCGATCGCCATCAGCATGCCCCACAGCAGTGCCGCCGGCAGCCCGACGATCCAGAAGGTGATCGCCCCCAGCGCGCCCTGCGCCAGCGCGACCACGCCCGATCCCTTGATCGTCGCGCGCACCACCGTCACGAACTTGTCGGCAAGCTGCTCGGCGACATGCGGCTCCAGCGGAAGCGCGCGCACCACCGCCGGCCCGATCCGCTCGCCGTCGCGCAACAGGAAGAAGGTGACGTACAGCCCGACACCGAACGCCAGCAGGAACGCCGCAGCATTGGCGCCGATCGACAGCGCGCGCCGCGCGAGCTGGCTGGCGCTGCTTCCCACCGCCTGCGAGATCCGCGCCTGCGCGCGCTCGAAACTGTTGAAGCCGGAGCGGTCCAGAATGTGCTGCAGGCGCTCGGGGAGCGCGTCGTGCACCTGCTGGAAATATTGCGCGAAGTTGATCTGGCCGGTGCTGATCTGCTGATAAACGCCCGCCGCCTGCTCGACGACCAGGCTCGCCACGATCATCGCCGGGATCACCACCGCCACCGTGATGACCAGCAGCGTCAGCGCCGCCGCCATGTTGCGCCGCGCCGGCCAGTGCGCCAGGAAACGGCGGAAGATCGGCTGGAACAGCAGCGCCGCCAGCGCGGCCCACAACAGCGCGCCGATGAAGCTGGACACCACCAGCGTCAGCGCGATCGTGATGGCGCCAAGGAACAGGATGAGCCCGCCGTTTTCGACGCGCTGCCGGACGATCGTCATTCTTCGAAACCCCCCGCGGAACTGACCGAAACCGCACGGCGGCATCGTTGGATGACGGGGAACGCCATCAACCCGGAATGGCTCCCGCCCTCGCTATCGTCGTGATGCTGCCCGTTCGACGCGGATCAGTCGAGGACGCGCCCGACATGCGCCTCGCCGCGCGCCGCTGCCAGTCGCTCCTGACGATGCCGCTCGGCATAGCCGGCGCGTTCCGCATCGGAACGCCTGCCATGGCAGGCCGGGCAGCTCACGCCCTCCTCGTACAGCGGCGAGGCGCGGTCTGCGGGGCCGACGGGCATCCGGCAGGCGAAGCACAGGGCATGCGTGCCCGGCGTCAGCCCGTGCCCCACCGCCACGCGCTGGTCGAAGACGAAGCATTCGCCCCGCCATGCGCTGTCCTGCTCGGGCACTTCCTCCAGATAGCGCAGGATGCCGCCGTCGAGATGGTGGACCTGCTCCACCCCTTCCGCCTTCAGGAAAGCGGTGGACTTTTCGCAGCGGATGCCGCCGGTGCAGAACATCGCCACCCGGCGCTTGCCGGTCATCAGCCGCTCGCGATGGTCGCGGAACCAGGCCGGGAAGTCGGCGAACCCGGCCGTGCCGGGATCCACCGCGCCCGCGAACGTGCCGACCGCCACCTCATAGGCGTTGCGCGTGTCGATCACCAGCGTCTCGGGATCGGCGATCAGCGCGTTCCACGCCGCCGGCGCGACATAGGTGCCGGCATCGGTCAACGGATCGACCGTGACGCCCATCGTCACGATCTCGCGCTTCACCTTCACCTTCAGCCGGTGGAACGGCATCGACCCGGCGTCCGCGAACTTCAGCGACGGCGCCGCGCAGCCCGGCAGCGCGCGGATGTGCGCGAGCACCGCGTCCAGCGCCGCCGGCGTCCCCGCGATCGTGCCGTTGATCCCTTCGCCGGCCAGCAGCAGCGTGCCCTTCACCCCCGCCGCGCGCGCGCACGCCAGCAGCGGTTCGCGCAGCGCGTGCGGGTCGTCGAACCGCGCGAAGCGGTACAGCGCCGCGACGCGGATCGTCCCGGGCGCGCTCAATGGACGAAGCGCGCCACCACGTCGCGGTAGCTGCGGCTCACCTTCACGTTGGCGCCGGAATCGAGCACCAGGAAGCATTCGCCGTTGGTGTGCGGCTTCACCTGCTTCACGAGGTCGAGATTGACGATCGTCGACCGGTGGATGCGCTGGAACCGCCGCGGGTCGAGCCGCTTTTCCAGATCCTTCATCGTCTCGCGCAGGATCAGGTTCCGGTCGCCGGTGTAGATGACCATATAGTCGCCGGCGGCGTCGATCCGCTCGATCGTGTCGACGTCGACGCGGAAGATCTGCCCCTGATCCTTGATGTTGATCATCTTCTCGAAGCGGCTGGTGTTCACCGCCTCGCCGCCGCCGGTATCGGCCATTTCGGCCGCCGCCTCCGGCGCGTGCTCGGCCAGCGCCTCCTTCAGTTTCTCCGCCTCGCCGGCGCTGCTGCGCTCCGACAGGCGCTGGCGCACGCGGTCCAGCGTGTCGGCCAGCCGCGATTCCTCGACCGGCTTCATCAGATAATCGGTCGCCTGTGCCTCGAACGCGCGGATCGCATGGTCGGAATAGGCCGTTACGAACACGAACAGCGGCGGCTCGACGTCCATCAGCCCCTGCACCACCGAAAAGCCGTCGAACCCCGGCATCTGGATGTCGAGGAAGACGAGGTCGGGCTTGTGGGTCTTGATCGCGCTGATCGCCTCGCGCCCGTTCTGGCACTTGGCGATGATCTCGACGTCGTCGTGCGCCTGCAAGCGCAATTCGAGCCCCTGGATCGCGAGCGGCTCGTCGTCGACGAGGATGGTACGAATGGTCATCACACCTCTCTATTGGGTACTTCGAGCTGGTACGGGATCTCGATCTCGACCCCGAACCCGCCCGTCGGCATGGCCCGCACATCGAAGCGGTGGTCCGGGCCGTATGCCTGGGCCAGCCGCTCCCTGATATTGGCGATGCCGACGCCGGTGGAAAGGCTTGGACGCGATTTGGTCGGCATCAAACCCGGTCCGGTGTCGGATACGCCGAGCAGCACCCTGTCACCGACGAGCCGCACGGTGACGCAGATCTCCGCGCCATCCTCCTGCGGCGTCACCGCATATTTGATCGCGTTTTCCACCAGCGGCTGGAGCAGCAGCGACGGCAGCCGCGCCTTTTCGGCGGCGGGGTCGACCTCGAAGCTCGGACGCAGCCGGTCCTCGAACCGCATCTTCTCGATTTCCAGATACAGTTTCAGCGTCTCCATCTCTTGCGCCACCGTGACATGCGCGGTCGGCTCGTTGGCGAGCGTGTAGCGCAGGAACGACGACAGGCGCGACAGCATCGCGTTGGCGCGCTCGGTCTGCTTCAGCAGCACCAGCGTCGAGATCGAGTTGAGCGTGTTGAACAGGAAATGCGGGTTCAACTGGTAGCGCAGCATCGCCAGTTGCGCGGAGCTGGCCTGGTTCTCCAGATGCTCCATCTGGTCGATCTGGTCCTCCAGGATCAGGTAGAAGTTGATCCCGAAATACAGCGCCGACCAGCCGGCGAGCACCGTGAAGCTGAGGAACAGCGCCGCGAGCAGGATCGACAGCTCCACGCCGGGCGCAAGCCGGATGATGAGGCTGAACGAAAAGGCATAGAGCGTCGCGTACAGGAACGCCGCCGCCGCCAGCGTGAAGATCGACAGCAGGATGCCGGTCACGCGCGGCAACTGGCGGTAATAGCCGTAGAGCGTGGAGAGCAGCAGCGTGATGCAATAGCCGATGATCGCCTCGATCAGCACCGAGACGATCACCTGCAGCGACGGGTTGCTGCTGAGCGACGATACCGAGCGCAGCACCAGATAGCCGGTCCACCCGACCGCCTGCAGCTTCCAGAAGGCGGATGCCTTGTTCTCGAAGAACGGCCGGACGAACAGTCGCGGCTCGGACGCCGCGCCCTGGCCATATGCGGTGAGGGTGGAAGCGGCAGGGGCGGGGGTCGCGGAGGTCGCCATCCCGCGTCCTCTACACGCCTCGCCCGCGACGCGCAAAAGGAAGGGCCGCCGTCCCGCTGGGGACGGCAGCCCGATGTGCGCCGGCGGGGCGTCGCCTCAGAAGCTGAAGCGCGCGCCGATGCGGATCGTGTAGAGCGACTGCGGCGCGTAGATCGTGTCCGTCGGCGTCGCATTCGGCAGGCTGTAGCGATATTGCGCGCACGCCTGGCTGGTGCTGGTGGCGCCGACCGCCGGCAGATTGTTGGGGTTGTTGGCGGCGCTGGTGCCCACCGGAACGAAGCCCTGACCGGTCGGCAGCGCCGTGGTCAGGCAGGTCGCCCGTGCCGCCGCGATCGTGTACGGGAACTGGTACTCGCGGATCTGCCCCCAGTTCTTGTTCAGGAAGTTCGTGAAATTCTCGATATCCGCGAAGATCTGGATACGCGAATTGCCCACGAATGTCGGGATCTCCTGCGCGATGTGCAGGTCGATACGCGTGAACCACTTGGAGTTGAACGCGTTGCGCGGCGCGATCTTGCCGCGATACTTCGAAAGGCCCGAGGATTCGATGAAGTCGTTCAGCGTCTGTGCCACCGTTGCATTGTCATAGGACACGCGCGGGTCGTCGATGCCGGTCGGCACGTAGAGCAGGTAGCGCGACGTCGACCCGGTGGTGCCGAAGATCGTGCTGCGTCCGCTCGACGTGTCCTGCATCGTGTAGCTGTACGGACGACCGATGCGGGTTTCGCCGAACAGCGACAGGGTGGACTTGTAGTCGCCGAAGAAGGCGTGGTCGAACGTCAGGTCATATTTGATGTTGTGCCGCACTTCGTCGTTTGACGTGCCATAGGCCGCGCTGTTGGCATCGAGGAAGGCGCCATTGGCGTAGTTCGAGCCGGCCGTGGAGGACGTCGCGGGCGTCTGGTCCTTGATGTTCTGGTACGTGTAGCTGACACCGGCGAACAGGCCGAAGTCGAACGCCTTGTTGACGCGCGCCACCGCCACGTAGCTGCGACCCTTGCCGGTGTTGGTCAGCAGGATGTCGTTCAGCGAGTCGTTGAACGTCGTCAGCGAGGTGTAACGGACGCGACCGTCCGGCGTGGTCAGCGCGGTGGGCACCGAGCGGATGTCGGTCCAGAACACCTGGTCACGGACCTTCGACCAGAAGAAGTCGCCGCCGAACGTCCAGCCGCCGCCCAGCACGTCGGGCGTGAAGTCCACCGACAGCGTGCCGCGATATTGCGACGGCAGGCGGAAGTCGCGCGCCACCGCGTTGGTCGCCGCTGCCGAGACGCCAGCCGCCAGATAGTTGTTGGCGGCGGCCGGGATCGTCGCGCCATTGACGTTGGTCATGATGTCGGCGGGGTTGACGCCGGCCGGGAAGGCGCTGTTCCCGACATAGGTGCCGTTGTTGATCTGGCGGATGTCGATCGTGTTCGACAGGATGCCCGTGTTCGAGAAGCTGTTCGAGGTATAGACGTCCGGCGCACCGCCGCCGAAGATGCCGATGCCGCCGCGCAGGCTGACCACGCTGCTCGGCTTCCAGTCGAACCCGAAGCGCGGCTGGAACAGGCCGCGACCCGACAGGAATTCCTGATTGGTGAAGCCGTAGCGGTTCAGGAAGGCGTTGTTCGCGCTCGGCCGGCTGTGGCTGCCGTACAGGTCGTACCGCATACCATAGGCGAAGTTGAGCGTCGGGGTGATGCTCCAGGTGTCCTGGATGCCGAACGCATATTGCCAGTAGTTGAACTTCGCCGCGGCCTCGTCCGGATTCAGCGTCACCGAATTGGTGTAGCCGAACCGCTGGGCGTTGCCGGCCTGGAAGTCGGCGATCGAGTCGAAATAATAGGTGCCGGTGGTGCCGCCACGCGGATTCGAGTTGCTGAGGAACGCGTTGAACACGTCGACATGCGAGATGTCGGTGAAGATGCGCAGGTCGTGGTTGTTGCGCGTCAGGCGTGCCTGCAGCGTCCCGCCCCAGGTTTCGGTGGTCAGCGCATTGAACTGGCGCGACACGTCGGGGCCGAATGCGACCTGCGGCGTGTTGGGCGCGCAGGTGACCGATGCGGACGCGCCGGCGGAACCCGGATTGCCGCGATCCGACGTCTCCGCGGCGCAGACGCGGAATTCCGCGAAGCCGCGACCCATCAACGGATCCTGGATGCGGGTATATTTCTTGTAGAAGCCCCGCGCCTCGGTCGAGAAGTCGTCCGACCATTGCGAGTTCAACTGCAGAACGCCGGTGTGCAGCTTGTTGCCCGACAGATAGGCGTTCGACGCCAGGCCCAGTTGCGGGCTCGACGGGCTTACGCTGGTGTTGTTGATGATAACCAGCGAATCCTCGGCATAGCTGTAGGTCGCCGCCAGCCGCTGCGTGTCGGACAGGTTGGCGTCCAGGCGCGCGACCAGGCGGTCGTCCTTGTCCTGGTTGCTCTTGACGACACCGCCCGTGTCATAGCCGTAGCGGCTCTGCGCGATCTGGGAGATCCGGTTCACCGTCTCCTGGCTCAGCCCCGGGACGGCCGCACCGGCATTGTTGTCGGTCGGGCCTTCCGCGATCGGGCGCGGCGCACGCAGCCGCTCGCCGGCGACCATGAAGAACAGCTTGTCCTTGATGATCGGCCCGGACAGCTCGGCGCCGTAGTTCTCGTACTTGTAGTTCGGCAGCACGACCTCGCCGGTCGGCACGCCGGGACCGGCCTTGGTCTTGGTGCCGGCCAGTTCATCGGCCGAATAGGAATAGAAGCCGGTGCCGTGGAATTCGTTGGTGCCCGACTTCAGGATGACGTTCACGACGCCGCCCTGGAAATTGCCCTCGCGCACGTCATACGGCGCGACCTTGGTCTGGAACTGGCCGATCGCGTCGAGCGGGATCGGTGAGCGGCGGCTGGGCAGGCCGTCGGGGTTCAGCCCGAAATTGTCGGTGATCGGCACACCGTCGACCGTGAAGCGGTTGAAGCGCGCGTTCTGGCCGGCGAAGCTCACCGCGCGGCCACCGCTGGGCGTGTCGTCGAGACGGGCGAGCGGGTCGCGGCGCATCAGGTCGCGGATGTCGCGGTTGACCGAGGCGATCGTGCCGATCTTCGCGGCGGTCAGGATCGTCGCCGGTCCCTGGCTGACCGTGCGTGCGCTGGCGATCGAGGAGGCGGTCACGACGATGTCGGTGCCCTCGGCCGCCAGTTCGACCGGCAGGTTGAAGGTCTGGGCCACCACGGTGTTGACATCGGTGATCGTGGATTCGGCGAAACCGTCCGCCCGCACCGTCACCGAGTAGGGGCCGCCGGGACGCAGGCCGGTCGCGGTGAAGTTGCCGCCGGCGTCGGTCGTCAGCGTCGAACGCGTGCCCGACGGGACGTTCAGGACTTCAACGGTCGCCCCCCCGACCGGCGCGCCGTTCGCCGTCACGCTGCCGCGGATCGTGGAGGTGGTTTCCTGCGCCATGGCGGCGGCCGGCATGACCAGCGCAACGGCGGCCACACCCACGAAAAGGTTGTTTCGCATCGAAGATTTGTCCCTTTTGCCCCGAAGACGCGTTCCGCGACGGCTTCGTCGTCGGGCGCGCCGATGAGCCTGTAATATGTCGGTTGCGTGACACTTCCGAGTCGATTGGCGCTGCACTGCAACACTTTGCCAGGCCGTTGCAAAAAAGCGACAGCGCGGCTGCCGGAGCGCCGCCCTAGATGCCGCGCGTCGCGCGCTGCACGAACCACCGGCGCCACGCCGGCCGTGCGCTGCCCGATTGCAGCACGCCGCGCCGGAACAGCCGCGCGCCGGTGGTGATGAAGATCGCCACCCACAGCGCCTGCCACGCCAGCGCCGCGAGATGCGGCCACAGGTTGGCCGACCCCGCCGCGCGTCCCGCCATCGCGAATGGCGAGGACAGCGGGAACACCTCCGCGGTGATCGCCACCCACGATCCGGGGTGGGACACCGCCGCGGAGGCGAGCCCGAACATCGCCACCTGCACGATGGTGATCGGCAGCGACAGCATCTGCACCTCGCGCATCGTCGACGCCTGCGCGCCGATGCCCAGAAATACCGAGCCGAGCAGCAGATAGGCGCTGGTGAAATAGGCGGCGAACAGCAGCGCGAACCAGCCCGCGCCGACGGCGGGCGCGACTTGCGGCAGCGCGAGCGCGATGTCGTGCGGCAGCAGCGTGCCGACCTGCGTGACCACCACGCCCCAGAAGGCGACGAACAGCACCGCCACGCCGAACATGCCGAGCAACTTGCCCAGGAACACGCTTTCCAGCGGCACCGCGGCGGCCAGGATCTCGATCACCTTGTTGTTGCGCTCCTCCGCCATCGTGCCGGCGACCTGCCCCGACAGGAACAGGGTGAGGACGAAGATGCCGAACACCGCGAAGAACGCAGACGCCTTGCGCCCGCCCAGCGTCGGCGCGGTGGTGACGATGCGCTCGACCGTCGCCTCGGCGGGCGCGGTCGCCGTCCGGGCGAGCGCCGCCTGTCGCGCGATCGCCTGCAGGTAACGCGCGTCGTCGCGGTTGCCGGCGGCATAGACGATCGCGGGGTGGTCGAGCGGCCCGCGCAGCACCGCCGCCACGTCCACCGCATCGTCGCCCAGCGCCGCGCGCGCCTGCGCGGCCACGTCGCCGCGCGGCGCGCGGACGTCGAGCGCAGGCGGGCGCACCTCGCCCGTGAACAGCGGCCGCAGTTGCGCATCGGCCGCGCGCACGGCCCCCGCCTCCGCCGGCGCGAGCAGCAGCACCAGCCGCGCCTTGTCCGCCGATCCCTGCGATGCGGTCGCCGCGCCCAGGCCGCCGATCGCGCCGAACGACGCCATGATGACCGGCGCGAACAGGAACAGCAGGAAGATCGGGGTGAAGACCGTGGCGACGAAATCACGCCGCGCGATCGTCAGCGTCTGGCGCAGGTGGCGGCGCAGCGGGGTCATGCGCGCGGCTCCGCGCCGGCGGCGTCGCGCCCGACGATGCGCACAAAGGCGTCGTGCAGTCCCGGCCGCTCGATCGACAGACCGGAGATGCCGTACCCCGCCTCGATCAGCCGCGTCAGCAATCCCTCGATCCCTTCCTCGGGCAGTTCGAACCGCCATGCCTCCCCGTCGCGGCGCGCGCCCGGGGGCAGCATGTCGGGCAGCCGGGCGTCGGCGCGATGTGGCACATAATGCACCTGTTGCGGCAGCAGGGCGCGCGCTTCGTCGACGGTGCCTTCGAAACGTCGCCGCCCGCCCGCGATCACCGCCAGCCGGTCGCACAGCCGCTGCGCGTGCTGCATGACATGGGTGGAGAACAGGATCGTCGCGCCGCGATCGCGCTCGGCGAGGATCAGCGCCTCCAGCCGATCCTGGTTGACGGGATCGAGGCCGGAGAACGGCTCGTCCAGCACCAGCAGGTCGGGGCGGTGCACCACCGCGCCCAGCAACTGGACGAGCTGCGCCATGCCCTTGGACAGCTTGCGGATCTTCTCGTCCGCGGCGTGGCCCAGCCCGGCGGCCTCCAGCATCTCCGTGGCACGCGCGCGCCCGGTCTTCCACTCCAGCCCGCGCAGCGCGCCCATGAACGCGATCGCCTCGCGCGCCTTCATCGACGGGTACAGCCCGCGTTCCTCGGGCAGGTAGCCAACGCGGTCGCCGGCGTTGCGCGGATGATCCTCGCCCAGCAGGGTGCGCGCGCCCGCGTCCGGCTCGATGATCCCCAGCAGCATGCGCAGCGTGGTGGTCTTGCCCGCGCCGTTCGGCCCCAGCACCCCGTAGATCGTGCCCGCCGGCACCGCCAGATCGACGCCGTCGACCACGCGCCGCTCGCCATAGCGCTTCATCAAGCCGTCCGCGGTGACGGCATATCCGCTCGATGCCACGCCAGAATCCCTCTTCGCCGCGCAGCGTAGCGGCGTGGCGGCGATGCGCAATCGCTATCGTCCCGCGCACCGCACCCGCGCCGGCGTAGAAGAAGCGGCCGGGCGGGGAGACCGGCTGGTCGACCGGATCGTCGCCCGCCGCCGATCGCCACGCTGCCGCCGCTCGCTTCCGCTAGCCCCGCGATCACCCGCGGCAGCGTCGGCTTGCCGCAGCCCGACGGGCCGACGACCGCCACGAACCCGCCATCGGCGACCCGCACGCTGGTGGGATGCAGGACGGCGATCGCGCCGCAGCGCTTGCCGGGATCGCGGATGTCGACGCTGGCCACGGCGCGCCCTCGACCGGGCGGCGCGCGGTTTGAAGCATCACGCCGCCGCCTGTTCCCCGGCATCGTCGTTCGCCGCCGGCGTGGTCAGCCCGCCGTCCGCCGCCAGCCGCGCGAAGGCGCCGCCCGCCGCCAGCAGTTCGTCGAACCCGCCCTGCTCGACGATGCGGCCCTGATCGAGCACCACGATCCGGTCGGCGGCGCGCACGGTCGACAGGCGGTGCGCGATCACGAAGGTGGTGCGGCCGTGGCGCAGCCGTTCCAGGCTCTCCTGCAATCGTGCCTCGGTCGCGACGTCCAGCGCGCTGGTCGCCTCGTCCAGCAGCAGGATCGGCGCGTTCTTCAGCAGCGCGCGCGCGATCGCGATCCGCTGCCGCTCGCCACCCGACAGGCCGGCGCCGCGATCGCCGACCGGCGTGGCGAAGCCGTCGGGCTTGCGCATGATGAAGTCATACGCGCCGGCGATCCGCGCCGCATCCTCGATCTGCTCCATGGTGGCGTCGGGATTGCCCATCGCGATATTCTCCGCGATCGAGCGGTTGAACAGCCCGGCCTCCTGGAAGACCACGCCGGTTGCGGCGCGCAGCGAGGCGAGCGTCACGTCGCGGATGTCCTGCCCGTCGACCAGGATGCGGCCCTTCTCCGGGTCCCAGGCGCGCTGGAACAGGCCGAGCGCGGTGGACTTGCCCGATCCGGTCGCGCCGACGATCGCCACCGTCTCGCCGGGCGCGACCTCGAAGCTCAGGTCGTGCACCGCGCCCGATCCGGTCGGGTAGCGGAACGATACCCGATCGAAGGTGACGCGGCCCTGCGCGACCTGCAGGGGCGTCGCGTCGGTCGCCTCGCCGATATGGCTCTGCTGGTCGAGCACGTCGAAGAACTGGCGCAGCGCGGGAAGCCGCTGCGCGACGTTGACGATGAAGCCGGTCACCGTTTCCAGCCGCGCGATCATCAGCGTGGCGAAGCCGACGAACGACACCACGTCGCCGATCGTCGCCTGTCCGCGCCCGATCAGCGCCGCGCCGAAGCCGAACACGGAGACGATCGCGATCGACGACGCGCCGCGCGTCAGCACCGCGGACACCGCCCACCAGTTGAGCACGGGATATTGCGCGTGAAGCAGGTCGTGGAGCGAGCGGCGGACGTTGCCCAGTTCGCCGGGCACCGCAAGGAAGCTCTGCAAGACTGTGACGTTGCCGAACAGGTCGCCCAGATTGCCGGAAATGTCGGTGAAGCGATCCTCGACGCGCGCCTGGCCGGTGGCGGTGTGGCGCATGACGACGAGGTTGACCGTCGAATAGATGACCATCAGCGCGACCAGCACCATCGCCAGCCGCCAGTTGGTGAGCAGCGCGACCGGCAGCAGCACGGCCAGGATCGCGATGTTGGTGATCTGGTCGCGCAGCAGCGGCAGCCACAGGTTGAACAGCGCGTCGCAGCCGGAGATCATGATCCGCATCAGGCGTCCCGAGCGCGCCTGCGTATGGAACGCCGGCGGCAGGGCGAGCAGATGCTCGACGTAATCGGCCATCGCGGCCAGCCGGCGGCGGTGCGTCATGCGATCCGCGAGCAGCGCGATCACCACGCCCGCGCCGAACACGGTGAGGCTGATCGCGCACCACATCGCGACGTAATGCATCGGGTTCGCGCCGGTGGTGAGCCCGTTGACGGCCTTGCCGAACAGCAGCGGCTCGGCGACCTGCAACAAGGCGACCAGCGCGCCCGCGGCCAGCAGCGAACCGGCCTTCAGCCGCTCGGGCCGCAGCAGCGCGATGGCGCGCAGCACATGCGCGTGGTGGGGGACGGGCGAGCGTGTACGCTCGGCGGACATGGTCTGGGCCATGGCGGTTCTCGACTCGGCTGTGATCGGGGCACCCGCCGTCGCGCTTGCGATCATCCGGGCTGACGTGCCCCTAGCGGGAAGATGGTTAACGCGCGGTGTAGGCGCGCGGGCCGTCGCGGGTGGTCCCGGAGGGTTCTGCCGTCACCGCCGGGGTTGTGTGGAAGCCCGCGGGTAGGCGCGGTGCGCTGCGGGGGCGCCGGGCCGCTCCGACACTCCCTCCATAAAGGATGTCGGGCGGGGAGCGGACCGCCCCCTCAATGTTCGCGGAACGACGCCCAGAAGCTGCCGATCAGCGGTTCCAGCGCATAGTCCAGCGCGGTGCGCTTGCGCAGCGGGAACAGCACCTGCGCGGGCATGCCGGGGCGCAACTGGAAGGCCGCGCCGCGGAAGCGGGACAGGACGGCGAGCTCCTGCGGCGGGACGGTCACCTCGCCGGTGAAATAGCTGACGCCGGTCTTCTCGTCGGTGAAACTGTCCGCCGACAGCCGCGTCAGCGTGCCGTTCAGGTCGGGGATGTCGCGTTCATGCAGGCTGGGGAACTTGACTCGCGTCGGCTGGCCGACCTTCAGGTCGTCGGCATCGTCGGGGGAGATGCGCGCCTGGATGCGCAGCGGCGCGCGTTCGGGAACGATGTCCATCAGCTTCTGCCCCGGCGCGATCACGCCGCCGGGGGTAAACACGGTCAGCCCGACCACCGCGCCGGTGGCGGGGGCGCGGATGTCGATGTGCGCGAGCTGTTCGCGCGCCGCGCCCAGCTTGGGCAGCAACTCGCCCAGCCGTACCTCGACGTCGCGCAGGTCGGCGGCGGTCCGTTCGGAAAAGGTGCGCTCGGCCTCGATCCGCTGGATCTGGCTTTCGCGCGCCGCCTCGCGGGTCTGGGCGACGCTGGCCGCATATTGGCCGCGCTGCCCCTGCAATTCGGCGCGCATCCGCTCCAACTCGCGCAGCCGCGTCTGCGAGACGAAGCCCTTGGCCGCCACGGGGCGCAGCGCGTCGAGCTGCGCGTCGAGCAGCTTGAGCTGTTCCTGCGCGGACACCACCTGCTCGCCATAGCCGCGCCCCTGTTCGTTGGACTGCGCGCTGCGCTGGCCGAGCGCGTCGCGCTGCGCCGAGAGCGTGCCGGTGCGCGCGGTCAGCTCGGTCTGCTGCAAGCGCATCGCCAGCGCGGCTTCCTCGCGATCCTCACCCGTTAGCGTGGCGAATTCGCGCGGCGCGGTCACGTGGCGCTCGCCCAGTTGCTCGGCCTGGAGCCGGGCGCGCTGGGCGAGCAGCCGGATCGACTGCGAGGCGAGTGCGCGTTCGGTGGCGCGCACCTCGGGATTGGCGAGGCGGATCAGCAGCTCGCCCTGCTGCACGCGCTGGCCGTCGCGTACGAAGATGCGCTCCACCGTGCCGCCGTCGCGGTGCTGCACCGCCTGGCGCTGGCCGGACACCGCCAGCACGCCTTCGGCATAAGCGGCGGCGTCGAGCCGTGCGAACGCCGCCCAGCCGAGGAACACGACGAAGAACAGCACCGCGACGATCGTGCCGTTGCGGATGTCGCGGCGCGGGTCGGCGGGCCGGTGCGCCGCGTCGTGCACGGCATCCGGAAAGGGCAGGGTGGCCATGGCTCAGGCGCTCTTGCTGGGGGCGGAGATGGAGGCGGGGAGCGGGCGCGGCCGCTGCGGCGCGATCTTCGGCAGCACCTCGTCGCGCGGGCCGAACATCTCCACCCGGCCGCCGCGCATCACAAGCAGCTTGTCGACGACCGGAAGAATGCCGAGCTTGTGGCTGACGACCAGGATCGTGTGGCCGGCGCGCTTGTAATGGTCGATCGCCGCGAGCAGCGCCGAATCGCCCTCCGCGTCCAGATGTGCGTTGGGTTCGTCGAGCACCAGCACCGCCGGGTCGCCGAACATCGCGCGCGCCAGTGCCACGCGCTGCGCCTGCCCGGCCGACAGGCCGCGCCCGCCCGGCTTCAACTGGTGGTCGAAGCCGCCGGGCAGTTGCTGGATCAGCGCGCGGGCGCGGGCGCGCTCCGCCGCGACGATCGCGGCGGCGTCCAGCGCGGCGGCATCCGCGCCGAGCTCGCCCCGGAAGCGGGCGATATTCTCCTTCACCGTGCCCGCGAACAGCGACGGATCCTGCGGCAGATAGCCGATATGCTCGGCCAGCCGCTCCGGATCCCAGTCCATGGTGTCCGCGCCGTCGATACGCACGCGGCCGCGATCGGCGCGGATCGCGCCGGCGATCACGCGCGCCAGCGTCGACTTGCCCGCTCCGCTGGGGCCGATGATCGCCACCACCTCGCCGGCCGCGATCGAGAGGGTCGCGTCGCCGACGATCGCGCCGTCACGCGCGTCGTTGAAGACGGTGACATGCTCCAGCGTGATCGTCCCCCTGGGCGCGGGGAGTTGCGTGACGGGGCCGGCGGCCTGCGCCTCGGCCAGCAGCTTGTCGAGCCGCAGGTAGCTGCCATGCGCCTGCGCGATGTTCTTCCAACTGCCGATCAGCATCTCGATCGGCGCCAGCGCGCGCGCGATCAGGAAGGACGCCGCGAAGATCGCGCCACCGGAAATCTGGTTGTCGATCGCCAGCAGCGCGCCCAGCCCCAGCGCGAAGCTCTGGAGCGCGAGGCGCACGAACTTGGTGCCGGTCAGGTAATTGCCGGCGGTGAAGCCCGCCGCGGTCTGCAACGACAGCATCGTCTCGCGGTGGCGCAACTGGCGCGCCACCATCGCGCGCCGCATGCCCAGCGCGCGCACCGCCTCCGCTCCGCCCAGCATCGCTTCCTGGCTGGCATAGCTGGTCGCCGCCGCCACCTGCGCCCGCTCCAGCGCGCCGCGCGTCGCGCGCTCGTTGCGCCACGCCAGCAGCGGCAGGATCGACCCGCCGACCAGCGCGACGACGCCCAGCAGCGGATGCACCAGGAAACACACCGCGACGTAGATCGGCGTCCAGGGCGCGTCGAACAGCGCCAGCACGCCCGGCCCGCTCAGCGTCTGGCGCACCGTGTCGAACTCGCGCAGCGCCTGCCGCGCGACCGGCTGGTCGGGGCGGCCCAGCGTCGCGTCGAGCAGCACCGGCGCCAGCGCCGCGTCCAGCCCGACGCCGGCGCGCACCAGCAACCGCGTGCGCACCCGGTCCAGCAGCGACAGCGTGACCAGCGCGAACACCAGCACCAGCGTCAGGAACACCAGGGTCAGCCGCCCGTGGGTGGGCACGACGCGGTCGTACACCTGCAGCATGTACAGCGTCGGCGCGATGTACAGCAGGTTGACCAGCGCGCTGAACGCGAAGGCGGCCAGGACGTGCCGGCGGCACAGCGCCAGCGCGGCGCGCATCGGCCCGTCCGCGACACGCGGGCCATCCGAAACATGGGGCAGGGGGTGCGTCATGGGGTGATGGCCTAGCATCTCGGTAATCAAGTTGCGACGGCAACCGGACCGCTCCGGTCGCCCGCTTCCGGGCGCCTGTCAGCGGCAGCGCAGCGTGCCGACCATCGTGCGCAGGCGCCGGGATAGCAGCCAAAACTGAACAAACCGCTTGCGACCGGCCGGCGCGCGATTTCCCGCGACCGTCGCGCCGCCACGCGACTCGCCGCCGCGCGCGCGCCTACGCCACCATCCGGCGGCTCGCCGCGCCATCGGCATCGCTATCGTCGAGCGTGCCCAGCTCGCCCCGCGCGCGTGCCTTGCGGCCGTACACCCATTCGAACAGCGGCGAGGCCATCAGCGTGGTGGCGATCGCCATCAGCACCAGCATCGAGAAGAAGGCCGGCCCGATGATGCCGCGCGCCAGCCCGATGTTGATGATGATGAGCTCCATCAGCCCGCGCGCGTTCATCAGCGCGCCGACGCCCAGCGCGGTGGCATTGTCCTGCCCGGTCAGCCGCGCCGCCGCCCAGCACGCGCCGCCCTTCGCCAGCACCGATGCGGCGAGCACCGCCAGCGTGATGGCGAGCAGCGCGGGGTCCGCCACCAGCGCCAGTTGCGTGTTGAGGCCCGAGAAGGTGAAGAAGCACGGCAGCAGCAGCAGCACCGTCAGCGGCTCGAGCTGGCGCCGCAGCCCTTCGGCGAACACGCCGCGCGGCATGGCGATGCCCAGCAGGAAGCCGCCGAACACCGCGTGCATCCCGACCGCGTCCATCGCGAAGGCGGCGAGCAGGAACAGCATCAGCGCCACGCCGGCCTCGCTCTGGCCGACCCGCCCGCTGCGCTGCGCGCGCTCGCCCAGCGGCCGCAGCAGCCGCGGCCCGACCCCCAGCACCACGACCGCGAAGACCAGCGCGCCGCCGATCGCCTTCACCGCCACACCCGGCCCTTCGCCGAACGTCGCCAGCACCACCGCCAGTACCGTCCACGCGCCGGCATCGTCGATCGCGCCGGACGACAGCGACAATGTGCCGAGCGGACTGTTCGCCAGGCCGCGCTCGTGGATGATCCGCGCCAGCATCGGAAAGGCGGTGATCGCGATGCACGCGCCGGTGAACAGCGCGGCCTGCGTCGGCGTCACCGTCGGCCCGAACAGGCCCGGGATCGACAGCAGCCACGGGGTGAGCGCGATCGCCACCAGGAAGGGCGCGATCATGCCCGACAGCGACACCGCCGTGGCGCTGCGCGCGTTGCTGCGGAAGTGATCGGCGCGGAACCCCAGCCCGACGATGAACATGTAAAGGCCGACGCCGAGCTGCGCGACCGCGTAGAGCAGCCCGCGCGTCTCCTTCGGGAACAGCATCGCCTGCCATTCCGGGGCGAGCAGCCCCAGCAGCGACGGGCCGAGCAGCACGCCCGCGATCATCTCGCCCACCACCTGCGGTTGCCCCAGGAAGCGTTTGGCCAGCCAGCCGACGACCCGCGACGCCGCGACGATCGCGAAGAGCTGCATGAAGAAAATGACGCTGAGTTGCGCCGGTGCCATCGCGATTCCCCCTCCGCTTTGCGTCAGGGTAGCGCGGCGGGCGACCGCGCTCAATCGCGCGCCCGCGGCGTTACCGCCCGCCCGTCCGCCGGGTCAGCGCGGCGACGCAACTGGCGCGGTCGATCGCGCTGCCGTCGCGCTGGCGCGCGTCCACCCAGGTCACGCGCGCCTCCTCCCCCGGCTTCGGGGGATAGAGATAGGTGTCCAGGATGCAGATCGCGCTGGAGAATTGCAGCTTGCGTGCCGTCCCTTCCCGCACGTCGGCGTCCGGCTGGCCGAAGGTGCCGGTGAGCGCGGCGGCGTCCTGTCCCATCACCGCCTCCAGTCCCACGGTCGGCAGCGCGACCGCCACCGCGCGCGGCGCGGCGGGGCGCGCGGCCGGCGTCGTCGCGCAGGCGGCGAGCGGCAGGAGCAGGGCGGCCGGCGCGAACGGCTTCATGGTCGGGTCCTGTGGAAAAGATGCGTCGCCATCGCCGCGCCCAGCACGGGCGCGAGGATGTTGAGCACCGGAACCACGAACAGCCCGGTGCCGGCAAGTCCCAGCACGAAGCGCCGCCCGGCGGTGGCCGCGCGCCAGTCTCGCATCGCCGCAGCCGGCAGGTGGCGCGCCGCCACCATGTCGCCCAGATCGCGGCCGAGCAGCCAGCCGTTGACGACGAAGAACGCCGCCGCGGTGCCGACGCCGGTGACCAGCAGCGCCAGATAGGCCGGCGCGGCGAGCAGATTGACCGCGACGAAGCGCGCCGCCGACGCCAGCCCCATGCGCAGCCCACGCGCGAAGGACACCGGACGCGCGGCGACGAGCCGGTCGGGATAGTGACGCCGCTCCACCGCCGCGACGATCGTGTCGGCGAACAGCCCGACGACCAGGATCGCGACCGCCCGGAACAGCAGCCATATGCCCAGCACCATCACCAGCAGGGCGGCGACGCCCGACAGCGCGCCGTGCCACCGCCACCCGGCCACCGCCGCGTCGAGCGCCCACCACAGCGCGGCGCCCGCCCCGGCGAAGATCGCCAGCGTGATCGCCAGCGAGGCCGCGAGCACACGCAGGATCGGCGGATCGCCAAGCTGTCGCAGCGAGAGCAGGAGGGCACGGATCATCAGGCGACCGGCGATGCGCCACGCTTGTCCGTTGCGCAAGCGCGACGCGCGCTCTACGCGGGCGCTTTCGCCCTTCAGGAATCCCGCACCTTGACCGAACCCCGCTATGACGTGGTCGCGATCGGCAACGCCATCGTCGACATCCTCGCCCCCGCCACCGACGATTTCATCGCCGGCAACGGCATGACCAAGGGCGCGATGGCGCTGGTCTTCTCGCCGGAGGAGGCCGACGCGCTTTATGCGAAGATGGGGCCGGGGCAGGAGGTGTCGGGCGGGTCGGCGGCCAACACGATCGCCGGCATGGCGGCGCTGGGCGGCGCGTGCGCGTTCATCGGGCAGGTCGCCGACGACCAGCTCGGCGAGGTCTTCGCGCACGATATCCGCGCCGCCGGCATCCGCTTCGACACCGCCAGCCGCGCGGGCCAGCCGACCACCGGGCGCTGCCTGATCTTCGTGACGCCCGACGGACAGCGGACGATGAACACCTTCCTGGGCGCGTCGCATTACCTGCCGGCCGAGGCGCTGGACGCCGGGCTGATCGCGGACGCGCGCTACCTGTATCTCGAAGGCTATCTGTGGGATCCCGAGGAGCCGCGCGCCGCGATGCGCGCCGCGATCGACATCGCGCGCGCCGCCGGGCGCAAGGTCGCCTTCACGCTGTCCGCCGAATTCGTGATCGACCGCCATCGCGGCGCCTTCCGCGACCTGATCGAGGCGGGGCTGATCGATGTATTGTTCGCCAACGAGGCGGAGATCGTGTCGCTGACCGAGGCGGCGGACGTGGAATCGGCGATCGCGGCGGTGCAGGACAAGGTGCCGCTGCTGGTGGTGACGCTCAGCGAGCGTGGCGCACTGGCGCAGACCGGCGGCACGCGCGTGACCGTGCCGGCGCAGCCGATCGACAAGGTGGTGGACACCACCGGCGCGGGCGACCTGTTCGCGGCGGGCTTCCTGTTCGGTCAGGCGCGGGGCCGTTCGCTGGAGCAGTCGCTGACGCTGGGCGCGATCTGCGCCGCCGAGGTGATCCAGCATTTCGGCGCGCGGCCGATCGTCGACCTGAAGGCGATCACCGCGGGGGTGTGATGCGCGGCACGCACGCACCCGGACAGGCCCGAACCGGCCACGTCGTGTGACACGGGGCGCGCGGTGACCATCCTGCCGATCCATGCGGTCCTCCCTGACCTGCTGGCGGTTCTCGCGGCGCGATCGTCGGCGGTGCTGGTCGCGCCGCCGGGGGCGGGCAAGACCACCGCGGTCGCGCCGGCGCTGATCGGCGAGCATTGGTGCGACGGCGAGGTGCTGGTCACCTCGCCGCGCCGGCTCGCCGCGCGCGCCGCGGCCGAGCGGATGGCGGCGCTGGCCGACGAGCCGGTCGGGCGGACGTTCGGCTATGCCACCCGGCTCGACACCCGGCGCTCCGCCGCGACGCGCGTCACCGTGGTGACCGAGGGCATATTGACCGCGCGGTTGCAGAACGATCCCGAGCTTGCCGGCGTGTCGGCGATCCTGTTCGACGAGGTGCACGAACGCAGCCTGGACGGCGACTTCGGGCTGGCGCTGGCGCTCGACGCGCAGGGCGGCTTGCGGCCGGACCTGCGCATCGTGGCGATGTCGGCGACGCTGGACGGCGCCCGCTTCGCCGCGCTGATGGACGGCGCGCCGGTGGTGGAGAGCGCCGGGCGCAGCCACCCGCTCGACCTGCGTCACATCGGGCGCGCCGCCGAGGCGCGGATCGAGGATTCGGTCGCCGCCGCCGTCCGTCGCGCGCTCGGCGAGGCCGATGGCGGCGTGCTCGCCTTCCTCCCCGGCGTCGCGGAAATCGAGCGCACGGCGGAGCGGCTCGGCGACCTGCCCGGCGTGCGGCTGCACCGGCTGCATGGCAGCCTCGACCCCGCCGCGCAGCGCGCAGCGATCCGGGCGGAGCCGGACGGCGTGCGCAAGCTGGTGCTGGCGACCTCGATCGCGGAGACGAGCCTGACGCTCGACGGCATCCGCGTTGTGGTGGACAGCGGATTGGCGCGCCGTCCGCGCTACGATCGCGCGGCGGGGATGACGCGGCTGGTGACCGAGCGCGCCAGCCAGGCGGCGGCGACGCAGCGCGCCGGGCGCGCCGCGCGGCAGGGGCCGGGCGTGGCGTACCGGCTGTGGGAAGCGGCGGCGACCGCGGGCATGCCGCGCTTCGATCCGCCGGAGATACTGGAGGCGGACCTGTCCGCGCTGGTGCTGGCGTGCGCGATCTGGGGCGTCGCCGATCCGCGCGCGCTGGCGTGGCTCGATGCGCCGCCCGAGGCGGCGGTGGCCGAGGCGCGCGCGCGCCTGCGCTCGCTGGGCGCGCTGGACGATGACGGGCGGCCGACCGCGCATGGCCGCGCGATCGCCGCACTGCCGATGACGCCGCGGCTGGCGCACATGCTGATCGAGGCCGGCGACAAGCGGCTCGCCGCCGAGGTCGCGGTGCTATTGCAGGAGCGCGGACTGGGCGGCACCGACGCCGATCTGGAACTGCGGCTGCGGCGCTGGCGCGGCGACCGCTCGTCCAAGGCGGAGAGCGCGCGCGGACTGGCGAAGCGCTGGGCGGGGCTGGCCGGGCGCGGCGGGGCGGGGGAGACGATCGCCGCCTGTGTCGCGCTCGCCTTTCCCGATCGCGTGGCGCGGCGACGGGACGCGAGCGGCGAGCGCTGGGTGTCGGCGGGCGGGCGCGGCTTTCGGCTCGACCCGACCTCGCCGCTGGCGCGCGCCGAGTGGCTGGCGGTCGCCGAGACGCAGGGCATGGCGGCCGGCGCGCGCATCCTCTCCGCCGCCGCGATCGAGGCGGACGAGGTGGAGGCGCTGTTCGCGGCACGGATCGCGACGACGCGCACCGCCGCCTTCGACGCCGCGACCGGCGCGGTGCTCCCCGTGCGCGAACGGCGGCTGGGCGCGATCCGGCTGTCCAGCGGGCCGGACACGCAGGCCGATCCGGCGACGCTCGCCGCCGCGCTGGTCGAGGGTGTACGCGCGCATGGCCTCGCGTTGTTGCCCTGGTCGGGCGGGGCGGCTGCGTTGCGGACCCGCGCCGCGTTCGCAGGCGTGGCCACCGACGACGCGGCGCTGCTCGCGCGGCTCGACGAATGGCTGCCGCCGCTGGTGGCCGGGCGGCGGCGGCTCGACGCGATCGCGCCCGGCGCGCTGACCGAGGCGCTGCGCCACCTGCTCGGCTGGGAGGCGATGCGGCAGGTCGATCGGCTCGCCCCCGCCGATTTCACCAGCCCGGCGGGGTCGACGCACGCGATCGACTATGGCGCGGAAGCCGGACCGACCGTCGAGTTGCGCGTGCAGGCGTTGTTTGGGCTGGCCGAGCATCCGGTGGTCGGCGAGCGGCGCGTGCCGCTGGTGCTGTCGCTGACCTCGCCGGCGGGGCGGCCGATCCAAACGACGCGTGATCTGCCGGGGTTCTGGAGCGGAAGCTGGAAGGACGTCGCGCGCGAGATGCGGGGCCGCTACCCGCGCCATCCATGGCCCGACGATCCCGCCGCCGCCGCGCCGACGCTGCGCACCAAGAACGCCGACGCGCGCCGGCGGTAGCTTGTCGGGCGGCGGCGGCGCACCTACACCGGCGCGATGACGCTTCGCCGCTGGACCGCTGCCCTGTCGCTGCCGATCGCCGCCTGTTCGGCGCAACCGCGCACGCCGGTGGCGGGCGACGCCTATGTCCGGCTGGCGGCGGTGCCGGGGCGACCGGCGGCGGGCTATTTCGTCGTGCATGGCGGGGCGAGCGATGCGACGCTGGTGCAGGTCGCGGCGGCGGGTGTTCCGCGCGCGGAGCTGCACGGCAGCCGCATGACCGCGAACGGCATGACCGCGATGGAGTCGCTGGCCGGCGTGCCGGTGCCGGCGGGCGCGACCGTCGCCTTCGCGCCGGGCGGGCGGCATGTGATGCTGTTCGGGGTGCCGGCGTCGGTCGCCCCGGGCGCGACGCTCCCGCTGACGCTGCGCTTCGGTGATGGTACCGCGGTTCGCGTCGATGCGCGGGTGATCGCCGCGGGCGACGCGGCGCCCGCCTGACATGGGCCCATCGCTCGGCACGCGGCGCGGCGGGATGCGCGCTCCCGCCGCTGTTCGGCCGTCCGGCGCGGGTGACCCCGCGCGGGGACTCGGGCGCGCCGTCGGGTGGCGGATCGAGCCTCACCGCCGTCGCCCGACCGGGCATGGCGTCGCCGCGATCGGCGCCCGGCCACCGTCATGGCGGTGACGCGCGCGCTGACCGAGGGGGAGGTGGCGCTGGCGCGATCGGTCTATGGCACCGCGATCGACTATGCGCCGGTGCGGATCGTGCGCGGCAAATGGGCGTTCTTCCAGCCGCGCGGCACGGTGATGGCGCCGCGCGGGAACATCCATTTCCATCCCGGTTGCGCGCTCTGGCGCGAGGATTTCGCGAACTGCCCGTTCGATCTGCAAGGGCTGTTCATCCACGAATTGTGCCATGTGTGGCAGCATCAGCGCGGGGTCTGCCTGCCGCTCGCCCGGCATCCGTTCTGCCGTTACCATTATGCGATCCGGCCGGGCTGGCCGCTGGAGCGCTACGGGATCGAGCAGCAGGCCGAGATCGTGCGCCATGCCTTCCTGCTGCGCCGGGGGGTGCCGGTGCCCGGGGCACCGGATTCCGCCCAATATGAAACGATCCTGCCCTTCGGAGAGCCATCATGACGATCTGGTACGCGCCGCTCGACCTTCCCGCCCTGACCGCCGCCTGCGCGGGGTCGATGCCGGGTGTCCTCGGGATCGAATTCGTCGCCGCCGGGGACGACTGGCTGCGCGCGCGGATGCCCGTCGATCAGCGGACGCGCCAGCCGTACGGGCGGCTGCATGGCGGCGCGTCGGTGGCGCTGGCGGAAACGGTCGCCTCGGTCGGGGCGATGGCGACGCTCGATCCGGCGCGGGCGGCGGCGGTCGGGATGGAGATCAACGCCAACCACCTTCGTCCGGTCGGTGAGGGCTTCGTCCACGCCACCGCGACCTGCGAGGCGAGCGGTCGCACGTCGCAGGTCTGGACGATCCGCATCGTGGACGACGCCGGGCGGCTGGTGTGCCTGGCGCGAATGACCGCCGCGGTGATCCCGGCGGTGCGCGGCGAGGTGGGATAGGGACCGCACCTTCCCTCCCGCCGGTCGTCACGCGACGACGCGGCATCCCCTCCGCCACCGCGCACGCCACCGCGCGGGGACGGATGAGGTGCCGTCACGCGATCATTTCAGCAGCACCAGTTCCTCCGCCATCGTCGGGTGCAGCGCGACCGTGGCGTCGAACTGCGCCTTGGTCAGCCCGGCCTTCACCGCCACGGCGGCCGCCTGGATGATCTCCGGCACGTCGGGGCCGATCATGTGGATGCCCACCACGCGATCGGTCTCGCCATCGCAGACCATCTTGTACAAGGCGCGCTCGTCACGGCCGGCCAGCACGTTCTTCATCGGGCGGAAATCCGACGAATAGACCCGCACCGAGCCGAGCTTCTGCCGCGCCTGCGCCTCGGTCAGCCCGACGCCGGCGATCGGCGGGTGGCTGAACACCGCGGAGGGAACGCAGTCATAATCAACTCTGGTCGCCTTGCCGCCGAACATGTTGTCCGCGAACGCCTGTCCCTCGCGGATCGCGATCGGGGTGAGCTGGATGCGGTTGGTGACGTCGCCGATCGCATAGATCGAGGCGCAGGTGGAGCGATTGTCGTCGTCCACCCGGACGGCGCCGTGATCGTCCAGCTCGACCCCGGCATTCTCCAGCCCCAGCCCATAGGTGTTGGGCTTGCGTCCGGTGGCGAACATGACGACGTCGACGGTGGCGGGTTCGTGGTTCGACATGTGGACGGTCAGGCAGCCGTCCTCGCCCTTGTCGATCCCCTGGAAGGCGGCATCGAAGCGGAACTCCAGCCCCTTCATCAGGCTGATCTGCAACAGCCGGTCGCGGATCTGCAGGTCATAGCCGCGCAGAATCTCCTTGGTGCGGTTGAGCAGGATGACGTGGCTGCCAAGCTGGTGGAAGATGCCGGCGAATTCGTTGGCGATATAGCCGGCACCCGCGATCAGGATGCGCTTGGGCACGGCATCCAGGTGGAACGCCTCGTTGGAGGTGATGCCATGTTCGTGGCCCGGGCATTCGGGGATCGCGGGATGCGCGCCGACCGCGATCAGGATCGTGCGGGCGGTCTTCGTCGTGCCGTCGGCCAGCGTCACCTCGTTGGGACCGGAGACGGTGGCGCGCTGGAGGATGATCTCCGCGCCCGAACTCTCGATGGTGGTGGTGTACGCCTGGTTGATGCGATCCACCTCCTTCATCACATTGTCGCGCAGCCGCGGCCAGCTGAACGCGCATTCGTCGGGCACGTCCCAGCCGAAATGGCGGGCGTCGCGCAGATCTTCCGCGAAGTGCGCGCCGTAGACGAGCAGCTTCTTGGGCACGCATCCCCGGATCACGCAGGTACCGCCGACGCGATATTCCTCCGCCACCGCCACCTTCGCGCCATGCGCCGCCGCCACCCGCGCCGCGCGCGTGCCGCCGGAACCGGCGCCGATGACAAAGAGGTCGTAGTCGAAGTCGGACATGCTGGGCTCCGGGATGGGCTGGGATGGGGAAGGGTCGGAATGCTGGCGTGTATGTCGCCATGCGGCGGCGCGGGATCAAGCGCGACCGCCGTGGTGGAGCAGCGCGTCACGCCATCGCGGAGCGCAGGCCGAGGTGCTCCACGAACGGGTCGAAGTCGCGGTCACTGTAGAGGAGCGGGATGCCGTCGAGGATGCAGCGCGTGGCGATCAGCGTGTCGATGGTCTTGCGGATGGTGATGCCGCGTTGGCGCAGGCTGCGATAGTGGCGGGCCGCCGCGATGGCCACTTCGTCATCGACGATGGTGAGGGCCATGAAGCCGCCGAGTGCCGAACGCAGCGCTTCGAACTGGCGATCGGTTCGACATCCCTGCAGGATCTCGGTTAGGATCAGGTCACCGACCAGAAATCGCTGGGCGGCAAGACGCGCATCGAGCCAGTCGACCTGCCGCGTAGCCGTGCCGCCGAAATAGTCGACCCAAACGCTCGTATCGACCAGTATCACGTATCCGCCGGGACATATTTGCTGGTGCGCATGTCATCGAGATCCCCGACCCAGTCGATTTTGCCCCGCAATGCGCGCACCGCGGTCTGCCGGTCGAGTTCGACCAGGCGCTCCAGTGCTTCATGCACGGCGGCGCGCTTGGTCGTCTTTCCAGTGATCTGCATGACCTCCGCCATGAGTGCGTCGTCGATGTCGATGTTGGTCCGCATGTGTATGGCTCCGTGGAGCCATACACATAGGCGACCACCGGCGGCTACGCCAGCCCGGCGCGGGCGATCAGGTCGGTGGTGGACGGGTCGAAGTCGCCGCCGCCATGTGCCGCGGCCTTGGCCATTTCCTTGCCCAGCTCGACGCCGAACTGGTCGAAGGAATTGATGCCGAGCAGCACGCCGCTCACGAACACGCGATGTTCGTAGAAGGCGATCAGCGCCCCCAGCGTGCGCGCGTCCAGCCGGTCGAGCAGCAGCGTCGAGGACGGACGGTCGCCGGGATAGCTGCGCGCGGGGTCGTCGACCTGCTTGCCCTTCATCAGCGCCGCGCCCTGCGCGAACGCGTTGAGCAGCAACTGGCGGTGATGCTCCTCGGGCAGCGTGTCGCCGGCCTCGATCACCGCCAGGAACTCGACCGGGATCAGGTGCGTGCCCTGGTGCAGCAACTGGAACACCGCATGCTGCGCATCGGTGCCGACGCCGCCCCAGGTGATCGGCGCGGTGGGGCGGCCGACCGGCTGGCCGTCGACGGTCACGCCCTTGCCGTTCGATTCCATCTCGAGCTGTTGCAGGTAGCTGGGCAGCAGCCGCAGCCGCTCGTCATAGGCGAACGGCGCACGCGTCTCGGCGTGGCGGACCTGCGTGTAATAGAGGTCGGCGAAGGCGGCCAGCGCCGGGGCGTTCTCATGCAGCGCGGTCAGCCGGAAATGGCGGTCCATCTCCGCGGCACCGTCCAGCAATTCCTGGAACTGCTCCCAGCCCAGCTTGATCGCCGCGGGAAAGCCGATCGACGACCAGAGCGAGTACCGCCCGCCGACCCCTTCGGAGAAGGGCAGGACGCGCGTCTCGTCCACGCCCCATTCGATCGCCTTGTCGGGCGACGCGGTGACCGCGATGACGCGACCGTAGGGATCGTCGACGCCCGCGCCGCTCATCCACTCGATGACGCTCTCGGCGTTCATCATCGTCTCGGTGGTGGTGAAGGTCTTGGACGCGACCACCAGCAGCGTGGCGGCGGGGTCGAACCGCTCGAATACATCCTCCAGTGCCATGCCGTCGATGTTGGAGACGATCGCCACGTCGTAGCGGTCGCTGTCGCGGCCCAGCGCATCAACCAGCAGGTGCGGCCCCAGCGCCGATCCGCCGATGCCGACGTGCAGGATGTGGCGGACGGGGCCGAACGCCTCAGCCTCGATCGCGTCGATCACCGTGCGCATCCGCGCGTGATAGGCGGCGGCGCGCGACACGCTTTCCGCCTTGCCTTCACCGCGCTCGGCGGTGTGTTCGACCGGGCGATCCTCGGTCACGTTGACGTTCTGGCCCGCGAACATCGCCTCGCGCTTGCCGGCGAGGTCGACCTGCCTGGCCAGCGCCTCGAACGCGGCCACCGCGTCGGCGGTCAGGTGCGTCTTCGACCAGTCGAAATGGATGCCCGCGACGTCGAGCGAGAAGCGCCCGAGCCGGTCGGGATCGTTCGCGAACAATGCCTCCAGCCGCTCCGTGGGCAGCGCTTCGATCCTTGACCAATCCGCCATGTCGATGTTCCTTCTGACCTGTTGCGGTGCACAACCCCTCGTCCCCCGCAAGGCTCCGCTTGACGCGAGGCGGCGGTTGCGCGACGCGGTGCTTCATGGCCACCCCCACCGCCGCCGGCAAGCCCGCCCGTTCGGAAACCAGCGAGACGATCCGCTTCCTGCTGAAGCTGGCGTTGTTCGTGTTCATCCTGCGCAGCTTCCTCTTCTCGCCCTTCTCGATCCCGTCCGAATCGATGCTGCCGCGGCTGCTGATCGGGGATTATCTGTTCGTGTCGAAGTGGAATTACGGCTATTCGCGCTGGTCGCTGCCATGGGGCGTGCCGCTGATCCCGGGACGGATCTTCGCGCGCGATCCGACGCGGGGCGACACGGTGGTGTTCCGTTCGATGGGGCCGGACGACCATGACGTCATCAAGCGCGTGATCGGCCTGCCGGGCGACACGGTGCAGATGCGCGCCGGGCAGTTGTTCCTGAACGGCCGCGCGATCCCCAAGCAGCGCGTCGCCGACTTCGTGGTGCCGATCACGCCCAATTTCCCGGTCGGGAAGTGCGACACGGCGTTCCAGGATACCGACGCGCAGGGGCAGCCGGTGTGCCGCTACCCGCGCTTCCGCGAGACGCTGCCGGGCGGGCGCAGCTACGAGGTGCTCGACCAGCACGACATCCCGATGGCCGACGATACCGACGTGTATCGCGTGCCCGCGGGCAACGTGTTCCTGATGGGCGACAATCGCGATGATTCGGCCGACAGCCGCTTCGCCCCGCCCGAAGGCATGGGCTATATCCCGATGGAGCGGATCGAGGGCAAGGCGATCGTCACCTTCTTCTCCACCGATGGTTCGGCGGAGTGGATCAAGCCGTGGACGTGGCTGTCGGCGGCGCGGCTCAGCCGGGTGGGGCAGGGCTTCTGAGCGATCCGGCGAGCGCGGCGGCGGGCGACGTTTCGCACTGGATCGCGCAGGTGCTGGGCGTGCGCCCGGCCGATCCCGCGCCGTTCGTGCGCGCGCTGACCCATTCCAGCCATGCCGACGGGCAGGCCGGCGACAGTTACGAGCGGCTGGAGTTCCTGGGCGACCGCGTGCTGGGGCTGGTGATGGCCGAATGGCTGTGGGAGGTGTTCCCGGACGAGCCGGAGGGGCAATTGTCGCGCCGCTTCAATGCGCTGGTCACCGGGGCGGTGTGCGCGGAGGTGGCGCGCGAGATCGGTGCGACCGCGCACGTCCGGCTCGGCAAGCAGGCGCGCGACGACGGCGCGCAGCATGGCGACAACCTGCTGGGCGACGTGATGGAGGCGTTGCTGGGCGCGCTGTACCGCACCGCCGGGCTGGAGGCCGCGCGCGCGGTGGTGCGGCGGCTGTGGGCCGATCGCATCCATGCCGGCGACAGCGCGCCGCAGCATCCCAAATCGGCGTTGCAGGAATGGGCGGCGGCGAATCGCCGTGGCACGCCGGCCTATGCGGTGGTCGATCGCTCAGGTCCCGGCCACGCCCCGCGCTTCACGGTGCGCGTCGCGGTCGGCAAGGACGAGGTGAGCGCGGAGGGCACCAGCAAGCAGGAGGCCGAAACCAGCGCCGCGCGCGCGCTGCTGGAGGTGCTGAGCGCCCAGGAGCGACCCAAACGCAAACGCCGCCGCTGATCGGCGTCGCCATCACCCCCTGATCCATGATACGTCCGGTCCGGTTCGATCGGAGAGCGATGCGATGACATCGGGGGCCATGGGGGACATCGAGGGTCATGGGACACCTGCGTGACCCGCGTCGCGGCGCACCGCGATGCTGAACCCCAGTTGGACGCCCGACGCCGATAGCGGCATGGTCGTGCGCGAGGTCGCCGCCAACGGGCTGCGGTTCGAGGTGGTGGAGGCGGGGGCCGGCGATCACCTCGCCTTGTGCCTGCACGGCTTTCCCGAGCTCGCCTATAGCTGGCGGCATCAGATCCCGCTGCTCGCCGCGATGGGATATCGTGTCTGGGCGCCCAACCAGCGCGGCTATGGCGCGTCGTCGCGTCCGGCAACGGTGGAGGAATACCGGCTCGACCGGATCGTCGCCGACGCCGCCGCGCTGTTCGATGCCAGCGGCGCGCGGAAGCTGACGCTGATCGGGCACGACTGGGGCGGGGCGGTGGCCTGGCATTTCGCGATCCACCGCGTCCGGCCGCTGGAGCGACTGGTGGTGATGAACCTGCCGCATCCGCGCTGCTACGCCCGGGCGCTGCGTTACTGGCCGCAGCGGCGGCGTAGCTGGTACATGGCGGCGTTCCAGCTGCCGCTGCTGCCCGAACGGATGCTGGGCCGCGACGATGCGGCCGGGGTGCGGCATGCCTTTCGCGACATGGCGGTGGATCAGACGCGCTTCCCGGACGCCGTGCTGGACGTCTACGCCGCCGCCGCCCTGCGGCCGGGGGCGCTGACCGCGATGCTCAACTGGTATCGCGCGGTGGTGCGCTATCCCGACGCGATGCGCCTGACGAACGGCGGGCGCGTCGATGTGCCGGTGCTGATCGTGTGGGGAGAGGCGGATGCCGCGCTGGGGATCGAAACGCTGGACGGGACCGAGCGCTTCGTCGCCGACCTGACGATCCGGCGGCTGCCCGGCGTGTCGCACTGGGTGCAGCAGGAGGCGCCCGAGGCGGTCAATGCCGTGCTGGGGGAGTGGCTGCCGCGCGGCGACGGCGGCTGACACGAGAAAAGGGCGGAGCCGTCCGGCCCCGCCCTTTTCACTCCGCACGAAACGCAACTGGCGCGGACGGTCGCCGAAAATACGCCCGGCGACCGGAACCCGTAACCGTCAGCGCATCAGAAGTGCGCGACGATGCCCAGCGTCGGACGGAAGCTGTTGGTCCAGCCGAACGACGACACTTCGCCGCGCAGGCGGATGCCCGAATTGCTGGTGATGCCGCCCAGGCCGATATCCTTCGGGCCGACCTCGAAGCCAAGGCCGTAGGTGACGTCGTGGAAGTCGCGATCGGTGTTCACGCGCTTGTCGAAGTTCACCCACTGGTAGCCGACCTTGCCGTAGATCAGGCCGCTGTCACCGGCGCGGAAGCCGAAGCGGCCCGCGGCGCCATACTGCCAGTCGATGTCACCCGACACGCCCTTGGCGACGTTGCCCTCGGCGCCGACGAACACCGGACCCAGCGGCACGTTGACGCCGGCCAGACCCTCGACCAGCGAACCGTTCAGCTTGTTCGAACGCGGCGCGCCCGGCACGCTGTCGCTCTGGAACTCCTCCCAGCCGCCACGGATCGCGACATACGGCTCGATGCCGAACGCGCGCGTGCCGTCGGGGGCCGTCGCGGTGTCGGTGGCGGGGACGTCCTGCGCCAGCGAAGGAGTGGAGACGAACGCGGCGGACGCGGCAACGGCCGCAAGAACGAGCTTACGCATAATAGACCTCAAGTCAGTTTCTTTGCCCGGTTTCTGCGACGCTTCGTGCGACCGGGCCGGGCACCCCTTAACAATGGCTCCCGCAGTTGGTTGCTGTAAAAAAGCGCAGATGCATGCAGAACCGGCCGACTGTTGCCGATCGGCCACGCTTCATGGCGACATCATGGGCGATCGTGCCGCATTGCCGCCACGGGCGGGCCGAACCGCCGCAAAGCCGCCGCATTACGGGCGGTCATGGCCCTTCCGCGTCGGCGCATGAAAGTCGGCCGGCTTGTCGGCGATCCAGCGCAGGAAGCGCACCAGCGCCGGCCAGCCGCGGATCGCCTCCAGCGTCCCGGCCCGCGCCAGCGCGCCATTGTCGGCCGCGGCGTGGATCGCGCGGTGGCAGATCGGGTGCAGCGGCACCGTGCCGGTGCCGCCTTCGCTGCGCGGGATGACGTGGTGCCATTCCACGCGCGTGCCGAGCGCACGGCCGCACAGCGCGCAACTGTGCGGCACGGCATCGTCGCGCGCGGCCAGCGTGGCGGCGGCCGCCAGCCCGGCCTTGCGCTTCACCCGACCGGCCATGGCGGCGCGGTCAGGTCGCGGTGGGGCGCGAAACGATGAACAGCGCGCACCCCGCCATCGCCGTCGCCACGACGATCGCCAGCGGCAGGCGCGGCGCGGCGGTGAGCAGGAAGATCAGATAGCCGGCCGCGATGCCGGTGCAGGCCAGCAGCTTGCCGCGACGCGGGATGGCGCCGTCGCGCCGCCACGCGCGCAAGGTGGGGCCGACCCGCGGATGATCCAGCAGCCACGCCTCCAGTCGCGGCGACGACCGCGCGAAGCAGCCGGCGGCGAGGATCAGGAAGATCGTGGTCGGCATCAGCGGCAGCAGCGCGCCGATCACCCCCAGCGCGACGAACAGGAACCCCAGCGCGAGCCAGCCGAGCCGGATCGCGCCGCGCAGCCGTCCGGGTTTCCGTGGGTCAGCAGGATGCACGGTTCGCCATCATCGCCTTGTGTCGGACTGGTGTCGGATGCGTCGGCCAACGCATCGCGCGGGATGGCGGTTCATCGCAAGGAGATTCGGTCGCGCGCATCGCCGGATGCGCGCCATGTTCGCTGCACGCCGGGTGGCGCGGATCACGGCGGCTTGACGGCGGCGACGGATTGCGGTCCGTTTCCGGGATATCCTCCGTCGAATGGAACCCGATCCCTTGAACATCACCTTGTTGCGCGGCGTGGCGGTCGGCGGGCTGGCCGGCCTGTTGTTCGGGTTCGACACCGCGGTGATCGCGGGCACGACGGAGGGGATCCGCACCGCCTTCGCGCTGGATGCGACGGGGGTGGGGATCACCGTTTCGGCGGCCTTGTGGGGCACGCTGGCGGGCGCGCTGCTCGCCGGGGTGCCGGGCGACCGTTTCGGTGCGCGCGACGCGCTGAAGGGGATCGCGCTGCTCTACTGCCTGTCGGGGCTGGGATGCCTGCTGGCGTGGAGCTGGCCGGCGCTGATCGCCTTTCGCGTCATGGCGGGGCTGGCGGTCGGCGCGTCGTCGGTGCTGGCGCCGGTGTATCTGGCGGAGATCGCGCCGGCCGAGCGGCGCGGGCTGATGGTCGGCACGTTCCAGCTCAACATCGTGCTGGGCATCCTGGTCGCCTACCTCAGCAACGCGATCGTCGGCAGCTTCGCGCTGGGCGCGGGCGAGTGGCAGGTGAAGCTGGGCGTCAGCGCCGCACCGGCGCTGTTGCTGCTGGCGTTGATGTTCACCATCCCCAACAGCCCGCGCTGGCTGGCGGCGAAGGGGCGCGACGGCGACGCGGCGCGCGTGCTGGCGGCGCTGGGCGTGGCCGATCCGCGCGCCGAACTGGCCGGCTACCACCGCGCAGGGGCCGGCGCCGTTGCCCCCAAGCTGTCGTGGGCGCGGCATCGCAAGCCGATCCTGCTCGCCTTCGCGATCGCGGCGTTCAACCAGCTCTCCGGCATCAACGCGATCCTCTATTATCTCAACGATATCTTCGCGGCGGCGGGCTATGATGCGGTGTCGGCCGACCGGCAGGCGGTGACGATCGGGCTGTGCAATTTCGTCTTCACCGCGCTGGCGTTGACGGTGATCGACCGGCTGGGTCGGCGCACCTTGCTGCTGATCGGCTCGGTCGGGCTGACGCTGGCGCTCGCGGGCACCGCCGCGGTGTTCCTGAGCGGCAGCGGGGAGCGATATCTGCTGTGGCTGCTGATCGCGTTCATCGCCTTTTTCGCGTTCAGCCAGGGCGCGGTGATCTGGGTCTATATCAGCGAGATATTCCCCACCGACGTGCGCGCGCGCGGACAGGCGCTGGGATCGTCCACCCACTGGCTGATGGATGCGCTGGTCGCGCTCGCCTTCCCGCTGGTGGCGCAGCAGACGCGCGGGCTGCCGTTCGTGGTGTTCGCGGCGATGATGGCGGTGCAGTTCGTGGTCGTGCTGCTGTTCTTCCCGGAGACCAAGCAGCGGTCGCTGGAGGCGATCGGCGCGGAACGCTAGGGCGGGGGTTCCATCCCCGTCCGTCCGTCGCCACCCGCCGTCATGCCGCGCGGCTCACTCCAGTGTCGGATGGAGCTGGCCGGCGATGGTCCGCGCCGCCTCGCGCAGCCGATCGCGCGCTTCCTCCAGCGGCACGCGCGCGGCCGGGCCGGCGACATAGGGGATCGTCAGCGCGGCGCGCGCCGTGTCGTGCGCCAGGATCGGCGCGGACAGGTCGGTGATGCCGTCGAGCAGCGGGCTGCGTGTCGCGCCGCCACCGTGCGCCACCAGATCGTCGAGCAGCGGGAGCAGCGTCGCGGGGTCCGGATCGACCCCGGTCGCCCGCACCTCGTCCAGCATCGCATCGCGCGTGGCGGCGGGCTGGAAGGCGAGCAGCACGCGCCCGGACGCGGAACGGTGCAGCGGGCGGCGATAGCCGACACGGACCGCGAACCCCGACAGGCCCGGCGCCTCCACCCCCGCGATCACCACCATCTCCGCGCCGGACACCACCGCCATGTGGCAGCTTTGCCCGGTGCGTCGCGCCAGTTCGTGCATCACCGGCAGCGCGGTGACGGTCAGGTCGCGAACCGGCGGGCGGCCCATCCCCAGCGCGAACAGCCGGTTGGTGAGCCGATAGCCATCCTCGTCGCGGACGATGTAGCGATGCTCCTCGAGCACCTGCAGCATGCGGAAGATCTCCCCCACCGATCGCCCGAGCGCGGTGGAGATGCCGGCCATGGTCTGCGCGCGCTCGGCACCGGCAAGCAGCTCCAGGATTTCCAGTCCTTTGGTGAGCGCCGGAGCCTGATAACGTGACGGAGCGCTCATCATCCACCCAATGCCAGTGATGCCCGATCTGTATCGTTCACCGCCGCGCCGCGCCAGCGACGGCGTGGGACCGGGCGTGAAAGTATATTTCATATTTCAATGAAAATGCGGGAGACATAGATATGCATCCCATGTCGTCGACTGTGCTGACGTGGCAGGAGGGGAAGCGCTGCGCATGGCGTCGCAACATGGTCACGGAGGAAGCGACGGCACGCGCAGGCGGGAAGCGATCGTGAGCGACGCGATCGGCGCGGATTACGGCATGGGAACCGCCGCGATCGGCAATCTGTATCGCGCGGTGGACGACGACACGGCGGACGCCACCGTGGCGGCGGCGATCGGCGCCGGGCTGCGCTACTTCGACACCGCGCCCTATTACGGGTTCGGGCTGGCGGAGCGGCGGCTGGGCGCGGCGCTGGCGCGGCACGATCCCGATGCGACCTGTCGCGTGTCCACGAAGGTCGGGCGGCGGCTGGTCCCCGGTGGTGAACGCGGCGGTGACCGGCACGGCTTCGTCGCGGGCGACCCATATGCGCCGGTGTTCGATTACACCGCCGACGGCGTGCGGCGCTGCTTCGACGACAGCCTGTCGCGCCTGCGCCGCGGGCGGGTCGAGGTGCTGCTGGCGCACGACCTGGGGCGGATGACGCATGGCGACGACCACGCGCGCCACCTGCGCGACTTCCTGGACGGCGGCTATGGCGCGATGGTGGCGTTGCGCGACGCGGGACTGGTCGGCGCGATCGGCGTGGGCGTGAACGAGATCGCGGTGTGCGAGGAGGTGCTGGAGCGCGTGCCGCTGGACGTGATCCTGCTCGCCGGGCGCTATACGCTGCTGGATCGCAGCGCGGCGGGCCTGCTGGATCGCTGCCACCGGCAGGGCGTGCGCGTGATCGTCGGCGGCGCGTACAATAGCGGCATCCTGGCGCGCGACCCCGCGGATGCCGACCCGGGCGAGTCGCATTATGATTACGCCACCCCGTCCGACGCGGTGGTGGCGCGAACCCGCGCGCTGGCGCGGACCTGCGCCCGCCACGGCGTGGCGCTGCCGGCGGCGGCGATCCAGTTTCCGCTTCGCCATCCGGCGGTCGATCGCGTGCTGGCGGGGCTGGCCAGCCCGGCGGAGGTCGCCGCGCTGCGCGAACGCGCGGCCGTGACGGTGCCGGACGCCTTGTGGTCGGCACTGGAAGGCGGCGGCCGGCAGCAGCTCATCCTGCTCCACCCCGACGACAATGTGCTGGTCTGCGTCGCGCCGATCGCGGCGGGCGACCTGCTGCCGGTGTCGGGCGGGACGACCCCGGCACGCGAGGGCGTGACCGTGGGTCACAAGGTCGCGCGACAGGCGCTGCGGCCGGGCGACAAGGTCATCAAATATGGCGCGCCGATCGGGTCGATGACCGCCGCCGCCGCCGCCGGCCAGTGGGTCCATATGCACAACATGAAGAGCGACTATATCGCCAGCCACACGCGCAGCGCGGTGACGGAGCAGCGCGCGTGATCGCTGCGTGGCCGCGCGCCGACGGACGCAAGGGCATCCGCAACACGGTGGCGGTCGCCTATCTTGTCGAATGCGCGCACCATGTCGCGCGGCGGATCGTCGACAAGGCCGACGACCCCGACGTGCACCTGATCGGCTTTCCCGGCTGCTATCCCAACGCCTATGCCGCGCGCGTGATGGAGGCGGTCGCGACGCATCCCAACGTCGGCGGCGTGGTGATCGTGTCGCTGGGCTGCGAGAGCTTCGATCGCGAGCGATTGCACAAGGTGGTGCAGGACAGCGGCCGTCCGGTCGAACTGTTCGTCATCCAGCAGACCGGCGGAACGGCGGCGACGATCGCGGCCGGGCTGGCGGCGGTGGCGCGCATGAAGGCGCGGATCGCCGGGGTGGAACGCGTGCCGATGCGCGTCGACGAGCTGATCGTCGGCACGATCTGCGGCGGATCGGACGGCACCAGCGGCATCACCGCCAACCCGGCGGTGGGGCGCGCGTTCGACCGGCTGGTCGCGGACGGCGCGACCTGCATCTTCGAGGAAACGGGCGAACTCGTCGGATGCGAGCGCATCATGGCGGATCGCGCGCTGACCCCCGAACTGGGCGAGGCGATCGTGCGATGCGTGCGCAAGGCCGAGGATTATTACACCGTCATGGGCTTCGGCAGCTTCGCCCCCGGCAATGCCGACGGCGGGCTGACCACGCAGGAAGAAAAGTCGATGGGCGCCTATTCCAAATCCGGCTCCTCGCTCATCAGCGGGATCATCAAGCCCGGCGACATCCCCCCGGCGGGCGGGCTCTACCTGCTGGACGTCGTGCCCGACGGCGAACCGCGCTTCGGCTTTCCCAACATCTCCGACAATGCCGAGATCGTCGAGATGATCGCCTGCGGGTGCCACCTGACGCTGTTCACCACCGGGCGCGGGTCGGTGGTCGGCTCCGCGATCGCGCCGGTCATCAAGATCTGCGCGAACCCGGAGACGGCGCGGCGGCTGGCGGCGGACATGGACATCGACGCCGGCCGCATCCTGGAAGGGGAGGCGACGCTGGACGAGGTCGGCGACGAGATCGTCGCGGCGGTGATGGCGGTGGCGGGCGGCGCGCGCAGCGTGTCCGAGGAGCTCGGGCACCGTGAGTTCATCCTGACCTACAAGGCGTTCGACCCCGTCGGACCGGCGTGCCTGCCGGTCGCGGCACGGCGCACGTGATGACGGGACGGCTGACGGGGAAGGTGGCGCTGGTCACCGCCGCCGCGCGCGGCATCGGGCGCGCCACCGCCGCGCGCTATGTCGCGGAAGGGGCGCGCGTGATCGCGACCGACATCGACGCCGCCGCGCTCGCCGGGCTGGACGGGTGCGAGCATCGCGCGCTCGACGTGACCGACGCCGCGCAGGTGGAGGCGCTGGTCGCCGCGACCGGGCGCATCGACGTGCTGGCCAATATCGCCGGCATCGTCCATTCGGGCACGATCCTCGATTGTACCGAGGAGGAATGGGCGCAGGCGGTGGCGATCAACATGACCGGCATGGTCCGCACGATCCGCGCGGTGCTGCCCGGCATGCTGGCGGCGGGCGGCGGGACGATCGTCAACATGTCGTCGATCGCCAGCTCGGTGAAGGGCATCCCGAACCGTTTCGCCTATGGCGCGACCAAGGCCGGCGTGATCGGCATCACCAAGGCGGTCGCGGCCGATTTCGTCGGGCAGGGCATACGCTGCAACGCGATCTGCCCGGGCACGGTCGACACGCCCTCGCTGCAACAGCGGCTGCGCGAGACCGGCGACTACCGGGCGGCGCACGCCGCGTTCGTCGCGCGCCAGCCGATGGGGCGGCTCGGCCGCGCCGGGGAAATCGCCGCGCTCGCCGCCTATCTCGCCGCCGACGAGGCGGCGTTCACCACCGGGGCGGTGCACGTGATCGACGGCGGATGGGTGAATTGACGACGCGCCGCCACGTCCTGCTGGTCGACATCGCCGACGAACCGGCGGCGATCGCCGCCTATGAGGCGTGGCACGCCGCCGGCGCGGTGCCCGCCGCGATCGTGAGCAGCATCCGCGCGGCGGGCGTCACGGCGATGGACATCTATCGCAGCGGCGACCGGCTGGTGATGGTGATGGACACCGACGCCGGTTTCGATGCCGCGGCAAAGGCCGCCGCCGACGCCGCCGATCCGGCCGTGCGGGCGTGGGAGCGGCAGATGGACACGGTGCAGCGTCCGCTGCCCTGGGCCGAACCGGGCGTGAAATGGACGACGGCGCGGCGCATCTTCTCGCTGGCGGAACAGGGGGGTGGCGAGGGCGCGACCTCCGCGACGGGGACGCCCGCGCCGGGGTGACCGGGGCGGGCCTATCCGCTCACGTCCGCAGGCGCCCTTCCAGCAGGTCCAGCTCGCGGGTCAGCTTGCGCCCCGTTTCGCTGCCGATCGTGCGCTGGCGCAGCAGGCGGAACACCTCCTCGCGCTCGGCGCGCACCGCGGCGAGGCGCAGGCTGCGGTCGATGCGCTCGTTTTGTTGCAGGTCGTCGGGCGCCGACTCGCCGTCCTCGCGCACGCGGATCCGCTCGCGGTACAGGTCCATGATCCGCGCCGCCGCCTCGGCATAGACGTCGGCGTCGTTGCGCCCCTCGGCCAGCCGGTGCTCGGCGCTTTCCACCGCACGGATCGCCGCCTGCGCCGCCAGCACGCGCGCGCGGTCCTCCTCGGCGCGCTTCGACGGCTCCGGCGGCATCGACAGCCCGCGCAGCACCAGCGGCAGGCCGATGCTGGCCGCGACCAGCGACACGATGATGACCCCCGCCGCCAGCGCGATCGCCAGGTCGCGCGCGGGGAAGGCCGTGCCGTCCGTCAGCGCCAGCGGCAGCGTCAGCACGCCCGCCAGCGTGATGACCCCGCGGACGCCCGCCAGCGACATGGCGGCGAACACCCGCCAGTCTGTGCTGCGCATCGCCGTGCCGGGCTGCCCATGGCGCAGCACCGTCAGCCGGAACGACAGCCACACCCAGACGAAGCGCAGCCCGGCGAGCACCGCGGTGATCGCCAGCACGTACAGCGCCAGCCACCACGGATTGTCGTGGTTGGTCAGCTTCACCGTCTCGCGCGCGCCGGCCAGGATCACCGGCAATTGCTCGCCCAGCAGCACGAAGATGATGCCGTTCAGCGCGAACTGGATCGTGTCCCACACCGAATTGCGGCGCATCCGCGTGGCGGGCAGCGCCTGCCTCGACAATTCGGCGAAGGTCATCGTCACGCCGGCGGCGACCACCGCGAGGATGCCCGAGCAATGGAGATGCTCGGCCAGGATATAGGCGGCGAACGGGATCAGCAGGCTGACCAGCACCTGCGAGCCGGTGTCCTCGCCGAAGCGGCGCGACACCCATGCCTTCGCGCGCGTCACGGCCAGCGTCACGGCCACGCCGATCGCGATCCCGCCGATCGCCAGCCACACGAAGCTGGCGGCGGCGGCGGCGAGCGAGAAGCTGCCGGTCAGCGCGGCGGCGATCGCGAAACGCAGGCAGACCAGGCCCGAGGCGTCGTTGAGCAGCGCTTCGCCCTCCAGGATATGCATCATGCGGCGCGGGATCGGCACGCGCGCCGCGATCGCCGACACCGCGATCGGATCGGTCGGGGAAACCACCGCCGCCAGCGCGAACGACACCGCCAGCGGCATCGCCGGGATCAGCCAGTCGATGAAGAAGCCGACGCCGATCACGGTGGTCAGCACCAGCCCGAGCGCCAGTTCGACCACGACCGGCACGTCCTTCAGCAATTCATCCTTGGGGATGCGCCATCCGTCGATGAACAGCAGCGGCGGCAGGAACACGAGCAGGAACAATTCCGGCACCAACGTGACGCGCAGGTTCGCGGCCAGGCCGATGACGCTGCCGAACGCGATCTGCACCAGCGGCGTGGGGATGTTGACCGGGAGCATCCGCGCGATCGCGCCGCTGGCGACCACCGCGAACAACAGGACGAGAACGACCGATACCACTTCCAATGCGCGCTTCCCCTGGCTGTTCGGGCGGGGATCGCGCGAAGCGGGCGGCGGCGCAACCGTGCCGACGTGTTTTCTTGTGTCGGCCGGTCACGTCGCGGTGCGGGCCGGACGCGGGTTCGCCGCCCGCGATCCGCGGTGACGGTGCATTTATGCGGAGTCGAAGGCGAATGTCGCGGCGGTGCCGCCCGTCTCCCCGCCGCGCCCGCCATCGTGAATACCGACGGCGCGCGCGGAGCGAGGGAGTGGGGCGGCACCGCGAAACGCGCGTCCGGCGCGCGCGCGGACAGCCGCTCAGTTCATCAGTTCGACCGCCATCGCCACGGCCTCGCCGCCGCCGATGCACAGCGAGCCGACGCCGCGCTTCTGACCGTTGTTCTCCAGCGCGGCGAGCAGCGTCGTCAGGATGCGCGCGCCCGACGCGCCGATCGGATGCCCCAGCGCGCAGGCGCCGCCGTTGACGTTCAGCTTCGCGTGATCCAGCGACAATTCGCGCATCGCCACCATCGCGACGCACGCGAACGCTTCGTTCACTTCCCACAGGTCGACGTCGTCCACCGCCCAGCCGGCGCGCTCCAGCACCTTCTTCATCGCCGGCACCGGCGCGGTGGTGAAGCGCGCGGGGCGATGCGCGTGGCCGGCATGCGCCACGATCCGCGCCACCGGCTTGATGCCCAGCTTCTCCGCGACCGACAGGCGCGTCAGCACCAGCGCGGCGGCGCCGTCCGAGATCGAGGAGGCGTTGGCGGCGGTGATCGTGCCTTCCTTGGCGAAGGCGGCCTTCAGCGTCGGGATCTTGGCGACGTCGCCCTTGCCGGGCTGTTCGTCGATGCTGACCGTGGTGGTGCCCTTGCGGCCCGCCACCTCGACGCTCACGATCTCGCGATCGAACGCGCCGGACTTCTGCGCGGCCTGCGCGCGTTCCAGCGAGGTGATCGCGAAATCGTCCTGCGCCTTGCGCGTGAACTGATATTCCTGCGCGGTCTCCTCGGCGAAGATGCCCATCGCCTTGCCGGGTTCATAGGCGTCCTCCAGCCCGTCGAGGAACATATGGTCGAACAGCCGGTCATGCCCGATGCGCGCGCCGCCGCGATGCGCCTTGGACAGATAGGGGGCGTTGGTCATGCTCTCCATGCCGCCCGCGATCAGCAGGTCGATCGAGCCGGCGGCGAGCGCATCCGCGCCCAGGATCGCGGCCTGCATGCCCGATCCGCAGACCTTGTTGAGCGTCGTCGCCTCGATATGCTCGCCCAGCCCGGCGCGAATCGCCGCCTGCCGCGCCGGCGCCTGGCCGACGCCCGCCGACAGGACGTTGCCCATGTAGATGCGCTCGATCGTCGCCGCATCGACGCCGGCGCGCTCCACCGCGGCCTTCACCGCGACCGCGCCCAGTTCGCTGGCGCTCATCGCGGACAGGCTGCCCTGCATGGAGCCCATCGGCGTGCGCGCATAGGACAGGATGACGACGGGATCGGTGGCCATGGTCCGCAATTCCTCTCTTGATCTCCGTCGCCATCTAGGGTGTCGCGCGGTCCGATACAAACGGCTAGGCGTGATGGCGTGCAAAGCCTGGTCGAAGCGTTGAAATGGTATGCGGCGATCAGCGGCATCGCGGCGGCCTTCATGGTGTCGCTGGACAATGGCCGCCGCGTGACCGGCTGGGGGATGGTGATCTTCGTCACCTCCTCGATCGCGTGGATCACCGGCGCGTGGCTGTCCGGCGACGAGCCGCTGGGCGTCCAGAACGTCGTGCTGCTGGGGATCAACGGTTTCGGCGTGTACCGCTACCTGATCCGCAAGCGTGGCTGACGCCGCGCTGTGGGCGCTGGCGCTGGGCGCGCTGGGCGCGATCATCGGCAGTTTCCTGGCGACGGTCGCGGTGCGCTGGCCGCGCGGGCGATCGGTGCTGCGCGGGCGGTCGGCGTGCGACGGATGCGGGCGGACGTTGCGCGCGTACGAGCTGGTGCCGCTGCTCGGCTGGGCGATCGCGCGCGGGCGCTGCCTGCGCTGCGGCGCGCGGATCGACCCGCTGCATCCCGCGATCGAGGCCGGGTGTGCGGCCATCGGCGTCGCGACGGCGCTGGTCGCGGCCGGCCCGGTCGCGCTGGCCGGGGCGATGTTCGGCTGGCTGCTGCTGGTGCTGGCGGTCATGGACGCGCGCGACTTCTGGCTGCCCGATCCACTGGTGGCGGCGCTGGCGCTGACGGGCGTGGCGAGCGCCTTCTGGTCGCCGCCGGCGCCGGGTGATCGCGCGATCGGCGCGGCGGGCGGGTTCGTGCTGCTCTGGCTGGTCGCGGCCGGCTATCGCCGCTGGCGCGGGCGCGAGGGGCTGGGCGGGGGCGACCCCAAGTTGTTCGGGGCGATCGGCGTGTGGCTCGGCTGGCGGATGCTGCCGGCGGTGCTGCTGACCGCCGGGCTGGTCGGGCTGGGCTGGGTGCTGTTCCAGCAGGCGCGCGGGCGGGCGATGGTGGCGGACGATGCGCTGCCGCTCGGCACCTTGCTGGCGATCGCGGCTTATCCGGCGTGGCTGGTCATGGTAGGGAGCGGCGCATGATGACGATCGCGCTTCTGCTGGCCGCGGCGCAGGCCGCGCCCCCCGCCGCCTCGATCGACGGGCTGCCGATCGGGCCGCTGCCGCAACAGACGCTGCCGTCGCGCGGATGCGCCGCCTATCTGTTCTCCACCGGCGCGACGCGGGTGCTGGCCGCGACCGTTACCGCCGATACCGCGACGCTGCGGCTGATGATCGACGGCAAGGTCACGGACTACCCGCGCACCGGCGCGACCGGGGTCGCATCGCTGGGCTTCAACGCGGAAACGGTGTTTCGTGGCGGCGACCTGATGGCGACCGTGCAGATGACGATCGAGCCGCGCCAGAATTTGACCGACGGGGCGGCGGTGCCCAGCGCCACGCTGCGCCTCGATCGGCCGGGGCAGGACATCCTGGTGGTGCCGCTGGCCGGGCTGGTCGGCTGCCACGCGTAAAAAGGCCCGGCGACATCCTGGTCGCCGGGCCGATGATCCTAGTGGGAGGAGACGATCTCCTCCTTCAACCTGAGTTTCTGCTTCTTCAGTTCCGCGATCACCACCGTATCGGGCATGGGACGCTGCGACTCGGCGGTGATGCGCTGGTCGAGCGTCGCATGCTTGGCCTCCAGGGCCGAGATGTGCGCGGTCTGCATGGCAGTCTCCTTCGTGGTTGAGAGGGGGACTGAAACAACCACGGAAACGCGGATAAGTCGCGTATCATTTGCTTGCGGTCGATAATCCGCGGCTATCATGCGACGACATGTGAAAAGGGATCAACGGCCGTGCCCCGGCTGCGCTATGCAAGCCGCGAATCGGCTATGGGGCGCAGGCGATGGACGACATGAGCGACGACCCGGACATCGCGGCGCGGTTGAACATGTTGCGCATCGAGCATCGCGAGCTCGACGCCGCGATCGTCGCGCTGGGCGGCGGGGAGGCCGATCAGTTGCAGTTGATGCGGCTGAAGAAGCGCAAGCTGCGGCTGCGCGACGAGATCGCGGTGCTGGAGGATCAACTGATCCCGGACATCATCGCCTGAGCGCAAATGGCGCGCGAGGTGGCGCATTCCGGCACGGATCGCGGCCGCAAAGATGATGAACGTGCTTGGCGCGGCCGCGCGCGCCATGGCACAAAGCGCATCATGGCCGACATCGCCCACGACCCGCGACTGCAACGCCGGCTGATCGATTCCTTCTACACGGAGGCGATGCTGCTGGCCGACGAGGCGCGGCATTACTTCGATGAGGGCGGGCGTGCCGAGCGCGAGGCGCTGCCGCCGATGGAGCGGGTGTCGTTCAGTTGCGAATCGCTGAAGGTGACGACGCGGCTGATGCACGTCATCGCCTGGCTGCTGACGCAGCGCGCGGTCGCGGCCGGCGAGTTGAGCGCGGCGCAGGCGATGGAGCCGGCCCGACGGCTGGGCGAGGCGCCCGCCACGGAAGCGGCGGCGCTGCGCTCGTTCCCGCCACAGGCGCGCGCGCTGATCGAGGGCAGCATCGACCTGCACCGGCGCGTGGCGCTGATGGACACCGCGCAGGCGAGCGGCGCGCCAACGACCAGCCCCGCGCGCTCGATGCTGGAGCGGCTCGCCACCGCCTTCTGAGCGGCTGTTTTCGCGGTGCCGGCCCGCTCCCCTCCCGGCCCCCCATCAAGGATACGCTGTGGGTGGCCGGGAGGCGGAGCGGGCCGGCATCGCCTGCAAAACTCGCTCTTCCGTCAGTTTTCAAACGGACTTTGACAGCCCGTCCGGCATTCGTGACAAGGCGACATTCGAAAGCGGTGCCGGCGCGCGCCATGGTGCCGCCTTCCACCGCGAACCCCTGACGGGAGGCGCGGCGATGCCGTCACCTACAGAGCCAGCAGCCGTTCGCGCGCGGCATGATATTCGCGCGCCAGCCGCTCGACGCGTGCGGCGGCGGGTTCCACCGTGTCGATCACGCCGATCCCCTGGCCCGATCCCCAGATGTCGCGCCACGCCTTGGCCGCGCCGCCAGACGCGAAGCTCATCGTCTTGAGGTCGCCCTGCGGCAGCGCGTCGGGGTCCAGCCCGGCCGCCACGATCGACGCGCGCAGGTAATTGCCGTGCACGCCGGTGAACAGGTCGGAATAGACGATGTCGGCCGCGCGGCCGTCGATGATCGCCTGCTTGTAGCGCGGGTCGGCATGCGCCTCCTGCGTGGCGATGAAGGCCGAGCCGATATAGGCGAAATCCGCGCCCATCGCCTGTGCGGCCAGCACCGCCGCGCCGCTGGCGATCGCGCCCGACAGCGCCAGCGGCCCGTCGAACCACTGGCGGATTTCCTGCACCAGCGCGAAGGGCGACAGGCGGCCGGCGTGCCCGCCTGCGCCGGCGGCGACCGCGATCATCCCGTCGGCGCCCTTTTCGATCGCCTTGCGCGCGAAGCGATCGTCGATGACGTCGTGCAGCGTGATGCCGCCCCAGCCGTGCACCGCCTGGTTCAGTTCCTCGCGCGCGCCCAGCGAGGTGATGGTGATCGGCACCTTCCATTTCGCGCAGGTTGCCAGGTCGGCCTCCAGCCGGTCGTTGGACTTGTGGACGATCTGGTTGACCGCGAACGGCGCGGCGGGGGCGTCCGGGTGGGCGCGATCATGCGCGGCCAGCTCCTCGGTGATGCGGTGCAGCCATTCGTCGAGCAGCGTCGCGGGCCGCGCGTTGAGCGCCGGGAACGATCCGACGATCCCCGCCTTGCACTGCGCGATCACCAGATCGGGGTTGGAGATGATGAACAGCGGCGAGCCGATGACCGGCAGGCGCAGGCGCGACAGGAGCGGGGGAATGGACATGGACGCAGTGTATGTGCGGCGGCGGGGAGGGTGGCAAGATTGACGCAACGTCACCCTCGTGACGCCGGGCGGTTACTCGATCCGCTCCAGCCCCTGCGCCGCGGCGCGCGCGTTCGCCACATAATGCGCCGCCGACAGCTTCAGCGCCGCCACCGCCGCATCGTCCAGTTCGCGCACCACCCGCGCCGGGCTGCCGACGATCAGGCTGCGGGGCGGGAAGGTCTTGCCCTCCGTCACCAATGCGCCCGCGCCGACGATGCAATCGTCGCCGATTACCGCCCGGTTCAGCACGATCGCCCCCATGCCGATCAGCACGCGCTGCCCGATCGTGCAGCCGTGCAGGACGGCGTGGTGGCCGATCGTCGCATCCTCGCCGACCGTGAGCGGCGCGCCCGGATCGGAATGGAGCAGCGCGCCCTCCTGCACGTTGCTGCGCGCGCCGATCACGATCGTCGTGTTGTCGCCGCGGATCACCGCGCCGAACCACACGCCGACGTCCTCGCCCAGCACCACGTCGCCGATCACATCGGCGCTGGGCGCGACCCATGCGCCGGGATGGCGGGTGGGGCGCTGCCCCTTGAAGGCGTAGAGCGGCATATGATCCCTCCTGTGATGTCCCGGCGCAGGACGCCCGGGCTTCGCATCGTGCGGTAGCCGGAAAGGTAAACTTCGCGTTAAGATATGGCCATGGATCGTCGACTCGTCCTCACCAACGAAGGTGCCCGCCATCCCTTCCGCCGCACGTTGCCGCCGCCGCCGCGCATGGCGGCGCAACGCGGCGGCGCGTTCGATGTGCGGCTGTTCCTGTTGAGCTTCGCGGCGTTCTTCACCTGCTTCTCGACGCTGCTGATCTGACGCCGCTGACCTGATGTCCGTGCGCCTCTAGTCGCAGGCGCGGTGCAGGCGCTGCGCGATCATCGCCGAGATCACGCACATGCCGACCACCACCAGCAGCAGTTGCGACGGCGTGACGCCCAGCGCGGTGATCCCGGCGACCGCCACCGAACCGAAGGTCATCGCCCCGGCATTGACGACGTTGTTGGCGGCCACCGTGCGCGCGGTATGGTCCTTGGTCACGGTCGTGGTCAGGAAGGCGTAGAGCGGCACCACGAACATCCCCCCGAAGATCGCGACGCCCAGCAGCGCGGCGAGCACGAGCAGCGCGTGCGGCTGCGCGACGAATGCCGCCATGTCGAACAATCGCCCGGCCGGCGCGGGCGTCCACAGCCCGACCACCCACCAGAAGGCGAGCACCGCCAGCCCCATCGCGATCACCGACGCCGGCGCGAAGCACGCCGAGATCCGCCCCTTGAGCATCAGGTTGATGACCACCGAGCCGATCGCCACGCCGACCGAGAATACCGCCAGCACCAGGCTGGCGACGCTGGCATCGGCGGTCAGCACGTTCTTCACCAGCGGCGGGAAGACGATGATGAGCACCGAGCCGATCGTCCAGAAGAAGCTGATCGCGCAGATCGCCATGAACAGCCGCGGGATGTGCATCGTTCCCGCGACCAGCCGCCACGACGCGCGAAAGGGATTGTAGTCGATCGTCAGCTTCGGCCCCAGCCGGGGGGCGGGCGGCACCGCGCGCGCGCTGGCCCAGCCGAGCACCGCCACCGTGATCGTCAGCACCGCGACCCATGTGGTCGAATGATAGACGAAGCCGGCGACGATCGTGCCCAGCAGGATCGACAGATACGTGCCCGCCTCCACCAGCCCGGTGCCGCCGAGCACGTCGTCCTCGTCCAGATGCTGCGGCAGGATCGCATATTTGATCGGGCCGAAGAAGGTGGAATGGACCCCCAGGCCGGTGACCGCGGCGAGCATCAGCACCAGCGGCACCGTGACCGCGCCGGTGCGTGCCAGCATCAGCCCGGCGCCGCCGACCGCCATGATCGCGATCTCCACCGTCTTCACGATGCGGATGATGCGCGCCTTGTCCATCGTGTCCGCCAACTGGCCCGACAGCGCGGACAGAATGAAGAACGGCAGGATGAACAGCGCCGCGCTCAGCGCATTGAAGAAGCTTTCCTGCGTTTCGTCGGCGAAAATCTCGTAGGTGGCGAACAGCACCATCGAGGTCTTGAACAGGTTGTCGTTGAAGGCACCGAGGAACTGGGTGGTGAACAGCGGCAGGAAACGCCGCCGCTTGAGGAGCCCGAGGGCATTGATCATGACGCGGGTCCGGGCCCCCGGATTGTTGCACTTCGCCCGTGCATAGCGGCTGGCGCGGCGCGATCCAACGGCGATTTTCGTGGCGTACAGGGTTGCGTGTCCCGCGCGGCGGGTCCACGTCGGCGCGCGATGCTGTCGCTGCCCAACCTCCTCACGCTGTCGCGCATCGTCGCGGTGCCGCTGCTGGTCGCCTTCCTGTGGTGGCCAAGCTGGCGTGCCGGGTTCGGCATCGCCTTCGCGCTCTACTGCCTGATGGGCATCACCGATTATTTCGACGGCTATCTGGCGCGCGCACAGGGCGCGGTGTCGCGGCTGGGCGTGTTCCTGGATCCGATCGCGGACAAGATCATGGTCGCCGCCGTGATCCTGATGCTGGTCGGCACGCGGCATGACGACGTGGCGGCGATCACCGGCGTCCATATCATCGCCGCGCTGGTGATCCTGCTGCGCGAGATCGCGGTGAGCGGGCTGCGCGAGTTCCTGGCCGGACTTCAGGTGTCGCTGCCGGTGTCGCGGCTGGCCAAGTGGAAGACGACGCTGCAACTGGTGTCGCTGGGCGCACTGATCCTGGCGGGCGCGCTCCCCGGCGAGGCATGGATCAAGGTCGCCGGGCTGGCCAGCCTGTGGGGCGCGGCGGCGCTGACGATGGTGACGGGCTGGGACTATCTGCGCGTCGGCCTGCGGCACATGGACTGAGCGACGGTGCGGATCGTGTATTTCGCCTGGGTCCGCGAACGGATCGGCGTCGCCGAGGAGGAACTGGTGCCGCCCCCCGGGGTCGACAGCGTCGCCGGGCTGATCGACTGGCTCGCCGGGCGCAGCGACGGGCACGCCGCCGCCTTCGCCGATCGCGCGAAGCTGCGCGCGGCGGTGGATCAGGTGTTCGTGCCGCTCGACGCGGCGGTGGCGCGCGCGCGCGAGGTGGCGATCTTCCCGCCGGTGACCGGCGGATGATTCGCGTCCATGTCGGGCGCGAGCCGATCGACGCGGGCGCGGAGCTCGCCGCGCTGGAGCGGGGCGGGGCGGTGGCGACCTTCACCGGGCTGGTGCGGGCCGACGAAGGCGTGGCGGTGCTGGAGCTGGAACATTATCCCGGCGCGACCGAGGCGGCGCTGACGCGGCTGGCGGAGGAGGCGGTGGCGCGCTGGTCGCTGACGGCGGCCAGCGTGGTGCACCGCGTCGGGCCGATGACGCCGGGCGAGCGGATCGTGTTCGTCGGCACCTGCGCGCCGCATCGCGCGGCGGCGCTGGAGGCATGCGCCTATCTCATCGACCGGCTGAAGACCGATGCGCCGTTCTGGAAGCGCGAGACGGTGGACGGCGCGGCGCGCTGGGTGGAGGCCCGCGCCACCGACGATGCGGCGGCGGCGCGCTGGCGCTAGAGGCTGTCCGGGAACCGGCGAAGCGCGAGGGTCGAGGCTCTCACCCCGCTGCCCTCAGCACCTCCCCCAGCAACTGGAAGTCGCGTTCGCGCGGCGAGGCGCGGCGCCACACCAGCGCCAGCGTCCGCACCGGGGCGGCGGCGTCGAGCGGCCGCGCGACGACATCGGTATGGTCGAGGATCCCGGCGTCCAGCGCGATCTTGGGCAGCATGGTGACGCCCAGGCCATTGTCGACCATCTGCACCATCGTGTGCAGCGACGTGCCCAGCATCGCCGCCTCCGCGCGCAGTTCGGCGCGGTTGCACGCCGCCAGCGCATGGTCCTTCAGGCAATGCCCGTCCTCCAGCAGCAACAGCCGCGTCTCGTCGATATCGGCGGGCTGGACCGCGGCGGCGGAGGCGGGCATCTCGCCGCGCGGGAACGCCAGGAACAGATGGTCGTCGAACAGCTTCAGCACCGTCACCTCGCCACACGCATAGGGCAGGGCGAGCAGCACGCAGTCGGTGCGGCCGTTGTGCAGCGATTCGCACGCCGGGCCGCTCGGCTCCTCGCGCAGGAACAGCTTCAGCTCGGGATAGTCGCGGCGCAGCCGCGGCAGGATTCGCGGCAGCAGGAACGGCGCGATCGTCGGGATCACGCTCATCCGCATCTCGCCCGACAGCGGGCGGCCGGCGGCGCGCGCCATGTCGCCCAGTTCCTCCGCCTCGCGCAGCACCACGCGGGCCTTGGTGGCGATCTGCTCGCCCAGCGGGGTGAAGCGCACCACGCGGCGCGTGCGCTCGACCAGCGTCACGCCGATCAGCGTCTCCAGTTCGCGCAACCCCGCCGACAGCGTGGATTGCGTCACGAAACACGCCTCCGCCGCGCGCCCGAAGTGACCATGGTCCTTCAGCGCGACCAGATATTGCAATTGCTTCAGCGTCGGCAGGTAGGTCGCGGCCATTCATCGTCTCTCTCGATCAACGGTGATGGAATAGACGATTTGCTCGATCATGCAAAAGCCTCTATGTCGTCGGGTAACGAGAGCGGCGAGAACGCCGACCGTGAGCGAGAGGATGGCTGGAACTCCGTTTTCTTTATCGAGGAGCCCACCATGCTGACCATCGGCGATACCTTTCCGGCGCTGACCATCCCCGTCCAGCAGGGCGTTTCTGCTCTGCCCGCGGGCGAGACGCTGGACCTGACCACCGCCTATCCCGGCAAGTGGAAGGTGCTGTTCTACTGGCCGAAGGATTTCACCTTCGTCTGCCCGACCGAGATCGTCGGCTACAGCCAGATCAAGGGCGATTTCGAGGACCGCGACGCGGTGCTGATCGGCGCCTCCACCGACACTGCGCATGTCCATCTGGCGTGGCGCAAGTCGGACCCGGATCTGGCGGCGGCGGACTTCCCGTGGCTGGCGGACAACGGCCGCAAGCTTGCCGACGCGCTGGGCATCGTCGACCGCAACGAGCATGTCGCGTTCCGCGCGACCTTCATCGTCGACCCGGACAACATCATCCAGGCGGTGCAGGTCAACGGCCTGAACGTCGGCCGCAACCCGGCGGAGACGCTGCGCGTGCTCGACGCGCTGCAGACCGACGAGCTGTGCCCGTGCAACTGGAACAAGGGCGACGACGTCCTTCAGGTCGCGGCCTGATCCCTCCGGGGTGGGGCATCGGTCCCGCCCCATCCCCATCGTCGTCACCAGGTCGCCCGGCCGCCATGGCGGGTGCGGCGCGGCGGTCCGCGCGTGTCGCGTCGGACCGCTTCGTCGCGCTCGCCCCGGCGATGGCCTCGGGCGCCGGTGACGCATGTCCGAAAGACAGACTATGGCGCTCAAGGAATTCGCGGGCACGTTGCCCGATTATGCCAAGGACATCCGCCTCAACGTCGGCTCGCTGCTGAACGAGACGGTGCTGAACGACCAGCGCAAATACGGCCTGCTGCTCGCCTGCGCGCACGGTTCCGGCCACAAGCCGCTGGTGGAGGCGACCGAGGCCGAGGTCGATGGCAAGCTGACGCCGGAGGCGGCCAATGCGGCGCGCGCGGCGGCGGCGGTGATGGCGATGAACAACGTCTATTATCGCTTCACCCACCTGGCCGGGAACGACGAATACAGCCGCATGCCGGCCAAGCTGCGCATGAACGTGATCGGCGCGCCGGGCATCGACAAGGTGGATTTCGAACTGTTCAGCCTGGCGGTCAGCGCGATGAACGGCTGCGGCATGTGCATCGACAGCCACGAGCAGATCCTGAAGAAGGCCGGTGTCACCGCCGAGGTGATCCAGTCGTCGGTGCGCATCGCATCGGTGATGAAGGCGGTTGCGACCGTGCACGCGGTCAGCGCCTGAGGCGTCCATCGCCCGTCACCCGGCGCGGGCCGTGGTGACGGGTATGGGAGAGCGCGCGAACCGCTCCCCTCGCCGATGCTACATCAGCACTGCGCGGATGAAGCCATAGGTGCTGGTGATCGTCAGGACCGTGCCGACCAGCACCAGCATCACCTTCATCGGGATGCGCTTGGCGAAGAACGCCCCCAGCGGCGCGGCGACGACGCCACCGATCAGCAGCCCGACCGTCGCGGTCGCGAAGTCCTTCAGCCCCAGATGGTACAGGAATGTGGCGGAGACCGTGGCGGTCAGGAAGAACTCCACCGCGCTGACGGTGCCGACCACCTTGCGCGGCTCCACCCCCTGCACCAGCAGGTTGGAGGTGACGATCGGCCCCCAGCCGCCGCCGCCCGCCGCATCCATGAAGCCGCCGATCAGGCCCAGTGGTTCCACCACCTTGGGCTTGCTCACTCGCGGCGGGAAGAGCAGCCCGCGTACCAGCAGGTACAGGCCGATCGCGACCAGATACGCCAGCACGAACGGCTTGATCGTGTTGCCGTCGATGTTGGTGAGCAGATAGGCGCCGCTGACGCCGCCGATCACGCCGGGCAGCAGCAGCCGCAGGAACAGCCGCTTGTCGATATTGCCGGTGATCGCATGGCTGATCCCGGAAATCGCGGTGGTGAAGGTTTCGACGATATGGACGTTGGCGGATGCGCGCGCCGGCGGCAAGCCGATCACCGCCACCAGCAAGGTGTTGCAGATCACCCCGAACGCCATGCCCAGCGCGCCGTCCACCAGCTGCGCGCCGAAGCCGACCGCGATGAACGGCCACAAGGCGGTGAAATCGAGTTCGGAAAGCGCCTGCATGAAGTCCCCCGCGCGGCCGGGTGCGCCGCGATCGTCCCGTCATCGGGCATACCCGACAACGAAGGTAGGAAAATCCGGTTTCGGACAAGATAGCGCTGCTTATGGAAACCGGCGCCGGGACGCTCTATCTTCGCGATCAAGCCGCCGGCGAAGCCGGTCCTGGGGGAAGCGGATGTCGCGACTGACCGATTACCTTGATTCGATCCGCGCGCGCGATCCGGCGCCGCATTCGCGCTGGGAGGTGCTGACCTATCCCGGCGTGTGGGCGCTGGCGTGGCACCGGGTGGCGCACCGCCTGTACCGCGCGAAACTGTACCTGCCGGCGCGGATCGTGAACCATGTGTCGCGGATGCTGACCGCGATCGACATCCATCCCGGCGCGACGATCGGACGCAATTTCTTCATCGACCACGGCTTCGTGGTGATCGGCGAAACCGCGCAGATCGGCGACGACGTGACCATCTACCAATGCGTCACGCTGGGCGGGACCAGCCCGGACAATGGCGTGGCGGGGAAGCGCCATCCGACGATCGCCGATGGCGCGATCATCGGTTCGGGCGCGCAGGTGCTGGGACCGATCACCGTTGGTACCCGCGCGCGCGTCGGCGCGAATGCGGTGGTGACGCGTGACGTGCCGGCGGGCGCGGTGATGGTCGGCATCCCGGCGCGCCCGACCGTCGTGGACGGCGGCGCCGCGCCCGAACCGCGCTTCGTCCCGTACGGCACGCCGTGTCGCGACCTGTTCGATCCGGCGACGCAGAAGGTGGAGATCCTGCGCTGCGAGCTGGAGGCGATGAAGAAGCGGCTCGACGCGCTGGTGGAGGAACAGCGCGGCGTCCATGAGCCGCGCGACGACGATCGGGAGCGCGACCGCGCCTGATGGGTGTCGTCACGCCCTTTCCCGCCAGTGGTCGCGGGCCGGGCCAGGTCGGCTTCGACCGGCACGAGCTCGGCCGCATCCTCGACCTGTACGGTCGCATGGTGTCGGCGGGGCATTGGCGCGACTATGCGATTGATCTGGGGCGCGAGGCGGCGATCTTCTCCGCCTTCCGCCGCACCGCCGAACGCCCGGAATTCCGCATCGAGAAGCGGCCCGCGCTGCGCCACCGGCAGGGCATGTGGGCGCTGGTCGGCGAGGCGGGGCAGGTGATCCGGCGCGGCCAGGAACTCGGCCCGGTGCTGGCGCCCGTCGAACGCCGCCTGATGAAGCTGGTGGAGGAATAGCCGCAGCGCGCGACGGCCGGCGGCCGGCAGCCGGCGTCGCGGCGGTCACCCGCCCGCCAGCGTCCTGCCGATCAGCATCGCCTGTTCCACGCCCGTGCCCGGCACGATCTCGCCGGTGCGATCGGTGATCGCCTCCCAGTGGCGCGCCACCCCCTCGGGCGACAGGTCGTCGCCGCGCAGCGCCACGCCCGGCGTCAGCGCGATATGGCACGCCTGCACCACCCCTGCGCCCGCGCCGACAATCTGGTTGGAGGGCGCATCCTCGCTCACCAGGAACAGCGCGGCTGGGACGACCTTTTCGGGGGCGAAGGTGGCGAGCGCATCGGCGGGGAACAGATCCTCGGTCATGCGCGTGCCGGCGGTCGGGGCGATCGTGTTGACGCGGATGCCGTTGCGCGCGCCTTCGAGGTGCAGCGTGCGCGCCAGCCCGATGATGCCGAGCTTGGCCGCGCCGTAATTGGCCTGTCCGATATTGCCGAACAGCCCCGAGGACGAGGAGGTCATCAGCACGCGGCCGTAATTCTGTTCGCGGAACGTGTCCCAGCACGCCTTGGTCGCATGCGCGCTGCCGAGCAGGTGGACCTGCACCACGAACGCGAAATCGGCCGGGTCCATCTTGGCGAACGTCTTGTCGCGCAGCACCCCGGCGTTGTTGATGAGGATGTGGACGCCGCCCCATGCCTCCTTCGCGCGCGCGACCATCTCGACCATCTGTTCGTGATCGGTGACGCTGGCGCCGTTCGCCATCGCGACGCCGCCGGCCGCCGTGATCTCCTCGACCACCGACAGCGCCGCGTCCGACGCGCCATGTCCGCTGCGATCGCCGCCCAGGTCGTTGACCACCACGCGCGCGCCGCGCCGGGCGAGTTCGAGCGCATAGTGGCGGCCCAGACCGCCGCCCGCGCCGGTGACGATGGCGACTCGATCGTCGAAACGGATGGACATGGAAAAGGCGCTCCTTCCCTGTGGATGAAGCGCCCTCCATACTCGGCCTTCGAACGGGCGCAACGCCCGTCCGCGTGTCGTCGGTTCAGCGGCGGCGGCGCGCGCGTGCCGGTTTGCGGGCGTCGCTGGCCTGCAAACAGCCATCATACTGGCCCTTCTTGCACACCGGATATTCCGCCTTCGGCGCCGGGGCCGGAAACGCCTGGTCGGGCGAGGGGGCGGGCTGGAAGCGGACGGTCGCGCCGGGCTGCGGCGTGCCGGAGATGGCGGGCTGCGACGGCTGGTAACCGCCCGCGGTCTCCGTGCCGGGCGCGCCGCCCGGCGTGGCCGGCGGGGTGGCGGGGGCGGGCGGCGGCGTCGAAGCGTCCTGCGGCGTCGTCCCCGGATCGGCGGTGGTGGCGTCGGTCGCCGGCGCCGCTGCCGGATCGGTCGGCGCGGTCGGATCGGACGTCGTCGCCGGCGCGGTGGTGGCGTCGGGCGCGGTCGTGGTCTGCGGAGTGTCTTGTGCGATCGCCATCGCCGGGAAGGCGATCACGGCCGCTGCTGCGAGAAGAATGGTCTTCATGTTTATCTCTCCTGCCGTGCGTTCGGTCAGAAACGCGTTTCAGTCACGCGGATCGGCCAACGTCCCACCGGGCAGAAAAGGTCCATCGTTGCGAAGGCGCATCGAACGACTCGGGTGGATCAGTGTCCGGTGTCCAGCGCATAGCCCGCCGACCGCACCGTGCGGATGATGTCGGGGCGCCCGCCTTCGTTGATCGCCTTGCGCAGACGCCGGATGTGCACGTCGACGGTCCGGCTTTCGATGTCGCTGTCATGCCCCCACACGCTGTCGAGCAGCCGCTCGCGCGAGAAGACGTGGCCGGGATGTTCGAGGAAGTGCTTGAGAAGCCGGAATTCCGTCGGCCCCAGCGCCACCACGTCGCCGCCTCGGCGCACCTTGTGGCCGACAGTGTCCATTTCGAGGTCGGCGTAGATGAGCTGCTCGCCCGCCAGCGCCGGCCGCACCCGGCGCAGCACCGCGCCGACGCGCGCGACCAGCTCGCGCGGGGAAAACGGCTTGGTGACATAATCGTCCGCGCCGGTTTCCAGCCCGCGCACCCGGTCCTCCTCCTCGCCGCGCGCGGTGAGCATGATGATCGGCACGTTCTGCGTCTCGGAGGCGCGGCGCAGCCGGCGGCACACCTCGATGCCGGAAATGCCCTCCACCATCCAGTCGAGCAGCACGATGTCCGGCGGGGTTTCCCTGGCGAGCAGCAGCGCTTCCTCGCCGTCGATCGTGTGCTGCACGTCGAAATGCTCGCGCGTGAAATGCCACACTAGCAGTTCGGCGAGGCTGGCGTCGTCCTCCACCAGCAGCATGCGGGCCTTGGCCATCAGTCGACTCCCTTTTCGCGTTCCACCAGCCGCGTGCCTGTTGCGGCGAAATAGACCATTTCGGCGACGTTGGTCGCGTGATCGCCGATCCTTTCCAGGTTCTTGGCGATGAACAGCAGGTGCGCGCACTGGCCGATCGTCTTGGGATTCTCGACCATGTAGGTCACCAGCGTGCGAAAGATGCTGTCGTAGAAATCGTCCAGCGCATTGTCGCTCTCGCACACCGCCAGCGCGGCGTCGGGGTTGCGCGCGGCGAAGGCGTTCAGCACGTCGTGCACCATCGCCGCCGCCATCCGCCCCATCGCGGGCAGGATCGAGATCGGCTCGATGCGGTGCTCGCTCTCGATCTGCGGCACGCGGCGCGCGATGTTCTTGGCATAATCGCCGATCCGCTCCAGCACGCTGGCGATCTTCATCGCCGCCACGACTTCGCGCAGGTCGTCGGCCATCGGCGCGCGCAGCGCGATGATGCGCACGGCGGTGCGCTCCACCTCCGCCTCGATCGCGTCGATGCGCTTGTCGTCGGCGGCGATGCGCGCGGCGCGCGTCGCGTCGCCGCGTTGCAGCGCGACCATCGCCTCCGCGATCGCGCTTTCGGCCAGTCCGCCCATCTGCGAGATCAGTCCGCGCAACTGGCCGATGTCCTGGTCGAACGCCTTGACGGTATGTTCCTGCGTGTTGGCCATGCGTGATCCCTCAGCCGTAGCGGCCCGTGATATAGTCCTTGGTCCGATCCTCGCGCGGGTTGGTGAAGATGTCCGAGGTGTCGCCATATTCGACCAGTTGGCCGAGGTGGAAGAAAGCGGTGCGCTGGCTGACGCGTGCCGCCTGCTGCATGTTGTGGGTGACGATCACGATCGCATAGCGGCCGCGCAGTTCGTGGATCAGCTCCTCGATCTTGGCGGTCGCGATCGGATCGAGCGCGGAGCACGGCTCGTCCATCAGGATCACCTCGGGATCGACCGCGATCGCGCGCGCGATGCACAGCCGCTGCTGCTGCCCGCCCGACAGCGCGGTGCCGCTGTCGGACAGCCGGTCCTTCACCTCGTTCCACAGCCCCGCGCGGGTCAGCGAGCGTTCGACGATCTGCGCCAGGTCGGCCTTGGAGCGCGCCAGCCCGTGGATGCGCGGGCCATAGGCGACATTCTCGAAGATCGACTTGGGGAAGGGGTTCGGCTTCTGGAACACCATGCCGACGCGCGCGCGCAACTGCACCACGTCCATCGTCTTGGCGTAGATATCCTCCCCGTCCAGCCGGATGTCCCCTTCGACGCGCGCGCCGGGGATGGTGTCGTTCATGCGGTTCAGCGTGCGCAGGAAGGTCGACTTGCCGCACCCCGAGGGGCCGATGAAGGCGGTGACGTCCTCGCGCCGCACGTCGATCGACACGTCGCGGATCGCCTGCTTGCGGCCATAGAAGACGTTGACGCCGTGCGCGTTCATCTTGGGAGCGGCGTCGTTCATCACCAGCGGGTCTCGAAACGGTTGCGAAGATAGACGGCCGCGCCGTTCATCGCCAGCAGCACGACCAGCAGCACGATGATCGCGGCCGAGGTCTTCTCCACGAAGCCCTTCTGCACGTCGTCGGACCACAGGAAGATCTGCACGGGCAGCGCGGTGGCGGGGTCGGTCAGCCGGCCCGGCGGCGCGGCGATGAAGGCGCGCATGCCGATCATCAGCAACGGCGCGGTTTCCCCCAGCGCGCGCGCCATGCCGATGATCGTGCCGGTCAGGATGCCGGGCAACGCGAGCGGCAGGACATGGTGGAACACCACCTGGATCGGCGACGCGCCCAGCGCGCGCGCGGCATCGCGGATCGACGGCGGCACGGCGGTGATCGCGTTGCGCCCGGCGATCACGATCACCGGCATGGTCATCAGCGCCAGCGTCAGCCCGCCGACCACCGCGGCGGAACGCGGCATGTGGAAGGTGCCCAGGAACACGGCCAGCCCCAGCAGCCCGAAGATGATCGACGGCACCGCGGCGAGATTGTTGATCGACACTTCGATCAGGTCGGTCCAGCGGTTCCGCGGCGCATATTCCTCCAGGTACAGCGCGGACAGCACACCGATCGGGAAGGCGAGGCCCAGCGTGACCACCATCGTCAGCAGCGAACCCTTCAACGCGCCCCAGATGCCGGCGCGGGTCGGATCGGTCGCATCGGCGCCGGTGAAGAACGACAGGTTCAGCCCGCGCGACAGCCGGTCGCCGAGGGCGGCGACGATCGCCTTCGCCGCTGGCGTGCCCGCGCCCTTGTGCGCCATGTCGATCTCGGTCGCCACCGGCACGTCGAGCACCGCCGCGCGGCGCAGCAGCGAGGGATCGCGCTTGATGGCGTCGCGCACGCGCAGCCACGCGCCGTCGGAGAGCAGCGCCGCGCCACCCTGCGCCGGGAAGGCGCGGTTGGCCGCCGTATCGACCGCCGCCTCCAGCCCGGCGCCGGACAGCGCGAGATCCGCGCCCGCGCCGGCCAGCCGGGCGGGGGCGACCGTCATGCGACCGCGCAGGTCGATCGGCAGCGCCACCCGCGTCTCGGTGAAGCCGCTCGCCCCCTGCGCCACCATCGTCGCCAGCAGGTAGATCAGGAACGCCGCCGACAGGAACACCGCCGCCAGCCCGAGCAGCCGGAAGCGCCGCTCCGCGGCATAGCGTCGCCGCACGCGCCGCTGCATGGCGGCGGTGCGCCAGTCGGTCGGCTGGCGGTCCGTGGGCGGCATGACCGGCCTATTCATAGGATTCACGATAGCGGCGCACCACCATCAGTGCGACGACGTTGAGCAGCAGGGTGATGACGAACAGCGTCAGCCCCAGCGCGAACGCGGCCAGCGTCTTGGCCGAATCGAACTCCGCTTCCCCGGTCAGCAGGTCGACGATCTGCTTGGTGACGGTGGTGGTGCTGGCGAACGGATTGAGCGTGAGCGTGGCGACGCCGGATGCGGCCATCACCACGATCATCGTCTCCCCGATCGCGCGGCTGACCGCCAGCAGGATGCCGCCGACCACGCCGGGCAGGGCGGCCGGGACCAGCACCTTGCGGATCGTCTCCGAACTGGTCGCGCCCATCGCCAGGCTGCCGTCGCGCATCGCGGCGGGCACCGCGGAGAGCGAATCGTCGGCCATGGAGGAGACGAAGGGGATGATCATCACCCCCATCACCACGCCGGCCGCCAGCGCGCTTTCCGACGAGGCCCAGCGGATGCCGAGCGCGACGCCCAGGTCGCGCACCGCCGGCGCGACCGTCAGCGCGGCGAAATAGCCGTAGACGACCGTCGGCACGCCGGCGAGCACCTCCAGCAGCGGCTTCATCCAGCGCCGCGTGGTGGTGCGCGCATATTGCGTCAGGTAGATCGCGCTCATCAGCCCAAGCGGGATCGCCACCGCCATCGCGATCACCGCTCCGATGAAGAACGTTCCCCAGAACAGCGGCACCGCGCCCAGCGTCGCGCCGGGGTCGCGCGCGTCGATCACCTGCGGGCTCCAGTGCGTGCCGAACAGGAAGTCGGTGACCGGCACGATCCGGAAGAAGCGCGCGCTTTCCACCAGCAGCGAGGCGACGATGCCGATCGTGGTCAGGATCGCGATCAGCGAGGCGACCAGCAGCAGCCCCATCACCACCCGCTCCACCTGCGTGCGCGCCGAGAATGCCGGCCGCACGCGCAGAAAGGCGATCGAGCCGCCGGCGAAGGCGAGCAGCAGCGCGGTCGCGGTCGCGATCCAGTCGTAGCGCGCCTGCTGGTGCGCATAGGCGGGCGCGAGCTGTTCGGCGAGCGGGTGGAACGCGCCCCATGCCTCGCCTTCCGCCAGGTTGCGCGCTTCCGACAGGATCGCGGCGCGGTCGAAGCCGGGCGGCGGCAGCTCCACCGCCGCCGGGGTCGCCAGCACGGCGTCGGTCACCAGCGCGGGGGCGGTGAAATGCCACACCGCCAGGAATGCCATCGCGGGCAGCAGCGTCCACATCGCCACGAACCAGCCGTGATGCTGCGGCAGCGAGCTGAAGCGTCGCCGGGTGCCGGTGCGGAAGCGCAGCGCGCGCGCGCGCGCGGTGATCCAGCCGATCAGCGCCAGCGCGGCGATCAGGAACAGCAGCGCCAGCGCCGACATCAGCGCAGGCTCCGCGGGTCCAGCGCGATCTCGCCCGCGACGATCGCGGCGGAGCGGCGCTGCACCTGGTCGGGGGCGGCGATCAGCCCGCGCCGCACCAGCGGGCCCTCGCGGCCCCACAGCGCGGCATATTGGCGCAGGAACGGGCGCAGCCCCGGGATGGCGCGCAGGTGCGCCTTCTTGACGTAGACGTAGAGCGGCCGCGCGCCGGGATAGGCGCCCGACGCGATCGTGGCATAGGTCGGCGCGACGCCGTTCAGCGTTACGCCGCGCACCACCTCGGCGTTCTGCTCCAGATAGCCATAGCCGAACACGCCCAGCGCATTGGGGTTGGCGCGCAGCTTCTGCACGATCAGATTGTCGTTCTCGCCCGCGTCGACGTACGCGCCGTCCTCGCGCACGCGCTGGCAGCGCGCGGCGAAGCGGTTGGGATCGTGCTCGCGCAGCGCGGCCATCGCAGGGTCCAGCGTTTCGCAACCCCGCGCCATGATGAGCTCGGCCAGCGCGTCGCGCGTGCCGCTGGTGGCCGGCGGGCCATAGACCTGGATCGGCATCGCCGGCAGCGCCGGGTTCACGTCGCGCCACAGCCGCGCGGTGTTGCGGCGGCCGAGCGGCGCGGCGGCGAGCGCGCGGTAGATGTCGACCGGCGTCAGCGCCATGCGCGGGCCGTTCAGCGCCTCGGCGAACGCGACGCCGTCGATGCCGATCTGCACCTCCACGATCCCGCCGACGCCGTGGCGCTGGCAGTCGGCATATTCGCTGGCGCGGATGCGGCGCGAGGCGTTTTCGATATCCGGGTGCGCGGCGCCGACCCCGGCGCAGAACAATTTCATGCCCGCGCCGGTGCCGGTCGATTCGATCACCGGCGGGCGCGCGTGCGGCGTGTTGGCGAGATATTGTTCGGCGACGATCGTGGTGAAGGGATAGACGGTGGAGGAGCCGACCGCCGTGATCTGGTCGCGCGATCCCGCGCCGCCCCCCGCCGCCTGGTCGACGCACGCCGCCAGCCCGCCCGCGCCTGCGAGCGGCAGCATGGCTGCGAGCGCCTGGACGAAGCGCGACATGGATCCCCCGAGCGAGCGGCCACCCACACGGAAGCCCTCATGCCGCGCGCCGTGTGACACGCAGGTTACGCCTTCATGACAGCGGGGCCGGAACGCCCGACGGCGCGATCGGCAGCGTGACGGTGACGCGGGTGCCGACGCCGACGGTGCTGGCGATGTCCAGCCGCCCGCGATGCCGCTCCACGATATGCTTGACGATCGCGAGGCCCAGCCCGGTGCCACCCAGCGAGCGGCTGCGGCCGGGATCGACGCGGTAGAAGCGCTCGGTCAGGCGCGGCAGGTGCTCGGACGGGATGCCGTCCCCCTGGTCGGCGACCGTCAGCGAGACGTTTCGCGCCCCGCAGCCCAGCGTCACCGCGACCGGCGTGCCGGCGCGGCCGTATTTCATCGCATTGCCGATCAGGTTGTGGATCAACTGCGACAGTTGCGCCTGGTCGCCGGTCACCGCCGGCAGGTCGTCGGCGATGTCCAGCCGGATGTCCGCGCCGCGGTCGCCGTGGGTGGTGGCCAGCGCGTCGCACGCCTCGCGCGTCAGCGCGGCGATATCGACCGCGCTGCGCAATTCGCGGAATTTCTCCGCCTCGATCCGCGACAGGCTCATCAGATCCTCGACCAGCCGCTCCATCCGGCGCGCCTCGTCGAAGACGATGCCCAGGAAACGCTGGCGCAGGCCGGGATCCTCGCCGGCCTCGTCGGCCAGCGTCTCGACATAGCCGAGGATCGAGGCGAGCGGCGTGCGCAGTTCGTGGCTGGCGTTCGCGACGAAATCGACGCGCATCCGCTCGGCGGCATATTGCCCGGTGCGGTCGGCCAGGTGCACCAGCCGCGCCTGCTGCCCGACCGCGGCGGTGCGCATCTGCCAGCGCTGGTCGAACGTGCCGATGCCGACCAGGTCGACCGGCTGCGACGATCCGTCCGCCAGATGCTCCGCCGCGCCGGGGTGCCGGATCGCCACGCGCGCGTCCTCGCCGACGATATGGTCGCCCAGCAGCCGCCGCGCGGCGGCGTTGGCCAGCGCGACCCGGCCGTCGCGCAGGACCAGCACCGGCTCGGCGATCGCCTCCAGCACGTCGTCGAACGGCAGCTCGGGCGCGGGGGCGGGTTCGTCCGGCTCCTCGGGCGGGGTGTCGTCGGGGATGGTGGCGATGATGACCACCAGCGCCGCGCCGCCGGCCAGCGCCGCGAGCGCGGCCTGGCCGTCGCCCGACAGCGCCCACACCACGATGGCCGTCGCCAGCGCGATGGTCACCGCCAGCCAGGTGCGCAGGGGTATCTCGTCGATCACGACGCCAGCGATAGCCGAGCCGCGGCGGAAAGGGCAGCGCCGATCAGTGGCCGCGCCGCGTGTCCAGCCGCCGCCCGCGCAGCAGCCGCGCGACCAGCAGCACCGCGACGATGATCGCGGTGTCGGCCACCCAGTCCATGATGTCGCAGTCGCGGTGCAGCGCCGGGATCGACTGCACCACCTCGATCATCGCGCCCAGGAACGACAGCCGCTCGCCGATGCGCAGCAGCGATCCATAAGGGAAGGCGAGCACCGACAGCAGCGTCAGCGTGCCGAACGCGGTCATGTGCTGCCATTTGTCGCCGACGTCCGCGATCTGCGGCGGATGCGGCATTACCGCCATGCCGATCGCGAAGACGAGCGCGACGATCAGCGCGAAGAGGAAGGGAACGCGCACCTGCGTCATGCCAGTCGCTCCAGCGCGGGGATAAGCTGGTCGAAGTCGTGGATGATCGCGTTCGCGCCCAGCGTCTCGACCGGCTGCATCAGGAAACCGAAGCTGCACGCCACCGCCGGAATGCCCGCCGCATGCGCGGCCGCGACATCGTAGATCGAATCGCCCACGAACGCCGCGCGTCCGCCGCCGCACCGCGCGATCATCGCGTCGATCGGCTGGCGCGAGGGCTTGCCGTTGCCCGGCCCCATCGTGTCGCCGCCGATGATCGCGGCGAAGCGATTCGTCAGCGCCAGATCGTCCAGCACGCGGCGCGCCAGCGCTTCCAGCTTGTTGGTGACCAGCGCCAGCGTGACGCCCATCGCCGCCAGCGTGTCCAGCGCGTCCAGCGCGTGCGGGAACGGGCGGGTGAGAACCGCGATATGGGCCTGGTAGTAATCGAGCAGCCGCGCCTGCAGGACGTCCAGCTCGGCGTCGGTGCAGCCGCCGGTCGCCGCCATCCCCTGCGCCAGCATGTGGCGCGCGCCGCCGCCGATCATCGGCTTGACCTCGTCCACCTCCAGCGTCGGCCGCCCCGCCGAGGCGAGCGCGTGGTTCAGCGCGGCGGTGAGATCGCCCGAGGTGTCGAGCAACGTGCCGTCGAGGTCGAACCCGACGATCGGAAAGGGAAAGCTGGCCATGATGCCGCGCGTTGCCGCGCGATGCTGGAATTGGCAAGCAAAGGGTGGCAGGGCATGCGCCCATGTCGAGCCAGAAGGTAGCCGTCGTCGTCCTCGCCGCGGGCAAGGGGACGCGCATGAAATCGGACCTGCATAAGGTTCTGCACCCGATTGCGGGGCGGCCGATGCTGCTGCACCTGCTGGACGCCGCCGCCACGCTGTCGCCGCAGCGGACGGTGGTGGTGACGGGCGCGGGCCGCGAGCAGGTGGAGGCGGCGGTCGCGCCGCTGGGCGCGGTGATCGCGCAGCAGGCCGAACAGCTCGGCACCGGCCATGCGGTGATGCAGGCCGAGGAGGCGCTGTCCGGCTTCGACGGCGACGTGCTGATCCTCTACGGCGACGTGCCGCTGGTGCGCGCGGAGACGATGCGCGCGATGCTGGAGCGGCTGCGCGCCGCCGACGCGCCGGCGGTGGTGGTGCTCGGTTTCCGCCCCGCCGATCCGGGCGCCTACGGGCGGCTGATCGTCGCGCCGGGCAGCGACCGGCTGGAGCGGATCGTGGAGTTCAAGGACGCCGACGCCGCCGAGCGGGCGGTGACATTGTGCAACACCGGGCTGATGGCGGCGCGCGCCGCCGACCTGTTCCGGCTGCTGGGGCGGCTGGGCAACGACAATGCCGCGGGCGAATATTACCTGACCGACGTGGTGGAGCTGTCCGGCGCGGCGGCGGTGATCGAGGCCGACCCCGGCGAGGTCGCCGGCGTCAACAGCCGCGGCGAGCTGGCGGCGGTGGAGCTGGCGTGGCAGCAGGCGCGGCGTGCGCGGGCGATGGCGGACGGCGCGACGCTGGTCGCCCCCGACACGGTGTGGTTCGCGCACGATACCCGGCTGGGCCGCGACGTCACGGTCGCGCCGAACGTGGTGTTCGGCCCCGGCGTGAGCGTGGCGGACGGCGCGACGATCCATGCCTTCAGCCATCTGGAGGGGGCCAGCGTCGGCGCGGGCGCGGAGGTCGGTCCCTATGCGCGGCTGCGGCCGGGCGCGGTGCTGGCGGAGCGCGCCAGGGTCGGCAATTTCGTGGAGATCAAGAAGGCCGACGTCGGCGTCGGCGCGAAGGTGAACCACCTGACCTATATCGGCGACGCCGAGGTGGGGGCGGGCGCGAACATCGGCGCGGGCACGATCACGTGCAATTACGACGGCTTCTTCAAATATCGCACGGTGATCGGCGCGGGGGCGTTCGTGGGATCGAACAGCGCGCTGGTCGCCCCGGTCACGATCGGCGCGGGCGCGATCGTCGCGGCGGGTTCCGTTGTTGTCCGGGATGTTACGGCGGATTCACTTGCGTTGGCGCGCGGCCGGCAGGAAGAGCGCGACGGCTGGGCGAAGCGCTTTCGCGACGCGATGACGGCGAAGAAGAAGGGCGGCAAGTAAGATGTGCGGTATCGTCGGTATCCTCGGCCGTGACGACGTGGCCGATCGCCTGCTCGACGGGCTGAAGCGGCTGGAATATCGCGGCTATGATTCGGCTGGCATCGCGACGATCGTGGACGGCGCGATCGAGCGGCGGCGCGCGTCGGGCAAGCTGGTCAACCTGGCGCGGGAACTCGCCGCGCATCCGCTGCCCGGCACCACCGGCATCGCGCATACGCGCTGGGCGACGCACGGCGGCCCGACCACCAACAATGCGCATCCGCACGCCACCGACGAGGTGGCGGTGGTGCACAACGGCATCATCGAGAATTTCAGGGCGCTGCGCGACGAGTTGCAGGCGCGCGGGCGCGTCTTCACCAGCGAGACCGATACCGAGGTGGTCGCCCACCTCATCAGCGAGCAGGTCGAGGCGGGCAGGTCGCCGCAGGAGGCGGTGCGCGAGGTGCTGCCGCGGCTGCACGGCGCCTTCGCGCTGGCGATCCTGTTCCGCAGCCATCCCGAACTGCTGATCGGCGCGCGGCTCGGCTCGCCGCTGGTGGTCGGCTATGGCGACGATGGCGAGACGTATCTGGGGTCGGACGCGCTGGCGCTGGCGCCGCTGACGCAGCGTATCGCCTATCTGGAGGAAGGCGACTGGGTGGTCTGCGCGCGCGGGGGCACGCAGGTGTTCGATCGCGACAATCAGCCGCTTGAGCGCCCGGTCACGATCTCCGGCGTCACCGGCGCGCTGATCGACAAGGGCAACCATCGCCACTTCATGCAGAAGGAGATCTACGAACAGCCGATCGTGGTCGCGCAGACCCTGCGCAGCTACCTCCAGCGGTTCGAGGGGAAGATCGTGCTGCCGATCCCCGAATTCGACCTGTCGGGCATCCGCCGCGTGACGATCGTGGCGTGCGGGACCAGTTTCTATGCCGGCATGGTCGCCAAATACTGGTTCGAGCAGTTCGCGCGCGTGCCGGTCGACCTGGATGTCGCCAGCGAGTTCCGTTACCGCGCGCCGGTGATGGAGGACGGCGGGCTGGCGCTGTTCATCAGCCAGTCGGGCGAGACCGCCGACACGCTGGCCGCGTTGCGCCATGCCAGGTCGGAGCGGCAGACGATCGCGGTGGTCGTCAACGTGCCGACCAGCACGATGGCGCGCGAGGCCGACCTGCTGCTGCCCACGCATGCCGGGCCGGAGATCGGCGTCGCGTCCACCAAGGCGTTCAGTTGCCAGCTCGCGGTGCTCGCCGCGCTGGCCGCCAATCTCGCCAAGGCGAAGGGGCGGCTGACCGAGGCCGAGGAACGCAGCATCGTCCGCCAGCTTGCGGAGGCGCCGGCGGCGATCAACGGCGCGCTCGCCTATGACGAATCGATCCAGGACATCGCCGGGGTGATCGCGGGCGCGCGCGACGTGCTGTACCTGGGGCGCGGCACCGATTATCCGCTGGCGCTGGAAGGCGCGCTGAAGCTGAAGGAAATCAGCTACATCCATGCCGAGGGCTATGCCGCTGGCGAGATGAAGCACGGGCCGATCGCGCTGATCGACGAAAACGTGCCCGTCGTGGTGATCGCGCCGTCGGGGCCGTTGTTCGACAAGACCGTCAGCAACATGCAGGAGGTGCAGGCGCGCGGCGGCAAGGTGCTGCTCATCAGCGATTACGATGGCGTGCAGGCGGCGGGCGACGGCTGCGTCGCGACGATCACCATGCCCAAGGTCCATCCGCTGATCGCACCGATCGTCTATGCGGTGCCCGTGCAGTTGCTGGCATACCATGTCGCGGTGGCCAAGGGCACGGATGTCGACCAGCCGCGCAACCTGGCGAAGAGCGTCACGGTGGAGTGAGCGGCGTTCCGGCGTCGCCGGCGCCGCCGCCCGTCGCACCGCCGCCGTCGCGGGCGACGTGCGGGATGGCCGTCACCCGGCGCCCTGCCTCGTCGTCGTCGCGGGGGCGCGGCGGGGCGGGGGCCGTCGCTACGCTTCCGCACCGGCCGTGGCGTACGGGCCCGCCGCCGCTCACCTCATGAACGGCTCGGCGATGTCGGGACGGATGCGCAGCAGCCGGCCGGTGGCGCGATCGAGCAGTGCCCAGGTCGTGACGCCTTCCACGCGCACCCGGTCGTCATCGCCCCGGAACCGGAAGTGGCGGTCGAAGCGCGCGCCGCGCGGCGCGTCCGGGATCCATGTCTCGCCGCTCACCGTCTCCCCCTGCGTCACGTTGCCGCGATAGTCGATGACGTGGCGGGTCACGACCCAGATGTATGCCGCCTGCTGTTCGGGCGAGGCGACCGCCGTCCAGTGCGCGACCGACAGGTCCTGGATCCAGCGCACCCACACCGCATTGTTGACATGGCCGAGTTCGTCGATGTCGCCGGGCTGTGCGGTGAACGGCCGGGTGAAGGGGGTCATCGGCGGGTCCATAGACGGTGGATGAGCGCGACGGCCAGTCCGGCGGCCAGCAGCGCGCCGACCAGCCACCACAGGCGCGCATCGTGGCGCAGCCGGCCGACCAGTTCCTCGAACACCTCGCCGAACGAATAGCCGATCGAGGTGAACAGGATCCCCCAGATCGTCGCCGAGACCGCGTTGACCCCCAGGTACAATCGCGGCGCCACGGAGGTGGTGCCGATCGCGATCGGGCTGATCGTGCGCAATCCGTAGAGGAAGCGAAACGCGAAGATGAACCCGATCGGATGACGTTCGAGCGTGACGAGCGCGCGCGCGAACGCCGGCCTGCGGCGCGCGGCGACCACCCAGCGATGGTCGCGGAAGCGGCGGCCGAGATGGAAGTAGAACTGGTCGGCGGCGAACGATCCCAGCGCCGCCGCCGCCATCGCCCAGACCAGCGGGAACATCTGCTGATGCGCCAGCACGCCCCCGGCGATCACCGCCGCCTCGCCTTCCAGCGCGGCGCCCGCGACCAGCGCCGCCAGGCCATAGCGCGCGACGATCGCCTCGATGGTCATGCGGCGCGGGCGCCCCGGCGGATCACGCCTCGACGCCCAGTTGCCACAGCACGAAGGCATGTTCCTCCGCGCTCTCGCGCAGGCTCTCGAACCGGCCGGACTTGCCGCCATGCCCCGCGCCCATGTTGGTCTTGAGCAGCAGGACATGGGCGTCGGTCTTGGTCGCGCGCAGCTTTGCTGCCCATTTCGCCGGCTCCCAATAGGTGACGCGCGGATCGTTCAGGCCGCCGGAGATGAACAGCGGCGGGTAGGCCTGCGGCGTCACATTGTCGTAGGGCGAGTAGCTGCGGATCAGCTCGAACGCCGCCTTGTCCGCGATCGGATTGCCCCATTCGGGCCATTCGCCCGGGGTCAGCGGCAGCGTTTCGTCGAGCATGGTGTTGAGCACGTCGACGAACGGCACGTCGGCGATCACCGCCCCCCACAGTTGCGGATCGGAATTGACCACCGCGCCCATCAACTCGCCGCCGGCCGAACGCCCCGCGATCGCGATCCGGCCGGCGCTGGTCCAGCGCTGATCGACCAGCGCCTTCGCCACGTCGACGAAGTCGTTGAAGGTGTTGGTGCGCTTCTCCAGCTTGCCGTCGTGATACCATCGCTGGCCCAGATCGTCGCCGCCGCGGATGTGCGCGATGGCATAGGCGAAGCCGCGGTCGAGCAGGCTCAGCCGCCCGGTGGAGAAGCCCGGCGGGATCGCATGGCCATAGGCGCCATAGGCGTAGAGGAACAACGGGCGGGAGCCGTCGCGCGGGAAATCGCGCGGGTAGACGATCGAGACGGGCACCTGCGTCCCGTCCCGCGCGGTGATCTTCAACCGCTCGGTCGCGTAGCGCGCGGCGTCATAGCCGCACGGAATCTCCTGCACCTTGAGCGTGGTCAGCGCGCCGGTGGCGGTGTCGTAATCGTAGACGGTGCCGGGCGTCACCATCGATTCGTAACCGAGCCGCAGCACCGTCTGGTCATATTCGGGATTGTCGCCGGTGCCGGCGGTGTAGCTCGCCTCCGGGAAGGCGATGCGGCGCGGCGGGGTGCCGGGCGCATAGGAATGAAGCTCGATCTGGTCGAGCCCGTCCTCGCGTCCCTCCACGATGAAGAAGTCGCGGAAACATTCGACCCCGGTCATGTAGAAATGCGGCGACGGCGCGATCAGCTCGGTCCATTCGCCCGGCGACGCGATCGGCGCGGTGACCAGCCGCCACATCGGATCGGTGTCGTTGGTGTGGATGAACAACGTATCGCCATGCGTGTCGACGTCATATTCGCGCCCCGGCCGGCGCGGCGCGACCAGGATCGGTTCGGCGAACGGATCGGCGGCGGGATAGAGGCGGATTTCGCTGGTGTCGTGGCTGCTGGCGACCAGCGCGATCCACTTGCGGTCGCTGGTCTGGCCGACGCCGACCGAAAAGACGGGATCATCTTCGTAATAGAGCGTGACATCCTCCGTGCTGGAGGTGCCCAGCCGGTGGAACTTGATCGTGCGCGTACGCCATTGATCGTCGGTCAGGCCATAGAGGATGCCGCTGCCGTCGCTGGTGAAGACGATGTTGCCGATTGTCCCCTCGATCGAGGTGTCGCCCCATTTGCCGGCCGCCGAGGCGATCGCTTCTGGCGCGGCGGCCCCGCCATTCAGGCTCTTGAAGCGAATCGTGTAGCGCTCCGATCCGTCGTCGTCGGTGGAATAGGCGAGCAGGGTGCCGTCCTCGCTGATCGAAAGCGCCCCCAGACGGAAATATTCCTTGCCCTCGGCCAGCGCGGGTTCGTCGAGCAGCAGTTCGTCCGCGCCGCCCTTCACCGGCCGGCGCCACCATTTGCGATATTCGCCGCCGGTCTCGAACGCGGTCCAGTACAGATAGTCGCCGTCCTTCTGCGGCACGCTGGATTCGTCTTCCTTGATGCGCGCCTTCATCTCCTCGTACAGCCGGTCGACCAGCGGCTGGTGCGGCGCCATCTGTGCCTCGAAATAGGCGTTCTCCTCCTCCAGATACGCCAGCACCTGCGGATCGGTCACATCGGGATAGTTCGGATCCTTCAGCCACGCCCAGGGGTCGTCGATGGTGACGCCGTGGACGGTGAAGGAATGCGGGCGGGTGGGGGCGACGGGGGGCGTGGCTTCGGTCATGCGCCCCTCCTAACGCGCCGGATCGCGATCCGTCACCCGTTGTCGCATGGCCCCCTTGTTCACGGGCGTCGCGGGGCGCAGATGGGCGGCATGACGGTGGTGACCCGCTTCGCGCCCTCGCCGACCGGGCGGCTGCACATGGGGCATGCGTTTTCGGCGATCCGCGCGCACGATCATGCACGCGCGCGCGGCGGGCGGTTCCTGTTGCGGATCGAGGATATCGACGGCATGCGGTCACGCGCGGAGCATGTCGCAACGATCCGCGACGATCTGGCGTGGCTGGGCCTGGCATGGGACGGGCCGGTGCTGTTCCAGTCGCAGCGGCTGGACCGCTACGCCGCGGCGTTGCGGCGGTTGCGGGACATGGGGCTGCTCTACCGCTGCTATTGCACGCGGGCCGAGATCGCGGGCGCGATGAGCGCGCCGCACGGGCCGGTCGCGGTTTATCCCGGCACCTGTCGCGGCGCGCCGGTGCGCGATGCGCCGCATTGCTGGCGGCTGGACATGGCGGCGGCGGTGGCGCGGGTCGGCACGCCGGGCTGGACCGATCACGGTGCGCCGGTTCGGAACGACGCGCCGGCGCAGGGTGACGTGGTGCTGGCGCGCAAGGATGCGCCGGCCAGCTATCATCTCGCGGTGACGGTGGACGACGCCGCGCAGGGCGTGACCGACGTCGTGCGCGGGCGTGACCTGTTCGCGGCGACGCACGTCCACCGTCTGTTGCAGGCGCTGCTCGGGCTGCCCGTGCCGGCGTGGCACCACCATGCGCTGCTGACCGGAGCGGATGGCCGGCGGCTGGCGAAGCGCCACGGCGCGCCGACGCTGGCGGCATTGCGCGAGAGCGGGGTGGACGGCGCGGCGGTGGCGGCGGCGCTGCGCGCCGGGCGGGCGGGGGACTATTGGGTCGAGGTCGCATGACCTTCGACCATCCCTCTCACGGCGTCCCCGCGCCGCCGGCGCCCCGCGCGGCCTCGCACGCGCCGCGATCCCGCGCGCGTCCGGCGGGCGCGCCGCGGCTGAAACGGTGTCCGGTCGGGCCGGTCCACCGCCGCGAGGCGGTCGCCCACCGGGCGTGGACCGTGGTGCATCCCGGCCGGAGAACCGCCCTAGAACCGCGTGCGTAGCGTGACGCCGTACGTGCGCGGTTCGGCGAGGAACGAGGAGAATAGCTGGTTGCCGGTGCCGCCGAACGCCTGCACCTGCTGCTGGCTTCCCGCGCCCTGGAACGAGGTGTTGAACGCCACCTGCTCGTAATCGGTGTTCAGCAGGTTCTGCGCCCACACCTCCACCGCCCAGCGGTCCTGATCGCCGCGCAGGCCGACGCGCGCGTTCATCAGCGTGAAGCCGTCCTGCTCCTTCTCCACGAACAGGTCCGAGCCGGTGTTGTAGTCCGACACGGTGCGCTGATCGACGTAGAACAGCGCCGACAGCCCGCTGTCGCCCAGCGACGGCGTCCAGCTGACCGAGGTGGTGATGACGTTGCGCGGCGCGTTCGACATCTGCCCCCCCGACAGCAGGAACAGCGCCGGATCGAGCGCCGCGCCCGCATCCGAGCCGACCAGGTTGCGACGGTATTTGGTGTCGGCGAGCGTATAGCCCAGGTTGATCGCGACATGCTCCGCCGGGTAGAAGCCCGCTTCCGCCTCCACGCCCTGGCTGCGCACGCCATATTTCACGTCGCCCGTGCACACGCCGGTGGTGACGCTGTTGTCGGTGTCGGCGCCGTTCAGGCTGTCCGAACAGGAGCCGATGTTTTCCACCACGTAATTGGTGCCGTTGAAGGTGTTGAGCTGGAAGTTCTTGAACTCCGAGCGGAACGCCGCGAGGTTGAAGGTGAAGCGACGGCTGGAATATTTCAGGCCGACTTCATAGGCGTTGACCGTTTCGGGGTCGAAGCGCAGCCGGCCGGCGTCGATGTTGGCGATCGTCGCGGGATTATAGGCGTCGCCCAGATCCGAACGGTCGAGATTGTAGCCGCCCGCCTTGTAGCCGCGCGAGTAGCTGGCATAGGTCATCACACGGTCGCTGGGCTTCCAGCTGAGCACGGCGGTGCCCGTGAACTGGTTCTCCTTCAGGTCGTCGTTGATCGTGCGGCCGTTCAGCGCCGCCGACGAATTGCCCGTGCACGCCAGCGTCGCGATGCCGCGGGTCAGCGCGGCAAGCTGCGGGTTGTTGAACAGGTTGCCGGCCGGGCCGGCGCCGAGCAACGCCTGGACCTGCGGGCAGACGGTGTTGCTGTTGCCGAAGGTCGCGTCGAACTCCTTCTGCTCGCGGGTCCAGCGCAGGCCGGCGGTCAGCGACAGCGTGTCGGTGAGCTTCAAGATATTGTGCGTGAACAGCGCGAAGCTCTTGCTGTTCTGGCTGTAGACGTCGCGCGTGGTGCCCAGGTCGTTGAGCGTGGACAGCGTGCGGATGCTGCTGAGGATCAGCGGGGTCGCGGCACCGAACGCCGGGGTGGTGCCGGGGGCGAGGCCGGAGAGCACTGCATTGCCGGCCGTGCTCAGGCAGCCCGGATTGGCGGGGTTGCGCAGCGCAGCGGCGGGGTTGATCGTCGCGACGATGCGGCACGCGGCGAACGCGCCATAGTCGCGACCGAACTTCAGATTGTCGACGACCTCCAGATCCTCGTTGCTGAAGAAGCCGCCGACCAGCCAGTCGAGCCGTCCGCCGAAGGCCTCGCCGTTCAGCCGCAATTCCTGCGTGAAGGTATGGAACTGGCGGTAGTTGTTGCCGTCGTCGGCGCGATAGCCGATGTCGAGCACGTTGGCGTCGATGTCGTTCGCGCCGCCCGACTTGTATTCGCGATAGGCGGTGATCGAGGTGAGCGACGCGCCGCCCAGGTTCCAGTCGATCTGGCCCGAGCCGCCATAATCCTTCGTGACGTTGCTGTAGGCGCGGCCCGGCGTGAACGCGATCCGGCGGCTGAACGGATCGGTGCCGCTCGGGAACGCGCTGCCGGCGGGATAGCCGCGCAGCGCCGCCATCTGCTCGATGATGCTGACGATGCGGTTGCCGGCGGGGTTGATCGCGTAATCGCCCGGCACGCCCGGCGTGGGATCGGTCTTCTCGCGCGTGTCGACATAGACCGCGCCGCAGCATTTCTCGTCGCGGTGGGTATAGTCGCCGATCAGCCGCAGCGAGAAGTCCGGCGATGGCTCCAGCAGCAATTGGCCGCGCACGAACCAGCGGTCGCGGTCGTTATAGTCGGTGTCGTTGACCACATCGCGGTAGAAGCCGTCGCGCTTCGATGCCACGCCGTCGATGCGGAAGGCGAGCAGATCCTTCACGATCGGCCCGGTCACCGCGCCGGCGACGCGATAGAAATCGTAATTGCCGTACGTCCCCTCGGCATAGCCGCCGAAGTCGAACGACGGCGCCTTGGTATAGATGTTGATCGCGCCCGCCGAGGAGTTGCGGCCCGACAGCGTGCCCTGCGGCCCGCGCAGCACCTCCACCCGGTCGACCTCGCCGAGATCGTTGAGGCCGGAGCCGGTGCGGCTGCGGTACACGCCGTCGATGAAGACCGTCACCGAGCTTTCCAGCCCCGGATTGTCGCCGACCGTGCCGATGCCGCGTACGCGGGCCGAGGCGTTCGCTTCCGACCCGGTCGAGGAAATGGTGAGCGACGGGGCCAGCTGCGTCATCTGGCGGATGTCGGTGGCGCCGGAATTCTGCAACGCTTCCTGGCTGACCGCGTTGATCGAGATCGGCACGTCGGCGAGTCGCTCGGCACGGCGGGTGGCGGTGACGACGATGTCGCTGGCGTTGAGTTCGTGCGTGTCGCCCGCCTGCGCGGCGGCGGTGCCCGTCTGTCCGGCGACCGCCGCGTTGGTGGTGACGGGGCTGGCCTGCTCCTGCGCCAGCACAGGAGGGGCGACAACCGCGGCGACGGTGGACAGAAGGATGGTGGTCAGACGCATGGCGCAATCTCTCTCCCGATGTACCCGGACTCTTTGAAGGTTCGGTATTGGGTGAGCGTAGCGCGGACATGGCGGACGTCCAGCGGATTTTGCGGTCGGGCGACATTTTTCCAATGTTGTGTTGGCTGGATGCCACGACAGGGCAGCAAGGATGCCGCATCGCGCCGCCCGCGCGCGACGCGGGCGCGGGCATGACGTTACGTTTCCTGATGCTTCGGTGCGGTGCGCTCAAATCGCCGGCGGGGTGACGCCGCCGATGACTTCGCGCATGTCGTCCTAATCCGCGGAAGAGGAGGCGGGGAGGGGCGGCGATCGCCGCCGGATGTCGATCGCGCCCCGGGGCCGCGTTCTGGCGTGCCGGGCGCCGGACCTGCACCGCGCCGCAGCACCTGTTCCCGGAGACACCGGATCGAGGCGCTCAGGGTGACAGGGCAAGGAGGGACGTCGGTGCGTCGGGTTCGACGCTTGTCGCGCTCGCGCTCGCGCGGCCGATGCGGCAGGGGGGCGATGCCCGGCATGCCCGTGCGAATACGGACCCGCGACGCGGGGTGGCCCCGATCGCAGGTCAGCGGTGATGGAGGGGCGGGGCGGCCATCAGAGCCGCCCCGGACAGGCGCTTACTTGGGCGCGAGCACCATCAGCATCTGGCGGCCTTCCATGCGCGGATAGGCTTCCACCTTGGCGACGTCCTGCACCTGTTCGGCGACGCGTTGCAGCACCGCCATGCCGAGCTGCCCGTGGCTCAGCTCGCGACCGCGAAAGCGCATGGTGACCTTCACCTTGTCGCCCTCGCCGATGAATTCCGCCACCTTCTTCATCTTGGTGTCGTAATCATGGTCGTCGATGTTCGGACGCATCTTGATCTCCTTGATCTCCTGCGTCTTCTGCGACTTGCGGGCGAGGTTCGCCTTCTTCTGCGCCTCGTACTTGAACTTGCCGACGTCGAGGAACTTGGCGACGGGGGGATCGGCGTTGGGCGACACTTCGACCAGGTCGAGCCCCAGCTCCTTGGCCTGTTCCATCGCCTCGCGCGTGTACATCACGCCAAGGTTCTCTCCCTCGTGATCGATCACGCGGACCTTGGGGCTCTGGATCCACTCATTGAACCGCGGGCCGTTCATCGGCGGCGCCTGCATCGGCCGGCGCATCATGGGAGGACGTATGGGTATTGCTCCATTGGTTGTTTCCGCGCCGATATAGGGCAAGTCGACGCGGTTTGAAAGGTGGGTCCCTCACCCAAGGCGCAGCGGACCGGTCTAACGGAGATCGGGCGCGCGCGCCTCGTCGCGCAGCATCGCCACCGCCTCGTCCAGCGTCAGGAACGTCTGCGCCTGGCTGCCCAGCCGGCGCAGCGCCACCTTGCCTTCCTCGGCCTCGCGCTTGCCGACCACCAGCAGGTTGGGAACCTTCGCCACCGAATGTTCGCGCACCTTGTAGTTGATCTTCTCGTTGCGCAGGTCGGTTTCGACGCGCAGCCCGGCACGGCGCAGCGTCTCGGCCACCTCGCGCGCGTAATCGTCGGCGTCGGAGACGATCGTCGCGACCACCGCCTGCACCGGCGACAGCCACAGCGGGAAGCGCCCGGCGTGATGTTCGATCAGGATGCCGATGAAGCGCTCGAACGTTCCCAGGATCGCGCGGTGCAGCATCACCGGGCGATGGCGGTTGCCGTCCTCGCCGACGTAGCTGGCATCCAGCCGGTCGGGCAGCACGCGGTCGGACTGGATCGTGCCCACCTGCCACGTCCGCCCGATCGCGTCGGTCAGGTGGAATTCCAGCTTCGGCGCGTAGAAGGCGCCTTCGCCGGGCAGTTCCTCGAACTTCGCCTTGATATCGTCGGGCAGGTTCGACGCCTGCACCGCGTCGCGCAATTCCTGCTCCGAACGGTCCCACATCTCGTCGGACCCGAACCTCTTGTCGGGGCGCAGCGCCAGCTTCACCGCATAATCGGTGAAACCCAGATCCTGGTAGACCGAGTGCAGCAATTCGCAGAATTTGCGCACCTCGTCGACCAACTGGTCCTCGCGCACGAAGATATGCGCATCATCCTGCGTGAACTGCCGCACGCGCATGATGCCGTGCAGCGCGCCATGCGGCTCGTTGCGGTGGCAGCAGCCGAATTCGGCCATGCGGATCGGCAGGTCGCGGTAGCTCTTGATCCCCTGCTTGAAGATCAGCACGTGCGCCGGGCAGTTCATCGGCTTCAACGCCATCAGGTCGGCATCGCCCGACAGCACCGCGCCCTCGTCCTCGACATTGGGGATCTCGTCGGGCACCACGAACATGTTTTCGCGATACTTGCCCCAATGGCCCGACTGTTCCCACTGGCGCGCGTCCATCAGTTGCGGCGTCTTCACCTCGGCATAATCGGCCGCGTCCAGCCGGCGGCGCATATACGCCTCCATCTGCCGCCACAGGATATAGCCCTTGGGGTGCCAGAACACCGACCCTTGCGCCTCGGACTGGAGGTGGAACAGGTCCATCTCCGCGCCGATCTTGCGATGGTCGCGCTTGGCGGCTTCCTCCAGCATCGTCAGGTGCGCGTCGAGCTGCTTCCTGCTCAGCCACCCGGTGCCGTAGATGCGGGAGAGCATCGCGTTCTTCTGGTCGCCGCGCCAATAGGCGCCCGATACGCGCGTCAGCCGAAAGGCGTTGGGGTCGAGCCGTCCGGTGGAGGGCATGTGCGGGCCGCGGCACATGTCCAGCCACCGGCCCTGGCGATAGATGGTCAGCTCCTCGCCGTCCGGCAGCTCGGCGGCCCATTCGGCCTTGAACGTCTCGCCCTGCGCCCGCCACGTCTCGATCAACTGCTCGCGCGACCAGACCTCGCGCGTGAACGGCTCGTTGCGCGCGATGATGCGGCGCATCTCCGCCTCGATCGCGGGCAGGTCCTCGTCGGTGAACGGCCGGTCCTTCGGCGCGAAATCATAATAGAAGCCGTCCTCGGTCGCCGGGCCGAAGGTGATCTGCGTGCCCGGGAACAGGTGCTGGACCGCCTCGGCCATGACGTGCGCGAAGTCGTGGCGCGCCAGCTCCAGCGCATCGGCCTCGTCCTTCTGCGTGACCAGCGCCAGCGTGGCGTCGCGCGTCAGCGGCCGCGACAGGTCGCGCAGCTCGCCGTCCACGCGCGCCGCGATCGCGGCCTTGGCAAGCCCCGGCCCGATCGCGGCGGCGATGTCGGCGGGGGTGGTGCCGGACGCGACCTCGCGGACCGAACCGTCGGGCAGCGTGATCGAGAGCATTTCCATGGGAGGGTCTTCCTGCGAGATACGGGAGCAGCGCGTGTGCGGGATTACCGGCGCGATGGCGAAACGAAAAGGGCGGCACCGGCGGTGCGGCGGGCGGCCCGGCCGGGCGGCGGCGCGGTCAGGGGCGCGCGCCGGCCGACCGGGCGATGGTAGTCAAGGCGGCGCGTGCGATCATGATCGCCTCGACATAACGCGCGGACGCGGCGCGCGCCAGCCATTCTCCCGCGCGCACCGGCTTCCTATATCCCCGCGATGCCCGCCGAGGTCACCGCCAGCCCGCATTTCTACTTCCTGCTCGGCGCGCTGCTGCTGGCCGCGCTGGCGGCGCGGCGCGTGCCGGTGCTGCGGACGCTGGTCAGCCTGGCGATCTGGATCGGCGTCGGCGTGCTGCTGTATGCCGCGATCACCGAACGCGGCCGTTTCGATCCCTGGCTGGGCCGCGCGGCGGCGGCGCTCGACCTGGACGGGCAGAAGGTGGCCGGCGAGGAAACGCGCGTGCGCATGAGCGGCGACGGCCATTTCTACGTCCGCGCCCGGATCGGCGGCGTGGAGAAACGGCTGCTGGTCGACAGCGGGGCGACGATCACCGCGCTGTCGCCGGATACGGCGGCGGCGGCGGGGGTGGAGGTGAAGCCGTCGGTCTTCCCGGTGCTGCTGAAGACCGCCAACGGCACGATCCGCGCCGACACCGGCGAGGTGGCGGAACTGCGCTTCGGCAACGTCGTGGCGCGCGATCTGGCGGTGGTGGTGTCGCCGGCGTTCGGCGACGTCGACGTGCTCGGCATGAACTTCCTGTCGCGGCTCAAGAGCTGGCGCGTGGAGGGACGCACGCTGATCCTGACCCCGCATCATCCGGAGGAGGTGCCGGCGTAGCGCACGCCGGGTGCGCCGGCGCCATGAGACCGCGCGGCGCCGACCGGCGCGCGCGCCGCATCGTCTGGCAGGCTGTCCTACACGCGGCCGGCAGGATATCGTGCGACACCATGCCGCTCCCGCCCGTCCTCCTCGTCGCGCCGTTGCCCGAAGGTTGCGCGCGGGGCGTCTCCGGCCGCGACGTAGTGTGAACTTTGTCAACTTCCGCACCCGCGACCCGGCGTGCGCGGGGGCGTCACGCCACCCCGAACGGCACCACGCGATTCGCCTGCGTGTGGCCCACCTCCGCGCGGCCGAGGTACGGCACGCCCAGTTCGCCGCACCAGCGCGTCATCATGGCCTCCAGCGATTCGCCCCATTCCGGCTCGTTCGGCTGCACCGCGGTCACCGCGCCCAGCCGCACGCCGGCGATGCTGCGCAACTGGGTCGCGTTGCCCAGCGTGAACAGCATGCGGTCGATCGCATACATCGCCTCCGACACTTCCTCCACGATCAGCACATGGTCGGCCAGGTCGGGCAGGTACGGCGTGCCGACCAGCGCGGCGAGGATCGACAGGTTGAACGCCGCCGCCGGCCGCCCGTCGAGTCCCGGCTCCAGCGCAGCCCGATCCCCGCGCGCCAGCCAGCCGAGCGCGCGCGCCACCGTCGCGTCGCCATGGGTGCGACGGATGTCGCTGGCCATCGGCCCGTGCGCCGGATGGCCGATGCGCCGTGCGTACAGCGCGCCCAGCAGGAAGCCGACATCGGAATAGCCCAGATAGCTCTTGGTGCGCGCCGCCGGCCCCAGTTGCGGCATGATCGTCGCCAGCAGCCGGTTCGATCCATAGCCGCCGCGCAGGAACCAGATCGCGTCGAAGGCGGGATCGTTGGCATATTCCAGGAACGCCGCCGCGCGCACCGCGTCCGATCCCGCGAAATGGCCGTCGTGGGCAAAGCATTGCGGGTGGAAGATCAGGTCGATCTCCGGATAGGCGATCGCGGCGAAGGCGGAGACGGGCGCGATCACGTCCGGGTTCGCCACGCTGCTCGCCGCCAGCACTCCGATCCGCATCGTCCGTCCCCCGCCACCTTGTCACGCCCGCGCAAAGCGCCGATAGCCCGCCGCCATGCATGACGGCAACGTGGCGGGCCAGCGGTTCTTTCTGGTCGGTATCGGCGGATCGGGGATGATGCCGCTGGCGATGATCCTGCGCGGGCGCGGGGCCGTGGTGGCGGGCAGCGACCGCGGACTCGATCAGGGGCGCGTCCCCGCCAAGTTCGACGGGCTGCGCGCGCTGGGCATCGACCTGTTCGCGCAGGACGGCAGCGGCGTCACCGCGCCCGACCAGATCGTCGTCGCCTCCGCCGCGGTGGAGGCGACCGTGGCGGACATGGTGGCGGCGGCCCGCGTCGGTTGCCCGCAGATGTCGCGCGCCGAACTGAACGCCGCGCTGTTCAACGCCGCCGCGCTGCCGATCGGGGTGGCGGGGACCAGCGGCAAGTCGACCGTCACCGGCATGATCGCCGCGATCCTCCATCACGAGGGCCGCGATCCCACGGTGATGAACGGCGCGGTGATGAAGGATTTCGCGCGCCCCGACCGGCCGTTCGCCAGCGCGCTGGTCGGACAGGGCGACGCCTATGTCAGCGAGGTGGACGAAAGCGACGGTTCGATCGCGTTGTACCGGCCGGTGGTGGCGGTGCTCAACAACGTCAGCCTCGATCACAAGTCGCTCGACGAGCTCAACCGGCTGTTCGGCGACTTCATCGGCCATGCGCGCACGGCGGTGGTCAATGCCGACAACATGGATGCCGCGCGGCTGGCGATGGCGCTGCCGCCCGGGCGGGTGGTGCGCTTCTCGCTGGACGATGCCGGCGCCGACCTGTTCGCCGCCGACATCGTCGCCGCGCCGTTCGCGGTGCGCTTCGCGCTGGTGCATGGCGGGTGCCGCCTGCCGGTCGCGCTGCGGGTGCCGGGGCGTCACAATGTCGCCAATGCGCTGGCGGCGATCGGCGCGGCGCTCGCGGCGGGCGTGCCGCTGGACCGCGCGGTGGCGGGGGTGGCCCGCTTCACCGGGCTGCGGCGGCGCTTCGACTTCGCGGGGGAGGCGAACGGCGTGGCGGTGATCGACGACTTCGGGCACAACCCGGACAAGATCGCCGCGACGCTCGACACGCTCCACGCCTTTCCCGGCCGCGTGATCGCGCTGTTCCAGCCGCACGGCTATGGCCCGCTGAAGGTGATGCGCGGCGAACTGGCGGCGATGTTCGCGTCGCATCTGCACGGCGACGACCTGCTGGTGCTGTGCGATCCGGTCTACCAGGGCGGCACGGTGACGCGCGAGGTGGGCAGCGCCGATGTGGTGCGCGACGTGCAGGTCGCCGGCGGCCGCGCGCGGCACATCGCCGATCGCGCGGCGGCGGCGGCGCATTGCGTCGCCGAGGCGCGGCCCGGCGATCGCATCGTGGTGATGGGCGCGCGCGACGACACGCTGTCGCTGCTGGCGGCGGAGATGGTGCGGATGCTCGATGTAAAGCACACTTGACGTTAAGCGTACTTGACATGTAAAGCTCCCTTTACGTTGATGAGGGAGACTTGCCATGTCCATGTCGCCGGAAATGAAGCGCTACAACGTTCGCCTGCTCGCGGTGATGACGGTCTATGTCGTCACGCTGGTCGGCGCGATCTGGTGGTTTCGTCACGCACCGCCCGCCGGCGTCCTCGCCTGGGTGGTGGCGGTGCTGCCGGCGCTGCCCATCATGGGGGTCTTCGTGGTGCTCGGCCGCCTGATCGTCGAACTGCGCGACGAATATGTGCGGATGCTGCTGGTGCGGCAGGCACTGGTCGCGACCGGCTTTGCGCTGTCGGTGTGCACGGCGTGGGGATTTCTGGAGAACTTCGGCCTGGTCCGCCATGTCGCTGCCTATTACGCGGCCGTCCTGTGGTGCGGCGGCCTCGGCGTCGGCGGGTTCGTCAACTTTGTGGTCGAGCGGCGACTGGCGCGATGACCAACAACATCCGTGCGCTGCGCGCCGAACGCGGCTGGAGCCAGCAGGAACTCGCCACGCGGCTGGAGGTCAGCCGCCAGAGCGTGATCGCGATCGAGAACGGCCGCTACGACCCGTCGTTGCCGCTGGCATTCCGCATCGCCGAGGCGTTCGACCGGCGGATCGAGGAGGTGTTCGTCAGCCCCTCGCGCATCGGCTGAGCTGCGCTTATGTCGGCGGACATGAGCATCGTCACCACCGCCAGCACGGCCCGCCCGCGCCTCGCCTATCATCACACGCCGGGTCGCGGCCCGACGATCGTGTTCCTGCCCGGCTACGCCTCCGACATGACCGGCACGAAGGCGATGACTCTGGAGGAATGGGCGCGGGCGCAGGGGCGCGCCTTCCTGCGCTTCGACTATGGCGGCTGCGGCGCGTCGGAGGGCGCGTTCGAGGACCAGTCGCTGGCCGACTGGCGCGACGATGCGCTGGCGATGATCGACCATGTCGAGGGGCCGGTGGTGCTGGTGGGGTCGTCGCTGGGCGGCTGGATCGCGCTGCTCGCGGCGCTCGCGCGGCCGGAGCGGATCGCCGCGCTCGTGGGCATCGCGCCGGCGCCGGACTTCACCGACTGGGGCTTTTCGCAGGAGGAGAAGCTGTACCTGCTCGAACACGGGCGGCTTGAGCGGCCCAATCCCTATGGCCCCGCGCCAACCGTCTACACGCGGCGCTTCTGGCAGTCGGGCGAGGCCAACCGGCTGATGGGCGGCACGATCCCGTTCGACGGCCCGGTGCGGTTGTTGCAGGGACAGCAGGATCCGGACGTGCCGTGGCACCGCACCTGCCGGCTGGCCGAACTGATCCGCTCCGCGCACGTTCAGACGTGGCTGGTCAAGGATGGCGACCACCGGCTGTCGCGCGAGGACGATCTCGCGCTGCTGGTCCGCGCGGTCGAGGACGTGGTGCCGTAACGGGAGCGTGACGTGAAGTATCTGCACACGATGATCCGGGTGAGCGATCCCGATGCGACGATCGCCTTCTTCGAATTGCTGGGCCTGCGCGAGGTGCGCCGGATCGAGAACGAGGCGGGGCGGTTCACGCTGATCTTCCTGGCCGCGCCCGCGGACATGAACGCCCCCGGCGAGCGCGCGAACGCGGAGGTCGAGCTGACGCACAACTGGGATCCGCAGGAATATGGCGGCGGGCGCAACTTCGGGCACCTCGCGTACCGGGTCGACAATATCTACGACACGTGCCAGCGCCTGCTGGATCACGGCCATGTCATCCATCGCCCGCCGCGCGACGGGCATATGGCGTTTGTGAAGACGCCCGACGGCATCTCGATCGAACTGCTGCAGGACGGTGTGCTGGCGCCCGCCGAACCCTGGGCCTCCATGCCGAACACGGGAAGCTGGTAGCATGCTGGAGATCGTGCGCGTCCCGGTGCTGAGCGACAACTACGCCTGGCTGGTCCATGACGATGAGGCCGGGCGGACGGTCGTGGTCGATCCGGGCGAGGCGCCGCCGGTGCTGGACGCCGCTGCGGCGCGCGGCTGGACGGTGACGGAGGTGTGGCTGACCCATTGGCATCCCGATCACGTCGGCGGGGCGGCGGCGATCAAGGCCGCGAACGCCGCGCGCGTGATCGGCCCGGAGGCGGAACGCGCGAAGATCGCGGCGTTGGACGACGGCTTGGCCGAAGGCGACGTGGCGATGCTCGGTCGGCACCCGGCCGCGATCTGGCATGTGCCCGGCCATACCGCCGGGCATATCGCCTTCCACTTCGCGGAGGATCGCGCGATCTTCACCGGCGACACGCTGTTCGCGCTGGGCTGCGGCAGGCTGTTCGAGGGCAGTGCGGCGGAGATGTTCGCCAACATGCGCCGCTACGCCGCGCTCGATGATGCGACGCGCGTCTACTGCGGGCACGAATATACGCAATCGAACGGCCGCTTCGCGCTGGCCGTCGAACCGGACAATGACGCGCTGGTCGCGCGGATGGCGGAGGTCGACCGGCTGCGCGCCACAGGTGAGCCGACCGTGCCGACGACGATCGGCGCGGAGCGCGCCACCAACCCGTTCATGCGCGCCGGCGACGCGGCCGAACTGGCGACGTTGCGCGCGCGCAAGGACGCCTTCTGACGGTCGCGTTGGTCCGGCGGCTCACTCCGCGAAGCCGAAGCGTTCCACCCAGGGCCGCAGGATCGGCAGCGCGGGCGCGAGCTGCCCGGCATAGCGACGCCATTGCCCGCGCCCGTCGAATAGCCCGCGCCGCACCTGCGTCGCGCTCGCGGTGCGAACGCCGCGCGCCTGCGCCGTCTTGTCAAAGCGCAGGAAGGCGTCGGTCCACGGCAGGCCGATGAAGTCGGCCATGTCCCGCACCGTCGGCGCGAAATCGCTGACCAGCCGGTCGTAGCGCACCTCGTGGAACGCCAGCGGCAGCAGCGCGCGCGCCCGTTCCGTCAGTCGCATAAGCGCGTCGTAATGCCGCGCCGCTTCCTCCAGGTCGCTGAAGCACCACGCCGCCGGGCTGGGCGTGAAATTGATGCGGAAGCAACTGAGCACCACGTCGCGCGGGTCGCGCCGCATCACCAGGATACGGGCATCCGGGAACAGCCGCGCGATGATCGGCAGCCGGGTGCCGTTCAGCGGATTCATGTCGACGAACGTGCCGCCCGTCGCCGCGCCCATCGCCGCGACCCGCGCCCAGTAATCGGCGCGCAGCCGCGTCACCAGCGCGGGATCGAGCGTGTCGAGATCCGGCATGCCGCCGTCGTTGCGCAACAGCACGCCGTCGCTGCCCGCGAACGTGTCGCGTTCCTCCAGCGCGGTGACGCCCCCGGCGCTGGCCAGCACGTTTTCCACCAAGGTCGTGCCGGAGCGCGGATAGCCCAGCAGGAAGACGTGCGTCGACGCCGCGCCGGCAATGTGTTCGGACGATGCGCGCTGCGCCGGCGTGTGCATCTGCGCCGCCACCCGTTCGATGAACGCGCGGTGCGAGGGGCGGTGCGCATCGGGTGCCAGCGCGTCGCGATAGGTGTCGCGGAAATTGGCCTGCGCGGCGCGATAATGGTCGAACGCCTCCGCCGGGCGATCCTGACGATCCAGCGCATCGCCCAGCAGCGTCAGCGTACGCGTGCGATCGTCGCCGCTGACGCGGTCCAGCAGGGGGCGCAGATGCCGCTCCGCGGCCGCACCATCCCGGGCTTCCAGCGCGACCGTCGCCAGCGCCGCGCTGGCCGCGGGTTCCAGCGCGTCCAGCGCCAGCGCGCGGCCGGCGAGCGCGCGCGCCTCATCGCCATGCCCGCGCCGCGCCGCGATGTCGGCGAGCTTGCCGAGTGCAGGCGCCAGCCTTTCGTCCAGCGCCAGCGCGCGGCGGTAGCTCTCCGCCGCCGGCTCCTCCAGCCGCAGCGCCTCGAGCGTGTAACCGCGTTCCAGCCACGCGGCGACGTGGCGCGGCTCGGCGGCGACGACACGGTCGAGGACCATCAGCGCCTCGGTCAGCCGCCCTTCCTTGCGCAGCACGGCGCCCAGCGAGCCGCTGATGAGCACATCGCCCGGAGCGAGCGCCAGCGCGCGTCGCAGCAGCGCGTGTGCGCCACGATAGTCGCCGGCCTCCTCCCGCCGCCAGGCGGCCAGATTCAGGAACAGGGGATCGTCGTCCCCGGCCGCCAGCGCCTGCTCGGCCAGCACCGCCGCCTGCGCGACGTCGCCCGCGGCCAGCGCGCGCTCCACCGCCGCGCGACGGGCGGGGGCCGGCGCGGCGCCCTTGCGGCGCTTCACGACTTTGTTTGACATCGACCGCCGGTGCCTCTTAGCTTCTTCTATATCGACCGCTTACACCACGGGATTGACCATGCACAGCATCGCCGCCTTCGCGCTCCTGCTTGCCGCAACCGTTCAGACCGAACAACCCAAGCCGGTGCGCGACGCGCCGGAACGATCGGCCGACGCGAACAGCAAGATGATATGCAAGCGTTTCAACGAAACCGGATCGCTGGTGCGCAGCTACAAGACCTGCAAGACCAAGGGGGAATGGCAGCGCGAGCGCGACAATATCCGCAGCGGATCGGTGGCGAACAGTTGCCGGATGTCGGGCGTCACGGGCTCATGCTGACGCGCTGATCCAGCAACGGGGCGGGCGCATCCGGCGCGATCCCGAACGCCGCCGCCGCCTGTTCCGCCCAGCGTAGCACCACCGCGATCTCGCGCGCGTGCGTGTCCGCCGCGCTGCGATGTTCGGCGGCCCGTGCGGTCGCATCGAAGGCGGCGCCGGACTTGGAGTGGCGGTTGAAGGCCGGGCCAGCGACGATCGCGTCCAGTGTCGCGGATGGCAGGCGCAGGCCGAACAGCATCGCGAGTTCCGCCAGCGCCGCGCGCGGATGCTGCATCAGCGTGGCGCTGTCGAGCGTGCGGACGCGACCGGGACCGTAGCGGCGCACCAGGTCGGCGAACAGCGCCTGTTGCCCCAGCCAGGCCAGCGCCGCGACCTGCAGGTCGGTATGCGCGAAATGCTCGCGCGTCGAATAGCCGAACGACGCGAGTCCGTCGTCGAGCATCCCGGCGAGCAACGTGCGCACCCAAAGCCGACCTTCCAGTTCCTTCTTCGCGATCGAGGCCAGGAACGTCGGCAGGGGAGCGTAGAGCAGCACCGCGGTGCTGTCCGCCCGCAACGCCAGCATCGCGGGCATCAGGCCGTTGGCGATCGTGGACGGCTTCACCACTACCGCCTCGCCCCCGGAAAAGGGCCGGCCGAGCAGGGTCAGCGTATCGTCGACGACGGTGGCCAGGTCCGGCCCCGGTTCGCCACGCCGCCGCCAGCCGGTCAGGTCGTTGAGCACCGCCGGTTCGCTCAGGCTCATCGCGTGGCCGGGCACGTCCAGCGCGCGGGCGAGCAACGTCGAACAGCAGAAAGCGGAATGGACGATCCAGTGCAGCGGCGCGGGCGGCGTCGCGCGGGCGAGCGCCTCCCGCCTCTGCAGCACCGCGGCGGGCAGACCGGCGGGCAGGTAATCATCGGTCAGGAACGTCGCGCCGCGATGCGCCTCGCGCGTCACCTGCAGGAAATGGAACGCGTCGCGCCCGGGATCGTAGCGGTGCGCGAGCCATTGCGCGTCGAGCGGGGAGGGAGGAGCAGCGGTCGCCATCGCCGCCGATGTGTGCCACGGCCGGCATGTTGTCCATCCCGCCGCACCCGACTATGACCCGGAGCATGACGGGGGAGCAGTTCCAACGCGCCTGGGCGGGGGCGATCGAGGCCCGGCGCAGCGGGCGTCGCGACGAGGCGGTGCGGCTGTTCCATGCCATCCTCGCAGGCGCGGGCGAGCATCCGCTGCCGCTGAACGCGCTGGGCATGGACGCGCTGGCGCAGGGCGACCCGCGCGCGGCAACGGACTGGTTCACACGGGCGATCGCGGTGGATGCACGCGCGCCGGACCTGTGGATGAACCTGGCGAGAGCCTGCCGCGAGCAGGGCGATGATGCGGGCGAGCAGCGCGCGCTCGACGGGGCGCTGGCGATCGACCAGCGCCACTTCATGGCGCTGGTGCGGCTGGCCGAACTGCATGAGCGGCGCGGGGAGTTGCCGGCAGCGGCGGAGCGCTGGGGCCATGTGCTCGCGCTGGCCGCGACGCTGGATGAGCGCACGCCCGCGATCGAGCTGATGCTGGACCATGCCCGCGACGTGGTGGCGCGGCGGCATGCGGACTTCGCGGCGCAGGTCGACGCCGCGCTGGCGTCGCAGCGTGCGGCGTCCGATGCGGCGCGTCGACGGCGCGTGGAGGCGTGCATCGACCATGCGCTGGGCCGGCGGGAGATCTATGCCAATCACTGTGCGGGGCTGCATTTCCCCTTCCTGCCGGCCGACGAGTTCTTCGATCGGCAGCATTTTCCGTGGCTGGAGCGGCTGGAGGCGGAGACGGCCGCGATCCGCGCCGAACTGACGCAGGTGCTGGCGGAGGACGCGGCGGCGTTGCGCCCCTATGTGACGATGAAGCCCGGCACGCCGGCCAACAAATGGTCGCCGCTCGACGGATCGCTCGTCTGGGGAGCGATGCATCTGTGGAAGGACGGGCGGCGCGATGGTGCGGTCTGCGCGCGAGTGCCGCATACCGCGGCGGTGGTCGATGCCCTGCCGCTGTCGGACCTGCCGGGGCGGACGCCGACCGTCTTCTTCTCGATCCTGCAACCCGGCGCGCACCTGCCCGCGCATACCGGGGTCAGCAACGTGCGCTCGATCGTCCACCTGCCGCTGATCGTGCCGGACGGCTGCACCTTCCGCGTCGGTGGCGAGACCCGCGCGTGGGAGGAGGGGCGCGCGTGGGTGTTCGACGACACGATCGAGCATGAAGCGTGGAATCGCTCGGACCGGATGCGCGCGATCCTGATCCTCGACGTGTGGAACCCGCATATCGCGGACCATGAGCGCGAGATGCTGCGGACGTTCTATGCGGCCTCGGCGGGTGCCGATGGTGGCCCGGGGGACCGGTTGCAGATCGGGGAGTGAGGCGCTCCGCTCCATCGCCGCTCCCGCCACCGTCATCGCCGCGCGAACGGGAATGACGGCGGCGATAAGCTGGCCAGGCGTCAGCGCGTCGGGTCGATCAGGTACTTCTCCCCGGTCGCCTTGCGCTCATAGGCGCGCAGCACGTCGGGGGTCAGCGCCTCGCGCAGGCCGATCGTGGCGGTGTAGCGGCTGGCGAAGGTGGTGGTCAGTTCGTCGACGATCCGCCGACGCATCCGCGCCGCGACCTCCGCACCGGCCTTTTGCAGCCACGGGAACAGCAGGAAGCCGGAGACGCTCCACTGGAAGCCGAAGGCCAGCCGGTTGAGCGTGGTCGGGCCGGTGTCGAGCGCACCATAGATGTAGAGCTGCTTGAACGTGTCCGATCCGTAGCGGCTGTAGGCGGCGGCGGTGCGGTTGGCGGCCTGTTCCATCGCCTGCACGATGTCGCTGCCCAGTGTCCCGCCGCCGATCGCGTCGAAGCCGATCGTCGCGCCGGTCTCCGCGACGGCATCGGCCAGTCGCGCGCGGAAATCCTCGTCCTTGCTGTTCAGCACGTGGGTCGCGCCGATGTCGCGCAGGATCGCCGCCTGCTCGGCGCTGCGCACGATGTTCACCAGCGGCACGCCGTCCGCCAGGCAGATCTTCTGCAGCATCTGGCCCAGGTTGGAGGCGGCGGCGGTATGGACGATCGCCTTGTGCCCCTCGCGTCGGGCCGTCTCGACGAAGGCGAGCGCGGTCAGCGGGTTGACGAACATCGCCGCGCCGTCCGCCGCGCTGGCGCCTTCGGGCAGTGGCACGACGTCGCGCGCCTTCAGCTTGCGATATTCAGCGAACATCGCCCCGCCGATCATGCCGACCGTGCGGCCGACCAGTTCGCCCGCCGCCGCTCCGGCCTCGATGACGGTGCCGGCGCCTTCATTGCCGACGGGCAGCGACTGGCCGAGCCGCGCGCGCACCCCGCCCATCCGGCCGGCCGGGATACGGAAGCGCAATGCGGGACGCTCGGGAGTACCGGTGTCCTCCAGCGTCGTCACGTCCGCCGGGCCGAGCAGCAGCCCGAGGTCGGACGGGTTGATCGGCGCCGCCTCGACGCGCACGATCACCTCGTCGTCGGCGGGCGGGGACAGGGTCACCTGCTCCAGCGTCAGCGTCAGCCATCCGTCGGCCTCCACCGTCGATCGCAATTCCCATCCGGTCACGTCGCTCATCCTCGCCTCCTCGGGTCATGGTCGGGCGGGGATGGGCCGAAGCGCCGCCCTGGTCAAACCCGTTCTCAATCGCGGCGAACCGCGCTACCGCGGCGCGCATGTTCGATCTCGACGCCTATCTCGCCCGCATCGACCTGCCCGCACGCCCGACCCGCGACGCCGCGGGACTGGGCCGTGTGCAGCACGCGCATCGCCTCGCCATTCCGTTCGAGAACCTCGACGTGCGGCTGGGTCGCGCGATCGCGATCGACAGCGCGCGGGTGGCGGCCAAGCTGGTGACGGCGCGGCGCGGCGGTTATTGTTTCGAACAGAACCGGCTGCTGCTGGACGCGCTGACGACGCTCGGCTTCGCGGCACGGCCGCTGCTGGCGCGGGTGTGGCTGGGATCGCAACCGGGGTCGGACGCGGCGCCGCCGCTGACCCATACGCTGTCGCTGGTGACGATCGACGGGACGGAGTGGATCGCCGACGCCGGCTTTGGCGGCAGCTATGCGCCGGTGATGCCGCTGGCCGACGGCGCGGAGGGCGAGGCGCCGGACGGCGCGCGCTTCCGGCTGGCGCGTTCCGACGCGGCGGGCGGCTGGCTGCTGCTGCGCGATGGCGACCCGGCGACCACCGACGGACGCGGGGCGGGGCCGGGGTGGCAGCCGCAATATGCCTTCACCACCGCGATCGTGCACGACAGCGACCTGGCGATGGGCAACCACTGGTCGATGAGTGCGCCAGTCAGCCGCTTCACCAACGTGACGGTGGCGAGCATCATCCTCCCACGCGGCTTCGCCTCGCTCACCGACCGCCAGTACCGGCGGCGTGCGGCGGACACGAGCGCGCAGGGGGAAATCACCGACCCGCGCGTCTATCGCATGCGCCTGAGCATGATGTTCGGGATCGACCTGAGCGCCGACGAGGTGGCGCGGCTGGGGCTGTTCTAATCCCGGCAGCGCCTGCCAACTCGCCGTCTCGCGCGCTTTCCAACGGGGTCTAGGATGCCGCGCGCATCCGTCCCGCTTCGATCGCTGCGTCGCTCGCCAGCCGGTCGGCGCGTTCGTTCTCCGGGTGGCCGGCGTGGCCCTTGACCCATTTCCATTCGACGCGATGCGGCTTCGCGGCGGCGAGCAGCGCCTGCCACAGTTCGGCGTTCTTGACCGGCTTCTTGTCCGCGGTCTTCCAGCCGTTCCGCTGCCAGCCATGGATCCACTTGGTCAGCCCGTCCATCACGTAACGGCTGTCGGTGGACAGCGTTACCCGGCACGGCCGCGTCAGCGCCTTCAGCCCCTCGATCGCGGCGGTCAGTTCCATGCGATTGTTGGTGGTCAGCGGCTCGCCGCCGGCCAGTTCCTTCTCGTGCCGGCCGGAGCGGATCACCGCGCCCCAGCCGCCCGGGCCGGGGTTGCCCTTGCACGCGCCGTCGGTGAACAGTTCGACCTGCGTCATCTCGGTCATGCGAAGGCTCGCGGGTTCTGCTCGTACCATGCGAGCCGGTTGAGATAGGCGAGCGGATCCTTGCGCATCACCAGCGCATCCGGCGGCGTGTGGATCCAGTCCCACGCGCGGCTGAGCAGGAAGCGGATGCATGCCCCCCGCGCCAGGACCGGCAGCGCGTCGCGCTCGGCGGGCGACAGCGCGAACGTGGCCGCATAGCCGTCGAGCAGCGCGGCACCGACCGCCGCGTCCGGGTTCAGCCCCTGCGCGTCGAAGGTCCAGGCGGAGTGCATCACGGCAAGGTCATAGGCGCGCACGTCGGTGCAGGCGAAATAGAAGTCGATCAGCCCGGTCACCTCGTCGCCGTGCATCAGCACATTGTCGGGGAAGAGGTCGGCATGGATCGCGCTGACCGGCAGGTCGGCCGGCCACGCTGCCTCCACGCCATCCAGCGCGTGGCGCACGCGATCGAACAGCCCCGCGCGGATCGTGTCGAGATCGCGTCCGCACCGCTCCAGCAACGGCCGCCAGGTCGCCACTCCCATCGAATTGCCGCGGATGAGCGTGAAGTCGGCCAGCGCGGCGTGCATATCGCCCATCGCGCGCGCCGCCGCCCGCGCCTGCGCCGGCGTCGGGTGCGAGACGGACACGCCGGGCAGGAAACGGATCAGACAGGCGGGACGCCCTTCCAGTTGCTGGATCGTGCGGCCGTCGCGATCGGCGATCGCCGGGGGCACAGCCAGCCCGCGCGCGGCGAGATGATCGAGCAGCGCCATGAAGAACGGCAGGTCGTCCGCCGCCACGCGCTTCTCGTACAGGGTCAGGATGAAGCGTGCCGCATCGGTGTCGACGAGGTAGTTGGAATTCTCCACCCCCTCGGCGATCCCCTTGGCGGAGACGAGCTCGCCCACGTCGTAGCGGCGCAGGAACGCGGCCAGCGCCTCGGCGGAAACCTGGGTATAGACGGCCACGTCGCGCTCCGGTCGTTCAGGCGGCGGCTTCGAGTCCGCGCGGCAGCTTGAAGGCGATCGTCTCGCGCGTGGTCTCCTCCTCGCGCTCGGTGACGTCGAAGCGCGTCGAGAGATGGTCGACCAGCTCGCGCACCAGCAATTCGGGCGCGGAGGCACCGGCGGTGAGGCCGAGCGTGCCGACCCCTTCCAGGAACGCCCAGTCGAGATCGGTCGCGCGCTGGATCAGTGCCGCGCGAATGCCCTGGCGTTCCGCTACCTCCACCAGCCGCAGCGAATTGGAGGAATTGGGGGCGCCGATCACCAGCACCGCGTCGCACGCGGCGGCGATCGCCTTCACCGCCGCCTGCCGGTTGGAGGTGGCGTAGCAGATGTCCTCGCCGTGCGGCGCCTGGATCGTGGGGAACCGCCGGTGCAGCGCGGCGACCACCGCCGCGGTATCGTCCACCGACAGCGTCGTCTGCGTCAGGAAGGCGAGATTGTCGGGATCGGCGGGGGCCAGCGCGTCGACATCGGCGACCGTTTCCACTAGCGACATCGCGCCATCGGGCACCTGGCCGAAGGTGCCGATCACCTCCGGATGGCCGGCATGACCGATGAACACGATGTGCCGGCCCGACGCGACCAGCCGCTCCGCCTGGCGATGCACCTTGGACACCAGCGGACAGGTGGCGTCGAGATAGTCCAGTCCGCGCCCCTGCGCGGCGGCGGGCACCGACTTGGGCACGCCGTGCGCGGAGAAGACCACCGGCGCGCCGTCCGGCACCTCGTCCAGCTCCTCCACGAACACCGCGCCCTTCGCCTTCAGCGAATCGACCACGAACCTGTTGTGGACGATCTCATGCCGGACGTAGACGGGCGGGCCATGCTTTTCGATCGCGAGTTCCACGATGCGGATCGCGCGGTCGACGCCGGCGCAGAAACCACGCGGCGCGGCGATCAGCAGGTCGAGCGGGCGGCGATCGGACGGGGAAGCGGGAGCGGGGTCGGCCATGCGCGGCGTCTACGCGAATGCTTGCTCCGGCGATAGTCGCTTCCTATGCTGGCGGCGACCCGGGGCCGTGCAGCGGCGCCGTATCATCTGTGCCCATTTGCCCGGGATTGTTTTCGTGAACGCACGCCAGCTTGCCGCTCCGCTCGTCCTTCTGCTCGCGGCCGGTTGCGCGCGCAGTGGCGAGATCGACACCTCCGGCGGCGTGGGGATCACCGCGGTGCGCTCCGCCTGCCCGACGGTGGGCGTGCCCGCCGGCACCGGCGACGTGACGCTGTTCGATCCGCCCGCCAGCCGCACCGCCGCCGCGATCGACGTCGTGGCGACGATCAGCAACGTGCGCTCGACGTGCGACGATCAGGGCGCGGAGGTGGTGACGCGCGTGACCTTCGACGTGCGCGCGCGCCGCACCCGCACCGATGGCGCGCGCGACGTGGTGCTGCCGTATTTCCTGGCGATCACGCGCGGCGGCTCGTCGGTGGTTGCCAAGCGCGTGTCGCAGGTCGGGCTGCATTTCGATGCCGGACAGGGGCTGGCGACCAGCAATGCGGAGGTGACCAGCGCGGTCAGCCGCAGCGCCGCGACGCTGCCGCAGGACGTGCGCGACCGGCTGACGCGCCGCCGCAAGGCCGGCGACGAGGACGCGGCGGTCGATCCGCTCGTGGACCCCAAGGTGCGTCAGGCGGTCGCTTCCGCCAGTTTCGAAGCACTGGTCGGCTTCCAGCTCACGCAGGAGCAATTGCGCTATAACGCCACGCGCTGAGCGACCGGCACCGCCCGAACTCGTTTTTCCGCGCGTGTCCCGACGGACTCTGGCGACCGCAACACGCCGAAACACGCGCGTGACGTTCGCCCCCTAACCGGATGCGGCGAACCGATGGCGGTCGCTCACCATTGCGCAAGGATTGCGGGCCTAGGCAGGGGTCGGGCCATCCGCGCATGGCCGAAGGGAACGAGACGTGAGCAGCCTGACGCCGATTGCCAGCACCCAGTCGAGCCTGCGCCCCGTGGTGGAGGCGCGGCCGGCGACGGCGATCGTGCGGGCCGAATCGTCGCGGATAGTGCCGGCTGACGACGGCATCGCGGCGCGTGTGGAGGCGAAGGTCGGCGACGGCGCGCTCAGCGCCGAACAGGGCCAGTCGCTGAAGGAGTTCTTCGGCGACGAGGCGACGCCGGCGTCGACCGGTAACCTGATGCGCACCGCCAGCGAGCAGCTCGACCAGTTCGATCGCGTGCTCGAAAAGCTGCGCGCGAGCATGGGCGCGGGCGCGACGTACGGGCGCGGGCCGGTGGCGGGATCGACCGGGCTGGTGGTCGACCGGCTGGCGTGACGCTCCCCGCCGTCCTCGGTTGATCCGGGTCACGTCCAATCAGCCACGCCGATGTCGCCCCGCGCGGGAATGACGTCGATGGCAGCGCCGCACCACAGGAACCCGTTCCGAAGGGCTTGCTCCGCCGCCACGCTTCGCTACGGAACGAAGCGTGACCGATGACGATCGCCTGATCTCGCCCGCGCGCCGTATCGAGGATGTGGACGCCGCGCTGCGCCCCAAGACGCTGGACGATTTCGTCGGGCAGAAGGCGGCGCGCGAGAACCTGCGCGTGTTCATCGAGGCGGCGAAGGGGCGCGGCGACGCGCTGGACCATGTGCTGTTCTTCGGACCCCCGGGGCTGGGCAAGACCACGCTGGCGCAGATCGTGGCGCGCGAGATGGGGGTGGGCTTTCGCGCCACCTCCGGCCCGGTGATCGCCAAATCGGGCGATCTCGCCGCGCTGCTCACCAACCTCGAGGACGGCGACGTGCTGTTCATCGACGAGATCCACCGCCTGCAACCCGCGGTCGAGGAGGTGCTGTACCCGGCGATGGAGGACCGCGCGCTGGACCTGATGATCGGGGAGGGGCCGTCGGCGCGCAGTGTGCGCATCGACCTGCCGCGCTTCACACTGGTCGGTGCGACGACGCGGCAGGGGCTGCTCACCACGCCGCTGCGCGATCGCTTCGGCATTCCGGTGCGGCTGCAATTCTACACGGTCGATGAACTGGAGCGGGTCGTGTCGCGCGCCGCGCAACTGCTGGACCTGGGCATCGCACGCGACGGGGCGACCGAAATCGCGCGGCGCGCGCGCGGCACGCCGCGCATCGCCGGGCGGCTGCTGCGCCGCGTGCGCGATTTCGCGAATGTCGCGGGCGTGGCGGTGGTCGATGCCCCGGTCGCCGATCGCGCGCTCGACCGGCTGGAGGTCGACAAGCTCGGCCTGGACGCGATGGACCGCCGCTACCTGACGATGATCGCCGACATCTATCGCGGCGGGCCGGTCGGCGTGGAGACGCTGGCGGCGGGCCTGAGCGAACCGCGCGACACGATCGAGGAGGTTATCGAGCCGTATCTGATCCAGCTCGGGCTGGTCGCGCGGACGGCGCGGGGCCGCGTGCTGAATGCGGGCGGGTGGAAGCACCTGGGGCTGAACCCGCCCGCCGGCGTGCAGGACGGACTGTTCGACTGACGACCGCGCGTCACGCCCGAAGCCGCGACGCGACCCGCGTACAGGAGACGCGGAGGGTGCGCCGGATAAAAGATAATTGCTGCGTGGCACCCAGGCCACAGGTCTGATAGCCACGGCGCCATGCCCGTGTCCGCCGCCCGCTCCGCCCGCGAAATCCTGGTCAACCTGCATGATGTGATGGCGGCGCGATCGAACGCGCAGGCCAAGCTGAATTCGGTGGTCGAGATCATCGGCGAGGCGCTGGATAGCGAGGTGTGCTCGATCTACCTGCTGCGCGAGGGCGTGCTGGAGCTGTTCGCCACGCGCGGGCTGGATCCGGCCGCGGTGCACGTCACCAAGCTGGCGCTGGGCGAGGGGCTGGTCGGCACGATCGCGCAGGACAGCGAGGTGCTGAACCTGGACGAAGCCGCCAGCCATCCCGACTTCGCCTACAAGCCAGAGACGGGCGAGGACCGCTACCACAGCTTCGCGGGCGTGCCGATCATCCGGCGCGAGCGCGCGGTGGGCGTGCTGGCGGTGCAGCATGCCGATCCGCGCAAATATGAGGATGTGGAGATCGAGGCGCTGCAGACGGTGGCGATGGTGCTGAGCGAGCTGATCGCCAATGCCGGGCTGATCGACCAGGGCGGCCCGCGCGATCGCCCGCAATCGACCGCCTCGACGCGCATCCCCGGCCAGAAGCTGGTCGACGGCATGGCGGCGGGCTGCGCGGTGTTCCACCAGCCGCGCGTCCATATCGAACACACCGTCGCCGAGGACACCGAGGCGGAGCGTCACCGCGTCTATGCCGCGTTCGACAAGATGCGCGAGCAGATCGACCGCATCGCGCGCGAGGCGGAGTTCGGCGTCGGCGACGAGCATCAGGAGGTGATCGCCACCTACAAGATGTTCGCCTATGACGAAGGCTGGGCGCGGCGGATCAACGAGGCGATCGACAGCGGATTGACCGCGGAGGCGGCGATTGAGCGCGTCCAGCAGCGCACGCGCCAGCGGATGCGCGAGATCGACGATCCGCTGCTCGCCGACCGGATGCACGATCTGGAGGATCTGTCCAACCGGCTGCTGCGCATCGTGTCCGGGCAGATGGGGACGGCCGCGCAGATGGGGCTGCGGCAGGACACGATCCTGATCGCGCGCAACCTGGGACCGGCCGAGCTGCTGGAATATGACCGCCGGCGGCTGAAGGGCGTGATCCTGGAGGAAGGATCGCTGACCGCGCATGTCACGATCGTGGCGCGCGCGATGGGGGTGCCGGTGCTGGGCCGCGTGCGCGACGTCCGCCGGCTGATCGCGGAGGGCGACCTGCTGCTGCTCGACGTGACCGAGGGGACGCTGACCATCCGCCCCACGGGCGCGATGGAGGAGGCGTTCGACGCCAAGCTGGCGGCGCGGCAGAAGCGCAAGGCCGCCTATGCCGCGCTGCGCGACGTGGCGCCGGAGACGAAGGACGGGTTCCGCGTGACCGTGATGGTCAACGCCGGGCTGCGCGACGACGTGGCGGCGCTGGACCTGACCGGCGCCGACGGCATCGGGCTGTTCCGCACCGAATTCCAGTTCCTGGTGTCCGCCACGCTGCCGCAGCGCGAGCGCCAGCAACGCTTGTACCGCGAGGTGCTGGACGCCGCCGGACAGCGTCCGGTGATCTTCCGCACCGTCGACATCGGCGGGGACAAGGCGCTGCCCTACCTGATCCATGCCGAGGACGAGGAGAATCCGGCGATGGGGTGGCGCGCGCTGCGGCTGGCGCTGGAACGCGACGGGTTGATGAAGGCGCAGGCGCGTGCGCTGCTGGAGGCGGCGGCGGGGCGCACGCTGAACGTGATGTTCCCGATGGTGTCGGAGGCATGGGAGTTCGACGAGGCGCGTGCGCTGTTCGAGAAGCAGCGCGACTTCCTGGTCGCGCGCGGCAAGCGCCTGCCGCTGGAAGTGCGCTATGGCGCGATGCTGGAGGTCCCGGCGCTGGCCTACCAGCTCGACCTGCTGCTGCCCAATGTCGATTTCCTGTCGATCGGCACCAACGACCTGACGCAGTTCCTGTTCGCCGCCGACCGTGCCAACCCCAAGCTGGCGGAGCGCTACGACTGGCTGTCGCCCTCGATCCTGCGCTTCCTGCACCGCGTGGTGGTGCCGGCGGCGCAGGCCGGCGTCCCGGTCGGCGTGTGCGGCGAGATGGGCGGTCGCCCGCTGGAGGCGATGGCGCTCATCGGGCTGGGGATCGACCGGCTGTCGATCACCCCGGCGGCGGTCGGGCCGGTGAAGGCGATGATCCGTTCGCTGGATCACGCCGCGCTGGTGCGCTTCACCGAACAGTTGCTCGCGCAGCCGCCGCGCGACCTGCGTGGCGCGCTGGCGGGCTGGGCGGCCGGACAGGGCGTCGAGCTGGCATAGCGATGCGACGGACCGAACCCCGGCGCGCGTTCGGGATCGGTTGACACTCCGGTGGCGCTTTGAAAGACGAAGGCAACGGATCGCGGCACGGACCGGGTGGCGGAGACAGGAATGAGCGAAGGCGAGCATCCCGCGCAGGCAGCGGCCCCATCCGGGGTGACGGAGCCGACCACCGTGGGTGGCCGGCTGCGCGCCGCGCGCGAGGCGCAGGGGTTGTCGGTCGCGGAGGTCGCGGCGCGCACCCGTGTGACGCAGCGCTTCCTGGAGGCGCTGGAGCAGGACCGGCTCGATCTGCTGCCCTCGCCGACCTACGCCTCCGGCTTCGCGCGTGCCTATGCGCGGGCGGTGGGGCTGGATCAGGCCGAGGTCGGCCGTGCGATCCGTGGCGAGCTGGCGCGCGGCGCGATGCCGATGCGCCAGCACCATATCGAGGAGATCGCCGATCCGTCGCGCGGACCGTCGCGCGGACTGGTGATCGTGTCGGCGGGCGTGGCGCTGGCGGTGCTGGTGCTGGGCGTGCTGTGGCTGTCGACCGGACTGTTCCGCGGCACGCAGGAGATGCCGGAGGCCGCGCCCAGCCCGACGACGGTGGCGCGCAGCGCGGCGGTGCCGCCGCCCGCCCCGACGCCGGCGACCGGCAAGGTGGTGCTGACCGCGAGGAACGAAGTGTGGATGCGCGTGTACGACGCGGCGAACAAGACGCTGTTCACCGGCACGATGCAGCCGGGCCAGACGTTCGAGGTGCCGGCCGGGACCGAGCGGCCGATGCTGAACATCGGACGGCCGGACCAGCTCGCGATCACCGTCGACGGCCGCGTCCTGCCGCCGCTGGGCGATGGCAAGCGCGCGATGAAGGATGTCGGGCTGACCGCCGCGGCGCTGGCGGAACGGTTCGCCGGCATGTCCGCGCCGGCGCCGGCCGCTTCGCCGCCGGTCGCGTCGCCATCCGCCGCCGCTTCGCCCGGCAACCGGGTGCCGGCGGCGTTCCGGGCCGCGGGGACGCAATAGGTGCTTCATGCTGGCGACAGCCGGGGCTTGTAGGACTATGCCGGCCGCGACGTGCCGGGGGATGACATGATGACGAAGTTGCTGCTGGGCGCCGGTGTCGCCCTGATCCTCGCCAGCCCGGCCATGGCCCAACGCGATGCCCCGGTGGAGGCGCGCGTCGGCAAGCTGGAGAGCGAGATGCGCGCGGTGCAGCGCAAGGTGTTCCCCGGCGGCGCGGGCATGATGGTGGAGCCGCAGATCGCTCCCGTCGCTCCCACGCGCGTGGAGCAGGGGGGTGTACCGGCGGAAAGCGCGATCACCGACCTGACCGCGCGGGTCAGTTCGCTGGAGCAGCAACTGGCGTCAATGACCGGGCAGATCGAGCAGGGGCAGTACCGCCTGCGTCAGCTGGAGGAGCAGTTCGCCGACTACCGCAAGGCGACCGACGCGAAGCTCGCCGCCGCCCCGGCCACCACGCCGCCCCCGGCCGGTGGCCCCGAGGTGACCGTGCCCGAAGCGCCGCAGCCGGCCGACCGCGCGACCGCCAGCGTCGAGAAGCCGAACTCGGGCGACGCGGCCGAGGATGGCTATCTGTACGGCTTCCGCTTGTGGCAGGCGAAACGCTATGCCGAGGCGGCGACGCAGTTGAAGAAGGTGGTCGCCGATTTCCCCAAGCATCGCCGCGCGAGCTGGGCGCAGAACCTGCTGGGCCGCACCTATCTGGACGATGGCAAGCCGAGCCTCGCCTCGATCGCCTTCTACGACAATTACAAGAAATATCCCGAGGGCGAGCGTGCGCCGGACAGCCTTTATTATCTGGGCAGCGCGCTGGTGAAGCTCGACAAGGCCGCTGACGCCTGCAAGGTCTATGGCGAGCTGACCGACGTATACGGCGCGACCATTTCCGCCAAGATGAAGGTCGATGTCGCCAAGGCGCGCACCGCCGCCAAGTGCAAGTGAGGTGACGCTGTGGCCGCTGCCCGTGGCGGCGGTGACGCGGTTCCGCACCGATGTCGAGCGGCTGGTGATGCGCGCCGCCGAGGGAGCGACGCCCGCCGATGGCGCGCGGCTCGCGCTCGCGGTATCGGGCGGGGCGGACAGCATGGCGATGCTGCGGCTGGCGGCGGCGGCGTTCCCCGGGCGCGTCGCGGTCGCGACCTTCGACCACCGGCTGCGTGACGGATCGGCGGCGGAGGCGGCGATGGTCGCCACGGTGTGCGCGTCGCTGGACGTGCGCCACGCCACGCTGGTCGCCGCGGCGCCGATCACCGGCAGCAGCCTGCAGATGCGCGCGCGACAGGCACGCTATGCGGCGCTGGGCGCGTGGGCGAGGGCGGAGAGGTTCGCGTTCCTGTTGACCGCGCATCATGCCGACGACCAGGCGGAGACGCTGCTGCTGCGGCTCAACCGTGCCTCGGGCCTGTCAGGACTGGCGGGGATCCGCGCGCTGCGCCTCGATGCCGGGCTGGCGATCGTGCGCCCGCTGCTCGGCTGGCGGCGCGCGGAGCTGCGCGCGCTGGCGAGCGGCAGCGGCACGCCGTTCGTCGACGATCCATCCAACGACGATCCGCGTCACGATCGTACCCGCATCCGCGCGCTGCTCGCCGCGACGCCGGCGCTCGATCCGGTCGCGCTGGCGGCCTCGGCGGGCTTCCTGGCGGAAGCGGAGGCGGAGATCGCCCGTGCCGCCGAACATTTGTGGTCGCAGCGCTGGCATGGCCCGGCCCACGCCTTTGCCGTGGCCGACGAGTCGCGCGAATTGCGCCGCCGGCTGCTGCGCCGCGCGATCGCCGACACGCGGGCGCGACTCGGGATCGTCCTGCCGGTCCATCGCGAATCGGCGAACGTCGAACCGCTGCTCGACGCGCTGGAGGCGGGGCGCGCGGCGGTCCAGAGTGGTGTGATGGTGCGTCCGACCGGCGCGGGATGGCTGTTTCTCACAGCACCGCCGCGTCGATCACTCTGACCGGCGTTGTTCCATTGCCATTAACCTGTTGCGTCCTACATTGTAGCGGACGGAAAGGTAGCCGATGAACGACAACGACAGGCAGCCCGGCAGCGGCGGCAAGGACAACAACGGCCCGGGCGGTCCGAACCCGTGGATGAAGAGCCTGCTGATCTGGGTCGGCGTGCTGCTGTCGCTCGCGGTGGTGGTGACGCTGTTCGACGGTCGGACCGGCACCGCGCAGGGCAATACGGTCGCCTATTCCACCTTCCTCGACAAGGTCGACGAAGGCACGGTGAAGGACGTGAACGTCAGCCGTGACATGATCTCGGGCACCTTCTCCAACGGCGACAAGTTCCGCACCTATCCGGTGCAGGATTCGGGGCTGATCGAGCGGCTGCGCAAGGCGGGCGTCGAGGTGGCCGGAAAGCCGGAGGAAGGTCCGTCGATCTGGATGGTGCTGCTGTACCAGTCGCTGCCGTTCCTGCTGTTCCTGGGCATCGCCTTCTTCGTGCTGCGCCAGATGCAGAAGGGCGGCGGCGCGGGCGGCGCGATGGGGTTCGGCAAGAGCCGCGCCAAGGTGCTGACGCAGAAGGAGGGCAAGGTCACCTTCAACGACGTCGCCGGCATCGACGAGGCGCGTGAGGAACTGGTCGAGATCGTCGACTTCCTGAAGGATCCGACCAAGTTCGCGCGGCTGGGCGGCAAGATCCCCAAGGGTGCGCTGCTGGTCGGCTCGCCGGGCACCGGCAAGACGCTGCTGGCGCGCGCGATCGCGGGCGAGGCGGGCGTGCCGTTCTTCACCATCTCCGGCTCGGACTTTGTGGAGATGTTCGTCGGCGTGGGCGCCAGCCGCGTGCGCGACATGTTCGAACAGGCCAAGAAGAGCGCGCCGTGCATCGTGTTCATCGACGAGATCGACGCGGTGGGTCGCCATCGTGGCGCTGGTCTGGGCAACGGCAATGACGAGCGCGAGCAGACGCTGAACCAGTTGCTGGTCGAGATGGACGGGTTCGAGGCGAACGAGGGCATCATCATCGTCGCGGCGACCAACCGCCCCGACGTGCTCGACCCGGCGCTGCTGCGTCCGGGCCGCTTCGACCGGCAGGTCGTGGTGCCGCGCCCCGACATCGACGGTCGCGTCAAGATCCTCGAAGTGCATATGAAGAAGGTACCGCTGGCGCCTGACGTCGACGCGCGCACGATCGCGCGCGGCACGCCGGGCTTCTCGGGCGCCGACCTCGCCAACCTCGTCAACGAGGCGGCGCTGATGGCGGCGCGCAAGGGCAAGCGGCTGGTGGCGATGGCCGAATTCGAGGAGGCCAAGGACAAGGTGATGATGGGCGCCGAGCGGCGTTCCATGGTGATGACCGAGGACGAAAAGCGCATGACCGCCTATCACGAGGCGGGCCACGCGATCGTCGCGCTGCACGAACCGGCATCTGACCCGATCCACAAGGCGACGATCATTCCGCGCGGCCGTGCGCTGGGCATGGTGATGCGCCTGCCGGAGCGTGACAGCTACAGCTACCACCGCGACAAGATGTACGCGAACCTCGCGGTGGCGATGGGCGGTCGCGTGGCCGAGGAAGTGATCTTCGGCTATGACAAGGTGTCGAGCGGCGCGAGCGGCGATATCCAGTACGCCACCGGGCTGGCGCGCGACATGGTCACCAAATGGGGCATGTCGGACAAGGTCGGCCCGGTCGAATATGCGCAGCCGGAGGGGGAGAGCTTCCTTGGATATTCGTCCAGCCAGCCGGTGCGCATGTCGAATTCGACCGCGCAATTGATCGACGACGAGATCAAGTCGATCGTCGAGGGTGGCCTCCACCGCGCGAAGCAGGTGCTGACGGATCATCTCGACCAGCTTCATTCGCTGGCCGGCGCGCTGCTGGAATATGAAACGCTGAGCGGCGAGGAGATCAAGCGCCTGATCGCGGGCGAAGAGATCGGTCGTATCGACCAGGGGCCGAAAAGCCCGCCGGTGCCGACCGCAGGCACATCGATCCCCAAGACGAAGCGTCCGTCGGGACCGTTCGGCAGCCCATCGCCTGCCGGCGTGTAAGGGACATACCGGTGACGAAAGGGCGGCCTGCGGGTCGCCCTTTTTCGTTGCGGTCGCGCCCATGGTGGCGAGCGTCGTCCACCGGCGCTTTCGTCGGGGCTGTCGCTTGCCATTATCCGGTCGAGGCGCGTGACGTGAGACGCTTCGTTTCGCCACGTCGGTGGCATTATCGCCTGACGCTTCTACGGCGTCTGTCGGACACCCATGCCCAAGTGCCATTCGACGGCGGCGTGCGGGTATGTATCAGGTCTGTTCACGGTAACTCAAGCTTGGGCGATTGCCGTTCACCTGCGACAATGATCCGGCTTGGCCGCCGGTAGTGGCTCCGTCACCGTCGCGGTCGTGTCTGTTCGCGGCGGGATTCTCGGTGAGCCGGCTTTTCGGCCGATCCGGCGGCGCCTTGGTCCGACGAGCGCCAACGCGGCGCCGAACACGACATTGCAGATCGCGCGCAAGAACCATTCGACGGCTTCCACGCGCGGTTGAGCTTCAGCTTCCAGGATGTCGATGACGCGATCACGCTGGCGGGGGACCGTCGTCATGCACGATCCGGTCGCGGGTGCGCCGAACCTGTTCCGCCGCTTCGTGAGCGGCTATTTGAACAGCGGTCCGTCGAACCTGACGCATGGCGCGGCGAGGCGGTAATGCGTGGCCGGGCGCCGATAACTGCCGGCGTTGTTGCGGTCGGCGTCACGCGACGTGGTCGCAAGTTTGCGCGCGGGTTGCTCGCGTTCGCCTGATCGCGTCCGCCGGCCGTACGTTGCCGCCCGTCCGACCACCGCGACGATCCGGGTGTTGGACGGGCGCGGCGTATCGCGCTCGCCGCGTCCTATCCCGCCGCCTGCACGATCGCGATCCAGCCGGCCTCGTCCACCACGCGGATGCCGAGGTCGGCGGCCTTCTTCGCCTTCGATCCCGCGCCCGGTCCCGCGACCAGCAGGTCGGTCTTCTTCGATACCGATCCGGAAACATGCGCGCCGAGCGACTCGGCCTGCGCCTTCGCCTCGTCGCGGCTGAGCGTTTCCAGCGTGCCGGTGAACACCACCGTCTTGCCCGACACTTCCGACGCGACGGTTTCGTGGATCACGTCGACCGGAGTGACCTGCGTCAGCAGGTCGCGAACCGCGGCGTCATTCTGTTCCTCCGCGAAGAAGTCGATCAGCGCGAGCGCGACTTCGGGGCCGACCTGCTTGGTGTCGACGATCGCCGCCAGTTCCCGGGCGGTGCGGGCGAGCAGCTTGTCGTCGCTTTCGCCGATCGCCTGCAACATGCCGTCGCGCGTGGCGATCGCCTGGTCGATCATCGCGCGCAGCGCCGCCCAGCTACGCCAGCGGCGCGCCAGGTCGCGGGCGGTGATCTCGCCGACGTGGCGGATCCCGAGCGCGAACAGGAAGCGATCGAGCGGCGGCGCGCGGCGCGCGTCGATCGCGGCGATTAGGTTGCGCGCCGACACCTCCGCCCAGCGCTCGCGCGCCAGCAATTGTTCGGCGGTGAGGCGGAAGATATCCGCCGGCCGGTGGAGCAGGCCGTCGCGGGCGAAGCTCTCGATATTGGTGATGCCCAGCCCGTCGATATCCAGCGCGTGGCGCGACGCGAAGTGGCGGAGCCGCTCGACGCGCTGCGCCGGGCACACCAGCCCGCCCGAGCATCGCCAGTCGACCTCGCCCGGCTCGCGCGCCGCATCCGACCCGCATTGCGGGCAGACGGCCGGAAAGGGCCAGGGCTCGCGGGTGTCGTCGCGTGACAGATTCTCGACGATCTGCGGGATGACATCGCCGGCGCGTTGCAGGACGACGCGGTCGCCGGGGTGGACACCCAGTCGCGCCACCTCGTCGGCATTGTGCAAGGTTGCGTTGGTGACGACCACGCCGCCGACGGTGACCGGCGTCAGCCGCGCCACCGGGGTCAGCTTGCCGGTGCGGCCGACCTGGATGTCGATCCGCTCCAGCGTGGTCTGCGCGCGCTCGGCCGGAAACTTGTGGGCGATCGCCCAGCGCGGCGCGCGCCCGATGCTGCCCAGCCGCTGCTGCCAGTCGAGCCGGTCGACCTTGTAGACCACGCCGTCGATGTCGAACGGCAGGTCGGCGCGATCGGCCTCGATCGCGCGGTAGGCGGCCAGCGCGGCGGTCGCATCGTCGCAGCGCGCAAAGGCGCCCGCCACGGGGAAGCCCCATGCGCGCAACGCCGCCACGACCGCCGCCTGCGTATCGCCGGGCAGCGCCGCGACCTCGCCCCAGCCATGCGCCAGGAAGCGCAACGGGCGCGCGCGGGTGACGGCCGCGTCCTTCTGGCGCAGCGATCCGGCGGCGGCATTGCGCGGATTGGCGAACTGGCGCGCCTCCTTGCCGGCCTGCGCCGCCTCGTCGGCGAGACGGCGGTTGAGCGCGGCGAACGCCTCCTTTTCCATATAGACCTCGCCGCGCACCTCGAACACGTCGGGCGCGTCGGCGGGGAGGGTGCCGGGGATGTCGGCGATGGTGCGGACGTTGGCGGTGACGTCCTCGCCGGTGGTGCCGTCCCCGCGCGTCAGCGCCTGCACCAGTTGCCGGTCGACATAGCGCAGCGAGCACGACAGCCCGTCGATCTTCGGCTCGGCGGTGAGCGCGACCGCCGCATCCTCCGGCAGCTTCAGAAAGCGACGGACTCGCTGGACGAATTCCGCGACCTCATCGTCCGAGAAGGCGTTGTCCAGGCTCATCATCGCGCGCGCATGCGCGACCTTGGCGAGATGCGCGGCCGGCGCGGCACCGACCTGCCGGCTGGGGGAATCGTCGCGGACCAGCGCGGGGAAGGCGCGTTCGATCGCGGCGTTGCGGCGGATCAACGCGTCGAACGCGGCGTCGCTGATCTCCGGCTCATCATCGCCATGGTAGCGGCGGTTGTGGTGCGCGATCTCGCTCGCGAGCCGTTCCAGTTCGGCGGCGGCGGTGGCGTCGTTCTCGGGCAGCGGCGCGTCGGTCATCCGCGCGGACTAGGCCCGGTCCGTGGCAGCGTCCAGAAGCGTCAGGCCGCGGCGAGCTTTTCCGCGGTCGCATCGGCCAGGCTGGTGCCGTCCAGGATGCGGGCGGTTTCGTCGCGCACGCGCATCATCGCCAGCCGGATCGCGCAATCCGCCTCGCTCTTGCAATCCTTGCACGGGCGATAGGCGGTGCGGCTGACGCACGGCACCAGGGCCAGCGGCCCCTCGATCACGCGGATCACCTCGCCCAGCGACATCAGATGCGCGGGGCGGGAGAGGACGTAGCCGCCCATCTTGCCGCGATAGCTGTGCAACAATCCGGCATCGCGCAGGTCGGCGAGGATCAATTCGAGGAACTTGCGGGGCACGTTCGCCTCGGCGGCGATCCGCGTCATCGGGATCGGCGGCGAGCCGGCGGGCGCACTGGCCAGGAACAGCATCGAGCGCAGGGCGTAACGGGAACGCTGGGTAAGCATAGCCTAGTATATACAGGGGTATTGTGGCGGGCAAATGGCTGGGATGCCTCTTTCACATCCGCGCGTGCCGCCCTATATGCGTCATCGTCGGGTTCCACCCGGCTATGGCGATAAACTGCGGCGTAGAATAGGCGCAGCGGACCCGGGGGCAGTACCCGGCGGCTCCACCATAAGTGGTGGTGTTACTGGACACCGTTTCTGACGGGGCCGAACCAGGATCGACGTGTGTTGAAAGGCGCTGTTTTCGCTCGGAATGGGACCACCGCAACGGCCCATTACACAAGTGCCAACGATAACGAAGCACTCGCGATTGCGGCGTAACTGACGGCCTAACGGCCTGACGTTACACCAAGAAAGCGCGGTTGGACCTCACCGGGCAACAGAAGAGGAAACCAGCGGTACGGGGGGCACCGGGCAACAGAAGCTCCCCACTTACCCCCTTATCGTGAGACATGCTCGACCGGCCGCACCGGCAAAGCGATCGCCGCGTCCGCCGGCGAACTGCCGCCCGGCCAAGCGCGGGCGCGCCGGCCGGCCGGTCGTGACCCAGCCCGCTGGCCGCCACCCGGACAGCGCTCGTGGATTCCGCCCGTGGCGATCCCATGTTCGCCCCGGCGGCCGGGTCAGCGGGGTCAGTCGTCGCCCGTCAGCGATGATCTGCGCGGGATCGTTTCCGCGCTCGACTGCCCCTTGTCGAGCTGGTCCGACGGGCGCCGCGCATCGCCGTCGCGCTGGTGCTCGGTCGACAGGTTGGGGCGATCGCTTTCGGTGGTCGGGCGAACCGCGTCCTGGCGCTTGTCCATGGCAACCTCTCCTTCGTCGCGCACCAACGGCCTGCCGGTGCGCGACGTTCCGGATCAGGCGTCGATGCTGCCGCCGAGCGAGGCGTTGACCAGCCCGCCGTCGACCGCGATCGTTTCCCCGACCACATAATCGCCGGCGCGACTGGCGAGGTAGATCGCGGTGCCCGCCATATCCTCGTCCATGCCGATGCGGCCCGCCGGAATGCGCTGCGCCACCGCCTCGCCGTGATCGCGCGCGGCCTTGTTCATGTCGCTGGCGAAGGCGCCGGGCGCGATCGAGGTGACGTTGATGCCGTCGCGCACCAGCCGTGCGGCCAGCCGCTTGGTCAGGTAGATCAGCGCCGCCTTCGACGCGTGATAGCTGTACGTTTCCCACGGGTTCAGCCGCAGGCCGTCGATCGAGGTGATGTTGATGACCTTGGCGGGCGGCTGGTGCGCGGCGCCGGCCTTCAGCAATCCGTGCAATGCCTGCGTGAGGAAGAACGGCGACTTGACGTTCAGGTCCATCACCTTGTCCCAGCCGCTCTCCGGAAACTCCTCGAACGGCACGCCCCATGCCGCGCCGGCGTTGTTGACGAGGATGTCGAGCCGCTGCTCGCGCTCCGCAAGCGCCGCCGCCAGGGCGCGGCAGCCGTCGACGGTGGCGACGTCATGCGGCAGCGCGATGCAGTTCGGGCCGAGTTCGGCCGCGGTCTCCTCGCATGCCGCGGCCTTGCGGCTGGAGACGTAGACGCGCGCACCCTGCGCGACGAAGCCGGCGGCGATCATCCGTCCGATCCCGCGGCTTCCCCCGGTGACCAGCGCGACCCGGCCGTCGAGCCGGAACAGCTTGCTCGTATCCATGCGTCCTTGCCTCTCCTTGTCAGCGATCCATTAGTCCGCGTTTGGACCTTTCCATCAGCCGGTTGCCACAATCCGCAACCGCGCGCGGCTAGCCACCGCGCTTCAGCGTCTCGCGCGCGATGATGAGCTGCTGGATCTGGCTGGTGCCCTCGTAGATGCGGAACAGCCGCACGTCGCGGTACAGCCGCTCGACCCCGTAATCGGCGATATAGCCGGCGCCCCCCAGGATCTGCACCGCGCGGTCCGCGACGCGGCCGACCATCTCGCTCGCGAAATATTTCGCGGCGGCGCTCTCCATCACGACGTCCGTTCCGGCGTCCTTTGCCGCGGCGGTTTCCAGCACCAGCGCGCGCGCCGCCAGCGCCTCCGTCTTCGAATCCGCGATCATCGCCTGGATCAACTGGTGATCCGCGATCGCCTTGCCGAACTGCCGCCGCTCGCCGGCATAGGCGACCGCGTCGGCGATCAGCCGTTCCGCCACCCCGACGCACACCGCCGCGATGTGCAGCCGTCCGCGATCCAGCACGCGCATCGCGATGCGGAAGCCCTCGCCCTCCGCGCCCAGCCGGTTGGCGACGGGCACCGCCACGTCGTCGAAGCGGACGTCGGCCACCTTCGCGCCCTTCTGGCCCATCTTCTTCTCCGGCTCGCCGACCGAAATGCCGGGCAGCGCACGCGGCACCAGAAAAGCCGACACGCCGCGCGCGCCGGGCGCGTCGCCGGTGCGCGCCATGACCGTGAACAGGTCGGCGCGGTCGGCATTGGTGATGTAGCGTTTGGTGCCGGACAGCCGGTACACGTCGCCGTCGCGCACCGCGCGCGTGGTGACGCTGGCGGAGTCGCTGCCGACGTCGGGCTCGGTCAGTGCGAAGCTGGTGATGATGTCGCCGCTGGCGATGCGCGGCAGCCACTCGGCCTTCTGCTCGGGCGTGCCGGCCATCACCAGCCCCTGGCTGCCGATCCCGACATTGGTGCCGAACGCGGAGCGGAAGGCGGGGGTGGTGCGCCCCATTTCGATCGCCACGCGCGCTTCCTCGGTCATGCTCAGGCCCAGGCCGCCATGTTCGGGAGCGATCGACAGGCCGAACAGCCCCATGTCGCGCATTTCGGCGATGATCGATTCCGGCACCGCGTCGTCGGCCTCGACCTGCGCCTCCAGCGGGCGAAGCCGCTCGGCAACGAAGCGTCGAACCGCCTCAATAAGCGCGTCGAAGGTGTCGGGATCCAGTGCCATGATCGACCATGCTGTTGGTTGATGGTGCGGGTGGTGTAGGGCGATCGTGTGCGGCCGACAAGCATGGTGAATACCCGATCTTCAAATTGCTCGTTCGATGAAGGGGGCGGGCGCGTACTTCGTGAACGAAAGGTAAGGACGGGGTGGTGCGCTGCGCGGCCGATTCGGCGGATGTGGGTTCGATCTTAACGCCTCCGCAAGACTCAGTGTCAGCATCGCTGACCCTTTGCCGGCATGGTTTTTCGGTTCGTCGCCGGTCAGTTGCGGTTCATCCGAAAAGGTTCCCGCGGCATTTGTTGATTCATTCCTGCCCGGCTAGCGGACGGTCATCAGCTTCGAGAGACCGGGGGGTCGCCCGTGAACGTCAAGGTGTGGACAGCGCGTATTGCGCTGGTGGTTTCGTGCGTCCTGATGACGACCGCTCCGGCGCAGGCGCGTTATCTGCAATGCGCGCCTTATGCGCGGGAGGTGTCGGGGATCGACATCCATGGCAATGCCAACACCTGGTGGAGCCAGGCCGCCGGCCGCTATGATCGTGGCAGCGTGCCGCGGGCCGGCGCGGTGATGGCGTTCAAGGCGACGCGCGGGATGCCGGTCGGCCATGTCGCGATGGTCAGCCGCGTTATCGGCGCGCGCGAGGTGTTGCTGACCCACGCCAACTGGTCGCGGCGCGGCGGGATCGAGCGCGACGTGCGCGCGGTGGACGTGTCGGCCGCCGGCGATTGGAGCGTCGTGCGGGTCTGGTACGCCGGGAATGGCGACCTGGGCACGAGCAGCTATCCGCTCGCCGGCTTCATCTACGCCGGCAAGGCGCCGGAGGCGACGACCGACGCCCCGCTGGCCCCGCTGGCCCCGCTCACCATCGCCACGTCGGCAACCGTCCCGACGGCAGGGGCGCTGCCGCTGGCCGATTGAGCAGGGCGTCCGGGGCGATGAAGCCCGGTCACGGATGAAGCCCGGTCATGCTGGCCGGAAGATCATCGCCACCCCGTTCATGCAATATCTCTTGCCGGTCGGGCGCGGACCATCATCGAACAGATGCCCCAGATGGCCGCCGCACCGCGCGCAATGCACCTCCGTGCGCACCATCCCCAGAGTCGAGTCGCGCCGGACCCCCACCGCCTTGGGCAGCGCGGCGTAGAAGCTCGGCCAGCCGGTGCCGCTGTCGAACTTGGTGCGCGATGCGAACAGCGGCTGGGTGCAGCCCTTGCACATGAAGGTGCCCGCGCGATGCTCGTCGTTCAGCGGGCTGCTGAACGGCCGCTCGGTATCCTCCCGCCGCAGCACGCCGAACGCCGCCGGCCCTAGCCGGGCACGCCATTGCGCGTCGGTCCTCGTCACCGCGAAGCGCTCCGCCGCCTCGGCCGGACGGCTGCCGCAGCCGATCAGGGTGGAGGTCAGTGCCGCCATGCCGCTGACGGCCAGGAAGCGACGGCGATCGGGGGTTTCGCTCATGGCGGGTAGATAGGAAGCGGCGCCCCGTTCCGCCATCGCCCGCCATCGGGAAGTGGCGACGCGGCGCTGGGCGGGCGGCGTGCGCCATGCTAGGCGAGCGCCATGCTCGACCCCCTGTCTCCCTCCGCCCTGATCGCCGACATGGCCGCACGCGCGCGCCGCGCGTCGCTCGCGCTCGCACGGACGAGCGATGCGCAGAAGGCGGCGGCGCTGCATCGCGCGGCCGCGACGTTGCGCGCATCGGCGGCCGATATCCTCGCGGCCAACGCCGCCGACGTGGAACGTGGGCGGGCAGGGGGACTGTCGGCGGCGCTGCTCGACCGGCTGCGGCTCGACGACGCGCGACTGGCGGGCATCGCGGAGGCGGTGGCGACGGTGGCGGGGCTGGCCGATCCGGTCGGGCAGGTGATAGACGCCGCCACCCGCCCGAACGGTCTGGTGCTCAGCCGCGTGCGCGTGCCGATCGGCGTGATCGGGATCGTCTACGAGAGCCGGCCGAACGTCACCGCTGATGCCGCGGCCTTGTGCGTGCGCTCGGGCAATGCCGTGATCCTGCGCGGCGGTTCGGAGGCGGTGGAGAGCAACCGCGCCATCCATGCGGCGCTGACCGCCGGGCTGGTGGGGGGCGGGTTGCCGGCCGATGCGGTGCAACTGGTGCCGGTCACCGATCGCGCCGCCGTCGGCGCGATGCTGGCGGCGGAGGGCGCGATCGACCTCATCATCCCGCGCGGGGGACGCAGCCTGGTGGCGCGCGTGCAGGCGGAGGCGCGGGTGCCGGTGCTAGCGCACCTCGATGGCGTCAACCATGTCTTCGTCGATCGCTCCGCCGATCCCGATATGGCCGCGCGGATCGTGGTGGATGCCAAGATGCGGCGGACGGGTGTGTGCGGTGCGATGGAGACGCTGTTGGTCGATCGCGACTGGCCGCATGCCGCCGCCCTGCTGGATGCGCTGGCGGCGAGCGGCTGCGCGTTGCGCGGCGATGCGGCGGCCTGCGCGCTGCGGCCCGGCATCGCGGCCGCCGAGCCCGCGGACTGGGATACCGAATATCTCGACGCCATCGCGGCGGTGGCGATCGTGGACGGACTGGACGGCGCGCTCGCGCATATCGCGGCGCACGGATCACACCATACCGATGCGATCGTGGCGCAGGACGCCGCGGTTGCCGAACGCTTCCTGGCCGAGGTCGATTCCGCGATCGTGCTGTGGAACGCGTCCACGCAATTCGCGGACGGCGGCGAGTTCGGGCTGGGCGCGGAGATCGGCATCGCCACCGGCCGGCTGCACGCGCGCGGCCCGGTCGCGCTGGAAGGGCTGACCACCTACAAGTGGCTGGGGCGCGGCAGCGGGCAGGTGCGGGGTTGAAGGCGCGCGCGCATCACCGTATTTTGCCGGCATGAACCGTCACCGCGCCATCATCCCGTCGCTGGACGCGGAGACGATCGCGCTGGTCGACGCGCTCGCCGCCGCGCGTGGCATCTCCAGCGAGGATTTCGCCGCGGAGGCGATCCGCCGCGTCGCGGAGCGCGAAACGGATCTCGCCGCCTTCGTGAAGGTCGGCGCGGACCAGATCGCGCGCGGCGAGTATGTCGAGCATGACGTCGTAATGGCCGAACTCGATGCGATGATGGTCAGGCACCGCGCCCGGTGCGGATGATCGTCTGGGCGTCGATCGCCCGCGACGACCTTCATGCGATCGACGCATGGCTTGAGCGTAACGCCACCGCGCAAGTGGCGCTCACCACGCTCGGAACGATCCGGGATCGGGCCGCATTTCTCGTGGACTTTCCGCACGGGGGCAGGCCGCATCGCGATGGAACGCGGATCCTGCGAGTGCTGGGGACACCTTACCTGATCCGCTATCGGATCAAGGAGGAGCGGATGGAGGTATTGCGCGTCTATCATGAGCGCGAGGACTGGATCGCCGATCCTTGACCCGGCGCATCGGCCTGCTCGGCGGCTCGTTCAACCCGGCGCATCGCGGGCATCGACATGTCACGCTGGAAGCGATGCGCGCGCTGGCGCTGGACGAGGCGTGGTGGCTGGTGTCGCCGGGCAATCCGCTGAAGCCGCGCGCGGGCATGGCGCCGTTCGTGGCGCGGCTCGCGTCCGCGCGGCACGCGGCACGCCATGTGCCGATCCGCGCCACCGACCTGGAGGCGCGGCTCGGCACGCGCTACACCGTCGATACGCTGCGCGCGATCCGGCGGCGCTACCCGCGGCGGCGCTTCGTGTGGATCATGGGGGCGGACAATCTCGCGCAATTCCACCGCTGGCGGCAATGGCGCAGGATCGCGCGCACGATGCCGATTGCGGTGGTGACACGTCCGGGGTATGACGCGGATGCTCTCGCGGCTCCCGCGATGGGCTGGCTGCGGCGCTATCGGCGGCCCGCAGGCCAGGCGAGGAACTGGGCCGAGTGGAGTGTGCCAGCCCTCGTGCTGTTGCGTTTCCGCCCCGACCGGACATCCGCGACGCAGATTCGCGCCGTTGATCCCGACTGGCATGTTCGCTTCGCCGACCCGCTTGCTACCGACACGAACCCCGCCGCGCGATCGCGGCAACCCCAGGAGTAACCTTGCCCGCTACCGAACCCGCCCGCCGCTCCCCCGATTCGACCGCTGTCGAGGCGCTGCACCGTCTGGTCCTGCAATCGCTGGATGACGATCAGGCGGTGGACACGATCTCGATCCCGCTCGCCGGCAAGTCGTCGATCGCCGACTATATGGTGATCGCCAGCGGCCGTTCGACGCGGCAGGTCGCCTCGATGGCGTCGAAGCTCGCCGAGCGGGTGAAGGGCGAAACCGGCCGTCCCGCGCGGATCGAGGGGTTGCCCAATGCAGACTGGGTGCTGATCGACGCCGGCGACGTGATCGTCCACCTGTTCCGGCCCGAGGTGCGCAGCTTCTACAATCTGGAGCGCATGTGGTCGTTCGGCGACGCGCCGACGCCCGCCCCCGTGCCCAACTGAGCGGGCCGCGCCGGCCGCGCCATGCTGCTCCATATCGTTGCGCGCGGGCGGATCGGGCGCTCGCCGGAGGCCGAACTGGTCGACCGCTACCTGAAGCGGATCGTCTGGCCGACGCGCGTCAGCGAACTGCCCGATCGCGGCGGGCGCGAACCGGACCGCCCCGCGCAGGGACGGCGGATCCTGCTGGACGAGAAGGGCGAGATCCTCGGATCGACCGCGTTCGCGGAGCGGCTCGGTCGCTGGCGTGACGATGGCGTGCGGGAGGCGCGCTTCCTGATCGGCGCGGTGGACGGTTTCGGCGATGCGGAGCGCGGCGAGGCGGACATGCTGCTGTCGTTCGGGCGCGCGACATGGCCGCACCTGCTGGCGCGCGCGATGCTGGCCGAACAATTGTTTCGCGCCACCAGCATCCTGGCCAACCACCCCTATCACCGCGAGGGTTGATGCGCGCACGTCGCCTGTGGCCGCTCGCCGCGCTGGCGCTGCTGAGTGGCGGCGCGGTGGCGGCGGACGTGGCGACGCTGGCGCGTCAGGCGACCATGGCACAGCGGCAGGCGACCGTGCTGGAGCGGCGCGCCAACCGCGCCGCCGCGCCGGCGGAACGCGCACGGCTGCGCGAGGAGGCGGTGGCGGCGCGCGTGACCGCGGCGGAGGCCGACATCGCGGCATTGCGCGCGCGCGCCGCGATCGTCGCACGGCGGCTGGCGGTGCAGCGCGACCGGCTCGCCCGGCAGGAGGAGCCGGTCGCGCGGCTGCTGGCGGCGCTGACGTCGCTGGCGCGCCGCCCGGCGGTGATCGCTTTGGCGCAGCCGGGCACCACCACCGATCTCGTGCATGTCCAGGCGGTGCTGCACGCCACATTGCCGGCCTTGCGCGCGCGTTCCGCCGCGCTGCGCGCGGATGTGGCGCGGATCCGCGTCGTGCAGGCGGACGCAGCGGCGGCGGAACGGCAGTTGCGCACCGGCCGCGCGCGGCTGGTGGAGGCGCGCGAGCAGCTTGCCGCCGTCACCGACACCGATGACGACCGCGCGCTGACGATGGAGGAGGTGGTGCGCGACAATGCCGCGCAACTGGCGACGATCGGCAGCGAGCAGACCGTACTCGCCGACCTGCTGGCGTTGCCGGTGGCCGGACTGGCGCCGGCGGCGTCATCGCACGCGGCGGCGCGCTATCGCCTTCCCGTCGAGGGGCGGGTGTTGACCGGCACCGGCGAGCTGTCGGGCAACGGTGTGCGCGCGCGCGGCTTGACGCTGGCCGCTCCCGCCGCCGCGACGGTCGTCGCGCCGGCGGCGGGGCGGGTGAGCTACGCCGGGCCGTTCCGCAGCTTCGGGCGGATCGTCATCATCGACCATGGCGCGGGCTGGACGACGCTGGTCACCGGACTGGGAGCGGTCGAGATCGCGCGCGGTGCCGACGTCTCCGCCGGCACGCCGATCGGCCGCGCGCCGGCGGTGGAAGGCGCGCGGATCACCGTGGAGCTGCGGCGTCGCGGCCGTCCGATGGACGTCGCGCAACTCGCGGGGTGAGCGGCCCCGGCCCGAATGACCCCATCGCTTGTCGCCGGAGCCGCTCAGCGTCGGTTCAGCCGCGCGGGCGCTTTGATCGCGCGAACCTTTCCGCTACATCGCGGGATCGTCCATTCGCAGGAACAGTTTCGCCCGCCATGAAGTCAAAGCTGCTCCCGGCCGCCGCGCTGGTCACCGCCATCGCCACCGTTCCGGTCGCCACCGGGGCGATGGCCGCCGCGGACACCGCGACCTATCGCCAGATGGACCAGTTCCTCGACGTCTATAATCGGGTAAAGGCCGATTACGTCGACAAGGTCACCGACGAACAGCTCATCAAGGGCGCGATCGACGGCATGCTCGCCGCGCTCGATCCGCACAGCAGCTATGTCGACGCGTCCGACTTCGACAATCTGCGCATCCAGACGGAGGGCAATTACGGTGGCCTGGGCCTGACCGTCTCGATGGAAGACGGCGCGGTGAAGGTGATCGCGCCGCAGGAGGATACGCCGGCCGGGCGCGCGGGCATCAAGTCCGGCGACTTCATCACGCACATCGACGGCAAGCTGATCTACGGCGGCACGCTGGACGAGGCGACCGCGCAGATGCGCGGCAAGCCGGGCACCAAGATCACGCTGACGCTGGTGCGGCCGGGCCGCGACAAGCCGATCATCGTCACGCTGGTGCGCGAGGTGATCGTGCAGCGGCCGGTGAAGTGGGAGGTGAAGGGCGATGTCGGCTATATCAACATCAACACCTTCTCCGAACAGACTGGCGCGGACACGCGCGCCGCGATCATGGCGATCGACAAGTCGCTGGGCCATCGCCCGCTCGGCTATGTCGTCGACCTGCGCGAGAATGGCGGCGGGCTGCTGACCCAGGCGATCGCGGTGTCGGACGTGTTCCTGGAACGCGGCGAGATCGTCAGCCAGCGTGGCCGCGAGAAGGACGATATCGAACGGTATTTCGCCCGGCCCGGCGATGATGCGCACGGACTGCCCGTGATCGTGCTGACCGATTCGGGTACCGCCTCCGCCAGCGAGATCGTCGCCGGCGCGTTGCAGGATCACCATCGCGCGCTGGTGATGGGCGAGCGCACCTTCGGCAAGGGTTCGGTGCAGACGTTGCTGCAACTCGGCCCGCGCACCGCGCTGCGCCTGACCACCGCGCGATATTTCACCCCGTCCGGGCGCAGCGTGCAGGAGGGCGGGATCGAACCCGACATCCGCGTGCCGCAGGTGTCCGACCCGGATTACAAGTCGCGCCCGGTGTTCCGCGAGGCCGACCTGCGCCGTCATCTCATCAACGAGATCAAGTCCCCCGACAATGCGGTGCTGGAGGAGGATGTGAAGGACGATCCGCGCTTCGCCACCACCCCGGAGGCGCTGAAGAAGCAGGGGATCGAGGATTTCCAGCTATGGTATGCGCTCAAGACGATCGCGCGGCTGGGCGGGCCGCAGCAGGTGGCGGCCGTGACGCAGTCGATGGTCGCCAGGAAGTGATCCGGTGAGCGTCGGCCTGCGTAACGCGCGCCTGCTGGCGCTGCTGGTCCCCGCCGCGCTGCTGGCCGGCGCCTGGGGGTTCCAGTTGATCGGCGGGCTGTACCCGTGCGAGATGTGCCACTGGCAGCGCTGGCCGCATTACGCGGCGCTGGCCTTCGCCGTGCTGGCGTTCGTCGTCGGCGGCACGCGCACGAAGGCGACGCTGGTCGCCGGCGCGGCGGCGCTGGTGGCGGTGTCGGGCGCGATCGGGGTCTTCCATGCCGGGGTCGAATATCACTGGTGGCAGGGCGTCACCGCTTGTACGCAGACCGTCAGTACGGTCGGCCTGTCCTCCGATCAGGCCTTGAAGGACCTGCTTGCCGCCCCCATCGTCCGGTGCGACGCGGCGCAATGGACGTTGCTCGGCATCTCGCTGGCGGGCTGGAACGCGCTGCTGTCGATCGCGGGTGCCGCGGCGATCGTGTCGCAATTGTGGAGGCGCGCATGACCTGGAAGCCCGGCGACCGGCCGACCGCCACCCATTCGATGATCCGCGTCGATCAGGCCGGCGAATTCGGCGCCACGCGTATCTATGAGGGGCAGTTGGCGATCATGGGGCAGCGCTCCGCGATGGCGCGCAAGATCTCCGCCATGGCGTTGCAGGAGGAGCGGCACCGCGCCTTCTTCGACCGGATGATCGTGGAGCGCGGCGTGCGGCCGACGGTGTTGCAGCCCTTCTGGGACGTGGCCGGCTTCGCGCTGGGCGCGATCACCGGCGCGATCGGGCCGGAGGCGGCGATGGCCTGCACCGCGGCGGTCGAGACGGAGATCGACCAGCATTACGAGGAGCAGTTGCAGGCGCTGGGCGACAGCGATCCGGAACTGTCCGATGCGATCCGCGAGTTCCAGGCCGAGGAACTGGAGCATCGCGATACCGCGCTCGCGCACGGGGCGGAGAATGCGCCGGCCTATCCGCTGATGTCGGCGGTGATCCGGCTGGGATGTCGCGTCGCGATCGCCACCGCCAAGCGGATCTGAAGGAGTGTTCGTGACGATGCGCCGCTGTCTTCCTCTGCTGCTGCTGGGTCTTGCCATGCCGGCCGACGCGCAGAGCGGCCCGCCCTCACCGGGCACGCCGCGCGTGTCGCGCACCACCGCCGCCGGCGGCGTCTCGCGCAGCGCGCCGGTGAACGGGGTGATCGTGCTCTACGGCAACGAACGCTGCCCCACGAACACCGACGGCGCGGAGGTGGTGGTCTGCACCCGTCGCCCCGCCGAGGAACAGTTCCGGATCCCCAAGGAATTGCGCAACTTCGAGATCACGCCCGAGAACGAGACGTGGGCGGCGAAGGAAGCGGCCAACACGTCGGTCGGCGCGGTCGGCGTCGGCAGTTGCTCGACGGTCGGCGCGTCCGGCGGCACGGGCTGTGTGGCGCAGAATGCGACCCGCTGGAAGAAGGAACGGCGTGCCACCACGAAGGCGGACACGCCGGAGCTGTAGCGGCAGGCGGGCGGCGCGTCGGCACCGCCCGCGCTGCCGCGAGCATCAGATCGCCTGCTGGAAGCGCACCGCCGGGCGGCGGCGCATCGCATAGCCGACCACGCCGAAGCCGAGGATCATCATCGCCCAGGTCGCCGGTTCGGGCACCGCCGGTGCGCCGATCGCGATGCCGAACAGGCCGCGGTCGGTGTTGCCGATCGTCGTCAGCGCGCCGCTGTTCAGATCGACGCGGTACAGCGTCGACCCGTTGAACGCGAAGGCGTCCGACCCCGCGATGTCGAAGCTGGTGCGCGAGCCGAGATCCTTCCCGAAGCTGCCGACGGTGGTCAGCACGCCGCCGTTGTTGTTCTGCCGCGCCAGGACGTCGAGGTCGGTGTCCAGCACGTAGAGCTGGGTCGAGGCCGGGGCGGCACCGAACGTCGACGAGGTGTAGGCGGCGGCGGTGACACCCGGGTTCGCGCCCTTGTTCACGTCGCCGGCGGCATAAGCCAGCGGCGCGGCGGTCGGGGCGCCGGTGATGGCGCCGCTATCGGGATTGAAGACGTAGTTGCGATCGGTGTTGCTGACGATGCGCACGCGGTCGATCGTCGGGTTGAAGTCGAACCCGAACGAATTGCCCCCGATCGCGAGTGTGTCGCCCACCGCCGTGGCGACGCCGGTGGCGGTGTTGATCGTATAGACCTGACGATTGGTGTTCAGGCCGTACAGGACGTTGTTGACCGGGCGGAAGTCGAGCGCCTGGAAGCTGCTGGCCGATCCGGTGATCTGGATGCTGGACAACATCGTCGCGGGCGACGAACTGTCGAACGTCACCAGCCGGTTGTTCTCGTCCACGCCGAAGATCGTCGCGGCGGACGCCTGGGTAGAGGTGATGGTGGCGGCGGTGGCGATCAGGCCAGCCGCGATCAACGCCGATTTCATGCGAAAGTCTCCCACTGTTGCTGAAGCACGAGCTTGCCACATCCGCATCGGCGCCCGGCCCGCGACAAGGCGTGGTTCAGGCGGCAGGCGCTGTCAAATGGTTAAGGGGAGATTAATGCGCTGAAAATATTACGTTTCGTGTCTGTAAAAATCCGGCATCCTTTTGCCGGTTCAGTCGTATCTCCCTGTCACCGCCGCGTCAGCGACGCTTCCTGACTCCGTGAATGCGGTGCCACACGTAAAACCCGATCGCGAGGACGAGCACGACGCCGATCGCCGCATCGGCGCGGTGGAAGAACGCCTTCAGTCGCGGATCGCTGTTCCACTTGTCGCCGAGGGTCATGCCGATCCACGCCAGCAGCAGGCAGAACGGCCAGGAGCCGATGAACGTATAGACGTGGAAGGGGATCAGCTTCATCCGCGCGACGCCGGCCGGAAAGGCGATGAAGGTGCGGATGACCGGCAGCATGCGCCCGATCAGGATCGCCCATGTCCCCCAGCGATTGAAGAAGCGGTCCGCCAGGTCCAGTTCGCCGGGTCCGATCAGCACATAGCGGCCGAACCTCTCCGCCATCGGCCGCCCGCCGCGCCGCCCGATCTCATAGGCGACGATCGAGCCGAGGTTGCACCCCAGCGCCCCGGCGGTCGCCGCCAGCCACAGGTTCAGCTCGCCGGTCGACACCAGATAGCCGGCGAACGGCATGATGATCTCGGATGGCAGCGGGATGCACGCGCTTTCGATCGCCATCAGCAGCGCGATGCCCCAGTAACCGCCGGCGGAGATGACGGCGATGGCGAAGCCCGCAAGGGCGGCAAGGATCTTCTCGACCATGATCCAGCGCTTGCGACACGGGCGCGCGAAAGGAAAGAACGAATCCCGGAACCACTGCGGCGCAGCAACGGTTCGTCGCACATGACCGATCTTGTCCTCAACGATGGCCGTTCCATGCCGCAGCTTGGCCTCGGCACCTATCAGATCCCCGATGCGCAGGTCGCGGCGGTGGTACGCGCCGGGCTCGACCTCGGCTTCCGGCTGGTCGACACCGCCGCGCTGTACCACAATGAGCGCGGCGTCGGCGAAGGGCTGGCGCATGACGATGCGTGGGTGACCACGAAGCTGTGGCACGACCAGCATGGCGAGGCTGCGGCGGCGCTGGACGCCAGCCTGGCGTTGCTGGGCCGCGAGCAGGTCGATCTGTACCTGATCCATTGGCCGCACCCCGACGGCGGGCGCTTCGTGGACGCGTGGAAGACGCTCGTGGAACTGCGCGAACAGGGCAAGACGCGCTCGATCGGCGTGTCGAACTTCCTGCCCGAGCATCTGGACGCGATCATCGCCGCGACCGGGGTCGCCCCGGCGGTGAACCAGATCGAGCTGCACCCGACCTTCCAGCAGCGTGACGTCCAGGCGGCGAACGCAGCACACGGCATCGTGACGCAGAGCTGGAGCCCGTTGGGGCAGGGTGCGACGTTGAAGGACGAGCGGATCGTCCGCATCGCCGAGGCGGTCGGCGCGGAGCCGGCGCAGGTCATCATCGCATGGCATCTCGCCAAGGGATTTTCGGTGATCCCCAAGGCCGGCGACCCGAAGCATCTGGCAAGCAACTGGCGCGCGCAGGAGGTGCGGCTGACCGACGACCAGATCGCGGCGATCGACGCGATGGACGATCCCGACGGGCGGATGGGGCCGGATCCGCGCGAGATGTGAGGACTGGCGGCGGCGACGTGGGAGCGCAGGTCGCGCGATCAGGCCGCGTCCATGACGTTCAGCCGCCCACCGCCGCATAGGCCAGCTTCAGGTCATCGACGAAGCGCGCATATTCGCTCTGCCGCGCCGCCTCGTCCGGCAGGCGCAGCAAATAGCTTGGATGCACCGTGATCCATGCTTCCCCGCCGTCCGGCAGCCGCAGCGCCCGACCGCGTTCGCGGCCGATCGTCATGACCTTGCCGAACAGGCTGCGCGCCGCGGTCGCCCCCAGCGCCACCGTCACCTTCGGGCGCAGCAGCATCTGCTCCTGTTCGATCCACCAGCGGCACGCCTCGATCTCGCCCGCGTCCGGCTTGGCGTGGATGCGGCGGCGACCACGCGGTTCGAACTTGAAATGCTTGACGGCATTGGTGACGTAGGTCGCGGCGCGCGGGACGCCGGCGTCTGCCAGTGCGCGGTCGAACATCTGCCCGGCCGGGCCGACGAACGGATGGCCGGCGAGATCCTCCTGATCGCCGGGCTGCTCGCCCACGAACATCATCGCGGCGTCCACCGGCCCCTCGCCGAAGACCGTCTGCGTCGCGTGCCTGTGCAGGTGGCAGCGCGTGCAGGTCATCGCCTCCTCGCGCAACGCTTCCCACGCCGCCTGCCTGTTGCCGCCGACCTCGCCCCGCGCTTCGTCGCGTGCCTGTGCGATCATCCCGCTCTCCCGTGCCTGCGCTCCGGCCAGCAGTTGCGGGACCAGCGCGGATTCCGGCATGTTCTTCCAGTATTTGCGCGGCATCTCCTTCAGCATCGCCTTCACCTTGACGCGGGCGGGATTGAAGATGCTGGCATAATAGGTTTTCCACACCTCCCCGATCGGATCGCCGTCCGGCGCATCGCCGCGCAGCGCTGGCGGTCCTTCGCTCAGCATCGCGCCGTCCCAGTGGATCGAGGTGTCGGGCGTCAGGATCGACCAGCGCATGCTGGCGAAGCGATTGACGAAGAAGGCGGCGTTGGCGCGCACGATATGATGCTCGGGCTCGAACCACGCGACATAACGCTCGCCGCCCTCGTCGGCGACGCTGCGAAAGCGGAGGAAGGCGCGCATCTTGTGAATGTCGCGCCGCACCGACTTGGCGAGCCCCTCCAGCCGGCGGACCAGCGGATCGGCATGATCCTCCAGCAGCTTCGGCGCCTCGCGCAGCCGCCACAACAACGTGTAAAGCAGCGCGAACCGCTCCGCATCGCGGTGCAGGGCGACATCACCGGCCAGCGTCAGGAACGCGCGCGGCACGCGGAAGGCACCCGCGCCGCGATCGTGCCGCGGCGCGGGCTGCGAGCCATCGGTGGCGAACAGATCGGTGGCGGTGGCGCCGACCTGCCACACGATCCGGTCCGGCGGCACGTCATCGGCGATCAGGCCGCGTGCCGCCTCGCGCCATGCGTCGAGATCATCGGGGGCGGGGAGGGTGACGACGCGCATGTCAGGCGTGGCTCGCGGACGCGCACGCCACCAATGCCCCCGACGTCACGATCACGGCGTGCCGCCGGTCGCGGGCGCGCCTCGATTCGGCATCAATCCGTGCGGGCGCCATGACGATCTCCTTCGCCGACGACAGCGCGCCGCCCGCCCGTGCGTTTCACCCGCGATCCATTCTCACGCGGCGAACAGTTCCATCTGCCGTAGCTTCGCCCTGGGCGCGACCATTGGCTTCAACTCGGCGCGGTCGGCCAGCACGACCGGGCGCCAGTCCTCGGCGATGATGAAGGGGCGAATTCGCGCGATCGACACGGTGAGCCGCGCAACGTCGTCGAGCCGCAACCGCCGCCAGCGTCGCGCCGCGAGGATGTTCTGCACCGCCTTCGTGCCCAGTCCCGGCACCCGCCACAGCAGCTCGCGCGGCGCGCGGTTGATGTCGACGGGAAAGCGGTCGCGAAACTTCAGCGCCCAGGCCAGCTTGGGATCGATATCGAGCGGCAGCATGCCGGTGGCGTCATCGGCCGCGGCGACCACCTCGTGCGGCTGGAAGCCATAGAAGCGCATCAGCCAGTCGGACTGGTACAGGCGATGTTCGCGCATCAACGGCGGGCGTTGCAGCGGCAGCACCGCCGATGCGTCCGGAATCGGACTGAACGCGGAATAATAAACGCGCCGCAATCCGAAGCGATCGTAGAGCGACGATGCCTTGGTGACGATATCGCCATCGGTGGCGGCGTCCGCGCCGACGATCATCTGCGTCGACTGCCCCGCCGGCGCGAAGCGTGGCGCGGACTTGTAGCGGGTCCGCGCGTCGGCGGTATCGGCGATCGCGGCGGTAACGTCTCTCATCGCGCCCTCGATCCGCGCATTGTCCTTTTCGGGCGCGAGCCGCTTCAGCCCGCCGATCGTCGGCAGCTCGACGTTGATCGACATGCGATCGGCGTACAGCCCGGCCTGATGAACCAGTTCGGGATCGGCGTCGGGAATCGTCTTCAGGTGGATATAGCCGCGGAACTGATGGTCGTCGCGCAGGCTGCGCGCCACCTCCACCATCTGCTCCATCGTATAGTCGGACGACCTGATGATGCCCGACGACAGGAACAATCCCTCGATATAGTTGCGGCGGTAGAAGGATAGCGTGAGGTTCACGACCTCCTGCGCGGTGAAACGCGCGCGCCGCACGTTCGAACTTTTGCGATTGATGCAGTAATGGCAATCGAAGATGCAACTGTTGGTCAGCAGGATCTTCAACAGCGAGATGCAGCGGCCGTCAGGCGCATAGGCGTGGCAGATGCCCATGCCCTCGGTCGATCCCAGCCCCTTGCCATCCGCCGAGTTGCGCTTCGCGGTGCCCGACGACGCACAGGAGGCATCATATTTCGCGGCATCGGCGAGAATCTCCAGCTTCTGTCGGACATCCATCTGCGCCATATGTTCGATGTATGTTCGACGATGCCGCTTGTCGAGGGGCTGTCGCTTTGCCATGGATCAACGCCGTGCGACGGATCATCGAACGGCTCGGCCCCAACGGCCCCTATCTCGCGCTCGCGCTGACCTGCCTGATCGGCTGGGGCTTCAAGGCGCATTGCGGCGCGGGCTGGACGGGCAGTGAGCAATATACCACCGGCTGCTACAGCGATGCGGTGCCCTTCTGGGGGTTGCGCGGCGTGGCGGCGGGACAGGTGCCCTATGTCCAGGCGCGGATGGAATATCCGGTGCTGACCGGCGCGCTGATCTGGATCGAAGGGCTGGTGGCGCGCGTCGTCGCCGGGCGCGGGGCGGACGCGGCCGATTTCCTGAACGCGGTGACGCTGGGCAATGCGATCCTCGCCTTCGTGATCCTGGAGCAACTCCGCGGCGCGGGGCTGGGCGTGCGGCGGCAATATGCGTGGGCGCTCGCGCCGCCGCTGGTGCTGTATCTGGGTCACAACTGGGATCTGCTGGCGGCGAGCTTCGCGGTGGCGGCGATGCTGGCGGCGCGACGCGGCGAGACGGTGAAGGCGACCGCGCTGGCGGCGCTGGGCGGGGCGGCGAAGCTGTTCCCGGTGCTGATGCTGCCGCTGCTCGGGCTGGGCGCGCTGTTCGGGCGCGGCGGCGCCGGGCCGGGCGTGCGCCGCGCGGCGGTGCTGGTCGTCGTGGCGGTGGCGGCATGGGGGGCGGTGAACGTGCCGGTCGCGCTGCTCGCGTTCGACAATTGGCGGGAGTTCTATGCTTTTTCCAGCGAGCGCGCGGGCACGGCGGCGAGCATCTGGGAGTTGATGGGACAGTTCGGCTGGTGGGTGACCGACATACCGTCGCGCAACACCTGGTCGTTCGTGCTGTTCGCGGGTGGCGCGGCGACGATCGTCGCGGCCGGCTGGCGCCGGCATGGCGAGCGGCCATGGCTGTTGTTCACGCCGGTGCTCGCGTGGTTCCTGCTGACCAACAAGGTCTATTCGCCGCAATTCGACCTGTGGCTGTGGCCGATGATCGTGCTGACCGGCACGCGCGCGCGGCCGGCGGCCCTGTTCCTGCTCGGCGACGTGGCGGCGTATGTCGCGGAATTCTGGCTGTTCGCGGGGCTGGAGGGCGCGTCACCGTCCGCGACGCAAAGCGACATCCTGATGGCGGCGATCGTGCGGGGCGCGGCGCTGCTGTGGCTGATCCACGCGGCGGTGCGCGATCCGGCACCGGCGTGGGTGCGGGATGAGCGGGGAGTGCCGCCGGGAGATCTGTCTGGTCCCGCCCGACCCGCGGTGACCTCCTGAGCCGAAGCGGGATCACTCCGCCGCCAGCAGTTCCGCCGCCTGCAGGTCGACCGACACCAGCCGGCTGACCCCCTGTTCCACCATCGTCACCCCGAACAGCCGGTGCATGCGGCTCATCGTCACCGCATTGTGCGTGACGATCAGATAGCGGGTGTCCGTCTCGCGGGCCATGCGATCGAGCAGGTCGCAGAAGCGTTCGATGTTCGCATCGTCGAGCGGCGCGTCGACCTCGTCCAGCACGCAGATCGGCGCGGGGTTGGTCAGGAACAGTCCGAAGATCAGCGCCACCGCGGTCAGCGCCTGTTCGCCCCCGGATAGCAGCGTGAGCGATTGCAGCCGCTTGCCCGGCGGCTGGGCCATGATCTCCAGCCCGGCCTCCAGCGGATCATCGGAGTCGATCAGCGCGAGATGCGCCTGCCCACCGTTGAACAAGGTGGTGAACAGCCGGCGGAAATGACCGTCGACCGCCTCGAACGCGGCGAGCAGCCGCTGGCGCCCCTCGCGGTTGAGCAGGCCGATCGAGCCGCGCAGCCGTGCGACCGCCTGCCGCAATTCCTCGCGCTCCGCCGCCGTCGCCTGACCCGCGTTCTCCAGTTCGGCCAGTTCGCGCTCCGCGACCAGATTGACCGGCCCCAGCCGTTCGCGGTCCAGCACCAGCCGCTCGTGCGCCGTCGATTCGTCCTGCGGGGTCGCGACGTCGGCGCTCTCGAACCCGACCCGCGCCGGCAGCAGCGGGGCGGGGCATTCGAATCGCTCGCCGGAGACGCGCCCCATTTCCACGCGGCGCAGGTCGTGGTTCTCCGCCCGCGCGACCGCGCCCGCGCGGGCCTCGCGCGCGGCCGACAGCGCCTCGGTCGCGCGCGCCTGTGCGGCTTCCGCATCGCGCAGCGCCATGTCGGCGCCACGCTCGTCCGCCTGCGCCCGCTCGGCCGCGACCGTCGCGTCGCGGTGTGCCACCTCCAGCCCTTCGATCTCGCGCGACAGGGCGGTCGACCGTTCCGCGAGCAGCGCCAGTTCGCGCTCCAGCGCGTCGGCGCGCTTGCCCATGTCGGCGATGCGGCGCGCGGCCTCGCCGGCGCGGGTGCGCCAGCCCTGCGCTTCCGCCTTGCCGCCCGCGCGTCGCTCGCGCGCGTCGGCCAGCGCGCGCTCCTGCGTGGTGCGATCGGCGCGCGCCAGCGCGACATGCGCGCGCGCCGCCTCGGTTTCGCCACGTAGGCGTGCGGTGGCGCCAGCCGCCATCGCGCCATCGGGCAGTGCCGCGAGGGCATCGGCCGCCTGCTGCTGCTCGGCCTGCGCCTCGCCGGCCTCGGCCGTGACCCGCGCCGCGCGAGCGGCCAGATCGGCGCGCTGCCCGGCGAGCCGCTCCAGCAACGCCACCGCCTGATCCTCGTCGCGTTGCGCCGCGCGAGCGTCGCTTTCCGCCTGCGCCAGCAACGTGCGCGCCGATTGCGCAGCGGTGCGCGCGCGCGCGATCCGTTCGTCGATGCGCGAACGGCGGGCGATCGCCTGTTCGACCGCCTGTTCGGCGGCGGGCCGCTCGGCACGCAGCGCGGCGAGGCGGTTCAGCCGTTCCAGCCGCTCCGCCGCGGCGACCCCGCCGCTCGTGCTGACATAGCCGTCCCAGCGCCGCACGCGCCCCTCGCGCGTCACCAGCCGCTGCCCCGCGCGTAGCGGCTGGCCCGAATCCGCCTCCACCACGAAGATCTGCGACAAGCGCCGCGCCAGCGCCGGTGGGGCGACGACCCGCGCGGCGAGCGGCAGCGTGCCGGTGGGCGCCGGCGGGTCCTCCGGGTCGGCCGGCGCCCCGGTCCAGTCGGCCAGCGCGGTTTCCAGCTCGTCGCCCAGCGCGGCGGCCAGTGCGCGTTCGAAGCCTGGCTCGGCGCGCATCGCGTCGAGCAGCCGGTCGCCATTGCGCCCGGTCGAGCGGGTCAGCGCGGCGATCTCGCCATCGAGCGCGGCGAGCGTCGCCATGGCGGCGGCGCGCGCGGTTTCGGCGGGGTCGCGTTCCTCGCGCGCATCCGCCTCGCTGGTTTCAGCCCATTCGCGAGCGGCGCGCGCCTTGTCGGCCTCGGCCTGCGCGGCCGCATATGCCGCACGCGCGGTGTCGCGCCGCCCCTCCAGCATGACGGGATCGTCGAGCGCCTCGATCGCGGCAGCGAGCTGGATCGCCTCGCGGCGCGCGCGATCGTGGCGCGCCGTGGCGGCGGCAAGCGCGGCCCCGGCGACGCGCCGCTCGGCGGCCTCCGCCGCTTCCGTGGACAGGGCCTGCGCCAGCGACACCTCGACGTCGCGCGCGCGACGCTCCGCCTCGGCGAGCGCCGTGTCCAGCGCCGGCAGCGCATCGGTCCCCAGCGTCACGCGACGGTCCAGTTCGGCGGCCTCCCCGGCCAGCCGCGCCAGCGCCTCGGCGGCGTCATGCGCCAGCGCATCCTCGCGCGCGCGATCCTCGTCGATGCGCGCGCGCGCCCCACGCGCTTCGGTCAGGCGACGCTGGGCTGCGTGGTGCTGCTCGCGGGCGCGGGTGAGCTGATGGCCCAGTTCCCCCGCCCCGTCGCGTGCCGTCGTCGCCGCCGCGCGCGCAGTGGCGAAGCGCTCGGCGGCAGCATGCTGTGCATCCTGCGCCGCCTGTGCCGCGGCGGCGGCGGCGGCGACGGCGGTTTCCGCCGCCTCGGCCTCCGCGCGGGCGGCGGTCGCGGCGGCGGCGGCGTCGCGCCAGCGGGCGAAGATCATCCGCGCCTCCGCCACCCGGATCTGCGCGGACAACAGCCGGTAGCGTTCGGCAGCCCGCGCCTGCCGCCGCAGCGCCGCGACGCGCGTCGACTGATCGGCCAGCACCTCGTCGAGCCGTTCGAGATTGGCCTCCGTCGCGCGCAACCGCGTCTCGGCGTCCTTGCGGCGGACGTGCAGCCCGGCGATTCCGGCGGCTTCCTCCAGCATCGCGCGCCGTTCGGCCGGCTTCGCGGCGATCACCGCGCCGATCCGGTTCTGGCTGACCAGCGCCGGCGAATGCGCGCCCGTCGCCGCGTCGGCGAACAGCAATTGCACGTCGCGGGCGCGCACGTCGCGCCCGTCGATGCGATAGGCGGAGCCGGCGCCGCGCTCGATCCGGCGCACGATCTCGCTCTCTTCCGGCCCGTCCGGCCCCTCGCGTTCGGCGAGCAGCGACACTTCGGCGAAGTCGCGCGGCGGCCGCGTCGCGGTGCCGGCGAAGATCACGTCCTCCATGCCGCTGCCGCGCATCGAGCGCGCAGAATTCTCGCCCATCGTCCAGCGCAACGCTTCGAGCAGGTTGGACTTGCCACAGCCATTGGGGCCGACGACGCCGGTCAGCCCGGGTTCGATGCGCAGGTCCGCGGGATCGACGAAGCTCTTGAAGCCGGTGAGGCGCAGGCGTTTGATGCGCATCGCGTCGGCTCAGGTGTCGGCCGCAACGGTGCGCCGCCAGCCCGCGGCATCGTGGCGCGGGCGGCGACGCGGTGACGCAAGCGGCGCGAAACGCGGCACGCCGCTCCCGTGCCCGGCCCCCCGCCGGCGCGGGGATGACCGACGCGGCGCGGCGCCCGACCGGCAGGAGGAAGGGGGCGCCACGCCCACCGGCGTCAGGCGCCGGCGTTCTTCAGCGCCGCCTCGACCTGCGCCCAGGTGACGCCATCGACCTTCGCGCCGTTCAGGATGAAGGTCGGCGTGCCCGTCACGTCGTGCTTCTCGGTGCCGTCCTGCGTCAGCTTGGTCAGCGCGTCGATCGCCTTGGCGTCGCTCAGGCAGGCGCGCGCCTGCGCCTCGGTCACGCCGCGCTGCTTGACGAACTCGACATAGCCCATGCGGTCCGCCCACGCATTCGCCACCTGCGGCGGGGTGAACGACTGGCTTTGCTGCAGGAACGCCTGATCCTGCGCGGCCTTCATCTGCGCGTCCAGGAACTTGGGCTGGTCGATATACATCTGTTCCAGGATCGGGAAGAACGGCTGCGCGCCGGCGCAGCGGCCGAGCAGCGCGGCGGCGAGATCGGGCGGGCCGTGGACCAGGAAATCGCGGAATTCGTACGACACCTTGCCCGACTTCACGTAAGTCTCTTCCAGCGGGCGCATGCCCGTCTGGCCGAACGCGCCACAGGTGGGGCAGGTGCGCGAGCCATATTCCACCAGCTTCAGCGCCGCCGCAGGGTTGCCCATCACATAGCCGCCCTCGGGCGTCTGCGACACGACCTGCGTCCAGTCCTGTCCGGCGGGGGCGGCGACTGCCTTCACCGATCCGGCGGGGGCGCTGGGCGTGCTGCTGTTCCCGTCGCCGCCGCTGCCGCAGCCGGCGAGCAGCGCGGCGGCCGCGATCACAGGGAATGCCCGATGCTTCATCACTCTCACTCCGTCGCTCATTTCGCTCCGGCGGCGCGCAATTGCGGCTGCAACTGCGCCCAGCCGACATTCTCGACCAGCCGGCCGTTGATCTCGAAGGCGGGGGTGCCCGCCACCTTCGACGTTCCCTCCGACACGGCCAGCACCCGCTTCACCGCGGCGTCGTCCGCGAAGCACGCCGCGATCGCGGCCGGTGGCGCGCCGGCCCCGCGCGCGATGTCGCTCAGTCCGGCGCCGTCCGCGACCGCGCGCAACTGCGCGAGCTGCGGCCAGGCGGAAATGCGCGCGCGATTGCCTTCGCTCCACTCCGCGGCGCGCTCATACCAGTCCTGCTGGCGCGCGAAGAAGGCGGCGTGCACCGCCGGGAAGGCGGCGGCACCCGCGCACCGCGCCAGCGACGCGGCGGCAAGGTCGATGCCGTCATGGATCTGGTTGCGCACCTCGATGCTGGTGGAGCCGGACCGGACCATCGCCTTCAGCGTCGCGCCGGCCTCCGCCTCGAAATGCGCGCAATGCGGGCAGGTGTAGCTGACATATTCGACCAGCTTCACGCGCGCCCGCGGATTGCCGATCAGGTAGCTGCCGCTCGCGACCGGCGTGGCCACCGCCGTCCACGGGCGCGGTGCGGAGGCGGCGAGCAGCGCCACGCTGGCGATCGGGGCGGCGAGCAGGGAAAGGAGGCGCGTCATCGGACCTTCGGCAAGGCGGGGCGGGGGGCGGCGACGCCGGAGGCCAATGCCTCCAGCACCGCCTTCAACTCGGGGTCCGCGATGCCGCGCAGGCTTTCGCCCATCTCCACCGGAGCGGGCGTCAGCGTCGGCGCGACGCGGCGTTCCGGACGGCGCGTGACCTCGCCCTGCCGGATCGCGACACGCACCACCGCGGCATAGCCGAAGAAGCGGTTCACGCGCTCGATGATCTCGGTGGTCAGGTGGCTCATCATCGGCGCGTGGGCGCCGCGCACGGTGAGCGTCAGCACGCCGTCCTGCTTCTTGCCGGGCGGGAAGCGGATCGACTCGGGGCTGCTGGCCGAGGCGAGCCGTTCGCCGACGATCTCCGGCCAGCGACTGACGATCGCCGACTGCACGAAGCCGAAGCGCCGGAATGCCGCGCCGCCGACCGCGGGCAGCAGTTCGGCGACCTGGCGCGCGCGGTTCTGGCGCGAGGACTCGGAAAGGGGGGCGCGGACGCGCTTGCTCATTCCGTCGCCCATGCCATAGCCGGGGCATGGACGCCAAGCGCCCGATCGACGCGGCGACACCTTTGCTGGACTGGTACGACCGCCACCGCCGCGACCTGCCGTGGCGGGCCGCGCCGGGCGAGCGGCCCGACCCGTATCGCGTGTGGCTGAGCGAGGTGATGCTGCAGCAGACGACCGTCGCGACCGTGCGCCCGCGCTTCACCGACTGGATCGCGCGCTGGCCGACCTTCGCCGATCTCGCCGCTGCGGACGAGGCGGCGGTGATGGCGGCGTGGGCGGGGCTCGGCTATTATGCCCGCGCGCGCAACCTGCTGGCGGCGGCGCGGGTGATCGCCGCCGAGCACGGCGGGCGACTGCCGGACAGCGAGGCGGCGTTACGCGCGCTGCCGGGCTTCGGCGACTATACCGCCGCGGCGGTGGCGGCGATCGCCTTCGGCCGCCGCGCGGTGGTGGTGGACGCCAATGTCGAGCGGGTGGTGGCGCGGCTGTTCGCGATTTCGACGCCCCTGCCGGGCGGGCGCAAGGCGATCCGCGCCGCGGCCGACACGATCACCCCTGCGGCGCGGGCGGGCGACTTCGCGCAGGCGATGATGGATCTGGGGTCGGCGGTCTGCACGCCGCGCCGGCCGCGCTGCCTGTTGTGCCCGCTGAACGATCGCTGCGCCGCCTGTGCGAGCGGCGCGCCGGAGCGTTTTCCGGTGAAGAAGCCCAAGGCGATCCGCCCGCACCGCCATGGCACGATCTTCTGGTTGCAGCGCGGCGCGCAGGTGCTGCTGGTGCGACGCCCGGACAAGGGGCTGCTGGGCGGGATGCGCGCGCTGCCGACCGGGCCGTGGAGCGACGCGCCGCCCGCGTTGGCGGATGCGCCGGCCGATGTCGACTGGCGGATGCTGGACGAAGGGGTCAGCCACGGCTTCACGCATTTCACGCTCGATCTGACGATTGCGGTGGCGCACACGAATGCGGCACGCAATGAAGGCGAATGGTGGCCGATCGAGCGGCTGGACGAGGCCGGGTTGCCGACCTTGTTCGCCAAGGCGGCGGAAGTGGCGAGGAGACGGGCATGACGATGAAGCGGTGGATCGGGGCAACGCTGGCGGCGACGCTGCTGGCGACCGGCGCGGTGCTCCCCGCGCAACAGGCGGCGCGCGCGCCCGCGCCGGCGCCGCAGCCGGCCGCCCCCGCATCGCCGCTGCCGGCCACGCAGGCGCTGTTCGATGGCTATGTGCGCGACGGCAAGATGCCCGGCATCGTCGCGGCCTTCGCGATCGGTGACCGGCCGACGGTGTTCGTCGCCGCCGGCCGGATCGCCACCGACGCGAACGCGCCGGCCGCCGGCCCCGATTCGCTGTGGCGGGTCTATTCGATGACCAAGCCGATCACTGGCATGGCGGCGATGCTGCTGATCGAGGACGGCAAATTGTCGCTGGACGATCCGCTGGCCAAATATTTCCCGGCGTTCCGGTCGATGCGCGTGCTGACCAGCCCCGACACGTCGCTGGTGTCGCGGCCCGCGCGCGGCGCGATCACGATCCGGCAGTTGCTGACCCACACGTCGGGTCTGGGCTATCAGATCAGCGCCAAGGGGCCGCTGCTCAAGGAATATGAACGGCTGGGGCTGGTGCCCTTCACCGCGAACGCGCAGACCGAGGCGGTGGCGCGGCGCACGCGTCCCACGACGCTCGCCGCCTTCGCCGAGCGCGCGGCGAAGGTGCCGCTGGTCGCCGATCCCGGCACCACCTGGCATTATTCCATGGGACTCGACGTGCTCGCCGCGGTGATCGAGAAGGCGAGCGGCATGCCGTTCGAGCGCTTCGTGCGCACGCGGCTGCTGGATCCGCTGAAGATGACCTCCACCGACTGGCAGGTCGCGCCGGGCAATGTCGCGCGCTTCGCCAGCAACTATACCTTCGTCGAGGATGCGCTCGCGCCGCTCGATCTCGCCGCGCGCTCGCCGTTCCTGCAGCCGCCCAGCTTCCCGTATGGCGGGGCGGGGCTGGTCTCCAGCGCGCGCGATTACGACCGCTTCCTGCACATGCTCCAGGATGCCGGCACGCTGGACGGCGTGCGCGTGATGAAGCCGGAAACCGCGCGGCTGGCGATGTCGAACCTGCTGCCGCCGGGCGTGGTCTTCCGCAATCGCGATGGACTGGCGCAGGGCTATGGCGCGGGCGGTGTGGTCTATGTCGTCGACGATCCCAACGGCGCGTCGAAGGGCAGCTATGGCTGGGCGGGCGCGGCGGGGACGCTGGCGGTGGTCGATCCGGCGCGGCGCTTCCGCAGCACGATCATGGTCAATTACTTCCCCGGCGAGCGCTGGCCGTTGGCGAAGGAGACGTTCGCGGCGCTGTTCCGGGATGCGGCGCGCCACGGCGGGCGCTGGTGATCCCCACCGGCTTCACCGGCGGGACGCTCGACCGCGCCGACGCGCTGCGCCACGATCCCGCCCGGATCGCCGCGCTGCGCGACGATCCGAGCGCGCGGCTGCTGCTGCTGAACGGCGCGGAGCCGGTCGTGGGCGACGACGGGCGGCTCGGCTGGGGCACGCCCGCCGATGCGCCGGCGGACGCGGCGTTCGTGCTGCTCGGGCTGGCGGAGGGTGTCGCGCACTTCGCGGCCTTGCTCCCGGACCAGCCATCGCTGCCGTCGTTCCGCTCGCCGACGCTGTTCGCGCTGCTCGACCGGCTGCGGCCGGGCGAGGCGGCGACCTTCGCGATGGCGCGCGCACTGATCGACTGGCACGCGCGGCATCCGTTCTGCGCACGCTGCGGGCAAGCTAGCGCGATCTTCCGCGCCGGATGGGGGCGGCGCTGTCCCCACTGCGCCACCGAGCATTTCCCGCGGGTCGATCCGGTCGTCATCATGGTCGCCGAGCATGACGGGCGCGCGCTGCTCGGCCGGCAGGCGTCGTTTCCGCCGGGGCGCTATTCGGCGCTGGCCGGCTTCGTCGAACCCGGTGAATCGATCGAGGAAGCGGTCGCGCGCGAGATTGCCGAGGAGGCCGGCGTGCGCGTCACCGATGTGCGCTACATCGCGAGCCAGCCATGGCCGTTCCCGTCGCAGTTGATGATCGCCTGCGTCGCGCGCGCCACCGACGATGCGATCACGCTGGACGTCAACGAGCTGGAACATGCGATGTGGGCGACGCGTGACGAGGTCCGCGCGGCACTCGCCGGGGAGGGGCCGTTCCTCGCGCCGCCCCCCTATGCGATCGCGCACAGCCTGCTGAGCGCATGGGTGGACGCAGCGGAGGCGTCGACACCAGCGTAGCGACCCCATCGCAGGGGCGCTGCATCAGGGGTGCGGGCGATCCTCCATCGCTGGCGCCATCACGCACCGGCGTGTCCGGCGCGCGACCTTTCCGCACCACGTCACCCGAAGCACGGGGGTCGGAGTATGCGCCGTCAGCGCCGCCCGCCGCTGCCCTCACCGCGTCCGCGCCGCTCGCCGCGACGCGCCTTGCGTACCGTCTTGGCATGGGCGCGGGCGCGCGACTTCTTCTCCTCGCGCGTCGGCGGCGCCTTCACGTCCATCGGCATCATGTCGCCGGCCATCGCCTCGAACCCCAGGCTGGCGAGGCTTTCGGCGAAATGCGTCGGCAGCTCCGCCGTCACGTCGATCTCGCCGCCGTCGGGATGGTCGACGCGGATGCGGCGCGCGTGCAGGTGCATCTTGCGGCTGATCCCGCCGGTCAGGAACGCCGCCTGTCCGCCGTACTTGCCGTCGCCGACGATCGGATGGCCGATCGCCGCCATGTGCACGCGCAACTGATGGGTGCGCCCGGTGAAGGGTTGCAGCTCGACCCAGGCGGTGCGGTTGCCTGCGCGCTCGATCACCCGGTAACGGGTGCGCGCCGGCTGGCCATTCTCCTCGTCGACGCACATCTTCTCGCCGCCGGTGCCCGGCTGCTTGGCGATCGGCAGCTCGATCATCCCGTCGTCGATCGACGGCACGTCGACCACCAGCGCCCAATAGACCTTCTTGGCCGAGCGGCCCGAGAAGGTCTTGGCGAAGAATGCCGCCGCGCGCGAGGTGCGCGCGACCAGCAGCGCGCCCGACGTGTCCTTGTCGAGCCGGTGGACCAGCTTCGGTCGCCCCTCCGCCTCATATTGCAGCGCGTCGAGCAGCCCGTCGACATGCGTCACCGTCTTGGTGCCGCCCTGCGTGGCGAGGCCGGGCGGCTTGTTGAGCACCAGCGCCTGCGCGTCCTTGTGGATCACCATCTCGCGCGCGAAGGCGGCCTCGTCGTCGCTGAGCGGCGGGCGCTCGCGCTGGCCGCGCACGTCGGGGCGCTCCGGCTCGGGCGGCGGCACGCGCAGCACCTGCCCGGCCTGCAGGCGATCGCCGGGGCCGACGCGCGCGCCATCGACGCGCAACTGCCCGGTACGCGCCCATTTGGCGACCGTGGTGAAGCTGGTGTCGGGCAGGTGGCGCTTGAACCAGCGATCGACGCGGATCCCTTCGTCGTCATAGCCGACGGTGAACTGGCGGACGGCGTCGCTCATGCCGCCACCCGCGCCAGCATCAGCCCGGCGAACAGCGCGAGGATCGACCCGACGACCGACACCAGCACATAGCCGAGCATCGCGCCCAGCGCGCCGCGCTCGATCATCACGCTCGCGTCCAGTGCGAACGAGGAGAAGGTGGTGTAGCCGCCGAGCACGCCGACGCCCAGCAGCAGCCGCCACGGCTCGCCGCCCTGCGACGCACGTGCCAGCACGCCGACCAGCAGCCCCATGCACAGGCCGCCGACCAGATTGACGGTCAGCGTGCCCCAGGGCCAGCCGGTGCCGAGCGCGGCGGCCATCGCGCGCCCGGTCAGATGGCGCGCGCCGGCGCCGACCGCGCCGCCGCCCATGACGAGAAGGAGGGAGTTCATCGCCCCGCCCTAGTCGCTTTCGCACGCGAAGGGAATTGCGCCGCCGTTCAATGCCCGGCCGTGCGCGAGAACAGGTTCATCACCAGCACCCCTGCGACGACCAGCGCCATGCCCAGCAGCGCGGCCGCATCCAGCCTCTGCCCCTGTACCCGCCATGCGACCGCGGTGATGAGCACGATGCCGACCCCCGACCAGATCGCATAGGCGATGCCGGTCGGCATGGTGCGCAGCGTCAGCGACAGGAAGTAGAAGGCGATGGCATAGCCGGCGACGGTGACGACGGTCGGCAACGGCCGCGTGAAGCCGTCGGACTGTTTCAGCGCCGACGTGGCGGTGACCTCGGCCAGGATCGCGATCAGCAGCAGCAGATAGGGCATGGCCGCGCTTGTCGACGATCGGCGCGGGTTTTTCCAGCATGTGAGCGCTTGTGTCTCGCCCTTGTAGGACACCGGGTGACGCGCCATCTTGCCGCGCATGCTGAACCTGTTCTCGATCGTGATCGGTGTCGTTGCCCTGCTGCTCGGCATCGTGCCGTTCCTGCCGTTCCTCGCCTGGGGCTATTGGTTCGTGATCCCGATCGCGGTGGTCGGCGCGGCGGTGGGTGCGCTGTCGTCGCGCAACAGCGGGCGCAACCTCAATCTGGTGCTGATCCTGATCTTCGGCTTGCGGCTGATGCTCGGCGGTGGGCTGATCTAGCGCCGGACGAAACGTTCGGGCGGCACGACGCCCCAAAGGGTCGGGGTCCGGCGCATGACACGCCGGACCCGTGTCCTCAGCGGCAGATCACCTGCCCGCGATCGACCTGCTGGCCGAGCAGCGCCCCGCCACCGGCACCGATCAGCGTACCCAACAGGCGCGATCCACCGCCGGCGATGATGTTGCCCAACGCGCCGCCGGCCAGCCCCCCGACGATCAGGCCGGTCGTGCCGTCGTTGCGGCGGCAATAATAGCGTCCGTTGTTGCCGCGATAGATGCGGTCGTTGCGGCCCAGCGCGCGCTGCTGATAATAGCGTCCGTCGCGATAATAGCGGTCGGCATAATAACGGCGCTGGCCGTTCTCCAGCCGGTTATAGTCATACCGGCGATAGTCGCGCCAGTCGCGCACGCGGTTGTTCCTGTCGCGCCGGGCGTCGCGAACATTGTCGCGATATTCATGACGCGCGTTGCGCAGGTCGCGGCGCGAGTCGGCGTCGCGCACATCCTCGCGATATTCGCGCCGCGCGTCGCGGACGTCCTCGCGATACTCGCGGTTGGCATCACGCTGACGTTGCGCCATCGCCGGACCGGCGGGCAGGGCAGTCAGCGCGGTCGCTCCCAGTACCGCCGCCAGCATGATACGCATCACTTGTCTCCTTGGACGAAAACGATGCGCCTTCAACGGCGGCGGTCCCGGTGCGGTTGCGTGAACGGCAAACTACCTGCCGTTCACCTTTCCGACATCATTGCGACAATTCATGCGTCAGCGTGATCTCGGCCTTCAACACCTTGGATACCGGGCAGTTTGCCTTGGCATCCTGCGCGATCCTTTCGAACTCTTCTTGCGTGATGCCCGGCACCTTCGCCTTCAGATCCAGCCTGGACGCCGTGATGGTGAAGCCGTCGCCGTCCTTTTCCACCGACACGCGCGCGGTGGTCTCCAGCGTCCCGTCGTGGTGGCCCGCGCCCGCCAGCGCGAAGCTGAGCGCCATGGTGAAGCAACTGGCGTGGGCGGCGGCGATCAGTTCTTCGGGATTGGTGCCCGGCCCATCCTCGAAGCGCGAGGTGAAGCCGTAGCTTTGGTCCGTCAGCACGCCGGACTGGGTGGAGGTCCAGCCCTTGCCGTTCTTGCCGAGGCCCTCGTAACGCGCCGATCCGCTGCGGGTGGGCATGTCCTGTTCTCCTGATGACGTCGCGAAAAAGGCGCGGCCCGTGTCGCCACGGCCCGCGCCTCTCCAACGTCGATCAGCCGAAAAGGCTCACCGCGATCCGGCGCACTGCCTCACCGGCACTGGCGCTTGCCGCTGCGCTCGATCTCGCGACCGGCCAGCGCGCCGCCGACGCCGCCCAGCACCGTGCCCAGCGTGCGATCGCCGCGGGTGTCGATCGTGCGGCCGAGCAGACCGCCGGCGACCGCGCCGACCACCAGGCCGGTGGTGCCGTCAGGCTTGCGGCAGCGCATGCGGCCATCGTTGCCGCGCCATTCGCGATACTTGTAGCGACGCTGCGCATCCGCATCGACCGTGGTGGCGACCAGTGTCGGGGCGACCATCGCCGCCGCGCCAAAGGCGAGCATGAGCTTACGCATGAAAGAATTCTCCCGTTTGATTGATCGTGATGGTGACGAAACGTCGTCATTCTAGCGCAGTTGCATGAACGGGGAACAACATGCCGTTCATCGCGGCGGCGCTGCTATCCGTCGTCGGCGATCAGGCGATACCCGCGGCCACGCTCGGTGAGCAGCATCGGCTGCGCAAAGCCGCGGTGAAGCACGGCGCGCACCCGCGAGACGTGCACCGCCAGCACGTTGGTCCCCGGATCGAACGGCAGGCCGAACAGCATGCGGCGCAGCGTGGCATGGTCGACGGTCGTCCCGGCGTGACGGGCCAGCAGTTCCAGCAGCGCATATTCACGCGGCAGCAGCCGCAACATGCGGCCGCCACGCACGGCGGTGCGCGTCAGCCGGTCGATCCGCAGCGAACCGACGCGCACCATCGTGTCACCCGCCATGAGCAGCCGCGCGGCACGCAGCGACACCAGCGCGTCCGAGCCGCGCGCGACATCATCCGCGCCGGCGGCGAAGGCGGCCAGTTCCTCCGCCTCGTCGTGCGCCACCGCCAGCAGGCGGGCGTCGGGACAGCAGCGGCGCGCGTCGCTCAGCGCACCGGCATGCGCCACCACGACGGTCGCCGCGGCGTCGTCGGACAGCGACATGCCGCGCTCGGTCAGCGCGGTTCGCAATGCCGGCCGGTCGATCAGCACGCGCACCGCCATCACCTGGTCGATTAGCGTCGGATCATGTCGCCGTCGGCGGGGGTGGGTCCGGAACGGATCGGTCTTGCAGCGCAGCGATCGTGGCGCGGGCGGTGGCGGCGACCAGCGGGTGGCCATCGCCCAGCGCCCGTTCCGACGTCGCATACAGCTCGTGCGGCGACAGCGCGCCGCGCAGCGCCGCGAGCGCGGTGGCGCGCAGCCGCGGATGCGGATGGCGACGCGACAGGTCGGCGACCAGCGCCGTGCCCGCCTCGCCGCCGAGCCGTGTCGCCAGCGTCACCAGCGCCTCCGACGGAGTCGTGGTCATCGCCTGCGTGATCGTGTCGGCGGCGGTATCGAACCGATATTGCGTCCGCCACGGCTGCCCGCGTTCGTAGCCGAGCACGTTGAGCGAGACGGAGAAACTGTCCGGCGGCAACTGGACGTGCACGTCGTGGTGCGCGCGATAGAGCATCAGCTTGCCCGGCTCCAGCCGCGCACGCCGGTCGAACACCAGCCGCGCACGTTCGCCGGGCAGCCCGGCGACCGCGCCGTCGAACAGATAGTAATCGCTCCAGTAACCCGGTCCCAGATAGCCGAGCGTGAGGAACGAGAAATTGTGGTCGTGCGGCAGGTCGTAGAAGAACGGCGCGGTCCCGCCCGCCTTCACTACCGCATCGTCGCGCGCCGGCCAGAAATTGGCGCGCAACGCGTAACGGGTGCCGGGCGGGCGCAGCATCAGCACCTGCGCGCCATAGCTGTTGCCCTCCTGCCCGGCGAAGCGCTGCTCCAGTTCGGCGATGGCGAGATCGGCCAGGAAGTCGCGGTTGCGCCCGAGCCGCGCCAGCCATGGCCCCAGCGCGGCGAACGCATCCTCGTCGCGCGGATCCCAGCGCTCGGCCTCCAGCGCGTCCACCAGTTCGTCGAGCGTGATCGCGTCGCCCGCGCCGGGGGCGATCACGCGCGGCACAGGCGTTCCTCGACCAGCGGCAGCGTGCGGCGCGCGACATCGCGCACCTCGGGATGCGGATCGCCCTGCGCCAGCGCGCGCAGTCGCGGCAAGGCGGCGGCGGCGTCCAGCGCCAGCCATTCGCGCATCGCCGCCCAGCGCAGGTGGAAGGCCGGGGCGCGCGTCGCCGTGTCGAAGCACGCCGCCGCGTCGCGCCGCTCGCCCAGGCGCAGCAGCGTGAGCAGCATGCGCGTGCGGGACTCCGCCTCGTCGTTGGTGGCTGCGCGCAGCAGGGTGCCGGTGGCGCGATCATATTCGCGCATCAGCCCGCCGCCGCGCGTGGCGAAGGTCAGCACCACCATTTCCCCGCCGCCGCCTTCGATCAGATGCGCGCGCACGCGCCCGTCGATCCGCACCACCTCGCCATCATCCAGCAGGCGTGGCGGCAACGGCCGCAGCGGCGGCGCGGTCGCGGCGCTGAACGCCGCATCGGCGGGGCCGGCGTCCCAGCGCAGCAGCCGCGCCCCGCCCGCCCGGTGATAACGCGCGACCGACAGCCGTCCCGACGCGGTGAGCGTGGCGGCGTGCTGCGCGGCCAGCGCGGCACCATCGAAGACGGTGGCGGTCAGCGTGCCCGCGGGCAGGTCCAGCACCTGCACCGTCGTGCGCAGCGGATCGCGCGTGACGCGCAACGGCGGCTCGAACCACGGATCCTCCGCCAAGGCGGCGATCAGCGGCGCGAACAGCGGTGCGATCCAGCCATCGTCGGCCAGCAGCACCGCCGCCGCATCGGCGACCTGCTCGATCGCATCGGGCGGTACCTGCGCCAGCATATCGCTGACGTGCCGTACCGCCGGATCGTCGCGCCACGCCAGCGCCACCGCCCGCGCGCGCCGGGCGGAGGCATCCAGAACCGCCGCCTCCGGCAGCATCAGCGGTGCGAATTCTCGATCAACAGCACGATCGCGACGACATATTCGCACGTATGGTCCGCGACCTGCTCCAGCGCGCGGATCGCGCCGCTGCCGGCGACCAGCGTGTCGAGATCGGCGATGTCCGCAATGTCGATGGCCATGATGTCCCCCTTTGTCCGCGGACGTCATCGGCGGATGGGGGTGGTGCGCGTTAGTTAAATCGTTGCAACGTTGCGCCGGGGCCACGGGCGTGTAGAGGCGGGCCATGGAATGGGATTCGACCCTCATCGCCCGGCAAATGCTGGATTCGCCGCGCTTCGCGGGACACAGCGGGCGGCTGGGCGTCCGCTATCACGACAGCGGCGATGGCTGGATCGAGCTGGCGCTGCCCTATAGCGAGGAACTGATCGGGGACGAGGACAGCGGCGTGATCGCGTCCGGCCCGATCATCGCGCTGATGGATGTCGCCACCAGCCTGGCGGTGTGGAACCGCATCCGCACGCTGGCGCCGCACGCGACCATGGACCTGCGCATCGACTATCTCCGCCCGGCGCGGCCCGGCCGCACCGTGATCGGGCGTGCCGAGTGCCTGCGTGTCGCGCGCTCGATCGCCTTCACGCGCGGCATCGCGCACGACGGCGACCTGGCCGATCCGGTCGCGCATGTCGCGGCGACCTTCATGGTGCCGGCCGGCCGCTATCCGAAGGTGGCATCGTGAAGCTGCCCCCCTATGCTCGGCTGCTCGGTGCGACGCTGGAGTTCGCCGACGACGGAACGCCGGTGATGGTGATGCCGTTCGGCGCCGACGTGATCGGCCGCCCCGGCTTCCTGCAGGGCGGCGCGATCTCCGGGTTGCTGGAGGTCGCGGCGGTGGCCGCGCTGCGCCACGCGCTGGCGGAGGAGGGCGGCGCGCGCATCAAGCCGATCAACGCCACCGTCGACTTCATGCGCGGCGGGCGCGATCACGTGACGCGCGCCGCCGGCACGATCACGCGGCTGGGCACGCGTGTCGCCAGCGTGGAGGCGTTCGCGTGGCAGGACGATCGCGCGCGGCCGATCGCGGCGGCGCGGATGAACTATCTGATCGAGCGCGACTGATGGGCGCGGCGGCATGACGCCCGCGATCGACGCGGGCGTGCTGCTGCCCGCATTCGCGCCATGGCTGGACGTCGCCGGGCTGGCGGTGTTCGCCGCGTCCGGCGCGCTGGCGGCGGCACGGCGCGCGCAGACGCTGGTGACGCTCGCCTTCTTCGCGCTGATTACCGGCGTGGGTGGCGGCACGGTGCGCGACCTGCTGATCGGCGCGCCGGTGTTCTGGGTGCACGATGCGCGCGCGGCGGCGGTATGCCTGCTGGTGGCCGGGGTGATCTGGGTCACGCCGGAACGCTGGTGGCGCGGCGAGGCGCTCGACTGGTTCGATGCGGTCGGGCTGGCGGCCTATGCCGTCTATGGCGCGGCCAAGGCGCTGGGCTATGGCGTGCCGCCGCTGCCGGCCGCGCTGATGGGGGTGGTGACCGGGTGCGTCGGCGGCATCATCCGCGACGTGCTGGCCGGTGAGCCGTCGATCCTGATGCGGCCGGAACTGTACGTCACTGCCGTGGCGCTGGCGGCGGGCAGCTATGTCGGGTTGCGCGAGCTGGGGTTGGTGCCCTGGGCGGCGGCCGGCATCGCCGCGAGCGCCGGCTTCACGCTGCGCGCGGCGGCGATCCGGTGGAAGCTGGCGCTGCCCGCCTACGGCCCCCGGGTGTAGGAAGGGGCAGGGCGGTCGCGGGCCGGACCGTGCGGAAACACGCCGTATCGTGCGTTTTCCGGACCTGTCAGAACACCGGCTCTTCGCCGGGCCGGTCCGCGACATGGATGCCGCATTCCATCTTGTCCCAACCGCGCCAGCGCCCGGCGCGCGGGTCTTCGCCGGGGCGGACCTTCGACGTGCACGGCGCGCAGCCGATCGACAGATAGCCCTGCGCCTCCAGCGGATGGCGCGGCAGATCGTGCGCGGCGAAATAGCCGTCGAGATCGTCCTTCGACCAGTCGGCGAGCGGGTTGATCTTCAACCGTCCCTCATCCTCCTCGAAGCGGGGCAGGGCGCGGCGCGTGCTGGCCTGGAAGCCCTTGCGGCCGGAAATCCACGACCGGAACGGCCGCAGCGCGCGACGCAGCGGCTCCACCTTGCGCAGCTCGCAGCAGCCGTCGGGATCATAGGACCAGCGCAGCCCCTTCTCGTCCTTCAGCCGCAGCAGCCGGGGATCGGGGCGGAACACGCGCAGGTCGGTGAAGCCCAGCCGCTCGGCCAGCTCGTCGCGATAGGCCAGCGTCTCGCCGAACATCTTCTGGGTGTTGGTGAAGATCACCGGCACCTCGCGATCGACCTGCGCCACCATGTGCAGCAGCACCGCCGACTCGGCACCGAACGACGACACCGCGGCGATCTCCCCGCGCAGCTCGCCGGCCAGCAGCTCGTGCAGCATGTCCTGTGCCGGTACGCCCTCGAACCGCGCCTGCATCGCGGCCGCGTCGGCGGCGGTATAGGCGGGGCGGACGTCGATGATGTCGAGATCGTGTGCGGGCTCACCCATGGCGCAGCCTCCATACCGGAACCGCGCCGTCGGCGGCCTTCTGGTATCGGTGGTCGTAGCGGTCGAGCGAGCGTTGCAGCACGACCGGATCGATCGCGGCGGCGGGCGCGAAGCTGTCGAACCCGCAGCGGCGCATCAGCGGAACCTGATCGACCAGTACGTCGCCCTCGGCGCGCAGTTCGCCGCGATATCCCGCCTCGCGCAGGATGCGCGCGCTCGAATAGCCGCGTCCGTCGCGGAACGTGGGAAAGGAGACCTCGACCAGCGCGAGGCGATCGAGCGCGTCGAGCAGGCGGCGCGCGTCGTCGCCGGCCTCCAGCCGCACCGCGCCGGCGTTGGTCTGGCCGTTGACGAAGGCGTCCAGCGTGACCGCCGGTTCGTCATGCGCTTCGTCGTCGCGAAAGCGCAGCAGGTTGTCGCTCATGCCTGATCCCCCGCGCGTCGTCGCGCGATCACCTTGATCTCGAACCGGAACCCCGCCAGCCACGTCACGCCGACCGCGGTCAGCGCGGGGAAGGGCGCGTCGCCCCAGTAATCGGGCAGCACCTCGAACACCGTCGGAACCACCGCGTCGGGATCGACCATGAACAGGGTAACGTCGACGACATCGTCGAAGGTCAGGCCATCGGCGGCGAGGGTGGCCAGCAGATTGTCGAACGCCAGCCGCACCTCGTCCGCCAGCGCCGGCGGCGGCGTGCCGTCCTTGCGCGCGCCGACCTGGCCCGAGGCGAACAGGAAGCCATCGACGCGGATCGCGGGCGAATAGCGATGCTGGGCGAACAGCGCGTGCGGGTTGGCGGGGAAGACCGCGTCACGCTCAGCCATAGATCGCCTCCTTGAACGGTTGCATGCCGACCCGGCGATAGGTGTCCACGAAGCGCTCGCCGCGCTCGCGGATGCGGACATAGGTGTCGGTCACGCGCTCGATGGCGTCGACCACGCCGTCCTCGTCGAAGCCGGGGCCGGTGATCTTGCCGAGCGACACGTCCTCGGCCCCCGAACCGCCCAGCAGCAACTGGTAGTTCTCGGTGCCCTTCTTGTCGACGCCCAGGATGCCGATGTGGCCGGCGTGATGGTGGCCGCACGCGTTGATGCAGCCGCTGATCTTCAGCTTCAGCTCGCCCAGGTCGCGCTGCCGCGCCGGATCGGCGAAGCGCTGCCCGATCTTCTGCGCCAGCGGGATCGAACGCGCGTTGGCGAGCGCGCAATAATCGAGGCCGGGGCAGGCGATGATGTCGCTGATGAGGTCGAGGTTGGCCTCCGCCAGCCCGGCCTCGCTCAATGCCTCCCACACCGCCTTCAGATCGGCGACGCGGACGTGCGGCAGGACGATGTTCTGCGCATGGGTGACGCGCAGCTCGTCGAAGCTGTAGCGCTCGGCAAGGTCGGCCATCACGTCGATCTGCTCGGCCGAGGCGTCGCCGGGGATGCCGCCGATCGGCTTGAGCGAGATGGTGACGATCGCATGCCCGGGCTGCTTGTGCGGGCGGACGTTCTGGTCGAGCCACACCGCGAAATCCGGATCGCTGCGGTCGGCGACCGCACCGTCATCGGCGGCAAAGGCGGGGGGCGCGAACATCGCGGTGATCCGCGCCAGTTCGGCGGCCGGCGGGTCGATGCCCAGTTGCTTGACCGCCGCGAATTCCTGTTCGACCTCGGCGCGATAGGCATCCGCGCCCAGTTCGTGGATCAGGATCTTGATCCGCGCCTTGTAGATATTGTCGCGCCGGCCGTAGCGATTGTAGACGCGCAGGCACGCCTCCAGGTAGCTCATCAGGTCGTCGGCGGCGACGAAGTCCTTGATCTCCGGCGCGATCATCGGGGTCCGGCCCATGCCGCCCCCGACGAACACCTTCGCGCCCAGCGCGCCGTCCCGCTCGATCAGTTGCAGGCCGATGTCGTGGAGGCGCATCGCGGCGCGATCCTCGTCCGCGGCGATCACCGCGATCTTGAACTTGCGCGGCAGGTAGCTGAACTCGGGGTGGAAGGTGCTCCACTGGCGCAGCAGCTCCGCCCAGGGGCGCGGATCGGTGGCCTCGTCGGCGGCGGCGCCGGCGAACTGGTCCGAGCTGATGTTGCGGATGCAATTGCCGCTGGTCTGGATGGCGTGCATCTCGACCGTCGCCAGCTCGGCGAGGATGTCGGCGGCCTCGTCCAGCTTGATCCAGTTGTACTGGATGTTCTGGCGCGTGGTGAAATGGCCATAGCCCCGGTCGTACTTGCGCGCGACATGCGCCAGCATCCGCATCTGCCGGCTGTCGAGCGTGCCGTACGGCACTGCGACGCGCAGCATATAGGCGTGCAGTTGCAGGTACAGCCCGTTCATCAGCCGCAACGGCTTGAACTGATCCTCGGTCAACTCGCCGGCCAGGCGGCGGCGGCATTGATCGCGAAATTCCTCGACGCGGGCGTCGACGATCGACTGGTCGTATTCGTCGTACTTGTACATGGTACTTTCCTTGCTCCTTCCCGCACCCGCGAAAAGGGAAAGTTGCCGCGGGCCGGTGGAGGGAAGATCCTCTCCGTGTCCCCGTTCAGGCGGCGTTCCCCTGCATCGTGCCGGGAAGGATTAGATCACCCAATTGCCCGCGTCCCGATCGGCCGGCTTCAGCGTCAGGTCCGGACGCACCGTCGGCCCCAGCGCGCGGATGCGATCCTTGATGTGCGCGGGGCGCGGGCCGTCCGGCGTCTCGCTCGCCTCGATCACATAGGGGCCGTTGACGCGCCGCGCGGCCTCCTCCTGACGCGCGATCGCCTCGGCGTGCTCGCCGGCGTCGCGCGCTTCCGCGATGTGGCGGGTCCAGTCGCTGCCGGTCCACCAGATCACGTCGCCGCTCGCCAGATCGTTGCCGGTCACCAGCCTCACGCCATCTGCTCCGCCACCCGTGCATAGCCGACCAGCCGATCCTCGGCGTCGGACAATTCCACCACCTCGCCCACGACGATGATCGCCGGGCTCGCCACGCGCTCGCGCTGCACCATCGCGCCCAGATCGGCAAGCAGCGTGCGCAGCGCGCGGTGCTCCGGCAGCGTGCCCTTCTCCAGCACCGCCACCGGCATGTCGGGCGCGACGCCGTCGGCCATCAGCTTGTCGGCGATCGCCTCGGCGGTGGCGACGCCCATGTAGATCACCAAAGTGCGCCCCTGTCCGGCAAGCCCCGACCAGTCCTGATCGGTCAGCCCCTTGCACTGGCCGGCGACGAAGGTGACCGCCGAACTGTGATCGCGATGCGTCAGCGGCAGCATCGCCTCCGCCGCGCAGCCGAGCGCCGCCGACACGCCCGGGATCACCTCCACCGCCAGCCCGGCGGCGCGCACCGCCTCCACTTCCTCGCCGCCGCGCCCGAAGATGAACGGGTCGCCGCCCTTCAGCCGCACGACCACCGCCCCCGCCATGACATGCGCGACGATCAACGCGTTGATCGCCTCCTGCGGCAGCGTGTGGCGCGCGCGGCGCTTGGCGACCGAGATGCGGTGCGCCGCCGGCGGCGCGAGATCCAGCACGCGCGGGTCGATCAACCCGTCGTGCACCACCACGTCGGCGACGCGCAGCGCCTCCACCGCGCGTACCGTGAGCAGGCCGGGATCGCCGGGGCCGGCACCCACCAGGATGACGCGGCCGCGCGCGTCGGGATCGAGAAGCGTCGCCATGATGCAACGCAGATGGACCCGCGGGGGGCGACGCGCAATCGGAGCGCTGCTTGGCGGGCGCGTAGGATTGGTTTGTGCGCGGCGGCGGATGGCGTCATCGCCGCGCCGCGCGGGCGACCATGACGGCAATCAATGCCGGGCCGCCTGCACCCGGTGCATCACCAGCGCGATCACCCCGCCGACGATCAGCCCCAGCACGCCCGAGATCGCGGCGCTGACGATCCAGCCGGGCGCGCCGCCGCCCGCCGCCTCGGCAAGGTGATGGACGAACGCCGCCGGCCCGGGCAGCCCGACGGCGGCGACATTGTGGATCAGCAGGTCGCCGCCGACCCAGATCATCGCGGCGGTGCCGATGATCGCCAGCGCGCGCATCAGCACCGGCACGCCCTTCACCAGCCCGCGGCCGATCGCCTGCGCCAGTGCGGACGGTCGCCGGGCGAGATAGAGGCCCACGTCGTCGGCCTTCACGATCAGCGCGACGACGCCGTAGACGCCGGCGGTGATGACGAGCGCGACGATCGCCAGCGTGACCGCCTGCGTCAGCAGCGGCCGGTCCGCGACCTCGCGCAGCGCGATCACCATGATCTCCGCTGACAGGATGAAGTCGGTGCGGATCGCGCCCGACACCTTCTGCTTTTCCAGCGCGACCGGATCGGCGGTGGCGACCTCCTCCTCGGCATGCCCGGCGCCGCCGAACGCCTCGATCACCTTCTCCGCGCCCTCGAAGCACAGATAAGCGCCACCCACCATCAGCAGCGGCGCCAGCGCCCATGGCGCGACGGCGCTGAGGATCAGCGCGGCGGGTAGCAGGAACAGCAGTTTGTTGCGCACCGAACCGAGCGCGATCTTGCCGATGATCGGCAGTTCGCGCTTGGGCGACAGGCCGACGACGTAGCGCGGCGTGACCGCGGTATCGTCCACCACCACGCCCGCCGCCTTGGTGCCGGCCTTGGTCGCTGCGGCGCCGACGTCGTCCAGCGAGGCCGCCGCCAGCCGGGTCAGTCCGGCGATATCGTCCAGCAGCGCGACCAGTCCGGTTGCCATCGCCGTTCTTCCTTGTTCGAGAGGGGGGTCAGGCGTCGGCCAGACCGATGCCGATCGTCGCGCGCGCCGCATCCGCCTCGTTCGACACGACCGGATAGGCGCAGTAATCCGCCGCGTAATAGGCGCTCGGCCGGTGGTTGCCCGACCATCCGATCCCGCCGAACGGTGCGGATGACGACGCGCCGTTGGTGGGGCGGTTCCAGTTGATGATCCCCGCGCGCGCACCGGCCCAGAAACGATCGAACAGCGCCGGCGTCTGGCTGACGAGCGCGGCGGACAGGCCGTAGCGGGTATTGTTCGCCTCGGCGATCGCGGCGTCGAAATCGTCGACGCGCACCACCTGCAGCAGCGGGCCGAACAGTTCGATGTCGGGGCGCTCGGCGACGTCGGTCACGTCGATGATGCCCGGCGTCACGAACGGGCGATCCTCGACCAGGCGCGCCATGTGGTGGACCGGGCGACCGCCCTTCATCATCAGCGCGAGGAAACTCTCGGTCAGTCCGTCGGCGGTGTCGTTGTCGATCACCGGCCCCATGAACGGCTGGGGATCGTCGTGCGGGCCGCCGACGATCAGCCGCCGGGTCAGCCGGTCGAGCTCGGCCAGCAGCGCGTCGGCGAGCGTTTCCTGCACGATCAGCCGCCGCGCGGCGGTGCAGCGCTGCCCGGCGGTGGTGAAGGCGGACTGCACGACCAGCACCGCGGCGGTGTGCAGGTCCGGCGTGTCCCACACCACGATCGGGTTGTTGCCGCCCATCTCCAGCGCGAGGATCTTCTCCGGCTTCTCGGCGAAGGCGCGGTTCAGCGCGATGCCGGTTCGCGCGGATCCGGTGAAGAGCAGCCCGTCGATGTCGTCGTGCGCGGCCAGCGCGCGACCCTCCGCCGGTCCGCCGATCACGACGCGCACCGTCTCCTCCGGCACGCCGGCGGCATGGTAGCATTCCACCAGGAACACGCCGGTGGCGGGCGTCTTCTCCGACGGCTTGAACACCACCGCATTGCCCGCGATCAGCGCCGGAACGATATGGCCGTTGGGCAGATGCGCCGGGAAATTGTACGGCCCCAGCACCGCCAGCACGCCATGCGGCTTGTGGCGCAACGCCATGCGCGTGTTCATCGGCGCATCCATGCGCCGCTGCGCGGTACGCTCGGCGAAGGCGCTGACCGAGATGTCGACCTTGGCGATCACCGTGTCGACCTCGGTGCGCGCTTCCCACAGCGGCTTGCCCGTCTCGCGCGCGATCACGTCGGCGAAGGCGTCGGCGCGCTGGCGGACGATGTTGGCGAAGCGACGCATCGTCTCGATGCGGAACGCCAGCGAGCGCGCCGCCCAGGGCACGAAGCCGCTCCGCGCGGTGGCGACCTCCGCATCGACGTCGCTGGTCGCCCCGCGCCACAATTCGGCGCCGGTGGCGGGTTCGAAGGAGATCAGCTCGGCCATGGCGTCGGTCTTTGCCGGAACGTTCCTCCGCGTGGAAGGGGGATCGTCACGCCAGCGCCGCGCCCATCTCCCGGATCGCGGCCACCCTCGCATCGAAACGCGTCCAGTCGTCGGCCTCCGCGATCGGCGCCCAGATCGCCTCCACCTCGTCGATCAGCATCGCGCACGGCTCGCCCCGCCAATAGTGATGCGTGCGTCCGGCGCGCGGCGGGTGGCCGGCGAGCAGCGCGCGCACCTCGTCCCATTCGGTGCCGTAGCCCGGCGGCAGCTCCTGCGCGAAGGCGTCGAAGAAGAAGCGGTCGATCGCGACCCCGGTGCCGCGCAGCGTGCGTTCCACCGCCTGCACCAGCGCGCGGTCCGCCTCCGCATCGCGCGGGCGGCGTCCCAGCCGCCACAGGATCGCGTCGGTCACCGCCGGCTGATACTGGCCCGCGAAGCCGTCCAGCACCGCGATCAGCGGCTCCGCCTCGACCAGCGGCCGCAGCGAGGTGGCGAGCTGCATCGCGTCCCACAGGATCGCCTCGGGCTGGCGGCCGAAGGCGTACAGCCCGCCATGGTCGAAATAGGCCGCGACGAAGGCCGGATCCCATGTCGGCGCGAACCGCCATGGACCGTAATCGAAGCTCTCGCCGGTGACGTTGATGTTGTCCGAATTGAGCACGCCGTGCACGAATCCCGCCGCCATGTAGCGCGCCGCGAGCCGGGCGGTGCGCGCCACCACCAGCTCGAGCAGCCGCACCGGATCGTCGCCGTCCTCGCCATACAGCTCGCGCAGCACATAGGCGGTCAGCCGCCGCAGCGCGTCGTCGTCGCGGAGGTAGGCGAGCCGCTGGAACGTGCCGATGCGGATATGCGAGTGGCTCAGCCGCACCAGCACCGCGCCGCGCGTCGGGGAGGGTTCGTCGTTCCGCTCCAGCGCCTCGCCCGTCTCGATCAGCGAGAAGCTGCGCGAGGTCGGCACGCCCAGCGCCTCCAGCATCTCGCTGGCCAGCACCTCGCGCACACCGCCCTTCAGCGTCAGGCGGCCGTCGCCGAAGCGGCTCCACGGCGTCTGGCCCGAACCCTTGGTGCCCAGGTCGAGCAATCGCCCGTCGCGATCGCGCACCTGCGCGAAGGTGAAGCCGCGTCCGTCGCCGATGTCCGGGTTGTAGGTGCGGAACTGATGCCCGTGATAGCGCAGCGCCAGCGGCTGTTCGAGCGAGCCGGGCAGGGGGGTGAAGCGCCCGAAATGCTGCAACCACTCCGCGTCGTCCAGCGTGTCCAGCCCGACCTGCGCGGCGGCGCGATCGTTGCGGAAGCGCAGCCGCGTCCGGGGGAAGCGCGCGGCGTCCACCGGATCGTAGAAGGCCTCGCCGAGCTGCCGGATGGTGCGCTCGGGGCGATATGCTTGCGGGTCGACGGGCATGCCGCGATATGGGGGGCGGGTGGCACGAGGCGCAAGCATGGCGGACGTTCGGGATATCTACTGGTGGTCGGCCGACGGGCTGCGGTTGCACGCGCGCGACTATGCCGGCGCCGACGATGCCCCGCCGCTGCTGTGCCTGCCGGGGCTGACCCGCAACGCGCGCGACTTTGCCGATCTGGCGCGCGGCATCGCGCCGCGCCGCCGCGTGATCGCGGTCGAGTTCCGCGGACGCGGCGAGAGCGGCTATGCGAAGGATCCGATGACCTACGTGCCGCTGACCTATGCGCAGGATGTCGTGGCGCTGCTGGCGGATCAGGGGATCGGGCGGTTCGTCGGGATCGGCACGTCGCTGGGCGGCATCGTCCTCATGCTGCTGGCCGGGATGGTGCCGGGCCGGATCGCCGGCGCGCTGCTCAACGATGTCGGGCCGGACCTGGAGCCGGCGGGGCTGGCGCGGATCCGCGGCTATGTCGGCCGGCCCAGCACCTTCCCCACGTGGATGCACGCGGCGCGCGGGGTGCAGGAGAACAACGCCGCGGCCTATCCCGACTGGACGATCGAACAATGGCTCGGGATGGCCAAGCGATTGTACCGCCTCAACTCCGCCGGGCGGATCGTGCTCGACTATGACATGAAGATCGCCGAGCCGTTCCGCCTGCCGGGCGGCGAGGCGGGGCCGGACATGTGGCGCGCGCTGGCGGCGCTGGGGCGTGCGCCGGTGCTGGTGGTGCGCGGCGCGTTGAGCGATCTCCTCTCCGCGGCGACTGCCCAGCGCATGGTGGCGAGCCTGCCGGACGCCGAGCTGCTCACCGTGCCGCGCGTCGGCCATGCGCCGACGCTGGTCGAGCCGGAGGTGCGGCCGGCGATCGAGCGGCTGCTGGAGCGGGTCGCGGCGCAACCGTCAGCGGGATAGGTTACGGCGCCGCCATCCGCCGTTCCAGCAGGGTGGCGCGGTGCAGGTCCTTGCTGCGGCCGAACAGGCGCAGCACCTCCACCAGTTCGGCGCGGTCGGGCACGAAGACCCGCGTATCGGCGACCGGCACCGGCTGACGCGAACGAAGCCGCACCGGCTGCCAGCCGTTCGGGCCGTGCACCGTCAACGCCCCCATCACCTCGATCGGCATCGCGCCATCCTCGAACCGCCCGAACACCGCCGAGCGGAACCGTTCGCTGGCCGCTGGCGCGATCGGCTGGCGACCATGTCCGGCGCAGAAACGTCGGGCATCGCGCTCGCTGGTCAGCAGGTCGACGTCGGCCACATCCGTGTCGACGCCGTGCAGGCGCACCGCCGCGCTGCCGATGATCCACCACGGATCCGCCGCGCCGCGCATCGTGGTGGCGATCGCCCGCAGCGCGGCGGCAAGCGCCATCGCTCCGTCCTCAATCGCCGGTCAGGATGCGATCCACCAATTGCTTCACGGTCGGCACGAAGCCGTTCGAATAAAAGGGATCGCGCTTGAAATTGTACGCCGCATGGCCCGCGAACATCAGGTTCGCGTCGGTGTCGCCGCCATGCGCGATGTCCTGCAACGTCTTCTGGATGCAGAAGCTGCGCGGATCGGCCAGCCGTCCGGTGGAATTGGTTTCGCTGTCCGCCCAGCTCGAGAACAGGCACTGGCTCAGGCAGCCCATGCAATCGGCCTGATCCTTGCGGATCTCCGCCTTCTCGGTCGGCGACACGAACACCAGCGTATTGTCGGGCGTCTTCAGCGCGTCGGTGAAGCCGGCCCCGAACCATTCGCGCGCGCGCAGCAGGTCGCCGCGCGTCACCCAGAAGTTCTTGCCCTTCACGCCGACGTCGAGCTGGAAGACGTGGTCGCCGGCTTCCTGCGTCGAAAAGGCGATCTGCCGTTCGGACCGCGCCTCCAGCGCGCGCAGGAACGGATTGCGCACCGCCGAGGAATAGAAGCCGGTCGGCGAGAAGCGGTGCAGCAGCACGTCGCCTTCCTCGATCTGCGTCAGCTTCGCCTTCCACCCTTGCGGGATCGGGCTTTCCTGCGTCAACAGCGGGCGGGTGCCGTACTGGAAGGCGATCTGCCCCAGTTCCGGGTTGTCGATCCAGTCGTTCCAGTCGCGCAGATACCACACGCCACCCGCCATGATGATCGGCGTGGTGTCGGGGATGCCGCCCTCGCGCATCGTCTCGCGCAGCGCCTTCACGCGCGGATACGGATCCTCGGGCGCCAGCGGATCCTCGGCGTTGGACAGGCCGTTGTGCCCGCCGGCCAGCCACGGATCCTCGTACACCACCGCCGCCAGCCACTCGCTCGCCTTGGAATAGGCGCGCTTCCACAGCGCCCGGAACGCGCGCCCGCTGCTGACGATCGGCAGGTAGCTGACGTTGTACGACGAGGCGATCTCGCTCAGCTTGTACGGCATGCCCGCGCCGCAGGTGACGCCCGCCACCAGCCCGCGCGTCCGCTCCAGCACGCCGTGCAGGATGCGCGGCGCGCCGCCCATCTCCCACAGGACGTTGATGTTGATCGCGCCCTTGCCGCCGGCGATCTCCCACGCGCGCTGCACCTGCTGCACCGCGCCCTCGATCGCATAGGCGATCAGTTCCTCGTGCCGCTCGCGCCGGGTGAGCGCGCGGTAGATCTGCGGGATGATGCGACCCTCGGGATCGTAGCTGTCGGCGTTCACCGCCGATACCGTGCCGATCCCGCCCGCCGCCGCCCATGCGCCGGCCGACGCGTGATTGGTGGCGGCGACACCCTTGCCCCCCTCAACCAGCGGCCAGACCTCGCGGCCTGCATAGACGATCGGCTTCAGCCCCTTGAACACGCGATTTCCCGTTTCACCCGATGATAGTGGCTGTCCGTATAAAGCAATCAGGCCGCAACGCGACCAAAATGCGACTCAACCGAGCCCGCCCGGCCGCCCGGCCGCTACGGCATAGAGCGCCGCCGATCGCGCGATCATCGCCGCGCCGTCATGGTCGCGCGCCGCCCGGGCGCGATTGGCCGCGCCGATCGTCGCGCGCAACGCGGCATCGCCGACCAGCGCCTGCATCGCGTCGCGCAACTGCACCTCGCCGGCATGTTCGCTCAGGTGCGGGCGGTTCTCCTCCGCGACGAGCGCCGTCACCGCGTCATCGCGCAGCGCGACGATCGGCAGGCCCGCCGCCATCGCATCGGGCACCGGCGCCACACCGCCGCGCGGCGGCAGCGCGAGCAGATCGAACCCGCCCAGGAAGCGCGACGCCGGGGCGATCACACCGGGCAGCACCAGCCGGTCGTCGATCCCCATCGCCAGCGCCGCGCGCTCCACGTCGCCGCGCCCCGGCCCGTCGCCGACCACCACCAGCCGGAACCGTCCCGACAGGCCCGCCGCCGCCCGCACCAGCACCGCCACGTCCGCCGCGCCGGACAGGTCCGCGACCACGCCGATCACCACCTCGCGCGGGTTGCGGCGAAAGCCGGCGACCGTCGCGGCATCGGGACCATGGGCATAGGCGGACAGGTCGACCCCCGCGCCGATCACCTGCACCCGCGCGGCGGGCTGCTTCCACCATGTTTGCGCCGCCCGTGCCGCCGCGGACGTCGGGACCACCAGCGCCTCCGCCGCCCCCAGCGCCAGCCGGTGGTAGAGCCGCGCCCCGCCGGCCTGCGCGGCGGACGGGTTCTCGTGGTGGACGACCGGCGGTGCCCCGCGCCGGAACGCGCGCCGCGCCATTGCGCCGTCGATCGCGCCGCCGCCATAGCTTAGCACCAGGTCGAAGCCGCGCATCGACCGCGCGATCGCTTCGTAGCGCGCCACCGACGCGCGGCCGGCCAGCGGCGGCGGGTTCTGCATGATCTCGTGGCGGATGCCGGGGGGCAGCGCGGCGTGCAGGTCGGCGGCATCGCCCGCGGCCGACACGATCGTGTGGCGCGCGCGATCGCCGAACGCCGCCATCAGCCCCGACGCGCGGGCGCTCCATCCGTCCGCATCGGCGGGACCGATGGCGGAAAAGAGGTGCAGAAGCGAGAGCGGCGGCTGTGACATGGTCGCCACATAACGTGCGAAAAGCTGCCGCGCACCGCCCGATCGCACTTGCGGCCCGGCACCGAAACGCAAACCCTGCGTTCGGGAGTTCGGGTAACTAGGGAGACGATTTCGTGAAGCTTGCATCGTTGTTCGCGGCTGCGGCCGTTCTGACGCTCGCGGGTACGCCGGCACTGGCCGCGCCCTCGGGCAATTCCGCCGCGTCGCTGTCGGTCGCCAAGTCGGTTCGCGCCGGCACCCCGTCGAAGGGCAAGAGCCAGCTCGCCGCGCCGGGCTCGATCGTCGCGCTGGTCCTGGCGGCCGCCATCGTTGCCGGCGGCGTCATCATCGCGGTCGATGACGACGACGATTCGGACAGCAACTGACCGTTTGCCGGCGCCGCCAATCGGCGGCGCCGCACCTTCGGTAGCCTGACCTTCGCGCCGGCCGGCTACCTTCCTACCGCTGCTTGCTCGCGAAATTCGGGGACAGTGCGGTTCAGGCGATCGCGCCCTTTGGCACATGTGTGATCCGGCAGGCGAGATCGGCCTCTCCGCTGGCGATCACCCAATGGTCGCCGCCATCGGCGATCCCGGTGGTGAAGACCACATCGTCGACGTACATGATATCCTGCAAGGGCGTGGTGAGCGCGGGCGACGCCTCCAGCAACGGGGTGTCGCTGGTCGCCACCGTCCGTGACGGATCGTTCCGGTCGAGCAGCGTCCAGTAGGTGCGATAGATGCCGACGACGCCCGACGGCTCGACCCCGTGCCACAGCGTCAGCCAGCCCTGCTGCCCGTTCACCTCCGCCAGCACCGGCGGCGCGCCACCGCCCATGCGCGCGGTCGCCATGGTCTTGGCATGCGGCCGTATGCCCGGCCGGTCGTGGGGTTTCCAGTGCAGCGCATCCGGCGAGGTCGCGAGGTTGATCGACGGCCCCGCGCGCCATGGCGCATCGGGCGGGTAGGCGAAATACAGGTCGCCGAGCGGACGCGTCTGCGCCCAGAAGCGCCCGTCCACCTTGCCCTCGAAGATCAGCATGTCCTTGTTTTGGTGATCCAGGACGATCCCCTCCAGCGTCCAGTCGAGCGCGTCGTCGCTGGTGTAGAGGGTGGTGGAATGCCGCTCCGGGCTGACCGAACAGGTGGTCATGTAATAGCGCCCGTCGACGCGGCTGATCCGCGCATCCTCGACGCCATAGCATTGATAGCTGGCGCGCGGCGTGATCGCGTGGTCGTAATGGACCGCCACCACCCGCCGCCCGTTGGCATCCAGTTCGACCGGCAGCAGCCAGGACAGCGAGGTGAGCGCCATCACCTTCCACCCGCCACCATGCATCATGAACTTGCGCGGATCCGACGTATCGACCAGCGACAGCGGCCATCCGTCCAGCACATAGTCGCCGTCGTGCCAGCGGATCGCATGGATGCGCTGGTCGCGCACCGGGTGACGCAGCGCCTCCGCGACCCGCACCATCAGCAGCAGGTTGCCGTTCGGCAACCGCGTCATCCCCGGGTTGAACGCGCCCAGCACATAGGTTTCGGCGTCGATCCGCCCGGCGAGTGGCGAGCGCGACAGATCGACGTCGGCAGGGGAGAAAACCAGCGCGTCGAACGGAAATTGGGTCATCAGGCTCTTTCCCGCCGCGTCGAACGCGGCGACGACGGGCGTGCCGGGTGCTGGCACGCCTCGCCCACGCCGCGATATCAGTCTACGACCGTGCCGACCACCGCGCCGCCGACGCCGCCGACCGCCGCGCCCTTCTCGACGCTGCCGCCGGTCGCCGCGGCGACCCCGGCGCCACCCGCGCCGCCGATCGCCGCGCCACGCAGCGTCGAGCAGGCCGACATCGACAGCGCACCGGCGACGATCAGGGCGGACATCGCGATCTTTTTCATGACAGGCTCCTTTGTTGGGAAGATGCCCCCACAATGCCGGGCACGGGCGCGGGTTCCGACGCGCCATGTTTCGTTACGTTTGCCGCGCGGCAACCCGCGGACATCCGCGCGCGACGACGGTCATTGAGGCCAAGTGGCGACGACGGAGGAACCGCCATGTTCGACGATCCAGACGCAGCCTATCATGCCGCACGCGCCCGCAGCGAGGCGGTGCGCGCCATCGCCGCGACCAGCGCCAGTGCGGCGGCGATCCATCAGGAATTATGCATGCGCTACAGCGGGCGGGTAATCGCCGCGCTGATCCTGGGCGCGGTGGAGCGATGGCGGACCGAATGATAAGGGACCGGGACCATCGCCGGGCGACGCCGTGGTCCCGGCCCGGCCGGTTACGCCCAGCCTTCCAGCACCTGATCGGGCGGGCGGTGGCCATCGGCCCACATGCGGATATTGGCGATCACCCGTTCGCCCGAGGCGACGCGGCCTTCCCATGTCGCCGAGCCCATGTGCGGGGTCATCACCACGTTGGAGAGCGCGAGCAAGCGCGGGTCGATCTCCGGTTCGTGCTGCCACACGTCCAGCCCGGCCCCCGCCAGCCGCCCGCTCTCCAGCGCCTCGACCAGCGCCTGTTCGTCCAGGATGCCGCCGCGGCTGGCGTTGATAACGAAGACGTGGCGACGCAGCAGCGAGATGCGGCGCGCGTCGATCAATCCGCGACTGTCGGCGTTCAGCGGGGTATGGATCGTCAATATGTCGATCGCGCCCAGCAGATCGTCGAGATCGGGATGCCACCGCGCGCCCAGTTCCTGCTCCACCACCTGCGGCAATCGCTGGCGGTTGTGGTAATGGATCGACAGGCCGAAGGCGCGCGCCCGCCGCGCCACCGCCTGTCCGATCCGTCCCATGCCGACGATGCCCAGCGCCTTGCCGCCGATCCGGTAACCGAGCATCCCGCCCGGGCTCCACCCCTTCCACGCGCCGGACCGGACCAGCTTCTCGCCCTCCGCCAGCCGGCGCGGCACCGACAGGATCAGCGCCATCGTCATGTCGGCGGTATCCTCGGTCAGCACGCCGGGCGTGTTGGTCACCATGATCCCGCGCGCGCGCGCCGCCTTCAGGTCGATATGGTTCACGCCCGCGCCGAAATTGGCGATCAGCCGCAACCGCTCGCCCGCGCCCGCGATCAGTTCCGCGTCGATCGAATCGGTCACCGCCGGCACCAGCACGTCGCACTCCGCCATCGCGACGGCCAGTTGCGCCTTGTCCAGCGGCACGTCGTCAGGATTGCCCGCGGCGTCGAACAATTCGCCCAGCCGGCGCATCACCACATCGGGCAGCGCGCGCGTCACGATCACCTTGGGATGGGCGCAGCGTCGCGTATCGGGCATGGCGGTGACTTGGCGAAAGCGCGCGCGTGCGTCAACGGTTGATGCCGCACGGGACAGACCGTAGGGGGCGGCGGTGAACAGGGATCATTTCTCGACGATCGCGGCCGCCTGCGTGGCGGCGCTGGTGGCGGTGCCGGCCGGGGCCGTGACCGAGCAGAAGAAGCCGCCGTACCTCGGCTCGATCGCGGCATCGCGCGCGCGGATGCGCAGCGGGCCGGGGCGCAACTTTCCGGCGACGTGGATCTACGTCCGCGCCGACCTGCCCGTCCGCGTGCTGGACGTGTTCAAGGAATGGCGGCGGGTGGAGGATCCCGACGGCACGCAGGGCTGGATGCTGGCGACGCTGGTCAGCAGCACGCGCACCGCGATCGTGCGCGGTACCGAGCCGGCGGAACTGCGCGACCGCCCCGGCGGCCCGACGATCGTGTGGCGCGCGCAGCCCGGCGTCGTCGGGCGCGTGAGCCGGTGCGGCAACGGCTGGTGCCGCTTCGACGTGCACGGCCAGTCCGGCTACGTGCAGACCGATCGCATCTGGGGCGTCGAGCCGATCGAGGAACTGCCATGACCTTCCGCCTTGACGGGTTCGATCTCGACGCGTTCGTCGCCGCGACGCTGGCGGAGGATCTGGGCGAGGGTGGCGACGTCACCGCCGCCGCCGTGATCCCCGCCGACGCGCGCTTCGCCGCCGTGATGGACAGCCGCGACGCGATCACGGTGTGCGGGCTGGAGATCGCCGCGGCGTTCTTCCGCCGGCTCGACCCGGCCGTGGACATCGACATGCTGGTGGCCGACGGCGCACGGGTCGTGCCCGGCACGCCGCTGATGCGCGTGAACGGCAATGCGCGCGCTCTGTTGAGCGCGGAGCGATCGGCGCTGAACACCGTCCAGCATCTGTCGGGCATCGCGACGCTGACCGCGGCCTATGTCGATGCGATCGCGGGCAGCGGTGCGACATTGCTCGACACGCGCAAGACCATCCCCGGGCTGCGCCGGCTGGAGAAATACGCCACCCGCACCGGCGGCGCGCAGAACCATCGCATGGGGCTGTGGGATGCGGCGATGATCAAGGACAATCATGTCGCAGTCGCCGGCGGCGTCGGCCCGGCGGCGGCGCTGGCGAAGGCGGCGGGGATCGCGGCGATCATCGTGGAGGTCGACCGGCTCGACCAGATCGCGCCGGCGCTGGAGGCGGGCGCGACGCACCTGCTGCTCGACAACATGGACCCGGCGTTGCTGCGCGACGCGGTGGCGATCGTCGGCGGACGCGTCCCTACCGAGGCATCCGGCGGGGTCACGCTGGACACGATCGGCGCGATCGCACGCACGGGCGTGCGCTACGTCAGCGTCGGGCGGATCACGCAATCGGCGCCGGCGGCCGATATCGGGCTGGATTTCGCCAGCATCTGAATGAATGATCGGGTCAGGAGAGGAAGCACCATGGAGCAGGCGCGGGATGTGCGGCCACGGTCGATCGTCCGGTTCGAGCGATTCTACCTCGGGTCGTTCGGGCTGGGGCTGATCGGCTGGGCGACGAGCTGGCACTCGACCGCCGCCCGGCTCGCCGCCGATCCGAAGACGGCGGCGTTCGGATGGATCCTGCCCGCCGCGCTGCTGCTGAGCGCCGCGATCACGCTGGCGCTATGGTATCTGGTCGCGCGCCGCGCCAGCCTGGTCGCCAAGTGGATCGTCACCGTGCTGACCGCGCTGGCGGTGCTGCGCTTCCTGTTCAACCTGACGGTGCTGCTACGCGGATCGGTGCCGGTCGTCGCGCTGCTGCTGTCGGCGGGGATGCTCGTGCTGGGCATCGCCGCGGCCGTGCAACTGTTCCGCCCCGATGCGCGGACGTGGTTCGGCGAGGATGCCGAGGACCTGAACGACGATGAAATGGATGAGGATCGCGCATGAAGACGTGGCTGCTGGCGCTGGGCATGATCGCGCTGCCGGGAACGGCGAGCGCGCAGGCGCTGTCCTGCGCGCTGCCGGACGATGTGCCGCGCCCGCACGCCGACCTGCCGTCCGCCGACCAGCCGGCGCGGCGCGTCCCGATCGGCAGCTACACGCTGGCGATAAGCTGGAGCCCGGAATATTGCCGCACGCGCGGCGATGATGCGTCCGCGCGCTTCCAGTGCCGGTCGACGAACCGTTTCGGCTTCGTGCTCCACGGGCTGTGGCCGGACGGCGTCGGCAAGGAATGGCCGCAATATTGCCGCGCGACGCCGATCCTGTCGCGGCAGGTGATCCGCCGCAATATGTGCGCCACCCCGTCGCCGCAATTGTTGCAGCATGAATGGTCCAAGCACGGCACCTGCATGGCGGGCTACACGCCGGAGCGCTATTTCGCGCGCTCCACCACGATGTTCCGCGCCTTGCGCTTCCCTGACATGGCGCAATTGTCGCGCGCGCCGCTCACCGCCGGACGGCTGGCGCAGGCGATCGCCGCGCGCAATCCCGGGCTGCGCGCCGACATGATGCGCATCACCGGCACGCGCGCCGGCGCGCTGGACGAGGTGTGGCTGTGCACCGACAGGCGCTTCCGCTACACGCGCTGCCCGGGCCACCAGGGCGGGCTCGATCCGGCGGCGATGGTGACGATCCAGCCGCCGCGCTGAGGCGGCGCGGGCAAAGCCCGGGCGCGCGCGGCCCCGCGCCCGGAACCGTCGGGCGGCAAGCGTCAGGGGACGCCCACGCCGTCCCGCCGCCTTACCGCTTGCGGGTCAGCTCCCGCATCGCGGCATCCAGCCCGGCGAGCGTCAGCGGGTACATCCGCCCGTCCATCAATTGTTCGATGATCCCCACCGACGCGGTATAGCCCCATTGCGTCTGGGGCAGCGGGTTCAGCCACGCGGCGGCGGGGTAGGTGGCGGTCAGCCGCTGCATCCACACCGCGCCGGCTTCCTCGTTCAGATGCTCCACCGATCCGCCCGGCTGCGTGATCTCGTACGGGCTCATCGACGCATCGCCCACCAGCACCAGCTTGTGATCGTTCCCGTAGCGGTGCAGCACGTCCCACAGCGGCGTCCGCTCCTGGAAGCGGCGACGGTTGTCCTTCCACACGCCCTCGTACGGGCAATTGTGGAAGTAGAAGAATTCGAGGTGCCGGAATTCGGCGGTGGCGGCGGAGAACAGATCCTCGCACAACCGGATGTACGGATCCATCGAGCCGCCGACGTCGAGGAACAGCAGCAGCTTCACCGCATTGCGGCGCGTGGGGCGCATCGCCACGTCCAGCCAGCCGCGCCGCGCGGTGCCGTCGATCGTCGCGTCCACGTCCAGCTCGTCCGCCGCGCCCTCGCGCGCGAAGCGGCGCAGGCGGCGCAGCGCGACCTTGATGTTGCGCGTGCCCAGTTCGCGCGTGTTGTCGAGATCGCGGAAGACGCGCTGGTCCCATACCTTGATCGCGCGGCGGTGCGTCGATTCGCCGCCGATCCGCACGCCTTCGGGATTGTAGCCGCCATTGCCGTACGGGCTGGTGCCGCCGGTGCCGATCCACTTCGATCCGCCCTGATGGCGTTCGGTCTGCTCCGCCAGCCGCTGGCGCAGCGTGTCCATGATCTCGTCCCACGATCCCAGCGCCGCCACCCGCGCCATCTCCTCGGGCGAGAGATAGCGTTGCGCCACCGCCTTCAGCCACTCCTCGGGCACGTGTCCCGCCGGCAGCCCGGCCGTCCCCTCCAGCCCCCGGAAGACGCGCGCGAACACCTGGTCGAAGCGATCGAACAGCGCCTCGTCCTTGACGTAGATCGCGCGCGACAGGTGGTAGAAGCTCTCCGGCGTCCGCTCGATCACCCCGGCGTCGAGCGCCTCGAGCAGCAGCAGATGTTCCTTCATCCCCGCCGGGATGCCGCCGCGGCGCAATTCGTCGAGGAAGGTGAGGAACATCGCCTCAGGAACGCCGTCGCGCCATGAACGCCAGCCGTTCGAACAGCATCACGTCCTGCTCGTTCTTCAGCAACGCGCCGTGGAGCGGCGGGATCGCCTTGGTGGCATCGCGGTTCTGCAACACCTCCATCGGCATGTCCTCGTGCAGCAGCAGCTTCAGCCAGTCGAGCAATTCGCTGGTCGACGGCTTCTTCTTCAGCCCCGGCACCTCGCGCACCTCGTAGAAGATGTCCATCGCGCGGGCGACGAGCAGCTTCTGGATGCCGGGGAAATGCACGTCGACGATGCGCTGCATCGTCTCGCGATCGGGAAAGCGGATATAGTGGAAGAAACAGCGGCGCAGGAAGGCGTCGGGCAGTTCCTTCTCGTTGTTGGAGGTGATGACCACGATCGGCCGCTGGACCGCGCGCACCGTCTCGCCGGTTTCGTAGACGTGGAACTCCATGCGATCGAGCTCCTGGAGCAGATCGTTGGGGAATTCGATGTCGACCTTGTCGATCTCGTCGATCAGCAGCACCGGCGACACGGGGCGCGTGAACGCCTCCCACAACTTCCCGCGCCGGATGTAATTGGCGATGTCGTGGACGCGCGGATCGCCGAGCTGCCCGTCGCGCAGCCGCGCCACCGCATCATATTCGTACAAGCCCTGCTGCGCGCGGGTGGTCGACTTGACGTTCCACTCGATCAGCTCCGCGCCCGCGGCGCGCGCGATCTCCTGTGCCAGCACCGTCTTGCCGGTGCCCGGCTCGCCCTTCACCAGCAGCGGACGGCGCAGCGCCACCGCGGCGTTCACCGCCACCTTCAGATCATCGGTGGCGACATAATCCGCCGTGCCGTCGAAGCGCTGCATCCACCTATCCACCCATGCCCGAAAACCCGCCATGGATAGCGGCAGGCGCGGTGGTGAGGCAAGCGCGGGTCAGCGCGCCCCGCGCGCCGCCGCGCGCGATTCCAGCAACTGCCACAGCCCGCGATGCTGGGCGAGCATCTGCTGCGCGCCGAACGTCATCGCACGCGCGACCGCGGGACCGGCGACCGTCGCGGCGAGCAGCGCGCGTGCCCGCGCCACCGCCTCGTCGAAATCGGTCGCGGGGGGCAGCGCCAGCCGCGCGGCGCATCCGTCCAGCACCGTGCGAACCGCCGCCCAGTCGAGCACGAAGGCGAGCGCGGCCCCGATCGCGCAGCCGGCGCGATCCGACCGCGCCAGCATCTCCAGTGCGTTGCGCTGCGCCAGGATCGCGGCCTGCGATTGCGCCTGTCCGGGCGTGGAGGGCAGCGGACCGGCGGCGGCGGTGAGCCGCACCAGCAGCGCGCGTTCCCCGGCCATCGCGGCGGCGGCGTGCGCCAGCCAGTCCCGCGCCAGCGGATCGGTGCTGCCGGCGCCGGCATGGTCGACGATGCCGGGGAACACGCCGTGGATGACGCACAGCGCATGCACCGCATCCGCGATGTCGCGCAGCGTCGCCTGCGCATCCGCCATCGCGCGCGTATGCGGCGCGGCGGCGGTGCCATCGGCGGCGACCATCGTCAGGATCGTGTCCGCGCAGCCGGTCGGGCGCCTGTCCGTTGCGATGGTCACCTGCATGTCCTCCGAGAATGGCACTGGATCGGAAACGCCACCCCGCCACCGATGCGCATCTGGTAGGGCGTGGAGGTGAAGGGGGAGTTTACGCGCGGTGCGGTGCACACGATTGCGGGACGGCAGGGCGGGTTTTGTTGCGTGCCGCCGCCGCGCCGGGGCGATGGCGGCCGGGTCGCGCTCCAGCGGCGCGCCCGACACGGGCGGTCGCGCAGGCAGCACGGGCAAGCGGGCGAATGAAAGCTGTGCAAGCGCCGGTCTTGCGCACCGGCCTGCGCCGACGCGACCGGGGAGGGCGCCAAAACGGGCGGGCAGGGGCGAACCGCCCCGGCGCTGCGGCCGGCACCCGTCGGGCGCCGGCCGGCTGGCGATCACTGATCGAGGAAGCTGCGCATCTTGCGGCTGCGCGACGGGTGCTTCAGCTTGCGCAGCGCCTTCGCCTCGATCTGCCGGATACGTTCGCGCGTCACGCTGAACTGCTGCCCGACCTCCTCCAGCGTGTGGTCGGTGTTCATCCCGATCCCGAAGCGCATCCGCAGCACGCGCTCCTCGCGCGGCGTCAGGCTGGCCAGCACGCGCGTGACGGTTTCCTTCAGGTTCGCCTGAATCGCGGCATCGACCGGGATCACCGCGTTCTTGTCCTCGATGAAGTCGCCCAGATGGCTGTCCTCCTCGTCGCCGATCGGCGTTTCGAGCGAGATCGGCTCCTTGGCGATCTTCATCACCTTGCGCACCTTCTCCAGCGGCATGGACAGGCGCTCCGCCATTTCCTCCGGGGTCGGTTCGCGGCCCTGCTCGTGCAGGAACTGGCGGCTGGTGCGCACCAGCTTGTTGATCGTCTCGATCATGTGCACCGGGATGCGGATCGTCCGCGCCTGATCCGCGATGCTGCGCGTGATCGCCTGACGGATCCACCACGTCGCATAGGTCGAGAACTTGTAGCCGCGGCGGTATTCGAACTTGTCCACCGCCTTCATCAGCCCGATGTTGCCCTCCTGGATCAGATCCAGGAACTGCAGCCCGCGGTTGGTGTATTTCTTGGCGATCGAGATCACGAGCCGCAGGTTCGCCTCGACCATCTCCTTCTTGGCGATCCGCGCCTCGCGCTCGCCCTTCTGCACCATGTTCACGATGCGGCGGAACTCGGCCAGCGCCATGCCGGTCTGTTGCGAGATTTCGCTGATCTCGGTGCGGATGCGGTCCACCGCCGCGACCTCGTTGGTCGCGAACGCCGTCCATTTCTTGTCCAGCCCGGTGACGGAGGCGATGAAGCCCTCGTCCAGCTCATGCCCCATGTAGCGGTCGAGGAAATCCTTGCGGTTCACCTTGTGCCGCTCGGCCAGTCGCAGCATCTGCCCGCCCAGCGCGGTCAGCCGGCGGTTGTAGCTGTAGAGCTGGTCGACCAGATACTCGATCTTCGCCTGGTGGAACTGCACGCTTTCCACCTCGGCGGTCAGCTCCTCGCGCAGCTTCTGATACTTGCGCTCCTCCGCCGCCGACAGGTCGTCACCCGACGCCATTGCGTCGAGCCGCGTTTCCTGCATCCTGGAGAATTTGCGATAGATCGCGGTGATGTTGGCGAACTTCTCCAGCGCCTGCGGCTTGAGCGTTTCCTCCATCTGCGCCAGGCTGAGGGTGTTGTCCTCCTCCTCGTCGTCCGACGGGCGCGGCGCGCGGCGCTCGGTCATGTCGTCATCGTCGTCGGCGGGCGCCTCCTCGGGCTCCTCCTCGTCCTTGAACGTCGGGCCGGTGCTCGACGCGCTGATCTCGCCCGAATCGTCCTCCGCACCCTCGACCTGCTCGGCCGACGGACCCTTGGACAGCATCGCGTCGAGATCGACGATCTCGCGCAATTGCATCGTGCCTTCGTTCAGCGCGGTGGACCAGTCGATGATCGCGTTGAAGGTGATCGGGCTTTCGCACAGCCCCAGGATCATCGTGTCGCGCCCGGCCTCGATGCGCTTGGCGATCGCGATCTCGCCCTCGCGCGACAGCAACTCCACGGCCCCCATCTCGCGCAGGTACATGCGCACCGGATCGTCGGTCCGGTCGATCGTTTCCTTCTTCTTCTCGACCGCGGGGGCGGCGCCATCGGCCTCGCCGTCGACGGCTTCCTGCTCGTCGTCGTCGGCGCGCTCCTCGGTCTCGCCGTCCTCGCCCGCTTCCTCGTTCTCGACGATGTTGACGCCCATCTCGTTGAGCGCGGACATGACGTCCTCGAGCTGGTCGGACGACATCTGGTCCTGCGGCAGCGCCTCGTTGAGCTGGTCGTAGGTGATGTAGCCGCGCTTCTTGGCGCGCGCGATCAGCTTCTTGATGTTCGCGTCATTCAGGTCGATCAGCGGAGCATCGGCCACTTCCGCGCCTTCGTCAGCACCGCCACCGTTCATCTTCGCCATCAATCGTCCTCGGGTCCAAGCGCGCGGGCGTCTTCGTTTGCCTGCACCAGATTTGCAAGCCGCTCGTCGAGCGCGCGCTGTTCGTTCACCAATGCCACCTGTCGTTCGAACGCTTCGACGGTGAAGCGCGCCTGCATCGCGGAAGTTGCCTCCGCGAGCGCCGCATCCACCTCCGGCCGGGCGACCAGCACCGCGATCGCCTCGTCGAGGTCGTCGCAAGCCTGTTTTTCATCGGCGCCGGCGCGTGTGAACGAATAGGGCATTGTATCGGCTCTCAACAGATCGTGGGCGACCGTCTCAAAACCGGACCGTGCCAATATGGTGACCAGCCGTCCGCTATCAAGCGCACCCCCGTTCGCCGAATGGTCGCGACGGTCCTCCAGCGCCACGTCCACCACCGCCTCGAACAGGCGGCCCAGCGCGCCGTCGGCGAGCTTCAGCCCGCCCAGCACCTCCATGTGCCGCGCGATCTCGGCGGGGTGGCGGATCAGCCCGGCGAGCACCGCCTTGGCGAGCACGCGGTCGATCCCGCCCGCCGCGCGCACCTTCTTGGCGTCCTCGGTCACCGGGGGCGCGGGGGGCGTCCACTTCTGGCCGGGCTTGCGCGCCGCGATCGGGTAGAAGGGGGTACGCTGCTGGAACGGCTGGCGGTTGCGGGCGAACCGTTCGTCGAAACGGTGGCGGAATTCCGCCTTGTATTCGGACTTCACCGATGGATCGGCGATCGTCTCGGCCAGGTCGGACAGGCGCTTCTTCAGCCCGGCGCGCTGTTCCGGCGTGTCGAGCGGTTCGGCGGCGAGTTCATGCTTCCACAGCCGGTCGACCAGCGGCTCGGCGGCCTGCACCAGCGTCTCGAACGCCCGCGCGCCCTTCGCGCGCATCAGGTCGTCGGGATCCTGCCCCTCCGGCAGCGTCGCGAACGCCAGGCTGCGCCCCGGCGCCAGCATCGGCAGCGCACGGTGCGCGGCGCGGAGCGCGGCCTTCTGCCCGGCCGCGTCGCCGTCCAGGCACAGCACCGGCACGTCGACCACGCGCCACAGGCGTTCCAGTTGCTGCTCGGTCAGCGCGGTGCCGAGCGGGGCGACCACCTCGCCGATCCCGCCCTGCGCCAGCGCGATCGCGTCCATATAGCCTTCGACCACGAACAGGCGCGCGGTCTTGCGCGCGGCCGGCGCGGCGCGGTCGAGATTGTAGAGCGTGCGCCCCTTGTCGAACAGCGGCGTGTCCGGCGAGTTCAGATATTTCGGCTCGCCGTCCTCGATGATCCGGCCGCCGAACGCGATCACGCGCCCGCGCGGGTCGCGGATCGGGATCATCAGCCGGCCGCGGAAGCGATCGTACGGCTCCTTGCCCTCGACCTGGATCAGCAGCCCGGCCTCGACCAGCATCGCGTCGCCATATTCCTTCAGCGCCGCGCGCAGCCTGCCCCGCGAATCGGGCGCATAACCGAACGCGAATGCCCGCCGTGTCGCCTCCGTTACGCCGCGCTTCTCCAGCAGCGCGCGCGCCGCCGCGCCCTCGATCCCGCCGAGCTGCGCCGCGAACCAGTCCGCCGCGGCCTGCATCACGTCGTGCAGCGACCTGGCGCGCTCCGCCGCCTGCGCGGCGCGGGCGTCCTGCGCGGGCAGCTCCATTCCGGCGGCGGCGGCGAGTTCCTTCACCGCATCCATGAACGGCAGCCCCTGGTGATCGGTGAGCCAGCGGATCGCGTCGCCGTGCGCCGAGCAGCCGAAGCAGTGATAGAAGCCCTTGTCGTCGTTGACGTAGAAGGACGGCGTCTTCTCGTTATGGAACGGGCAGCAGCCCTTCGACTCGCGTCCGGCGCGCGTCAGCTTCACCGTCTTGCCGACCAGCGCGGTCAGCGAGGTGCGCGCGCGCAGTTCGTCGAGGAAGGCGGGGGTGAGGCTCACGCCGTGATTATAACACGGTTATGGCGGAGGTGCAGCGAACCGGCAATCCTTGTTCATCGGGCGCCACGGCGGCGGGCGGAACGTGGCCCGCGCGAAGGCGCGAAAACCCGGAGGTGCCGCGCTCCCAGAAGAAGCCGTGCGGCAGCGCAATGGTCCCGCACATCCGACGCCTCGCGAGCGGGCCTCGGGCGTGACGCAGCGCTGGTCGCGCACCTCTCCCCCCTCCGCGACGTCAATATGTATGAACCCCGGCCTGCGCGGGAGCGACGGCATAACGCAAGGGCGGTGATTGCCGCCGCCCGCGCCGAATGTCGATCGGCGCTAGGCGAGCGCCGCCTTCACCAGCCCGCTCGCCTTGCTCATGTCCAGCGTCGTCGCGTGCCGCGCCTTCAGTTCCGCCATGACGCGGCCCATGTCCTTCATCCCCGACGCGCCCAGTTCCGCCTTGATCGATTCGATCGCGGCCCTGGTCTCGTCCTCGCTCATCTGCGCGGGCAGGAAGCGCTCGATCACCGCGACCTCCGCCGCTTCCGCCGCCGCCAGCTCCGCGCGGCCGCCCTGTTCGAACATCGCGATCGACTCGCGGCGCTGCTTCACCATCTTCTGCAGCACCTCGATCACCAGCGCGTCGTCGTCGGCGGGGGCGGCGCCGGTGCGCGCCTCGATGTCGCGGTTCTTGATCGCGGCCTGGATCAACCCGATCGCCGCGCGCGCTTCCTTGTCGCCGGCCTTCATCGCCGCGATCTGCGCTGCCTTGATGTCGTCGCGTATCATCTGTTCGTCCCTTACACATTGACGCGTCGCCCACGCGTCTCTAGCGGGCGGGGCTTAGCGACATTGCCGACCCACACAAGGAGTGCCCGCCTGTCATGGCCGAGCCTGAGTTTCCGCACGCGCCCAAACCGGAAGGCGCCACCGGCGTCCTCGTCCTGGCCAATGGCGAGGTGGCGTGGGGCAGAGGCTTCGGCGCGGAGGGCGCCGCCGTCGGCGAGGTGTGCTTCCACACCGCGATGACCGGCTATCAGGAGATCATGACCGATCCGTCCTTCGCCGGGCAGATCATCACCTTCACCTTCCCGCACATCGGCAACGTCGGCGCGAACCCCGACGACGTGGAGGCGGACAATCCGCACGCGCTGGGGATGATCGTGCGCGAGGATCCGACCGCGCCGTCCAACTTCCGCGCGATGGAGAACCTGTCGGGCTGGATGCAGCGTCACACGCGCATCGGGCTGGCCGGGATCGACACCCGCGCCCTGACCCGGCGCATCCGGGGCGGGGGCGCGCCGACCGGCGTGGTCGCGCATTCGGCAAGTGGGGACTTCGACCTCGACGCGCTGCTGCGCCAGGCGCGCGGCTGGCCGGGGCTGGAGGGCATGGACCTCGCCAGGGACGTGACGCGGGAGACGCACGGGAGCTGGGCGGGCGGCATCTGGCGGCTGGGCTTCGGTTATGCCGACGCGGGCGAAGGCGAGCGGCCGCACGTCGTCGCGATCGACTATGGCAGCAAGTTCAACATCTTCCGTAATCTGGTTCAGGCGGGTGCGAAGGTGTCGGTGGTGCCGGCGACCGCGACCTTCGATGAGATCATGGCGCTGTCCCCGGACGGCATCTTCCTGTCGAACGGCCCCGGCGACCCCGCCGCGACCGGCGACTATGCGGTGCCGGTGATCCGCCGGTTGCTGGATACCGGCAAGCCGCTGTTCGGCATCTGCCTGGGCCACCAGTTGCTCGCACTGGCGGTCGGCGCGCGCACCACCAAGATGTTCCAGGGCCATCGCGGTGCGAACCATCCGGTCAAGCGCCTCGACGACGGCGCGGTCGAGATCACCAGCATGAACCACGGCTTCGCGGTCGAGCGCGACAGCCTGCCGGCGAACGCGCGCGAGACGCATGTGTCGCTGTTCGACGGGTCGAACGCGGGGCTGGAACTGACCGATCACCCGGCGTTCTCGGTGCAATATCACCCGGAGGCCAGCCCGGGGCCGCAGGATAGCTTCTATCTGTTCGAGCGGTTTGTCGCGGCTCTGGGTGAACGAACGGCCGGACACGGTTGATGGCTGTTGTGCGGCACTTTCAGCTTGGTTCCCAAGGCCAACAGCAGTGGCAAGCGGAAGATATCGAAGGCGAGGCGATCCCGCTTGAAATGCGTGGAGAGCGGTTTCTCCAGCTTTATTCCCTCGGTTCCGCCGCGCGAACGAGTAAAGGCGAGCGAAGTCAGAACCTTCGCTTGAGCAAAGAAGCTTTCGAACAGTTGGTCGACATCGGCCGCAAGCACTTTGGCGAGAAATAATGCCCAAACGTACCGACATCTCCTCCATCCTCGTCATCGGCGCGGGGCCGATCGTCATCGGGCAGGCGTGCGAGTTCGATTATTCGGGCACGCAGGCGATCAAGGCGCTCAAGGAGGAGGGCTATCGCATCGTCCTGGTCAATTCGAACCCGGCGACGATCATGACCGATCCCGAGCTGGCCGACGCGACCTATGTCGAGCCGATCACGCCGGCGGTGGTCGCGAGGATCATCGAGAAGGAGCGTCCGGACGCGGTGCTGCCGACGATGGGCGGTCAGACCGCGCTCAACACCGCGCTGGCGCTGTTCCGCGACGGCACGCTGGAGAAGTTCGGCGTGACCATGATCGGCGCCGATGCCGACGCGATCGACAAGGCCGAGGATCGGCTCAAGTTCCGCGACGCGATGGACCGGATCGGTCTGGACAGCGCGCGCAGCCACATCGCGCACACCGAGAAGGAGGCGCTGGAAGGGCTTGAGAAGGTTGGGCTTCCCGCGATCATCCGTCCCAGCTTCACGCTGGGCGGCACCGGCGGGGGCATCGCGTACAATCGCGAGGAGTTCGTCGAGATCGTCCGCAAGGGGCTGGACGCGTCACCGACCACCGAGGTGCTGATCGAGGAATCGCTGCTCGGCTGGAAGGAATATGAGATGGAGGTGGTCCGCGACCGCGCGGACAATTGCATCATCATCTGCTCGATCGAGAACGTCGATCCGATGGGCGTCCACACCGGCGATTCCATCACGGTCGCGCCCGCGCTGACGCTGACCGACAAGGAATATCAGATCATGCGCAACGCCAGCATCGCGGTGCTGCGCGAAATTGGCGTGGAAACAGGTGGTTCCAACGTGCAGTTCGCGGTCAATCCGAAGGACGGCCGCCTGATCGTCATCGAGATGAACCCGCGCGTCTCGCGCTCCTCCGCGCTGGCCAGCAAGGCGACCGGCTTTCCGATCGCCAAGGTCGCGGCGAAGCTGGCGGTGGGCTATACGCTGGACGAGATCGAGAACGACATCACCGGCGCCACCCCGGCCTCGTTCGAGCCGACGATCGACTATGTCGTCACCAAGATCCCGCGCTTCGCCTTCGAGAAGTTCAAGGGGGCCGAGGCGGTGCTGGGCACCGCGATGAAATCGGTCGGTGAGGTGATGGCGATCGGCCGCAACATCCACGAATCGATGCAGAAGGCGTTGCGCGGCCTGGAAACCGGCCTGTCCGGATTCAACCAGGTCGACCGGCTGGTCGGGGCGCCGCGCGCCGAGATCGAGGCGGCGCTGGCGGTGCCCTCGCCCGACCGGCTGCTGGTCGCGGCGCAGGCGCTGCGCGAAGGCTTCACCGTCGCCGAGGTCCATGCGATCGCGAAATATGATCCGTGGTTCCTGGAGCGGATCGCCGAGATCGTCGCCGCCGAGAATGACGTGATGACGGACGGCCTGCCGATCGACCCCGCCGGCATGCGGCGGCTGAAGGCGATGGGCTTTTCCGACAAGCGGCTGGCGTGGCTGGCGCTGCAATCCGCCAATCTGCGCGGCATGAGCCGCGGCATCGCGCGCGGTTCGGGGCTGATCCATGAGGCGGTCAAGGCGATGACCGGCGGCGTCACCGAGGAGGAGGTGCGCGAGCACCGCCTGAAACTGGGCGTGCGTCCGGTCTTCAAGCGGATCGACACCTGCGCCGCCGAGTTCGACGCCAGGACGCCGTACATGTATTCCACCTACGAGGCGCCCAGCTTCGGCGAGCCGGAGAACGAGGCGCAGCCGTCCGACCGGCGCAAGATCGTGATCCTGGGCGGCGGGCCGAACCGGATCGGGCAGGGGATCGAGTTCGACTATTGCTGCTGCCATGCCTGCTTCGCGCTGGCCGACGCCGGCTATGAGACGATCATGGTCAATTGCAATCCGGAGACGGTGAGCACCGACTATGACACCTCCGACCGCCTGTATTTCGAGCCGCTGACCGCCGAGGACGTGCTGGAGATCCTGCACGTCGAGCAGCAGGCCGGCGAGCTGGTCGGCGTGATCGTGCAGTTCGGCGGGCAGACCCCGCTCAACCTCGCGCGCGCGCTGGAGAAGGCGGGGATCCCGATCCTCGGCACCTCGCCGGACGCCATCGACCTGGCCGAGGACCGCGAGCGGTTCGCCGCGCTGGTCAACCGGCTGAAGCTGCTCCAGCCCGCCAATGGCATCGCGCGGAGTCGCGAGGAGGCGCTGAACGTCGCCAACCGGATCGGCTATCCGGTGCTGATGCGCCCCAGCTATGTCCTCGGCGGTCGCGCGATGGAGATCGTCGACAGCGACCAGCAGCTCGAGGATTACATCCAGACCGCCGTGCAGGTCTCCGGTGATGCGCCCGTTTTGATCGACCAGTATCTGCGTGACGCGATCGAGGTCGACGTGGATGCGATCTGCGACGGCGACGATGTGGTGGTGGCCGGCGTGCTCCAGCATATCGAGGAAGCGGGCGTCCATTCCGGCGACAGCGCCTGCTCGATCCCGCCCTATTCGCTCCCGGCGGACATCATCGCGGAGATCGAGCGCCAGACCGAGGCGCTGGCGCGCGGGCTGAACGTCGTGGGGCTGATGAACATCCAGTTCGCGGTCAAGGACGGGCAGGTCTATCTGATCGAGGTCAACCCCCGCGCCAGCCGCACCGTGCCGTTCGTCGCCAAGGCGATCGGCGCGCCGATTGCCAAGATCGCCAGCCGCGTGATGGCGGGCGAAAAGTTGCGCGACCTGCCGGTGATCGACCGCGCGATCGACTATTTCGCGGTGAAGGAGGCGGTGTTCCCGTTCAACCGCTTCCCCGGAATCGATCCGGTGCTGTCACCGGAAATGAAGAGCACCGGCGAAGTGATGGGAATATCGCCTGATTTCACCACCGCGTTCGCCAAGTCGCAGCTTGGCGCCGGGACGGTGCTGCCGTCGGGTGGCGCGGTGTTCGTCAGCGTGAAGCCGGGCGACAAGGATGCGATCGTCCCGGCGGTGCGCGCGCTGGTCGAGGCGGGCTTCACGATCGTCGCGACCACCGGAACGGCCGATCATCTGTCGCGCGCCGGGCTGCCGGTGGAAGTGGTGAACAAGGTCGCGCAGGGCCGGCCGCATATTGTCGACCGGATCAAGGATGGCGCGATCGACCTGATCTTCAACACCACCGAGGGCTGGCAGAGCCTGAAGGATTCGCAGCCGATCCGCGCCTCGGCGGTGAACGGCAAGGTGCCGTATTTCACCACCGCATCGGCGGCGGTGCAGGCGGCGCAGGCGATCCGCGCGGCGGTGACCGGCGACACCGACCGCAACCTTGAAGTACGGCCGCTGCAATCCTATTATTCGCAGCCGCACAACTGATCCCCGGACATTCGTGCTGATGGCAGGGGCGGCCTCGGGGAGGGGCCGCTTCGGGGAACGCGTTTTTACGAAGGACAAGGGCGATGGCGACCGTCGAGAAGATGCCGATGCTGCAGGAAGGCTATGAGAAGCTGAATGCAGACCTGAAGCGGCTGAAGACCGAACGGCCGCAGATCGTCGACGCGATCGAGGAAGCGCGGGCGCACGGCGACCTGTCCGAGAACGCCGAATATCACGCCGCCAAGGAACGGCAGGGCCAGATCGAGGCGTCGATCGCCGATATCGAGGACAAGTTGAGTCGCGCGCAGATCATCGACCCGCGCGACCTGTCCGGTGACAAGATCGTGTTCGGCGCGACCGTGACGCTGCTGGACGAGGATGAGAAGGCGGTGAAATACCAGATCGTCGGCCAGACCGAGGCGGACGCGCGCACCGGCCGGATCAGCTACAATTCGCCGCTCGGCCGCGCGCTGATCGGGCGCAGTGTCGACGATGAGGTCGAGGTGTCCGTCCCGGCCGGTGATCGTTATTATCTGGTGTCCAAGGTCGAATTCATCTGACCGTGATCGCTCCCGTGTCCGTCGCCACGCTGTTCGATGCGGCGGAACGATGCGAGCGGGAGCGCAGCGGCGGTTCGGGGGCGACCGTCGATCGACTGCTCATGCCGGATGGCGGCGTCGTCTATGTGAAGGCGGGGCAGGGCGAGGCGGCGGACGGCATCGCCGCCGAAATGGCGCGGCTGCGGTGGTTGCAGGGCCGCCTCCCCGTGCCCGCCGTGCTGGATTTCCATCGTGACGGACGCGGCGCATGGCTGGTAACGTCGGCATTGCGCGGCATCACGGCGGGCGCATGGCTGTCGGGCGATCCGGCGTCGACGCCGCATGTTGTCGCCGGCCTTGCCGCCTTTCTCCGCCGGCTCCACGCCATCCCCGCTGACGATTGCCCGTTCGATTCGAGCGTTGCGGCATGGCTTCCCGTGGCGCGGGAACGGGTGGCGAGCGGGCTGGTCGATGCGGACGATTTCGATGACGACCATCACGGTCGCAGCGCCGGGGAGATCCTCGCCGACGTCGAACGGCTTGCCGGCGCCGCCGCCGGCCGCGTGGTGGTGCACGGGGATTTCACCCTCGGCAACATCCTGATCGACCCGGACGGGCGCGTTGCCGGCTGCCTTGATGTCGGCCGGTTGGGCACGGCCGACCCCTATCAGGACATCGCGCTGCTCTGGCGCGACCTGGGTGGTGTCGGCGAGGCGGCGCAAACCGCCTTCCTGGCCGCCATCGGGCTGCCCCGTCCCGACCCGCACCGTCTGCTGCTGCATCGCAGCCTCGACGAATTATTCTAGGACGTCGGCCGGCCCAATCGCCGTAAAGCCGCGCCGGAACGACGCGCATGGCGTGGATCGCCCGATCGCGGGGCCGCCGGCACCGCGCGCGACGACGCCATGCGTTTCAGGCGGGCTTGTCGATCAGGTCGGGTTCGAGCAGCCGGTGGAGGTGGACCACCACATATTTCATCTCGGCATCATCGACGGTGCGCTGCGCCGCCGCGCGCCATGCCTTCTCCGCGCTGCCATAATCGGGATAGACGCCCACCACGTCGATCGACGACAGGTCGTCGAATTCGAGGGTGCGCGGATCGCTGACGCGACCGCCGAAGACCAGATGAAGTTTGCTCATGCACGCACTCCCGGGAAGGTGAACCATTACCGCCTGCCCAACGATGTCGCGCGAGCCGGATGCGGAAAGGGCGCCGCGGTGCTGTCGCCCCGTCGGTCGCCCCTCCGCTGTTGCCGGATCGGCGCCGCGTTCGGCCTGCCGGTATGGCAGCCCTTTAGCGCGCGGCGGCGCCGGTTTGAAGGGGTCAGGAGTGGCTCTTGACCTGCTCCTTGCCGGCCTGTGCGGCGGCGCTGCCGGCGGTGCCTGCCGCCTTCAGCACGCCCTGGAACAGTGACTTGGCCTGGTCGCGCGCCGCGTTCGGCGTCAGGCCGAGCTGGTCAAGCTCCGAACGCCCGGCGTCCTTGGCCGCCGCCAGCGCCGCCGTCGCCGCGGCATTCACCTTGCGTCCGACCGAGGCGAGCAGCTCCTTCTCGCGCTGGCTGCGCGGCAAGATCGCCGCGACCAGCGCGCCGAGCACGAGCCCGCCGACGAGCACGCCGAGCGGATTGGCCTCCAGCGTCTCTGCGGTGGAATGGGCGGCGTCGCTGGCGCGGTGGCGAGCGCTTTCCAGCGCGTGCGACGCTGCGTCGCGCGCATGGTCGACGCCATCGCGCAGACGGCCGTGCTGCTCCTGGGGGGAATCGTTCTGGTCGGTCATGATCCAATCCTTTCGGCCGGACGGGCGGAATGCTGGGGAGGGGTGGCGGCGCGGTCGCGGCGCTTGCGCAGGATGCGCGCGATCCGCTTGCGGGCGAGCAGCGCGACAAGCAGCGCCGCCGCGCCCGCGACCGCGCCGGGGTTGCGCCGCGCGGCGGCAGCGCCGGTGCGTGCGAGGCGTTCGCCGTTTCCGGTGACTTCGCCCAGCGCGATGCGGGCCAGCCGACGCGGCTCCAGCTCGGTCTGGAGCTGCTCCACGGTCACATCGAGCCGGCGGCGTGCATCGGCTGCGCGGGCTTCGGCGAGGGTGACGTCGTCGCCGGTCACTGGCCCGGCCTCGCCGCCAGCGCGGACTTGCCGGACAGGGCGAGCAGGCCGGCGATCGCCAGCACCACGCCCACCACCGCCGCCGTGGCGAAACCGGGGCCGATCAGCGTCGCCAGCGACAGGATCAACCCGACCAGCAACGCGATCAGCGCCGCCAGCGCCAGCACGCCCGCGATGGCGAAGCGGATCGCCGCCGCCTTGTAGCGGGTCACCGCGAAGCCGGCCTTCGCCTTGGCCAGCGCGATCTCCGCCTGCGCCACGTCGCGCACATCCCCCGCGAGCCGCGTAACGAGATGCGGAAGACTGTCGTCGCGCAGCACCGGCTCGCGAAGATTCATCGAATCGCGCATCAGGTCAGGCGTCGCGCTGGTCGATGCCGGAACCGAGCACGCGCGCGACGACGAAGCCCAGGCCGGCGGCGATGCCGACGGCAGCGGCCGGGCTCTTGCGCACCAGTTCGCGGGCATCGGCGATCAGGTCGTCGACGCTCTTTTCGTCAATCGCACTGGAGAAACCCTGCACGCGTTCGGCGGCCGAGCGCGCATATTGCCCGTATTGCGCGCCCAGTTTCTCATCCACCTGCCCGGCGGCGTCGGTGAGCAGGTGCGACAGTTGCGCCAGCGCATCGCTGGCCTTCGCCTTGCCCTCCTCGGCATAGGTCCGCGCCTTGTCGGCGGCCTGCTCGCGGCCCTTGGCGACATTGTCGCGCAACGCCTGCTTGGCGTCGGCGATCGTCGCGGTGCCGCCCGACGACTGTTCCGCACCGGTCGACTCGGCGCTCTCGGGCGAGAAATCGACGCCGGCATCCTTGAGCGGCTCGGCGGGCGTGAACGCCGCGCCGGCGGGCGGCGGGGTGACGTCCGCGTCCGTGGTGGGCTGGAGCGTGTCGCGATCCTGCTGGTCGGCCATGATAATCCCTTCCCTGGTCGAAAACGGACAACCCGGTGCCCGCGTCCGTGGTTCCATCGCGTTGCAGCGCACGCGAGTGCCCGCTAGAGCCTCGGGCGCCCTCTCGCTGGGGCGCCAAGCTAGGAGGATCGTTTCGTGACCGCAATCATCGACCTGCATGGACGCCAGATCATCGACAGCCGTGGTAACCCGACTGTGGAGGTCGACGTGCTGCTGGACGATGGCAGCTTCGGTCGCGCGGCGGTGCCGTCCGGCGCGTCGACCGGCGCGCACGAAGCGGTGGAGAAGCGCGACGGCGACAAGGCGCGCTGGAGCGGCAAGGGCGTCGACGCGGCGGTCGAGGCGGTGAACGACGAGATCGCCGAGGCGATCATCGGGCTGGATGCCGAGGACCAGCTTGAGATCGACCAGGCGATGATCGAGCTGGACGGCACCGAGAACAAGGGCCGGCTGGGCGCGAACGCGATCCTGGGCGTCAGCCTGGCGGTGGCCAAGGCGGCGGCGGACGCGCGCGGCCTTCCGCTGTACCGCTACGTCGGCGGCGTGGCCGCGCATGTGCTGCCGGTGCCGATGATGAACATCATCAACGGCGGCGAGCATGCCGACAATCCGATCGACTTCCAGGAGTTCATGGTGGTGCCGGTCGGCGCGGAATCGCTGTCGGAGGCGGTGCGGTGCGGCTCGGAGATCTTCCACACGCTCAAGAAGGGGTTGAGCGAGAAGGGGCTGGCGACCGCGGTCGGTGACGAGGGCGGCTTCGCGCCCAACCTCGCCAGCACCACCGATGCGCTGGACTTCATCATGACCTCGATCGAGCGCGCCGGCTACCGGCCCGGCGACGACGTGATGCTCGCGCTGGACTGCGCCGCGACCGAGTTCTTCAAGGACGGCCGATATGTCATCTCTGGCGAGAACCTGACGCTGGAGCCGGGCGCGATGGCCGATTACCTCGCCGACCTGGCGGCGCGCTACCCGATCTTCTCGATCGAGGACGGCATGGCCGAGGACGATTTCGAGGGCTGGAAGGCGCTGACCGACGCGATCGGCGGCAAGGTGCAACTGGTCGGCGACGACCTGTTCGTGACCAACCCCCGCCGCCTGAAGGACGGCATCGCGCAGGGGCTGGCCAATTCGCTGCTGGTGAAGGTCAACCAGATCGGCACGCTGTCGGAAACGCTGGAGGCGATCCGCGTTGCGGAGCGCGCCGGCTACAGCGCGGTGATGTCGCACCGGTCGGGCGAGACCGAGGATTCGACCATCGCCGATCTGGCGGTCGCCACCAATTGCGGGCAGATCAAGACCGGCAGCCTGGCGCGTTCCGACCGGCTCGCCAAATACAACCAGTTGATCCGCATTGAGGAGGAGCTTGGCGACGTGGCGCGCTATGCGGGCCGCGACGTGCTGCGGCGGCGCTGATAACGCTTGCCAAGGGCATGGCGAATCGCGAGAATCGCGGCGTCATGCCCCGCAAGTCCAACCGCCTCGCCCTGACCCTTCGCCGCGCCGCGCTGCCCGCGCTGGCGGCGGCGGTGATGGCGTTCTTCGGCAGCTATGCGGTGCTCGGGCCGAACGGGCTGATCGCGCTGGGCGACTACAAGCGCCAGCTTGTCGTGCGCGAACGGCAATATGGCGAACTGGATCAGCGTCGCGCGATGCTGAAGAACCGCGTCGCCCTGCTCGATCCGCGCCACGCCAATCCGGACATGGTGGACGAACTGGTGCGCAAGGAGCTTAACGTGGCGCATCCGGACGAGGTGATCGTCCCGCTGAAATAGGGCCGGCGTTTCGGGTGGATGCGTCGTACCCGCGTCCCGCCTGTCGCGGCGGGTGGGGTGGGGCGGCCCGCGACGTCCTGATCCCGCCGTGGGTCGCCCCGCTCCGCCGGTCATGACGGCCAGGCCGTCGAGGGCGGCGTGATCCTGCGGTCAGCGGCCCAGGAACGTCAGCAGGTCATTGGTCAAACGGTCGCCCTCGGTCGCGAACAGGCCGTGCGGGGCGCCGTCATATTCCACCAGTTGCGCATTCCCGATTCCTGCCGCGGCGGCGCGGCCGCTGGCGTCGATCGGCACGGTCTTGTCGCCGGTGCCGTGCAGCACCAGCGTCGGCACGCGGAACGCGGGCAGGTCGGGGCGGAAATCGGTATGGCCGAAGCTCTCCGCGCATTTCACCGTCGGTTGCAGCCCGGCCTGCATCGCCAGCCGCCACGCCCAGTCGAGCACCGCCTCGCTGACCGGGCTGGTGACATAGCCGACGCCGAAGAAATCCTTCAGGAACGTCCGGAAGAAATTGGGCCGATCGGTCAGGATGCCGTCGACGATCTCGGCCAGCGTCTGCTCGGGCACGCCATCGGGATTGTCGTCGGTCTTCAGCATGTACGGCACCACCGAGCCGATGAGCGCCGCGGAGATCACGCCCTTGCCGTCGTAGCGGCTCTGGTAGCGGGCGACCTCGCCACCGCCCATCGAGAAGCCGACCAGCGTCACGTCCTGCGTCGCGCCGGCGGCATCCAGCACGTCATGCAGGTCGTCGGTCAGCGTGTCATAGTCGTAGCCGGACCATGGCTGGCCCGAGCGCCCGAAGCCGCGGCGATCATAGGCGATCGCGCGGAATCCCGCATCGGCCAGCGCCTTCATCTGCGGATCCCAGCTATCGGACGACAGCGGCCAGCCGTGCAGCAGGACGACCGGACGACCCTCGCCCCAGTCCTTGACATAGATGTCGGTCCCGTCGCGCGTCTTCACATACGGCATAACGTTCTCCTTGACAGAGCAGCCCCAACGGGCCGGTCGCGGCGACGTTCCGGGTATTTAACATCCTGAAAACCGTTGCGGGTGCATGGCCGGCGCAGAGGAGCCGTCATGCTGCAGATCGTCTATATCAGTTCCGCGACCGGCGCGGCCGACACCGCCGCCATCCTCGCTGCCTCGCGCCGCAACAACGCGCGCGACGGCATCACGGGGTTGCTCTACGCCGATGGACGCCGCTTCCTTCAGGCGCTGGAGGGAGAGGCGCCGGCGGTCGAGGCGGCGCTGGCGCGCATCGCCGCGGACCCGCGCCACCGCGCGATCGTCATCCTGTCGTCGCGAGAGATCGAACACCGCGAATTCGGATCATGGGCGATGGCCGAGCGGGTCGCGGGCGTCGATGCCGATGCCTTCGTGGCGCGCGTGGAGGCACTGGTCGCCGACGCCGCCCCCGCGGTGCGCGCGACTTTCGACGGCATGGCGCGGCTGCGCCGGGCCGCGTAGCCCGCGCCACGACGCCCGCGATCGCCGCTGGACCGATCGTATCCGCCCGTGCTTTCCTGCGACCGGGAGAGGGAGGACGGACGATGCACACGGCGATGCTGTTGATGGGGGCGGTCGCGATCGCCGGCGGCGCGGTCGCGCAGCCGGCGACGGACGGCGATTACGCGCCGGCGCTGCGCCGCATGATTGCCGAGACGGCGGCCGGCCGCTGCCCCGCCGACATCATGGCCGAAGCGTTGCTGGCGGCGTGTCGCGAGCAATTGCCGACGCTGGGGCCGGACCTGGCGTCGCTCGGCGCGATCCGCGACGTGTCGTTCGTGAAGGCCGAGGATCGCGACGGGCAGCGTGTCGAAACCTATGCCGTCCGGCATGCCGGCGGCAGGACGATGATCTGGAGCATCGGGGACCGCCGCGACGGCAGGTTCGGCGCCGCTTATACCCTGGGTCAGTAAGCGGGCATCCGGCGGGAGGCCCGGCCCCGCGTGGGGCCGGGCGCACGCGTCAGGCGGTGAACGCCGCCTGCACGGTCAGCTTCACGTCGTCGGACACGACCGGCGCGGCATAGCCCAGCCCGAAGTCGCTGCGCTTGATCGTGCCGGTGCCGGTGAAGCCGAAATTGACCTTCTTGCTCATCGGGTTGGTGCCGGCGCCGACGAAGGTGACGTCCAGCGTCACCGGCTTCGTCACGCCCTTGATCGTCAGATTGCCGTTCAGCACCGCGCGCGAGGGGCCACGCGGCGTGACTGAGGTCGAGACGAAGCGCGCGGTCGGGTTCGCCGCGGCGTCGAAGAAGTCGCCGGACTTCAGGTGGTGCGCGAACTGCTCGGAGGTGACGGAGAGCTGGTCGATCGCGAAGGTCACGTCGACCTTGGTCTGGGCCGGCTTCTTCGGGTCGATGGTGATCGACCCGCCGGAGGCGCCGAACTGCCCCTGCAGCATCGAGAAGCCCATGTGGTTGACCTCCCACGTCACCTGCGTGTGCGGGGCATCGACCTGATACGTGCCGGCGGCGACGCGCGCGGCGGCGGGCTGGCCGGGCTGCTGCGGGGTGGTCGCGATCTGCGCGATCGCGGGTACGGCGACGGTGGCGATCAGGGTGGCGGCGAGAATCGTGCGCATGGGAAAAAGCTCCTTTGTGGGCAGCCTTGCACCACAGATTCGCGTCGTTGCGAAGACGAACCGTGCGAAACGGTCGATTTCCCGTCGCGGCTAATCCGGCGCCTCGCCGCCGCTGGTGATGTCGAAGCGGATCCGCACCCACGCGCCGATCTGCGGGGTGCCGCCCTTGCGCGGCGGGCGCACCAGGAACTGCCACGCCGCCTGCCGCAATCCGCGCGCGATCCCCGATCCGGGCGTTTCGCCCAGCTCGCGGCAATCCTCGACATGGTAGCGCGGGGCGGTGCGGCATGCCACCATGCCCCATCCGGTGCGACCGGCGGGCATGTAGGTGGACGTCTCCGCGCGCGTCGGCTTGCGATACCATTCGGCGGCATACAGCGGCTCGCCACCCGGCCCCAGCCCGACCGTCTCGCTGGTGTCGCCATCGCCGCTGTCGCCGCCCGGCGCGGCCACCGGGCCGGCGGTGCCCTTGATGCGGCCGATGTCGGCGGCGGCATAGTCGCTGCGGCTGAGGATCATCACGCCGGGCAGGTGCAGCACCGGATCGGGCACGGGCGGGGCCGGGGTCGGCGGACGGGGCTGCGCGGGCGTCGGCGTCACGGGGGTCTCGCTGCGCTGCGCGGCCTGGCGCTGGCGCGTCTCGCGACGCTGCGTCGGCTTGCGCTCGCTCGCGCCCTCGTTCGTCACGTCGAAGGTGGTGAGCCGGCGACCGTCGCCGAAATCGCCGCGCACCACGCCGCCCATCGTCAGCAACGCGAAGACGATCGCCGCCGCCACGGCCAGCGCCAGCAGCGTGGATATGACGCGGCTGCCCGCGTCATCGCGGGTCCGGTACGACGAAGCTCGGTACGTCGCCGTCCGCATGGCGCGCGATTACAGGAGCGCGCGGCGAGCGGCAATCAGGTTCGGGATTACGAATTCGTTAGGTTGGGGCAGGCGTCGGGGCGGGGCAGGGCGTGGGTCGCCGCCCCGCCGGCTCCCGCCCCCCGAACCGGCGCGGCCGTGGCTCGGGGGACCGGCGCACGGCGCCGGCAGGGTGCGGGCGGCAGGGGGTCGCCCCGCCGCCGCCCGCCGCCCGTCGATCAGTTCTTTTCCTTGTCGACCAGCTTGTTGGCGCCGATCCACGGCATCATCGCGCGCAGCTCCGCGCCGGTCTTCTCGATCTGGTGCGCGGCCGCGGCCTTGCGGGCGGCCTTCAGCTCCGGCTGGCCGGCGCGATTGTCGAGCACGAAGTTCTTCACGAACCGGCCCGACTGGATGTCGGCCAGCACGCGCTTCATCTCCTTCTTCGTCTCCTCGGTGATGATCCGCGGGCCGGTGACGATGTCGCCATATTCGGCGGTGTTCGAGATCGAATAGCGCATGTTCGCGATCCCGCCCTCGTACAGCAGGTCGACGATCAGCTTCGTCTCGTGCAGGCATTCGAAATAGGCCATTTCGGGCGCGTAGCCGGCCTCGACCAGCGTTTCGAACCCGGCCTGGATCAGATGGGTCACGCCGCCGCACAGCACCGCCTGCTCGCCGAACAGGTCGGTTTCGCACTCCTCCTTGAAGTTGGTCTCGATGATCCCGGAGCGGCCGCCGCCGACCCCCGAGGCATAGGCGAGCGCCACGTCGTGCGCGTTGCCGCTGGCGTCCTGCTGCACCGCGATCAGGCACGGCACGCCGCCGCCGCGCACATATTCGCTGCGCACGGTATGGCCCGGACCCTTGGGCGCGATCATGATGACGTCGATATCGGCCGGCGGCTCGATCAGCCCGAAATGGACGTTCAGGCCATGCGCGAAGGCGAGCGCGCTGCCCGGCTTCAGCCGGCCCTTGATGTCGTTCTCCCAGATCGCGGCCTGATGCTCGTCGGGGGCCAGGATCATCAGGATGTCGGCCCAGCCGGCGGCGTCGGCGGTCGACATCACCTTGAAGCCGGCGCCCTCGGCCTTCTTCGCGGTCGCCGACCCCTCGCGCAGCGCGATCGCGATCTCGGTCACGCCCGAATCGCGCAGGTTCTGCGCGTGCGCATGGCCCTGCGAGCCATAGCCGACGATGGCGATCTTCCTGCCCGTGATGAGGTTCAGATCGGCGTCGCGATCGTAATAGACCTTCATATTCCCTTTTCCTTTTGCCGATCGTCATCCCGGCAAGGGCCGGGTTCCGGAGCCGCGGACGGCGGCGCTTGTGGTTCCGGACCCCGGCCTGCGCCGGGGTGACGGTTGAAAAGATGCCGGCGTCGCCGTCGAGGACGAGCGGGCCGGCGCGACGCTACGCTACGCTACGCCGCGTCCCTGCCGCGCGCGATCGCGACGATGCCGGTACGCGCGACCTCGATCAGCCCGACCTCGTTCATCAGCTCGACGAACTTGTCGATCTTGGCCGATCCGCCGGTCACCTCGAACACGAAGCTGCTGGTGGTCGCATCCACCACCCGCGCCCGATAGACCTCGGCCAGCCGCAGCGCCTCGATCCGCTGGTCGCCGGTGCCGCGCACCTTCACCATCGCCAGCTCGCGCTCGACATGCTCGCCCTCGGCGGTCAGGTCGTGGACGCGGTGGACGGGCACCAGCCGGTCGAGCTGCGCGACGATCTGCTCCAGCGTCGCCGGCGATGCCGACGTCACGATGGTGATGCGACTGACCGCCTTGTCGGCGGTGATCTCGCTGACGGTCAGGCTTTCGATGTTGTAGCCGCGCGCGGTGAACAGCCCGGCGATCCGCGCCAGGATGCCCGGTTCGTTGTCGACGATCACCGCCAGCGTATGCCGCTCGGCCTTTTCTTCACGGATATGCATGTCATGTCATTCCGGCGGGCGCCGGAATCTCCCTGTTGCTGGGGCGCTCGGTGGCGGTGCGCGGCCCGCGGCCCGCGCGCCGTCGTTACACCAGCGCCTTGGCCTCGTCGTCCATGGTGCCGCTGACCTCGTTGGCCTGCAGGATCATGTCGGTGTGCGCCGCGCCCGATGGGATCATCGGGAAGCAATTGGCGAGCTTCGCCACCATGCAGTCGACCATCACCGGCCCGTCATGCGCCAGCATCTCCGCGATCCCGGCATCGAGCTGGTCGGGACGTTCGATGCGGATCCCCTTCCAGCCATATGCCTCCGCCAGCTTCACGAAATCGGGCAGCGAGTCCGAATAGCTCTCGGCATAGCGGCTCTCATAGGTCAGCTCCTGCCACTGGCGGACCATGCCCATATATTCGTTGTTCAGGATGAACACCTTGACGGGCAGGCGATATTGCGTGGCGGTCGCCAGTTCCTGGATGTTCATCTGGATCGACGCTTCGCCGGCGATGTCGATCACCAGCGCGTTGGGATGGCCGAGCTGCGCGCCGATCGCGGCGGGCAGGCCGTAGCCCATCGTGCCGAGCCCGCCCGATGTCAGCCATTTGTTGGGCAGGTCGAAGCCGAAATGCTGCGCGGCCCACATCTGGTGCTGGCCGACCTCGGTGGTGATGATCGGCTGGCGGTGATGCGTCGCGTCGTACAGCGCGCGGATGGCGCGCTGCGGCATGATCTCGCCGTTGTTCTCGTTGGGGCCGGTTTCGGGAAAGTCGAGGCAGCGCCGCGCGCGCCATCCGTCGATCCGGCGCCGCCATTCGGCGGTGTCGGGCTTCGGGTGCTGCCGCGCCTTCCACACGCGCACCATGTCCTCCATCGCATGGCCGGCATCGGCGACGATGGGCAGGTCGATGCGCACTGTCTTGTTGATGCTCGACCGGTCGATGTCGATGTGCACCTTGCGGCTGTTCGGCGAGAAGGCGTCGAGCCGCCCCGTGACGCGATCGTCGAAGCGCGATCCGATCGCGACCACCAGGTCGGCCTGGTTCATCGCCATATTGGCTTCATAGGTGCCGTGCATGCCCAGCATTCCCAGCCACAGCGGCCCGCTGGCGGGATAGGCGCCCAGCCCCATCAGCGTCGAGGTGACCGGCGCGCCGGTGATCCGCGCGAGTTCCTGCAGCAGTTGCGACGCCGCCGGGCCGGAATTAATGACCCCGCCGCCGGTATAGAGCACCGGGCGCTCGGCCGCCGCCAGCATGTCGACGACCTGCTCGATCGCGGCGCGATCGGCCTTGATCTGCGGGCGATAGGTCTTGTGCTGGATCGGGCCGGGTCTGGTGTAGCGCGCGGTGGCGACCTGCACGTCCTTGGGGATGTCGACCACGACCGGGCCGGGACGGCCGGAGGTGGCGATATGGAACGCCTCGTGGATCACCGCGCCGAGCCGGGCGGGATCCTTCACCAGATAATTGTGCTTGGAACAATGGCGCGTGATGCCGACCGTGTCCGCCTCCTGAAAGGCGTCCGATCCGATCAGCGCGGTCGGCACCTGACCGGTGATGACCACCATCGGGATCGAATCGAGCAGCGCGTCGGTGATGCCCGTGACGGCGTTAGTCGCACCGGGACCGGAGGTGACCAGCACGACGCCGGGCTTGCCGGTCGAGCGCGCATAACCCTCCGCGGCATGGGTCGCGGCCTGTTCGTGGCGGACGAGGATGTGCCGGATCCGCTTCGACCGGAACAAGGCGTCGTAGATCGGCAGGACGGCACCGCCCGGATAGCCGAACACGACCTCCACGCCGAGATCGCACAGCGCCTCGACCAGGATGTCTGCTCCGCTCTTCTCGGTCACGTCACGTCTCCTCGGATTGACGGGCGAGCACCCTTAGCTCGCCGGGTCGGGGCGCGCTACGGCATAGAAAGTTACGCGTCAACACCCTTCGGTGAAATAAAATTGCAGGTTTGGCGCGGTGCAGCATTGCCATTCGGCGGGCAACTGGTTGCGGAACCACGTATATTGCCGCTTGGCGTAGCGCCGCGTGGCGAGCCGCGCCGCCGCCAGCGCGGCATCGCGGGTCAGCGTGCCCGCCAGCATCGCGGCGATCTCCGGCACGCCGATCGCGCGGCGCACGGGCGCATCGCCGGGCACGTCGTCGCGTGCGAGCAGCGCGGCGACCTCCGCGACCGCGCCGCCGTCGAACATGTCGGCCAGCCGCGCGTCGCAGCGCGCCATCAGCGTCTCGCGGTCCGGCAGCAGCACGGTGGCGCGCACCGCCACCGTCGCGCCGATCCCGCCGACGCGCTCCGCCTGCCACGCTGCCAGCGGTCGCCCGGTCGCGCGCACCACCTCCAGCGCGCGCGCCACCCGTGTCGTGTCGCGCGGGTTGAGCCGCGCGGCGGCGGCGGGATCCTCGCGCGCCAGCGCGGCATGGGCCGCCGCGACCGGCAGCGCGCGCACCGCCGCGCGCACGTCCGGGTCGATGTCCGGCACCGGCGCGATCCCGTCGAACAGCGTGCGCAGGTACAGCCCGGTCCCGCCGACCAGCACCGGCACCAGCCCGGCGGCGTGCGTGCGCCCGACCTCCGCCGCCGCCGCCGCCGCCCAGCGTGCCGCCGAGCAGGTGTCCGCGCCGTCGACATGCCCGAACAGGCGGTGCGGCACGCGCGCTTCGTCCGCCGGTGGCGGTCGCGCCGAGAGCACGCGCAGGTCACGATACACCTGGCTGGCGTCGGCATTGATGACGACGCCGCCGATCCGTTCCGCCAGCTCGATCGCCAGCGCGCTCTTGCCGCTGGCGGTCGGCCCTGCGATGAGCGCCAGCCTCGGCAGATCTTGGGGCTTCTCGGGGGTAGGCATGTTCACGGCGACGCTGATAGCAGCAGGGCGGCTGACGCCAAGCATCGTGGCCGACGCGCAGGGGCGGCTCGCGGCGGCCGGCTGCGCGCCGGCGGCGTGCGCGTGGATCGACGAGGGCGACGCCGCCGACTGGCATTTCGACCACGACCCCACGGCCGCGCGCGCCGCGCTGGAGCAGGCGTTCGAGCACGTCGATGTCGTCGTCCAGCCGCGCGACGGTCGTCGCAAGATGCTGCTGGTCGCGGACATGGATTCGACGATGATTACCGTCGAGTGCATCGACGAACTCGCGGACTATGCCGGCCTCAAGCCGAAGATCGCGGCGATCACCGAAGCGGCGATGCGCGGCGAACTCGACTTCGAGGCCGCGCTCGACGCGCGCGTCGCGCTGCTCCGCGGGCTGGACGCGGGCGTGATCGACGCCTGCCTGGCCGAGCGCGTGCGGCTGATGCCCGGTGCGCGGGCGCTGGTGCGCACGATGCGCGGCTGGGGCGCGACGGCGGTGCTGGTGTCGGGCGGCTTCACCCGCTTCGCCGGGCCGGTCGCCAGCGACATCGGCTTCGACCGCGCGATCGCCAATGTGCTGGAGATTGACGGCGACGTGCTGGCGGGCACCGTGTCGCGCCCGATCGTGGGCGCCGCGACGAAGCGCGCGACGCTGATCGAGACGCGCACGGCGCTGGGGCTGGACGCCGCCGCGACGCTGGCGGTGGGCGACGGCGCGAACGATCTGGCGATGATCGAGGTGGCGGGGCTGGGCGTCGCCTACCATGCCAAGCCGATCGTCGCCGCCGCCGCCGCCGCCCGGATCGGGCATGGCGACCTGACCGCGCTGCTGTGGGCACAGGGCGTGCCCAAGGCGCAGTGGCACGCGGACTGACAGCCGCCGTCATCGCCGGCCCCGCAGTCCGCCCGTACATGGTTCGCGCGCGTTAACGCTTCCTCCACCGCCGGCATGGCATGCGCCGTGCGGCAACAACGAGGGAGTTCGACGGCGGACATGCGCGTACTCGCGGTGGCATCGCAGAAAGGCGGGTCGGGCAAGACGACGCTGGCGGGGCATCTCGCGGTGCAGGCGCAGCACGTCGGGGCCGGTCCGGTGGTGCTGATCGACATCGACCCGCATGGCTCGCTGGCCGACTGGTGGACGGCGCGCGCCGATGACCGGCCCGCCTTCGCGCCCACCCATGTCACGCGGCTCGCCGCCGATCTCGACCGGCTCCGCGAACAGGGATTCCGGCTGGCGGTGATCGACACGCCGCCGGCGATCACGCAGGCGATCCAGGGCGTCGTGCAGCTCGCCGAGCTGATCGTGGTGCCGATGCGCCCCGGCCCGCACGATCTGCGCGCGGCGGGTGCGACGGTCGAGCTGTGCGGGCGTTCGGGCAAGCCGCTGATCTTCGTCGTCAACGCCGCGATCCCGCACGCGCGCCTCACCTCCGACGCGATCGTCACGCTGTCGCAGCACGGCACCGTCGCGCCGATCACCATCCACCAGCGCAGCGATTTCGCCGCGTCGATGATCGACGGGCGCACCGTGATGGAACTGGATCCCGCGGGCCGTTCGGCGGGCGAGATACGCAATCTGTGGAGCTATGTGTCGGATCGCATGGAAACGAATTTCCGCCGCACCGTCTTTGCCGCCGCGAAGGCGGGGGGCGGCTATGGCGCGGTGCGGCCGCAGGTGAACGGCTTCGGCCGCCGGGTGCCGGCATGATGGCGCGGTGGCTGGTCACGCTGGCGACGGCCGCGCTGCTGCTCACCGGCTGCACCGCGCTGGGTGGACGTGCGCCGCGCGGCGGCGAGGATGTCGCGGCCCGGCAGGTCGAGGCGCAGGCCACCGCCGCGCGGCGCGCGCTCGCGGACCGGCACTGGACCCGTGCGGTGGCGCATGCCGAGAGCGCGGTGGACCAGCGTCGCAACGATCCGGCGCTGCGCGCGCTGCTCGGCACCGCCTATCTGCGCGCGGGCCGCTTCGTGTCCGCCGAACAGGCGTTCGGCGACGCGCTGGCGCTGCACGACGGCGACGGGCGCAGTGCGCTGCACCTCGCGCTGTCGCAGATCGCGCAGGGCAAGGGCGATGCGGCGGTGGCGGTGCTGGAGCGGCATGCCGGCGCCATTCCGGTCGCGGATCGCGGGCTGGCGCTCGCGCTGGCCGGGCGGGCGCAGGCGGGGGTCGAGGTGCTGATGGCGGCGATGCGCGTGCCGGGTGCCGACGCGCGTACGCGCCAGAACCTGGCGCTGGCGCTCGCGCTGGCGGGCGACTGGCGCGACGCGCACATGATCGTCGGGCTCGACCTCGATCCGGCGGCGACCAACCGCCGCATGCTCCAGTGGATGCAGTTCGCGCAGCCGCGCAACCCCGCCGATCAGGTCGCGGCGCTGCTGCACATCGTGCCCGCCGTGGATCCCGGCCAGCCGGTCGCGCTGGCGCTGACGATCGCGCCGGCCGCGTCGTCGGTCGCGGACGCCGTGGACCGCTATATGCCCGGTCCGCCGGTCGAGCAGGCCGCGATCGCGGCGATCGCCGCCGTTGTCGCGCCGTCGCCTGCCGCCCCGTCGCCCACCGTGCCGTCACGCACCGCGCCGCCGCCCGCCGCGCCGCGCGCACCGGCCGCCGGCCGGTGGTTCGTCCAACTGGGCGCATATGACAATGCCGCGGTCGCGCGTGACGGCTGGGCGCGAGCGCGGCGCCGCGTGCCGGCGCTCGCCGGTCGCGCGCCCTTCGCGATCCCCGCGGCGCCCGGCCGCAGCCGCTTCTACCGCCTGTCGGTCGGCGGCTTCGCGCTACCGGACGCGATCGGCCTGTGCCGCCAGCTCAAGGCGCGAGGCAGCCGTTGCTATGTGCGGGCGGCCGAAGGCGACCGGGTCGCCGCCTGGCACCGCGCGGCGGGGGTGCGGCTCGCCGCGCGCTGAGCGTCCGGCACGACACGCGCGATAAGGCGGGGCGGGGGGGGGGGGGCGGTGCCGCCCGGCATCGCACGCTGCGCCGTGGGCGCATTCGCCAACGGTCTACGGGGGCGCGTCGGCTTCAGCCGGCGATCGCCCGACCGCCTTTCCACATCCCCAGCACGCGGCCCTGCACCGGCAGCCCGTCGAACGGCGTGTTGCCGGCCTGTCCGGGCAGGTGGTCGGCGTCGATCTGCCACGGGGCATGTTCGTCGATCAGGATCACGTCGCCGGGCATGCCGGGCGACAGCGTGCCGGTGGAAAGCCCGAGCAGCGCCGCCGGGCCGCTCGCCAGCAGCGCGAACAATCGCGGCAGCGTCACACGTCCGTCGCGCACCAGCCCCAGTGCCAGCGGCAGCAGCGTCGCGGCATCGGCCGCGCCGGCGCTGGCGTCGGCGAACGGCAGCCGCTTCTCCTCCGGCCCGCGCGGGTCGTGGCCGGAGCACAGCAGATCGACCGTGCCGTCCGCCAGCGCCGCCAGCGCCGCCTGGCGATCGTCCTCGCTGCGCAAGGGGGGGGACAGGTGCGCGAAGGTGCGGAAATCGCTCATCGCATTGTCGCTGAGCAGCAGATAGGCCGGCGTGATCCCGCAGGTGACGCGCACGCCGCGCGCCTTGGCGGCACGCACCAGCGCGAAGCCCGCCGCCGTGGTCACGGTGCGCAGGTGCAGCCGCGCGCCGGTCTCCTCCGCCAGCATCACGTCGCGCGCGATCGCCAGCACCTCCGCCAGCGCGGGCGCGGCCGGCAGCCCCAGCCGCGTCGCGGTCTCGCCCTCGGTCGCCACCGCGCCCGCCGCCAGCCCGGCGTCCTCGGCATGGCTGACCACCGCGACGTCAAGGTCGCGCGCGTACATCAGCACGCGGTGCATCACGCCCGAATCGGCGATCCACGCCCGCCCGGTGCCGACCGCCTGCGCGCCCGCCGACAGGCAGATCGCCATCTCCGCCAGATCCTGCCCCTTCGATCCGCGCGTCGCCGCCGCGATCGGATGGATCCACAGGTCGGGCCGGCCGATCAGCGCCAGCCGCTGCACCGCGCCGGGTTCGTCCAGCACCGGCGACTGGTCCGGCATCGGCCCCACGCGCACGATCCCGCCGGCGCGCGCGGCCGCGCGGTCGATCGTCGCCACGCCGACGTCGATGATGCCGGGCGCCAGCAACCTGCCGCGGCAGTCGACGCGCTCGGCATCGGCCGGCGCCTCACCCGCGACGATCGCGCCATCGACGATCAGCAGGTCGCCGGTGCGCTCCCCGGCCTGCGGGCAGACGATCCGCGCGTTGCTCAGGTGCAGGGCGTGCGTCATGCCCAGCCCTCCACCCCGCGCGCGCGCCGCGTCAGCACGTCCAGGCACGCCATGCGCACCGCGACCCCCATCTGCACCTGTTCGGTGATCGCCGACTGTTCGACATGGTCGGCGACCGCCGAGTCGATCTCCACCCCGCGGTTCATCGGGCCGGGATGCATCACCAGCGCGCCGGGCGCGCGCGCGTTCAGCCGCTCCAGCGTCAATCCGTAGCGCAGGTGATATTCGCGCGTGGAGGGGACATAGCCGCCGGCCATCCGCTCGGTCTGCAAGCGCAGCATCATCACCACGTCCGCCCCCTCGATCGCGCGATCGAAGTCGGTGAAGGCGGCGACGCCGAACCGCTCGATCGCGGGCGGCATCAGCGTGGAGGGCGCGCATACCCGCACCTCGGCGGCCAGCGCGGTCAGCGCCAGGATGTTCGAGCGCGCGACGCGGCTGTGCAGCAGGTCGCCGCAGATCACCACGCGCTTGTTGGCGACGCCGCCCAGCCGCCGCCGGATCGTCAGCGCGTCCAGCAGCGCCTGGGTCGGATGTTCGTGCCGTCCGTCGCCGGCGTTCAGTACCGGGCAGTCCACCTTGTCCGCGATCAGCCGCACCGCGCCGCTCGACATGTGCCGGATCACGATCACGTCGGCCCGCATCGCGTTCAGCGTCATCGCGGTGTCGATCAGCGTCTCGCCCTTCTTCACGCTCGATTGCGCGGCGTGCATGTTGACCACGTCGGCGCCGAGCCGCTTGCCGGCGATCTCGAAGCTCAGCAAGGTGCGCGTGCTGTTCTCGAAAAAGGCGTTGATCTGCGTGAAACCGGCGAGGCGGCGGTCGGGCGTGGCACGGGTGCGGTTCGCCTCCACCCACGCCTCCGCCTCGTCGAGCAGGAAGGTGATCTCGTGCGGTTCGAGCCCCTCGATCCCGGTCAGGTGGCGATGCGGGAACACCGCGCCTCCGGGAATCAGCGTGGCGGGGCGGTGGTCCGATTGGGTCATCGAAGCCGCTGCCTAGTCGCGGGGCAGGGGTGGCGCAAGCGCGCCGCTACCACAGGCTGGCCAGTCCCAGCACCGCGCCGGCCTGCACGGCCGCGATCAGGTGCAGGTGGAAGGTGAAGGGCTGCTTGCGGGTCTTGTGGCGATAGCGCCGGCGCGCCCGGAGCGCCGCCGGAGTGCCGCCGAGCGCCGCGAGCCACAACAAGGTCGATTCGCGCGTGCGTCGATCGCCCGCGATCGCGGCGCGCTTGTCCGCGGCGAAGGCGGCGGTCGTCAGCAGGTTGACCACAACGGCGGCGATGATGACGACCGGCAGGATCGTGGCCATATCATCCCGCCGCAACCAGCGCGTCGATCGCCGCCTGCAGGATGTGCGCGGCGGCGTGGTTGTCGATGCGTTCGGCGCGCTGGGCGCGGCTGAAATCCTGCTCGATCAGCGCGCGTTCCGCCGCCACCGTGGACCAGCGTTCGTCCCACAACAGGATCGGCAGGCCGGTGTCGCGGCAGTTGCGCGCAAACGCCCGCGTCGACTGGCTGCGCGGGCTTTCGCTTCCGTCCAGATTGAGCGGAAGGCCGATGATCCAGCCCCTTACATGCTGTTGCTGCGACAATGTGACAAGCGTCGCCTTGTCAGCGGTGAACTTGCCGCGTCGTACCAGGTGTGCCGGGCTGGCGAAGCTCCACCCGGCATCGCACAAGGCGGTGCCGATCGTCTTCGTGCCGACATCCAGCGCCAGCAACCGCCCGCCCTCCGGCAGCAGCGCGCGAAACGCGCGGGCGTCCGTCGCGATCATCGTGCCGCCAGCCGCCGCGCCGCATCCGCGCGGACATTCGCCCAGAACAGGCTATAGTCATAGACGTGATAGTTGTTGCCGGGCAGCGTATACGGCCCGACATCCGGCGGCGATCCGATCAGCAGCAGCCCGCGCCCCGCGCAACGCGCGCCGATCCGCCCGCCCTCGATCCGCGCCTCGCTGAGCGACGCATTGGGGTAGAGGGTGCCGAGATTGGCGCTCGCGGGCGCGGTCGCGTCCGGCGTGCCGGTCAGCGGGTTGGTGCACAGCATCGCCGTCCCGCGCCGCGGCTTGCCGTCGAAGCCGGTCGAGCGATCGTAATTGTCGAGGATCAGCGACGGGTCGGCCGGCTCGGCGAACGTCTGCCACGACAGCACGCAGCCGCGCTGGTCGGCGCGGGCGCAGGCCGGCAGCCCGAGCGCGGACACGTCGGTCGCCAGCGACACCGGCCAGCCCACCACATAGGCGGCGACGATCCGCCCCGCCAGCGGCGTGCCCGCCACGCGATCCTTCAGCAGATGCGTCAGGTGCAGCGCGCCCTGGCTGTGCCCCGCCAGGATGATCGGCCGCGTCGGCCCGATGTCGGCCAGGAAGGCGTCGAAGGCGGCCAGCACGTCGCCATAGGCCAGCGCCAGCGCCTGTTCGGCGGCGCGCTGATCGGTCAGGAACGCGCCGAACGTCGCCTGGCGGTAGCGCGGCGCCCAGATCTCGCCGGCGTCGTTGAAGGCGCTCGCCTGTCCGCGCAGGAACAGCGCGGCGCGGCCGTTCGCCTCCGCATCGTCCAGCGGCGCGTTCCAGTGCGCGCGGTTCAGGTAGGAGGTCGGGTGGATGAAGAACACCGCCGCGCCGCCCGCCGTCGCCCGCCGCGCATAGCCCGGCGGCGTCCACAAGGCGGGGTTGCGCGAAAGCGAGGGGCGCGCCAGCCACATGCGGTCGGGCGCGTAATCGGCGGCGCGCAGCCGGCGTTGCGACTGGAACGACTCGCCCGGCACCATCGCCATGCGCATCATCCCGACACCCCACAGACGATAGGCGAAGGCGGCAGCGGTCGCGAGCACGATCAGCGCGGCGACGACATAGAGGAATTTGCGGACCAAGCTGCCATCACCATTGTGCGGTGCAGCAAAATCGCCCGCGCCGCAATCGCAACCGCGGTGCCCCAGACTTGCGGTGCGCGCAACCGCGTGTTGCAACACCGGCCCGCGCGATGGTAGCGGCACGATCATGTCCGTAGACACCGCAACCGTGAGGCGCATCGCCGGCCTTGCCCGCATCGCCATTACCGACGAGGAGGCGGCGCGGCTCGCGCCCGAACTCGGCAACATCCTCGACTGGATTGAACAGCTTGGCGAGGTCCACACCGCCGGCGTCGATCCGATGACCGCGGTGATCCCCAATCACCTGCGGCTGCGCGACGACGTGGTCACCGACGGCGGGATCCGCGACGCGGTGCTGGCCAATGCGCCACAGGCCGAACACGGCTTCTTCACTGTGCCCAAGGTGATCGAATAATGACCGCGCTGACCGACCTGGGCATCCGCGAGATCCGCGACGGCGTGCGCGACGGCAGCTTTTCCGCGCGTGAGGTGGCGGAGTCGTTCATCGCCGCCGTGGCCGCCGCGAAGCCGCTCAACGCCTTTCTGGTGGAAACGCCCGAACACGCGCTCGCCGCCGCGCAGGCGGCCGATGCCGCCCGCGCCGCCGGAGAAACGCTCAGGCCGATGGCGGGCGTGCCGATCGGCATGAAGGACCTGTTCTGCACGAAGGGCGTGCCGACCACCGCGGCGAGCCACATCCTCGAAGGCTTCACGCCCGAGTATGAATCCACCGTTTCGCAGAAGCTGTGGGACGCGGGCGCGGGCATGCTGGGCAAGCTCAACCTGGATCAGTTCGCGATGGGATCGTCGAACGAAACCAGCTATTTCGGCAAGGTCGTCAGCCCGTGGCGGCGCAACGACGGCGGTAATGCCCCGCTGGCTCCCGGCGGGTCGTCGGGTGGTTCGTCCGCCGCGGTCGCGGCGCGGATCGCGCCGGGCGCGACCGGCACCGACACCGGCGGTTCGATCCGCCAGCCGGCGGCCTTCGTCGGCATCTCCGGCATCAAGCCGACCTACGGCCGCTGCTCGCGCTGGGGGACGATCGCCTTCGCCTCGTCGCTCGACCAGGCGGGGCCGATGGCGCGCGACGTGCGCGACTGCGCGATCATGCTGGAGGCGATGAGCGGCTTCGACGCGAAGGACGCCACCTCGCTCGACCTGCCCGTGCCGCAGTGGGAGGCGGGGCTGAGCGCGTCGCTGAAGGGCCGGCGCGTCGGCATTCCCAGCGAATATCGCGTCGACGGCATGCCCGCCGAGATCGAGGCGCTGTGGCAGCAGGGCGTTGCGTGGCTGCGCGATGCCGGGGCGGAGATCGTCGAGGTCTCGCTGCCGCACACCCGGCACGCGCTGCCGGCCTATTACATCATCGCCCCGGCCGAGGCGTCGTCCAACCTCGCGCGCTACGACGGCGTGCGGTATGGATTGCGGGACCTGCCCGACGGCGCGAACCTTCAGGATATGTACGCCCGGACGCGCGCGGAAGGGTTCGGCGACGAGGTGAAGCGCCGCATCCTGATCGGCACCTATGTGCTCTCCGCCGGCTTCTACGATGCCTATTATACGCAGGCGCAGAAGGTCCGCACCCTGATCGCGCGCGATTTCGAACGGGCGTGGGAAAGCTGCGACATCCTGCTGACCCCCACCGCGCCCTCGTCGGCGTTCGCGCTGGAGGAGAAGTCGGCCGATCCGCTCGCCATGTACCTCAACGACGTCTTCACGGTGCCGTCCAGCCTTGCCGGTCTGCCCGCGATGAGCGTGCCGGGCGGGGTGGATGCCGCCGGGTTGCCGCTCGGGTTGCAGATCATCGGACGGCCGCTGGACGAGCAGGGCGTGCTGAATGCCGCGCTGGCGATCGAGGAGCGCGCCGGCTTCACCGCGCGACCCGGGCGCTGGTGGTAAGGAAGACGAGACATGGCTGACGCATCCACTCCGTTCCGCATCAAGGGCGCCACCGGCGACTGGGAGGTCGTGATCGGCCTCGAGGTCCATGCGCAGGTGACATCGAACGCCAAACTATTTTCCGGCGCGGCCACGGCGTTCGGCGCCGAACCCAATACGCAGGTGTCGCTGGTCGATGCCGCGATGCCGGGCATGCTGCCGGTGCCCAACCGCGAGTGCATCCGCCAGGCGGTGCGCACCGGCATGGCGATCGACGCGCGGATCAACAAATGGTCGCGGTTCGACCGCAAGAATTATTTCTACGCCGATCTGCCGCAAGGCTATCAGATTTCGCAGCTTTATCATCCGCTTGTCGGTGAAGGTTCGATCGAGATCGAAACCGACGGCGGCGTAAAGACGATCGGTGTGGAGCGTATCCACGTCGAACAGGATGCGGGCAAGCTGATGCACGACCAGCATCCGACCCGCTCCTATGTCGATCTCAACCGCTCGGGCGTGGCGCTGATGGAGATCGTCAGCCGGCCGGACATGAATTCGCCAGCGGAAGCAGGGGCTTACCTGCGAAAGCTGCGCGCGATCCTGCGCTATGTGGGCAGTTGCGACGGCAACATGGAAGAAGGGTCGATGCGCGCCGACGTCAACGTCAGCGTGCGCCGGCCGGGCGAGCCGCTGGGCATGCGGACCGAGACGAAGAACGTCAATTCGGTGCGCTTCGTCATGGCGGCGATCGAGCATGAGGCCAGCCGGCAGGTCGACGTGCTGGAGGCGGGCGGCGCGATCGTGCAGGAGACGCGGCTGTTCAACCCCGACACCGGCACCACCCGGTCGATGCGGTCGAAGGAAGATGCGCACGATTACCGCTACTTCCCCGATCCTGATCTGCTGCCGCTCGAACTCGACGACGCGTTCCTGGACGAATGCCGCGCGTCGCTGCCCGAGTTGCCCGACGCCAAGCGCGCGCGCTATGAAGCCCTGGGGATCACCGCGTACAATGCCGACGTGCTGACCGCCGAGGTGGAGAGCGCGCGCTGGTTCGATGCGCTGCTCGACGCCGGCGCGAAGCCGGTGGCGGCGGCGAACTGGGTGACCAGCGAGTTGTTCGGCGCGCTCAACCGGCTCGGCCGGGGGATCGCCGACAGCCCGGTGACGCCGGGACAGGCCGCCGAGCTGCTGGCGCTGGTCGCGGACGGCACGCTCAGCGGCAGCTTGGCCAAGCAGGTGTTCGAGGCGATGCTGGAGACCGGCGATGCGCCGGGCAAGATCGTCGCGGACCGCGGGCTGAAACAGACCAGTGACACCGGCGCGATCGACGCGGTGATCGCCGAGGTTCTGGCCAAGAACCCGGCACAGCTCGAACAATATCGCGGTGGCAAGACCACGCTGTTCGGCTTCTTCGTCGGTCAGACGATGAAGGCGATGGGCGGCAAGGCCAACCCGCAGGTGGTCAACGAACTGTTGAAGAAGGCGCTGGACTGACGGCGCTGCGCATGGGGCGCTGGTGCGCCCCATGCGCGGATCGTCCCGCGACGCCGGTCGTCGCGCGTGTGGCGGGGCGGTGCGGCGCCGGGCGCGCGGAACGACCGCGACCGGCGCGCGACACGGGCCGGACTCTCGTCGCCCTGCGCGATTATTGCTGCGTCAGGTCCTGGTTCTTCACCTCGCCGCCGGTGCCGCTGTTGCCGTCCGGCTCGCCGGTTCTGGTGAAGCGCTCCGGCTCGCTGCCGCCTTCGCCACGCGCCACGGCGTCGCTGCGCGCTTCGACCGCCTGCTGGATGTCGGGGCGGTCGTCGTCGCGGTTCGGGATCGGGTCGATCGTCTTTTCGGTCATACGGGCGGTCCTCGTCAGATCGGGATCGGGTCGGGTCAGATCGGGTTGGCGGGGGCGGGGTCGCCGGCGGGCGCGCCGGGTGCGGGCACGTCGATGTCGGGGCCGGGCGGGCTGATTTCCGGGGGCGGCGCGTCGGGCGTGCTCGGCTGCGTGGGCACCGGCACGTCGGCTGGCAGATCGCCGGGGTTGGTCGCCATGATTTTTTCTCCTCCGCCCCTCAACGTCCCACGGCGCGGCGGGTTGCCCGCTTGCTCCGGCGGTCAACGCGGTATAGAGGCCGGCGACCGGCGGTGTCCGACAAGCGGGCGTGGCGGAACTGGTAGACGCGCCAGATTTAGGTTCTGGTATCGCAAGATGTGGGGGTTCGATTCCCTTCGCCCGCACCAGTCCCCGCGCCAGCGGGGTTGGCCACCACTCACGAAATTCATCTGACGAAAGCGGCCAATGCAGACTGTCGAGACGTTGAACGCGGGCCTGAAGCGCGCCTACACCCTGACCATCCCCGCCGGCGAGATCGCCAAGCGCGTCGATACCGAGCTGAAGCGCGTCGCGCCGCAGATCAAGATGCCGGGCTTCCGCCCCGGCAAGGTGCCGACCAACCTGGTGCGCAAGATGCACGGCCCGGCGATCGAGCAGGACGCGCTGCAGAACGCGATCCAGGAAGGCATCCAGTCGCTGATCGCCGAGAAGCAGTTGCGCCCGGCGATGCAGCCGTCGGTGGAGCTGGTCGACGGCTATGAGTCCGGCAAGGATGCCGAGCTGAAGGTCGAGCTGGAGGTGCTGCCGCAGGTGCCCGCGCCCGCGATCGACGGGCTGAAGCTGGAGCGGCTGACCGTGCCGGTCGACGATTCGGTGGTCGACGCGCAGTTGCAGCGGTTCGCCGACGGCGCCAAGCGCTGGGAGGATGCCGGCGACAAGGCCGCCGAGACCGGCGACCAGGTGACGATGGACTTCGTCGGCAAGACGCTGGACGGCGTGGCCTTCGATGGCGGCACCGGCACGGACATGGCGGTGGAGATCGGCGCGGGCCGCCTGATCCCCGGCTTCGAGGAGCAGGTCATCGGCGCGAAGGCCGGCGAGGAGCGCCAGATCAAGGTGAGCTTCCCCGCCGATTACGGCGCCAAGGAGCTGGCCGGCCAGGACGCGACCTTCGACCTGACCATCAAGTCGGTGCAGACCGCCGGCGAGAGCGTGATCGACGATACGCTCGCCACCAATCTGGGGCTGGAGAGCCTCAACCAGCTCAAGGGGCTCATCAAGGGCCAGGTCGAGCAGGAGCATAACGGCCTCACCCGCACCCACATGAAGCGCAAGCTGCTCGATCAGCTCGCCGAGGGGCATGACTTCGAGGTGCCGCCGTCGATGGTGGAGGCCGAGTTCAACCAGATCTGGCAGCAGTTGCAGCACGAGGCGACGCACGAGCCGGACCCGCAGGCCGCGCTGGCCGAGATGGAGGCCGAGCGCGACGATTACCGCAAGATCGCCGAGCGCCGCGTGCGGCTGGGCCTGTTGCTGAGCGAGATCGGCCAGGCGAACGGCGTCGAGGTGAGCCAGCAGGAGATGCAGCGCTTGCTGATGCAGGCCGCCCAGCAATATGGGCCGGAGGATCGCCAGCGCTTCATCCAGTATGTGCAGCAGGATCCGATGGCCGCGGCCCAGCTCCGCGCGCCGCTGTACGAGGACAAGGTGGTCGACTTCCTGTTCGAGAAGGCCGAGATCACCGATCGCGAGACGACGCGCGAGGAGCTGGAGGCGGCGATCGAGAGCGAGGATGGCTTCGCGACCGGCACGCACCATCACGATCACGACAACCACAAGCCCAAGCAGACGCGCGCCAGGAAGGCCGCCAAGGCCGGCGACGACGCGGGCGAGGCGTCGGGCGACGAGGCCAAGCCGGCGAAGAAGGCCGCCGCGAAGAAGCCCGTCGCCAAGAGCGATGACGCCGGCGCGGTGACCGAGGCCGAGGGCGAGCCCGCGCCCGCGCCGGCCCGGAAGCCGCGCGCGAAGAAGGCCGCGGCGCCGGTCGAGGCGGAGACCACGGTTCTCGAATCCTCGCCGGAAGCGGCCGAGACGGCGGAGGGTACGCAGGCCGCCGACGCCGCCCCCGCCAAGAAGCCGCGCGCCAAGAAGCCCGCGGCCTGATCCTCCCATGCGGGAGCCTGCCGGTGCGGGCTCCCGTCCCGGCCGGGCGCGTGGTCGCCGGCGGGCGAGGGCGATGTCCGGACCTTCGCCTGCCGCGATCGCGCCGCGACGGCGCGTGGTTCAGCCGGTGACCGCCAGCGTCCGCACGCGCGCCGCGACCCGCCGGCGCTGCGCCACCGCCGCCGCGACGATGATCGCCGCCGCGAGCGGCAGCATCCAGATCACCCGCATGTTGTAGCGGTCGTGCGGCGTCGACAAGGCGCCGCACACGGCGTTGTTGACGACCCATGCGAACGCCATCCACAGGCCCAGCGTGGCCTGGTGCCGCAACGCCGGTTGCCGCCATGCCCAGCCGATCAGCAGCAGCCCCGCCACCACGAACGGCCAGGTCAGCGCCACCACCAGCGCGACCGGGATCGCCCCGCGATACGCGCCCGTGCGCCGCACGTCCGTCACCAGCGCGTCGGGCATCTTGGCCGCGAAGCCCGGGAACTCCTCCGGCGCATAGTGGAATTCCTCCAGCCCGGTTCGTGTCAGTTGCGCGAGGATCGCCGCGCTGGACGAACGCAGCGCCTCCAGCGGCCGCTCGCGCAGCACCGCCAGCATGAAGCGTCCCTGCTCGGCGGACAGCGCACGCGCATCGGCCGGAGGGATCGTCGAGAAGACGCCGTTGCGCGGATCGGCGCTCCACAGGAAGCTGTCGCTGTGCAGCGGCAGGCGGTCGCGATACCGGCACAGGCGCCAGTGTTCGACGCCGCAATGCGCGCGCAGATAGTCGGTGCCGACGCCATCGGCGGTTAGCCGCGCGGTGACGAACGGCGGGCGGATCGGCGGATGGCCGGTCATGTGCCGGACCGCGACCGCGAAGGCGGCGTCGCCGGCGATGCCGAGCAGCGCCGCGACCGCCACCGCGCCGATCGCGGCCGGCGCGATGCGCCGCCGCAGCGCCCACAGCAGCGCCGCCACGCCGATCATGCCCGACAGGATCAGCGTCGTCGCGCTGTGCGACAATGCGCCATATCCCGCGACCGCGATCCAGCCGATCCGCCCTGGCCGGGTCTCGCGCCGCCAGCCCGCCAGCAACGCCGCGGCCGCGACGATCGCCAGCCCGGCGAAGATGTCGGGCATCAGCAGCGCGGTGAAATAGGGCAGGGGCGTCAGCGTCGCGACCGCCACCGCCGCGAGCACGGCCAGCCCGAACGCGCGCCGTCGCGCCGGATCGACCGCGTGACGCATGACGCCGATCAGCACCGCGATGACCGCCAGCGCCTGCAACGCGATCACCCACCAGAAGCTGCCGAACAGCACCCCCAGATAGGCGAGCGCGCCGTAGAAGGGCGAGCGCCCGGTGAGGACCGGCGCATCCTCGCGGTCGCCGGGCAGCGCCTTCACGGTCGCGGGCACGCGTCCGTCAACGGCCGGGCGCGCGACATGGATGGTGCGCCGCGTCGTCCAGTCGCTGGCGCGCCCCAGCACGCGCACCGCCAGCGCATCCATCCCGCGGACATAGGTGGGCGTATCGGGGAAGAAGAACGCGCCGCCGTTGACGATCGCCGGCCACAGCAGCAACGGCGCCAGCAGCAGCAGCAGGAATTGCCGCGGCATCAGCCGTGTGATGGTCGGCTCCGACCGATTGTGCCGCAAAGTGACGCTCCCTCGATTTGTACACCTTTAGCAGATATTGGGCCGGGCGCGAGAAGCCGCGTCGGCACGGGGGGTGAGATCATGGACCATATCGAAACACGGCCGACGATCGCCGTCCTCCTGCCATGCTATAACGAGGAAGCCGCGATCGCGCAGACCGTGGCGGGCTTCCGTGCCGCGCTGCCGGGGGCGGCGATCTACGTTTATGACAACAACAGCCGCGACGGCACGGTCGCGGCGGCGCGCGCGGCCGGCGCGATCGTGCGCACCGAGCGGATCCAGGGCAAGGGCGCGGTGGTGCGGCGGATGTTCGCGGACGTCGATGCCGACGTCTATGTCATGGCGGACGGCGACGCGACCTATGACGCGGCCTCCGCGCCGGCGCTGGTGGCGCGCGTGCTGGACGAGCAACTCGACATGGTGGTTGGTTGTCGCATCGGCGAGGCGGCCGCGGCCTATCGGCGCGGGCACCGGCTCGGCAACGCGCTGCTCACCGGGATGCTGACGCGGCTGTTCGGGCGCAGCTTCACCGACATCCTGTCGGGCTATCGTGTCTTCTCGCGGCGTTTCGTGAAGAGCTTCCCGGTGCTGTCGGTCGGCTTCGAGATCGAGACGGAGATCAGCGTCCACGCGCTGGAGCTCAAGATGCCGGTTGCCGAGATCGAGACGCCGTATTTCGCGCGACCCGAAGGCTCCGAATCGAAACTGTCCACCTATCGCGACGGGTGGCGGATCCTGCGCACCATCGCCACGCTCTACCGCATCGAGCGCCCCTTGTGGTTCTTCGGCGGCATCGGCCTCGTGCTGGCGCTGCTGGCGGTGGTGCTGGCGGTGCCGCTCGCGATCACCTACGCGCATACCGGGCTGGTGCCACGGCTGCCGACCGCGATCCTCGCCACCGGCCTGATGATCCTGGCGGCGCTGAACGCGTTCACGGGCCTGATCCTCGACACGGTGGTGCGCGGCCGGCGCGAGATGCGGCGGCTCGCCTATCTCGCGCATGCCGCGCCGGGCGCGGCTGTCCTACATGCGACACGGTGCGATAGGATGGCTGCGGCGGGGACGGTCGCCCGACCCTGACCGGGCGGCGCCGTTTCCCTCGCGGGGCGGGGAGCGGAGCGGCGACGTAGTGTGATCTTTGTCAACTTCCGCGAGTCGCGGGCGCCGCGCCGCGAAGGGGCTTGAACAGGCTCGCGGGAGCGCCGATGTTGGCGATCTTCCCCACAGGGCATAAGAGAGTTTTCCATGCACAATCCGTTCGACACCGGCGATTTCGCGGGCAAGCTGGCCAGCGCCGGGCTCGGGCTTCAGCAGACCCACGCGGGTCTGGTGCCGATCGTGATCGAGCAGTCGAACCGCGGCGAGCGTTCCTTCGACATCTTTTCGCGGCTGCTGCGCGAACGGATCGTGTTCGTCACCGGCGGGGTGGAGGATGGCATGGCCAGCCTCATCACCGCGCAGTTGCTGTTCCTGGAATCGGAAAATCCGAAAAAGGACATCTACATGTACATCAACTCGCCGGGCGGGGTCGTCACGGCGGGCATGGCGATCCACGACACGATGCAATATATCCGTCCGCGCGTCGGCACGGTGTGCATCGGTCAGGCGGCGTCGATGGGCAGCTTCCTGCTCGCCGCCGGCGAGCCGGGGATGCGCGTCGCGCTCACCAACGCGCGGATCATGATCCACCAGCCGTCGGGCGGCGCGCAGGGCATGGCCAGCGACATCGAGATCCAGGCCAAGGAAATCCTGCGTATCCGGCACCGGATGAACGAGCTGTACGCCAAATACACCGGCCAGCCGATCGAGGTGATCGAGCGCGCGATGGATCGCGACAAGTTCCTCTCTTCGGACGAGGCCAAGGAGTTCGGCCTGATCGACGAGGTGTTCGACAAGCGGCCCCAGCCGGCCGACGAGACCGCGGCGGCGGCGTGATGTTAACAGGTTTCCGGCATTGCCGGGAACATCCGGGCCGCGCTACGGTGCGCGGCCCACTCAACCGCGATGGTCGCGGGAAGGAACTGGTTGAATGACGAAACTTTCCGGCGGCGATAGCAAGAGCACGCTCTATTGCTCGTTCTGCGGCAAGTCGCAGCACGAGGTGCGCAAGCTGATCGCCGGCCCGACCGTTTTCATCTGCGACGAATGCGTTGAGCTGTGCAACGACATCATCCGCGAGGAGACCAAGTCGGCGCTGGTCGCTAAGAAGGACGGCGGCGTGCCGACCCCGCAGGAGATCTGCGACGTGCTCGACGATTATGTCATCGGGCAGAAGCAGGCCAAGCGCGTGCTGTCGGTGGCGGTGCACAACCACTACAAGCGGCTGAACCACGGCGCGAAGGGCGCGGACGTCGAGCTGGCCAAGAGCAACATCCTGCTGGTCGGCCCCACCGGCTGCGGCAAGACGCTGCTGGCGCAGACGCTCGCCAGGATCCTCGACGTGCCGTTCACCATGGCGGACGCGACGACGCTGACCGAGGCCGGCTATGTCGGCGAGGATGTCGAGAACATCATCCTCAAGCTGCTTCAGGCGTCCGACTATAATGTCGAGCGGGCGCAGCGCGGCATCGTCTATATCGACGAAATCGACAAGATCAGCCGCAAGGCCGAAAATCCCTCGATCACGCGCGACGTGTCGGGCGAGGGCGTGCAGCAGGCGTTGCTGAAGCTGATGGAGGGCACCACCGCCTCGGTCCCCCCGCAGGGCGGGCGCAAGCATCCGCAGCAGGAATTCCTGCAGGTGGACACGACGAACATCCTGTTCATCTGCGGCGGCGCCTTCTCGGGTCTGGAAAAGATCATCGGCGATCGTCTCCAGGGCAAGTCGATCGGCTTCGGCGCCTATGTCGCGACTCCGGAGGAGCGCCGCACCGGCGAGGTGCTGCGCCAGACCGAGCCGGAGGATCTGCTGAAGTTCGGCCTGATCCCCGAATTCGTCGGCCGTCTGCCGGTGATCGCGACGCTGGAGGATCTCGACATCCCGGCGCTGGTGAAGATCCTCGCCGAGCCGAAGAACGCCCTGGTCAAGCAGTATCAGAAGCTGTTCGAGATGGAGGACGTGAAGCTCGGCTTCACCGACGACGCGCTCGTCACGGTCGCGAAGAAGGCGATCGAACGCAAGACCGGCGCGCGCGGGCTGCGGTCGATCCTGGAGGGCATCCTGCTCGACACGATGTTCGACCTGCCCGGCATGGATGCGGTCGACGAGGTGATGATCGACCGCGACGTGGTGGACGGTCGCAAGGATCCGGTGCGCGTCTACGCCGAGAAGAAGAAGGCCGGCGAGGTCGCGTAAGCGACCGTCAGGCGACTGGGCCGGATCGGTATCCCGGCCCAGTCGGCCACTCACCCGATCCATACGCCTCGACGTGCCGTCTGGGGTGTCAGGTGGGTGGAGCCTCGGAAGTGGATCTTGCGATACGGGCTTTCGTCAGACCCGCTCACCGGACCGCGACCCACGTCCGGGCGACGTCGATCCCGCCCGCGCGCTGCCCGTCGTCACCCGCTTCGGGATGATGGACAGCGGGTGAGGGGACAGCCCGCGCCGTGGCCGCGCGATACGCTGCTATCGTTACGCGGGTGGATCACTCCCGCGCCTCATGCATTGGTCGGAAAAGGGAGCCCGACTGACCGCATGACCAACGACACCGACGCCGCCATTCCGCCACCCGAGGTACGCCGCACGCTGCTCCACCGGCTCGATCTTCCGCCATGGACGCTCGTGCTGCCCGCCGCGGGCGTGGTGACCGTGCTGTTCTCGCTGTACGGATATGGCGCCGCCGGCACGATCGGCGCAACGCTGGTGCTGATCGGTTGCGTGCTCGCCGCGGTCCATCATGCGGAGGTGGTCGCGCACCGCGTCGGCGAACCGTTCGGCACGTTGGTGCTGGCGATCGCGGTGACGGTGATCGAGGTATCGCTGATCGTCTCGCTGATGCTGTCCGACGCCGGCGACGCCTCGGCGCTGGCGCGCGACACGGTGTTCGCGGCGATCATGATCATCCTCAACGGGATCATCGGGCTGTGCCTGCTGGTCGGCGGGTTGCAGCATGGCGAGCAGCGCTTCACGCTGCGCGGGGTCAGCGCGGCCTTGTGCACGCTGGCGGCGCTGGCGGTGCTGACGCTGGTGCTGCCCAATTACACCTCCACCACGCCCGGCCCTTATTACGCGACCTCGCAACTGGTGCTGGTCGCGCTGGTCAGCCTGTTCCTCTACGGCATGTTCGTGATGGTGCAGACGCTGCGTCATCGCGAGTATTTCCTGCCGGAAGAGGGCGACGGCGACGGCCATGCCGCGATCCCGTCGCGCGCCACCACGCTGGCGGCGTTCGTCACGCTGCTGATCGCACTGGTCGCGGTGGTGCTGCTCGCCAAGGCGCTGTCGCAGACCGTGGAGGAAGCGGTGCTGGGGGCGGGGTTGCCGCTGGCGGTGGTCGGCGTGGTGATCGCCGCGCTGGTGCTGGCGCCGGAGAGCCTCGCCGCCTACCGCGCCGCCACGCGCAACCGCATCCAGACCAGCCTCAACCTGGCGCTCGGCTCGGCGCTGGCGACGATCGGGCTTACCATCCCGGCGGTGGCGATCGTCAGCCTGGTGCTCGATCTGCCGCTCGCGCTGGGACTGAGCGCGATGAAGATCATTCTGCTGGCGCTGTCGCTGTTCATCGCCACGATTTCGCTGGGCACCGGGCGCACCACCGTGTTGCAGGGCGCGGTGCATCTGGTGATCTTCGCGGTCTATCTGTTCACGACGGTGGTGCCGTAGCCCGCTGGCGTGCCGCGAGCGCCAGCCCGGCGGCGATCTGCAGCAAGGCGTAGAGCCGCCGCCGGCCTGGCCGCCCGACGAACGGCCGCACGGCACGTTCGGCGCCCAGCGCGCGCTCCTGCCACAAGGCGACATGGCGGCGCGGCTGCGTGAGCCCGATCAATCCGTCGCCGACCATGAAGATCGCCGCCATCTCGACGATCCGCGCGCCGACGGGAACGCTCACTTCGCTGTCGCCTGTGCTGCCTTCCATGCCTGATACTCCTCCACCGCCACCGAGCGGCGCAGGATCCGCGCCGCCGGGTCGATGGTGACGTGCGCACCGTCCGGCACCACGATCGCCGCGCCCTCGGCGGGCACCTCGACGCGCCGCACCGTGTCGCCGACCCGCACCTCCACCGGCATCGGAAAGGCGCGGTCGCCTTCCGTCTTCCAGCGCAGCCGCAGCATGTCGCCGTCGCGTGTCGTCACCAGTTCGGGCAACGCAGGGGCGCGCAGATAGGTGTCGAAGAACCAGCCGAGATCGCGCCCGCTCTCCTCGCGCACCAGCGCCTCGAACCCGCGCGTCGAATCGTAGCGCGGCGCGAAGTTCCCCGGCCGTGGATCGGCGCGCCCGTACACCAGCCGTCGCACCGCCGCGAAGAACGCCCGGTCGCCGATCAGCCACCGCAAGGTGTGGAGCGTCCACGATCCCTTGTAATAGATGTCGGTGCCAGCGCCGCCCTTGGCGGGTTCGTACACCTCCTCCTCGGTCGCCACCCGGTCGCGCACCACCGCCGCGCGATTGGTGATCTGGTTGCGCTGCGCCTCCATCATCACGGCGTAGCGCGCCTCGCCTTCGCGCCACTGGCCGTAGAGCGGCTGCATGTAGCTGCCGAACCCCTCGTGCAGCCAGTAATCGTCCCAGTTCGCTGCCGTAAGCTGGTTGGCGAACCATTCGTGGCCGAATTCGTGGTGGAACAGCCAGTCGAACCCCTCAGGCGCCTTGGCATAGCCGTTGCCATAGGCGTTGATCGTCTGATGCTCCATGCCCTTGTGCGGCGTCTCCACCACGCCGACCTTCTCGTCGCCGAACGGATAGGGACCGATCACGCTTTCGAAGAAGTCCAGCGTCGGCGCGAATTCGTCGAACAGCGCCCGCGCCTTCACGCCCTCGCCGCGCAGGTGCCAGTAGCGCAGCGGGATCGTGTTGCCGAAGCGGCTTTTGTAGCTGCCCTCGATCACCTCATAAGGGCCGATGGTGATCGCGATGGCATAGGTATTGGGCTGGCGGGCGCGCCAGTGCCAGACGGTGCGGCCGTCCGGCAGCGTGTCGACGCCGAGCAGCCGCCCGTTCGATGGCGCCTGCAATCCCTTAGGCGCGGTGATATGCAGCGTCGCCGCATCGGGTTCGCCGGTCGGAAAGTCGAGGCACGGCCACAGCAGGTCGCAGCCATAGCCTTCGGTGGTGGAGGCGATCCACGGGTGCCCGTCCGGCGTTTGCGACCACACCATCCCGTCGTCCCATGGCGGGTTCAGCGCGACATGCGGCGTGCCGTCATAGGAGAGGCTGACGGTGGCGCGCTGCCCGGCGACGAGCGCGCGATGCAGCACGATCCGCCCGTCCGGCCGGTCGACCATGGTCTTGCGACCGTCCAGCGTGACGGAGCGGATCGTGTAGTTGGAATCGAGGTCGAGCGTGAGTTGCGCGACCGGCCGCTTCGCCTCGATCAGCAGCGTGGCGCGCGCGCTCAGGCGCCGGGTCGCCGGATCGGGCGCGAAGGACAGGTCGACGGAGCGCAGCGCCAGATCGCTCTGGCCCGCCGGCCGCACGCCCCCTGACACCTGCGTCTGCGCGCTGATCGGCGGCTCGCCCTTGCCGGGCAGTTGCGCGGCGGCGGCCGCAGTCGGGACGGCCAGTGCAAGCATGAGATTGATGCCACGCGCCAACGCACCATATACACGGCGTTGGCCGCCCCCGTCGGGCGGCACCGGAGTATCCATGACGTCCACTTTCCCCGTTCTGCCGCTTCGCGACATCGTCGTCTTTCCCCACATGATCGTGCCGCTGTTCGTCGGACGCGACAAGTCGGTCGCGGCGCTGGAAGCGGCGATGGGAACGGACAAAGAGATTTTCCTCGTCGCGCAGCTCGATCCGGCCGAGGACGATCCCTCGCGTGACGACCTTTACACGATGGGCGTCACCGCCACCGTGCTGCAATTGCTGAAGCTGCCCGACGGCACGGTCCGCGTGCTGGTGGAAGGGAAGGCGCGTGCCACGCTGGAGACGCTGGAGGAAGGCGACGAGTATCTGACCGCCACGGTCGCCGCGGTGGCCGATGCGAAGGTCGAGGGGCCGGAAACCGCCGCGCTGATGCGCTCGGTCGTCGATCAGTTCGAGAATTACGCCAAGCTCAACCGCAAGCTGCCCTCCGAGCTGTCCGCGCAACTCGCCGAGATCCTGGATGCGGGCCGCCTGTCCGACACGGTGGCCGGCAACATCCAGGTGAAGGTCGCGGAGCGGCAGGCGCTGCTGATGGAGGCCGATCCGCTCAAGCGGCTGGAGATGGCCTATGCGCTGATGGAGGGCGAGCTGGGCGTCCTGCAGGTCGAGAAGAAGATCAAGAGCCGCGTCAAGCGCCAGATGGAGAAGACGCAGCGCGAATATTACCTCAACGAGCAGTTGAAGGCGATCCAGCGCGAGCTGGGCAATGAGGGCGAGGAAGGCGAGGGCGACGAGATCGCCGAGCTGACCCAGAAGATCGCCACGCTGAAACTGTCGAAGGAAGCGCGCACCAAGGCGACCGCGGAGCTGAAGAAGCTGAAGACCATGGCGCCGATGAGCGCCGAGGCGACCGTCGTGCGCAACTATCTCGACGTGCTGCTTGGGCTGCCATGGGGCAAGAAGAGCAAGATTAAGAAGGACATCCCCGCCGCCGAGGCGATCCTGGACGAGGATCATTACGCGTTGGAGAAGGTCAAGGACCGGATCGTCGAATATCTGGCGGTGCAGGCGCGCACCAACAAGCTGAAGGGGCCGATCCTGTGCCTGGTGGGGCCGCCGGGCGTCGGCAAGACCTCGCTGGGCAAGTCGATCGCCAAGGCGACGGGTCGCGAGTTCATCCGCCAGTCGCTGGGCGGGGTGCGCGACGAGGCGGAGATCCGCGGGCATCGCCGCACCTATATCGGCTCGCTGCCGGGCAAGGTGGTGACCAACCTGAAGAAGGCCGGTGCCAGCAACCCGCTGTTCCTGCTCGACGAGATCGACAAGCTGGGCCAGGATTTCCGCGGCGATCCCGCCTCCGCGCTGCTGGAGGTGCTCGATCCGGAGCAGAACGCGAAGTTCAACGACCATTACCTCGAGATCGATATCGATCTGTCCGATGTGATGTTCGTGTGCACCGCCAACACGCTGAACCTGCCGCAGCCGCTGCTGGATCGCATGGAGATCATCCGGCTGGAAGGGTATACCGAGGACGAGAAGGTCGAGATCGCCGAGCGGCATCTGATCGCCAAGCAGATCGAGGCGCACGGGCTGAAGCCGGGCGAGTTCACGCTGACCAATGAGGGGCTGCGCGCGCTGATCCAGCGCTACACCCGCGAGGCCGGCGTGCGGACGCTGGAGCGCGAGGTGGCGAAGCTGTGCCGCAAGGCGTTGCGCCGCATCCTGGAAGGCAAGGCGGAAAGCGTGACGATCACGCCGGACAATCTCGGCGAGTTCGCGGGCGTGCAGAAATTCCGCCACGGCCTGTCCGAGACCGAGGACCAGATCGGGGCGGTGACGGGCCTGGCCTGGACCGAGGTCGGTGGCGAGCTGCTGACGATCGAGAGCGTCACAGTGCCCGGCAAGGGGCAGGCGAAGGTCACCGGCAAGCTGGGCGACGTGATGAAGGAATCGGTGCAGGCCGCTTATTCCTTCGTCCAGGCACGCTCGCCGTCGTTCGGGATCAAGCCGAGCCTGTTCCACCGCAAGGATATCCACATTCATCTTCCCGAGGGCGCGGTGCCCAAGGACGGACCGTCGGCGGGCATCGGGCTGGTGACGTCGATCGTGTCGACGCTGACCGGCATTCCGGTGCGCAAGGAGGTGGCGATGACCGGCGAGGTGACGCTGCGCGGTCGTGTGCTGCCGATCGGCGGGCTGAAGGAGAAGCTGCTGGCGGCGCTGCGCGGCGGCATCGAGACGGTGCTGATCCCCAAGGAGAATGAGAAGGATCTCGCCGAAATCCCGCAGAACATCCGCGACGGACTGACCATCGTGCCGGTCGCGCATGTCGACGAGGTGCTGCGGCGCGCGCTGGTCCGTCCGCTGGAGGCGATCGACTGGACGGAGGCGGACGAACTGGCGGCGCTTCCCCCCGCACAGATCGCGCCGGCCGGCGGCGAACTGCATCACTGAGCCGCTTCGGGATAATTCAAGCGATTGCAACCGCCGCACCGTGCCGATGGTGCGGCGGTTTCGTTTGACTCCCACCGGCGGTAGCGACTTACTGGGCTGATGCGGTCAACGGATCGCGAATCCATCACGAATGCGTAACGGACGGGGTTTTTGGGGATGAACAAGCAGGAACTGATCGCGCAGGTCGCGACGGCGGCCGGGCTGGGAAAGAACGAGGCCAGCCGCGCGGTAGAGGCAGTGTTCGAGGCGATCTCGACCAGCCTGAAGAAGGGTGACGAAGTGCGACTGGTCGGTTTCGGCACGTTCGCGGTCAGCAAGCGCAAGGCGTCCACCGGCCGCAATCCGCGTACCGGCGAGCCGATGACGATCAAGGCGTCCAGCCAGCCGAAGTTCAAGGCCGGCAAGGTGCTGAAGGATTCGCTCAACTGACGCGAATTCCTGCTGGACACGACCGGGGCGCTTGCGTAGATGCGCCGCTCCGCCAACGGATGGGCGCGTAGCTCAGCGGTAGAGCACACCCTTCACACGGGTGGGGTCACAGGTTCAATCCCTGTCGCGCCCACCATCCGGATATGAAAACCCTGCCGATCCTCCGGGACCGGCGGGGTTTTTCGTATGTGCCGTATCCGGGCGCTGTCGTCTCGATGCGGGATGGTGTCATGAAAGGGCAACGAACCTGTCACGCCATTGTCCCTGAACATCCACGCAGGTGTCATTCGCGACGCCTAGCGGCCCTCCCTGACGGACGAGCGGGCAGAGGCGCCCGACTCGCCCAGAGCCACGAAGACGGGCTCGGTGTTCATCAAGGGAGTGAGTCATGGTCAGCTTCAGCCGTCGCAGCCGTATTCTGCTGGCGACATCCGCCACGTTGTTCCTGGCGTCGTGCGGCGCTGACGACGTCGCGTCGCCGGGTGCGGGCAGCATCCCGATCACGATCAACCCGCCGGCCCCGACGCCGACCCCGACCGGCACCGCCACACCGACGCCACTGACCGCCGCGCAGTTCGCGCTGGCCACCACGCAGTCGGGCGTCACGATCACCGCCGACGAGCAGCTCGCGCTGGTGAGTGGGGGCCAGAACAACAACCTCAACGGTTTCGGCACGACGCTGAACGGCGTGTATCCGGTCAGCGGCACGTCGCTGACGACCGCCAGCAACCCGCAGACCGTGCTGGGCAACACCGCCTTCATCCAGAACACCAGCTTCGTCGGTGCGCTGAGTGGCCCGAACGACAATTCCTTCTCGGGCTGGACGTGCAGCTCGACCGCCGCGACCTTCGTCGGGAGCGCCGCGTGCACGGCAGTGCCGGCAGTCGGAACGGGCGGCACGTCCGCGAGCTGTCCGACCGGCACGATCGACGACGGTCTCGTCCAGACGTTTCGAGCCTGCCGACTGCCCGCCGTCATCACGGCGGATATGACGTTGCCGAAGATCGCCGGCGTCTTTTATCGCTTCCGCGGCCAGACCGAGGTGGGCGACGTCAACAGCGCCACCGGTGTCACGCTGACGATCGCGCCCGGCGTCGTGCTGGCGGCGGACTCGTCGGAATCGTCGAACGACCTGTTACTGGTGAACCGTGATAGCAAGCTCATCGCGGTCGGCACCGCCGACGCGCCGATCGTCTTCACCGCGCAGCAGAACCTGGCCAACAACGGCGTGTCCGATGCGACGCAGGGTCTGTGGGGCGGCGTGATCCTGCTGGGGCGCGCGCCGACTGCGGTCTGCGCTACGGGCACCGGGCCGAACACCGCGGACGGCACCTCGGCAGGGGCGGCGGCGCCCTGCCAGCAGGCGATCGAGGGTGTGACCGGGCGGTTGTACGGCGGCACCAACCCGGCCGACAGTTCGGGCACGATGCAATATGTGCAGATCCGCTACACCGGCATCGCGATCAGTGAGGGCAATGAGTTGCAGGGTCTGACGCTGGGCGGCACCGGCTCGGGCACGACGATCGACCATGTGCAGAGCCACAATTCGTCGGACGACGGCGTGGAGATCTTCGGCGGCACCACCAATCTGCGCTATTTCGTCGTCACCGGCGCCGACGACGACGGCTTCGACGTCGACAACGGCTGGCGCGGGTTCATGCAGTTCATCATCGCCGCGCAAAAGGCTTCGGGTTCGACCGCCGACTCGTTCGCGACCGAGATCGACTCGAATGGCGCCGAAGACCTGCTGCCGCGTACCTACGGCCGCTACGCCAACTTCACCTTCGTGCAGACGAATTCGGCCCCGGCCGCGATCCGCCTGCGTGGCGGCGCGGACTTCGCCTTCGTCAACGGCGTGGTCAAGTCGGCGGCCGGCGCGGCCTGCGTGAACATCATCGCCGGCGCCGGCACCGGCGCGGATCGCACCACGATCCGGCCCGCTAATGCCGCGCTGCAGGACGTCGGTCCGCCGACCTTCAACTCGGTCTACTTCCAGTGCCAGGGCCGGTGAGGCGCACCCAGCCCTCGTGATGCTCGGCGGAGCCCGGGGAGCGCCTGATCGCGCCACCCGGGCCCGCCTTTTGACAACAGACCGGAACCATCGACCATGCGCCAGCGCACCTACGCCTCGCTTCTTCTTCTGACGTCCACGCTGGTGGCCCCCGCGGCGCTGGCGCAGGTCGCTCCCACCCCTTCCGCTCCCGCCGGTCCGCCGCAGACCAGCACCACCGCTACCAACCCCGACCCCTCGTCGGCGCAGCAGGACGAGGCGACGGCCACCGCCGTTCCCGGCGAGGAGCAGGCGGAGATTTCCGCGCCGGGTATCGATGCCAGCGCCGGCGGCGACATCGTCGTGGTCGGTCGCAACATCCCGAATGCGGTGCGCGCCACCGCGCAGGTGGTGAACGTGCTGTCCACCGCCGACATCGCGCGGACCGGCGAGGGCGACATCGCCGGCGCGCTGACGCGCGTCACCGGCCTGTCGGTGGTCGGCAACGGCTATGTCTTCGTGCGCGGCCTGGGGGATCGTTATTCGTCGGCGCTGCTGAACGGCTCGCCATTGCCCAGCCCCGAGCCGTTGCGCCGCACGGTGCCGCTCGACATCTTCCCGACCACGGTGGTCGGCTCCGCGCTGGTACAGAAGACCTATTCGGTCAACTATCCCGGCGAGTTTGGCGGCGGCGTCATCAACCTGACGACAAAGGCGATCCCGGACGAGAATTTCTTCTCGATCGGCGCATCGGGCGGGATTGATACCGAGACGACCGGCAAGCTCGGCTACACCTATTTCGGGTCGACCACCGACTGGCTCGGCTATGACGGCGGCGAGCGCAAGGTTCCCGATTTCATCAAGCAGGCGCCGCTTGGCAACGGGGTGATCCCCAGCGCGCAGGTGTTGCAGTTGTCGAACGCACGCACCACGCTGCTCCAGCGCAACAGCGACACGCCGGCCAATTACTCCGGCAGCCTCGATCTCGGCGTGACCGGCGATCTGGGCAGCACGCGCGTCGGCCTGATCGGCAGCATCGGCGTGTCGAACACCTGGCGCACGCGCGATGCGACGCAGCAGGATACCGTCAGTGACGACGGCACGCTGCGCAACGATTTCCAGACGGTTATCACCGACAATCGCGCGGTGGTGAACGGCCTGCTCGGCTTCGGCGCCGAATTCGGCGAGAACCGCGTCCGCTGGACCAACGTCTATATCCACGACACGCTGAAGCAGGGGCGCGCCTCGGCCGCGACCGTCTACAACAATTCCAGCGGCAATCCGCTGTTCCAGCAGAACACGAGCTGGTTCGAACGCAAGCTGATCGAGACGCAACTGGTCGGCGAGTTCAAGCCGGTCGACAACCTGTCGGTCGACGTGCGCGGCGCCTATGCCAATTCGCAGCGCAACTCGCCGTACGAGCGGCAATTCATCTATCTGTGCAACACGTCGCTGACCAACCAGATCGGCGACGTGCCGACCACCGACAGCGGCGTGAACTGCCCCGGCGTGTGGCAGGCGACCAACGCCTTCGATCGTTTCGCGACGGTGGTGTTCAGCGAACTGAACGAGAACCTCTATTCCGGTCAGGCGGACCTCGCCTACAAGCTGTCGGGCGAGCGGCCGATGACGCTGTCCGCCGGTTATTACTTCTCGCAGAACGATCGTACGTCGACGCGCCTGCCCTTCGCCTACCAGACGGTCACGGGCGGGGCGATCCCGTTCCCGTGCAACCTGTTGCGCCCCGATTACCTGCTGTCTCCCGACGTGGTGAACGGCTGTCCGGTGCCCGGATCGGGCAGTGCGGCGGACACCGCGGTGCAGATGCGCTTCGACGCGGGGCAGAACGGCTCCTTCGCCTATGACGCCTTGCTGCGTGTCCATGCCGGCTATGCGCAGGTCGAGGCGGAAGCCACCGATGGCCTGCGGGCGATCATCGGCGTCCGCTACGAAACCGCGACGCAGCGGGTGACGCCGGTCAACGCGACGGGCACGCGGCTGAAGAACGACTATTTCCTGCCCGCCGCCACGCTGACGTGGAATTTCGCGCAGGACCAGCAACTGCGTCTGGCGGCGTCGAAGACGATCGCCCGCCCGCAGTTCCGCGAGCTGGCGCCGCAGGCGTTCCGCGATTTCGAATCGGATCGCCTGTTCTTCGGCAACCCGCGCCTGAAGGACTCCGAACTCTACAACCTCGAAGCGCGGTACGAATGGTTCTTCGCGCGCGACCAGCGGATCACGCTGGCCGGCTTCTACAAGCGGATCGACAATCCGATCGAGCAGGTCGGCTTCTTCCCCACGCCCGACGCGCGGTTGCAGACCGGCTTCACCAACCTGCCGAGCGCGCGACTGTACGGGGCGGAGATCGAGGCGCAGAAATACGTGCCACTCGACTTCATCTCGGACGGAATGGCGGGCAAGCGCGCGGTGCTGATCGCGAACTACACCTGGACGCATTCCAGCATCAAGGCCGACGACACCTGCGTTCCCGGCGTTCTGGAAGGAACGACGCTGGGCGGGTGCCCCACGAACTTCGCGCCGGCCAGCCTGCTGTTCCGCGACGGCGCGCCGCTGACCGGGCAGTCGGACCATCTGGTCAACCTGCAAGTGGGGTATGAGGATACCGACAACGGCACGCAGGGGACGCTGCTGTTCAACTATGCCAGCGAGCGCGTCACCAACCGTGGCCCTTCGCTGCTGGGCGGCCGTGGCTTCCAGCCGGACATCATCGAGAAGCCGGGCATCCGCCTGGACTTCGTGATGCGGCAGAAGGTGGAATTGGTCGGGCAGAAGGTCGAGATCAAGGCCGAGGCGCGCAACCTGACCGGTACGCGCTATCAGGAATTCCAGACCTTCGACGGCGGCAACCGCGTCGACATCAACCGCTACCGCCTGGGGCGGATGTTCACGCTGGGGGCGAGCGTCAGCTTCTGACCGAGATCGGCCGGCGATCCGCGACGGTTCGCCGGCCTACCAGCCCCATGGCCGTTCGCGATACCATTTAGTGACGATGTATTTGGTGCCCGCGCGCACCTTCATCCCATGATGCAGCGTCGCGGGGTTGAGCGTACCGTCCGGGCGGCAGTTGTTCCAGCAGACCAGCTTGCCGCGTTCCGGCTGGATGGTCTTGTCCACCGCCTTGAAGCGCGTGGCGCCGCCGGCCTCGGGTTCGTTCAGGTAGATCATCGCCGTCCAGGTGCGATTGCCCGCGACGCTGCAATAACGCGCGAAGTCGGCGCCGTTCGGCTCGAAATAATCGGTATGGGCCTTGAACTCCTGTCCGACCGCATACCGCTGCCCCTGGATCGGTTCGCCATGTGCCGGATCGAGCCCGGTCGCCGCCGCCAGCGCGGCATCGAGCGCCGCCACCAGCGGGTCGGCGGCGGGCAGGTCGCACGTCTCGCTGGTACGGAAAGCGGTGTCGCCGTTCGGGTCCGCGATCGTCGAGGGACGTCGCCCCAGGTCGATCAGCCCGATCAGCGCGGCGCAGGTGGCGGGATCGAGGAAGTCGCGCTTGATGAACAGCGTCAGCTTCGGGCTGGGCAGGCGCTGGATGCCCGGAACGGCGGACAGGCGCGCGGCGATCGGATCGGTGGCCATGGCGGCCTCTTGCCACAGCCGGCCGGCGCCGCCCAAGCAGAGAAATACTACACAAGGCGCCATGCGTCTGTAATATGGTCGACTTAGCGCGGCGCTCGGTCGAGTTGGCGCGGGGAGTTGGGCCAGGCGGATGCGATTGAAGTTCGATGCCCGCGCGCGGGCGATCCTGCGGCGGCTGCCGGTGGTCAATATCTATTCCGCGGCGGAGCTGTTGCTGCTGGCCGGGCTGGCCGTGCAATGCGCCCGGCTGACATGGGTGATCGTCACCCCGGTGTCGCCGCTGGGTGCATGGGCGCCGACCGGCCCGACCGTGCCGGCCGATCCCGCCGGCGTGCTGGCGGCGTTCGATCCCTTTTACCGTGTCAGCGGCGCGGCGACGGCGCAGGGTCCGGCGGTGGTCACGTCGCTGCAACTCACCTTGTTCGGCACGCGGATGGACACCGCACAGGCGCGCGGCGCGGCGATCATCGCCGGGCCGGACGGGGTGCAGAACAGCGTGGCGATCGGCGAGGAGGTCGCGCCCGGCGTGGTGCTGAAGGCGGTGGCCTTCGACCATGTCACGCTGGAGCGCGGCGGACGGACGGAGGACCTGTTCCTCGACCAGTCCGGCGGCGGTGCGGCGGCGGCGCCCGTCGAGGGAACGCCCGTGCCGTCGACGCCACCCCCGCCCGGCGCGGCACCGGCGTCGCCGCAGATATCACCCGGTGGCGGTCCGGCCACCGGCGGCGCCACTGTCTCGCCCGAACAATTGCGCTCGGAGATCAACGCCATCCCGCGGATCGAAGGCGGACGGATCAGCGGCCTCACCGTGCGCGGGCAGGGCGGGAGCGCGTTCCGCGCCGCCGGGCTGCGCGACGGCGACGTCATCACCTCGGTCGGCGGGCGCAGTGTCAGCGGCCCCGCCGATCTCGAACGGCTCGCGCGCGGCAACGCGGGGAGCGGCTCCCTTTCCCTCACGGTGGAGCGCGGCGGCCAACCGCTGCCGCTCACCATTCCGGTAACGCGATGAACCGTACAGTCCCTTTCCTGACCCCCATCGCGCTGCTCGCCGCGGTGCAGCCCGCGCTGGCGCAGACCACACTGAACGTCCGCGACGCGGATATCCGTGCCTTCATCGCCGATGCCGCGAAGGTGACGGGCCGTACCTTCATCATCGACAATCGTGTCCAGGGTAAGGTGACGGTCGTTACCGACCGCCCGCTGTCGCGCTCCGAATATCTGGAGGTGTTTCTCTCCACGCTGCGCGCCAACGCGCTGGTGGCGGTGCCGACCGCCAATGGCGCGTTCCGCGTGCAGCCGATCGACAATGCCGCCAGCCAGCCGGGGCGGATCGGCGTGGCGGGCGCCGCGCGCAACCAGTTGGTGACCGAGATCATCCGGCTGCGCTCCGTCGATGCGGCGCAGGCGGTCGACACGGTGCGCCCGCTGGTCAGCGCGCAGGGGTCGGTCACTGCCAATCGCGGCGGCAACAGCCTGGTGGTGGTCGATTTCGCCGACAATGTGCGCCGTGTGCGCGAGGTGGTGCGGCGGATCGACGCCGACACGTCGGCGACACGGATCATCGCGCTGAAGAATGCGCGCGCCGGCGAGGTGGCGACCGCGCTGACCGGCCTGATCGGCGGCGGCGGGCAGGGTGGCGCGGCGGCGGCGGCCGGCGGCGCGTCGGCGGTGGCGATCGAGAGCAGCAACGCGGTGGCGCTGCGCGGCGATCCGCAGACGGTGGCGCGGCTGGCCAGTCTGGCGCGCGAGCTGGACCAGAGCGCGCGCAACGCCACCGAGATCCGCGTCGTGTTCCTGGAGAATGCCGACGCCAACCAGTTGCTGCCGGTGTTGCAGCAACTGGTTGGCCAAGCGCCGGACGCGATCCAGGAGCAGGGGCTGTCGCGCACCGGGCTGAGCACCAGCACCGGCGCGACTGGCGTCGGCGCCTCGCCGCAACCGGCCACGCGCACGCAGTCCCAGCCGACCGCGACGCAGCAATCGGGCAGCCAGCCGCAACAGGCCGCGATCACCGGGCAGGGCAATCGCACCGCCGCCGTCGTGACGCGCTACGCCGGGGCGAATGCGATCGTCATCGCCGCGCCCGCCGACGTGCAGCGCCAGTTGGCGGATGTGGTGCAGAAGCTCGACCAGCGCCGGCAGCAGGTCTTGGTGGAGGCGATCGTCGCGGAAGTGTCCGACAGCACGGTCAACCGGCTCGGGGCGCAATTCCTGCTCGGCAATCTCGACGGCGGGGCGTTCGCCGCCTCGACGTTCAGCAACTCGGCGCCCAACATCCTGCAGATCGCCGGCGCGGTCGGCGCCCAGACGATCGGCAGCTCGCGTACCGTGGTGACCGCCCCGGACGGCACGCGTACCGAGACGACCACCAACAACACCGCCTCCGACCAACTGACGCAATCGGCGATCAACTCGATCATCGGATCGCAGGGCGGGTTCGGCGGGTTCGGCGGTCAGATCGGCAGCACAATCTTCGGCGCGATCATCAATGCGGTGAAGAGCGACAATATGTCGAACCTGCTGCAGGTGCCGCAGATCATGACCATCGACAATCAGGAAGCGCACACGCTGGTCGGTCAGGAGATCCCGGTCACCACCGGCGAGGCGTTGTCGAACAATTTCGACAATGCGTTCCGCACCACGCAGCGCCAGAACGTCGGCATCGGGCTGGACGTGCGGCCGCAGGTGAATTCGTCCGGCACGATCAAGATGACGCTGCATCTGGAGGTCAGTTCGATCGCCGGGCCGGTCAGCAGCAACAATTCCGACCTGATCCTCAACAAGCGTGAGGTGGAGACGACGCTGACGGTCGACGATGGCGCGATCGGCGTGATCGGCGGGCTGCTGAGCGACGAGGAGCGGCGCACGATCGAGAAGATTCCGCTGCTGGGCGACATCCCGGTGCTGGGCAATCTGTTCAAGAGCCGCGCCAAGACGCGCGCCAAGTCCAACCTGATGATCTTCATCCGCCCGACCGTGATCCGTTCCGCGGCCGAGAACCGCCGCGTGACCGAGCAGCGCTACGGCTATCTGCGTCTTCAGCAGGCCGCGCAGGATCCGGTCGCCGAACCGTCGATCGACACGCTGGTGCGCGACTATATGGGGGCGGTGCCGCCGTTGCCGCCGGCCGGCAACCCGGGCAGCATCGAGGATCCGCGCGTCGGTGTGCCGGTGTACCGCAATTCCACCGCGGTGATCCCGGGGAAAGGCAAGCGCCGATGATCCTGCGCACCGGGGCGGAGATCGACGCCGCGGCGGCACCATTGCCGCCGGCGATCGAGGGCGTGCCGGTGCTGCCGCCGGTCGCGCTGCCCTATGCCTTCGCACGCAGGTTCGGCGTGGTGCTGGACGGCGACGCGGTGGCGCTGCGCGAGGGCAGCGATCCGCGCGCGCTGATCGAGGTGCGGCGCGTGCTGGGGCGCGCGTTCGACATCGTGGTGGTCGCGCCGGCGGCGTTCGACCGGCTGCTCAGCGACAATTACGCGATGGATGGGCAGGCGACCGCCGCGGCGGCGGTGGGGATGGGTGACGAACTCGACATCCTCGCCGAAGGATTGCCGACCGCCGAGGATCTGCTCGACACCGCCGACGACGCGCCCGCGATCCGGCTCATCAACGGCATCATCGCCGATGCGGCGCGCAACGGCGTGTCCGACATCCATATCGAGCCGTACGAAACCGGCCTCGTGGTGCGGATGCGCATCGACGGCGTGCTGCGCGAGACGTTGCGCATGCCGCCGCACGTCGCGCCCGTGGTGGTCAGCCGCATCAAGGTGATGGCGCGACTGGATATCGCCGAGCGCCGCGTGCCGCAGGACGGGCGCATGGGGCTGACGCTGGGCGGCAAGTTGCTCGACGTGCGTGTATCGACGCTGCCGAGCCGTGCGGGCGAGCGGGTGGTGCTGCGCATCCTCGACAAGGAGAATGCCGGCATGGACCTCGACGCGCTCGGCATGAGCGCGCCGATGTACGCGCTGCTGCGCGAGGCGATTGCCGAGCCAAATGGCATCGTGCTGGTCACCGGCCCGACCGGCAGCGGCAAGACCACGACGCTCTACGCCGCGCTGCGGCTGCTGAACGACGGCAGCCGCAACATCCTGACGGTCGAGGATCCGGTCGAATATGCCGTGGAAGGTGTCGGCCAGACGCAGGTCAATGCCAAGGTCGGGCTGACCTTCGCCGCGGGGTTGCGCGCGATCCTGCGGCAGGACCCCGACACGGTGATGATCGGCGAGATTCGCGACCGCGAGACGGCCGAGATCGCGGTGCAGGCATCGCTGACCGGCCATCTGGTGCTGTCGACCGTTCACACCAACGATGCGGTCGGCGCGATCACGCGGATGCGCGACATGAAGGTGGAGCCGTTCCTGCTCGCCTCGACACTGCGCGCGGTGATCGCGCAGCGGCTGGTGCGGCGGCTGTGCCGCAACTGTCGCCGCCCGGTGCAGGCCAGCGAGACGGTCGCGCCGCTGCTGGGGGTCGATCCCGGCGCGACGGTATTCGAGGCGGTCGGGTGCGAGCAGTGCAACCGCACCGGCTTCAAGGGCCGGATCGGCGTATATGAGGCGGTGCGCGTCGATGCCACCGTGCGCCGGCTCATCAACGAGGGCGGCGACGAGGATGCGATCGCGCGCCACGCCTTCGTCGGCAACGACACGCTGGCGAGCGCGGCGCGTCGACTGGTCGAAAGCGGGCAGACGACCGCCGAGGAGGCGGTGCGCGTGTCGCGGAGCGAGAATGCGGACGCGGCCGAAGCGGCGATCGCGGATGCGCACTGACCGCTTTCTGTCGTTCGTTTCGAGGCGCATCGGACGGATCGGGGTGACGGCGACGCGTGGCGGCCATGGCTGATTTCGACTATCTCGCCATCGACACGCGCGGCAACGAGACGCGCGGGCATGTCGCCGCCAGCGATGTCGCCGCCGCGCGCGCCGTGCTTGACCGCAAGCGGCTGTATGTCGTGCGCATCGAACCCGGTGCGGCCCCGGCGACGCGCAGCCGGCCGTTGTTCGGCCTCGAACTCGGCCGCGCGAAGATGTCGGGCAAGCAGCTCACGCTGTTCACCCGCCAGCTCGCCACGCTCAACCGCGTATCGCCGCTGGAGGAGTCGCTGCGCACCATCACGCGGCAGACCGAGCAGGAAAGCGTGCGCGCGATCGTCCAAACCGTGCACGCCGCCGTCGTGGAGGGTCGCCGCCTCGCCGATGCGATGGCGCGCGAGCCGAAGAGCTTTCCGCCGCTGTACCGGGCGATGGTGGCGGCGGGCGAAAGCTCGGGCTCGCTGCCGGAGATCATGGAGCGTCTGTCGACGTTGCTGGAGCGGCAGGCGGAGATCCGCGGCAAGCTGCTGACCGCCATGGCCTATCCGTCGGTGCTGGCGACCGTCGCGCTGGGTGTGGTGCTCGCGCTCATGACCTTCGTCGTGCCGCAGGTGGTGGAGCAATTCGATACCGTCGGGCAGGAACTGCCGCTGCTCACCCGCTTCGTGATCGGCCTGTCGGACGTGCTGGTCGGCTGGTGGTGGCTGATGCTGCTGGTGCTGGTCGCAATCGGCGTCGGTGCCTGGGCGGCGCTGCGTCAGCCGCCGATCCGGCTGGCCTTCGATAGCTGGCTGCTGCGCGTGCCGCTGCTGGGGCGGCTGTTGCGCGACCTGCACGCCGCGCGGATGGCGCGCACGCTGTCGACGATGGTAGCCAGCCGCCTGCCGTTGCTGGAAGGGTTGAACCTGACCGCGGGCACGATCCACAACCGGCGGCTGAAGCTGGCCTCCGACGAGATCACCGAGTCGATCCGCGGCGGCGGCAGCCTGTCGGCGGCGATGCGCCGCGCCGGCGTCTTCCCGCCGCTGCTGGTGTATCTGGCCGCCAGCGGCGAGGCGGCGGGGCGGCTGGACGAGATGCTGGAGCGCGCCGCCGATTACCTCGAACGCGAGTTCGACCGCTTCACCGCCACCGCCATGTCGCTGCTGGAGCCGTTCATCATCGTCATCATGGGCGCGATCGTCGCGACGATCGTGCTATCCATCCTGCTCCCCATCCTCCAGCTCAACACGCTGGCCGGACAATGAGATTGCCTATGTCGACCGAGAAGAAGATCCGCAGGAAGCGCAACGGTTTCACGCTGGTGGAACTGATGGTGGTGATCGTCATCATCGGCCTGCTCGCCACGATCGTGGCGCTCAACGTGTTGCCGTCGGGCGACACCGCGCGCATCCAGAAGGCGAAGGCGGACATCGCGACCATCGAACAGGGGCTGGAACTCTACCGACTCCAGATGGGCAGCTATCCGACGACCACGCAAGGGTTGCAGGCGCTCGTGTCCGCGCCGGCCGGCGCCGATGCGGCGCGCTATCAGGCGGGGGGCTATGTCAAGCGGCTGCCGCAGGATCCCTGGGGTCGGGCGTATCTCTATGCCTCGCCGGGGCAGCACGGCGCGGCCGACGTCTGGACGCTGGGCGCGGACGGCAAGGACGGCGGCGAGGGGATCGATGCCGACATCGGATCCTGGCAGTAAGCGGCGACATCGGTCCCGGATGCCGCCGTGCGCGGTGGCGGGTGATCGTGCGCGCCGCGCACGGCAGCGCGGCTTCACGCTGATCGAACTGATGGTGGTCATCACCGTTATCGGCCTCGCCTCGGCGGCGGCGGTGCTGATGATGCCGGACACGCGCGGGCGGCTGATGGACGAGGCGTCGCGCTTCGCGGTCCGCACCCGCGCCGCGCACGACGCCGCGATCGTCGAGGCGCGCCCGGTCAGCCTGTGGGTGACGTCCGGCGGTTATGGCTACGACCAGTGGCGCGGCGGCATGTGGTCGCCGATGGACGGGCCGCTGGCGGTGGAGCGCTGGAAGCCCGGCACCGCCGCCGCCGGCGTGGAGGCCGGGACCGGGCGCGAGCGCGTCACCTTCGATACGACCGGCCTCGCCGACCGGCCGCTCACCGTAACGCTGACGCGCGAGGGGATGCGCACCGATGTGGTGGTCGAGGCCGATGGAAGCGTCCGTGTCGCGGGATAGCCAGCGCGGCTTCACCCTGGTGGAGATCATGGTGGCGCTGGTGGTGTTCAGCCTCGCGGCGCTGGCGCTGCTGCGACTGGAGGGGCAGACGATCCGTTCGACGGGTATCGTCTCCGCCACGTTGCTGGCGCAGATCGTCGCGCGCAACGTCGCGATCGAGGCGGTCACCGATGCGCAGCCGCCGCTGCGCGGCCGCGCGAGCGGCGTGGAACAGGCCGGCGGCCGGGCGTGGCGCTGGGTGCGCGACGTGCAGCCGCTCGGCGACGGCGACGTGCAGCGCATCGACGTCGCGGTCAGCGATGCCGGGGGCGCGGTGCTGGGAAGGGCGACCATGGTGCGGCCGCCCGCCGAACCCGTCCAGGCGAGGGTCGCCCCATGACCGTGCGGCGTCCACAAGAGGCGGGCTTCACGCTGGTCGAGGTGATGATCGCGCTGATGATCTTCGGCATGATTGCCGCCGCCGGTGTCGGGTTGCTGGCGTTCAGCGTGCGGGCGCAGGGTGCAACGGGCGCGGCGCTGGACGACAATGCCGCGCTCAACCGTCTGACCTCGATCATGACCGCGGACTTCGCCCAGGCGCAGGATCGCGCGACGCGCGACGCGGCGGGCACGCTGTTCCCGGCCTTTTCCGGGGACCGGGGCGCGACCCCGATGCTGCGCTTCGTACGCGGCGGGTGGAGCAACCCCGACCAGGCACCGCGCGCGACGTTGCAGAAGGTGGAATATCGCCTGACCGCCGACGGCATCGAGCGGGTCGGCTATCCAGCGCTCGACGGGGCCGCGCCGCTGCCCCCGGCACTGCTGCTCGACCGGGTGCAGGAGGTGCGGCTGCGCTTCCGGTATCTGGGGGCGTGGAGCGATAGCTGGCAGGGCGACGAGCGCGCCGCGCTGCCGCAGGCGGTGGAGCTGACGGTGGTGCGCGCGGGAGGGCAGTCGCTACGACTGCTGTTCCTGGTCGGCACCGGCACGCCGCGCGTGAGCGGCGACGAACGTGAGGGAGCGGGGGCGGGCGGGACGCCGATCCAGCCCGGACGCGGGCCGGACACGCCGGCGGGGGCGCGTGATGGCGCCGCGTGAGGGCGAGCGCGGTGCCGCGCTCCTCACGGTGCTGCTGCTGGTCGCGGTGATCGCGGTGATGGCCGCGACCGCGCTGGAGCGGCTGCGGCTGTCGACCCGTCTGGCCGCCAATGCGGTCGCGCTGGATGCCGCGCGCGGCTATGCCTATGCCGCCGAGACGCTGGCGACGCAGCGCGTGACCACCTTGCTGCAACAGGCGCGCGACCGCGTGGCGCTGACCGGCGGGTGGAGCGGCCGGCCGTTCGGGCTGCCGATCCCCGGCGGCACCGCCACCGCGCGCGTCACCGACGGCGGCAACTGCCTCAACCTCAACGGGCTGGTCTCGCCGGGGTTCGAGGGCACCTACACGGTCAACGGCACGGCGGTGCTGCGCTTCCAGCGATTGATGCGGTTGCTGCGCGTGCAGGACGGCGACACGATCGCGGCGGCCGCCGCCGACTGGATCGACAGCGACGGCGATCCGATCCCCGGCGGCGCGGAGGACGCCGCCTATCGCGGTTATCGCACCGCGGGCACGCTGATGGCCGACGTCAGCGAATTGCGCGCGGTGAAGGGTGTCACGCCGGAGGCATATCGCATCCTCAGACCGTGGCTGTGTGCGCTGCCGATCGCGCGGCAGTCGGTGCTCAACGTCAACACGCTGCTACCCGAACAGGCGCCGCTGCTCGCCAGCCTGCTGCCCGACACGATGGGCATCGCGCAGGCGCAGGGGGCGCTGCTGCGTCGCCCCCCGAACGGCTATGCGAGCGCCGGGCAGTTCTGGACGCAACTGGCGAGCGGCGGCGGCGCGGTCGATCTGGGCGCGCAGCAGCAGACCGCGGTAACCACCAAATGGTTCGCGCTACGCATCGACGTGGCCAACGGTGGCGCCGAATTGCACGAGGAGGGGCTGATCGACGCACGGACCCTTCCCGTGCGGCTCGTGACGCGGCAATGGGGGGATGTACCATGACGGCCGCGACGCTCCTCTTCCTTCCGCCCGACGATTCGCTGCCCTGGCGCTGGTGGCGGATCCGCGACGATGCGGTGGAGGGTGAGGGCGAGGGGCTGCCCGATCTCGACGCGGACGATCGCGTCGTCGCGGTCGCGCCCGCCGATGCGGTGACGCTGCACTGGGCGAACCTGCCCGCGCGATCGCCGGCACAGGCGCTGGCGGCGGCACGCGTGGTGGTGAGCGACGCCACCGCCGAACCCGCGCACGACGTGCACGTCGCGGTCGGTCCCGAGCGCGATGGCGAACGCGCGATCGCGGTGGTCGCCCCGGCGCGCATGGCCGGCTGGCTGGCGACGCTGGCGCAACGCGGAATCGACCCGGCGGCGGTGCTGCCCGCGCCGCTGCTGCTGCCGGTGCCGGAGGAGGGCTATGTCCAGGCCGATCTGGCGGGCCAGATGGTGGTGCGCGGACGGACGTCGGGTTGGGCGGACGAGCCGCTGATCACCGGGCTGGTCACGCGCGGCGAAGCCCCGGTCGCGCTGGATCGCGCCACGCTGCGCAGCGCGGCGGTGGCGGCGGTGACGGAGCCGGCGATCGACCTGCGGCAGGGCGGATTCGCGCGCCGGCGGAAACGCGCCGCGATCGACTGGGCGCTGGTGCGGCGGCTGGCGGTGCTTGCCGGGCTGATCCTGCTCGCGACGCTGGCGATCGACGTGGTGCGGATCATGCGTTACGCGTTCGGGGCCGATGCGATCGAGCAGCGCGCCGCGACGGTGGCGCGACAGGGGCTGCCGCGCGGCACCGGCGACGGCGATGCCGCGCGCCTGCTGGGTGAGCGGTTGACGCAATTGCGCGGACCGGGACAGGGGTTCACCCGCACCGCCGCCGCCATCTACGAGATCGTGCAGGCGGTGCCCGAAAGCGAGGTCACCGCCTTGCAGTTCGAGCCCAATGGTGCGCTGCGCGTCTCGCTGTCGCTGGCAGGCGAGGCGCAGGCGAACACGATCAAGTCGCGGCTGGCCGCGGCGGGCTTTGCCGTCGAATCGAGCGTTTTCCAGCAGGCGAACGGCCGGTTGACCGGCGACATGACGGTGCGGCCATGAACAACCTGAAGGCATGGTTCGATGGCCGGTCGCTGCGCGAGCGGCGGCTGTTGCTGGTGATGGCCGCGCTGGCGGCGGTTACGCTGCTGTGGGGCGTATTGATCCTGCCGGTGCGCAACGGGCTGTCGTCGTCGCGGGCGCGCTACACCGATGCGGTGGTGCGGCTGGGTGCCGCGCAGGCCGGGCTGGTGCAGGTGAAGGCGCTGCAACGACGCTCCACGCCGCTGGCCGCGCCGCTTGCCGATGTGGTGCGCCAGCGCGCCGATGCCGCCGGCTTCGCGCTCGCCAGCCTGGATGTCGAGGCGCCGGGACGGATCCGCACCTCGATCGCCACCGCGCGCGCCGGGGCGCTGATGCAGTGGCTCGCGGGGCTGGAGGCGGACGGCGTGCTGGTCGACTCGCTCAGCGTATCGGGCAGCGGAGCCGGCAGCGTGACCGCGCAGATGACGCTGCGCACGCGGGGGAATTGATGCGCATCCGTCTCGCCACCGGCCGCCGCACGCTGTTCATCGCCTTTTTCGCGCTGGCGATGCTCGCCTTCCTTCCGCTGCGGCTGGCGCTGGGGTGGAGCGGACTGGACGCGCAGGGCTTCACCGCACGCGAGGTGGCCGGCAGCCTGTGGTCCGGCCGGCTGGTGGAGGCGCGGTTCGGGGACATCGCGCTCGGCGACCTCCACGCCCGCCTGTCGCCGCTGGCGCTGGTGATCGGGCGCGCGCGGATCGCGCTGGAGGGCGAGTCGGACGATCCGGCGCGTCGTATCGCCGCGGTCGTGGAGATGGGACGCAACCGCGCGGCGGTGCTCGGCGCGCGCGGGCCGCTCGAACCCGGCAATGCGTTCGCGCCGCTGCCGGTCACCACGCTCAACCTGGACGACGTGACGGTGCGGTTTGTCGACGGTGCCTGTGAGTCGTCGGACGGCCGCGTGCGCGCGACGCTGGCGGGTGGTTTCCTGGGGCAGCCGCTGCCCGGCGCGGTGAGCGGCGGCGCGCGCTGTGACGCCGGCGCGCTGCTGCTGCCGCTCGCCAGTGGAGCCGGGGAGGGGATCAACCTGCGCCTGTGGTCCGATGGCCGCTACCGTGCCGAACTGACGCTGCTGCCGGGCGATCCGGCGATCGCGGCGCGGCTGGACGGGGCCGGTTTCGTCGCCAATGGCGCGGCGCGCACCTTTGCGGTCGAGGGACGCTTCTGAAGTCCTTGACGAACGCCCCGGCGCACCGCTAGGGGCACGGCCTTCGCGGCGATCGTAGCTCAGTTGGTTAGAGCATCGGTTTGTGGTACCGAGGGTCGCGGGTTCAAGTCCCGTCGATCGCCCCATTTTACCCTTCCTCCGTTTTTCCTCCCCGTGCCGACTCGCCATTTGGCGAGAAGCGGAATATTGCGTGGTCCGGTAATTTTATGCCGTGCGCATGGGAGAGACGATGACCTCCGTCTGGGATTATTCCGATTTCGACAGCCATGAAGGGCTGCACCTGTTCACCGATCCGGCATCGGGGCTGAAGGCGGTGATCGCGGTCCATTCGACCGCGCTCGGCCCGGCGGCGGGCGGGGTGCGCTTCTGGCATTATGCCGACGATGCGCGCGCGGTCACCGACGCGCTGCGCCTGTCGCGTGGCATGAGCTACAAGAATGCGATGGCCGGGCTGGCGCTGGGCGGTGGCAAGGGCGTGGTGCTGGCGGCGCGTCCCGGCGACACGATCAGCGAGGCGCAGCTCGTCGCCTTCGGCCGCGCGGTCGAGTCGCTGGGCGGCCGCTATGTCACCGCCGAGGACGTCGGCATGTCCGAAGCGCGGATGAAGGTGATCGCGGGCGAAACGCGCTACGTCTCCGGCCTGCCGGTGGCACAGGGCGCGGCGGGTGGCGATCCCGGGCCGTACACCGCGCATGGCGTCTATCTGGGCGTGCGCGCCGCGGCGAAGCGCGGTCTGGGCACCGACGAGATGCGCGGCGTGCGCGTCGCGATCCAGGGGCTGGGGTCGGTCGGTGGCGGGCTGGCGCGGCTGCTGGCGCGCGATGGCGCGGTGCTGACGCTGGCCGATGTCGATCAGGCGCGTGCGGAGCGGCTTGCCGCCGAGCTGGGTGCGACGACGGCCAGCCCGGACGCGATCCTGTCCACCGACGCCGATATCGTCAGTCCCAACGCGCTGGGGGCGATCCTGACCGCTCAGTCGATCCCGACGCTGAAGGCCCGGATCGTCGCGGGCGGCGCGAACAACCAGTTGGAGACGAAGGACGACGGCCAGCGGCTGCACGATGCCGGCATCCTCTACGCGCCGGATTACGTCATCAACGCCGGCGGGATCATCAACGTCGGTCTGGAATATCTCGGCCATGGCGACGAGGCGGAGGTGATGGCGCGGATCGCGCAGATCCCCGGCCGTCTGGAACAGGTGTGGGACGAGGCCGCGACCGCCGGCGCTCCGATCGCGGAGGTCGCGGACCGGATCGCCCGTCGCCTGATCGGACGCGGATGATCTGGCGGGGGTGACGATCGCCGCCGCTTCGCTTATCGCATGCCGGTGCCATCGCTTCACGCCTTCGCCAATCCGGCGCGTTTCCTGAAGATCGCGCGTCCGCTCACGCCGCTGCTGTGGTGGGGCGGCGTGGCGCTGGTCGCGATCGGCTGCTGGGCGGGTTTGACCCAGACCCCGCCGGATTACCTGCAAGGCGAGACGGTGCGCATCCTCTACATCCATGTCCCCGCCGCATGGCTGGGGATGGGGGGATGGAGCGGCATCGCGATCTCCAGCATCGTCTTTCTGGTCTGGCGCCACCCGCTGGCCGCGATCGCGGCGCGCGCGATCGCAGCGCCGGGCGCGGTCTTCACGGCGCTGTGCCTCGTCACCGGCGCGATCTGGGGACGTCCGACGTGGGGGACGTGGTGGCAGTGGGACGGGCGGCTGACGTCGATGCTGCTGCTGTTCTTCGTCTATCTCGGCTTCATCGCGCTCATGCGCGCCGATCACGAGCGTGATGGCGACGGTCGCATTCCGGCGCTTTACGGCATCGCGGGCACGGTGCTGCTGCCCGTGATCCGCTATTCGGTGGTGTGGTGGAACACGTTGCATCAGGGACCGAGCATCGGGCTGACCGGATCGAGCATCGACGGCGCGTTGCTGTGGCCGTTGCCGATCATGCTGTCGGGCTTCACCCTGCTGTTCGGCGGAATCGTGCTGATGCGGATGCGCGCCATGCTCGCGCAGGCGAAGGCCGAGGCGCGGATGCGGCGGCGCGCGCGCGCATGAACCCGTGGCCTTTCGTTACGGCGGCCTATGCGCTGACGCTGGTCGCCACCGCGACGATCGGCTGGCTGAGCTGGCGCGCGATGCGGCGGGCCGAGAAGTGACGCGCAAGAACCAGCGGCTGATGCTGGTGCTGCTCGGCCTTGCGGCGATCGCCGTGGCGGCGCTGCTGGCACTGTCGGGGCTGCGCGATCAGGCGGCGTTCTTCTACGCGCCGGGCGACGTCGCGCGCGCGCTGCCCTCCCCCGACAAGGCGGTGCGGCTGGGCGGGATGGTGCAGCGCGGCTCGATCCGCCGCGCCGCCGATGGCGTGTCGATCGACTTCGTGGTGACCGATGGCCATGCCACCACGCCCGTGCGTTTCAGCGGCATCGCGCCCGACCTGTTCCGCGAAGGATCCGGCGTCGTCGCGGAGGGGCATTTCCGGCCCGACGCGTCGTTCGTCGCCACCAACCTGCTCGCCAAGCACGACGAGAAATACATGCCGCCGCAAATGGCCGGCAAGATGCACGAGACGCGCACGCCGGAGGGCCAGTGATGGGCTTCGTGGCGCTGCTCCTGCTCGCCGGAGGCGCGTTCGCGGCGATGGCGTTGTGGCTGCGCGTCGATCGGCTGCTGTGGTCGACGCTGGGCGCGGCATTGTGCATCGGTGGCATCGGTTATGCGTGGCAGGGACGCCCGCTGCTGCCCGCCGCGCCGGCACGGCACCTGACGCAGATGGCGTCCTTCGATGCGGACGAGGCCAGGCTGCGCGAAGGCCTGCTCGGGAAATTCACCGCTGACAGCACCTATCTGGTCGCCGCCGACGCGATGACGCGGACCGGCAACGACGATGCCGCCGCGCGCGTGGTGCTGGGCGGATTGTCGCGCATGCCCCGCAGCTTCATCCTGTGGACATGGGCCGGCACCACGCTGGCCGCCGATGGCGGCGACCAGGTGACGCCGCCCGCGCTGCTCGCATTCCGGCAGGCGGCACGACTGGCCCCCGAACATCCCGCGCCGCCTTATTACCTCGGCCTCGCCTATGTACGGGCCGGCGAGTTCGCGAAGGCGCGGCCATTGTGGGCGCGCGCAGTGCGGCTGTCCGCGCCCGGCACCGATTACCGTCGCGAACTCGCCACACGCCTGATGCTGCTCAACCGGCTTATCGCGCTCGCGCGCTAAGAGGCTGCTGTTCGGACCTGCGCCGCCGGCGCCCCTTTTCCCAATAGCCTTCGCGCCTTACCGGCCGCGTCCGGTCTTCTCCTGCAGCGCGTCGATCCGCTTCGAGGCATCGCCTTTGGTCAGCGAGTCGTCGAACGGCTCGCCCGCTTCCTCGCTCAGCGTCTTCAGGTAGCTGGCCTGTGCGCCGGTCATCGGCTCGTCGCCCGTGGTCCAGTCGTCGGGATCCTTCTCGGCATTGGAGAAGGGGTGGTTCTTGGGATTGTCGTCGCTCATCGTGGTAATGTCCTTTCGCGAAGCACAACAATCCTGTTCCATCTCTGTTCCGCGTTGCGGGGTCTCTGGCCGCGTGCTAGGCGCGCCACACTATGGCCACGAACGCGGATGACGTCTCGATCACGGTCGCCCACGCATGAGCGTCAGCACCGTCGACCCCGCGATCCAGGCGCAAGCCGGTGCGGCGGGGCATTCCCATCATCAGCAGGGCGGCGGGCTGGCCAAGCTGGCACTGGGCGCGATCGGCGTCGTATATGGCGACATCGGCACCAGTCCGCTCTACGCGATGAAGGAGGTGTTCGTCGGCCATCATCCGCTGGCGGTCGACCAGTTGCACATCTTCGGCGTCATCAGCCTCGTCTTCTGGTCGCTGATGCTGATCGTGACGCTCAAATACGTGCTGATCGTGCTGCGCGCCGACAACAATGGCGAGGGCGGCAGCCTGGCGCTGCTCGCCCTGATCCAGCGGCGATCGGGCACGGGCAAGAAATGGGGGCCGAGCCTCATCATCCTGGGCGTGCTGGCGACGGCGCTATTCTTCGGCGACTGCATGATTACCCCGGCGGTGTCGGTGCTGTCGGCGGCGGAGGGGTTGAAGACCGTCGAACAGGGCTTCGACGCGTTCGTGCTGCCGATCGCGGTCGTGATCCTGATCGCGCTGTTCTACATGCAGTCGATCGGGACCGAGAAGGTCGGGCGGCTCTTCGGTCCGATCATGGGCGTGTATTTCCTCGTCATCGCGGCGCTGGGGTTGATGCACGTGATCGAGCGGCCCGACATCCTCTTCGCGCTCAATCCGGTCCATGCCTTCCGTTTCGCCGCGAATGACGGCGGGCTCGCGTTTCTGGCGCTCGGTTCGGTGGTCCTGGCAGTGACCGGGGCGGAGGCCCTCTACGCCGACATGGGGCATTTCGGCCGCAAGCCGATCTATTATGCGTGGCTGGTGTTCGTGCTGCCCGCGCTGATGCTCAACTATCTGGGTCAGGGGGCGCTGCTGCTCGAGCAGCCGGCAGCGGCGCAGAACCCGTTCTTCCTGATGGCGCCGGAAAGCTGCCGTCTGCCGCTGGTGATGCTGGCGATGATGGCGACGGTGATCGCCAGCCAGGCGGTCATCACCGGCGCCTATTCAGTGGTGCAGCAGGCGGTGCAACTGGGGCTGATGCCGCGCATCCGCATCACCCATACCAGCGCGTCGGAGGCGGGGCAGATCTACATCCCGGCGATCAACTGGGCGCTGATGGTGATGGTGCTGCTGCTGATCTTCGGCTTCGGCGAATCGTCCAACCTGGCCGCGGCGTACGGTATCGCGGTGACCGGCACGATGTTCATCTCCACCTGCATGGTCGGGGTGCTGATCCGGCGCGTGTGGCACTGGCCGATCTGGGCCACCGCGCTGTTCGAAATCACCTTCCTGACGATCGACGGCCTGTATTTCTCCTCCAATTTGACCAAGGTGCCGGACGGCGGCTGGTTCCCGCTGCTGGTCGCGGTGGTGGTGTTCGTGCTGCTCACCACCTGGTCCGAGGGGCGCAAGCTGATGATCGAGCGGATGCGCGAGGCGGCAATGCCGATTCGCATCTTCATCGATTCGGCCGCGACGTCGGCGACGCGGGTATCGGGAACGGCGGTGTTCATGACCTCCACGCCGGAGGGCGTTCCGCACGCGCTGCTCCACAACCTGAAGCACAATCGCGTCCTGCATGACCGCGTGATCCTGCTGACGGTACGCGTCACCGACATGCCGTATTTCCCGGAGGAAGACCGCTTCCTGCATGAGGATTTGGGCCAGGGCTTCCACCGCGTGATCCTGCGCTACGGCTTCATGGAGGAGCCGGACGTGCCCGCGCACCTGAAGGCGTTCGATGGCTGCGGCGCGGCGTTCCGGATGATGGACACCAGCTTCTTCCTCAGCCGCCAGACGCTGCTGGCCTCCGAACGGCCGGGCATGGCGATCTGGCGCGAGAAACTGTTTAGCTGGATGCTGCGCAACGCCGAAAGCGCGATGGAATTCTTCCGCCTGCCCACCAATCGCGTGGTGGAGCTGGGCAGCCAGATCGAGATCTGAGCGCCATGGACGCGCCGGCGCCGATCATCGTGACGGCGCTGTTCGGCGCGGCGGACCAGTCGTTCTTCGATGCGCAGCGACGGGCCCATTTCCCGCCCGAGCGCAACCAGCTCGCCGCGCATCTCACCATGTTCCACCACCTGCCGCCGGCGCTGGCGCCCGAGTTGCGCCAGCGGCTGACGGCGGAGACGCGGGGCACGCGCCCGCTGGCCGCGCGCATCGCCGATGTCATCTCGCTGGGGCGCGGCGTCGCTTACCGGATCGACAGCCCGGCGTTGGCGGAAATCCGCGCCCGGCTGGCGGACGTCTTCGCCGGGTTGCTGACGCCGCAGGATGCCGGCGGCTGGCGCGCGCATGTCACCGTGCAGAACAAGGTGTCGCCGGGCGAGGCGAAGGCGTTGCTGGAGGAGCTGCGCGCGGGGTTTCGCTCGCGGCCGGTCACGATCGCGGGGCTGGCCGCCTATTGGTATCGCGGCGGACCGTGGGAAATGCTGTCGCGGCACATGTTCACCGCTTGACCGCCGCGTTTCGGCTGGTATAGCCCGCGCCTCACGAGCGCTCCGGTGCTCCCGTGGTCCACGGGGCGAAGTAGCTCAGCTGGTTAGAGCAGCGGAATCATAATCCGCGTGTCGGGGGTTCAAGTCCCTCCTTCGCTACCAGGCGCTCGTGTCGTTTTCCCTCCCCTACGCTGACGGCCACGACCACTGGGCCGTTGGCGCTATTCCGCGACGCCCCGAACGGCGGCGACGATTTCGCGATCCGTGGCGACGCGATCCTCGATGACGCATCGGAATCGCAGGCCCGGCACGCCATGGTCACTGGGCACCGTCGCCTGGGCGACGATCAGGCCGTCGTGCGACTGGATGGTCCGCGCGCTCGCCGCGGACGCGTGCGGATGGGCGGTGCCGAACGCATAGCCGCCGGTCGTCGCCATCACCCGGCCAATGTGGTCGACGATCGAGATCGACGCCCGTTCGGTCGAACGGTTCATCACGTCGATCAGCTTCGCCACCTGCCCCTCGAAGTCGAACTCGAGATAGCAGACGCCGATCGTGACCCCGGCCGCCAGCACCGGCGCGACGAAGATCAGCACCTTGCGATCATTCGACCACGGATTTTCCCACACTTCGTCGGTGGCCCAGCCGTCGCACGCGCCGCCGGCCATGACGTGCTGGAACTGCGGAAATCCGTCGAACCGGACGCGCCGCACGGCGGCATTGTCATGCGCGCACACCGCCACCGTCCCATCGGCGCCGACCACAAAGGCGTTAAGGAAATACGGAGAATAGCTGAGCAGCGATCGCAGCCGCTCCAGCGCGCGGGCCTCCGCCCGTTCGCTGCCCTCGGTCAGCAGGCTTTCTGCGACCGAATGATCCGAGGCGAGCACGCGCACGTCGATGGTGCGGTCGTACAGCATGCGCGACAGCGCGTCGGCGATCGACTGCGCCAGTTCGCCCAGCCGCCCGCCTTCGAGCTCGCGGACCAGTTCGGTCGCGATCTCGCTGCCGTGCGTGAGGCGGCCGAGCAGCTCCTCGCGAAACGCGCGCGAGGAATTGCTGGCCTGTGCCGCCAGCGCCTTCACCTCCTGTGCGACCACGCCGAAGCCGCGACCGGCCTCGCCGGACCGCGCGGCCTCGATCGCGGCATTCAGCGCCAGCAGGCGTGTCTGGCTGGCGATCGCTTCCGACCGATCGGCATGCGAGGTGACCTCGGCGCTGAGCGAGGTGAGCAGTGATCGTATCCGTCGCGGCATGACGCATCCATTGCAAGGATGATCCGATCTAGCCCCTTACGGTAAACGAAGCCTTAGAGGCTGTTTGGAAACGCGTTGAAACGCGCTTCGCGGTGCCGGCCCGCTTCCCCCTCCCGGCCACCCATCAAGGGTACGCTGTAGGTGGCCGGGAGAGGGAGGCGCCGGCACCGCCTGCAAAACTCGCTCTTCCGCGAATTTTCAAACGGACTCTCAGCATTCCCATGTGCCGCCAGGACGGGCGCCCTGCCTGCCGATATCGCGGCGGTCAGGCGGGCACGCCGAACAGATCGTGTTCGTCGGCATCCTCGATCGTGACTCGCACGATATCGCCCGCGGCAAGATGCGCCGCGTCGCGCAGATGGACCTCGCCGTCGATTTCCGGCGCATCGGCGCTCGAACGCCCGGAGGCGCCACCGCTCTCTGCATCGACGGCATCGACGATCACGTCGAGCGTCCGGCCGATCTTCGCGGCGAGCTTCGCCGTCGAGATCGCCGCGGTGCGCTCCATGATCCGCGCGTAGCGCTCCTCCTTCACCGCCTCGGGCACCGGATCGGGGAGCAGGTTCGCCGACGCGCCCTCCACAGGCTCGAACCGGAACGCGCCAACACGGTCGAGCTGCGCTTCGTCGAGCCAGTCGAGCAGATACTGGAAATCGTCTTCCGTCTCCCCCGGAAATCCGACGACGAACGTCGAGCGGATCGCGATGTCGGGACAGATCTCACGCCACGCCTTGATGCGGCCGAGCACCTTGGCGTCGTTGGCGGGCCGCTTCATGCGCCGCAGCACGGCTGGCGCGGCATGCTGGAACGGTATGTCGAGATAGGGCAGCACCAGCCCTTCGGCCATCAGCGGAATGACCTGGTCGACGTGCGGATAGGGGTAGACATAGTGCAACCGCACCCACGGGGCTATCCGCCCCAGCTCGCGGGCGAGATCGGTCATGTGCGGGCGGATCTCGTCGCCCTTCCACATCCGCGGCTGGTCGCGGATGTCGATGCCATAGGCGGAGGTGTCCTGGCTGATGACCAGCAGTTCCTTCGTGCCCGCCGCGACCAGCTTCTCCGCTTCGCGCAGGATCGCGTCGGGGCGGCGGCTGACCAGGTCGCCGCGCAGTGACGGGATGATGCAGAACGAGCAGCGGTGATTGCAGCCTTCGGAAATCTTCAGATAGCTGTAATGGCGCGGCGTCAGCTTCAGTCCGGCGTCGGGGATCAGGTCCACGAACGGGCTGAGCGCGGCGGGGGCGGCGGCGTGCACCGCCTCCACCACCTGCTCATATTCATGCGCGCCCGTGATCGCGAGCACGCCGGGGAAGCGGGTGCGGATCGCATCCGCCTCCTTGCCCATGCAGCCGGTGACGATGACGCGCCCGTTCTCGGCGATCGCCTCGCCGATCGCCTCCAGGCTTTCCTCCTTCGCCGAATCGAGGAAACCGCAGGTATTGACCAGCACGACGTCCGCGCCCGCATAATCGGCCGACATCTGATAGCCGTCGGCGCGAAGCTGGGTCAGGATCCGTTCGCTGTCGACCAAGTTCTTGGGACAGCCGAGCGACACCATGCCCACACGGGGCGGAGAGGGGATTTGCGTTGCCATGGGAGGCCGCGCACATAGTGCGAAACGTCGCGATTTGCCAGTGCCGCCGACAGCGGCGATAGGGGGCGGCGGATGGGCGCTTGGGAGGAACCGCGATGCTGGCGATCGGATTGATGTCGGGCACGTCGCTCGACGGGATCGACGCGGCGTTGATCGACACCGACGGGCGGCGCGCGGTCCGCCGCATCGCGTTTCGCGGCGAACCCTATTCCGATGCGGCGCGCGCGCAACTGGCCGAGGCGACCGCGCTGGCGCTCAGCTATCCGCGTCCGCGCGCCAGCCCGCCGCTGCTGGCCGCGGGCGACCTCATCACCCGTACGCATGCGCTGGCGGTGCACAAGCTGCTGTGCGATGCGGGCGTGTCGGCGGCGGATGTCGGGGTGATCGGCTTTCACGGGCAGACGGTCGCGCATCGCCCCGATCGCCGCTGGACATGGCAAGTCGGCGACGGGCAGATGCTGGCGGACGTGACCGGCATCCGTACCGTCGCCGATTTCCGCAGCGCCGACGTGGCGGCGGGCGGGCAGGGCGCGCCGCTGCTGCCGGTGTATCACGCCGCGCTCGCCGCCGGGCTGGGCACGCCGCTGGCGGTGCTCAACTTGGGCGGCGTGGCCAATGTGACGCTGATCCACGAAGGCGAGGCGATCGCGGCGTTCGACACCGGCCCCGCGAACGGCCTGATCGACAGTTGGATGGAGCAGCAAACCGGCGCGCGCTTCGACCAGGGGGGGGCGCTGGCCGCGCAGGGGCGCGTGGACGAGGCGGTGCTGACCGCGATGCTGGATCACCCGTTCTTCGCCGCGCCTTTCCCCAAGTCACTGGACCGCAGCGACTTCACGATCCAGCCCGTGCGCGGCCTGTCGGCGGCCGATGGCGCCGCGACCCTCACCGCCTTTACCGCCGCGAGTGTCGCCGAAGGGCTGGCGCTCCTGCCGCTTGCGCCGCGCCGGCTGCTGGTGGCGGGCGGCGGGCGGCACAATCCGACTCTGGTCCACATGATCGGGGAGCGTACCGGCCTCCTGCCAGAGCCGGTTGACGCACTGGGTTGGCATGGCGACGGGCTGGAGGCGGAGGGCTTCGCCTATATGGCGGTGCGCACGCTGGAAGGGTTGCCGATCAGCTTCCCGGGCACCACCGGCGTCCCGCGCGCGATGCCGGGCGGCACGACGTTCGCGCCGCACGTGCGCGCTGGCGGGACGGGATGACGACCGATCCGGCTCGCGGCCTCAACGATCGACTGTGACGGTCGCGGGATGATGGCGGTCGAGGTGACGCTTGATGCGCTTCAGGTTGCGGGTGTTCGAGCGATAGAAGAAGTCGGCCGCATCCCCGACGATCGGAACCATGCCCAGGATCGTGTCGAACCCGACCCGTGCGCCCATTCCGATCAACGCCATCCGGCTCAGCCCGATGTTGCGCGCTTCCCAGATCAGCCACGCGCCCATCGCGCCCGCCATCAGGTCGCCGACCACCGGGACCAGCCCGACGATCGCGTCCAGCCCCACGCGGCGATTGATGCCGGGGATGACGAACATGCCCTCCAGCAGCCGCTCGATCGCTTCCACCCGGCGGCGCACCGATGCAGGGTCGCGCCCGACCGGCAGCGTGTCGAAGATCGAGGCGGCGAGCGGAGTGGGACGAACGGCCATGATCGTCAGTTGGTGTTGGCGCGCAGCCGGTTCAACGGGTGCCACGCACGCGCGTTGTGCTGCCATTGCCGCAGCCGCAGCGCGACGAGCGACCAGCGGAACGGCCGCGCGATCGGAATGAAGGTCGCATCCTGCGCCAGCAGGCGGTCGGCCACCGCGCTCGCGGCGGCGCGCGCCGGCAAGGTATCCGCCAGGCGCACCGCCTCGATCGCCGTCTGCACCTCCGGCGAGCACGCCATGCATGCCGCCGCGAGATACCAGCGCGCGCTGTCATAAGGCGCGACCTCATCGACAAGTCGGAGATCGGCCTGGGCGTCATCCGGCGCCACGCGCTGCGGACGGACGCCGATCGCGTACAGGTCGCGCGCCAACCGCGCCCATAGCAAGGTCGCGCCCGGCCCCCGCGGCAGGGCGAGGCGCAGCACCGGGACGCCGTGCGTGGCGCGCCAGCCCGCCACCTGCGCCTGTGCCGCCGCCTGTCGCTGCTCCGCCGGGACCGTCGACCAGTTCGCGGTCGCGGGCGGCGCCGCCGAGTCGAGTTGCTCGGGCAGGATCGTCTCGCGCGCGGTCCATTCCGCCGAGGTGGCCGCGACGATGTCCGCGCGGTCGATCGCCTGCGCGATCGCGGCACGGTTCGCCGGATCGGCCAGAAAGCCTTCGCGACGCACGACGGCCAGGCCGAAGAGGCCGGCGGCGGGGTCGATCCGCAGGTTGGCGGGGGCGGGATTGGCGGCCTGGACGATCGGCCAATCGACGATTGTCCCGCCGCTGACCAGGTCCGACTGGCGCCCGATGAAGCGCACGATCGCGGCCGCGGCACGCTCGCCATGCAGGCGCACATCATCCTCGGGCGTGGGGCGGAACTCGTCGGGGTCGCGGTTGGGATCCGGCGCGGGGGTGAGCAGCATGCCGTCGCGCGATGCCGCAGCCGCGCGGAAGGGACCGGCGCCACCACCGGCGCGCGGGAGGATCAGCCCCATCTCCGGTTGCGCGAACAGTTTGAGCAGATCCGGGCGCGGGCGGGCCAGCTCGATCTCGATGACCTCCGGCGTCATCTCGACCACGGAGGCGACGGCGGTCAGGTACGGCGCGATGCGGTTGCCGGACGCGCGCGCGATCTGGCGTCGCAGCAGCGGCACGATGTCGGCGGCCCGGACCGGCGTACCGTCGGGCCATTGCGCGTTGCGGAGGCGGAAGATGTAGCTGCGTCCGTCGTCGATGACGATCCAGCGTTCCGCCACGCCACCCTCGATCTGGCCGCCGGCATCGAACCGGACAAGACCCTCCGCCACCGAGTCGGTCAGCAACTGTTCGCCGGTCGACAATGCGGCGCGCGACCGGGGGGCGAGCTTCGGGGGATCGCCGATCACGCTGACCACGACCGGCCCCACGTCCGCGCGACGCCCGCACGATGTGGCCGATGCGACGATCAGCCCGGCGGCAAGCAGGCGGGCCATGCTGGTGCGGGCGGCGGGACTCGAACCCGCACGCCAATGGCAGAGGATTTTAAGTCCCCAGCGTCTACCGATTCCGCCACGCCCGCGCATGCCGGCTCACGAAGCCGTTGCGATGCGCCGCGTCAACCGTCCTTGGTGCCGGACGGATCGAAAACGGCATTCCGCCGGGCAGGCGACGTCACGCCACGTTGAGGCGGACGCGCATTTCCTTGCCGGGCTTGAAGAAGGGCACCCGCTTCGCCTCGACGTCGACCGTCTCGCCGGTGCGCGGGTTGCGGCCGGTGCGGGCATCGCGCGCGCGGGTCGAGAAGGCGCCGAAACCGCGCAGTTCGACCCTGCCCCCCGCCGCCAGCCGGGCGACGATCTCGTCGAAGAAGGTCGTTACGATCGCCTCGACGTCGCGCTGGGACAGGCCGGCATTGTCCTTCATCAACGACTGCACCAATTCCGACCGTATCATTATGCACTTTCCCCAGACGCCCGCCATCAACCGACCGGGTTGATACAATTCGGCTCCGGGGCGCGATAGCACGGATATGATAACGTTTGTGTATCAACAAGAAGGGGACCGGCCGCCGGCCGATCCCCCCTTTGTGTCAAATCGGAACGATTTCCGACTTACTTCTTGCTGTCGCGGGCCTTCAGCGCCTCGCCCAGGATGTCGCCCAGCGATGCACCCGAATCGGACGAACCGTACTGCGCCACCGCCTGCTTCTCCTCGGCGATCTGCATCGCCTTGACCGAGAAGGTCGGCTTCTTGGAGCGGTCGAAGCCGGTGACCATCGCGTCGAACTTCTGGCCGACCTGGAAACGCTCCGGACGCTGCTCGTCGCGATCGCGGCCGAGGTCGGTGCGCTTGATGAAGCCGGTCGCGCCATCGTCGCCCGCCTGCACTTCCAGGCCCGCGTCGCGGACTTCGAGCACGGTGACGGTGACGATCTGGTTCTTGCCCAGGCGATCGCCCGCACCGGCGGTGACCGGGCCACCACGCTCGAGCTGCTTCATGCCGAGCGAGATGCGCTCCTTCTCCGAGTCGATGTCGAGCACCACGGCCTGAACCATCTCGCCCTTGCGGTGCAGGTTCAGCGCGTCCTCACCCGACACGCCCCACGCGATGTCGGACATGTGGACCATGCCGTCGACATCGTTGTCCAGCCCGATGAACAGGCCGAATTCGGTGGCGTTCTTGACCTCGCCCTCGACGGTCGAGCCGATCGGGTGCGCGGCGGCGAACGCCTCCCACGGGTTGTTCTGCGCCTGCTTCAGGCCCAGCGAGATGCGACGCTTGTCCTCGTCGACCTCCAGCACCACCACGTCGACTTCCTGCGAGGTCGAGACGATCTTGCCCGGGTGGACGTTCTTCTTGGTCCACGACATTTCGGAGACGTGCACCAGACCCTCGATGCCGGCTTCCAGCTCCACGAACGCACCATATTCGGTGATGTTCGTGACGCGGCCCGACAGCTTCGCGCCGACCGGATACTTCGCCGACGCGCCGTCCCACGGATCGCTCTCGAGCTGCTTCATGCCCAGCGAGATGCGCTGGGTGTCCTTGTTGATGCGGATGATCTGCACCTTCACGGTGTCGCCGATGTTGATCATCTCGCTCGGGTGGCCGACGCGCTTGTAGCTGAGGTCGGTAACGTGCAGCAGGCCGTCGATGCCGCCCAGGTCGACGAACGCACCGTAATCGGTGATGTTCTTGACCACGCCGTCGATGATCTGGCCTTCATGCAGCGACTGGATCAGCCCCGAGCGCTGCTCGGCGCGGGTTTCTTCCAGCACCGCGCGGCGGCTGACGACGATGTTGCCGCGCTTGCGGTCCATCTTCAGGATCTGGAAGGGCTGCGGGATGTCCATCAGCGGCGTCACGTCGCGCACCGGGCGGATATCGACCTGCGAGCCGGGCAGGAACGCCACCGCGCCGTTCAGGTCGACGGTGAAGCCGCCCTTGACGCGACCGAAGATCACGCCCTCGACGCGCGCGGTCTTGGCGAATTCCAGCTCCAGCTTGTCCCAGGCGGCTTCGCGGCGGGCGCGGTCGCGGCTGAGCATCGCTTCGCCGTGCATGTTCTCGACCCGGTCGACATACACCTCGACCTCGTCGCCGACCTTCAGATCGGCCTTCTGGCCCGGCGCGGGCGCGAATTCGCGCAGCGGCACGCGGCCTTCGCTCTTGAGGCCGACGTCGATGACGACCAGATCGTTCTCGATGCCGGTGACGGTGCCGAGTACCACGCGTCCCTCGAAGCTGTCGGCGCCGCCGAACATGTCATCGAGCATCGCCGCGAAATCGTCGCGCGAGGGAGTTGCCACAGAGGCCATAAATGCAATCGTCCTAGTTCGTTTTCCGGCCAGGCGGTTGGATCCGCCGGTCTTGGCCATCACTGCCGTGCAGACCCCGTGTCATGCGCGACATCAGGCGGGATGGGGCGCAGCGGGAGCGGTTCGCCAATGTGCGAAAAGGCGCGAGAGAACGTGCCTGTCGCGCCGCGCCTCCGCGAGCCCCAGCTCGCCGGACCGACGCGCCTTAGTGCAAAAGGCGCGCGCAGGCAAGCCGCCGCCCACGAAGCCGATCAGGGTCACGCGCCGCGGACGCGCCCCTCGACCAGCGCCACCGCGCGCGACACGGCCGCCTCGATCGACAGGAAGCTGGTGTCCAGCTCCATCGCGTCGGCCGCCGCGACCAGCGGCGCGGTGGAGCGCGAACTGTCGCGGTCGTCGCGGGCGCGGATGTCGGCCAGCACCTGATCGTAGCTGATCGTCGCGTTCCGGCCCTTCAGCTCGTCGTGCCGGCGGCGTGCGCGGATCATCGGGGTCGCGCGAACGAACAGCTTGGCGTCGGCATCCGGCGCGATGACCGTGCCGATGTCGCGACCGTCCAGCACCGCCCCGCCGGGCTGGTGTGCGAACCTTTTCTGCCTTTGGAGCAAGGCGGCGCGGACCAGCGGATGCGCCGAGACGATCGACGCCATCTGTCCGGTGGCATCGTCGCGCAGCACCGGATCGGCCAGCACCTGTTCGTCGAAGTCGCAGGCGGCGACCGCATCCGCCTCGATCTCCGGATCCAGCTCCAGCCGCTTCACCGTTGCCGCCACCGCGCGATACAACAATCCGGTGTCGAGATGCGGCAGGCCATAGTGCCGCGCCAGCGCCTTCGCGATCGTGCCCTTGCCCGACGCCGCCGGGCCGTCCACCGCGATAATCACGCCGCCTCTCCGGAAAGCTGCGCAAGCTGCTGGTAAAAGGCGGGATAGCTGGTGGCGACCGGCGTGACGTCGTCGATGGTGACGGGCCGGCGGGCGTGCAGTCCGGCGACCGTCATGCTCATCGCGATCCGGTGGTCGAGCTGCGTCGCGACGGTGCCGCCGCCCGCGATCGGCTCGCCACCGCTGCCATGGACGGTGAGGCCGTCGGCATGCTCCTGCGTGCGGACGCCATTGGCGTCCAGCGCGGTGCGCATCGCGGCGATGCGGTCGCTTTCCTTGACGCGCAGTTCCTCCGCGCCGCGCGCAACCGTCGCGCCAGCGGCAAAGGCGGCGGCGACGAACAGCGCGGGATATTCGTCGATCATCGCCGGCGCCAGATCGTGCGGCACCGTGATCCCGGCCAGCGCGGCATGGCGTACGCGCAGGTCGGCGACCGGCTCGCCGCCGACCACCCGCGAGTCCAGCTCGGCGATGTCGGCGCCCATCATGCGGAGCGCGGTCAGCAGCCCGGCGCGCGTTGAGTTCAGTCCGACGTTTTCGATCACCACGTCGCTGCCCGGCACGATCGACGCCGCCACCATCCAGAATGCCGCCGATGACGGATCGCCGGGCACGACGATCGACTGCGGCTTCAGTTCGGCCTCGCCGGTCAGCGAGATGACGCGGCCGCGCGGCCCCGCCTCCACGCTCAGCGTCGCGCCGAACCCGGCCAGCATCCGCTCGCTATGGTCGCGGGTGGGCACCGGCTCGATCACGCGGGTGATGCCGGGCGTGTTGAGCGCGGCCAGCAGCACCGCCGACTTCACCTGCGCGGAAGCGACCGGCAGTTCATATTCGATCGGCACCGCGGGGCACGCGCCCCGCACCATCAGCGGCAGTCGCATGCCGGGTGAGGCGGTGATCGTCGCGCCCATGCGCGACAAGGGCGTCGCGACGCGTTCCATCGGGCGCGCGGACAGCGATGCGTCGCCGGTGAAGGTCGCGGTGATCGGATGGCTGGCGACCAGACCCATCAACAGCCGCGTCGACGTGCCCGAATTGCCCATCTCCAGCGCCTGCGCCGGTTGCAGCAGCCCGCCGACGCCGACTCCGTGGATCCGCCACACGCCATCGTCGCCCCGCGCGATCGTCGCACCCATCGCCCGCATCGCGGCGGCGGTGGCGAGCACGTCCTCCCCCTCCAGCAACCCCTCGACCCGGCTTTCGCCGACCGCCAGCGCGGAGAGCATCAGCGAGCGATGACTGATCGACTTGTCGCCTGGAATGCGGATCCGTCCGGCGAGCCGGGCGGGCGCGGGGACGGTGAACGGAGCGGGGGAGGGAGAATGCGCCATGCGCGGCGCGCCTTGCCAGCCGCCTTGCGCTATGGCAAGGCGCGCTCCACTTCACGCAGGCTATCCTGTTGAACCACCCATCCGAAAGGCTTTCCACGGCATGATCCAGCCGGAATGGGGCACGAAGCGTACGTGCCCGAAATGCGCGACGCGTTTCTACGACCTCCAAAAGGACGAACCCGTCACCTGCATCAACTGCGGTTATGCATGGGAGCCGGAACCGATCCTCAAGTCCAAGCAGCCGCTGCCGTTCGAGCAGGTGAAGCCGGACAAGGAGAAGGCCGACAGCGACCTGGCCGGCGACGACGAGGATCTGGACACCGGCGAGGACGAGGAGCCCTCGGCCGACGACGAGGTCGATCTCGGCGGCGACGACGATCTGGGTGTCGAGACGCAGAACGACGACGACGAAAACAACTGATCCGAAAAAAGGTGCGGCAGGCGGCAAAACGCCGCTTGCCAAGCCCGCAGCCCCCCGCTAGTGGGCTGCCTCCCGGACGGAATGGGGCCGTAGCTCAGCTGGGAGAGCGTCGCAATGGCATTGCGAAGGTCAGGGGTTCGATCCCCCTCGGCTCCACCATTCCCGTCCGATCCCTGACATCGCGGATATGTTTTCCCGGATGAACCCCTGGTTCAGTCCGGTTTTTCGTATGCCGCCGCCCGCCGCGCCGGGCGGCGGGCGTCGGCCTTGACGTTACTTCGCCGTGGGTGCGGCGACGCGTCCGGTGCGCTCCAGCTTGCCCCAACCGACCACCAGCCCCGCCACTGCCGACACGATCGCGCGAAGCACCACCCAATACATGATCTGGCGATAGACCAGCCGCTGCGCGACCAGCAGCAGCGCCGGATAGCGCTCGCCGCGGCCGTCGAGGCGGTAGGCGATCCAGCCGCACAGCACCTCGACGCCGGTGAAGGCCAGCCAGTACAGCCCCATCGTGCCGACATCCCCGCTGGTCTGCGCCCAGCCGTGCTGGTGAACGCGCAGCGCCGTGCCGACGATCGACAGGACCAATGTCAGGTCGATCAGCGGCGAGATCGCGGCAAAGGCGATCTGGAACAGCCACGCCTGCGGCAGTCCCACCAGCGCCAGCCCCGACGGGCGGCGGGTCCGCAGCACTGCGCGGTGCTTCCACAGGCATTGCAGCGTGCCGAACGCCCAGCGGTAGCGTTGCTTCGCCAACGCGCGGAACGTCTCGGGCGCCTCGGTCCACGCCACGGCGCGCGGGTCGTAGGTGACCCGCCATCCGGCGCGCTGGATGGCGATGGTCAGGTCCTGATCCTCGGCCAGCGTATCCTCGGGATAGCCGCCGACCGCGTCCAGCGCCGCGCGTCGCCATGCGCCGACCGCGCCGGGCACCACGGTGATCGCGTCGAACCCCGCCAGCGCGCGCCGTTCCAGGTTCTGCGCGGTGATATATTCGATTGCCTGCCAGCGCGTAACCAGGTTGACGCGGTTGCCGACCCGCGCATCGCCCGCCACCGCCCCCAGCGCGGGATCGGCGAACCAGCGCGCCAGCCGCGCGATCGTCTCCGGCTCGAACTGCGTATCGGCGTCGAGCGCGATGACGATCTCGCCCGATGCATGGAGCAGCGCGCGATTGAGCGCCGCCGCCTTGCCGCCGTTCGGCAGCGTCAGCAGCGTGACGCGCGTGTCGTCGCCAAAGGCGGCGGCGACCGCGGCGCTCGTGCCGTCGCGCGACCCGTCGTCGGCGACGATCACCTGCAGGCCCGGGTAATCGCTCGCCAGCACGCGCGCGACCGAACTCGCGATCACCCGTTCCTCGTTATAGGCGGGGATGATGACGGAGACGCTGGGCGTGACATGCGGCGGCTCGGCGCGACGCCGGCGGCTCTGGATCCAGGCGAGCGCCGCCATCAGCACCGCGCGCGCCATGCCGAGCGCGATCGCCAGATACGACAGCCCCCCGATGGTCGCGACCAGCGCGGCGAGCACCAGGAACATCGCCACGTCGGCGCGCACCGCCAGCAGGTCGCGCCCCACCACGCGCGGCATCGCCTGCGCCTGGTTCAGCCCGGCCAGTTGCGACACGGTGACGAAGCGGTAGCCCTGCGCCTGCAAGGTGGCGATGATCCGCGGCAGCGCCGCTACGGTCTGCGACCGGTCTCCGCCGCCATCGTGCAGCAGGATGATGTTGCCCGAACTGGCCGGTGTCGCGCCATGCACCTGATCGAGCACCTGTCGCACGATCGCGTCCGCGCCCGGCCGCTGCCAGTCGTTGGGATCGACGTGCAGGCCGGTGACGGTATAGCCCATCTGCTGCGCGATCAGCGCCGGGCCGAGCTCGTCGGTGGTGGTCGGTTCCGCATCGCCGAAATAGGGCGCGCGGAACAGCGTCATGCGCCGGCCGGTATACGCCTCCACCAGCCGCTGCGTCGTGTTGATCTCCAGCCGGGTATGCGGCGGCGAGGTGTCCGCGAGATTGGGGTGGCTGTAGGTGTGATTGCCGATCTCGCCTCCGTCGGCGATGATGCGGTTCAGCAGTCCGGGCGATTGCAGCGCATTCTGTCCGATCACGAAGAAGGTGCCGGGGACGTGCGCCTTCTCCAGTTCGGCCAGAACCTGCGGCGTCCAGTGCGAGTCGGGGCCGTCGTCGAAGGTGAGCGCCAGCAGCTTCGGATCCTGCGCGCCCGTCCGCTGGACGACATAGGGCGTGGGCAGCACGTCATATCGTTCGTCGGTGATGATGCCCTGCGCGTCGCGGGTCAGCTGGCGCTTGCCGATCGTGGGGGTGGCGGTGATGCGCAGGATCTCGCCCGATCCCTCGACATCGGCGTTGAGCAGCGCGGCGGGCGCGGTCAGGTCGGGCACCCCGCCGGTGCGGAACGCGGTGAGATCGGCCCAGAAGCCGGGATCCTCGCTGCCCAGCCGCCACAGCGCGACATCGTCGATGCCGAGCCGCCTGAGCGCCTGCAGTTCGTTCCAGCTCGTCGCGGCGTCGAGCATCCAGATGGTGTGGCGCTGCCCCGCCTCGTCATAGGCGAAGCCGGCGTTGCCCGATCCGCGATCGAAGGTGACGGGCGCCTGGCTGTCGTGCGCGGCGAGCCACGCGTCCTCGATCGACAGCGCGGCGGTGTCGTCGCCGTGCCAGTCATAGGCGTAGCTCCCCAACGCGACGATCAGCTTGTCGCGGCCTACCGTGCGCAGCGCCTGCCCCACCTGGTCGACGAACCACGGCTGCGCCGCGATCGGGCCGGCGGTGCCGCCCTCCCAATGCTGGTCATAGGCCATGAAGACGAGCCGGTCGGACACGCGCGCCAGCGCGGCGAGCGGCCAGCGCTCGTCCTCCGCCGGCACGGTGGTCGCAAGCTGTGCGCCGGCCGGCATCGCGGCGCGCAGGACGCGCAGGAACCGAAGATAGTCGGGCATCGCGCTGGCGGGCAGCGCCTCGAAATCCATGACCAGTCCACCGCGATGCGTGGCCGCGACATATCGGCCGAGCCGCTGCGCAAAGGTGCGGGCGGCGACCGGATCGTGCAACAGCGCGGCCGCGCCGGCGCCGTCCCAGTCGTCATCCCCAAAGTTCTGCACCATCGGCAGCACCCTGGGCGCGTGCTTCATCGCGACGATCATGCGGTCGAATGCCGGATCGGACTGGACGTCCACATCGTGGCGCGGGCCGGAGACGCTGACCAGCGCGGGCACCACCCAGTCGAGGCTGGCGCTGTGCCGGCGCAGCGAGGCGATGCTCGCATCGTCGCCGGGCACGTAGAAGCCGACCGACAGCGGCGTATGCGGGGCGGCGGCGGTGGACGCACGCGGCAGCCATCCCGCCAGCCCGCCGCGCGTCTTCTGCGTCCGCAAGGCCGCGGCATGCGGCTGTGGCAGCGGCAGCACCAGATCGCGCCCGCGCGGCACACGGACCAGCGTGATCGCAAAGACGATCGCGCAGGCCACGATCAGCAGCAGCAATGCTCCCACCACGCGCTTCGACAGGCGGCTGCGCCGCCCCGTGGGGTCGAAGAAGATCGGACGGGTCATGGCTCAGCGGCTCCAGCGGATCGCCGCGTGGCGAACGGTCGAAAAGGTCACGAATCGGCTCCCGACGGACAGAAACGTCCGGCTCGCTGCGTGTAGCCGGCGCAGGCTTGGCGAAGCGTGGGAGGAAGGTTACCGATCGGTCATCTCGCCGTGAAACGTGACGGATCGGTCATGTACCGATCATCCTGCCGGCGGATATGGACGGGTAGGGGGAGGGCAGGAGGTCCGCGCTTGACCCATCTGCCGCTTTCCCGCCGTCCGGCGCGCTTCGCCGATGCGCAACTGCACGCCATCGGGCTACTCGCGCTGGCGATCGTGCTGGTCGCCGCGACGGCCGCGATCTTGTGCCTGCGCGCGCTGCCCGCGTCCACGCCGCCGCTATGGGACGGCGACCGGGTGGGGGCGACGCTGGCCGTCGCCGGCGCGGACACGGTGGTGGTCGACAGCCTGCGCAGCGACGGCGCGGCGATCCGGGGCGGGATGCGCGTGGGTGACGTGATCGAGGCGGTGGACGGCGCCGCGGTATCGAACGTGACCGCCACAGCGCATGCGCTGCGCAATCACAGGGTCGACATTCGGATACGTCGCGGCAAGATGACGTTGGACCTGCACGTGGACGCGACCGGAGGACTGCCGTTTGGCCAACAAGATCCTGCTGATCGAGGATGACGTCGGCACGGCCGATTTCATCGCGCGCGGACTGGGCGAAGAAGGCTTCGTGGTCGACCGGGCGGACAATGGCCGGGACGGCCTGTTCCACGCCACCGATGGCAGCCATGACTGCATCGTGCTCGATCGCATGCTGCCGGGGATCGACGGCATGGGCGTGCTCGCCGCGCTGCGTGCCGCGGGAGTGGATACGCCGGTGATCGTGCTGTCGGCGCTGGGCGCGGCGGACGATCGCGTCCACGGCCTGACCAACGGAGCCGACGATTACCTGACCAAGCCGTTCGCGTTCGTGGAGTTGCTGGCGCGCATCCGGTTGCTCATTCGTCGCGGCGGCGCCGGGAAGGCGCCGGAAACCGTGCTGCGCTGCGGCGATCTGGAAATGGATCTGCTCGCGCGCCGCACCCGGCGCGCGGGGCGTGCGATCGACCTGCAACCGCGCGAGTTCCGCCTGCTGGAATATCTCCTGCGCCACTCCGATCAGGTCGTGACGCGCACCATGCTGCTGGAAGGCGTATGGGACTATCATTTCGATCCCGGCACCAACGTCATCGACGTGCATCTCAGCCGGTTGCGCAAGAAGGTGGATGAAGGCTTCGGCCGGCCGTTGCTGCATACGGTGCGCGGCGCGGGATATCGGCTCGGTCTGGAGCCGTGACATGTCGGTGTTCCGGTCCACCACCTTCCGCTTCGCCGCGCTCGTTTTCCTCCTGCAACTGGCGAGCGCCGCCGCGCTGATCCTGACGATCGGCCTGATGGTGCGTCAGCAGTTGCGCGCCGATGCGAGCCGGACGGTCGGGGTGCTGCGCGACGATCTGCGCGCGAGCTATGACGCGGGAGGGCTGGCGGCACTTGCCCGCGAGGTGACGGTTCGCACCGAACGTCTGGTGACGCCCGGCACCGTCCTGTTGGTGGTCGATCGCAGGGGGGCGCCGCTCGCCGGCAACCTCGATGCCTGGCCGCCGAGCGTGGCCAGCGGAGCGGGCGGTACCGACGTGACGCTCTACCGGCGGCGGCAGGCGGCGGCGGAGGCGATGCATGTCGAGGCGATCGGCCTGCCCGGTGGCGAACGGTTGCTGGTCGGCGCGATCATCACCGGCGAGGCGCGCGCGTTGCGTCTGTTGGAACGCGTCAGCGGGATCGTCCTGTCGCTGGCACTGATCTTCGCGGCGCTCGCGGCGTGGATCGCGGCACGGATGATCGTGGAGCGGCTGCAGGATCCGCTGGCGGCGCTGAACGCGGTGGCCGCCGGCGACCTGGACGCACGCGTCGCGGAGGATGGCGCGCGCGATGCCTTTGCCACGCTGGGCACCGCTATCAATGGCGCGCTGGCGCGGGTCGAACAGTTGATGGTCGAATTGCGGGTGGCGACCGACGGGCTAGCGCATGATCTCAAGTCGCCGCTGACCCGGATGCGCGTCGCGCTGGAGCGCGCGGCCGCGGCCAGCGTCGACGCTGAAGCGGGCGAAGCGCTTGATCGCGCGCTGTTCGAGGCCGACCGCCTGTTCCTGATCGTGCAAACCGCGTTGAGCATCACCCGCGCCGAAGCGGGCATCGGGCGCGAGAATTTCGCGATCATCGACGTGGCCGAGGAGCTTGTCACGATCGCCGACATGTATGCCCCGCTGTTCGACGAGGCGGGACGCGCGCTCATCGCCGCCGGATCGGCGCACCTGCCCGTGCCTCTGCATCGCGAGCTGTTCGCGCAGGCGATCGGGAACCTGCTCGACAACAGCCTGAAATACGGGGCAGGTCCGATCAGGCTGGGGGCGCACATCGAGGAAGGCGGCGTGGCGGTGACGGTGGAGGATCGCGGGCCGGGCATTCCCCCGGAGCGCCGCGACGAGGCGCTGCGGCGTTTCGGTCGCCTGGACAGCGCGCGCGGCGGGGGCGGGGCCGGGCTGGGACTTTCGCTTGCCGCGGCGGTGGCGCGTCTGCACGGCGGGCGCCTCGAACTCGGCGACGCGGACCCCGGGCTGATCGTCAGAGTCCATTTGCCGGCGTGACGGACCCTACACACGCCCGGCGGCAAAAAAAGTTGCACAAGGGGCTTTACGTGTCCGGATTGCCCGCCTAGATACCGTTTCACCGCAGCGACGGACTTTCTGGTTCGGCTGAGGTGATCGCAAGGATGGGCGCTGGCCTTGATCTACCAGGAGGTAG
>QFQI01000002.1 GCA_003243195.1 Sphingomonas taxi | reverse complement strand
TCAAGGCCAGCGCCCATCCTTGCGATCACCTCAGCCGAACCAGAAAGTCCGTCGCTGCGGTGAACAGCCCTCTAAGGGGACATGACAATCGCGTCAAACACTTTTTGCAAATTTATGTCGCTTGCCGCGGAACTCCGCGGAAATGCGTCGTCCCGCCGCCCTTTTGCCGTCTTGCCTCACGCCTGCTGGATATAGTCACGCATCGCCGCCGCCTCGGCCTCGATCCGGTCGATGCGGTATTTCACCAGATCGCCGATCGACACGATGCCGACCACGCGCCCGTCTTCGACCACCGGCAGGTGGCGCACACGGCGATGCGTCATCAGCGACAAGGCGGCGAGCACCGAATCGCCCGGCGAAACGGTCAGCGGCGGTTCGGTCATCACCGATCCGACCAGCGCGTCCAGCACCGCGGCCGCTTCCTGCGCGGCGAGCAGCCGGATGGCATCGCGTTCGGAGAAGATCCCGCGCACCTCGCCGCCGTCGATCACCGGGATCGCGCCGATGCGCCGCTCGGCCAGGATCGCGATGGCTTCCCGCAGCGACACGTCGGATGTCACGGAAAACACCTCGGCCCCCTTGTGGCCGAGAATGGCGGCGATCGTCATGATCCTCTCCCGTTACGGCGCGACCGTGGCCGCGCCGGCATCATCCCACGTTCGCGCGCAAAGGCAAGCGGGCCGGAAACGACGACGGCCGGCGCTCCGTGGGAACGCCGGCCGCCAGGATGGGCAGGATCGAACGATTCTATTCGGCCGCTTCCACGGTTGCGGCACGAACGCGGCGACGGCGCGGCTTGGGCGCCTCCTCCTCGTCACCGGCCGGCGCGACTGGCGCGACCGGCGCGCTCAACGCGGGCGGCAGGCGGTCCGCATCGAACGCGACCGCATCCCCCGGCGCCGCCTCCTCGCGCGGCTTGCGCGTGCGACGCCGGCGCGGTGCGGCATCCTCGTCACCCGAGGCGGCCGTCGCGGTCACCGGCGGCTCGCCAGCCTCGGCCTCGGCGGCGACCGGCGCGGGGCGCTCCTCGCTCACCGGCGCCGGGCCGCGATCCGGACGCTGCCGGTCCGGCCGGCCACGATCATCGCGCTGGCGGTCGTCACGGGGGCGGTCATCGCGCTGACGGTCGTCGCGGGAACGGTTCTCGCGGAAGCGTTCGCCACGGCTCTCCGACCGGGCGGCGGGCTCCACCTCGCTGGCGCGCGGCTGCTCCTCGGCGCGGATCGGATCGCCCTCGTCACCGAAATCATCCATGTCGTCGAACTGGTCGAAATCGTCGCGCTGGCGACGGATCGGCTGCTGATCGTCCGAGCGACCGCGCTGATCGGCGAGCACGCGGAAGTAATGATCCGCGAACTGCAGGTAATATTCGGTGTTCACCCGGTCGCCGGCCATCTGCGCGTCACGAGCCATGTTCTTGTATTTTTCGAGCAATTGCGCCGCATTGCCGCGCGCGCGACTGTCGATCCGGTTGCCGCTGTCACGCTGCCCCTGGCCACCGCCGCCACCCTGACGCTGCTGGCCACCACCACGGCCGCGACGGCGACCGTTCTGACGGTTGTTGATCAATTCACTGTCCTCGTCCTGGAACCAAAAGCGGCATTCGCTCCCGAAGCACGGGTTACAATCGTACCCCGGCACCGCCGACGCTTTCGCATCGCGGGCCTGCCATGGCCGCCGGACCGCAGCGGCTGATGACGAAGGGAGAGCAGGTGCGTCATCCGGCAGATGCCGGTGAGTTCGCGTGCCCCTGCGTTGTCTCTAGCCGCACGACAGGCGTTCTCAAAGCGAAATATTGGGTAGATCGCGCCAAATTCAAGCCGTGACGACGAGGCAGCGATCGCGGTCGCCCAGATCGCGCCGTACCGTGACGGACAATCCCGCCGCCTCGAACAGCGTCGCGGCACTGCGTCCCTGATCCGCGCCGATCTCCACGCACGCCACCCCGCCCGGCGCGATCAGCGGCGCGAGTTGCCGGGCGATGCGACGATAGTCGTCGAGCCCGTCTTCCCCGGCGAACAACGCCGACGCCGGCTCGTAATCCGCCACTTCGGACGGCAGCATCGCGCCGGTCGCGACATAGGGCGGGTTCGCCAGCACCAGACCGAAGCGGCCGGCAACCGCCCCCGCCCAGTCGCCGATCGCGAACCGCGCGCGCGCCGCCATGCCCAATGCCCCGGCATTGCGCCGCGCCAGCGCCAGCGCGGTCGCCGATGCGTCGATGCCCAGCCCTTCCGCCTGCGGCCATTGATCGAGCGCGGCGAGCAGCAGCGTGCCCGGCCCGGTGCCGAGATCGAGGATGCGCGCCGGCCCCGGACCGGCGCCGAAATGCGCGACCGCGGCCTCGATCAGCGTCTCGCTGTCCGCGCGAGGGATCAATACGCCGGGCGCCACCTGAAGCTCGATGGTCCAGAAGGCGCGCGTGCCGGTGATATAGGCGATCGGCTCCTGTCGCGCGCGGCGATCGACCAGCGCGGCGTAACCGGGCGGAACGACATGGTCGCCCAGCGTCAGCAGCAGCCGGTCGCGCGAGATGCCCAGCGCATGCGCCAGCAGCAGCTCGGCATCGAGCCGGGGCGTGGCGGAGAAGCCGAAGCGTGCCGCCGCCTCGCGCAGCGCCGTGCGGGCCTCGCTCACGCCGCGGACCGGCCCGGGACGGGCGAGGGGACGCGTGCCGTCCGGCGGATGCCGCCATACCCGGATCGGGGGCGGAGAAGGTGTGTCGGCGCGCCGCCGCAAAGCCGCGTCGCCGGACCGAGGCTGCGCCGCCGGAGGCCGCGCTTGGCTGAGCCTTGCCGCGGCGCGCGACAGGCCAGCCTAGGCCGCATCCAGCGTCGCCAGCCGTTCCGCCTCATCCTCCGCGATCAGCGCGCCGAGCAACTCGTCCATCTCGCCCTGCAATATCTCGGGCAGCCGGTGCAGCGTCAGGTTGATGCGGTGATCGGTCACGCGCCCCTGCGGGAAGTTATAGGTGCGGATCCGCTCCGAGCGATCGCCGGAGCCGACCATCGCCTTGCGCGTGCCCGATCGCGCCGCCGCCAGCCGCTCGCGCTCGGCCTCGTACAGCCGCGTTCGCAGCACCTTGAGCGCCTTGGCCTTGTTCTTGTGCTGCGACTTCTCGTCCTGCTGGATCACCACCAGCCCGGTCGGCAGGTGGGTGATGCGCACCGCGCTGTCGGTGGTGTTGACCGACTGCCCGCCCGGCCCGGAAGAGCGGTAGACGTCGATGCGCAGGTCGCGCGCCTCGTCGATCTGCACATCGACCTCCTCGGCCTCGGGCAGCACCGCGACGGTTGCGGCGGAGGTATGGATGCGCCCGCCGCTTTCCGTGACCGGCACACGCTGCACGCGGTGCACGCCGCTTTCGAACTTCAGCCTGGCGAACACGCCCGAGCCGGTTACGCTCGCGACCACTTCCTTGAAGCCGCCGGCGTCGCTGTCCGACGCGGAGATCAGCTCGACGCGCCAGCCCTGCGCCTCGGCATAGCGCTGGTACATGCGGAACAGGTCGCCCGCGAACAGCGCGGCCTCGTCGCCGCCGGTCCCGGCGCGCACCTCCAGCATCGCCGAGCGCTGGTCGGCGGCATCGCGCGGCAGCAGCGCCAGCGCCAGCCGGCGGTCGGCCGCCTCCAGCGCGGCGCGGTTCTCGCGCAATTCCTCCTCGGCCAGCGCGCGCAGTTCGGCATCGGCATCGCCGGTCATGTACGACAGGCTCTCCGCCTCCTGCCGCAGCCGTCGCACCTCGCCCGCCGCCTGCGCGACCGGCTCCAGCTCGGCATATTCCTTCGACACCGCCACGAAACGCTCGCCATCGAGGTCGCCGGTCGCCATCAGCGCGGCGAGTTCGTCGCGGCGCGCCTCGATCTGGCGGATACGGTCGATCGAGATGCTGGTCATGCCGCGCCACCCCCCACCGCCACACCGGCGGCAGGAACGGTCATCGCAGCACCTCGGCCACCCGCGATGCTTCACCGCGCAGCACGCGGCCGCGCGTCGCGACCGTGTCGCCATCCATGGCGAAGACCAGCGTCTCGGCCGGCTCCAGCTTCAGCGCCTTGTCGTACCGCTTTCTGGGCGAGCCGCTTGCGACCAGTTCCGTCGAGACGCCGGCGCGCCGCAACCGCGCCAGCGCCGTTAACGCGGCATCATAGGCACGCTGATCCTCCACCACCAGAACCGCCTCCGGCCGCGCCGCCGCCGGCTCCTCGATCAGCATCGCCAGCCGCTCGACGCCTGCCGCCCAGCCGACGCCGGCCGTTGCCGGCCCGCCCAGCGATTCCACCAGCCCGTCATAGCGTCCACCTGCCAGCACCGTGCCCTGCGCGCCCAGCCGGTCGGTGACGAACTCGAAGGCGGTGTGGCGATAATAATCCAGCCCACGCACCAGCCGCTCGTTGCGCTGGAACGCCACGCCGGCCGCCTGCAACCCCTTCTGCACGCTCTCAAAGAACGCGCCCGCGTCCGCCGACATGAACGCGTCGATCCCCGGCGCGGCGTCGGCGATCGGGCGGTCGCGCGGATCCTTGGAATCGAGGATGCGCAGCGGGTTCTTGTCGAGCCGTGCCAGGCTGTCCTCGCTCAATTCGCCGCGATGCCGCTCGAAATGCGCGACCAGCGCGTCGCGCCACGCGTCGCGCGTCGCGGCATCGCCCAGCGTGTTGAGTTGCAACGTCACGCCGTCCGCGACGCCCAGCTCGTGCAGCAACTGGTCGGCCAGCGTCAGCAGCTCCACGTCCGCCGCCGGCTCGGGCGCGCCCAGCAGCTCGGCGTCGATCTGGTGGAACTGGCGATAGCGGCCCTTCTGCGGGCGTTCGTAGCGGAACACCGCGCCGCTGGTGACCAGCTTGAGCGGCGCGAACTGCTGCCATCCGTTGGTGATATAGGCGCGCGCGATCCCGGCGGTGAATTCAGGGCGCAGCGTCAGCAGGTCGTCGCCCTTGTCGGGAAAGGTGTACATCTCCTTCGACACGACGTCGGTCGTCTCGCCGATCGAGCGCGCGAACACCTGCGTGTCCTCGAACACCGGCACCTCCACGCGTTCGAAGCAATAGAGTCTGCGCACGCGATCGAAGGTATCGAGTACGCGCGCGAAGCGGCGTTCCTCGTCGCGGAAGATGTCCTGCGTGCCACGCACGCGCTGCGGTGTCTGGATACGGGCCATGATGAAGTGCGGGTATCTAGTCGTGCGCGCGCATGAGCGCTAGCGGCTCGTCGCATGAACGCACGTCGTCAACGCATCGCGCTGGGCCGGCATATCGCGCCGCCGCGCTTCATCTTGTTCGCGCTCGTCCTCGCCGCCGCCACGGCGGTGCTGGTGCCGGCCGTCGGCATCGGACGCGGCATCATGGGCGGGTTCGACATGGCGGCGATCGCCTTCCTGCTCGCGGTCACGCCGCTGTTCGGCCACGACGACCCGGCGCAGATGCGGACGAACGCGCAGGCCAACGACGCCAACCGCACGCTGCTGCTGGCGATCACCGGCGCGGTGACGCTGGTGATCCTGGTCGCGGTGCATGCCGAACTGCGCGGGCGCGAGAACGGCGTGGGCCGCCTGCTGGTGATCGCGACGCTGGCGCTGGCGTGGCTGTTCTCGAACATGGTGTACGCGCTGCACTACGCGCATCTGTTCTACATGCCGGGCGACGCCGGGCCGGACAGCGGCGGCATCGACGTTCCCGGCACCGACACGCCCGACTATTGGGACTTCCTTTATTTCAGCTACACGCTGGGGATGACCTTCCAGACCTCCGACGTCACGGTCACCGCCCCGGCGATCCGCCGCGTCGTGCTGGGACAGTGCCTGGCCGGCTTCGTCTTCAACCTGGGCGTGATCGCGTTCAGCATCAACGTGCTGGGGGGCGGTTGAGCGCAAGGGGGTGGACGCGGCGCGAACCGCCCGGCTAATCATGACAGTCACCCTTCCCTATGGGAGCCTTGATGATCCGTCGTTTCGCCGCCGCCACCCTGCTTGCTTCGCTCAGCGTCTCGCCCCTTTCCGCCCAGGTGCCCGCCGGCAACAGCGCGCCGCAGCCGGTGCCGTTCGTCGACCGCATACCCGCGCCGCGCGACGTACGCTTTCCCGGCACGATCCGCCTGGCCGTGGATGCCAGCGACACGCGACAGGGCATCTTCCGCGTGACCGAGACGATCCCGGTGCCGTCCGCCGGGCACATGGTGCTGCTGTTCCCGAAGTGGCTGCCCGGCGCACACTCCCCGCGCGGCGAGATCGAGAAGCTGGCCGGCCTCGTCATCACCGCGAACGGCAGGCGCGTGGAATGGACGCGCGACCCGGTGGACGTCTTCGCCTTCCACATCGACGTGCCGGCGGGCGCGAAGGCGGTCACGGCGACGTTCCAGTTCATCTCCGCGACCCAGGCCAATCAGGGCCGCATCGCGATGACGCCCACGATGATCTCGCTGCAACCCAATTCGGTCAGCCTGTATCCGGCCGGTTACTATACGCGGCAGATCCCGATCCAGATGACCGTCACCTACCCGGACGGCTGGACGGCGGCCGGCGCGGTCCCGGCGCGCCGGAACGGCGCGACCTACACCTACGACACCACCAATTACGAGGTGCTGGTCGATTCGCCGGTGCTGGCGGGCAAGTACGGCAAGGTCTGGCCGCTGTCGCCGCGCGTGAACCTGAACGTCTTCGCCGACGATCCCGCCGAACTGGCCGCGACGCCGGAGCAGATCGCCGGCCATGCGCGGCTGGTCGAGCAGGCGGTGAAGACCTTCGGCGCGCAGCATTACGACCGCTACGAGTTCCTGCTGTCGATCACCGACCAGCTCGGCGGGATCGGGCTGGAGCATCACCGCTCCAGCGAGAATGGCGTGACTCCGGGCTATTTCACCAAATGGAGTGACGGGCCGGGGCGCCGCAACCTGCTGCCGCACGAATTCACGCATAGCTGGGACGGCAAGTTCCGGCGCGGCGCGGACCTGTGGACCCCCGACTTCCGCACCCCGATGCGCGGCTCGCTGCTGTGGGTGTATGAAGGGCAGACGCAATTCTGGGGCTATGTGCTCCAGGCGCGATCGGGGCTGGTCAGCAAGCAGGACACGCTGGACCAATATGCCGCGATCATGGCGCTGTACGACAGCCAGCCCGGCCGCCAGTGGCGCGCGCTGATCGACACCACCAACGATCCGGTCATCTCCGCGCGCCGGCCCAAGGGCTGGACGAGCTGGCAGCGCAGCGAGGATTATTACAACGAAGGGCTGCTGGTCTGGATGGACGTCGATTCGCTGCTGCGCGAGAAATCGGGCGGGGCGAAGTCGATCGACGATTTCGCGCGCGCGTTCTTCGGGATCCGCGACGGCGACTGGGGCGAGGTGACGTACACGTTCGACGATGTGGCGAGCACGCTGAACGCCATCGTGCCGTGGGACTGGGCCGGCTATCTGCAACGCCGCCTGACCGAGCATGCGAGCGGCGCGCCGATCGAGGGCTTCGCGCGCAACGGCTACCGGCTGGTCTATACCGACACGCCGTCCCCGTCGTTCAAGGCGGCGGAAACCGCGTCCAAGTCGACCAATCTCACCTATTCCGGCGGCCTGACGCTCAACGCGCAGGGCGAACTGACCGGCGTGACCTGGCAGAGCGCGGCGTTCAAGGCCGGGCTGACGGTCGGCGACCAGATCGTCGCGGTGGACGGCGACGCGTACAGCCCCGATCGCCTGAAGGCCGCGATCACCGCCGCGAAGGACGGAACCACGGCGATCCCGTTGACGGTCAAGACGGGCGCACACTACCGCAGTGCAGCACTCGACTATCATCAGGGCTTGCGCTACCCCCGCCTGCAGAAGGTCGGCACCGGCGACACCGGGCTCGACCGCCTCCTTGCGCCCCGCTGAGCCGGGGCGTTCGCGCCTGTAAAGGGGAAGACGAATGCGTATCGACCTGATCCCGGTGGGCTCGAACCCGCCCGACGACCTGAACGTGGTGATCGAAGTGCCGACCGGCGGCGAGCCGGTGAAGTACGAGTTCGACAAGGCGTCGGGCGCGCTGTTCGTGGACCGCATCCTGCACACGCCGATGCGCTATCCCGCGAACTACGGCTTCGTGCCGCACACGCTGTCGCCCGATGGCGATCCGCTGGATGCGCTGGTCGTGGCGCGCTCGCCGTTCATCCCGGGCTGCGTCGTGCGCGCCCGCCCGATCGCGGTGCTGAACCTGGAGGACGAGGCCGGCGGCGACGAGAAGCTGGTCTGCGTGCCGGTCGACACCACCTTCCCTTATTACTCCAAGGTCGGCGAGAAGGACGACCTGCCGGAGATCGTCTTCGAGCAGATCGAGCATTTCTTCACCCACTACAAGGATCTGGAGAAGAAGAAGTGGGTGCGCGTCGGCACTTGGGGCGACCGCGAGGAAGCGCGCCGCATCACGATGGAGGCGATCGCACGCTACGACGCCGCCAAGGCCGAGGGCGAGGAACCGCACGATCACGACGTGCCGGGCCGCGACTGACCGCCTTCCCCTCTCCTCCAGCCGGGGGAGAGGGTCTTACCGCCGCGGCGCGCGCCGGCCCGCCGCCACCCCCAGCGCCGCCCATTCGCGCAGCGCCTCCGCATCATCGAGGCAATCGTCCGGCGCGCGCCGATAGTTCATCGTCGCCACGCGCCCGTCGCGCCGTTCATGGGTGAAGCGCGCGCAGCCCGCCGCATCCCACGCCGCGTCACTCTCGCGATCCGCCTTGAACCACAGGGTTCCGTCGCCGTCCACGATCGCGAACACGATGCCGTCCAAGTACAGCGTCGCGCCGCCCATCATCCGCCGGTGCGTGACTGTCCCCTGCGCGGCCATTGCCTCCGCCACCCACTCGACCAGTCCGCGATCCAGCGCCATCAATGCCCGCCGGTCAGCTTCAGCCCGGCGATGCACGCCACCGCCCCCACGATCAGCAGCAGACGCAGCGGCGTCGCGGCCTCGGCATAGAACAGGATGCCGACCACCACGGTGCCCAGCGCGCCGATCCCGGTCCACACCGCATAAGCGGTGCCCATCGGGATGCTGCGCGATGCGATCTCCAGCAGCACCATCGACAGCGACACCGACGCAAGGAACCCGATCGTCCAGCCGACATGCCGGAAGCCGTCGGCGTTGCGCAGGCAGGTGGTGAAGCCCACCTCGAACATCCCGCCCAGGATCAGCCACAGCCACGCCACCTCAGCGCTTCCCCGCCAGCACGCGCAGCGCGTCGCCGTCGACGCGCTGCGCCGTCCACTGGTCCTGCGCCACCGCCCCCTTCGCCCGGTAGAAGTCGATCGCCGGCGTGTTCCAGTCGAGCACCCACCATTCGAAGCGCGCATAGCCGCGATCCACCGCGATCCCCGCCAGTGCGCTGAGCAGCGCCGCACCCGCGCCGCCGCCGCGTGCCGCCGGCGTGACGTACAGGTCGTCCAGCCACAGCCCGCGCCGCCCGGTCCAGGTGGAGAAGGTGACGTAGAAGATCGCGAAGCCGATCGCCGCGCCGTCGGCTTCCGCGATCAGCGCCTCGGCGGCGGGCTGCGCGCCGAACAGCGCGTCGTGCAGCATGTCCTCGGTCGCCTCCACCGCGTCGGGCTCCCGCTCGAACGCGGCGAGGTCGCGGATGAAACCCAGCATGACCGGAACGTCGGCGGGAGTGGCGGGGCGGATCATGGGCATCATGCCGCCCCCTGTAGCGCAGACTGTGCCATGTCGCGACGCCGCGCCGCGTACAGGCATGCCACCACGATGATCGCCGCGCCCGCCAGCGTCGTCACCGCCACCTTCTCTCCGAACACCGCCCATCCCAGCAGCGCGGCATAGACGAACGACGTATATTCGCTGGTGGCGAGGAACCCCGCCTCGCCATGCGCATAGGCCCAGCCGAGCAGGAACAGCGACCCCACCGCGAGCAGCGCCGCCAGCGCGATCTGCCACCACAGCGCGCCGGGCGGCAGCTTCGCCAGCCACGGCGCCGCGAGCAGGAGCAGCAGCGCGACGACCGCCGATTGCACGAACGCGATCTCGCGCGGCGCGGCGGCCTGGCTTTGCAGGCGCGCGACCACCAGGTTCGCGGCATAGAGCACCGCCGATGCCAGGATCGCCGCCGCGCCGCGCAGCGCCTCCGCGCCCAGCGTCATCCGCGCCTGCCCCGCCAAAATCACCGCCACCCCGCCGAGCGCCGCCAGCGACGCGCCGACCACGCGCGGGCCGACACGCTCGTGCAGGAACACCGCGCCCAGCAGCAGCGCCAGCAGCGGCGCGATATAGGTGAGCGCGATCGCCTGCGCCATCGGCACCCGCGCCAGTCCCCAGAAGAACAGCAGCGCCATGAACGTGGTGATCGTGCCGCGCGCGACGTGCAGCCGCAGCGCGCGCGCCGACGGCCGCGGCGCGCCGCCGACCCGCCACGCCGCCCCGCCGATCGCCGCCGACAGCATCGTGCGCCACAGCAGCGCATTGTAGACGCCGATCGCGAGCACCAGCGATTTCATGAACGCATCCATGATCGAGAACAACGCGATCCCGCCCGCCGCGACGGCGCAGGCCAGCGCGGGAGAGAGATGGCGTGGCGAGCGGGCGTGCGACATGGCCGCGCTCGCTACCACGCCGCGCGCAGCCGTACACGCGCCGCGACGTGAAGCGCGACCATCCCCGCGCCGCGCTGCCGACAAACGCCGTCGCCATGTCGGGCGATGAGTCGTCGGCCGCGCATCCACGTCACCGCCACCCTTCTCGCCGCCGCCACGACCTGTGGACGCCGATGTCGATTGCTTTGCAGGGTTGATCGACATTCGGCGATGTCCACCATTGTTCGTCACATCAGCCAGCGCGGGAGGGACGGCATAGGTCAGGGCGTCGGTTCAAGCCGTCAGTGCTGAACGTCGATCGCCCCTAGGAGCCGCTCCGCGTCGCCGCGTCCCGCACCAGCCGCTCCACTGCGCCGGGCACCTTCGCCCACGCCGGGCGCGCGCTTTGCGCATAGTCGTGCGCCTCGTCCGCGCCGCCGGCAGTGACGAAACCGGCGAACCGCCCCTCCTCATCGGGCCGCGCGAGCAGATCGGCCAGGAAGCGCGGGACGTGCGGGTTGACCTCCAGCGCGTCCGCCAGCGCGTCGGCGGTTGGCTGGCCGTCGCGGAACGCCAGCAACCAGCGCGCATAATGGTGGCTGGTCGACCAGTCGTCCGGATAGCGGGCGAGCAGCGCGCGCAACGCGTCCCACGCGCCGACGGCGCCATACCAGTCGGTCAGCAGCTCGCGGATGCCCTGATTGTCGTTGGGGTTCAGCCGCAACAGCCCCTCGGCCTCGGCGATCGCTCCCGCGGTATCGCCGGTTTCCCACAGCTCCAGCGCCAGCAGGTGCAAAAGGCGCATGAACGGGCGCGTGTCGTGATCCAGCCAGAAATCGCATGTGTCGGGGTGCGCCACCTCGCGCGCCCATGCCGACCGCCCCCGCGCCGCGCCCTCGCGCAGCAGCGTCAGCCGCTCGGGCGAATCATCGTCCAGCGACGAGGCGAGCAGGACATATGCGTCCAGCGCATCGGGGTCGATCGCGATCGCGGCGCGCGCGTGCTTGATTCGGGTCCGGACGGTGCGGGCGTCATAGGCGCGCGCGATCAGCGACGCCGCGCCCGGCATCATTCCGCCGCGAGCTTCGCGGCGGCGGTCGCCGCCTCGATCTCCGCGGCCTTGCCCTCGACCAGCCGCACGATGTGCTCGATCATGTCGGCATCCTGCACATGATGGTCGGTGACCCCCGACAGATACACCATGTGCCGCCCGTTGCCGCCACCGGTGATGCCGATGTCGGTTTCGCGCGCCTCGCCCGGGCCGTTGACGACGCAACCGAGCACCGACAGGCTCATCGGCGTTCGGATGTGCTGAAGCCGTTCCTCCAGCGCCTGAACGGTGCGGATCACGTCGAACCCCTGCCGCGCGCAGCTCGGGCAGCTCACGACACGCACGCCGCGGTTGCGGATGCCCAGCGCCTTCAGGATCTCGAAGCCGACGCGCACTTCCTCCTCCGGCTCGGCGGATAGCGACACGCGGATCGTGTCGCCGATCCCGAACCACAGGAGCGATCCCATCCCGATCGACGACTTCACCGTGCCGCCGATCAGCCCGCCCGCCTCGGTGATGCCCAGATGCAGCGGGCAATCGGTCGCCTCGGCCAGCCCCTGATAGGCGGCCACCGCCAGGAACACGTCCGACGCCTTCACCGCGACCTTGTATTCGTGGAAGTCGTGGTCCTGCAGCAGCTTGATATGGTCGAGCGCCGATTCGACCAGCGCCTCCGGGCACGGCTCGCCATATTTTTCCAGCAGATCCTTCTCCAGGCTGCCGGCGTTGACGCCGATGCGGATCGCGCAGCCGTTGGCCTTGGCGGCGCGCACCACCTCCGCGACCCGTTCCGACGAGCCGATGTTGCCGGGATTGATGCGCAGGCACGCCGCACCCGCGTCCGCCGCCTCCAGCGCGCGCTTGTAGTGGAAATGGATGTCGGCCACGATCGGCACCTGCGCCGCGCGGACGATCTGCCCCAGCGCGGCGGTGGAGGCGACATCGGGGCAACTGACGCGGATGATGTCGGCGCCCGCCTCCTCGCAGCGGCGGATCTGGTCGATCGTCGCGGCGACGTCCTCGGTGGGCGTGTTGGTCATCGTCTGCACGGTGACCGGCGCGTCGCCACCGACGGGGACGTTGCCGACCATGATCTGGCGGCTGGGACGACGCGCGATGTCGCGCCACGGACGGATGGACATGGCGCCCATATACGCGCGCCGCGTGACACTATCAAACGCGTGGCAGTTCAACGTCGCGGCATCGCGCGCACGATGCTAGGTCGCGCGGGATGCAGCGTCACTACGGTCTTGACTGGCTTCGCATCGGGGCGTTCGCGATCCTGATCCTCTACCATGTCGGCATGGTGTTCGTGCCCTGGGACTTCCATGCCAAGCTGCCGGGCGCGTGGTGGGTCGCGGTGCCGATGATGGCGTCCAACCCGTGGCGGCTGTCGCTGCTGTTCGTCGTATCAGGCTATGCCAGCCGCGCGCTGATGGTGCGCAACAAGGTGCCGTGGCGGTTCGCGCGGCAGCGTTCGCTGCGGCTGCTGGTGCCGCTGATCTTCGGGATGGCGGTGATCGTGCCGGTGCAGCCATGGGCGGAACTGAGCGCGAAATACGGCTACGGCCACGGCTTCGCGCATTTCTGGCTGCACGACTATTTCCGCTTCGCCTGGCTCGGCCCGATCTTCCTGCCGGCATGGAACCATTTGTGGTTCGTCGCCTATCTTTGGGTCTATACGCTGGCGCTCGCGGCCGGCGCGGCGTTGCTGCCGGGCCGCGCGCGGCGCGCGGCGCAGGCGGGGTTCGCGTGGATGATGCGCGGCCCGGCGCTGCTGGTGGTGCCGATCGCATGGATGGTGCTGGTCAATTTCGCGCTGTTCCCCGGCGGGCGCGAAACGCATGCACTGGTCGGGGACTGGGTGGCGCATTTCAGCTATTTCCCCGCCTTTCTGTTCGGCTACGCACTCGCCTGCGCGCCGTACACGCTGGCGTCGCTGGTGCGGCGGTGGAAGGCGTCGGCGGCGATCGCGATGGCCGCCTATCTGCTGGTGGCGGGAATCGAGCTGCGCTGGCCGGGCAGCACCATGCCGCGCCCGTGGGGAACCGTCTTCGCACTGGCGCGCGCGGTGGAGGGTTGGGCGGCGGTGGCAGCGCTGATCGGCTATGCCGACGGGCACTGGAACCGCGATCACCGCTGGCGGCCGATGCTGACCGAGGCGGTGTTCCCCTTCTACATCGTCCACCAGTCGATCATCGTCGCGGTCGCCTTCTGGCTGCGCCCGGCCGCCCTGCCCGCATGGCTGTCCTTCGCGCTGCTGGTGGCGGCCACGATCGCGGGCTGCTGGGCCTTCTATCTGGGCGGGCGCGCGATCGGGCCGCTGCGTCCGCTGATCGGGCTGCGCCGCCACGCCTCGCGCCGCACGCATGTCGATCCGCGCCCCGCGATCGTGTGACGGACGGGTCCGCCACACGATCGCGGCTATTGCCCGAACGTCCCCGCGCGATAGAGCAGCGTGATCGCCACGCGGCGGTTGCGCGGATCCTGCGGATTGTCGGCGATCATCGGCTCACGGTCGGCAACACCCTCGATCCGGTTGAACCGCGCCTCCGGAATGCCGCCCAGCGCCAACCGGCGGCGGGTCGATTCGGCGCGGCCCGACGACAGCATCCAGTTGTTCATCGCGCGGGGATCGCCGAACGGCAGGCTGTCGGTATAGCCGCGGATCATGATCGGGTTCGACGTCTCCTTGATCCCCTGCGCCACCAGCCCGATCAGCGCCGAGGCATCGGTGGCGAGCGCGGTGGTGCCGAGCGCGAACATCGAATAATCGGCGTCGTCGACCAAGTCGATCCGCATCCCGTCCGGGGTCATCGTGAAGCGGATGTGCTTGGACAGCTTCGCCAGTTCGCGGCTCTGCGCGATCTTCTGCATCACCTCCTGACGCAGCCTGGCGAAGCGCTTCGCATCCTCCTTGGCCATCGCGCTGCGTAGCGAGCCCTTGGTGCCGAAGCCCTTTACCTCGCCGACCGGATTGTCGGTGACGAGCGCCAGCGCGTGCAGGTCCGAGGTGCCCGCCTTCGGCCCGATCTTCTCCTTCGAGGTCAGCGATTCGCCGCCGCCGATCCCCTGCCCGCCGATGCCGACGCGCTTCTTGTCGATCAGCGTCGGGGCGAAATAGTCGGCGATGCCCTTGCGCTGCTTTTCCGTGGTCGCGCCCAACAGCCACAGCAGCAGGAAGAACGCCATCATCGCGGTCACGAAGTCGGCATAGGCGACCTTCCACGCGCCGCCGTGATGGCCGCCGGCGACCATCGTGATCTTCTTGACGATGACGATCTTGGGCGGCTCGTTCTTGCCGTGCGGCGCCTTGGCAGCCATCGCTTACTTGCCCCGCAGGCCGTCGAACACCTCGGCAAAGCCGGGCTGGTTCTTGTGGTCGATGCCGGAACGCGCCGCCTCGATCACCAGCGGCTGCGGATGGCCGTGCAGCGAGGCGATGATGATCTGCTTGACGACATGGTAGATCGCCGCGTCGGCCTCGATCACCTGCTTCAGCCGCCCCGCGAACGGGTTGACGATGCCGTACGCCAGCAGCACGCCCATGAACGTGCCGACCAGCGCCGAGCCGATCATGCCACCCAGCACCGACGGCGGCTTGTCGATCGACCCCATCGTCTTCACGATGCCCAGCACCGCCGCGACGATGCCCAGCGCGGGAAGCGCGTCGGCGAGGCTCTGCAGCGTATGCTCCGGCCCCTCCACCTCGTGGTGGTGGGTCTTGATCGCATTGTCCATCACCTCCTCCACGGCATGCACGTCGAGCGTGCCGGAGGAGACGACCACCAGCCGCAGCGTGTCGGCGATCAGGTTGACCAGCGTATGGTCCTTCAGCAGCCGGGGATATTCCGCGAACACCGCCGAGGACTTCGGATCCTCGACATGCGGCTCCAGCGCGATCGGCCCTTCCATGCGCAGCATCTTCATCAGCTTGCTGACCAGGAAGATCACGTCGAGATAATCCTGCTTCTTGTACTTCGGCCCCTTGAACACCTTGCCCAGCCCGCCGCCCACGGCCTTCAGCTCCTTGCCGGAATTGCCGATGATGAGCGCGCCCGCCGCCGCGCCGCAGATGATGAGCATCTCGTGCGGGATGGCGTGGAAGACGGGGCCGAGATCGCCGCCGGTGATGGCGAATCCGCCGAACACCATGCCGAGGAGGACAACGAGGCCGATGGCCGGAAACATGCGCTTTTCCCCATTTCGCTTGCGGGACGATTCTCAGGAGGCGTGGTTAACCCGCCAGCGGTGGAGAAGTGGTTACCGTGACATGGGTTATGCGGCGGTGCGCCGCCTGCATCGCCGTGGCGATGGCGCGCGCGACGACGTGGGCTGACGCATGCCGGCGCAGGCGCGTGACACCCCGCGCCGCCGCGTCGGGCACGCAAGACCGTCGAAGAAGCGACGCCGCGACCCGCGTCAGCGCAGGTAGCTGAACAGCGACAGTTGCGACAGCTTGGAGAAGCTGGACTGGGTCGCGTTCAGGATCGTCATCGTCTTGGCGAATTCGGCCGCCGCGGACGTGAGATCGGTATCCTCCAGCGAGGACCGCAGTTCCGCCTGATCGGCGCTGCTGCTCTCCTGCAACGCCTGTTGCAGGTCGATGCGCGCGCCGCGCGCGCCCACCGATGCCTGGACGACCGACACCTGGTCGGTCGCGGCATTCACCTTGTCGAGCGCGGTGCGCGCCGAATCGCCGGTCGGGTCGCCCGCCTGCAACGCCGACGCCAGTTGCGACAGGATCGCCAGCGTGTCGCCGGCGCCGCTCTGGAAGATGCGCGCCGATGTCTCGGTCGGCTGGATCGTCAGATTGTCGCCGATCGGCACTTCCGACAGCTTGGGCGCGGTGTTGTAGGTGAAGGAGCCGTCCTTGTTGTCGATCACCGCCGGCGTGCCGGACGCGCTGCCGAACAGCGGGCGCCCGTTCGAATCGCTGGCGTTGCCCAGCCCCACCAGCGTGTCGACCACCGACTTCAGCTCGTCGCCGATCGCCTTGCGATCGGCCACGCTCAGCGTGTCGTTGCTGGCCCGCACCGTCAGTTCGGTGGCGCGCTGCATCTGCGTGGTGATCGAATCGAGCGTCGTGTCGGCCTGCGACAGCAGCGAGGAGGCGGTGCCCATGTTCGAGACATAGGCGGCGGCGTCGATCTGCTTGCGGTCGAATTCGGCGAGCTGCTGCCCGACCGCGACATTCTCCGACGGCGAGGTGAACTTCTTGCCGGTCGCGATCTGCGTCTGCAGCTTCGCGGCGGTCGTCATCAGCGACCCCATCCGCGCCGCGGACCGATCGAACATCAGGCTGCTGGAGATCTGCATGGTCGGTTACCTGATCTCGAGGATCGACTGGAAGGTTTCTTTGGCGACCTGGATGACGCGGCTCGATGCCTGATAGGCCTGCTGGAACTTCAGCAGGTCGACCGCCTCGTTGTCGAGGTTCACGCCCGACACCTCCGACCGCGCGGTGACCGCGCCGTCGCGGATCGCGGTCTGCGCGTCGCTGACCAGCCGCCGCTGCTTCAGCGTCGCGGCATTGTCGGTCACCAGCGCCTGCACGCGGTCCTCGAAGCCCTGCGTGGTCCTCTCGGTGCCCAGCTTGGCGAGGTTCGACGCGTCGCGCGTGCCGCCGCCGCGCGCGGCCGCGATCCCGTCGCCGGAGGTGAGCTTGACCGAGAAGTCGGTCGGATCGGCCGGGTTCGACTGGAAGAAGTCGGTGCCCTTCACGCCCTTGGCGTCCTCGCCCTGCGCCTGCAGGGTGTTGACCGTGTCGGTCAGGTCGCCGGCGACGCGCGCCAGCGTGTCGCGATTGCTGGCGATGCGCTGCGCGCCCTCCACCATGCCGGCCAGCGAGCCGCCGTCGGGATCGAACAGCGTCGCCGCGCCGCCCGGCGACCGCACGGCGAGCGCGACATTGCCGGCGGTGCGCCCGTAGGCGACCTCCCCGGCGTCTTTGGCGTCGACCAGCACCGGGCCGTTGGCGCCGCCGGCGCGCACGGTGGCGCGCCCGTATTCGTCGAGCTTGACGCTGACATCGGTCAGCGCGCTCATCTGCTGGAGCAGGTCGTCGCGCTGGTCGGCCAGCGCGGCCGTCGCCGAGGTACCGGGCGCGGACCGCACCAGCCCCTGGTTCACCTTCAGCATCGCCTGGTTGAGCCGCGTCAGCTCGGCCGCGGCCTGCGTCGCCTGACCGTCGAGCTCGGTCATCGCGCTGTCCAGAGCGCGCGCGGTGACGCCGAACGAATCGGCCACCGACGAGGCGGCGCTCAGCATGCCGGCACGCAGCGCGGTGGAGGTGGGATCGGCCTGCAACGCGGTGCTCGCCGCGAAGAAGCCGGTCATCCGCGACGATAAGGCGCCGCTGCCGAGCGCGGTTTCCACGCGCTCCAGCCACACCGATCCCGCTTCCGTGCGCGACAGGTCGGCCGAAGCGGTGCGCAGCGACTGGTCGGCATAGGCATTGCCCGCGCGCCCGATGCTTTCGACCAGCGCGCCCATGCCATTGGGGGATGTCGTATTGAAGCCGGTGCCGCCGCTCATCTCGCGGATGTTGGACGTGCGCCGTGCATAGGACGCATTTCCGGCATTCGCGATGTTCTCCGACACCGTCGTCAGCGCGGTCTGATACGCGCGGACGCCAGAGGCGCCAATGGAGAGCAGATCACTCATTCAGCCAAGGTGGCACGATTCGGGTTAAGATCGGGTTGCGACGCCCCATCCGGTTGGGACGCCATGTCGGGTTGAGCCTGGGCCAGAAACCTGCTCATCGCCGCGCCGATGCCGAGCGGGTGATGCTCCGCGATGTTCTGCACGACCTTCTGGTCGCTCATGTCGCGGAACGTCTCCATCGCCTTGCTGTCGATCAGCGGATCGGCGAGCTTCGCCGCGCGCATCGACTTCAGCATCATGCCGGTGAACACCGATTCGAACTGCTGCGCGGCCTTGTCGAGATTCTGTCTCGTCGCGGCGCGCGACAGGCCGCTGTCCAGTCCGGTCTGGCCGGTGATCGCGCCGCCGATCGCGTTCGCCATCACAGCACCACCAGTTCGGCCTTGAGCGCGCCGGCTTCCTTCAGCGCCTCCAGGATCGCGACCAGATCGGCCGGCGACGCGCCGATCGCGTTCACCGCCTTCACCACATCGGCCAGCTTGGGGCCGGGCGCCAGCAGGAACATCGGCTTCTTCTCCTCGGTCACCTGCACGTTGGAACGATTCTCCAGCGCGGTCTGGCCGTTGCTCAGCGGCGCCGGCTGGCTGACGCGCTGGCTCTCGTCGATGCGCACGGTCAGCTTGCCGTGCGTCACCGCCGCCGCGCCTACGCGCACCGCGGAGTTGATGACGACGGTGCCGGTGCGCGCGTTGACGATCACCTTGGCGGACGGTTCGGCGGAGGCGACGTCGAGGTTCTCGATCTCGCTCATCAGCATCGCGCGCACGTCCGCGCCGACCGGCGCGCGCACCGCCACCGACACCGCGTCGGTCGCCTGTGCGGTGCCGAAGCCCAGCTTGCGGTTGATCGCCGCCGCGACGTTCTGCGCGGTGGTGAAATCGGCGCGCGCGAGATTGTAGGTGAGGAACGGCGTATCGGCGAAGCCGGTCGCCACCGCGCGCTCGACGGTCGCGCCCTCCGGGATGCGGCCGGTGGAGGGGACGTTGACGACGATCTTCGATCCGTCCGCTCCCTCCGCGCCCAGCCCGCCGACCGCCAGATTGCCCTGCGCCATCGCATAGATCTGCCCGTCCGCCCCCAGCAGCGGGGCGAGCACCAGGCTGCCGCCGCGCAAGCTCTTGGCCTTGCCCATCGACGCGACGGTGATGTCGATCCGCTGGCCCGGCTTGGCGAAGGCGGGCAGGTCGGCGGTGATCATCACCACCGCGGCATTCTTCAGCCCGGGGTTCGCGCCGGCGGGCAGTTGCAGCCCGAAACGCGATGCGACCGCCTTCACCGACTGCACGGTATATTCCAGGTTGTCGTCGCCGGTGCCGGGCAGCCCCACCACCACGCCGTAGCCGGTCAACTGGTTAGAGCGGATGCCCTGGAACCCGCCGAGATCCTTGATCCGGTCGGCATGCGCGGGCACCGACACCAGCAGCGCGATCAGCGCGACGAAAAGCGTGCGGAACATCAGAACGGGCTCACCACCTGGAAGAAGCGGGACAGCCAGCCCTGGCGGCTGGCGCGGGCGACATCGCCCTTGCCGGTATAGGCGATCTGCGCATCGGCGACGCGGGTCGACGGCACGCGATTGTCGCGGTCCACGTCCGCGGTGCGGACGATCCCCTTGATCTGCACGAATTCGTCGCCGCGGTTCAGCGTCACGCGCTTCTGTCCGCGCACCAGCATCGTGCCGTTGGGATAGACTTCGGCGACGGTCACCGACACCTCGCCCGACAGCGAGTTCGCCTGGTCGGCGCTGCCGGTGCCGTTGAAGCCGCGCTTGCCATCCATGCCGACATCGCTGGAGCTCAGCAGGCCGCTCAGCGGGCCGGTGGTCGGGGGGGTCAGCCCGAAGCTGCCCTTGGAATCGATCTTCGACCCCGAGGATTTCGACGCGGCGGTGCGCTCCACCAGCACGATGGTCAGCGGATCGCCGACCCGCCGCGCGCGCCATCCTTCGTGCAGCGCGGCGTAACCGTCCGCGACCTGGAAGATCGCCCCGGTCGGCGCGGGCGCGACCGGCGCGGGAACGCTGGGCGCGACCCGCACCGCGCTGAAATCCTCCGCCGGCTTCTTCTTCACCAATTTGGTGAAGATGCTGGCGGGCGCGGGCGCGGGCACCAGCACGACGGCGACCGCCGCGCCCAGCATGCCACCCAGCGACATGCGCAGACGGGGTCGGGGGCGGAAGGAGGAGGAGCGATTCATCACGCTGCGGATCATGACAGATTCTGGTTAACGTATTTCAGCATGTCGTCCGTGGCGGAGATCATCTTCGAATTGACCTCATACGCGCGCTGGGTCTCGATCATGTCGACCAGCTCCTCCACGACGTTGACGTTGCTCGCCTCCAGCGATCCCTGCCGCACGCGGCCGCGCCCGTCCTCGCCGGGCACGCCCAGGTTGGCCGCGCCGCTCGACGCGGTTTCCAGCAGGAAATTGTCGCCGTTCGATTGCAGCCCGGCGGCATTGGGGAAGCTCGCCACCTGGATCTGGCCGAGATTCTGGCTTTCGGTCTGCCCCGGCACGGTCGCGCTGACGGTCCCGTCGGTGCCGATCGTGATCTGCGTCGCATTGGCGGGCACGGTGATGCCCGGCATCACCTGATACCCCTGGCTGGTGATGAGCATGCCTTCGGGCGAGCGCGAGAAATTGCCGGCGCGGGTGTAGCCGAGCTGCCCGCCCGGCATCTGCACCTGGAAATAGCCGTTGCCGTCCAGCGCCAGGTCCAGGCTGTTGCCCGTCTCGGTCATCGACCCCTGCGTCTCGGTGCGCGACGTGCCCTGCACGCGCACGCCGGTGCCCAGGTTGAGCCCGGTGGCGTAATTGCTCTCCGCGGTCGATTGCGCGCCGGCGGCGGTGACGACCTGGTACGACAGCGTCTCGAACGACGCGCGGTCGCGCTTGAAGCCGGTCGTGCTGACGTTGGCCAGGTTGTTCGAAATGACGCGCATCCGCGTGTCCTGCGCATCCAGCCCGGTGCGCGCGATGTGCATGGCGGCGGTGGTCATCGGCTTATCCTTCCTCAGCCCGGCAGGCGCATCACCGATGCGCTCGATTCATCCATGGAGCGGGCCTCTTTCAGCAGATTGGCCTGCACTTCGTAGCTGCGCTGGTTCTCGATCATGTCGACCAGCGCCTGGGTCATGTTGACGTTGGAGCCCTCCAGCGCGCCGCTGGTCACCTCCGCGTCGAGATCGGCGGGCAGCGCGCCGCCGCCGCGCACGCGCATCAGATTGTCCAGCCCCTTCACGGTGTCGCTGCCCTTGCTGGACACCAGCTTGATCCGGTCGACGACGGTGGTCTGCCCGGTCTTGTCGCCCTGCGGCACGATCGAGATCGAACCGTCGGTGCCGATGCTGAGCGAATCATAGGGCGGCAGCGTGATCGGTCCGCCCTGTCCCATCACGATGAAGCCGTCGCCGGTCTGCAACGTGCCCGATGCGTTGACGGACAGGTCGCCGCGCCGGGTATAGGCCTCGGAGCCGTCCGACGCCTGCACCGCCATCCACTTGTCGGCATCGCCCAGCGCCACGTCCAGCGGCCGTCCGGTCTGCTGGACGACGCCGGGCGCGCGGTCGGCGTCGCGCACCTCCTCCGATGTCGGCTGGCGCGCCGACATCTGCGTGGTGCCGTCGGACAGGATGATCCGATCGAACACCATGCGATCGGCGCGGAAGCCGGTGGTGGAGGCGTTCGCCATGTTGTTGGCAATCGCGGCTTGCGCCTGCATGTGCGCGCGCAGGCCCGTCGCCGCGGTGTAGACCAGCTTGTCCACTTACATCCCCTCCGGCGTGGCGCCCGTATCCCGGATCAGCCGCGGATGTTGAGAATGGCCTGCGACACCTGCGTCGCGGTATCCAGCGCCTTGGAATTCGCCTGGAAATTGCGTTGCGCCGCGATCAGGTTCACCAGCTCCTCGGTGATGTCGACGTTCGACCCTTCGAGCTGGCCCGACTTCAGGCTGCCGAACCCTTCGGCGGCCGCGAAGCCCAGCGTCGCCTTGCCGGAGATGCCGGTCGCCTGCCAATAGTTGCTGCCCGCCTGGCGCAGCCCGGTCGGCGCGGAGAATTTGGCGATCGCCACCTTGCCCAGCGGCACGATGTCGGAATTGGAGTAGCTGGCCTTGATGATGCCCGCGTCGTCGACGGTGATGCCGACGAGCTGGCCGACCGCCACGCCGTCCTGCGTGCGGTTGCTGACCGCCGCCGCCGCCGCAGTCTGCGTCGATCCGGTGAGGTCCAGCTTCAGCCCCTGCGCCGCGGCGCCCGACACCGGGATGAAATCCTCGAACGTGACCGTCAGCGGCGCGACAAGCGCACCCTTGGTGTCATAGGTCTGCGTCACCGGCCCGGCCGCCGTCGCGGGCTTCGGGGTCAGCATCTGGTCGCCGACATAGGTGAAGACCTGCCACGTTCCGGTGTTCGGCGGCGTGGCACCGGGCTCGCCGTCCTTCGTGCGGACGTAATAGCTGGTCATCGTCATCGGATTGCCGTTGGCGTCGTAGATGCGCGTCGCGACCGAGTTGTTGTACGTCGAGGTGTCGGTGCGCTTGAAAAGGGCGGGATCCTTAACGGTGGCGGTCGACGGGACCTGCACCTTCGTCGCGACGTTCTTGGTCGCCGACGGGGTGCCGCTGGTCGGCTGGATCTGCAGGTTGGTCAGCGCCTTGTCGCCGGTCGCGGTGACGTTGCCGTCGTTGTCGACCGGATAGACCATCAGGTAGCTGCCCTGCGCGTCGACGACGTTGCGGCTGTCATCGACCGTGAACGCGCCGGTGCGGGTGTAGTTGATCTGGTCCGACAGGCCGGTCGACTTCACCACGAAGAAGCCTTCGCCCAGGATCTGCATGTCCAGCGCGCTCTTGGTCTGATTGGACGAGCCGTCCGAGAACTGCTGCACGGTGCCCTTCACCGACACGCCCGAACCGATCATCTTGCGCGGATCGGTCGACACGTTCGACGAGATGACGTCGGCGAAGGCGGTGCGGCTCTTCTTGAAACCGTTGGTCGAGACGTTGGCGAGGTTGTGGCTGATGACCGACATGTCGGTCTGCATGGCCTGGAGACCGGAAAGCGAGGTGAAGAAGGACATGGGGGATGCTCCTGGGAAATGGGGGGATCAGGCGACCTTGCGGACCGCGGCGGGATCGACCTTGCCGACCCCGGTGACATTGAGGACCGGCTCGCCGCCGGCCACCAGGCTGACGGTTTCGACCGGCGCCCACACCAGCGGCGTCGCGCTGACGATCGTGCTGCCGTTCGCCGCCTCGACGGTGACGGTATAGGGACCGTTCTCGACCGCGTTGCCGGCGTCGTCCTTGCCGTCCCAGCTGAAGTCGACGGTGCCGGCGTCCTGCTTGCCGAGTTGGATGTTCTTGACCGCGACACCGTTCTTGTCGGTGATCGTGACGTCGACGTCGGTGGCCGAGTTCGTCAGCTCCACCCCGCCCATGATCCCGCCGGTCGTCCGCTCATACGCGGTCTTGCCCTCGGTCAGCACGGTGCGCCCGACGAAGCCCATCGCGTCGCCCGAGCTGGTGGTGCCCAGCCGGCTGGCGATGCCCGCCAGCGTGCTGCTCATCTCGCTGATGCCCGCGACCTGCGAGAAGGTCGCCATCTGCGCGACCATCTGCGTATTGTCCTGCGGACTCAGCGGATCCTGATACTGCAGCTGCGCGGTCATCAGGCGCACGAAGTCGCTCTGGCCCAGCGTCGACTTGCCGGTGGTGGCCGTGGCGTTGGTCTTGGGCTGGGACTGCGCGATGCCGGCGGCGGCGTAGATCGCGTCCTGCGCGGCCTTGTCGGCGGCGGAGGTGCTGGCGGTAATGGTGCTCATGGTCAGCGGCCCATCTTGAGGGTGTCGAGGATCAGCGTCTTGGCGGTCTGCATCACCTCGACGTTGTTCTGGTACGTGCGCGCGGTCTCCATCATGTCGACCAGCTCGCGCGATTCATCGACCGCCGCGTCGAAGACGTTGCCGTCCTTGTCCGCCAGCGGATGATTGGGGTCGTAGCGCTTGGTGGGCTTGTCGCCCGCCGTCACGATCTGCTGCACGTCGACCGTGGACAGGCCGCTGGCGGCGTCGAAGCTGGTGCGGAACACCGGCTTCATCGTCTTGTAGGCGGCCTCCTCCGTGCCGGCGACACCGCCGACATTGGCCAGGTTCGACGCGGTGGTGTTCATCCGCGTGAGCTGCGCCGACATGGCGCGGCCGGCGACCTGGAAGATGGACATCGGCGAGGCGGACACGTCTTATTCTCCCTTCAGCGCGCGGGTGATCTGGCCGATGCGACCGTTCAGGAACGACAGCGTCGTCTGATATTGCACGGCGTTCTCGGCGAAGGCGGTCTGCTCGGTGGACAGCTCCACCGTGTTCCCGTCCATCGACGGATTGGTGGGCACGCGATATTTCAACGCCCCTCCCAGATCAGGGCCGATGCCGTTGCCGTCCTGCCGCTCCACCGCGCCCAGCGCCTGGCCGAAGTCGATGTCGCGCGCCTTGAAGTTCGGTGTCGAGGCATTGGCGATGTTCGACGCCAACACGCCCATGCGCTGTGCCCGCACCTCCAGCGCTGCTCCGTGAACCCCGAACAAACCGTCAGCCATGGCTGCCGAACCTCCTGCACGACATGTGCACGGGACCATCAGCAAAGGGCGTGCCAATTGCCCGCCAGGGCGCGATGAACCGAGTCGCGGCGGCGCAGCGGCAAAGGCTTGCCGGTTGCCGGCAAACCGGCTTGCCGGCCGCGAGGGCGCACCGCCGGCCTGCCTCCGTCGCGCCCCACAGCCGGACAACGCCGGCATGCCGCGGCGCATGTCACGTCACGCGCCGGCCTGGGCCGCATTTGGCCCGCCGCTTGCAATGGCGAGCGGCATGACGCCTGCGACTCTCTTCGACCCCGCCGCGCTCGGCATCGTGCTGGGCGGCACCCTGCTCGCAACCGCACTGCGCACGCCGCTGCGTGACGTCGCGCATGCCCTGCTGGCGCTGCGGATCCTGCCGCGGCGGCGCTTCCGCGCCGAACCGCGGCTGGAGCAGATCGCCATGCTCGACCGCCTGGCACAGCGACACGGCGTCCATGCGCTGGATCGCAGCGTAATCCGCGATGCCGACGTGGCGGCGGCGGTCGCGCTGATCGTCGATGGCGCGCAGCCGGACGCGGTCGCGGAGGCGCTGGACACCGCACGCCGGCTGCGGATGGAGCGGCACCGCATCGCCGCCGATTGCTGGACCGGGGTCGCCGAGGTCGCGCCGGCGATGGGGATGGTCGGCACGCTGATCGGACTGATCGCGATGTTCACGCGGATGAGCGATCCGCAGGCGATCGGTGCGGCGATGGCGATCGCGCTGCTCGCCACCCTCTATGGCGCGCTGCTCGCCAATCTGGTCGCGATGCCGATCGCGGTGCGGCTGCGCACCGCCGCCCGCGCCGAGGCGACGGAACGCGCGCGGCTGCTGGGGCCGCTGGTCGCCATCGCCATCCGCGAGGCGCCGCGCGCCCGGCGCCACCCGCGCCTGCTCGACCCGGTTCCCGCCGACGAACCATCGGAACATCTGGTGCACGAGGAGGCGGCGTGACGATTGACGACCTGCCCGAACCCGAACCCGCGCGTCCGGTGTGGCTCATCACGCTCGCCGATCTGGCGCTGCTGCTGGTCGGCTTCTTCGTGCTGTTGCAGGCCAACCAGGGCATGAACCCGGGCGAGCTGGCGCGCGGCATCGCCACCGGCTTCGGCGCGGAGCCGCCCGCCGCGATGCCGGTCGCCAGCCACGGCATCGCCGGCTTCGCCACCGGCGCCGCGACGCTGCCGCATGATGCGGGCGCGCTGATCGACTGGGCGCGCGGTGAGCTGCGCGATCCGCGCGTGCGGCTCACCGTCACCGGCGCGGCGGACGGCAGCGCGCGCGACGTCGATCCGGCGACCCGCAGCGCCACCGTGCTGGCGGCCGATCGCGCCCGCGCCGTTGCCGCGGCGCTGGTGCGCGGCGGGGTGCCCGACACGCGCCTGACGCTCTCCACCGCCGTCGCGCCCGGTCCGCGCCACGTGCTGGTCACGCTCGCCTTCGCCGGCGAGGCCCCGTCCCAAGGAACCGCCCGATGATCGCCCTGCTCGCCGCCGCCTCGCTCGCCTTCCAGGATACCGCCACGCTCGACCGCGCGGTTGCCGCCTTCACCGCACGCCCGATCGGCAGCGAGGGTGGCGCCCGCGCGCCGATCGACGCGCGGCTGCGGCTCGCCACCTGCCCCACCGTGTCGCTGTCGTGGCGCAGCGACGCGCATGACGCGGTGGTGGTCGCCTGCGCCGGACCGGCGTGGCGCGTGTTCGTGCCGGTGATCGCTCCGCCGCGCGCCGTCGCCACCCCGGCCGCGCGCGTCGCCTCGGGCGCCGCGCTGCCCGCCGTCGCAGCCGCCCCCGTGATCCGCCGCGGTGATCCGGTGACGATCGAGGCGGGCTCGAACGGCTTCTCGATCACGCGCGAGGGGGTCGCGATGGCCGATGCCGCGGCTGGCGCGCGGGTGATGATCCGCGTCACCGACACGACGCGCCCGGTCCAGGCGGTGGCGGTGGACGTGGGCCGCGCGACGTTGCCGGGCTGGCCCGAATAAAAAAGTGCTAAAGCCGCGCCACGGACGGCCGTTTCAGCGCATGTCAGCGAAACGCCACAGGTGCGGACATGGTGGAAACGATAGGTTCTTCAACGATCAAGGCCAGCGACCTGCGCATCGCGAGCGTTCAGCGCCCGCTCGCGCCGACGCCGGTGACCGATCTGGCGGTGACGTCGAAGGCGAACGCGCCGGCCACCGCGCCCGCGACGCTCGCCACCAGCATGGCGGCGAGCGCGCCGGTCGACACCAACCGGGTCGAGCAGATCAAGAGCGCCATCGCCAACGGCACGTTCCCGCTGTCGCCCGCGACGATCGCCGACCAGTTCATCGCGCTCAAGCTCAACTGGATGACCCCCAATGAAAAGGCGTGATGCACTGGTGCGCGTGATCGACCTGCTGCACGTCGAGATCGCCGCGTTGAAGAACAACGACATGAACGCGCTGGAACGCGCCACCGCGAACAAGCTGCGCGCGATCGAGGAGCTGCGCGCGCTGGGCGACGGCCCGACCACGCCGGAGCTGCGCGCGCTGGTGGAGGAAGCCGATCGCCTGAACGACACGTGCCGCATCTACGTCAACCTGATGGCGGCAAATGTCCGCCGCCGCCTGCAACTTCTTTCCGGTCAGTCCGGCAGCGCCTACGGGCGCGGGGCCGCTGCCGCCTACGCCTGAGGGCGTAAACGTCATCCCCGCGCGGGCGGGGATGACAAAGGAAATCTGGCACGCCTCTTGCTGATATGCGGGGCATGACCGTTTCCGCGATCACGTCCTCCACCCAGCGGGTCACCTCCGCCATCCAGCGTGCCGCGCAGCGCACCGGGATCGACTTCGACTATCTGCTCGGACAGGCGAAGCTGGAGAGCGGGCTGAACGCCAACGCGCGCGCCGGCACCTCCTCCGCAAGCGGACTGTACCAGTTCCTGGACCAGAGCTGGCTGGCGGTGGTCGACAAGCATGGCGCCGAACATGGCCTGGGCTGGGCGGCCGACAGCATCCAGAAGAGCGGCGGGCGCTACACCGTGTCGGGTGGCAATCGCGAGGCGATCCTCGCCCTGCGCAACAATCCCGAGGTCGCCGCGCTGATGGCGGCGGAGCATGCCAGCGACAACAAGAGCGCGATCGAGGCGGCGACGGGGCGCGAGGCGACCGGCACCGACCTGTACATGGCGCATTTTCTGGGGCTGGGCGGCGCGCGCACCTTCCTGTCGGCGATGCAGTCCAACCCGGATCGCAGCGCCGCCGCGGTGTTCCCCGCCGCCGCGCGCGCCAACCGCAGCGTCTTCTTCGAACGCGACGGCTCCGCCCGCTCGCTGTCGCAGGTCTATCAGCGGTTCGCCAGCAAGCTGGGCGAGGGCGCCGACGCCGCGAGCGATGCCGGCGGCAGCGCGCTGCAGTTCGCGGCGCAGGCGCTGGCGATGGGCGACGACGCCACCGTCGTCACCGGCAATGGCGAAAGCGCGACGGATGCGCTGAGCTGGTCGCAGTCGACGCTGGGGCAGATCGGCGGAGCGCGCACCGCGCAGGCCCGTCTGCTGCGCCCGTCGCCCGACAATGCCAGGCTCGCCTATATGATGCTCGCGAGCATGGGGGCGTAACATGACCCGGCTGCTCGGATATTTCCGTCAGGGCGCGCTGCCCGCCGCGATCCTGCTGCTGGTCGTCCTCATGGTGGTGCCGATCCCGGCCTTCATGCTGGACGTGTTCTTCATCATGAACATCACGATCAGCCTGGCGGTGCTGATGGTGGCGCTGAACGCCGAGCGGCCGCTCGACTTCTCCTCCTTCCCCACGGTGCTGCTGTTCGCCACGCTGTTCCGGCTCGGGCTGAACGTCGCCTCCACGCGCATCGTGCTGGTCCACGGGCATACCGGATCGGCGGCGGCCGGGCACGTGATCGAGGCGTTCGGATCGTTCGTGATCGGCGGCGACTATGTCGTCGGCCTGTTCGTCTTCGCGATCATCGTCATCATCAACCTGATCGTCGTGACCAAGGGCGCGGGCCGCGTGTCCGAAGTGTCGGCGCGCTTCACGCTGGACGCCCTGCCCGGCAAGCAGATGGCGATCGACGCCGACCTGAACGCCGGGCTCATCACCCCTGACGAAGCCAAGCAGCGCCGCATCGACGTCGCCACCGAGGCCGAATTCTACGGCTCGATGGATGGTTCGTCGAAGTTCGTGAAGGGCGACGCGGTCGCCGGCCTGCTGATCCTGGCCGCCAATATCGTCGGCGGACTGATCCTGGGGCCGGTCAGCCACGGCCTCACCATCGCCAAGGCCGCGCAGACCTACACGATGCTGGCGATCGGCGACGCGCTGGTCGCGCAGGTGCCGGCACTGCTGCTGTCCATCGCCGCCGCCGCGATCGTCACCCGCGTGAAGTCCGAAAAGGATCTTGCCGGCCAGATCGGCAGCCAGTTCGGCTCCGCGCGCACCTGGACGCCGGTCGCCGCGATCCTGACGCTGCTGGGCGTGCTGCCGGGGATGCCGCATCTGGTGATCCTGCCGCTCGCCGCCGGGGCCGGTTTCGCCGCATGGAAGCTCAACAGGATCGCGAAGCGCCCGCAGATCGTCGAGGCGCCGGAGCCCGTCGCCGCGCCCGATCCGTCGAAGATCGGCTGGGACGAGGTAAGCGAGGGCATGATGGTCAATCTCGACATCGGCTACGGGCTGGTGCCGCTGGTCGACGAACGGCGCGGCGCACCGCTGATGGGCCGCATCACCGGCGTCCGTCGCCAGTTGTCCAAGGAACTGGGCTTCGTCGTACCGCAGGTGCGCGTGCGCGACGACATCAACCTGCCGCCGTACACCTATCGCGTGATGCTGGGCGGGGTGTGCGTCGCCGAGGATCAGGTGTCGCCCGACGAGATGCTGGCGCTGGACACCGGACAGGGCTTCGGCGAGCTGATCGGCAAGAAGGCAAAGGATCCGACCTTCGGGCTGGACGCGACGTGGATCGCGCCGGGCGACGCCGATGTCGCAACCGGCCAGGGCTATCTGGTGGTCGACGCCGGCACCGTGATCGCCACGCACCTGAACCATGCCCTGGGCGCGAACGCCGGCGACCTGCTGGGCGCGGACGAGGTGCAGTCGCTGCTGGACGAACTTAAGGAGCGCGCGCCGCAACTGGTCGCCGCGCTGGCGCCGCTGCCGCTCACCGCGCTGGCGACGGTACTCAAGGGGCTTTTGTCGGAGGGCATCCAGTTGCGCGAGTTCCGCCGCATCGCCACCGCGATCTCGATCGCGGCGCAGCGCAGCCACGATCCGGCCGAGGTGGTGGAGCTGATCCGCCCCGAGCTGGGTCCGCTCATCATCGCCAGGCTGGCCGGGGTGCGCGAGCCGCTGCGCGTGATGACGCTGGAAGGCGGGCTGGAGCAACTGCTCGGCCAGGCCGCGCGCAGCGAACCCGGTCGCCACGTCATCGAACCCGAACTCGGCCGTCGCATCGTCGACGCGCTGCAAGCCGCGGCCCAGCCGCTCATTGCGGAAGCCAAGCCGTTCGCGCTGGTCGTCCAGCCCGCGATCCGCGTCGCGATCCGCAAACTCGTCCGCTCCGTTCTTCCGGATACGCCCGTCATGAGCTTTTTCGAAGTCCCCGAGGACAAGGCCGTCGAGGTCGTCGCCATCATCGGCGGCCAGCCCCAGCCGCAGGCGCTGGCGGCATGAGCGCCGAGCCGCTGCGCAGCGCCTTCGAGGCCGCCGCCCCGCTCACTTATGGTCCGCGCGCGCGGGCGCGCGACGAGAATGCGCTGGTGCGCGAACACCTGCCGCTCGTCCGCCGGCTCGCCTGGCACGTCCACGGATCGGTATCGACCGCGATCGAGGTCGAGGATCTGGTGCAGGTCGGGCTGGTCGCGCTGGTCGAGGCGATCGCCGCCTTCGAGGATCGCGGCGCCGCGACGCTGAAGCAATATCTGGTCACGCGCCTGCGCGGCGCGATGATCGACGAGCTGCGCCGCCATGCCGCGATGACGCGCGGCGCGATCCGCCGCCGCCGCGAATATGCGCGCGCGGTGAACCGGCTGAGCCACGCGCTCGGGCGCGCGCCCACCGACCATGAACTGGCCGCGCTGCTGGAGGTGACGCCGGAGAAGCTGCGCACCGATTATGCCGCGGCGGAGGCCGTGAAGTATGAATCGATCGACGAGGTCTATGCCGACGATCAGCCGTGGTTCGCCAGCGACACGCCCGACGCGTTCGAGCAATTGTCCGAAACGCAGACCCGCGAGCGGCTGGTCGCCGCGATCGCCGGCCTGCCCGAGCGCGAGCAGATGGTGATCCAGCTCTACCATGTCGAGGAACTGAACCTCGAGGAGATCGGGCAGGTGCTGGGCATCGGTGCCGCGCGCGTCTGCCAGATCAAGAGCGCGGCGCATGCGAAGCTGAAGAAGGCGATGGCGCGCGGTTGACGTGCGTCCTTCTCCACCCCCCATGCGTTGTGGGGGCAGCAGAGGAGGAAGCGATGACCGAACCCCGCAGCCACCCGGCGCTGAGTGAAGAACAGCGCGATCCCGATACCGGCAGCGACCCGGACGACCTGCCCGCCAGCGAGCCGGAGGACAATCCCGACGACCTGACGGTCCAGGGCGGCGAATGACGCGAAACCCCGGCGGTCGGCAGGCGACCGCCGGGGTTTTCATATGCGGCGGAGAAACGGGCGTCTCTGGCGGCGGCGCCCGGGGCAACTGCGTGCCCTTCCCACGCTCCTGACGCGACGTCCGGCGCGCCCGCGCCTTTGGCCAACGCGGACCTTTCCTCTTTTCATCCCCGGCACCCGGCCTTCGAGCGAGCACGTGGATCCGCCCGCTTGCTCCGGACCAGATGCCCCATGGCAGTAGAGGTTCTCCCCTCAGCGCCACCCTGCCGGCAGGGCCGACGGCCAGACGACGCGCACGGCTCCGCTCGATACCGATCCGGCGGTCGGCGGGCTTCCCGATCGGCGCCTGGGTGACATCGGACAACCGTTCCGCCGCATCGGCGCGACGCGATGGCGGCCAGGCGGCGCGTCCACGCGAAAACCCCCGCCAGCGCGAACGCTGACGGGGGCTTCCTTGTCCGGCACCGGCCCCGCTCTGTTTCGGGGGCGAGAGGCCAGTGTTCGGCTGCCGGACTTAGCCGAGCAGCTTCATCACGCCCTGCTGCGACTGGTTGGCCTGGGCCAGCATCGCGGTGGACGCCTGGTTCAGGATCTGCGCCTTGGCGAGCGCGGTCGTTTCGGCCGAGAAGTCGGCGTCCTCGATACGGCTCTTGGCGTCGGACAGGTTGGTCGCGGTGGTGGTCAGGTTGTTGACCGTCGTCTCCAGCCGGTTCTGCGCCGCGCCGAGATCGCCGCGTGCCGCCGACACCTTGTCCAGCGCACTGTCGATCAGACCCATCGCCGAGGTCGCGCTGGCCACACCCGAGATGTCGAGCGCCGCCTGCATCGTGGTGGAGGCGCTCAGCGTCGACAGCGTCGAAGCGTCCGCATCGACCGACACGCGCGAGGCATCGGGGTTGGTCACGGTCAGCTTGCCGCGCGCCAGCACGCCGGTGGCGATGGTGCCGCTGCCCGCCGGGATCGCGGTGCCGCCGCCGTCCTTGGGCGCGCTGAGCAGGGAGTCGGCCGTCAGGTTGATGTTCTCACCATTGGCGGCCACGAAGGTCAGGTTGGTCGCGCTGCTGCTGCTGGCGACGATGCCGAGGTTCTTGCCCGAGTCCGACAGCGCCTTGTTGATGAGCGTGACGGCCGCGGCGGCGGTGGTCGCCTTGTCGAACGCGATGTTGACGCCACCGATGGTCAGCGTGGCATTGCTGCCGGTCGTGCCCGCGGTGTAGGTGGTGCTCAGCGTGTTCACGCCGGCCGCGGCCGTCGAACCAATCGCGGCAGCCGCGTCCTTGGCGGAGGTGGTGCCGGTGACCTCGTTGCCCGCCACCGTGGCGGACGTGGTGATCAGGTTCAGGTCGATCGCGGTGCCGCTGGCCACCGAACCCGTGGTCTTGACCAGGCCGAGCGACGCGCTCGACGAGTTGACCATGTTCATCGAGATGTTCTCGCCGGCGTTGGAGCCGGTCTGCAGCTTCACGGTGGCCGCCGAACCGTCGAGCAGCTTGACGCCGTTGAACGCGGTCGTGTTCGAAATGTTGTTGATCTCCGCGGTCAGCTGCTTGACTTCGGCCTGCAGCGCGCCACGGTCGGTCGCCTTCAGCGTACCGTTCGCCGACTGCGTCGCCAGCTCCTTCATGCGGGTCAGCATGTTGGACACTTCGCCCAGCGCGCCTTCCGCGGTCTGCGCCAGGCTGATGCCGTCGTTGGCGTTGCGCACCGCGACGTTCATCGACTTGATCTGGCTCGACATGCGGTTGGAGATCGCCAGGCCGGCGGCGTCGTCCTTCGCCGAGTTGATGCGCTTGCCGGTCGACAGGCGCTCCATCGCGGTTGACAGCGAACGGTTGGCCGAGGTCGAGGCGTTAGTGGCGCGCATTGCCGAGGTATTGGTGTTGATCACGGTCATGGGAAAAGCTCCATCTGCCCGGCCCGTCCCGCCGCCCCCGATGAGCAGGTGGCCGTGCCGTCACCGCATCAAACGGCAGCCCGCGGCGGACCTTTAGCGCTTTTCGCGGATGATTTTTCAGCGCGCGGGCGCTGCCTCCCCACGGCCCCGTCCCCTCTCCTACGCGCGCGCGGGCGTCCCCGTGCGCCCGGAAAAAACCTGCCGGCAAGGCGGCAACTATACCGCGCGTTAACCAATGGAGTCGCATGCACGTCCCCACAGATTCGAGGGATTTCATCGCCATGCGTTCGATCATGCCGACAGCCACCGTGGAGCGCGCGCACCTGACGCTCGTGTCCTCGCTGCGCGCGCAGGGTTTCGCGGTGCAGACCGCCACGGCGCGGCCGCAGGCGGGTGCTTCCTATCTGGTGGCCGAGGGCGAACCGGTGCCGGCGCCGGCGCGCACGGTCATCCTGGGCGGCAGCGGGCGGCAGGTGATCCCGCACCGCGACGGACAGCCGGCGCGGGTGTCCTACGGCCATGAGGATGCGGGCGTCGGCAACGCCTTCGCCCGCGCGCTGGTCGGCGGGCCGGAGCTGCCCACCGCCGCCGACCCCGAATCGCTGGCACTGCTGGCGCTGGCCGAGCGCGTGGCGCAGGCCGACATCACCGTGCTCATCAACGGCCCCACCGGCACCGGCAAGGAGGTGCTGGCGCGCACCATCCACCTGAATTCGGACCGCCGCGACGGCCCGTTCATCGCGATCAACTGCGCCGCATTGCCGGAGACGATGCTGGAGGCGATGCTGTTCGGCCATCAGAAGGGCGCGTTCACCGGCGCCTCGTCGGGTGGCGAAGGCTTCTTCCGCGCCGCGGACGGCGGCACTTTGCTGCTGGACGAGGTGGCGGAGATGCCGCTCAACCTGCAGGCCAAGCTGCTGCGCGTGTTGCAGGAGCGCGAGGTGGTGCCGATCGGCGCGACCATGCCACAGCCGGTGAACGTGCGCGTCGTCGCCTGCGCCAACCGCGATCTTCAGGCCGAGGTGGCTGCCGGCCGCTTCCGCGCCGATCTCTATTATCGCCTGTCGGTGTTCCCGCTGACCACGCGCGCGCTCGCCGATCGCCCGCAGGACATCCCCGCGCTCGCCGCGACGATGATCCTGCGCCACGCCGGAAACCGCCCGGTCGTGCCGTGGCCGAGCGACGACGCCATCGCTGCGCTGGTCGCGCACGACTGGCCCGGCAACGTCCGCGAGCTGGAGAATGTGATCCAGCGCGCCTTGCTGTTCGCGGGCGGCGACACGATCGAGGCGAGCCATATCGTGTTCGACAGGCCCGCCGCGCCGCGCATCGCGCCCGCCGCCGGCAACGACGACGCGACGCTGGGGCAGGTGGTGCAATTCTCCGAATTCTCCGCGATCCGCGAGACGCTGGCCGCGTGCGGCGGCAGCCGGATCGAGACCGCCCGGCGGCTCGGCATCTCCGAGCGGACGCTGCGCTATCGTCTCGCCAAGGCGCGCGAGCAGGGTGACGATCTCGCCGCCGGCACCGCGCGGGTGATGTCGGCATGAGCGCGATCGGAGGGGTCGGCGGCGTCGACCGGGTGATGGCGCTGCGTGCGCAGATCCTGGAACGCAATGCCGCGCTGAACCGCACCAGCGCCGCCGCGCCGTCCGCGCCGGCATTAGCGACCGGCGGTGCGACCAACGCCGCCAGCTTCGCCGACACGATGCAGTCGGCGCTCGCGAAGGTGAACGAGGGCCAGCAGAAGGCATCGGCGCTGTCGGAGCAATATGATCGCGGCGAAACCGTCGATATCGCCAAGGTGATGCTGGCGCGTCAGGAAGCCTCGGTCGGCTTCGAGGCGACGCTGCAGGTCCGCAACAAGATCCTGTCCGCGTACAAGGACATCATGAGCATGCCGGTCTGATATGAGCAACGCTCTCGCCCCCACCCCGCAGAACCCCGTTCCGGTCACGCTGGTGCCGGAGAAGTTCGCCAATCCGCTGCGCCAGATCCAGGGCGTGTTCGCGCAGCCGGCGGTGCGGCGCGCCGGTCCGATGGCGCTGATGGTCGGGCTGATCGGCGCGGCCGGGCTCGCCTGGTCCGCGCTGGCCACTCCGCCACAGAAGACGCTGTTCGCCGGCCTGCCCGACTCGGACAAGGCCGCGGTCACCACCGCACTGTCGGCGGCCAGCATCCCCAGCCATATCGACGATTCGACCGGCACGCTGACCGTCAACGAGGAGGATTATTCGAAGGCGCGGCTGCTGCTGGCGGGCCAGGGGCTGCCGAAGGCGGCGCCGGGCGGCTATGCGATCCTCGACGAGCTGCCGATGGGCGTCAGCCGCGCGGTGGAGGGCGAACGGCTGCGTCAGGCGCGCGAAACCGAACTGGCGCGCTCGATCCAGGAGATCGACGCGGTGGCGGAGGCACGCGTCCACCTCGCCATGCCCGAGGCCAGCGTGTTCGTGCGCGACAATGCGCAACCCTCCGCGTCGGTGGTCGTCAAGCTGCAGGGCGGCCGTTCGCTCAGCGACGCGCAGGTGCAGTCGATCGTCAACCTCGTCGCCTCCTCGATGCCGGGGATGAAGCCGGACGCGGTGACGGTGGTCGACCAGATGGGCGGGCTGCTCACCAAGTCCGACGGGGCGGAGAGCACCAACGACAAGCGCATCGAATTCCAGCGCCGGGTCGAGGACAAGTATCGCCAGCAGCTGATCCAGTTGCTCACCCCGCTGGTCGGGGCGGGCAATTTCACTGCCGAGGTGCAGGCCGACGTCAACCTGGACGAAACCAGCGCGACGCGCGAAAGCTACGACAAGGAAGGCCGGCTGCGCGCCGAAACCGGCAACTGGACCGGCAACATGGCCAGCGGCCAGACGCCCGCCGGCATCCCCGGCGCGCTGAGCAACACGCCGCCGCCCGCCTCGCAACTGTCGACGCCGCAGCCCGCGACTGGCAACCCCGGAACGCCGCAGCCCGCGGCGGGCGGCCCCGCGCCCGATCCCGCCAAGCAATCGGACGCGTTCCAGCGCGCCTATGACCTGAACAAGGAAGTGTCGGTCACGCGCGCGGCGCCCGGCAACATCAAGCGGCTGTCGGTGGCGGTGCTGCTGCGCGATCCCGACAAGGGCAAGCGCACCGCCATGGAGATCAACCAGATCAACGATCTGGTGAAGAGCGCGGTTGGCTTCGACCAGGCGCGCAACGACAATGTCACCGTCATCAGCCGCAAGTTCGCGGACACGTCCGCCGCGGCCGACGCCGGTCCGAAATGGTACGACAATGCGCTGGTGCCGATGATCGCGCGCAACCTGACCGCGGTGGTCATCGCGCTGCTCGTGCTGCTGCTGGGCGTGCGGCCGATCGCCAAGGCGCTGATGAAGAAGCGCGAGGACGCGACCCCGCAATCCGCGCTGTCCGACGGCAGCAACGACACGGCCGGGATCGAAACCGATGCGAACGGCGACCCCGTCGCGGGCGGCGACGCCGGCGGGGCCGACGAGGGGGCCGAGGGCATCGAGGTCGCGGCGCCCGTCAGCCTCGACCAGATCGAGACCAGCCGCAATTACGAGGAGCGGATCGGCGCGGTGCGCGGCTTCACGCGGGACAATCCGGCACGGGCCGCGCTGGCGGTGCGCGACATGATCGGCGCCGAGGCCAAGTCGTGAGCGCGGTCGCGGGGGCGCCGCGCACCTTCACCGGCGTCGAGCGCGCCGCGGTGCTGATGATGCTGTTCGGCGAGGAGGAGGCCGCCGCGATCCTGCAGAAGCTGGATCCGGAGGAGGTCCGCAAGCTGGGCAGCGCGATGTTCGCGGTCGCCGACGTCAGCGAGGAGGAAGTGGAGCTGGTGCTCGACGACTTCGTCGGGCGCGCGCGCGAGCGGACCGGCATCACCTTCAATCCCGGTCCCAAGGTGGAGGCGGTGATGACCCGCGCGCTGGGCCGCGAGAAGGCGGAAAGCGTGCTGGCGCAGATCACCCCGGCGGAGGCGGTGTGCGAGATCGACCTGCTCGACTGGCTGGACGCCAGCGAAATCGCCGCGCTGCTCGACAAGGAGCATCCGCAGATCGCCGCGGTGCTGATCGCCAATCTCGATCCGGCGGTCGGCAGCCAGGTGCTGGAGCTGCTGCCGGAGATCGTGCAGCCCGACATCCTGCACCGCATCGCGCGGCTGGGGCCGATCACGCCGGAGGCGGTGGACATGCTGCGCACGCTGATCGCCAGCCGCACCGGCGCCGGCGGCAGCGGGGGCGGATCGTCCGCCGCGGTGCAGCTGGGCGGCGCGCGCGAGGCGGCCAAGATCCTGCAGGGCGCGCGCAAGTCCACCGAGCAGCGCGTTATGCCCAAGCTGCTGAAGATGGACCGCGATATCGCGCGGCAGATCGAGGAAGCGATGTTCGTCTTCGACAACCTGCTGGAGCTGGACGACAAGGGGCTGGGCACGCTGATCCGCAACGTCGACGGCGACACGCTGGCCCGGGCGCTGAAGGGCGTGGACGAGGCCGCGCGCAACCGCATGCTCGGCTGCATGTCGGCGCGCGCCGCCGCCGGGATCCGCGACGATATGGAAGCGCGCGGCCCGATGAAGCTGAGCGAAGTGCTGGAAGCGCAGAAGGCGATCATCCAGATCGCGCGCAACCTGGCCAAGGACGGCACGATCAACCTGGGTTCGGGCGACGACGATTATGTCTGATGCCGGTTTCATCAGTGGCATGCCCGCGCGTGCCGACATGGCGGCCACCACCCGCGACGCGGCGCGGCGCGGGATCGCGCCCGGCTTCACGCCGGCCGACCTGATCGCGCGCATCGAGCAGGCGTTCGGCGCGCGCTCCCCCGCGCCACAGGCGGATGCGGTGATGGACACCGCCGCCGAGCCGGTCGCCGAAGCGCCGCGCCACTTCTCTCCGGCCGACCCGGACGCGGACCCGACCGCCGGCTGGGACATGCTGGACAGCGAGGCGCCGGTGCCCGCCTGCCTGGAGCAGATCGAGGCGGCGCGCATCGAGGGCTATCACGAGGGGTTGGCCGACGCCGCGCGCGCCGCCGACGCGGTGATCGCGCGTGAGCGCGAGCTGCTGGAAGCGGTCGCCGCCGGGCTGAAGGGCGGCGGCGCGATCGACCGCGCGGCGCTCGCCGCCGCGCTGCGGCGCACGGTGACGATGCTGGTGACGCAACTGGTTGGCGAGATCGGCGTGTCGGCGCCGTTGCTCGCCGCGCGGGTGGAGGCGGCGACCGAACTGCTGGCGGACGCGAGCGAATCGGCGATGCTGCGCGTCCATCCCGACGACGTGGCGCTGCTCGACGGCCGTCTGCCCGGCACCGTCTTCCCGGTCGGCGACGAACAGGTCGCGCGCGGCAGCTTCGTGCTGGAGGCCGCCTCGACGATCGTCGAGGACGGGCCGGAGATGTGGCTGGAACAGCTCTCCACCGCGATCGAACGCGCGGCGGTGCCGGCGTGCTGAACCGTTTCGCCGGCGATTACCTCGACACGCTCGCCGCCGCCGCATCCCGCCCGAAAGCGCGCGTATCGGGCCGCCTGTCCTCCTATGACGGGCTGCTGATGGAGGCGGTCGGCCTGTCGCTGCCGGTGGGGACGGTCTGCCGCGTCGGCGCGCCCGGATCGGGGCAGGTGGAGGCGGAGGTGATCGGCTTCCGCAACGGCCGCACGCTGATGATGAACCTCGGCGGCCCCGCCGCCCTGCTCCCCAACGCTCCCGTGCGTCCGATGGGATCGCCCGGCGAGGCGGAGGTCGGCGCGGCGATGCTGGGGCGCGTCGTCGACGGCGCGGGCCAGCCGATCGACGGGCTCGGCCCGATCCGCGGCGCGGGTCGCTGGCCGCTGGCCGGGCACATGCAGTCGCCGCTCGACCGTGGCCGCGTGCTGGCGCCGATGGATGTCGGCGTGCGCGCGATCAACGGGCTGCTGACGGTCGGCCAGGGACAGCGCGTCGGCATCATGGCCGGATCGGGCGTCGGCAAGTCGGTGCTGCTGGGCATGATGGTGCGTGCGGCGCAGGCGGATGTGGTCGTGATCGGGCTGATCGGCGAGCGCAGCCGCGAGGTTGCCGACTTCCTGGAAACCAAGGTCGCGGGCGAGGCGCGCCAGCGTTCGGTGGTGGTGGCGGTTCCGGCCAACCACTCGCCGGTGCTGCGCATCCGCGGCGCGTTGCGCGCCACGGCGATCGCCGAGGCGTTCCGCGCCGAGGGCAAGAAGGTGCTGCTCATCATCGACTCGCTCACCCGCGTCGCGCACGCCGGGCGCGAGATCGGGCTGGCGCTGGGCGAACCCGCCTCCGCGCGCGGCTATCCGCCCTCCGCGATCGCGATGCTGCCCAACCTGCTGGAGCGCGCGGGATCGGACGTGAACACCGGCGGCTCGATCACCGGCATCTACACCGTGCTGGCGGACGGCGACGACGGCAACGATCCGGTGGTCGATTCGGCGCGCTCGATCCTCGACGGGCATATCGTGCTCAGCCGCGCGATGGCCGAACGCGCCGTTTATCCCGCGATCGACATCTCCAAGTCGATCAGCCGGGTGATGAACGACATCGTGCCGCACGAACACCAGCAGGCCGCGCGCACGCTGCGCCGCCACCTGGCGACGTACGAGGAGAATCGCGATCTGGTGCTGATGGGCGCGTACCGCAGCGGCAGCGACGCCGCGATCGACGCCGCCATCGCCTATCACCCCGCGATCATGGAGTTCGTGCGTCAGGACACGCACCAGATGGTTTCGCTGGAGGATGCGCAACTGGAGCTGATCGGCGTGTTCGGCGATGCCTGACGCCAAGCGGCTGACGCGCCTGCACCGCGTCCGCACGCTCCAGCTCGGGCTGGCGCGCGCCGACGAATCGCGCACTCAGGCGCAATTGACCAGCGAAACGCAACTGGCGCAGCGCATCGCGCAGCTCGCCGACGCGGTCTCGCCCGTTCCCGCCACCACCGCCGGCGCGATGACCATCGCCGCGCAGGCGCATTTCCGTGACCGGCTCCACCGCTCCGCCGAGGCGGCGATGAACCGCGTCCGCACCGCGCAGGCGCAGGTCGAGCGCAGCACCGAAGCGACCCGCGCCGCGCGCCGCGACCAGAATGCGGTGGAAAAATTGCTGGACCGGCAGCGCATCGCCGACATCGCCGCCGAGATGAAGGCGTTGGAAGACGCCCCCGCCCGCCCGAAGCGGTAAACCGCGACCGCGTGTCGGACCGATGTCGCGGCCACGCGGCGAACGGCACGCTTCTTGCTGGATCACCGGCGGACACCAACCCCCCGCGTGGAAGCTGCTTCCTTGACCCATATCGCAAGCCTCCTGCTGACCACCGCGCCGGGCGCGACGCTGCCCGGCATGCCGGCGGCATCGCCGGGCGGATCGGCGTCGCCCGTCGACTTCCTGACCTTGCTTTTGCCGGGGGTCTCGCCGGATGCGGGCGCGACCGCGCTGCCGAGCGTCGCCCGGCAGGATGTTGCCGCGCTGCCCGGCAGCGGCTTGCCGCTGACCGGCGCCGATGCGCTGGACGGCGATCAGGCACTGGCGTGGCTGGCGGACGCGACCGGCGTCGCGGTGCCTCCCGCGCCAGAACCCGTCGCCACGTCCGTCACCACGCCGGGCACCGGCCCGACGCCGCCGATCGTGACGAAGCACGCCGGAACGGTGCTGCGCGACACGAAGCTGGTCGATCGCCTGCCGCGACTGGAGGGCAGGACCGCCACCCCGACGACGACGCCTGCGGAGATGGAGGACAGCGATCCGGCCGTGTCGACGCCGACCGATGCGGCTCCGACCATTCCCGACGGGACGACGCCCGCCATGATGCCGGCGGGCGAGACGGCGAACGTGACACCGCTTCTCGCGGCCGCGCAGCCCCTCGCGACCGCGCCGCAGCAGGAGACGCCGGCCGGCGACGTGGCGACCGGGGTCGCCGCCGCCGCCGACCGGCGTCCCGCGCCACCGCCTGCCGTTGCCCGGCACGACGATACCGTCGCGCCCTCTACCGGCGACACGGCGCCGCCCGCAGCAGAACCTGCGACCATGGCTCCGCCGCCCCCCCGCGCCGGAGTGACGCAAGCCGCTCCGTCAGGCAGCGGTTCCGCTTCCCGGACGATATCGACGGCGCCGGACGCGTCCGGCACGAACCCGGCGGTGGACGTGCCGCGTCCCGACGGCGCACCGCTACCCCGTACCGCAGCGCCGACCGCGGCGCCGGCACCGACCGCCACCGCGCTTCTCACGGCGATCCCAGCCCCGACCCCGGCTTCGCCGCGTCGCGCGGCGGTTCGGGCGACCGCCCCGGCCGCGACCGACAACATGATCGCACCCGCATCGGCCGTTCCGACCCGCGACACCCCCGCCCCGATGCGCGAAGCGACCGCCACCGTGCCGCCCGCTCCGCTCCGCGAGGCGATTCCGCAGGACGTCACCGCCCCGGCGCACGAAGCGATCGTCACCGCGTCGCCCGTGCCGGCCCGTCAGGCGATCCGGCAGGACGCGAGCGAGGTGGTCACGCCCGTGTCGCCCGCTCCGGTCCGTGAAACGGTCGAGCGCGCGGTGATCGTCCCCATGGCGGAGGCGATCGCACCGCCGATTGTCGAGGCGATCACCCGGCGCGCGCCGCCCTCGCCGCCGGCCGCCATCGCGCAGGCCGCCCCGACGCCACTGCCTGACTCGCCGCCGCGCCCGACGGCCGCCGGGGCAGCGGCGCTTCCCGCCGCCGCGCCCGCCGCCCCGCCGGTGATCGCGACGACCAGCCCGGCGAGAGCGGACGCACCGATCGTCCTGCCCGCATCGCCGCCACAGCCGCCCGCCGCGACCGCCACCGCTGCGACGCTGCCGATCGCAACGCCCCCGCCCGCGCCGCCGGCGGACACCGCACCTCCCGCGACGGAGGCGCCAAGGACCGACGCGCCCGTCGCGGCGCGCCCGGTCGCGCCCGCCACCGCCGAGCCGTCGCCCGCCGCGCCGGTGATCGCCAGCGCCGCGCGCACCTTCGCCGAGGCGATCCACCGCGCGGTCACGGCCGACGATCGCCCGCGCGCCGCCGATCCCGCCGCGTCCGCGGCCTCCGCCGTCGCCACCGGCGCGGTCACCACTGCCGCGGTCACCGCGACCGGCCAGGCGCAGCAGCAGACGCTCGACATGCGCCAGCCGCACTGGCCGTCCGCGATGATCCAGCACATCGAGAAGCTGCGCGACATGGCCGACGCCAACGACATGCGCATCCGCGTCGTCCCCGACGCGCTGGGCGCGATCGACGTGTCGCTGCGCCGCGACGGCGATACCGTGCAGGTGCAGCTCGTCGCCGAACAGCCGCAGACGCGCGCCATGCTCGCCGAGGCGCAGCCGCGCCTGACCGAAATGGCCGAAGCGCGCGGGCTGAAGCTCCAGCACGGCACCGCCACCGGCGGCAACACCGCCCAGCAGAATACCGACCGCCAGTCGCAGCAGCAGCCGCAGCGCGGCGCGCCCGTGCCGCCCGCCCCCCCATCCGCCCGCCGCGCCGCGGCGGACGCCGACGACATTGACCAGCGACTCGCTTGATTGAGGAAACCGACCGATGAGTGACACCGAGGCCGCCGCACCCGCGCCCAAGAAGAAGGGCAAGATGAAGATGATCCTGATCGGCGTCGTCGGCGTCGTCGTCCTGCTGGGCGGCGGTGTGGGCGCGGGCCTGTATGCCGCCGGCTCCGGCCTGGTCGGCGGCGGCCAGGCCGCGCATGCCGCGCCCGCCGAAGACCCGAACAAGCCGCATCTGGTGCCCAAGAGCGAGCAGAAGCGCGCCGGCGAAGGCGGCGGGGGCGAGGGAGAAGGCGGTCACGGCGGTGGCGGTGAAGGCGGCGAGGGCGGCGGCGAGGCGGCGGCCGAATCGCACAGCACCGGCGAAGCCACGCCCGCCGGCCATGGCGGCGAGCCCTATGCCTCCAATTACTTCGCGATGGAAAAGGAGTTCACCGCCAATCTCCAGGATTCGGTGCATTTCGTGCAGGTGGGGATCGCCGTCTCCACGCCGTACGACGACAAGGTCATCAACAACCTGAAAACCAACGACATCGCGATTCGCTCGGCGATCCTGATGACGCTGGGCGACACCACCGAGGATCAGGTGTTCACCAGCGCGGGCAAGCAGACGCTCCAGAAGCGGCTCGTCGCATCCATCAACCAGGTTCTGCGCGAAAAGGAAGGCTTCGGCGGCATCAGTAACGTCTACTTTACCAATTTCGTGGTTCAGTGAACACAGATGGTTAACACGCCCGCCACCCCCGACGCCGGATTCGATCCCGGCACGCCGCTCAGCGCCGCCGCGCTGGGCGCGGGCGCGGGCGCGCCGGCGAAGCTGCATCCGTTCGGCGACCTGCACACGCTGCAGCATCTGTCGGCGCGCGCGGCGCGTGGCGTGCGGCAGGTGTTCGAGGGTTATTGGCGGGCCGAGACGCGGACCTGGGCGGAGCCGCTGGAGGTGCTGCGCCTTGCCGACTACCGCGCGGCGCGCGGCGACAAGCTGACCGCGTGGGTGCCGCTGACGATGGACAATCGCCCGCTGCTGTGCGTGCTGGACAGCCAGTTCGTCGTCGAACTGATCGACCTGTTCTTCGGCGGCACCGGCGACGTGTCGCCGACGCTCGCGCTGGAATTCACCCCCGCCGCCGACGTGCTGGTGGCGCGCGTCGCCGCGGCGCTGGCGCGCGCGCTGGGCACCGCGTGGGAGCCGCTGGTGCGCGCGCATTTCGCGGCGGAGCGCGTGGAACTGGGATCGAACATGACGCAGGGCGTGGAAGCGGACGAGGTGGTGATCGCCACCCGCTTCGCGATCGCACGCGGCACCGCCAAGCCGGCGTTCGTCGACATCCTCTACCCCGTCGCCACGCTGAAGCCGCACACCGTCGCCCTGACCGGCAAGGTGGTGGCCAAGCCCGCCGAGGTCGATGCCGAGTGGCGCACCCAGCTCACCCGCGCCGCGATGGGCGTGCGGTTGCCGGTACGCTCGGTGCTGGCCGAACCGACGATCTCGCTCGCGCGGCTCATGGAGCTCAAGGAAGGCGACGTGATACCGATCAGCTTCGGCACCGACGTGCCGATCGTGATCGGCGGCACCGCGCTCGGGCTGGGCACGGTCGGCACCTCCAACGGCCGCGCGGCCATCCGCATCTCCAAGTTCGAAGGACCCCTGCAATGAACGACATGACCGGCGGTTTCGCGGTGGACGCCGCGGTGGCCGCCAATCTGCGGCTGTTGCAGGACGTCGGCGTCAAGCTGACGGTCGAGATCGGCTCCACCACCCTGTCGCTGCGCGAATTGCTGGCGCTGGGCGAATCGAGCGTGATCGAGCTGGACCGCCAGGCCGGCGAGCTGCTGGACGTGCTGGTCAACGGCACGCTGATCGGCCGCGGCGAGGTGGTGACGGTCGGCGAGCGCTTCGGCGTGAAGATGACCGAGCTGGTCGCGCCCGAGAAGCGGGGCTGACGCGCGATGATGTGGACCTACATCCTGAAGCTGGTCATCATGCTGCCGCTGGTGTGCGGGCTGATGATCGGGTGCCTGTACCTGTGGCGTCGCCTGGAATCGCGCATGCCCGGCAAGCCGGCGACGCGGATGATCGCGGTGCGCGAGACGATGATGATCTCGCCGGGCGTGAAGCTGGCGGTGGTCGATTTCGAGGGGCGTCGCCTGCTCGTCTCGGTCAACCGTGGCGGCGTGTCGCTGGTCGATCGCTCCGACGCGCGCGTGCCGGTGGAGATCGGCGCATGAGCGTGTCGGCGATCCGCACCGGCGCGCTGATCCGTCCGCCCGCGCCGCGTCGTGGCGGCGGCTCGCGGCTGATGCTGGCGCTGCTCGCGATCCTGGTCGCGCTGTGCGTGGCGATGCCGGCCCTGGCGCAGGTAGCGCCCGCACCCGCCCCGGTCGCCGGGGCGCCGGCCGCGCCGGTGCCCGGCGTCGGCGACGCGGTGGACCGCGCGCTCGGCCAGTTGTCGCGCGGCGACGCGGGGACGGCGCCGGGCAACGGTTCGCTGTCGCTGTCGTTGCAGGTGCTCATCATCATGGGCCTGCTCACGGTGCTGCCCGGCATCGTGCTGATGATGACCAGCTTCACGCGCATCATCATCGTGCTGTCGATCCTGCGCCAGGCGATGGGGCTGCAACAGACCCCGCCCAATCAGGTGCTGCTGGGCCTGTCGCTGTTCCTCAGCTTCTTCATCATGGCCCCCGCGATCAACCAGATCAACACGACCGCCATCCAGCCGTATTCGCAGGGACGGATCGGGGGCACCGAGCTGATCCAGACCGCCGGCGCGCCGCTGCACGCCTTCATGGCCAAGCAGACGCGCGTGAAGGACGTGACGATGTTCGCCGAGATGGCCAAGTCGGGGCCGTATGCCTCGCCGCGCGACATCCCCTATTCGGTGCTGCTGCCCGCGTTCGTCACCTCGGAGCTGAAGACCGCGTTCCAGATCGGCTTCCTGCTGTTCCTGCCGTTCATCGTCATCGACCTAGTGGTGGCCACCGTGCTGATGGCGCTGGGCATGGCGATGCTCAGCCCGACGATCATCTCGCTGCCGTTCAAGCTGCTGCTGTTCGTGCTGGTCGACGGCTGGGCATTGACGATGGGCAGCCTGGCGAATTCGTTCGCGACCTAGCCCTTCGTCCCCCCTTTCCGTCATCCCCGCAAGGATCGCGATCCGCGCGCGCGAGAATGACGAAGAGAAGAGTGAACCGCCATGCACCCGCTCGTCGATGCCGATTATTTCCTGACGGTCGCCAACCAGACCATGTGGGTACTGGCGCTCGCGACCGCGCCGATCCTGATCCCGGCGCTGCTGTCGGGGCTGATCCTGGGCATGATCCAGGCCGCCACCTCGATCAACGAACAGACGCTGAGCTTCGTGCCCAAGCTGATCGTGGTCGCGGTGTCGATCATGGTGTTCGGCGCGATGATCCTCGGGCTGCTCAGCGACTTCACGACCGAGATCTTCGCGCGCATCCCGGATCTGGTGCGATAGTCGTGCCCCGGTGTTTCCCTGTCACCCCAACGCAGGCGGTGGATGAGGTAACGGCAACGGTGGCGGCTCCGCGGCGAAGCCGCGTCGTCCGACGGATGCCGGGCGTCCACCGGCCGCGCCCGGCCCTATGGCGCGCGGCGCGCGCGCTCTCGCGGCCTGCGCGATGCTAGGATTCGGCCTCGCCATCGAACCGCAGCTCTGGGCGCTGATCTTCGTGATGGTGCGCGTCGGGGCGGCGTTGATCGCCGCGCCGGTGTTCGGCAACGTCTCCGTGCCGCTGCCGGTACGCATCACGCTGTCGGGCGCGATCGGCGTGCTGGTGCTGGGCAGCACGACCATCCAGGTGCCGCCGACGGTCTTCGCGCTCGCCACCTTCGTCGCGGTGGCGGCGGAGGCGCTGGTGGGGCTGGCGATCGGCTTCGTCATCCAGATCGCGTTCGCCGCGCCGCTGGTCGCGGGCGAGATCATCGGCGGGTCGATGGGGATCGGCTTCGCCAACATGATCGACCCCAATTCCGGCCGCTCCAGCCCCGCGATCGGCCAGTTCCTGTCGATCCTGCTCACCTTGCTGTTCCTGTCGCTCGACGGACACCTCGTGCTGGTCGACATGCTGGTGAAGAGCTATGTCGCGCTCCCGCCCGGCGCGGCATGGCTGGCGGCGGGGCAGTTGCGCGACATCGCGCTGTTCGGCGGCTATGCGTTCACGGCCGGGCTGCTGCTGGCGTTGCCGGTCGGTTTCCTGCTGCTGTGCCTGAACCTCGTCATGGGGATGCTGTCGCGCTCCGCCCCGGCGCTCAACCTGTTCTCGGTCGGGCTGCCCGCCAGCCTGGCGGTCGGCGTGGTCAGCATCGCGATCGCGCTGCCGGCGATGGGCGACTATCTGCTGGTCATCGTGCGTGAAGGGCTGGCCGCCACGCAAAGCCTGGTGCTCGGCTGATGTCGGAGGGTGGCGACAAGACAGAAGCCCCGACCCAGAAGCGTCGCAACGACGCGCGGGAGAAGGGCGACGTCCTCAAGAGCCGCGACCTCGCCACCGCGCTGGTGGTGCTGGCGGGCATTTCGTGGATGATGTTCTTCGGCCCGGCGCTGCTCGCCGCGTGCCGCGAGGTGATGGCGGCCAGCTTCAGCTTCGGGCGCGCCGACGTGGAGGACTTCCAGCCCTGGCGCCCGCTGATCCAGGCCGGGTGGAAGCTCGCCGCGCCGCTCGGCACGCTGTTCGCGATCACCATCGGCGCGGCGATCGCCAGCCAGGCGGGGCTGGGCTCGCTGGGCTTCAACGCCGGGCTGCTCGCGCCCAAGGCGTCGCGGATCAATCCCGGTTCGGGGATCAAGCGCATCATCGGCATGCAGGGCTGGATCGAACTGGGCAAGTCGCTGATGAAGGTCACGCTGCTCGGCGCGATCGGCGCGTGGATGCTGTGGCAGACCGCGCATTTCAGCTTCGGGCTTGCCTCCTCCAACCTGACGGTCGCGCTGGCGGGGCTGGGCGCCACGCTGACGCACGTGCTGATGGTGATGGCGATGGGATTGCTGGCGATCGCGCTGATCGACGTGCCGACGCAGATCATGCAGCTCCTGCGCAAGCTGCGCATGACCAAGCAGGAGGTGAAGGACGAGCACAAGGACAGCGACGGCAACCCGGAGATGAAGGGCCACATGCGCATGAAGCAGCGCGAGCTGCTGTCGGGCGGCATGCGCAAGGCGGTGGCGCAGGCGCATGTCGTGCTCACCAATCCGACGCACTTCTCGGTCGCGTTGCGCTACGATCGCGGGCGTGACCAGGTGCCGGTGGTGGTCGCCAAGGGACGCGGCGCGCTGGCGCTGGCGATCCGCGAGGCGGCCAGGGAGCATGCGCTGCCGATCATGGAATATCCGGCGCTGGCGCGTGCGGTCTATTACACCAGCCGCGAGGGGCAGGAGGTGCGCGACGACCTGTACGTCGCGATCGCCACCGTGCTCGCCTTCGTCTTCGGGCTGAACGCGCAGGCCGGCGGCACGCAGCCGGCGATCGAGGTGCCGCCGGGTGCACGATTCGACGAAAATGGCGTCCCGCATGTGTAAAGAACCGCGGCGCCCGGCCGTTTAGGAGAGCATCATGGCGACGATCACCAGCAGCACGGCGACCCCGACCCCGACGCCGACACCGGCCGTGACCAGCGCGGCGGCGGCGGCTAAGGCTGCGGCCAACTCGGTCCTGACCTCGCTCGGCTCGGGATCGGGCGTCGACACCGACACGCTGGTCACCCAGCTCGTCACGGCGCAGTTCGCCGCCAAGCGCGCGCAGATCACCGCCAAGACCGAGAAGCTGACCGCGCAGATCTCCGGCGCGTCGACGCTGAAGAGTTACGTCAGCGATTTCGCAAAGGCGGTGAACACGCTGGTGACGGGCGGCACGCTGGCGACGCAACCCAACAGCAGCGACACGAAGGTGGCGGGCGCGTCGGCCATTTCCGGGGCGGCCGTCTCCGCCACCGCCTCCACCACCGTGCGCGTCGACGCGCTGGCCAGCGCGCAATCGGCGACCAGCAGCAAGTTCGCGACGCCGGCCACCACCACCTTCGCGTCCGGCACGCTGACGCTCAACGTCGGCACCGCCACCTATACGGGCGGCGCGATGACTGCGCTGACCACCGGCAGCAAGGCCGACGGCACCGCGACGTCGTTCGCGATCACCATCGACACCACCAACAACACGCTCTCGGGCGTCGCCGCGGCAATCAACGCCAAGAACGCCGGCGTCACCGCCTCGGTGGTCAGCGATGCCGACGGCGGCGCGTATCTCTCGCTCAAGGGCCAGAGCGGCACGACGCAGGCGTTCACGCTGACCGCGGCCGATGCCGGCAGCACGCTGGCGCAGCTCGACGTCGGCGCGGGCGCGTCGTCGGCCTCGAAGATGACGATCGGCACCCCGTCCGCCAACGCGCGGCTGGTGGTGGACGGCGTGGCGGTGGAACGCGCCAGCAACGACGTCAGCGATCTGGTGCCCGGCGTGAAGCTGACGCTGACCGGCACCGGCACCACCACGCTGACCGGCACGCGCCCGGAAACGGCGCTGACCAACGCGGTCAAGGATTTCGTCGACACGTTCAACGACCTGCTGACCAAGGTGAAGGAACAGACGAACGCGATCGACGGCACGCTGCGCGCCGATCCGGCCGCGACGCAATTGTTGCGCACGCTGCAAGGCTTCAACAGCCGGACGCTGCTGCCCGACGCGAAGCCCGGCGCACCCGCGACGCTGGCGGCGATCGGCGTGCGGACCAACAAGACGTCCGGCGAGATGGAGATCGACGAGGCCGCGCTGACCCAGGCGATGAAGGATTCGCCCGACGCGATCGAGGCGATGTTCACCCCCAACAGCTTCGGCGCGACCGGCATCAATGCCGCGATGCAGTCGATGAAGCTGACTTCGGGCAGCTCGATCTACGGCCTGACCGCCACCGACACGAAGCTGCGCAAGGCGCAGGACGACCTGACCAAGCAGACCGCGAAGATCGACGAGCAGGCCAGCAACTTCTCGAAACGGCTGACACAGCAATATGCCAGCATGAATGCGCGCGTCAGCGCGTACAAGGCGACCCAGTCGTTCATGACGCAACAGATCGACAACTGGACCAAGTCGACGGGCTGACAGAGAGAGCAGAGAACAGACCATGGCCTATGCTTCCGCCCTGCTGCGCGATCCGGCGCGCACCTATCGCGAGATCGACCTCGCCGGCCGTACCGCGGCCGCCGACGGCCCGGCGCTCGTCCAGTTGCTGTACGAGGAGCTGACGCAGGCGCTGCGCGTCGCCGCCTGGGCGGCCGACCGCAGGCAGTTCGCGACGCGCAGCGAACGCGTGACCCGCGCGACCTCGATCCTGTTCGCGCTGGAGGCGAACCTGGATTTCGAGAAGGGCGGCGACGTCTCGCGGATCCTCGCGCGCTTCTATGCCGGCTGCCGTCGCCAGGTGGTGGATGCCAGCATCGGAACCGACGGCGCGCCGTTCCTGGCGGTCGCCGCCGAGCTGGAGGAGATCGCCGGCGCGTGGAAACAGGCGCGCGCGGCGTGAGGCGCTATCGCCGGAACCAGTGCCGGCGGACGAAGTAGATCACCACGCCCGCCGCGATCAGCGCGCAGGCGCCCGCGATCGCGTCGAACGCCCACGGCGCCTCGGCATAGGGCAGTCCCTTCACGTTCATCCCGTACAGGCCGGTCAGGAACGTCAGCGGCAGGAACACCATCGCCACCATCGCGATCACCAGGCTGCGCTGGTCGAGCTGCTCCGCGCGCAGGTCGCTCAGCGCCTCGTGCATCAGCGCGGCGCGCTCGCGGATCGCCTCCACCTCTTCCGCCATGCGCGCCGCGCGGTCGGCGGCGGCGGACAGATGCGCGCGATCATCCTCCGCCAGCCAGTCGCCGGGCAGCGCCGCCAGCCGCTCCAGCGCGATCCGCTGCGGGCTGAGGAAGCGGCGATAGTTGATCGCCTCCGACCGCACCTTCGTGACGCCGCGGCGCAGCTCGAACACCCGGTCCGATGCCAGCCCCTGCTCGCAATCGTCCAGCCAGTCGCCCAGATCGGCGACGACGGGATCCAGGTCGGCGGTGATCGCGGTGGCGAAGGCGGCGATCAGGTCGCCGGGATCGCGGATCGCGCCCTCCTTCACCTGCGCCACCACATCCTCCAGTACCGTCAGATGCTTGCGCGATACGGTGATGACGCGCCCCCGCGACGCCCACATACGGATCGACGCCAGCATGTCCGACGAATCGAGTTCCTCGTCGGTGCGTCCGCGCAGGTTGACGAACGCGCCATGGCCGATCTTCTCCGCGCGCGGGCGCGTCTCGGCGGCGGTCAGCGCCTCGACGGTGAACGGCTCCAGCCGCGCCTCGTCACGCAACCACGCCTGCGCCTGTTCGGTGTTGGTGGCCAGATGCACCCAGCGCAATGCCGCCTCGCCGTGCAGCGCCTCGGCGGGCGAGGCTTCCCGTGCGCTCCCGTCCTCAGCGACGCGCCACGCAAAGCCGCTCATCGCGCCATCGCCAGATCGACCGTCAGCCCGTCCCCCGCCTCCGGCGGTGCATCGCACGCCTCGCGCACCGCATCGGCGCGGGCGCGGTCGAGGATCGCGACGGGCACGTCGGCGCGATGCGTCACGCGGTCGGCGGCGGCGAGCAGCCGTGCGTGGCGCAGCGTCAGGTCGTCGGGATCGGCGGATCCGAGCACCAGCCGCACCACGCCGGTCGCCGCCACCGCCGCGCCCACCGCCCGCGCCGCGTCCCGCCCGTCATAGTCGCCGAGCGGATCAAGCGCCGCGCCGGGCGCCAGCGCCGCGCCGATCGCGCGCCGCCGCGCCGCGCCATCGGGGAGGCTGGTCCGCAACGCCCCGCGCGCGGCATGCAGCGCCTCCGCCAGCCGTCCGAGCGAGGCGGGCAGCAACGTCTCCAGCCGCTGCCGCAGCGCCGCCGCCAGCCCTGCCGAGACACCGCCGGTGCCGATCGCCACCAGCACCGGCGCGCGGTCGACGATCGCAGGCAACGTGAAGTCGCACCATTCCGGCCGGTCGACGGCATTGACCAGCACGCCGCGCGCGCGCAATCGCGCCACCGCCGACGCATCGTCCGCGACGATCGCCAGCCGCGCGTCGCGGTCGTCCTCGCCAACGATCACCGCCCCGGCGCGCTCCAGCAACCGCCGTTTCGCCGCCGCCGCCTCGCCGTCGCCGACAAGGATCACCGGGCGGCCGTTCAGGCGCAGGAACACCGGCAGGCTGTGCAGGGTCATGCCACGCGCCGCCAGCGCGGGGCGGAGACAGACGCCGCCCCCGCGCCGCGCGCCGTTACAGCCATTCCGGCACGCGTTCGGCCGCCAGGATCGTCTCCGCCGCGATCCGGTCCGCCACCACCGCATAACGGTCGCCGTCCACCAGCACCTCGGGCACCAGCGCGCGGCTGTTGTAGGTCGATGCCATCGTCGCGCCATAGGCGCCGGCGGTGCGCAGCACGGCAAGATCGCCGCCGGCCATCCGATCCATCTCGCGCGCCATCGCGAACGTGTCCCCTGTCTCGCAGACCGGCCCGGCGACATTGGCGGTCATCCGCTCGCCGCTCGGCACCACGGCATCGACATCGTGCCACGCATCGTACAGCGCCGGGCGCGCAAGGTCGTTCATCGCCGCATCGACGATCACATAGGGGTGCACGACGCCCGGCTTCACCCAGATCACGCGCGTCAGCAGCACGCCGGCATTGCCCGCGATCACGCGGCCGGGCTCGAACATGAGCTGCACGTCCCAGCCCTTCGTCACCCGCTCCACCATCGCGCCATATTCGGCCGGGGTGCGGGGCCGGTCGCTGGCCTTGTAGCGCACGCCCAGCCCGCCGCCGAGATCGACGCGCGTCACCGCATGCCCCGCGCCGCGCAGCTCATCGACCAGCGCCTTCACGCGGACATAGGCGGCCTCCAGCGGCGCCAGATCGAACAACTGGCTGCCGATGTGGATCGCCACGCCCTGCATCGACAGGCCGGGCAGCGCGGAGAGCCGCGCATACATCGCCGGCGCCTGGTCGATGGGAACGCCGAACTTGTTCTCCTTGCGCCCGGTGGAGATCTTGGCATGCGTGCCCGCGTCCACATCGGGGTTGACGCGCAGCACCGCGCGCGCGGTCAGCCCGCGTTCGTGCGCGAGCCCCGCCAGCACGACGCCCTCCTCCTCCAGCTCCAGATTGAACTGGCCGATCCCGGCCTCCAGCCCGCGCACCAGCTCGGCCCGCGTCTTGCCGACGCCCGAGAAGACGACCCCCTCCGCCGGAATGCCCGCCGCCAGCGCGCGCGCCAGCTCGCCGCCCGACACCACGTCGGCGCCATAACCCTCGCTGGCCACGACGCGCAGCACCGCGACGTTCGGATTGGCCTTAATCGCATAGGCGAGGTGCACGTCCGGCACGCCCGCCAGCGCGTCACGGAACGCGCGCGCCTGCGCCCGGAACGCGGCGGCGGAATAGACGTAGACCGGCGTCCCGACCTCCTCGGCGATGCGCGTCAGCGGCACGCCCTCGCACCACAGGGCGCCGTCGCGATAGTGAAAATGGTCCATCGTAGCTCGTCGTATCGGGGAATCAGCGCGGCGGCAGGTCGAACGGGTCGTCCTGCCGCTGCTGCGAACGGGTCAGTACCTCGCCGGTGCACTGCGGGCGCGCCTGTACCGACGGGGTCAGCAGGTCGTTCACGTCGGGCGTCTGCCGCGCGCCATACGGTGCGACCGGCAGCGATGCGCCCGGCTTCGGCTTCAACGCCTGCGTCGATCCGCACGCCGCCAGCGCCGGAGCCAGCGCGAGCGCGGCGAGCGGCGACGGCACCCTCATGCGCGCGCGGCCCGGATCGCGGCGCGGACGTTATCGGGCGCGGTGCCGCCAAAGCTGCGCCGGCTGGCCACCGACGCATCCACCGACAGCACGTCGAACACGCCGGCGGTGATCCGCGGATCGATCGCCTGCAGGTCCGCGAGCGGCACCTGGTCGAGCGTGCAGCCTAGGGCCTCGGCACGCGCCACCGCGCGACCGGTGATGTGATGCGCCTCGCGGAACGGCACGTCGCCCTCGCGCACCAGCCAGTCGGCAAGGTCGGTGGCGGTGGCATAGCCGCTTTCGGCCAGCGCGCGCATCCGGTCGGTGCGGAACGTCGCGCTTTCCACCATGCCGGTCATCGCCGCGATCGAGATCGCCAGCAGATCGTGGCATTCGAACACCGGCGGCTTGTCGTCCTGCATGTCCTTGGAATAGGCCAGCGGCAGCCCCTTCATCGTCACCATCAGGCTGACCAGGCAGCCGGTGATCCGCCCGGCATGGCCGCGCACCAGCTCGGCGGCGTCGGGGTTGCGCTTCTGCGGCATGATCGAGCTGCCCGTCGACCATTGATCGCTGAGCGACACGAAGCCGAACGGCTGCGACGCCCAGAGCACGAACTCCTCCGCCAGCCGGCTGAGGTGCAGCGAGCATTGCGCGGCCGCCATCAGATAATCGAGCGCGAAGTCGCGGTCGCTGACCGAATCGAGGCTGTTGCGCGTCGGCCCGTCGAACCCCAGCGCCGCCGCGGTCGCCGCGCGGTCGATCGGGAAGCCGGTCCCCGCCAGCGCCGCCGCGCCCAGCGGGCACAGGTTGCCGCGCGCGCGATTGTCGGTGAAGCGCGACACGTCGCGCGCCACCATCTCGTGATAGGCCATCAGGTGGTGGCCCAGCGTCACCGGCTGCGCGGATTGCAGGTGCGTGAAGCCCGGCATCACGCTGTCGGCATGCTCCTCCGCGCGAGCCAGCAGCGCCGCGTCCAGCGCGGCGAGCGCGGCAAGCACCTGGTCGGTCGCGTCGCGCACCCACAGGCGGAAGTCGGTCGCGACCTGATCGTTGCGGCTGCGCGCGGTATGCAACCGGCCGGCGGCGGGACCGATCGCGTCCGACAGCCGCGCCTCGGTCAGCATATGGATGTCCTCCATCGCCAGATCGTCGGGCACGCCGCCATCGGCATAGCCCGCCGCGACCTGCGCCAGCCCGTCGCCGATCGCCGCGGCATCCGTTGCGGACACGATGCCCTGTGCGCCCAGCATCGCGACGTGCGCGCGGCTGCCCGCCACGTCCTGCCGCCACATCCGCTTGTCGAAGGGGATGGAGGCGTTTATCTCGCGCATCACCGCGGCCGGCCCTTCGGCGAACCGCCCGCCCCACATCTGGTTGGAACCGCTCATGGCATCCCGCGTCGCGATCGTCTGTCTCCTGGGCGCGCTGGCACTCGCCGCGTGCGATAAGCCGTCACCGCGCAACGGGCAAGTCGAGGTCGCAAGCGCCGACGAGGTGACCGGCGGCGGCACCGCCGCGAGCGCCGGCAAGGTCGACCGCAGCCACAAGGGCGAGGCGCCGCCCGTCGCCCCGTTCGACGGCCCCGACGGGTCGCACACCACGCTCGCCTCGTTCGGCGGCCGGCCGCTGCTGGTGAACCTGTGGGCGACATGGTGCGCCCCGTGCGTAAAGGAGATGCCAACGCTCAACGCCGCGGCCGGTGCGCTGGATGGCAAGGTGACGTTCGCCGCGGTCAGCCAGGACATGGACCCCGCCAAGGCGCTGGCATTCCTGGAAAAGGGCCAGTTCATCCACCTGACGCCGTTTCTCGACCCCAAGCTGGGGCTGAGCACCGCCTATGGCGCGAACCTGCCGACGACGATCCTCTACGACTCGAAGGGGCATGAGCTGTGGCGCGTCACCGGCGACATGGACTGGACCGGCGCGGAGGCGAAGGCGCTGCTGGCGGAGGCGGTGTAGCGCCTTCATCGCCGCGCACCAGTTCACCAGCCGCGCGCGCCATCGTCATGGCCGCGCCGGCGCTGCCCCCCGTAACGATCATGGAGCCCCATGGCCCCGCGCCCTGCATCCGAACCGACGAACAACACGCTCGCACTCGTCGCGGTGGTGGTCGCCAATGTCGCGCTCGCCTTCGGCCCGCTGTTCGTGCGGCTGTCCGACACCGGGCCGGTCGCCGCCGCCTTCTGGCGGATCGCGCTGGCAGTGCCGCTGCTCGCCGCCGCCGCCCTCGCCGGCCGGCGTCCCGCGCCGGCCGCCCGCCCGGGCGGGCGGGTGTGGCTGTTCGTACTGTTCGCCGGCATCGCCTTCGCCGCCGATCTCGGCTCCTGGCACCTCGGCATCCTGCATACCACGATGGCCAATGCCACCCTGCTCGGCAATTCGGCGACCTTCCTGTTTCCCATCTGGGGCTTTCTGGTCGCGCGTGCCTGGCCGACGCGGATGCAGGGAATGGCGCTGCTCCTCGCCGCCGGCGGCGTGGCCTTGCTGATGGGGCGCTCGTACCAGCTCGATCCGCGGCATCTGGCCGGCGACCTGCTGTGCGTGCTCGCGGGGGTGCTCTACGCGCTCTACTTCATCCTGATGTCCGACGTGCGCCGCGCGCTGGCGCCGCTGCCCGCGCTGGCGCTGTCGTCGGTCGCGTCGCTGCCGGCCCTGCTCGCCTGCGCGCTGCTGCTCGGCGAGCGGATCGCGCCGCAGCAATGGGGACCGCTGATCGCGCTGGCGCTGGTGTGCCAGGTACTGGGGCAGGGCTGCATGATCTACGCACTGGGGCGGTTGCCGCCGCTGGTGATCGGGCTGGCGCTGCTGCTGCAGCCGACGGTGGCGACCGCGATCGGGTGGATCGGGTTCGGGGAGGCGCTGGGCGCCCCCGACTTCGCCGGCATCGCGATGATCGCGGTCGCGTTGGTGCTGGTGCGCGATCCGCGCGGCCATGCTACGACCACGGAGCCGCCCGCCAACCCGGTGACGGAGGATTTGCGATGACCCACGACCTGACGCTGGACGAGGTGCGCGCGCGCCTCGCCGCCGCGATCGCCGCCAACGCCGCGTTCGACGGCTGGACCGACGCCGCGCGCGACCTTGCCGCCGGGGCGAACGACGTCGACGCCGACATCGCCCGCCTCGCCTTCGCCGAGGGGCCGGTGGCGATGATCGACGCCTGGTTCGCGCATGTCGACGCCGCGATGGCGCGCGCGGTACCGCCCGAGGCACTGGCGACCATGAAGATCCGCCAGCGCATCACCGCGCTGGTCGAGGCGCGACTCGCGATCCTCGCGCCCGAACGCGAGGCGCTGCGCCGCGCGCGGGCCGTGCTGGCGCTGCCCGCCAACGTCGCCGCCGCCGCGCGGCTCGGCTGGCGCGGCGTCGATGCGATCTGGCGTCTCGCCGGCGACACCGCGACCGACTACAACCATTACACCAAGCGCGCGATGCTGCTGGCGGTCTATGCGGCCACTACCACCGTCTTCCTTGATGACGACAGCGATGGCCACGCCGACACACGGGCGTTCCTGGCGCGGCGCATCGACGGGATCATGGCGTTCGAAAAGGCCAAGGCCGGCTTCCTGCGCCGCACGCAGCACCGCCCGAGCCTGAGCCGCTTCATCGGCCGGCTGCGCTACCCGGTGGTGTGATGTACCCCGACGTCCCCGACGAAACGCTAATTGATAATCACTCGCACCGCCATTATACGGGTAGCGTGACCTCACCGATCAGCCTCGAAACGCTCCCGCGGCACCAGGCCGCGACCGTCGACACCATCGACTGGGCGCGCCTTGCCACTCCGGAAGCGCGGCGCCTGCGCGAACTGGGCTTCGATCAGGGCGTGGCGGTGGAGGTGCTGCACCGCGCGCGGATCGGCGGCGGGCCGGTGGCGTGCCGAATCGGGCGGATGACGGTGGCGCTGCGCCGCGCGGTGGCTGGTGCGATCCGCGTGTCGGTCGATCCGCTGCCCGCGGAATGATCGACGCGCAACCCTGATGGAAATGCCTCCGCTGGTCGCGATGGTCGGCAACCCCAATGCCGGCAAGAGCGCGCTGTTCAACGCGCTGACCGGCGCGCGGCAGAAGGTCGGCAATTATCCCGGCGTCACCGTGGAGCGCCATTCCGGCCGGCTCGCACTGGACGACGGCCGCCCGGTCGAGCTGGTCGACCTGCCCGGCGCCTACAGCCTGGAGCCGTCCTCCCCCGATGAGCGCGTCACCCGCGACGTGCTGCTCGGCACGCAGGCGGGCGAGCGGCGCCCGGACGTGCTGGTGGTGGTGATCGACGCCGCCAACCTCGACAACCACCTGCGCTTCGCGTTGCAGCTCATCGCACTGGGGCTGCCGGTGGTGGTGGCGCTCAACATGGTCGATCTCGCCGAACGCGACGGGCTGGTGCTGGACCCGGCGATGCTGGAGCGCGAGCTGGGGGTGCCGGTGGTGCCGACCGTCGCGGTGCGCCGCCGCGGCATCGACGTGCTCCGCGCGACGCTGACCAGAACCGTCGGCACCCCCGCCACCGCGCCGGCCGCGGCCGATTCGATCGAGGACATCCGCACGCTCCAGCGCCGCGCGCGCGCGCTGTCGAAGGCCGCGACGGTCAGCGAGACGCCGACGCGCCGCTGGCACCACGCGCTGGACAGCGTCGCGCTGCACCCGGTCATCGGTCCGATCCTGCTGGTCGCGCTGCTGTTCGTGATGTTCCAGGCGGTGTTCAGCTGGTCGGAAGCGCCGATCGGCTGGATCGAGGACGGGTTCGCCGCGCTGGAAGGCGCGATCAAGGGGGCGCTCCCCGATGGCTTCCTGCGCTCGCTGCTGACCGACGGCGTGATCGCCGGCGTCGGCGCGGTGGTGGTGTTCCTGCCGCAGATCCTCATCCTGTTCCTGTTCATCCTGGTGCTGGAGGCGTCGGGCTACATGGTCCGGGCCGCCTTCCTGATGGACCGGCTGATGGCCGGCGTCGGGCTGTCGGGGCGCGCGTTCATCCCGCTGCTCTCCAGTTTCGCGTGCGCGGTGCCCGGCATCATGGCGACGCGGATGATCGACGATGAAAAGGACCGGCTGACCACCATCCTGATCGCACCGCTGATGACCTGTTCGGCGCGGCTGCCGGTCTATACGATCATCATCGGGGCGTTCATCCCCGCGCGACAGGTGGCGCCGTTCGTCGGGTTGCAGGGGCTGGTGCTGCTGGGGCTGTACCTGATGGGGATCCTCGGCGCGTTCGTCGCCGCGCTGCTGCTGCGCCGCACGGTGACGAAGGGAGAATCGTCGGGCTTCATGATGGAGATGCCCAAGTACCAGATGCCGCGGCTGGGCGATGTCGCGATCGGGCTATGGAGCCGCGCGCTGATCTTCCTGAAGCGCGCCGGCACCACCATCGCGCTGACCACGGTCGTGCTGTGGGCGTTGCTCAGCTTCCCGCAGGCGCCCGCCGGCCAGAGCCAGGTCAATTATTCGGTCGCGGGGCGGATCGCCAGCGGACTGGAGGTCGTGGTGCGTCCGATCGGCTTCAACCACGACATCGCGGTGGCGCTGATCCCGGCGATGGCGGCGCGCGAGGTGGCGGTGGCGGCGATCGGCACCGCCTATGCCATCGACGATACCGAGGATGAGGCGGGATCGAAAAGCCTGGTCGATCACCTGCGCGGCCGCTGGTCGCTGCCTACCGCGCTCGCCTTCCTGATGTGGTTCGTGTTCGCGCCGCAGTGTATCAGTACGATCGCCGTCACCCGGCGTGAGACGAACGGCTGGCGCTGGCCGCTGTTCATGATGGGCTATCTGTTCGCGACCGCTTATGTCATGGCGGGGCTCACATACTGGCTGGCGACCTTCGCCGGCCTCTAAGAGGTTTCGATGGCAGGCAGCGTCAACAAGGTCATTCTCGTCGGCAATCTCGGGCGCGATCCTGAATCGCGATCGTTCCAGAACGGCGGCAAGGTGGTGAACCTGCGCATCGCCACGTCGGAATCGTGGAAGGATCGCAACACCGGCGAGCGCAAGGAAAAGACCGAATGGCATTCGGTCGCGATCTTCAGCGAAGGGCTGGCCAATGTCGCCGAACGCTATCTGCGCAAGGGCAGCAAGGTCTATATCGAGGGCCAGCTCCAGACGCGCAAATGGCAGGACCAGCAGGGGCAGGACCGCTATTCGACCGAGATCGTGCTGCAGGGCTTCAACGCGGTGCTGACCATGCTCGATGGTCCGCAGGGTGGCGGCGGTGGCGGCGGCGCACGCGACGATTTCGGCGGCGGTGACGATTTCGGCGGCGGCGGTGGCGGCTCCTATGGCGGCGGCGGCGCGCGCGGCGGCGGCGCGCGGGGCGGCGGCGGCGGCGCAGCATCCGGTGGCGGCGGCGCGGCGCGTGGTGGCGGCTATGGCGGCGGCTTCGCGGACGATCTGGACGACGACGTACCGTTCTAGGCGCGCGACGGGCCATCCTGGCCCACGCCATGCGGCGATCCGGAGGGACGCGCGTTGGTCGCGGGTCGCCGCGCCATTTGCCCGTCGCGGATACCGGCTCTGGCTGAGTGGATCGAATTCTGGGAACCCCACCGATGGAAGCGCCCTCCCCTTCGCTGGCCGAAGCGCCGCCCGCAGCGGCCGGCTGGGATGTCGACGAGCGGCGCCGGCGGGCCACGATCGACTCGCACAATCTCGTGGCCCTGCGCCGTGCCGAATCGCTGAAGCAGGTCACCGATTTCGCCGCGCGACTGTGCGACGCGCCGGTGTCGCTGGTCTCGCTGGTGGAGGAGGACGAGCAGTCCTTCCTGGCCACCACCGGCACCGACCTGGAACGCACGCCGCGCGCGGTTTCGTTCTGCGCGCATGCGATGTGGGGCGACGACGTGATGGTCGTGCCCGACGCGACCCGTGATCCGCGCTTCGCTGACAATCCGCTGCTGATCGACCCCGGCGTCCGCTTCTATGCGGGCGCGCCGCTGGTCACCGACGAGGGCGTGCCGCTGGGTGCGCTGTGCGTGCTCGACATGGCGCCGCGCCCGGAAGGACTGACCGACTTCCAGCGCGACGGGCTGCGCGTGCTGGCGGCGGGGGTCATGGCGCGCGTCCACGGCTCGCGCGACCATGCCGCATCGCGCGCGGCGCAGCGCGACGCGGCGGAGAGCGAGACGCGCTTCCGCGTGCTGGCCGACACCATGCCGCAGATGGTGTGGTCGACGCTGCCCGACGGCTATCACGATTATTACAACGCGCGCTGGTACGCGTTCACCGGCATGCCGGTGGGCTCCACCGATGGCGAAGCGTGGAACGGCATGTTCCACCCCGAGGATCAGGAGCGCGCGTGGACGGCGTGGCGCCATTCGCTGGCGACCGGCGACCCGTATCAGATCGAATACCGGCTGCGGCACCGCGACGGCGATTATCGCTGGGTGCTGGGCCGCGCGCTGCCGATCCGCGATGCCGAAGGGCGGATCACGCGCTGGTTCGGCACCTGCACCGACATCCACGAACAGAAACTGGCGATGGAGGAACGCGAGGTCATCAGCCAGGAGCTGAGCCATCGCATCAAGAACATCTTCTCGGTGGTGGCCGGGCTGGTGCATCTCGCCGGACGCGCGCATCCCGAACTCGCCGCGATCACCACCGAGTTGCGCCAGCGCATTACCGCGCTGGGCCGTGCGCATGATTTCGTCCGCCCGCACAGCGCCGAATCGCGCCCGCATCGTCGCCAGGACAGCTTGCACGGCCTGCTGGAGGAACTGTTCGCCCCCTATCAGGCGCAGCCCGGCGAGCGATTCCGCATCGCCGGCCCCGACGTGACGATCGACGATCGCGCGGCCACGCCGCTGGCGCTGATCTTCCACGAACTCGCCACCAACGCCAGCAAGTACGGCGCCTTGTCCAGTGCCGACGGGCGGATCGAACTGACCCTCACGGTACAGGACGGCATGGTGACGCTGCACTGGTGCGAGCGCGGCGGTCCGGTGCTGGCCGGGTCGCCCGACGATCAGGGCTTCGGCTCGCAGTTGATCGAGATGAGCGCCACGCGTCAGCTTGGCGGGCGGGTGGAGCGGAACTGGGCGCCGGATGGACTGGAAGTGAACCTGACCGTGCCGGAATCGGCGTTCAGTCGCTCACCGTCTGCCACCTGACGAAATCGGCATTGGCGCTGCCGACGGTCTCCACGGCGCTGGCGGTAAACGCCGCGGCCAAAATCGCCTCTTCCTTGAACGGCTTGCGCACATAGCCGAGCGCGCTGTCGCGATTGGATATCTGCCCGGGATTGGCGGTGACGAACACCACCTTCACGCCATAGTCCCGCGCGATCCGCTCGGCGATCTGCGGTCCCGTCGGGCCGTCACGCAAGTTGACGTCCACGAAAGCGAAACCGCACCCCGGCGCGGCCTTCAGCGCGGTGTCGGCATCCGCGGCGATCGCCGCGACGGTAAAACCCGCGTCCTCCAGAATCCGTTCCAGATCCAGCGCCACGAAAATCTCGTCTTCCACGATGAGGGCGGTCTTCGTCATGCACGGTTGCATGGTTCGGGCGTACTTAACCGAGATCAAGCGTATTTGTTCCGGCGCAGCAGGAAGACCGCATGTTCGGCAAACATGTTCGCGGCGGCTCCGCCGGTCTGCTTGTCGCCCGACAGGAACCACGCCTGATCGACCGTTACCGCACGTTCGGCCAGATGCGCACGAAAATCGTCGATGGTCAGATGATGGATGTTGGGCGTGTCGTACCAGCGTTCCGGCAGCAGCCGCGTCACCGGCATGCGACCGCCCCACATCAACGACAGGCGCACCCGCCAGTGGGCGAAGTTCGGGAAGCTGACGAAGGCATGCCGCCCGATGCGCAGCAATTCGTCCAGCACGCGGTCGGGCGCGTGCGCGGTCTGCAGGGTCTGGCTCAGGATCGCATAGTCGAAGCTCTGGTCGGGATAGCCGGTCAGATCGGTGTCGGCGTCCCCCTGGATCACCGAAAGCCCGCGCCCGACCGCCGCGGCGACATTGGCGGGGTCGATTTCCAGCCCGCGCGCGTCGACACCATGTTCGTCGCGCAACGCCGCCATCAGTTCGCCGTCGCCGCACCCGACATCCAGCACGCGCGCGCCGGCCGGAACATGCGCGGCGATGATCGCCAGATCGGGGCGCAGGCTCATCGCGCGGTGCCCAGGAAGCCGCCGACCACCCGGTCGAGCTCGGGTGAGTCGAGCAGGAACGCGTCATGCCCGTACGGGCTGGACAGTTCCACGAAGCTCGCCGCCGCGCCCCCCGCCATCAGCGCCTGCACGATCGCGCGCGACTCGGCGGTCGGGTACAGCCAGTCGGTATCGAAACTGACCAGGCAGAAGCGGGTCGCCGTGTTGCGGAAGGCGTTGGCGAGCAACCCGCCATGCTCCTCCGCCAGATCGAAATAATCCATCGCCCGGGTGATGTAGAGATAGCTGTTCGCATCGAAGCGGTCGGTGAACGACAGCCCCTGGTAGCGCAGGTAGCTTTCCACCTGGAAATCGGCATCGAAGCCGAACGACTTCTGCTCGCGCGCCTGCAACCGCCGCCCGAACTTCTCGGTCAGCCCGGCCTCCGACAGATAGGTGATGTGCGCCGCCATCCGCGCCACCGCCAGCCCGGCGGCCGGGGGATCGCCGTCGTAGTAATCGCCGCCGCGCCAGTTGGGGTCGGCCATCACCGCCTGCCGCCCGACCTCGTGGAACGCGATGTTCTGTGCGGTGTGGCGCGCGGTGGAGGCGATCACCACGCATGCCGCGACCCGCTCCGGGAAGGTCGCCGCCCAGCTCAGCGCCTGCATTCCGCCCATCGACCCGCCCACCACCGCCGCCAGCCGCGCGATGCCGAGATGATCGAGCAGCAAGGCCTGCGCACGCACCATGTCCCGGATCGTGATGACCGGGAAGGCCATCGCATACGGCCGCCCGGTGACCGGATCGACGCTCGCCGGCCCCGACGATCCCATGCACGAACCCAGCACGTTGGCGCAGATCACGAAGAAGCGATCGGTGTCGATCGGCTTGCCGGGCCCCACCATCCGCTGCCACCATCCCGGCTTGCCGGTGCGCGGGTGCGCACTGGCGAGATGCTGGTCGCCGGTCAGCGCGTGGCACACCAGCAGCGCATTGCCGCCGTCGGCCGCCAGCGTCCCATAGGTTTCGTACGCGATCTCGACCGGCGCGAGCATCGCACCGCTGTCGAGCCTGAACGGTGCCGGCAACACGACCCGGCGCGCGAGGCCGAACCGCTGGTCGAGCGAGGAAGGCGTGGTGAGCATCGAGCGACCGCCTTTACGCGCGCGCCGGGCGGGGTGTCGAGGGGAGGATGCGCGCACGCCGCCCGCGTCGATGCCGACCGCGCTCCCGCCTCGCCACCGCCCCCTTCCCCCCGGCCGCGGCAACGGCTACGCGCGACGGCCATGACGAACGCGCCCGTACCCAAGCCCTGGATCATGGACATCGCCCCCTACATCCCGGGGCGCTCCACCACCGACGACGGCCGCACCGTCGCCAAGCTGTCGTCCAACGAAAATCCGCTCGGCACCTCGCCGGCGGCACGCGCCGCTTACGCCGCCGCCGCCGACACGCTGGAGCGCTACCCCGACGCGGGCGGCGCGATCGTGCGCGAGGCGATCGCCGCGCGCTTCGGGCTGGATGCCGCGCGGATCATCTACGGCAACGGCTCCGACGAGATCCTGCACCTTGCCGCCGGCGCCTTCGCGGGGCCGGGCGACGAGGTGATTTTCGTCCGCTACGGCTTTGCGGTCTACGAGATCGCGACGCGCCGCGTCGGCGCCACCCCGGTGATCGCGCCCGACTGTGATTATGCCACCGACGTCGACGCGATCCTCGCCTGCGTCACCGAGCGCTCCCGCATCGTCTACGTCGCCAACCCCAACAACCCGACCGGCACCTTCGCCCCCGCTGCGGAGATCGCGCGCCTGCACGCCGCGCTGCCCGCCACCGTGCTGCTGGTGCTCGATCAGGCCTATGCCGAATATCTCGCCGATGCCGACGACGATGGGGGGTTGGCACTGGCGAAGACCGCCGCCAACGTGCTGGTGACGCGCACCTTCTCCAAGATCCACGGCCTCGCCGCCGAGCGGATCGGCTGGGGCTATGCGCATGCCGATATCATCCAGGCGCTGCACCGCATCCGCCTGCCCTTCAACATCACGATCGGCGGGCAGCGCGCCGCGGTCGCCGCGATCCGGGACGAGGAGTTCGTCGCGCGCAGCCGTGCGCACAATGCGACGTGGCGCGCGTGGTTCGCCGCGGAGATCGCCGCGCTGGGCAATGCCGGGCTGCGCGCGATCCCCAGCGCGGCGAATTTCGTGCTGGTGGTGTTCGAGGGCGAACTGACCGCCGAGCGCGCCTACAAGGGGCTGATGGACGCGGGCTATATCGTCCGCTGGCTGCCCGGGCAGGGACTGGCGCAAGGGCTGCGCATCACGATCGGCACCGAGGAGGAGACGCGCGGCGTCGCGGCCGCGCTGCGCGCGCTGGTGGAGAAGCGCGACGACGCGCATGCCGCCGCGCCCGACGCCGGGATCGAGCGCGGCTGATGCTGCCGTTCGCGCGCGTGTCGATCATCGGCCTGGGGCTGATCGGCTCCTCGATCGCGCGCGCGGTGCGTCACTATATGCCGACCGTGCGGCTGACCGGCCATGACGCCAGCCCCGAAGTGCGCGAGACGGCGCGGCGCATCGGCCTGCTCGACGATGTGGCCGATGGCGCGGGCGCGGCGGTGATCGACGCCGATCTGGTGATCCTGTGCGTGCCGGTCGGCGCGATGGGCGCGGTCGCCGCCGAGATCGCCGCCGATCTGCCCGCCGACGCGATCGTCACCGACGTCGGCAGTTGCAAATCCTCGGTCGCGCAGGCGCTCGCCGCGGCGCTGCCGCCTGAGCGCGTCGTGCCCGCGCATCCGGTCGCCGGCACCGAGCAGAGCGGGCCGGAGGCGGGCTTCGCGACGCTGTTCCGCCAGCGCTGGTGCATCGTCACGCCGCTGATCGAGAGCGACGCGGCGGCGGTGGAGCGGGTGGAGGCGTTCTGGCGGCGGCTGGGCGCGGATGTCGAGCGGATGGCGCCCGATCATCACGATCTGGTGCTGGCGGTGACCAGCCACCTGCCGCATCTGATCGCCTATACGATCGTCGGCACCGCGGACGACCTGCAGCAGGTCACCCAGTCGGAGGTCATCAAATTCTCCGCCGGCGGCTTTCGCGACTTCACGCGCATCGCTGCATCCGATCCGGTGATGTGGCGCGACGTGTTCCTGGCCAACAAGGAGGCGGTGCTGGAGATGCTGCAACGCTTCAGCGAGGATCTGAGCCAGTTGCAGCGCGCGATCCGCTGGGGCGACGGCGATGCGCTGTTCGACCGCTTCGCGAAGACCCGCGCGATCCGCCGCTCGATCGTCGATCAGGGGCAGGACGATGCCGCCGCCGATTTCGGACGGCGGCATGATTGAGGCGCGTATCGCGCGTTAGCGGCCGTGTGGACATGCGCAGGAAGGCGTGTTTCCGCACAGTCGCTCAGATCAGCCCCAGTTCGCTCAACCGCGCGATCAGCGCCGGCGGCAACACCCCCAGCCCGTCGCCGGCGCCGTCACCCAGATCGGGCGGGGCGTCGTCGCCCTCCAGATAGCGCCAGCCCTGATGCGCGCGCTTCGGCCGGGCGTGTACGAGCCGCAGTTCGGGGTCGATGTGGATCGCCACCCGCCCGCCCTCGGCGTCACCGAAGGCCAGGATCGGCGAACGCGCCACCAACTGGTGCTTGATGATCCAGAACAGCGATCCCTGCCCGGCCACTTCCCCGTGCCGCTTGGGCAGGTAGCGGGTGGTCAGGAACACCGGGCCGTCGGTGGCGCGCAGCCGCAGCCGCTCGGCAAGCAGGTCGACGCTCGCCGCGCCGAACGCGACCTTGGTGAGATGAAGCGGCATGGGCGCGGGATGTGGGTCGGCGTGCCGGACGCCGCAAGATCACTGCGCAGGTGTCGCCAGCAGCGCGGCGATCTTCGCCTTCATCGCGCGGATCGTCGCGGCGGGCAGCGCCTGGATGCTGCTCATCGCGATCGAACGCGGGTTCACCGGGCGACCGTTCCGCCACACCTCCCAATGCAGATGCGGGCCGGTGGAGATGCCGGTCGATCCGACATAGCCGATCACCTGCCCGCGCTGCACCCGCATGCCCGGCCGCACCGCGAAACGGCTCATATGACCATAGCCGCTCGCCAGCCCGCCGCCATGCGCCAGCTTGACGAAATTGCCGTATCCGCCGGACCGCCCCGCGAATTGCACCACGCCGTCCGCCGCGGCGTAGATCGGGCTGCCGTACGGCGCGCCGATGTCGGTGCCCTTGTGCATCCGCATGAAGCCGAGCAGCGGGTGCATCCGCATCCCGAAGGTGGAGGTGACGCGCCCCGCCACCGGCATCCCCATCGTGCCGCGCCGTTCGACCTGCCCGCCGGGATCCATCAGCGTGCCGCCGCTGCCGTCGCTGTCGCCCCAGCGCACCAGCTTCAGCGCGCGGCGCCCCTGGTCCAGCCCGGCATATTGCAACTGCCCGACCTCCACCTCGCCGGTCGCGGCACGCTGCTGGTCGGCGACGATGTCGAACGTGTCGGACGACTGGATGCGGTCGATCGGCAGATGCGCGGCCAGCGCCTTGATGTAGCTCTCCACCACCCGCGCCGGCACGCCTGCCGCGCGCGCCGAGCGATAGAGGCTCGCCCCCACGATCCCGCGCACGCGCAGCGGCGTGCGGTCGATCGCGATCGGGCGGCGCAGCAGCGTCAGGCCGTCGCCCGCACGCAGGATCGACAGGTTCAGGTCGAAAGCGGCGCGGAAGTCCAGCTTCTCCAGCGGGCGCGGCTGGAACTTCGTCGGCCGCCGGCCGAGCGTCAGCGACAGGATCGTGCCGGGGCGCAGCGCGTCGCCGCGCACCGCCTCGCCCACCAGCGCGGCGACGCGCCCGGCCTCGTTCCCGCCGACGCCGGCGCGCTGGAGCGCACCGCGCAGGTTGTCGCCGTCGGCGAGCGCGGCGGTCAGCTCGATCTGCGGGCGCTCGGGCGTTTCCTTCAACGGCCGGACCAGCGCGCCGGCCGCCATGCGCCGCCCGGTGGTCGCGCCCAGCGCCAGCGGCGCGATCGACTGCGTGCGCGCTTCCTCGAACGCGGCCTCGCTCATCACCGGCGCGCCGTGGCCCAGGATCGGATGCCAGCCCGGCGACAGCAGCCACGCCGCCCCGCACAAGGAGGTGCAGATGGCGACGCCGCGCCACCAAGTGCGGCTGCCGATGTCGCGGCCGAGATCGGGCACCCAGTCGACCTGCAGCGCCGCGACCCGCAGCCGGTCGGTCCAGGGACGTTCCGCCAGCGGCACCAGCGCGCGGCCGAATCCGCGCGCACCCGCGGCGCCTGCCCATTCCAGCCCCTGTTGCTCGCGCAAGAACACGCCCGCGGCGCCCTCGTTTCGATGAAAACGCCGAGTCCCGGCGCGTGGATGGCAGCGTTGTGGAGCCGAATCGCTAAAGTCAAATTAACCGGGTGCCGGCGCGGGGCGCGCTGCGGCGGAGCGTTCGCCCACCGCGCCCAATCGGCGCGGATTGATGCACGGCGATTGCAACCGGGCGCGTCGCATCCGATGTAGGTGGCGTCATGGTGGCTTTCGACCGACCCCGCGTCACGGCCGTCCTGGGGCCGACCAACACCGGCAAGACCCATCTCGCCATCGAGCGGATGTGCGCGCATTCCAGCGGGATGATCGGTTTCCCGCTGCGGCTGCTGGCGCGCGAGGTCTATGACCGGGTCGTCGCGATCAAGGGCGCCGGGCGGGTGGCGCTCATCACCGGCGAGGAACGGATCGTTCCCAGCGACGCGCGCTGGTTCCTGTGCACCGCGGAGAGCATGCCGCTGCAACGCGACGTCGCCTTCGTCGCGCTCGACGAGGCGCAACTGGGCAGCGATCGCGAACGCGGGCACGTCTTCACCGATCGCATCCTGCGCGCGCGCGGGCGTGAGGAGACGATGATCCTCGGTTCGGATTCGCTGCGCCCGGTGCTGCGCGCGCTGGTGCCGGGCATCGAGATCGTCGAGCGGCCGCGCTTCTCGACGCTGAGCTATGCCGGTGCGAAGAAGCTGTCGCGGCTGCCGCGCCGTTCCGCGATCGTCGCCTTCTCCGCCGAGGAGGTCTATGCCACCGCCGAGATGCTGCGGCGGCTGCGCGGCGGCGCGGCGGTGGTGATGGGCGCGCTGTCGCCACGCACCCGCAACGCGCAGGTGGCGATGTTCCAGGCCGGCGAGGTCGATTATCTGGTCGCCACCGATGCGATCGGCATGGGGCTGAACCTGGACGTCGGCCATGTCGCCTTCGCCGGCCTCTCGAAATTCGACGGGCAGCAGCGCCGGCGGCTGAGCGTCGCGGAAATGGCGCAGATCGCCGGGCGCGCTGGGCGCCACCAGCGCGACGGCACGTTCGGCGGGCTGACCGGGGAAGGGCCGGATGCGTTCGAACCCGAGGAGGTCGCCGCGATCGAGGGGCATCGTTTCCCGAAGCTCGACTGGCTCTACTGGCGCGACGGCACGCCCGATCTGTCGAGCATCGACGCACTGGTCGCCAGCCTGTCGCGGCGCCCCGATGACGAGCGGCTGCGCGCCGCGCCGGAAGCGATCGACCTGAAGGTGCTCAGGCGACTGGCGGAGGAACCCGGCGTGCGCGACCGGGCACGCGGCAATGTCGCGCGGCTATGGGCGGCGTGCGGCATTCCCGACTTCGCGAAGCTTGGGCTGGATCCGCATGCGCGCTTCATCGGTCGCATCTTCGGCTATCTGGCGCAGGGGCATATCCCGCACCAGTGGTTCGCCGACGAGGTGGCGCGGCTCGATCGGACCGAGGGAGACGTGGAGACGATCGCCGGGCGCATCGCCGCGATCCGCAGTTGGGCCTATATCGCGCAGCGGCCCGACTGGCTGGCCGACCCGGCGCACTGGGCGGCGCGCACGCTGGAGATCGAGGAGCGACTGTCCGACGCGCTGCACGCCGGGCTGACGCAGCGCTTCGTCGACAAGCGCACCACCGCGCTCGCGAAGAAGATCGGCGGCGGGGTCGGCGCGCTGCCGGTCGAGATCGACGCGCAGGGCGAGGTGACGATCGACACGCATGCGATCGGCCGGCTGGACGGCTTCCGCTTCGTCGTCGCCCCGGATGCGCGCGCCGGCGACAAGCGGCTGCTGCTCGCCACCGCCGAGAAACGGCTGGTCGGGGAGCGTCGCCGTCGCGCCGAAGCGTTGATCGCCAGCACGGATGCGCAGATCGCGCTGGCCGCTGAGGGCGACGTGACGGTCGACGGTGTCGCGGTGGCGCGGCTAGGGCGCGGCCGCTCGCTCGCGCAGCCTCGGCTGGTGCTCGACGATGCGCTCGACTGTCTGGATGCGAACCTTCGCACGCGCGTGATCGAGCGCCTGCGCACGTGGCTGCGCGGTGCGATCGCGATGGCGCTGCCGTCCGTGGCGGCGCTGGCCGAGGCGAGCCGCGCCGCCGACGCCGGCCCCGTGCTGCGCAGCATCGCCGCAGCAATGGAGGCGGGCGCGGGATTTGCCGAACGCCTGCCGCTGCGCGGATCGGTGGAGGCGCTGACGCCCGAGCAACGCCATTGGTTACGCCGACAGGGGGTCACGATCGGCGCGCTCGACCTGTTCGATGCGCGGCTGCTGAAGCCGGCCGCGCAGGGCTGGCGGCGCGCGCTGCTCGTCGCGAATGGCACTCCGCCTGCCGCGATCCCGCCTGCGGGTGTGACGACGCTGCCGCGCGGGGCGGCGGGGGCCACGCCGTTGATGGGCTATCGCCCGTTCGGCGGGCAGGCGGTGCGGATCGACCTGGTGGAGCGGGTCGCACGCGCCGCGCATGACGCGCGCGCGGCGCGTGGCCGCGCGCCGTTCGCGCCGGATCCGTCGCTGGCGGTGTCGATCGGGCTGGAGCCGGCGACGGTCGCGCGGCTGATGGCGGAACTCGGCTTTCGCCCCGCCGCGGTACCGGGCGAGGTGGCGCATTACGTCTGGCGCGGCCGGGCGCGCGCGCGCGCGGTGGCGCCGTCCCCCGACAACGCCTTTGCCGCGCTGGCCGGGCTGGTCGGGCGATGAGCGGCGGCGCGGCGACGATGCGGCTCGACCGCTTCCTGTGGTTCGCGCGGCTGGCCAGGACGCGCGACGTGGCGCAGGCGATGGCCTGCGACGGGCATCTGCGGCTCGATGGTCGCGCGATCGACCGTGCGCACGCGCCCGTGCGCGTCGGCAATATCCTGACCTTCTTCCAGGGCGGCCGGGTGCGCGTACTGCGTGTCGAGGCGCTGCCACACCGCCGCGGCCCCGCGCCCGAGGCGCAGGGTTGCTATCAGGAATTGGCATTGTCGACGCGTGATAACGTGTCGCAAGGCACGCTGGAGCGTTGACGCGCGCGGCAAGCGGCGCGAAAGCGGCGCGCGAGAAGTGAGGAACAGCCTGCCATGACCTACGTCGTCACCGACGCCTGCATCCGCTGCAAGTATATGGACTGCGTGGAAGTCTGTCCGGTCGACTGTTTCTATGAAGGCGAGAACATGCTCGTCATCAACCCGTCCGAGTGCATCGACTGCGGCGTGTGCGAGCCCGAATGCCCGGCCGAGGCGATCCTGCCCGATACCGAGAGCGGGCTGGAACAATGGCTGGAGCTGAACAACACCTTCTCGGCGCAATGGCCGAACGTCACGCGCAAACTGGACCAGACGCCGCCCGATGCCGACGAGATGAAGGGCGTGGACGGCAAGTTCGACAAGTTCTTCTCGCCGGAGCCGGGCAAGGGCGACTGAGCAACCGCGCGCATGCAAGGCTACGGCGCGGGCGTCCGGCAAGACGGGACGGCTGTGACCGACATGGCACACCCGGTTTGTAAGAAAGTTCCGCCGGGGCAGGCTCGCTGCCCTAAATAGGCTGGAAATTTCGTTGCAATGGCATTATAAGGGTCCGGCACGGGCGCTTATACCCTGTCGGGTGCCCGCCGGAGACGTCCAACCTTATCGCCCCAGCCCGATTCCTGTCGCGGCGCATGCACATGGGTCGTGTTGCATGGGGACACAACATTGGAAAGGCCACCTATGGCTGCCAAGGCTCTGCATTTCGATGTCGGCGACTATGTCGTTTATCCCAAGCACGGCGTGGGCCGCGTAATCGAGTTGCAGAAACAGGAAATCGCCGGCATGCAGCTCGAACTGTATGTCCTGCGGTTTGAAAAGGAGCGCATGACGCTCCGCGTGCCCACCAACAAGGCCGAGTCGGTCGGCATGCGCAAGCTGTCGTCGGACAAGACGATGCGCGAGGCGATGGAAACGCTGCGGGGCAAGCCCAAGGTCAAGCGCACCATGTGGTCGCGTCGCGCGCAGGAATATGAGGCGAAGATCAACTCGGGTGACCTCGCGTCGATCGCCGAGGTGGTGCGCGACCTGTTCCGCGCCGACGATCAGCCCGAGCAGAGCTATTCGGAGCGGCAGATCTTCGAAGGCGCGTGCAGCCGCCTTGCTCGCGAGCTTGCCGCGATGGAGCAGATCGACGAGCCAGCCGCGCAGGAGAAGATCCTGGAGATCCTGCGCAAGGCCGCAGCGATCTACAACAAGGAGAAGGTGCCCGCCTGACGCGGCATCTCCCCCGCCGTCACGGGGCTGACTATCGAAGGGGCGACCGGCGACGGTCGCCCTTTTTCGTTGTGCGTCTCTCCCGTGTGTATTATCATGGCAATACACATGGGAGACGATCGATGCGCCTGATAATGTTCGCCGCGCTGCTGCCACTGGCCGCCTGCGGCAATGCGTTCGACAAGGATGACGCCGGGATCGCGGGAAGCGGCACCGGCAACACGCGCAGCTATGCGGTGGCGGACTTCACCGGCATCCGCCTCGCCGGCAGCGACGATGTCGAGGTGCGGGTCGGCGGCGGCTATTCGGTGCGTGCGGAGGGCGATGCGCGGGTGCTCGACCGGCTGAAGATCACCCGCGACGGTGCGACGCTGAACGTGTCGCGGCGCAGCGGCCCGTCGTCGGGCAGCGCGCGCGTCTTCGTGACCCTGCCCGCGCTGACCGAGGCGGCGATCGGCGGGTCGGGCGACATGCGGATCGACCGCGTGCGCGGCGAGGCCTTCGCGGCGCGGATCGCCGGATCGGGTGACCTGACGATCGGCGACGTGGCGGCGGGCGATGTCGACGTGACGGTCACCGGATCGGGGAATGTCGCGGCACGCGGCCAGGCGCGGCGACTGGCGGTCCGGATCACCGGATCGGGCGGGCTGGACGCGCCGCAACTCGCCGCGCGCGGCGCCGACGTGCAGGTGGTGGGCTCGGGCAGCGTGCGGACGACGGTGACCGGCGATGCGAACGTCCGCTCGGTCGGCGCGGGCGACGTCGATCTCGGTCCGCAAGCGCGCTGCACGGTGAAGAAGGCCGGATCGGGCGACGTACGGTGCGGCCGCTGATCCTGTCCGTCCTGCTGCTCGCCGCGCCCACGGACGCCGCCGAACGGCGCTGGCCGATCGGCAGCGTGGAGCGGTTGCGCATCGACGCGCCGATGGCGGTGCAGGTCACAACCGGCGCAGGCACCGGCATGCGCGCCTCCACGCCCGATCCGGCGGCGCTCGACGCGCTCGATGTCCGCGTGGATGGTGGAACGCTGACCGTGCGCGTCCGATCGGGTGCGCCGCTGCTCGGTATGATCACGATCGCCACGCCGCGGCTGGAAAGCGTCGCGGTGTTCGCGCCAGCCGCGGTGTCCGTCGATGCGATGCGCGGCGACCGCGTCACGCTGTCGGTCGCGGGCGCCGGATCGTTGCACGTCGCGCGGATCGAGGCCGACACGCTGACCGCCACGCTGGTCGGCGAAGGGACGATCACCGCCGCTGGCCGCGCCCGCGACGTGCGCCTCGCCGGCAATGGTCCGGGCACGCTCGACGCCGGCGACCTCAGCGCCGATCAACTGACGGTACAGGCGGCCGGCGACCTGATCGTCCGCGCCGCCGCCCGCTACGCCGCGCAGGTGTCCGCGGGCAAGGACGCGCAGGTCCGCGTGCGCGGCCGCCCCCGCTGCACCGTGCGCGCGCCGGTCGCGACCGCAGTACGCTGCGGCGCGTCCTAGCCGGATACGGACCTGATGCCCATCAAGCCCCTGCGCTCACGTTCCGTCCGGTCCCAGTTCGGGATCGACGTCACGCGGGCGGACGAAGCGGCGCATCGTCGCACCGCCCATCGCGGCGTCCCGCCAGTCGTCGATCGCTAGGGTCAGTTCCGCGACCGTAGCGGTCGGGTATTTCTGTTCCACCACGTCGCGCAGGCCACCGGCATCCTCGGGCACCAGCAGCAACGTGAGATCCTCCAGCCCGGGATTGTGCCCGATCAGCAGCAGCGACTCCGCGTCGTTCGCGCATTCGCGCACCACGTCGAGCAAGGTCGCCGCCGAGGCCAGGTACAGCCGCCGGTCCCATGCGGGCGCCAGCCGCCGGCCCAGCCCGCGTTCCAGCTCATCCAGCGTTTCCTGCACGCGTACCGCCGGTGAGGCGATCACCCGGTCGAAGGTGATCCCCAGGTCGCGCAGGTGCCGCCCCATCGTTGCCGCCGCGCGGCGTCCCTTCGGGTTCAGCGGACGATCGAAATCGCGCGCCACCGGATCGTCCCAGCCCGATTTGGCATGGCGCAGCAGCGTCAGCGTCTTCACGGGCCGGCATCTCCGTCAGGCGTCTAGGCGCGCCTCATGCCCGATGTCGCCCGCGGAGGAAAGCCGCCGCCGCACCCTTTCCACCGCTTCATCCAGCGGCACGCGCGTCGCGGGCACGCCGGGCGGGAAGGCGTCGAGCAGGCGCGACGGCATCGCGGCGGACAACAGCACGAACAATCCGGCGTCGCTGTCGCGCCGGATCAGCCGCCCGAACGCCTGCGCCAGCCGCGCCCGCACGATCCGGTCGTCATACGCACTGCCGCCGCCCGCCAGCCGCCGCGCGGCGTGCAGCACGGTCGGCTTCGGCCACGGCACGCCCTCCATCACCACCAGCCGCAGCGAGTGGCCGGGCACGTCCACCCCGTCGCGCAGCGCATCGGTGCCGAACAGGCTGGCGTGCGGATCGTCGCGGAAGATGTCGACCAATGTGCCGGTATCGACGGGGTCGACGTGCTGCGCATGCAGCGGCAGCCCGGCCCGCGCCAGCCGGTCGGCGACGCGCGCATGCACCGCGCGCAGCCGTCGGATTGCGGTGAACAGCCCCAATGCGCCGCCCGCGCTCGCCTCCACCAGCCGCGCATAGGCGTTGGCAAGCGCGGGCACGTCACCACGCTTGACGTCGGTGACGATCACCACCTCCGCCCGGCCGGCATAGTCGAACGGACTTTCCACCTGGAAACGCGCGGGTGCGCGCGACAGGTGCGGCGCGCCGACCCGCGCCTCCGCCGTTTCCCAGTCGCCGCCCGCCGTCAGCGTCGCCGACGTGACCAGCGCCCCGTGCGCGCCCTTCAGCACCGTTTCCGCAAACGGCAGCGTCGGGTCCAGCCAGCGACGGTGCAGCCCGATGTCATAATCGCGCCCCTCGCTGCGATCGACCGCCAGCCAGTCGACGAAGCGCGGATCGGCCGGCCCGCCGACACGCGCGAGCAGCGCCAGCCACCCCGCCACCGTCTCCGCGCGCCAGCCGATCGAGGCGATCGCGCCCTCCACGCGCGCACGCGCCGGCCCGTCCAGCCAGTCCGGCGCGTCGGCCAGCACCGCCTCCAGCCGCTTGCCCAGCGCCACCATCGGCCGCACCAGCGCGTCCAGCGCGTGCGCGGCGGGCGCCGCCGCCTCGATCAGCTCCGGCGACGGCTCGGCCAATTCGGTTTCCAGTCCATAGCCCGCATCCGCGCCGCGCTCCTCCGCGCGCGCATAGGCGAGGCCACGCACCGCCCCCAGCAACGCCTCGATCGCGCCAAACGGCTGCCCCTCCGCCACGCGTCCCAGCCAGCCGTCGCCCGCCAGCGCCTGCGCCGCCGCGACGATATCGCCGATCGCGCGCGCGCCCTGCTCGTCGTAGCTCGCGACATCGGAAAGCCGCGCCTGCAACCCGCGCCGCCGCCCGCGCGACGTGCCCTCCGGGCCGACGATCCAGCGCCGCAGCTCGATCGACTCCGCGCCGGTCAGCGCGGTGCCGAACATCGCGTCGGCGGCATCGAACAAATGATGGCCCTCGTCGAACACATAGCGGGTCGGGCGCGTCGCCAGCTCGCGCCCGCGCGCGGCGTTGACCATCACCAGCGCATGGTTGGCGATCACCAGATCGGCCTCGGTGGAGGCACGCGCCGCACGCTCGATGAAGCATTTGCGATAATGCGGGCAGCCGGCATAGACGCACTCGCCGCGCCGGTCGGTCAGCGCCGCCGGTCCGTTGCGCCGGAACAGCGCCACCAGCCAGCCGGGCAGGTCGCCCCCCACCATGTCGCCATCGTCGGTATAGGCCGCCCAGCGCGCCACCAGTTGCGCCAGGATCGCCGCGCGCCCGGCGAACCCGCCCTGCAACGCATCCTCCAGATTGAGCAGGCAGAGGTAATTCTCGCGCCCCTTGCGCGTCACCACCTTCGCCTTGCGCAGCGCCCGATCGGGGTGCAGCCGCCGCGTTTCGTGCCCGAGCTGGCGTTGCAGCGCCTTGGTATAGGTGGAGATCCACACCGCGCCGCCGGCCTGTTCGGCCCACAGGCTGGCGGGCGCGAGATAGCCGAGCGTCTTGCCGATGCCGGTCCCTGCCTCCGCCAGCACCAGATTGGGCGTGTCGCGCACCGCGCGCGGGGCAAAGGCCGCGCCGGCCGCGGCGGCATAGGCGCGCTGCCCGCCGCGCGGCTCCGCCCCCGCGCCGGTCAACCGGTCGAGCCGTTCCAGCACCGCGCGCTCGTCCAGCGTGATGCTGCGCGGGGCCGGGCGCGGCGCGACCTCGTCCCATTCCGGCAAGCGTGAGAACAGCCAGCGTTCGTTCTCCGCCGGTTTCGCGATGCGCGGCGCCACCACCGGCGCCCAGGCCCAGCGCGCGCGGGTCAGCGCCTGCGCGGCGGTCCATGCGCCCTCGCCCTCCGGCCACGCGCCCTGCGTCACCTCCAGCATCCGCGCCGCGGCGTCGCGCAGGAATGCCGCCACGTCATCGTCGCGCGCCGGCGCCGCCAGCCCCGTGACATCGGCCACCCCCTTTGGTGTCGGCACCATGAAGCGCGCGGGGTGGAGAAAGGCGAACAGTTCCAGCAGGTCCAGCCCGGACAGATCGGCATAGCCCAGCCGTTGCCCGACCAGCGGCGCGTTCAGCAGGATCACCGGCGTATCCGCCGCCAGCCGGATCGCCTCGCCCCGCGACAGCGCGCGCGTTTCGCCCTCCTGCGCCACCCAGATGCCGGAATGGCTGGCGTGCAGCGTGGGATAGTGCATCGGCGTCACCGCAACGGCATGGACGCACCGGAACGGAATGGCAACTCCGTCCGCTTGTTGCGATTGCGTCGCATGTTCGTCAACATCAAGGGTGGATTCGTCCGCGCCCTTGTGCTTTAGGCTGACGCGATTTTTGTCGTGCCCCTGGGAGAGCGCCCCGTGAACATCCACGAATATCAGGCCAAGGAACTGCTCGCGAAGTTCGGCGTGCCCGTTCCCGCCGGCTATGCCGCGATGAGCGTCGACGAGGCGGTCGAGGTGTCGAAGAAGCTGCCGGGGCCGCTGTATGTCGTCAAGGCGCAGATCCACGCCGGTGGCCGTGGCAAGGGCAAGTTCAAGGAACTTCCCGAGGGCAGCAAGGGCGGCGTCCGTCTGGCGAAGACCGAGGACGAGGTGCGCCATGCGGCGACCGAGATGCTCGGCAACACGCTGGTGACGATCCAGACCGGCGAGGCCGGCAAGCAGGTCAATCGCCTGTACGTGACCGATGGCGTCGACATCGCCCGGGAGTTCTACCTCGCGCTGCTGGTCAACCGCGCGACCGGCCGCATCTCGTTCGTCGCCTCCACCGAGGGCGGCATGGACATCGAGACGGTGGCGCATGACACCCCCGAGAAGATCCATTCGGTCGATGTCGATCCGGCGACCGGCTTCCAGCCGCACCACGGCCGCGCCGTGGCCGGCGCGCTGCAACTGACCGGCGACCTCGCCAAGCAGGCGGCGAACGTCGCGGCGAAGCTGTACGACGCGTTCCTGGGCACCGATGCCGAGCAGATCGAGATCAACCCGCTCGCCGTCACCGAGGACGGCAAGCTGATGGTGCTCGACGCCAAGGTGGCGTTCGACGGCAATGCGATGTTCCGCCACAAGGATCTCGCCGAGCTGCGCGACGAGACCGAGGAGGACGCGGCCGAACTGGAAGCGTCGAAGTACGACCTGGCCTATATCAAGCTGGACGGCGACATCGGCTGCATGGTCAACGGCGCCGGCCTTGCCATGGCGACGATGGACATCATCAAGCTGAACGGGATGTTCCCGGCCAACTTCCTCGACGTCGGTGGCGGCGCGAGCAAGGAGAAGGTGACCGCGGCGTTCAAGATCATCCTCGCCGATCCCGCGGTGAAGGGCATCCTGGTCAACATCTTCGGCGGGATCATGAAGTGCGACATCATCGCCGAGGGCATCGTCGCCGCGGCGAAGGAAGTGAACCTGTCGGTGCCGCTGGTCGTCCGGCTGGAGGGCACGAACGTCGACAAGGGCAAGGAGATCCTGTCGAACTCCGGCCTGGCGATCGTCCCTGCCAACGACCTGGGCGACGCCGCGCAGAAGATCGTGGCGGAGGTGAAGAAGGTCGCCTGACCTGCCGCCGAATCGGTGATTCGCGAAGGCGGGCCGGGCGCGACAGCGTTCCGGCCCGTCGTCGTTCACGCCGACGCTACGGCACGGCGAGCCGACCGTACCCGACTTGCGAAACGCCGCCCGAACAGCCATGTGAGCGGCCGATGCGATCTTAGATAACAGGATCTGGAAGGAGCCTCGATGAAGGTCTTGGTGCCCGTCAAGCGCGTGCTTGACTATAATGTGAAGCCCCGCGTGAAGGCGGACGGGTCTGGCGTCGATCTCGCCAACGTCAAGATGAGCATGAACCCCTTCGACGAGATCGCGGTCGAGGAGGCGATCCGCCTGAAGGAGAAGGGCGCGGTCACCGAGATCGTCGTCGTCTCGATCGGCGAGCCCAAGGCGCAGGACACGCTGCGCACCGCGCTGGCGATGGGCGCCGATCGCGCGATCCTGGTCACCAGCGACACCAAGGTCGAGCCGCTGGGCGTCGCCAAGCTGCTGGCCAAGATCGTCGCCGACGAACAGCCGCAGCTCGTGATCCTGGGCAAGCAGGCGATCGACGACGACAACAACCAGACCGGGCAGATGCTCGCCGGCCTGCTCGGGTGGGGTCAGGGCACGTTCGCGTCGAAGGTGGAACTCTCCGCCGACGCCGTGACCGTCACGCGCGAGGTCGACGGTGGGCTGGAGACGGACACGTTCCGGCTGCCGGCGATCGTCACCACCGACCTGCGCCTGAACGAGCCGCGCTACGCCTCGCTGCCCAACATCATGAAGGCGAAGTCCAAGCCGCTCGCGACCAAGACCGCCGCCGATTATGGCGTCGATGTCACGCCGCGGCTGACGGTGGTGAAGGTCGCCGAACCCGCCAAGCGGCAGGCCGGCGTCAAGGTCGCCGACGTCGACGAACTGGCCAACCGGCTGAAGTCGATGGGCATCGCGAAGTAGGACAGCGTGCGCGGGACGGTACGCCGTCCCGCCATCGTTCGTGCTGAGCTTGTCGAGGCACGGGTTCCGGGACACGCCGTTCGACAGGTTCAGGGCGAACGGATTCAGTGGGGCATGCCCCCGGAGAGGTTGAACATGAAGACTCTGGTTTGGGTCGAACACGATGGTGCGGCCGTCAAGGATGCCACGCTGGTCGCGGTGACCGCCGCGGCGAAGCTGGGCGAGGTGCATCTGTTGGTCGCCGGACAGGGCGTCAGCGGCGTGGCGGAGTCCGCTGCGAAGATCGCCGGCGTCGGCAAGGTCCATGTCGCCGACGACGCCGCCTACGCGCACCATCTGGCGGAGAATGTCGCGCCGCTCGTCGTGGAACTGATGGGGCAACACGACGCGTTCGTCGCCCCGGCTACCACCACCGGCAAGGCGGTCGCCCCGCGTGTCGCCGCGCTGCTGGACGTCATGCAGATCAGCGACATCCTGTCGGTGGAGGGCGAGGACACGTTCACGCGCCCGATCTATGCCGGCAATGCGATCGCCACCGTACAGACGTCCGATGCCAAGAAGGTCCTCACCGTGCGCGGCACCGCGTTCGAGAAGGCCGCGGCCGAGGGAGGATCGGGTACGGTCGAGGCGGTCGCGGCGACCGGCGACACCGGCCTTGCCACCTTCGTCGGGCAGGAGATCGCCGAATCGACCCGTCCGGAGCTGACCAGCGCGCGCGTGATCGTGTCGGGCGGCCGCGCGCTCGGCTCGGGCGAGAAGTTCCACGAGCTGATCGAGCCGCTTGCCGACAAGCTGGGCGCCGGCGTCGGCGCGAGCCGCGCGGCGGTGGATGCCGGCTATGTCCCGAACGATTATCAGGTCGGGCAGACCGGCAAGATCGTCGCGCCGGAAGTCTATGTCGCGGTCGGCATTTCCGGTGCGATCCAGCACCTCGCCGGCATGAAGGACAGCAAGACGATCATCGCGATCAACAAGGACGAGGACGCGCCGATCTTTCAGGTCGCGGACCTCGGACTGGTCGGCGACCTGTTCAAGGTCGTGCCGGAACTGACGGAGAAGCTGTAAGGGCGGCAGCGGGGCGGCGCTGCGCGCGCTGACGATGCGCGACGCGCTGCCGCCCCGCCGCGTCATCAGGCACGGCCGGTGAAGACCGCGCCAGCCGACATGGCGATGCGCGACATCGCGCACGGTGGCGCGGCGCTTCATCAGGGCGTCGCGCTCCCCGCTATGCGCGGGTGCGACCGCGCCGGCATCCGCCCGAGCGGCCAGCCCGGCCTTCCGGCGCTGCTCGCCATCGGACCGACCGACGACGGCGCCTGTCGCCATCGTGGCGGTGACGCGCGGCCGGTCAGGGCCATCCTGTTCGACGACACGACCGCCGCCAACCGGCCGCCGGGCCGACATCGGATTCGCACGATCCCGGTATCGTAGCGGAGCGCCGTGCGGGGGTCCGACCCATCGTCGATCAAGCAGGTCATCCTTCACGTTGAACAGCGCCGGCGAGATTGCGCGCTCCTCTCGACATACCCGCCGGCGACGCGCCGCTGCCGATCGCGCATCGCTCCCACGCGGCTCGACGCGACAGTCGAGCGCTGCGACGTGACCGCCTGCCGCGACGGGCGAGGCGCCGCCAATCCTCCACACTCCCGCGCCGTTTCGCCGTGGGCAGCGTCGGCGGCGAGTATGCGGCGCATCCGCTGCCCGGCGGGCTTGAGTGGCTGGTATCCGGCGCCCGCCGGAACCTTGCGCAGGGGCGAGGTTGCGCGTCCGGCGCCCTTTCGCCCCCCTCCGAACGCGTTGCCACTCGTACGGCCGGCCCGTACAGCCACATGCCATGCTCCGCGCCCTTCGCCTCCTCCTGGCTCTCACGCTCATCGCCCCCCTGCCCGCCGCCGCGCAGCGCGCCGATCGCGCGACGCCGGGATGGGTGCGCGTGCGGCTGGAAACCGCCGCCGGGCCGATCGTCCTTGCGCTCGACCGCCGGCACGCGCCGGCCACCACCGCCAATTTCCTGCGCTACGTCGACGATGGCCGCTTCGACGGGATCAGCTTCTATCGCACCGCGCGCAACCGGCAGGCGCCGGCCTATGGCTTCATCCAGTCGGGCATCCGCACCGACGCGCGGCGCTTTCTGGACATGATCCCGCACGAATCGACGCGGAAGACCGGCATCCGCCATCTCGACATGACCATCTCGATGGCGCGCAAGGGGCCGCCGGGATCCGCCAACGGCAATTTCTTCATCACGGTGGGCGCCGCGCCGTGGATGGACTGGAGCCCGCGCGATCCCGGCTATGCCGCCTTTGGCCGCGTCGTGGCGGGACAGGCAGTGGTGAAGCGCATCCTGGCCGAGCGGACCGGCCCGCAGATGAACGGCACGCTGCTGCTCCGCCCGGTGCGCGTGAACCGCGCGGTGCGGCTGGACGGCACCGCGACGCCGACCGGCCGCCCGCGCCCGTGGCTGATCGAGCACCGCCGCGACGGCTGAACCATCGTCCGCGTCGGTTCGTTGGAGTGCTCCAAGGAGAACAGCGATGCCCGACCAACCCAACAAGCCCGGCGGCGACGTTCGCGAGGACGGCAAGGTCCGCGATGCGGGCGACGAACAGGCGGTGAAGAACCAGGGCACCACCACGCCCGAGAAATATCCCAAGGGGGAAGGCCGTGCGAGCGGTGAGGACGTGACGTGATCCGCCGCCGCCTGGCGGTGACCGGGCGGGTGCAGAACGTCTTCTACCGCGACTGGTTCGTGGAACGGGCGCGCGGGTTCGGCCTCGACGGCTGGATCCGCAATCGCGCGGACGGCAGCGTGGAAGCGGTGGTGCAGGGGCCGGCGGAGATGGTCGCGGCGATGATCGCCAGCGCCCGTGACGGTCCCCGGCGGCGCGGGTCGCCGAGGTCGTGGAAAGCGACGACACGCCCGCCGAAACGCTCCACGGCTTCGAGAAGCGCGCCACACTCTAGCCGGCTTGAGCATGACGGGGCGGCGAGGCTAAGCGCGTGCCATGGCGGACCCGCAGATGGACCCGAGCTGGCTGGCGCCGCTGCGGGCAGAATTCGACAGCGACTATATGGCCGCGCTGCGCCGTTTCCTCGTGGGTGAGCGGGAGGCCGGCGTGCGCGTCTTTCCGCCGGCGGCCGATTGCTTCCGCGCGCTGCAACTGACCCCGCTGCCGGCGGTGCGCGTCGTGATCCTGGGGCAGGATCCGTATCATGGCGAAGGGCAGGCGCATGGGCTGTGCTTCTCGGTGCGCCCGGGGGTCAGGCCGCCGCCCAGTCTGGTCAACATCTACAAGGAGCTGGCGAGCGACTGCGGCGTCACCCCGGTCGCGCACGGCTTCCTGGAAAGCTGGGCGCGGCAGGGCGTGCTGTTGCTCAACAGCGTGCTGACCGTGGCGAGCGGTCGCGCGGCGTCGCACCGCGATCGCGGCTGGGAGCGCTTCACCGACGCGATCGTGCGGCTGGTCGCCGCGAAGGACGAGCCGGTCGTGTTCATGCTGTGGGGCAGCCATGCGCAGAGGAAGGCCGGATTTGTCAAGGACGTGGCGCGCGGCGGCCGGCATCTGGTGCTGAAGGCGCCGCATCCCTCGCCACTGTCGGCCTATCACGGCTGGTTCGGTTCGCGGCATTTCAGCACCGCCAACGCCTTCCTGAGCGAGCATGGGCGCGGGACGATCGACTGGCAGCTTCCGGCCGATCCCCTTTCGGATGTTCCCGTTTAGTTCTATACGGAGGCGATGCAGGGGTCGTTCTCCTTCCTTCGCCACGACATCGAGCGCTGGCGGACGCTGCTCGCCCCGGTGACGCTGCCGGTCCCCCGCCGCGCGCCGATCGGGCAACTGGTCAAGTCCTCGATCAGCGCGCGGACTCGCGACGCGGTGTCGCTGGCCGCCTACCGCCGGCTGGGGCGGCATTATGCGACCGCCGCCGTGCTGGCCCGCGCCACCCCAGCGGAGGTGGCGCGGGTGATCGACGACGTGACGTTCGCCGACACCAAGGCGTCGTGCCTGATCGCGGCGTTGCGGACGATCGAGGCGACCGATGACGGATTCGCGCTCGCACACCTCGCGACCCGCCCGCTGGAACAGGCGCTCGACTGGCTGGAACGCCTGCCCGGCGTGGGGCGCAAGGTCGCGGCCTCGACCCTGAACGCCAGCACGCTGGCGCGCCCGGTGATGATCGTCGACACGCATGTGCTGCGCGTCGTGCAGCGGCTCGGGCTGGTCGGCATGGCGGCGGATTACCGCGCGGCGAGCGAGACGATGACACAGGCGCTGCCGCACTGGCGCGGCGACGATTTCCTCGCCTTCCACATCGCGCTGAAGCGGCTGGGGCAGCAGGTATGCCGCTGGGACGTGCCGGAGTGCGCGGCGTGCCCGTTGCGGACGGCGTGCCCGCGCGCCGCGTGAACGCGACCGGCGGCTGAACGGGCGCGGAAGTTGACAAAGATCACACTACGTCGGGCGCGGAATAACCCTCCGCAGGGGTGGCGGCGCGCTCGCGCTCCAGCGTGTCGAGCCAGTCCTCCCACTCGGTTTCGCGGCGTTCCTGGTCCGCGCGCTGGGCGGCGTCGGCGCGTTCGCGCAGATAATCGGGGTCGTCGGCGAGACATTCGGTGCGCAGCGGCGCGCGCGGCGGCGGTAGCCGACCGGCCGCGACCGCCGGGCCATCCTCCGCGACATGCCGCAACGCCTGTTCGAGCAGCCGCGCCGCGCCATCGGGATGCGGCCGGCGCGCCACCATCGTATCGCGCCACGCGCCGTAGCGCTGCGGGTCGCGGTAGCGCAGCAGGAACATGGTGAGCCGCTCGTCGTAGCGGCGGCGCTCTCCGATCTGCTCGCCCTTGTAGAAGACCGGGGTCACGGTGCCGTGCAGCGCGCGGCCGAGCGCGGCGTCGGCGAGCCGGGTGACCGCATGGTCGAGCGCGACGTCCCACGCCTGCCGGAAGCTGGCGGCGCCGGGACGGCGGCGCAGCGTGTAGCAGGATTCGCGCGACATGCCGACGCGCCGCGCGGCCTCGTCGACGCAGGCGGTATCGGCAAGCGCCTGGATGAAGGCGACCTGCCGTGCGGGCGTCCAGCCGTCGTGGCGCGGGCGGACGGGTGCGGTGGTGAACTCGGGCGCGGGAATCGCGTGCGGGGCGGGCGAGGGCGTGGAGTCGGTCATGGCTGCGACCAAGCCTGATGTTGGACGATGTAGGACAGGGGTGTTTGACGTGGGGGAGAGGTGCGGTGCTGATTTTTGCGACCGAATGGGCGTCGATTGAAGAGCGGCTTTATGTTCCTCGCTTGCCGAAGGTCGCCTAGCGATCGCCGGAAAAGACGCGCTGATCGGCGCTCGCCACATGGCAAGAAGTCAGCGGACGTGATGCCGATCCGGTTCGTTGCGCTACAACCTTCTCCGACATGGATCTGAGTGTGATGAGCGTTCCTTGGCACGCCGTGGATCGCCCATCACCTCAGAGATCGCTGTCCAGCGACAACACACCATCCTTGATCCATGCTCGCGTTCGAAGCTTGAACCGTTGGGTGTGCGGCCAGTGCGGTACCCTACCGACATTATTTTGAAAAGGATGGTGTAGGCATTTACTTTTCGTTGACCTTGATCCAGATCCGCTTCAGTCGGAGCGGTCACGCCAATGACCGCTCCGATAGGAGGCTCAGCAAACCTCGAGCTTTGGTAAGCGCGAGTTCCGGTAACGAGCCTCCGTCATGACGTCAACCAAACCTCATTCATGAGGCAGGTAGCAGCGGAGCTTACCAAATGGGATCGGGTCATAATTTTCAGAAATTCAAGGATGCGATTTTAAAGCTTAGTAACAGTCCCGAATGGGCAGAAGCAAAGCCTGAATGGGAATTGCACTGTGTCTACAATGACCCAAGCCAGCGAAGCTGCGAATGCGGCCACCAGCCGATCAGACAAATCTGCGTCATCAAAAACAAAGAGAACGGGAATGAGGCAGAAGTGGGAAACGTCTGCATACATAAGTTCATGCAGTTCGCATCCCAACGCATCTTCGCGGTTTTGAGAAGGGTGCAAGCGGAAATAACAAAGTCGCTCAACCCCGCTTCTCTTGATCTTTTTGCAAGAAGAGGGGCTATAACGCAAGAGGAAGCGGAAGATTACAAGGCGTATTGGAGAAAAAGAAAAAGCTTAAATGACGAAGATCGCGCTCAAAAACTGGACATAAATGAACGCGTTTTAAAATTCTGGGAAGCCGAAACCGCGCGGCTCATTGCCAACTTTATCAAGAATGGCCTGAAGCCGCGCGGTACATGATCACTCCGCCGGCAGATACACCTCGCCGCCCTTCTCGCGGAACCGCTCGCTCATCTCCGCCATGCCCGCCTCGGCCTCTTCCGCCGCGACGAACGTCTCCACCGGCGCATTCTGCTTTGCCGCGAAGTCCCTCACCTCCTGCGTGATCTTCATCGAGCAGAATTTCGGACCGCACATCGAGCAGAAATGCGCGGTCTTCGCGCCCTCCGCGGGAAGCGTCTGGTCGTGGTAGGATTCCGCCGTGTCGGGATCGAGCGACAGGTTGAACTGGTCGCGCCAGCGGAATTCGAAGCGCGCGCGCGACAGGGCGTCGTCGCGCATCCTGGCCGCCGGATGCCCCTTCGCGAGATCGGCGGCGTGCGCCGCGAGCTTGTAGGTGACCACGCCGACCTTCACGTCGTCACGGTCGGGAAGCCCCAGATGCTCCTTGGGCGTGACGTAGCAGAGCATCGCGGTGCCGTACCAGCCGATCATCGCCGCGCCGATCCCGCTGGTGATATGGTCGTAGCCCGGCGCGATGTCGGTGGTCAGCGGCCCGAGCGTGTAGAAGGGCGCCTCGCCGCACGCTTCCAACTGCTTGTCCATGTTCTGCTTGATCTTGTGCATGGGCACATGGCCCGGCCCCTCGATCATCACCTGCACGTCCTGCTGCCACGCGCGCTTCGTCAGCTCGCCCAGCGTGTAGAGTTCGGCGAACTGCGCCTCGTCATTGGCGTCGGCGATGCTGCCGGGGCGCAGGCCGTCGCCCAGCGAATAGGCGATGTCATACGCCTTCATGATCTCGGTGATCTCGTCGAACCGTTCGTAGAGGAACGATTCGCGGTGATGCGCCAGGCACCATTTCGCCATGATGCTGCCGCCGCGCGAGACGATGCCGGTGACGCGCTTCGCGGTCATCGGGATGTAGGGCAGGCGGACGCCGGCGTGGATCGTGAAATAGTCGACGCCCTGTTCGGCCTGTTCGACCAACGTGTCGCGGAAGATCTCCCACGTCAGCTCCTCGGCGATGCCGCCGACCTTCTCCAGCGCCTGATAGATCGGCACGGTGCCGATCGGCACGGGCGCGTTGCGGATGATCCATTCGCGCGTGTCATGGATGTTGCGCCCGGTCGACAGGTCCATCACCGTGTCCGCGCCCCAGCGGATCGACCATACCAGCTTGTCCACCTCCGCCGCGACGTTGCTGGCCACCGCGCTGTTGCCGATGTTGGCGTTGATCTTGACCAGGAAGTTGCGGCCGATCGCCATCGGCTCGGATTCGGGATGGTTGATGTTGCTGGGGATGATCGCGCGGCCGCGCGCCACCTCGTCGCGGACGAATTCGGGGGTCACGAAATCGGGGATCGCCGCGCCGAAGCTCTCGCCGTCGCGCACATGCTCGCGCAGCATCTCGCGGCCGAGATTCTCGCGCGTCGCGACATATTCCATCTCGGGAGTGATGATGCCGCGCCGCGCATAATGCATCTGGCTGACGTTGGCGCCGGCCTTTGCGCGCAGCGGGCGGCGGTTGACGTTGGGAAAGGGCTGGACGCCGCCCGAGCGGTCGGGGCCGAGCTGGCCGTTGTCCTCCGGGCGGAGCTCGCGCGCGTCATAGGATTCGACGTCGCCGCGCGCCAAGATCCAGTCGCGGCGCAGCGCGGGCAGCCCGGCGGCGATGTCGATCCGCGCGGTCGGATCGGTATAGGGGCCGGACGTGTCATAGACGTTGAGCGGCGGTTCGCCGCACGACGGATCGAGGTCGATCGCGCGCATCGCGACGTTCAGCGGGCCGACGTGGATCTTGCGGCTGCCGCGGATCGCGCCGGTGGTGACGCCGATCTCGGTGCGGGCGGGGATGTCTGCCATGCGTCGTCTCTCCAATCACGGGAGGAAGACGGATGTCCTGGGACGCCGCTCCACTCCCTACGCCGGTGTCAGCCGGATCAGGTTCAGCGGGTCGAGGGCTGCGGCCCTCCTCTCAACCGCGCGCATCGGCGGTCCCCCGGGGAAGCCCGAACATAACCGCATCGGCGGCGGTTCACCAACGAAAAAGGGGCGCCGCGCGCGACGCCCCCGTTTCGGTTGCGCGCCCGCTTACCCGAGCGGCGTGGCGAAATTGCCGCTGGTGCGCAGCGCCGCGAGCGAATTGTTGGTGCCGGCGGGGAAGAAGCCGCCGCTCACCACGGCGGTGTTGTTCAGGTAGACGATGTTGTGGACCTGTTCGGACGAGCGGCTGAACGCGATGCCGTTGACGTCCGCCGGCACGATGTTGGCGTCGCCGGTGCCGTCGGCGTTGGCCGAGATGCCCTGGTCCAGATCGCGACGGTTGGTCGCGGTGGCGGTCGGCGTGCCGTCCAGCGAATCGCGCGCGTCGGAGATCCGGTTGGCCTTGATGCGGGCATCGGCGCCGCGGCGGTACAGCTCGGTGCGGATCAGCCCGGCGTGATACGCCTCCGCCGCCAGGATTCCGGCGGCCGCCTCCAGATAGGTGGCGTTGCTGATGAGCGGCGAGGCGCCCTTGTAGGCGGTGACGCCGACATCCTCGAACAAGAAGGCGGCGAGCAGGAAGTTCTCGTCGTTGAGATAGGGATCGAAGGTGTCGTTGGCCCCGACCAGCCCGGCCGCGCGCGCGGCGAGCGTGAACGCACCGCTCGCGCCGCCGTCGATGTTGAGCGCGGGCTGCGCGATCACCAGCGTCGATCCGGCGGCGGTGATGACCGCGCGCAACGCGTTGACGTGCGCGATCTCGTCGGCGGCGATCTCGCGCGCATAGCTGGCGATGACCGGATCGGTGAAGGTCACGGCGCGCCCGCCGGTCACGTCGCCGCGCGTCCCGACGCTGCCGGTCAGACTGGCATCGGGCAGGCGGCGGCCGAAGGCGGCGATCGAATAGAATTGCGCCTCGAGATATTCGAGGTTCAGCGCCAGTTGCAGCACCGCGATGTCGGTGGCGACGCCCGTGGAGGTCGGCGTCGGGGTCGGCGACGGCGTGGGGGTCGGCGAATCGTCGTCATCGTCACCGCAGGCGGAGAGCAGCGCGAGGCCGCCGAGCGCGGCGGTGCCCGCGCCGGCGAGCTTCAGGAAGCGGCGGCGCTCCGCGCGGCGATGGTTCGCGAGGTCGAGCGCGGCGAAAACGGAATCCTTGATCATGGCATCGGTCCCTGTGCGGGCGCCCGTGTGCGGGCGTAAGGTGATGGAGGCGGGGCGTGGGGGAACCCGCGCGTCAGGCGGACGCCGCGCTCATCTTGACATTGCCGTTGACGCCGGCCGGGAAGAACCCGCCCATGCTGACCGCCGCGGCGTTCAGATAGACGACGTTCAGCACCTGCGCGGGCGTGCGGCTGAACGCGATGCCATTCGCGTTCAGCGGCACGATGTTCGCCACCGAACCGTCGCTGCTGGTGGTGGGAGCGATCCCCTGATCGCCGTCGGGCGCGACGCCGCGCACCGCGTCCTCGGTGGGGTTGCCGTCCAGCGCGTCGCGCGCGGTGGAGATCGCCTCCGTCGCCTCGATCAGCCGCAGCGACGGCGTGGCCAGCCCCTTGCGGTACAGCACCGAGCGGACGATCGCGGCGTGATACGCCTCCACCGCCAGGATGCCGGCTGCGGCCTCCAGATACACCTTGTTGTTGATGAGCGCGGAGGCCGCGCCCTTGTAGGCGGTGACGCCGACGTCCTCGAAGAGGAACGCGCCGAGCAGGAAATTCTCGTCCGAGGCATAGGGATCGAAGCTCTGCCCGTCGACGACCAGGCCGGCGGCGCGCGCCGCGCTGCTGAACGCGCCGGTCGGGCTGGTGCCGAGGTCGATCACCGGCTGCGCGACGCGGGTGGCGTCGGTGAACTGGCTGCGCAGGAAGCGGACGTGCGCCAGCTCGTCGGCGGCGATCTCGCGCGCATATTGCGCGACCAGCGGATCCTGGAACGCCACCGCGCGCCCGCCGGTCGCGGTGCCGGCGGTGCCGACCGCGCCGCTGATGTCGGCGGCGGCCAGCGCGCTGCCGGTCACCGCGAAGGCGTAGAAATTCGCCTCCAGATATTCGAGGTTCAGCGCGAAGTTGAGCACGTCCGCCTCGGTCACGGTCGACGTCGGGCTGGGGCTGGGGCTGGGGCTGGGCGTGGGCGTCGGGCTGGTCTGTGCCTGCGCGCTGCCGGTCATCGCGCCGCCCAGCACCACCGCGCCGGCCGCGCCCGCCATCGCACTGGTGAAGAAGGCGCGGCGGGAGTCGCGGCGGCGCACGCGTGCATCGAGCGTTTCGATCAACTGCTCGCTATCGGTCATGGCAGGCCCTTCCCAATTCAATTGTTTCTACGCCGATCGGCTGGCATATCCCGAGTCTAGGCCGGCTAGATACGGCAGGGAAAGAGGAAGGATGCGTCGCATGTCCGAAAAACTTTTCCGTCCGCCGGCATGACCGCCCCCGCATGATCGCCTCCTCCGCCGACGCGGCGGCGCGGCGCGCGGCGCTGACCCGCGCGCTGGTGGACACCGCCGCGGAGGATCGCGACGCGTTCCGGCAGGTGTACCGGCTGACCTCCGCGAAGCTGTTCGGGATCTGCCTGCGTATCTGCGGCGAACGGCAGGCGGCGGAGGATGTGTTGCAGGACGTCTATGTCCAGGTGTGGCGGCGCGCGGGGGCGTATGAGCCCGGCCGCGCCAGTCCGATCACCTGGCTGGCGGCGATCGCGCGCAACCGCGCGCTCGACTGGCGGCGCGCCCATGCGCGCAGCCATGTCGCGGCCGGCGCGACGCTGCCCGACGTGGCCGATCCCGCGCCCGACGCGGAGACGACGCTGGCCGATGCCGACGAGGCGGCGCGGATCCGCGACTGCCTGGACCAACTGGAGGAACGGCAGCGCAGCGCGGTGCGCACCGCCTTCTACGACGGCGTGACCTATGCCGAACTCGCGCTGCGGGAGTCGGTGCCGCTGGCGACGATGAAGAGCCTGGTGCGGCGGGCGCTGATCCGCTTGCGGGGGTGCCTGTCCGATGACGCCTGACGATCAGGCGCTGGCCGCCGAGCTGATGCTCGGGCTGCTCGACGGCGACGAACAGGCCGCCGCGCGCGCCCGCATGCTGGGCGATCCGGCCTTCGCGGCGGAGGTGGCGCGGTGGCAGGCATGGCTGATGCCCCTGGCATGGGGCTGGCGCGACGAAGCGCCGCCGGCGGCGCTGGAGGAACGCGTGATGGCGGCGATCGCCGCGCCCGCGCCCGGCCGCGCGCCGTGGCGGCGCGCGATCGGCTATGCCGTGGTCGCGATCGCGGCGGCGGTGCTGGCGCTGGTGCTCGGGCCGTTGCGCGCGCCGACGCCGGTGCCGCCCCCGGCACGGGTCGCGCCGGCGGATCGTGCGACGCTGCTCGCCGCGCTGGCGGTGCCCGCCGGCCAGCAGGCGGACGATCGCGTCGCGCTGGCCGCCGCGGTCGACGATGCCGCCGGGGTGGTACGCGTGTCGCCGGTCGGCGGCGTGCCGGCGCGGCGCGCGGCCGAGCTGTGGGCGATCGGCACCGATGGCGCGGCGCCGGTGTCGCTGGGGCTGCTCGCCGCGACCGGGCCGAGCCGGATCACGGTGCCGGCGGCGGCGCGTCGTCTGCTGGTGCCGGGCACGACGCTGGCGGTGTCGATCGAGCCGGCCGGCGGCTCCAAGACCGGCGCGCCGACCGGCCCGGTCGTGGCGGCGGGCGCGCTGGCGACCGGGTAGGTGGCGTAATGCGGATGCGGGCGACGTGCGCCATTCCGTCATCGCCGCGCCGGCGGGATACGACACCCCATGACGACGCGGCTTGACCGGCACGGTCGGTGGGGGCGGGTGATGACGAGGTAAGAGGCTGTGCGGAACGGCGCGGCGGGCGCATCCGGCGGTGCCGATCCGCTCCCCGCCCCGCGTCCCGTCAGCGGTGGGGAGCGGGGGAACGGGCCGGCACGCCGCAAGACCTGCCTTCCCGCGAGTGTTCAGGCGGGCTCCGGTGGCCGTCGCCAGGCCGGCGACCGGCCGGACGGACCGAACGCCGTACGGCCGCCTTGCCGCCACTCACCGGCGCGAAACGCCGCGCCCGTGCCTGCTCAGAGGCTGTCTGGAAACGCGTTTCGCGGTGCCGGCAACACTCGCTCGTCCGCGAGGTTTCAAACGGACTCTCAGAACGTATAGCCGACGCCGAGCGCGCCCAGCCATTGCGTCCGCGACCCCGCGAGCGACACCACCGGCGTGTCGCCGAAGTCGTTCAGCATCCGCTTGTAGGTGACCCCGCCGATCAGCTTCCAGCCCTTCAGCAGGTTGCCGGTCAGCGAATAGGTGCCGGCGGCGCCGATCGTCCAGTGCTTCCACCCGCCGCGCGTGCGATATTGCGGCAGCCCGCTGGCGAGCGACTGCGCCGCGTCGACGTCGAAATAGGTGCGCGCGAAGCCGCGCTCGACGCGCTCGGCGGAGGCGAACAGCCCGACGCCCGCCTTCAGGCTGAGCGGGGTGAAATAGTTCACCGACGGGCTGAGGATGCCGCTGCGATGCACCTTGCTCACGTCGTGGCGATAGCTGAGCGACGCCGACAGCTTGTCATACGGGCTGGTGAGCACGCCGGTCTTGCCGATGCCGACATAGCCGCCCAGCTCGATCGCGGTGTCGCGCTCGCCCAGCGCACGGATGCGGCGATCGTCGATCGCGCGCGTGTTGGTGCGATTGAAGTTGACCACGCCGACCGGGCCGGCCTGCAGATCCCAGGTCGGGCCGCTGGCATTGGGGATCAGGTCGATCGAGGCGCGATTGCCGATCAACTGGAACGAGACATCGCGGAACGATCCGATCGCGGCGGGGCCGGGCACCAGCCGGTAATTGTCCGACCCCTCGTAATCGGGCAGGTACGCGCCGGCCACCGCGACCGTCACCGTGTCGCCGATCATGCCGGGATCGGGAGTGGCGTGCGGCTCGGCGGGGACGGACGCACTTTGCGCCAGCGCGGGCGCGCCGGCGAGCAGCAGCCCCGCGGCGACCGCGGAACGGAAAGCATGGAAGGTAACGCGCACGTAAGTTCCCCTTTGTCGATGCGCGCCCAACCGCCGCGACGGCGATTGGCTCCCGATCAATCAGTCACAGAATGTAACGCATCCGCACCTGTTGCGTTTCTGCATCACTGGCCAGCGTGAAACGCGCGGCGGAAAAGCGCGGCGGGCCGAAGCGGATCGGGGGGTTGCGCGAAAAGCCGAAGCCCTCCTTCGGAATCCCCGCGAACGTGTCCAGCTTCGCATTGCCGTTCTCGTCGTGGATCACCGCCACCGCATAATCGCCGCGCGGCAAGGCGGTGAAGCGGATGCCGTGCTGCCCGGCCGGGACCGAGCGGGTCACGGCGTCGTGATCGTCGACGCAATTGGGGAAATTGGCGGGATCAGCGGTGAGGCAGATGCGGATCAGCCCCTTCGCCGAGCGCAGTTGCGCAATGTCCACCTCCAGCGACCCGACCGGCGCCGCGCCGATCAGCGGCATCGCCAGCAGCGCCGCCAGCCCGGCGGCGAGCGGCCTGCGCATGCGACCGCGCGAAATCGCCGAGCCCGTCGTCGGTGCCGCACAACCGGTCCCAGAAGCGAAAGTAGAGGCCATAATTGCACCCGTAACGTTCATGGTGTCGCTGATGGTGGCTGGCGGTAATCAGCCAGCGCCCCACCCGTCCCCCCCACATGAACCGTGGGAAGATCTCCCATCCCATGTGGTTGGTGACCCCCATAACCGTCATGATCGTCAATACCATAGCCAGCGCGGCGACATGGATCGGAATCACGAACACCAGTAGCGGAATGGCAACAGCCCCGGTCAGCGCCTCGACCGGGTGGAACGCCATCGCCGCCCAGGCGGTCGGCGGGCGGCTGGCGTGGTGGACGGCATGCGCCAGCCGGAACACGCGCGGACGGTGCATCCAGCGGTGCGTCCAGTAGAACCACGTATCGTGCGCGAGCAGGTACAGCAGCACCGACACCGGCAGATACCAGAGCGGCCAGGCGTGGACGTCGGCATAGATGCGCGTCCAGCCGCGATTCTGCCACCCCCATGCGACCACCCCGGCCGGCGCGCCGTAGATCGCGGCGGAGGCGAGGCTCCACATGATCTCGCGCCGGATCTGCGGGTCCAGCCCGGCGTACAGGCCGCGATGCCGCAGGCGCGTGGCGAGCGCGAAGCCGCCGCTCGCCGCCAGATAGCGCACGCCGACGATGGCGCTCATCGCGCACGCGGACAACAGAATGGCGAACGCGGCGGACATGCGCGCCTTCTAGCGCGATGCGGCGCGACGCGATAGGCATGGCCCATGCCCGTCCGCCCCGCCGACATCGCGCTCGCCCATCGCCTCGCCGACGCCGCCGGCGCGGTGATCCGTCCCTATTTCCGGCAACCGGCGGGACTGGAGCTGAAAGCCGACCGCTCGCCCGTCACCCGCGCCGACCGCGAGGCGGAGGAGGCGATGCGCCGGCTGCTGGACGCCGAATGCCCGGGCGACGGCGTGGTCGGCGAGGAACATGGCGTCAAGGACGGCGTGACCGGCCGGCAATGGGTGCTGGACCCGATCGACGGCACGCGCAGCTTCACCGCCGGGCGCGCGATCTTCGGCACGCTGATCGCGCTGGTCGAGGATGGCTGGCCGGTGCTGGGGATCATCGACCAGCCGGTGCAGCGCGAACGCTGGAGCGGCGTCGCCGGGCGGCCGACGCTGCTGAACGACGCGCCCGCGCGCACCCGTCCGTGCGCCGCGCTGGAGGGCGCGATCGTCGCCACCACCAGCCCGCACCTGTTCGACGAGGGCGACGTGCCGCACTTCCTGTCGCTGGTCGCGGTGGCGAGCGGCGGCGCGCCGCGGCAGGGGCCGGTCTATGGCGGCGACTGCTATAATTACGGGCTGCTGGCGAGCGGGCACCTGGACGTGGTGTGCGAATCCGGGCTGCAACTCTACGACTTCGCCGCGCTGGCGCCGATCGTCGAGGGCGCGGGCGGGCGGATGTGCGACTGGAACGGCGATCCGCTGACCGCCGGCAGCGCCGGCCATGTGCTGGCGATCGGCGATCCGGCGCGCACCGACGACGTGCTGGAGGCGCTCCGCACCGTCCACGCGCACGACCATTGAGGCGGCGCGGCGATGACCTTGGTCCCGCTCGACAACGTCGACCATCACGACCTGACCGTCGCGATCCGCGCCGGGGCGGCATGGGGGGATGCGGCGGACCGGCTGCCGGTCTTCCCGTCCGAGTTCGAGGACGCGCAGCGCGAGTTCCCGATCCTGTTCCGCCGCGACGCCGACGCGGTCCGCGCGGTCGTGCTGCTCGGGCTGCGCGGGGCGAACCTGTTCCTCGCCGGCGATCGCTGGACAACGCGCTACGTGCCGGCGGTGCAGCGCCGTGGCCCCTTCTCCATGGCGCCGCGTGACGCGGACGGCGAGATGGTGATCCATGTCGATCTCGGCGATCCGCGCGTCGGCGCACCGGACGGCGTGCCGGTGTTCCTGCCACATGGCGGCGACGCACCGTACCTGCGCCACGTCACCGACGCGCTGCGGGTGATCGACGCGGGCGCCGACGAGGAACGCGCGATCAACGGCGAACTGGACGCCGCGGGGCTGTTGCGCCCGGTCGACACCGCGCTGGAGGCGGCGGCCGGGCTGATGGCGATCGACGTCGCCGCGCTGGCCGCGCTGCCGGCCGCGACGCTGGAGCGGCTGCATCGGACCGGCGCGCTGCGCGCGGCGATCATGGCGGGGTCGTCGCTGGGCAATGTCGCGCGGCTGGTCGAATGGCAGCGGCACGCGGGCTGACCGCATCGGCGCTGAAGGGGGCGCGGGCCGGCACCGCGAAACGCGTTTCCAGACAGCCGCTCAGCGCGGGCGCGTCCACAATTGCGGGTCGCGGGGACGGTCGGGCAGCGCGTGACGCCGCGCCGCCTGCGCGGCCGCGCGCGCGATCCAGCCGAGCTTCGCCGCGCGCGGCGTGGTGACGCGGTGATCCCACGCATGCGCGCCGCGCGCCGCCACCGCGCGCGCGATGTCGCCGTAGATCCCCGCCGCCGCCAGCACCGCCCAGGCCGAGCGGTACGACAGCGCCTTCGTGCCGATCCGGGCGCTGTCCTCATGGCGTTGCGCGCGCGTCGCCAGCCGCCGCGCGAGCACCACCAGCCGGTCGCGGAACGCCGGCCGCATGTGCTGGCCCGGCGGCACGTCCAGCTCCGCCAGCCAGTCGTCGGGCAGGTAGCAGCGCCCCGCCCGGTCGTCCTCCGCCACGTCGCGCGCGATATTGGCGAGCTGGAACGCCAGCCCCAGGTCGCAGGCGCGATCGAGCGTCGCCTCGTCGTCGGGCGACACGCCCATCACCACCGCCATCAGGCACCCGACCGCCCCCGCGACATGGTAGCAGTACCGATACAGGTCGTCCTCGCTGCGCGGATGCCAGTCGTCGGCGTCGAGCTGAAACCCGTCGATCACGTCATGGACGAAACGGCGCGGCAGCCCGGTCTCCGCGGCGACCACGCCCAGCGCGTCGAAGGCCGGATCGCCGGTGGCCCGGCCGTCCAGCGCCGCGTCGCTCAGCACGCGCACCCACGCCACCCGCTCGCGCGCGTCATCCACCACCGCGCCCCCGTGGCCATGGTCCTGCCCGTCGACCAGATCGTCGCACGCGCGGCACCAGGCGTAGAGCAGCCATGCGCGCTCGCGCACCACCGGCGCGAACAGCGTGGAGGCGGCGGCGAAGCTCTTCGACCCGCGCGCGATCGAGGCGCGCGCGGTGTCCACCAGCGCCGCGCGCGCGGGCATCACAGGTCCGACGCGGCCATGCGCACGATCGGCTGCGCCGGGACGTGCGCCGCCATCCGGTCGAGCAGCGCGTCCAGCGTGTCGCCGACGATCAGCAGCTCGCGGTGCTGCGGGCGCAGGAAGCCGACCTCGCCCATCTGCCGCCAGAAGGCGACGATCGCGTCATAATAGCCGCGCGCGTTGAGCAGCCCGACCGGATCGGCGTGGTAGCCGAGCTGCGCCCAACTGAGCGCTTCCCACAATTCGTCCATCGTCCCGGTCCCGCCGGGCAGGGTGACGAAGCCGTCGGCGAGATCGGTGAACAACTGCTTGCGCTGATGCATGCCGGCGACGACGTGGAGTTCGGTGAGGCCGCGATGCGCGACCTCGGCATCGACCAAGGCCTGCGGGATCACGCCGATCACCTCGCCACCCGCCGCCAGCGCCGAATCGGCGATCGCGCCCATCAACCCCAGCCGCCCGCCGCCATAGACGACGCCGATGCCGCGCGTGGCGAGCGTGCGGCCGACCTCCCGCGCGAGATCGAGATAGAAGGGGTCGGCCGGCGTGGCGGAGCCGCAGTAGATGGCAAGGCGCTTCATGCGCCCGGCGCTACGGGATGCTCGGGTGCGGGGCAAGCCGGGGCGGCGCCGACGTGGCGGCGCTAGCTTCTGACCCCGGCGAGAAGCGCCTTGGTCGCCTCACACATGTTGCCGCCGAGCATCGTACCGGACTCCACGCGATACGCCGGCGCCGCCCCACGTCCCCCGGACACCGGTCGCAACGCTACCGTCCTCATCATCGTCGCTATTCCACCACGCTCATACCAGACGATCCACATGTCGCGCAGACCGTAGCCGCGGACAAAGCGGCTGCCCGGAACGTCGCCGTCGATGACGTCGGTGCCATTATAGCGCTCCCCGGCATCCGCCATGCCGCGCGCCGCCGCGGAAAAGCGGGCAAGTTCGTCGCGCACCGGCCGGGGCAAATCCTTCATGGTGTGCGCGACGGTGCCGGCCTTGATGTCGCAACGCGGTAGCCCCGGCCTGTCGGGATGATGGCGCTCCCTCCCGGCGGCAAGTGACAGGTTATCGCCTTGGAACGTTCCCGCAGCAGCCAGCATCAACGCGAGGATCATGGCCCCGCTCATTCCACGCTGGCCAGGCCTGGCGTGACCCCGCCGTCGCCTTGCATCACGCGGCGAAGGCCATCCGGCGTCGCGGGCGCGCGTGTTCTCACTCCAGCATCAGCGCGGCGGTCGCCTTTGCGCTGCCGACCACGCCCGGGATGCCCGCGCCGGGGTGCGTGCCCGCGCCGACGAAGAACAGGTTGGGGATCGCATCGTCGCGGTTGTGGACGCGGAACCACGCGCTTTGCGTCAGGATCGGCTCCAGCGAGAAGGCGCTGCCGAGATGCGCGTTCAGGTCGTGCGCGAAATCGGTGGGGGCGTAGCTGAACTTCGTCACGATGCGGTTGTGGATGTCCGGGATCAGCCGGCGTCCGACCTCGTCCAGGATGCGCTTCTCCAGGATCGGGCGCACCGTGTCCCAGTCGCCGGGGAACTTGCCGAGGTGCGGGACCGGCGCGAGCGCGTAGAAGGTCGAATCGCCCTCCGGCGCCATGCCCGGATCGGTGACGGTCGGATGGTGGAGATAGAGCGAGAAATCCTCGCTGAGCACGCCGTGTTCGTAGATGTCGTCGAGCAGCCCCTTATAGCGCGGGCCGAACAGGATCATGTGGTGCGGGATGCCGGGCCATGTCCCCTTCACCCCGAAATGCACGACGAACAGCGAGGGCGAGAAGCGCTTGGTCTCCAGTCGCGCCGCCGTGCGCCGCGCCGCGCCGGATTCGGGCAGCAGGTCGCGGTAGACGTGCATGATGTCGGCGTTGGCGGCGACCATGTCGACGGTCTCGCGCCAGCCGCTCGCCGTCGCCACCGCGGTCACGCGGTCGCCCAGCGTCTCGATGCGCGTCACCGGATCGGACAGGCGCAGCGTGCCGCCCAGCCGCTCGAACAGCGCGACCATGCCCGCGACCAGCCGGTTGGTGCCGCCGCGCGCGAACCACACGCCGCCGTCGCGCTCCAGCTTGTGGATCAGCGCGTAGATCGCGCTGGTGGTCATCGGATTGCCGCCGACCAGCAGCGTGTGGAACGACAATGCCTGGCGCAGCCGTTCGTCGGCGACGAACTTCGACACGATCGAATAGACGGACCGCCACGCCTGATATTTCGCCAGCGCCGGCGCGGCCTTTATCATCGACGCGAAGTCGAGAAAGGCGACATGGCCGAGCTTCTCATAGCCCTCGCGGTAGACGCCGGCCGAATAGTCGAGGAACTTCGCATAGCCGGCCACGTCGGCGGGGTTGAGCCGCGCGATTTCCGAACGGAGCAGCGCGTCGTCGTTGGTGTAATCGAAATTGGTGCCGTCGGGCCAGTTGAGCCGGTAGAAGGGCTGCACCGCCTCCAGCGTCACGTCGTCGGCCAGCCGCTGCCCGCTGAGCGCCCACAATTCCTCCAGGCACGCCGGATCGGTGATGACGGTGGGGCCGGCGTCGAAGGTGAAGCCGTCCTGCTGCCAGTAATAGGCGCGCCCGCCGGGCTTGTCGCGCGACTCGACGATCGTCGTCGCCACGCCGGCCGATTGCAGCCGGATCGCCAGCGCCAGCCCGCCGAAGCCGGCGCCGATCACCACCGCGCGCTTCATCCCCGCAGGCGTCATGCGCGCCCGCCCAGCGCCGCGAGCGCGCGGCCGACCGGCACCGGCGGCCTGCCGCTCAGCACGCGCAGCTTGTCGAGGTTCGTGGAACGCGCGGCGTAGAAGCGCGCCACCAGATCGGGCGACAGGCGGTAGAAGCGTTCCAGCACGCGGTAGCGCTGATCGGGATCGGCGGCCTTGAAGAGCATGAGATCGAGCATCCGGTAAAAGCGTCGTTGCCGCCATGAACGCATGGCGTGGGCATAAGTCAGGTCATGCAGCGCCGCGCCGGAAAGATCGCGCTGCGCGGCGACCAGCACCGCCAGCCGCACCGCGTCGGGCAACGAATAGCCGGTGGTGGGGTGGAACAGCCCGGCGCGCACCCCGGCCTTGGCGACGCGGTTGCCGCCCGAGCGCCAATAGCCGTCGAAGTCGCCGCCGGTCACGACCGGCAGCACGCCATGCTCGCGGTGGATCACCTCCGCGCTCCAGCCCTGCGCACGCGCATATTCGTCGACGCGCGCGGCGATCGCCGGCGCGTCCAGCACGGGCGAATCGCTGTAATAGGTATCCTCCACCAGCACGGTGTCGGCGGAGAAGGGCAGCAGGTAGACGAAGCGGTAGCCGTCGTGCTGCGCGACGGTGGCGTCCATCACCACCGGGCGGGTGATGCCGTGGCCGCCCGCCACGCGCAGTTCGTGGCCGACGAACTTCTGCCAGCCGCCCTCCAGCAGCGCGACGTCGCCCGCGCCGCGCGCGTCGATCACCCCGGTCGCGGTCAGCCGGTCGCCGTCGCCCAGCACCACCGCGGTGGCGCTGCACGCCAGCACCTTGCGTCCGGTCATCAGCGCGCGGCGCGGCAGGGTGGCGCGGACGTGCGCGTCCAGCGTGGCGGAGCGCACGGTATAATATGGCTGTTCCAGCGTGCGGGCATGCGCGGGGAAGCGCACGTCATAGGCGGGCCAGGCATGGGTCACGACCGGCGCGATCACCGCCAGATCGTCGCCGCGCACGTCGCCGCCGAAGAACGACCAGAAGTGATTGCCGCCGATCGCCGCGCCCGCCTCCACCAGCCGCACGTCGATGCCGGGATGGCGCGCATGGACGGCCAGCGCGATCAGCGCGCCGGCCAGCCCGCCCCCGACGATGGCAAGGTCGCATTTGTGGGTCGCCGGCATGGTGCGGCGCTATCCTATCGCGGGCCGGTGCGGAAGCCCGGTGTCGTCGTCGCGGCGGAGGCGAGGCGCGCTTTCCTGCCGCGTCGCCGGTCGGTGGATGCGGGATGGCTGGACCCGCCGCAAGCGCGTAGGGTGGCGCGTCCCGCCCTGTCCGGAGCCTTCCGATGCGCCATCTTCTCACCGCCGCCGCCCTCCTCCTGTCCAGCCCCGCCGCCGCCGCGCTGGCGCCCGGCGCGAAGGCGCCGGACTTTTCCACGCGCGGGGCGATCGCGGGCAAGGTGGTGCCGGTGCGACTCGCCGAGCAGCTCAGGCGCGGGCCGGTGGTGCTCTATTTCTTCCCGGCGGCCTTCACCGGCGGCTGCAATGCCGAGGCGCGCGCCTTCGCCGAGCAGGTCGACGCGTTTCGCGCGGCCGGCGCGACGGTGATCGGCATGTCGGCGGACAATGTCGCGGACCTGCAACGCTTCTCGTCCACCGAATGCGCCGGCAAGTTCGCGGTGGCGAGCGCCGGGCCGAAGGTGGTGGCCGGCTATGACGTCGCGCTGGGCCGCGCGGTGAAGGGGCGGCAGGTGACCAGCCGCACCAGCTACGTCATCGCGCGCGACGGACGCATCGCCTTCGCCTATTCGGACATGAACCCGGCCGAGCATGTCGCGAAATCGCTGGAGGCGGTGCGCCGGCTCGCCGCACGCTGAAGTCACCTTATCTTAGCGATTGCGTCCCTATCCCGTGCTCGGCAACCAGGGGGGGTCGCAGTGGGACGGAGCGTGGCGGGCAAGGCGGGCGATATCGAGCAGGCGAGCACGGGCGACCGTCTGTTCGCGCGCATCGGTGCCTTCCTGGCCGCGCACCGGCTGAGCCCCGCACCGGCGCACTACGCCTTCGCCTATGAGGTAATGGCCAACGACCGTGGCGTGGTGGCGCAGCGCGTCGCGGCGCTGACCGACGGCGGCGTGCGGCTGACCGCGCAGGACATCGCGGCGCTGGGCGGCACCACCAGCGCCGGCGCCCCGATCGGCGGCGACGACGGGCAGGAGGTCACCGCCAGCGCCGACACGCACCAGGCGATGATCGAGCGCATGATGATGCAGCTCGACGGGTTCGACGACACGATGCGGATCGCGCATGCCGAAACCAATGATTTCGGCCGCGACCTGGAACGCTCCGCCGCGACGATGCGCGACATGGGCGAGGGGGCCGGCGTGGAGGAGATCGCGCGGCTGACCGCCGACATGATCGAACGCGTCCACCGCGCCGAGGAGAAGCTGGACCTGGCGCTGCGCGAAACCGACGAGCTGCGCGGCGCGCTGGACGAGGCGCGCGGTTCGGCGCGCACCGATCCGCTGACCGACCTGCCGAACCGGCGCGCGTTCGACGAAGCGTTCGCCGCGTTGCCCCGCGACACGGCGGTGACGGTGGCGATCTGCGACATCGACCATTTCAAGCGCGTCAACGACAATTTCGGCCATGCGGTGGGCGACCGGGTGATCCGCACCGTCGCGCGCATGCTGGCCGCGGAGGGCGGCGGGATGGTGGCGCGCTACGGCGGCGAGGAGTTCGCCTTGTTGTTCGAAGGCGTGGCGCTGGACGAGGCGGCGCAGCGGATCGAGCGCGCGCGCCGCGCGATCGCCGCGCGGCACCTGCGCGTGCGCGAGACCGGCGAGGCGATCGGCGTGGTGTCCTTCTCCGCCGGGGTGGCGGAAGGGCGCGTGGGCGAGGGACGCGCCGCACTGATGCAGCGCGCCGATGCCGCATTGTACCGCGCGAAGGACCAGGGGCGCGCGCGGACGATCACCGCGCCATAATCTGGCGGAACGCGCGCGCCGGACATGGCGGTTTGCGCCACTTTGGCGCGCACGGCCGTCGATCCCCCTCGTGAAAGCCATTTGGCACGCGGCATGCAATGCCTCCTGCATCGGCCGGACGATCCGGTCGGACCATGACAGGAGACATCACATGACCATCCGTTTCGCCGAACTGGGCCGCTCCGCCCTCACCATCGTCGCCGCGCTGACGGTCGCCGTCGCAATGGTGAGCGCCGCCGTTCCCGTGACCCCGATCGCCTGAAGGACGACAGGACGATGACCAGCCACCCCACGCTCGCCCGCGCGCTGCTGCTGAGCGCCGCCAGCTTCGCCACCACCGCGCTGCTGCTGTACGTCGATGTCGCGAGCGCCGTCGCCGCCTGAGCGCGGCACCGCCACCGCGCCGGTGCGTTGCACGCGGCATGGATCTCGATCGTTTCATCGCCGCCCAGGCGGACAATTATGACGACGCGCTGGCCGAGCTGACGCACGGGGCCAAGCGCAGCCACTGGATGTGGTACGTCTTTCCGCAACTCGCCGGGCTGGGCCGCAGCGCCATCGCGCAACATTATGCGATCCGCGACCTGGACGAGGCGCGCGCGTATCTCGCGCATCCCGTGCTGGGGAGCCGTTACCGCGCGTGCGTCGACGCGCTGCTGCTGCACCGGGATCGCCGGGCGGCGGCGATGCTGGGCGGGATCGACGCGCTCAAGCTGCGATCGTCGCTGACGCTGTTCGAGCGCGCGGGGGCGGGCGATCGGGTGCGCGCGGCGCTGGCGGCGTTCTTCGACGGGCCGGACGACGCGACGCTGCGGTTGCTGGGCGGTTCCTGAGGCGGCCCCTGAGCCGGGGCGCGCCGGCCGCTACCGCCCCTGCGCGCGCCAGCGCTGGAGCGTGCGCGCGATCATCTGTTCCTCGCCGCCGCTGTCGCGCCACAAGGCGGAAAAGACCGGATCGTCCGATGCCGGCCGCCGGTCGTCCTCCAGCGTGTCGAACGCGACGCGGATCGGGATCGACACGCCCTCCCCGCACACGATCGCCTCGCGGTTGCGCAGCGCGGGCAGCGTGTCGAGGAAGCCGCGCGCGCCCTCCGGCATCGCGGCGCGCACGAACGCCTGGTCGCGGTCGTTGTTGAGCCGCATGGCGATGATCGTGCCGCATTGCGACAGCACGCCTTCCGACAGATCGGACGGCCGCTGCGTCACCAGCCCCAGCGCGACGCCATATTTGCGCCCCTCCTTGGCGATCCGCCCCAGGATGCGCGCCACCGAGGACCGCGCGTCGGCATCGGCGGGGATGTAGCGGTGCGCCTCCTCGCACACCAGCAGGATCGGGCGCTGCGCCTCGCCGCGCGACCAGATCGCGAAATCGAACACCATCCGCGCCAGCACCGCCACCACCACCGAGGTGATCTCGCTGGGCACGCCCGACACGTCGATGATCGACACCGGCCGGCCGTCGCCGGGCAGGCGGAAGATGCGCTGCACGAACGCCGCCATCGTGTCCGCGACCAGCAAGCCGGAGAACATGAAGCCGTAGCGCGGGTCGGCCTTGATCTCGTCGATCTTGTTCTTCAGCCGCAGATAGGGCGAGGTGTCGCCGGCGCGGTCCATCTTGCCCATCTCCTGCTGGAGGATCTGGGTCAGGTCGCTGAGCAGATACGGGATCGGCACGTCGACGGTCAGCTTCGCGATCTCCTGACCCGCGCGGCTCCGCGCCTTCGCGGCGAGCAGGCATTTGGCGAGGATGTCGGCATCCACCTGCCGCGTCGCGCCCGAGGAGGTGACGAACACCTCGCAATGCTCCTCGAAGTTCATCAGCCAGTACGGCATCTGCAGGTTGGACACGTCGAACAGCGCGCCCGCCTCCCCGAACGCCGCGCCATATTCGCCGTGCGGGTCGATCATCACGACATGGCCCTGCGGCGCCTGCTGGCAGATGCGGTGCAGGATCAGCGCGGTGGCGGTCGACTTGCCGGTGCCGGTGGAGCCGAGCAGCGCGAAATGCTTGCCGAGCATCGCGTCGACATAGAGCGACGCGCGCACGTCGCGGGTGGGATGGACATGCCCGATCTCGATCGCGGCGCGGCCGGCCGCGGTGTAGATCTCCCGCAGGTCGTTGCCGGTCACCGCGAACACCGCCGTGCCCGGCGTGGGATAGCAGGTCACGCCGCGCCGGAAATGGTAGAGCCGGCCGGTCAGCCGCTCCTCGTCGCCTTCGCCCAGGAAATCGACGTCGGCGATCACGCACCCGTCCACCGCGTCGGCGAGCCGCAGCGCGCGGATCGTGGCGATCAGCCACGCCGCGCCGACGCGCACCTTCAACTGGCCGCCGACCTGTCCGGCCATCGCCAGCGTTGCATCGGGTTGCGTGCGCAGCGTGGCGAGCGCGGCGCCGTCCAGCACCAGCTCGCCCGCGCCGCCGGCGATCCGGCGGACATGGCCGATCGCGGCCGCCGGCACCGACGCCGCCGCGCGCGACATGGGGAAGGCGGCGGCGATCGCCTCTTGAAAGCCGCGCTGGACCGGGATGTCGTTCATGCGGCGCCTTTGTAGGGGTAGCGATCGGGTCGCCGTCCTAGCGCGGGGTTCGTAAAGGAACCGTCAGCGCGCGCGCGTCGTCAGCCGCGCCGCGCCAGCCGCCCCGCGCCCCAGCCCAGCAGCACCGACAGCGCCACCGCCGCGCCGCCATACAGCAGTTCGTGGCGATCGGCGGCCTGCGCCACGAAGCGTTCGAACCCCGACTTGCGAATGTCGATCTCGCGCACCGCCGCCGTCAGCACGCGACCGTCGCGGATCAGGAAGGTCTCGGCGGTGAAGCGCCCCACGGGCACGCGCGCCGGGATCGACACGCGCGCGCGGTACAGGACGCCGCGCGTGATCTCCACCGCGTGCGGCGCTTCGTAGAACAGCCCGGCGCGGGTGCGCTGCTCCACCAGCCCGCGCGTGAAGCGGTCCTGTACCTCGGACGGCGCGGCGGAGGCGGGCGAGAGCTGCAGGCTGTCGAGCCCGAGTTCGTAGATCGCGCGGGTGCGCGCATCGACCAGTTGCGGCAGCGGGCGCGAGGAGGCCACCGCGTAGAAGGACGGCGCGGACCGATAGCGCAGCCGCCCGGCATTGACCCAGATCCCGGCGACCTGCTCCTTCTCGCGGATCACGATCGGCTGCGTCGGCCCCTTCACCACCACCACCACGTCGGTGCGCGCATCGCCGGCCGGCAGGCGTCCGCCGGGATAGAGCACCGCGCCGAACAGCAGCAGCTCCGCGCCGGTGAAGCTGTAGGCGATGTCGATGCTGCGTTGCGACACGTCGGGGATCAGCGCCGGCTTCGCCTGCGCCAGCAGCAGCGGCGCGGCGGCGAGGAGCAGCAGCCGGGGCGGAAGGCGCCGCGTCACGACAGTTCGACCGTGTAGATCTCGTCCGGCCGCCACCCCAGCCCCAGCGCGATCCGCGACGCGACCAGCAGCACCATCAGCGCCAGCGCCAGCCGCAGATATTCGGGCTTCGCACGCGCCGCGAACCGCGCGCCGAGCTGCGCGCCCACCACCGATCCGATCAGCAGCAGCCCCGCCAGCACGATGTCGACCGCCTTGGTGGTGGTCGCATGCACCATGGTGGCGGCGGCGGTGACGAACAGGATCTGGAACAGGCTGGTCCCCACCACGACGGCGGTGGACATGCCGAGCAGGTAGATCATCGCGGGCACCAGCACGAAGCCGCCGCCGACGCCGAGCAGGATCGTCAGGATGCCGGTGAAGAACCCCAGCAGCAGCGGCGCCAGCGGCGAGATATACAGGCCCGAGCCGTAGAAGCGCATCCGGAAGGGCAGGCTGGCGACGAGCGGATGGTGCCGGCGGCGGCGCGGGCGCGCCGGGCGGCGTCCGCGCGCGACCAGGATCGCCCCGACCGCTTCCTTCAGCATCATCGCGCCGATCGAGCCGAGCAGCAGCACGTAGGTGATGGCGATGGTGGTGTCGATCTGCCCCCATTGCTGGAGCAGGCGGAACAGCCATGCGCCGAACAGCGAGCCGAGCACGCCGCCGATCACCAGCACCGTGCCCATGCGCGTGTCGACCCCGCCGCGCCGGAAATGCGCGAACACGCCCGAGACGCTCGCGCCGGTCACCTGGCTGGCGGCGGAGGCGGCGGCGACGGTCGGCGGAATGCCGTAGACGATCAGCAGCGGCGTGGTGAGGAACCCGCCGCCGACCCCGAACATGCCCGACAACAGCCCCACGCCCATGCCGAGCGCGATCATCACCAGCGCGTTCACCGAAAGGTTCGCGATCGGCAGATAGATGTCCATGTCGCCCGACAGCGCTAGAGCATGAGGCGGCGACGATCCACCCGTCATCGCGCGCCGCGCGTGCGTGTACCGCGCCGACAACAGGATGCGCGGCTTCCTCTCCCGGCTCGCGTGGGATGACGGCCGGTTGCGCGGCGCCCTTCAGTAATCAGCGCCGATCGACAATGCCGGGCCGGACGCCGGCCGCGCGTTGCCGAGGATGCGCTGCCGCCATTCCAGCGCGATCCGCACGCGCGGCCCGTCGCCGACCGGCAGCACCAGCGTCGCCGCCGGCCCGGCGTCGAGCCGCCGCGCGCCGCGCTGCGCCGCGCCCCATGCCCCCACGCCGAGGTCGAGCGTCGCGCCGGACGCGGTGCGGAACAGCGGGCGCGCGAGGCGCACCGCGCCGTCCGCATATCCCTCCACCCCGCCGCGCGCGACCGCGCCGGCCTGCGCATAGCCATCCAGGCGGAAGCCGGCCGCGAGCGGCTGCGCGTCGATGCCGCCGGCCAGCCCCAGCGCGGTTCCGCCCCGGATGTTCGCGACGCCGATGCGCCGTTCCGCGACGACGCGCACCGGCAGGCGCGCCGGTCGCCATTCGAGGCCGACCGCGGCCTCCTGCTGCCGGGTGTCGAGCGCGGCGGCGACGCGCGCCGCGACGGCGAGGCGGCCATGGGCGTCGAGCGTGCGGGCGATGCGCACGCCCGCCTGGCTGCCGCCGAGTTGCGGCGTGGCGACACCGCCGCCCCTGCCCGCCCCGCGCAGGATCGACCAGCCGCTCGCCGACCAGCGCCGCGCGGTGGCCGGCGGCGGCTCGGGTGCGCCGTAGCGGACCATGCCGAGCAGCGCGAGGACATAGGCGGGCGAGTCGGTCGCGGGTGATTCGCCGCCCGCGGGCGGCGACGCGGGCGCGGGCGTCGTGCCGGGGGCGGCGGTGTGCACCGGCGCGGTACGGGCGTGATCCGCTAACGAGGCCGGCGGCGCGGGTGGACGGCGCGATCCGGGGTCGCGGGCGCGCGCGGATGCCGTCATCGGCGGCGCGGACGCGACCTGCGGCCCGCGCGGCATCGTCCGCCGCACCGCCTCGCGCAGCGCCGGCGGCAGCGGGGCGTCGGGCCAGAGCAGATAGACGCGCGCGCCGATCCACATGCCCAGCACCACCGTCATGAAGCGCAGCGGACGGCCGTTGCGGCTCATCGCGCGTCGGGCAGCACGTCGGGGAAGCGGTGCGCGGTCTTGTCCCAGCGCGGCGCCTCGCCCAGCAGCCCGGCCATGTAGCGGCCCAGCGCGCGGCGCGCGGCCAGCATCGCGATGTAATTGGCGACCACCGCGCGCGGCAGCGACCACAGCCCCTCGCGCCAGCCATGTTCCGCCGCGCTATGCCCCGCACGCGCCGCCATCCGCCAGCACAGCAGCCCGGCGTTCAGCATCAGCAGCGCCCGCAACCCGGTGCCCACCGGCGGCGCGGGCGTGGCGAGCAGCGCGTGGCCGAGCGACGACACGCCCCAGCCGACCAGCGCGGCATAAGCGGCGAGCAGCGCCAGCACCGCCAGCAACCCGCGCCGGTCGCGCATCCGCATCCAATATTCGGCCGGCCGGCGCGTCCGCCCCCAGCCGGTGCGATCCCAGCCGGCCAGCGCGATCCCGGTGACCCAGCGCGCCTTCTGGCGCACCGCCGTGTCGACCGTGTCGGGGAAATAGGCGCGCGTCGCGATCAGCGCGCCGCCGGCACGCTCGCGCAACCGCACGAAGCGCGCCGGCAGCCCCAGCGCCGCGACGCGCAGGCCGAGCTCGTAATCCTCGGTCAGGCTCTGCGCCTCGAACGGCGCGTCGCTGCCCGCACCGAGCCGGTCGAGCACGTCGCGGCGGATCGCGCAGCCGACCCCGGCCAGCGGCAGCGCCGCGCCCAGTGCGGAGCGCACCACCAGGTCGCGACGGTGCGATTCGGCGAATTCATCCGCATAATGGCCGGACACCAGCCGGCGGCGCGGCTCGATCAGCGGCACCACCGGCAATTGCACCAGCGCGGCGTCGCGCAGGTGATCGTCGAACACGCGCAGCTCCAGCGGGTGCACGACGTCCTCGGCATCGTGCAGCACCACCGCGGCGGTGACGCGCCCGTCCTGCGCATCCGCCCGCAGCAGCGCGCGCCACAGCGTGTTGAGGCAATCCGCCTTGGTCGTCGGCCCGTCGTGCAACCCGGTGACGACGCGCACCCGCGCGTCGCGCGCCGCGATCGCGGCGACGGCGGCGCCGGTCGCGGGATCGTTGGGGTAGCAGCCGACGTAGATGCGATAGTCCGGGTGGTCGTAGCGGGCGAGCGCGGCCGCCAGCATCGCGCCGATCACGCGATGCTCGTCCCACGCCGGCACGAACACCGCCAGCCGCAGCGGCGGCGCGGGCGGCAGCGCGTCGTGCGCGGGATCGGCGCGCCGCACGCGCCACCACAGCAGGTCGACCAGCAGGTCGTCGATCCCGCCCGCCAGGATGGTCGCCGCACCGAACAGCGCCACCTCGGCGACGGCGCGGTCGAACCAGCCCAGCATCGTCCCGATCATGTCGCCATGCACACCCACCCCGCCCGATTCGTGGCAAGAGTGTGGCCGAAACGCAACGGCTTTGAAGAAGCGTCGTCCCGCTACGAACCAATCCGGTCATCGGACGTTGGCGGCGCGGTCCCTTTTTCCCCTCTCGGGACCGGTGCCGACCCCAAGCCGGTACAGGCCGCGCCGCAGCGTAGACGCGGCGCGGCCGAACCGTCGCGCCGCCGACACCGCCGGGAGGACCGGGCGGGTCGGGAGGACCGGGAGGGGATTACCGGGACTGGCGGGAGCGGGTTACTGGCCGTTGCGCCCGGTCGGGCCGGCGCTGCCACCCGCGCCCGCCGCGCCGACCGTGCCGATATTACCGAACAGGTCCTGGAAGAAGCCGCGCTCGCGGCCCAGCGTCGGCGTCGTCTTGCGATAAGGCGCGAGGTTGACCACCTGCTCTACGCCCGACTTGCGGACCGCGCTGACGTTGCCGGCGCGATCGAAGCTGATCTGCAACGTCAGTTGCTCGCGCGCCTTGGGCGTGTTGAAGGCGTAGTTGCGGCTGTCGCGCGCGATATAATACCAGTCGCCCTGGTTGAACTGCCCCGCGAAACTGGGCGTGCCGAGCGTGGCGAGCACCGACTGGCGGTTGTCCACGCCGGGCTGGATCGCGTTCACCAGATCGGCGTCGACGATATAGCCCTGATGCGAGCGGAGCGGCGTGCAGCCCGCGGCCAGGACGCCGGCCAGGGCAAGAAGGATCAGGGGGCGCATCGGTACTCCGGTCACAGGCGCGCGTGGACTTTGCGGCCGCGTGCCTCAATATGCCCTCCGACGGGGCGAGACAAGCGCGCGCCGTCGGTGGGGCATGGTTGGACGAAGGGAAGGCGCGGTTGGGCTGGTGGAGGAATGTGCTGCGGCGGCGCGACCGCGACGCCGCGCTGCCGCTGTACGATGCGGTGGTGGCGCGCGCGCGCCGGCCGCACTGGTATGTGGAGGGCGCGGTGCCCGACACGCTCGACGGGCGCTTCGACATGGTCGCCGCGGTGCTGGCGATGGTGCTGCTGCGGCTGGAAGGGGATGCGGAGGGCGCGGCGCCGGTGGCGCAGCTCACCGAGAGGTTCGTGGACGACATGGACGCGCAGGTGCGCCAGATCGGGTTCGGCGACATGGTGGTGGGCAAGCATGTCGGGCGGATGATGGGGATGCTGGGCGGGCGGCTGGGCGCGTATCGCGACGGGCTGGCGGGCGGCGACCTCGACGCGGCGCTGGTGCGCAACCTGTATCGCGGACAGGCGCCGGATGCCGCCGCGCTGGCGCATACCCGCGACGCGCTGGTGCGGCTGCGCGGTGATCTGGACGCTGTGCCCGTGGACGCGCTGATGGAAGGAACGCTGCCATGACGACCGAATTCTCGCGCATCGAACGGCTGGACACGATCGGCGGCGAGCCGCGCGAGGTGACGATCGCCGCCGACGAGGCGGAGCGCGCGGCGCTGGCGCGACGCTTCGGGCTGGTCGCGGTGGAGCGGCTGGAGGCGACCTTCGCGATCCGGCAGGAGGGCGGCGGCGTGGCGGCGCGCGGGCGCGTCGCGGCGGCGGTGGTGCAGGCGTGCGCGGTGACGGGGGCGCCGCTGCCCGCGACGGTCGACGAGACGGTCGCGCTGCGCTTCGTCGCGCCCGCGACCGGCGGCGGCGAGGAGGAGGTGGAACTGGCCGGCGACGCGCTGGACACGATCGAGATCGAGGGCGGCGGCATCGACCTGGGCGAAGCCGCCGCCGAGACGATGGTGCTGGCGCTCGACCCGTTCCCGCGCAGCCCCGATGCGGCGGCGGCGCTGAAGGAGGCGGGCGTGCTCAGCGAGGACGAGGCGGGACCGTTCGGCGCGCTGGCGGGGTTGAAGGACAAGCTGGCCGGGAAGGCGTGAGCGGCGGGCGGGCGCCGGTAGCCCGTTCACCGACGCGCGGACGAGCGTGTCGACGCCCCGGCCCGCCCCGTCCCGCGCGTTCCGGGGACAGCCTCAGTCGTTCAGCGCGTTGATCGCGGCGTGCACCCGCGCCTCGATCTCGCGGCGCGGCAGGCCGGGCGGGATCGGGGCGCCGATGCGGAACGTGACCACGCCGGGCCGCTTCGCGCCGCGCCGGGGCAGCAGCGATCCGCTGTTCAGCGCGATCGGCACCACCGGCAGGTCCAGCGCCTTGTAGAGCCCCGCGAAGCCGGAGCGCAGCGCCGGGCGCTCGCCGTGCCGCACGCGCGTCCCCTCGGCATAGACGATCACCGATCGCCCGGTGGCGCGCACCGCCGCGCCTTCGCGCATCAGCGCGCGCAGCGCCCGCGACGACGCCTCGCGATCCACCACCAGCGCGCCGTAGCGCACCGCCGCCCAGCCCCACAGCGGGATGCGCATCAGCTCGCGCTTCAGCACCATCGCGGGCGAGCCGAGGATGAGTTGCAGCTCCAGCGTCTCGTACATCGCCTCGTGCTTGGCGACGTACAGGAACTGGCCGGCGGGCACCTCACCCTCCACGCGCGGGACGATGCCGAGGATACCGCGCATCAGCACGCGGTGCAGCCGCGACCAGCGGTCGGCATGGGCGATCAGCGCCCGCTGTCCAAACAGCACCGCGATCGGGGTCGTCAGGACGATCGGCACCGACAGCAGATAGAATAGGGTGCGAAAGACGATCGTGCGCAGCCAGTTCACCGCATGCTCTCCCACCACAGCACCAGGCGGCGCAGCACCAGTTTGTGATATTCGTTCATCGCCTGCGCCAGCGTCGGCTGCGCGGGCACGCCGTCGACCATCACCGTCACGCCGCCGCCCAGCGCCGGCCCCAGTTCCAGCGCGGCGCGGCGCGCGTGCCAGTTGCTGGTCACCAGCCGGATCGAGCGATAGCGGTGCGCGCGGACCCAGGCGGCGGTTTCCTCGGCATTGGTGCGCGTGTCCACCGCCTCCGCGCCGAGATCGACGCAGCACGCGATCGTCGCGGCATGCCCGGCGACCCGCGCCAGATCGGCGCGCGTGACGCCCGGCGCGGTGCCGGTCACCAGCATCCGCCGCGCCCGGCCGTGCTCCAGCAGGTCCAGCCCGCGCGCGATCCGCCCGGCCGCGCCGGTCGGCACCACGATCGCGTCGGTGGTCAGCGCGGCGTCGGCGGGACCGGGCAGCGTCACCATGAAGCCGGCGAACCCCAGCGCCCAGCCGAGCAGCAGCAGCGCGACCAGCCGTTTCGTCACAGCGCCCGTCCCAGCGCGCGCATCACCACGCCGCGCGCGACCAGCGCGGCGAAGGCGACGAACACGAACGGCAGCGCGACGATCGCCGCCCAGCCGCCTTGCCCCAGCGTGACGCCGCCCAGCCACTGCGATCCGGCGCCGCCGGCCTGATGCCCCAGCAGCGCGATCACGCCCCAGCCCGCGACCCCGCCGATCGCCGCCGCGCCCGCGGCGTCGCGCGCGACGCGCCGCTGGAAGAGGCGCGCGACCTGCGCATCGGTCGCGCCCAGCCCGTGCATGACCTCGATCGTGGTGCGATGCGCGATCAGCGCGGCACGCACCGCCAGCACCACCACCGCGGCGCTGGCGGCGGCCATCGCCACGACCAGGACGGTGGCGAGCGCGGTGAGCGAGGACAACAGGGTCGCCACCGCCGCCAGCGCGTCGGCATGCGCATCGACCCGCGCGGCCGGCGTCACCGCCGCCACCGTGGCGCGCACGCCCCCCAGCGCATCGGCGCGCGCGGCGAGATCCACGTCGATCAGCGCGGGCACCGGCAGGTCCGCCGCGCCCGCCGCCTCGCCCAGCCACGGGCCGAGCAGCCGCGTCAGCTCCGCACGCGGAACCGGCGTGGCGCGCGTCACCGCCGGCGACGAGCGCAACGCGGCGAGCACGCGCGCGGCGAGCGCGGCGCGGGTCGCGGCGTCGGCGGCGACCACCTGCACCGTGGCGCGCCCGGCCAGCACCCGCCCCATCGCGCCCGCCGCGCGCGCGGCACCGATCCCGCCGGCCGCCGCTAGCACCGTGAGGCACAACATGATCGCCAGCACGCCCGCCATGGCGCGCCCCTGCCCGGCGGAATCGAGCACGCGGGCGGTGGCGGCGCTCATGCGCGGTCCCGGCGCGCGGCGGGCGCGCGCGCCACGTCCGTCAGCCGCCCGTCGACGATCCGCATCACCCGCGCCGCGCGGACGCGCCCGAACAGGTGGACGTCGTGCGTCGCCACCACCACCGCGGTGCCCAGACCGTTGAGCGACGCAAACAACTGCATCAGCCGGTCGGCCATCGCATCGTCGACATTGCCGGTGGGTTCGTCGGCCAGCAGCACGTCGGGCCGCGCGATCACCGCGCGCGCGATCGCCACGCGCTGCTGCTCGCCGCCCGACAGCGTGGCCGGGCGCGCGGCGGCGCGGTGCGACAGCCCGACCCAGGCGAGCATCTCGCCCACCGCCTCGCGCACCTCGCCCTCATCCGCGTCCGCGATGCGCAGCGGCAGCGCGACATTGTCGGCGATCGAGAGATGGTCGATCAGCCGGAAGTCCTGGTACACCACGCCGATCCGCCGCCGGAACCCCGGCATCCGCGCGCGCGGCAGCGCCGCCACATCGGTGCCGAACAGCCGGATGACCCCGCGGCTGGGGCGCTGCGCCAGGTACAGCAGCCGGAGCAGCGAGGTCTTGCCCGCGCCGCTCGGCCCGGTCAGGACGTGGAACTCGCCGGGCGCCAGCGAGAAGCTGACGTCGCGCAGCACCTCCTCGCCGTGCCCGTAGCGCAATCCCACATTCTCGAACTGCACGATCGCGGCCATCCCCGCAGCCATTGCACGCACCCCGTCGCCGCTTCAAGCACGGCGACTGCCGCTTGCCTTCGTCGCAGCGCGGGTGTTTAGATTTGCCCCTTCGTCCTGCCGGTGCCGCGCCCATGATCCTCGAATGCCCTGATTGCCGCGCCCGCTATCTGGTGCCGGACCACGCCATTGCGCCGCCGGGCCGCACCGTGCGCTGCGCCAATTGCGGGCATAGCTGGTATCAGGACGTCGAATTCGCCGACACGCTGGAACAGGAACCGGAGGAAGCGCCGGTGATCGAGGCGCCGGAGCCAGAGCCGGCGCCGACGTTCACACCGCCGCCTCCCCCGCCCCCGCCCGTCCTCGCGCCCTCGCTGCCGTTGCAGGCGCCGCCCGCCGCGACACCCGTCATGGCGGCGGGCGCGCCGGACGGTGCCGGATATGACGCGTTCGCGCATCGCCCGCCGTTCCGCGCGCCGCCGCGCACCAGCGGGCGGTTCCGCACGATCGCCAGCATCGCGGCCGGGCTGCTGATGCTGGCGGCGGTGGCGGTGATCCTGTGGACCACCGCGCCGGGACTGGCACAGCAGATCGGGCTGTCGATCGGGCCGGAGGAGCTGCCGCTGCGCATCGCGGACAATCCGATCCAGCGCCGCAAGATGGCCAACGGATCGGAACTGTTCGCGGTCAGCGGGCGGATCAGCAATCCGTCCGCCACCCGCCAGCGCGTGCCCGATATCCGCGCCGACCTGCGCGACGAGCAGAACCGGATCGTGTTCAGCTGGACGATCACCCCGCAGCAGCGCACGCTGCTGCCGGGCGCGGCGATCGACTTCAATTCGGCGCAGGTCGACGTGCCGGCCAGCTCCAAGCGACTGGACCTCAGCTTCGTCGGCGAGGCGGGCTGATTTTTTTACGCGTTGCCAGCCCGGCGGCGCTTTGCTAGGGGCGCGTCCCTACCAGACGCCGGGCCTGCCCGGTGGATGACACGTGCGGTCGTGGCGGAATTGGTAGACGCGCAACGTTGAGGTCGTTGTGTCCGAAAGGACGTGGAAGTTCGAGTCTTCTCGACCGCACCATTTTCCCGCCCGCACGTGGCGGGCATCGCCGGAATGAACGCCCGATACCCGCCCGCCGCCCGCCGCCCCCGCGCCGGATGACGCGCCCGGCCTAGTTCCGATGCGGCGGCGCTGCCGCCAAACAGCTTGTTAACCACCGCTCAAGCCTCTATCCGCCAAGGGCTACGCCATGGCCCGTGCCCGCACCTCCCGTACCGCCAAGCCCAAGCAGCGTTCGCCATGGCGGCGGCGTGCCGGTGTCGCGATCAAGACGCTGCTGGCGCTGGCCGTGCTCGGCTTCGCCGCGCTGCTGACCGCGGTCTATATCGCCCGCTCGCAACTGCCGAGCTTCGAATCGCTCAAGTCGTCGCCCAACGGGCAGATGATCCGCGTCCATGCCGCCGACGGATCGGTGCTGGTGTCGCTGGGGCCGAGCTACGGCCAGTGGCTGTCGTACGACCGCATCCCGGTGGTGATGCGCGACGCGACGATCGCGGTCGAGGATCGCCGGTTCCGCAGCCATCCCGGCGTCGATCCGATCGGCATCGTCCGGTCGGTGATGGTGCGGTACGAGCGCGGGCATTGGGTGCAGGGCGGCTCGACGATCACGCAGCAGCTCGCGCGCAACGTCTTCCTGAACAACCAGAAGAAGTTCGGCCGCAAGTTCCGTGAATGGATCCTGGCGCTGGCGCTGGAGCGCAAGTTCGACAAGGACCAGATCCTGGAACTGTACCTGAACAAGGTCTATTACGGGGGCGGCGCGTACGGGATAGACGCGGCGAGCCGCAAGTTCTTCGGGCATGGCGCCGACCAGCTCAGCCTGGCCGAAGCGGCGGTGATCGCCGGGCTGGTGAAGGCGCCGTCCAATTACTCGCCGACCGCCGACGCGCAGGCCGCCGTGGGACGGGCCGGCGTGGTCATCCAGCAGATGGTGCGCAACGAGTTCATCACCGCCGCGCAGGCGCGCGACGCGAACGACGTCGGCGTGCGGCTGGCCCCCGCCCCGCGCCAGAACAGCGTCCGCTATTTCACCGACTGGGCGCTGCCGCAGCTCGACCTGCTGATCGACGAGACCGAGAAGCCGCTGGAGGTGTGGACGACGCTGGACCCCGCCATGCAGCGCGACGCCGATGCGGCGGTGCGCGCCAACGTCCCCAAGGGGGCGCAGGGCGCATTGGTGTCGATCGACCGCGACGGCGCGGTGCGCGCGATGGTCGGCGGCACCGATTACGTCAGCTCGATCTACAATCGCGCGACACAGGCGCAGCGCCAGCCGGGGTCGGCGTTCAAGCTGTTCGTCTACCTCGCGGCGCTGGAGGCCGGCCGCACCCCCGAGGACAAGGAGCTGGACGCGCCGGTCACCATCGACGGATGGAGCCCGCGCAACGATTCGCGCCGCAATTCGGGCGAGGTGACGTTGCGCACCGCCTTCGCCTATTCGCTGAACACCGTCGCGGCGAAGCTGGGGCAGGCGGTGGGGTTCCAGACCGTCGCCGACATGGCGCGCCGCTTCGGCATCACCACGCCGGTCAACACGCACCCTTCGATGGTGCTGGGCACGTCGGAGGTGCGACTGATCGACATGACGCGCGCCTTCGCCAGCGTCGCCAACCGCGGCGTGGCGGTGACGCCGTTCGGGATCACGCGCGTGACCGCCGAGGGCGAGGAGATCTACCGCCACGAGGTGGACCGCAGCCAGGTGCTGGTCGCCCCCTATGTCGCCGCGCAGATGACCGACCTGTTGCAGACCGCCGTCAACACCGGCACCGGGCGCGCCGCGCAGATCGGCCGCCCGGTGGCGGGAAAGACCGGCACGACCAGCAGCAGCAAGGACGGCTGGTTCCTGGGCTTCTCCAGCGGCCTCACCACCGGCGTGTGGATGGGGCGCGACGATGCGCGGCCGATCGCCGGGCTGCACGGCGGCACCGCCCCCGCGCGCGCCTTCCAGCAGTTCATGGCCAAGGCGGTGGCGAGCCGGCCGATCGAGCAGTTCGAGACGCAGGTGACGCTGCCCGAGGCGCAACTGGAGCCGGATGCGGAAAGCTATTACGGCGCGCCCGACAATTCGACCTTCGTGGATGGCGACGGCCTGCCGGTGGAAGGACCGCCGGCCCCGGCCGCGCCGGACGGCGATCCGGTGTTCGGCCCCGAACGCCCGGTGGTGCAGCCGGTGCCGCGCGGGCGCGACGACGAGCCGCGCGGCGACGACGAACGGCTCGACCAGGACTGGCTGGACCGCGTGACGCGCGACCCGCGCCGCGACGCGGTGCGCACGCCGCCGCCGCCCCCGTCCCGCCCGCCCGCCCGCACGTCCCCGCCGGGCGCTCAACCCGCCGGCGAGCGCCCGAACCAGTGAAGCGCCGCGCCATGCGTGCGTAGCCACTGCCGTTCCGGCGCCGGATCGCGGCCATAGAGCCGTGCGACCAGCGCGTGGAAGGCGGGCGAATGATCCATGTGGACGCGGTGCGCGACCTCGTGCGCGGCGGTGGCGCGGCGCACGTCGGGCGGCGCGAGGACCAGTCGCCAGCTATAGCGGATCGCGCCGTGGTGCGCGCAACTGCCCCAGCGCCCGCGCGCGTCGCCGATCGCGACGCCCGTGACGCTCACCCCGGCGCGACCGGCGTAGAAGGCGGTGTCCTCCTCCAGCAGCGCCAGCGCGCGGCGGCGCAGCCATGCCTCGATCCGGCGCGGCACCATGTCGGCCGGGCCGCCGAGCAGCAGCCGGTCGCCCTCCACGCGCGGCAGTCGCGGCGCCGGCGCGCTCCACGCGATCGTCAGTTCGCGTCCGTCGACCGGGAGCACCGCGCCGGGGACGAACGGGCGCGGCTCGGGCAGCCGTCCGCGCTGGTGCTCGATCCACGCGCCCTGCGCCTTCGCCCAGGCCAGCGCCTTCGTCGCCGATGCGCGCGGCGGCAACGTCAGCCGCGCGCGCCCGGTCACCGGATCGAACGACAACCGCGTGCGCCGCGCGCGCGGGTGGCGGACGACCAGGATGTCGTCGCTCACAATTGCCGGTCGACCATATGATGTTCGAGGTCGCCGGCATCGTCCTCGCTGATCGTCCAGCCGCGCACCGATTCACCCGCGCGGTGCACCGCCTCGCGATCGCCGGACACCAGATAATGCCACGCCGGCAGCGGCTCGCCAGCGGCGCGCAACCGATAGGCGCAGGTCGAGGGCAGCCAGTCGATCGAATCGACATTGCCCGTCGTCAGCCGGACGCACTCGCTGACATAGGCGCGGCGGTGGCGATAATTGGAACATTGCCCGCTGCGGCGATCGAGCAGGCGACAGGCGACGTTGGTGGCGATCAGTTCGCCGGTCTCCTCATCCTCCAGCTTGTGCAGGCAGCATTTGCCGCACCCGTCGCACAGCGCCTCCCATTGCGCGCGATCGAGCTTGTCGAGCGGCGTGTCGTCCCAGAAGCGGCCGGTCAGCGCGCCCATTTGCGTATCTCCTGCGCGATCGCGGCGGGCGGGCCTTCGGGAAGCAGCGCCAGCGGCTTGCCGTCGGGATCGAACAGATAGATCTGCCGGCCGTGGTCCATCAGATAATTTTCGCCGCCGCCCGCACCACGCGCGTAATAGATGCCATAGGCGCGGGCGACCTTGGCGATCGCCTCCGCGCTGCCGGTCAGGCCGACCAGCCGCGGGTGGAAGGCGGACACGAAGCGCCGCAGCACCGCCGGCGTGTCGCGCGCCGGGTCGACCGTGATGAAGATCGGCGCGATCCGCCGCGCCAGCGCCGCGTCGTCCCGCTCGATCAGCTTCAGCGCGGCGGCGATGTTCTGCACGTCGGTGGGGCACACGTCCGGGCAGAAGGTGTAGCCGAAATAGATGATCCGGTAGCGCCCCGCGAAATCGCGGTCGGTGACGGTGCGGCCGTTCTGGTCGGTCAGCGTGAAGGGGCCGCCGATCCGCGCGCCGGCGAGCGGCGGCGTGGCGGCGGGTTGCTGCGCGCACCCGGCGAGCGGCCCGGCCGAGAGCAGCGCGAGCGTGGCAGCGAAACGACGCATGTTCATGGTGGCGGCCGATGTGATGGGTTATAGCGCGCTTCGCAACCCTCGGCTTACGCCGTTCGACCCATCGCTTGCGAGAACCCGAACCGATGCTCCGTCGCCCGATCCTTGCCGCCACCCTGTTCGCGGCCCTGTCCCTGCCCACCGCCGTCCCCGCGCAGCAACAGTCGCAGCGCTACAAATTCCTGGAAGCGGTCCGCAAGGGCGACGGCAATGCGGTGGTCGCGATGCTGGACCAGCCCGGCCAGACGATCGTCAACGCCCGCGACGTGACGACCGGCGAGGGCGCGGTGCACATCGTCGTCAAGCGCGGCGACGCCACCTATCTGCGCTACCTGCTGGCCAAGGGCGCCGACCCCAACCTGCGCGACGGCGGTGGCGAGACGCCGATGATGCTGGCGGTGCAGGCAGGGCAGCCCGACCTGGTGCAGGTGCTGGCGACCGCGAAGGCCAACGCCAACCTCGGCAACAATGGCGGGGAGACGCCGCTGATCCGCGCGGTGCAGCGCCGCGACCTGGCGCTGGTGCGCGCGGTGCTGGCGGCCGGGGGCGACCCGGACCAGACCGACAATGTCGCGGGCATGTCGGCGCGCGATTACGCCAAACGCGACGCGCGGTCGCCGGCGATCGCCAAGGTGCTGGACGAAACGCCGGCCAAGGCGCAGCGCGCGGTGTCGGGGCCGCGCCTGTAGGCGATCCGCCCCGCCGGCGTGGGGCGAAGGTCCGGCGGGAGGATCGCGGGCCGGCGAGTCTTGCGGCGATGCCCCGGCATGCGCGGTCGGCCCGCTCCCGGGAGGGGAAGCGGGCCGGCACCGCGAAACGCGTTTCAACGCGTTTCCAAACAGCCGCTCAGAACCCCTGCACCGCCTCCGGATCATGCGCGGCGATGACGCGGCGCGCGGCGCGGCGGGCGAAGGCGAGCGTGCAGCGCTTGCGGGTCGGCGCGGAAAGCGGATCGGTGCGCGCCTCGCGCACGATCGCGGCATCGTAGCGGTCGGCGACGATCAGCCCCGTGCGCTCGGGCAGGAAGGCCGCGCCCGCGATCGGCGAGGCGTCGAACCCCGCCGGGACCGCCCAGTAGAAGCGGTCGCAATGAGCGAGGTAATCCTGCCACTTGCCGTCGCCGAGCAGGTCGGCGCGCGACACCTTGATCTCCACGATCACCAATTGTCCGCGCGGGTCGATCGCCATCAGATCGGCGCGGCGGCCACCGTCCAGCGGCACCTCGGCAATCGCGGTGAGATCGTGGCGCAGCAACATGCGCGTCACGCCGCGCGCCACATCGGTGGCGCACAGCGCGGCGGTGGCATCGTTCTGGCAGGTATCGGGCGGGCTGAGCATCACCGGCGCAGGATAGAACATCCGGCGAACAAAAGCCAAGCCCGAAGCCGGCGCGGCGCGGTCGCCGCGCGCGGATCAGCGATAGAAGACGTGATTGCCGATCGAGGCGACACGCACACCGGCGGCATGGCCGGCACGGCGATGGTTGAAATAGAGCGCGTTGGCGGCGTCGCTCTCCCACGCGTCCTTCATGGCGACCTTGGCGACGGCCATCGCGGTGCGCCAGTCGTCGTTGGACGGCGCGTCGGGCATGCGGCCACCGCGCACGAACGAGAACTGGCCCTTCTGGGTGACGACATCGCAGACGCTGCCGCCGAAGTGGCGCGAGCGGGTGCGGTTCAGGATCACCTCGGCGACGGCGAGCTGCCCGGCGAGCGGCTCTCCGCGCGACTCGAAATAGATCGCGCCGGCGAGGCAGCGCAGGTCCTGGTCGGTGTTCGACGGCACCGACTGGTCGGCGACGGCGGCGGCGAGCGTCGGATAGGCGACTTCCTCGTCCGCATCGTCGGTGGTGATGACAGTGTCCTGGATCACCGGCGCGGCAGGCGCGGTCGCGGGAACCGGAGCGGGGGTAGCGAGTTGAATCGCTGTCGACGCGGCAGGAAGCGTCGGAAGATCAGCGGCCAGTCCGGGGGCGCTCTGCGCTACCAGAGCAAGGACCGAAAGAGTAAGCGTCGCGAAAGTCGCGAGGCGCGAGCTGAACGGCATTCCACATCATTTATCTGCGGTGAGTACGCGAACGCGATCGCTGAAACAGCGTGAGCTGGATGCACGATCGGCCGGGTTCCCCCCCGACTGCGTCACCGTCCGGGATCGCACCCCGTATCGGCACAACGCGAGTTGTCGATGGACCCCGGCTACGAGCCAGAGGTTAACAGCGTCAATCAACCAGCATCGTTTCAGCGACGAACCGTTCGGCCTGCGGGACGTCCAGTTCGATCACCCACAGATCGGGATCGCGCGCGCGTCGCCGGCGCCAGTAATCCTCCACCGCCGGTTCGTCGCCGGACGGCGGGCCGGCGGGCACCAGCGAGTCCCGGTCGTCCAGCCCGCGCATCCGCTCCATCGCGCGCAGCCCGCGTCCCTCGACGATCAGCAGCAGCACCGCCCCGGTCTGCGGATCGCCCGACGCGCGCACCACCGCCAGCCCGCCCGAGTCGTTCACGCGGCGCAGCAATGCGCCCACCGCCAGATGCGTCGGCAGCCGCACGCTCATGCCGCGGCATATCCGGGCAGCGTCGCCAGCGCGATCCGCGAGCGCATGAAAGTGCCGGTGCCCCGCGCCACCTCCTCGCCGTCCGCGGTCACCAGCCGCGCCTCGGCGACGAACACGCGGCGCTGGCCGCTGATCCAGCGCCCCTCCGCCACCACCGGACCGACGCCGAGCGGTCGGGTGAGCAACAGGCTGAACTGCGTGGTCAGCAGGAAGCGATCGGTGACCAGGCTGTTGCAGGCATAGAAAGCGGCATCGTCGAGCATCTTGAAATAGCTGGTGCCGTGCGCCGCGCCGGCGGCGTGGAAATGCCGTTCATCGACGGTGAAGTGGATGCGCGACTCGCCCGGCCCGCTCACGTGCAGTCGCGATTCGAAGAAGCGGTTGATCGGCGCGGCCGCGTAGAGCGACTCGAGCGCGCGGTAATGCGCCGCGGCGCCTTCAGGCGGCGTCACGGGATTCGTCCGCGGTGAGCAGCGCGTAGATCGCGTCGGGGGAGCCGGCGCCGCGCAGCTTGGCCAGCAATCCCCGGTCGCGCAACCGCCGGGCAACACGCGCCAGCGCCTTCAGATGCTCCGACCCGGCGTGCGGCGGCGTGAACATCGCCACCACCACGTCGACCGGCGCATCGTCGGGCGCCGCGAAGTCGAGCGGCTGCGCCAGCCGCGCCACCGCCACGGCGATGCGCGCCACGCCCGGCACGCGCGCGTGCGGGATCGCGACCCCGTCGCCGAAGCCGGTCGAACCCTCCTTCTCGCGCGCCGCCAGCGCCTCCGCCGCCACCCGCGCATCGACGCCCAGCACCGGCGCGACGAGCGCGCCGATCTGGGAGAAGAGCGCCTTGCGGGTGGCGGCAGGCAGGCCGATGACGATGAGTTCGGGGACAAGCAGGTCGCTCAGGTCACTCACCATCAGCGTCGATCAGCCGCCACGCTGCGGCTCCACCCAGCCGATCGTGCCGTCACCGCGACGATAGACCATGTTGTACGATCCGGTGCCGGCATTCATGAACAGCAGCGCCTGCGTGTTGCGCAGGTCGAGCATCATCACCGCGTCCGACACGCTCGCCTCCGGCACGTCGACGCGCGTCTCGGCGATCACCAGCGGCGCGTCGCCGACCTCCTCCTCGCCGACCTGTTCGGCGAACAGCGTGTAGCCGGCATTGTCATAGCCGTTGCGCTCCTGCGCCTCCCCGGCGGCGAGATGCGTCTGGTGGCGGTCCTTGAGCCGGTGGACGTAGCGCTTGAGCTGCGTCTCGATCTTCGCCGCCGCGCCGTCGAACGAGAGATGCGCATCATGCGCGTCGTGCCGCCCCTTCAGGATCAGCCCGCGCGTGACGTGCGCGACCAGATCGCAGGTGAAGCCATTGTCGTGCGGACCCTTGCCGAACGTCACTTCCGTCGAGATCGCGCGCGCGAAATATTTTTCCGCGATACCCTGGAGACGGTCTTCGACATGGGTCTTCAGCGCGTCGCCGATCGCCACCTGGTGACCTGAAACCCGGATATCCATATATTCTCTCCTTTCGAAGCGCGCCGGCACCTTCGCACCGCCGGCAGCCAGAAACGCGTCAGCCGGACGCGGCGGCCCCCCACAAAGGCTCCCTGACACCATTCAGAAACGCCGCATGCGCCGCCAGTTCCGCATCGCTGGCGGAAAAGACCCGCACCGGGCGCGTGCGCACCGGCGCGGCGGCCACCGCGACGATCGCCGCCGGCGGCGCCTCGCTGACCAGCCCCAGACCGATCTGCCGCCCGCCCATCAGCTCGACATAGACCTGCGCCAGCAACTGCGCGTCGAGCAGCGCGCCGTGCAGCACGCGATGCGAGCGGTCGATGCCATAGCGGCTGCACAGCGCGTCCAGCGTATGCTTCGCGCCGGGATGGCGCGTGCGCGCGATCGCCAGCGTATCCACCATCCGCGACCGGCACACCGCTGTGCGCCCGCAACGCTCCAGCTCGCCGTTCAGGAACGAGAAGTCGAACCCGGCATTGTGCGCGACCAGCGGCGCGTCGCCGACGAAATCGAGCAGCGCCTCCACCCCCGCGGCGAACAGCGGATGTTTCGCAAGAAAGGCAGCGGACAGGCCGTGAACCTTCTCCGCCTCCGCCGGCATGTCGCGTTCGGGATGGAAATAGGCGTGGAAGGTGCGGCCGGTCTCGACACGGTTGACCAGCTCGACGCAGCCGATCTCCACCATGCGATCGCCACCTGCGAAGCTGAGCCCGGTGGTTTCGGTGTCGAAGACGATCTCGCGCATGATCGCTGCGTTATCGACGCTCGCCGCCGTGCGCGCAAGCGATCACGCGCGCCACCACCCGCCGCGTCTCGGCCAGCGGCACGTCGGTGGGGATCACCCAGTCGGCGCGCGCGCGCTTGTCGGCATCGGGCAACTGTCGGGCGAGGATCGCATCGAACTTCGCGGGCGTCATCCCGGGGCGCGCCAGCGTCCGCGCGCGCTGCACCTGCGGCGCGGCGGAGACGACCGCCACCCGGTCGACCTCCCGCTCCCCGCCGGTTTCGAACAGCAGCGGAATGTCGAACACCACCAGCGGCGCGTCGGCGTGGCGCGCGACAAACGCCGCGCGCGCGGCGCGCACCGCGGGGTGGACGATCGCCTCCAGCGCGCGGATCGCGGCATCGTCGCCCAGCACCGCGGCGCCCAGCGCGGCCCGGTCCACGCCCTGCGCGCCCGTCGTCCCGGGGAACCGCGCCGCGATCGCCGGCAGCAGCGCGCCGTTCGGCCCCTGCAGGCGGTGGACCTCGGCATCCGCATCGAACACCGGCACGCCGGCATCGGCGAACATCCGCGCCACCGTCGACTTGCCCATGCCGATCGAGCCGGTGAGGCCGAGCGTCATCATGCCAGCAACAGGCGCGTGCGCAGCTCCTCGTCATGCTCGCGCGGCGGGGCGGCACCGAAGAACAGTTCGAAGGCGAGCGCGGCCTGGCCGATCAGCATCTCCAGTCCGTCGACCGTATCCAGGCCGCGCGCGCGCGCGGCGGCGAGCAGCGGCGTCTCCAGCGGCGCGTAGACGATGTCGTAGACGATCGCGTCGTCGGGGAGCGGCGTCAGGTCCAGCTCCAGCGGCGGCTGTCCGGCCATGCCCAGCACGCTGGCGTTCACCAGCAGCGCCGCCGCCGGCAGCCGTGCGGCGAGCGGCAGCGCCTCGCCCTTCAGCCCGAAGCCGGCGAGCAGCGCCGCACCCTTCAGCGGGGTGCGGTTGAGCAGGACGACCCGCCCCACCCCGGCCTTCGACAGCGCGAACAGCACCGCGCGCGCCGCGCCGCCCGCGCCGATCACCACCGCCACCCGGCCCGACAGGTCGAGGTCGGCGATCGGCGACAGGAAGCCGGCGGCATCGGTGTTGGTGCCGATCAGCGCGCCGTCCCCGTCACGAAAGACGGTGTTGATCGCGCCGATCGCCGCGCGCACGCCGCCGGGATCGGGGACGTGGTCGAGCGCCGTGACCTTGTGCGGCACGGTGACATTGCACCCGCGCCACGCCGGGTCGTCGGCACGGCGGGCGAAATAGCCGGCCAGCGCGTCGGGGGCGACGCCCGTCGCGCGGTAATCGGCGGCGATGCCGAGCTTCTCCAGCCAGAAACGATGGATCAGCGGCGATCTGGAATGGCCGATCGGATCGCCGATCACCTCGGCATAGGGCAGGGTCGCGTCAGTCATGGAATCGCCTCGAACATGCCATCACGCCGGCAGCAACTGGCGCGTGCGCAGGTAATCGAGCACCGGCAGCAGCGGCATGCCGAGCACGGTGAACTGGCTGCCGTCGATGCGCGCGAACAATTGCGCGCCCGGCCCCTCGATCCGGTAACAGCCGACGCAGCCGGCGATCGCGGGCCATTCGGCGTCCAGATACGCCTCGATGAAGGCCGGCGAGAGCGGGCGGACGAACATCTTCGCCTTGTCCACCACGCGCCACACCGCACGGCCGCCCTCCGCGATCACCGCCGCGCTGACCAGATCGTGGCGCTTGCCCGACATGCGCGTCAGGTGATCGCGCGCCTCGTCGCGGCTGTGCGGCTTGTCGAGGATCGTGCCGTCGTCCAGCACCGCGAGACTGTCCGATCCCAGCACCAGACGCGCGGGATGGCGCGCCGACACCTTCAGCGCCTTCAGCTCGGCGAGCGCGTCCGCGACATCGCGCGGGTGCGCGCCGGCCATCGCCGCCTTCAGCGCCGCTTCGTCGGCATGCGCCGGCTCGGCGGTGAACGGCACGCCGGCGGCGGCGAGCATCGCGGTGCGCGACGCGCTTTGCGAGGCCAGGATCAACATCAGTCGGTGTTCCGTGCCGCCAGCCCGCGGCGTTCGTTGACCAGCGCGATGATCGCGGCGGCGGTTTCCTCGATCGAGCGCCGCGTGACGTCGATCACCGGCCAGCCATGATCGGCGAACATCCGCCGGGCATAGGCGATCTCGCGCGCCACCGCATCCTGATCGACGTAATTCGTCTCGGTCGCCTGGTTGAGCGACAGCAGCCGGTTGCGGCGCACCTGGATCAGCCGGTCGGTGCTGGTGGTCAGTCCGACGACCAGCGGGTTCCTCAGCGCGAACAGCATCGGCGGCGGCGGGCTTTCCACCACGATCGGGATGTTCGCGGTCTTGAAGCCGCGATTGGCGAGATAGATCGAGGTCGGCGTCTTGGAGGAGCGGCTGACCCCGGCCAGCAGGATGTCCGCCTCCTCCCAGTCCTCGTGCGCGATGCCGTCGTCATGCGCGATCGTGAACTGGATCGCGTCGACGCGCGCGAAATAGGCGGCGTCGAGCACGTGCTGGCGGCCCGGGCGCGCCTTGGCGGTCTGTCCCAGCAGCATCGACAGCGCGTCGTTGACGGGATCGAGCGGCGCGACCGTCGGCAGCCCCAGCGCGCGGCAGCGCGTCTCCAGCGCGGCGCGCGTCACCGGATTGACCAGGGTGAAGATCACCAGCCCCGGATTCTGCGCGATCTCCTGAAGGATGCGGTCGAGATGCGTTTCGGTGCGCACCATCGGCCAGAAATGCCGCACCGTCTCCACGTCGTCATATTGCGCCAGCGCCGCCTTCGCGATGTTCTCCAGCGTCTCGCCGGTGGAATCGGACAGCAGATGCAGGTGGAGACGGTGCACGGCGGACCTTGGCCGATCTGTGGATAACATGGGGACCGGCGCTAGCGTAACTTGTCCGCGCGGCCAAGCGCACCGGCGGGTCGTGGATGAATCGGATTCCATCCACAGCGCCGTCCCCAGGACACGAACTTGTCCACAGCCTGTGAGTCACGGGGAACGTTTCGTCGAATCCCGGCGTCTTCGTCGGGCGCGCGGGAGTCAAGCTGTTGGCATTTCCGGTGATGACGCATAAGCCCCGGCACCAACGCGCCCACCACATCAACAACCTCTCTCATTGAATCTTCTTTGAACTGAAGAAGGCCGCATGCCGATCGTGGAAAAACCCCTGTTGCGCGTCCTGAACGGCGCCCGTTCCGACCGACCGCCGACCTGGCTGATGCGGCAGGCCGGGCGCTACCTGCCCGAATATCGCGCGCTGCGGGCCGAGAAGGGCGGGTTCCTGGCGCTGGCCACCGATCCGGTCGCCGCCGCCGAGGTGACGTTGCAGCCGATCCGCCGCTTCGGCTTCGATGGCGCGATCCTGTTCTCCGACATCCTGATGGTGCCATGGGCGCTGGGGCAGGACCTGACGTTCGGCGCGGGCGAGGGGCCACGGCTGGCCCCGGCGCTGGTCGATGCCGCGCTGGAGACGCTGACGGCGGCGCCGGCGCGGCTCGATCCGGTCTATGCCACGGTGCGCGGCGTGGCGGCGGCGCTGCCCGCGGAAACGACCTTCCTGGGATTCGCGGGATCACCATGGACGGTCGCGACCTATATGGTGGCGGGGCAGGGCAGCCGCGACCAGGAGGCGACGCGCCGCATGGCCTATGCCGATCCGGCGGCGTTCGCCCGCATCATCGACGCGGTGGTGGCGACGACGGTCGACTATCTCGCCGGGCAGATCGCGGCGGGCGTGGAGGCGGTGCAATTGTTCGATAGCTGGGCGGGCAGCCTGTCCCCCGCGCAATTCGACCGCTGGGTCGTCGCACCCAACCGCGCGATCGTCGACGGCGTGCGCGCGCGGTGCCCGGGGGTGCCGGTCATCGGCTTTCCGAAGGGGGCGGGGGGCAAGCTCGCCGCTTATGCCGCGGGAACCGGCGTCGATGCGATCGGGCTGGACGAGACGGTCGATCCGGCGTGGGCCGATGCGGTGCTGCCGCCCGGGCTGCCGGTACAGGGCAACCTCGATCCGCTCGCGCTGCTGACCGGCGGCGCGGCGCTGGACGCGGGGATCGACCGCGTGCTGGCGGCTTTCCCGGAGCGGCCGCACGTCTTCAATCTCGGCCACGGCATCGGGCAACACACCCCGGTGCCGCATGTCGAGCGGTTGCTGCAACGCGTGAGGGGCGAATGATGGCCGGGTTCCTGGGGGCCGCCTACGACTGGGTGAAGGCCGCGCATGTGATCTTCGTGATCTTCTGGATGGCGGGCATGTTCATGCTGCCGCGCTATCTGGTCTATCATCAGGAGGGATTGTCGGACCCCGCCGAGGCCGCCCGCTGGGTGGAGCGCGAGAACAAGCTGCGCGGCATCATCCTGACCCCGGCGATGATCGCCGTGTGGGTGCTGGGGCTGGCGCTGGCGTTCAACAGCGGGATCGCGGACGGCGCGCCGGGGCTGGGCTGGCTGCACGCGAAGCTGGGCATCGTGGTGCTGCTCTCGGGCTATCACGGCTGGGCGGTGGGCTATGCGAAGAAGCTGGCGAAGGGGCGCGCCACCGTGTCGAACAAGGCGCTGCGGATGATGAACGAGATCCCGGCGCTGGCCGCGACGCTGATCGTGATCCTGGTGATCGTGAAGCCGTTCTGACGAACTCCGCCTCGCGGCGCTTGACTAAGGCGTGCGCGAGCCATACCTCGCGCCCACGGTGTGGCCGGTTCACGGCCCGCTGCCTTACCCAGCTTCGTTTCTCGCGCGTTTCCCATCGCCGGCCGAGCTTTCCCCGACCCCCGATCACATCGGACATGATTGATGCATCTCAAGGATTTGAAGAAGAAGGCGCCGGCCGAGCTCGTGCAGCTTGCCGAGGAACTGGGCGTCGAGGGCGCGTCGACGCTGCGCAAGCAGGACCTGATGTTCGCGATCCTGAAGGTCCAGGCCGAGAACGGCGAGCAGATCATGGGCGAGGGGACGATCGAGGTCCTGACCGACGGATTCGGCTTCCTGCGATCGGCGCAGGCCAATTACCTGGCCGGCCCCGACGACATCTATGTCAGCCCCAACCAGGTCCGCAAGCACGGGCTGCGCACCGGCGACACCGTTGAAGGCGAGATCCGCGGGCCGAAGGACGGCGAGCGCTATTTCGCGCTGGTGAAGATCACGCAGGTCAATTTCGAAGACCCGGACCGCGTGCGCCACCGCGTGAACTTCGACAATTTGACGCCGCTCTACCCGGACGAGCGGCTGAAGATGGAGATCGAGGATCCGACCATCAAGGACAAGTCGGGCCGCGTGCTCGACGTGGTCGCGCCGATCGGCAAGGGGCAGCGCTGCCTGATCGTCGCGCCGCCGCGCGTCGGCAAGACGATCATGATGCAGAACATCGCGCGCGCGATCAGCCACAACCACCCGGAGGTGTTCCTGCTGGTGCTGCTGATCGACGAGCGGCCCGAGGAAGTCACCGACATGCAGCGCACGGTGAACGGCGAGGTGGTGTCCTCCACCTTCGACGAACCCGCGACGCGCCACGTCCAGGTCGCCGAGATGGTGATCGAGAAGGCCAAGCGGCTGGTCGAGCACAAGAAGGACGTGGTGATCCTGCTGGACAACATCACGCGCCTGGGCCGCGCCTACAACACGGTGGTGCCCTCGTCGGGCAAGGTGCTGACCGGCGGCGTCGACGCCAATGCGCTGCAGCGGCCGAAGCGCTTCTTCGGCGCGGCGCGCAACATCGAGGAGGGCGGATCGCTGACGATCATCTCGACCTCGCTGATCGACACCGGCAGCCGCATGGACGAGGTGATCTTCGAGGAGTTCAAGGGCACCGGCAACGCCGAGATCGTGCTGGACCGCAAGATCTCCGACAAGCGCATCTTCCCGGCGATCGACGTGTCCAAGTCGGGCACGCGCAAGGAGGAGCTGCTGGTCGAGAAGGGGCAGCTTTCCAAGATGTGGGTGCTGCGCCGCATCCTCATGCAGATGGGCACCGTCGACGCGGTGGAATTCCTGCTGGGCAAGATGAAGGATTCGAAGACCAACGCGGATTTCTTCGACAGCATGAATCAATAGCCGGGTGCGTCCCGCCGCTTGCCGCGGCGGGACTCGCGCCGGCGCGGCCGGCGGGCGCGGCCACGCGCCCGGCCGACGAGGCAGCTTCGCCACGGCGGATGGCCGCAGCGAGACCTGCGCGCCACCCGACACCCATGGCATTCCCGCGCCGGAACGTTATGGCGCAGGGCATCATTGACGATCGTCCAAACCGGGGAGTGACCTCTTGAGCCTGATCGCCACGCTGGCGGCCGCCGCCGCCGCATCCATCCAGGGGCCGGGATCGCTGGGCGAGATCTGGCAGCATATCGTCGCCGATTTCTCCAACCTGTCCGATCCCGCCGCGCTGGCGGCGTTCGGATCGGTGCTGATGATCGACCTGGTGCTGGCCGGCGACAATGCGATCGTCGTCGGCGCGCTCGCCGCCGGGCTGCCGGCGGACCAGCGCAAGAAGGTGATCCTGATCGGCATCGGCGCGGCGCTGGTGCTGCGGATCTTCTTCGCGCTGATCGTCACCTGGCTGATGGGGATCGTCGGGCTGGTGTTCGCCGGCGGGCTGTTGCTGCTGTGGGTGAGCTGGAAGTTCTGGCGCGAGATCCGCAGCGGTACCCACAGCCCCGGATCGGAGGAAATCGTCGGCGACGAGCAGGCCGGGCTGAAGTCGGCGAAGAGCTTCGTCGGGGCGGCCTGGGCGGTGGCGGTCGCCGACGTGTCGATGAGCCTCGACAACGTGCTGGCGGTGGCGGGCGCGGCGCGCGAGCATCCCGGCATCCTCGTCGTCGGGCTGCTGCTGTCGGTGGCGCTGATGGGGCTGGCGGCGAACCTGATCGCGCGGATCATCGACCGTTACCGCTGGATCGCCTATGTCGGGCTGGCGGTGATCCTGGTGGTCGCGATCCGCATGATCCACGAAGGCTGGGTCGGGGCGGAGAACACGCCGGGGCTGGTCACGCTGTTCACCTAGGGGTTCAGTGCGGGTTCAACGCCGTGGTGGCATCCGCGGCGCTTCCCCGAATCTGTCAGGAGCCATCATGACAAAATCCCTCCTGCCGTTCACCATGCTGGTCGCGGTCGCGGCACCGGCGGCGGCGCAGACCGATCCGGAGCTGGCGGCGGTGCAGCGCCACCTGAGCGGCACCCAGTCGATGACCGCGGCGTTCAGCCAGACCGACCGCAACGGCCAGGTGCTGACCGGCACGCTGACGATGAAGAAGCCGGGCAAGATCCGCTTCCAGTACCAGAAGGGCGTGCCGCTGCTGATCGTCGGCGACGGAAAGGCGCTGACGTTCGTCGATTATTCGGTGAAGCAGGTGCAGCGCTGGCCGATCGGCAATTCGCCGCTCGGCGTGCTGCTGGACCCGACGCGCGATATCTCGCGCTATGCCAGGGTAGTGCGCGGGGACAATCCGGCGGTGCTGTCGGTCGAGGCCTATGACCCCAAGCACCCCGAATATGGCCGCATCACGCTGGTGTTCGCGCGCAGCGCCAGCGCGCCGGCGGGCCTGTTGCTGCAAGGCTGGGCGGCGCTCGACAGCCAGGGCAATCGCACCACGATCCGGCTGAGCGACCAGCGCTTCAACGTGCCGGTGAGCGACGCCACGTTCCGCTGGGTCGACCCGCGTCGCCAGGGGCGGACGGGATGAACATTTTTTCCAATTCGTTCATCAACGTGAAAGGCTGCGACGCCTAGAAGGACATCACGGTCGGTGGGGCCATCGGGATTTTCCCCCTGTTGCCCGGTGCCTCCACCCACCGCTTGCGTGATGAACGCTGAGTCGGCCCTCGCTCCATGCCCCCGGAGCGGGGGCCTTTCTGCGTGCGGCGCGGCGCGCCTTGTCCGGCCCGCTCCCCCGGTCTAACCACCCTCGCGTGAAGATCGTGTCCTGGAACATCAATTCGGTCCGTTTCCGGATCGACATCGTCGAGCAATTCCTGCGCGAGGCGCAGCCCGATGTGCTGTGCCTTCAGGAAACCAAGGTGATCGACGCGGACTTCCCCGCCGACGCCTTTCGCGCGCTCGGCTACGACCACATCCTGCTGCACGGACAGCGGATGCACCACGGGGTGGCGATCGTCGCGCGGGTGCCGGTGGTCGAGGACGACCGGCTCGACTGGCAGGCGAACCGCGAGGCGCGGCACCTGGGCGTGCGGCTGCCCAACGGGGTGCGGCTGGAGAACGTCTATGTTCCCGCCGGCGGCGACGTGCCCGATCGCACGGTGAACGCCAAATTCGGGCAGAAGCTGGATTTCGTCGAGCGGATGACGCGCTGGTCCGAATCGCTCGCCGCGCCGACGATCCTGACCGGCGACTTCAACATCGCGCCGCTGCCCAGCGACGTGTGGAGCCACAAGGCGCTGTTGAAGGTGGTCAGTCATACCCCGGTCGAGGTCGAGGCGCTGGAGCGGCTGAAGGCGTCGAACGACTGGGTCGATCTCGGCCGCCACTTCCACCCCGCGCCGGCGCGGCTGCATACGTGGTGGAGCTATCGCTCACCCGACTGGACGAAGAACGATCGCGGGCGACGGCTCGACCATATGTGGGCGACGGGCGACGTGGCGCGGACCGCGCGCGCGCACACCGTGTTCGAGGCGTGCAGGAGCTGGCTGAAACCGTCCGATCATGTGCCGATCATGACCGAGTTCGCCTGGTGAGCGCGTCGGGTCGCGACGCCGCGCGCGCGATCGACGCGATGCGGCGCGGCTGGCCGATCGCGATCCACGCCGATGGCGAGGCGCCGCTGGTGCTGCTGGCGATCGAGACCGCCGACGCGGCGCGGCTGGCGGCGTTCGCGCCGACCTGGGACGTGCTGATCTCCAGCGGGCGCGCCGAGACGCTGAAGCTCACCAACCAGCGTGCGGCGGCCGACCCGGACCGGCCGGTGGTGGTGGAGCATGCGCCGTGGTTCGACATGGCGCTGGCCACCGCGCTGGCCGATCCGCAGCTCGACCTCGCGACGCCGCTGAAGGGGCCGTTCCGCAGCGTGGACGTGGCGCAGCCGGTCGCGGCGGCGGCGGCATTGCGGCTGGCGCGGATCGCCGGGCTGCTGCCGGCGTTCTTCATCGGGGCGGGCACGCCCGAGGTGATCGTGCGGACCGCCGATATCGACGCGCACGAGGATGCCGGCCGGCTGGGGATCGCGGTGCGCGCGCGGTTGCCGGTCGCGCAGGCCGAGGATGCGGAGATCGTCGCGTTCCGTTCGCCCGAGAGCGCCGACGAACATGTCGCGCTGGTGATCGGCACCCCTACCGGCGCCGCGCCGCTGGTGCGGTTGCACAGCGAATGCCTGACCGGCGACGTGCTCGGCAGCCTGAAATGCGATTGCGGGCCGCAGCTCGACGCCGCGCTGGCGGCGATCCGCGCGTCGGGGTGGGGCGTGCTGCTGTACCTGCGGCAGGAGGGGCGTGGGATCGGGCTGGTCAACAAGCTGCGCGCCTATGCGTTGCAGGATCAAGGCTTCGACACGGTGGACGCGAACATGCGGCTGGGCTTTGCGATCGACGCGCGCGATTTCGGGGTGGCGGCGCGGATGCTGACCCTGCTGGGACAGGACCGGGTGCGGTTGCTGACCAACAATCCGGCCAAGGTCGCCGGGCTGGAGGCGGCGGGCGTGCAGGTGGTGGAACGCGTGCCGCACGCGCTGCCCGCCAATCCGCACAACGAACGCTATCTCGCCACCAAGCGCGACCGGACGGGGCACCAATTGTAGCGCCGGGGCGCTTCTCGCGTCAGGCGAGCAGCGCCGCCACCTCGCTGAAGTCGCGCGCAACCGAATGGACGCCGATCGCGCGCAGGCGGTCGGCGTGGTCCGGGCCGCAATGGCCGCCCGCGGTCAGCCCGATGACATGCGCGCCGCTGGCCACCGCGCCGGTCGCGCCGACCGGCGAGTCCTCGATGATCGCGCAGCGCTCGATCGCGACGCCCAGCCGCCGCGCCGCGAACCAGTAGAGGTCGGGCGCGGGCTTGCCGCGCTTGACATGCTCGCTGCCCGAATACAGATGCTCGCCGAACGCATCGCGCAGGCCCAGATGGTCGAGGTGGGTGGCGATCCAGCGGACACGACTCGACGACACCACCGCGCGCGGCAGCGCAGCGGGCAGCGCGCGGACGAACGCCACTGCGCCCGCGACCTCCGCGACGCCTTCGGCGAGGCAGCGTTCGTTCTCGACCTGCCGCGCGGCGTGGAAGCCGTCGGGCAGCGGCCGGCCGATCCACGTCTCGATCGCGTGCAGGAAGTCCGTCCCCGCGAGGCCCATGAAATTGGCCATCGACTGTTCGGGAGTGGTCGGATGGCCGATGCCGGTCAGATAGTCGGCGATATGGCGGTTGCCGCTCTCCTCGCTTTCGATCAGGACGCCGTCGAAATCGAACAGCAAGGCGTCGAAACGGCCGGCGCGGGTCATGCGCGCGCCCCGAACAGCGCCGATCCGACGCGCACGTGCGTCGCACCCAGCATCACCGCCTGCTCGACATCCTCGGACATCCCCATGCTGAGCCCGTCCAGCCCGTGGTCGCGCGCGATCTTCGCCAGCAGCGCGAAATAGGGGGCGGGCTCGATCGCGGCGGGGGGCACGCACATCAGCCCGGCGACCGGCAGGTCCGCGGCGCGCGCCGCGGCGAGCAGGTCGGGAAGCTCCGCCACCGCGCAGCCGCCCTTCTGCGGCTCGTCACCGATATTGACCTGGAGAAAGCACGCCGGGCGTCGGTCGCCGGCATCCATGGCGCGCGCCAGCGCCGCCACCAGCGACGCGCGATCGACGCTGTGGATCGCGTCGGCGATCGCGACCGCGTCGGCCGCCTTGTTCGATTGAAGTTGTCCGACAAGGTGCAGTCGAACGTCGGGAAACGCCGCGCGCAGCGCCGGCCACTTGGCCTGCGCCTCCTGGACGCGGTTCTCGCCGAAATCGCGCTGCCCGGCGTCCAGCAGCGGGCGGATCGCCTCGGCCGGATGCGTCTTGGATATCGCGATCAGCGTGACCTGTGCGGGATCGCGGCGCGCGAGGCGGGCGGCGGAGGCGATGCGATCGCGAACGGCGGCGAGACGGTCGTCGGGGCTCATCGGGGGCGCTATAGGCACCGCCATGCACGCCCGCCACCCCACATGCTGGCTGATGACCGACGAGCGGCAAGGTGACGCGCTGTGGGCGGCGCTGGAGCGGCTGCCGCGTGGCGCGGGCGTGGTGTTCCGCCACCACGCCACGCCGCCTGCCGAGCGACGGCGGCTGTTCGCGCGCGTCCGGCGGGTGGCGCGGCGGCGCGGGCTGCTGCTGGTGCGTGCCGGGGATCGCACGTTGCGCGGCGAGGCGGGGGTGCACGGACAGGGAGGGCGGGGGAGCGCGCAGAGAAGGGGATTGCTGACCTGGCCCGCGCATGACCGTCGGCAGGCGCTGGCGGGCGTACGCGCGGGGGCACGATTGCTGTTCGTGTCGCCGGTGTTCGCCACCCGGTCGCACCCCGGCGCCCGCCCGGCCGGTCCGGTTCGCGCCGCCGCGATCGCGCGCGGCTTGCCGGTGACGGTGATCGCGCTGGGCGGCATGGATGCGCGCCGCTTTCGACGGCTGCGCGCGCTGGGCTTCGACGGCTATGCCGCCATCGACGCCTGGAATCCGGCGCGACGGCGGTCATCGCCGGCATAGCGGGAGGCGCAGGGCACGGCGCGCATGGTCATGCCCGCGCCGACGCCCGTTGCGCGATCGTCAGAAGCGGAAGGCGGTGCCCACATAGACCGCCTGACTGTCGCGGCGATCGTCGTCGATGCGGGTCAGGCGTTCGCGGTCGGTCTTCAGCCGCATCCCGGCGGTCAGGTCCAGGTTGCGGGTGAGCGCGTAGCTGCCGCCGACGTCGATCGAGTAGCTCGACGGTTCGTTGACCGTACGCACGGCACCGGGCAGCGGGCGATCCGCGCTCGCGCCGACGCGGCCGGTCCATTTCGCACCCGAATAGCTGAGCGCGACATCCGCCGCCTCGCGGCTGCCCGGCGCGCCGGCCAGATCCACCTTGGCGAGATCGCCCGAGATCGCGAACCGCTTCCATCCGACCGCGACGCCCAGATTATAGGCGATCGGCGCCAGCCCGACGGTGGTCGGCGTGGCGGCGGCGAAGCGGGTGGTGTCGCGGGCCGCGGTGCTGGAGCGCGCGCGCACCGCCACGGTGACCGCGCGATTCCCGATCCGCGATTCGGCCGGGGTGAAGCGGAAGCCGCTGGCGTCGAGCCCGCCGCGCGCGAACAGCGCCGCCAGCTTGGGATCGGCCGCGGAAGGCGTGAACGAACCCGCGATGCGCGGCACCCCGGCCAGCTTCCGCACCGGGCGCGGCGCGGTGTCGGGCGCACCGATCGCGGGCACGGCGATGACCGCGGCGGCCATCATTGCCCCCCCGACACATGCAGCGATGCGGCGACCTGCGGCCACGGCTTGTCTCATCCCCTTTTTGCCTGACGAATCCTCGCCGGCTACTGGAGCGGGCGTAACAGGATTCGGTTCCTTGTCCATGACCCCGTGGCGGCGCCGGCGGTGCTTTTCCCGACTCTGTTGCATCATGTCCACAATGTGGCGTGCTTGCCCGGCGCAGACGGGGCGGGTAGAGCGAGTGCCATCACCTGAATTCCCTGAAGGACGATGCCGATGTTCCGCCCCTCGCGCCTTGCGGCTGGCCTGTCCGCCGCCGTAGCCCTGTCGATCGCGCTGTCCGCGTGCGGCGGCCGTGCGCGGCCGGAAGGCGATCTCGCGGCGTCGCGCGTCACCACCATCGGCGTGAACAGCTATCTGTGGCGCGCGACGCTGGATACGCTCAGCTTCATGCCGCTGCTGCAGACCGATTCCAACGGCGGCGTGGTGGTCACCGACTGGTACGTGAACCCGCAGGTGCCGGGCGAGCGGATGAAGGTGACCGTCTCGATCCTCGATCAGGATCTGCGCGCCGACGCGGTGCGCGTGGCGGCGCTGCGCGAGATCAACCGCAACGGCCAGTGGATCTCCGCGCCGGTCGAGGCGGCGACGACGCAGAAGCTGGAGGATATCATCCTCACCCGTGCGCGCGACCTGCGTCGCGGCGCGGTGACCGGCTGAGCCGCCCCGCGACCATGGTGACCCGTTTCAACGCCCTGAAGGCGGACGCGCACTGGCAGCGCATCTGGGAGGAAGCGCGCACCTTCGCCGCGCGTGACGACAGCCCCAGGCCGAAAAGCTATGTGCTGGAGATGTTCCCCTATCCGTCGGGGAAGATCCACATGGGGCATGTCCGCAATTACACGATGGGCGACGTGCTGGCGCGCTATCGCCGGATGACCGGGCACGAGGTGCTGCACCCGATGGGGTGGGACGCCTTCGGCATGCCGGCCGAGAATGCCGCCATGGAGAAGGGCGTCCATCCCGGCGCATGGACGCGCCAGAACATCGCGACCATGAAGGCGCAGCTCAAGCGGCTGGGCTTCGCGCTCGACTGGACACGCGAGTTGGCGACGTGCGAGCCGGGATATTACGGGCACGAACAGGCGCTGTTCCTCGATTTCTACAAGGCCGGGCTGGTCTATCGCAAGGAATCGGCGGTCAACTGGGATCCGGTCGACATGACCGTGCTCGCCAACGAGCAGGTGATCGACGGGCGCGGCTGGCGGTCGGGCGCGCCGGTCGAGAAGCGCAAGCTGTCGCAATGGTTCCTGAAGATCACCCAGTTCGCCGACGAGCTGCTGGAGGGACTGGGTAATCTGGAGCATTGGCCCGACAAGGTGCGGCTGATGCAGGAGAACTGGATCGGCCGGAGCCAGGGGCTGCAATTCCGCTTCGCTTTGAGCGACGGCGGGTCAGTGGAGGTGTTCACCACCCGCCCCGACACGATGTTCGGCGCCAGCTTCGTCGCGGTCGCCGCCGATCACCCGATCGCGCAGGCGCTTGCGGCGCGCGATCCGGCGGCGGCGGCGTTCGTGGAACGGTGCCGGCAGGGCGGCACGACCGCGGCCGAGCTGGAGACGCAGGAGAAGCTGGGCTACGATACCGGGCTGACCGCGACGCACCCGTTCGGCGCGGGCGAGCTGCCCGTGTACGTCGCCAATTTCGTGCTGATGGAATACGGCACCGGCGCGGTGTTCGGCGTGCCCGCGCATGACCAGCGCGACTTCGACTTCGCGACCAAATATGCGCTGCCGATCCGGCGCGTGGTGGCGGACGGCGAGCAGGTCGCGTCGGCATTCGACGGCAAGGAAGCCTATACGGGCGCGGGCCGGCTGGTGAATTCCGATTTCCTCGACGGCCTGGACGTGGAGGAGGCAAAGCGCGTGGTCATCGCGCGCGCCGAGGCGGGCGGCTGGGGTAGCGGCTCGACCGTGTACCGGCTGCGCGACTGGGGGGTCAGCCGCCAGCGTTACTGGGGCACGCCGATCCCGATCATCCACTGCGCCGCGTGTGGCGAGGTGCCGGTGCCGCGCGCGCAACTGCCGGTGATGCTGCCCGAGGACGTGACGTTCGACGTGCCCGGCAACCCGCTGGATCGCCATCCGACGTGGAAGCATGTCGCCTGTCCGTCGTGCGGCGCCGACGCGCTGCGCGACACCGACACGCTGGACACGTTCGCTGACTCGTCCTGGTATTTCATCCGCTTCGCCAGCCAGCCCGAGGATAGGCCGTTTGATCGCGCGGTGGCGGAGAGCTGGCTGCCGGTCGGCCAGTATATCGGCGGCGTCGAGCATGCGATCCTCCACCTGCTCTACGCGCGCTTCTGGACGCGCGCGCTGCGCCATGTCGGGCTGATCGACCTGGCCGAGCCGTTCACCGGCCTGTTCACGCAAGGCATGGTGACGCATGAGACGTACCAGCTCGACATCCCGGATCATGCCGGGCCGCCCGGTGCGCTGTGGGTGGCCCCCGCCGACCTGACGGTGGGTGAGGGCGGCAAGCTGTTCTTCCAGACCGGCGACGGGGCATCGATCCCGATCATCCGTGGTCGCGTCGAGAAGATGTCCAAGTCCAAGAAGAATACGGTCGATCCCGAGCCGATCGTCGACCAGTACGGCGCGGACGCGGTCCGCTGGTTCATGCTCTCCGACTCGCCGCCCGAGCGCGATCTGGAGTGGAGCGAGAACGGCATCGAGGGCGCATGGCGCTTCGTGCAGCGGCTGTGGCGGTTGTTCGAGAGCGAATCCGCGGGCGAGGGCGTTGATGCGGCGCTCGACCGGAAGCTGCATCGCACGATCGCCGGGGTGGGCGAGGACATCGAGGCGCTTTCCTTCAACAAGGCGGTGGCCAAGCTCTACGAACTGGTCAGCGCGATCGAAAAGGCCGCGCCTTCGGCATCGCGCGACGCGGCGGTGGACGCGCTGGTGCGGCTGGTGGCGCCGATGGCGCCGCATATCGCCGAGGAAGCGTGGCAGGGGCGTGCCACCGGGCTGGTCGCGGATGCGGCATGGCCGACGGTCGATCCGGCGCTGCTGGTCGATGACGAGGTGACGATCGCGGTGCAGATCAACGGCAAGCTCCGCGACACGCTGACGTTGCCCAGGGGGCTGGCGAGGGAGGCGGTCGAGGCGGCGGCGCTTGGCGCCGACAAGGTGGTTCGCGCCCTGGAAGGCCGCACGCCGCGCAAGGTGATCGTGGTGCCCGATCGCCTCGTGAACCTCGTCGCGTGAGGCGCGGCGCGCTCCTGGCGGCCGCGCTGGCGGCCGTTCCGCTGGGCGGATGCGGGTTGAAGCCATTGTACGTCGGGGGCGGTGGCGGTGCGATCGCCGGCACGCTGGGGCAGGTCGAGGTCGCGCCGATCGAGGGCAAGGCCGGGTGGCTGGTGGCCGGCGCGCTACGCGAGCGGCTGGCGGCGATGGGCGGCGGCGCGGCGCGCTACCGGCTCACGGTGCGGCTGGACGACGATATCGTCGGCCTTGGCGCGCGAAGCGACGACTCGGTGGCGCGCGAGCGGCGGACGCTGCGCGCGCGTTATCAGTTGGTTGACGCCGCGCAGGGATCGGTGGTGCTGGACGCCACCGCCGGATCGGATGCCGGGATCGACGTGGTCGGATCGGAATATGCGACGATCGCGGCCGAAAGCACCGCGCTGGAGCGATTGTCGGAGACGATCGCCGACCAGATCGTGGCGCGGCTGGCGCTCTATGCGCGGCGGACCCAGCCGCCGCGGCCATGAAGGCGACGGAGGCGCGGCTCCATGCGGCGCTGGATCGTCCGCCGGCCGATATCCGGCTGTACCTGCTATATGGTCCCGACGAGGCGGCGGCGCAGGAGCTTGTGCGGCGACTGGCGCGCGGGCTGGGCGAGGGTGCCGAGCGCATCGACCTGGAGGCGGCGACGCTGCGCGGCGATCCGTCGCGACTGGCGGATGAGGCGGCGGCCTTGTCACTGTTCGGCGAGGTGCGCTTCATTCGCGTCATCGGCGCCGGGGAGGAGGCGCTGGGCGCGGTCGAGGGGCTGCTGGGCGCCGAGCAGGCCGGCAACCCGGCTATCGTGCTGGCGCCGACGGTAAAGGCCACCGGCAAGCTGGTGAAGGCGGCGATCGAGTCCGATCGCGCGCTGGCTTTCGCCTGCTACGCGCCCAATGCCCGCAACGCGGCGGGAATCGTTACCGAGCAGGCGCGGCAGTCCGGCGTGCGGCTCAGCCCCGACGCGGTGCAGCGCATCGTCCGTGGCAGCGACGGCGATCGTGCGGTGATGATGCGCGAGATCGAGAAGCTGGCGCTGTACCTGGACGCCGCGCCGGACCGGCCGGTCGATGCCGACGACGCGGCGCTGGAGGCGATCGGCGCGGAGATCGCGGAAGGGGAGATCGGCGCGATCGTTCTGGCCGCGACGGCGGGCGACATGCCGGCGCTGGTCGACGGGCTGCGGCGCATGAACGGCCCGGACGCGTCGCCGATCCCGATCCTGCGCGCACTGGGCCGGCGGCTAGTGATGCTGGCCGAGATGCGCGCGGCGGTGGATGCGGGCGAGGGGGCCGAGCAGGTCATGAAGCGCCACCGGGTGTTCTGGCGCGAGGAAGCGGCGACGATCACGGCGCTCCGGCGCTGGACGCTACCAATGCTGGTCGCCGCGCAGCGTGCGGCGCGCCGCATGGAGCGCGACGTGATCGCCGCCGGCCCCGCCGGGCGCGCGCTGGCGGATACCTTCCTCGTCAGGCTCGCGCGCTCGGTGCGCTGACGGAAGTCGCCGCCTGAAGCTGGGCGCCCGGTCTTGCGCCGCGCTTCAGCCGGAGTGGTCAGGCGCGGGCGTGCTGCCAGGCGAGCGTCAGATGCGCTCTCCGCTGAGGCGCTGGCACACCATATCAAGTTGCTCGAGCGAGCTGTAATCGAGCGTGATCGAGCCGCGTCCGTCGTTGCCGAAGGTGATGTGGACCTTCAGCCCGAGCAGGTCGGCGAGCTGATTTTCCAGTGCCTCCAGATCGGCGCTGCTGGTGCCTTGTGCGGGCGGGCGCGCGGGGCGCGGCGCGGTGGCGCTTCCGTCGCTCCCGCCGCCTTGCTTATCGCGCGTCGCCAGCTTCTCAGTCTGGCGCACCGACAGACCCTGCGCCAGTACCTGCCGGGCGAGCGCCTGTGGGTCGGCCGCGCCGATCAGCGCACGCGCGTGCCCCATCGCCAGCTTGCCTTCGACCACCTGCGCCTGGACCTCCGAGGGCAGATCGAGCAGGCGTAGCAAATTGGCGACATGGCTGCGCGACTTGTGCACCGCCCGCGCCAGCTCCTCCTGCGTGTGCCCGAACTCGTCCAGCAGGCGCTGATAGGCGCGTGCCTCCTCGATGGCGTTCAGATCCTGTCGCTGGATGTTCTCCAGCAGCGCGATCTGCAGCGTCTCGGTGTCGGTATAGTCGCGGACGACGACGGGAACCTCGTGGAGCCGCGCGCGCTGGGCGGCCCGCCAGCGGCGCTCGCCGGCGACGATCTGATAATCGTGACCATGCGGGCGAACGATGATCGGCTGGATCACGCCGCGCTGCGCGATCGACGCCGCGAGTTCGTCCAGCGCCGCCTCGTCGAAATGCCGGCGTGGCTGCTCGGGATGCGGCGCGATCGCGGAAACCGGCAGCATGCGGACCGATCCACGCGCGGTGCCGTCGCGACCCGCGTCACGTTCGTCCTGCGCGACGTCGCCCAGCAGGGCGTTCAGACCACGACCCAATCCACCTTTGCCGCGACGCGTACCTATCTCACTCACGCTGCTTCATGCTCCTGCTGCGGCAAACGCCGGATAAGTTCGCGGGCCAGCGCGATATAGGCTTCCGAGCCGCTGCAACGATGATCGTAGATCAAGGCGGGAAGACCGTGGCTGGGCGCCTCCGACAGCCGGACGTTGCGCGGGATCACCGTGTCGAACACGACATTGCCCAGAACGGCGCGCACGTCATTCGAAACCTGTTCGGTCAGCCGGTTGCGGCGATCGTACATGGTCAGCGCGACGCCCAGGATCGACAGCGACGGATTGAAGCGCGAGCGGATCCGTTCAACGGTATTGAGCAACTGGCTGAGGCCTTCCAGCGCGAAGAACTCGCATTGCAGGGGGACGAACAGCGCGTCGGCGGCGACCATCGCGTTGATCGTAAGAAGGCCCAGTGAGGGCGGGCAGTCGATCAGGACGATGTCCCACGCCTGCTTCGTCTGCTGGATAGCGTGGTGGAGGCGATGGGTACGCTGGTCGAGTTCGACCAGTTCGATCTCGGCCCCGGACAGATCGACTGTCGCGGGCACGACGCCGAGCAGCGGAATGTCAGTGGCCACCGCTGCTTCGGTCAGGCCATCGCGATCGACCAGAACGTCGTAGCTGGACCGCTGACGCTGCGCCTGGTTGATCCCCAGTCCGGTAGAGGCATTCCCCTGCGGATCGAGGTCGATGAGCAGCACCTTGTGCCCCGATGCGGCAAGGGCGGTGGCGATGTTGATGGCGCTGGTGGTCTTGCCCACGCCACCCTTCTGATTGGCTACTGCGATGCAGAACATCAGCCTGTCACTCCATCAGCCACTATGATGACCGACGCGGGGTCGGTGACGCTATGTTCCACGTGAAACATCCCTCGCCATGTGCGTGGCAGTTGCTCCATCTCCGTAGCACCATTGCGTCCGCGCGGAAGGATCATTCGCGTCTTGGGCCCGCGAAGATGCCGCGTCATATCGAGAAGGGCAGGGACAGCCGCGACGGCCCGCGCGCTCAGAATGTCGAATTGCCCAGTCACCGCTTCGACGCGGCTATGATGCACGATGACATTCGTCAGACCAAGAGCCGCTGCCACGGCCCGAAGAAAGTCGGCGCGCCGGGCACGCGGTTCCACCAGCGCCACGCTTCCCGGCCATAGAGCCGCAATGACCATTCCGGGGAAACCGGCGCCCGAACCGATGTCGAGCCAGTTGCGGGCATCAGACGCAGCAAGCGGCAGAAGCTGCGCCGAGTCGACGATATGCCGCACCCAGATCTGCGCACAGGTAGCGGGGGAGATGAGATTCTGCCGCTCATTCTCCTGCACCACCATTGCGGCAAAGCGCTCCAGCCGGGCGATCGCGTCGGCATCATAGCGGGCGGCAATCCACGCCTTCGCGTCGCCCTCGGTCATGCCGCGCGCCGCGCGTGAAGCCATAGCGCCGCCAGTGCGGCGGGTGTGACGCCTCGCACGCGTGACGCCTCATCCAGCGTCGCCGGGCGGGCGGTGTCGAGCCGTTCGATCATCTCGGTCGATAGTCCCGGTATTGTACGCAGGACGGCCGCGTCGCTTTCGATGCGAACCATTCCGTCGCGGCGCATCCGCTCCACTTCGATCTGTTGCCGGAGCAGATAGGGGGCGTAGCGCAGATCCTCCTCATGCTCACGCAACAGGTCTGCATCAACGCCATCGGTCACGCCGCTGCGAACGGCGGCGCGCATCGCCGCACGTCGTTCGACATGCGCGCGACGCTCCGAGGTAAGGCAGCCGATCCCCTCCGCCCAGTCCGACAAGCGAGCCTCGGCATTGTCGGCGCGCAGGGCGAGTCGATATTCGGCACGCGCGGTGAGCATGCGATACGGCTCACTTACGCCTTGCAGGACCAGATCGTCGATCATCACGCCGATATACCCACTGGCGCGATCCATGATGGCCGGTGGCAGGTCACGGGCATGCGCGGCGGCATTCAGGCCGGCGATCAAACCCTGCGCTGCGGCTTCCTCATAGCCTGTCGTGCCGTTCAGCTGCCCCGCGCAGAAGACGCCGGTTATCGCGGGAAGCGCCAGCCGGTGGTCCAGCGCCCGAGGGTCGATATAATCATACTCGACCGCATAGCCGGGTTGGGTGATGACGGCCTGTTCAAGCCCGGCGATCGAGCGCACCAACGCGGTCTGCGTCGCCGTGGACAGCGACGTGGAAATGCCGTTCGGGTAGACGATAGGATCGTCCAGTCCCTCCGGCTCCAGGAAGATCTGGTGACTGGCACGGTCGGCGAAGCGATGCACCTTGTCCTCGATCGAGGGGCAATAACGTGGCCCACCGCCCTCGATCGCGCCCGAGAATAGCGGCGACTCGTCCAGCCCGGCGCATATCAGATCGTGGGTTCGTTGGTTTGTCCGGCTGATCGCACAAGCGAGCTGGGGGAGGCGGGGACCATGGCTGAACGGCGACATGCGCCACGGATCGGCGTCGGTGGGTTGCGGCTCGAGCCGCGCCCAGTCGATGGTCCGCCCGTCGAGCCGGGGCGGGGTGCCGGTCTTCAGCCGACCCATCGGCAGGGAGAGCTCGCGCAACTGACGACCGAGGGTATTGGCGGCGCGCTCACCAATGCGGCCGCCCGCATGGCGCTCGGTCCCCCGATAGATGCGGCCGCCCAGAAAGGTGCCTGTAGCCAGCACGACCGCCCGCCCGGCGAGGTGAGTGCCGTCCGCGAGCGTTACGCCGGTGACGACATGACTTTGGACCCGAAGCGCTTCCACCTCACCCTCGACCAGTTCGAGCGTGGCGTAGCGCTGAAGCTGCGATTGAATGGCGTGCCTGTACCGCACGCGGTCGGCCTGAACGCGTGGTCCCTGGACGGCCAGCCCCTTGGAGCGGTTCAACATGCGATGGTGGATCGCGGCAGCGTCGGCGGCGCGCGCCACCAATCCATCGGCTGCATCGACCTCCCGGACGAGGTGCCCCTTGCCCAGTCCGCCGATCGAGGGATTGCACGACATTGTGCCGATCTGCGCCAGTGACTGGCTGACCAGCGCGACCGACGCACCGCGCCGTGCGGCAGCCGCAGCCGCTTCAGTACCGGCATGCCCGCCGCCGACCACAATCACGTCATATTGTTTCACGTGGAACACTCATTTGCCGAGGCAGAAACGTCCGAATAGAGCATCGAGCATCGATTGAGTAGCGTCACGGCCGAGCAGCGTCGCCAGCCGCATGCCGGCGACGCGCAGATGCTCGGCGTCGATCAGCGGATCGCCGCTTGCTCCGACGTCTCGCAACGCGACCGCGGCATCCCGAACCAGATCGTGCTGGCGGGCATTGATATGCAATCCCGCACCATGGTCGAGAATTCCCGCCGCGCGCTCCGCAATGACGGCCCACAACCTGTCGATCGAGGCGGCGTCGTGGATCGATGTCGAGAGGTGATGCGCCCCCTGCGGGTCATCGGCGCGCAGGTCCGAGCGCGAACGGACGATGATGGCACCGGCCGGGGCGTCGGATGCCGGCCCCAGCCACAGCAGGATATCGGCCGATTGCACGAGCAGCCGCGCGCGTTCGATACCGATCCGCTCGACTGGATCGGCGGTTTCGGCGACCAGCCCGGCCGTGTCGACCACCCGATAGGGCGTACCCTGACGCACGACCGACGCCTCCAGCACGTCGCGGGTCGTACCCGCGATCGGAGTGACGATCGCGGCGTCGCGGCCCAGCAGCGCGTTGAACAGCGATGACTTGCCGGCGTTTCGCGGACCAGCGATCACCACCGACACGCCGTCGCGCAGGCGCTCGACCGAGGGACGGTCGAGCAGCCTCTGCATCTCGGCCGCCAGCGTTTGCGCGTCGCCGACCAGATCGACGGACGGCGCAGCGGCCACGTCGCCCTCGTCGGCGAAGTCGATGTCGGCTTCGACGCGCGCGGCGAGTGCACTCACGCGATCGAGCCACGCCTCGATATGGCGGCTGACCGCCCCTTCGGCCGCCGCGAGCGCGGCGCGGCGCTGCGTCTCGGTTTCGGCCTCCAGCAGATCGGCCAGCCCCTCGGTCTGGGCGAGATCGAGGCGTCCGTTGGTCAGGGCACGGCGGGTGAACTCGCCGGGCCGGGCGCGCACCACATCTTTCAGCCGCAGCAATGCCGCTTCGACGGCCGCCACCACCGCCCGCCCGCCATGGAGATGGAACTCGACGAGATCCTCGCCGGTGGCGGTAGCGGGGGCCGGAAAAAACAGCACGAGCGCCTGGTCGAGCGTTCCGCCGTCGTCGCCGCGCAACGTCCGCAGCGACGCGCGGCGCGGCGGGGGCAGGGCACCCGCCAGCGCGATGCACGCCGCACGCGCGCCGGGTCCGCTGATGCGCAGCACCGCGATCGCGGCCGGTGGCCGGCCGCTCGACAGCGCGAAGATCGTCTGCGTCATGCGCCGGGCTTGCTGCTCGCCACGAACAACTGCCGCCAGAAATCCATCCCCGCGTCGCCGACCGGCGCCCAGCTTTGGAGCATCGCGGACACCATCTCCGGCGTGGGACCATTGCCGTCCATTGTCTCGCGCATCCGCGTCACGAAATGCTCGTGCAGCGGGGAAAGATCGGGCAGTCCCATCATCCGACGGGCTTCCTCCGGCGTGCAATCAACCTCTATGGTGACCTTCATGGGAAGCGCTCCAGCCATCGTGCCCGTGCACGCGTTGGTTCACCCTATGCCTGTTACGACCGGCATGCCGCAACGTCGGCGTGGCCGGCACATGGCCGTCACGGCCCGCCGCGACCGCCGTCATTCATGGAAGGACGAGAGATGACAGCACCCATCACGATCGAGATGCTCGATGGACAGACGATGCCGGCCTATCGCGCGGATCCGGCCGGTCCGGCCACGGCCGCGATCATCGTGATCCAGGAGATCTTCGGGGTGAATGCCGGCATCCGCCACAAATGCGACGCGCTGGCGGAGGCCGGCTATCTCGCGATCGCACCGGACCTGTTCTGGCGGCTGGAGCCGGGGATCGAGCTGGACCCCGATGTCGCGCCCGAGATGGAGCGCGCGCTGTCGTTGCTGAACAACTTCGACCAGGATCGCGGCATCGCCGATATCGAGGCGGCGATCCGCTTTGCGCGCGGCGAGGGGGCGGCAAAGGTCGGCGCGGTGGGCTATTGCCTGGGCGGGCGGCTGGCGTACATGACCGCCGCGCGCACCGACGTGGATGCCAGCGTCGGCTATTATGCAGTGGGCGTCGACGGCCTGCTGGGTGAGAAGCACGCGATCGCGCGACCGCTGCTGCTGCACATCGCCGGGGAGGACGGCTTCGTCGACAAGGCGGCGCGGGCGGCGATGCACGCCGGACTCGACGATCATCCGAAGGTGACGCTGTACGACTATCCGGGCGAGGATCACGGCTTCGCCACCGAATTCGGGAAACGACGCTCGGATGCCGCCGCGCGTCTCGCCGATCAGCGCACCGCGGCGTTCTTCGCCGACAACCTGCGCTGACCGCGAAAGGGCGCGCGTCGCAGGCCGGCGCGCGCCCGTCGTTCAGGCGGGATTGCCGTCGGTGTCGCGCAGCACCTCGCGCCGGCCGACATGGTCGGGACGGCTGACGACGCCCTCCTTCTCCATCCGCTCGATCAGGCGCGCGGCGCTGTTGTAGCCGATGCGCAACTGCCGTTGCAGCCACGAGGTCGATGCCTTCTGGCTGCCGCACACGATCGCGACGGCGGCGCGATATTGCTGGTCCTCGGCGCTGTCCTCGCCGACCGGGGCGCCTTCCAGCGCGAAGCTCTCCGCCGGCTCCTCGGTGACCGATTCGATGTAATCCGGCTGCCCCTGCGCGCGCCAGTGATCGGTCACCGCGCGCACCTCGTCATCGCTGACGAACGGGCCGTGGACGCGGACGATCCCCTTGCCGCCGGGCATGTAGAGCATGTCGCCGCGCCCCAAGAGCTGCTCGGCGCCCTGTTCGCCCAGGATGGTGCGCGAATCGATCTTGCTGGTGACGTGGAAGCTGATCCGCGTCGGCAGGTTCGCCTTGATGACGCCGGTGATGACGTCGACCGACGGACGCTGCGTCGCCATGATAAGATGGATGCCGGCCGCGCGCGCCTTCTGCGCAAGCCGCTGGATCAGGAACTCGACCTCCTTGCCGGCGGTCATCATCAGGTCGGCAAGCTCGTCGACGATCACCACGATCTGCGGGAGCACGTCGTAGTCGAGCTGCTCCTCCTCATAGATCGGCTGGCCGTTCTCGCCATAGCCGGTCTGTACGCGGCGCCCGAGCGGCGTGCCCTTGGCGCGCGCGGCGCGGACCTTGTCGTTGAAGCTGGCGAGGCTGCGCACGCCGACCGACGACATCTGCCGATAGCGGTCCTCCATCGTCTCGACCGCCCACTTCAGCGCGCGCACCGCCTTGGCGGGATCGGTGACGACCGGCGAGAGCAGATGCGGGATATCGTCGTACATGCTCAGTTCGAGCATCTTCGGGTCGATCATGATCATCCGGCATTGATCCGGAGTCAGCCGGTAGAGCAGCGACAGGATCATCCCGTTCAACCCGACCGACTTGCCGGAGCCGGTCGTGCCGGCCACCAGCAGGTGCGGCATCGGCGCGAGATCGGCGATCACGGGATCGCCGGCGATGTTCTTGCCGAGGATGACGGGGAGTTGCGCGGTCTGGTCCTCGAACGCCTGGCTGGCGACCAGTTCGTGCAGCGAGACCGTTTCCCGCTTGGTATTGGGCAGTTCGATGCCGATCACCGACCGCCCCGGGATCGTCGCGACACGCGCCGAGATCGCCGACATGTTGCGCGCGATATCGTCGGCCAGCGCGATGACGCGGTTGGCCTTGGTGCCCGGCGCCGGCTCCAGTTCGTACATGGTGACGACCGGGCCGGGGCGCACCTCGGTGATCGCGCCCTGCACCTTGAAGTCGTCCAGCACGGTTTCGAGCAGCCGGGCATTGCGCTCCAGCCCCGCCTTGTCGATCGGTCCGCTCTGGTTGACCGGGGCGGGGGTGAGCAGGTCAAGCCCCGGCAGCACGAAGCTGTCGCGCAGGTCGAGCCGCTGTTGCGGCTTGGGCGCGGCTAGCGACGGCGCGACGGTGCGGTCGCTGATGACGGGGGCAGGGCGATGGTCGGGCTGCGCCACCGCACGCGGGGCGGGCGCGCGCGACAGGGCGAACGGTGCTTCGTCATCATCGGCCTGATCGTCGCCCGCGAACGCCGCGTTATCGTCATCCGCTGCCCGCAGGCGGCGCAGTCGCGGCGCGGGCGCGAAGCGGCCGAGGTCGAGCTCGATGCTGCGCCCCCACACGATCGCGCCAGCCACGCCGGTGACGATGCCGAGCGCCACGATGCTCCACCACGTCACCTGCGCGTCGCCGATCAGCCCGATCGCGCTGCGTGCCGCGCCGACCACGCCCGAGCCGACCGCGCCGCCCCAGCCGAACGGCAACGCGGGCACCGCGCCGGGCGCGACGCACGCCAGCGTGATCGCCATCAGCGCCACGCCCGCCGCGGTATTGCGCAGCATCCGCCAGCCGTCCCCGGCCGGCTGCGCGCGCCACAGCCGCATCGCGACGATCGGTGCGACCGGCAGCAGCAGCGCCACCGCCGGGCCGAACAGCGTCAGCGCCAGATCGGCGAACCATGCGCCGGGCACGCCGAGCAGGTTGCCGCCCACGCCACCGGCCGCGGTGTTGAGCGCCGCGTCGCTCGGGCGATAGCTGGCCAGCGCCACCGCCATCGCCAGCGTCAATGCGAACAGCGCGATCGCGACGATCAACGCCCCGCTGCGCAGCGCCCCCGCCTTGACCGTCTCACGCCACAGCGGCGCCTCAGCCCGGCTCGCCATCACCAACCCCCAACCCGATCACCAACAATGTCCGAAAGATATCCGCATATTGTCCGCTGCCGCGCGTGCGGCGTCAAGACGGCGGCGCGGGGCGTTGGCATGCGGGCGTGCAGGCGGTAGGGCAGGGGAATGGACCATGCAGATGCGCGGGCAGACGTGCTCATTCTCGGTGGCGGGCTGGTCGGCAGCGCGCTGGCCATCGCGCTCGATCGCCACGGCCTGTCGTCGATCGTCGTCGATCCCGCCGATCCGGCGGTGACGCTGGAGGCGGGCTTCGACGGCCGCGCCTCGGCGGTGGCGAGCGCCAGCCACCGGATGCTCGACGCGATCGGCGTCGGCGCGGCACTGCACGGCCAGGGCTGCGAGATCCGGCAGATCCGCGTCAGCGACGGGCTGGCGCCGGGCAAGCTGGACTTCGTGCCGGCGCCGGACGATGCCGCGCTCGGCACGATGTACGAAAACCGCCTGCTGCGGCGCGCGCTGTACGACGCCGCGCGCGCCGCCGGGCATGTCGACCTGCGCATGCGGACCCGGGCCACCGCGATCGAGCGCGATGCCGATGGCGTGCGCGCCACGCTGTCGTCCGGGGCGACCGTCACCGCCGACCTGCTGGTCGCGGCGGAGGGACGCAACTCGCCGACGCGCGAGGCCGCGGGGATCAACGTCGCGCGCTGGCGCTACGATCATGCCGCCATCATCGGCGCGTTCCATCATGAGCGCAGCCATGAAAATGTCGCCTATGAGATCTTCTATTCCTCCGGTCCCTTCGCGCTGCTGCCATTGCCCGACGACGCGATCGGCCACCGTTCGGCGATCGTGTGGACGGTGGCGTCGGATCACGCCGCGGGGATGCTCAAGCTCGGCGATCGCGGCTTCCTGGCGGAAGCGGAGCGGCGGATGGGCGGGTTCCTGGGCGCGCTCTCGCACGCCAGCCCGCGCGCCAGCTACCCGCTCGGCTTCCACCATGCGGGGCGGCTCACCGACACGCGGCTGGTGCTGGTCGGTGACGCGGCGCACGGCATCCATCCGATCGCCGGGCAGGGGGTGAACCTCGGCTATCGCGATGTTGCCGCGCTGGTCGAGGTGCTGGTCGAGGGGCGGCGGCTCGGGCTGGAAGCGGGCGACGCGCAATTGCTCAAGCGCTACGAAAGCTGGCGCAGCCTCGACACGTTCATGGTCGCCGCCGCGACCGACACGCTGACGCGGCTGTTCGGCGTGCCCGGCAAGGCCGCCAGCGCCGTGCGCCGCCTCGGCATCTCGGCGGTCGATCGCCTGCCGCCGCTCAAGGACCGCTTCATGGGCGAGGCGCGCGGCGAGAGCGGCACCCTGCCACGGCTGCTGATGGGCGCCAGCGTCTGATGCGAACAGTCGGGCTCATCGGCGGGATGAGCTGGGAGAGTTCGGCGCATTATTATCGCCTCATCAACCAGGGCGTGCGTGAGCGGTGTGGCGGCCTGCATTCGGCGCCGCTGCTGCTGCTGTCGGTCGATTTTGCGGAGATCGCGGCGTTGCAGCACCACGGCGACTGGGAGGCGCTTGGCCAGCGGATGGCCGTGGCCGCCACGACGCTCGCGGATGCCGGAGCCGAGGCGATCGTGCTGTGCACCAACACCGTCCACAAGGTGGCCGATGCGATCGAGCGGGCGCAGCCGCGGCCGTTGCTGCACATCGCCGATCCGACCGGCGCGGCGATCGTCGCCGCCGGGCTTCGTCGCGTCGGTTTGCTGGGAACGGCCTTCACGATGGAGCAGCCGTTCTACCGCGAAGGGCTTGCCACCCGGTTCGCGCTCGACGTGCTGGTGCCGGCCGAGGCCGATCGCGCCGATGTCCACTGCATCATCTACGACGAACTGGTGCGCGGGGTGATCGTGCCCGAATCACGGGATCGCTGCCGTCGCGTCATTCGGCGGCTGGTCGACGAGGGCGCGGAGGCGATCATTCTGGGCTGTACCGAGATCATGCTGCTGGTCGAACCGGCCGATTCGCCCGTCGCGCTGTTCGACACCACCACATTGCACGCCGCCGCCGCGGTCGACTTCATCACCGCCGCAACAGGATAGCGATGACGGCCGGTTATCCCGCCCGCTGACCGCACCTCACGCCGCCAGCGGGAAGCGCAGCAGCCGGTTCTCCACCGCCACCAGCGCCTCCGCGCCGCCGCCGGTCGCGCGCGCGATCTCGGGATGGGTGACGTCCAGACCGCCGGTCAGCGTACCGAAGGCGGGAAAGATCAGCTTGGTCGCGGTCGCCACGAAGCAGCGCCGCGCGACCAGCCTGCCGCGCACGCGCACGCGCAGCTTGGGATGGAAATGCCCCGACACCTCCGGCCGCCGTTCGTCCGGCAGCGCTTCGTGGCGCAGCACGATGCCGTCGACCAGCGCCTCGTCCAGCACCGCCCCGCCGCAGCGGTCGACATAGTGACGATCGTGGTTGCCGGTGATCCAGGTCCAGCGCGTGCGCTCCGTCAGCGTGGTCAGCAGCGCGCGGGCCTGTTCCGGCAGCCGGTCGCACCCGGCGACGTCGTGGAAGCTGTCGCCCAGACACCAGATTTCCTCCGCCCCCGTGGCATCGACCAGCGCCGCCAGTTCGGTGAGCGTCGCGATCGAATCATAGGGCGGCAGCATCTGGCCGCCGCGCGCATACCAGCTCGCCTTTTCCAGATGCAGGTCGGCGACCAGCAGCGCACGCCGCGCGGGCCAGAACAGCGCCCCCTGCGGCAACGCGCGCCATGCGTGACCCGCGAAGTCGAGGTTGGCGAACGGAACGGGAACCATGCCGCCCGCCATGCCTCAGCCGCCGCGCGCGATCAATGGCTTACCCGGCATAGGCCTTCACCAGATCGAACATATAGTCGCGCGCGTCATAGAGCGAGGACACGCTGATCCGCTCGTTCAGCCCGTGGACGCCGCTGGTCTGCGGGTCGATGAACGTGCCGGGCACGCCATAGACCGGGATGCCGATCGCTTCCAGGAACACGCCATCGGTCGCGCCGGTCGACATCATCGGCAGCAGCGGCAGGCCGGGGAAGTGCTTCGCCGCGACGCGGCGCATCGGGTCAATCACCTTGGGATCCAGCGCCGGCGGCACCGCGGTCGGGCGGACCGGCTGGTTGGCGGTGACGGTCACCTTCGGCCCGGCCAGCTCCTTCAGCGTCGCCAGCGTGCCGTCCACCGTCTCGCCGGGGAAGATCCGGCAGTTGACGTTGGCGGTGGCGCGCTGCGGCAGCGCGTTTTCGGCATGGCCGGCGTTCAGCAGCGTCGCGACACAGGTGGTGCGCAGCGTCGAGTGCAGCACCTTGTCGCGGCTGACGATCGCGTCGGCGGCGGCGTCCTGCGGGTTGGCGAGCAGGCGGGTGATCGCCGCGCCCAGGTCGCCGCCCGCCCGGTGTGCGGTGGCGGTGAAGAAGGCGCGCGTGGTGTCGGTGAAGCGCACCGGGAATTCATGGCCCTGCACCGCCTTGATCGCGTCGGCGAGCTCGTAGATCGCATTGTCGGGGGTCGGCGCGGAACTGTGCCCGCCGGGATTGGTGGTGCGCAACGTGAAATTCTGCGCCGCCTTCTCGCCGACCTGCACCGCGAGCAACTGCCGCTTGCCCTGCGCGTCGAGCCGCCCGCCGCCGCCCTCGTTCAGCGCGAATTCGGCGGCGATCAGGTCGGGCTTGTTCTGCGCCAGCCACTGCGCGCCGTTGAACGCGAAGGTCGTCTCCTCGCCGCAGGTCAGCGCCAGCTTGATCGTGCGTTTCGGACGGTAGCCCTGCTGGCGGAAGCGCACCATCGCATCCGCCCAGATCGACGCCATCGCCTTGTCGTCGACGGTGCCGCGCGCATAATAATAGCCGTCTTCCTCGACCAGCTTGAAGGGATCACGCACCCAGTCCTCACGCTTGGCCTCCACCACGTCGAGATGGGCGAGCAGCAGGATCGGCTTGGCCTTCGCGTCGCCGCCCTTCAGCACCGCGACCAACCCGCCATCCTTCGGATGATCGGGCACCGAGAAATAGCTGATGTCGGCATCGGGATAGCCGGCCGCCTTCAGCCGTGCACCGACCTGCGCGGCGGCCTGCGTGCAACTGCCGACGTTCACCACCGTGTTCGTTTCGACCATCTCCTTGTAGAGATCGAAGAACGCCCGTTGGTCCGGCCGGTTCTGCGCGGGGGCGGCGGAGGCCGCCAGCGTCATCCCCATTACCGCCGTCACGATCGCCGTCTTGCGCATTGCGTCTCCCTTCACCCGTGTCGCGCCAGCGTCGCAGCCCGGCGCGGCGGGTGCAACAGGTTCAGGCCGGCGCGCCGCGGGAAAATGCGCGGGCGGGAAGGCGGGCGGCGCGTCCTGCGTGTCGCCGCACCGCCGCGCTATCCCGCCCGGCGCGCGTCGCGCGGCAGCAGCAGCCGCAACTCGCGGCGCGCGAAGTCGATGTGCACGCGCCGGAACAGCCGCAGCGCATCCATGCCCAGCAGCAGTGCGGGCTTCGTCTCCAGCCCGAAGGCGGCGAACGGCGGCGCATCGGCAAAGGCGACCGGCAGCGCGTGGATCTTCGCGCTGCCCAGCGTCATTTCCGGCAGGAACGCGTAATCGGCGCGCATCTGCTCGCCCAGCACGCTGGTGAACACCGCCGCCTCACCGGGCCTGCCGCGCGACAGCAGGCGGCGCAGCGCGAGATTGCCGAGGCTGACGCTGGTGCCGGTGTCCAGCACCACGCGCACCCGCCGCCCCGCAACGGTCGCGTCGGTGACCACCAGTTGCCCGAACAGGCTGCGCGCGCGCACGACGATCTCGTCGCTCTCGCGGCGCGGCGGCTTGCGGCCCACTGCGGGCATGACGGTCATGCGCTGGCGATCGAAGTCGATGGTCAGCGCGTGATCCTGCAGGCTGTCGATGCCCAGGATGCCGGGCGCGCCGAGGTGCTGCGCCTCCAGCGCCGGCGCCTCGATCCGTCGCGCGCCCAGCGTGCTGACCGACAGCGACGGCACGATCACAGTGTTCACCGCGCTGGTCCCGGTGACCGCGACCAGCCGCACGCGCGGCCCCGCCGGCAGGCCGAGCCGCACGGCGAGCTGGCGCGAGATCACGCTGCGCTGCGCGCCGGTGTCGATGATGAAGGCGAACGGCCCGACGCCGGCGATCTGCACCGGCACGGTCATGCGATCCTCGGCATCGAGGAAGGCGAGGTCGTCGGCGGGCGTGGTCGCCTGCGCCAGCGTGGCGGGCGGCGATTGCGCCGGCAGCGGCGCCGACGCGCACAGCAGCGCGACCGCGTACAACCTCTCCATGTCAGCATGTTACGCCCGCTTCGGGCGGCACGCCAGCGGCTTCGTGGTGCGGCCGGTGGAGGGTCGCCGCGCGCCGGCGGTCAGTCCACGCGCATCGCCTCCGCCGCGAGCGCCTCGGCCTCGATCAGCAGCGCGTCGTCGGCGCTGCCGGTCGCCACCTTTTCACGCCCGATCAGCGTCAGCACCGGCACCGCGAGCGGGGTGACGCGCGGCAGGTCGACATGCACCATCGTGTCGGCGGCTCGATCGAGCAGGCTGGCGAGCCGCCCGACGTCGGTCATCCGCGCGCGCGCATCGGCCCATGCCGCCTCGAGCAGCACGTGCCCCGGCTCATACTGGCGCAGCACATCGTAGATCAGGTCGGTGGAAAAGGTCACCTGCCGCCCAGTCTTGCGCTTGCCGGGATGCTGGCGCTCCACCAGCCCGCCGATCACCGCCACCTCGCGGAACGCGCGCTTCAGCAGGTGCGAGCGCTCGACCCATTCCACGAACTCCTGTTCCAATATGTCGGCGGAGAACAGCGCGGCGGGATCGGTGACCTTCTCCAGCCCGTAGCAGGCGATCGCATAATCGTTGGCGACGAAGCCGAGCGGGTTCAGCCCGAGCGTCTCCATGCGTTTCGTCACCAGCATGCCGAGCGACTGGTGCGCGTTCCATCCCTCGAAACTATAGGCGACCATGTAATGCCGCCCCTCGCGCGGGAAGGTTTCCACCAGCAACTGGTCGGGGTGCGGCAGCGTGGAGCGGCGCTGCTGGATTTCCAGCCATTCGCGCACGTCGTCGGGGAAGCGGTGCCACTCGGCCGGCGTGTCCAGGAAGCGACGCACGCGATCGGCGAGGTTGGTGGACAGCGGCATGCGGCTGCCGCCGTAGGTGGGGATGCGCGCGGGGCGGCTGGTGGCGCGCACGACCAGATCCTCGGTGTCGATCTTCTCGACCTCCAGCGACAGGCCGGCGAAGAAGAAGGTGTCGCCGTGGCTGAGCGTGGCGGCGAACCCTTCCTCGACCTTGCCGAGCGCGCGGCCGTTGCGGAACCGCACGGTGAGCATCGTCGCCTCGACGATGATCCCGGCGTTGAGGCGGTGCTGCGCGACGAACTTCGGATGGCTGACGCGCCATGTGCCGTCGCGGTCCTGCGTCAGCCGCTTGAAGCGGTCATAGGCGCGCAACGAATAGCCGCCGTCGCGGATGAAGCCGAGCACGCGGGCGAACAGCTCGCCGGTGAGCGCCGAATAGGGCAGCGCGCCGCGCAGCTCGTCCAGCATCTCCGCCTCGTCGAACGGCGCGGCGCAGGCGCATGCCATCACATGCTGCGCCAGCACGTCCAGCGCCCCCATGCGGAACACGTCGGCATCCAGCTCGCCCGCCTCCACCGCGTCCAGCGCCGCGCGCGCCTCCAGATATTCGAAGCGGTTGCCCGGCACCAGGATCGCCTCGCTCGCCTGGTCGAGCCGGTGGTTCGATCGGCCGATGCGTTGCAGCAGCCGCGACGACCCCTTCGGGGCGCCCATCTGGATCACGCAGTCGACGTCGCCCCAGTCGACGCCCAGATCGAGGCTGGCGGTGGCGACCAGCGCGCGCAGCCGCCCGTCCGCCATCGCATTCTCCACCTTGCGGCGCGCTTCCTTTTCCAGACTGCCGTGATGGATGCCTATCGGCAATTGCATCGCATTGGCCTTCCACAGATCCTGGAAGATCAGCTCGGCCAGGCTGCGGGTGTTGCAGAAGACGATCGAGGTGCGGTGCGTCTCGATCTCCGCCATCACCTGTTCGGCGGCATAGCGGCCGGAATGCCCCGCCCAGGGCACGCGACCCTCGGGCAGCAGGATCGCGATGTCGGGATCGACCCCGACGTCGCCGTGCACCAGCGCCACACGATCGATATCGCCATCGGGCGCCAGCCACGCGCGATAGCCGTCGGGATCGGCGACGGTGGCGGACAGCGCGACCCGTCGGCACGCCGGCGCGATCCGCTGCAACCTCGCCATGCACAGGTTGAGCAGGTCGCCGCGCTTGCCGGTGGCGAAGGCGTGCACCTCGTCGACGACGATCGTGCGCAGCCCCGCGAACATCGTGAAGCTGTCGGGATAGCTGAGCAGCAGCGACAGCGATTCCGGCGTGGTCAGCAGGATCTGCGGCGGTCGCGCGCGCTGCCGCGCCTTGCGGTCGGACGGCGTGTCGCCGGTGCGGGTCTCGACGCGGATGTCGACCGCCATCTCCGCGATCGGGCCGAGCAGGTTGCGCTGGATATCCACCGCCAGCGCCTTCAGCGGCGAAACGTAGAGCGTGTGCAGCCCGTCATGCGGCGTCCCGATCAGTTCGGCGAGCGTCGGCAGGAAGCCGGCCAGCGTCTTGCCCGCGCCGGTGGTGGCGATCAGCAGCGCATGATGCCCGGCCCGCGCCTCGTCCAGCATCGCGAGCTGGTGGCGGCGCGGCTGCCATCCCCGGCGCGCGAACCAGTCGGCCAGGACGGGGGGGAGGGCGGTCAATCGGCGGTCCGGGCGGGCATGGGGATGATGTAGCGCGCAGCAGGCGGGCTACAACCGCCGCCGCATCCGTGGTGAACTTCGACGGGCGCGCGCGGTTGATGGCGGATGGCGACACGCGGCACGATCCTGGGCGACTGGCTGGAACCGCATCCGCACGGCATCTACGTGCGCCCCGCCGACGCGTGGGTCGACCCCTCGATCCCCGTGCCGCGCGCGCTGGTGACGCATGGCCATGCCGATCACGCGCGCGGCGGGCACGGCGCGGTGTGGGCGACGCCGGAGACGCTGGCGATCATGGACGCGCGCTATGGCCAGCAAACCGCGCACCCGGTGCCTTATGGCGGCGCCGTGCGGCTGGGCGATGTCGACATCGGCTTCGTTCCCGCCGGCCACGTGCTCGGCTCCGCGCAGATCGTGCTGGCGCATCGCGGCGAGCGCATCGTGGTATCGGGGGACTACAAGCGTCGCGCCGACCCGACCTGCGCGCCGTTCGAGCCGGTCGCATGCGACGTGTTCATCACCGAGGCGACGTTCGGCCTGCCGGTGTTTCGCCACCCCGACACCGGGGACGAGATCGACAAGCTGATCGCGCGGCTTCACGCCAACCCCGATCGCTGCATCGTCGTCGGCGCCTATGCGCTGGGCAAGGCGCAGCGCGTGATCGCGGAGCTGCGCGCGCGCGGGCACGGCGCACCGATCTACATCCACGGCGCGCTGCAACGGTTGTGCGATCTCTATGCCGAACTGGGCGTGCCGCTGGGCGAACTGCGTCCTGCGACCGGCGTGGCCAAGGCGGAGATGGCGGGACACGTCGTGATGTGCCCGCCCTCGGCGCTGAACGACCGCTGGTCGCGGCGGCTGCCCGATCCGATCACCGCGATGGCGAGCGGGTGGATGCGCGTCCGGCAACGCGCGCGGCAGAAGAACGTCGAATTGCCGCTGATCCTGTCCGACCACGCCGACTGGGACGAGCTGACGCAGACGCTGACCGAGATTTCGCCGAAGGAGGTGTGGGTCACGCATGGTCGCGAGGAGGCGCTGGTCCATTGGTGCATGACCCGCCAGATCAAGGCCCGCGCGCTGGCGCTGTCGGGTTTCGAGGACGAGGATGATTGAGATCAGCGCGTTCGGGTGACGAGCACCGCTTGCATGGTTTCGCCGGTGACGATTACACCGTGCCCCGACATATAAAGGGGAACCCCGCATGCGTTTGCGTTACGCCGCCCTCCTGCTCGCCGCCGTCGCCGTGCCGGCCATGGCGCAGGAAAAGGACAAGCCGGTCAGGAGCAACGCCGAGGCGCAGAAGGACGCCGTGGAGGGCGCCTATGCCAACGCCCCGGTCGCGGAGCGCGAGGAGCGGTCGACGGGCGCGGTGACCGTGTCGGGCAAGCGGCTGGGCTATACCGCCACCGCCGGGACGCTCACGATCCGCGACCTGGAGGGCAAGCCGACCGCGTCGATGTTCTACACCGCCTATACGCTGGAGGGCACCAAACCCGGCACGAAGCGCCCGATCACCTTCTTCTACAACGGCGGGCCGGGCAGCCCGACCTTCTGGCTGCACATGGGGTCGTTCGCGCCGGTGCGGCTCCAGACCGGCAGCCCGGAGTTCATCCGCCCCGCGCCCTATGAATTCGGGCCGAACCCGTACACGTTGCTCGACAAGACCGACATGGTGTTTCTGGACGCGATCGGCGCGGGCTATTCGCGGCCGCTGGGCGATGCCAAGCCGTCCGACTTCTACGGTACCGACGAGGATGCCGACGCCTTTGCCAAGGCGATCATCCGCTACGCCACCAAGTTCGGGCGCTGGAACTCGCCGAAGTTCCTGTTCGGCGAAAGCTATGGCACGCTGCGGTCCGGCGCGCTGGCGTACCAGTTGCAGGATCGCGGCATGGCGCTGAACGGCGTGGTGCTGCTCAGCTCGATCATGAACTACGGCTATCGCCAGCCGGGGCTGGACCAGGTGTACCTCAACTATCTGCCCAGCTATGCCGCCACCGCTTGGTATCACAACCGCCTGCCGAACCGTCCGGCGGACGTGGCGACGGTGGTGCAGCAGGCGCGCGAGTTCGCGGTCGGGCCGTATATGTCGGCGCTGGCCAAGGGGCAGAATATCCCGGCGGAGGAACGCGACGCGGTCGCGCGGCGGATGAGCGAGCTGACCGGGCTGAGCACCGATTTCCTGATCCGCAGCAACCTGCGCGTCGATCTGCCGCGTTTCCAGAAGGAATTGCTGCGCGGTACGCGCCAGACGGTGGGCCGGTTCGATTCGCGCTACATCGGCGTCGACAGCGACGCGGCGGGCGAGCGGCCCGAGAGCGACGTGTCGTCGGATGCGATCTCCGGCGCGTTCATCGCGACCTTCAACGATTATGCGACCCATACGCTCGGCTACAAGACCGACATGCCGTACCGGCTGTCGGCGCGCGATGCGAAGGGGTGGACGTGGAACTGGAAGCACGCCTCGCCGCTGCGGGGCGCGGGCGAGCAGAACAATCCCAACACCGCGGTCGATCTCGCCGCGGCGATGCGCGGCAATCCGTATCTGCAGGTGCTGTCGATGAACGGCTGGTACGACATGGCCACGCCGTTCTTCGGCACCGAGAACGATCTGGGCCATATGATGCTGGAGCCGGCGCAGCAGCGGAACCTGCGCTTCACCTATTATCCGGCGGGGCACATGACCTATCTCAATCCCGAGGCGCTGGTGGCGATGAAGCGCGATCTCGCCGACTGGTACGATCGCGCGGTGGCGGTGGCGCGATCCGCGACGCCGCCGGTCGCGCCCTCGACCGCGGCGGCACCCGCCGGCCAGGGGCCGAACTGATGCGCGCGCTGTTCCTGGCGCTCGCCGCCCCCGCCGCGATCGCGGCCCAGGCGCCGGCGGTGCCGCCGGCCGAGTCGTCGGCGGCTGCGCCGACCGCCGCCGAGGATGCGCGGCTCACCGCCTTCCTCGATCGCGCCTTCGATGCGCGCGTCGCGCTCAGCCCCGAGGCGCAGACCAGCCTGGGACTGAAGACGAACTACGACCGGCTCGACGATCACACCGATGCCGCCGACCAGCGCGAGCGCGACCTGGCCGAGCGCCAGTTGCGGGAGATGCGCGCCGGCTTCTCGCCCGACCGTCTCGGCCCGGTCGCGCGGCTCAGCTACCGCCTGTTCGAGGATCAGGTGGTGCGCGCGCGCGATTCGTATCGTTTCCGAAAGTGGCGCTATCCGGTGTCCACCAACGGCAGCCCGATGGGCGAGGTGCCGGTGTTCCTCATCAACGAACATCGCGTCGACAGCGTCGCGGATGCCGACGCCTATGTCGCGCGGATCCGCGATTCGGAACGCGTGATGCGCGAAACCGCCGCGCTGATGCGCGAACAGGCGAAGATGGGCATCGTCCCGCCGAAGATGGTCTTCGCGCCGGTCCGCGCCGATGCGCGCAAGGTGCTGGAGGGCGCGCCGTTCACCGCCGGCGCCGATTCGGCGCTGATGGCCGATTTCCGCCGGAAGGTGACCGCGCTCGCCGCGACCCCGGCCGAGAAGCAGCGGCTGCTGGCGGCTGGCGCCGCGGCGATGACCGGGCCGATGCAGCGCGGCTATGCGCTGATGTTCGCGACGCTGGACGAGCTGGAGCCGCAGTCGACCGGCAACTTCGGCGCGTGGAAGCTGCCCGACGGCGCGGCTTATTATGCCGTGCGGCTGCGCGACTCGACGACCACCGACCTGACCGCCGAGCAGATCCACGCGCTGGGGCTGCGGCAGGTCGCGGCGATCCGGCAGGAGATGGAGGCGGTCAAGACCCGCGTCGGCTTCACCGGCACGCTGGAGCAGTTCTTCGAGGCGGTGCGCACCGACCCCCGCTTCAAATATCCCAACACCGATGCCGGGCGCGAGGCGTATCTGAACGACGCGCGCCGCTTCGTGGCGCAGATGATGGATGCCGCGCCGCGCTTCTTCCTGCGACTGCCCAGGGCGAAGCTGGAGGTTCGCGCGGTGGAGAAATGGCGGGAGGGGACCGCCTCCACGGCGTTCTACAACCGCCCCGCGCCGGACGGGTCGCGCCCCGGCATCTTCTACGTCAACCTGGTCGACATGCGCCAGACGCAGAAGATCCAGCTCGACGCGATCGCCGCGCACGAGGCGGCGCCGGGCCACCATTTCCAGATCGCGCGCGCGATGGAGCTGACCGGGCTGCCGCGTTTTCGCACGCTCGGCGGCTATGGCGCCTATGTCGAGGGCTGGGGCCTCTACAGCGAACGGCTGGCGGGGGAGATGGGGGCGTACAAGGATCCCTATGCCGAATTCGGCATGCTCTCCAACCAGGTCTGGCGCGCGATCCGACTGGTGCTCGACACCGGCATCCATGCGAAGAAATGGACCCGCGAGCAGGCGGTGGCCTATTTCCGCGCCAACAGCTCGGTCAGCGACACCGACATCGCGCGCGAGGTCGATCGCTACTTCAACTGGCCCGGGCAGGCGACCAGCTACATGGTCGGGCAATTGAAGATCGCCGGGCTTCGGGCAAAGGCCGAACGCGCGCTGGGGCCGAAATTCGACCTGCGCGAGTTCCACGAGGTGGTGCTGGGGCAGGGTGCGCTGCCGCTCGACGTGCTGGAGGAGCAGGTCGACGGCTATATCGCGGCGAAGAAGGGGTAGCGCGGCGGGCGGGCGCTATGCCTCGCGTGGTGCCCGCCCCTTGAACCCCTGCGCGACCACGAACCACTCCACCGACCCCTTGCGGCTGGAGGGCGGCTTGGCATGTTTCACCGTCGCGAAGTTGCGCTTCATCTCCGCGACCAGCGCCGAATCCGCACCGCCCGCGAATACCTTCGACACGAACGTGCCGCCGGGCCGCAGCACGTCGACCGCGAAGGCCAGCGCGGTTTCCACCAGCGCCATCGTGCGCAGCGCGTCGGTCTGCGGATGGCCGACGGTGTTCGCCGCCATGTCCGACAGCACCAGATCGGGCGCGCCGCCGAGCGCCTCCATCAACCGCGCCGGCGCGGCATCGTCCATGAAGTCCATCTCGAAGATCGTGACCCCGTCGATCGGATCGACCGGCAACAGGTCGATCCCGACCACCGCCGCGCCCGGCACGGTGCGGCGCACCACCTGGCTCCAGCCGCCGGGCGCGATGCCCAGGTCGACGACGCGTTTCGCGCCCTTCAGCAAGCCGAAGCGCTCGTCCAGCTCGATCAGCTTGAACGCCGCGCGGCTGCGATACCCTTCCGCCTTCGCGCGATGGACATAGGGATCGTTGAGCTGGCGTTCGAGCCAGCGCGTCGACTGCGCGGTGCGCCGCTTCGCGGTCTTGACGCGCTGGCGTCCCGCCCCGGTTCCCCTCACGCGCCGGTTTCCATCAGGCGGCGCAGGATCCCCTCGCGGATGCCGCGATCCGCGACGCCCAGCCGCTCGGCCGGCCACAGATCCAGGATGCCCTCCAGGATCGCGCACCCCGCCACGACCAGATCGGCGCGCTCGCGCCCGATGCACGGCAGCTTCGCGCGCTCGGCCAGCGACATGCCGGCCAGTTCCTGGCTGATGCGGCGCATCGCCGCGGCGGGGGCGATCAGCCCGTCGACCTGCGAGCGGTCGTAGCGCTCCAGCCCGAGGTGCACGCTCGCCAGCGTCGTGACCGTGCCGGACGTTCCCAGCAGCCGCGGCACGTCCGCCAGGCGCGGCAGGCGCGCCGCGAAGGGGGCGAAACTCTCCGCCACCAGCGCGCGCATCCTCCTGTACGCGCGCGCGCGCTCCTCGGCGGTGCCGCCGCCGCCGGCGCTTTCGGTCAGCGACACGACGCCCCAGGGCGCGGAATGCCAGTCGCGCACGCGCGGCACCGTGGTGTCGGCATCGACCAGCACCAGTTCGGTCGACCCGCCGCCGATGTCGAACACCAGCGCGGGGCCGCTGCCCGGCTCCAGCAGCGCGTGGCAACCGAGCACCGCGAGCCGCGCTTCCTCCTCGGCGGAGATGATGTCGAGGTGGATGCCGGTTTCCTCCCGCACGCGCGCGATGAACGCCGCGCCGTTGCTCGCGCGCCGGCATGCCTCGGTCGCCACCGATCGCGCGAGCGTGACGTCGCGGCGCTTCAGCTTGTCCGCGCAGACGCGCAGCGCCGCGATGGTGCGCTCGATCGCGGCGTCGGACAGCGCCTGACTGTGCGCCAGTCCCTCACCCAGCCGGACGATTCGCGAGAAGGCGTCCACCACCGCGAAGCCGTCGCCGTGCGGCCGCGCGATCAACAGGCGGCAATTGTTGGTGCCAAGGTCCAGCGCGGCATAATGCCGCGGCGCGCCGCGCGCGTGGCGCGGCAGTGGTCGAGCCGAACGGGCAGGGCCATAAACCTGCCGGCGCGGCAATTGGGCGGGGTAATCCACCATTGCCGTCAACTTTCTTGTTTCTTCCGGTCCGGACCGCCCCTGCGATCCCCGGTGCTTGGCCTGCAGGCTACACAGTCGGGATACCGCGGGCAAGGCGGGCGTTGACACAGGCGACGCACGCTTCTAGACGCGCCCTCGCTGTTGCCCGATCCTCTAATGGTAAGAGAGCGGACTCTGACTCCGTCAATCAAGGTTCGAATCCTTGTCGGGCATCCAGCTTTCTCCCTCAGCTCCTGGTTTCGCGATGGGCGGCGTGCCGGACGGTGCGCGCGGGCGCCCGTGCGTCGTTTTGCTTGGCCGGGGGTAGAGCGCTTCTTTCAAGACCCACTCGACCGATGGGATATAAGCATGGGCGAAAGGATCGGCTCATGCACGACATCGGCGGCACAGGCGGGGCAGTACGCGGCGCGGGGGCCGGCGCGCCGATCGCCGCTGCGGTGGAGGCGCTGCGCGATGCACGGCGCGACTGGCGGCAGCGCCACGACGACGGTCACGATCCCGCCAGCTTCCCGTCGCTGGGCGCGCTCGCCCGGGTGATCGACCTGCTCGCCGCGGCGCTGTTTCCGCGGCGGCTCGGCCAGTTCCGCGGCGCGGTGGCGGATGAGGATGCGTTCGTCGCCGCCAAGCTGCTCGCCGCCGCGACGGAGCTGGAACGCGAGGTCGCCGCCGAGCTGGGATATTGGCAGGCCGAGGCGAGGAGCGGCGCGTTCGACCCCGACCAGCCCGGCACGATCGTGCGGCTGTTCGTCGCGACGCTGGGCGACGTCCGCCGCCTGATTGACAGTGACGTGGAGGCCGCCTTCCTGGGCGATCCGGCCGCGCGCAGTGCCGACGAGATCCTGGTGTGCTACCCCGGCGCGATCGCCAGCCTGCACCATCGCATCGCGCACCAGCTCTATCAGCTCGGCGCGCCGATCGTCGCGCGGCTGATCTCGGAGCTCGCCAATGAGCGCACCGGCGTCGACATCCACCCCGGCGCGACGATCGGCGCGCATTTCTTCATCGACCATGGCACCGGGGTGGTGATCGGCGAAACCGCGATCATCGGCGACCGGGTGCGGCTGTACCAGCATGTCACGCTGGGCGCGCGCACGCCGCTCGCCGATGCGCCGGATCGCCCGCGCGAGCGTTATGCACGGCATCCGATCGTGGAGGACGATGTGGTGATCTATGCCGGTTCGACGATCCTGGGGCGCGTGACGATCGGGCGCGGCGCGATGATCGGCGGCAATGTCTGGCTGTTGCGCGACGTGCCGGCCGGCGCGACGGTGACGCAGCCGGAGGCGAACGTGCTGGCGACCAGCGAGGGGCTGGCGATGCGCGACGGGCTGACCGATGGGTGAGGCGCGCAAGCCGGTGATCGGCGTGCTGTGCTGCAACGAGGTGGCGCAGCGTCCGGTGCAGGTCGCCGCAAGCCGCTTCGTCGCGCCGCTGGCGCGCATCTCCGACGCCTGCGTGCTGCTGGTGCCCGCCATCGCGGAGGCGAGCGACGCCGGTGTGCTGGTCGGGCATCTCGACGGGCTGCTGCTCACCGGGTCACGCTCCAACGTCGCGCCGACCCGCTATGGCGCGGCGAGCGATGTCGCGGGCGGGACGCTCGACCACCAGCGCGACGAGGTGGCGCTGACGCTGGCCGACGCGATGATCGAGGCGGGCAAGCCGGTGTTCGGCATCTGCCGGGGGTTGCAGGAGATCAACGTGCTGTTCGGCGGAACGCTGTCGGGCGAGCGCTGCTGCGGCCGTCACCTGCGCGGCGGGTGGGAGGATACGGACTATGCGACGCTGTTCGATCACCGGCACGACGTCCGGCTGACGCGTGACGGCGTACTGGCGCGCGCGACCGGCGAGCGGCATCTGTCGGTGCATTCGGTCCACGAACAGGCGATCGAGCGGCTGGGCGACGGGCTGGCGGTGGAGGCGCTGGCCAGCGACGACGGCATCATCGAGGCGATCGCGGCGCGGCCGTGCGGGGCGGACGTGGTGGCTGTGCAATGGCATCCGGAATGGGACGTCGACACCAGCCAGGGCAGCCGCGCCTTCTTCGCGCTGATCGGCCAGTCGCTGCGCGCCGCCGCGCACTGACGCAACCAAGCGGCACGCGGACGATTGGTCCGGTGATCCCAACCGCCACGGAGAAGAACCGCATGAAGATCGCCGCCCTGACCGTCCCGCTCGCCGCGCTGGCCCTGGCCGCCTGTTCGGACCGCGTGGAGGATCATGCCGAGCGCACGGGCAACGCGATCGCCGCGGATGTGGCGCGCGCCGGCGACAATGTCGTCGACAGCGTCGATGCGCTGACCGGCGCGGTCCAGAATCACGTCGACGGCGTCGCGATCCATTCGCTGGATCGCGCCGCCAACCATATCGACGCCGCGTCGAAGCACCTGGAGGCCGAGATCCGCGCGCGCGGCGACACGGCGCGTGACCGCGCCGGCGCAGCGCTGGAGGAGGCCGGAAACGATCTGCGCGATCGGACCGGGCGCAACGGGCGGTAAGGCGCTTTCCGGCGAGGGTGAACGACCGTCATCGCCCTGTGCCCGACCGATGGGCGACGAGGCGCTTCCTCTCAGGCTTGTCGCTCACGATCCCGGCGCATCGCTCCAGCCCCCCACGGGCGTCCCGATGCGCCTTATTGTGCCACCGGCCACTCGTCCGCATCCCACGCCAGCCGCTGGATCTGCAACGTCGGCGCGCCGTTCCGTTGCGTGTCATAGGCGTGGTAGACGATATGGTCGCCGCCCGGTTGCTGGAGGATCGCGACATGGCCACGGCCGACGAAGCGGCTGCCCGTGCCCTGGCCGGAGGTCAGCACCTGTGTGCCGCCGCCGTCCAGCATCGCCTTTCCGGCGCGATCGACATAGGGACCGGTGGGGGAAGTCGAGCGGCCGACGACGGTGTTGTAGGTGCTGTTCGCCCCCTGGCAGCAACTGTCGAACGACACGAACAGATAATAGAAGCCCCCGTGACGGACCACGAACGGCGCCTCGATCGCGCCGGGGAACGGACGTGAGGCGATCGCGCGCAGCGTGTCGCCCTGCTTGCGCATCCCGGTCGCCGGATCGAGCTCGATCAGCTTGATGCCGCTCCAGAAGCTGCCGAACGCCATCCATTGTCGCCCGTCGGCATCGCTGAACACCGCGGGGTCGATCGCATTGTAATCGTCGGTGGTGGCGGATTGCACCACCGGCCCCTTGTCCACCCAGTTGGCGGCCGGATTGGCCGGGTCGATGCTGGTCGCGGTCGCCATGCCGATCGCTGACAGGTTCCGTCCGAAGGTGGAGATGGAGTAATACAGCCGGTATTCGCTGCCGACCTTGACGATATCGGGCGCCCACATGCCGGTCGCGCCGGGCACGGCGGTGCCGGTCCAGGCCGGCAGCGCGCGGTACGATCCGCCGCGTAGCGTCCAGTCGGTCAGGTCGGTCGAGGTCCGCAGCCCCAGCAACCCCTCCGCATCGCCGGCATTGCCGGTGGTGAAGAGATAATAATTGCCGTTGTCGGCGAGGATCGCGGGATCGTGGACGAAGCTGACGTTGCCGGTCAACGCCAGCGATCCCGCTGTTGGCGATGGCGATGGCGTCGGGGCGGGGGTCGGCGAAGGAGTGGGGCTGGGGGTCGGCGCGGGCGCGGCGACCGACGGTGCGCTGCTGCCACCGTCGCCGCCACCGCACGAGGCGAGCACCAGCAGTGCCGTCACGGGCCAGATCGGTTTCATGGTCATTCTCCAGCCCCGGGGAACGGGCGAGAAGGGGCGGGTGCCGCTGCCGGCGCCCGCCCGTGAAGGTCAGTCGAAGGTGTAGCGCACGCCGATCGCGAAGGTCCGCGCGAGCAGCAGCGTGCCCAGGTTGAACTGGTCCTGGTTGCCCGCATCGTCGAAGCGGTAATATTCCTGCTGCTTCGACTTGGTGAGGTTCACCGCGTCGAAGGTGAGGCCGAGATCCTCGGTGAGCTTGGCCGTCAGCTGGAAGTCCAGGCTGCGCTCCGGCCGGCGCCACACGCCGAGCGGATTGGCGAACAGCGCGGCCTCGTTGCGGGCGGCGAACTCCTTGCGATAGATGTACGACAGTCGCGCGCCGATCGGGCCGCGATCATAGGCCAGCGTGGCGTTGTACGAGAAGTCCGACACGCCGAAGAACGACGAGCGCAACTGCCCGACGATCTGGCCGGTCGCGTTGAACTGCGGGATGTTCTGCGTCGAGTCGAGGATGGTGGCGCTGGCCTGTACGCCCAGGCCGTTCAACAGGCTGGGCAGGTAATGCGGGAAATAGACCAGACCCAGTTCCGCGCCCTTCAGCACGCCGTCCGAGGCGTTCTCGGGACGGTTCACCAGGAAGCTGGTCGTGTTCAGGCCGGTGCCGGTGACCGTCACCAGCGAGCGCGCCGGCACCACCAGCCCGTCGATCTCGCGACGGAACAGCGTGGCGTAGATCGCGCTGTCGCGATCGAAATACCATTCCAGGCCCAGGTCGTAGTTCTTCGACTGGGTCGGCCGCAGGCCCAGGTTGCCGCTGCTCCCCGAACCATAGCCGACGTTGGTCAGGTCGCCGGTCAGGTTGTAATTGGGGTTCAGGTCGGAGAAGGCGGGGCGCCGCAACGTCTCGCCATAGTTGAACCGCGCACGCAGGCGGTTGGTGATGTCGAAACGCACCGTGACCGCGGGCAGCAGCTTGCTGGTGGTCTGCGACGCACGCGACTGCGCGCCATTGTTGTAGCGGTCGATGAAGCGCAGGTTGGTGTCGACGTCGACGTAGCGCACGCCGCCCTGGATCTGCAGCGGCCGGCCGAAGATCGCGATCTCCGCATCGGCCTGGATATAGGCCGACATGGTGGTTTCATCGATGTCGAAGACGCGGGTCAGCGCGAACTGGTCCGACGTCTGGAAGCCGGGCTTCACGCGCTGGTAGAGCCGGCGGATATCGTCGGCGTTCTCGTAGATGTAATAGCCGTTGGCGTTGATCCACGATGTCGGCACGCTCGCCTGACCATCGAAGAAGCCGCTGTTGGTGTAGCGCAGCTCCTCCGACAACGTGCTGAAGTTGACGCCGAGCACGCCGGCGTCCTGCGTGCGAACGCTGTCCGCCGCCGTGCGCCTGTCGTAGCGCAGCCCGGCCTTCACCTTGCGGAAGAAGCCTTCGTCCCATGCCTGATCGGCATCGACGGTGGCGGTGAACGCCGACCCTTCGGAGCGGTTGCTGTTGTCGTAGAATTCACCCACCGTCCACTGCGACGGATCGAGCAGCAGCGCATTGTCGCTGAAATTGTACGACGGGATGCCGCCGCCGGCGTTGAAGTCGACGTCGATCCGGCTGGCGACGCGGTTCAGGCGCATCGCGCGGAAATCGCTCTTGAACTTGCTGGTCTGATAGGCGGCGTCGGCGACGATCTTGCCGCTGCCGACATCCCATTTGCCGTTCAGCGCATAGACGAAGCTGTCGGTCTGGCTCTTGGTCAGGTCGCCGCTGTTGAAGCCGAAGACGTCGCCGACCGTGCGGGTCTTGATGAGGTTCGTGTCCGGGTACAGCGTGATCGTCGAGGCCGGGTTGGCGCCCAGCGATCCCCACCAGTCGACGAACGAGAACATCAGGCTGTTGTAGGTCGTCTGGCGGAACCCGCTCCAGAAGAACTCGGCGGTGTAGGTGGACGACGAATTGGGCGACCATTGCAGCGCCGCGTTGACCGCGGGCCGCTCCCGCTCGCCATGCGTGTCGGCGCTGAACACCGCGTCGCGCGCGAGATAATAGGGCACGTTGGCGCCGTTGATGCTCAGCGTCGAACCCGCCGCTGTCGGCAGGCCGGTGTCGGTGCCCTGCTGCCACAATTGCGCCAAGTTGGTCGTGCCCGGAACCGGAGCGCGGCAATCGGTGGGGAAGATCCGCTCCAGCGCGGTCCAGCCGCTGGGGTTGGAGGGATTGCACAGGTTCGCCGCGCCGCTGCCCGGCGCGCCGTTCGCCGCGAACGGCACCAGCGCGCCGGCGGCGACCGACATGTCGCGGAACTTCGTGCGCGCGTAGCTGCCGTTGACCAGGATGCCGACGTCGCCGATCCCGGTTTCCCAGCGGTTGCTGATGAGGCCGGAGACGTTCGGATTGAAGGTGTCGGCCTGCTCGTTGTAGATGCCGCGCGCGACGCCGGAGATGGCGAAGCCGTCGAAATCGAACGGACGGCGCGTGAACACGTCGATCTGCCCGGCCAGCCCGGTTTCGATCTGGTCGGCGGCGCGCGTCTTGTAGACGTCGATGCGCTTCACGAGGTTGGCGGGGATGTCCTGCAGCGCGAACGACTGGCCGGACGAGGTGAAGATGATCCGCCCGTTCATCGTCGTCAGCGGATCGGTGAGACCGCGGATCGACAGCGCGCCGACCTCGCCGGCACCGCGGTTGGTGACCTGCACACCGGTGACGCGCTGCAGCGCCTCGACGACGTTATTGTCGGGCAATTTGCCGACATCCTCGGCGACGATCGAGTCGACGATCTGCACCGACTCGCGCTTGACGTTCAGTGCGCCAACGATCGAGGCGCGTACGCCCGTGACGACCACATCGTCGACGTCATTCTGTGCGGCGGAATCCTCGGCGGTGGAGCCGCCGGGCGCGGGTTGCGCCTGCTGAGCGGCGGTGCCGGGCGCGAGCGGGTCGGTCTGGGCGCGGGCGCTGCCCGCGGTGAGCAGCGATGCTGCCGACACCGACAACAGGAATGCGGTTTTGAACGCCATGATTGACCTCCCCTGGCATAGATGCACGCTGACTGCGCGTTTAATACTCGGACATATATCAACCAAAACCGAACGCAAGTCCCTTTTTGGCGGTCTGTTCCGCGCGACGAAACGGGCGCGCTGCCCCGACGGCAGCGCGCCCGATCAGGCGATAAAGCGGTGGTTCACGCGCGCGGGAGCGGCCCGTTGGCCAGCGGCGGATCGAACAATGGCACGCCGTTCTTGTCGTACCGAATCGGCTGGACGCGGGTGTGGCGATTGGGATCGAACAGCGGGTCGCCCGTGATCGTCTCGTAATCGCGCGCGTGATACACCAGCATGTCGCGACCGCGCTCGTCGACCGTGAAGCTGTTGTGGCCCGGCCCGAAGATGCGGTGCGCACGCGACGTTTTCATGACCGGCTCGGGCGACTTGGTCCAGCTTGCCGGGTCCATGATGTCGGCATCGTCGCGCGCGGTGAGCATGCCCAGGCAATAACGGGCATCGGTCGCGCTGGCCGAATAGGTCATGAACAGCCGCCCATGGCGCGCCAGCACCGCCGGCGCCTCGGCCACCTTGAAGCCGCGGATTTCCCACGGCAGCGTCGGAATCGTAAGCCGCGCGGGCGTCGCCGCCAGCGTCAGCGGGGTCGCCAGCGGGGCGAGGTACAGGTTGGAGTTCGTCTCGATCCCCGGCTCGCGCTGCGCCCAGGCGAGATAGCGCTGCCCGCGATGCACGAAGCTGGTGGAATCGAGGTTGAAGCTGTCCCACGGCGTCTGCAACTGCCCCAGCACGCTCCAGTTGCCGGTCATCGGATCGGCTCCGTCGCAGACGACGGCGTGGGTGCGGATGCGGAACACGTCCTCCCCGCCGCCGCTGGGGCCGGCGGCGAAATACATGATCCACCGGCCGTCGATCAGGTGCAGCTCCGGCGCCCAGATGAAGCCGGACAGCGGCCCCTTCGCCTCGTGGCGCCACAACACGCGCTCCCGCGCGGTGGACAGGCCGGCGATGGTGCGCGCGCGGCGCAGCACCAGCCGGTCATATTCCGGCACCGATCCGGTCAGATAATACCAGCCGTCGGTGTGGCGGAACACCTGCGCGTCGGCGCGCTGGCGCACCAGCGGGTTGACGATCGCGCCGGGGCGCGTCGGCGCGCGGGCGAAGGCGGGGGCGGCCGCCAGCGCCGCGCCCCCCGCCACGAACAGTCGGCGGGAGAGCCGCGCCATGTCGTGGTCCTCCATCAGTTCAGGTCCAGCATGACGACCGACTTCGCCGGCAGCGTGACCGTCAACCGGCCGCCATCGACCCGCGCGTCGTTGAACGCGGCCGGGACGACCGCGTTCGGCGCGTCAAAGGTGTTGATGGCGTTGATCGCCGGCGCGGTCAGGATCTGCCCCGTGGCCCGCGTGGCGGAAAGGCCGGTCAGCGTCGTGGTGACCGTGATGCTGCGGTTCGGATCGGCGTTGGCGAGCGCGACATGCGCCACCCCGCCCTTGTCGCGCACCGCCGACGCGCTGACCGCGGGCAGCACCCACTGGTCCTTGCTGTACCACGGCGACGTGATCTCGATCGGCAGCACCGTGCCGTCCATGTACGGCTTGTACATCTTGAAGACGTGATAGGTGGGGGTCAGCACCATCTTCGGACCGTCGGTCAGGATCATCGCCTGCAACACGTTCACCATCTGCGCGATGGCGGTCATCTTCACGCGATCGGCGTGCCGGGCGAAGATGTTCAGGTGGATGGCGGCGACCAGCGCGTCGCGCAGCGAGTTCTGCTGGCGCAGGAAGCCCGGGTGCGTGCCCGGATCCTGCGCATACCAGGTGCCCCATTCGTCGACCGCCAGGAACACGCGCTTGCCGGGATCATATTTGTCCATGATCGCGCTGTGCTTCGTCACCAGCTCGTCCATCTTCCACGCGGCGGCCAGCGTTTCCGCCCATGCCGCCTCGTCGAAGTCGATCGCCGAGGCGCGCGGCGCCCAGCCGCCGGGGATCGTGTAGTAATGCAGCGAGAGCGCATCGAGCTGGCCGCCCGCCTCGCGCATCATCACCTCGGTCCAGTTGTAGTCGTCGACGTTGGCGCCCGATGCGATCTTCAGGATCTTCGTGCCGGCCGGTGCCTTTACGAAGGTGGCGTAGCGGCGCGTGACGTCGGCGGCATAGTCCGCCTTCATGTTGCCGCCACAGCCCCACAATTCGTTGCCGATGCCGAAATACGGCACCTTCCACGGCGCCTTGTGGCCGTTCTTCGCGCGCTCGCCCGCGAGCGTGCCGGCGGGGGAGGTCATATACTCCACCCACTCGGCCATTTCCTGCGGACTGCCGTTGCCGACGTTGCCCGAGATGTAGACCTCCGCGCCGATCTGCTCGCTGATGTCCATGAACTCGTGGGTGCCGACGCTGTTCGGCTCGGTGACGCCGCCCCAGTGGGTGTTGATCTTGACCGGGCGCTTCGCCCGCGGTCCGACGCCCTCGCGCCAGTGATATTCGTCGGCGAAGCAGCCGCCCGGCCAGCGGATCACCGGCGTGCCGAGATCCTTCAGCGCCGCGACGACATCGTTGCGGACGCCGCGCGTGTTGGGGATGCGGCGGTCGTTGCCTACCCACAGGCCGCCGTAGATGCCGTTGCCGAGATGCTCGGCGAATTGCGTGAAGATGCGACGATCGTAGGTCGGCCCCGGCGTGTCGGCGCGCAGCGTGATGGCGGCGTTGCCGACGGCGGGCGCGGCGTCCTGCTGCGCAGCGGCCGGGGCGGCGGCCAGCGTGGCCAGTCCCAGCGCCAGCGCGCCCGCATAACCGAAGAAGCGTGTCCTCATTCCATCCTCCCGTGCGCCGGCCTCCCATGGGCCGGCTGGCGATCCTGACCGGTCGCGTGCCGATTTTCGATTACTCGGACATTAGTTTTCGCTATCGGGGATTGCAACGCTCGTTTCGCGAGAGGTGCCGGGTTGCCAGGCGCCCCCGGCGCGGGCCAGAACGGAGAGGTGATGGCGGATCTGGGCAAGAATGGGCAGGGCGGCGGCGCACCCACCGACGCGGCGGACGGGCGCGAGGCCGCGACGATCGACCCGCCGCGCGCCACCGTGCGCGGGACCGGGCGGCGCCTGCATGGCGCGATCGCGCACAAGCTGGGCACCGCCATCGTCTCCGGCGAATATGCGCCGGGCGACACGCTGTCGGGCGAGGTGGCCTTCGCCGAGGCGCTGGAGGTGTCGCGCAGCGCCTATCGCGAGGCGATGCAGGTGCTGGCGGCGAAGGGGCTTGTCGAAAGCCGGCCGAAAGCGGGCACGCGCGTGCTGCCGCGCGAACGCTGGAACCTGCTCGATCCCGACGTGCTGGCCTGGGCGTTCGCGGGCGCGCCCGACGTGCAGTTCGTGCGCGCGCTGTTCGAGCTGCGTGCGATCGTCGAACCGGCGGCGGCCGGGCTGGCGGCGCAGCGCCGCGACCGCGCCGACCTGAAGGCGATGAAAGACTCGTTGGCCGGAATGCGGCGCCACACGCTGGCGACCGAGGCGGGGCGCGCAGCCGACCGCGAGTTCCACAACGGCATCCTGCGCGCGACCCGCAACGACGCGCTGATCGTGCTGAGCGCCAGTATCGGCGCGGCGATCCACTGGACCACGCAGTTCAAGCAACGCGCGCGCGCGTTGCCGCGCAACCCGATCCCCGACCATGTGCGCGTGTACGACGCGATCGCGGCACAGGACGTGGAGGCCGCCACCGCGGCGATGCGGACGCTGGTGGATCTGGCACTGGAGGACACGCGCTCCGCGATGGCGGAGTAGAGGGGGGCGGGGTAGAGGGCGGGACGGGAAGGGCGCCTAGCCCTGCAACGCCCGCGCGCGGCGGCGTTGCACCGAACTGCCGATCCCCATCGCCTCGCGGTACTTGGCCACCGTCCGCCGTGCGATTCCGAAGCCCTTCGCGTTCAGCCGTTCGACCAGCGTATCGTCGGACAGGATCGAATCGCCCTCGCCCGCGACCAGGGCGCGGATCGCGCTCTTCACCGCCTCCGCCGACACCGCATCGCCGCCATCCGCCGCCGCGATGGCGGAGGTGAAGAAGTATTTCAGCTCGAACACCCCGCGCGCGCAGCTCAGATATTTGTTGCTGGTCACGCGGCTGACCGTCGATTCGTGCATCTCGATCGCCTCGGCGACCTGACGCAGCGTCAGCGGGCGCAGGTGCGCGACGCCGTGCAGGAAGAACGCCTCCTGCTGGCGCACGATCTCGGTGGCGACGCGGATGATCGTGCGCTGCCGCTGGTCGAGCGCCTTCACCAGCCAGTTGGCGCTCGCCAGCTTCTCCGCCAGCCACGCCCTGCCGGCCCGGTCCTGCGCCCCGCCGGACAGTTCGGTGTAATAGCCCTTGTTGACCAGCACGCGCGGCAGCGTGGCGGCGTTCAGCTCGATCGCCCAGCCGCCGCGCGCGCGCGTCACCGACAGGTCCGGAATCACCGGCGCGGGCGGCTCCCCGCCATAGCGGCAGCCGGGCTTGGGATCATAGCCGCGCAACTCGCGCACCATGTCGGCCATGTCCTCGTCGTCCACCTGGCACAGCCGCTTCAACCGCGTCAGGTCGCCGCGCGCCAGCAGGTCGAGATGATCGAGCAGCCGCGCCATGCACGGATCGTAGCGATCGGCCTCGCGCGCCTGGATCGCGAGACATTCCGCCAGGTCGCGCGCGCCGACGCCGGTCGGCTCGAACCGCTGGATCGCGGCCAGCACCGCCTCGACGCGCGAGAGCGGCACCCCGAGCCGCTGCGCCACGTCGGCGACATCGGCGCGCAGATAGCCGGCCTCGTCGATCTGGTCGATCAACGCGCGCGCGATGAACAGCTCGGCCTCGCCGAAAGTCGCCCCGGCCTGCGCCAGCAGCACGTCGGCCAGGCTCTCGCTGGTGTCGGCGAACGAATCGAGGTCGGGCGCCTCGCCCGATCCGGCGGCGGGGGCGAGCGATGACGACAGGCCGGCATGATCGGACGGCGAATCATCGAAGCGCTCGGCGGCGATGTCGACGTCCAGCGTCTCGCCCGCCGCCTCGCCGGCCATCACCAGCTCGTCCGCGCCGGCCGGCTCCTCGCGCGCCGGCGCGTCGGCGGGCGGGGCGGTCGCCGGCGCGTCATCGGCGGCGGCGGCCGTGTCGAGCAGCGGGTTGCGCTCCAGCTCCTCGGCGATCACGCCCTCGATCTCGAGATTGGACAGCGCGAGCAGCTTGATCGCCTGCTGCAACTGCGGCGTCATCACCAGCGATTGCGACTGGCGCAAGTCGAGGCGCGGGGCGAGGCTCATCGCGCTATGCCGTCGTCCGGCCCCGCAGGCACGCCGCACCCGCGTCGCCCCGGATCGCCCTCACCGCCGGGATGACCGTGATGGAAACCCGCCCCGCCATGACCTACAGCGCGAAATCCTCGCCCAGATACAGCCGGCGGACATTCTCGTCGCGCACCAGCTCCTCCGGGCTGCCCGTGAACAGCACCTTGCCATCGTAGATGATGTAGGCGCGATCGACGATGTCCAGCGTCTCGCGGACATTGTGGTCGGTGATGAGCACGCCGATCCCGCGCTCCTTCAACTGGCATACCAGGTCGCGGATATCCGCGATCGAGATCGGATCGATGCCGGCGAACGGTTCGTCCAGCAGCATGATCGAGGGATCGGCGGCCAGCGCGCGCGCGATCTCGGCGCGGCGCCGCTCACCGCCGGACAGCGCCATCGCGGGTGCGTCGCGCAGCCGCGTCAGCCCGAATTCGTCCAGCAGCCGCTCGAGCTTCTCCGCGCGCGCCCTGGCATCGGGTTCGGCCAGCTCCAGCACGGTGGAGATGTTCTTCTCGATCGTCAGCCCGCGGAAGATCGACGTCTCCTGCGGCAGATAACCCAGCCCCAGGATCGCGCGCCGGTACATCGGCAGTCCGGTGATGTCGTCGCCGTCCAGCATGATGCGGCCCGAATCGGGCTTCACCAGTCCCATCACCGAATAGAAGCACGTCGTCTTGCCCGCGCCGTTCGGCCCCAGCAGCCCGATCACCTCGCCACGCCCGACCGACACCGACACGTCGGTCAGCACCACGCGCTTGTCATAGCTCTTGGCGATCGACACCACCTGCAACCCGCTGGCGGCCGGCGCCTCGTGGATCGGCTCCACGCGGTCCAGCGCGTCACGGTCGAGGGATGTGGTCATGCTGTCCATCGTCGTGTCGCCCTTCTCAGAACAGGGTTACCGCTTCGCTAACGCCCGCATACTGGCAGGATTCATGCATGAAGCGGGCGCGGGCGTGAACCCCCGTCGATACGCGGCGTGCCGAACCGCGCCGCGCCGGTCAGTTGCGCTTGGGAACGGAGAAGGTGCCGGTCACGCGCCCGCCCGGCGCGCGCGTCGTCGTGCCGCCTGTACCGGACGCGCCGCCGCCGGCCACCGACGAGCCGTCGATCACCGCGCGGCCGGTGTCCAGGTTGATGGTCAGCCGCCCGCCGTTGACCGTGTTGCCGCCCTGCGTCAGTCGCACTGATCCCAGCATCGTGATGACGCGGCGGTTCAGGTCGTACACGCCGAACTGGCTGCGCGCGGTCTGATCCGGCCGCGTGACCGTCACCCCGCCCGACGCGTCGAGCCGCGACACCTGCGGGTTCCCGTTCTCCACCTGCCCGGTGTAGTTGACGGTCATGCGCTGCGCGGTCAGCGTCATCTCGGCCTGACGCACGGTGACGTTGCCGGCCAGCACCGCGCGATTGGCGCGATCCTGCAACTCGATATGGTCGGCGCCGAAGTCGATCGGTGCGTCGGTGTTGTGCCGCGTCTGCGCCGCCGCCGGTGCGGACAGCAGGAACAGCGCGGTGACGACGGGGCGCAACAGGGGGTCGGGGCGCGGCATGGGGCGCTTCTCTATTGTCTCGGGTTGAACCGCAAGCGGGCATTGCCGTCCAGCGTCACGGTCCGCGCCTCCAGGTCGGCGCGCATCCGCTCGCCGCTGAACCGTCCCTGCCGCACCGTGCCGGTGGCGTTGCCGGTGGAGCGCAACTGGCGCGACTTCAGGTCCACCACCGCGTCGGTGGTGTCCAGCGTATAATTGTCGGGCCCGCGCACCCGGATCGGGCCGTCGACGTTAACCTGCTCGCTGTCCATGTCGTAGCGGCCGGTGGGTGCGGTCATGGTCGCGGGACCGTCCGACAGCCGGATCGCGGCGGCGAGATCGGCGATTCGCACCACCGGCTCCGCCGAACTCTTCTGCAGCGCCGAGCCGGCGTCCAGCTCGAATGGCTGGCCCTTGGCATCGGTGCCGCGATAGCGCGCCTTCTGCAGCTTCATCCGCTCCTTGGCGACCTCGACGCGGTTCTTGTCGAGCACGAACGACGCGTCGCCGCCCATGGTCAGCGGCGCCATCACCAGAAACGCGAACAGCACGCCGATCGACACCGGCAGCACGCGGTTGGCCAGCGCGACGATGCGGTCGTGCCGCCCGCCCGGCTGCGCCCAGCGTTGCCGTTCCGACAAGGCGCGCAGCGCGGCCTCAGCCATGCGCGAAGATGTCCACCTCGGGCCAGCCCGCTAGGTCCAGCTCGGCGCGCGCCGGCAGGAAATCGAAACACGCCTGCGCCAGCGCGGCGCGCCCTTCGCGCGCCAAGCGCCGGTCCAGCTCCTCCTTCAGCCGGTGCAGGAAGCGCACGTCGGAGGCGGCGTAATCGCGTTGCGCGTCGCTCAGCACCGGGCCGCCCCAGTCGGACGATTGCTGCTGCTTGGAGATGTCCTGCCCCAGCAGTTCGCGCACCAGCTCCTTCAACCCGTGCCGATCGGTATAGGTGCGCACCAGCCGCGACGCGGTCTTGGTGCAATAGACCGGCGCCGCCACCACGCCCAGGTAATGGCGGATCGCGGCGATATCGAAGCGGCCGAAGTGATAGAGCTTCAACCGCGCCGGATCGGCCAGCACCGCGCGCAGCACCGGCGCGGCATAGTCGCTGCCCGGGGAGAAGCGCACGAGATGTTCGTCGCCGCCGCCGTCCGAAAGCTGCACCAGGCACAATCGGTCGCGCGGGGTGACGAGCCCCATGGTTTCGGTATCCACCGCGATCGCGGCGCCGGGCGCGAAGACGTCGCCCGGCAGGTCTTCCTCATGCAGATGAACGCTCATGTTCAGCGCTCTAGCGGCCGTGGCCCCGCGGCTCAACGCGTTCCTCGCGTCGCATGCCACGCGCCAACGATCGCGCGACGGAACGTGGCAACAATGCGACCGATCTGCGGCGTGCCCGCGTCTCGCGCTGAAAAGATGCGCAAAACGATTCGCAGCGTGGCGCAAGATGAGCTATGGCACGCAATGAGGCGCAGTAAGACCTGCGTCGGGGGAGCCGCGTTCGCCGTCCTGCGCGTGGCCCTGATGAGAGTGTTCGGGCGGACCGGGAAGACGAACAGGGTTATGAGTTACGACAAGGGCGGCCGCGGTCAGCGCGGCGGACGTGGGCGCGACAAGCGCGACAGTTTCGGCGGCGGTGACGATTTCGGCGGCGGCTTCGGCGGCGGCGGCTTCGGCGGCGGTTTTGAGGATCGCGGCGGCGGCGGCTTCGGCGGCGGTCGTGGCTTCGGCGGCGGTGGTGGCGGCTTCGGCGGCGGCGGCGGTGGATTCCGCGGCGGCGGCGGTGGCGGCTTCGGTGGTGGCGGCGGTGGCCGCGGCTTCGGCGGCGGTGGCGGCATGCCCCCGCAGGTCGTCGGCGAAGGCACCGGCGTCGTGAAGTTCTTCAATGCGCAGAAGGGCTTCGGCTTCGTCGTGCGCGATGACGGCGGCGAGGACGTGTTCGTGCACATCTCCGCGGTTGAACAGGCCGGCCTGTCCGGTCTGGCTGAGGGTCAGCCGCTCGGCTTCACGCTGGTGGATCGCGGCGGTCGCGTGTCGGCCACCGATCTGAAGATCGACGGCGAGCCGATGCCGGTCACCGACCGTGCCCCGCCGCGCGACGGCGGCTTCGGCGGTGGTCCGCGTGGTGGTGCCGGTGGCGCGCCGCAGCGCCAGCTGACCGGCGAGAAGGCGACGGGCACCGTCAAGTTCTTCAACGCGATGAAGGGCTTCGGCTTCATCCAGCGCGACGACGGGCAGCCGGACGCGTTCGTGCACATCTCGGCTGTCGAGCGTGCCGGTATGCCGACGCTCAACGAGGGCGACCGCCTCAGCTTCGAGATCGAGGTCGATCGTCGTGGCAAGTATGCGGCGGTGAACCTCGAGTCGGGCAGCTAAGCCAACCTTCCCGAGTGATCCGCGCGGCCCATCCGACAGCTGTCGGGTGGGCCGTTCGCATATCCGGGGCCGGTGCGGAGCCGGGCGGCGCGATCGTCATCGCATCCGCTACCTTCGTCCCTGTCAGGTCGCTGCCCGTGTCCATCCTCGCGGCGGCTGGCTCGCCGGGATAGCTGCCGTCCCGGCCCCGACCGTCAGCGCGAGCGGTTTCGGACCGGGCTGCCGCGTTCGCCGGGCGCTGCCGTCGCGCCGGCCGCTATGCGCGCCGCGCCGCCCCTGTCGCTCGCCGCTGCGGCCTGCTATGCGCGCGCTTCATGCCGGCGCGCCGCCGCGACGGCAGCGCTCCCGTTTCGCTGGAAACCCGATGACTTCCCCCCGCCGTACCTTTGCGATCATCTCCCACCCCGACGCCGGCAAGACCACGCTGACCGAGAAACTGCTGTATGTCGGCGGCGCGATCCATCTCGCCGGCGAGGTGAAGGCGCGTGGGGCGAACCGGCGAGCGCGTTCCGACTGGATGAAGATCGAACAGCAGCGCGGCATTTCGGTGACGTCGAGCGTGATGACCTTCGAGAGCGGCGGCATCACCTTCAACCTGCTCGACACGCCGGGGCACGAGGATTTCAGCGAGGACACGTACCGCACGCTGACGGCGGTCGATTCCGCGATCATGGTCATCGACGCGGCGCGCGGCATCGAGGCGCAGACCCGCAAGCTGTTCGAGGTGTGCCGGTTGCGCTCGGTGCCAATCATCACCTTCGTCAACAAGGTCGATCGCGAAGGCCGCCCGCCGTTCGAGCTGCTCGACGAGATCGCGGACCTGCTGGCGCTGGATGTGTGCCCGATGACATGGCCGGTCGGGATGGGCGGGACGTTCGAGGGCATATTGGATCTCGCCGCGAATCGCATCAGCCGCCCGGACGGTGACAGCCGCACCTTCCAGGGCCGGCGGGAGGACGCGCCGGTGCTGCCGGACGCGGTCGCGGAGGAGATCGAGCTGGCGCAGGCCGGCTATGCCGCGTTCGACGCGGAGGCGTACCGCAACGGCGACCTGACGCCGGTGTATTTCGGCTCCGCCCTGAAGGATTTCGGCCCGACCGACCTGATCGCGGCGCTGTCCGACTATGCCCCGCCGCCGCGCGCGCAACCGGCCGAACCCGCCGCCGTGTCGCCGGAGGAAAAGGAAGTCACCGGCTTCGTCTTCAAGGTGCAGGCCAACATGGACCCGCAGCACCGCGACCGGATCGCGTTCATGCGGCTGTGTTCGGGCACGTTCAGGCGCGGCATGAAGCTGACGCCGACCGGGCATGGCAAGCCGATCGCGGTGCATTCGCCGATCCTGTTCTTCGCGCAGAACCGCGAGGTGGCCGACGAGGCGTTTCCGGGCGACATCATCGGCATCCCCAACCATGGCACATTGCGGGTGGGCGATACGCTGTCCGAGCGCGCCGACGTGCGCTTCACCGGCCTGCCCAATTTCGCGCCCGAGATCCTGCGCCGCGTCGCGCTGAAGGATCCCACCAAGACCAAGCAGTTGCGCAAGGCGCTGGACGACATGGCCGAGGAAGGCGTGACGCAGGTCTTCTATCCCGAGATCGGCAGCAACTGGATCATCGGCGTCGTCGGGCAGCTCCAGCTCGACGTGCTGCTGTCGCGGTTGGATGCGGAATACAAGGTGGCGGCGGCGCTGGAGCCGGCGCCGTTCGACACCGCGCGGTGGATTTCGGCCGAGGATCCCGCCGAGCTGAAGAACTTCACCGACCTGAACCGCGCCGCGATGGCGAAGGATCGTGACGGCAACCCGGTGTTCCTGGCCAAGAGCGCCTGGGAAGTGGGATATGTGCAGGACCGCTATCCGAAGGTGCGGTTCGCGGCGACGCGCGAGCGGTAGCCCGCCCGGCCGGCGCGCCACCCCGACGCCGCGCCGCTACCCCCCCAGTCCCCACAGCGCCGCCAGTCCCAGGAACGAGAAGAAGCCCAGCGAATCGGTGCAGGTCGTCACGAACACCGACGACGCCACCGCGGGGTCGACGTTGATCCGGTCGAGCGTCACCGGGACCAGCACGCCGACCAGCCCGGCGACGATGTTGTTGATGAACAGCGCCAGCCCGAACACCATCGACAGCGCGGGGTTGCCGAACCACAGATAGGAGCCGGCGCCGACCAGCAGCCCCAGCCCGATGCCGTTGCTGGCCGCGATGCGCAGCTCGCGCACGATCATCCGCACCGTGTTCGATCCGGTGAGCTGATTGGTGGCGAGCGCGCGCACCACCACCGCCAGCGTCTGCGTCCCGGCATTGCCGCCCATGCCGCTGACGATCCCCATCAACTGCGCCAGCACCGCGAAACGCGCGATCCGTTCGTCGAACAGCCCGACGACGGTGGCAGCGAGCATCGCGGTCGGCAGGTTGATGAGCAGCCACGTCAGCCGCGTGCGCACGGTGAAGCGGATCGGTTCGTTGATGTCGCCTTCGCCCGCGCCGGAGAGCAGCAGCGTGTCCTCGCCGGCTTCCTCCTGGATGATGTGCACGACGTCATCGACGGTGATCATGCCGACCAGCCGCCCGGACAGGTCGACCACCGCGGCGGAGATCAGCGCGTATTTCTGGAAGCGCAGCGCGACTTCCTCCTGGTCCATGTCGACCGGGATCAGCGTCTGTTCGCGCTGCATGACGTCGGCGACCGGGATGCCGCGCGGCGTGCGCAGGATCCAGCTCAGCGAACAGGTGCCGACCGGGCGGTGCGCCGGATCGACGACGAAGATCTCCCAGAAGTCGGTGGTCAGGTCGTCGTCGGCGCGAAGATAGTCGAGCACGTCGCCGACCGACCAGTGTTCGGGCACCGCGACCAGATCGCGCTGCATCAGGCGCCCGGCGGATTCCTCGGGATAGGACAGCGCCTCCTCGATCGCGGCGCGGTCGTCGGGCTCCATCGCGCGCAGGACCTCGCGCTGGTCCTCCGGCTCCATGTCCTCGATGATCGCCACCGCATCGTCGGTGTCGAGTTCGCTGGCGATATCCGCCACCTGCCGCGCGTCGAGCGCGTCGATCAGGCGTTCGCGGACGTAATCGTTCATCTCCGCGAACACGTCGGCGTCGAGCAGGTCGGCGATCGCCGCCGCCAGCGGGGCGCGGCAATCCTCCGGCGTCAGTTCGAACAGGTCGGCGATGTCGGCGGGGTGGAGCGGTTCGACCAGCGCATGCGCTTCCTCGACATCGCCGGCCTGCACCGCGTCGATCACCGCGCGGACGAAATCGGGCTTCAGCCGGTCGTCCTCGTCCAGCTGGTCCTCGGTGTTGTCGGACAGCGCGTCGCGCAGCTCGGTGTCGCTCATCTGCCGGGCTCCCTGGTTCGCGTCGACCCGGCGGCAACTAGCGCGCCGCCCGCGCATTTGCCAGTCGCGCGCCGTGCGACTAGGGCCACGGCGATCACGAAAGGACATTCAATGGCCGACACCTTCTCCACGCTGACCCTGACGCTCGACGGCGGCGACGTGACGATCAAGCTGCGCCCCGACCTGGCGCCCGAGCATGTCGCGCGCATCGCCGAGCTTGCCAACGAGGGCTTCTACGACGGCGTGCCGTTCCACCGCGTCATCCCCGGCTTCATGGCGCAGGGCGGCGACGGCGGGAACGGCGACGGGACGGGCGGCTCCACCAAGCCCAATCTGCGTCAGGAATTCAACAAGGAGCCGCACGTGCGCGGCACCTGCTCGATGGCGCGGACGATGGACCCCAATTCGGCGAATTCGCAGTTCTTCATCTGCTTCGACGACGCGCGCTTCCTGGACGGGCAATATACCGTGTGGGGTGAAGTGACCGACGGCATGGAGCTGATCGACGCGCTGCCCAAGGGCGAGCCGCCGGCGAACCCGGGCAAGATCGTGACGATGCGCGCGGTGTGATCGGCTGCGCGCGTCCCGAGTCGCCGGTCCGACCGCGCGATTCGGGGCGCGGAAGTTGACAAAGATCACACTACGTCGGGGCGGGAAACGCTTCCGGTCGTGCGTCACCGGGGTCGGGAGCGCACGACGGTGGTGGAGCGGCGGCATTCGGGGATGATGCCCGATCGCGGCGATGTAGGACAGCGGCACGGCGTTTCGCCGTCCGTCCCCGCGCGTTCCCCATGATGCGCCTTCGTGTCATCGCGGCAGACGCGCGACCCTGGTACAAGTCGCGGCGGCACCGCCCCCCCGCCACCAGCCCGACGCATGCCGGGGTGGGGACAGGGAAGGGGTTGCGCAACGGTGCTGCGGCGCACCGACCATGCGGGGCGACGCGCGGCGCCCTGTTACGTCCACCTTCGCAAACCCGTTCCCGGCGTTCGTCGGGTGACGGCAAAGGCGGGGGACGCCGCGACCGCGACAGCGGGGCGGGCGAGCGTCACCCCTCGCGCAGCGTGCGGATCAGCCAGTCGCGGAAGATCTTCACCGGCCGCGTCTGGAGCGCGCGCGGGCGGCAGGCGAACCAGTAGCTGTACGGGCTGGTCACATCGATATCGAACAGCCGCACCAGCCGCGGGTCGTTGGCGTCCTGAAAATGGTTCTCGTGCATGAACGCCACGCCCAGCCCCTGCGCCGCCGCCTCCAGGATCAGCACGCCGGTGTCGAAATAGTCGACCGCGCCCGGATCAATCGCCGGCAGCCCGGCGGCCTGGCTCCACGCCGCGAAGGTATCGGGCATGTCGCGATGGAGCAGCACGGTGTGATGCTTCATCTGTTCGGGCGAGCGCAGCGGTTCCGGCCCTTCGAGCAGCGAGCGCGCGCCGATCGGATAGACCATGTTGCGGTCCAGCCGCTCCGCGTACAGCAACGGGTCGATGTCGCGCGCCACCACGATCACCGCGTCCAGCCCCTCGCCGAGTCGCGCCAGCGCGTTGCCGCCGGTGTCGATGTCGAGATGCAGTTCGGGATGCGCGGCGCGCAGCTCGCCCAGTCGCGGGAACAGCCGCTGCGAGGCATAGAGCGGCAGCACCCCCAGCCGCAGCCGCAGCACGTCGCTGCCGCTGCTCATCCCCTCGATCGCGTCGGACATACCGTCCAGCGCCGGGGCGATCGCCGCCAGCAGGCGCTCGCCATCGGCATTGGGGACCATCGCCTGGTGCCGGCGATCGAACAGCGGGCGCGAGATGAAGCGCTCCAGCGTCTGGATACGGCGGCTGAGCGCAGGGGGGGACAGCGCCAGTTCCTGCGCGGCCGCCTTGATGGAGCCGAGCCGGGCGACGGCCACGAACGCCTCGATCGCGGTAAGGGGCGGCAAACGGCGCATGTGGGTCCGATGTGGTTGTGCAGTGCATCATGCAAGTTGCGATCGCGCGCGCAAGTCCCGGTGCGAACAAAAGTGCAGAAATTGCAACCGTAGCGCTAACATTGTGCAATTGCACAATCGCCGGCTGCGGCGCACATAGGGCGGGCCTTTCAGGCATCCTCTCCTAAAAACTTCTGCGGCCGGCCCCATCGGGGACGGCCGTTTTTTCGTGCGCGTGGCCGGCCGCGGTTCGCAATCCGGAACCCGCATCCTATCTCCTGCGCTCGACGCCGGACCGGAAGCGGGCGGCCGAGCACGGAAGGACAGAGATGGCGGAGTCCGAGGAAAAGGTAATCAGGTTGCAGGTCGCGAACGCCCGGCCCGAGGACAGCGGGCGCGGTGTCGCGCATCTGCCGCGCTCGGTGCTGGCGGCGCTGGGGATCACCGACGGCGACGTGGTGGAGATCGTCGGCAAGAAGACGACGCCGGCGCGCGCGATCGGCCCCTACGCCGAGGACGAGGGGCTGGAACTGGTGCGCATCGACGGGTTGCAGCGCGCCAATGCCGGGGTCGGATCGGGCGATTTCGTCGAGGTGCGCCGCGCGGAGAGCAAGGCGGCGACCCGCGTCGTCTTCGCGCCGGCGCAGCAGAACCTGCGCCTGCAAGGCTCCACCAACGCGCTGAAGCGCACCTTCTTCGGCCGGCCGCTGTGCGCGGGCGACATCGTCGCGACCGCCGGGCACCAGCGCGTGCAGAACATGCCGCCGGGCATGGAGCGGTTCGTCAACGCGCCCGCCTATGCGCTTCAGGAAATCCGGCTGGCGGTGGTGTCGGCCAGTCCGAAGGGCGTGGTGCACATCGACGAGCATACCGAGATCGAGCTGCGTCCCGAATATGCCGAGCCGGAAGCCGCGCGGCGCGCCGACGTCACCTATGACGACATCGGCGGCATGGCGGCGACGATCGACCAGCTCCGCGAGATGGTGGAACTGCCGCTGCGCTACCCGGAGCTGTTCCAGCGGCTGGGCGTCGACCCGCCCAAGGGCGTGCTGCTGCACGGCCCGCCCGGCACCGGCAAGACGCGGCTGGCGCGCGCGGTGGCGAACGAATCGGATGCGCAATTCTTCCTTATCAACGGACCCGAGATCATGGGCTCCGCCTATGGCGAGTCCGAGTCGCGGCTGCGGCAGGTGTTCGAGGAGGCGACCAAGTCCGCGCCGTCGATCGTGTTCATCGACGAGATCGACTCGATCGCGCCGAAGCGCGGGCAGGTGTCCGGGGAGGCGGAAAAGCGCCTCGTCGCGCAATTGCTGACGCTGATGGACGGGCTGGAGGCGCGCGCCAATCTGGTGGTGATCGCGGCGACCAACCGGCCCGAGGCGATCGACGAGGCGCTGCGGCGGCCGGGACGGTTCGACCGCGAGATCATCGTCGGCGTGCCCGACGAGCGCGGGCGGCGCGAGATCCTGGGCATCCACACGCGCGGCATGCCGCTGGGCGACCGGGTCGACCTGGACGAGCTGTCGCGGATGACGTTCGGCTTCGTCGGCGCGGACATGGCGGCGCTGACCCGCGAGGCGGCGATCGAGGCGGTGCGGCGGATCATGCCGCGGCTGAACCTGGAGGATCGCACGATCCCGCCCGAGGTGCTGGACACGCTGGCGGTGACGCGCGAGGACTTCACAGAGGCGTTGAAGCGCGTGCAGCCGAGCGCGATGCGCGAGGTGATGGTGCAGGCGCCGACCACCAAGTGGAGCGACGTCGGCGGGCTGGACGACGCGCAGATGCGGCTGAAGGAAGGCGTGGAGCTGCCGCTGAAGGATCCCGACGCGTTTCGCCGACTGGGGATCCGCCCGGCGAAGGGCTTCCTGCTCTATGGCCCGCCCGGCACCGGCAAGACGCTGCTGGCGAAGGCGGTGGCGCGCGAGGCGCAGGCCAACTTCATCGCCACCAAGTCCAGCGACCTGCTGAGCAAATGGTATGGCGAGAGCGAGCAGCAGATCGCGCGGCTGTTCCAGCGCGCGCGGCAGGTGGCGCCGACGGTGATCTTCATCGACGAACTCGATTCGCTGGTGCCGGCGCGCGGCGGTGGCCTCGGCGAGCCGCAGGTGACCGAGCGGGTGGTGAACACGATCCTCGCCGAGATGGACGGGCTGGAGGAATTGCAGTCGGTGGTCGTCACCGGCGCGACCAACCGGCCCAATCTGGTCGATCCCGCGCTGCTGCGCCCGGGACGGTTCGACGAGCTGATCTACGTCGGCCTGCCCGATACCGCCGGGCGGCGGCGCATCCTGGGCATCCAGACGCAGAAGATGCCGCTGGACCCCGATGTCGATCTCGACGCGATCGCGGCGCGCACCGAGCGCTTCACGGGCGCCGACCTGGAGGACGTGGTGCGCCGCGCCGGGCTGATCGTGCTGCGCGAATCGCTCGACACGCGCGCGGTGCGCCACGCGCATTTCGAACGCGCGCTGGACGAGAGCCGCGCCAGCGTGACGCCGGAGGTGGAGCGCGAATATGAGCAGATGGCCGCGCGGCTGAAGCAGGATGCCAATGCGATCCAGCCGCTCGGCTTCATCATGCCGGGTCAGCTCACCGCGCGCGCCGAAAGGGAATAGTCGCCGCGGGCGCGGCCCCGGGCGTCACCGGGGTCGCCCCGCCGGCGATGCGCGGCGCAGCGCGTGCCAGCAATAGCCCAGCAGCACCGCGCAGCCCGCGCCCGCCACCCAGTACGGCAGCGCATGCGCCACGCCGTACAGCGCGATGCCGATCGAGGGACCGAGCACGAAGCACGCGCCGTTGATGCTGGTCACCTTGCCCGCAACCGACCCCTGCAGGTCGGCGCCCACCGCCAGGCTCGACCCGGCGGTGAACCCCGGCCGCACGAAGCCGAAGCCGAGCGCGGCCAGCGCATAGGCGCTCGCGATACCGTACAGCGTCGTCGCCTGCCCGGTCAGGGTCGTGCCGGTCGCCGCGAGCGCCAGCCCGATCAGCACCAAGGCGCGCGGTTGCAGGTCCAGCAGCGGGATCAGCCCCCATTGCGCCAGCAGCGACGCGCCCGCGCCGATCATCAGCACGAGCCCGGTCGCCGCCAGCGCCTCCGCCGGGGCGACGCCGAGCCGGTCGATGACGAGGAAGCCGATCGTCTGCCCGGCCATCGCCTGCGCATGGCCCATCACCAGCCCGGTCAGCATCCACGCGCGGATCCGCGGATCGGTGAAGCCGATCCGCGCGCCGCCCGGTGCCGCGGTGGCGGCCGCGACGCTCGCCCCCGTCGACTGCCCGCCGATCGTGGGATAGGCGTTCGCCGCGCCATGCGCCTCCGCCGGCAGCAGGCGATCGTCGGGGAGCAGGCGGCGGGTGGCGACGAACATGCCGACGCCGAACAGCGCGAAGGCGAACGCCGGCCCCGCCAGCCCGATCTCCACCGTGCCGACATGTCCCGCCACCAGATAGGGCGCCAGCGCCGGTCCCAGGATCGTGCCCAGCCCGAAGCCGGAGGCGAGCAGGGTCAGCGCGCGGGTCCGCTCCGCGCGCGTGGTACTGCCCGCGACCAGCGCCTGCACCGCCGGCGGCGCCGCCGCGCCCAGCGCGCCATAGAGCACGCGCCCGACGATGAAGAGCAGGAACGCGGTGGTGCCGCCGATCCAGCCGTTGATCCCCGCGACCAGGAACGCGCCGCACAGCGCGAGGCTGACGACGAACCCGCCCAGCCCGAGCAGGATCATCAGCCGCCGCCCGTGGCGGTCCGAACGATTGGCCCAGAACGGCGCGGCCAGCACCCACAGCAGCGCCGACACCGAGAAGGCCGCCGCCACCGCGGTGTCGCGCACGCCCAGCGAGCGGCCGAGCGCCGGCAGCACCGATTGCAGCGCGGTGTTGCCGGCCGCGATCGTCAGCATCACGGTGAACATCAGCGTGAAGGTGGTGTCCCGGCCCTGTCGCATCGCCGCATCCCCCCCTTCGTCGCGCGTCCGGTTCGATTAGGCGCTTGGGAGCCGCGCGCAACCCCGCTATGGCAACCGGGGCGCACGATGCGCGTTCGCCATGCGGATGACGCGGATATGTCATCATCAAAGGGTTCGGGAGCGACATTTTCCACATGACCAGTTCGACCGACGCCGTGCGGGGCAAGCGCAGCAACACCGCCGGCGTGCCCGGGCCGTGGCAGATGTTCTTCTCCGGCTTCCTGAAGCACCCGGTGATGGTCGGCTCGATCATCCCGTCCTCCGACCGGCTGATCGCGCGGATGCTCGGCCCGGTGGACTGGGCCAGTTGCAAGCTGTTCGTGGAATATGGCCCCGGCGTGGGCACCTTCTGCCGGCCGATCCTGCAACAGATGGCGCCGGACGCGACGCTGATCGCGATCGACACCAACGAGGATTTCATCCGCTACCTGAACCACACGATCACCGATTCGCGCTTCGTGGCGGTGCATGGCTCCGCGGCGGACGTGGAGACGATCGTCGCCGACCACGGCCATACCGCGGCGGATTACGTGCTGTCCGGCCTGCCGTTCTCGACACTGCCCGACGGCGTCGGCCCGGCGATCGCCGCCGCGACCCAGCGCGTGATCCGGCTGGGCGGCGCGTTCCTGGTCTATCAGTTCAGCCCCAAGGTCCGCGACTTCATCGCCCCGCATTTCACGCGCATCGACCATGACATGGAATGGTGGAACGTGCCGCCGGCGCAATTGTACTGGGGCTGGAAGGACTAGCCGCCGCCATCGCCCCGGCCGCGCGTGCGCACGCGGAAGGCCGGACGCGCCGGGACGGTTTACGGAACCGCGACATCACGGCGCCCGGTTCGCCGCCCACGCGAGCATGACGCAAGCGGGCGGGGAACGCGGTCCACCGCATCGCCGGGCGGCGAGCGACCGGAGCGGATGCGCGGCGACCTGCGCCATGGCGGGCATCGCCACGCCTGGCGCGGCCAGCATCACTCTCGCCCGGTCGCGTCGCCGCGCGGCGTGTCAGAACAGGCCCGGGGTCTCGCGTTGCGCGGTGTTCGGCCGCGCGGGGGCCAGCACGCGTTGCGCCGGCGCCAGCAGCCCCGCCGTCCGCGTCGCCGATGCGCTGGCGCCGATCCGCGTGCAGCCGCGTCCCGCCAGCCAGTCCAGCGCGACGCGCGTCGACGTCTCGGTGGTGCTGCCGAGCGGCTGGGTGAAATCGTCGCGCGCCTGGCAGGTCGTCTCCACCTTCGTGGCCAGCCCGTCGTAATAATCGCCCTGCCGCGCGGCGTTCTGCAGCGCGAAGGCGATCACGCGCAGCCGGTCGTCGCGGCATGACGGATTGTCGAGCGCGATCTGCCCGACCGGCTTGCCATAGGTGTTGGTGCCGACCAGCGCGAGGTCGCCGTGCAGATAGGGCAGCAAGGCGTTGATGACATATTCGCTGGCGGACGCGGTGCTGCCGGTGCCGATGAACGCCACGCGGGTCGGCGCGATCGCCTGCGCCTCGCGCCCGAAGCGCCGCACCTCGTTCTCGCTCGACTTGGACGGGCGGAAGGTGGTGTATGCCTGCACGTCGCTGGTGGAACGGTTCGCGCCCAGCAGATCGGTGAACGTCTCCGCGGTGGAGAGCAGCCCGCCGCCATTATAGCGCAGGTCGACGATCACCTGCGTGATGCCCTGCGCACGGAAGGTGGCGAAGGCGTTGCGCAACTGGTCGTCGGCGCTGGAGATGAACGTGCGCAGATTGACGTAGCCGACCTTGCGTCCGCCATCGTCGATCACCTTGCTGCCGTAACGGGTCGACAGCGGCGACATCTCGTAATTGGCGCTGGCGACGGTCACGGTGCGCGTGCCCTGCGCGTCGGCGATGCGCAGCGTGCGGGTCGTGCCGGGCGCCGTGCCGCCGAAGGCGGCGTCCAGCCCCGCGTCGCCTTCGCTGGCGAGGATGTCGCTGACGTTGCGCAGCGTCGCCGCGCTGGTGCCGACCGCCACGATCTGCGCGCCGCGATCGATCCCGGCGGCGAGCGCGGGCGCGCCCTCGAACGCCTCGATCACGAACAGCCGGTCGCTGCTGTCGAAGCCGAGCCGCACGCCCAGCCCGGCGGTGGCGCCCGACGCATAATAGGCATTTTCCTCCGCGACGGAGGTCAGATAGGTGAAATAGCGATCCTTGCGCTGCGCGCGCGCCGTGGCGGTCAACGCGTCGAGATAGCTGTCGACGCTGGAGAAGCCCGACGGGTCCAGCGCGGCGGGCAGCGTGTCGGGGAACAGATACCATTCGTTCATCTGCGCCGCGACCCAGTCCTGGCGGGCGCGCAGGCTGCACGCCGCGCTGGTCGGCGTAGGGGAGGGCGTCGTGATCCCGCCGGTAGCGGCGCCCGATCCGCCGCCGGCGGCGGAGGCGCTGCCGCCGTCGCCGCCGCCGCATGACGACAGCGTCGCCGCCGCCATCGCGACCATCGCCACCCACCCGGCGCCCCGGCGTCCACGCATCACCATTCTCCTGCCACCCGTCCGTCGCCCGCGGCGATTCGCGCATTGTCGTCGCCTGTCATACGACATGGCGGCGCAACCGGATGCACCACAATGTCGTTGAGGGAGCGTATCGTATCTGGAGGATGCCACCATGTCGCGCCGTGCCGCCCGGACCGCTTTTGCCGCCGTGCTCCTGCTGCCGCTTGCGGCGTGCGGATCGGGCGCTCCGCGCGCGCAGGAGGCGGCGGCCAACAGTTCGGGCGATTATGTCGCGCGGATGCAGGCGCTGAACGAGAAGGAGCGCAACGTCGTGCTGTTTCGCGCGATCCGCGATGCCGGGCGGGCGTGCCAGCGCGTGGAGCGCTCGGCGACGAGCGATCCGGTCGGCGGCAAGCCGGCGTGGATCGCGACCTGTGACGATCGTTCGGCATGGCTGGTGACGCTCGGCAATGACGGCGTGGCGACTGTCACCGCGGTCGGCGGGCAGCGGAGCGGGTGAACGCGGCGGCCGCCGCTCCGGCTCCCGCACCCGGAGGTCAGGCGGCGTCACCCCGGCGGCGGGAGGCCAGCGCCAGCACCAGCAGGCCCGTGACCGCCGACAGCAGCGATCCCGCCAGCACGCCCAGCTTCACCGCCTCCGCCAGATGCGGCGCGTCGGCGAAGGCGAGCCCGCCGATGAACAGGCTCATCGTGAAGCCGATCCCGGCGAGCAGCGCCAGCCCATGGACCTGCCACCATGACACGCCGCCCGGCAGCCTGGCCCAGCCCAGTCGCACCGCGAGCCTGATGCCGCCGAAGATGCCGACCTGCTTGCCCAGAAACAGCCCCGCCGCGACCGCGATCACCAGCGGTTGCGTGAACGCCGCCGCGCCGCCGCGCACGCCGACCCCGGCGTTGACGAACGCGAACAGCGGCACGATCACCCATGCCGACCAGGGGTGCAGCGCGCGTTCGAGACGGTGCAGCGGCGAACGCGCATCGTCGGGCGCGCCCGGCGAGCAGCGGATCGGGATCACCGCCGCCAGCAGCACCCCCGCCACCGTCGCGTGCACGCCCGAGCGCAGCACCGCCAGCCACAGCGCCGCGCCGAGCAGCAGGTACGGCCACAGCATCTGCACGCCGCGACGGTTCAGCGCGAACAGGATGGCCAGCAGCGCGCCCGCCGCCGCCAGCGGCAGCAGGTGGAGCGCATCGGTATAGGCCAGCGCGATGATCGCCACCGCGCCCATGTCGTCGACGATCGCGACCGTGGCGAGCAGCAGCTTGAGCTGCGGCGGCACGCGCCGGCCCAGCAGCGCCATCACTCCCATCGCGAAGGCGATATCGGTCGCCGCCGGCACCGCCCAGCCGCGATGGAGCGCCGGCAGGTCGCGCGTCACCAGCAGGAAGGTCGCGGCCGGCGCGACCATCCCGCACGCCGCCGCGATGAACGGCAGGCGGCGGCGATCCCACGCGGCGAGCTGGCCGTCGACCAGCTCGCGCTTGATCTCCAGCCCGACCAGCAGGAAGAACAGCGCCATCGCCGCGTCGTTGATCCACAGGTGCACGGTCATCGCGCCCAGATCGGGCGCGAGCACCGGGCCGAGCACATGATGCACCAGCCCGGCGTACAGCGCGGCGGTGGCGGGCCAGTTGGCGGCGACCAGCGCCAGCAATGCGGCGGCGATCACCACCGCCCCGCCGCTCGCCTCGCTCGACAGAAAGGCGCGCAGGACGGACAGGCCGCGTCTCGGGCGGGGGGCGGATCGGGTCATGCGGCATGGTATAGGGCGGTTGACGGGGGGCGACCAGCAGATGGGGTGGGGTGTTACGGCGGCGGATCGCGCCGGACGGACGACCGCCCGGCAGCGGCTTTCGTGGCGACATGGGTGATGGACGGACGATCCGGCACCCGTGGCCGTGATGGGGCCGTCGTGCGACCGCGCCGCTGTTTTTGCCGTCCCGCTGTCCGGGGCAAGAGCAACGCCGCCGCGCGAGATCGTGCGCCGGCGCGGGTCAGCGGGTAGCCCGCCGCGTTGTTCGTGGCGGACGGGCGATTCAGCGCTGTTGGCCGTGAAAGGGACCAGACGCGCCCGTTATGGGGCCGCGCACTGTCCTTGTCTTCCATCACGCGCCGATCGCGGGCGCGGCGTCCGCCGGCCGTTGACGAGCGCCCTCCCCGGAACGCTACTACGCGAGGTCATGCCCCGGCGCGGGTCAGCGTATGCGCGCCGCGTCGGTCGTGGCGGATAGGCGGTTCGGTGCCGTTTCCGGTAAGGGAACGCGCGCGGCTGGCGTGCCGCCACGCCACTTTCCATCACACGGCCGGTCGCGGGTGCGGCGTCGCTCGCTGATCCGATCGTGCGCCGGCGCAGGTCAGCGGGCGGCACGTTCGTTGACGGGGCATGGGCGAAGGGGATCGGTGCGTCGCGGGTGGCGCTTGCCGCACCCGGAGCGCGTCCGGCAGGGTCGCCGCCGCCGGAGACGGGTTCCCCGTTGCTCCGGGCGACGCGGCGCGATACCCCGGCGGTCATGATCCGCTGGCTGCTCCTTCCGCTGCTCTCCCTGGCCGGCTCCGCCGCCGCGCTGCCCCAGGCCGCGCGCGTCGCGGAGCCGGCGGCGCGGCCGCCGCTCGTCGTGCCGGTGGTGGTCGCGCGCTATCCGCACGATCCCGACGCCTTCACCGAAGGGCTGGTATGGGATCGCGGCGCGCTGGTCGAGAGCGTCGGGCTGGAGGGCAAGTCCGATGTGCGCCGCGTCGACCTCGCCACCGGGCGCGTGCGCCTGCGCCGCACGATCCCCGCAGCGCAGTTCGGCGAGGGGCTGGCGGCGTGGAAGCACGAGATGGTCAGCCTGACGTGGCATGACGGCGTCGCGCACCGCTGGTCCGCCGACGGGCTGAAGCCGCTCGGCACCCTCAGTTATCAGGGGGAGGGCTGGGGGCTGACCTCGGACGCGACCAGCCTGATCCGTTCGGACGGCAGCGCCACGCTGACCTTCCACGATCCCGCGACGATGAAGGTGCGCCGCACGCTGACGGTGACCTTCGCGGGCCGGCCGCTGACACAGATCAACGAGCTGGAAATGGTCGGCGGCGCGATCCTGGCGAATGTCTGGCACCAGCCGTTCATCGTGCGGATCGACCCGGCGAGCGGCGTCGTGACGCGCGTCATCGACCTGCGCGCGATTGTCGCGGAGATCGGCGCGCGCGATCCGGAGGCGGTGGCGAACGGCATCGCGTGGGACCGTGCGGGCAACCGGCTGTTCGTCACGGGCAAGCGCTGGCCGACCGTGTTCGAGATCCGCCTGCCGCGCTGACGTCATGCGCCGCGCCCGCCGCGGCGTTGCGTGCATCCTTCCGGGCCGTCCCGACGGACGCGGGCGAGGTCACCGGGATGTTGCGCGCCGAACGGCTCGGCCCGATCGCTGGCGGGCACGCGCGGCGGGCCGTTCCGTGATGGTGGCGGGGTTCAGCGGATCAGCAATTCCCCGACATAGATCAGCGCATCCGCCGCGAACTGCGCGACGAATACCGCCGCGGTGAGGGCGGCGGCCGCGCCGATCGCGACGATGCCGTGGTGTCCGGCGTTCCTGATCGTGGTCATGGCCTATCCTCTCCTTGCTATGGAGCCGGGGCCACCTGTGCTTCGGGAGCTCCCGACACTGGCGCATCATACGCCGTGCCAGCCGCGCCGTCCATCATGCGGCGCAGCATGACGCGCACAAAAAAGGGCCCGGTGCGTTGCCGCGCCGGGCCTGAGTGCGTCCGCAGGAGGAACCTCGTTCGGCGCGGGCGGCGCGTCATGCCGCCCGCGCGATCTCGTCAGTAATTGTAGGCGCGCTCGCCATGCTCGTTGATGTCGAGGCCCTCGACCTCGACCTCGAGCGACGGGCGCAGACCGATGGTCGCCTTGATCGCGTAGAACAGCACCGCCGACACGCCGCCCGACAGCACCAGCGTCAGCACCACCGCCTTGACCTGCGTCACCAGTTGCGCGGCCATGACGTACTGGCCGGCGACCGACGGGAACTTGGTGTAGTCGACCACGCCCTGGCCCCCCAGCGACGGGTCGGCGACGATGGCGGTGCCGATCGCGCCGATGATCCCGCCGATGCAGTGGATGCCGAACACGTCCAGCGTGTCGTCATAGCCGAGCCTGTTCTTCACGGTGGTCACGAAGAAGAAGCACACCGCGCTGGCCGCGAAGCCGAGCAGGATCGAGGTCATCGGCGCCGCGAAACCCGCCGCCGGGGTGATCGCAACCAGTCCGGCGACCGCCCCCGACACGCCGCCCAGCAGCGACGGCTTCTTGTGCACGACCTGCTCGATCACCGCCCAGGCGACCGCCGCCGCCGCGGTGGCGACGAAGGTGTTGACGAACGCCAGTGCCGCCAGACCGTTCGCCTCCAGGTTGGAGCCGGCGTTGAACCCGAACCAGCCGATCCACAGCAGCGAGGCGCCGATCATGGTCATGGTCAGCGAGTGCGGCGGCATCGGTTCGGACTTGTAGCCGTGGCGCTTGCCGATGATGAGGCAGCCGACCAGCCCGGCGATGCCGGCGTTGATGTGGACGACGGTGCCGCCCGCGAAATCCAGCGCGCCCCAGCCGTACAGCAGCCCAGTGTCGGTCGGCGCGTCGGCCAGATAGTCCGGGCCGGCCCAGTACCACACCATGTGCGCCATCGGGAAATAGACGATCGTCAGCCAGATCACGACGAACACCAGCAACGGCGTGAACTTCACCCGCTCCGCGAAGGCGCCGACGATCAGCGCGGGCGTGATGCACGCGAAGGTCATCTGGAAGGCGATGAACGCATATTCGGGGATGTAGGCGTTGTTGGAGAAGGTCGCGGCCACCGTGGTCGCGTTGACGCCGTTCAGGAACATCTTGGACAGGCCGCCGACGAACGGCGAACCGCCGGTGAAGGCCAGGCTGTACCCCCAGCTCACCCACACCAGGCTGGCGACCGACACGATCATCAGCACCTGCATCAGCACGCTGAGCATGTTCTTGGTGCGCACCAGCCCGCCGTAGAACAGCGCCAGCCCCGGCACCGACATCATCAGCACCAGCGCGGCGGAGACCATCATCCAGGTGGTGTCACCCTTGTTGATCATCGTCGCCGCGACCTCGGGCGAGGGCGCGCGCACCGGACCGCCGGTCTGCGCGAGCGCCGGCGCGGCGGCCAGCGCGGCGATCGCCAGCCCGCCGGCAACCCCCAGGAAATGTCGTGAAGTCTTCATGCCGCCCCCCATCACAATGCCGTGTCGTCGGTTTCGCCGGTGCGGATGCGCACCGCCTGTCCGACGTCGAGCACGAAGATCTTGCCATCGCCGATCGCCCCGGTGTTCGCCGCGGCCTGGATCGCCTCCACCACGCGGTCGGCGATGTCGGAGGCGCAGACGACCTCGATCTTGATCTTGGGCACCATGTTGGTGCTGTATTCGGCGCCGCGGTAGATTTCGGTCTGCCCCTTCTGGCGGCCGAACCCCTTCACCTCCGACACCGTCATCCCCGCAACGCCGACCGTGGTGAGCGCCTCGCGCACCTCGTCGAGCTTGAACGGTTTGATGATCGCTATGACCAGCTTCATCGCGCCCCCTTTTCGTCTGTCCCGCCGTTGTGCCTTGCACACCGCGTGCCAGATGCCCGCGCGGCGCGGCGCGCGGCAAACGAGGGGTTAACGAATGTTAAAAATCGTGCAGCGGGGCGCGATGCTGCCCGTTTTTCAGGCAGTGCAGACGATCGCCTCGGCCGCGGACAGATCGTCCTCGTCCACCATCACCCGCACCGGGATCAGCAGCCAGCTTCCGTCCGCGATCGACGCACCACCGTCGAACGCGTGCGCGGGGATGCCGTCCGCCTCCAGCCGCGCGACCAGGATGTTGGCGAGGTTGCGGTCGTAACGCCCGAGTTCGACCAGCGCCATCAGGCGGGCACCACGGTCGGGTTGCGGACCGGCAACCCGTCGATCGAGTGCGTGCGGACCGCATATTTGGCGAAGCGCGTCGCATCGCCGTTGGCGGCGTGATATTTGCTGAGCGTGGTCCGCTCGCGCTCGAACGCCATGTGCGGCACGCCCCACCCGCACGAGGTCTGCACCTGCTCGATCGCGATCACGAAGATCTGCCGCGTGCCGGGCAGCGGCGTGAAGTGCGCGGCCAGCCCCGCCCATTCCGCATCCTGCGGCAACACCGGCCGGCCCCGGCCGTAGATGCGGAAGATCAGCGCCGGATTGTCGAAGGCGCAGAACATGATCGTGATTCGCCCGTCGGCCAGCAGGTGCGCGTTGGTTTCATTGCCCGATCCCGCGACGTCGAGATAGGCGACGGTGGCGTCGTCCAGCACGCGGAAACTGTCCATGCCCTTCGGACTGAGGTTCACGCGCGCATCCGCCGCGGCGGTGGCGACGAAGAACACCGGCTGCCGCGCGACGAACGCGCGATGCTCGGGCGTGAGCGTGGGGAAGAACTCGGCCATCGGTCCTGCTCCGAATTGACGCGCAGGGGGTATGCGCATAACCCGTGTGCATGAAGCACGATCCGATCGCGTCAGGCAAGCGTCAGTCCGTCAATTTGTCGATCGACAGCGGCGTCGTGGCGGCGGCGCGGGGGGCGGGCATCAACCTTTCGCAGGTCAGCGAGGCGGCGTTGAAGAAGGCGACCAGGGCGGCGGTGGACGCGGCGTGGCAGGAAGAAAATCGCGCGTGGATCGAGTCGCACCGGCAGTGGGTCGAGGAAAACGAGCTGCCACTGGAAAAGTACCGGATGTTCTGATGGCGCGCTTCGACGTGTATCGACTGCGCGACGGCGCGATGGTCGTCGATTGTCAGGCGGATTTCCTGAAGGACATCGGCACGCGTTTCGTCCTGCCGCTGCTGCCGCCCGGCGAAGGGCCGGGACCGAACGCCCGCGTCAATCCGGAGTTCGAGGTGGAAGGCGAGCGGCTGGTTCTGGTCGCGCAACTCGCCGCCACGATCCGCACGACCGAACTCCGCTCGCGCGTCACATCGCTGGCCGATGAGGGTCAGCGGATCATCGGCGCGATCGACGTGCTGATCGGGACCGCCTAGGCCGTCCCGCCCACCGTCAGTCCGTCGATCAGCAGCGACGGCTGGCCGACGCCGGCCGGAACGCTCTGTCCCCCCTTGCCGCATACGCCGACGCCTTCGTCCAGCGCGAAGTCGTCGCCCACGCCCAGCACCCTGGTCAGCACGCTCGGCCCGTCGCCGATCAGCGTCGCCCCCTTGATCGGCGCGCCGATCCGCCCGTCCTCGATCGTGTACGCCTCGGTGCAGGAGAAGGTGAACTTGCCCGACACGATGTCGACCTGCCCGCCGCCGAACGATTTGGCGAAGATGCCCTTCTTCACGCGCGCGAGCAGCCCGGCGGGATCGTCGCGCCCGCCCTTCATGAAGGTGTTGGTCATGCGCGGCATCGGCGCATGGCGGAAACTCTCGCGGCGCCCGTTGCCGGTCGGCGCGACGCCCATCAGCCGCGCGTTGAGGCGGTCGTGCATATAGCCCTTCAGGAAGCCGTCCTCGATCAGGATCGTCTCCCGCGTGGGCGTGCCCTCGTCGTCGATGGTCAGCGAGCCGCGGCGATCGGCGATGCTGCCGTCGTCGACGATCGTCACGCCGCGCGCCGCCACCTGGTCGCCGATCCGCCCGGAGAAGGCCGAGGTGCCCTTGCGGTTGAAGTCACCCTCCAGCCCGTGCCCGATCGCCTCGTGCAGCAGCACGCCGGGCCAGCCCGGTCCGAGCAGCACCGTCATCTCGCCGGCCGGCGCGTCCACCGCCTCCAGATTGACCAGCGCCTGCGCCAGCGCCTCGTCGATCGCACGGTTCCAGGTGTCCGGCCCCATCAGCCGGTCGTAGAGATAGCGTCCGCCGATGCCGAAGCTGCCGGTCTCGCGCCGGCCGTTCGCCTCCGCGACGATCGACACGTTCAGCCGCACCAGCGGGCGCACGTCGGTGGCGACGAAGCCGTCCGGGCGGACGACCTCCACCACGCTCCACGTCCCCGACAGCCCGACCGACACCTGCACGACGCGCGGGTCGCGGGCGCGCGCCGCGGCGTCGATCGTCTGGCACAGGTTCACCTTCTCGGCGAACGGCACCAGGTCGAGCGGGTCGGCGTCGGTGTAGAGCCGCGCGTTCGTGCCGGCCGGCGGCGCCGCCTTGGCGTGCGTGGACGGATCGATCAGCCGCATCGTCTCGCCCGCGCGGCGGATCGCCGCCTCGCTCATCTCGCTGGCGTGCGCGAAGGCGGTCATCTCCCCCGACACGGCGCGCAGGCCGAAGCCGGCGGTGGTGTCGTAGCTGGCGGTCTTGAGCCGCCCGTCGTCGAATCCGAACGCCTCCGCCTTGCGATATTGCAGGAACAGTTCGCCATCGTCGGCGCGCCCCAGCACGTCGGCGGTGACGCGCCGCGCCGTTTCGGGGTCCAGCGTGTCGCGGTACAGGAAGGAGCGGGGATCGGTCATGCCCGCCAAGATAGGCGCGGGCGCCCCCCGTGGCTACTGCGGGCTGGCGCCGGCCGGGATGTCGGGCAGCGTCGCCGGGTCCACGCCGTCCGCCGGGCCACCGATCAGCACGAAGCGCCGGTCGCAATAGCCGCAGTCGACATAGCCATGCTCGTCGATCTGCAGCCACACGCGCGGATGGCCGAGCGCGGCGCCGCCGGGGATGTCGGTCGCGCCGTCGCAGGCGACGCGCGGGGACGATACGCGGGAGACTTCGGGTGGCGGCAGCATGGCCGTGCGATTAGCAAGCGCGCGGCGACGACACAATCCTTCTGAGCGACCATTGGAATCGCCCCGCCATCGGCCTATCGCGCGTGCATGACCGAAGCCGCCATCTCGATCCGCGACCTGTGCAAGACCTATGCCGGCATCAAGGGGGCGCCGGGCAAGCGCGCGCTGGACGGCGTCACGTTCGACGTCCCGCGCGGCAGCATCTTCGGATTGCTGGGGCCGAACGGCGCGGGCAAGTCGACGCTCATCAACATCCTGGCCGGGCTGGTGAACAAGACCAGCGGCCATGCCGCGATCTGGGGCTTCGACATCGACCAGCATCCGCGCAACGCCAAGGCGTCGATCGGGATCGTCAATCAGGAGATCCTGTTCGATCCGTTCTTCACGCCGATCGAGACGCTGGAGATCCAGGCCGGGCTGTACGGCGTGCCGAAGAAGGAGCGCCGCAGCATGGAATTGCTGCGCGCGGTGCACCTGGAGGACAAGGCGCGCGCCTATGCCCGCACGCTGTCGGGGGGCATGAAGCGCCGGCTGATGGTCGCCAAGGCGATGGTCCACCAGCCGCCGGTGCTGGTGCTGGACGAGCCGACCGCCGGCGTCGACATCGAGCTGCGCCAGCAATTGTGGAGCTATGTCCGCAGCCTCAACGATGCCGGCGTGACGGTGGTGCTGACCACGCACTATCTGGAGGAGGCCGAGGAATTGTGCGACCGGATCGCGATCATCAACGGCGGCCGCGTCATCGCCAACGAGCCGACCGCCGAGCTGGTCGGCAAGGCGCAGGAGAAGGTGGTCGCGGTGACCGTCGACCGCGACGTCGCCGCGCTGCCCGACAATGCCTGTTTCGAGAAGGTGGCGCTGAAGGGCGCGCGCACGCTGGAGATCACCTATGCCAAGGACCGCGTGAACGCCGGCGAGGTGCTGGGCGCGGTGCAGGCGGGCGGTTACGGCATCGTCGACGTGAGCACGAAGGAAGCGGACCTGGAGGACGTGTTCCTGAACCTGACGCGCGCGGCGAACGCGCTGTAGGCCGGTCACGCGACGCGGCGCGGGCCGAGCCGGGCCGCCGTCGGCGGCGGCGCGACGGATGACGGCCGGGCGAGGGCGACCGCGCGCGCGACGGGGGCTGTCCTTGCGGACCCGATCTATGCCACATGGATCGGCATGTCCGTTGCCGACCTCCCGCGCCGCCGTCGGCGCCTCGACCTCCGCGTGACCGCCCGATGAGCGATGTCCTGATCGTCGGCTCCGGTGCCGCCGGGCTGACCGCCGCGCTGAACCTCGCCGATCGCTTCAAGGTGACCGTGCTCGCCAAGGGCGCGCTCGACGAGGGGTCGACCGCCTGGGCGCAGGGCGGGATCGCCGCGGTGCTCGAACCCGGCGACACGTTCGAACATCATGTCGAGGACACGATGGTGGCGGGCGCGGGGCTGAACGACCGCGCGATCGTGGAATTCGTCGTCGAGCGCGCCCCCGCCGCGATCGCGCGGCTGCGCGCGCTGGGCGTCCCCTTCGCCGAGGAAGACGGCGCGCTGCACCTGACGCGCGAGGGCGGCCATTCGCATCGCCGCATCGTGCATGTCGCGGACGCGACCGGCTGGGCGGTGCAGGAGGCGCTGCAACGCGCCGCCGAGGCGCACCCCAACATCACGCTGGTGCCCGATCAGGTCGCGGTGGACCTGGCCACCAGCCGGCACGAGGAGCGGTATTCGGGCGCGGGCAACGTATGGGGCGTCTATGCGATCGACCGCCGCACCGGCGAGGTCGGGCTGCACACCGCGCGCGCGACGATCCTGGCGACGGGCGGGGCGGGGCGGACCTATCTGTTCTCCACCGCGCCGCGCGGCGCGACCGGCGACGGGATCGCGATGGCGTGGCGGGCGGGCGCGCGCGTCGCCAACATGGAATTCATGCAGTTCCACCCGACCTGCCTGTACCATCTGGAGGTCAAGAACTTCCTCATCACCGAGGCGGTGCGCGGCGAGGGCGGGCGGCTCGTCAATCCCGTCACCGGCAAGCGTTTCATGCCCTATTACGACCAGCGGCTGGAACTGGCGCCGCGCGACGTGGTGGCGCGCGCGATCGACGCCGAGATCAAGCGCTACGGCCTCGATTTCGTGCACCTCGACATCAGCCACATGCCCGCCGACTTCGTGCGCGCGCATTTCCCCAACATCCACGAGAAGCTGCTCGGGCTGGGGATCGACATGACCACCTCGCCGATCCCGGTCGTGCCCGCGCAGCATTATACGTGCGGCGGGATCGTGGTCGATCGCGACGGGCGCACCGACCTGCCCGGCCTGTATGCCGCGGGCGAGTGCACGCAATCCGGGCTGCACGGCGCGAACCGGCTGGCCAGCAACTCGCTGCTGGAATGTTTCGTGTTCGGCGAGGCGGCGGCGCGGCACATCGCCGAACGCTGGGACACGCTGCCGCCGGTGCCGTCGATCCGCGCGTGGGACGAAAGCCGCGTGACCGATTCCGACGAGGAGGTGGTCATCAAGCAGAACTGGACCGAGATCCGCCGCTTCATGTGGAATTACGTCGGCATCGTGCGCACCACCAAGCGGCTGGAGCGCGCGCAGCACCGCATCGACCTGCTGCGCTCCGAGGTCGAGGATTATTACGGCCACTTCCGCGTCACCCCCGACCTGGTCGAATTGCGCAACCTGCTCCAGAACGCCGAGCTGATCGTGCGCTCGGCGCTGCACCGGCACGAGAGCCGCGGGCTGCATTACACGCTCGACTGGCCCGACATGCTCGACGTGCCCGTCGACACGGTGCTGGTGCCGTGAGCCGCGGCGAATCCGGCCGTTGACGGCCCCGGCGCGGCCCGACTCGGTTCATCGCGCGCAGGCCGGCGGTCGTCGCACGCCCGAGTCGCAAGGCATTGAGTTCGCGGCCCCGCCGGTCACAGGCTCGCCCGACACGGGGATGGCGGCCACGGACATGGGAAAGACGACACTGGGGCACCGGATCGCGGTGATCGGCTGGTCGCTGCTGATCGCCGGCTGCGGCGCGGGCGCGGGCTCGACGCTGATCCCGGCCGCGCCGCCGCAGCCTTTGGTGTCGGTCGCGGTGCCGCCGCCCGCCCCGCCGCGCGCGCGATCGGCCCCGCGCGCGCTTCAGGAGCGCGTGTCGCAACTGATCCGCGCCTTTCCCGGCAAGGCCGGCGCCGCGATCCAGGCGGTGGACGAGGACTGGATCGTCTCGCAAGGCGGCACGCTCTACCTGCCGCAGCAGAGCGTCAGCAAATTGTGGGTGGCGATGACCGTGCTGGCGCAGCGCGACGCCGGGCGGCTGAAGCTCGACGATCCGGTGCTGGTCACCCGCGACGACCTGACGCTGTTCCACCAGCCGATCGCCGGGCTGGTGACCGCCGACGGATATCGCACCACCGTCGGCAGCCTGCTGACCCGCGCGCTGACGCAGAGCGACAACACCGCCAACGACCGGCTGCTGACCGTGGTCGGCGGGCCGGCGGCGGTGCGGCGCTTCATCGCCGACAAGCGGCTGGGCGCGATCCGCTTCGGCCCCGGCGAGCGGCTGTTGCAGAGCGGCACCGCAGGCGTGACCTGGAACCAGTCGATGGCGATGGGGCGCGGTTTCGAGGCGGCGCGCGCAAGGCTGTCGCCGGAGGTGCGCGCCGCCGCGCTGCAACGCTATATCGACAATCCGCCCGACGGCGCGCAGCCGGTCGCGATCGTCGATGCGCTGGCGCGGCTGGCGCGCGGCGAACTGCTGAGCGAAACCTCCACCCGCGTGCTGCTGGACACGATGGCGGCGTCGCGCACCGGCCATGCCCGCCTGCGCGCCGCGACCCCGCCGGGGTGGAAATTGTCGCACAAGACCGGCACCGGGCAGGATTTCGGCCGCCGCAACGCCGGGTTCAACGACATCGGGCTGCTGACCGCGCCGGACGGCCGCCGCTACGCGATCGCGGTGCAGATCGGCGACACGACCGCGCCGATGCGCGCGCGCCAGGTGCTGATCCAGCAGGTCGCCGCCGCGCTGACGGGGGCGGTGCCGAGGTCGACCGGCGGGGACGAGGTGGAGAACTGACGCGTCCGGTGGCCCGCGCCCGCGCCGCGCCGGGGTGACGAAGCCGGGGCGAGACGATCTGCGTTCGCCCCGCGCCGCCCGCGAATGACGCCCGGCTCCGCAAACCACGGTTCCCCCCAACCACGATCCGTTATAGGGCAGCCGCCATGCCGCACCTCTATCTCGTCGACGGATCGGGCTATATCTTCCGTGCCTATCACCGCCTGCCGCCGCTGACCAACAGGCATGGCGAGCCGGTCGGCGCGGTCTATGGCTATACCACCATGTTGTGGCGGCTGGCCGACGAGCTGCACCGTGCCGACGGGCCGACGCACATGGCGGTGATCCTCGACAAGTCGAGCAGCACGTTCCGCAACGAGCTGTACGACCAGTACAAGGCGCACCGCCCGCCGCCGCCCGAGGATCTGGTGCCGCAATTCCCGATGATCCGCGACGCCACGCGCGCCTTCTCGCTGCCGTGCATCGAGGAGCAGGGCTGGGAGGCCGACGACCTGATCGCCAGCTATACCAAGGCGGCGCTGGCGCAGGGCTGGCAGGTGACGATCGTCAGCTCCGACAAGGACCTGATGCAGTTGATGACCGATCCGTCGGTCGACATGCTCGACACGATGAACAACCGCACGCTCGGCCCCGCCGACGTGGAGGCGAAGTTCGGCGTCGGCCCGGAGAAGCTGGGCGAGGTGCTGGCGCTGATGGGCGACAGCGTCGACAACGTGCCCGGCGTGCCCGGCGTGGGGCCGAAGACCGCCGCCAAGCTGATCCTGGAGCACGGCGACGTGGAGGGCGTGCTCGCCGCCGCCGAGGGGATGAAGAAGGGCAAGCTGCGCGACAATCTGATCGAACATGCCGAGGCGGCGCGGATGAGCCGCAGGCTGGTCGAGCTGGCGTGCGACGTGCCGTTGCCGCAACCGCTGGAGGAATTGTCGCTGGCGGACGGCATCCCCGATGCGCCGCTGCGCGCGTTCCTCGACCATCATGGTTTCCGGTCGCTGCTGACGCGGCTGGGCGAGGTCGCGGACGCGCCGGTGGCCGAGGCGGCGAGCGATGCGGCGTTCGACGACGACGAACCCGCCTGCAACCACGACGACTATGAGACGGTGGTGGACGCGGACGCGCTCGACCGCTGGATCACGGTGGCGCGGCATCAGGGCTGGGTGGCGATCGACACCGAAACCACCGCCAGGGATCCGATGCTGGCCGATCTGGTCGGCGTGTCGCTGGCGCTGCACCCCAATCTCGCCGCCTATGTGCCGCTGGCGCATGGCGGCAGCGACATGTTCGCCGAACGCCCGCCGCAGCTCGATCGCGACGTGGCGCTGGCGAGGCTGAAGCCGCTGCTGGAAGATCCCGGCGTGCTGAAGATCGGCCACAACCTGAAATACGACCTGATCGTGCTGGGGCGGCTGGGGATCGACGTCGCGCCCTATGACGACACGATCGTGATGAGCTTCGACCTGGACGCCGGGCTGCACGGCCACGGGATGGACGAGCTGGCGGCGACGCATCTGTCGCACACCTGCATCGCCTACAAGGACGTGGTCGGCACCGGCAAGAAGGCGCTGGGGTTCCACGAGGTCGACCTGAAGGCCGCGACCCGCTACGCCGCGGAGGATGCCGATGTGACGCTGCGCCTGTGGCGGCGCTTCGCCGCGCGGCTGCCGGCGGAGGGGGCGACGCGCGTCTACCAGATGGTCGACCGGCCGCTGGTGGCGGTGATCGCGCGGATGGAGCGGCGCGGGGTGAAGGTCGATCGCGAACGGCTGGCGCAGCTTTCCGGCGACTTCTCGACCCAGATCGCGGCGCTGGAAGGCGTGGTCCACGAACTCGCCGGCGGGCCGTTCACGATCGGCAGCCCCAAGCAACTGGGCGACGTGCTGTTCGAGCGCATGGGCCTGAAGGGCGGGCGCAAGGGCAAGAGCGGCGTCTATTCCACCGACGTCAACGAGCTGGAGCGGCTGGCCGCCGACAAGGATTCCCCCGGCGCGGCGATCGCGACCAAGGTGCTGGAATGGCGGCAGCTCACCAAGCTGAAGAACACCTATACCGACACGTTGCAGGAGCAGATCCATCCGCAGACCGGGCGGGTCCACACCAGCTACTCGCTGACCGGCGCGCAGACCGGGCGGCTGTCGTCGACCGATCCGAACCTGCAGAACATCCCGATCCGCACCGAGACGGGGCGGCAGATCCGCGACGCATTCGTGGCCGAGCCGGGCAACGTCATCCTGGCCGCCGATTATTCGCAGATCGAGCTGCGGCTCGCCGCGCACATGGCGGACGTGCCGCAACTGAAGGAAGCGTTCGCGCGCGGCGACGACATCCACGCGCTGACCGCGCAGGAGCTGTTCGGCGAGGTGACGCGCGACACGCGGGCGTCGGCCAAGACGATCAACTTCGCGATCCTCTACGGCATCTCGCGCTGGGGGCTGGCGGGGCGGCTGGATATCAGCGCGGACGCCGCGCAGGCGATGATCGACCGCTATTTCGATCGCTTCCCCGGCATCAACCGCTACATCGCCGAGACGCTGACGCAGGTGCGCGAGAAGGGCTTCACGCAGACGCTGTTCGGCCGCAAGACGCACTTCCCGCGCATCCGCAGCAAGGTGCAGCACGAGCGGCAGGGCGCGGAGCGCGCCGCGATCAACGCGCCGATCCAGGGGACCAGCGCCGATATCATCAAGCGCGCGATGGCGCGGATGGAGCCGGCGCTGGCCGCCGAGGGGCTGCACGACGTGCGCATGCTGTTGCAGGTGCACGACGAACTGGTGTTCGAACTCCCCGAGCACGACGTGGAGCGCGCGCGTCCGGTGATTGAGCGGGTGATGGCGGGCGCGGCGGCGCCGGTGGTGGTGCTCGACGTGCCGCTGGCAGTGGAGATCGGGGTCGGGGCAAGTTGGGGGGCGGCGCATTGACCGCGCAGGGCGGCAGCGGGCCGCAGCCCGCTGAGTCGCACCAGCGCGGCCGGCGGGCACGGCCCGTGCGACAAGCCTGTCCCGAGCGCCTGGCTTGCAGGCAGTCGGGGGGCGGCGTCGGCGCGGCGCGCCTCGTCACCCGCCCCGTTCACCTTGCGCAGCCGTCGGGCGACGCCGGAACGGCCTGTCGAGAGGACGCCATGCGCGGCGGCGTCCCGGCTGCGCCCGGACCCTGCTCGCAACGAACGGTGGCGTGGTCGGCGTTGGCATGACCGACCAAACCGAAGACATCGCCGCGCTCGCCAAGGGCGGCCGCACGAACGTCGCGGGCTTCATCCTGCGGCTTGGCGCGCGCATCCCGTTCCTGTTCATCGCGGGGCATATGTATGGCGCGGCGCTGGTCGGGCGGTTCGCGATCGCGGTTGTGGTGGTGGAGTTCGCCGCGCTGCTCGCCACGCTCGGGCTGAAGCGCGGGCTGGCGCAGGCGCTGTCCTCCACCGATCGGCCGCACAACCACGTGGTGTTCGATGCGCTCGCGCTCGCGTCGATCGCCAGCCTGCTGGCCAGCGTGGTGCTGTTCGCCTTTCCACAGGCGATGTACCCCAATTCGGCGATCGTCGGGCTGGACCGCTTCTTCCCGCTCATCATCCTGGCGCCCGCCCTGTCCGACGTCAGCCTCGCGGCGCTCGCCTATCGCCACAATGTGAAGGCCAGCGTCACCGCGCGCGCGGTGATCGAGCCATGGACGCTGTCGGTGTTCGCGTTCCTGTTCTCGTTCTTCACGCTCAAGGACGGGCTGGTGCTCGCCTATGTCGCCAGCATGGTCGCGGCGCTGAGCGCCAGCATCGTGCCGCTGATCCGCAGCTACGGCATCCCGCAGGGCTGGTCGCCGCATGTCGGCGTGCTGTGGCAGATGACGCGCGCCAACACGCCGCTGGCGGGCGCCGACGCGCTGGAATGGGGCAGCCGCAACGTCGACCGGCTGATCCTGGGCACGCTGTTCGCGCCCAGCGTGGTCGGCATCTATTACATGGCGCAGCAGGTCGCGAGCCTGCCGCAGAAGCTGAAGACCAGCTTCGACCCGATCCTCGGCCCGGTCGTGACGCAGAGCCTCGCGCGCGGCGACTTCGCGGCGATCGCGCGGCAGGTGCGGCAGGTGGCGTTCTGGATCATCGCCGCGCAACTGGCGCTGGCGATCACCGCGTCGATCCCGCGCGAGGGCGTGATGTCCACGATCGGCCCGCAGTTCACCGCCGGGGCGGCGGCGATGGTGTTCCTGCTGTTCGCGGAGGTCTTCGCCTCGACCGGCGCGGTGTCCGAATCGGCGCTGGTCTATATGGCCAGGCACCGCAACCTGTTGATCTCGATGACGATGCTGGCGGTGCAGATCGCGCTGTCGTTCGCGCTGATCCTGGGGCTGCGCGCGGCGGGCTATGGCGTGGCGACGCAGGCGGCGGGCGCGCCGGTGGCGCTGATGCTGGTGCTGCTGCTCACCTCGGTCATCAAGGCCGGGCTGCTCGGGCGGCTGCTGGGCGCCAGCGTGTCGCCGATGCGCTGGCCGCTGGTCTGGGCGGCCTGTGCGGGCGCGGCGGTAGGGGCGGTGTTCACGCTGCTGCCGCCGGCGTGGCGCTGGGCGCAGGTGTCGGTCGGCGTGGCCGCGACGCTGGCGGCGTATCTGTTCGTGATCTGGCGCTACGCCTTCGGCCCCGAGGACCGCGCGCTGTTCAGCAAGATGCCGAGCGCGGAGGAGGCGACGCTGCCCAATGAGGGTAGCTTCATCCGCTGACCGCGCCCGCGCGCCGGCGACCGCGCCGCTCAGTGGCGGAAGTGGCGCATGCCGGTGAACACCATCGCCAGCCCGGCCGCGTCGGCGGCGGCGATCACCTCGTCATCGCGGATCGAGCCGCCCGGCTGGATCACCGCGGTCGCGCCGGCCTCCACCGCCGCGAGCAGCCCGTCGGCGAACGGGAAGAACGCGTCCGACGCCACCGCGGAACCGATCGTGCGCGGCTCGCTCCAGCCGGCCTTCGCGGCGGCGTCCTTCGCCTTCCACGCCGCGATGCGCGCCGATTCCAGCCGGTTCATCTGCCCGGCGCCGACACCCGCCGTGCTGCCGCCCCGGGCATAGACGATCGCGTTCGACTTGACGTGCTTGGCGACCGTCCACGCGAACAGGCAGTCGGCCAGCTCCTGCGCGCTCGGCTGGCGCTTCGTCACCACCTTCAGGTCGGCGGGCAGCACGCGCCCGGCATCGCGCGACTGCACCAGCCAGCCGCCGGCGATCGACTTCACGCCCAGCCCGCCGCGCGCCGGATCGGGCAGCGCGCCGGTCAGCAGCAGCCGCAGGTTCTTCTTCGCCGCGAACAGCGCCAGCGCCTCGTCGTCGGCATCGGGCGCCACCACCACTTCGGTGAAGATGCCGGTGATCGCCTCGGCGGTGGCGCGGTCCAGCGCGCGATTGACCGCGATGATCCCGCCGAACGCGCTGACGGTGTCGCACGCGAACGCCGCCTCATAGGCATCGGCCAGCGTCGCGGCGGTGGCGACGCCGCACGGATTGGCATGCTTGACGATCACGCACGTCGGGTCCGCGTCGCGGAATTCGGCGACCAGCTCCAGCGCGGCGTCGGCGTCGTTGTAATTGTTGTAGCTCAGCGCCTTGCCCTGCACCTGCCGCGCCTGTCCGATCCCGGGCGTGTCGACCCCGGTCGCGGCGTAGAAGGCGGCGTGCTGGTGCGGATTCTCGCCATAGCGCAGCTCCGGCCCGGCGCGCCGGAGCGTCAGCGGCAGCGTGGCGGGAAAGGTTTCGCCCTGATCGGTGCCCGCGAACCAGCGCGCGATCGCGCCGTCATAGGCGGCGGTGGTCGCGAACGCCTTCGCCGCCAGCCGCTTGCGATCGGCCAGCGTCGTCTCGCCGGCCGCGACCAGCGGGTAATCGGCCGGGTCGGTGACGATCGCGACAAAGGCGTGGTTCTTGGCGGCCGACCGCACCATCGACGGGCCGCCGATGTCGATATTCTCGACCACCTCGTCACGCGCGGCGCCCCGCGCGACCGTCGCCTCAAACGGATAAAGGTTCACCACCACCAGGTCGATCGCGCCGATCCCGTGTTCGCGCATCGACGCGGCATGCGCCGCATCGTCGCGCACCGCCAGCAATCCGCCGTGCACCAGCGGGTGGAGCGTCTTGACGCGGCCGTCCATCATCTCGGGAAAGCCGGTCAGCTCGCTGATGTCGCGCACGTCCAGCCCGGCGTCGCGCAGCGCCTTCGCGGTGCCGCCGGTCGACACCAGCTCGACGCCCTTCGCCGCGAGCGTGGTGGCGAGCGCGACGATCCCGTCCTTGTCGGAGACGGACAACAGCGCGCGGCGGATCGGGATCGTGGTCATGCGCGTGCGCTTACGCGCGGCGGCGGGGCGGCTCAACCCTCCAGAACGCGGTCACCGCGCGCGCTTCATCACCCAGCTCACGTTGATCCCGCCGGGCGGGGCGAGGCCGTCGACGACGATCTGCTGCGTGGGGAACAGCCGGCCCCAGCCGTCCACCCACACGCTGTCCTCGATCGTCACACGCTCACCGCGGCTGCGGAAATGCCAGAAGCTGCCGGTCGAGGTGCGCAGCATCGCGGCCTGTCCGTCGGCGGTGGCCACCGCCTCCACCCCGGCGCCCAGATGGAAGCGCAGCACGAACGGCGTCATCGCGTCGGGGCGGCGGCTGCGCGCGCCCGGCGCGGCGAGCAGCGCATCCTCGCCGCGCAGTTCGCGTCCGTCGGTGGTGAGCAGCAGCGTGCGCTGGTGATGGAAGCCGTGGCGGCGTGCATAACCGTCGTGGCGCGCCTCGATCCGGCTGCCCAGTTCCGATTCCTGCCGCGCCAGCGTCACCTCGCGCACGCCGCGCCCCAGCGAGCCGTCGGGCAGGATCGCGGTGGAATTGCTGTCGGCGACCACCAGCGTCGAATGCGCGGCGGTGCTGCGCAGCCCGTTCATCATCGCCGGGGACAGGCGCGCGCCCGTGACGCCCGCGCCGCCGCAATTCACCACCAGCCGTTCCGCGCCGTCGCCAAATTCGAACGCCAGCGTCGAGGCGCAGCCGCCGTGCGCGACGCGCGCCATCGGCGGCGGCGCGGCATCCATCACCAGCACCGCGCTGCCGTTGGCGAGCCGCTGATACCCCCAGTCGCGCGACTGGCGCAGCGCGCGGCCGTGCGCGCCGCTGGCGACCAGCACGTCGTTCACGGTCTGCGCGTCGATCGGCAGCCCGCCCTGCCAGCTCGACAGCGCGCCGTCGCCCATCGCGGTGCCGAGCAGCGCCGGGGTGACGCGGGCCAGCGCCTGCACCAGCGGCTCGGGCAGCGGCAGCCCGCGCGATTCATAGGCGGCGCGCAGCAGCCCGATCGTCACGAGCACGTCGAGCAGCGCGGCCGGCGAGCGGCTGACCACGCCGCCATCGTCCGACAGGCCGCTCGCCAGCGCGCGCGCGATCCCCGCCTCGCCGATCGCCAGCCGCGTCTCGCCGCCCGGGATCAGCAGCCCGGCGATCACGACGCCGGACCATGACGCGATCCGCTCCGCGCCCGGCGGCGCCCGGTCGGCGGCGCGATCCAGGTGCCGGGCGGCGCGCGCCACGCCGTTCAGGATCCGCGAGCGGAACACCAGATCGCTCGACGACAGCAGCAGCGGCGCGTGGAACGCCCACATCGCCAGCCGTCGCGCCACGACATGCGGGCGCCATGCGGTGTCCGACACCCGGTCGCCATGCGCCGCCAGCCAGCGCGCGGTGATCGCCTCCGCCAGCGGCACCGTGCGCGCGCGATCGGGCACCGCGGCGAGATCGCGCAGCCACCCGAAACCGTGCAGATAATCGGCGAACGCCGGCCCGACGGCCGGGGCGGCGATGTCCAGCGCGTCCAGCCCGTGATGCTCGCCGCCGGCGAACATCCAGCCCTCCAGCAGCGCCTCGCCCAGATCCTCCTCGCCCGGCAGCGGGTCGGCCGGCACGGCGAGCAGCTTCACCGGATGCTGGCCGTCAAGCCGCCGGTCGTGGATCGGGGTGCGCCACGTCATCCGCTCGAACCACGCGCCGAGCCGGTCGGAAAGCGATTCGCCGGTTCCGGCGGCGACCGTGACCGGGCGCTCGCCGTCGATGCCGTCCTTCGTGTCGTCGGTCATCCGCCGCGCAGGCTCCGGATGTTCTCGGCGTAACGCGCCGCGCCGCCACGGAAGGTGGCGGTGCCCGCGACCAGCGCGTCGGCGCCCGCCGTGATCGCGCGGCGCGCGGTATCGGCGTCGATGCCGCCGTCGACCTCCAGGTCGATGTCACGCCCCGATTGTTCGATCATGCGGCGGATCGCGGAGATCTTTTTCAACTGCCCGTCGATGAAATGCTGCCCCCCGAAACCGGGATTGACGCTCATCACCAGCACCAGATCCACCATGTCGATCAGATAGTCGAGCATCTTGGCCGGGGTGCCGGGGTTCAGCACCACGCCGGCGCGCTTGCCCAGCGACTTGATATGCTGGAGCGAGCGGTGGATGTGCGGCCCGGCCTCCGGGTGGACGGTGATCGTGTCGGCGCCGGCCTCCGCAAAGGCGTCCAGATAGGCGTCGACCGGCGAGATCATCAGGTGAACGTCGAACGGCTTGGCGGTGTACGGGCGGATCGCCTTCACGATCGCCGGCCCCATCGTGATGTTGGGCACGAAATGGCCGTCCATCACGTCGATATGGATCCAGTCGGCGCCCGCCGCGTCGATCGCGCGCACCTCCTCCCCCAATCTGGCGAAGTCGGCGGACAGGATCGAAGGCGCGATGCGGACGGGTTTGGTCATGATGGCGGCTGCGTTAGCGGACGCGGGCGTCAGGCGGAAGCGCGTTGGACCCGCGCCACGAAGAACCCGTCGCATCCGCCGGCCTCCTCCAGCATGCCGGGCAGGGTGCGGACCCAGCCCTCCGGCTCCGGCTCGATCCCGTCGGGCAGTTCGGCGCGCAGCACCGGGCGGATCGCGAAGTCGCGATGCGCGTCCAGGAAGCGGTCGAGCTGCGCCTCGCCTTCCTCCGGCTCCAGCGAGCAGGTGGCGTAGACCAGCGTGCCGCCCGGCGCGACCCACTGCGCCGCGCGCGACAGGATGCGCGCCTGCACCAGCGCCATCTCCGCGACGATGCCGCCGTGCGCGCGGTGCAGCACGTCGGGATGGCGGCGGAAGATGCCGGTCGCGCTGCACGGCGCGTCGACCAGCACCGCGTCGGCGGGGGCGGGGGGCGACCATTGCAGCACGTCGGCGATCTCCACCGCGAAGCGCAGCCCGGTGCGCGCGCCATTCTCGCGAAGTCGCGCGGCGCGACTTTCGGAGATGTCGACCGCGGTCACCTGCCACCCCGCCGCGGCGAGTTGCAGCGTCTTGCCGCCGGGCGCGGCGCACAGGTCCAGCGCGGTTCCCCCGCCACCTTCCGGCCCGCGTCCGATCAGCCGCGCGGGGATCGAGGCGGCGAGATCCTGCACCCACCATGCGCCGCTGTCATAGCCGGGCAGCGCCGCCACCTCGCTGCCGGCGGGCACGCGGCGGTGCGCGGGCGCGAGCGACGGCGCGTCGATCCCCTCCCACGCGGGGGCGGCCAGCGACAGGTCGATCGGCGGCGGCGCGGCGATCGCGCGCGCGGCGGCGGCGGCGACGTCCTTGCCCCAATTGTCGCGCCAGCGATCGGCGACCGTGGTGGGCAGCGTCGGCACGTCGGGCAGGGTCGCGCTGCCACGCATCAGCGTGCCGAACACCCCGTGCACCAGCTTGCGCGGGCCGCCGTCGACCAGCGGCAGCACGGTGGCGATCGCGGCATGCGGCGGCGTGCCGAGCGCCAGCACCTGCACCAGCGCGATGCGCAGCGCGAAGCGCGCCTTGGCATCGTCGGGCAGCCGCTGGCGCGTCGCCGAATCGATCAGCGCGTCGAGATCGGGAAGCCGGCGCAGCGTTTCCGCGGCGATGGCATGCGCCAGCCCGCGATCGGGGCCACCCGGCAGCGCGCGCGTCGCATGGGCGAGCGCCGATTCGAGCGGCTCCCCCCGGCGCAGCACCGCGTCGAGCAGCCGCAGCGCCGCGCGGCGGGTGGCGGTGCCCAGCGGCTCGGGACCGCCGGGGGCGGGACGCGTGGTCGGTCGGGGGCGCGCCATGTCAGGCGCGCGGGCGCGGGTTGCGGGGGGTCATGGCGCTGCATATGTCCCCGTCGGCACCTCGGATCAATCGGAAGGACCGTCATGGGCAAGCGCCCCGACCATGTGAAGCCGCCCGCGCACCTGTCCCCCAACACCCCGGTGCCCGCGCCCGCGCCGCTGGCGCGCCCGGCGCACGACCCGCTGGGGCGCGATCCGGTGCGCTTCGGCGACTGGGAACGCGACGGGATCGCGGTGGATTTCTGAGCGGCTGTTTGGAAACGCGTTTCGCGGTGCCGGCCGGTCGCGGCGCGTTATGCCTCGTCGCGTAACGGCCGCGCCAGCAGGTCGCCGATCACCGCGCGCACCGCGCCCCCCTCCAGCAGCCGGCACACCGCAGCGGTGATCGGCATCTCGACGCCGGTCGCCGCCGCCGCCTCGCGCAGCACCGGCGCGGTGGACGCGCCCTCCGCCACGGTGCGGCGGTTGGCCAGCAGGTCGGCGGCGGCCTCGCCCCGCCCGATCCCCAGGCCCAGCGAGAAGTTGCGCGACGCGGTGGAGGAGCAGGTCAGCACCAAGTCCCCCAGCCCGGACAGTCCGGCCAGCGTCTCCGCGCGCGCGCCCTTCGCCAGCCCGAAGCGCGTCATCTCCGCGAAGCCGCGCGCGATCAGCGCCGCGCGCGCATTCTGCCCCAGCCCGGCGCCGTCGACCACGCCGCAGGCGATCGCCAGCACGTTCTTCACCGCGCCGCCGATCTCCGCGCCGATCACGTCGTCGGTGACATAGGGGCGGAAATGCGGCGCGGCGATCGCCTCGGCCAGCATGATGCGCAGGTCGGCGTCGGCGCAGGCCAGCGTCACCGCGGTCGGCAGCCCCAGCGCCACCTCATGCGCGAAGGTCGGCCCGGACAGCACCGCGATCGGGGAATCGGGATGCGCCGCCGCCGCCACGTCGCTCATCAGCCGGTGGGTGCCCGCCTCGATCCCCTTGGAGCACACGACCAGCGGGCGGCCGGTCGCGGGCATGGCCGACAGCACCGCGCGCATGTGCTGCGCCGGCGTGACGACCAGCGTGACCGTCGCGTCCGCCACCGCGCGCAGATCGGTGGTCGCGCGGATCAGCGGCGACAGCGCGACGCCGGGCAGATAGCCGGCATTGGCGTGCGCCGCGTTGATCGCCGCCGCCAGTTCCGGGCCGCGCGCCCACAGCCGGACGTCATGCCCATTGGCGGCGGCGACCTGCGCCAGCGCGGTGCCCCAGGCGCCCGCGCCGATGACGCCGATCACGCCTTCACCCCGGCGCCGCGCACCTTCTCCGCCGCCGGATCGAGCGGCCAGCGCGCGCGCGCCGCCACGTCGAGCGGATCGGTCAGGCCGGCCGCGAACCGTTCCGCGCCCGCCCAGGCGATCATCGCGGCATTGTCGGTGCACAGCCATGCCGGGGGCGCGACGAAGCGCAGGCCGTGTTCGCGGGCCAGCGCCTGCAACCCGGCGCGCACCGCGCCATTCGCCGCAACGCCGCCCGCCACCACCAGCGCGGTCGCGCCGTCCGCGCGCGCGATCGCGCGGCGCGTGCGGTCGATCAGGCAGTCGACCACCGCCTGCTGGAAACTGGCCGCGACGTCGGCGGCGGCGTGATCGGGCGCCATGCGCGCCACCGCCGCCTTCAGTCCGGCGAAGGAGAAATGCGGCTCCGGCGATCCCTTCAGCGGGCGCGGCAGCGGCACCGCGCGGGGATCGCCGGTCGCGGCGGCACGCTCCACCGCCGGGCCGCCGGGAAAGCCCAGCCCGAGGATCTTGGCGGTCTTGTCGAACGCCTCGCCCACCGCATCGTCGATCGTGGTCGCCAGCCGGCGATAGCGCGCGACCCCCTCCACCAGCAGCAACTGGCAATGCCCGCCCGACACCAGCAGCAGCAGGTAGGGGAAGGCGAGATCGGGATCGGCGAGTCGCGGGCTGAGCGCATGGCCCTCCAGATGGTTGACCGCCACCAGCGGCTTTCCGGCGGCGTGCGCCAGCGCCTTGCCGGTGACCAGCCCGACCATCACCCCGCCGATCAGCCCCGGCCCGGCGGTGGCGGCGATCGCATCGACATCCGCCAGCGTCGCGCCGGCATCGGCGAGCGCCGCCGCCACCAGCGGCTCCAGCGCCTCGACATGCGCGCGCGCCGCAATCTCGGGCACGACGCCGCCGAACGGGCGGTGCGCCTCCTCCTGCCCGGCGAGGCGATGCGCGAGCACCCGCCGGTCGCCGTCGACCAGGGCGGCGGCGGTTTCGTCGCAGGAGGATTCGAGACCGAGGATCAGCATGCCGCCCATCTAGGCGATGCCGCGGCGAAATTCGAGACGACGCCCGATCGCCGCGGCCGCGCGGCGGCCCGCGCGCCGTCAGGGTGCTTGCGGCGGATGGTCGAAGCCGCCAAGGGCAACGCGCATGTTCAGGCTCGGCACCCGTGGATCCCCGCTCGCGCTCACCCAGGCGGGCATGGTGCGCGATGCGCTGATGGCGGCGCATGGCTGGGATGACGTGGCGATCGTCACGATCCGCACCACCGGCGACCGCGTGCAGGATCGCGCGCTGGCCGAGATCGGCGGCAAGGCGCTGTGGACCAAGGAGCTCGACCGCGCGCTGCTGGCCGGCGAGGTCGACGCCTGCGTCCATTCGATGAAGGATGTGGAGACGCTGCGCCCCGAGGCGATCGCGATCGCCGCGACACTGCCGCGCGCCGACGTGCGCGACCGGCTGATCGGCGCCGCGTCGATCGCCGCGCTGCCGGACGGCGCGGTGATCGGCACCAGCAGCCCGCGCCGCGCGGCGCAGGTGCGCCGGCTGCGTCCCGACGTGTCGGCGGTGCTGTTTCGCGGCAACGTCGACACGCGGCTGGGCAAGCTGGCGGCGGGCGAGGTGGACGCGACCCTGCTCGCCGCCGCCGGGCTGGAGCGGCTGGGGCGGCACGATACCGGCGTGGCGATCGCGCCCGAGGTGATGCTGCCCGCCCCGGCGCAGGGCGCGGTGGGGATCGAAACGCTGGCGCAGGGGCCGGCGCGCGCGCTGGTCGCGGCGATCGACGATGCGCCGACGCACCACGCGATCCGCGCCGAGCGCGCGCTGCTCGCCGGGCTGCGCGCCGACTGCCACTCGCCGGTCGCGGCGCTGGCGGTGGTGGAGGGCGGCATGCTGCGGCTGCGCGCGCAATTGCTGTCGCCGGGCGGCGAGGAAGCGGTGGAGGGCGAGGCGCGGGGCGACGATCCGGTCGCGCTGGGCGCGCATCTCGCCGAAGAATTGCTCGCCCGCGCGCCGGCCGCGATCCGCGCGCTGTTCGGCTGATGCCGCGCCGCGCGCTGGTGCTGCGGCCCGCGCCCGGCAACGCGCGTACCTGCGCCGCGCTGGCGGCGGCGGGGGTGGCGGCGGTGGCGCTGCCGTTGTTCCGGATCGTGCCGTGCGCATGGGCGGCGCCCGATCCCGCCGCGCATGACGCGCTGCTGCTCACCAGCGCCAATGCCGTCCGGCAGGCCGGCGCGGGGCTGGCGCGGCTCGCGCACCTGCCGGTGGTGGCGGTCGGCGCGGCGACGGCGGAGGCCGCGCGCGGGGCGGGGCTGTCCGTCGCGCTGACCGGCAGCGGGGACGTGGCAGCGGTGGTGGCGCGCGCCGGGGCGTGGCCGCGCCTGCTGCATCTCGCCGGGCGCGAGCGGATCGCGCATCCCGGCGTCGTCGCGATCACCGTCTATGCCAGCGAGGCGGTGGACGTGCCCCCGGAGGCGCTGGCCGGCGCAGGCGGGGCCGTGGTGCTGCTCCATTCGCCCCGCGCGGCGGCGCGCTTCGTGGCGCTGCTCGGCACGCGATCGCGCGCGGACATCCGCGTCGCGGCGCTCAGCGACGCGGTCGCCGCGGCGGCGGGCGCGGGGTGGGACGCGCTGGCGGTCGCGCCGGAACCGGACGATGCCGCCCTGGTCGCGGTGGCGGCGCGGCTGGCCGATTGACCGCCGCGCCGGGCGCGGGGATAAGCGGCGGCATGAGCGAACCCTCCGGTCCCGTCCGTCACGCGTCGCGATCGCGGATCGGCCCCGCGCTGATCGTCGCGATCGTCGCGTTCCTGATCGGGCTGGCGCTGATGGCCTATGCGGTGCGCAACACGCCGGGCTTCTTCGGCCGCGTGCCCGGCACGCCGGCGGCGGCGGTGGCGCCAAAGGCCGCGCCGACGCCCGCGCCCGCGCCCGATACGACCACGCTGGCGCTGCGCGAGGCGGCGCTCGCCGCGCAGCTCGCCAATCTGGAAGCGCGCACGCAGCATATCGACGCCGACACGGCCGATGCCGCGGTGAACGCGGGCAAGGCCGAGGCGATCCTGGTCACCTTCGCCGCGCGCCGCGCGTTGGATCGCGGCGCGGGACTCGGCTTTCTCGAAGCGGAGCTGCGCCAGCGCTTCGCCGCCACGCTGCCGCGCGAGGTGGGGACGGTGATCCGTGCCGCGCGCGCGCCGGTGACGCTGGAGGATCTGCGCGAGAGCCTGAGCGCGGTCACGCCGGTGCTGCTGGCGACGCCCAGCGACTGGTGGAGCGGGATCGGCAGCGAGTTGCGCAACCTGGTGGTCATCCACCGCGTCGGCACGCCCTCGCCGCTGCCGTCGGACCGGCTGGCGCGGGCGCGCCGCCAGCTCGACAACGGCAATGTCGAAACCGCGCTGGCGGAGGTGGAGCGGCTGCCCGGCGCGGCGGACGCGGGCAACTGGACCGCCGCCGCGCGCCGCTGGGTCGAGGCGCGCGCCGCGCTCGACACGCTGGAAACCGCCGCGATCACCGGCGCCTTCGCGCCACCGCCGGCGCATGTCGCACCCGCCGCGCCGCCGGCTGAGGAGCCGGATTCGGGACTGCTGTAGCGCCGATCGACACTCGGCCGGTGGTTTGAACCGGCGCTCCGATCCATGCCGTCGGGAGTTCCTGTGGGGCAAGGTCGCGGACAGAGGCGAAACGGCGGCGACCATCGAACCGGCTCGCGCGCCACCCGCATCCGCCACGAAGCACGGTTCACGCGACGGGGGCGCGCTCCGGCGGTCGGATCGGCTGCGCCATTGCGGTCGCAGCCGGCCGAACGCACCGCACGGGACGGTCGCCGCGCTACCGTGCCAGCGCCGCCGCGATCAGCGCGCGGGTATTGGCGATGCCGTACAGCCTGATGAAGCTGCCCATGCGCGGCCCCTGGCTGGATCCCAGCAACGTCTCGTACAGCGCCTTGAACCAGTCGCGCAGCTCCGCGAAGCCGCCGCTCTTGCCGATCTCATAGACGATGTTCTGCACATCCTCGGCGCTCGCATCGTCGGGCAGCGCCGCCAGTTCGGCGTCCAGCCGCTCCAGCGCCGCCACCTCGACGCCCGCCGGGGCGCGGCGCCGCAGGGTCGGCGCGACATGGTCGCGGTGGTACGCCAGCGCATGGCCGATCAGCCGGTCGAGTTCGGGATAGGCGGCCGGCGTCGCATCGGCGACGTAATTGGCGAGATAGGCCCACACCTGCTCGCGCGATGCGCCTTCGCCCATCACGCCGACCAGGTTGAGCAGCAGCCCGAACGTCACCGGCAGCGTTCCCTCCGGCAGCTTGCCGTCGTGGATGTGGTGGACGGGGTTGCCCAGCCGCTCCTTCACCGCCTGTCCGGCGTAATTGCCCCGGAACTGCCAGTAATCGTCCACCGCGCGCGGGATCACGCCCAGATGGAGCTGCTTGGCCTTCTTCGGCTCGCGGTAGATGTAGAAGGCCAGGCTTTCCTCGGGGCCATAGGTCAGCCATTGCTCGATCGACAGGCCGTTGCCCTTCGACTTGCTGATCTTCTCGCCGCGCTCGTCGAGGAACATCTCGTAGTTGAAGCCCTCGGGCGGACGTCCGCCGAGCACGCGCGCGATCCTGGACGATTGCACGACCGAGTCGATCAGGTCCTTGCCCGCCATCTCGTAGTCGACGCCGAGCGCGACCCAGCGCATCGCCCAGTCGACCTTCCATTGCAGCTTCGACAGTCCGCCCAGCGCCGACTGGACGATGCGCTCGCCATCCTCGTCGGTGAAGGCGATGGTCCCCGCGGCGGCGTCGACCACCTCGACCGGCACCTGCAGCACCACGCCGGTCGTGGGGCTGACCGGCAGCACCGGCGAATAGGTCGCGCGGCGCTCGGCGCGCAGCGTCGGCAGCATCACGTCCATCACGTCCTGCCAATGGTGCAGCACGCCGCGGATCGCGTCGTCGAAGCGACCCGAGGTGTAGTAATCGGTGGACGAGGCGAATTCGTAATCGAAGCCGTAGCGGTCGAGGAAGTCGCGCAGCATCGCGTTGTTGTGCGCGGCGAAGCTGTCGAACTTGCCGAACGGATCGGGGATGCGCGTCAGCGGGCGGCCGAGATGTTCGCGCAGCATGTCGCCGTTGGGCACGTTGTCGGGCACCTTGCGCAGCCCGTCCATGTCGTCGCTGAACGCGATCAGCCGTGTCGGCTGGTCGGACAGCGCGTGGAAGGCGTTGCGGACCATCGTGGTGCGCAGCACTTCGTTGAAGGTGCCGATATGCGGCAGCCCCGACGGGCCATAGCCGGTTTCGAACAATATCGGCTGGCCGCCCGGCTTGCCGTCCGGGTAGCGCTTGAGCAGCTTGCGCGCCTCCTCGTACGGCCAGGCCTTGGAATCGAGGGCGGCGGATCGGATGTCGTCGGTCATGATGCGCTGCGACGTAGCGAGACGCGCGCGCGATGGCTATATGCGCCGCGATCATGTCGTTCTGGGCCGCCCTGCTCCTGTTCCTCGTCACCGTCACGCTGATGGAGGGGTTCGCCTATGTCATGCACCGCTGGGTGATGCACGGGCCGGGCTGGTTCCTGCACGAAAGCCACCATCGCGCACGCACCGGCAACTGGGAGCTGAACGACCTGTATGCGGCGATCTTCGCCGTGCCGTCGTTCGTGATGATCCTGGGCGGGGCGCAACTCGGCTGGTGGCCGGGCTTCACCTGGATCGGCGCGGGGGTCGCGGCCTATGGCGCGATCTATTTCGGGTTCCACGACGTGATCGTCCACAAGCGGCTGCCGACGCGCTACCTGCCGAAATCCGCCTATATGAAGCGCATCGTCCAGGCGCACCGGCTGCACCATGTGGTGGAGACGAAGGAGGGCAATGTCAGTTTCGGCTTCCTCGTGGCGCCGCGCCCGGAAGATCTGAAGGCGGAGCTGAAACGCCGCGGGCGCGCCGGCGTGCGCCGCTCGGCGGGCGCGGAGGAATAGCCTCCCCGTCGTCCCGCCGCGGCGGGCGGGGAAGCCGGAACCTCCGACGGCGCGATCGTCGCGACCGGATCGCAACCGCCTGCAAAACGCGATCTTCCGCGAGTTTTGCAGGCGGACTCTCAGTCGAACAGGCTGCTCACGCTGGCCTCGTCGGCGATCCGGCGCATCGCCTCGGCCAGCAGCGGCGCGATCGTCAGGTGGCGGATCCTGGCGGCGTCGCGGATCGTGTCGTGGTTGCCGATCGAATCGGTGATGACCAGTTCGTGCAGCGCCGAGCCCTCTACCCGCGCCACAGCGCCGCCCGACAGCACGCCGTGCGTGACATAGGCGACCACCCCCTCCGCGCCGGCCTCCCGGAGCGCGGCGGCGGCGTTGCACAGCGTGCCGGCCGAATCGACGATATCGTCGATCAGGATGCAGAACCGCCCCTCGACATCGCCGATGATGTTCATCACCTCCGATTCGCCGGCGCGCTCGCGGCGCTTGTCGACGATCGCCAGCGGCGCGTTGTCGAGTCGCTTGGACAGCGCGCGCGCGCGCACCACGCCGCCGACGTCGGGCGAGACGACCATCAGGTTCTTCTCGCCGAAGCGCGCGCGGATGTCCGCGCTCATCACCGGGGCGGCGAACAGATTGTCGGTCGGGATGTCGAAGAAGCCCTGGATCTGCCCGGCGTGCAGGTCGACCGACAGCACGCGGTCGGCGCCGGCGGTGGTGACCAGATTGGCGACCAGCTTGGCGGAGATCGGCGTGCGCGGCCCGGGCTTGCGGTCCTGACGGGCATAGCCGAAATACGGCAGCACCGCGGTGATCCGCTTGGCCGACGCGCGCTTCAGCGCGTCGATGCAGATCAGCAATTCCATCAGGTTGTCATTGACCGGATAGCTGGTCGACTGGAGCACGAACACGTCCTCGCCGCGCACATTCTCCATGATCTCGACGAAAATCTCCTCGTCGGCGAAGCGGCGCACCAGCGCCTCGGTCAAGGGCACCTCCAGGTAATCGGAGATCGCGCGCGCCAGCGGCAGGTTGGAATTGCCGGTCAACAATTTCATGAACGAACACCCCTTCGTGCCGGCTCTCTAGGGCGCACACCCATAAACGGCAACGGTCGTGATCGCCACGGGAAGGCCGCCGGCGAGGCGCGCGGCGGTGTCGCGCCATTGCCGCTTATGGCCCTGCCCCCCGGGCGCGGGGGCTGGCGAGCGAAGGGGGCGGCGCGTAAGCGGGGGGCGCCATGAGCATCGTCACCCGCTTCGCCCCGTCGCCGACCGGCCGGCTCCACGTCGGCAATATCCGCACCGCGCTGCACAACTGGATGTGGGCGCGCCGCCACGGCGGCCGTTTCATCCTGCGCATCGACGACACCGATGCGGAGCGCAGCGAGGAGCGGTTCGTGGCGGCGATCCGCGCCGATCTCGGCTGGCTGGGGCTGCACCCCGACGAGGAGGTGCGCCAGTCGGCGCGCTTCGAGCGCTATCAGGCGGTGTTCGAGCAACTGCGCGCCTCCGGGCACGTCTATCCGGCCTATGAAAGCGCGCAGGAGCTGGACCTGAAGCGCAAGATCCAGCGCGGGCGCGGGCTGCCGCCGGTCTACGACCGCGCCGCGCTGGCGCTTACCGATGCCGATCGCGCGCGGCTGGAGGCGGACGGCGTGCGACCGCACTGGCGTTTCCGGCTGGATCACGATGCGCCGATCGCGTGGCACGACCTGATCCGCGGGCCGCAGGCGTTCGACGCGGCGGCGATGAGCGATCCGGTGATCCGCCGCGCCGACGGATCGTGGCTCTACATGCTGCCCTCCGCGATCGACGACATGGACATGCGGGTCACGCATGTCGTGCGCGGCGAGGATCACGTCACCAACACCGCGCTGCAATTGCAGATGTTCGCCGCGCTGGGCGCCGTCGCACCCGCCTTCGCGCACGAGGCGCTGCTGACCGGCGCGGAGGGCAAATTGTCGAAGCGACTCGGCAGCCTGGGCGTCGACGCGCTGCGCGACGAGGGGATCGAGCCGGCCGCGATCGTCTCGCTGCTCGCGCGGCTCGGCACCAGCCGGCCGGTCGAGCCGCACGCCGAGGTCGCGCCGCTGCTCGCCGATTTCGACTTCGCGCATTTCGGTCGCGCGCCCGCGCGCTTCGACGAGCGCGAGCTGGCGCAGGTGAATGCCAGGATCATCCATCAGCTCGGTTTCGCGGCGGTCGCGGCGCGGCTGCCGGCGGGCATGGACGAGGCCGCCTGGCACGCGGTGCGCCCCAATCTGGAGACGATCGCCGGCGCGGCCGAGTGGTGGCACGTAATCGAAGGGCCGGTCGACGCCCCGGCGGCGGGCGACGATGCCGGCTATCTTGCGCAGGCCGCGGCGGTGGCGGCGGGCGCGATCGACTGGACGCGCGACCCGTGGCACGCGCTGACCGCAGCGCTGAAGGAGGCGACCGGGCGCAAGGGCAAGCCGCTGTTCCTCCCCCTGCGGCGCGCGCTGACCGGGCGCGACCACGGGCCGGACATGGCCGCGCTGCTGCCGCTGATCGGGCGCGAGCGGGCGATCGCGCGCCTGACGGCGGGCGCGGCGGGGTGAGCGGGGCGCGCGGCGCGGGATTCCCGGTCCTGAACGCCGCGCGGCGGGGCTGCGTTTCCAAACCGGCGGCAACCCCCTATATCGGTCGCCATGCAACGGTTCCTTGCCCGCGTCTCGCCGGTGCGCGCCACGCGCGACCTCCGCTTCTTCCTGCAAACGCGCGAGCGTTACGAATGGAGTTTCTTCGCGCTGGCCATCGCGGTCACGACGGTGGTGATGTGGGCGTTCTTCTACGATTCCTACGCGGAAAAGGAATATCGGCCCAACATCATCTACTTCCAGCAATGGAAGCTCGACCGGACCGATGCCGAGATCATCGCGCAGCAGAAGATCGACAAGCCGATCCGCGATGCCGAGATCGCCGCGCAGCGCGCGCGCGAGGAGAAGCTGCGCGCCGGGTTCAAGCGGCTGGACGACAAGCTGGACGCGATGGGCATCTGATCCGTTGAGCGATGACGCGCGCTGGATGGCGGCGGCGCTGGCGCTGGCGGAACGGACGCGCGGGCGGACCGCGCCCAACCCCGGTGTCGGGTGCGTGATCGTCCGCGACGGCCGGGTCGTCGGGCGCGGCTGGACGCAGCCCGGCGGCCGTCCGCATGCCGAGGCGATGGCGCTGGAGGCGGCCGGCGCGGCGGCGCGCGGGGCGACCGCCTATGTCACGCTGGAGCCGTGCGCGCATGTCTCCGCGCGCGGACCGGCGTGCGCCGACCTGCTGGTCGCCTCCGGCGTGGCGCGCGTCGTCGCCGCGCTGCGCGATCCCGATCCGCGCACCGACGGCCACGGCTTCGCGCGACTCGCCGCGGCGGGGATCGCGGTCGACCATGGCCTGTCGGCCGACGCGGCGCGCGGGGCGATCGGCGGTTTCCTTTGCCGCCGCGCGTCGGGCCGTCCGCAGGTCACGCTCAAGCTGGCGCTGTCGCTCGACGGCGCGGCGGCGATGCGCGACGGGCGCAGCCGGTGGATCACCGGCGCCGAGGCGCGCGCGCACGCGCATCTCGAACGCAGCCGGCATGAGGCGATCCTGGTCGGACGCGGCACGTGGGACGCGGATCGCCCGCGGCTCGACGTCCGCCTGCCCGGGCTGGAGGATCGCGCGCCGCAGCGCGTCGTCCTGTCGGCGACGCCCATACCGGGCGTCACGACGATCGCCGCGCCGTCGGCGATCGCGACCCTGCCCGGCGACCATTTGCTGGTGGAGGGCGGGGCGCGCACCGCCGCCGCCTTCCTGCACGCCGGGCTGGTCGATCGCCTGCTCATGTACCGCGCGCCGATCATCGTCGGCGGCGGGCGCACGCTGCCCGACATCGGGCTGGCCGATCTCGCCGATGCGCATGGCCGCTGGCGGCTGGCCGACGCGCGCCAGCTTGGCAGCGACCGGCTCGAAGTCTACGAGGCGCGCTGAAAGGCTCATCCCATGTTCACTGGCATCGTCACCGACATCGGCACCATCGAGGCCATCGAGGAACGCGGCGACGCGCGCGTGCGCGTTTCCACCGCCTATGACACCGCCGGGATCGAACTGGGCGCGTCGATCGCCTGTTCGGGCGTGTGCCTGACCGTGGTGGAGACCGGGCCGGGCTGGTTCGCGGTAGACGTGTCGGGGGAGACGATGTCGCGCACCGCGCCGGCGCAGTGGCACGCGGGGCGCGCGCTCAACCTGGAGCGCGCGATGAAGCTGGGCGACGAGCTCGGCGGCCATATCGTGACCGGCCATGTCGACGGCGTGGCGGCGGTGGAGGACGTGTCGGGCGAGGGCGATTCGAAACGGGTCGTCTTTCGCGTGCCGGCCGATCTCGCGCCGTTCCTGGCGCCCAAGGGATCGGTGACCATCGACGGCGTGTCGCTGACCGTCAACACCGTGACCGACGCGGCGGACGGCACACGCTTCGCCATCAACCTGATCCCGCACACCCAGGCCGTCACCACGCTGGGCGCGCTGGAACCCGGCGCGGCCGTCAACGTCGAGATCGACGTGCTGGCGCGCTATCTGCAACGCATGGAGCATTATCGTGGTCGCTAAATCCGCTGAACTCGCGCGGCTGCGCCACGGCTACCTCTCGTCGCCCGAGGAGATCATCGACGAGGCGCGCAACGGGCGGATGTTCATCCTGGTCGATGACGAGGACCGCGAGAACGAGGGCGATCTGGTCATCCCCGCGCAGATGGCGACGCCGGAGAAGATCAACTTCATGGCCCGGCACGGGCGCGGGCTGATCTGCCTGGCGATGACCAAGGCGCGCGTCGAGGCGCTAGGGCTCGACCTGATGAGCCGCAACAACGGCACGCGCCACGAAACCGCCTTCACCGTCTCGATCGAGGCGCGCGAGGGGGTGACCACCGGCATCTCCGCCGCCGACCGCGCCTGCACGATCGCGGCGGCGATCGATTCGACCAAGGGGCGCGGCGATATCGTCACGCCGGGCCACGTCTTCCCGCTGGTGGCGCGCGACGGCGGCGTGCTGGTACGCGCCGGCCATACCGAGGCGGCGGTGGACGTGGCGCGGCTGGCGGGCCTCAACCCCTCGGGCGTGATCTGCGAGATCATGAACGAGGACGGGACGATGGCGCGGCTGGACGACCTGGTGTCGTTCGCGCAGCTCCACAACCTGAAGATCGGCACGATCCGCGACCTGATCGCCTATCGCCGCCGCCACGATCACCTGGTCGAGCTGGTCAGCGAGGTGCCGTTCACCAGCCGCTGGGGCGGCGACTGGACGGTGCGCGCCTATCGCAACACCGCCACCGGCACCGAGCAGATCGCGCTGGTGAAGGGACGCGTCGACCCGGCCCGGCCGACGCTGGTGCGGATGCACGCGTTGTCGCCGTTCGCGGACCTGTTCGGCGAGGATGGCGAGCGCGGGCGGCTGCTGTCGCGCTCGATGGAGATCATCGCGGCGGAAGGGGCGGGCGTGATCGTCGTCATCAACCGCCAGCGCGCCGACGCCTTCACCACCGCGGTGCGGCTGAAGGCTGGCGAGGCGGTGCCGGTCGATATGGAGGAGCTGCGCGACTATGGCGTCGGCGCGATGATCCTGGCCGAACTGGGCGTGCACGACATGGTGCTGCTGACCAACACGCATCACACACTGGTCGGCCTCGACGGCTATGGCCTGTCGATCGTCGGCGAACGGAAGGTGGATTGATGGCGAACATCCTCATCGTCGAGGCGCGCTTCTACGATCATCTCAACGACATGCTGATCGCCGGCGCGCGCGCCGCGCTGGAGGCGGCGGGCCATGGCTGCGAGGTGCTGACCGTGCCCGGGGCGCTGGAAGTGCCGGGCGCGATCGCGCTGGCGGCGGACAGCGGGCGGTGGGACGCGTTCGTGGCGCTGGGCGTCGTGATCCGCGGCGAAACCTATCATTTCGAGATCGTCGCCGGCGAAAGCGCGCGCGGGATCATGGCGCTGACCATGGACGGCGTGGCGGTCGGCAACGGCATCCTGACCACCGAAAACGAAGCGCAGGCGATCGTCCGCGCCGACCCCGCGCAGCTCGACAAGGGCGGCGCGGCGGCGGCGGCGGCGCTGGCGATGCTGGACCTGAAGCAGCGTCTGGGGTGAAGGCGCGGGGAAGCGCGCGTCGGTTGCCTCGATCCGGGGTCCGCGTCGATCCAGGCGGGCGTCACGGTTCGCGCCCGCCCGTCGGCGACGCGCTCAGCCCAGCCGCTCGATCAGCGCCATCGCGGCGTGCGGCGCGCGGACCTTGGCGCCGTTGATCATGAAGACGAACGTGTCGCGCGGGTGCACCGGGGCGGGATCGGCGACATAGCGCAGGCCCGGCGGCGAGTCGCCCGCCGCCCAGCGCCGCGCCACGTCACGCCAGCGGTCGAGCGCATCCGGCGCGTAGCCGGCCGGTTCCTCCTCGCGCGCATCCTCCAGCCGGGCGTAGACGAAATCGCCCGACACGTCGGCCAGCGCGGGATAATCGGCCGAATCGGCATGGACGATCGCGACGCCGGCCGCGCGGCACAGCGCGACGAACTCGGGCACCGCGAAACTGTCGTGCCGGACCTGGATCGCGTGGCGGAGCGCCACCCCGGCCTCGGCGGCGGGCAGCAGCGCCAGGAACGCGGCCATGTCGTCGGGATCGAACCGGCGCGTCGCCGGCATCTGCCACAGGATCGGCCCCAGCTTGTCGCCCAGCTCGACGATCCCCTGTCCCACGAAGCGCGCCACCGATTCGCCCGCGCCCGCCAGCACCTTGCGCGAGACGGCGTAGCGCGACGCCTTCAGCGCGAAGACGAAGCCGTCCGGCGCGGTGTCGCGCCAGTTGGCGAAGGTCGCGGGCTTGAACGAGGAATAGAAAGTGCCGTTCACCTCGATTGCGGTGACCTGGCGGCTGGCATATTCCAGCTCACGCTTCGCTGGCCATTTGTCCGGATAGAAGCTGCCGCGCCACGGTTCGTAGGTCCAGCCACCGATGCCGACTCGGATCGAAGAGGTCATGGCACCGGCGTGACGGGTCGGCGCGCCGCTGTCGAGGGGGCATGTCCCCGGTGCCGCGCCTGCGCATGCCAGTGCGCCCGCGTCAGCAGCGCGTCGAGATCCTCGGGCGCGATGTCGAAGCTCTCGTGCAGGTCGGCGAGCGCCGCGTCGATGTCGGCGGCGTGCAGGCCCGGCGCCGGCGCGACGGCCGGCGACGGGCGGTGCGGATAGGAATGGCCGGTCATCCGGTGGTAGAACATGCCCAGCGACACCAAAGCGATCGAATTGATCCCGACCGGCGCGAAGGCGAAGGCGAAGCCCGCCGCATGGATCCCGTGGCTGCCAATCACGGCGGTCAGCGCCGCCGCCCCGCCCGGCGGGTGCAGGCAGCGCAGCAGCGACATCGCCAGGATCGCCGCGCCGACCGCCACGCCGGCGGCGATCGCGGTGACGGGGATCGCGTGGAACACCGCCACCCCGACCAGCGTCGAGACGATGTTGCCGCCCACCACCGCCCATGGCTGCGCGAGCGGGCTGCTGGGCACCGCGAACACCAGCACCGCGGAGGCGCCCAGCGGCGCGACGATGACCGGCAGATCGGCCAGCGCGAGCGGCAGGTGCGCGCACACCACGAACGTCAGCGTCAGGCAGATCGCGGCCCCCAGGCACGCGACCAGCCGCGCGGGCCAGTGCGCACCGGCCAGGATGAGTTCGAACAGGGACTTCACGCGCGAACCGCCATGGTGTGATGCCATGCACGGCCCCTGTCACCGCGCGGGCGGGGACGCAATCCGAACCGTCGCGCACGCTCCCGCCTGCCTAATTAGGTGCTTTTCCGACTGTTGACTTTGCAACATTGTGTTGCTTTATGCCGCGCCATGCCCGTTGCGTATGAAGATGGTGAGCGCCCGTCCCACGTGACGCGTCGCGCCGATGTGCGGCGACGGCGCGCCGGACCCGCCATGCGCCCGTCCGGGCCGGTGCACGCCTGATGCCCCAACGCCAACGATGGCTGTTCGCGGCCAAGCTGTTCGTCGCGGCGATGATCGCCTACGCGCTGTCGGTCCGCATGGGACTTGGCCAGAACGCCTGGCCGATCGTCACCTGTTGCGCCATCGCCAACCCGGTGTCGTCCAGCATGCGCGCGAAGGCGACGTACCGCCTGATCGGCACGGTCGCCGCCGGCCTGATCGCGCTGACGCTCGCCGGCTGGTTCGGGCACGCGCCGCTCCTGATCGTGATCGCCACCGGCATCGTGGCGACTGTCGCCATCATGGGCGCGGCGGCGGAGCGCACGCCGCGAACCTATATGTTCCAGCTCGGCGTGCTGACGCTGTGCATCATCCTGCTGTTCAGCATCGATCGTCCCGACCGCATCTTCGAGAACGCGGTGTCGCGTGTCACCCAGATCGCGCTCGGCATCCTGTGCACCGTCGCGGTCGACTGCCTCGCGCCCGTTTCCGTCGCGCCGCGCGCCGCCGCCGCGGCGAAACAGTGGATCGCCCATGTGCGGACGTGGTTCGCCACGCTGACCGATCCGTCCGCGCAGGACGGTTCCGGCAACCGCGCGACGATCATCGCGGACCTGACCCGTTTCTCGACGATGGCCGACCAGTTGCGGTACGACCATGCGGTGCCGGCACGCACGCGGCGGCTCGCCTTCGCGCTTCAGCATCGCATCCTCGCCATCGTGCCGCTGCTCAACGCGATCGAGCGATGGGCCGCCATCCTGCCCGACGCCGCGCGGCAGCGGGTTCTCGCGACCGCCGGCCCCGCCCCCGACGACCCGGACGGCAGCCGGTATCCGCACGGCTGGTCCGGCGCCGTGGAAGCGCATGCGCGCGCCAAGGTCCGGGAGGCGGGCGCCGAACTGGACCGCATTGCCGAGATCGAGGCGGCGCTGGAGGACGGCGCACCCCTGTCCCCCGCGCTCGCGGCGCAGGTGAAGGGCGAGCGGCCCTTTCCGCTGTTGCCCGACATCGGCCTGATGATCGAAAGCGGGCTGGCCTGCGCGCTGGTGTTCGCCACGCTGGCGACCATCTGGTGGTCGACCGGCTGGGCGCAGGGCGGGGGCATGGTGTTGATCGGCGTGGTCGCCCTCGCCTTCACCGGGACGCTGGACCGCGCCGACCTGGCGGTCGCCGGCATGGCGAAGTTCATGGTGCTGGCGTTGCTCATCGCCGGGCTGCTGACCTATGTGCTGCTGCCGCTCGCGCGTGACTTCGCGGGGTTCGCGGCGGCGATCGGCGTGGTGCTGCTGCCCGTCGCGGCATGGGCGGCGACCAGCCCGATGGCGACGATCCTGCTGCTGACCGTGTTCAGCAACCTGAACCTGGGCACATTCTACAATCCGCTGGATTTCGGCGCGTTCCTCGATGCGTTCGCCGGCTCGTTCGCGGGGATCTTCGTCGCCTTCTACGGCCTGCTGCTGGCGCGCCGGCTGGGCGAACATGCCGCGGTGGAGCGCCTGATGCGGCAGGGCAGGAGCGAGATCGCGCGGCTGGCGCGCGGCAGCGATGCCGACGGGCGCCGCGCGTTCGTGGAGCGCGAGGTCGACCGGATCGGCCAGTTGCTGGGCCGCTCCGCGATAGCGCGGGACGATCGCCGCGTTTCCGAACTGCTCGCGCAGTTGCGCGTCGGGGTGGCGATCGCGGACCTGGGCGCGGTCGCAGGCGTGCTCGACGAACCGGCGCGTGCGCGCGTGCGGCGGATCATCGCGACGGTAGGGGACGCCTATGGCGTCGACGATGCCCGGCCCGCGCTCGCCGAAACGCTCGATGCCGAGATCGCCGCGATCCGCCGCGACGATCCGCCGCCGTCGGACCACCTGCTGGGACTGCTGCTCGACCTGCGCCTCGCGGTGTCGGACGAGGCGACCGACCGGGTGGACGCATGATCGGCGAAATCAACGTCGCCGGCGTGTTCGTCTCGCCGCTGCTGCCCTGCATGCTGGTGGCGTTCGTCGTGCATCTCGCGCTGTCGCGGCTGCTGGCCCGCCTCGATGCCTATCGGTTCGTGTGGAACCGGCCGCTGTTCGACCTTTCCCTGTACCTGATCCTGCTCGGATCGGCGTTCACCCTCTTCGTCGGGATCTTCAGCACGTGACGTCTCGCCTCGCCACGCTTCGCCGGAACTGGCCCAAGGCCGTTCGCATCCTCGTCACCCTGCTCGTGGTCGCGCTGGGGGTGCTGGTGGTGGTGCGCCTCTACACCTTCTACACCTACGCGCCCCAGACCCGCGACGGAAAGGTGCGCGCCGACGTGATCCCGCTGGCGGCCGACGTGTCGGGCCGCATCACCCGCGTGCTGGTGCGCGACAACCAGATGGTCGAGATCGGGCAGGTGCTGCTGGAGGTCGACCGCGAGCGTCTGGCGAACGCGCTGGCGCGCGCGGACGCGGCGGTGGGCACGGCGCGCGCGAACCTGATCGCCGCGCGCCGCGAGGCGGTGCGCTACCGGTCGCTGGACGGCGTCGTCGCGCGGCAGGACATCGACACCAGGCGATCGACCTTCGAAGCCGCCGCCGCCGCCTATGACCAGGCGGTCGCCGATCGCGAGCTGGCGCGCATCAATCTCGAACGCTCGCTCGTCCGCGCGCCCGTCGCGGGGCAGATCACGAACTTCTCGCTGCGCCCCGGCTCCTGGGCGTCGCAGGGGTCGCCGCTGTTCGCGATCGTCGACCGGAACAGTTTCTACGTCACCGGCTATTTCGAGGAAACGAAACTGCGCAACGTCCATGTCGGATCGCGCGCCGTGGTGCATGTGATGGGAGAGCCGCGGCCGATCACCGGCCACGTGTCCGGGCTGGCGGCCGGGATCGACGACCGCGAGCGGACCACCGGGGCGGGAACGCTGCTGGCGAACGTCAATCCCACCTTCACCTGGATCCGGCTGGCGCAGCGCGTGCCGGTGCGGGTGGCCATCGATCGCGTGCCGAACGGCGTCCGCCTGATTTCCGGCCGCACCGCGACGGTGACGCTCGAAGGCGCGGGCGAGCCGCTCGATCCGGGGCTGTTCCGGTGAGCCGCCGGTGGCGCCCGCTCGCGCTGGTGGCGGTGGCATTGCTGGGCGGCTGCGCGTCGGTGGGGCCGGATTACGCCCCGCCGCCGCTGCCCGCGCGGCTTGACGCCCGCCCATCGAGCGAGTTCGTGTCCGCCACGTCCGGCGCCGTCGTCAATACGCCGCTGCCGACACATTGGTGGAAGCTGTACCGCGATCCGCGTCTGGACGCGCTGGTGGCCGAGGGGCTCGCCGCGAACACCGACCTTCGTGTCGCGGCGGCCAACCTCGAACGCGCGCAGGCGGCGGTGAGCGAGGCGCGTGCCGTCGCCGGGGTCCAGACCACCGCCGACGCGGGCGTCACGGTGGGGCAGACCTCCACGCTGGGCATCGCGCCCGCCAGCGGCGTGCATCCGGTGACCGACCTGGGCGCGGGCATCTCCTACCAGCTCGATGTCGTCGGCCGCCTGCGCCGGGCGATCGAGGCGCAGGTGGCCAGCGCCGCGGCGCAGGCGGCCGCGCTCGACCTGGCCCGCACCACCGTCGCCGCCGGCATCGTCGATGCCTATACCGCCGCCTGCGCGGCCGGATCGCAGCTCGCGGTCGGCGAGCAGTCGCTGCGGCTGCAACGCGCCAGCCTCGCGCTGTCGCAGCGCGGTGCGGCGGGCGGCATCGTCGCGCCGATCGACGTCGTGCGGTCCCGCGCGCTGGTGGCGCAGCTCGATGCCGCATTGCCGCCGCTGCGCCGCGCCCGCGCGGTGTCGCTGTTCCGGCTGGCGAACCTGCTCGGTCGGTCGCCCGACGATGTGCCCGCCGGGCTGGCGACATGCGCGACCATCCCCATGATCGCGCAGCCGCTGCCGGTGGGGAACGGCGCCGAGCTGATCCGGCGGCGCCCCGACATCCGCCAGGCGGAGCGGGAGCTGGCCGCGGCCACGGCGCTGATCGGGGTGGAGACGGCGGCCTTGTATCCCAGCGTCACGCTGGGCGCGTCGGTCGGCACGACGTCGCGCACGATCGGCGGGTTGTTCACCGGCTCCGGGCTGAACTTCTCGCTCGGCCCGCTGCTGTCGTGGAGCTTTCCCAACCGCTCCGTGGCGCGCGCGCGCGTCGCGCAGGCCGATGCCGACGCCCGGGCAGCGCTCGCCCGCTTCGACGGCGTGGTGCTGGGCGCGCTGCGCGAGGCGGAGGTCGCGCTGACGACCTATGCCCGCGACCTGGAGGAGAATGAACGGCTGCGGATGGTGCGCGACGAGAACCGGCGGGCATTGTCGCTCCAGCGCCGCCTTCGCGCCGGCGGGACGATCTCGGGGCTGGCGCTGCTGGACGTGGAACGCTCGCTCGCCTCGGCCGAGAGCACGGTGGCGGCGTCGGACACGCGCGTCGCGGCGGATCGCGTCACCGTGTTCCTGGCGCTGGGCGGCGGCTGGGAGCGATAGGCGAGACTCAGAGTCTGTTTGAAACCTCGCGGAAGAGCGCGTTTTGCCGGCACCGCGAAACGCGTTTCAACGCGTTTCCAAACAGCCGCTCAGCGCTTCGCGCGCGCTTCCTGAAGATAGGCGGCGGTGTGGGCGCCGAACTGGCGTAGCACCCGGGTCGCCGCCTCGATGTCGGCGGGCGCCATGTCGCGCAGCAGGGTGGCGCGCAGCTTGGTGATGGCCAGCTCGATCCTCGATGCGAGTTGTTCCCCGCGGGGCAACAGGTGGATCGTCTTGACCCGCCGGTCCGTCTGCGATTCCCGGCGCGCGAGGATGTCCTCCTTCTGCGCCTGGTCCAGCACCCGCACCAGCGCGGTGGGATGGATGCCCACCTCCTCCGCCAGATCATTCTGCCGTATGCCGTCCGGGCCGGCGCGCGACACCATCAGGATCGCGGCGCTCATCGAGCTTGGCAGATCGAGATCGTCCATCGCGACGTTGGCCGCCTGGAACCATGCCCGTCGGATCGGGAGGAGGGCGTCGGTGAACGCCCTGAGCGTGCTGGATACATCTTCCACGGTCATGCCTGCATAAAGCATTGGTGCGACGCCCCATCAAGCATCACCGCCGGCCGGCGGACCCGTGGACCGGCTTGTGCGCGCCGGTGTGGATCCGCCGTCCGGGCGCCGGGGCGGGGTGGGGGGAAACCCATCGCAGGGGAGCCAGCCGCGACCAGCGGGCGAAGGGATTCGAACCCTCGACCCCAACCTTGGCAAGGTTGTGCTCTACCCCTGAGCTACGCCCGCTCTGGCGCCGTTGATCGGGAGCTGGAAGCGCTCCCGCCGGGTGAGGTGGCGCCACTAGCAGCGGTCCCCATGCCCCGCAAGCCCCATCGCGTCGATCGCATCATTTTTCCTGTGCCGCCACGAATTGACCGCGATGGGTACGGACCCTAGGTCCGGTGGCATGACCGCTCCCACGATCCTGCTCGTCGAGGACGATCCGTCACTCAGGATGCTCACCGCCCGCGCGCTTCAGGAGAACGGCTATGCCGTTCGCCCGGCGTCAGCCGCGCCGGAAATGTGGCTGGCGCTCGATTCGGGGCCGGTCGACCTGGTGCTGCTCGACATCATGCTGCCCGGCACCAGCGGCATCGACCTGTGCCGGTCGCTGCGCCAGAAAAGCGACGTGCCGATCATCTTCATGTCGGCGCGCGCCAGCGAGACCGACCGCGTCGTCGGGCTGGAGCTGGGCGCGGACGATTACATCGCCAAGCCGTTCGGCACGCGCGAGCTGGTGGCGCGGGTGCGCGCGGTGCTGCGCCGCCCCGCGCTGGACCGGCGCGCGGGCGCGGGCGACCAGGGCGTGCTGACGTTCGACGGCTGGACGGTGAACCTGCCGCGACGCGAGCTGGCGTCGCCGACCGGCGCGATCGTCGACCTGACCGGCGCGGAGTTCGACCTGCTGGTGGTGCTGGCCGACCATGCGCAGCGAGTGATCGCGCGCGAACGGCTGATCGAGCTGAGCCGCACGCGGCTGGGCGACAGTTCGGACCGCTCGATCGACGTGCTGGTCAGCCGGCTGCGGCGCAAGCTGGGCAGCGCCGGCGCGCCCGCGCCGATCGTGACGGTGCGCGGGGTCGGGTACATGCTCAACGCGCCGGTCGAGCGGCGCTGACCCGGGTGCCATTCCTGCGCCGGCCGGCGATCGGCCTGCTGGGGCAGGTGCTGGCGATCCTGTTGCTGACGCTGGTGATCGAATTCGGCGCCAGCACGTTGCTGTACGAGCGTGCGAGCAGCTTCGCGGTGCGCGACGACGAAGCGAACCGGCTGGCCGAGCATCTGGTCATCAGCCGCCGCCTGATCGCGGAGCGTCCCGCCGCGCAGCGCCCCGCGATGGCGGGCGAGCTGACCACCGACCGCTATGCGCTGGAATGGAGCGAGGCCCTGCCCCCGCCGCCGCCGATCGCGCCGGCGCTGGACGAGATGCACCGGCAGGTGGTGGAATGGGAGCCGGCGCTGGCCGCCACCGATCTGAGGCTGCGGCTGCAATCGCCGGGGCGCCGCTCGGTGGTGGCGGGCGGGCTGCGGCTGGACGACGGAAGCTGGCTGTATTTCCGCACGCGCCAGCCGGTGGCCAACATCAACCTGTCGTTCGAGCGGATCGCGCTGGCGATGGTGCCCGCGATCGCGCTGATGGTGCTGGGCGGGGTGCTGTTGCGCCGCGTGCTGCTGCCGCTGCGCCGGCTGGCGGCGGCGGCGGACCGGCTGGGGCATGGCGAGGTCGAGCCGGTCGAGGAGGATGGCCCCGGCGAGGTGCGCCGCGTCATCACCGCGTTCAACCGCATGCAGGAGCGCATCCAGGCGCTGATCGCCGGACGGACGCAGGCGCTGGCGGCGGTCGGCCACGACCTGCGCACCCCGCTGGCGCGGCTGCACCTGCGCACCGAATCGCTGCCGCAGGAGGAAACGCGCGAGGCGATCGTCCGCGACGTCCTCGAAATGGAGGCGATGATCACCTCGCTGCTCGCCTTTCTGGGCGGCGAGGCCGATCCGGAGGCGTCCAGCGTCGTCGATCTGGCGGTGATGTGCGCGACCGTCGCCGACGATGCGCAGGATCGCGGGCGCGATGCCGTCTATGTCGGGCCGGACCATTGCGAGTGGCGCGTGCGGCGGGTCGGCTTCAAGCGCGCGCTGGTCAACCTGGTCGACAATGCGCTCCATTACGGGGAGCGGGTGACCATCACGCTTTCGTCGGGGGACGGCGGGCTGCGCATCCGCGTCGAGGATGACGGGCCGGGCATCCCCGACGACGAGATGGACCATGTGCTGGAGCCGTTCGTGCGGCTCGACCCGGCGCGCGGGCGCGATACGGTCGGCTTCGGGCTGGGGCTGCCGATCGTGCAGCTCGCGGTCGCGGCGGAGGGCGGCACGCTGACGCTGGCCAATCGCGCAGCCGGCGGATTGTGCGCGGAGATCGCGTTGCCGGCGCGGGAAACGAAATGACACGGCCGCGTCGCACGGCGGAAAGCGGAGCGCTGTACCACCTGATCGGTTAGGTACGGGAGAGATGGCGTGGGCAGCGTCTGCGACGGCACGGCCGTTGAGGTAACGAGGCGCGTCGATGTCGCGCGGCATGTCGTCGCGGTGGACGCGTGATGGCCAGCGTGGCGCCACCCATGGCGGAACCCGCCATCGCACGGCCCGGCGTGTCGGTGCCGTCCGTGTCGCTCCTCGGCCGCGACCTCACCGCGTCGATCGTGGTGTTCCTGGTCGCGATGCCGCTGTGCATGGGCATCGCGATCGCCTCCGGTGTTCCGGCCGAAAAGGGGCTCATCACCGGCATCATCGGCGGGCTGGTGGTCGGCGCGCTGGCGGGATCGCCGTTGCAGGTCAGCGGCCCCGCCGCCGGGCTGGCGGTGATCGTCTACGAACTGGTGCGCGATCAGGGGCTGAGCGCGCTCGGCCCGATCCTGGTCGTCGCCGGCGCGGTGCAGGTGGCGGCGGGCGTGTTCCGGCTCGGCGGCTGGTTCAAGGCGATCTCGCCGGCGGTGGTGCACGGCATGCTGGCCGGGATCGGCGTGCTGATCGTCGTGGGGCAATTCCACGTCCTGTTCGACCACCGGCCGCTGCCCAGCGGGTTGCAGAACCTCGCCGCCGTGCCCGGCCGGCTGCTCGGCCTGTCGCCCAGCAACCTCCAGGCGACCGAATTCGCGTTCGGGATCGGCGTGGCGACGATCCTGGCGATGCTGGGGTGGGAGAAATACCGGCCCGCCACGCTGCGGCTGCTGCCCGGCGCGCTGGTGGGCGTGGTGGTCGGCACGCTGCTGGCGCTGGTGCTGGGACTGGACGTCGCGCGGGTGCAGGTGCCCGATTCGATCGTCGCCGCGGTGACGCCGCCGTCCGGCGACGCCTTCGCACGGCTGCTCGATCCGGCGGTGATCGCCGCGGCGGTGGCGATCGCCTTCATCGCGTCGGCGGAAACGCTGTTGTCGGCCGCCGCCGTCGACAAGATGCACGGCGGCGTGCGCACCGACTATAACAAGGAATTGCGCGCGCAAGGCGTCGGCAACCTGCTGTGCGGCTTCGCGGGCGCGCTGCCGATGACCGGGGTGATCGTGCGCAGCTCCGCCAACGTGCAGGCCGGCGCGGCGACCCGCCTGTCGGCGATCCTGCACGGCGCGTGGATCCTCGGCTTCGTCGCGGCGCTGCCGTTCGTGCTGACGATGATCCCGATGGCGGCGCTGGGCGCGATCCTGGTGGTCACTGGCTTCCGGCTGGTCAGCGTCAAGCACGCCACCCACCTGTTCCGCGACTATGGCGTGCTGCCGGTGCTGATCTGGGCGGCGACGCTCATCATGGTGGTGTCCACCGACCTGCTCACCGGCGTGCTGGTCGGGATCGGCCTGACCATGCTGGAGCTGGTGCCCAACCTGCACCGGCTGCGGCTGCGCGTGTACGAGGAAACGCAGGACGAGACGCACGCGATCACGCTGGACGGCACCGCCACCTTCGTGACGCTGCCCCGGCTGTCCGAAACGCTGGACCGCGTGCCCGCCGGGACGGCGGTGCATATCGACGCGACGCGGCTGGACGCGGTGGACCATACCAGCGCGGAAATGCTGCGCGACTGGTTCCAGCGCCGCCGCGCCGCCGGTCATCCGGTCACGATCAGCGGCGCGCGTGGCCGGATCGCCACACTGGACGAGGATCATTCGAAGAGCTGATCCTGGACATGTTTTGATACGATCACGACATAATTCGGCAAGAAAGGGCCGATACCTCGGGAGGGTGACCTAGCGGTCGCCCTCCCGTGTGATGTCGGCGCGACGTAACGGCGGGAGAGAGCGGGAGCGGATCATAAGCAGGAGGAGCCTCTGCCACACGGGAGGTTCCATGAAATACGCACTTCTTCTCTCCGCCATGCTCCTGGGCTGCGTCGCCGTGCCGGCCGCCGCACAGGAAACCGATCCGCCGAAGGTGGTGACCGTCTCCGGCTCGGTCGGGCTGGTCAGCGACTATCGCTTCCGCGGGGTCTCGCAATCCGACGAGAATCTCGCGGTGCAGGGCGGCTTCACCATCGCGCATGAAAGCGGCGTGTACATCGGCACCTGGGGATCGAACCTGGCCGGATGGGGCACCTTCGGCGGCGCCAACATGGAGCTGGACCTGATCGCGGGCTACAAGTTCCCGGTCGGCGACGGCGGCACGCTGGACATCGGCGCGACCTGGTACATGTATCCCGGCGGCTTCGACAACACCGACTTCATCGAGCCGTATGTCAAGCTGTCCGGCACGCTCGGCCCCGCGACGCTGACCGCCGGTGTCGCCTATGCCCCCAAGCAGGAGGCGCTGGGCGCCTGGTATCTGAACGGCACGTCGGCCGCGGCGGGCGTCTACGACCAGCCCGGCGACAAGAACGACAACCTCTACATCTGGGGCGACGCCGCCGCCGCGATCCCCAACACCGGGCTGACCGCCAAGGCGCATATCGGCGCGTCGAAGGGCAATGACGGACTCGGCCCGTTCGCGACCAGCGTGGCGCCGACCGGCGAATATGTCGACTGGATGCTGGGCCTCGACTATGCGGTGCCCAGCACGCCGCTGACGGTCGGCGTCTCCTATGTCGACACCAACATTTCCGACCGCGAGGCGGCGTATCTGCAACCCAGCTTCAGCCGGGGGCAGGACGGCGTCGGCTCGATCGCGGGCAGCAAGGTGGTGTTCGCGGTGACCGCCGCCTTCTGATCGTCGGCACGGGCGGGGCGGGGGGTTTGTATCCCCCGCCCGGTTCCCACATAAGGGGCGCAAGCAGTTTCAGGAGCGCCCCTTGGCCACGTTAGGCATGTCACCGGCAGAGAAGGAAGCCGTCCAGCGCTTCCGCGCCAATGTCGTCGAACCGTCGATGACGCAGCTCGTCATCGTCGATTTCTGGGCGGAATGGTGCGGGCCATGCAAGGCGCTGGGCCCGGTGCTCGACAAGGTGGCCGCCGATTATGCCGACAAGGGCGTGGTGCTGGCCAAGGTCGACACCGACAAGGACCAGTTCATCGCCGCGCAGTTCCAGATCCGCTCGATCCCGACGGTCTATGCGATGTTCCAGGGACAGCTTGTCGCCGACCTGACCAGCGCGCGCACCGAATCGGCGCTGCGCACCACGCTCGACCAGTTGCTGCGCCAGTTGCCGATCCAGGGCGCGGCGCAGGATCAGGAGGCGGAGCTGGAGCCGCTGATCGCGATGGGCGAGCAGGTGCTGGCGGAGGGCGACGCCGCGCGCGCGCTGTCGATCTTCGACCAGTTGCTCGACATGGCGCCCGATCATCATGCGGTGCTGTCCGGCCGGATCCGCGCGCTGGTCGCGGCGGGGCAGGTCGACGAGGCGGAGGCCGCGATCGCCGCGCTGCCCGCCGACGTAGCGAAGCGCCCGGAGGTCGCGCGCGCGGTGGCCGCGCTGGCGCTGGCGCGATCGGCGCCGGCGGTCGATGATCTCGCCCCGCTGGAAGCGGCGGTGGCGGCGAATCCCGACGACCTTCAGGCGCGCTACGACCTGGCCAATGCGCGCATGGGCGCCGGGGATCGCGATGCGGCGGCGGACGGTTTCCTGTCGATCGTCGCGACCGAGCGCGACTGGAACGAGGGCGCGGCGCGCCAGCAGTTGCTGAAACTGTTCGAGGCGGTCGGGCTGGAGGATCCATGGGTGTCGGCGCAGCGCCGGCGATTGTCGGCGATCCTGTTCGGATGACCGGCACGACGCGGCTCTCGATCTTTCCGCTGCCGGGTGCGCTGCTGTTCCCGCACCTGCACCTGCCGCTTCACATCTTCGAGCCGCGCTACCGCGCGATGGTGTCCGACGCCATGGCGCGCGACCGGCGGATCGCGATGATCCAGCCGCGCCCCGACAGCGATGACCCGGCCGCGCCGGCGCTGTTCGACATCGGCTGCGTCGGGCGCATCGCCGAGGTCGAGGCGCTGGACGACGGGCGCTACAACTTGATTTTGCAGGGCGTGGCGCTGTTCCGCATCGTGCGCGAGATCGTGGTGACCACGCCGTTCCGACAGGTCGAGGCGGAGCTGCTGCCGGTCGCGGAGGAGGAGACGCTGTCGCTGGGCGAGCGGGCGTCGCTGGAGCTGGAATCGCGGCGCTTCGCGGAGGCGCATGGCTATGCGGTCGACTGGAAGGCGGTCGGCCGGCTCGACGACACCAGCCTGGTCAACGGCATCGCGCAGATCGCCCCCTTCGACGTCGCCGCGAAACAGGCGCTGCTGGAGGTGGGGAGCCTGGCCGGGCGCGCGGAGCTGCTGGTGCAATTGATGCAGTTCTTCGGGCGCCACGACGGCGAGGAGCGGGTGACGCTGCAATGACGAGCGCCGCACCGATCGACCCGTGGTTGCTGGAGCGGCTGGTCTGCCCGGCGACGCGCACGCCGCTGCGCTACGACGCGGAACGGCAGGAACTGGTGTCCGACGCGGCGGGCGTCGCCTATCCGGTCAGGGATGGCGTGCCGGTGCTGCTGGTGGAAGCGGGACGGCGACTGACCGCGTGAGGCCGCCGCGCCGGTCGGTGCGGTTCAGCGCACCGCCAGCTCGGGGAAGCCGGCGCGGAACGCCGCGACCTTCGGCTTGTCCCAGCGCACGATGTACGGATGCGTCGGATGGCGGCGGAAGAAATCCTGGTGATAGCCCTCCGCCGGGTAGAAGGCGCCCGCCTCCAGCCGCGTCGCGATGCGCTGCGCGAAGACGTGCGAATGATCAAGTTGCGCGATATAGGCGGCGGCGACGGCGCGCTGCGCGGGCGTCTGCGGGAAGATCGCCGAGCGATAGCTGGTGCCGGTGTCCGGTCCCTGCCGGTTCAATTGCGTCGGATCGTGCGCGATCGAGAAATAGACGCGCAGCAACGTGGCGTAGCTGACGACGCGCGGGTCGTAGACGATCCGCACCGCCTCGGCATGACGGGTGGTTTCGCTGCTCACCGCCGCGTAATTGGCGCCCTGCGCCGCACCCCCGGCGTAACCGGCGGTGACGCCGCGCACGCCCTTCACCTGCCGGAACACCGCCTCCATGCCCCAGAAGCAGCCGCCGGCCAGCACCGCCCGCTGCACGCCGGTGGCGGGCGGCACATCCTGCGCGGCGACCGGGATCGGCACCGCGCGCTCGGCCCGGGCGGTGCCGCAGGCGGCGAGCAGGAGCGGCAGGACGGCGAGCGGCAGGACAGCGAGCGTTGGGGCGGAGCGTGTCATGCCGCCGATATGGGATGCGATCCGGCGTCCGCCAGATCAGCGCCGCCGATCAGCGGCTCGCGTGGGTCGCCGCATACGGGTTGGCGGGTGTTTCGGGCTGGGTGGCGTGCAACGCGACCATTCCGGCCGCGCCCATCAGGAACCCGCCGGCAAACTGCCACGCGAAGCTCGACTTGATGAAGCGGATCATATTCGGCTCTCTTTATCCTTTGCCGCGCGGGGCGGCATGATCTTCTCGCGCCGTCACGTTCGGTGCGTGGCGACGGACGCGATGCTTAGCGACCGCGCCTGAACTGCGGCTGGGCCGCCCGTTCATCTGCGGTCGATATAGACGCGCGCGTGTTGCCGCGCCATTTCAACTCTCGAAAGCGATCGTTTCGAAAACGAGACCTTATGTCAGCGCGGCGCAGGCCGCCTGGATGCGCCGGCACGCCTCGGTCAGCATCTCCTCTGAGGTGGCGTAGCTGATCCGCATCGCCGGCGAGACGCCGAACGCCACGCCCTGCACCGCCGCGACCTTGGCGTCGTCGAGCAGATAGCCGACGAAATCGCTGTCGTTCCCGATCCGCATGCCGCCCGGCGTCGACTTGCCGATCACCCCGGAAACGTCGGGATAGACGTAGAAGGCGCCCTCCGGCGTCGGGCAGGTGATGCCCTCCGCCGCGTTCAGCATCCCGACCACCAGGTCGCGGCGGACCTGGAAGGCGCGCGCGCGCTCCTTCAGGAACGTCTGGTCGCCGGTCAGCGCCGCCACCGCCGCAGCCTGCGCGATCGAACACGGGTTGCTGGTCGATTGCGACTGCAGCTTGCTCATCGCCTTGATGAGCCACGGCGCGCCGGCGGCGAAGCCGATCCGCCACCCGGTCATCGCATAGGCCTTGGAACAGCCGTTCACGGTCAGCGTCCGCTCGTACAGCGACGGGCATACCTCCGCGATCGTCGCGAAGCGGAAGTCGTCATAGACGATATGCTCGTACATATCGTCGGCGAAGATCCACACGTGCGGATGCCGCTCCAGCACCGCGCCCAGCGCCTTCAGCTCATCGACCGTATAGGCCGCGCCGGTCGGGTTCGACGGCGAGTTGAGGATCAGCCACTTGGTACGCGGCGTGATCGCGCCTTCCAGCATCGCCGGCGTCAGCTTGTAGCCGACATCCGCGCCCGCCGCGACGATCACGGGGGTCGCGCCGGCGAACTGCACCACGTCGGGGTAGCTGACCCAATAGGGCGCCGGGACGATCACCTCGTCCCCCGCGTCCAGCGTCGCGACCAGCGCGTTGAACAGCGTGTGCTTGCCACCGACGTTCACGCTGATCTGCGCCGGGGTGTAGTCCAGGCCGTTGTCGCGCTTGAACTTGGCGACGATCGCCTCCTTCAGCTCGGGCGTGCCGTCGACGTTGGTATATTTGGTCTTGCCGGCGCGGATCGCCGCGATCGCGGCCTCCTTCACGAAGTCGGGCGTGTCGAAGTCGGGCTCGCCCGCGCCCAGCCCGATCACATCGACGCCGGCACGCTTCAGCTCCAGCACGCGGCTGGTGATCGCCAGCGTCGGGGAAGGATTGATGCGGTCGAGCGCGGCGGACGTGTGCATGGGCGGACCTTGCTGATGAGGAGGCGCGTGCGCCTATGCGACGGCTGTCCTCATTGTGCAACCGCGAGAACGGCGGGCATCAGCCCGCGCAGCGCGTTGCCGACGAACAATCCGCCCGCCAGATCGGCGGGCGTCAGATCGCCCTCCACCGCGCGCCCGCTGTCGAGCAGCTCGGCACGCAGCACGCCGGGCAGCAGCGCGCCGCCGCGCGGCGTCACCAGCGTGTCGCCGCGCGCGACGAACAGGCTGGTGAAGCTGCCCTCCGTCACGCGGCCGTCGGGGGCGACGAACACCACCTCGTCCGCGCCGCAGGCGGCGCGCGCCGCATCGTAGAAGCGCCGGTCGCTCGTCTTGTGACGCAACCGCCAGTCGCGCGTCCCTACCGGCAGCGGCGCGAGCGCGATGCGCAGCGGCGCGGTGGCCGGGGCCGGGGCGGGCGCGACCTCGATCGCGATCGTCCCGGCGCGCGACACGGCCAGCCGCACCCGCGCCGCATCGCGCAGCCGGAAGGTGGCGGCCTGCAATTCGTTGCGCGCGTGGTGGCGGTCGAACCCGAAGCCGAGCGTCCGCGCACTGTCCGCCAGCCGCGCCAGATGCCGTTCGACCCGTTGCAGCCCCTCCATTGGATCGAAGGCCATCGTTTCGATCAGGTCGACGCCGCGCAGGTCGCGGGTCACGAACGCCGCCTTCGCCAGCGCCTCGTCCCATTCCGCATCGGCGTTCGAATCGGCGACGATCCCGCCGCCGATCCCGAGCAGCGCGTGATCCGCTTCGTCCGCGATGGTCAGCGTGCGGATCGCGACGTTGAACGCCGCCGATCCGTCCGCGTCGATCCGCCCGATCGCGCCGGTATAGGCGCCGCGCGGGCTGCCCTGTTCGATCGCGGCGATCGCCTGCATCGCGCGCACCTTGGGCGCGCCGGTGATCGAGCCGCACGGGAACAGCGCACCCAGCACGTCGGTGGCGTCGCGGCCGGGCGCCAGCGTCGCGGTCACCGTGGAGGTCATCTGGTGGACGGTCGGATAGCGCTCCACCGCGAACAGCGCCGGCACCGCGACGCTGCCGGGCACCGCGACGCGCGACAGGTCGTTGCGCATCAGGTCGACGATCATCAGATTCTCGGCGCGCTGCTTGGGATCCGTCGCCAGCGCGCGTGCGATCGCGGCATCCGTCGCCGGATCGTCGTCGCGGCGCGCGGTGCCCTTCATCGGGCGGCAGGTGAGCGTGTCGCCGTCCAGCGCGAAGAACAGCTCCGGCGACAGCGACAGCAGCGTCTGCGTGCCCGTGGCGACGATCGCGCCCCAGCCGGCCCCCGCCGCCCGGCGCAGCCGCGCGTACAGCGCCAGCGGCTCGCCCATGAACGGCACGCGCAGGCGGAAGGTGAGATTGAGCTGGTACAGGTCGCCGGCCCGGATCAGCGCCTGCGCGGCGTCGAACATCGCCTGATAGTCCGCGCGGGTCGGCTCCGGCTCCGGCGCGGCGGTCCAGGCGCCGGCGGGATCGGGCAGCAGCGCCGCGACGTCCGCCACCTCGTCCCAGCCGTCGAACAGCCCGAACCATGCCATGGGGGCGGGGGGCTGGCCGGACGGCGGAGCGGGCGCGACGCCGGCCGCCGGCTCGAACGCCGCCGCCGCGCCATAGGACAGGAAGCCCGCCGCCGCGCCGCCCCCGTCGCGGATCCCGGCCAGCACCCCCGGCACCTCCGCCGGTGTCGCCGCCGTCAACACCCGGCGCGGGCGGGTGTAGAGCCGGGCCGGAGCACCGCCGCGCCGCGCGTCGTCGAGCAGGATGAAGGGGGGATCCAGCCGCATGAACGGTGGCATGCCCGTACGGTGCCAGTCCCGCAAGTCGCGTTGCCTCCGCGCGGCATGCCGGCTAGCAGCGCTTCGACACCGAACGCCGGCTGCCCGGCTGGAGCCACGCCATGACCGACACCCCGCTGCGCGCCGCGATCATCCCCGTCACCGCCATCGAGCAGAATTGCACGCTGATCTGGTGCACCGCGACCATGAAGGCGGCGGTGGTCGATCCCGGCGGCGACCTGCCGCGGATCACCGCCGCGATCGCGCAGGCGGGCGTGACGGTGGAAAAGATCCTGCTCACCCACGGCCATATCGACCATGCCGGCGAGGCGAAGCCGCTCGCCGAGCAACTGGGCGTGCCGATCGAAGGCCCGCACGAGGCCGATCGCTTCTGGCTGGCGCGGCTGGACGAGGACGGGCGCAACTGGGGAATCCGCGGGGTGGTGTTCGAACCGGACCGCTGGCTGGCCGATGGCGACACGGTGACGGTCGGCGACCTGACGCTGGATGTGTACCACACGCCGGGCCACACCGCCGGCCATGTGATCTTCCACCATCCCGCGTCGCGATTCGCGCAGGTCGGCGACGTGCTGTTCCAGGGATCGGTGGGGCGCACCGATCTGCCGCAGGGCAATCATCCGCAACTGATCGAATCGATCGTGACGAAGCTGTGGCCGCTCGGCGACGACACCGCCTTCATTCCCGGCCATGGCAAGCCCAGCACCTTCGCGCACGAGCGCGCGAACAACATGTTCGTCAGCGACCGGGCGCTTTCCGCGTGAGCGCGGCCGCCGCGTGGACACCCGCGCCGCGCGGCGCGTTCCTGTCCGGGTGGGAGGATGGCTTTGACCGGCTTTGCTTGCAACGTCCGCAGAAATCGCTATAGGCGCGGGGCTTCGCGATGCGAGCCGATGCCCGGCTGCCTGCCGCGGCCGGTGTTCGCATCGTCCGTGCGGGTCCGTGCCCCGGTTCCTCGCTCACATGAACTACTAGACAGATCAAGGTGCCGCGATGGCCGTCCCCAAGCGAAAGACTTCCCCCTCCCGCCGCGGCATGCGCCGCGCGCACGACGCCCTGTCGGTGGAGGCGTTCCAGGAATGCCCGAACTGCGGCGAGTTGAAGCGTCCGCACAACCTGTGCACCGCTTGCGGCCATTACAACGGTCGCGAGGTCGTCGCAGTCGACGCCTGAACCTGACAGGTCGTCGGGAGCGTATCGGGCGGGATAGTATCGGGAGCGTGGTCCAGTGATGTCCGACAGGTCCCGGATCGCCGTCGATGCGATGGGCGGCGACGGGGGGCTGGCGGTGACGCTGGCCGGGGTGGCGCGCGCGTGCCGCCGTTACGACGACGTCAGCTATCTGCTGGTCGGCGACGAAGCGGCGATCCGCGACGGATTGCAGAACCACCCCAATTTGTCGCAGCATTCCGAAATCGTCCACGCGCCCGACGTGATCGCGGGCGACGAAAAGCCGAGCCAGGCGATTCGCCGCGCCAAGGCCACGTCGATGGGCATCGCGATCGACTGCGTGAAGCAGGGGCGCGCCGCCGCCGCCGTCTCGGCCGGCAATACCGGCGCGATGATGGCGATGGCCAAGCTGTCGCTGCGCACGATGCGCGGCATCGACCGGCCCGCGCTCGCCGCGCTGTTGCCGACGCTGGGCGACAATGACGTGGTGATGCTCGATCTGGGCGCGAACACCGAATGCGACGCGCGCAACCTGGTGCAGTTCGCGGTGATGGGCGCGGCCTATGCGCGCACCACGCTGGAGCTGGAAAGCCCGCGCGTCGCGCTGCTCAACATCGGCAGCGAGGACCAGAAGGGCACCGGGGAGATCCGCGACGCCGCGCAGATGCTGCGCGCCGCGCCGCATCTGCCGATGCGCTTCACGGGGTTCGTGGAGGGCGACCGGCTGTCGCGCGGTGAGCATGACGTGATCGTGTGCGACGGCTTTTCCGGGAACATCGCGCTGAAGACCGCCGAGGGCACCGCGCGCTTCGTCGCCGACCTGCTGAAGCGCGCGTTCCGCAGCTCGGTCCGCTCCAAGGTCGGCTTCCTGATCTCGCGCCCGGCGACCGAGTTGCTGCGCGACCATCTCGATCCCAACAACCATAATGGCGCGGTCTTCCTGGGGCTCAACGGGCTGGTGGTGAAGAGCCATGGCAGCGCCAACGAGCGCGGCGTGGCGACCGCCATCGGCAATGCCGCCAAGATGGTGCGTGCCGACCTGACGCGCCGCATCGTCGAGGATCTGCGCCACTTCGAAGCGAAGGCCGCGGCATGATCCGTGCCGTGCTGATGGGCACCGGATCGGCGCTGCCGGCGCGGCGCGTGTCCAATGCCGAACTGGCGGAGCAGGTCGACACGTCCGACGAATGGATCGTCGAGCGCACCGGCATCCGCTTCCGCTACATCGCCGGCGACGGCGAGACGACCGCGACGCTGGCGCGCGACGCCGCACAGGCGGCGCTGGCGGCCGCCGGGCTGGCCGCGACCGACATCGACCTGATCGTGCTGGCGACCGCCACGCCCGACAACACCTTCCCCGCCACCGCCACCAAGGTGCAGGCGATGCTGGGCACCGGCGATTGCGTCGCATTCGACGTCGCGGCGGTCTGTTCCGGCTTCCTTTATGCCGTGCAGGTCGCGGACAGCATGATCCGCGCCGGCGCGCACCGCCGCGCGCTGGTGATCGGTGCGGAAACGTTCAGCCGCATCCTCGACTGGGAGGATCGCGCCACCTGCGTGCTGTTCGGCGACGGCGCGGGGGCGATCGTGCTGGAAGCGCGCGAGACCGCCGACGACGTCCACGACGCTGGCGCGCGCGGTATCCTCGCCACCCGGCTCCACGCCGATGGCCGCCACAACGAGTTGCTGTACGTCGATGGCGGGCCGTCCACCACCGGCACCGTCGGCAAGCTGCGCATGAAGGGCCGCGAGGTGTTCCGCCACGCGGTGGTGAACCTGGCGGCGGTGATGGAGGAAGCGCTGCGCGCCGCCGGGCTGGCGACCGATGCGGTCGACTGGGTGGTGCCGCACCAGGCCAATGCGCGGATCCTCGACGCCACCGCCCGCAAGCTGTCGCTGCCCTCGGAAAAGGTCGTGATGACCGTCGACCAGCATGCCAACACCTCGGCGGCGTCGGTGCCGCTGGCGCTCGACCAGGCGGTGCGCGACGGCCGGATCAAGCCCGGGCAGGTCGTGGTGCTGGAGGCGATGGGCGGCGGATTCACCTGGGGCGCGGCGGTGCTCCGTTACTGAACACGGCGGCCGCCGGTGCCGGATCGACAAGCCGGGTCGCAGGCGATAACGGGCGTCGATGGCAAACCTTTCCGGGGGGTAGGGTAAGAAAGATGACGGAAGCAGGTACGCTGACACGCGCCGATCTGGCGGAGGCGCTGCATCGTCAGGTCGGCTTGTCGCGCGCCGATTCGGCGCGGTTCGTGGAGCAGATCCTGGAGCGGATGTGCGGCGCGCTGTCGGAGGGGGAGAATGTGAAGATCTCCGGCTTCGGCACGTTCGTGCTGCGCGACAAGGGCGAGCGGATCGGCCGCAATCCCAAGACCGGCGTCGAGGTGCCGATCGCGCCGCGCCGCGTGCTGACGTTCCGCGCCAGCCAGATGATGCGCGATCGCATCGTGGGCGCCGGTTGAATCGCGTGGCGTCGGAGAGCAAATCCGCCGCCGCGTTTCGCACCATTGGCGAGGTCGCCCGGGCGACCGGACTCGCCCCGCATATCCTGCGCTACTGGGAAAGTCGCTTCCCGCAGCTTCGCCCGATCACGCGCGCCGGCAACCGGCGCTATTATCGCCCCGAGGACGTGGCGCTGGTCGAGCGGATCGACCGGCTGCTGAACCGCGAGGGCTATACGATCAAGGGCGTGCAGCAATTGCTCGCCCGCGAGCGGGGGGCGCCGCCACCCGTCGCCGCACCGTCCGCGCCGCGCCCGACGCTGATCGCGATCCGCGACCTGCTGGCGCGCGCGCTGGCGGAGGATTGAGCGGCCCGGGCGCGTCTCCCCGCCGGCGTTGCCTGACAGCCGGCGCGTTTCCCCTGCGACCTCAGGCCGGCAGCGCGCGCGCCTGCTTGCCGGCGATGACCTCCTGATAATGCGCGACCAGCGCCTGCGCATGTTCGCGGTCGCTGCGCACGGTGCGCGCGGCGACGCCGGCCGCGCGGCGCACCAGCGCCGGCTCGCGCGCGAACAGCCGCACGATCGCGGCGGCGCAGGCATAAGCGTCGCCGCTGCGATAGGTTTCCGCGAACGCCGGCCGGGCGACCGCCGACGATCCGCCGCGATCGGGGACGATCATCGGCAGGCCCGAGGCCAGCGCCTCCGACGCGACCATCCCGAACGGCTCGCTGTCCCCGCCATGGATGAAGGCATCGGCGCTGGCCATGATCGAGGCGAGCTGGCCGCGATGATAGATCGGCTGGAACATACGGACGTGCGGGCTTTCCGCGATGTGCCGCTCCAGCGTGCGCGTGTCGGGACCAAGCCCGAGCAGCATCAGCCCGACCGGCAGCTTCGCGCCGGCGCGCTGCGCGGCGTCGATCACCATCGGCCAGCGCTTCTCGGCATGGTGGCGGCCGATACCGATCAGCAGGTGCGCATCCTCCGGCAGCCCGCATTGCGCGAGCATCGCGGCGCGCAGCGCCGGGCTGCGCAGTTCCGGGGAGAAATGCTCGCGCTCGATCCCCAGCGTCATGGTGGCGTCGACGCGTAGCCCGCGCGCGCGCAGCCGCTGCGTCAGCACCGGCCCGTTGGTCACCACGGTGTGGAAACGCGCCAGCCAGCGCGCCATGTAGCGGTCGTACCAGCCGAACACGCGCTCGATCGTTCCCTCCGACGCCAGGCGCGCGAACCAGCGCTTCGGATACGCCTCCATATTGTCGTTGTGCATGAACCACGACCGGATCGCCGGCCCCTGCCAGTCGGCGACGATCGCCGCCGAGCGCCACGGCGAGCAATTCTCCACCACGTCGGGCTGATAGTCGTCGAGCAGCGCGTGCACCGGCGCGGCATCCCAGAACAGCCCGTAGTTGGAATCGAACGGCATGCCGGGCGACTTGACGAAATGGATCCGGCCGCCGCCGGGACGCTCCTCGACCCGATCCTCGCGGCCCGGCGCGATCACGATCTGCTGATGGCCGAGCTCGGACATGATCGCGATCTTGCGATCCAGATACGAGCGCACCCCGCCGCCGGTCGGCGAGTAGAATTCGTTGACGTCGACGATCCGCACCGCGCGTGCCTCCTCAGCCGATGAACCCGAAGCCGCCCAGCCCGCGCAGATATTGCGCGCGGATCGTGGTCTGCGTGATGCCCGGCCCGACGTCGATCAGCGAATCGACCAGCTTGGGGCGCGCGCGGCCGATCTTGTGGTTGCTGGGGAAGCCCGCGCCGTCGCTCCAGAAGTTGAACTTGCGCTTGTTGTCGCGGTCATGCCCCAGGAACAGCGCGTAGCGGCCCGGGCGCGGCACGCGGATGCAGATCGCCGCATCGCCGCTGGCCGGCGGGGCGACCGTGATGCGGCGGAAGGTCTTGCCCTCGGCGAGCAGCTTCTTGTCCCCGGCCAGGAAATCGTCCTCGTTGGCGGGGTACAGCTCCAGCTTCAGCGTGCCGACGCGGTCCTTCAGCCCGGTGACGGTGGCCAGCACCGCCGGCCCCTGCCCCGAGGTGCAGGCGGCGGCATCGCTGCCCAGCACCTGCGCCGACGCGGCGGGGGCGGCCGCCAGCATGCACGCCGGGACCAGCGACGCCGCCACCGCCAGCTTCAATCGGTATGCCGCCATTCGCGCATCCTTTCCAATACGTACACAGCGCCGAACAGCAGCGTCAGCAGCAGATGCATCAGCAAGGTTGACGCTCCGGTGAACGCCATCAGATCCGACAATGTGCGGTCCTGCCCGATGACCAGGATCGCGAAATTGGCGAAAAGGAGGTCTTTGTTGGGCAGGAACGGCAATCGCGACACCAATTGCCGCCCGGCGACCAGGAACATCCACATGCCCACCGACACGCTGGGCATCGCCCATGACCACGCCAGCGCGATCGCCACGCAGGTGACCGTGATGCGCAGGCAGTCCATCCAGAAGATGAACCACAGGTCGCGCCGCGGCAGCGAGAACACCCGCCGCGAGAACAGCAGCACCCCCAGCGAGATCGCCAGCGCGAAGCTGAGCGACCAGATCATCGCGCGGATCACGTCGGGGGCGATCAACTGATAGCCGAGCGGCAGCGCCACCGCGCCGAGGAGGAAGGCGGTCAGGTTGCCGGTGATCCCCGACACGATGCTGACGTCCTTCACCGCGCCGAACGGCGCCGCCACCATGTGCAGCCGCGCGCGCGCCCAGGCGTAGAAATAGGCGTCGCCCGAATAGCCGATGAGGATGTCGTTCGCGATCCGTTTGCGGTTGAGCGCCGGAAAGGCGTCGGCCGGTACGTCCCACAGCCGCCGGAAGATCAGGAAATCGCACACCGGCAGCGCGAAATAGGAAACGAGGAAGAAGAGGTAGAAGCCCGGCGAGGCCGGCACGGCGCGGCGCAGGCCGGCCAGTCCATGGTCCAGCAGCTCATGGCCCAGCCCGATCAGCATCGCCGCGGTCAGCAGCATCGCCAACAACGCCGGCCAGCGCCGCCGCAGCGTCTGCACCGGCTTCAGCGCGATCAGCGGCGCGGCGTCGGTCGTGATATCGGGGGCAGAGGAAAGGGGTGGCTCGTCGACGCGCAATCGCTTCATCCTGCGTCCCGTCCGCGCACGGGCGGCCGGCTTTAGCAGCGCGCGCGCGCCGACGCCAGCCATGCGGCGGCGGGTTCAGGCGCGGGCATCCTCCGCATCGTCCCGCCCTTCGACATTCTGCGAGCGGCGCTCCATCGCGGTCTTGATGATCGCGGTCATCGGATCGGCGAGCGCCAGCCCCAGAATGCCGAACAATGCGCTGGCGAGGATCTGTGCGCCCAGCGTCAGCGCGGGCGGCAGGTCGACCGTGCGCTTGGCGACCATCGGGATCACCACATAGCCATCGAAGGTCTGCACCACGACATAGACGATGATCGCCGCGATGCCGGTGTGCACACCGGCGGAGAAGCCGACCGCCACCATCAGCGCGCCGGAGATGAACGCGCCGATATTGGGAATGAAGGCGAGCAGCCCGGTGAGGATGCCGAGGATCAGCGCCATCGGCACCCCGACCAGCCATAGCGCGACTGCGGTCAGCACGCCTTCGAACGCCATGCCCAGCAGCCGCCCGGCGAGCAGCCGGCGCATCGTGTCCCCCATCCGCGTCAGCGTGATCGCGAATTCGACGCGCTGGTCCCGGGGCACCATCCATTGCACGCCGCGCTCATACCCGCGCGGATCCATCGCCACGAACAGCCCGATCACCACGATCATGAAGAAGCTGGTAAGCGCGCCGGCCGCGGTGCCGACCCAGCTCGTCACGCGACCCACCGAGGACATCGCCTGCCGCGCCAGCCCGCTGATGTCCGAGGTTCCGGGCATCAGCCCCTGCGCGCTCAGCCACGTCATGACCCGCGTCGCCTGCACCTCGACCGTGGAGCGCAGTTGCTGGACCTGCGCGGTGATCTGCACGCCGGCCAGATAGAAAGTGCCGACCAGAAAGGCGATCGTCAGCAGGCAGACGATCAGCAGCCGCCACCCGCGCCCGATCGGCAGCACGCGGCCGAGCAGCCGCACCCCGCCGTCCAGCAGCGCGGCGAAGACCAGTCCGGCGAAGATGATGAGCAGCGGCTGCACCAGCAACACGATCAGCGCGATGCCGCTGGCCATGCCCAGCCACACCGCGGCGCGGCGGATCTCGTCGCGGGTGGCGGGATCGCGCACCTCGTGCGGGCTGGCCCCGGCCACGACGCGCACCCGCTCGCCGCCGGCATCGACCCGCACGACGGACGTGTCGCGCGTGTCGCCCACTAGGGCCGCGCCGGATGCAGCGAGGTGCCCGCGCGCCCGCCGCGCAACGCCGCGGGCCAGGTCAGCGGGTTCCATGTCGCGCTGCCATCGACCGAGAAGGTGATGAACTCCGCGCGCCCGCCGATATTCTCATAAGGGACCGGGCCGCCCAGCCCGCGCTCGAACCCGCCGAGCGCGAAGCGGCTGTCGGCGGAGCGATCGCGATTGTCGCCCATCAGGAAGACATGGCCGGCGGGAATGGTCACCGGGCCGTAATGATCGCCGGGGCTGTCCGGTTCCAGGTCCACCGTATCGTAGCGGCGGCCGTTCGGCAGCGTCTCGGTGACGATCGGCAGGTGGCAGACGACCGTTCCGTCGGCGCGCACCTGGCGCGCGCCATAATATTGCGCAGGGTCGCAGGTGGCGTTGGCGTCGACGGGCAGGTCGCGGAAGTGGAGCGGCCCGCGCGACACCGGGTGGCCGTTCAGGATCACCACGCCGCCGCGCACCGCCAGCGTATCGCCGGGCAGGCCGATCACGCGCTTGATGTAATCGCTCGACTGGCCCGGCGGGGTGACGATCACCACGTCGCCGCGCTCCGGCAGGCTGCCCCACAGCCGGCCGTGCACGAACGGCAATTGCACCGACCAGCTATCGACCGGCTGGTGGAGCACCGCGCTGCGCACGATCGCGACCGGATCGGGGATGGTCGGCGAGACGAACGACCAGCCGTATGCGAATTTCGACACCACCAGCCGGTCGCCGACCATCAGACCCGGCAGCATGGATTCGCTGGGGATATAAAACGGCTTGGCGATGAAGCTGTGGAAGCCCAGCACCGCCAGCAGCAGCCAGAACAACCCCTTGATCTCGCCCCACCAGTCGAAGCGCGCGCGCGGCGCCACGCCCCCGGCGGGCTGGGTGCCCGGTTCGCCGGTCAATGCGATATCCTCCGCCACGCCGTTACTCGGCTCCTGTATTCGCGTCGCGCTGCGCGGTCGGGTCCGGCAGCGCCTCGATGATGACGAACGCTTGCGCCCACGGATGATCGTCGGTCAACGTCAGATGGACATGCGCGACATGGCCGGGCGGCACCAGCGCGTCCAGCCGCGCCTTCGCGCCGCCGTACAGCGCCAGCGTCGGCGCGCCGGTGGGCGCGTTGACGACGCCGATGTCCTTCATGAATACCCCGGCCTTGAAGCCGGTGCCGACCGCCTTGGAGAACGCCTCCTTCGCGGCGAAGCGCTTGGCGAGCGTCCCGGCCTTGGTGAACGGCCGCCGGGCGGCCTTCGCGCGCTCGACATCGGTGAACACCCGCGCCTCGAACCGCTCGCCGAACCGCTCCAGCGAATGCGCGATGCGTTCGATATTGCACAGGTCCGAGCCGAGGCCGACGATCACCGCGCCTCCTCCATCAGCGCCTTCATGCGCCGCACGCTCGCCTCCAGCCCGACGAAGATCGCCTCGCCGATCAGGAAATGGCCGATGTTCAGCTCGCGGACCTGCGGGATCGCCGCGACCGGCGTGACATTGTCGAAGGTGAGCCCGTGCCCGGCGTGCACCTCGATGCCGTTCTTCGCCGCCAGCGCCGCGGCGTCCGACAGGCGGCGCAGCTCGGCGGCGCGCGCCTCCGCGTGGCCGGGGCCGTCCAGCTCGGCATAACGGCCGGTGTGCAGCTCCACCACCGGCGCGCCCAGCGCCACCGCCGCCTCGATCTGGCGCGGATCGGGTTCGATGAACAGCGACACGCGCACCCGCGCCGCGCCCAGCGCGCGCACCATCGGGGCGAGGCGGTCGTGCTGCCCGGCGGCGTCGATCCCGCCCTCCGTGGTGCGCTCCTCGCGCTTCTCGGGCACGATGCACGCGGCGTGCGGACGATGGCGCAGCGCGATGGCGAGCATCTCGTCGGTCGCCGCCATCTCCAGATTGAGCGGGATCGACAATCCGGTGGACAGCCGCGCGATATCGGCATCGGTGATGTGGCGGCGATCCTCGCGCAGATGCGCGGTGATGCCGTCGGCGCCCGCCCGCGCCGCCAGCAGCGCGGCGCGCACCGGATCGGGCAGGCCGCCGCCGCGCGCGTTGCGCACGGTGGCGACATGGTCGATGTTGACCCCCAGGCGCAGGGGGGCGGGGGCCGTCACGCCGCGGCCCTGCTGCCGGGCTTGATCGCGGGGATCGCCGCCAGTTCGGGCGGTAGCGCGTCGGCGGCGTAGCTCGGCACCTCCAGCCGGATCAGCGGAAAGAAGGGGACGCCGATGTCGGCGGCGCCGTTGGAGCGATCGACCAGCGCGGCACCGGCGATCACGCGGCCGCCCGCCTGCGTGATCGCGCGGATCGCCTCGCGGCTGGACAGGCCGGTGGTGACGACATCCTCCATCATCAGCACCTCCTGCCCGGGTTCCAGGCGGAAGCCGCGGCGCAGCTCGAACGTGCCGGTCGGACGCTCCACGAACATCGCGTCGACGTCCAGCGCGCGCGCCATCTCCTGCCCGGCGATCACGCCGCCCATCGCCGGCGCGACGACGGCGGTGATCCGCGCGCGCAGGTCGGCGGGCAGGCGCGCGGCGAGCGCCTCCGCCAGCCGCGCGGCGCGGCGCGGGTTCATCAGCACGCGGGCGCATTGCAGGTAGCGCGGGCTGCGCAGCCCGGAGGACAGGATGAAATGCCCCTCCAGCAGCGCGTCCGCGGCGCGGAATTCGGCCAGCACGTCGTCGTCGGTCATCGGCTCTAGCGTCTCCTGCGCGCGCCATACGAGCCGCCGCGCGCGCGCGCAACGCGCCGCCGCGCACAAAAGCACGCCACCACGCCCCCTTGAGGCCGGGGGAGGGCATGCTATAGGCGGATCAGGAGGGGCGCTCATACGCCCGGTACGCGGACGCGCGCACCACGACAGGGGTGACGATAAGAAGATGCTGACAACCGGGTTGAAGAATTGGGTGCTGGCGGCAAGCCTCGCCATCGCGGGCGTGGCGGGGGTGACCGAAGCCGGCGCGCAGGCGGCATCCCCCGCCACGACGGCGACCGCCGCGCCGACCGGGCTGCGCCCGGCCGATTCGAACCAGGGTCAGGCGGGCGGCTCCGTGCAGCGCGCCGCTGCCGCGCCGGCGTCCCCCGCGCTCGACGCCACCGCTACGCCGGACATCGGCCAGCCGATCAACGGCGTGATGCACATCCAGCCGCAGGTGACGAAGAACGGCCTGCGCGCGCACTGGTTTCACGATAACATCCTGTTCCCGCTTATCACCCTGATCTCGATCCTGGTGCTGGTGCTGCTGATCGTGGTGATGGTGCGCTTCCGCGCCAGCCGCAATCCGACGCCGTCGCGCACCAGCCACAATACCGTGATCGAGGTGGTGTGGACGCTGGTCCCCGTGCTGATCCTGGTGGCGATCGCGGTGCCCTCGATCGGGTTGCTGCAGGCGCAGTTCAAGCCCGCGCCGGCCGGCGCGGTGACGCTGAAGGCGATCGGCAACCAGTGGTTCTGGAGCTACCAATATCCGGACCATGGCGGGATCGAGATTACCGCGAACATGCTGAAGGAAGGCAATCAGGTCGCCCCCGGCGAGCGCGCGCGGACCGCCGCCGACGGTCCGCGGCTGCTGGCCACCGACAATCGCGTCGTGCTGCCGGTCGGCGTGCCGATCCGGCTCATCACCACCGCCAATGACGTTATCCATAGCTGGGCGGTGCCGGCGTTCTGGATCAAGCTGGACGCGATCCCGGGCCGGCTGAACGAAACCAGCTTCACCATCGACAAGCCGGGCCTGTATTTCGGCCAGTGCAGCGAATTGTGCGGCGCGCGCCACGCGTTCATGCCGATCGCGGTGGAGGCCGTCACGCCGGCGCAGTTCGCCGCCTGGGTGCGCGCCAAGGGCGGCACGATGCCGGCGCCGGGCAAGGCGTCCGACGCGGTGATCCCGCAGCCGGGCGCGGACAATTCGGCGTCGGCGGCGGACGAGGGCGCGGTCGCCAACGCCATGGCCGGTCCGACCGAGAACGGCACCGACACCCCCACCACTTCCCCGCAAGGCGCCACCGGCAACCCCGGCGGCGTCGGCGAAGCCGGACGCTGAACACCATGACCGACACCGCGCTCCACCCGTCCGCCTTCGTCGCGCATGACGATCACCACCACGATGCGCACGCCGATCACAAGCCCGGCTTCTTCGCGCGCTGGTTCATGTCCACCAACCACAAGGACATCGGGACGCTGTACCTGATCTTCGCGATCGTCGCGGGGATCATCGGCGGCTCGATCTCGGGGCTGATGCGCGCCGAGCTGATGCACCCGGGCATCCAGTATCTGCCGCGCTGGGCCGCGATGCTGCACGGCGGCGAGCAGACGTTCGACCAGGCGCTGCACCTGTGGAACGTGCTGGTCACCGCGCACGGGCTCATCATGGTGTTCTTCATGGTGATGCCCGCGATGGTCGGCGGGTTCGGCAACTGGTTCGTGCCGATCATGATCGGCGCGCCCGACATGGCGTTCCCGCGCATGAACAACATCAGCTTCTGGCTGCTGGTGCCGGCGTTCCTGCTGCTGCTCGCCTCGCCGTTCTTCGGGGGCGCGGGCACGGGCTGGACGGTCTATGCGCCGCTGTCCACCTATGGCGAGCCGGGGCCGAGCGTCGACATGGCGATCCTGTCGCTCCATCTGGCGGGCGCCAGCTCGATCCTGGGCGCGATCAACTTCATCACCACGATCTTCAACATGCGCGCGCCGGGCATGACGCTGCACAAGATGCCGCTGTTCGCCTGGTCGGTGCTGGTCACCGCCTTCCTGCTGCTGCTGGCGCTGCCGGTGCTCGCCGCGGCGATCACCATGCTGCTGACCGACCGCAACTTCGGCACCACCTTCTACGATCCCGCCGGCGGCGGCGACCCGGTGCTGTACCAGCATCTGTTCTGGTTCTTCGGCCATCCCGAAGTGTACATCATGATCCTGCCGGGCTTTGGCATCATCAGCCACATCGTCGCGACGTTCAGCCGCAAGCCGGTGTTCGGGTATCTCGGCATGGCCTATGCCATGGTCGCGATCGGCGTGGTCGGGTTCGTGGTGTGGGCGCACCACATGTTCACCACCGGCATGAGCGTGAACGTGAAGATGTACTTCACCGCCGCGACGATGGTGATCGCGGTACCGACCGGCATCAAGATCTTCTCGTGGATCGCGACGATGTGGGGCGGCAGCCTGCGGTTCCCGACGCCGATGGTATGGGCGATCGGCTTCATCTTCATGTTCACGGTCGGCGGCGTCACCGGCGTCGTGCTTGCCAACGGCGGCGTCGACGACTACATGCAGGACACCTATTACGTGGTGGCGCACTTCCACTACGTGCTCAGCCTGGGCGCGGTGTTCTCGCTGTTCGCCGGCTTCTACTACTGGTTCCCCAAGATGTCGGGGCGGATGTATTCGGAAATACTGGGCCAGCTCCACTTCTGGGTGTTCTTCGTCGGCGTGAACGTGATGTTCTTCCCGATGCATTTCCTGGGGCTGCAAGGCATGCCGCGCCGCTACCCGGATTATCCCGACGCCTTCGCGCACTGGAACACGGTGGCGACGGTCGGCTACATGATCATGGCCGCGGGCATGGCGATCTTCTTCGTCAACGTGATCTGGTCGCTGCTGGCCGGTCGCAAGGCACCCGACAATCCGTGGGGCGAGGGCGCGACGACGCTGGAATGGACGCTGTCCAGCCCGCCACCGTTCCACCAGTTCGAGACGCTGCCGCGGATCGACTGAGGCCGGGGATGACATCGACGGCGGGGAAGCGGAGGCTTTCCCGCCGTCGTCGCTTTTCGCGAGCGCGGGGGAAGGGGGCGGCGTACCGGGCGCGGGTCGGGAATGCCGCGTCGCCGCACCGCGCGCGACAAGGGGACCGGCCGGAGCGGTCGGCGACGTTCCAGGGAGGCGGCGTGGGCGGTGATGCGCTGATATGGCGAGTGGAGCGCGCCTGCGCCGCGGCGTGGCCGGCGCGCGTCGCACATCGCGAGAGCGGCTGGATGGTCGGCGTTTCCGGGGGCGGGAGCCGGCGCAGCAACTCCGCCAGCGCGACCGCGCCGGACGTCGCGCTCGACATGCCGACGCTGCACGCGATCCAGCGCCGCTACCGCGATGCGGACCAGCCGACGATCGTGCGCCTGACCGATGCGACGCAGGCGGCGGGCGCGCTCCTCGACGCCGCCGGCTTCGCCGCGCCCGAAGGTCGGACGCGCACGCTGCTCCGCCTTCCCGCCGGACACACGCCGCCCGGCGCGGTGATCGTGACGGCGGCGCCGGACGCGGCCTGGCGCGCCGCGCGGCAGCGGCTGTCCCCATCGTCCGCCGCGGATCATGCCGCGATCCCCTCGCGCGTCACCGCACCGGCCGCTTTCGCGCGGGTCATGGAGGGCGCGCACAGTGTCGCGATCGGCTATGCCGCGCTGACCGACGGCATCGCGGTGATCGAATCGGTCGCGACCGATCCCGCCGCGCGCCGCCGCGGCCATGCGAGCGCGATCGTCGCGGCGCTGCTCGGCTGGGCGGCGCGCGGCGGGGCGGCGCATGTCGCGTTGCAGGTGGAGGAGGCGAACGCCGCCGCCCGCGCGCTTTATGACCAGCTCGGTTTCGCCACCGACCTCTACGGCTATCATTATCGCAGGAGCGCCCGATGCCCGACCTTCGCCTGATCGACACCGGCACGATACGGCTGCGCGTCGCGGTCGAGGGCACGGGACCGCTGGTGCTGATGGTGCATGGCTTCCCGGAGGGCTGGTATAGCTGGCGGCACCAGTTCGCGCCGCTCGCCGCCGCCGGTCACACCGCCGCCGCGTTCGACGTGCGCGGCTATGGCGGCTCCGACGCGCCCGCCGCGATCGCCGATTACGACATGGCGGCGATGGTCGCGGACGTGATCGGCGTCGCCGACGCGCTCCAGCCCGACGCGCCGGTGATCCTGCTGGGGCACGACTGGGGCGCACCGATCGTCTGGCACAGCGCGCTGACCCGGCCGGACCGCGTGCGCGCGGTCGCCGCGCTGTCGGTGCCGTTCACCGGCGTGCCCGCGCGCCCCTATGACGAGGTGTTCCGCCGCGCCTTCACCGATCGCGGGCGCTTCTTCTATCAGAAATGGTTCCAGCAGCCCGGGCCGGCCGAGGCGGAGGCGGAGGCGGACGTGCGCGGTTACCTGCGCCGGCTGTATTATGCGATCTCCGGCGACGCGCCCCCGGGGAGCTGGCCCAGCAAGCCCGCCGGGGCGACCCTGCTCGATGGACTCGTCGATCCCGACCCGTTCCCGGCGTGGATGAGCGAGGCCGATCTGGATCACCATGTCGCCGAATTCACGCGCAGCGGGTTTCGCGGCCCGCTCAACCGCTATCGCAACCACCAGCGCGACTTCGCCTGGGTGCAGGCGTGGCGGGGGCGGCGCATCGAACAGCCCGCGCTGTTCATCGGCGGGACGCGCGATCCCGCCACCACCGGCTTCGGCGCGATCGCCGATCCGGTCGCGACGATGCGCCCGCACGTCCCGCTGATCGAGGGGCATGTGCTGGAAGGCTGCGGACACTGGACGCAGCAGGAGCGGCCGGCGGAGGTGAACCGGCTGCTGCTCGACTGGCTGGCGCGGCTTCCCACGGACGGCGCGGCGGAGTAGAGCCGCGTCACCGATGACTCCCGCCGCCCCCCTCCTGCCGCCGGCCGACTGGCGCGACTTCCTGGCGCTGACCAAGCCGCGCGTGATGACCCTGGTGGTGTTCACCGGCCTGTGCGGGATGCTGGCCGCGCCGGTCGGCATCGACCCGGTGCTCGGTTTTACCGCGATCCTGTGCATCGCGCTGGGCGCTGGCGCGGCGGGGGCGCTCAACCAATGGTACGAGGCCGACCTGGACGCCGCGATGAAGCGCACTGCGCAGCGCCCGTTGCCGGCGGGGCGCATGGAGCGGCAGTCGGCGCTGCATTTCGGGGTCGGGCTGGGCGCGTTCTCGGTGATCCTGATGGGACTGGCGGTGAACCTGCCCGCGGCCGCGATCCTGACGGTGTCGATCCTGTTCTACGTGCTGATCTACACCGTCTGGCTGAAGCGCCGGACGCCGCAGAACATCGTGATCGGCGGCGCGGCCGGGGCGTTCCCGCCGCTGATCGGCTGGGCGGCGGCGACGGGGGAGGTGGCGTTGCTGCCGCTGCTGCTGTTCGCGCTCGTCTTCCTGTGGACGCCGCCGCATTTCTGGGCGCTCGCGCTGTTCGTGAAGACCGATTACGCCAATGCCGGCGTCCCGATGCTGCCGGTGGTGGCGGGCGAGGCGGTGACGCGGCGGCAGATCGGGCTGTACACGATCCCGATGGCGGCGGTGGCGGTCGCGCCATGGCCGCTGGGGCTGGCCGGCAGCATCTATGGCGTGGTGGCGGTGGCGATGACCGCGGCGTTCTGCGTGCTCGCCGCGCTGGTCGCGGCCGGGGCGCGGCGCGGCGAGCGGCCGATGTTCTATGAAAAGCGGCTGTTCGGCTTTTCGATCCTCTATCTTTTCGTGATCTTCGGCGCGCTGGTCGTCGACCGGTGGGTGGCATGAAGCAGGACGAACAGGAACTGATCCGCCGCCGGCAGAAGGCGCGCGCGATCGTGGTCGCGCTGCTGCTCGGCGCGTTCGTGGTGCTGGTGTTCTTCATCACCATCGCGCGCATCAGGCAGGGCATGGCGCATTGAGCCGCGCCCCGGCCCGAACGCTGCGCACCGCGCTGCTGGCGGTGGCGGGGATCTGCTTCATGGCCGGGCTCGCCTTCGCCAGCGTGCCGCTGTACCGGATGTTCTGCCAGGCGACCGGGCTGAACGGCACCACCGGGCGCGGCGAGGTGGCGCCGGGCGGCGTGCATCGCCGGATCGAGATCGCGTTCGACGCCAACACCAGCCCCAAGCTGCCGTGGCGCTTCGTGCCGGAGGCGGAGCATGACACGGTGGAGATCGGCGCGCGCGACATGGCGTTCTTCACCGCCACCAACCGCGGCGCGCAGCCGGTGACCGGCACCGCGACCTATAACGTCACCCCCGCGATCGCCGGCAAGTATTTCACCAAGATCCAGTGCTTCTGCTTCACGCAGCAGACGCTGAAGCCCGGCGAGACGCAGCGGATGCCGGTGATCTATTATGTCGATCCGAAGATCCTGACCGATCCGGATACGAAGGACGTGCAGACGATCACGCTGAGTTACACCTTTTACCCGGTGGATTCCGCGAAAACGAGCGGGTAAGGCTGGGCGATAAGCGAAACGGGGAGAGCCGCGCATGGCGGGTGCCAAGAACCACGAATATCACATCCTGCCACCCAGCCCGTGGCCGCTGCTCAGTTCGTTCGCGGCGCTCGTGATGGCGGCCGGCGGCATCATGTACATGCACCAGGGCACCGGCGGCGGATGGGTGTTCCTGATCGGCCTCGCCTCCGTGCTGTTCTGTATGTACGGCTGGTGGCACCAGGTGATCCGCGAGGCGCATGCCGGCGACCACACGCCGGTGGTGCAGCTCCATTTCCGCTACGGCATGATCCTGTTCATCGCCTCCGAGGTGATGTTCTTCGTCGGCTGGTTCTGGGCGTTCTTCGACTTCTCGCTGTTCCCCACCGCGATGCAGGTGGTGGACGGGCAGGTGGAGCGCGCCGCGGAAGGGGCGGCGGCGATCGCCGCGCAATGGCCGCCCAAGGGGCTGGAGGTTATCAACGCCTTCGAACTGCCGTTGCTCAACACGCTGATCCTGCTGTGTTCGGGCACCACGGTGACCTGGGCGCATCATGCGCTGATCCACGACCAGCGCGGCGGCGAGAAGCGCGGGCTGTGGGGCGCGCTGGGCGTCGGCGACCGCGATGGCGTGCTGAAGGGGCTGTGGCTGACGGTGGTGCTGGGCGTGCTGTTCAGCAGCATCCAGGCCTATGAATACATCCACGCGCCGTTCCCGTTCAAGGGCATCAACTATGGCGCGGCGTTCTTCATGGCGACCGGCTTTCACGGCTTCCACGTCCTGATCGGCACGATCTTCCTGATCGTGTGCCTGATCCGCGCCTATAAGGGCGAGTTCACCCCGCGCCAGCATTTCGGGTTCGAGGCGGCGGCGTGGTACTGGCACTTCGTCGACGTGGTGTGGCTGTTCCTGTTCGTCACCGTCTACGTCTGGGGCGGATGGGGCGCGCCGGTCCACGGCGGATGAGCGACCCGGATCGGGCGGCGGCGAGCCCCGCGCCCCGCCCGATCGACTGCGGCATGAAGGGGCTGTGCCCCCGCTGCGGCGCGCGTAGCTTGTTCGCGGGCGTCGTGCGGTTCGCCGATGTCTGCCCGGCGTGCGGATTGCGGTTCGCCGGGTTCAACGTCGGTGACGGGCCGGCCGCGTTGCTCGTGCTGGCATGGGGCGCGATCGTCGTGGCGCTGGCGATCGTCGTCGAGCTTCGGTTCGCGCCGCCATGGTGGCTGCACGTGCTGCTGTGGGTGCCGCTGACCACCGCCGGCGTGATCTGGTCGCTGCGCGTCGCCAAGGGCTGGCTGCTCGCCGCCGAGTTCCGCAACGCCGCGCGCGAAGGACGGATCGTTCCGTGAAGCGCCTCCCGGTGGTGCCGACGATCGTCGTGGCGCTGGCGGTCGCCGCCATGATCGCGCTCGGCCTGTGGCAATTGCTGGAGCGGCGACCGCAGAAGGAGGCGTTCCTCGCCCAGCTCGCGGCGAACCCGTCGCGCCCGCCGATCGCCTTTCCGCGCGTGCCCGACGACGCGCTGCTGTTCCGCCGCAGCAGCGCCTTCTGCCTGGAGCCGGTGGCGATCACCCGCGCCGGGGCCGGATCGGCGGGCTATCGCGTGATCGCCCTGTGCCGGACGGGTGCGGAAGGTCCGGGCCTGCGTGTGCAGATCGGCACCACTCGCGATCCCGTAGGGAAGGTCGCGTGGCGCGGCGGCGCGGTGCGCGGCTGGATCGCGCACGCGCCCGATGCGCGCCCGCTGATCGCGACGATCACCGCGCCGGCGGTCCGCGAACTGATGCTGGTGGCGGATCGCCCCGCCGCCGGCCTCGCCGCCAACGCGCCGCCCTCCGTGGCGGCGATCCCCAACAACCACCTCGCCTATGCCGTGCAGTGGTTCCTGTTCGCCGGCGTGGCGGTGGTGATCTACGTGGTCGCGGTTCGGCGGCGGCGGCGGGGGTAGCGACAGGCGATCGACGACGCCGGCGCGAGGCGCCCCCGACCCGGCGAAGGCGGCGCGGCCGGTCGGCCCGAGAGCGACCCCAGACCGACAGGTTGCGTGGAGGTGGCGCCGCCCGTGTATCCGGCGCTGAACCCGATTCGACAGCCATTCGTCCCGAGGGGAGGCTGTCGCCGTGCCGCCTCGTTCCTGGGCAGGCATGTGCATGGGGCGATATTCCGGCGTCGCCTGATGCCGCCTCGGCGCGAACGGCGCGGGTCCACGGCTCGGTCGTGAACATCGCCGCGGCGCGGGACGTCCCGGGGGCGGCTTGACCCGGCCGGGCGCTTCGTGGCAGGGGCGACAGGCTTCGAGCGGGTATAGTACAATGGTAGTACAGCAGCCTTCCAAGCTGAATACACGGGTTCGATTCCCGTTACCCGCTCCACTTGCTCCCGTGTCATCATGACGTCCCCGGCGGCGCTTCCGCGCCGGCTGATATCGCCAGCGGCTGCGTGGCGAGCCGTTCGCCGATCCGGCGGGCCACCGCCGAACCGCGATCATGCCAGATGAGCGCCGTCTCCAGCGCGTCGTCGAACCCGGCGATGCGCCGCGCGACGAGCCCCTCCACCCCGAGCCGCGCCAGCGATGCCGGGGCGAGCACCAGTCCGTAGCCGGCCGCCGCCAGGCCCGCCGCGCTCACGAAGTCGTTGGTGCGGATCACGTCGGGCATCGCGAAGCCGCCGGTCGCGGCGAGCCGCTCCAGCTTCTCCACCAGACCGGCGCGTTCGTTGAACTGTGGCAGCAGGAACGTCCGGCCCCGCAGCGCCACGGCGGGGACGAGCGGATGGGCGGTGAGGGGATCGTCGGCGCCGAGGAGCAGGAGCAGCGGCTCGCGGTGGATCACCTGCGCGCGCACCCCGTCGGGATAGGCGGAACGGGGACGGATCAGGCCGATGTCCAGCCGCCGCTCCGCGACCGCGGCGATCTGTTCCGGCGTCTCGGCCTGTTGCGGCGCGACGCGGATCAGCGGCGTGTCGTGCCGCACGACCCGCAACAGCGCCGGAAGGACGCCGCTGGGCAGCGCGGAGAAGATATAGCCGACCGCGAGCGGACCGGCGAGGCCGCGCGCCGCCATCCGGCCGTAGCGCTCGGCGCGTTCGAGCCGGTCCAGCACGTCGCGCGCCTCGGCGAGGAACAGCCGGCCGACGTCGGTCAACTGCACCGCCGCGCGCTTGTGCCGCGTCAGCAGCGGCGCGCCGACCGTATCCTCGAGGCGGCGGATCTGCGCCGAGACGGTGGATTGCGCGAGGTTCAGCCGCTCGGCCGCGCGGCCGAAGCTGCGCTCCTCCGCCACATGCACGAACAGGTCGAGGAGGCGCGGGTCGAGCATCCGCGACTTTAATCACGCCGAGCGATCAAAAGCGACGTACGACGCGCTTTACCGCGCACGTTCGTGGTGAGAGCATCGCGCATCAACGACGGAGAGAGATGATGGCCGGCATGGGCCCCTTCGACTGGGCGGATCCGCTGCTGCTGGACGAGCAGTTGAGCGACGACGAACGGATGATCCGCGACACCGCCCGCGCCTATGCGCAGGACCGCCTGGCGCCGCGCGTGATCGAGGCATTCCAGAACGAGCATACCGATCCGGCGATCTTCCGCGAGATGGGTGAACTGGGGCTGCTCGGCCCGACGATCCCGGCCGATTACGGCGGGGTGGGGGCGAGCTATGTCGCCTATGGGCTGATCGCGCGCGAGGTGGAGCGGATCGACTCGGGCTATCGCTCGATGATGAGCGTGCAGTCGAGCCTGGTGATGTATCCGATCCATGCCTATGGTTCGGAGGAGCAGAAGCGCCGGTATCTGCCCCGGTTGGCGTCCGGCGAGTGGATCGGCTGTTTCGGGCTGACCGAACCGGATGCGGGATCGGACCCCGGCGGGATGACGACGCGCGCGCGCAAGGTCGACGGCGGCTATGTGCTGTCGGGGTCGAAGACGTGGATCTCGAACAGTCCGATCGCCGATGTGTTCGTGATATGGGCCAAGTCGGATGCGCATGGCGGCAAGATCCGCGGCTTCGTGCTGGAAAAGGGCGCGCGCGGGCTGGCGGCGCCCAAGATCGAGGGCAAATTGTCGCTGCGCGCGTCGATCACCGGGATGGTGATGATGGACGAGGTGGAAGTCGGCGAGGACGCGCTGCTGCCCGACGTGGAAGGATTGAAGGGGCCGTTCGGCTGCCTGAACCGCGCGCGCTACGGGATCAGTTGGGGCGCGATGGGGGCGGCGGAATTCTGCTTCCATGCCGCGCGCGGCTACGGACTGGATCGCAAGCAGTTCGGCACGCCGCTGGCCGGACGGCAATTGTTCCAGAAGAAGCTGGCCGACATGGAGACGGAGATCGCGCTGGGGCTGCAGGCGGCGTTGCGCGTCGGCCGGCTGATGGACGACGGGCGGTTCGCGCCGGAGATGGTGTCGCTCATCAAGCGCAACAACGTCGGCAAGGCGCTGGATATCGCGCGCGCGGCGCGCGACATGCACGGCGGCAACGGCATTTCGGGGGAATATCAGGTGATGCGCCACCTGATGAACCTGGAGACGGTCAACACCTATGAGGGTGCGCATGACGTGCACGCGCTGATCCTGGGTCGCGCGATCACGGGTATCGCGGCGTTTTGACGATGGAGAACGGCGAGGCGCCGCTGGCCGGGGTGCGCGTGGTGGAGCTGGCGCGCATCCTCGCCGGGCCATGGGCGGGGCAGGTGCTGGCCGACCTCGGCGCGCAGGTCGTGAAGGTCGAAAGCCCGGCGGGCGACGATACGCGATCATGGGGGCCGCCGTTCGTGGAACAGCGCGGCGAGCGGGTCGCGGCCTATTTCCACGCGTGCAATCGCGGCAAGGAGGGGATGGTCGCCGATTTCAGCCGCGCGGACGACCTGGCGCGCGTCAAGGCGCTGATCGCCGACGCCGATGTGGTGATCGAGAATTTCAAGGTGGGCGGGCTGGCGAAGTTCGGGCTGGACTATGCCAGCCTGTCGGCGCGCCATCCGCGGCTGGTCTATTGCTCGATCACCGGCTTCGGGCAGGACGGACCCTATGCGTCGCGCGCCGGCTACGACTTCATCGTTCAGGGGATGAGCGGCATCATGTCGCTGACCGGCGAACCGGACGGCGCGCCGCAGAAGATCGGCGTCGCCTTCGCCGACATCATGACCGGATTGTACGCGACGATCGGCATCCAGGCGGCACTGGCGATGCGCGCGCGCACCGGACGCGGGCAGCAGGTGGATTGCGCGCTGCTGGACACGATGGTGGGCGTGCTGGCGAACCAGGCGGCGGGCTATTTCGCCAGCGGGAGCAACCCGGCGCGCATCGGCAATGCGCATCCCAGCATCGCCCCCTATGCGGTGTTCCCGACCATCGACGGCTGGTTGATCGTGGCGGTCGGCAATGACGCGCAATTCCAGCGTTTCGCCGAGGTGGTCGGCCTTCCCGCAGTGCCGGGCTGGCGGACCAATGCCGGACGGGTCGAGGATCGCGCGGCGTTGACGACGGCGGTGGAGGCGCGGTGCCGCACCTTCTCGCGCGACGAACTGCTGACGCGACTGGAGGCGGCGGGGGTGCCGGCGGGGCCGATCAACACCGTGGAACAGGCGCTCGCCGATCCGCAGGTCGCCGCGCGCGGGATGGTGTTGCCGCCGGGCACGGGGCGCCGGATCGCGGGGTTGCGGACCCCGATCCGCTTTTCGGATGCGGTGCTGGCGCTCGACAAGGGCGATCTGCTGGGCGGCTGACCGGCGGTTCGGACGGGCGCCGGATGCGCATGCGGGAGGAGCGTGCCGCCCGGCCTCGAATCCACGCCTTCCCGGGCGTTTGCGAACGGGGTCTGGCGACGCGCATTTCGCTTGACAGCGCGACGCTGTTTGCGTACAAAACGTGAACATCGAGATGATGTGAATCGGGCCGGGCGGCTCGGGGCAGATGCCCCGGTCGCGCCGGCCCGATCGCGTTGGGGCTATGGGAGGGCGTGATGGGCGAGGAGGAAAGCGGGCGGGCGGGCTCGTGCGCCGGGACGGCCCGAAGCGACGCGGCGATCGCGCCGGTCGCGACCGGCGCGGCGGGGGCGGCGGGGTGGACCCGGGAACGACGCGACCGCTTCTTCGATCATTTCGCGATGGCGGGTGACGTGGCGGCGGCGGCCGCCGCCGCGGGGATGACCGCGCGCGACGCCTATGCGAAGCGGCGCGGCGACCGGACCTTTGCGGCGCTGTGGCGGCGGGCGCTGGATGTCGGATACGACCGGCTGGAGGCGGCGGTGATCCGGCAGGTGTCGGGCACGACCGACACGAAGATGGATGTGGGCGCCGCGATGCTGCTCCTCGAACGGCATCGCGGCGCGGTCACGCCGCCCGAACCCGCGCCGAACCGCGGCGGCGATCGCGCCGCGCGGCAGCGCGCCGAGCGCGAGTTGCTGCGGCGGTTGCGGGTGTACGCCAAACGCTCCGGCACCACGGAGCCGGCATGAGCGCGGGGGTCCGCTGGCTGGCGCAGCTTCCGTCGGACGACCGCGAACGGCTGGTGGCGCGGCTGAGCGGCGCGGCGCTGGGCGAGCTGGAACAGGCATGGGATGTGTGGGCGCATGCCGGGCAGTTGCCCCCGCCCGGCGTGTGGCGGGTGTGGCTGCTGCAGGCCGGGCGCGGTTTCGGCAAGACGCGTGCCGGCGCGGAATGGGTGAGCGCGATGGCGCGCGCGGTGCCGAAGGCGCGGATCGCTTTGGTGGGCGCGACCATCGAGGACGCGCGCAAGGTGATGGTGGAGGGACCAAGCGGGTTGATCGCGGTGGCGCGCGCCGCCGAGCCGGTGATGTGGCGGCCGTCCAGCGGCGAGGTGCGCTTCGCCAGTGGTGCGAGCGCACAGGTCTATTCGGCGGCGGCCCCGGAGAAGCTGCGCGGGCCGGAGCATCATTTCGCCTGGGCCGACGAACTCGCGAAATGGAGCGCACCGGCGGCATGGGACAACCTCGCGATGGGATTGCGGCTGGGCGAGCGGCCGCGCGTGCTGGTGACCACCACGCCGCGCGCCAACGCGCTGATGCGCGCGGTGGCGTCGGGGGCGGATACGGTGGTGACGCGCGGGCGCACGCACGACAATCGCCACCTGCCCGACGCCTTCGTGCGGGCGATGGAGGCCAGCTACGGCGGCACGCGGCTGGGACGACAGGAACTGGACGGCGAACTGGTCGAGGATGTCGCGGGCGCCCTGTGGCCGCGCGCGCTGATCGAACGGCAGCGCACGACGCGCGCGCCCGAGCTGATCCGCGTGGTGGTGGGCGTGGACCCGCCGGCGGGGGTCGGCGGCGATGCATGCGGGATCGTCGCGGCCGGCGTCGGGCGCGACGGGCATGGCTATGTGATCGAGGACGCCAGCGTGACGGGCGCGAGCCCGGACCGCTGGGCGAAGGCGGTGGCGGCCTGCGCGGAGCGCGTGCGGGCCGAACGCGTGATCGCGGAGGCGAACCAGGGCGGGGCGATGGTCGAGCAGGTGCTGCGCGCGGCGCAGGCGACGCTGCCGATCCGGCTGGTCCATGCCACGCGCGGGAAGGCGGCGCGCGCCGAGCCGATCGCCGCGCTCTACGAGGCGGGGCGGGTGTGGCATGCGCGCGCCTTCCCGGCGCTGGAGGATGAACTCGCCGGGCTGGTGGCGGGCGGCGGATATGAGGGGCCGGGGCGCTCCCCGGACCGCGCCGACGCCTGCATATGGGCGCTGACCGCGCTGCTGCTGGACCGGCAGGGCGAGATGCGGGTGCGCGTGATGTAGCGCGCGCCTGGCGCGAACGGCCGCGGCGGGGATGCCGCGGCCGCGAGGCTTTCGATTGCGGAGAACGGGCATGGCATGGTTCGGATGGAAATCCGGGCGCGCGGTCGCGCGTCCGGCGTTGGGGCGGGCCGGCGCGATGGCGCGGCCGGTCGGGGAATGGCCACAGGGCTATGAGGCGCAGGTGCGCGCCGGCTATTGCGGCAATGCGGTGGCGCAGCGCGCGGTGAAGCTGGTCGCGGAGAGCGTCGAGGGCGCGCCGCTGGATGTGGGCGACGCGCGGCTGCGCGCGCTGGTGGCGGGACGCGGCTTGCTGGAGGCGGTGGCAGCGCAACTGCTGCTGCACGGCAATGCGTTCGTGCAGATCCTGCGCGATGCCGAGGGGCAGGCGGCCGAGCTGTTCGCGCTCCGGCCCGAACGCGTCAGCGTCGAGCTGGGCGCGGACGGGTGGCCGGGGGCGTATCTTTACCGGGTCGGGGTGCGCACCACGCGGCTGGACGCGGCGAGCGTGATCCATGTGCGGCGCTTCAACCCGGTCGACGATCATTACGGGCTGGGGTGCCTGGCGGCGGCATCGGGGGCGATCGCGATCCACAATGCGGCCGGGGCGTGGAGCAAGGCGCTGCTCGACAATGCCGCGCGGCCGTCCGGCGCACTGGTCTATGATGCGGGCGACGGCTCGGTGCTGTCCCCCGAGCAGTTCGGCCGGCTGCGCGAGGAGATGGAGGCGGGGTTCGCCGGCGCCGCCAATGCCGGGCGGCCGATGCTGCTGGAAGGCGGGCTGAAGTGGCAGGCGATGAGCCTGACCCCGGCCGACATGGATTTCGCGGGCACCCGCGCGGCGGCGGCGCGCGAGATCGCGCTGGGCTTCGGCGTGCCGCCGATGCTGCTGGGGCTGCCCGGCGACAGCACGCACGCCAATTACAAGGAGGCGAACAAGGCGCTGTGGCGGCTGACCGTGCTGCCGCTGGCGGGGGCGATCCTGTCCGGGCTGCGCGACGGGCTGGCGGAATGGTTCGCCGGCGCGACGTTGCAGATCGACCTGGACCGCGTGCCCACGCTGGTCGAGGATCGCGAGCGGCTGTGGCGGATGGTGGCCGCGGCCGACTTCATTTCGGCAGATGAGAAGCGCCAGATGGTGGACTGGCAATGAACGCGGCGGGGAGCGCACCCGGGAGCGCCGTGAATGGCGGGCGCGTGCTGGCGCAGTTGATGGCGCAGGGGCGCGGCGAGGGCGCGGATATCGCGACCCTGCGCGCGATCGCGGAGGAAGCGGGCGAGCTGGGCGCGGTGCGCGCGCTGACGCGGCTGGGACTCGCCGACCCCGGCGCGGCGGGCGACGTGGCGGAACTGCGCGAGCTGCTGAAGGCGTGGCGCGATGCCAAGAGATCGGTGTGGCGCGCGCTGCTCGCCTGGGCGGTGCGGATGACCTGGGCGCTGTTGCTGGTCGGGCTGGCGGTGCGGCTGGGTTTTCACGAGAGCGTGAAGTGAGGATCGCGGGCTATGCCGCGGTGTTCGACCGCGCCGACCGCGCCGGCGACCTGTTCCGGCCCGGCGCGTTCGCGGGCATGGGCGCGGTGCCGCTGCTGATGCAGCATCGCGGCGCGCCGGTCGGCGTGCTGACCGCGATCGGCGAGGATGCGCGCGGGCTGCGCGTGGAGGCGCGGGTCGACGACGCCGAGGTGGCGCGGCTGGTGCGATGTCGCGCGCTGCCGGGGCTGTCGGTCGGATACCGGGCCCGCGCCGTGCGGCAGGGCGCGTGGCGGGCGATCCTGCGCGCCGACCTGATCGAGGTGAGCCTGGTGGCGGTGCCGATGCAGGCGGCCGCGCGGGTGGACGCGATCCACGAGATCTGAGTTCGGGGCTCGCGGTGAGCCCCCTTTCGGCCGCCTCTTCGGAGGCGGCCTTTCACGGAGAAGATCATGAGCGATACGGTGGTGGCACGCCCGGTGCTGGATGGCGCGCGCGTGGGTGGTGGCGTGTTCGACGGCTTCGTGAGGTCGGGCGCGACGATCGAGTTGAAGGCGTTCACAGGCACGACCGGCGATCAGGGCGGTTATGCGATCCCGAAGGAAATCGACGCGCAGATCGACACGATGCTGAGGAGCGCCAGCCCGATCCGCAGCATCGCGAACGTGGTGCAGGTCGGATCGGCGGGGTATCGCAAGCTGGTGACGACCGGCGGCACGCCATCGGGCTGGGCGGCGGAGACGGATGCGCGCCCGGTGACGGCGACCCCGAGCTTCGTGGAGATCGCGCCGCCGATGGGCGAGCTGTTCGCCAATCCGTCCGCCAGCCAGGCGATGCTGGACGATGCGCTGTTCGACGTCGAGGGCTGGCTGGCCGGCGAGATCGCGGCGGAATTCGCCAAGGCGGAAGGCGCCGCGTTCGTGAACGGCAATGGCACGAACCGGCCGAAAGGCTTCCTGCAGGCGCCGACCGCGGCGACCGGCGATGCGACGCGGCCGTTCGGGACGCTGCAATATCTGCCGAGCGGCGCGGCGGGCGACTTCGCGGCGAACGGCGCCGAGCGGCTGATCGACCTGGTGCAGGCGCTGCGCGCGCCATACCGGCAGGGCGCGGCGTTCGTGATGAACGCGACGACGGCGGCGCGCATCCGCAAGTTCAAGACCAGCGACGGCCAGTTCCTGTGGCAGCCGAGCATGGCGTCGGGGCAGCCCGCCACGCTGCTCGGCTATCCGGTGGTGGAGGCCGAGGACATGCCGGACATCGCCGCGAACAGCCATTCGGTGGCGTTCGGCAACTTCCGGCTCGGCTACCTGATCGCCGAACGCAGCGAGACCAACGTGCTGCGCGACCCGTACAGCAACAAGCCCTTCGTGACCTTCTACGCCACCAAGCGCGTCGGCGGGTGCGTGTCGAACAGCGAGGCGATCAAGCTGCTGCGGTTCGCCGCCGCCTAGCCCGCAATTGCGATCGCAATTCCGGGACTCGGCAAGGCCGGGCAGCAGGGCGGCGACGCCGCCCCGTCTGTCGGTCCTGCCCTCGTGGTAACGACATCAGAAAAGGGACAACAGGCATGGCAATCGTGACGGGCGGGCCCGGCGCGGTGACGCTGGGCGCCGCCGACCGCGCGCTGGCGCTGGCGGCGGTGAAGGCGGAGCTGCGCGCCGCGACGATCGACGACGATGCGCTGGCGATCGCGTTCATCGAAAGCGCGCTGGGGCTGGCGGAACAGTTCACGGGGCGCGTGCTGATCGTGCGCGAGATCGTCGCCGACATGCGCGGCGCGGCGAACTGGCAGGAGCTGCCGGCGGCCCCCGTGCGCGCGATCGTCGCGGGCGCGGCGAGCGTGGATATCGACGCCGACGGCCTGGGCTGGGTCAAGAGCGCGGTGGCGGTGCAGGTGACGTTCACCGCCGGGCTGGCGAGCGGCTGGGCAGCCTTGCCCGCGCCGCTGCGGCAGGGGGTGGTGATGCTGGCGGCGCATCTATTCGGCGACCGGGCGGGCGCCGCGCCGGTGCCGACCGCGGTGAGCGCGCTGTGGCGGCCATTCCGCGCGGTGCGACTGGCGGCGGCGGTGCACGCATGAGCCGCGCGATCGCGGCGCGGGTGCGGGCGGTGCGCGCGCGGGTGGCGGAACGGCTGCGCGTGTCGCTGCCCGACGCGCGGGTGGAGGAGCGCGCCGACGGTGTGGCTGTCGAGGGACGGCGGCTGGTGCGGCGCTGGGTCGACGATCCGTCGCTGGCGTGGTGGCGGCAGTGAGCGCGGCGGCGACGCTGCGCGCGGCGGTGCTGGCGCGAATGCGGGCCGATGTCGCGGTGACGCGGGTGTTCGAGGACGCCCGCGCGAAGGGCACGGTGCCGTTCCTGACCCTGCGCGAACTGAGCGCGGGCGACTGGGGCACCAAGGATCGTGCCGGGCGCGACCTGCGTGTCGGTGTCGCGGTGCGCGACGAAGGCGAGAGCGGCGCGCGCTGCGCGGGGCTGGCGGCGCAGGCCGAGGCGGCGCTGCTGGCGCTGGGCCGCGACATTCCGGGATGGCGGATCGTGACGGTCGCGCCGGTGCGCAACGCGCTGCTGGCCGAAGGCGCGGGGCGATGGGTCGCGCTGGTCGACGTGCGGGTGCGGATGATGGAGGAGAATTGAGATGGCGGCGGAGAAGGGCAGCGCGTTCCTGCTGAAGGTCGGCGATGGCGGCACGCCGGTGGCGTATCGCACCGTGGCCGGGCTGCGCACCACGCAGTTGAGCGTCAACGGCGAGGCGGTGGCGATCACCAGCAAGGATTCGGGCGGGTGGCGCGAGTTGCTGTCGGGCGCGGGCGTGCGATCGGTGAGCGTGTCGGCGGCCGGCGTCTTCACCGGATCGGCGGCGGAGACGCGCGTGAAGGCGAGCGCGCTGGCGGGGACGCTGGACGATTACCGGCTGACGTTCGAAAGCGGCGAGACGATGACCGGGCGGTTCCTGGTGACGCGGCTGGACTATGCCGGCGATTACAACGGCGAGCGCAGCTACACGATGGCGCTGGAGAGTTCCGGCGCGGTGGTGAGCGCGTGACCTCCGCCCCCAATCCCGCGCGGGGCGAGGCGGCGGTCCGCGTCGCCGGCGAGATGCTGGTGCTGCGGCCGACGTTCGCGGCGCTGGTGGCGGCGGAGCAGGAGCTGGGGCCGCTGTTCGCGCTGGTCGAGCGCGCGGCGGACGGGCGGCTGGCGTTGGCGGAGCTGGTGGCGCTGTTCTGGCACTGCCGGCATGGCGGGCCCGAGGCACTGACCCGCGCGGCGCTGGGCGAGGCGGTGGTGGCGCAGGGCATCGCAGCGGTGACCCCGGCGCTGAAGGTGCTGCTGCGGCAGATCCTGGCGGGGCAGTGAGGACGTTCGCCGACGCCGCCGTGCGGCTGGCGGGACTGGCGGGCGCGGTGTTCGGGTGGCGGCCGGACGAATTCTGGCGCGCGACGCCCGACGAGCTGGCACCGCTGGTGCGCGCCTGCGCGGCGCCAGCGGTGCCGCCGCCCGACGCGGGGCTGATCGCGCGGATGCAGGAGGTGTTTCCGGATGGATGAGGAAATCGAGCGGCTGGTGATCGGCGTACGCGCCGATACCGCCGGGTTTGCGCGCGACGTGGATGCGATGCGCGCGATGCTGGAGGGACCGTTCGCGTCCGGCGCGGATCGCGCCGGGCGGGCGGTGGAGACGGCGCTGGCGCGCGCGGTGCGGACCGGCAAGCTGGGGTTCGACGACCTGAAGTCGGTAGCGCTGGCGACGATGGGCGAGATCGCGGCGGCGGCGGTGCGCGGCGGGATCGGCAGCGTGCTGGGCGGCGGCGGCCTGGCGGGCGTGCTGACCGGATTGCTGGGGCTGCCCGGCCGCGCGACCGGCGGTCCGGTGTCGCCGGGGCGGGCGTATCTGGTCGGCGAGCGCGGGCCGGAAGTGTTCGTGCCGACCAGCAGCGGACAGGTGGCGGTGCCCGGTGGCGGCGCGCGTGACGTGCGGGTGGCGATCACGATCAACGCCGGGAGTGGCGACGCACCGGCGGCGATGGCGCGCTCGGGTCGGCAGGTGGCGCGGGCGGTGCGCGCCGCGCTGACGGAGGCGGGGTGATGGGGCATTGGCTGGCGTCCGCGCGGGCGCAGCAGGCGACGGGCGTGCTGACGCGCTTCGATCCGGCATATTGGACGGTGAACTTTCCGCGACCGATGATGGCGGCGGTGACGACCACCGCGCCCGACGCGCTGCGGGTGGATGCGGTCTTCTACCGCCGCGACGACCTCGCCGGACTGATCTGGGAGAGCGCCGACCGGCACGATCACCCGCTGCTCGGCTATGAAACCGCGCGCGATTACCGGGCGTGCCGGCTGTCGTTCCGCTGGCGATCGGCGGGGGTGCTGGCGCTGGACGCGGTGAACGGGCCGGTGCTGACCATCGAGGGGCGCGACGCCGCGGGCGCGCCGCGGGCGTGGTACGTGCGCCTGTGGAATTACGCGACCGGCACGCCGACCGATGCGCGCGTGGTACTGGACTTCGCGACGGTGCGGGGCGGGTTCCTGCTGCCCGACGAAGCGGATGCGGTGTGGGCCGGCGACGTCGACCGCATGTTCGTGTCGCTGGTCGCGCCGGGCTACGACAAGGCGGGCGGCGACCTGGCCACGCCGGTCGAGGCGTGGGTGGAACTGACCGATATCGCGTGCGACGGGGCGGGCGCGGTGATCGCGATCGGCGACGCGGTGCTGCCCGAGCACGACCTGCGCATCGCGGGCGGCTATGACGACAGCTATCACCTGACGCCGGCACGATTGCTGCGCAACATGCTGCAACTCGGCTATCGCGGCGGGATCGTCCATTATTTGGGCATGAGCCATTACTTCCGGCTGGCGGCGGGCATCGTTACGCTGGCTGGCGGGGCGCTGAACGTCGCGTGCGCGGCGTGGCATGCCGATTTCGCGCGGCGCGCGGCGGCGCTGGGCTACCACGTGATCTGGTCGCTGTCGTACGAACTGTTCGACGCGCATTGCCCGGCGGCGTGGAAGCAGCGCGCGGCGGACGGCAGCCCGGCGCTGACCGGATGGGTGCCGCCGTCGACGCTGCTGTCGCCCACGCACCCGGATGCCATGGCGTATCTGCACGCGGTGGCGCGGGCGTTCGTCGCGATCGGCAGCGCCGCGGGGCTGCCGCCGCATTTCCAGATCGGCGAGCCGTGGTGGTGGGTGACGCCGGCCGGCGCGCAGCCGTGCCTTTATGACGCCAGCGCGGTGGCGAGCCTGTCCCCGGCGGCGATCCCGACGATCCGCGCGCCGCTGGACGCCAGCCAGCGCGCGACGCTGGACCGCGCGGGGGCGGCGCTGGCCGCATCGACCGCGGCGCTGGTGGCGGCGGTGAAGGCGGAGCGCCCGGATTGCCGCACCTACCTGCTCGCCTACCTGCCGACCGTGCTGGATGCGGCGGCTCCGGAGGCCAAGCGGATGAACATGCCGCTGGGCTGGGCGGCACCGGCGTTCGACGTGCTCCAGCTGGAGGATTACGACTGGGTGACCGAAGGCGACACCGCGTCGAGCGCGCGCGGCGCGGCGGCGGCGACGCTGCGGCTCGGCTATCCACTCGGTTCGCAGGAATATTTCTCCGGCTTCGTGCTGCAAGCCGAGCAGCGCGCGCAGTGGCGCGCGATCGTCGCGGCGGCCGGCGCGGCGCGGCGGCGCGGGGTGCCGCGCGTGTACCTGTGGGCACTGCCGCAGGTGCTGCGCGACGGGCTGGTCTATTGGCAGGAGGACGATGACGTGGACGCGTTCGACGACGTGATGTTCCCGCTGGCGCTGGGCCGCGAGGCGGAGGTGACGCCGACCTTCTCGACCGGCGTGACGACCAGCGCCGGCGGACGCGAGACGCGCAGCGTCGGCTGGGCGGAGGCGCGCACCCGCTACGACGTCGGGCCGGGGGTGCGCAGCGAGGCCGACATGGTGACGCTGCTGGCGTTCTTTCGGGCGCGGCAGGGGCCGGCGCGCGGGTTCCGGTTGCGCGACCCCTTCGACTGGCGTGGCGTGGACGAGCCGCTGGGCAGCGGCGATGGCACGACGCGGGTCTTTCCGCTGGTGCGGCGCTACGGCGCGGCGACGCGGCGGATCACGCGCCCGGTGGCGGGCAGCGTGCGCGTGATGGTGGCCGGGGTGGCGACGCAGGCGTTTACGCTGGCGGGCGGCGGGGTGGTGACGCTGGACGTCGCGCCGGCGCCGGGCGCGGCGGTGAGCGCGTCGTTCGACTTCGACGTGCCGGTGCGCTTTGCCGAGGATCAACTGAGCGTTGCGCGCGCCACGCATCTGGCGGGCAGCGCGCCGTCGGTGCCGCTGATCGAGGTGCGCGAGGCATGAGCGACCAGGTGGTGGCGCTGGCGCTGTGCTGGCGGGTCGAGCGGCGCGACGGCGTGATGGTGGCGATGACGGATCACGATCGCGACCTGGTGATCGACGGCATCGTCCATCGCGCCGCGCCGGGCATGACGCCCTCCGCGATCGTGCGCGCCGAGGGGCTGGACGCCGACACGATGGAGGTGACCGGCGCACTGGGCGGCGGTGCGTTCCGGCGCGACGATCTGGCGGCCGGGCGCTGGGACGGGGCGCGCGTGGTGATGAGCGCGGTGGACTGGAACGATCCGGCGCGCGCGCCGGTGCCGCTGGGCGAGGGGACGATCGGCGAGGTCGAGTTGCAGGAGCAGGGCTTCACCGCGGAACTGCGCGGGGTGCAGGCACGGCTGGAGCGGCCGGTGACGGAAGCGACCTCGCCCTCCTGTCGCGCGATGCTGGGCGATGAACGCTGCCGTGTCGCGATGGCGGGGCGCAGGCGCTTCGCGCGCGTCGTGGCGGCCGATGGCGAACGGGTGACGCTGGATCGCGCCGAGCCGGTGGCGAACGCCTATGGCGAGGGGCTGCTGCGGTGGTTCGGCGGTGCCAATGCCGGGCTGGCGAGCGCGGTCGACGCGTCGGACGGCGCGGCGGTGACGCTGCGTACGCCGCCGGTGTTCGCGGTCGCGGCGGGCGTGCTGGTGGAGGTGATCGAGGGGTGCGACAAGCGGCTGGCCACGTGCGCCACGCGCTTCGCCAATGTCGTGAACTTTCGCGGCGAGCCGCACCTGCCGGGGATCGACCTGCTGACGCGTTACCCCGGCGCATGACCGCGGGCGAGCGGGTGCTCGCCGCCGCGCATGCCACCGTCGGCGCGCGGTTCCGCGCGCAGGGGCGCGATCCGGCGCTGGGGCTGGATCGCGTCGGCGTGGTGGCGGTCGCGCTGGCGGGCGCGGGCGCGGGCGCGGGGCTGCGGCTGCCGCGCGATTACGCGCGGCGCAGCGGCGTGCTGCCGCCCGGTGCGGTGCCGGCCGGCATGGCGGCGTGCGACGGCGACGCGCCGGGCGATATCCTGCTGTGCCGGCTGTCGGCGGCGCAACTGCATCTGGCGGTGCGCAGCCGCGCCGGGTTCATCCATGCCGACGCGCAGGCGCGCCGCGTGGTGGAGCGGCCGGGGCCGCCGCCCTGGCCGGTCGAGGCGGCGTGGCGCTGGACGCCGGAAGGGGAGTGACATGGCGACATTGATATTGACCACGGTCGGCGGCGCGATCGGCGGGCCGGTCGGCGCGGCGCTGGGCGGTGTGATCGGGCAGGCGGTGGACCGCAACGTGCTGCTGACGCCCAGGGCGCGACAGGGGCCGCGGCTGAGCGACCTGAAGGTGCAGACATCCTCCTATGGCACGCAAATCCCGAAGGTGTTCGGGACGATGCGGGTCGCCGGCTGCGTGATCTGGGCGACCGAGCTGATCGAGACGCGCAGCACGTCGCGCGCCGGCAAGGGGCAGCCGAGCATCACCGGCTACAGCTATGCCGCATCCTTCGCGGTCGCGCTGTCGGCACGGCCGATCGCGGGCGTCGGGCGGATCTGGGCGGAAGGCAAGCTGTTGCGCGGAGCGGCGGGCGACTGGAAATCGACGACCGGCTTCCGCCTGCATCACGGGGACGAGGCGCAGGCGCCCGACCCGTTGATCGCCGCGCTGGAAGCACAGGCGCCGGCATATCGCGGGATCGCCTATGCGGTGTTCGAGAATTTGCAGCTCGCCGACTTCGGCAACCGGATCCCGTCTCTCACCTTCGAAGTGATCGGCGATGCCGTGACGCCGACGATCGGGGCGGTGGCGCGCGGGCTGGCGGAGGGCGTGGTGGCGGGCACGGGGCCGGCGACGCCGGTCCACGGCTATGCTGCGAGTGGTGACAGCGTGGGTGGCGCGCTTGAAACGCTGGCGACGATGGCGGGCGCGTGGCTGGTTCCCGCGGGTGGGGCGCTGCGGCTGGACGATGCGGTCGGCGCCGCGACCGTGCTGGAGCCGGATGCGGCGACGCGCGAAACGCGGCGGCCGATCGAGACGGTGCCGCGGCGGGTGTCGCTGTCCTGCTATGATCCCGATCGCGACTATCAGATCGGCGTGCAGCAGGCGCAGCGTCCCGGCGGCGCCGGATGGCGGGACGAGGCGATCGACGTGCCCGCCGCCCTCCCCGCGACGCGGGCGCGCGGGCTGGCGCAGGCGGCGATCCGCCGCGCGGAGCAGGGGCGGGTGACGCGCCGCGTGACGCTGGACGCGACCGCCATCGGCTTCGCGCCGGGCGACGCCGTGCGGCTGCCGGATGCGCCGGGCGTGTGGCGCGCGACGCGCGTCGGTGTCGAGGGGCGCGGGGTGACGCTGGACCTGGTGCCGGTGAGCGCGGGGTCGATCGAGCTGGCGGCGGACCCCGGCCACGCGCTACCTGCGCCGGACGTACGCGCGGCGGCGACGGTGATCGTCGCCGCCGAGCTGCCGCCGCTCGACGATGCGCGCGCCGACCTGCTGCGTCTGGCGGTGTTCGTCGGCGGCACGCAGCCGGGATGGCGCGGTGCCGCGCTGCTGGTGAGCGGCGACAAGGGCGCAAGCTGGAACTCCGGTGGCGCGATCGTCGCGCCGGCGGTGCTGGGACGGATCGCCACGCCGCTGTCGATCGGGACGGACCGGCTGGTCGACCGATGGTCGACGCTCGAGGTCCTGCTGGCGCATGACGACATGCTGCTGGCCACGAGCGGGGACGCCGCGCTCGACCGCGGGGCGAACATGGCGCTGGTCGGGAGCGAGCTGCTCCAGTTCCGCGACGCGGTGCAACTGGCGCCGAGGCGCTGGCGGCTGTCGACGCTGTGGCGCGGGCGACGCGCGACGCCCGCGAGCGCGCACGCCGTGGACACGCCGTTCGTGCTGGTGGCCGAGGACAGCATGACGTTGCTGTCGCTGCCGCGCGCGCGGGCGGGCGATACGATCCGGCTGCTGGCTCAGGGCGCCGGCGATGCGCAGCCGGTCGCCACAGAAGTGGTGCTGACCGGCATCTCGCTCGCCCCGCCCGCGCCGGTGCATCTGCGCGCGACGGCGGACGCCGGGGGCGGCGCAACGATGCGCTGGGCGCGACGCAGCCGGTTCGGCTGGCGGTGGGATGACGGCACCGACGCCCCGCTGGGCGAGGAGCGGGAAGCCTATGTGGTGACCGTGGAGCAGGACGGCGCCACGCGCTCGCTGACCACCGACGCGCCGCAGATGTCGTTGCCTGCCGGAACGCTGACGTCGGGGCCGGCGCGCCTGTCGGTGCGTCAGCAGGGAACCCTGGCCGTGTCGGCCGCGACACATGTGACCATCGAAGGGACAAGCCGATGACCGAAGACGATACCGCCCGACTGGCGCTGCCGCTGCTCGCGCCCGGGCAGGCACAGAAGGAGATGTGGCATAACGAGGCGCTGGCGCTGCTCGACATCGCGGTGCACGCCGGCGTGGAGGAGATCGGGCGCGACGTGCCGCCGGTCGCACCGCTGCCGGGGCAATGCTGGATCGTCGGACGCACGTCGACCGGCGCCTGGGCGGACCGGGCCGACGCGATCGCGGGCTGGACCGCCGGCGGATGGCGGTTTGTCGCCGCGCGCGGCGGATTGAGGGCGTGGCACGCGCCCAGTGGGCAGGAGTCGGTATACGACGGCACGGCGTGGCATCGCGGCGTGGTGCGCGCGGCGCGCGTGCTGGTGGACGGGCAGCAGGTGGTCGGCGCGCGCGGCGCCGCGATCGCCTCCCCCGCTGGTGGAGCGACCGTCGACGGCGATGTGCGCCGCTGCGTCGAGGAGATTTTGATTAGCTTGCGGAGTCATGGACTTATCGCGTCATAACCCGCTGCGGGGTGTTGCAGATGGGCCACATATGCCACTATTTGTCAGCTTGTTCGGAAACCAACCGTCCGATAGTGAGTTTCGCCGTCCGTAGTGACACCATGGAAAGGGGATTATGATGCGTAAGCTTGCCATGATCATGGCGCTTGCCTCCACCGCCCTCGCCACGCCAGCGCTCGCGCGCGACAAGGCGTGGTATGTCGGCGTTGAAGGCGGTGCGATGATCGTCGAGGATATCGACTGGGATATCACCGGCACGGCCACCAGCCGCACCGGCACCGGCACCACCGACCACGATTACGGTTGGGACGTTGACGGCATCGTCGGCTATGACTTCGGCGCGTTCCGCCTGGAGACCGAGGTCGGCTACCGCCGCGCGTCGATCGACAGCTTCCGGACGACCGCGGGTCTTCCGACCAGCGCCACCGGCCAGGCGGCCGCGGGCACGTTCGACAGCGTCGGCGGCCGTACCTCGGCACTGAGCTTCATGGTCAACGGCCTGCTCGACTTCGGCGAGGACGACGGCCTGCAGGGCTTCGTCGGCGGCGGCGCCGGTGTGGCGCGGGTCCAGGCTCGCCTGGCACCGAGCCAGTCGTACACGCTGCTCGACGACTCGGACACCGTGTTCGCATGGCAGGCGCTGGCGGGTATCCGTGCGCCGCTGAGCGAGAATGTCGACGTGTCGTTGAAGTATCGCTTCTTCAACGCCGACAACGTCGAACTGTTCGACGCGCGCGGCAGCTCGTACGACGGTCGTTTCCGTTCGCACAGCCTGCTGGGCGGCGTGACGTACAACTTCGGTGCTCCGGAAGAGGCTGCTCCGCCGCCTCCGCCGCCGCCGCCGCCGCCGCCGCCGCCCCCGCCTCCGCCGCCGCCGCCCGAGGTGGTCTGCTCGCCGGGTCCGTTCATCGTCTTCTTCGAGTGGGACAAGTCGGATATCACGCCGGAAGCGGCGTCGATCCTCGACAACGCGGTCACCCAGTATCAGAACTGCCAGAACGCGCAGGTCATGCTGGCTGGTCACGCCGACCGCTCGGGTTCGGCATCGTACAACGTCGGCCTGTCGCAGCGCCGTGCGGATGCCACCAAGGCGTATCTGACCTCGAAGGCGATCCCGGAGTCGGTCATCAGCACGGAAGCGTTCGGCGAGAGCCGTCCGCGTGTCGACACCGCCGACGGTGTCCGCGAAGTGCAGAACCGTCGCGTGGAGATCACCTACGGTCCGGGTTCGGGCCAGTAAGCGCGATCACATCGACAAGAAGGGGAGGTCGGCGCGAGCCGGCCTCCTTTTTTTGTGCCGCAGGCCGGAAGTCTGGTCATCGCCATCGGTGCAGACGCATGACGTCCGCGAACATGCGGGAGCGCAGCACGCCGGACCGCAGCACCGGGATCCCGATCAGGGTGGGCGGAGCGGCGCGCGTCCAGCGAACGTCGATGTGAACCGGCCCAGGATTCTGGAACGAACGCCGTCCCCGCCGACGCGCAGGCTACAATGGCGTCACCCTGCCGTGTCGGCAGGAGCGGGCGGCAATTCGGTCGCCAGCCACTCGGGAATGCGGGCGTCTCCCAAAGCGTCGATTCGTCTGAGCGTCACCATGACGCCCAGGTCGGGATAGGTGACACGACAGCGTGGATCGCTCGTGTCGATCGGCGCGATCAACAGCCGCCGCCGCACCTTGTCACGGTGGTGCATGCGCGCGGTATTCTCCTGCCCGACATAGCAGCCCTTGGTGAAGCTGACGCCATGCAGTTCGCGCGCATTGGCCTCCAGCCACAGGGTCTCGCCCGAGCCGAGCTCCGCCACACCCTCTGCCACGCCGAGTGCGAGCCGGTGGGCGAGCCAGCCGGTCGTCGCCCCGGCGGGCGCGCCGAGCCAGCGTCGCCCGAGCGCGGGAAGGCGCGGGTCGCTGTCGCCGTGCAGGTCCGGCGACCAGTGCACCGCCAGTGCTTCGTCCGGCGCGATCGTGATCGCACGCCGCAACCGGTACATCGACAGCCGCCGGGCGAGCGCATCCGCCTGCGTGCGCTCGACATCCAGCAGCACGTCCTCACCATCCCCCCACACGATCAGGTCGAACAGCACCTTTCCCTGCGGCGTGAGCAGCGCCGCCCACACCGGCAGCGCGCCGGTCACATCGTTGGTCAGCAATCCCTGCAGGAAGCCGCGTACGTCATCGCCGGACAGGCGCAGCAGCGCACGGTCGGCCAGCATCGTCGCCGGGGTGGTATCGTCCATGCCGCCAAGGTAGGGAGATGCCCGATCCGGCGAAAGAGCCAGAAAGGGCTGACGATGGCGACCTACGATCTTCTGCTCACCGGCGGCACGGTGCACACGCCCGGCGGCCCGGTCACGGCCGATGTCGGTGTCTCGGACGGCCGCATCGCCGCGATCGGCGCGCGCGGCGACGCGGGGCGGACCATCGATTGCACCGGGCTGGACATCCTGCCGGGGGTGATCGACACGCAGGTGCATTTCCGCGAGCCCGGACTGGAGCACAAGGAGGACCTCGCCAGCGGCAGCGAGGCCGCGGTGCGGGGCGGCGTGGTCGCGGTGTTCGAGATGCCGAACACCAAGCCGAACACCGATTCCGCCGCGGCGATCGCGGACAAGCTGGCGCGTGCGAACGGGCGGATGTGGTGCGATCACGCGTTCTACGTCGGCGCGACCAACCACAATGCGCGCGATCTGGCGGAGCTGGAGCGGCTGCCCGGCACCGCCGGTGTCAAGATCTTCATGGGCGCGTCGACCGGCGACCTGCTGGTAAGCGAGGACGCGCGGCTGGCCGAGGTGCTGGCGAGCGGTCAGCGCCGCGTGGCGATCCACGCCGAGGACGAGGCGCGGATGAACGCGCGGGCCGGCGAGCGCGTGGAAGGCGATCCCGCCTCGCATCCGGTGTGGCGCGACGACGAAAGCGCGCTGCTGGCGACCAAGCGCATCCTGCGGCTGGCGCGCGCGGCGGGACGGCGCATCCACGTCCTGCATGTCACCACCCCCGCCGAACTGGAGCTGCTGGGACGGCACAAGGATATCGCGACCTGCGAGGTCACGCCGCAGCACCTGACGCTCGCCGGTGAGGAGGCGTATCCGCGTCTTGGCACGCTGGCGCAGATGAATCCGCCGATCCGCTCCGGCGCGCACCGCGACGGGCTGTGGCACTGGCTCAACCAGGGGGTGCCCGACGTGATCGGTTCGGATCACGCGCCGCACACGCTGGACGAGAAGGCCAAGCCCTATCCCGCCAGCCCGAGCGGGATGCCGGGCGTGCAGACGCTGCTGCCGCTGCTGCTCGATCACGCCGCCAACGGCCGGTTGTCGCTGCAACGCGTGATCGAACTGACCAGCGCCGGGGCGCAGCGCATCTTCGGACTGGTGGGCAAGGGGCGGATCGTGCGCGGCTACGACGCCGACTTCACCATCGTCGATCTCAGGAAGCGGTGGACGATCGAGGAGCGGTGGCTGGCATCGCGCGCCGGCTGGTCGCCGTTCACCGGCATGGAGCTGACGGGCAAGCCGATCGGGACGATCGTGCGCGGTCATGTCGCGATGTGGGAGGATTCGCTGGGCGAGGCGCCGCAAGGCGCGCCGATGCGGTTCGAGGCCACCACCTTTCCCGGCAGCCGCTGACGTTTTCGCCGGCGCGTCGCCGTCAGGCGCGCGCTGGCCCGGCGGTCAGAACGGCGACCATTTCGACGTCTCGGTGAACTTCATGTAGCCGACGTTGACCCCCGCGCGCCAGCCCACCCCGAGCCGCACCGGAATCAGCACCACGTTTCCGCTGCGCAGATAGGTGGCCGCGAACCCGCCGACGAAGTAAAGCCGCCCCTCCGCGCCCGGGAAGCGCTTGAACAATTCGTGGCTGTCGTAGAGGTTGTAGACGAGCACGAAGACCTTGTTGGCGTCGCCCCCGACATCGAAGCCGACTGACGGTCCGGTCCAATAGACCGGGCGCTGCCCCTCGACCTTGTGGGTCATGATCCCCGAGCCGTACCGTACGCCGAGGATGAACGCGCCGGACGCCTCCCGCCCGGCGATATAGGCGTTGGGCTCTCCCTGATCCTTCAGGATGCTCTCGATGATCTGCGCGAAACCTTCCGCACCCTTGCCGAACACACCCTCGCCCGCGGCGATCAGGTCGTCGCGCTTGTAGGTGGAGGCGGCCGTGGTCGTCGCGTCGGCGCGGGTTTCCGCCGGACCGGCCGGCGGTGGCGCGTCCGGTGCCGGGGCCGGCGCGACCGGCTCCTGCGGACGCGGCCGCGCCGGTGGGGGTGCCAATGGGGTGCGGACCGCGGGCGCGGTGCCGACATCCGCATCGATCGCCGCATTGGGGTCGATCGTTCGCACCTGTGCCGACGCGCCGGGCGACAACGCCATCACCGCCGCGGCGAACATCGCCGTCCAAGTACCGCGCCGTGCCATCCGCATCGCCTGTGCCCCGTGATCCACCCGCCCGTATAGCGATACGCCGGCTGTCGCGGCAATGAACGGGCGACAACCGGAGTCGTGGGCGCGCCATGCGGAATTTGCGCGCATCCGGTTGATCGCCGACGCGGCGCCCGCTATAGCCCCGCCTCACGCCGGACCCGGAGACGTGGGTGAGTGGCTGAAACCAACGCTTTGCTAAAGCGTCGTACGGGAAACCGTACCGAGGGTTCGAATCCCTCCGTCTCCGCCATCTTCCTCGCTTTGATGCAGTGGCCTCATCAGGGGCGGCGTCATCCGGCGGCTGTTCTGCCACCTGAACTCTTTGCCCGAGATCGACCCAGGGGATCAATCGCGAAAATGTCGTCACGCGATCAACTCCACCGACGTGCTGCCCCCGCCGCCCGATCCATTCACCCCGGGACAGACGCTGCCCGCCGCCGCGCCGCCGCTCACCACCACGCGCAGCGCGATCAGCATGAAGCATCGCCCGCCCGATTGTGTGCTGTTGCCGCCGCTCATCGTCACTGCGGAATTGGGCAGGTGGACCGTGCCCACGAACAGATTGTCCGATCCGGCGCCCCAGGTGGTGTCCACGCTGGTCAGGCTGTCGATCAGGATATCCGCGACGCCGCCGCCGGTCGTGGAACTGGCGGGGGCGAGCAGCTTCGTCTTCGCGCCGCCGCCCAGGTTGACGGTTCCTCCCAGGATGAAGGTGACGCCGACGCCCGCCATGTCATAGCCCGACACGCTGACCCCCTCCAGCGTGTCGCCCCAGCGTTGCCCGGTGATCGACGAGCTGTACGGCCAGGTGGTGCCGCCGGTGCCGTTGGTGAAGCCACCCTTCACGGTGTAGCGCCCCGCACCGAACAGCACCGATCCGGCGATCTGCAGGTTGCCGTTCACCAGATGGTTGGCGGTGCGTCCGAACACCAGCCGGCTGCCGCCCGCCGTGACGATGTCGCCGTTGGCGCTGAACAGTCCGTCCCCCATGAAGAGGCACCCGCTGCCGCTCAGGTCGATCGCGCGCCCGCCCGGATTGGCAAGCGTGACATCGCCCGCGCCGGCGATGATCGAGGAATCTCCGCCGACCGTGATCGCGCCCGTCACGTCCAGCGCGCCATTGCCCAGCGTCAGCCAACTGCCGCCACCGACCGAGATGCCGCCGAACAGGTGATTGCCCGCCCCGATCGCCAGCGTCGCGCCACCGCCCAGCGACAGCGGCGCGGCAATCGTCACGTTGCCGTCGCCGATGCGGTTGGTGCCCGCGAAGCTGACATTGCCCTGCCCGATGTGCAGTTCGCCATTGCCGAAGGTCACGCCGCTCGACCCGCTCGAAAAGCCTCCGTTGATCCGGTAGGTGCCGTCGCCGAACGTCACGGTCGATCCCCCGCCGATCGTGACGCCGCGCGCGACGGTGACCACCGAACCGGGGGCGAAGGTCACCCGGATTCCGCCGGCGATATCCAGCGTGTCGATCGTATAGCGCCCCGCCGGGACGCTGAAGTTGCTGGTCTGTCCCTGTCGGAAGTCGGCGGTGGCTGGCGACGGCGTGCTGCTGAAGCTCCATGCCGCGCCGCCGCCCGGCGTCACCGGATTGGTGGGCGCACGCGGATTGCGATAGGTGCCAAGCAGATTGCGGGCGTCGCCCAGCGTGGCATCGTTGGCAAGCGGATCGGTGACCGACGTCGCCTGTCGCACGCGCTTGTCGGCGGCGGGGACGTTGGTGTTCCAGCTCGGATTGGTGAAATCCACCGCGTAGCGCACCTGATCGGCGGCGATGGTGCCGTAATCATTGATGACGCTGCCGCTGCCCGACACCAGCGCCTTGGCGGTGATCGACTGCCCCTTGTTGGAGACCGATCCGACCCCCGCGACCGCGCAGTCGGGGGCGTTGATCGATGCGCCGCCCTGCGTTTCGATCGCATTGCCCGATGTCGCCAGCCCGATGATGCACGCCGGCGTGCCCTGCGTCGGCAGGCTGGCGGTCGCGACCGCAGCGACCGGATAGCTGGCGGCGGCGCCGAGCACGCGCGCCAGCGAGATCCGCAGCGGCGTGGTGACGGTGACGCGCACCGCTTTGGCGCCGCTGGTCGGCACGTCGGATACCAATGTGGCGGCGACCGTCGCGTCGCGCAGCCCCTGCGCGACGGCCAGATCCTGCGCGGTGGGTTGCAGCACGTCGGCCGACTGGCTGCCCGTATAGGCGACCCCGGCCGCCAGCGCCGCCATGTCCGCGACCTGCTGGTTGACGATGCGCATCTCGTAACCGCGGTTGAGATCCACCGCCAGTCCGCCCATCCCGATAAGGCCGAGTACCGACAGCGCGGCCAGGATGCTCACGCCCGCGCGTCGATCGCGCATCACGCCGGACACCATCGTCCCCCATCCGCGGCTTCGACTCGTCATGGCGACGGTCGTAGGCGGCAGTCGTTAATTTAACCCTCCCTACAGGGCTTCGGGGGTGGATGTACGCTGGGCGTGCGCGCAACTTCGGACACCGTTAAGGGTTCACCACCCGCCAGCGATCGCGGAGGCGGCATGCTCGAACACGTTCCCCATTGGCTCGGTCGCCTGCTGCACAATGTGCGCGCGGGGCATTCCCGGCTGGTCATCGTTCAGGACGGTGTCGTCACCGGCGACGATCGCCTCGACCTGAGCAGCCTCGCCTTCGCGGATGGTGCGCGCCTGCCGGAACGCTTCACCGCCGATGGCGAGGGCGTTTCGCCACCGCTGGCATGGTCGGGCGTCCCCGCCGGCACCGCCGCGCTCGCGCTCCTCGTCGAAGATCCCGATGCCCCCGCGCCCAATCCGCTGGTCCATGCCGTCGTCTGGAACATCGCGCCGACACAGGCGGGGCTGGACGAAGGGGCGATCACCGCCGACGGCCGGGGCGGGATGGATGGCTCCGATGTCGGCCGCAACAGCTACATGCAGGAAGGCTGGCTGCCGCCCGATCCGCCCCCCGGACACGGCAGCCACGATTATGTGTTCCAGTTGTTCGCGCTCAGCGAAGCGCCGCCGCTCGACATCAACCCCGGGCGCAGCGACGTGCTGGAGGCGATCCGGGGCCGGGTGCTGGCCGCCGGGCTGCTCGTCGGCACCTATTCACGCGGCGAGGAGGTGCCGCTCGAACCGCGTGGTGCCGCGCAGATCGCCTAGCGACGCCGCACCGCGACCGGCGTCGACCCGCGCCGGCTTGCGCGGCCGTACCGAAGCCGGTTGTCGGGCAACCAGTCCGGGACGCTGACCATCATCCCGTCCGCGCGGCCCGCCGCCACCTGATCGCGCGTGCCGCGCCGCCCGGTTCGCGGGCGGCTTGCGCCCGCGGCACTTCGCGAGCAGATCACCACCACCCGCCGCCCTGCGCGCGCTGCCCATGTCCGCCATCGAACGGAGAGAAGCGACCATGACCGACACATCCTACGACACCCGCCTGGGCCTCTATATTGACGGCGAGTGGATCACCGCCGGTCGCGAGACGCAGCCGGTGCTCGACCCCGCCACCGGTCGCACCCTGTCCGACGTGCCGCTGGCGACCGTCGCCGACCTCGACCGCGCGCTGGACGCGGCGGAGCGCGGGTTCCGGCGCTGGCGCGCCACCGCGCCGCAGGAGCGCGCGGCAGTGCTGTCGCGCACCGCGGCGCTGGTGCGCGAGCGCGCCGACATGCTCGCGCGGCTCGCCACGCTGGAGGAGGGCAAGCCGTTCGTCGAGGCGAAGGGCGAGGTGATGGCCACCGCCGCCTTGCTGGATTTCCACGCCGGCGAGGCGGTGCGCATCTACGGCCGCGTGCTGCCGCGCCCGGTCGGGACGCGTTCGCTGGTGCTGCATCAGCCGGTCGGCCCGGTGGCGGCGTTCTGCGCGTGGAACTTCCCGGTGATGAACCCGGTGCGCAAGCTGTCGCCGGCGATCGCGGCGGGCTGTTCGGTGATCCTGAAACCCAGCGAGGAGACGCCGGGCGCGGCGGTGGAGATCCTGCGCTGCTTCCAGGATGCCGGCCTGCCGGGCGAGGTGGCGCAACTGGTGTTCGGCGTGCCCGACGAGGTGTCGCGCCGGCTGCTCGCCTCGCCGGTCACCCGCAAGCTCAGCTTCACGGGATCGGTGCCGGTCGGCAAGCACCTGCTGAAGCTCGCCGCCGACACGGTGATGAAGACGACCATGGAATTGGGCGGACACGGCCCGGTGCTGGTGTTCGACGACTGCGATCTGGAGCGCACGCTCGACACGCTGGTGCAGCACAAGTTCCGCAACGCCGGCCAGGTCTGCGTCGCGCCGACGCGCTTCCATGTCCAGCAGGGCATCTACGATCGCTTCGCGGCCGGCTTCGCCGAACGTACCGCCGCGCTGAAGGTCGGCAACGGGCTGGACAAGGGCACGCAGATGGGGCCGATGGCCAATCCGCGCCGCCCGGAGGCGATCGCCGGGCTGATCGACGATGCGGTCGGCGCCGGCGCGCGGCTGCTGACCGGCGGCGCGCGGGCAGACGGCGACGGCTTCTTCTTCTCGCCCACCGTGCTCGCCGACGTGCCGCTGTCGTCCACCGCGATGAACGAGGAGCCGTTCGGCCCCGTCGCGTTGATCGGATCGTTCGCGAGCGTCGATGACGCGATCGCGGAGGCGAACCGCTTGCCCTACGGTCTGGGCGCCTATTGCTTCACCGAGAATGGCCGCCTCCAGAACCGGCTCGGCGACGAGATCGAGGCCGGCATGGTGGCGGTCAACACCGTCCGGCTGAGCTGGGGCGACGCGCCGTTCGGCGGCGTGAAGGACAGCGGCTTCGGATCCGAGGATGGTCCCGAGGGCATAGCCGCGCACCTCATCACGAAGGCCGTGCATATCGCCTAGGCCGCGGCGGCCGTTATCGCCCAGGCGGCTGGGCGATGACGGCCATCCGCCAAGTCAGCCACTCGATCAATCATAGCGGGGTAATTCACTTTCTCGATCGAACTGGTGATGGCAATCTGCCGTTATCGAACTTCGGAGAGAGAAGGAGGCCCGCATGGCTGAAGAAAAGAAGCGCCCCACGCTGACGACCAGCGCGGGCGCGCCCGTCGGTGACAACCAGCATTCGATCACGGTCGGCAAGCGCGGCCCGCTGCTGTTACAGGATTACCAGCTGATCGAGAAGCTGACCCACCAGAACCGCGAGCGCATTCCCGAGCGCGTCGTGCACGCCAAGGGCTGGGGCGCGTTCGGCAAGCTGAAGGTGACCGGCGACATCAGCAAATACACCAACGCGCTGGCGTTGCAGCCGGGCAAGGAGACCGAGCTGCTGCTGCGCTTCTCGACCGTGGCGGGCGAGCAGGGCGCGGCGGATGCCGAGCGCGACGTGCGCGGCTTCAGCCTGAAGTTCTACACCGAGGAGGGCAATTGGGATCTCGTCGGCAACAACACGCCGGTGTTCTTCGTGCGCGATCCCCGCAAGTTCCCCGACTTCATCCGCACGCAGAAGCGCCATCCGCGCACCAACATGCGCTCGCCGACCGCGATGTGGGACTTCTGGAGCCTCGAGCCGCAGTCGATGCACCAGATCATGATCCTGTTCTCGGATCGCGGACTGCCGGTCGGCCCGCAATATCTGAACGGCTATGGCAGCCATACCTATTCGTTCTGGAACGATGCCGGTGAGCGTTATTACGTCAAGTTCCACTTCAAGACGCAGCAGGGCCACAAGTTCTACACCAACGATGAAGCGGCCGAGGTGATCGGCAAGAGCCGGGAGAGCTATCAGGAGGAACTGTTCGGCGCGATCGAAAGCGGCCATTATCCGAAGTGGACGTTCTACGTGCAGATCATGCCGGAGGACGAGATCGAGAAGAACTGGTACAATCCCTTCGATCTGACCAAGGTGTGGCCGCACGGCGACTATCCGCTGATCGAGGTCGGCGAGATCGAGCTGAACCGCAATCCGACCAATTATTTCGCGCAGATCGAACAGGCGGCGTTCAGCCCGTCGAACGTGGTGCGCGGGATCAGCTTCTCGCCCGACAAGATGCTGCAGGCGCGCATCTTCTCCTATGCCGACGCGCATCGCCACCGGCTGGGTACGCATTACGAGGCGCTGCCGGTCAATCGCCCGCACTCGCCGGTGCATACCTATCACAAGGACGGCATGCTGCGGTTCATGGAGGATACCAACGGCGAGTATCCGGACGCCTATTACGAACCCAATTCGTTCGGCGGCCCGGTGGAGGATCCCCGCTACAAGGAGCCGCCGCTGAAGGTGGAGGGCACCGCCTGGCATTGGGACCACAGCGAGGGCAATGACGATTTCCGTCAGCCGCGCGACCTGTGGAACCTGTTCGACGAGGGACAGAAGGATCGCACCGCCGGGAATTTCGCCGCGGCGATGCACGGTATCCCGCAATTTATCATCGACCGGCAGATGAAGCATTTCGAGGCGGTCGATCAAGGACTTGCGGACCGCATCCGGGATAAGCTAGCGCATATGTCGAAGGATCAGGAGAAGCAGGAGACGCAAAAGGACGTCGACCGCATGGCTCTCCACCCGGAACCGGCCAAGTAAGCCCTTCGGGTCGCCCGATAGCTGCTTGTGTCGGGGACCGTCGGTGTGCCCCCCACATCGGCGGTCCGATATGCCAGCCGCACGCCGCCCCCGGTTCCCTCCCGGGGGCGGCGTTTTGTCTGGCGGCGATGGGGTCGTGCCGCGTCCGAAAATCGTCCGCCGCCCCCCTGCCGTCCGGCGCGGCATGACGTGGCCGCACGGACCGCGCCGGTGCATCGCGCATATGGCGCCCGCCGCCACTTCGGCCTACATCCGGCGTCATGCGCAAACACATTCTCGCCGTCATCGGCCTGCTCATCCTCGCCGGCGTCGCGGTGTTCGCCTGGCTGGCATGGCCCGACAAGGCGAAGCTGGACGTCGCGGCGGTCAGCGGCGCGCGGCCCGACATCTCGGCCCCGCGTGAACAGGTGCTGCCGACCGTCAGGACCGCCGATCCGATCGGCTGGAAGGCGGGCGAGGCGCCGACCGCCGCCGCCGGGCTGAAGGCGGCGGCGTTCGCGACCGGGCTGGCGCATCCGCGCTGGCTGTATCGCCTGCCCAACGGCGACGTGCTGGTCGCCGAGACCAATTCCCCGCCGCGCGACGGCGGCGGGATCAAGGGGTGGGTGATGCGCCACCTGCTCGGCAAGGTCGGGGCGGGCGTGCCTTCCGCGAACCGCATCACGCTGCTGCGCGATGCGGACGGGGATGGCGTCGCGGAGCTCAAGACGCCGTTCATGACCGGGCTGAACTCGCCATCGGGCATGGCGCTGCTCGACGGGCAATTGTATGTCGCCAACACCGACGCGCTGGTGCGCGTCGCGTATCGCGCCGGCGAGACGAAGATCACCGCCACGCCCGAGCTGGTCGTCAAGCTGCCCGGCGGCGGCAATCACTGGGCGCGCAACGTGATCGTCGCGGAGGACGGGCGCACGCTGTACGTCTCGGTGGGATCGGCGTCGAACATCGCGGAAGGCGGGCTGGACGAGGAGCGCCGCCGGGCCGCGATCCTGCAGGTCGATCCGCGCGCGAAGACCTCGCGGATCTTCGCCGCCGGGCTGCGCAACCCCAACGGCATGGCGCTGGTGCCCGGCACCAACCGCCTGTGGACGGTGGTGAACGAACGCGACATGCTCGGCTCCGATCTGGTTCCCGATTACCTGACCGCGGTGGAACTGGGCGATCACTTCGGCTGGCCATGGTATTATTGGGGCGGCTATCGCGACGATCGCGTCGAGCCGCGCAACCCGGAATTGCAGCAATATGCCAAGCGCCCCGATTATGCGCTCGGCCCGCACGTCGCCGCGCTGGGGCTGACCTTCGCGGCCGACGCGAAGCTGAGCGAGCGCTTCGCGCGCGGTGCCTTTGTCGGCGAGCATGGCTCGTGGAACCGCAAGCCGTTGTCGGGCTACAAGGTCGTGTACGTGCCGTTCACCGCCGCCGGCTGGCCGGTCGCGGGCGCCAAGCCGATCGACGTGCTCACCGGCTTCCTGACCCCCGACGAGAAGGCGCACGGTCGCCCGGTCGATGTCATCACCGATCGCACCGGCGCGCTGCTGGTGGCGGACGATGTCGGCAACACGGTCTGGCGGGTCAGCGCGGCGCGGTAGCGGGCGTCCGTTCCGCCGCGCGCCGGCGTCACGAGCGTGGCCGGGCGCGGGCGTGGCCCGACGCGGGCGCGACGAACCTCCCGTTCGCCGCGCCGGCGTGTTACGCCAGCAGCTTCGGCCCGTCCTTCTGCAACTTCGCGCGCAATTGCTCGCCGAACATGCCGAGCAGTCCGGGCAGCTCGAATACGCCGTGCACGTTGCGGTCGGTGACGTCGAGCCGCACCGCCACGCGCTGCCCCATGCCCTCGACCACGAAATGCAGCGTGTCGCCGTCCCAGCGATGCTCGCTGACATGGCCGCCGGGGATGAAGCCGGCGATCTTGCCGAAGCCGCCCTCGATCCGCTGCCGCGCGCCGGCGACGCCGAGCTGGTGGGGCAGGTCGACCTCGATCGGCGTGCTCATGCGATAACTCCGGCGGTGGCGACGGGGGCTGTTTGCTGGGGTGTCATGCCGCGATGATACGCCTCGCAAACGTCATCGTCACCTCCTACCTCGGCTTGCGGCCGGCGGCGCATCGTCGCAGGAAGCCGCATCCGCCTGCGCGCCCAAGGAACGCCGTCCTGTCCCACGATCACCCCGTCGCCTCCCTGGCCCGCCGCTTCCCGGCGCTCGCGGCGCTGCTGCTGGGGGCCGTCGCCGCGTGCGGCTTCGCACCGTTGCAGCTCTGGTGGCTGGCGCTCGGCTGCTTCGGGGGCTGGATCGCGCTGGTCCATGCCGCGCCGACGCTGCGGCAGGCGCTGTGGCGTGGCTGGGCGTTCGGGGTCGGGCATTTCACGATCAACGACAATTGGTTCCAGCACGCCTTCACCTTCCAGGACCAGATGCCGCACGCGCTCGGCTATGTCGCGCCGGTCGCGCTGGCGCTGTATCTGGCGGTGTTCCCCGCGATCGCCGCCGGCTTGGCGTGGCGGGTGCGGGGAGCGCGCGTCGATGGCGGGTGGGTGCTGCTGGTCGCCGCCGCCTGGATCCTGACCGAGTGGATGCGAAGCTGGGTGTTCACCGGCTATGCCTGGGATCCGCTGGCGGTGATGTGGGTGCCGGTGCAGCCGGTCGCGTGGCTGGCGACGCTGGTCGGCACCTATGCGCTGTCCGGGCTGACTGTGGCGCTGGCCGGCGCGCTGCTGCTGCTGCCCCGGCGTGTCCAGCCGGTCGCCTGGATCGTCGCGATCCTGGTCGCGGTCGCCGCGCCGCTGGTGAGCTACCCGCGACCCGCTGCCGCCCCGTCGACGGCGCCGCGGCTGGTGGTCGTCCAGCCCAACGTGCCGCAGGACCAGCGCGGCGAGAGCGACCAGGCGATGATGCTCGCGCGGCTCACACGCCTGTCCGGCCGACCTGGCGGCGCGCCGCGGCTGGTGATGTGGCCCGAAGGGGTGATCCGCGACTTCATCGAGGATGATTATCCCTATTGGGTATATGGCAACACCAGCCCATGGCTGACGCGCACGCGCATGGCGGCGGTGCTGGGACCGCGCGACATGCTGCTGACCGGCGGCACCGCCTTGCAGTTCGATGCGCGCGGCGACGTGACCACGGCGAGCAATTCGGTCTTCGCGCTCGATGCGCGCGGGCGGATTCGCGGTCGCTACGACAAGGCGCATCTGGTGCCGTACGGCGAATATCTGCCGATGCCATGGCTCCTGAAGCCGCTGGGCCTGTCACGACTGGTGCCCGGCGACATGGACTTCGCGCCCGGCCCCGGGCCACGCACGATGGTGGTGCCGGGCTTCGGCGCGATCGGCATACAATTGTGCTACGAGATCATCTTCTCGGGACAGGTGGTGGACCCGGCGCATCGCCCGCGGCTGATCTTCAATCCGTCGAACGACGCATGGTTCGGCGCGTGGGGGCCGCCGCAGCATCTGGCGCAGGCGCGGCTGCGCGCGATCGAGGAGGGGCTGCCGGTGGTGCGCGCCACGCCCAATGGCATCTCCGCGGTGATCGCGGCGGACGGCACGCTGCTCGCGACTGTTGCGCACCATGTCGGCGGGGCGGTCGACGTGGCCATCCCGCCCGCGCACGCCCCGACCCCGTTCTCCCGGCTGGGCAATTGGGCGGCACTGATCGTCGGCGCGGCGCTGGCGCTCGCCGGATTTGCCTTGCGCCGCCGCGCGCGATAAGGACATAAAGCTATCTTTATATCGTTATCCGCCGGAGCCTCCATGCGTCAGTCGTTCATCTTCACGTCAGAGTCGGTGTCCGAAGGTCATCCCGACAAGGTCGCGGACCAGATTTCCGATGCGATCGTCGACCTGTTTCTGTCCAAGGATCCCGAAGCGCGCGTCGCGTGCGAAACGCTGACCACCACGCAGCTTGTCGTGCTGGCCGGCGAGATCCGTGGCAAGGGCGTGTACGAGGACGGGCAATGGGCGCCCGGCATCGAGGCCGAGATCGAGGCGACGGTGCGCGCGACGGTGAAGCGCATCGGCTATGAACAGTCGGGCTTCCACTGGAACGAGTTCCGCTTCCTGAACGAACTGCACGGCCAGTCGGCGCATATCGCGATGGGCGTCGACGAGAGCGGCAACAAGGACGAGGGCGCGGGCGATCAGGGCATCATGTTCGGCTATGCGACCGACGAGACGCCCGGCCTGATGCCCGCCACGCTCTATTACAGCCACAAGATCCTGGAGCGGATGGCCGCGGACCGCCATTCCGGCGCGGCGCCGTTCCTGGAGCCGGACGCCAAGAGCCAGGTGACGCTGCGTTACGAGAACGAACTTCCGGTCGCTGCGACGGCGCTGGTGGTGTCGACGCAGCATTCCGCCGATCTGTCCAACCCGGAAGGGCAGGCGAAGCTGCGCGACTATGTCAAGGGCGTGTTCGCCGACGTGCTGCCGGAAGGCTGGCTGCCCGGCGACGAGGCGATCTACGTCAACCCGACCGGGCTGTTCGAGATCGGCGGGCCGGACGGCGACGCCGGGGTGACCGGGCGCAAGATCATCGTCGATACCTACGGTGGCGCGGCCCCGCACGGTGGCGGCGCGTTCAGCGGCAAGGATCCGACGAAGGTCGATCGTTCGGCGGCCTATGTCGCGCGCTATCTGGCGAAGAACGTGGTGGCGGCGGGGCTGGCGCGGCGCTGCACGATCCAATTGTCCTACGCGATCGGCATCGCCGAGCCGCTGAGCGTCTATGTCGACCTGCACGGCACCGGCAATGTCGCGGAAGCGAAGCTGGAAGCGGCGCTGCCGAAACTGGTGCGCCTGACGCCAAAGGGCATCCGCGAGCACCTGAAGCTCAACAAGCCGATCTATTCGAAGACGGCCGCTTATGGTCATTTCGGCCGCGATGCCGAAGGTGATCTGTTCACCTGGGAAAAGACCGATCTGGTCGACGCGCTGAAGGCGGCGGTGGCCTAAGGCCGCGACGCCGCGCCGTCGGTGACGGCGCGGCGATCCCGCCCGCGCGGGTACGGCGGGACACGAGCCGGCTGCGGTCGTCCGGCGCGGTGAGGCCGGGACGGCGCAGTCAGGGCGAACTGCGGCGTCCGTCCCGATGCCGCGCCTGTGGCGGCGACGCCGGTCCATTTGGCACGACCGCCGACGGCATCCGCGGCGCCCGACGGCTCAGCTCGGATGCGCTTCCACTTCCGCTTCGGCGCCGGCGTCGCGGCGTGCCTCGACCAGGCGGGCGGCCGCGTCGATCGCCCAGCTCGCCAGGCGTTCCGATACCCAGCCGATCACCGCGCCCGCCGCCACGTCGCTGGCATAATGCGCGCCGCGGGCGACCTGCACCGCGCCGGCCGCTCCGGCCGCCAGCCGCGCCGGCCCGGCCGCACCCGGCACCTCGTGCGCGATCGATTCGGCGATCGCCGTCGCGCCCGCCGTGTGGCCGGACGGGAAGGCGTTGAGGTTCGTGTCGTCGGTGCCATGCCCGGGGGCGAGGTGCGGGGTCGATCCGGCGACGTTCGGCCGCGCGCGATCGACGCTGGCCTTCAACACCGTCTTCAATCCCGTGGCGAGAAGGTGGCTGGTCACCATCCGCGCCCCGCTGCGCGCCAGCGTCGGGCGGCGCAGCACCGCGCCGATCGCCAGCGTCCCCAGCCCGAGCGCGAGCAGCGGCGGTTCGTCGGTCAGCTTGGCGACCGGCGCCAGCGCGCGCATCGCGCCCGTCGCCGCCAGAGCGCGCAGCGGGCCATGCGCGTCATGCTCGCGCGCGGCGGCCTCGCGCAACGCCTTCTTCTTTTTCTTGCCCATCCGTCGTCATCCCCGCTGGCTGAGCCATGCCAACGGCCGCCCGGGCGTTTCGCTCCCGCCGTCCGGCGTGGCGGCGCAACCGATCGCGATCCGCCCGACCGGCGTTACAATGCGGCGACATAGGCCGCGAACGGCTCGTCCAGCACCATGTGCCCGCCGCGCCACACCTTGACGCCGCCGCCGCCATGCGCGGGATCGACCGACACCCGCACGCGATAGACATAGCCGCGGTTCGCGAAATCATAGCCGCGCCACCCGTCGCCTTGCTCGATCAGCCGGCCGCCGGCGATGGTCAGCGAGGCGCGTGTGTCGCGTCCACCCCACGGCACCTCGACCGCGGCGAGATCGGCGTCATGGTCATAGCTGCGATAGCGATATCCGCCGCCATCATCGCGCGTGATCTGGATCGAGCGCTTCGGCGTGGCGGCGAGGATGCGGGTCTGCGGCGCGAACCGGCAGTTGCTGGTGCGATCTCCCAGGGTGACCGCGGTGACGGTGGGCGTCGTCGCGCCCGGCTCCACCATCGCCGGGTTCACCGTGTGGATATGGCCGATCGCTCGCCCGTTCGCGTCCGTCAGCGGATACCAGCGCTGGTTCATCCCGGCATCGGCCGCGCCGACGTGCACCTGCACCTGCGATCGGGCCAGGCCGGGCTTCGACAGGCTGGTCAGCGTCGCCGCGCGCGTGCCGTCGGGCGGGGAGAGCGCCATGATGCGGTTCGTGTCGGTCGAATCGCAGACGAACGCCACCGGCGTCCACGTCGCGTCGCTCCGCAGCATCGCGATCGCGCGCGGATGCGCGAGTTGCGACCAGGCCGTGCCCGGCAGCAACGCCAGCGCCGCCGCCGCGATCATCCGTCCACGCATCGCTTCCTCCGTTCCGTTTCGGCGTTCGCTGCGGTAGGCGCTGCCGCATGAACGATCCCACAACGATCCGCCGCCTGTATGGACGGCGACAGGGGCACGCGCTGCGCGCCGGGCAGGCGGCGCTGGTCGAGGACCTGTTGCCGCGCATTTCCGTTCCCGCCGACGGCGCGCTCGATGCCGCGCGCCTGTTCGGCGACGCGCGCCCGCTGCAGGTGGAGATCGGCTTCGGCGCGGGCGAGCATCTCGCCGCACAGGCCGGCGCGACGCCGGGCAGCGGCTTCATCGGATGCGAGCCGTTCCTGAACGGCGTGGTCGGCGCGCTCGGCCATGTCCGCGACCGCGCGCTGGACAACGTCCGCCTCCACATGGGCGATGCGCTGGAGGTGGTCGAGCGGCTGCCCGACGCCTCGCTGGAGCGCGTCTACCTGCTCCACCCCGATCCCTGGCCCAAAGCGCGTCATGCCAAGCGGCGGATGATGAACCATGGCCCGCTCGACCTGATCGCCGCCAAGCTGAAGCCGGGCGCCGAGTTCCGGCTCGGCACCGACGATCCGACCTATTGCCGCTGGTCGATGATGGTGATGAACCAGCGCCGCGACTTCGTCTGGACCGCCCGCGCGGCACGCGATTTCCTGGAACGCCCCGCCGACTGGCCCGAAACCCGCTACGAACGCAAGGCGCGGCGGCAGGGGCACGAGGTCTGGTATTTCCGATACGTCCGCGTCTGAGGCCTCGGGGACGCCAGCGGAAGGAGATCGGGCATCACCCGCGTCCCGGCGGCACCGCGGTGCTGCGCCGCCGCGTCAGCCGGCGCAGGTGACGGAGCATCGGGCGCTCGAGGTGGTTATAGGCCGGCACCGACAGCGCCGCGCAGATCGCCGCCGCCAGCAACGCGGCGGTGACCACCCCGACCGTCGAGCCGCACAGCCACGCCAGCGGGGTGAGCAGCAGCATGTCGATCAGCAGGATGTGCGAGAGATACAGGAAATAGGATCCGTCACCCAGGAAGGCGAGCCGCGCGAGCGCGCGCGGCATCCGCCCCGCCGCTTCCATGCCGACGGCGCCGATGAGCACCAGCAGGCTGGGGAGCCCCCACACGAACGCGCTGGGCAGGCGGTTGTACCCGAACGCATAGCCGGCCGCGAACGCCGCCACGCCCAGCAGCAGTGCCGCCGGCCAGATCGCCGCCAGCCACGCCGGACGCGCGATCGCCACCCAGCCGAGCCACGCGCCGGCGGCAAATTCCAGCAGCAGGCTGTTAGTCATGATCGGGTGCAACGGCACGCCCGGCGCCACCACGCGCAGCACCATGCACAGCAGGAAGAAGCCGGTCATCGCGATCAGCCCGGTGCGCAGTCCCGCGACCATGAAGACGCAGAAGCACAGGTAGAAATACACCTCGAACATCAGCGTCCATGCCGGGCCGATGATCGCCGACGCATAGCCGGGCACCAGCGCCAGCGCGCCGAGCACCTCGCCGACGCTGACCGGGTAGACCGAGCGGGTGACGAAATGGAACAGCAGATAGGCGCCCGCGCACAGCCAGTAGATCGGGTAGATCCGCAACCCCCGCTTCAGCAGGAAGTCACCGGGCGCGAACGGCCCGACGTCGCGGCAGAACGACGTGTAGACCATCACGAAACCGCTGATGCAGAAGAAGATGTGCACCCCCGCCGCGCCCATGCGGAAGAGGTAGTCGAGCGCGGCCGGCGGCGATGCGAGGCCGCGCGAGGTCGCCTCGTACGCGTGGTACAGCACCACCGCCAGCGCGGCGAGGAAGCGCAGGAACTGGATCGACACCACCGTGCGGCCCAGCGCCGCGCGCGGCGGTGCCAGCGCGGCGGGAGGCGCGCCTGCAAGCCCGATGCTGGACGCGCGCTCCGCCGGCATGCGGTTCAGGCCACGAAGTCGCGGAAATAGGCGATCGTGCGCTCCAGCCCTTCGCGAAGCTGCACCTTCGGCTCCCAGCCGAGCTTCGCGCGTGCGACGGTGATGTCGGGCTGGCGCTGCATCGGGTCGTCCTGCGGCAGCGGACGGTAATCGAGCGGCGAGGAGGATCCGGTCAGCTCCACCACCAGCTCGGCCAGCTCGCGGATCGTGAACTCGTTGGGATTGCCGATGTTCACCGGGCCAGGGAAGCCGGGTTCGCTGTCCATCAGCTTCAGGAAGCCATCGACCAGATCGTCGCGGAAGCAGAAGGAGCGCGTCTGCGATCCGTCGCCGTACAGCGTGATCGGCTCGTTGCGGAGCGCCTGCATGATGAAGTTGGACACGACGCGCCCGTCGGCCGGGTGCATGCGCGGGCCATAGGTGTTGAAGATGCGCGCCACCTTCACGTCCAGCCCCATCTGGCGATGATAGTCGAAGAACAGCGTCTCGGCGCAGCGCTTGCCCTCGTCATAGCAGGAACGGATGCCGATCGGGTTCACGTTGCCCCAGTAATCCTCCTTCTGCGGATGGACGTGCGGGTCGCCGTAGACCTCGCTGGTCGATGCCTGGAAGATGCGGCATTTCAGCCGCTTGGCCAGCCCCAGCATGTTGATCGCGCCGATGACGCTGGTCTTGGTGGTCTGCACCGGATCGTATTGGTAATGGATCGGCGAGGCGGGGCAGGCGAGATTGTAGATCTCGTCCACCTCGACGTAGAGCGGGAAGCACACGTCGTGGCGCATGAATTCGAAGCGCGGATTGCCGTGCAGATGGTCGATGTTGCGCTTGGCGCCGGTGAACAGATTGTCGACGCACACCACCTCGTCGCCGCGCTCCAGCAGCCGGTCGATCAGGTGCGAGCCGAGGAACCCCGCGCCGCCGGTGACGAGCACGCGCTTACGTGATTGATAATTCCGCGCCATTCGGCTGAACTCCCCCAGACAGACCTCTCGCCGCGACCCTAGCCCAGCCACCGGGCGGTGCCAATCGCGCGACCGATCGCCCATCGCGTTAGGCGGCCGGCTCCTAAAAGGGCGTTACCCCCGGGGGGCGAATGTTGCCCGATCCCGCGCCGGTCAGCGCCCGGCGCGCAGCCACCCGGTGGGGCGCGAGGTGGCGAGGCGGAGATAGAGCGGGATCTTCCACAACACGTACAGCGGCAGTCGCGCCGCCGCGCCCGCCGACAGGAACGGCCGGCCGACCCGCACCCATGCCACCGCCAGCCCCGCCAGCGCGATCGCCAGCGCCGCGCCGAGCAGCGCGGCGGGCAGCGGCGACGCGCCGGCGAGCGCCAGCAGTCCCAGCAGCAGCAGTCCGATTCCGTCGAGCAGCAGCAGCAGCGTCAGCGGCGGCACCGCCAGGCTGAGTCCCGCCCAGATCCCGCGCGGATCGCGCGCGCGCAGCCCGGCGGCGATCGCCGGCAGCGCGCGCGTGCGCGACGTGGCGAGGAACCCGCCCTCCCAGCGGGTGCGCTGTCTGAGCGTCCCTTCCGCGCTGCTCGCGGCGCTCCACACCGTCGCCTCGGCGGCGAAGCGCGGCAGCAGCCCGCGGCGGGCGAGGTCGAGGCCGAGCGCGAGATCCTCGACGATGTCGGCGGTGGCAAGCGCCGCGTCGCGGAACACGCTCCACGGAAACGCCATGCCGGTGCCGGTCAGGTTCACCCGTCCCGCCAGTCGCGACAGACCGCGCTGCCGGACCAGGTTCTTGATGACGAACGCGAAATTGGACACCTGCACCATCGGCGCGGCCGATCGGTCGGGGCTGAGCAGGTTCACCGCCTGGACGGGCCGGTCGTGCGCGGCGCGTGCCATTGCCAGCAGCGAGGCGCGGTCGGTGGCGCCGTCGGCGTCCAGCACCATCACCACCGCCGGTGGTGCCGTCGCCAGGTGATCGCGTGCGCAGGCCAGCGCATAGCCCTTGCCGCGCCGCACGGGGTCGGTGCGGCGCAGCACCTCGGCGCCGGCCGCCTGCGCGATCGCGGCGGTATCGTCGGCGCAATTGTCCGCCACCACCAGCACGCGGAAGCCGGGGGGCAGTTCGGGCAGCAGGCGCGCCAGCGTGCCGGCGATGATCGTGGCCTCGTCATGCGCCGGCATCACGATGACGGCGGAGCGTGGCACGGGAGCGGATGCCGCCGCCGGATCCGGCGCGGCACGCGTCAGCCCGACGATCACCTCCGTCGCGAAGGCGGCGGTCAGCACGACGAGCGGCGCGGCCAGCACCGTCGCCACGACCGTCGCGATCCCCTCGATTGCCTCCACGTCCTTCCTCCGCCGAATCCCCGTTCCGCTGTAGGCAGCGGCGCGCCCCTCCGCCATGCCGGATCGCGGTTTACCGGACCTTGACGAACGGGCGCGCAAGGGAAGCGTGCCATGGCGGGATCGCGCCGGGTGCCGGGACGCCGGGTTGGTTGCAGCGGAGGGCGGCGACGTCTATGGAACAAGAGCCGGAAGGGGCGCCGGTGCCAGCTCGGTCTTTGCCCGCGCGTCGAGATCTATCAAGGTGAAGAACGAAGCGATCGGAGGATGGGACGCGCAGTCCGCGGCCGCCAGACCCGGCGGTCGATCGGCCCGCTGGCGGTCCGTGCCCGCATCCGCCTGGCTGTTGCTGGCCGGTATCGTCGCGCTCGCCGCACCCACCATGTTGACCGTCGCGCGGTTCAGCTGGTCGACCGAACAGGGCGGCCACGGGCCGCTCGTGCTCGCCACCGGCCTGTGGCTGTTGTGGCGCGAGGTGCCGGGGGCGTTGCGGCTGCGGACCGCCGGCAACGCGCTGCTCGCGGGGGCGGTGATCGGGGCGTGCCTGGTCCTGTACCTTGCCGCGCACATCACCGGCATCATCGAGATCGAGGGCTTTGCGCTTTATGGTGCGCTGTTGGGTGCCGCCTATGCGCTGGTCGGCGGACCGATGCTGCGCGAATTGTGGTTCCCGCTCTTCTATCTCGGCTTCATCTTCCCCCCGCCCGACCAGGCGGTGGCCGTCATCACCCAGCCGATCAAGATCGCGATTTCCGAACAGGCGGTGAACCTGCTGTATGCGCTGGGCTATCCGATCGGCAGCTCGGGCGTGTCGATCCAGATCGCGCAATACGACCTGCTGGTGGCGGCGGCCTGCGCGGGGCTGAACTCGATCATCAGCCTGACCGCGATCTGCCTGTTCTACATCTATGTGCGGCACCGCGCCAACTGGCGCTATGCCGGGCTGCTGATGCTGACGATCATCCCGATCGCGGTGTTCGCGAACTTCATCCGCGTGATCCTCCTGATCCTCATCACCTATTATTTCGGTGATGCGGCGGCACAGGGCTTTGCGCACGATTTCGCCGGACTGGTGATGTTCCTCATCTCGGTCCTGACGATCTTCGCGCTGGACGGCGTCGCCTCGCCGATCCGTCGCGCGCTGGGGAATGGCGATGACGACTGAGCGGGACATGCCGTCGGATCACATCCCGTCCGATCCCGCGCGCCTCAACCGGCGGCGCGTGATCCTGGGCGGCGCTTTCCTGCTGACCGCCGCCACCGCCGCCGCGCGCGTGCCCGGGCGGCACATCGACCTGCTCGGCGATCGCAAGATCGAGGCGCTGATCCCGACCGACATCGGGCGCTGGCATTTTTATTCCAAGAGCGGGCTGGTGGTGCCGCCCGCGGACCAATTGTCCGAATCGCTGTATTCGCAGTTGCTGACGCGCGTGTACCTCGCCCCCGATGCGCTGCCGATCATGCTGCTGGTCGCGCAGAGCAGCGGGCAGACGGGCATCCTGCAGGTCCACCGCCCGGAATATTGCTACCCCGCGGGCGGCTTCAAACTGTCCGACCGCGCGGTGGTGCCGGTGCAACTGCCGGGCGGCACGCTGGAGACCACGACGCTGTCCGCGCATGCCGACGATCGCGCGGAGCAGATCATGTACTGGACGCGCGTGGGCAACGACATGCCCACCACCTGGGCGCAGCAGCGCTGGTCGGTCGCGCGCGCGAACCTGCGGGGGGATGTGCCCGATGCGGTGATGGTGCGCGTGTCGACGCTGACGCCCGACCGCGAGGCGGGCATGGCGGCGATGGCGGAGTTCACGCGCAGCCTGTTCGCGGCGGTGCCCGCCGGCGTGCGCCGCGTTCTGGACAGTTCGGCGCGCTGATCGCCGGCGCGCCGCCCGCGCTCAGGAGCGTCGCGGCAGGTCGATCGGCTTCAGCACCAGTACGATGAACACCAGGTTGGCGACGATCAGCGCGATCGCGAGCAGGTCATGCCCTTCGTTGCCGAGGTAATTGGCCAGCCCGCAGATCGCCGCACCGGCAAGATAGGCGAGCATCGAATCCTGTCGATCGTCCGACATCGACCGTTGCAGGAACAATACGACGAGCCCGGCGAAGATGGCCAACGTCACCCAATCGTAAGCAGTTTCCATCCAACCATCCCATCTCCGGCATCGAAGCACTACAGCAATTCCATTTAGGGTGCTAGTGAAGGGCCATGTCGAATGAGGGGGTAAGCTCAATGTTGAAGCGTGGCGCATTGCTGGCCGTGACCGGCCTGTCGCTGATGGCGGCGGCGTGCGATCGCAAGCCGACCGGGCAGACGGTGGCGGTGGTCAATGGCGAGGAGATTTCGGCCGGCGAGCTGAACACCGAATTGCAGGTCGCCAACGTGCCACCGAACGCGGACCAGAAGGTCGCGCGCCAGCAATTGCTGCAGAACCTGATCGACCGCCGGCTGCTGGCGCAGGACGCGCGCAAGAACGGCGTCGACAAGTCGCCGGAGTTCCTCAGCCGGCAGCGCCGCCTGACCGACGAGCTGCTGATCTCGATGAACGCCGAGCGGCAGGCCGGCAGCCAGCGGCTGCCCGACCAGAAGGCGGTGGACGCGTTCATCGCCGCCAACCCGCTGGCGTTCGGGCAGCGGCAGGTGCTGGCCCTGCAACAGATCGTGATCGACCCGCCGTCGGATCCCAAGACGCTGGCGCCGCTGGCGGATGCGCATTCGATGGACGCGGTCGCCGCGACGCTGACGCGGCTGAACGTGCCCTTCACGCGCACTACCGGGCGGCTGGACACCGGCAACGTGCCGCCCGACGCGCTGAAGCGCATCTTCGCCCTGCCGCCGACCGAACCGTTCGTGCTGCCCGCGAACGGCAAGCTCTACGCCAACGTGATCGTGGGTCGTGAGCCGGTGTCGATGTCGCAGGAGGACATGCGCAAGGCCGCGGTGGCCGCGCTGCGCCAGCAGAACACGCAGAAGAGCATCGTCGGCGAGGTGAAGCAACTGCGCGCGGCCGCGAAGATCGAGTATCAGCCGGGTTATGCGCCGGCGACGCCAAACGCGAACGGCGCGGCGAAGGCGAAGTAGGCGCGAAGGCGGCGGGATCGGAAGGCGCGTCCCGCCGCCGCTCCCCTGGGCGCACGCTTCGCGGGCGCCGCCCGTCGTCACGGCGGGATCAACGTCATGTCGGCCTACGGCTTTGCCGGCGCACGGCGCCGCTTCACTTCGGGCGGAGAAGGCCTCGGGCGGATCATTCGTAACGGTAGCGCGCGTTCCTGGCGAGCGAGGCGAAGCCGATGAACTGCGCGCGGATATAGGCATCCGCGACATGCCTGACATCGTGCACGATCCGCGCGACATAGGCGCCCGGATCGTCGCCGATCCCGAACAGCGGCTGGCTCATCGACCAGTTGTGGAACTCGCGCTCGCCGATCGTTTTCGACTGGATCGTGGTCATGTCGTAATGGCGCGGATCGCGCGATATCCGGTCGATCGTGGCGAACAGGGGAATGTCCGGCCCTTCGAGCGCCTGCAGGAATCGTGCGCCATCATACAGGAACAGGCCGGTGATGCCGCCCGCCGCGTTACGCAGCGCCGATTGTTCGCACAGCGCCTTGATCTCCATGCGGCCATAAGGCTGTGCCGCCCTGCTGGAAAAAACGAAGCGATGCATCGCGCGACGGCTCCCCGGCTTGCCCGACGCGCATCTTATTGAACCGCATCGACAGGAGAACAGCGTTGCTCGCGAATCATAAGAAAAGCCGGTCGGCGGGTCCGGCGCCGCCCCGGTCGCGGAGCGCACGGCGACCGCCGCGGGCGGGGCGATCCGACCCCGGACCGCCCCACCGCACCGTCATTTGTAATAGTCGCTGTATCCCGCGCCATAGCCATAGCCATAGCTGTCGGAGATCAGCCCCCCGTCGAAGCGGTTGAGCACCACACCCGCGCACGGCGCCTGATCGAGGACGTGCAGCGCGTCCTGGATCTGCTTGCGGGTGGTGCGGCCCTCCTCGACGATCAGGATGAAGGCGTCGAGCTTGGTGGTGACGATCGTCGCGTCGTCATTGGCGAATACCGGGGGCAGGTCGCACAGGAACAGGCTGTGCTGCGGACGCGTGCGCATCGCCGCGACCACCGCGTCCATCCGCGCCGAGGACAGCAGCTCCGCCGAGCGCGCAGGGGCATTGTCCGTCGGCAGGATCACCAGCCGCTCGCCCTCCGGGTGCAGCGCGATGTCGTTCAGGCCCGGCACCGCGCCCTCCAGATAGTCGCGCATGCCACGCTCGACCGGCAATCCGAAATTGCTGGCGATCGAGCCGCGGCGCAGGTCTAGGTCGACCAGCGTGGTGTCGAGCCCCGGCGTGCGCGACAGGGCCGCGGCGAGGTTGGTCGCCACGAACGACTTGCCCACCGCCGGCGTGGCCGACACGACCCCGAACAGTCGCCACCCCTTGTTGCGATGCAGCTTCAGCAACCGCGAGCGCAACAGGTTGAACGGGCGCGAGCGGACGTCGCGGCTGTCGAAGCCATAGATGCCGCGCTGCTTGGCGAGCGCGGTCGACCATTCGAACTGCCGGGCCTCCGCCAGCGTCGGGATCGTGACATCCGCCGGCAGGTCGCTGGCGGTCATGGTCATCGGCATGTCGGTCATCACAGCGCCTCCCCGGTTGCCGGCCCGGTTGCCGGCTTCGCCGCGCGACGCTGGCGTTTCTGCAGGAATGGAAGCGAGAAGCGACGTCGTGGCGGTGCGCCCGGCGGCGGGTCCGGCGTGAAGGTCGGCACCAGCGACAGCGTTTCCAGCCCCAGCGCCCGCAGCTGCCCGACGCCGCGGATCGGACGCAGCAGGAACTCCAGCGCCAGCGCGAGCACCAGCCCCAGGCCCAGCCCCGCGCCCACGCCGCCGCCGATCAGCATCAGCTTGTTGGGCGAGGTCGGCTTGTCCGGCGACGAGGGCGGATCGACCACCGACAGGCGCTCGCCCTTTTGCTCCTGCGCCATCCGCGCGGAATTCTGCGCGCGCAGCACATTGCCGGATACGTCGCGAAGCTGGTCGCGCAGGCTGTTGGCGCGCGCCTCGAGCTGCGACACCTCCTCCTGCAACACCGGCGCGCGCGACTGCGCGGCCATGCCCGATGCGGCGCGCGCCGCATCCTGCGCGCGATAGGCTTCGAGTTGGGCGATCTGCGCGTTGTTGGCCTGCACCTGGCTCTGGATCAGCGCATTGTCCTGCGACGGGCCTTGCGACGCGGCGATCTCCTGCGCCTGCTGCAAGCGCGACTTGGCGCGGATCACGTCGGGATGGCTTTCGGCGAAGACCGCGCGGGCGGCGACCAGCGCCGCCTCGGCCTGCTGCACCAGCGGATCCTTGCCGCCGCTCTTGCGCGACTGCGCCAGCAGCACGCGGTTCTCGCTCTGCAATTGCGCGATCTGCGCGCTGTAGCTGCCGGTGTTCGCGGGCATCACCATGCCGCCCCCGGCCAGCGCCGCGCCGTTGCGCGCCTTGATCGCGGTGATCTGGCCTTCGATGCGGTTGATCTCGGCCTGGAGCTTGCCCGACTGGTCCTGGAGGAAGTCGACGGTGTTGTTCGCCTGCGCCGCCATGGTGGTGGCGTCGATCTCCAGGAAGCGGCTGACGAAGCTCTGCATCACCGCCTGCGCCTTGGCGGGGTCGGAATAGTCGAAGCTCATGTTGAAGGCGATCGTGCTGGTGCCGCCGGGCTGCGCGCTCTGGCCCTGCCCGATGTCGCCGCTCACCGCCTGCAACGCGGTCGCGGCCTGCATCTTCTGCACCACCGACGACAGCGGCTTGGACCGGCGCTCGCTTTCATACAGGTTGTTCTGCTCGATCAGCTCGATCAGGTCGCCCCGGCTGAGCACCTGTTCACGGATCTTGGCGATCCGCTGGTCGATGATCGTGTTGAGCGGCGAGGTGACGAGCGTGGAGGGCAGTTCCTGCGATTCCACCAGCAGCGTCGCCGACGAGCGATAGACCGGCGGCAGCAGCATCGCCGCCGCCACGCCGGCGATCGACAGCACCACGAACGGCACGATCACGAACCATTTGCGCTGCCACAGGATGGTCGGAATGTAGTTGATGAACCCCCCGCCGCCGGCGGACTGTTCCTCGCCCATATCTACGCTGTCACTCACCGCAGGTCGCCCAATCTGGTTCGCACGAAAAATTTGAAGTTGAGGTCGGAGGGCCGTCCCAATCCGCCGCCGGTCGCCTGGCGATAACCGCCCGACACGCCCGCGAACACCCGCCGCGACAGGCTGCGCTCGTAGCTGCCGATGGCGCTGAGATAGGCGACGCTCGACAGTTGCGGCAGGTTCGACGTCTCGCGGATGCGCGAGTAATCGACGGTGGCGCGCACCACGTCATTTTCGCGCAGGCGATAGGAATAGTCCGCCGACGCGCTGTAGCGCCGCGAGATGTCGCCCAGCCCGGTCGCCTGCGCGTCGCTGGACGCGCGCAGGCAGCCGGAGGCGCGCTCGTTCGTCTGGCACGCGGTGAAGCTGCCCGACAGGCCGGTTACCTTGGTGGTGCCGGTCGGGGTGGTGGAGGAGATGAACACCGCACCCGCCGCCAGCGACATGCGAACCCGGTCGCTGAGCTGGTGGCTCAGCGTCGCCTGCGGCTGATAGAAGGCGCCGGAATTGCCGCGCCGGCCGAACTCGGTCCACGAACCGGAGCCTTGCAGGCCGATGCTGGTCCGCTCCGACAGCGTGCGGCTGTAGCCCAGCATCGTCGCCGTCGTGCGCGAGGAGGTGAGCAATCCGCCCGAGCCGCCGCCGTAGTCGATGCGGCTGACGCGCACGTCGCCGTTCAGCGTGTCGCGCGCCGACATGCGCCAGTCGCCGCCCAGCGCGGCGACATAGCTCTGCTGCCGCTGGCGCAGTCCGAGCAGTGAGATGTCGGGTGTGACGAGGTCCGGCGGCGGCGTCGGATCGACGACGCCGACCAGCCCGAAGCCGCCCTGGCCGATGATCGAGCTGTCGTAGATCAGGTCGGCGTGGCCGTTGACCGTCGGGCTGATCTGTCGCCGCCCATGCGCTTCGGCGCCATATCCTTCCGCCGCATCGTAGCGGGTGAAATAGTCGGAGCGGCGATATTGCGCGACCAGCGCCGCCTCGTTCAGCTCGTCGCGGTAGAGAAGCTGCGGCCGGACCGACAGGTCGGTACTGGCCGATCCGGTATCGCCATCGCGCACCAGGAACGGATTGGTGGAATAATTGACCCCGGCCTGCACGTCGACCACGACGCTCGTGGTCTGCGCCGCCGCCTGCGCGCACGGCAGCGTGGCGACCGCGGCGCACAGCAGCAACGCTACGGGCGTGCGCAGCCCCTGCATCGCCGCGCTCACGGAACGATGACCGTGTCGCCGCCGCGTACCAGCGGCAGGGTTTCGGACGACATGTCGCCCACCGAGCCCTTCATCAGGTCGGTCAGCCGCACGCGGATCGCCTGGCTGCCGGTCGGCGTCTTGCGGATGATGACCACGTTGCCGAGCTGTGCGAACTCGCTCGGTCCGCCGGCGAGACTCAGCGCCTCCAGCACGTTGACATAGCGGCCGGGGTTGAACGATCCGGGGCTGCGCACCTTGCCCAGCACCGAGAATTGCAGCCCGGCGGGCGTCTTCACCGATACCGTGACCTGCGGCACGGCGGTGCGATACTGCGTCTCCAGCCCCTTGGTGATGCGCGCCTCGATCTCGGCGGGCAGCGCGTTGAGCGCATCGACCTTGCCGACCAGCGGGAAGGAGAAGGTGCCGTCCGGCAGCACGCGCACCGAGCGCTGCAGCCGCTCCTCACCCCACACGAATATGTCCAGTTCGTCGCCCGGATTGATCCGGTAGGCGCCCAGCGTCGTCGCGCGCGCCGGGGTCGCGTCGGTCGCGGCCGGCGCGGTGGCGGCGGCTTGCTGCGCCGACGCGGATGCCGCCGGCGCGAACAGCAGGGCCACGCCGCAGATGAGCTTGATCGTCATTCCTTCCCCCAACGCATTGTCACGCCAGAGCATTACGGGCTCTTTGCGCGGACACCGTTCCACAATTTGCCACCCTTGCCCTTATCGGGTAACGGTTTGATCGTCAGGTGCCTTACAGCATTTTCCTTATGAAGTACGTACGAGATTGTTGGGGATGGGCAGTCTTGTGCGGATATGGTTCAAACAGGCGAAACGGCGGGAAATCGGCGCGTCGGTTGCCTTTGCGGTGACGCTGGCGCTGCTGGCGGGGTGCCGCGCCCCGGAACAGCGCGCCGCCAAGTTCGCGGGCATGTACGAGGCGGCGATGGCCGCGAACGACCCGTGGAGCGCGCGAATCGCGATCCAGCGCGCGGTGGCGTACCAGGATTCGAACCCGGACTATTGGACGGCACTGGGCTCGGTGCAGTTGACGCTGGGCGATTATTCCGGAGCGTATAACGCCTATCTGCGCGCCAACGAGCTCGACCGTTCCAACCCCCGCGTGTTGCAGGCGCTGGCCGATCTGGCGGTGATGGGCGGCCATGCCGAGGAAGCGCGCCGCTATGCGCAGCAGGTGCTGCTGTTGCAGCCGTCCGATCCCTCGCCGCAGACCACGCTGGGCTATGTGGCGCTGCGCGACCGCAGTTATGATGACGCCTTGCAGCGCGCGACGAGCGTGCTGGCGGTGCGCCCGGGCGACATGAACGCCACCATCCTGAAGGCGCGCGCGCTGGCCGGCACCGACAAGGCCGGCGAGGCGATCGCGCTGATGAAACGCTATGTCGCGGATCATCCGGGCGACCAGGCCGCGCTGGAGGCGCTAGGCGACCTGTCCGGGCGATTCGGCGACCTGACGGGGCAGAAGGCCGCGCAGGCGCATCAGCTCGCGCTCCACCCGAAGGACGCCGCGCTGAAGGTCCGTTACGCGCGGACGCTTTATGCGCTGGGCGAGCGGCCCGCGGCGCATGAGCTGACCGCGCGGATGGTGCGCGACGGCGATCACGGCGGGCTGCTGATCGACATCCTGGCGCTGTGGCTGCGTTACGAACCGCGCGCGGCCGCGCTGGCGGAGGTGCGCGCGCTCGCCGCGCATGTCGCCCCGGCGGATCGCATGCGCTACGCCTATTTCCTGATGCTGGCCGGTGTGCCCGCGGAAGCGGAGGCGCTGGTCGCGCCGCTGGTGAAGTTGCCGGTCACCGCCGCCAACGCCGCGCCGCTGGCGCTGCTGGCGCAGGCGCAGGCGCTTCAGGGGCGCAACGACGCGGCGCTGAAGCTGCTCGACGCGGTGCTGGCGTTCGACCCGGGCAACATCATGGCGCTGCGCGCGCGCACCGATCTGTACCTGCGCACCGGGCGCGGCCGGCAGGCTGTATTCGATGCGCAGCGGCTGGTCGCCAGCAAGCCGCGCGCCGCCGACGATCGCGTGCGGCTGGCACGGGCCTACCGCCTCGCGGGACAGCCGCAGCTCGCGGAAAACACCTATCGCGCGGGGATCGAGGATCTTCGCGGCGCCGACCCGCTGTTGTTCGCGGGCCTCCGGCAATATCTGCGCGACACCGGGCGGGCGGACGAGATCGCGGAGGTGGATAGGGAATTTGTTGAGCAACAGCGTGTAGCGCGGGCACAATGGTGATTCGCGACACCGGGGTGAAGCAGGGGGCCGGCCGGTGCGCCGGAGCGAGGCGGATATAGTGGCCACGATGTCCCGAACGGCGCAGGGGCGACGGTTCACGTCGAACGTGATCCCGTCGCTGGTGTTCGTCGTCGATCTTCTCTGCCTGCTCGTCGCCGTTCCCGTGGCGGTGTTGAGCTATTCGTTGACGGTCGGGCTGGTCGTGGTCCCCGGGGTGCATACCGCCGCCGCGTTCATCGCCGGCGTGGCCTTCTTCCTGATCCGCCAGTCGCGCGGGGTGTATGGCCAGTCCGTCGCGGTGCTGCAATCCGGCGATACGGGGGTGACGTTCGACTATGTGATCGCCGCGCTGCTGAGCAGTGCGATCGTCTGGCAATTCGGGCTGGTCGACGAATTCTCGCGCGGGCTGACACTGGTCTATGTCGCGGCCACGACCGGGTTGCTGTTCGTCAGTCGCTTCGTGTTGCGCGCCACGCTGCGGCGGCTGGCCGATTCGGGGCGCATCCGCCAGCGCGTGGTGATCTACGGCGCCGACAAGGACACGGTCGCGCGCACCTGCCGGATGCTCGACCTGCAGGCGCTGCCGCAATTGCTGCTGGTTGGCGTGGCCGACGACTACAGCCGCCGCGCCGACGCCGGCATGGTGGGCGATCTGCCGTTCATCGGCGGCTTCCCGGAACTGCTGGCGATGGCGCGCGACGGCGAGGTCGACCAGGTGCTGATCGCGCTGTCCGACCTGACGCGCGAGCGCATGGACCTCATCATCGAGAAGCTGAGCGAGGTGGCGATCGACATTTCGCTGATCCCGCGCGAGGCGATCACGCTGGCGCCGGATTACCGGGTCAACTTCGTCGGCTCGATCCCGGTGCTCACGCTGTGGCAGCGCCAGATGCGCGACGGCAACACGATCGTGAAGGACGTCGAGGATTTCGTGGTCGCGACGGTCGCGCTCGTCTTCCTGATGCCGCTGCTGCTGGTCACCGCGCTGGCGATCAAGCTGACCAGTCGCGGGCCGGTGATCTTCAAGCAGCCGCGCTTCGGCTTCAACAACCGCGAGATCCTGGTGTGGAAATTCCGGTCGATGTATGTCGACCGCCAGGACGTGTCCGGCGCGGCGCGCACCACCAGGGGGGATCCGCGCATCACCCCGGTCGGCCGGTTGATCCGCAAGCTGAGCATCGACGAGCTGCCGCAATTGTGGAACGTGCTGCGCGGCGAGATGTCGATCGTCGGCCCGCGCCCGCATGCGACCCACATGAAGGTCGGCGACCATTATTATTTCGACGCGGTGAAGGGCTATGCCGGGCGGCACCGCGTCAAGCCGGGGATCACCGGGCTGGCGCAGGTGCGCGGCCTGCGTGGCGAGATCCAGACGATCGAGCGCGCCAAGCGCCGCGTCGAGCTGGATCGTTACTATATCGACAATTGGTCGCTGACGCTGGACCTGCGGATCATGATGGAGACGCTGGTCAATCTGCTGTTCGACAAGAATGCCTACTGATCCGGTCGCGGCGCGCCGGTCGTTCCTGGGGATCGGGTTCGATCCGCTCGATACCGCCGCCGCGGCGCGCTGGCTCGAACGGGTCGCGCCCGGCGATCCGTTCACCTATGTCGTGACGCCCAATGTCGATCATCTGGTGCGGCTGGACGCGCTGGGGCGCGGCGATCCGGTCGGGCGCGAGCTGTGGGAGGGCTATGCCGGGGCGACGCTGGTGCTGTGCGACAGCCGCATCCTGGCGCGGCTGGCGCGCTTCTATGGCGTGACGCTGCCGCTCGCGCCGGGCAGCGACCTGACCGTGCGGCTGTTCGACCAGGTGGTGCGCCCGGGGGACCGGATCGCGGTCATCGGCGGCGACGCGGATCTGGGCACGACGTTGCGGGCGCGGTTCCCGGCGCTGGACGTGGTGCAGCACATGCCGCCGATGGGGCTGTTGCGCGATCCCGCCGCGATGGCGGCGGCGGTGGCGTTCGGGCGCGACTCGGCGGCGCGCTTCCTGCTGATCGCGGTCGGATCGCCGCAGCAGGAGGTGCTGGCGGCGCGAATCGCCCGCGACGCGCGCGGCGCGACCGGCTGCGCGCTGTGCATCGGCGCCTCGCTGGACTTCATCGTCGGACGGCAGCGCCGCGCGCCGCGCTGGATCCAGCGACTCGGCATGGAATGGGCGCATCGACTCGGCTCGCAACCCAGGCGGCTGTGGCGACGCTATCTGGTCGACGGGCCGCGCATCTTCCGGATGGCGCATGCCTGGCACCGGGCGCGCGGGCCGGGGGCATGATCGCGGGCTGGTCGCCGCATGTCGGCGATCCGACCGCGATCGGGTGGATCACCACGCTGGCCTATCTGGCCGGTGCCGCGGCCGCGGCGCGGGCAGCGTGGCGCGGCGATGGCATTCGTCGACCACCTGTCCCATTTTGGGTCGGCGTCGCCGTGCTGATGGCGCTGCTGGGGATCAACAAGCAGCTTGATCTGCAAACCGCCTTTACGCAGATCATGCGCCACTTCGCGAGGGCGCAGGGCTGGTATGGGCAGCGTCGCACGCTTCAGGCTGTGTTCATCTTGATGATGTCGGCGGCGGGCTGCGCCGTCCTGCTGGCTGTTTGGCGGCACGCGCGTGTGCTGCGACGCAGCAAGGCAATCGCGATCGTCGGTCTGTTCTTGGTGTATACTTACGCGACGTTGCGTGCTGCCTCATTCTATCATGTCGACGTTGCTGCCTGGCATAATAAGCTTGGATTTCACTTGGGCTGGACGCTGGAAGTGGGTGGAATCTGCGCTGTTATCTACGGCGCGTTTGCGGAAAGCGTGGCCCGGCAGCGACGCTTGACCGATGGTCAGCGTGGTTCTGCACCGCATCGGGGCGTGCGAAGGCGCTGATTCTGTGTGCCACAGGCTGGCAAGTGTCCCAAAATCGGAAGGAAATGCGGATTGTGCGGCGCAACCAGCCGCCCATAATGGCGTTCGTCGCAAGGCGGCACCGTCTCGCAGCCGCGTTAATGATGTCGATTGCAGGGATTGTTCCAAAACAAGGCTAACCGCTTCATTTTGGTGATGGTTTAAATCCCGTTAAAGTGTATAGATGCGAGTAAGCGGTGGCCACGACGATGGGCACGCCTCCGCCGGTGGCGGGTCGCGATGGTTTGACGGTCTTCAATGGGCATAAGGGGATTTGGGCATGAAGAAGATTTTCGCAGCCGCTCTGATCGCGGGTACGGTGGTGATGGCGGCGCCGGCATCGGCGGCGACCAACGTGCCGATCACGGAGACGGTGCCGGGCTATTACACCGGCACGTTCACGACGTCGAAGACGAACACGGGGTCGGGCACGATCTCGTTCTCCGATAATTACGAGTTCACCGTCCCCACGACGGGCACCGTCGGTGCGAGCATCATCAGCCTCAGCTTCGACAAGCTGCTGACGCTCACCAAGGTGACGCTGAACGGCACGCTGCTGACCATCAGCCCGTCGGCTGGCGGCATCATCTACTCGGCCACCGGCCCGACGCAGCTGTCCAGCACGAACCCGCAGAAGCTGCTCGTGGAAGGCACGCTGGCGCCCAGCACGACCGGCGCGAGCACCTACACCGGCAACATCGCGTTCCGCTCGGCGGTGCCCGAGCCGGCGACCTGGGCGCTGATGATCCTGGGCTTCGGCGTGGTCGGCTATGCGATGCGTCGCCGTCCGTCGGTCCGTTTCGCGCAGGCGATCTGATCGCGTCGCTCCGGCCGGTGCCCCGCATCGGCCGGTGCAACGATATCGCAGACGGCGGCTCGTCCTGATGGACGGGCCGCCGTTTTCGTATCTGTGCTTCGGATACTTTCGGCGGACGCGCTCGGTAGGCTGTGGTGAACGGCGGGACGCTACATCCGCCGGGCGGGCGCAGTGTCCGCGCCGATCGCTCCGATCGCCCGCCGTTCGGGAATCTACGCATCATCGCGCGCGTCCGCTCCGCTTGCCGAGCGGTCCGCCCCGCTGAACGGTCGGCACGGTGGTGGCGAAGCCGGGCAGGTGCGGCCCGTCGATCCCGCGCTTTCGCGGATGTGGCGAGTCGTGTTGCGGTGGCTCGGCGGGGATGTCGGGCAGCCGGCCCCTCACCGGTCTCGCCGTCCGGTCTGAATGTCCGTCAGGAATGCGCGTATTTCTGAGGAGAGCGGGCGGACGCCGTTCCGCGCGCTCCCCGTCAATAATCGGTGCGTCGGAGGGCGCATAGGCAGGCGCGACAGGTGCCGCTGCGATAGCGGCCCGACATCGCCGCGCGCGGCGATGCGCGAATCCGTATGCCATGCGGCGGCGATGTCCCGAAACGACGCGAGTCGACGTGCGGGGTAGCGCGCGCTTAGGATATCGCGGCTATGCATGCCGCCGTGATCCGCACGTCCGCCACCCCGCCGTACCCGCTCCGCTGCCCCGCTGCGGGTGATTCGCTGCCGGCGATCCGCTTCGCGTCCGTGTTCGAGGGAGCCGCCCGATGACCTGCTCGATCGGTTTCGTGCTGTTGTCGCACCGCGAGCCGCGCCAGTTGCTGCGGCTGGTGGAGACGTTGAACCGCCTGTACGACGATCCGCCGATCGCCTGCCATCACGATTTCAGCCAGTGCGCGCTGGATGTGGATGCCTTTCCCGGCAATGTCCGCTTCGTGCAGCCGAGCATCCGCACCGGCTGGGCGAAATGGTCGGTGGTGCGCGCGATGCTGGCGGCGCTGCGGCTGCTGTACGACCATGCCGACCCCGACTGGTTCGTGCTGCTGAGCGGCGCCGACTATCCGATCCGCAACGGCGCGTCGGTGCGCGCGGAGCTGGCGGCACTGAGGGCCGACGCGCTGATCGACTTCCGGCAGGTCGGCGACACCGAGCAGAGCGCCCGCGACCGGTTCGGCCCGCGCAATCCCGAACTGGGGCAGTTCGAATCGGACGGCAACCGCCGGTTGAAATGGAGCCATTACGAGGGCGCGGAGCTGTGGTTTCCGATCGTCCGCTTCAACGACGCCGGGCGGCGGGTGCGGCCCGGCCGCTACACGCTGCACCTGCCGTTCGCGACGCCCTTTTCACCGTTCGCGCGCCGCTTTCCGTGCTTCTACGGCGACCATTGGATCACCGCCAACGCGCGCGTCGCGCGGCTGCTGCTGACGCCCAGCGCGCAGCATCTGCGCGTGCAGAAGCACCTGAGCATGCGCGCGATCCCCGAGGAATGTTATTACCAGACCGTGCTGTGCAACGAGCCGGGGCTGACGCTGGTGCGCGACAACCACCGTTATGCGCAGTGGAACGGCGGCGGGGCGCATCCGCAGACGCTGACGGAGGCGGACCTGGGCGCGATCCGCGCATCGAAGGCGCATTTCGCGCGCAAGTTCGCGCATGACGATCCGGTGCTGGACCGCATCGACGCGCTGCTGTCGGCCTGAACGAGCGGACGCGACGCTGCGGTGATGCTTCGTCGCATCCTGGGCCTGCCGCCGACCCGCCGCCACCATGTGCCGCCGGGGATGCGCGTCTATGCCGTCGGCGACGTTCACGGCCGCGCCGACCTGCTGCGCCCGCTGCTGGGATGGATCGGGGAGGATCACGCCCGGCGCGGCGGCGACGCGGAGCTGCATGTCGTCTTCCTGGGCGACCTGATCGACCGTGGCCCCGAATCGGCGGCGGTGCTGGAGATGCTCGCTGCGGAGCGCGATCCCGTCGGGCGGCGGTACGTCCTGCGCGGCAATCATGAGGAAATGCTGCTCGCGGTGTTCGACGGCGATCTGGCGGTGGCGGGTGACTGGCTGAACCATGGCGGGGTGGAGACGCTGGAGAGCTACGGCGTCGATCCGGCGCTCTACTGGCGCGACCCTTCCGCCTTCCTGCCCGCGCTGCACGCGGCGATCCCGGCGCGCCACGTCGATGTTCTGCGGACGATGCTGAGCCAGGTGCGGATCGGCGACTATCTGTTCGTCCACGCCGGCATCCGCCCCGGTGTGGCGCTGGATGCGCAGGAGGGGCGCGACCTGCGCTGGATCCGCGGCGACTTCCTGAACAGCCGCGCCGATCACGGGATGGTGGTGGTGCACGGCCACACGATCGAGCCGGCGGTGGTGTTCCGGCCCAACCGGATCGGCATCGACACCGGCGCCTACCAGACCGGACGGCTGACCGCGCTGGGGCTGGAAGGGCATGCGCGCTGGACGCTGACCAGCCGGCTCGATCCGCGCTGACCGCGCGATTCCGGGCACCGTCGCGGCGGCGGGGCGTTGGGGCGGGGACTTTCCCCCTCGCTTGCAAGGATCCCCGTCATGCCCAACGTTGCCGAACTGCTCGTCGACACGCTCGCCACGATCGGCGTGAAACAGGTGTTCGGGATCGTCGGCGACGCGCTCAATCCGTTCACCCACGCCATCGAGCGGGACGGCCGGATCGAGTGGATCGGCGTCCGGCACGAGGAGGGCGCGGCGCTGGCGGCGGCGGGGCAGGCGAAGCTGACCGGGCGTCTGGGCGTATGCTGCGGCACGACCGGCCCCGGCGCGAACCATCTGGTCGCGGGATTGTACGAAGCGCGCAAGGACCATGCGCCGGTGCTGGCGATCACCGGCGGCGTGCCAGGCAAGCTGCGCGGCACCGATTACCTGCAGGAGGATGTGCCCGACCTGTTGTTCCGCGACGTGGCGGCCTATACCCAGACCGTCGCCGCCGCGGCGCAGGCGCCGGCGGTGTTCCACCAGGCGATCGCCGAAGCCTATGGCGCCAGCGGGGTGGCGCATATCAACATTCCGCCCGACGTGTTCGACGCCCGCGCGCCCGGCGCGGTGCCGAGCGTCGCGACGCTGCGCCCCCGCCCGGAGGTCGCCCCGGCCGAGGCGGACATCGCGGCGGCGGTCGAGCTGATCGCGGCGGCGTCATCGGTCACGATCCTCTGCGGCTTCGGCTGTCGCGGCGCGGCGGCGGAACTGCGCGAGCTGGCGGAGCGGTTGCAGGCGCCGCTGGTCCACACCTATCGCGCGAAGGACATCATGGCGTTTGACGATCCCCGCTGGATCGGCGGCGTCGGTCTGATCGGGGGCAAGGCCGGGACCGATGCGGTGCGCGACGCCGACCTGCTGGTGATGCTGGGCACCGATTACCCCTATGTCGATTTCCTGCCCACGCACGGCAACGTCATCCAGATCGACGAGCGCGCGCTGGCGCTGGGACGGCGCGCGCCGGTGAAGCTGGGCGTGGTCGGGTCGGTGCGCCCGGCGCTGCGCCTGCTGCTGGAGCGGCTGGCGCCGCGCACCGACACCGCCTTCCTGGACGCCGCGCAGGCCGAGCGCCAGCGGTGGAACGCGATGCTGGACGCGCGCGCCGACGTGGCGCGCGGCGGCGCGCTGCTCCATCCGCAGGCGGTGGCGCGCGCGGTCAGCGACGCGGCGGCGGCGGACGCGATCGTCGTCACCGATACCGGACAGGTCACCTTGTGGGCCGGTAACTGGTGGCGCCAGACCGGGCGGCAGCAGATCACCGGATCGTTCAACAACGCCGCGGTCGGGACCGGCATGGGCATCGCCAACGGTGCGCAACTGCTGGATCGCGCGCGGCAGGTGATCGCGCATGTCGGCGACGGCGGCATGACGATGCTGCTGGGCGAGTTCATGACCGCGGTGGAGCACCGCCTGCCGGTGAAGGTGGTGGTCTACGACAATGCCCGCTGGGGACTGGTGCATCTGGAGATGGAGGGCGCGGGCCTGCCGGCGGCGGCCGGCACCGGCTTTCCCAACATGGACTTCGCCGCCTTCGCGCGCGCGTGCGGCGCGCAGGGGTTCACCGCGGAGAAGGCCGGGACGCTGCACGCCACGGTGGCCGCGTTCCTGGCCGCGCCCGGGCCGGCGATCCTGCACGCGAAGGTCGATCCTGACGAGATCCCGGCGATGCCGCACGTCGACGCCGGGCAGGCGATCCGCTTCGGCATCGCCAAGGTGCGCGAGCTGATCGGGCGGTGACGCGGGCCGGTCGTCGCACGCGCGCGGATGGCGGCGACGATGACGGCGGGATGACGATGATGTACCGGCCGTCGCCACCGCGTCGGAGAAATGGAGTGTACGGACCGCCATGCTGACCTTCGTTCTGGCGCGCGCCGACAATGGCGTCATTGGCGTGGATGGGCGGCTGCCGTGGCACCTGCCCGCCGACCTCAGGCGCTTCAAGGCGCTGACCATGGGCAAGCCGATGGTGATGGGCCGGCGGACGTTCGAGAGCTTTCCCGCGCCGCTGCCTGGTCGTCGCCACATCGTGCTCACCCGCGATCGCGGCTGGTCGGCAGAGGGTGCCGAGGTGGCGCACGACGTGGCGGCGGCGCTGGCGCTGGCCGGCGCGGGCGAGGTGGCGGTGATCGGCGGCGCGGAGATCTTCGCGCTGTTGCTGGATCGTGCGACCCGGGTCGAATTGACCGAGGTGCATGTCGCCCCGGTCGGCGATGCGGTGGTGCCGGCGTTCACCGGCTGGCGCGAGACGGCGCGCGATCCGCATCCGGCGGCGGGCGAACGGCCGGCCTATGACTTCGTGACGCTGGTGCGGTGAAGGGGCAGCGGCTAAGGGCAGCCGATGAAGCGGCTTGACGGCGGCTCGGCGGTGCCCGCGGATCTGGCGGGCGGGATCGTCGCGCTCGGCAATTTCGACGGTTTTCACCTGGGGCATCAGGCAGTGGTGGCGCGCGCGGTGGAGCGCGCCCGCGCCGAGGGGCGGCCAGCGCTGGTCGCGACCTTCGATCCGCATCCCGTGCGGCATTTCCGCCCCGACGCGCCGCCGTTCAGGCTGACCACGCTCGACCAGCGCGCGCGCCTGTTTGCCGCGGCGGGGGCGGACGCGACCGTCGTGTTCCACTTCGATGCCGCGCTCGCCGCGCTGACCGCCGACGCCTTCGTCGCGGAGCGGCTGGTGGCGGGGCTGCGCGTCGGCGGGGTGGTGACCGGCGAGGATTTCACCTTCGGCTATCGCAAGGGCGGCGACATCGCGACGTTGCGCCGCGCCGGCGCGGCGGCGGGTTTTTCGGTCGACACGGTCGGCGCGGTGATGCTGGATGGCGAGCCGGTGTCGTCCACGCGTATCCGCGGCGCGCTGCGCGGCGGTGATCCGCGCGGCGCGGCGCGGCTGCTGACGCGGCCATTCGCGATCGAGGGGGTGGTGCAGCACGGCGACAAGCTGGGCCGCACGATCGGCTATCCCACCGCCAACCTCGACATGGGGCCGTACCTGCGTCCGGCCTATGGCATCTACGCCGTGCGCGGGCGGCTGCCGGACGGGCGCGTGCTGGCGGGGGCGGCGAACCTGGGCGTGCGCCCGACCTTCGATCCCCCCAAGGAGCTGCTGGAGCCGCACTTCTTCGACTTCGACGGCGACCTGTACGGGCAGGTGATTTCGGTCGAGCTGATCGAATGGCTGCGCGCGGAGGCGAAGTTCGACGGACTGGACGCGCTGGTGGCGCAGATGGACGCCGATTGCCGCACCGCGCGCGAGTTGCTGGCGGGCTAGAGCGTCGTTAAGGCTGTCGCCCACATGGCCGACGCATCCGATACGCCGCGCGACTGGCGCGATACCGTCTTCCTGCCGAAGACCGACTTCCCGATGAAGGCGGGGCTCGCGCAGAAGGAGCCCGCGATCCTCGACCGCTGGAAGCGGATCGGCGTGTACGACCGGCTGCGCGAGCAGCGGCTGGGGCGCGAGCGCTGGATCCTGCACGACGGCCCGCCCTATGCCAACGGCGACATCCACATGGGCCATGCGATGAACAAGGTGCTGAAGGACGTGATCGTCCGCAGCCGGTCGCTGATGGGCCATGACGCGCCGTACGTGCCCGGCTGGGACTGTCACGGCCTGCCGATCGAATGGAAGGTCGAGGAAGCGTATCGCGCGAAGAAGCTCGACAAGGATCAGGTGCCGGTCGCGCAGTTCCGCGCCGAATGCCGCGCCTATGCCGAGAAATGGGTCGCGGTGCAGGCGGCCGAGTTCGAGCGGCTGGGCATCATGGGCGACTGGGAAAACCCCTATCTGACCATGCGCTACGAGGCGGAGGCGACGATTGCCGCCGAGCTGCTGAAGTTCGCCGAGTCGGGCCAATTGTATCGCGGCGCGAAGCCGGTGATGTGGAGCCCGGTCGAGAAGACCGCGCTGGCCGAGGCCGAAGTCGAATATGAGGACGTGGTCTCCACGCAGATCGACGTCGGGTTCGAGGTGGTCGACTGCCCCGAATATCCGGCGCTGGCGGGCGCGCTGGCGGTGATCTGGACGACGACGCCGTGGACGATCCCGGTGAACCAGGCGCTCGCTTACGGATCGGCGATCGACTATCTCCATTTCGAGCATGACGGGCGGCGCTATCTGGTCGCCGAGCCGCTGATGCCGGCCTTCACGAAGCGCACCGGCATTCCGATGGGCGGGATCATCGCGCTCATCAAGGGGCCGGTGCTGGAGGGGGCGACCGCGCGCCACCCGATGCACCACCTGGGCGGCTTCTTCGCGACGCCGCGCCCGTTCCTGGAGGGCGACTTCGTCACCACCGATGCCGGCACCGGGCTGGTCCACATGGCGCCCGACCATGGCGAGGACGACTTCCTGCTGTGCAAGGCGAACGGGATCGAGCCGGTGTTCGCGGTCGATGGCGCCGGCATGTACCGCGCCGACTGGGCATGGCTGGGCGGGCAGGGCAGCGTCATCAACAAGAAGTTCGTCGCCGCCGACGGGCCGATCTGCGTCGACCTGCGCGCGACCGGCAACCTGCTGTCGGCCAGCGACGATTTCGCGCACAGCTATCCGCATTCGTGGCGGTCGAAGGCGAAGGTGATCTTCCGCGCGACTCCGCAATGGTTCATCCCGATGGATGTCGCGGCCGGCGACGCGGCGGCGGCCGGCGATGCCGCGCTGGAACCCGGCGTCGGTGCCGGGCGGGACAATGCCGCGTCGCTGCGCGAGATCGCGCTCGATGCGATCGCCCGCACGCAATGGGTGCCGCCGCGTGCCGAGAACCGCATCCGCGCGATGGTGGAGGGCCGTCCCGACTGGGTCATCAGCCGCCAGCGCGCGTGGGGCGTGCCGATCGCACTGTACGTCCACCGCGCCACCGGCCAGTATCTCAATGACGCGCAGGTCAACGCGCGCATCGTCGCCGCCTTCCGCGCGGGCGGGGCGGATGCGTGGTTCACCGCCGACCATCAGGCGCTGCTCGGCGACGCCTACGCGCTCGCCGACTACGAGCCGGTCAATGACATCCTCGACGTGTGGTTCGATTCCGGCAGCACCCACGCCTTCGTCGTCGAGGCGCGATACGGGGAGGGCACGCGCGCCAACCTGTATGTCGAGGGATCGGATCAGCATCGCGGCTGGTTCCAGTCGTCGCTGCTGGAGAGCTGCGGCACACGCGGGCGCGCGCCCTATGATGCGGTGCTGACGCACGGCTTCGCGCTCGACGGGCAGGGGCGCAAGATGTCCAAGTCGCTCGGCAACGTCGTCGATCCGCTGAAGGTGATCGGCGAATCGGGGGCGGACATCCTGCGGCTCTGGGCGGTGTCGACCGACTATTTCGACGACGTGCGCATCGGCAAGGAGGTGCTGGCGACCGCGTCCGACGCTTATCGCAAGCTGCGCAACACCTTCCGCTATCTGCTGGGCGCACTGGACGGCTTTTCGGAGGACGAGCGCGTGCCCGTCGCGGAGATGCCGGAGCTGGAGCGCTATGTCCTCCACCTGCTCCACGCGCTCGACCTGGAGTTGAGGGAGGCGGCGACCGGTTTCGAGTTCAACCGCTACGTCCGCCGCCTGTCCGACTTCTGCAACGAGGATCTGTCGGCGTTCTTCTTCGACGTACGCAAGGACTCGCTTTATTGCGACGCGCTGGGCGACCTGAAGCGGCGCGCCTATCGGACCGTGCTCGACGTGCTGTTCCACGCACTGGTGCGCTATGCCGCGCCGGTGCTGGTGTTCACCGCCGAGGAGGCGTGGCAGGCGCGCTTCCCCGACGACGACAGCTCGGTGCATTTCCTCGAATGGCCGGTGCTGCCCGCCCCGGCGGGTGAGGATATCGCGCGGCGCTGGCTGGCGGTGCGCGACCTGCGCGTCCGCGCGACCGAGGCGATCGAGCCGCTGCGCCGCGAGAAGACGATCCGTTCCAGCCTGGAGGCGGAACTGACCGTGCCGGAACTGCCGCTGGACGCCGATGCGCTGGCGGAGGCGTTCATCGTCGCGAAGGTGTCGCAGGGCGATACGGTCGCGGTGACCCGGACCGATTATCACAAATGCGGCCGCTGCTGGCGACACCTGCCGGACGTGACGACGGAGGGCACGCTGTGCGGTCGCTGTGACACGGTGGTCGGCGCGTGAGGGTGACCCCGCGCACCGGGCTGGCGATCGCCGCGGCGGTGTTCGTGGTCGATCAGCTCGTCAAATGGCTGGTGACCGGGCCGATGCAGATCGACTTCCTGGGCGCCTATCGCACGCTGCTGCCGATCTTTGACCTGCGCTTCACGAAGAACGAGGGCGTGTCGCTGGGGATGCTGCGCGCGGAGACCGACACGACGCGCTGGCTCCTCGTCGCGTTCACCGGCGCGATCGCGGTGGCGGTGGCGGTGTGGATGTTCCGCGAACGCAAGCGCGGCGACCAGATGGCGCTGGGGCTGGTGCTGGGCGGGGCGCTCGGCAATATCCTCGATCGCGTGCGGCTGGGCTATGTGGTCGATTTCGCCGACCTGCATTTCGGCGAATGGCGGCCGTTCCTGGTGTTCAACGTCGCCGACGCCGCGATCACGATCGGCGTGTTGATTCTGCTGGTGCGCGCGCTCCTGATCCGCGAGAAGCGCGACGATGTTTCGGAGAATGTCCATGCGTAAGTCTGTGGTGGTGGTGGCCGGGATGGCGGCGCTGGGGCTGCTCGCGGGCTGCGGCAAGCGCGGCTACGATCGTGCGCGGCCCGACGAGTTCGCGGTGGCGCGGCAGGCGCCGCTCATCATCCCGCCCGATTTCGCGCTGGTCCCGCCGCAGCCGGGCGCGGTGCGCACCCAGGGCAACAATCCGCAGGCGCAGGCGATCGACGCGCTGTTCGGCGGGCCGGCGCAGCGCAGCGCCAGCGAGGCCGGCGTGGTCGATCAGGCCGGCGGCGCGGCGGCGGCGGTGCCGGGTATCCGCTCCGGCGTCGGCGATCCGCAGACCAACGTGATCGACAAGGGCCAGACGACGCGCGACATCATCGCCGCGCCGCAGGGCGACGGGCAGGACGCGCGCGCCACGGCGGGTGGCGCGGCACCCGCGTCCGCCCCGGCCCCGACACCACAGCAGTAAAGGCGCGTCGGCGCTCGCTTCACTTCCCGATGGTGAGGTAGCGCGGGGAACCGTCAGTGAGCCGCGCGGATCACGGGTTGCACCACGCCCGCGCCGCGATGCGCGAGTCGGCGCGCGCGGCGGCACATGTCCACCTACAGGCTCCGCGCGAGGGCCGGCGGCGGCCGTCCGCCGATCTCTGCCCTCATGGCTGCGCGATGGGAATCGCTCACCCGCTGGCGGCGCGCCACGCCGCCAGCCCGCGCGCCAGATCCGCGATCAGGTCGTCCGCGTCCTCCAGCCCGATCTGCAACCGCACCAGCGGCCCGGCGAAATCGGGCGTCGTGGCGGTGCGGTGGCGCTGCGGATCGACCGGCACCGCCAGGCTTTCGAACCCGCCCCAGCTATAGCCGATGCCGAAATGCGTCAGCGCGTCGATCAGCGCGGTGCGCGGCGCGTCGCCGCCGCCGGCCAGCGCGAACGAGAACAGTCCCGCCGCACCGTGGAAATCGCGCCGCCAGATGTCGTGGCCGGGGCAGGACGGCAGCGCCGGGTGCAGCACCCGTGCCACCTCGGGGCGGTCCGCCAGCCAGCGCGCGATCGTCAGCGCGCTCGCCTCATGCTGCTTCAGCCGCACGCCCATCGTGCGCAGCCCCCGACTGGCGAGATAGGCGTCGTCGGCGCTCACCACCTGTCCCAACTGGAAGCTGGTGTCGCGCAGGGCGGCGAAGCGGCCCGGCCCGGCGGTGACCGAACCCATCATAACGTCCGAATGGCCGCCGACATATTTGGTGCAGGCGAGGACCGCATAATCCACCCCCAGCCCGATCACCGGGAACAGCAGCGGCGTCGCCCAGGTGTTGTCGATCACCGTCGCCACGCCGCGCGCGCGCGCGGCGGCGACGATCGCGGGCACGTCCTGCACCTCGAAGGTCAGGCTGCCGGGGCTTTCCATGAAGATGACGCGTGTCCGCTCGCCGATCAGCCCGGCGATGCCTGCACCGATCAGCGGATCGTAGTAACGCGTCGTGATGCCCATCCGCGCCAGCAGCCGGTCGGCCAGCGCACGGGTCGGATCATAGGCGCTGTCGACCAGCAGCAGCTCGTCACCCGGCGACAGCAAGGTCAGCAGACAGGCCGACACCGCCGCCACCCCCGAAGGATAGAGGAAGGTGCCCTCCGCGCCCGGCTCCAGTTCGGTGAGCGCGTCGGCGAGGCTCCATTGCGTCGGCGTGCCGCGCCGGCCGTAGAACAGCCGGTGGTGCGTGTCGCGCGCGCCGGTCGCGCGCAGGTGCGCGACATCGTCGTACAGGATGGTGGAGGCGCGCCACACCGGCGTGTTGACGACCCCGGCGGTCCATTCCTTTCGCCGGCCCCCGGCGACCAGCCGGGTGGCGGGCTTCACGTCGTCGTCCTTCATGCCGCTCCGATCGCCTTGGGGGTGGAGGGATCGCCGCCCCATTCGGTCCAGCTTCCGTCATAGACCGCCGCGTCGCGGCCCAGCAGGTGCGCGCCGAACGCGAGCGCGCTGGCGGTGATGCCCGATCCGCAGGTCATCACCATCGGCCGGTCGAGGTCGACGCCCGCGTCGGTGAAGGCGGCGGCGAGCGCCTCGCCGCGTTTCCATGTGCCGTCGGGGGCGAACAGCCGCGTGTAGGGCAGGTTGCGCGCGCCGGGCATGTGCCCGGGCGCGACGCCGGGGCGCGGATCGGGTTCCGCCCCGGTGAAGCGGGCGGCGGAGCGCGCGTCGACGATCTGCTCGCCGCCGTTGCGCTGGATCGCGCGCATCGCGGTGAGATCGCGCAGGCCGGCGCCGCCCTCCCGCCGCGCGACCGCGCGCGGCGCGGTGGTAGCGCTGCCGCTGGCCAGCGGCCGCCCCTCCGCCTTCCACTTCGCCAGCCCGCCATCGAGCAGCGCCACGCGGCCGAAGCCGAACGACCGCAGCATCACCCAGGCGCGCGCCGCTGTGTGGTGCGGCGCGTCGTCGTAGAGGACGATGCGGTCGTCCGCGTCCAGCCCCAGCCGGCCCGCCGAGGCGGCGAAATGATCGGCGCCCGGCATGGTCGACGGAAGCGCGCTGTCCGGCTCCGTGAAGCCGGCGAGGTCCATGAACAGCGCGGACGGGATATGCGCGGCGGCGAATTCGCCGGCGGCGTCGCGCGGCGCCTCGCCCGGCAGGCCGACGTGATAGCTGGCGTCGAGGATGCGCAGGTCCGGCGCCCCCAGGTGCGCGGCGAGCCATTCGGTGGAGATCAGGGCGTCCATGGCGCTCCTCATAGCCCGCCCGCGCGCCGGGAGAACAGGTCGCATTTGCGCGGCCGGCATCCTATGTGCGCGCGCATGACCCCGATGCATCTTGGCCAGACCAGCACGCTCCCCGCCTCGCCCGAGGAAGCGGTGCTCGACTATGTTCCCAACCCGCGCCCAGCGCAGACCTATCTGATCCGCTTCACCCAGCCGGAATTCACCTCGCTGTGTCCGGTGACCGGCCAGCCGGATTTCGCGCATCTGGTGATCGACTATACGCCCGGCGAGCGGATCGTCGAATCCAAGTCGCTGAAGCTGTTCCTGGGCGCGTTCCGCAACCATGCCGCCTTTCACGAGGATTGCACCGTCGGCATCGGTGAGCGACTGTTCCGCGAAATGGCGCCGCGCTGGTTGCGCATCGGTGGCTATTGGTATCCGCGCGGCGGCATGCCGATCGACGTCTTCTGGCAATCGGGGACGCCGCCCGAGGGACTGTGGCTCCCCGACCAGGGCGTCGCGCCGTATCGCGGCCGCGGCTGAGCGAGAACCTTGATCGCGATCAATATGTTCGCCGTGCTGCACCGCAGCGGATCTGCAACCTTTTGTTTCATGGGAGGTTCATAAGGGCGATCGCGTGCGCATCGGGCGCCGCGCCCATATTTGGCAGAGGCAAGGGGATGAAGCAGTCGACCACGGCGCTTGATGTCAACCATATCGCGCTGATCGGTAACTTCCTGCCGCGCAAGTGCGGCATCGCAACCTTCACCACCGACACCTATCAGGCATTGCAGGCCCGCTTTCCCGACGTGCGGGTCGATGTCTACGCCATGGACGACCATCCCGGCCGCTACGATTATCCCGCGGCGGTCACCGGCGCGATCCCGCAGAACGATCGCGACGCCTATATCGCCACCGCCCGCGCCATCGAGAACAGCGGCGCACAGGTGCTGTGGCTGCAGCACGAATACGGCATCTATGGCGGCGAGGCCGGCGCGCACATCCTGGCGCTGCTCGACCGGGTGTCGATTCCGCTGGTCGTGACGCTGCACACCGTGCTGGAGAAGCCGAGCGCGGCGGAGCGCACCGTGCTGGAGGGGCTGCTGCGCCGCGCCGCCAAGGTGATCGTGATGGCCGAGCGCGGGCGCGAGATCCTGGAGCGGGTCTATGGCGCAAGCCCGCGGCAGATCGCGACGATCCCGCACGGCGTGCCGGACCGCGAGTTCGCCGATCCCGACACGTTCAAGGCGCGCTTCGGCTGGAGCGGGCGGCGCGTGATCCTCACCTTCGGCCTACTGGCGCCGGGCAAGGGGATCGAGACGATCGTCGAGGCGATGCCGGCCGTGGTCGCGAAGCATCCGGACGCGATCTATGTCGTCCTGGGGGCCACGCACCCGAATCTGGTCGCGCATGAAGGCGAGAAATACCGCGATTCGCTCAAGGCGCGCGCGGCCGAGCTGGGCGTGGGCGCGAACGTCGCGTTCATCGACGCGTTCGTCGATCACGACGACCTGATCGATTATCTGCAGGCGGCGGATATCTATGCCACCCCCTATCTGAACCCGGCGCAGATCACGAGCGGCACGCTCAGCTATGCGGTGGGGGTCGGCAAGGCGGTGGTTTCCACCCCCTATGTCCATGCGACCGAAATCCTGGCCGATGGCCACGGCGTGCTGGTCGACTTCCGGGATTCCGCGGCCTTCGCGCGGGAAATCAACGATTTGCTGGGCAGCGCGCGGAACATCGGGCGGCTGTCGGCACGCGCCTATGCGCGCGGCCGCACGATGATCTGGCCGCGGGTGGTGGAGAAGGCGATGGACGAGTTGACGGCCAGTCTGGCGAACCGCCCGCAGCGATTGCCGCATGCGGGAAAGGGCGGCCAACAGGTGTTGCCTCCTGACATCGCCGCGGTCGAGCGGATGAGCGATTCGACCGGCATGCTCCAGCATTCGATCTTCTCGGTGCCCGATCGCCGCCATGGCTATTGCATCGACGACAACGCCCGCGCGCTGATGCTGATGAGCGCGATCGACGATCTCGATCCGGTGGTGCGCGACAAGTGGATGACGATCTACGCGTCGTTCGTGCAATATGCCTGGAACCCGGAGGCGCGGCGATTCCGCAACTTCATGAACTTCGACCGGACATGGTGCGAGGACGTGGGGTCGGAGGATTCGAACGGCCGCACCCTATGGGCGCTGGGCGTCACCGCGCGCGATGCGCGCGAGGCCAAGCATCGCGACTGGGCCAAGGCGATGTTCGACAATACCGCCAGCCTCGCGCTCGAGCTGGGCAGCCCGCGTGCGCAGGCGTTCGCGATGCTGGGGGCGGCGGCGATGCTGGAGGCGTCGCCGGGGCATGAGATGGCGATGCAGATCCTGCGGCGCTTCCCGGACGAGCATCTCGCGCTGCTCGACGCCGCGCGGCGCCCGGAATGGGGCTGGTTCGAGATCGTGCTGGCCTATGACAATGCGCGCCTGCCCGAAGGATTGCTGCGTGCCGGGCTGGCGCTCGACCGGGCCGATCTGATCGCGTGCGGGCTGGACACGCTCGACTGGATCATCTCGCGCCAGACCGCGCCGGAGGGGCATTTCCGCGCGGTGGGGTCGGAGAGCTTCGGGCGCGCCTATGCCGATCCGCTGCCATTTGACCAGCAGCCGCTGGAGGCGCAGGCGACCGTCGATGCGTGTGTGGCGGCGTTCGATGCGACCGGCGACCGGCGCTGGATCGACGAGGCGCAGCGCGCGTACGACTGGTATCTGGGCGTCAACGACCTCGACATGCCGCTGGCCACGCACGGCGACGGCGGTTGTTTCGACGGGCTGATGCCGACCGGACTCAACCGCAATCAGGGCGCCGAATCCATTCTGGCGCTGCAAATGGCGTCCTGCGCGATTTCGGGGCTTTCAAAACGCGCCGGAAGCATGGCAGGGACGAAGCGCGTTTCCGCCTGACCGGCGGCGACGCGCGCGTACGACGTCACACTACAACGAGGCGGGTCCTTGGAGCTGTTCAACCACCGGCTGCGTCTGCATGCCGATCCGTCGCGTGTCGTGGTGCGGCCGTTTCACATCGGCTGGATCGCCAATGCCAATGGCGTCAGCCGTTCGCAGCGGCTGATCAGCGAGGTGCTGGACATGTCGCCGCAGGAGGCGCGGGACCAGCTGGAGCTGGTGTTGAAGGATTTCGAGGCGCGCCATTGGCAGACGCGCCGCGTCTTCATGACCCGCTATGACGAGATCGCGGCGGCGCACGGGCTGGACGGCAGCCGCATCTCGGATGAGAAGCGGCAGCTGATCGGCGCCTATTTCTGCCACGAATACAGCTATGCCGCCGCCGCGCTGATGAACCCCAGCGCGGTGCCGCATCCCGACCAGTCCGGGATGGAGGATGGCGCGCAGCGGATCGTGATGAGCCTGCGCGCGGTCGGGGAGGGGCATATCTCCTCCGTCGCGTTCCGCGAGGGGATCATCACCAGCAACAACGAACTGAAGCTGGCGCCCGAACCGCCCTTCGCGACCGCGACCGACGTGACCGGCACCGACGAGGAGGCGCCGCCCAGCGGCCCGGTGACGGTCTATCGCCACCGCGACAGCACCCTGTCGGGCACGGTGATCTTCCCGATCACCGACGCGCAGTCCAAGGGGCTGGAGGATCTGCGCCTCGTGCATTTCGAGCATGAGGACGGCAGCGTCGAATGGCTGGGAACCTATACCGCCTACAATGGCGCGACGATCCAGTCCGAACTGCTGCGCACCCGCGATTTCCGCGCGTTCGACCTGATCCCGATGACCGGAAGCGCCGCGCGCAACAAGGGCATCGCGCTGTTCCCGCGCAAGGTGGGCGGCGAGTATCTGTCGATCGGGCGGCAGGACGGCGAGAACCTGTACCTGTTGCGCAGCGACGACCTGACGCACTGGGATGATGGCGAGCTGATCCTGAAGCCGGTCTTCCCGTGGGAGTTCGTGCAGATCGGCAATTGCGGTCCGCCGATCGAGATTGACGAAGGCTGGCTGCTGTTGACGCACGGCGTCGGGGCGATGCGCAAATATTCGATCGGCGCCGCGCTGCTCGACAAGGCCAATCCGGCGCGCGTGATCGGCCGCACCCGCTCGCCGATCCTGGCCGCCGCCGATCAGGATCGCGAAGGGTATGTGCCCAACGTGGTCTATACGTGCGGTGCGATCAGGCACGGCGACAAGCTGTTCATGCCCTACGGCATCGCGGACAGCTCGGTGGGCTTCGCGTTCGTGTCGATCAGCGAATTGCTGTCCAAGATGTGACCGCGCCCGGCCGTGTCGGGTAAGCCGACGCGGCTGCTCCGTCCACGCCGTCCCGGCCGTCGCCGAATGTGGCCATCCTCATCGGGGCGGGGTTTGTACCCCCATCCGCACGACACCTGCCCGGTGCGCGACGCATCGGGAATACCCGCACCGGGTCGTACGAGCTTTCCGTGGCCACCGTCGCGCCGCCAGAAGACCTATTCCGCCGCCGCCTTCGCCTCCACGTGGTCGCGCAGCACCGGCCCGCTCGCGTCGATCGCGCTCCGCCGGTCGCCGGCATGGCTCGCGACGGAGCGCGTGCGTGGCGGGTCGCTTCCATGATGACGGGTCACCGCATTGATCGGCGACGCCGCTCGTCGTCCCGGATTTGCGCGCCGGTGCCGTGCGGGCGAAGGGCGTGCGCGCTAAAGCTGGTGTTCGCGCCCCGGTCGTGCTTCTTTATACCCCATCGGTATGATGGGGGTTAGGGCGGCACCATCAGGATAAAGGGAGTGTATATGATCCGCCATTCCGCGATCATCGTTTCTGCCACCGCGCTCGCCGTTCCGGCCGCCGCGCAGCAGCAGGAGGATGCGGCCACCACGGCGTCGCAGCGCGGCGCGCGCCCCTCCGCACCGGCCGACGATGACGAGGTGGTGGTCACCGCGCGCTTCCGCAACGAATCGATCCAGCAGGTGCCGATCGCCATCACCGCGATCAGCGGCGATTCGCTCGCCGACCGGCAGTTGAACAACGTACAGGCGATCAGCACCGCGATCCCCTCGGTCGGTTTCCGCAGCGGCGCGTCGAACAAGGACCGCACGATCTTCATTCGCGGCGTCGGCACCATCACCACCTCCCCCGGTGTCGAGCCGTCGGTGTCGACCGTGCTGGACGGCGTGGTGCTGACGCGCCCTGGCCAGTCGACGCTCGATCTGGGCGAGGTGCAGCGCATAGAGGTGCTGCGCGGACCGCAGGGCACGCTGTTCGGCAAGAACGCCTCGGCCGGCGTCGTCAACATCGTCACCCGCGATCCCGGCGACACGTTCGAGGCGTTCGGGGAGGCCGGCGCGACCACCGACGAGGAATATCGCATCAAGGCCGGCGTGTCCGGCCCGCTGATCCCGGGCAAGCTGTCCGCGCTGATCGGCGGACTCTACAATGATTTCGACGGCAACACCCGCAACGTGGTCACCGGCAACAAGACGAACGGCTCGCGACGGTGGGGCGTGCGCGGCAAGCTGGTCGCGACCCCGGTCGAGGCGCTGAAGCTGACCGTGATCGGCGATTACCTGAACACGCGTGAGACGGTGGCGCCGGTCTATTCATCGCTGCGCCAGATCGCCTATCCGACGCGCGCGATCAGCGAGTCGGCGCCGCTCGCCGCGGTGCTGGCGTCGCAGGGCATCGTCGCGGGACCGCGCAACCGGGTGGGCGCGACCAACATCGACACCAATGTGCGCGACGAGAATTACGGTGGCTCGCTGACCGGCGAACTGACGCTCGGCGACTATCAGGTGACGTCGATCACCGCGTGGCGGCAGTGGCTGAACCACCAGCAGCAGGATTACGATGGCCTGCCGACGCTGACCCCGGCCTTTCCGCAGGGGCTGGACGACGGCACGGTCGACAGCCGGCAATTCTCGCAGGAGCTGCGGCTCACCTCGCCGCGCGGCGGGCTGGTCGATTATGTCGTCGGCGCCTATTACCTGAACGCCGACACCGACGAACGCTACCAGCGCACGCTCTCCACGCTGGCGGGCACGACGGAGACCACCACCACCGGTGTCGCCAACTACGGCATCTCCAGCCGCAATTATGCGCTGTTCGGCGAAGCGAACGTCAACTTCACCAGCGCCTTCCGCGCGATCGCCGGCTATCGCTCGACATGGGACGAACTGTCTTTCCACCACGTCCGCACCTCGGCCGCCGATCCGAACAACACCGGGGCGACCGCGCTCGATCGCCCGGCGATCCGCGCCTATCACAATGCCAGCGGCGACACCGACCGGCGTGGCGACAGCTACCGGCTGGGGCTGCAACTCGATCTGGGCGAGCGGGCGCAGACCTATTTCACCTATTCGCGCGGCTACAAGGGGCCGGCGTACAATGTCTATTTCAACATGCGGTCGCTGAACGCCACGACGCTGCTCGACGAAATCCCGCTCAGCCCGGAGACGTCCGATTCGTTCGAGATCGGGCTGAAGGGCAGCACCGCCGATCGTGCGCTCAGCTACAGCCTCGCGGCGTTCACCACCAGTTTCGACGGCTATCAGGCGAACTTCAACGACGTGGTGAACGGCGCGCAGGTGACGCGGCTCATCAACGCCGGCTCGGTGCGGTCGCGCGGGGTCGAGGCGGACGTGACGCTGCGCCCCACGCGCGGGCTGAGCATCGACCTGTCCGGCGCGTTCACCGACGCGACGGTGCGCGAATTTCTGTGCCCGTCCGGCGCGCCGCTGAGCTGCGACATCAACGGCAAGCCGCTGCCCTTCGCGCCGCGCGTGCGCCTGTACGAGAATGCGACCTATCGCTTCGCGCTGTCGGACGCGCTGTCGATGGAGGTGCAGAGCGACCTGTCATTCAGCAGCAAGGTGCAATATCAGCTCAGCCAGACGCCCAGCACGGTGCAGCCCGCCTATGCGATCTGGAACGCCAGCGTCGCGCTGATCCGCCCGGGCGACGGGTGGCAGTTGCGCGCCTATGTGAAGAACATCACCGACACCTCCTACGCCAGCTTCCTGAACAACGGGTCGTTCGCGGGGACGACGCGTTTCGTGCCGCGTGACGACCGCCGTTATGGCGGGCTGCTGCTGCGCAAGGAGTTCTGAGGGGATGGTCGATAACTTGCGTCGCGGCGTGCTGCTGGCCGGAACCGGCGGCGTGTTCGGGCTGTATTCGTGGCCGGCCGGCGCGCAGCCCGCCCCCCGGCGCTCGCGCGCGCTGCCGCGCCTGCGCGGCGTCAAACCGCGCAACATCCTGGTCGTGCTCACCGACGACCATCGCTACGACGCGATGGGCTTCATGAAGGCGCAGGATTTCGGCGATACGCCGACGCTCGACCGGCTGGCGCGCGAGGGCACGCACTTCCGCAACGCCTTCGTCACCACCGCGCTGTGTTCACCCAGCCGCGCGTCGATCTTCACCGGCCTGTACGCGCACCAGCACAAGGTGGTCGACAACAACCACCCGATCCCGCCGGGGCTGGTCTTCTACCCCGAATATCTGCAGGCCGCCGGCTACGACACTGCCTTCATCGGCAAGTGGCACATGGGCGACGAAGGCGATGGGCCGCAGCCCGGCTTCGATCACTGGGTCAGCTTCAAGGGGCAGGGCAGCTACCTGCCCGACGCGAACGGGCTGAACGTCGATGGACGGCGGGTGGCGCAAAAGGGGTATATCACCGACGAATTGACCGATTACGCGCTCGACTGGATCGGCAAGCGTCCGGCCGGCCGGCCGTGGATGATGCACCTGGCGCACAAGGCGGTGCATTCCGAATTCATCCCGGCCGAGCGCCACAAGGGCCGCTACGACAAGGAGGTCTTCCGCTATCCCGCCAGCATGAAGCCCGGCGTTCCCGGCCGCCCGGCGTGGGTGGAGAACCAGCGCAACAGTTGGCACGGTGTCGGCTATCCCTATCACGGCACGCTCGACATCGGCGATTACTACAAGCGCTACATGGAGACGCTGCTGGCGGTGGACGAAGGACTGGCGCGGATCATGGACCTGCTGGCCAGCCGCGGCGAGCTGGACGACACGCTGATCCTCTACATGGGCGACAATGGCTTCATGTTCGGCGAACACGGCCTGATCGACAAGCGCGCCGCCTATGAGGAATCGATGCGCGTGCCGATGATCGCGCGCTGTCCGGCGCTGTTCCCGACCGGCAGCGTGGTGGAGCAGGTGGTGGCGAACATCGACGTCGCGCCGACGCTGCTCGCCGCCGCGGGGTTGCAGCCGCCCGACGGCATGGCCGGCGCGAACATGCTGCCGCTGGCGAAGGGCGGCGCGTCGGTGCCGTGGCGCGCGGAGCTGCTCTACGAATATTATTGGGAGCGCAACTTCCCGCAGACGCCGACCGTCCATGCGCTGCGCGAGGACCGCTACAAATACATGCACTTCCACGGCATCTGGGATCTGGACGAACTCTACGACCTTGCCGCCGACCCGGACGAGAACGACAATCTGCTCGCGCGCCCCGGACATGAGGATCTGGCCGAGCGGATGAGCGGGAAGCTGTTCGCGCTGCTGGAACGCACCGACGGCATGGCGATCCCGCTGAGCGCCGATGCCGGCTTCCGCGCCGACCGCCGCGATCCGAAAGGGCCGGCGCAGGCGCCATTCCCGCCGGCGTTCTTCCGGCCGCCGGTGGCGCCGCGGCGGTAGCCGCTCCCCCGCCGTCATCGCCTCGCGAGCGATGACGGCGGGGGGCGGGATTACGCCTTCGCGGCCTTCTTCGCCGGCGCCTTCTTCGCCGCCGGTTTCGCGGTGCCGGCCTTTGCCGCTGCCGGCTTCTTTGCCGCGGCCTTCTTGGCAGGCGCCTTCTTCTTCGCCTTCATCGGCGCGGCGGCGGCGCGGTCGTCGATCAGTTGCGCGGCCTCCTCCAGCGTCAGTTGCTCGGGGGTGATCGTCTTGGGCAGCGTCGCGTTGGTGGTGCCGTCGGTGACGTACGGGCCGTAGCGCCCCTCCATCAACCGCAGCTCCGCCTCGGTGCGCGGGTGCGCGCCCAGCACCTTCAGCGGCGCGCGCGCCGCCCCGCGCGCCGGGCGCCCGCCACCGGCGGCGGCCTCGGCCAGCTTGACCACGGCGGCGTTCATGCCGGTTTCGAACACCTCCGATGTTGACGAAAGTCGCGCGTACTTGCCGTCATGCACCAGGTACGGGCCATAGCGGCCGATGCTGGCATTGATGGGCAGCCCGGTTTCCGGATGTTGTCCGATCGTGCGCGGAAGGTGCAGCAGACGCAGCGCCATCTCCAGGTCGAGTTCGCCGATGTCCTTCGGGATCGACGCGCGCTTCGCCTCCTTGCCCTCGCCGAGCTGGATATAGGGGCCGAAGCGCCCCGACTTGCGCTCGACCGGCAGTCCGGTCTCGGGATCCTGCCCCAGCGTCTCCGGCCCGGCGTCGTCGCCCGCCGCCTCGCCGCCCTGCGCGAAGCGGCGCGTGAACTTGCATTCGGGATAGTTGCTGCACGCGATGAACGCGCCGAACTTGCCGCCACGCAGCGCCAGTTGTCCGGCATTGCACGCCGGGCACAGCCTGGGATCGGAGCCGTCCGCCTTTTCCGGGAACAGATAGGGGGCCAGGAACTGGTCGAGCTCGGCGGTCACCTCGCTCGGCTTCTGCTCCATGACCTCCGCCGTGCGCGGCTTGAAGTCGCGCCAGAAGGCATCCAGCACCGCCTGCCACTGCGCGCGGCCGCCGGACACGTCGTCCAGCTCCTCCTCCAGCCCGGCGGTGAAGTCGTAGCCGACATAGCGTTCGAAGAAGCGTTCAAGGAACGCCGTCACCAGCCGGCCGCTCTCCTCGGCGAAGAAGCGGTTCTTCTCGACGCGCACATAGGCGCGGTCCTTCAGCGTCTTGATGATCGAGGCATAGGTGGACGGGCGGCCGATCCCCAGCTCCTCCATCCGCTTGACCAGCGACGCTTCGGAGAAGCGCGGCGGCGGCTGGGTGAAATGCTGCTCGGCATCGACGCTCTTCTTCGCGGGCGCATCGCCCTCGCGCAGCCGGGGGAGGCGCCGGGCATCCTCACCCTCGGAATCGTCCTGCCCTTCCTCGTAGAGCGCGAGATAGCCGGGGAACAGCACCACCTGCCCGGTCGCGCGCAGCACGTTGCGCCCGGTGCCGTCGGCCAGTTCCACGGTCGTGCGCTCCATCCGCGCCGAGGCCATCTGCGACGCCAGCGCGCGCTTCCATACCAGATCGTAGAGCCGCGCATGGTCGCCGCTGCCGACGCGGTCCTTGCCGAAATCGGTCGGGCGGATCGCCTCGTGCGCTTCCTGCGCGTTCTTGGCCTTGGCCTGATACTGGCGCGGCTTGTCGGGCACGTAGCCGCCGTCGTAGCGGTCGGCGATCGCGGCGCGCGCGGCGGAAATGGCGCTGCCGTCCATCTGCACGCCGTCGGTCCGCATATAGGTGATCGCGCCATCCTCGTAGAGCTGCTGCGCGATCCGCATCGTATGGTCGGCGGAGAAGCCAAGCTTGCGCGCCGCCTCCTGCTGGAGCGTCGAGGTGGTGAAGGGCGGCGGCGGGTTGCGCGTCGCGGGCTTGGTCTCGACCGACTGCACCGAGAAGCGCCCGGCCTCGACCGCCGCCTTCGCCTTCAGCGCGTCGCCCTCGTTGCCGATCGACAGCCGGTCGAGCTTGCGACCGTCCCATTGCACCAGCCGAGCGGCGAACGGCGTGCCGTCATGCTCCATGGCGGCGGTGACCGACCAATATTCCTGCGCGCGGAACGCCTCGATCTCGCGCTCGCGGCTGACGATCAGCCGCAGCGCGACCGACTGCACGCGCCCCGCCGACTTCGCGCCGGGCAGCTTGCGCCACAGCACCGGCGACAGCGTGAAGCCGACCAGATAGTCGAGCGCGCGCCGCGCCCGGTACGCGTCGATCAGGTCGGTATCCAGCTCGCGCGGCGCCTGCATCGCCTGCGTCACGGCCTGTTTGGTGATCGCGTTGAAGGTGACGCGCTGCACGTCGCGGGGCAGCGCCTTGCGCTTGGCCAGCACCTCCTGCACGTGCCACGAGATCGCCTCACCCTCGCGATCGGGGTCGGTGGCCAGGATCAGGCGGTCGGCGGTCTTGGCGGCGTCGGCGATCGCCTTGAGCTGCTTGGCCTTGTCGGCGTAATTCTCCCACTCCATCGCGAACCCCTCGTCGGGGTTCACCGATCCGTCGCGCGGCGGCAGGTCGCGGACATGGCCGTAGCTCGCGAGCACGCGGTAATCGGAGCCGAGGTATTTCTCGATGGTTTTCGCCTTGGCGGGCGATTCGACGATAACGAGCTGCATGGGAGCCTTACGTAGTGTGCCTTACGTGTACGCGCGAGGGTGGGGTGGGGCGGCGGCGGGCGTCAAGCACCAAGGCTCACGCGCCCGCCGGCATGGCGTTCCAGTCGCCCGGCGAGCTCCAGTTCCAGCAGCACCATCTGCACCACCGCCGGCGCCAGCCCGGACTGGCGCAGCAGTTCGTCGGGCGCGACCGGCACCGGGCCGAGCAACGTCGTGATCCGGCGGCGTTCGGCGTCGCTGGCGTCGGCGGGCGGCGGCGCGCCCCAGTCGCCGGCCGGCGCGCGCACCGCGGCGCGCGGGTCGATCGGGCGAAGCTGTTCCAGCACGTCGGCGGCGGATTGCACCAGCGTCGCGCCGTCGCGGATCAGCGTGTTGCAGCCCTGCGCGCGCGGGTCGGTCGGATGACCGGGGACCGCCATCACCTCGCGCCCCTGCTCGCCCGCCAGCCGCGCGGTGATGAGCGAACCGGAGCGCGGTGCGGCCTCCACCACCAGAGTGCCGAGCGCGAGGCCGGCGATGATGCGGTTGCGGTGCGGGAAATGGCGCGCGCGCGGCTCGGTGCCCGGCGGCATCTCCGCGATCAGCAGCGCCTCGCGCGCGATCCGCTCCTGCAAGGCGGCGTTCTCCGGCGGGTAGGCGACGTCGATCCCGCCGGCGATCACCGCGATCGTGGCGGGCAAGGCGCCCTCGTGCGCGGCGGTGTCGATGCCGCGCGCCAGCCCGGAGACGATGCCCGCCCCATCCCGCGCCAGTTCATGCGCCAGTCCGCGTGCGAAGCGGCACGCGGCGGCGGAGGCGTTGCGCGCGCCGACCATCGCGACCGGGGTGCGCCGCGCCAGCGACGGATCGCCGCGCATGGTGAGCACCGGCGGCGCATTGTCGATCGCCGCCAGCAGCGCAGGATAATCCGGGTCGCCCAGGAAAAGGTGCCGCCCGCCAAGCCGCTCCACCAGCCGCAGCTCGCGCTCGGCGGCGGCGGGGGGTGGCGGCGCCGGCGCGCGCCCGCCGCCGCGCCGCGCCAGATCGGGCAGGGCGTCCAGCGCGGCGGCGGCGGTGCCGAAGCGCGACAGCAACTGGCGATAGCTGACCGGCCCGATCGACGGCGTACGGATCAGCCGCAGCCGCGCGGCGGCGTCATCCACCGCCGGCGTCGCCCCGCTCGCCGGCGGTCGCGCGGGCGCCGACGCGCGGTTCGGTGCCGTCCACCAGCCGCGCGATATTGGCGCGGTGCTTCCACAGCACGATCGCCGCCAGCGCCATCAGCAGCGGCACCACGTCGAACTCGCCCAGCACCGCCGCGGTGACTGGCGTGCTGATCGCCGCCGCCATGCCGGCCAGCGAGGAGATGCGCAGCGCCGCCAGCAATCCCAGCCACAACACCGCGAACACCAGCCCGAGCGGCCAGTGCAGCCCCAGCGCGACGCCCATCAGCGTCGCCACACCCTTGCCGCCGCGGAACCGCAGCCAGACCGGATAGCAATGGCCGATCAGCGCGCCCGCCGCCGCCAGCGGCGCCTCGCCCGGCAGCCACCACCCCACCGCCAGCACCGCCACCAGCCCCTTGCCCAGATCCAGCAGCAGCGTCGCCGCCGCCAGCCCCTTGCGTCCGGTGCGCAGCACGTTGGTGGCGCCGATGTTGCCCGATCCGATCTGGCGCAGGTCGCCCGCGCCGGTCATGCGCGTCAGCAGCACGCCGAACGGGATCGAGCCGAGCAGATAGCCCAGCAGCAGCGCCGCGAGCGGCGGTATCCAGATGATCTCGGTCGTCAGTTTGTGCTCCCCCTCGCGCCACCCTGTAGCGGAAACATTTCGGGTACGCCACACGCCAGCGTTGCCCGTTGCCGCCGATCCGGCCTAAGCGCGGCGGGTGAGCGACGCGCGGCCGATCCTGTTCTTCGATTCCGGCGTCGGCGGGCTGTCGGTGGTCGCGCCGACGCGTGCTTTGCTGCCGATGGCGCCGATCGTCTATGCCGCCGATTCGGCCGGTTTCCCCTACGGCACGCGCAGCGAGGCGGAGATCGCCGCGCGCGTGCCGGCGCTGCTGGGGCGGCTGGTGGAGCGTTACCGCCCGCGACTGGTGGTGATCGCGTGCAACACCGCCTCCACGATCGCGCTGCCGGCGGTGCGCGCCGCGCTGGACCTGCCGGTGGTCGGCACCGTGCCCGCGATCAAGCCGGCGGCGGCGATGAGCGCGAACCGCGTCATCGGCGTGCTCGGCACCGCCGCGACGGTGCGCCAGCCATATGTCGACGACCTGGCGGCGCGCTTCGCCGGCGACTGCACGGTGCTGCGCCACGGATCGGCGGCGCTGGTCGAACTGGCGGAGGCGAAGCTGGCGGGCGACGCGCCCGACCGCGAGGCGATCGCGCGCGCGCTGCACGGGCTGTTCGGCCAGCCGGACGGGGCGCGGATCGACGTGATCGTCAACGCCTGCACGCATTTTCCGCTGCTCGCCGACGACATGGCGGCGGTCGTGCCGCCCGGCGTGCGCTTCGTGGACGGCGGCCCCGGGATCGCGCGGCGCATCGCGTGGCTGACCGGGGGGCAGGCATGGCCCGACTCGCCGGTGCCCGGCACGCTGGTCTTCACCCGACTGGCGGCGCGCGAGGAGCGGCTGGCCGCGGCGCTGCACTTTCCGCGCGTCGAGGCGTTGTAACGCCCGGGGGGTAGGGCAATTTGTCCACCCTTGTCGATCAGAGAGAATGCGGTTCTGCGCTGGCCATCGGCGCGAGCAGGAGGTAATCGCGGGCGACATGATGACGGAGACCATCGCGGCGCGCGGCGTCGATTATTCGCGCGTGTTCACCCAGGCGATCGACCGGCTCCATGCCGAAGGCCGCTACCGCGTGTTCATCGACATCCTGCGCAACAAGGGCATGTTCCCCAATGCGCGCTGCTTCGCCGGGCACAACGGGCCGAAGCCGATCACCGTATGGTGTTCCAACGACTATCTCGCGATGGGCCAGCATCCCAAGGTGATCGCGGCGATGGAGGAAGCGCTGCACGACGTCGGCGCCGGATCGGGCGGCACGCGCAACATCGGCGGCAACACGCATTACCACGTCGACCTGGAAGGCGAACTGGCCGACCTGCACGGCAAGCAGGCGGCGTTGCTGTTCACCAGCGGCTATGTCTCGAACGAGGCGACGCTGTCGACGCTGGCCAAGGTGCTGCCGGGCTGCATCATCTATTCGGACGCGCTGAACCACGCCTCGATGATCGCGGGCATCCGCAACGCCGGCTGCGAGAAGCGCGTGTTCCGTCACAACGACCTGGCGCATCTGGAGGAGCTGCTCGCCGGCGACGATCCGGCGGTGCCCAAGCTGATCGCGTTCGAGAGCGTGTATTCGATGGAAGGCGACGTCGCGCCGATCGCGGCGATCTGCGACCTGGCGGACAGGTATAACGCGCTGACCTATCTGGACGAGGTCCATGCGGTCGGCATGTACGGCCCGCGCGGCGGCGGGATCTCCGAGCGCGACGGCGTGGCGGAGCGGCTGACGATCATCGAGGGGACGCTGGGCAAGGCGTTCGGGGTGATGGGCGGCTATATCGCCGCCGACCGCACGATCGTGGACGTGATCCGCTCCTATGCGCCGGGGTTCATCTTCACCACCAGCCTGTCGCCGGTGCTGGTCGCGGGCGTGCTGGCCAGCGTGCGCCACCTGAAGCAGTCGAGCGCCGAGCGCGACGGGCAGCAGGCGGCGGCGAGGATGCTGAAGGGGATGCTGCGCGACGCCGGCCTGCCGGTGATGGCCGGCGACACGCATATCGTGCCGGTGATGGTCGGCGATCCGGTGAAGGCCAAGAAGATCAGCGACATCCTGCTCGCCGAATACGGCGTGTACGTGCAGCCGATCAATTATCCCACCGTGCCGCGCGGCGCCGAGCGGCTGCGCTTCACGCCGGGGCCGGCGCACAGCGAGGCGATGATGCGCGAGCTGGTGGACGCGCTGGTCGAGATCTGGAGCCGGCTGGAGCTGCGGCTGGCGGCCTGACGTGCCGCGGGCGCCTCATGGCCCCGGCTGACATTCCGGCGCCGCATTTCGCCCTCGCGCGCGGGAATCCCGGATCGGGCAGGTCGTTTCCGGCAGTTCCGCCCTATTTCAGCGGCGCGTCACGTCGCGCCAGCAGCGGCGGCAGGTACGGGGTCGGCGCGTTCGCGGGCATCGTCGCCAGTTCGGCGGCGATCGCGTCGGCGCGGTCCTTCGATGACGGATGGGTGCGGCTGCGAAAGAGGCCGCCGTCGATCTTGCCGCCATGCTCGCGCCAGAAACGCACCGCCAGTTGCGGGTCCCAGCCGGCGTTGCGCAGCAGGTACGCGCCGAGCAGGTCGGCCTCCGTCTCGGTCTGGCGGAACAGCCGGCCGTTGCGGCCGAATTCGGACAACAGCCCCCATCGCACGCCCGCCGCCTCCAGCCGCACGCGGTGGCGCAGCACCGCATGCGCCAGCTCGTGCGCGACGACCACCGCGATCTGATCGTCGGCGAAGGTTTCGAACAGGCGTCCGCCGACCTGCACCACGCGCCCGTCCGACGACGCGCCGAGCTTGCCGCCGGCCAGCACCTCGAACTCGACCCGGCAGCCGGTGCGCGGCTGTACCGTGACGTGGCGGGCCACGCCGTCGCGGCGCAGCGTCAGCGCGATCGGCGCGTCGAGCGGCAGCGCCGCGATCCGCGCCTGCGCCGCGTCGCGCGTCGCGCTGGTCAACGTGTCGCCCGCCGCCCCGGCCGTCGCCACGTCGCGCCCGTCGATCGCCACCAGCCCGTCGTTCGCCACCACCCCGGCGCGCGCCGCCGGGGTGTCGGGCACCACCAGCTCCACCGCCACCGGCGCGGCGAACGTGTCGCGCAGCTCGGGCGGATATTGATCGGCGGCGTGCAGCACCGCGCCGGTCACCGGCTGCCGCTCGCGGCACAGCGACGCATTGGCGGTGGTCAGCCGCCACGCGATCGCCGCCAGCCGTGCGTCGACGTCCAGCAGGCTCGGCGCGGCCTGCGCGGTCCCGGGGAAGATGGGCAGGGCGACGAAGGCGAGCAGCAGGAGGAAGAGACGAAACGGCATACGCATCACTCGCGGGGTGAGGAGGGGGCGCGGGGACGAAAGGCGGCGGGTTCGATCCCGTGGCGTTGCAGCCGGTCGTAGAGGCTGCGGCGCGGCAATTGCAACTCCGCCGCGGCCGCCCCGACGTCGCCGTGCACGCGCTCCAGCGTGGCGCGGATCGTCGCGGCCTCGAAACGGTCGACGCGCTCGGCCAGCGGCGGCCGGTCGGCGGGCGTCGGCGCACCGTCGTCCAGCCCCAGCACCACGCGCGTCGCGAAGTTGCGCAGCTCCCGCACGTTGCCGACCCACTCGTCGGTCACCAGCCGCGCCTCCATCGCCGGGTCGATCAGCGGGCGGGCGCGACCGAACCGCTCTGCAGCCTCGCCCAGGAACCAGGCGAACAGCAGCGGCACGTCGGCGCGGCGCTCGCGCAGCGGCGGAATGCGCAGCCGCACCGTTTCCAGCCGGTACAGCAGGTCGGCACGGAACCGACCCTCGCCGACCGCGACGGCCAGGTCGGTCTTGGCGGCGGCGACGATGCGCAGGTTCACCACGCGCGGCGCGCCGCCGGGCTGCGGCAGTTCGCGTTCCTCGACCACGCGCAGCAGCTTGCCCTGCAATGCCGGCGACATGCTGTCGATCTCGTCCAGGAACAGGGTGCCGCGATCGGCATCGGCGATGCGGCCGGGTTGCGCGCGGCTGCCGAACAGCGCTTCGTCCGCCACCGCGTCCGGCAGCGCGGCGCAGTCCACCGCCACGAACTGCCGCGCGCGCCGCTGGCTCCAGCGGTGCAGCAGCAGCGCGACCAGCTCCTTGCCGGTGCCGGTCTCCCCCTCCACCAGCACGTCGACGTCCACGTCGGCAAGCTGCCGGATCGTGTCGCGCAGCCGCACCATCGCGGGCGTGTCGCCGATCAGCGGATAATGCGTCTCCGCTTCCTGCGCGGCGGCACGCAGCCGGCGATTGTCGAGCACCAGCCGGCGCATGTCGAGCGCGCGCCGCACGCTGGCGATCATATGATCGGCGGCGAACGGCTTGGCGATGAAGTCCCACGCGCCGCGCTTCAGCGCCGCGACGGCGGTGGCGATGTCGCCGTGCCCGGTCATCAGAATCACCGGCAGCTCGGGATCGCGCGCCGCCACCGCCTCGGCCACCGCATGGCCGTCCATCTTCGGCATGCGGATGTCGCTGACCACCACGCCGGGGAAGTCGCTGCCCAGCCGCGCCAGCGCCGCGCGCGGGTCCGCGAACGGCTCCACGTCGATCCCGGCGATCGCGAAACTGTCCGCCAGCGCGGTGCGCAGCCCGTCGTCGTCGTCGATCAGCACGACCTGCAACGGCGCGGTGCGGGGCGGGGACGTGTCGCTCATGCGCGCCGCACCGTGGCGACGAACGCCGCGCCGCCCAGCGGCGAGGCCGCGACGCGCAGCGCCCCGCCGAATTCGGCCATGATGTCGCGCGCGATGCCCAGCCCCAGTCCCAGCCCGTCGGGTTTGCCGGTGACGAACGGGCTGAACACCTCCTCGCCCAGCGCGGGGTCGATCCCCCCGCCATTGTCAGCCACGGTCAGTTCCACCCACGTTCCCTTTCCCTCCACCAGCAGCACGATCCGCGGATCGTTGCGCCCGGCCACGGCATCGACGGCGTTGTTGAGCAGGTTCACCAGCACCTGTTCCAGCCGCACGCGCCCGGCGATCACCGCCGGCTGCCCGCGCGCCGGCCAGTCCAGCGCGACGCTGGCGCTGCGCAGCCGGTCGCCGACCAGCAGCCGCGTCCCCTCGATCACCTCGTCCAGCGGCACCGCCGCGATCCCGCCGCTGCCCCGGCGCGAGAAGCGGCGCATCTCCTGCGTGATCGACCCGATCTTCGCGGTCAGCGTGACCGCATCCTCCAGCGTGGCCCGCACGCGATCCAGCCGCTGCGCGGCCAGATGATGCTGCGCATTCTCCGCCAGCGTACGGATCGTCGCGACCGGCTGGTTGATCTCATGCACGAGGCCGGCGGTGATCGAGCCGAGCGAGGCGAGGCGGTTGGCCTGCGCCAGCTCCTCGCGCGCGGCGCGGAAGCGCCGGTCGGCGTCGGCGCGGTGCTCCATCTCCGTGCGCAGTTCCACGGTGCGCTCCGCCACCGCCGCCTGCAGGCGCGCGCGCACGGCCGCCGCGCGCGCGGCGCGGGTCGTGCGCCACAGCAGCAGCGCGGCGAGCAGCGCCAGCCCCAGCGTCGCGGTCGCGGTGGCGAGCCGCGCGAGCCCCGCCGCCTCGCGCAGCGCCCCCGCCACCGGCACGACATGCACCAGCCGCCAGTCCGGCTTGTCCAGCGCGGCGCCCACGGCCAGCAGCCGTTCGCCATCCGGGCCGCTGGCCTGCGCGCCATGCGTCAGCCGATAGGGCGCGGGGGCGAGCGGTTCCGCGCCGAACTGTCCGCTGGCGCGGATCGCCGCCCGCTCCGCCCGCGGCAGCGGCCGGGTCGTGCGCAGCCGCGCGCGCGGGTCGGTCGCGGCCAGCACGATGCCGCGTTCGTCGATCAGCAGCGTGGCGCCGGGATCGTTGCCCCACGCGCGCGCCACCGATCCGAACTCCACCTTCACCACCACCACGCCCAGCAGCGCGCCGTCCGCGTCGATGCGCCGCGCCATGAACAGCCCCGGCCGCCCGCTGACGTTGCCCAGCGCGAAATATTCCGCCGTCCCGCTCCGCACCGCGCGCGTGAAATAGGGGCGGAAGCGATAGTCGTGACCGACGAAGCTCTGCGGGGTGGCGGCGTTGGAGGCGGAGACGGTCATGCCGCGCGCGTCGACCACGTAGATCACCGGCGCGCCGGTCCGCTGCGCCAGCCCGGCCAGCTTCCCGTCCAGCCGCCGCGCCGCCTGCGTTCCCGGCCCCCCCGTCAGCGCATCGCGCAGGTCGCCATATTCGCTGAGCACGATCGGCAGCAGCCGGTACTTCGCCAGTTCGCTGTCCAGCAGCCGCGCCTGCTGCCGGGCGGTGCGCACCGCATCGCCGCGCACGGTGTCGAGCGCGCGCCGCTCGGTCCATGCCGCCGCCAGCAGATAGAAGATCACCGCCAGCACGATCACCGCGACCGGCGCCGCCAGGCGAAGGGGAAGGCGCGGCACGGCCATCCGTGCGGGATATCGCATTCCGCGCGTCGAAGTCACGCGGGTTTTCGCGACGTATGGCGGGCGGCGGGAGCGCCGGGCGGGAAAGTTACCTCAAAATTCATGACCTTACGGTAGGGGCGGTCGCGTCTTTGTCGCTCGCGGTGTTCTGGACCATGGTGGTCGGAAGCCGAGGTACGCGGCGCGAGAGGATAGAATGACGTCTGATTTCAATGCCTCAGGGATTTCCGGATCGACGGGGCGTCACATGGCGACTCGCGGGCTGCTGGCCGCTGCCGCGATGCTGGGCGCGTTGCCGGCGGCCGCGCAGGAGCCGGGGGACAAGGCGCCCGCCACCCCGATCGCCACCACCTCCTATCCCTCGGCCGGGATCGGCGAGGGGATTCCGCAGGGCAAATACAATGTCTCGCGCTGGGCGGAGGACTGGAGCGCGATGCGCGACCCTGCCAAGCGCGACGACCCGCTCGACCGGCTGAAATACCTGCCGCTGACCGAGGACGGCGACGTCTATCTGACGCTGTCGGGCGAGTTCCGCTACCGGGTGCAGGCGACCACCAACCCCGACCTGCGCGACCGCGAGGCGCAGCGGCAGGAGCGCTATCGCCTCTTCGCGGGCGCGGACCTGCACCTGGGCGACCACGTCCGCTTCTTCGGCGAACTGGCCAAGGCGCGGCTCGACGGCGTGAACCTGGGCAATCCGAGCGCCAACCTGCGCAACGGGCTGACCGTGCAGCAGGCGTTCGGCGAGGTGAAGGGCCGGATCGGCGGCGCCGAGGTCGGCGTGCGGGGCGGGCGGCAGGAGTTCTCCGACGGTCCGAACCTGCTGATGGCGGTGCGCGACGATCCGACGCTGCACTTCGTGCTGGACGGCGTGCGTGGCTATGCGCGCGGCAAGCGCACGCGCGTCGACGTGTTCGACCTGCGCTACGTCAATTACGGGCGCGAGGGGTTGAGCGACGACCGCACCGACGGCTCGCGCCATTTCAGCGGCGTCACCTTCGGCTATTCGGTGCCGAACGACTTCCTGGGCACGTCGAAGCTGTTCTTCGATCCGTTCGTCTGGCGGCTGCGCAACCGCCATGCCGTCTGGGGGGCGACCACCGCGCGCGAGGAGCGGATGTTCTACGGCCTGCACCTGTACGGGGACGTGGACCGCGCGACGATCGACTGGACCGTCAACTATCAGGGCGGCGAGTTCGACGATCGTTCGATCAGCGCGTGGCAGGTGTTCCTGGCGCAGACGTGGCGCATCGCGCGCGATGCCAGCGCGCCGCGCGTCGGGGTGCATGTCGACTATGCCAGCGGCGGCGGCGGGGCGAGCGGCACGGGCACGCTGCGCACGCCCAGCGGGCTGTACGGCAACAACATCTATTACAGCTACCAGTTGTTCCTGACCCCGACGAACCTGCTCGCGATCTCGCCCAACGTCACCGTGCAGCCGGTGAAGAACCTGCGCGTCACCGGCGAATATACGATGGCGTGGCGGCCCAACGAGGACGAGGCGGTGTATCGCGCGTCCGGGGCGGCGTTCGCGAACACGCAGAACGTCGCGGGCAGGCACATCGCCGACCTGATCCGCGCGCAGGCGGTGTGGACGGTAACGCCGCGCGTATCGCTGACCGGCCGCTACGAGCATATGATGGTGAAGGACGCGCTGGCGAATGCCGGGTACAAGGATTCGGATTTCCTGGCCGCCTGGGCCAGTTTCCGGTTCTGACGCAAAACGATATGGGAGAGATCAATGGCCAGTGCGCCTGAAACCGCGAGCCGCCTGAAATCCATCATCGGCGGCTCGACCGGCAATCTGGTCGAATGGTTCGACTGGTACGTCTATTCGGCGTTCACGCTGTATTTCGCCCCACATTTCTTCCCGTCGGGCGACCAGACCGCGCAGTTGCTGAGCGCGGCGGCGGTGTTCGCGGTCGGTTTCGTCATGCGGCCGATCGGCGCGTGGATCATGGGGATCTACGCCGATCGCAAGGGGCGCAAGGCGGGGCTGACGCTGTCGGTGACGCTGATGTGCGCCGGCTCGCTCATCATCGCGTGCACCCCGGGCTATGAGACGATCGGCATCGTCGCGCCGACGCTGCTGGTGCTCGCGCGGCTGATGCAGGGGCTGTCGGTCGGCGGCGAATATGGCGCCAGCGCCACCTATCTGTCGGAGATGGCGGGCAAGTCGCGGCGCGGCTTCTTCTCGTCCTTCCAGTATGTCACCCTGATCTCCGGGCAGTTGCTGGCGATCACCGTGCTGCTGATCCTGCAGACGGTGATGGCGAAGCCGGCGCTGGAGCAATGGGGCTGGCGGATCCCGTTCGTGATCGGCGCGATGCTGGCGGTGGTCGTCTTCTACCTGCGCCGTGGTCTCGCCGAGACGCAGAGCTTCAAGAACGCGAAGGCGACCGACGCGCCCCGCTCGGGCTTCCTGGCGCTGTTGAAGAACCACCCGCGCGAAACCGCGGTGGTGATGCTGCTCACCGCCGGCGGTACGCTCGCCTTCTACGCCTATTCGATCTACATGCAGAAGTTCCTGGTGAACACGTCGGGCTTCTCCAAGGAGGTCGCGACGCAGATCAACGCGGTCACGCTGTTCGTCTTCATGCTGCTCCAGCCGCTTGCCGGCGCGCTGTCCGACCGGATCGGGCGCAAGCCGCTGATGGTCGCGTTCGGCGTGGCGGGGGTATTGTTCACCTACCCGATCTTCTCCGCGCTGGAGACGACGCGCGACGCGACGGTCGCCGGGCTGCTGGTGATGGCGGCGCTCATCATCGTCACCGGCTATACCTCGATCAACGCGGTGGTGAAGGCGGAGCTGTTCCCGGCGCACATCCGCGCGCTGGGCGTGGCGCTGCCCTATGCGCTGGCCAACACGATCTTCGGCGGGACGGCGGAATATGTCGCGCTCAGCTTCAAGAAGGGCGGCTGGGAGCAGGGCTTCTACTGGTATGTGACCGCGATGATCGGTATCTCGCTGATCGTGTACCTGCGGATGCGCGACACCGCGCGCAGCAGCCTCATCAGCGAGGATTGAGCGGACCGCGGGGGGCGGGCGGTTCCCCTCAGGCCTGCGCATCGCTACATCCCCGCGCATGACCGATACCCTGCTCGACCCGCTGGCGCTGCCCGACTTCACCGCCCTCACCCCGGAGGCGGTCGCCCCCGCGCTGGATGCCGCGCTCGCCCGGCACGCGGAGGCGGTGGCGACCGTCACGCGCGACCGGCCGACCAGCTTCGAGCGCGCGTGGCTGCCGCTGGAGCGCGCCGAGGCGGCGGTGGACGCGCTGTGGTCGGCGGTGTCGCACCTGCGCGGTGTCGCCGATACGCCGGAGCTGCGCGCCGCGCACGCCGCCGGACAGGAGAAACTGGTCGCGCATTTCATGGCCGTGGCGCAGTATCGCGACCTGTATGACGTGCTGACCGCGCTGGCGGCGTCACCCGCCTTCGCCGGATTGCCGCAGGCCGACCGCGTGGCGGTGGAACATGCGGTGCGCGATTTCCGGCTGGCCGGCGTCGCGCTGGACGAGGACGCCCGCGACCGTTTCGCGACGGTGTCGGTCGAGCTGTCGGCGCTGTCCACCGAGTTCGGCAGCGCGGTGCTCGACGCCACCGACGCCTGGACCTGCCACATCACCGACCCGGCGCGGCTGGCGGGCATCTCCGCCACCGACAGGGCGATGTTCGCCGCCGCCGCGCGCGCGGAGGGGCTGGACGGCTGGCTGGTCACGCTCCAGCAGCCGAGCGTCAATGCGGTGCTGACCTTCGGCGAGGACCGCGAGCTGCGCGCCGAGGTGTACCGCGCCTATGGCACGCGCGCGTCGGACCAGGGGCCGCACGCCGGCACCTACGACAACGGCCCGCGCATCGCGCGCATCCTCGCGCTGCGGCACGAGGCGGCGGCGCTGCTCGGCTTCACCGACCCGGTCGCGCTGTCGCTGGAAACGAAGATGGCGCCCAACGCCGGCGAGGTGCTGGCGTTCCTGCGCGACCTCGGCGCGCGCGCGCGTCCCGCCGCCGGGCGCGATCTGGCCGCGCTGCGCGCCTATGCGGCCGAGGAACTCGGCATCGCCGATCTTCAGCCGTGGGATGCGGGCTTCGCCGCCAACCGGCTGCGGCAGGCGCGCTACGCGGTCGACGAGCAGGAGGTGCGCGGCTATTTCCCGGTCGAACGCGTCACCGCCGGCTGGCAGGCGCTGCTGTCGCGGCTGTTCGGCATCCGGCTCGTGGCGCGCGACGACGTGCCGCTCTACCATCCCGACGCCTCCTATTACGACGTGGTGGATGATGCCGGCGCGGTGTTCGCCGGCCTCTACCTCGACCTGCACGCCCGCCCGGGCAAGCGCGGCGGGGCGTGGATGGCGCAGGCGCGTCCACGGCTGCGCGACGGCAACAGCGTGCGCGTGCCGGTCGCCTATCTGGTGTGCAACTTCGCGCCGAAAAGCGAGGCCGCGCCGTCGCTGCTGAGCCATGGCGACGTGGTGACGCTGCTGCACGAAACCGGCCACTGCCTCCACCATCTGTTCACGCGCGTCGATCGCCCGTCGATCGCGGGCACCAGCGGGTTCGAATGGGACGCGGTGGAGCTGCCCAGCCAGTTGATGGAGGACTTCGCCTGGGACCGCGACGTGCTGACCGGCATGTCCGGGCACCACGAGACGGGCGCGCCGCTGCCGCCCGCTTTGTTCGAGCGCATGGTCGCGGCGCGGCGTTTCCAGTCGGGAATGTTCATCGTCCGCCAGCTCGAATTCGCGCTGTTCGACCTGCTGCTGCATCTCGGTACGATGGGCAGCGATCCCATGGAGGTGATCGAGGCGGTGCGCGACGAGGTGGCGGTGCTGCGCCCGCCGGCATGGCACCGCTTCCCGCACGGGTTCAGCCACATCTTCGCGGGCGGCTATGCCGCGGGCTATTACAGCTATCTGTGGGCGGAGGTGCTGGCGGCGGACGGCTTCGGCCGGTTCGCGGAGGCCGGGCTGGTCGATCGCGCGACCGGCACCGCGCTGCGCGAGGAAGTGCTGGCGCGCGGCGCGACGCGCCCGGCGGCGGAGAGCTTCCGCGCGTTCCGCGGCCGCGATGCCGATCCGACCGCGATGCTGCGACGCCATGGCCTGCTGGAAGAGGTGCGATGAGCATCCTGATCCTCACCACCGGCGGGACGATCGACAAGCTCTACTTCGACGCGCTGAGCGAATATCAGATCGGCGACAGCGTGGTGGAGCGGCTGTTGCACATCGCGCGCGTCGCGCTGCCGTTCCGCGTGCAGGAGGTGCTGCGCAAGGACAGCCTGGAGCTGACCGAGGCGGACCGCGCGACGATCGCCGACGCGGTGGCCGCCGCGCCCGAGGACCGCATCGTCATCACGCATGGCACCGATACGATGACCGACACCGCGCGCGCGCTGGCGGGACGGACGGAAAAGACGATCGTGCTGGTCGGCGCGCTGGCCCCGGCGCGCTTCGCGGAGAGCGACGCGACCTTCAACCTCGGCATGGCCTTCGCCACCGCGCAGGTCGCCGGGCCGGGGGTGTGGATCGCGATGAACGGCACGATCTTCGACGGGACGAAGGTGCGCAAGGATCGCGCGATCAACAGCTTCGTCGCATCGTGAGGGTGGCGTCATGAGCCGTGCGTGGCTGGCCGAGGCGGTGCGGCGGATCGAGGCGGATTACAACCGCTCCGCCGACACGCATCTGATCCAGGTCGACCTGCCGCGCCACGACGGCATCCATCTGTACCTGAAGGACGAGAGCAGCCATCCGACCGGCAGCCTGAAGCATCGCCTCGCGCGCTCGCTGTTCCTGTACGCCTTGTGCAACGAGTGGATCGGGCCGGACACCTGCGTGATCGAGGCGTCGTCGGGATCGACCGCGGTCAGCGAGGCGTATTTCGCGAAGATGCTGGGGCTGCGCTTCATCGCGGTCGTCCCCGCCGCGACCGCCGCGCCCAAGCTCGACGCGATCCGCTTCCATGGCGGCGAGATCCACGCGGTGGACGATCCGCGCACCGTCTATGACGTGGCGCAGCGGCTCGCGACGGAGACGGGCGGCCATTATCTCGACCAGTTCACCCATGCCGAGCGCGCCACCGACTGGCGCGGCAACAACAACATCGCCGAGAGCATCTTCGCGCAGATGGGCGAGGAGGAGCATCCCGTCCCGGCGTGGATCGTGTGCGGCGCGGGCACCGGCGGCACTTCCGCCACGATCGGGCGCTTCATCCGCTATCGCCGTCATGCGACGCGGCTGTGCGTCGCCGATCCGGTGCACTCGATCTTCCACCGGCACTTCGCGGATCGCGCGCAGCTCGCGCTGCCGGAAGGGTGCGCGTCGCGGATCGAGGGGATCGGCCGCCCGCGCGTCGAGCCGAGCTTCGTGCCCGGGGTGATCGACCGGATGATCGCGGTGGCGGACGCCGACAGCCTGGGCGCGATGCGCGCGCTGGGCGCCGTGCTGGGGCGCCGGGTGGGCGGGTCGACGGGCACCAACCTGTGGGCGTGCGCGCACCTGATCCGCGAGATGGCGGCGGCGGGCGAGCGGGGGAGCATCGTGACATTGCTGTGCGACGGCGGCGACCGCTACGGCTGCACCTATCACGACGCCGCGTGGCTGGCGGAGACGCGGCTGGACTGGCAGCCGGCGGCAGCGGAGATCGCCGCGCTGCTGGGGTGAACCGCCCGCACCCCAATTCGCGGGAATGACGCGAGCGTGGCAACGGGCGGAAGGGCTTCCCCCCGTTCCGCCCATCGGTTAACAGCCGAGGGATGACAGCGGACGACCAGCCCGCGCAGGGACGTTTCGAGGGGAGCACGCACCTCTTCCCCCTGCGCGTCTATTTCGAGGACACCGACCTGTCGGGCGTCGTCTACCACGCCAACTACCTGCGCTATATGGAGCGCGCGCGGTCCGACATGCTGCGCGTCGCCGGCATCGACCAGCGCGCGCAGTTCGAGAGCGGCGGCGGCGCCTATGCGATCACCGACCTTGCGATCCGCTATCGCGCGCCGGCGCGGCTCGACGACGCGCTGCTGGTGGAAAGCCGCGTGGCGCGCGTGCGCGCCGCGACCGTCGTCATTCATCAGACAGTCAGGCGCGGCACTGAAATGCTGACCGGCGCGGAGGTGACCGCGGCGCTGGTCGGGCCGGACGGCCGCCCGCGTCGCCAGCCGCCCGCGTGGGTCGCGCTGTTCCGCAACCTGGTCCCATTGGGGGAAGAAGCGCCTTGAATCCGATTTTGCAGACCGACGCCGCCACGCTGTCGCCGATCGCCCTGTTCCTCCAGGCCGACTGGGTGGTGAAGGGCGTGATGCTGGGGTTGCTGCTCGCCAGCATCTGGACCTGGGCGATCATCATCGGCTTCTGGCTGAAGCTGGGCCGTACCCGCACGCGCACCGAGGCGTTCGAGCGCGATTTCTGGAAGGCGGAGGATATCGACGCCTTCTACAAGTCGCAGACGCACACCGACCTGCCGTCGGCGCGCGTGCTGAACGCGGGCGTCACCGAATGGCGGCGCTCGACGCAGGGGCAGAAGATCGACCGCGACGGCACGCGCGACCGGCTGGGCACCGTGATGGGATCGGCGGTGGCGCGCGAGATCGACCAGTTGTCGGACCGGCTGAACGTGCTGGCGACGGTCGGATCGGTGGCGCCGTTCGTCGGGCTGTTCGGCACGGTGTGGGGCATCATGCGCAGCTTCACCTCGATCGCCAGCCAGCAGAACACCAGCCTGGCGGTGGTCGCGCCGGGCATCGCCGAGGCGCTGTTCGCCACCGCGATCGGGCTGTTCGCGGCCATCCCGGCGGTGATCGCGTACAATCGCTTCAGCCATGCGATCAACCGGATCGAGGCGCGGCTGAACCGCTTCGCCGACGGTTTCCACGCCACCTTGTCGCGCCAGCTCGACGGCGAACGCTGATGGCGATGAACCTGCCTTCCGCGCGCGGGAAAGGGCGTCGCGCGCCGATGGCAGACATCAACGTCACGCCGCTGGTCGACGTGATGCTGGTGCTGCTCATCATCTTCATGGTCACCGCGCCGCTGCTGACGCAGGGCGTGCCCGTGAACCTGCCCGACAGCCGCGCCAAGCCGCTGGACCAGGACCAGGAACCGACCGAGATCTCGCTGGACGAACAGGGCCGGATCTTCATCGCCAAGGAGGAGGTGTCGTCGGATGCGCTGCCGCAGCGGCTGGCGACGATCGCGGCGGGCGCGAAGGCCGGCGAGCCGCCGCAGGTGTTCCTGCGCGCCGATCGCGGGCTGGACTATGGCCGGGTGATGCGCGTGATGGGCGAGCTGAACCGCGCCGGGCTGAACCGCGTCGCGCTGGTGACGGTCGGCGAAGAATAAGTGGATCGGGATTAAGTGGAGCGGGCGGAGAAGATCGGGCTGGGGCTGGCGGCGGCGGGGCATGTCCTGCTGTTCGGATTGCTGTCGGTCGGCTTCCTCGAAACGCCCAATCCGCAGAAGCTGAAGCAGACGCCGGTCGAGGTCAGCCTGGTCCGCGACGTCGCGCTGGAGGCCGCCGCCCCGGCCGCGACCGAGGAAGCGTCGCAGCGCGTGTCCCCGGAGCTGGGCGAACCCGCCGAAGCGCCGCCGCCCGCCCCCGCGCCGGAGCCGGTGCCCGCGCCCGAGCCGGTGCCAGCGCCGCGCCCGGAGCCGAAGCCGGTGCCCAGGCCCGCGCCCCCGAAGCCCGCCCCGCCGAAACCCGCGCCCCCGAAGCCTGCGCCACCCAAGCCCGCGCCGGCGCCCAAGCCGGCCCCCAGGCCGCAGCCGAAGCCAAGACCGTCGCCGCCCGCCGCGGAAAAGGCGCCGGCCAAGGCGGCGCCCGCGCGGCAGCAGAGCGCGCCGGCGTCGCAGAGCAAGGCGAAAGCGCCGCCCGCCGCCGCCAGGGGCAGCGGCAAGACCGAAAAGGCGACCGCGCCCAAGCAGCGCGGCGGGCGGCTGGGCGACGATTTCCTGAAGGGGTTGAGCGCCGAGAAGAGCAACGCGCGCGAGAGCGACGCGCCGCCCGCCGCCGCGCGTGTCGACGGGCGCGCGCTGGCCGCGATCCAGCAGGCGATCGCGCGGCAGATCCAGCCGTGCGCGGACCGTCAGGTCGATCCCGGTCCCGGCGCGAACCAGATCGTGACCACGCTGAACCTGCGGCTCAACCGCGACGGCACGCTGTCCGCCACGCCGACCGTGGTGCGCCAGAACGGCGTCGACGACGACAACCGCCGCTACGCGCGCCGCGTCGTCGATCTGGGTATCGCGGCGTTCAAGGGCTGCTCGCCGCTGAAGCTGCCCGCCGAATATTACGCCACCGCCAATGGGGGGTGGAGCAACATCAACTATAATTGGAAACTGCGGTGATGCGACTCCGGCTGCTCCTTCTCGCCACGCTCGTTGCCACGCCCGCGCTCGCGCAGCAGCCGGTGCCCGCCGCCGCGCCCGCCGCGCAGGATGCGCCGCCGCTGGAGGTGGACGTCACCGGCGGCATTTCCGCGCCGATGCCGATCGCAATCCCGCCGATGCCGACGCAGGCGGTGGTGCAGACCGCCGCCGGCTCCACCGACCAGCTCGGGCGGCAACTGGCGGAGATCGTCGCCAACGACCTGCGCAATTCCGGGCTGTTCACCCCGCTGGCGCCCGGGCGGATGCGCGCGATCGCCTTCCCGGAGGTGACCGCGCCGGCGTTCGATTACTGGGGCGGATCGGGCGCGCAGGCGCTGGTGCAGGGCTATGTCCGCGCCAACGGCGACGGCACGCTGACGGTCGGCTGCTACCTGTACGACGTGTCGGCGCAGACGCAACTGACGCGGCAGGGGTTCGTGGTGCCGCCGTCCGACTGGCGGCGCGCCGGCCACAAATGCGCCGACATGGTCTATACCCGGCTGACCGGCGAGGGGGCGTATTTCGACAGCCGCGTCGTCTATGTCAGCGAGACCGGCCCCAAGGCGAACCGCATCAAGCGGCTGGCGATCATGGATCAGGACGGCGCGAACAGCCGGTTCCTGACCACCGGATCGTCGATCGTGCTGACGCCGCGTTTCGCGCCCAACCAGCAGTCGATCGTCTATATGAGCTATGTCGGCAAGACGCCGGCGATCTACATCTACGACATCGGATCGGGGCGGCAGCGGCTGGTGGTGCAGAATGTCGCCACCAGCTTCGCGCCGCGCTTCTCGCCCGATGGCCGCTACATCCTGTTCTCGATGGCCACCGCCGGCAACACCGACCTGTACCGGGTGGCGGCGGCCGGGGGCATGCCGCAGCGGCTGACCAATTCGCCGGGCATCGACACCGGGGGAAGCTATTCGCCGGACGGGTCGCGGATCGTGTTCGAAAGCGATCGTTCGGGCGGGCAGCAGATCTATGTGATGAACGCCGACGGATCGAACCAGCAGCGGATCAGCTTCGGCGGCGGACGCTATGCCACGCCGGTGTGGAGCCCGCGCGGCGACCTGATCGCCTTCACCAAGATCCAGGGCGCGTTCCGCATCGGCATCATGAGCCCGAACGGCTCGGGCGAGAAGCTGCTGACCAACAGCTGGCAGGACGAAGGCCCGTCGTGGAGCCCCAACGGCCGCGTGCTGATGTTCTTCCGGCAGGGTCGCGGCAATGCCGGCAAGGCGGATCTGTGGTCGGTGGACCTGACCGGCGTGAACGAGCGCCGCGTGCCCACCCCGCTGGACGGATCGGACCCGGCGTGGGGACCGTTGCGTCCGTAATGATGTGTGCAATAACGACAGCGATTGGAGACAGCCGATGGCACGACTGACGACCACCCTTCTGATGGCGACCGCGCTGGTCGCGACGGCGGCCTGTTCCAAGAAGCGCCCCGAGGTGCTGCCGCCCGCACCCGGCGCCGCGCCGAGCGCGCCGGAACAGACCGGGCCGGTCGATCCCAACGGCGGCATCGCGCCCGGTTCGGCGGCGGACTTCAAGCGATCGACGCAGGGCGACACGGTGCTGTTCGGGCTCGACATGTACGATATCGACGCCACCGCGCGCGCGATCCTCGACACGCAGGCCGAATGGCTGCAGCGCTACAACAACGTCACGATCACGATCGAGGGCCATGCCGACGAACGCGGCACGCGCGAGTATAACCTGGCGCTGGGCGACCGCCGCGCCAACGCCGCGAAGAACTATCTGGCCGCGCGCGGCATCGCGCCGTCGCGGATCACCACCATCAGCTATGGCAAGGAACGCCCGGTGGCGCTCGGCTCGGACGAGGCGAGCTGGGCACAGAACCGCCGCGCGGTGACGGTGATCGTCAACGGCGGCTGACGGGATGAGCCGGGGTGCCGCGGTGCCCCGGCCCTTGTCATTGCCTCCGTTGCGGCCAACGGTTCGATCGCGGCGAAGCGGAGCGCGCATGCACGCCGGCGCTGGCATGGGTTCAAGGCTTGGACGCGGGCGCGCGGTTGGCGCGGCGCCGCACCCCAGCGGGTGCCGGCGTGATGGGCAATTGGGTGCTCCGAGCGGTTGCCGTGGGCGGCGGGATGGGTCGCCTTCACCGGATTCGTCCGGAGCGGGCTTGTCCAGCGCCGCGCCGAGAGATGTCCTCCCTCCTGATAGTGTTCGGGCCGAGCGGCCAAGTTGAAGCGTCGACGTAGATCAGGATTTGAAGCCCGATGAGGTGACGTTCCGCCCGCGCCGCGCATCAACGTGCGGTGGCAATGCGCCTGAAGCGCGTTCACGACGCCGGCCCGCCCATCTCACGTAAGTATCCGGGAGGGAAGGCGGGCCGCCACGCCGTGACGCTCGCCGTTCCGCGCGCTTCCGGACGGACGCTCAGACCGGCCGGCTGAGCGCCCAGCGCAGCACGCGGCTCATGCCGTCGGCACCGGCGCGGATCGCCGGGCGGGTCAGCGCGGTCGGCGTGCGGCCGTGCAGGGCCGCCGCCCAGTCCGGCAGCAGGTCCACCGCCGCCGCGCCCGCCACCGCCAGTGCCGCGGCCTGCGCGCGGTCGTCGCCGGGCGCGAGCAGTGCGTCCGCCACCTCGCGCGTGCGGTGATCGCAGCGCAGCGCGGGTCGCACCTGCCGGTAATAGGCCGCGATATCGGCGCGTGAGCGCGGCAGGTCGCGCGCGCCCAGCCGCTCGGCGACGATCGCGGTGTCGGCGACATAGGCGTCCTGCGCCGCCGCGCTCAGGTGCGGATCGCGATAGCGCAGATAGCCGCGCAGGAAGCTGTCCGTCTCCGCGACATGGACCCAGGCGAGCAGCGCCGGATCATTGGCATCGTAGCGCGTGCCGTCCGGCAGCGTCCCGTGCACGCGGTCGTGGATCGCGCGGACGTGCGCGATCGTCGCCTCGGCGGTGTCGGTCGCGCCATAGGTGGTGACGGCGATGAACTGCGCGGTGCGCCGCAGCCGCCCCAGCCGGTCGCGGCGAAAATCGCTGAAGTCCCAGACGCCGGCCAGCGCGCCGGGATGGAGCATCTGCAACAGCAGCGCGGAGATGCCGCCGATCATCATCGCGGAGAAATCGCCGTGGACGCGCCAGGCGGGGGACGTGGCGCCGAACAGCCCGTCGTCGCCGGGCGGGCGCGCGAGATCGACCTCGCCGCTGCCCACCAGCCCGCGCAACGCCTGCGCGAGCGTGGCACGGGCGCGGTCCACCGCCGGGGCGACGATCGGGTCCACGATCGTCATCGGCGGCGCGCGCCCGTGCCGGACCGGATCAGGCGTCCGCCGCCGCGGCCTTGCGACGGCCGCGCGGCGCGGGGCTCGCCTCGGCCTGCGCACCGCTGTCGCCGCGGCGCTCGCCGGGCTTGCGGCCCAGGCCGATCTTCTTGGCCATGTCGCGACGCGCTTCCGAATAGCTTTCAGCGACCATCGGATAGTCGGGCTTCAGACCATAACGCTGACGATAGTCGTCGGGGGTCAGGCCATGACCGGCGAGATGGCGACGCAGCGTCTTGTAAGGCTTGCCGTCGATCAGCGAGATCAGATGATCCTTCGATGCCAGTGACTTCCGGACCGAAACGGCCGGAGTATATTCGGCGGCGGGTTCTTCAGGGGTCGACGGAGCATTCGATGACGACAGGTTTGACACCGCATCGTGCATGGTGCGCAGAAATGCCGGGACATCTTCGCCCGACGCGCGGGTGTTGGGATTGGCCAGCCAGGCGATGGTCAATTCGGTAGCAAGCTCTACCGCATTGGCGGTGATGGTTTCATCGGACATCGCAAAACTCCTTCAACTAATGGCGTCGCCGTATACATTGTCCATCAACAGGTCAACGCAGTTAAGCCAATGACGTTGATCGATGGTTACTGGCGCGCCGCAATGCCGGCGATGGAACGCGAAATGCCCGCCGACGTCGCGTGACATCCGGTCGGTGGTCGCTTGACCATCGCGGAGGCGCGCGTCCATGGTCGGGCGTCAACCGGGTCAGCGAAAAGGGGCATCTGCATGAAAAGGGGACGCGCGGTGCGCGCGCTGCTGTCGGCGGTCGTGCTGGCGGTGCCGCTGATGGCGTGCGCCACCACCAGATCGGCGGACACGTCCGATCGCCCCGCGGCCGCCGCGAAGAAGGCGCCGCCGGTGCGCTACGCCCGCGATCCCTATCCCTCCACCTACCATGCCTATCCCGGCGTGCCGACGCTGGTGCGCGACGTCACGATCTTCGATGGCGAGGGGCAGCGGATCGAACATGGCGCGGTGCTGTTCGCCGACGGCAAGGTGGTGGCGCTTGGCGCGTCGCTGGAGGCGCCCGCCGGCGCGACGGTGATCGACGGGCGCGGCAAGTTCGTGACGCCCGGCATCGTCGACATCCACAGCCACCTGGGCGATTATCCCAGCCCCGGCGTGCAGGCGCATTCGGACGGCAACGAGGCGACCGCGCCGGTCACCGCGGACGTATGGGCGGAGCACAGCGTGTGGCCGCAGGATCCCGGCTTCGGCCGCGCGCTCGCCAATGGCGGCGTCACCACGCTGCAGATCCTGCCCGGCTCCGCGAACCTGATGGGCGGGCGCAGCGTGGTGTTGAAGAACGTCTATGCGCGCACGATGCAGGCGATGAAGTTCCCCGGCGCGCCCTACGGCCTGAAGATGGCGTGCGGCGAGAACCCGAAGCGCGTCTATGGCTCCAAGAACCGCGAGCCGTCGACGCGGATGGGCAATGTCGCGGTCGACCGCCAGATGTGGGCCAAGGCCGCGGCGTACAAGCGCAAGTGGGACAAATATGAGCAGGAGGGCGGTGACCCGCCCGAGCGCGACATCGGGCTGGATACGCTGCGCGGCGTGCTGTCGGGCGAGATCCTGGTGCAGAACCATTGCTACCGCGCCGACGAGATGGCGATCGTCCTCGATATGGCGCGCGAGTTCGGCTACAAGGTCACCGCCTTCCACCACGCGGTGGAGGCGTACAAGATCGCCGATCTGCTGAAGGCCAGCGGCACCTGCGCCGCGGTTTGGGCCGACTGGTACGGCTTCAAGATGGAAAGCTACGACGGGATCGGCGAGAACCTCGCGATCCTGGAGAATGCCGGCGCGTGCGTGATGATCCATTCCGACGACGAGAACGGCATCCAGCGGCTCAATCAGGAAGTCGCCAAGGCGCTGTCGTCGGCGCGCCACGCGGGGATCGCAATTTCGGACGAGGCGGCGTGGAAGTGGCTGTCGCTCGCCCCGGCGCGCGCGCTGGGCATCGACGCGCAGACCGGCAGCCTGAAACCCGGCAAGATGGCCGATGTGGTGCTGTGGAACGGCAATCCGTTCAGCGTCTATACCCGGCCGGAGAAGGTGTGGGTCGACGGTGCGCTGCTGTACGACGCGAATGATCCGAAGCGCCGCCCGGTCAGCGACTTCGAACTCGGCCAGCCCGGATCGGGAGACGTGAAGTGACGCGCGCGCTGTTCCTCCTCGCCACGATGCTGGCCACCCCCGCCGTGGCGCAGACCGTCGCCATCACCGGCGGCACCGTCGCGATCGGCGACGGCTCCGCGCCGGTCGAGGGCGGCACGGTGGTGATCGCGAACGGCCGGATCATCGCCGCCGGGCGCGGCGTGGCGGTGCCGGCGGGCGCGCAGGTGATCGACGCGGGCGGCAAATGGGTGTCGGCGGGTGTCGTCTCCGCGATAACCGACCTGTCGCTGGTCGATGCCGACGGCGTGCAGGAGAGCAACGACGCGGGCGCGCGCAACTCGCCGTTCAAGGCCGGGATCGACGTGTCGCTGGGCGTCAATCCCGCTTCGGTGAAGGTCGCCAACGAGCGGCTGGGCGGCGTCACCCGCGCGCTGGTCGCGCCATCGGCGGGCGGGTCGATCTTCGCGGGGCAGGGCGCGGTGATCGACCTGGGCGCGGATGCCGACGCGGTGACCCGCGCGCGCGCCTTCCAATATGTCGAGCTGGGCGAGGAGGGGGGCAAGCTGGCCGGCGGCAGTCGCCCGGCCGCCTGGGCGCTGCTGCGCGACGCCTTTGCGCAGGCGCGGGACTATCGCCGCAACCCCGCCGCCTTCGACGGCCGCTCGCGCGAGTCGATGGTCAAGCGCGGCGACGCGGAGGTGCTGGCGCGCGTGCTGGACGGGCAGCAGCCGCTGCTGGTGCATGTCGAGCGCGCGGCGGACATCCGCAACGTGCTGACGCTGGCGCGCGACTATCCGCGCGTGAAGCTGGTGCTGGTCGGCGCGACCGAGGGCTGGCTGGTCGCGCGCGAGATCGCCGCGGCGCGCGTGCCGGTGATCGCCGCCGCGCTGGCCGACCTGCCGGCCAGTTTCGAGAACCTGGCCGCAACCGAATCGAACGTCGGGCGGATGCGCGCGGCGGGCGTGGCGGTCGGGCTGGCATCGACCGGCGCGTCGGGCGGCGACCATGTGCTGCGCCAGTTCGCAGGCAATCTGGTCGCGATCGCGCGCGTGCCCGGCGCGACCGGGCTGGACTGGGGACAGGCGTTCGCGTCGATCACCAGCGCGCCGGCCGAGGCGATCGGCATGGGCGGCGAGATCGGCTCGCTGCGTCCCGGTCGCCGTGCGGACGTGGTGATCTGGGACGGCGATCCGCTGGAACTGTCGTCGGTGCCGGTCGCGACCTGGATCGACGGTCAGCCGCAGCCGATGCGCTCGCGCCAGAGCGACCTGCGCGACCGCTACCTGACGCCGACCGAGGGCGCCTTGCCCAAGGCGTACGAGCGGCGCTGACGCGCGCTGCCTCCCGCTTTCCATGATGAAAAGCGGGGGCAGCGCGGGCGGGCTATTCCATCGTCAGCACGATCTTGCCGACATGCGCGCCGCCCTCCATCCGGCGGTGCGCGTCGGCGGCCTGCGCCAGCGGGAAGGTGCGGTCCAGCACCGGCTTCAGCTTGCCGGCGTGCGCGAACGGCCACACGGTGCGCGCGATCTCCTCGGTCACCAGCGCCTTGAAGCCGGCGTCGCGCGCGCGCAGCGTCGATCCGGTCAGCGTCAGGCGGCGGCGCATGATGTCGAACAGCGGGATCGTCGCGCTCGCGCCGCCCTGTACCGCGATCGAGACGTGCCGCCCGTCCTCGGCGAGGCATTTCAGGTTGCGCGGCACATAATCGCCGCCGACCATGTCGAGCACCGCCGCACAGCCGCGCCCGCCGGTGATCTCCCGCACCCGCGCGACGAAATCCTCCTCGCGATAGTTGATCGCATGGTCCGCGCCGATCCGCAGCGCCGCCGCCTTCTTCTCCTCCGACCCCACGGTGACGATCACCTCCAGCCCGAACAGATTGCCCAGCGTGATCGCCATCGTGCCGATCCCGCCGGTGCCGCCATGGACCAGCACGGTGTCGCCCTCCACCGCGAACGCGCGCTCGAACAGGTTGGTCCACACCGTGAACAGCGTCTCGGGCAGCGCCGCCGCCTCCACCAGCGTCAGCGCGGCGGGGACCGGCAGGCAATGCGCCGCCGGCACCACCGCATATTCGGCGTAGCCGCCCCCGGCGATCAGTGCGCAGACGTGCGTGCCGAGCAGCGCGGGATCGACGTCATCGCCCAGCGCCACCACCTCGCCCGCGATCTCCAGTCCCGGGATCGACGGCGCGCCGGGCGGGGGCGGGTAGTTTCCCTGCCGCTGCACCACGTCCGGGCGGTTCACGCCCGCCGCCGCAGTCCGCACCAGCAGCTCGCCCGCGCCCGGCACGGGCACCGCGCGGCGGACCGGCACCAGCACTTCCGGGCCGCCGGGCGCGGCGGGATCGATCGCCAGCATGGTATCGGGCACGTCGGTCATCGTGTGGCAAGCCCCCAGGGTCCGTTGATCGTGGCGGAAGGACGATACGGCGGATGAAAGAATTGGTCACGGGCCGCGTAGATCATGGCTTCGGAGAAGTCGATGCGGGCCGCGTCATCGCGCACGGCATCGCGCCCGCGCTGCCGTGGCTCGTTGTTTAGACCGGTCCGGCCGACCGACGCGCGCCTGTCGCAGCGGTTGGTCGCGGGCCGGTTCCGTGGTGGTGATCGCGCGCGGCGTCGACCACCCGCCCGCTGTTACGCGGCCATCCTGGGATGCGGCCATGCGCCGCCGACCAGATCGGCGAGCGGGAGCGGCTTGCTGAAGAAATAGCCCTGCACCACGTGGCAGCCGCATGCCCGGACCAGCGCGAGCTGCTCGCTCGTCTCCACGCCCTCGGCGACCGACTCCAGCCCCAGGTTCTGGGTCAGCGCGACAAGCGTGCTGACGATGGTGAAGTCCACCGCGTCGTTGCAGATATCGCGAATGAAGCTGCGGTCGATCTTGATCCGGGTCAGCGGGAAGCGCTTCAGCATGCTGAGCGAGGCGAAGCCGGTTCCGAAATCGTCGAACGCGATCCCCACGCCCAGTTCCCTGAGCTGAACCAGCGGGGTCAGCATCGTCTCGTCGTGGCGAAGGATGATGTTCTCGGTGATCTCAAGCTCCAGCGCCGACGGCGGCAGGCCATGGCGATCCAGCGACGCGACGATATCGGTGCCGATATGGCCGGTACGGAATTGCGCGCCGAACAGGTTGATGCCGACCCGGAGGCCGGGGGTATGCTGGCGAAGCAGCACGGCATCGGAACAGGCGCGGTCGATCACCCATCGTCCGACCTCGGCCGCCAGAAGCCCGGATTCGATCGAGGGCAGGAATTGATCCGGCGTGAGCAGCCCCAGCACGGGATGGCGCCAGCGCAACAGCGCCTCGACGCTGTGCATGCGGTCGTCTTCGAGGCGGATCTGCGGCTGGTAGAAAAGCTCGAACTCGCCGCGTTCCAGGCCGGTGCGGATCTGTCCTTCGAAGGCGCGGCGGTGAACCGCGACCTCGCGGAGTTTGGGGACGAAGAAGCGGCGGCAATCGCGCCCTTCCGCCTTGGCCTGGTACATCGCCAGGTCGGCGGCGGAGAGCAGATCCTCCGCGTGGCTGCCATCCTCTGGATAGAGCGCGATCCCGATGCTGGCGCCGACATGGACGAGTTCGCCCTGGAACGGGATCGGCGCGGCCAGCCGCTCGATCAGCCGGTCCGCCATGGTGCCGATCGCATGATGCTCGGGCCGATCCGCCATCACCACCGCGAACTCGTCGCCGGCGACCCGGACCACCGTGTCGCCGGCGCGCACGCAGGCCGACAGGCGCTCCGCCACCTCCTTGAGCACCGCATCGCCGGCCGTATGCCCGAGCGTGTCGTTCACCATCTTGAAGCCGTCGAGATCGATCATCAGCAGCGCGGCCGCCCGCTCCGTCGCGGCGCAGTCGGCGATCCGGTTCATCAGGACCGTCCGGTTCGGCAGCCCGGTCAGACTGTCGCGATGCGCGAGATCGAACAGGCGCTTCTCATTTTCGCGCCGCTCGGTCATGTCGCGGAAGATGGCGCCGAAACTGGCCAGGTCATGTTCGCGCCACATCGAAAGCGACAGTTCGATCGGGAATTCGGTGCCATCCTTGCGGATGGCGTCCAGTTGAACGGTCGTTCCCACCAGCCGCGGCGCGCCACCGTGGGCGACGCGCGTCAGGCCGCGACCATGCCCGCCCCGCATCGTGGGGGGCACGATGATGTCGATGTCGGACCCGACGGCTTCCTGCGCGGTGAAGCCGAAGAGGCGCTCCGCCGCGGCGTTCCAGAACGTGATGGTGCCGGTGTCGTCGGCGCACATGATGCCATCGGGCGAGGTCGCGGAAATCTGCTCGAAGCGCGACTGGCCCGCGCGGCCGCTGGCCTGCAGCCGCCTGACCTCCAGCCGGTCGAGGACGACGGCCGCCAGCGTCCGCAACCGTTCCTGCTCGGCGGGAGGAAAGGCGTCGCGAGGCCGGTCGTTGATGATGCATAACGTGCCGATCGCGTGGCCGTCCGGCGCGCGCAACGGCACGCCGGCATAGAAGCGCACGAACGGCGCGCCGACGACCAGCGGATTGCCGGCGAAGCGTTCATCCTGCGTGGCGTCGAGAACGACCAGCAGCTCCTGCGGCGGCAGGGTGAGCGCATGGGCGCAGAACGACACGTCCCGCGACGTCTCGCACACGTCGAGCCCCACCCGCGCCTTGAACGACTGGCGGTCGCGCTCGATGACGGAAACCAGCGCGATCGACACACCGAACAGGTGCTTCGTGATCTCGACCAGATCCTGGATCTCGACCAGCGTGTCGGTGTCGGCAAGGTCATATTGCGCGAGCGCGGCCAGCCGTTCATCTTCATTGAACAAGTGAGGGGCCGACCACATGCGCGATACTCCAGTCGGAAGGTCTAGCGCGACCTTTCTTAAACCTTTCCTACCACGGACGGGAGTCGCTGGAATTTGTTCAGTTCTTGATACGTTGCCGGAATGATGCTGTCGGGCGACTACTATTCCACCTGACAGAAGACTCGTTCGATCGCCGCGGCGAGTTCATCCCGTCTGAACGGCTTCTGCACGACGCAGGAGCCGACATAATCCCCCTCCATGCCGCGCGCGCCATAGCCGGTGGCGAACAGGAACGGCACGCCGCGCGCGCGCAGGACGTCCGCGATCGCGAAGCTGCGTTGATCGCCGAGATTCACGTCGAGGATCGCGAACGACAGCTCTAGGTCGGTGGCAAGCGGCAGGGCTTCGGCAACCGCCATCGCCGATTCGACATGCTCGAAGCCAAGCTCCGACAGCATGTCTTCGACGAGCATGAGAACGGCGCTCTCATCCTCGACCACAAGGACACGGGCGCGTGATGGATCGGGCAACACGGGGTTTCTCACTTCACGGAAGGCAAGGTGGCCGGAGCGATCGTGCCGGGATCGGCCACGGGGGCGTTGATCGTGCAGATGACGCCGGTGGGCTCGAACCGAAGCTCGACCGTGCCGCGCAGTTCACGACCAAGCTGGCGCTCGATCAGGCGCGAGCCGAATCCCTTTCTCGACGGCGTGCGGACGGCGGGGCCGCCCTGTTCCCGCCACACCAGGCGCAGGCAGCGACCATCGCCCGCCTGTTCGACGACCCAGCGGATCGACACCTGCCCGTCCGCCACCGACAGCGCGCCATATTTGGCCGCGTTGGTGCAAAGCTCGTGCAGCGCCATCGACAGGCTGAGCGCGATCCGGGGGGCGAGGCGCGCGTCCGGCCCCTGAACGGTGAAGGCGGCCTGGTCGCCACCGCAATGCGCCGCCACCGCCTCCAGCACCACGTCGCGCAGTCGCGCGCCCTCCCAGTTCTCCCGGGTGAGCACGTCATGCACCTTCGCCAGCGCCATCAACCGCGATTCGAACAGATCGCGTTGTTCCGGCGGCGCGCCGACGCCGTCTTCATGGCGGAACGTCTGCATCGCGATCGACTGGATGGTCGCCAGCGTATTCTTCACCCGGTGGTTCAACTCGTCGATCAGCAATCGCTGGTGCTGGTCGGCGAGCGTCCGGTGCGTCACGTCCAGCGACACGCCGGCGATGAGGACCGGCTGCCCCGTTTCGTCGAACGCCGGCCGTCCCCGGACGTTGATCCATCGCGTCTGGCCGTCGGGCCATACCACCCGGTAGTCGATGTTCAGATCGTGCTGGCCCGCGATCGCGCGCTCGACCGCCTCCTGCTGTCGCGCGCGATCCTCGGGATGGATCGTGGCCAGCAGGTCCGCGTACGAAAACGGCGCGTTGCCCGGCTTTCCGAAATTCTCACGACAATGCGTGGAGGTCGTCAGCTCGCCGGTCTGGAGGTCCAGTTCCCAGGCGCCCAGCCCGCCCGCGTCGAGCGCGAAGCTGAGCCGCTCCTCGCCGGCGCGCAGCGCCGCGTCGATCCGCTTCTGCTCGGTGATGTCCAGCATGGCGCCGATCATCCGTACCGCCACGCCCTGCCGGTCGCGGACGACATAGCCGCGATCGAGGACATCGGCGTAGGATCCGTCACCCCGGCGGAAGCGATAGCTTTCCGCCCAATGCTCCTTGTCGCTGTCGATGACCGCGTGGATGGACATGTCCACCCGTTCGCGATCGTCGGGGTGGATGTGATCGATCCACCAGTCGCCGGTCGGCTCGACGTCCCCGGGCACGAAGCGGTGCGTGACGAACAGCGCCTCGTTCCACAGCACGCTGTTGTTCTGGAGATCCCAGTCCCATATCGCATCGTTGGTCGCCAGCGCGGCGACACGATAGCGCTCGCTCGTCTCCTTTGCGGCCGTTTGCGCCCGCGCCCGGGCAAGCGCCGACCAGACCCGCCCCGCCATGTCGCGGGCGATGTCGATATCGGCCTCCGACCAGATCCGGCGCCCGCTGGCATGGACGAGCACGGTGGCGACGACCTCGGCGTCCTTCGTGATCGGCACCGCCAGGAAGGCGCCGGCGCCACGGTGGAACGCGCTGGCGTCGGCCGCCGGTTCCGCCGCGGTATCGGGCACGATGACCGGGCGGCCGGCCCGCAACGCGTCGACGAACCCCGGTACCAGCGCGTCGAACGCGTACCGGCCCTTGAGCGGTGCGATCCCGGCGTCGCCCCATTCTCCCTTGACGAGCATGTATCGCTGTCCGGCGTCGATCCGCGCATAGGCGACGTGCGGCACCTCGATTTCCGCCGCCAGCAGTTCGCTGGCGGCGACGACCAGCGCCTCCAGGTCGTCCAGCGGGTGCAGGCGCTCGTCCAGCCGCGCCTGGAAGCGCAGCCTGCGCTCGCCGAGCACCTGCCCGGTGATCTCGTTGCAGGGGCAGAAGAACCCGGCGACCTCGCCATCCTCGCCGTTGACCGGCGTGTAGGAGAAGGCGAAATGGGTGCGCTCCGGGAACCCCCGGCGGTTCATCATGAGCTCGATGTCGTCCATGTGGACCGCGCGCCCGGCATAGGCGGCATCGACGATCGGTGCGAGATCGGCGCGGATCTCGTCCCAGACGTCGAGGAAGTCCTGTCCCAACGCCGCGGGATGCTTGCCGGCGAGGATTCCGGCATAAGCGTCGTTGTAGAGCAGAACGCGGTGTGGCCCCCACGCCACGAACATCGGCTGGGTCGAATTCACCAGGACATCCACCAGGGTGCGCAGCGGTTGTGGCCACCGCGACAACGAACCGATCGGCGAACGCGCCCAGTCGTGCCGGGCGATGCGACGACCCATGTCGCTTTCGCCGGCGAGCCAGCGCTCGCGATCCTTGCCGGAAGCCTGCTGCAGCATGTCGCTCATCGAACCGCTGTAGGGAGGAGCCATCCGAAATGCGAGCGCCAGCATGACGTTCCCTCCGCCTGTGCGCGCCGTCGGGTGCGCGGCGCGGAGCGAACGGGCGGCATGCCTCCCGGCGGGCGGTGCGCCGGGTCACCTGCTGGCGATGATATCCCTGATGCGCGCCGCGAGCGCCTCCACCGCGAACGGCTTGGTGATCATCTGCATGCCCGGATCGAGGAAACCGTTCGCCACCGTCGCGTTCTCGGCATAGCCGGTCATGAACAGCACGGGCAGGTCGGGGCGGCTGGCGCGCGCCGCGTCGGCGACCTGACGGCCGTTCAGCCCGGGCAGCCCGATGTCGGTGACGAGCAGGTCGATCCGCATGTCGCTTTGCAGCAGTTTCAGCCCCGCCGGCCCGTCCGCCGCCTCGACCGCGCGATAGCCCAGCTCCTGAAGGACATCGACGACCAGGTTGCGCACCACGGTCTCGTCCTCGACGACCAGCACCACCTCGCCCTGTCCGGCGCGGTGGCCCGGCGACCCCTCGCCCGCCGGCTCGTCGGCGTCCTCGCCCTCGCCGTGATAGCGCGGCAGGTAGAGCTTGATCGTGCTGCCTCGGCCCGGTTCCGAGATGATCTTGGCATAGCCCTCCGACTGGCGCGCGAAGCCATAGATCATGCTCAGCCCCAGGCCGGTTCCCTGGCCGATCGGCTTGGTGGTGAAGAACGGGTCGAACGCCTTGGCGATCACGTCCGCACTCATGCCGACGCCGGTGTCCGTGACAGCGATGCGGACATATTGCCCCGGCCGGACGTCGCGGCGCCTGGCCGTGTCGGCGTCCTCGAGGCAGGCGTTGCCCGTCTCGATCGTGAGCGTGCCGCCGTCCGGCATCGCGTCACGCGCGTTGATCGCGAGATTGAGGATCGCGCTTTCGAGCTGGTGCGGGTCGCACAGCGTCTGCCACAGCCCGCCGGGCGTCACCATCTCCAGACGCACCGATTCGCCGATCGTGCGCCGCAGCAGTTCCTCCATGCCGCCGACCAGCCGGTTGGCGTCGACCGGCCTCGGATCGAGCGGTTGCCGGCGCGAAAAGGCCAGCAGGCGGTGCGTCAGCGCCGCCGCGCGGTTGGCGGAGGCCATCGCCGCGTTCGCATAGCGATCGACCTTGTCGGTGACACCCTTGGCGATCTGCCGCTGCATCATGTCGAGCGACCCGATCACGCCGGTCAGCAGGTTGTTGAAATCGTGCGCGATGCCGCCGGTCAACTGGCCGACCGCCTCCATCTTCTGCGCCTGGCGGAGCTGCTCCTGCGCCTGTTCCAGTTCGCGTTCGCGCTCCTTGTCAGCGGTCACGTCGCGGCCCGAGGCGTAGATCAGGCCGTCCTCCGGCGCCGCGACCCACGAGATCCAGCGGAAGCTGCCGTCCTTGTGGCGATAGCGGTTCTCGTAGACCGGAAGCTCGCGCGTGGCGGCGGTGGCGAGGGCGCACTCGCTCGACGGATGGTCGTTCGGATGGATGAAATCCAGGAACGAGCGTCCGACCAGTTCGTCCGGCGACCAGCCCAGCGCCTGCGTCCAGGCCGGATTGACCGCGCGAAAGGTTCCGTCGGTCCCCAGGACGAGCAGCAGGTCGCGCGCATTGTTCCACGTGCGATCGCGGTCGGCGATCGCCGCCTCCACCCGTCGCTCCAGCGTGTCGTTGAGCGCCAGCAGCGCCTCCTCCGCCGTCTTGCGGTCCTGGAGGTCGGTCGAGGCACCGAACCAGCGGAGGATCTCGCCCGTCCGCTCGTCGCGATGCGGGTCGGCACGGACCAGGAACCAGCGGTAGGTGCCATCCGCGCGGCGGACGCGGTGTTCGACCTGCAGGACGTCGGCCGATTGCCGCCCCGTCTCGAAGGCGGTGATGGTGCGGGTGCGATCGTCGGGATGGACATAGCGGTCCACCACCTCGTCGACGGTCGCCGGGAAGTCGGACACGCCCACATAGTCCGCCCATTGCTTGTTGAAGAACTCCATCCGCCCCTGCGCGTCGGCGATCCACACGATCTGGGGAACGGCGTCGGCCATCAGCCGGAACTGCGCCTCGCTGTGGCGCAGCCGCTCCTCGGAGCGTTTCCGCTCGCTGATGTCGATCGACGAACCGACCAGCCCGACGACCGCGCCCCCCGCGTCGCGGAACGGTGACTTGGTGGACAGCCATGTCGCCGCCGTGCCGTCCGGCAGGCTCACGTCCTCCTCGATCACCTCCGTGCGGTTCTCCGCCATGATCCGGCGGTCGTTCGCCATCACGGCGGCGGACTGGGCGGGATCGTCCAGGAACTCGCGATCGGTGCGCCCGATGATCGCGGATAGCGGCTTGCCCACCAGTTCGGTGGTACCGCGGTTGGCGGCCAGCATCCGCCCGTCGCGATCCTTGGCGTAGATCACGCCGGGCACCGACTCCATCACCGCGGCGAGCAGGTCGTTCGCGCGGCGCAGCGCGTCCTCGGCCTCGCGCCGCTCGTCGATGTCGATCACGGAGCCGACATGGCCCAGGAAGCGCCCGTCCTCGGCATGGCGCGGCGCGGCGGCGGAGATCACCCAACGATAGACGCCGTCGGCGCGGCGCAGGCGGCATTCGATCCGGTACGCGCCCTGCGCCGCGACCGCGGCGCCGAACGTCGTTTCCGCCATCTTCCGATCGTCCGGATGCGTCGCCTTGCTCCAGCCGAACCCGAGCGCGTCCACCGCGTCCTGTCCGGTGAATTCATACCATCGCCGGTTAAGGTAGGTGCACGAGCCCTCTGCGTCGGTCACCCACATGATGATGGGCGCATCGTCCGCCATGTTGCGGAAGCGCGCCTCGCTGTCGACAAGCTCCGCGCGGGTGCGGGCAAGCTCCTGTGCCTGTTCCCAGCGCCTCGTTTCGTCGCGCGCGATCCTGAGGAAGCCCACCGCCTCCCCGCCGCTTCCGACGATCGGGTGCGTGGAGCCGTGCATGAACACGCGCGATCCGTCCGCGCGGACATACCATCGCACGTCCGGTGCCGGCGCCGCGCCGGCGTCCCCGTCAGGGGCGGGGGCGGCGGTGTCGCGATCGTCCGGCAGGAAGATGTCGTCGATCGGTCGACCGGTCGCCTGCTGCTCCGACCATCCGAGCGCGTCGTGCGCGCCCGCGGACCAGCTGGTGATCCGGCGCGCGGCGTCGGTGGTGACGATCGCATAGTCCCGCGCGCTGTCGAGCACGAGCCGGAGGCGCTGTTCGCTGGCGGTCGCGGCGTGGCGGCGTCGATCACTCTCGGCGACCGCGCGACGCAACTCCAGTTGCGCCATGACCTGTCGCGCCAGGACGCGCAGCCCGTCCTGCTGGAGATCCGTCAGGTGCCGCGGTCGATAGTCGAGCACGCAGAGCGTGCCGAGCGGCAGGTTCTCGGCGGTCTTCAGGAGCGCGCCCGCGTAGAACCGGATGCCCGGTTCGCCGACGACCAGCGGGTTGCCGTCGAACCGCGCGTCCTTCGTCGCGTCGGGAACGAGCAGGAAGTCCTCCTCCAGGATCGCCTTTGCGCAGAACGACGTGCCGAGCGGCGTCTCGCGCACGCCCAGGCCGACCTCGGCCTTGAAGAACTGGCGCCCATCACCGATCAGGTTGACGACGGCGATCGGCGCATCGCACAGCCGGGCGGCGAACACCGCGATCTCGTCGAAGGAGGCTTCGCGCGGCGTGTCCAGTATGTCGTAACGGGCCAACGCCGCCAGCCGTCGCTTCTCGGTATCGTTCATCTGGGTCATGTCACCAGCAAGAGGGTGCGCCACGTCTTTCTTCATTTAGGCTGCTCGGCGCTCCGGCGACAGGGGCTTGGTTATTGACTCCGCGTCGCGGGGCGTTGACGATGTGCGGGTGGACCTGGACGACATCCGTGGGCCGCGGCCCGACGATCCGCTGACCGCGCTGCTGCGCGAGGATCTCGATCGCCTGTCCGTCGCCGAGCTGGAGGCGCGCGCCACCGCGCTGGAGGGTGAGATCGCGCGCATCCGCCGCAGGATCGCCGGTGCCGTCAACCACCGCGCCAGCGCCGACGCGCTATTCCGGACGTGACCGCCGGCGCTCCCGGCGGGCGGCGATTCGCTTCCGGCGGGGGTGGTGCTTGATGCGGCGCGTCGGGATCACGACATTCGTGGCAAGGGGTCGCGTGGCTTCACGCGGCCTGCAAGGAGTAACCTGATGCCGTCATTTGCCAGCGCCCTCGAGACCACGCTGCACAAGGCGCTCGAGGCCGCGTCGTCGCGCCGCCACGAATATGCGACGCTCGAACATCTGCTGCTCGCGCTTCTCGACGACGAACATGCCGCGCAGGTCATGGCCGCGTGCGGCGTCGACCTGGGCGAGCTGAAGACCACCGTCGCGCATTACCTCGACACCGAACTGGGCGCGCTGAAGGTCGATGCCGCGACCGATCCCTCGCCCACCAGCGGGTTCCAGCGCGTCGTGCAGCGCGCGATCCTGCACGTCCAGTCGTCGGGCCGCGACGAGGTGACCGGCGCCAACGTGCTGGTCGCGCTGTTTTCCGAACGCGAATCCTATGCGGTCTATTTCCTGCAACAACAGGACATGAGCCGGCTGGATGCGGTCAGCTTCATCAGCCACGGCGTCGGCAAGGGGGCGGCGACCCCGGAGGCGATCAGCGTGAAGGGCGCGGCCGAGGAGGAGAAGAAGGAAAAGGCCGAGGCGCCCGGCAAGAAGGGCGAGAGCGCGCTCAAGCAATTCACCGTCGACCTGAACGAGAAGGCGAAGATCGGCAAGGTCGATCCGCTGATCGGCCGGTCGGCGGAGGTCGATCGCACGATCCAGATCCTGTGCCGGCGCTCGAAGAACAACCCGCTGTACGTCGGCGATCCCGGCGTGGGGAAGACCGCGATCGCCGAGGGGCTGGCCCGCAAGATCGTCGAGGGCGATGTCCCCGACGTGCTGAAGCCCGCCGTCATCTACTCGCTCGACATGGGCGCGCTGCTCGCCGGCACGCGCTATCGCGGCGATTTCGAGGAGCGGCTGAAGGCGGTCGTGAACGAGCTGGAGAAGCTGCCCGACGCGGTGCTGTTCATCGACGAGATCCACACCGTGATCGGCGCCGGCGCGACCAGCGGCGGCGCGATGGACGCGTCGAACCTGTTGAAGCCCGCGCTGTCGGGCGGCACGATCCGCTGCATCGGCTCGACCACCTACAAGGAGTTCCGCAACCATTTCGAGAAGGATCGCGCGCTGCTGCGCCGGTTCCAGAAGATCGACGTCAACGAGCCGACGATCGAGGACACGATCAAGATCCTCGCCGGGCTGCGCTCCGCGTTCGAGGAGCATCACTCGGTCAAATACACGCCGGACGCGATCAAGTCGGCGGTGGAACTGTCTGCGCGCTACATCAACGATCGCAAGCTGCCCGACAAGGCGATCGACGTGATCGACGAGGTCGGCGCGATGCAGATGCTGGTACCCGCCAACAAGCGCAAGAAGACGATCACCGCGCGCGAGATCGAGGCGGTGATCGCGACGATGGCGCGCATCCCGCCGAAGAGCGTGTCGACCGACGACAAGAAGCAGCTCGAAACGCTGGAGACCGACCTGAAGCGCGTCGTCTTCGGCCAGAATGCCGCGATCGAGAAACTGTCCTCGGCGATCAAGCTGGCGCGCGCGGGCCTGCGCGAACCGGAGAAGCCGATCGGCAATTACCTGTTCACCGGCCCGACCGGCGTGGGCAAGACCGAGGTCGCCAAGCAACTGTCGGCGATCCTGGGCATCCCGCTCCAGCGTTTCGACATGAGCGAATATATGGAACGGCATTCGGTGAGCCGGCTGATCGGTGCGCCGCCGGGCTATGTCGGCTTCGACCAGGGCGGATTGCTGACTGACGCGGTCGACCAGAACCCGCATTGCGTGCTGTTGCTCGACGAGATCGAAAAGGCGCATCCCGACCTGTTCAACATCCTGTTGCAGGTGATGGACAACGGCCGCCTGACCGACCAGCACGGCAAGACGGTCGATTTCCGCAACGTCATCCTCATCATGACGACCAATGCCGGCGCGTCCGACATGGCGCGCGAGACGCTCGGTTTCGGCACGCTGACCCGCGAGGGCGAGGACGAGCAGGCGGTGCAGAAGATGTTCACGCCGGAGTTCCGCAACCGGCTGGATGCGATCGTGCCGTTCGGCTACCTGCCGCCGGAAGTGGTGGCGCGCGTCGTCGACAAGTTCATCCTCCAGCTCGAACTGCAACTCGCCGATCGCGATGTGCACATCAAGCTGGATGACGAGGCGAAGACGTGGCTGACCGAGAAGGGCTATGACAAGCTCTATGGCGCAAGGCCGATGGGCCGGCTGATCCAGGAGAAGATCAAGCAGCCGCTCGCCGAGGAGCTGCTGTTCGGCAAGCTGGTCCATGGCGGCGAGGTGACGGTGCACCTGAAGGACGGCGCGCTGACCTTCGCGATCGAAGGGGCCGCACCGAGGAAGCCGGGCAAGAAGAAGGGCAAGGCGGCCCCCGCCGCGGCCGACTGAACCACGCGCCGCGCCGGGTGGTGACGCCCGGCGCGGTCGCTTGCGGGCACGCCGCGATGTCGCTCGCGGAGCGTCCGGCGGTCGCCGCCGGACCTTTGCCGCGCGGAGCCGCTCGGCGCCAAAGCGTCCCGGTTCGCCGCGAGCGCAGCGGCACGGATGGCGAGCCGGTCCGATCCTGCCGGCCGGTCGGTGCGCATCTTCTCCCGCGCCACCCTTTTTCTCCCGCGCCGTCCTTTCTCCGACACGTGCGTCGCGCCGTGGCCGCACGCGCGATCGTCGCATCATTCTCCGTCGCGTTAACCTTTCGTTTGCCTTTTTTCTTTTAGGTTTCCCGGATGTCCGGATGGATCATCAGCCGTGTCACGGCGGTGCTCGCCGCATGCGTTCTGGCGATCTGGCTGATGCCGGCGGCCCGGGCGGAGGCGGACACGCCGTTGCAGACCTGCTTTCGCCCGGCGGCGAGCGGTGAACGCGCGGCCGCGGTGTTCGCCGATCCGCGCGGCTTCATCTGCGGCAAGGAGCAGCGCGACGCGGGATCGGGCGACTTCTGGGTGATGTCGCGGCCGCTTCCGGCGCTGGGGCCGGGCGCGCTGGTCCGCTCGGGCAGCGTGTGGCAGGATGGCGTGACGCTGTACGTGCGGTATGCCGATGGCACGATCCGCGCCCGTGGCTTCACCAGCGCGGATGCGTGGCGGCAGCTGAAGGTGGGTGCCTTCTTCGAACTGCCGATCCCGGCGGCGGACGTGCCGGCGACGCGGTTGCTGTGGCATGTTCGCGGCGCGGCGAACATTCGCGGCATCGTGCTCAACCCGCATGTCCTGACCGCGGCTGAGTCGAAGCGGCTGGAGGTGCGGCTGGTGGCCTTCTACGCCGCCTTCGCGGGCCTGTGCGTCGCGCTGCTGGGGTTCAATGCCGCACTGGGCGCCGCGCTGCGCCAGCGTTTCCACCCGCCCTATTGCGCGATGGTGGTGTTCCTGATGGCCTATGCCGGCAGCGCGACCGGGCTGCTGGGGCAGTTGACCGGCATGGACAACAACCTGCGGCTGCGGCTCAACGTGCTGTTGCTGGCGCTCACCTTGTCGAGCGCGCTGATCTTCGCGCGCCGCTTCTTCGCGCCGCAGGTGGTTGGGGGCTGGATGCGGCCCGCGATGGGCGCGGCGATCACGGTGCTGATCGTGGTGGCCGGTGCCTATGCGCTGCTCATGCCGTGGCGGGCGCTGCTGCTCGACCGCCTGCTGTCGCTGGCGTTCCTGGCCGCGCTGGCGCTGGCGGTGCCGCTGTTGTGGCGCGGCTGGCGCACCGACGATCGCTACGCGCGCGCCTTTGCGATGGCATGGGCCGTGCCGCTGCTGCTGGCGAGCGGACGCGTCGGCCATGCGCTGAACGTGCTGGCGTGGAACTTCTGGATCGACAATTCGACGCTGATCGCGATGGCGATGGAGGCGAGCTTCAGCGCGCTGGCGATCGCATGGCGGATCAAGGCGCTGGGCGAGGAGCGCGACGCCGCGCGCGAGCAGGAGATGCTCGCACGGCTGCTGGCGGACAGCGACCCGCTGACCGGGTTGATGAACCGGCGCAGCTTCCTGCGCGAGGCGATCGGTCGCGGCGAACCGCACCTGCTGGTGCTGGTCGATATCGACCATTTCAAGCAGGTCAACGACACGCTGGGGCATGACGGCGGCGATCAGGTGCTGCGCGTGTTCGCCGACGCGCTGCGCGATGCTGTGCCGACGGGCGCGCTGGTGGCGCGAATCGGCGGCGAGGAATTCGCGATCCTCGCCCCCGCCGACGCGCTCGAATTACCCGACGCCATCCTGGCGCGGATCCGCGCGGCGCACATGCCCTACGACCTGACCGTCACCGCCTCGCTCGGCACCAGTTGCGGCACGATCCTCGACGAGCCGGAGTGGAAGCGCCTGTATCGGCGCGCCGACGAGGCGCTCTACGCCGCCAAGCACGCCGGGCGCGACCGCGCGCGTTGGGCGGCGGCGGCCTAGATCACCTGCGGGCCAGCCCGGCTTTCCCGAAGGTGCGGGGCCGCTTTTGCGACCCGCGCGCTTCTGCTATGCCGTGCGGCGAGGGAGACGCCGCATGCACCAGCCGCCCGACTATGCCCGCCGTCGTATCGTGATCGTCGCGCTCGGGGCGCTGTCGTTGTTCGCCGCGGGACGGGAGGCGCCGGTGCTCCGTGGCATCTCGATCTCGGTGGACGAGCGGTTGGCGACTCATGTCCAGGCCGACTGGGCGCCGCCGCTCGATCTGGCGATCGCCGGGGTAGGCCGCGCCACGGCGGCGCTGGCGACGCTTCTGTCGCGCTGACGGACAAAGGCCGCGTCGTGGGCGCGCTTCACGCGCGGCAATAGCCCTCGCCGGGCTTCACGATCAGGCAGTCCGTCTTCCCCGCCAGCCATTTCAGTCCCGTCCGGTCGCCGCTTCCGCGCACCGCGACCTCGGCGACACCGCCGCGCGTGAAGCCCAGCCCCTGCGCCGTCACGCGGCCGGGGAAGGTGCCGCGGTGGTCGAGATCCCATTGCATGTCCAGCATCACGCCGCCGTCCGTGCCGGGGGTGACGTTCAGGAACATTCCCTCCACGCCGATCCAGCGGCCGAGATAATCGCGCGCGGTCGCGGCTCCGGTCGCGGCGGGGGCGGTCTCCTGCGGTCCCGGCCCGCGCGGTTCGGCGACCGGGGCGATCCGCTCCGACGGGGTCGGCGCCGGGGTCGGGGCGGGTGTCGCGGGCTGGCCGCAGGCGGCGAGCGCGAACGGCGCGGCCAGCAGGAGGAGGCGTGTCGTCATCCCGCTGTCAACCGGCGACGTCGGGCGAGCGTTCCGGGTGGCGTTCGCGCGCGGTCGCGGCTAGAGGGCGTCGGCGTCCTTCATCTTTCGGGAATCGACCCTTGCGCATCGCCATCGCCTGCGACCACGCCGCCGTCTCGTTGCGCGACGACCTGCGCGACTGGCTGACGGAGGAGGGGCATGACCTGCTCGACCTGGGCACGCACGGCACCGCCAGCGTCGACTATCCCGACTACGGGCGCAAGCTCGCCGAGGCGGTGGCGTCGGGCGCGGCGGAGCGCGGCATCGCGCTGTGCGGCTCCGGGATCGGCATCATGATCGCGGCGAACCGCCATCCGGCGGTGCGCTGCGCGCTGGTGTCGGAGCCGCTGTCCGCCGCACTGGCGCGCAGCCACAACGACGCCAACGCCATCGCGCTCGGCGCGCGGCTGGTCGGCGTCGAGATGGCGCGGGCCTGCGTCCGTGCCTTCCTGTCCACCGATTTCCTGGGCGGCCGCCATGCCGCCCGCGTCGACATGCTCAAGGAGTCCGCATGAGCACCAACCCAGCATCCATTTCCCCGGCGTCCTCCGGCGTCCAGCCGGATGGTTTCTTCACCCGCGGACTGGCCGATGCCGATGCGGCGGTGTTCGCGGGGGTCGAGCATGAGCTGACACGCGAGCAGACGCAGATCGAGCTGATCGCGTCCGAGAATATCGTCAGTCGCGCGGTGCTGGAGGCGCAGGGATCGGTCTTCACCAACAAATACGCCGAAGGCTATCCGGGCAAGCGCTACTATCAGGGCTGTCACCCGTCGGACGAGGTGGAGCAGCTCGCGATCGACCGTGCGAAGCAGTTGTTCGGCTGCGGCTTCGCCAACGTGCAGCCGCATTCGGGCGCGCAGGCGAATGGCGCGGTGATGCTGGCGCTGGCCAGGCCGGGCGACACGATCATGGGGCTGAGCCTCGACGCCGGCGGTCACCTGACCCATGGCGCGCGCGCGGCGATGAGCGGCAAGTGGTTCAACGCGGTCCAATATGGCGTCACCCCCGACACGCACCTGATCGACTATGACGCGGTCGAGAAGCAGGCGGTGGAGACGAAGCCGACGATCATCATCGCCGGCGGTTCGGCATATCCGCGCCACATCGACTTCGCGCGCTTCCGCGCCATCGCCGACAAGGTGGGGGCGTTCTTCATGGTCGACATGGCGCATTTCGCGGGTCTGGTCGCGGGCGGTGTGCACCCCACGCCGTTCGGCCACGCGCATGTCGTTACCACCACCACCCACAAGACGCTGCGCGGCCCTCGTGGCGGCATGGTGCTGACCGACGACGAGGCGATCGCGAAGAAGATCAACTCGGCGGTGTTTCCCGGCCTGCAGGGCGGGCCGCTGATGCATGTCGTCGCGGCGAAGGCGGTGGCGTTCGGCGAGGCGCTGCGCCCCGATTTCAGGAGCTATGCCGCCGCCGTGGTGGAGAATGCCAAGGTGCTGGCCGCGACGCTGAAGGAGCGCGGCGCGGATCTGGTGTCGGGCGGCACCGATACGCACCTGGCGCTGGTCGACCTGACCCCGCTGGGCATCACCGGCCGCGACGCGGACGAGGCGCTGGAGCGCGCCGGCATCACCTGCAACAAGAACGGCATCCCCAACGATCCGCTGCCGCCGGTGAAGACCAGCGGCATCCGCGTCGGCTCGCCCGCCGGCACCACGCGCGGCTTCGGCGTGGGCGAGTTCCGGGAGATCGGCAACATGGTCGCCGACGTGCTGGACGGCCTGCGCGCGAAGGGCGAGGCCGGCGATGCGGCGGTGGAGGCGAATGTGCGGGAACGTGTGCGCGCCTTGTGCGCTCGGTTCCCGATCTATTCGTAAGGAGGAACGCTCGTGGCCGATATCGACAGCAAGCTGAACGAGGTGCAGGGCACCGTGAAGAACACGCCGGGGCTGGGCAAGAGCATGGCCAAGTGGAGCGCGCTGGGCGCGGTGATCGCGATCCCGGTGCCGGTGGTCGGCCCGATCTTCGGCGCGCTGGCGGGCGCGGCCTGGGCCTATCACAAGGGCACCAAGAACAAGTGACCGCCTGAATGCGCTGCCCGTTCTGCGGCCATGACGCCAGCCAGGTGAAGGACAGCCGCCCCACCGACGATGGGGCGGCGATCCGGCGGCGGCGGCAGTGCGAGGGCTGCGCGGCGCGCTTCACCACGTTCGAGCGCATCCAGTTGCGCGAACTGACCGTGGTGAAGAGCGAGCATCGCCGCGAGCCGTTCGACCGCGAGAAGCTGCTGCGCTCGATCGCGATCGCGGCGCGCAAGCGGCCGGTGGAGGCGATCCGGCTGGAAAAGCTGGTGAGCGGCATCCAGCGGCAACTGGAGACCAGCGGCGAGCCGGAAGTGTCGGCCAAGCGCATCGGCGAGATGGTGATGGACGGGCTGAAGGGCCTCGATTCGGTCGCCTATATCCGCTTCGCCAGCGTGTACCGCGACTTCAGCGAAGCGCGCGATTTCGAGGAATTCGCCGGCAGCGTGGAGGAAGCGGGGCGGGGCTAGTCCAGCCGCTGCTGCCCTCGCTTCCGTTCGGTTCGGGCAGCATCGCGCTTGCCCAAATGCGCCCGTCGAGAACATAAAGCGCGCCCATGACCTTCCACGTCTACATCCTTCGTTGTGCCGATGGCACATATTACACCGGCCACACCGACGACCTCGAACGGCAGATCGCGCAGCATCAGTCCGGCGCCATTCCCGGCTATACTCACGACCGCCGGCCAGTGGCGTTGATGTGGGCACAGGATTTCCCGACCCGCATCGAGGCGTTGGAGCGCGAGCGTCAGGTGAAGGACTGGTCGCGCACGAAGAAGGAGGCACTATTTCGGGAGGCCGGGATAGCGGTGACGCAGGCGGCATGTTCTCCACCGCGCGTGTCGGCGTCGCTGGATGCCGGCTCGGACCGGATGGCAGAGGCTCCGCCGCCCGTCATCGTCCTTGTCCGCCCGCAACTGGGCGAGAATATCGGCAAGGCGGCGCGCGCGATGCTCAACTTCGGGCTGGTCGAGCTGCGGCTGGTCAGCCCGCGCGACCGCTGGCCGAACCCGCAGGCCGGGCCGGCCGCATCCGGCGCGGACGTCGTGCTGGAACGCGCGCAGGTCTATGACGATGTCGCGGCGGCGGTCGCCGATTGCGCGCACGTCTATGCCACCACGGTGCGCAAGCGCGGCGTCACCAAGCCGGTGGTGACGCCAGAAGCCGCCGCCCGCGCGATCCATGCCGGGCCGGGGCGCAGCGCGATCCTGTTCGGGCCGGAGCGTTCCGGGCTGGAAACCGACGATGTCGCGGTGGCGCGCACGATCGTGACGGTGCCGATCAATCCCGAATTCGGCAGCCTCAACCTGGCGCAGGCAGTGATCCTGGTCGCCTATGAATGGTCGAAGGGGCAGGCGCTCGCCAGCCCGCCGGCGGTGGACGCGGAGCCGCCCGCGCCGCAGGGCGAGCTGGACGGCATGATCGCGCAGGTCGATACCTTGCTGGACGAGGCCGGCTATTTCTTCCCGCCGGACCGCACCCCGGCCACCCGGCGCATGCTGCGCACCCTGCTCACCAAGCCGGGCTGGTCGACGCAGGAGGTGCGCACGGTGCGCGGCATGTTCTCCGCGTTGATGCCGAAGCGGCCGCGCGGCGGCTGAGCCGGCGGGCCGCTGCGCAACATGTGCATTCTCCGCATCTCTCAGTCGGCGGGCTGCTCGATATCGGGCAGCGCGCGGGGATGGCCGGCCAGCGCCGCGTCGAGTCGCGTGCGGTCCAGCTTGCCCTCCCAGCGCGCCACCACGATCGCGGCTACCGCGTTGCCGATGAAGTTGGTCAGGCTGCGGCACTCACTCATGAAGCGGTCCACGCCGAGGATCAGCGCCATGCCCGCGACCGGCACGGTCGGCACGATCGACAGCGTGGCCGCCAGCGTGATGAAGCCGGCGCCGGTCACGCCCGCCGCCCCCTTCGACGACAGCATCGCGACGCTCAGCAGCAGCAGTTGCTGGCCGATCGAGAGGTCGACGTCGCACGCCTGCGCGATGAACAGCGCGGCCAGCGTCATGTAGATGTTGGTGCCGTCCAGATTGAACGAATATCCCGTCGGCACGACCAGCCCGACGACGCCGCGGTCGCAACCGGCCGCCTCCAGCTTGGTGAGCAGGCCCGGCAGCGCGGGCTCGGACGAGGAGGTGCCGAGCACCAGCAGCAATTCGCCCTTCAGATACCCGATCAGGCGCAGGATCGAGAAGCCGTGCAGGCGCGCGACCAGCCCGAGGATGCCGAACACGAACAGTGCGGACGTCAGGTAGAAGGTCGCGACCAGCCCGCCGAGATTGACGAGGCTGCCCACGCCATATTTGCCGACCGTGAAGGCGATCGCGCCGAACGCCCCGAGCGGGGCGACGCGCATCAGGATCGCGACGATGCGGAAGACGACGATGTTCAGCCGCTCGATCAGGTCCAGGATCGGGCGGGCCGGCTCGCCGACCAGGCTGAGCGCCACGCCGAACAGGATCGCGACCAGCAGCACCTGCAGGATGTTGCCCTGCGTCAGCGCGGAGATCAGCGTGTCGGGGATGATGTTGAGCAGGAACGCCGTCAGCGTCGAGTCATGCGCCTTGGCGGCATAATCGGCGACCGCGCCGGTATCGAGCGTCGCGGGGTTGATGTGCATGCCCGCGCCCGGCTGCACGACATTGGCGACGATCAGGCCGACGATCAGCGCGAGCGTGGAGAAGAACAGGAAGTAGCCGAACGCCTTGCCGGCGACGCGGCCCACCGCGCGCAACTCGCGCAGGCCGGCGATCCCGCTGACCAGGGTCAGGAAGATGACCGGGGCGATGACCATCTTGACCAGCTTGATGAAACCGTCGCCGAGCGGCTTCAGCGCCGCGCCGAGATCCGGCTGGAAATGGCCGAGCACCGCGCCCGCCACGATCGCGATCAATACCTGAACGTACAGGTGATGGTGGAGGCGCCGTGGCCCTTCGGTTTCCGGCGGGATCGTGGTGGCGTGCATATCCTCTCCTGCGTCCAGCCTGACGGACGTCTTCGTCGAACAGCGTAATGCGGATGCGCGCGCGAAGAAAACGAATCGGCGAGTCAGGGTGTAAGTCGCTGTCTTTGCCGCATTTCGTCTGCCACCGCAGGATGCGGACGGGCAGGATTGTGCGGGAAGCCGCTCATCGCGCCGGGGTCGCGTGCCGAAATCCGCACGTTACGGACGGCCGGCGCGATCCCAGGCGGCGATCCCGGCGACGCCATGCGCCACGTCGATGCGCGGGCGGTAACCGGCCGCGACCATGCGGTCGACGGCATAGGTGACATCGACCGCAAACCGCTCGACCTCGTCGCGGGACGGGGTTCGCGCGACGAAGCGCTCCAGCGGGGGGGCGGCCACCCCGGCGCGGCGCGCCAGCATCGCCAGCGCCTTCGCCGCCTTGCGCGCCGCCAGCGTGGCGCGGCCCGGCAGGTGGCCGGCGGGCGGCGGTGCGCCGGTCGCGGCGCGCAGTGTTTCCAGATAGTCGTTCCACGTCGGCACGTCCGCGCCGTTGACGTTGAAGGTGCCGGTGATCGGGAGGGTGCTGGTGGCGAGATGGACGATGAAGCCGGCGAGATCGTCGACATGGACCAGATTGGCCTTGCCCTCGCCCGCCGTGCCCAGCGCGGGCCAGCGGCCGGCACGCAGCCGGTCGAGATACGGGACGGTCCATTGCATGCTGCGCGGACCGTAGATCAGCGACGGCCGGAGGATCGCGATCGTCAGCGCATCACCTGCCGCGCGGCAGGCATCCTCCGCCGCGCGTTTCGCCGCGCCATAGGCGCCGTGCGGCCGGTCGGTCGGTGCATCCTCGTCGACGCGTCCATGCGCCGCGCCATAGACGGCGACCGAGCTGAGCTGGATGAACCGCCGTACCCCCGCCGCGCGCGCGGCGGCGAGCGTGTTGCGCGTGCCCTCCACGATCACCCGCGTATCGCGCGGGTCGCCGACCGCGGCGTTCACGACCGTGTCCACGCCCGGCAAGGCCGCCGCGAGCGTGGCGGGATCGAGGACGTCGACGTGGACGCTACCGGGCGGCGGGCGGCGGTGCCCGGCGATCACGGTCCGCCCCGCCGCCTCCAGCGCGACCACGACCCGGCGTCCGACGAACCCGCCCGTGCCCGTCACCAGCACCTTGCCGTTCATCCGCACCGCTCCTTCAGGTGGTCGGCCAGCCGCAGCGCCAGCGCGATCACGGTCAGCGTCGGATTGGCCTGGCTGGAGGTCGGCGTCACCGCCGCGCTCGCGACGTGCAGGTTGGCGACGCCGTGCACCCGGCAGTCGGCATCGACCACGCCGTCGCGCGGCGTGGCGGACATGCGCGTCGTGCCGCTGTGATGCCCCCCATAGGCCGCCGCGTCGAGCAAGGCCGGCTCCAGCGCCGCCTCGTCATAGTCGAGCGTGCCGGTGCCGGTGCGCGCCAGCTCGTCGCGCATCAGCCGATAGGTGGCGCGCGCCGAATCGAAGTCGGCCGCCGCCACGCGCCAGTCGACCCGCAGCCGCCGCATCCCCAGCGCATCGCGTGCCTCCGACAGCATGACGCGACTGTTTCGGTTCGGCGACTGTTCGCTGACGAACTCCAGCGGGTAGCGGTTGTCGCGCGCCGGCAGCGCGATCGACGGGATCCGCCGCGACGCGAGGTAGCGCTTCACGCCCCAGGTGCTGATGAAATGGCCGAGTCGCAGCGGATGCCGCGCGATGTTGCCGAGATGGCGCAGGTAGGGGCCGAGCGAGCGGTCCGCCTCGCGCGCGCCGCGACTATACTCGTATTTCACCGCGAAGGCGGCGAGGAACATCAGCGACAGCACCGGATCGCCGTGCGCGGGATCGTTGGCGTCGCGGATGTGCAGCCGCGCGGTGCCGTTCAGCAGCCGCAGCCGCCGCTGTGCCCCGGGCGTCGGCGCCAGGCGACGGCGGATGTAGATGCCGTCGGCGTCGCGTTCGTAATCGAAGCCGATGCTGCGCGCCGCGCCGGTGAAATGCGCGATCCCGAACGTCGCGGCGAGGTGGCACATATAGCCGCGCCCCAGCCAGCCGCCCGCATTGCCCGGTCCGTCCGGCAGCACGTCGTCGGAGGCGAGCAGCAGTCGCGCGGTTTCCAGCCCGCCGGCGGCGAGGACGTGATGACGCGCGCGGACCTGCCAGGTGGCGCCGTCGGGCGCGCGGACCTCCAGATGGTCGACGCTGTTGCCGTCGTGCGCCAGCCGCACCGCGGTGACCGGCGCGTGCGTGACGACGCGCACGTTGCGCGCGGCGGTCAGCTCCTTGCCATAGCGTGTCCAGAAATTGGTCGGGCGGCTGAACCGCTCGATCGTGGTGTGCAGCCACTCGCCGTCCAGCCCCGGGACGATCGGGGCGGAGGGGACATGATCGAACGCGCCCGCCTCCGCCGCCTCCATCGCGGCGGGGTAGTAACGCGCGACCTCATCATAGCCGATCGGCCAGCCCGAATGCGCGACCCAGTCGCGCGGCTCGAAATCGATCGGGTCGAACGGAATCGCGCGCCCGCCCCACAGGCCGGTGGTGCCGGCCAGCGCGCGCACGCGATAGGTGTCGAGCGGCCAATGCACGCGCGGGTCGACGACCTCGCCGGCATAGGCGTCCTGCACCGCCGGCTCGACGCGCTCGCCCCCTGCCTCCAGCAACAGCACGTCCAATCCCAGCGCGGCACAGCGCGCCGCCAGCGTCAGCCCCGCCGCGCCCGATCCGACGATGCACACGTCGGCCGGCGCGGGTGGGGCGTTCAGTTCGCTGGCATCGACACGCACGTTTCGTCCCCCCGGCCTCGTCATGCCGGGGTAGCACGCCGTCGCGCCGGGGCAAGCGCGACGGCGTGGGCGGGCGTCGGGGCGGAGGGGCTTGGGGCGGGGGGCGTCAGGCGATCGCGCGCACGATCGCCGCCGCCTGCACGTCATAGGCCCAGGGTGCCTCGTGAACGCCATCGGTGAACGCACCGCTCGCCTGCGCGGTGACGCGCCCGCCGAGCAGCGCCTCCTCGTCGACGAACAGGCAGTCGCTTTCGAAGGCGAGCGCGCGCAACGCCGAGCGCCACTGCGCGCGGGCCGCATCCGCGCCGAACGCCGGCGCGACCCCCGCCACCGCCGGCCAGCACAGGATCACGCTGCCGCTCGCCTTCGCCTGCGTGACGATGCTGCGCAGATTGCCCAGCCATGCCGCCATGGTGACACCCTGTGCGACGTCGTTGGTGCCGAGGTTGACGATCGTCAGGTGCGGCGCATAGCTCGCCAGCGCCGCCGCCGGCGAAAAGGCGCTGGTCATGTCCGCCTGGTATGCGGAGGTGACGCCGTAGACACCGAAATTGGCGATCTCCACGCCCGGCCGGCTGCTGTCCCATGCCATCAGCCCCACCAGTTGCAGGTTGCTGGCGGTGCCGGTGCGCGTCACCACGATCGGCGCGGCATCGCGCGTGGCGAACGTCACCTCGTGGCGCAGGAAGCCGTTGGCCGCGCCGGTGGGGGTGATCGTCACGCTTTCGCCGCCCTTGGCGACCGTGAAGGCGGGGCGGTCCGCGCCGTTGCGGAAGAACACCGAGCAGCGATCGGTGACCCCGCCCGGCTGGAACTGGCCGGGATTGGCGTTGCCCGCCGCCATCGCGCCGCCGCCCAGCGAGATGCTGCCGCCGCTCCAGCCCGAAAAGCCGCTGCGGCGCGGGTCATAGGCGATGACGTCCGCCATGCTGCCCAGCCCGGCGGTGCCGAAGAAGCCGTCGGTCCTGACCGGCAGCCCGGCGGCGGCGAGCAGCGCGGCGACCCGCGCCGGTCGCGAGCGGGCGAAGGCGCCAGTGGTGAAGCTCGTGCCGCCGCCGCCGCCCGCGCCCATCGTCTTGCTGTCGCCGACGAAGGCGATGCGCGCCACGTCCGCCATGCCGGCGCGCAGCCGGCCGCGCGCCGCCGCCCAGGCGAGCAGGCCGGTCGAGGCGCTGCTTTCCACGGGCGGGACGGCCGCGCCGATGCGCGCCAGCGCCGCGGCGGACACCGCGCCGCCGATGGATCCGGAGGTCCGCGTCATCTCATGCCTCCCCGATCAGGTGGAGCGCGGTGGTGCCCGTCGCGCGCACATAGGCGGCGCGCACCGCGATGTAGCTGGCGTCGGGCAGGTTGCGGTAGGTGACGTCCTCCGCCGCGCCGACGCCGCGCAGCACCACGGTGCCGCCGACACCGACGTAGATGCCCTTGGGCACCTGTGGCAGCGGGCTGGCGTCGTCGGGCAGGATCGCGAACGGCGCGGTTGACGGCGCGGTGGCGCTGTCGGCATGGTTCTGGAATCGGTCGGGCATCGTGGCGTCCTCCATCAAAAGAACGTTCCCTATATGTTCATCGCAGCGATGTAGGACAGAGCTGATTCGTGGCCAGCCCGGCGGGACGCCGGGTGCCTTTTCGGTTGGCGCGGACCTGCTAAGTCTTTAGCATCCGTGACATGATCGGCACCCGCTGCCCGGCAGGACGACCCCTGCCTGTCCCGCCACGACGGAAAAGCGCAACATCATGGCCCGCTCGCTGACCTTCGACCTCGATCCGGCCGCCGATCGCGCGCCGCCCGCCACGGCCCCCGTCGTTGGCGCCGCCACCGGACCCGCAGCACCGTCGTTCGAGGACAAGGTGCTGCTGGGGCTGTTCGCGATCGGCATCATCGGCAACGTCATCCTGCAGAAGTTCGCCTGGCCGCTGAAGGGCGGCGGGTTCGCGCCGCTCGTGCTGCCGCTGTTCGTCGGCGCGATCGCGGTCGCGCCGGTGCTGGTGCGGCCGAAGTTCGATCCGATGCGGGTCGGCGGCTTCTTCCTGGCGTTCGTGGTGGCGTCCTTCTCCACCTTCTTCCTGGCGCCGCGCTACAGCGCGTCCAGCCTGATGCTGTTCGCGGCGCTCTACGCGCCCTTTATCATCCACTACGAAACCAGCGCGGCCAATTACCGCCGTTGCATGAACCTGTTCATCAGCATCATGCTGGGGTTCGTCGGCGTCACGCTGGCGCAGCATCTGATCCAGCTCGCGGGGTCGTTCCGCGACTGGCCGAACCTGAACCTGCTGATCCCCGCGCCGTGGCTGGTGCCCGACTATAATTACATCCAGCCGATCATCTACGGCTCGCGCTACATGAAGCCGAACGGCGTCGCCTTCCTCGAAGTGTCGTTGCTGTCGCAATATATTGCGCTCGCGCTGGCGTTCGAGCTGGTGCTGTTCCGCCGCCCGGTCCGCATGATCGTGCTGGCCGCCGGGCTGCTGATGACGCTGGCGGGCACCGGCGCGCTGCTGCTGGCGCTGACGCTGCCGGTGCTGCTGGGGCGGATGCGGATCCGCACCGCGGTGCCGGTGCTGGCGGTGCTGGTGCTGGTGTGCGTGGTGGCGTTCCGGCTGGGCTGGTTCGACATCGTCAGCTCGCGCATGGACGAATACAAGCACAACGGGTCGAGCGCGAACCTGCGCTTCATCCTGCCGTTCGAGCGGATGCTGGAATTCCTCCACGATCCACGTGGGCTGATCGCCGGGATCGGCGCGGGACAGATCGAAAAGGGCCGCGGGTTCATCTGGTGGCCGTTCACCAAGGTGGCGATCGAATACGGGCTGGTCACCGCGATCCTGTTCTACGGCTTCGTCATCTATACGCTGTTCCGCCGCGCGCCGGACCGGGCGATCGCCTTCGTGCTGCTGGTCTGGTATTCGTTCGAGGGCACGTTGCTGACCGCGCACAATGCGCTGTCGCTGGTGCTGTTCGGCACGTTGCTGCGCATCGCGCCCGACGATGTGCTGCGCCGTCGCGCGAAGAAGGCGGCAACGCCCGCCTTCCCGGCCGGCGACGCGCCGGCCCGGGCGCCGCGCGAGCCGACGCGCGTTCAGGAGCCGCAGGTCGACGCGACCGGCGACGCGCTGCTCGACCTGCACGGCACCCCCGATACCGACGGGCGGCTGGTCTATGCGATCGGCGACCTGCACGGCCGCGTCGACCTGTTCGACCGGCTGGTCGCGCAGATCCGCGCCGATATCGCCGCGCATCCCGGCGGCTATACGGGCAAGCCGCTGATCGTGCTGCTGGGCGATTATATCGATCGCGGCCCGGCGTCGGCGCAGGTGATCGACCGCATCCTGGAGCTGGAGCACGACGACACGATCGAGGTCCGCTCGGTGCTCGGCAACCACGAGGATGCGATGGTCGCGTTCCTCGACGAGCGCAGCAGCGGGCAGAGCTGGGGCCGCTACGGCGGGCTGACGACGCTCGCCTCTTACGGCGTGCCCGCGCCCGAGGACGGCGCGGAGGGCTGGGCGGCCGCGCGCGAGCGCTTGCGCGCCGCCGTCCCGCCGGCGCACGATGCGTGGCTGCGGCGACTGGAACATTATATCGTGCTCGGCGGGCTGATCTTCGTCCATGCCGGGCTGCGCCCCGGCGTCCCGCTCGCCAAGCAGCGGCTGAAGGACATTCTCTACATCCGCGAGGAGTTCCTCGATGCGCCGGTCGATGGCGGGCTGCTGGTGGTGCATGGCCATACGCCGCGTGACGAGCCGTATGGCGCGCGCGGGCGGATGTGCGTCGACACCGGCGCCTATGCCACCGGCGTGCTGACCGCGGCGCGCTTCGACGGCGGTCGCCCGCGGCTGATCGCGACGCGCTGACCCGCGCCGTGACGAGGAGCGGGGACCCGCCGGCGACCTTCCCGTCGTGCCACCAACCCGGTTGTGCGATGCAGCAGCCCCGCGCATAGCGACGCGGTCCACGACGGAGGCGGTGATGGCGGGCAAGACGATCGGCGGCGCGCGCTCCGCGGCGATCACCACGGCGGCGCTGGCGCTGTCGAGCGGGCTGAACTTTGTCGCGATCTTCGTGTGGGTGCGCGTGCTCGGCCCGGTCGATTTCGGCATCTATGCGCTCGTCTCCGGCGCCGGCCTGTTCCTGAACGCGATGCTGTTCGAATGGCTGCGCGTCGTCGGTGCGCGCATCCTGTATGATCGCGAGGCGCCGTATCTGATCGATTCGCGCCGCGCCGATGCGATCCTCCGCTTCGTCGCGCTGGTCGCGCTCGGCTTCGTCGTGGTCGCCGCCATCCTGTGGGCGGCGCGCGTCGATGGCCCGGGGTTCGGCAGCGGGTGGATCCCGCTGATCGTCGTCTTCACGCTCAGCGAGATGCTGCTGGCGATGCTGACCGTCACCAGCCGCGTGCGGATGCTGCCGTGGCAGTTCTTCGTGGCGATGGTCGCGCGTTCGGCGCTGGCGATCGTGATCGGCCTCGCGCTCGTGCTGGGGCTGCACATGGGCGCGACCGGCGTGATGCTGGGCATCGTCGTCGCGCAACTGGGCACCGCGATCGTGATGATGGCGCGCGATCCGATGTGGCGCGCCTTGCGATGGGGCGGCGACGACGCGGCGGCGCGCGCGGAGGTGCTGGCGCTGGGCGTGCCGCTGATCGCGAGCGCGGCGCTGGCCTATGGCGCGGGCATCGCCGACCGTTATCTGGTCGGCGGCGTGCTGGGCACCGCGCAGGTCGGCTATTACACCGCGCCCGCCGACATGCTGCAAAAGACGCTGGGCTTCGTGATGCTGGCGCTCAACATCGCCGCCTATCCGGCGCTGGTGCGCGCGTGGGACGATCACGGCGCGGAGGCGGCGCGCAAGGTGCTGGAGGACAATTTCGTCGCGCAACTGCTGCTGGGGCTGCCGGCGACCGTCGCGTTCGTGATGATGCCGTCGGGGTTGTCGTACCTGTTGCTGGGCAGGGCGTATCACGATGTCGCCACCGCGCTGCTGCCGTGGGTCGCGGTGGCGGCGCTGCTGCGGCTGCTGACCAGCCTGCACCTGACCATGGTGTTCCAGATCGCGCGGCGCATGACGATGATGATGGTCGCGCCGGTCGTGATCCTGGCGGTGCTGGTGCCGGCGGGCATCTACGGGATGCGCGCCGCGGGTCTGGCGGGCATGGCCTATGCGGCGGCGGCGGCGCAGGCAGCGGCGTGGACCGTGTGCGCGGTGCTGGCGCAGCGCGTGTTCCGCTTCTCGCTGCTGGACCGGGACGTGGTGAAGATCCTCGTCGCCTGCGGCGTGCTGGCGCTGGCGCTGTGGCCGGCGCGCCACCTGACCGATCCGGTGCCGGTCGTGCTGGCCTGCGCGGGCGGCGGCGTGGCGTTCGTGGTGGCGCTGCTGGCGTTGCGGCTCGATCGCGCGAAGCCGCTATGGGCGAAGCTGCGCGCGCGGCGCGGGCGGTGAGATAACCGTCGCCACGGGTCGCTCGTGCGGGTCAGGCCCGATCGACGTTCATCCCCGTGCGCGGACGCACCGATCCGGCGAGGGTCGCTCGCCTACCGCCGCCGCACCGGCCGCATCGGGCGCAGCCGCACCGCGATGCAGATCACCGTCGGCCAGAACAGCGTGTTGATGACGTCGGGCACCGTGTCCCACCACCGCCAGCTATGATAATTCAGCCGGTCGAGCACCTCGTTCGCCAGTTCGGCGACGACCACCACCGACAGCGGGATGAACGTCCCCAGCGAGCGGCGCGTCACGATGCGCGCGATCATCAGCACCGCCATGCCCGCGTGGATATGCAGCACCGTGTCGGTGGTGCCGGTGCCGTCGCCGACCCAGCTGATGAAGCGGGCGTACAACCCCGGCAGGTCGATCATCGCCGTTATTTCTGGCAGGCGACGATCGCGGTGACCACGCTGATGGTTTCCTGCGGATCGCGCACGCGCACGCAGTCGACGCCGGCCTCATGCGCGGGATAATCGTTCCCGCCCGGGAAGATCGCGTCGCCGATGAACAGCATGTCGGCCAGATCGAAGCCGCTCTCCGCCGCCAGCTTGCGCAGCCCATAGCCCTTGTCGACGCCTTCGCGCGTGATGTCGATCGAGGTCGCGCCGCCCATGTTGATCGCCAGACCCGGCAGCCGCCGGCGCAGGTCCGCCTGGATCACCTTGCGCTTGGCGAAGTCAGGATCCCAATGCTCCTTGGCCTCCAGCGGCGCTTCCTGGCCGAGCGCGGAGAAGGTGATCTGGCTGCCGCGATCCTCGATCCGCTCGCCCCACGTCTGCTCGGGCACGAAGCCGGTCGCCTCCAGCGCCTCGCCGAACGCGGCGATGATCTTCTGCTTCTCGGTCGGGTCGAACAGCTCGGCATAGACCGTCTGCCATGCGCCGTTCTCGTGCGTGTACAGCTTGGTGCCGGTGGTCGGCATCAGCCACAGCCGCGACAGATCGGCGCGCGCCGGCAGGCGGCTGGCCACCTGCTTGTCGAACTGCGGCCAGTCGCCGCCGGAAATCACCGCCACGTCGGCCACGCCCAGCAGGTCGGCCAGCGTTTCGCCCATGTCGTCCTTCAGCGGTTGTTTGCTGAGCGCCAGCGTGCCGTCGAGATCGAAGGCGACAAGCTTCTTCATTCAATGTCTCCGGGGCAGGATGATCGTGTCGATGGCGTGGGCTACGCCATCTGCGTCGTTGGCGCGAGTGGTCTCATGCGCCGCGGCCTTCACCGCGTCCGGCGCATTGCCCATCGCGATCGACAGGCCGACGCGCGCCAGCATCGGCAGGTCGTTCGCCTGGTCGCCGATCGCCACCGTGTCGGTGAGCGCGACGCCCAGCGCGCCGGCAAGCGCGGCGACGCCGTCGCCCTTGTTGGCGGCCAGCGCGGTGACGTCGAGATAATAACGCTGCGACTGCGCTACCGTCGCCTGTTTGCCGAACGCGGCATGCACGCGCTCGTACAAGGCGCGCAGCGCGGGTTCGTCGTCGCTGACGAAGGTGATTTTGTCGGCATGGTCGAGCAGGTCGTCGAACGCCGCGACGACCACCGGCTCCTGCGCGGAGCTGCGCCGTTCGCTGCGGGTGTGCGGCCCCTCGCCATCGGTGGCGTACCAGCGGTCGCCGGCGAAGACCCATGTGTCCACCGCCGCGTCGCAGGCCAGCGTCAGCACCCCGCGCGCCACCGCGACGGGGATGGTGACGTGGCTGACGATCGTTCCGTCGCGGCGGAAGACGATCCCGCCGTTGAACGCCGCGACATCGCCGTCCAGCCCCAGCGGCGCGAGCAGCGGGCGGATCCCCGACATCGGTCGCGCGCTGATGACGGTGAAGCCGATCCCCGCCGCGCGCAGCCGCGCCACCGCGTCGATCGTGCCGGGGGTCAGGTTCTTGTCGTCATCGACCAGCGTGCCGTCCAGGTCCGACACCAGCAGGCGGATCGCCATTACTGCGGCATCTCGACATGGCCGCCAAAGCCGAAGCGCATCGCCGACAGCACCTTCTCGCCGAACGTATGCTCGACCCGGCTGCGATAGCGCGCGAACAGTGCGGTGGTCAGCACGTGCGCGGGCACCGCTTCCTCCATCGCCGCCTCGATCGTCCAGCGTCCTTCGCCCGAATCGGCGACATTGCCGGAATAGCGCTCCAGCATCCCGTCCTCGGCCAGCGCCAGCGCGGTCAGGTCGAGCAGCCAGGACGAGATCACGCTGCCGCGCCGCCACACTTCCGCGATATCGGCGAGGTTCAGGTCGTAGCGCTGCTCCTCCGGCAGCTTGTCGGAGGACTTGCCCTTCAGCACGTCGAAGCCCTCGGCATAGGCCTGCATCAGCCCGTATTCGATGCCGTTGTGGACCATCTTCACGAAATGGCCGGCACCCGCGGGGCCGGCGTGGATATAGCCATGCTCGGCGCGCGGGTCGACGGTGTCGTCGCGCCCGCGCGTGCGCTCGATCGAGCCCATGCCCGGCGCGAGTGCGGCGAAGACGGGATCGAGATCGCGCACCACCTGCTCCGGGCCGCCGATCATCATGCAATAACCGCGCTCCAGTCCCCACACGCCCCCGGACGTGCCGACGTCGACATAATGGACGTTCTTCTCGGCCAGCGCCTTGGCGCGACGGATGTCGTCCTTGTAGAAGCTGTTGCCGCCGTCGATGACGATCTCGCCCGCCGTCGCGCCGTCCGCGATCTGGTCGATCACGCCATCGGTGATCTCGCCCGCCGGCAACATCACCCACCAGATCGCCGGGCTGCCGGCCTTCGCACGCGCGTCGTCCAGCGAGGTGGCGGCGGTGGCGCCCGCCTCGGTCAGCTTGCGCACCGCATCGGCATCGCGGTCGAAGGCGACGATCTCGTGCCCCGCCTTCATCAGGCGGCGAGCCATGTTCCCGCCCATCCGGCCAAGGCCGATCATCACCAGTTTCATGCGCAAACCTCCTCGCTGGCCGCTCAATCATCCGAACCTATGCTAGGTTCCGCGTCGCACCATCGCCGGAGGTCTGAAGCGTGACGCGTCCCCGCATCCTCGTCGTGTTCGGCACGCGCCCGGAAGCCATCAAGATGGCGCCGGTGGTGCACGCGCTGCGCGGCCATGCCGGGCTCGACACGCGCGTGATCGTGACGGGCCAGCACCGCGCGTTGCTGGATCAGGCGCTGGACGCGTTCGGCATCGCGCCGGACGTCGACCTGGACCTGATGCGCGACGGGCAGTCGCTGGATGCGCTCGCCGCCGCGCTGCTGCCCGGGCTGGGCGCGGTGTTCGATCGCGAGGCACCGGCGCGGGTGCTGGTGCACGGCGACACGCTGACCACGCTCGCCGCGACGCTGGCGGCCCATTTCCGCCGCCTGCCCGTCGGCCATGTCGAGGCGGGGCTGCGCAGCGGCGACCTGCACGCGCCCTGGCCCGAGGAGGGCAACCGTCGCATCGCCGGCGCGCTCGCCGACCTGCACTTCGCACCGACCGACGCCGCCGCGGCCGCGCTGCGCCGCGAGAATGTCGCGGCGGCGGCGATCCACGTCACCGGCAACACCGTCGCCGATGCGCTGCGGCTGATGCGCGCGCGGATCGCGGCCGGCACGGCGCGCGCCACCACGGCGGAGGCGCTGCTCGCGCGTTGCGCGGGGCGTCGCATCGTCACCGTCACCGCGCATCGCCGCGAAAATCTCGGCGAGCGCCTCGCCGCGATCGCCGCCGCCATCACGCGGATCGCGGATCGTGACGACGTGCGCGTCGTGGTGCCGCTCCATCCCAATCCGCATGTCGCCGACGTGCTGGCGCGGACGATCGGCGCGCACCCCCATGTCGCGGCGGTGCCGGCACTGGGCTACGCCGATTTCGTGCGGCTGATGGCGGCGAGCACGCTGGTCCTCACCGATTCGGGCGGCGTGCAGGAGGAAGCACCGGCGCTGGGCGTGCCGGTGCTGGTGATGCGCGACGTGACCGAGCGGCATGAGGGCGTCGCGAGCGGCGGCGCGCGGCTGGTCGGCACCGACAGCGACGCGATCGTCGCGCAGGTCGCCGCGCTGCTGGACGACGGGACGGCCCGCGCGCGCATGGCCGTCGTCCGCCACCCTTATGGCGACGGCCATGCCGCGACGCGGATTGCGGCGATCGTCGCCCGCGCCCATGGTGTATGATGCACCTTCGCGCCCGCGAACATTTTGACGCTTGCCCCGCCGCATCGCTCCGCCGCACTGGCCCGACGCATTGGAGCGCGATGAAGAGGGGCGGACCGTGGACCTATTGAGCACGCTGGCCGGCTTCCTGGTCGGCGCGATCGTCGGGCTGACCGGGGTGGGCGGCGGATCGTTGATGTCGCCGGTGCTGATCCTGCTGTTCGGCGTCGCGCCGGTGACGGCGGTCGGCACCGACCTGTGGTTCGCCGCGATCACCAAGCTGGTCGGCGGGACGATGCATCACCGGCAGGACAATGCCGACTGGGTGATCGTCCGGCGGCTGTGCTGGGGCAGCCTGCCGGCGGTGGCGATCACCCTGTGGTGGCTGTGGGATCATGGCCAGAAGGCGGAGAGCGGCGGGCTGATCGTGCGCGTGCTGGGGGCGACGTTGGTGATCTCGGCGCTGCTCACCCCGTTCCGCGCGACGCTGGCGCGGCGCTTCGCCCGCGCGGAGGGCGCGCGCGCCGTGGCCTTCCTGCGCTGGCAGCCGCTGCTGACCGCGCTGGCCGGCGCGCTGCTCGGCACGCTCATCACGCTGACCTCGGTCGGCGCGGGCGCATTGGGTGCGACGCTGCTGCTGATGCTCTATCCGTTCCGCCTGACCGCGAAGCGGCTGGTGGGGACCGACATCCTGCACGCGGTGCCCGTGGCGCTGATCGGGGGGATCGGGCATGCGCTGATCGGCAACATCAACCTGCCTCTGCTGGGGGCGCTGCTGCTCGGTTCGATCCCCGGCGTGATCCTCGGCGCGCGCCTGGCGGGCCGGTTGCCGGAACGGGTGGTGACGCCCGCGCTGGCGGTGGTGCTGCTGATCGTCGGTACGCGATTGCTGCTGTAGGCCGGCTCGCCGATGCGGTGCCGGCTCACCCGATCGCTGCGCGCGCCCGTCCCGAAAGCCGCGCCACCGCCGCATCGTGGATCCCGGCCGCGCTGACCAGCACGCCATAGGCGCGCGGATCGGGCTTGTTGAAGGCCAGTGGCGTGCCCAGCGCATCGCTGACCGCCGCGCCCGCCTCGCTCGCCAGCAGCACCGCGGCGGCGATGTCCCATTCATTCCCCCAGCGCAGCGTCGCGACCAGATCGGCGCGGTCGGCCGCGACCATCGCCACGCGCAGCGCGATCGAATTGGGCTTCTCCACCGCGATCAGGTCGCGGTCGGCCTTGGGCAGCGCGTCGACGGGCACCCGCGCGCCGGGCAAGGCGGTGCGCGTCCCCGCCGCCACCGCCACGCCGTTGCGGGTCGCGCCCACGCCGGCCTGCGCGCGCCACACCTCGTCGCGCGCCGGCGCGTCGAGCACCCCGATCACCGGGCGTCCGTCCTCGACCAGCGCGATCGACACGCACCAGCCGGCGCGCCCGCGGATATAGTCGCGCGTGCCGTCGATCGGATCGACCACCCACACCCGCCGCCGCGCGAGCCGGTCGGCATTGTCGGCGGTCTCCTCCGACAGCCAGCCCGCGTCGGGCAGCAACGCGCGCAGCCGGCTGTGCAGCATCCGGTCGACGTCCAGATCGACTTCGCACACCGGGCTGCCCGGCGCCTTCTCCCAGCGCGCGAAATCGGTGCGCCAGCGCGCCAGCGCCATCTGGCTCGCCTCGCGCGCGATCGCCGCCACGGCATCGGCCAGGTCGTGGTCGGGGGCCGCGCGATCAACCACCGGCGATCGTCATCCCGTCGATGCGCAGCGTCGGCACGTTCACGCCGTGACGGAACACCAGATCGTTGGCCGGGGTCAGCGCGCGGTACATCCGCGTCAGATTGCCCGCGATCGTGAAGCCGGCGACCGGCTCCGCGATCTCCCCGCCGCGAATCGCGAAGCCCGCCGCGCCGCGGCTGTAGTCGCCGGTCACCGGATTGACGCCCTGGCCGATCAGCTCGGTGACGTAGACGCCCTCGGCGATGTCGGCGATCAGCGTCGCGACCGGCATCCTGCCCGGTTCCATATACAGGTTGCTGGTCGACACCCCCGGCGCGCCCGCGATGCCGCGCGCGGCATGGCCGGTCGGCTCCAGTCCCAGTTGCCGCGCCGACGCGCTGTCGAGCAGCCACGTCTCCAGCATGCCGTTCTCGACGATCGCGACCGGCGACACCGGCAGCCCCTCGCCATCGAACGGCCGCGATCGCAGGCCGCGCGGACGGTGCGGATCGTCGCGGATCGTGACGCCGGGCGCGAACACCTCGCTGCCCAGCGCGTCGAGCAGGAAGCTGGTGCGCCGCGTGATCGCGGTGCCGGAGATCGCGCCGCCCAGATGGCCGAGCAGGCTGGCGCCGACGCGCGGATCGAACACCACCGGCATCGCCCCGCTGGACGCGACGCCCGCGCCCAGCCGCGCCACCGCGCGCTCGCCCGCCAGCTGCCCGATCGCCTCGGCGGGGTCGAGGTGCGCATGGTGCCGGGCGGAATGGAAGGCGTAATCGCGCTGCATCGCGCCGCCCTCGCCGGCGATCACGCTGGCCGACAGGCTGTAGCCGGTGGTGGCATGGCCCCCGGTGAAGCCATGGCTGGTGGCGAGCGCCCAGACGCTGCGCGATGCCGAGGCGCCCGCCCCCTCGCTGTTGCTGACGCCGTCGACCGCGCGTGCGGCATCCTCGGCGCGCAACGCGGCGTCGCGCAGTTGCTCGGGCGACACATCGGCGGTGTCGGCAAGGTCGAGCAGCGGCGCGGCGCCATGCATCAGCCGTTCGGCGGGCGCGAGCCCCGCCCAGCGATCCTCCGGCGCCTCGCGCGCCATCGCCACCGCGCGTTCCACCAGCGCGTCCATCGCCGCCGGCGACAGGTCGGAGGTGGAGACGCTGGCCGAGCGCCGTCCGACGAAGACGCGCAGCCCCAGGTCCTCGTCCTCCGAACGGCCGACGTCCTCCAGCTTGCCGAGTCGCACCGACACTTCGGTGGAGGCGCTGGCGGCGAAGACCGCATCGGCGGCATCCGCACCGGCGGCGACGGCGCGGCGGACGATGTCGTGCGCGCGATCCTGCGCCTGTTCGGGTGTCAGCATCGGCCGAACTTAGGAGGATCGCGGCACGGTTGCCATATCCCGCAGCAACGCCGGTTCCGCCGATTAGATGCGCGTGCCGACCACCACGCACGCCAGGAACATCAGCAGCCCCGCGCCGCGGTTCGCGCGGAAGCGGCGGAGCGCGCCCGCACCGGCGTCCGCGCTGCTGTCGTCGCGCAGGGTCGCCGCCTGCCAGCCGAGATGCGCCGCGACGGGCGCGAGCGCGGCCAGCACGAGCGGATCGGCGCGCATCTGCCACAGCGCCGCTGCCCACAGCAGCACCGCCAGCGCGTAGCACGCCGCCACGCCCGCACGGACGTGCCGCCCCAGCGCCAGCGCCGACGAGCGGATGCCGACCAGCGCATCGTCCTCGCGGTCCTGCAGGGCGTAGATCGTGTCATAGCCGATCACCCAGAAGATCGTGCCGGCGTACAGCGTGACGCCCGGCAGCGTCAGCGTCCCCCATGTCTCGGTCCAGCCGACCAGCGCCGCCCAGGAGAAGACCAGACCCAGCCATGCCTGCGGCCACCAGGTGATGCGCTTCATGAACGGATAGGCGGCGACCGGCGCGACCGCCGCCAGCGACACGATCGCGGCCGCCGGGCGCAACTGCACCAGCACCAGCAGCCCGACCAGGCACAACGCCAGCAGCCACGCCCATGCCGCCTTCGCCGACACCGCGCCGCTGGCCAGCGGGCGGTCGCGGGTGCGGGCCACGCTGGCGTCCAGGTCGCGATCGACGATGTCGTTGTAGACGCAGCCCGCGCCGCGCATCGCGATGCTGCCCAGCAGCAGCCACAGGATCAGCGGCCAGCGCGTCACCGCGCCGCCGGCCAGCGCCACCGCCCAGGCGCCGGGCCAGAACAGCAGCCACCAGCCGATCGGGCGGTCGAAGCGTGCCAGCGACGCGAACACGCGCACGCGCGGCGGCAGGAGGGAGAACAGGCCGCGATGCTGGCTGTCGGGGACAAGATCGGTCACGCGCCCGCGATAGCCGGGTTCGCGGCGGGCGTCAGTGCCTTATCTTGGCCCGATCCCGCGCGTAAGGTCGCACGGATGACGGCGTGCGCCAGCGCCGTCCCAGATCGGATGCACACCCATGATCGCGCTTCTCGCTTTGCTTGCCGCCGCCGCCGCCGATCCGCTGGCCGGCACCTGGCGCAACGCCGGCGACAGCGTGCGCATCCGCGTCGCGCCATGCGCCGGTGGCGGCGGGGGCGAGAGCGGGCAGGGGATGTGCGGCACGGTGATCTCCGCCAGCGCCAAGGCGAAGGCCGATGCGGCCAAGGGCGGCACCGACCGGCTGGTCGGCACGCCGCTGTTCCGCGACTTCCGGCGCGGCGAGGGCGGCGACTGGGCCGGCAGCGTCTTCGTACCCGATCTCGGCACGGCGGTGGAGGGGACGCTGCATCTCGACGGACGCGATACGCTGGTGGCCGAAGGCTGCCTGTTCGCCGGGTTCGGATGCCGGCAGCAGCGCTGGACCCGCGTCGGCAGGCGATGATCCACCTGTCGGTCGCGGTCGGCCGGTTCTTCGAGGCGCTGTTTTATGCCATCCTGCGCGTGGCGGGGGTGGTGACGGGCGTGGTGCTCACCATCGCCATCGCCGGCGCGCTGCTGTTTCTGGTGGCGCGGCTGCTGATCGGACGGGGGAAGAAATGATGGGGGCGGTGCCCGCCTGGCCGCCGCGCTCGACGCCGCGGCTGTTCGTCGAAACGCCGCTGGCGCCCGGGCCGGTCGCGCTGTCCGGCGCGCCGGCGCATTATCTGGTGTCGGTGATGCGCACGAAGCCGGGCGATCCGGTGAAGCTGTTCGACGACGCGACCGGCGAATGGCTGGCGGTCGCCGCGCACGTCGGCAGGCGCGACCTGGTGCTGGACGTCACCGAGCGGCTGCGCGAGCGCGAGGCGGTGCCGGACCTGTGGCTGGTCGCCGCGCCGCTGAAGAAGGGACGCGTCGACTGGATGGCGGAAAAGGCGTGCGAACTGGGCGTGGCGCGGCTGGTGCCGGTCGTCACGCGCCGCACGGTGGTCGACCGGCCCAATACCGAGCGGCTGCGCACGCACATGATCGAGGCCGCCGAGCAATGCGGGCGCACCGCGCTGCCGCAGGTGGCGGAGATGGTGAAGCTCCCCGCGCTGCTGCGCGACTGGCCGGCGGACCGCGCGCTGTTCTTCGCCGACGAGACGGGCGGGGTGCCGGCGGTGGAGGCGATGCGCGCACGGCGCGGCCCGGCGGCGATCCTGATCGGGCCGGAGGGCGGCTTCGACGACGAGGAACGCGCGCTGGTCCGCGCGCACCCGTGCGCGGTCGGCGTCGGGCTGGGGCCGCGCATCCTGCGCGCTGACACCGCGGCGGCCGCCGCGGTGGCGGTGTGGATGGCGGTGGCGGGGGACTGGTAGTTCACGCGACGCCGCACCTCCGCGTGAACCACGCCAGCTTTGCCAAGGGCATGCCGATCCACCCTAGCGCGTCCGTTCATCCCGGCGTAAGGCGCGCGCCATGACGACCAAGACCGTTTCGGACAGCCACGCAGCGGTCATCGAATCGCGCGACCAGTTGATCGCCCATTTCGCGAGCGGCGAGAAGCCGCCGGCGCGGTGGCGGATCGGCACCGAGCATGAGAAGTTCGTCTATTCCACCGCCGACCACCACGCGCCGAGCTGGGGCGAGCCGTCGGGGATCCGCGCGCTGCTGATCGAGCTGGAGCAGCACGGCTGGCGTCCGGTCGAGGAAGGCGGCAACATCATCGCGCTCACCGGCGCCGACGGATCGGTGAGCCTGGAGCCGGCCGGGCAGTTCGAGCTGTCGGGCGCGCCGCTGGAGAACCTGCACCAGACCTGCGCCGAAACCGGCCGGCACCTGACGCAGGTGAAGGCGGCGGGCGAGAAGCTCGGGCTGGGCTTCCTGGGCCTGGGCATGTGGCCGGACAAGGCGCGCGCCGAGCTGCCGATCATGCCCAAGGGCCGCTATGCGATCATGCTGCGCCACATGCCGCGTGTCGGCACCATGGGGCTGGACATGATGCTGCGCACCTGCACGATCCAGGTGAACCTGGATTATGCCAGCGAGGCGGACATGGCGCGCAAGTTCCGCGTCGGGCTGGCGCTGCAACCGCTCGCCACTGCGCTGTTCGCCAATTCGCCGTTCACCGAAGGGCGGCCGAACGGCTTCCTCAGCTATCGCAGCCACATCTGGTCGGACACCGATCCCGCGCGCACCGGCATGCTGCCGTTCGTGTTCGAGGACGGCTTCGGTTACGAGCGCTACGCCGACTACATGCTCGATGTGCCGATGTATTTCGTCTACCGCGAAGGGCGCTACATCGACGCGGCGGGGCTGAGCTTCCGCGACTTCCTGCGCGGCGAGCTGTCGGTGCTGCCCGGCGAGAAGCCGACGATCGACGACTGGAACGACCATCTGTCGACCGCCTTCCCCGAGGTGCGGCTCAAGACCTTCCTTGAAATGCGCGGCGCGGACGGCGGTCCGTGGAACCGCATCTGCGCGCTGCCGGCGCTGTGGGTCGGGCTGCTCTACGATCAGGGCGCGTTGGATGCGGCATGGGACGTGGTGAAGGCGTGGACGCTGGACGAGCGGCAGGCGCTGCGCGACGCGGTGCCGCGCCTCGGCCTGTCGGCGCCGATCCCCGGCGGCGGGCAGTTGCGCGACATCGCGGGCGCGGTGCTGGACATCGCGCATGCCGGCCTGAAGGCGCGCGCGCGGCTGGGCGCGGCCGGCGACGACGAAACCGGCTTCCTCGAACCGCTGCGCGAGATCGTGCGCAGCGGCAAGGTGCCCGCCGAGGTGCTGCTCGACCGCTATCATGGCGCCTGGGGCGGGGACGTGTCGCGGGTGTACGGCGACGCGAGCTTCTGAACCGGCGTCGCCGGCGGTTCGTCGTGCGGGGATCGATGGGGCGGGGGGCATGCGGCGCGACGGTCCGGGCGCCGGATCGCCGACGCGGCACCACCCTCTGGCGAAGCGCGCCGGCTTCTGTCACGGGGCGGTGATGATCCCGTTCGCGTTGCTTCTCCTTGCCGCCGCCCCGTTTCAGGAAGGCGACATCACCGTTCGCGCCCCGCTGCCCGCGACGCCGCAGACCCCCGCCACGATGGTGGTCGAGCCGGTGGCGATGATGATCGCGGCCTGCGACGCCGACGGTGACGCGCTGGTCGATCGCGCCGAGCTGGAGGAATGCGTCCGGCGCTCGTTCGCGGCGATCGACACCGGCAAGACCGGGCGGCTGCGCTATATCGCCTTCGCGGACTGGGCAGAGCGCTGGCTGGGCGACCGCAACGCGCTGCCCAGCCCGTTCGAGATCGACCGCGACAATGATGGGCAGGTCACGCTGGAGGAATTGCAGGACCAGTTCTCGCGGCTCTTCGCGCGCTACGATCGCGACGGCAGCCACACGATCAGCCGTGCCGAGCTGCTGACCTACCGCACCATGCCGGTCGATGCGCAGGGGCCGACCGACGCGCGGCGCGGCGGCAAGGATGCGCCGCCGCCGCCCGGCAAGCGGCGCGGGGACCGGCGATGACCGCGCCGCGCTTCGCCTTCGCGATCCACGCCACCGACGGCGCCGCGCGCACCGGGGCGATCACCATGCAGCGCGGCGTGATCCGCACGCCCGCCTTCATGCCGGTCGGCACCGCCGCGACCGTGAAGGCGATGAAGCCCGCCGACGTCGAGCGGGCCGGTGCGGACATCATCCTGGGCAACACCTATCACCTGATGCTGCGCCCCGGTGCCGAGCGGGTCGCGCGGCTGGGCGGGCTGCACCGCTTCATGGGCTGGAACCGGCCGATCCTGACCGATTCGGGCGGCTATCAGGTGATGAGCCTGTCGGCGCTGACGAAACGTTCGGAGGAGGGCGTCGCCTTCGCCTCGCATCTCGACGGCACGCGGCACCTCATCACCCCGGAACGCTCGATCGAGATCCAGCGCCTGCTGGGATCGAACATCGTGATGGCGTTCGACGAACTGGTGCCGACCACCTCGACGCGCGAGGTGCAGGCGGCCGCGATGGAGCGCTCGATGCGCTGGGCGCGACGCAGCCGCGACGCGTTCGACGCCGGCGGCGACCATGCCGCGGCGAACGCGATCTTCGGCATCCAGCAGGGTGCGCTGGACGAGGGCTTGCGGCGGGTGTCGGCGGACGCGCTCGTGGATATCGGCTTCGATGGCTATGCGATCGGCGGGCTGGCGGTCGGCGAGGGGCAGGCGGCGATGTTCGGTTGCCTCGATTACGCGCCCGCGCAATTGCCGGCCGACCGCCCGCGCTACCTGATGGGGGTCGGCAAGCCCGACGATATCGTCGGTGCCGTGGAGCGCGGGGTCGATATGTTCGACTGCGTGATGCCGACGCGCTCGGGGCGCACGGGGCAGGCGTTCACGCGTACCGGGCCGATCAACATCCGCAACGCGCGCTTCGCGGAGGATCAGGGGCCGCTCGACCCGGAATGCGCGTGCGCGGTATGCGCGACATGGACGCGCGCCTATGTCCATCATCTGGTCCGCGCGGGCGAGATGCTGGGCGCGATGCTGATGACCGAACATAATATCGCATTTTACGAGGCGTTGATGGCCGATCTGCGTGCGGCGATCGCGGACGGACGGCTGACGGCGTTCGCCAATGGCTTTCGCGGGCGTTATGCTGGCGGCAAAGGAGAGACGATGTGAGCGACGACCAACCCAACGAGATCCTGGCGGCCGCCGCCGCGGCCAAGGCGCATGAGGAGGCGGGTGCCTCTAACGCTGCCGAGCGGCAGCGCAGCCGCCGCTGGCAGCCGGGCAAGACCTGGCTGGGTGTCGGGATCGGATCGGCGGCGGTCGCGGCGGCGGTATTGTTCGCGAACTCGCGGCGCGACGGGAAATAGGATCGGGCAGGGGCGCCGGTCAGGTCACCCGATCAGACCGTGCGCCGCGCGCGTCGTGATGCGGAGCGCGGCGTGGCGGTGGCGTCGTGCTTCGACATGGCCCGGCGTGAACGGCCCGGGTCCGAGGCTCGCTACCGGCCCGGACGGGCAGGGCTGTGATCGACGGGCAGGGCTGTGATCCCGGTCCCGTCGCCGCGCGTCACGGGGAGGGCGGCTGCCGGCGCGTCCGATCCCTATTCGGATGGATCCGCCGGCCGTCGGTCCGTTGTCATCCCGCGGCGCGGATCGCGCCCGCCGCCGGCAGCGCCACGCCGCCGGGCGGCACCGGGTGGCGCACCAGCGCACCGGCGGCGATCGTCGCACCATCGCCGATCGTGATGCCGCCGATCACGGTCGCGCCGGCATAGACGGTCACGCGGTCGCCGGTCACCGGATAGCGCGCCTCCGCGGCGTTGCGGCGACCGAAGGTGACGTGCTGGTAGATGGTGGCGTCCGCGCCGATCACCGTGTCGGCGCCGATCACGATGCCGACCGGATGCGGCAGGCGCAGTCCCGGGCCGATCGCGGCGCTGGGGTCGATATAGCAGCCATAGCCGGTCACGATCCGTCGCCACGCCAGCACCGCGACCAGCCTGCCCGCGACGCCGCCGCGCCGGTGCCCCCAGCGCATGATGCGGTACAGCGTCGCCACCGCGAAGCCGGGGTTCAGGAACCAGCCGATCGCCGCGCCCTTCACGCCGGTGCGGTTGGCGTTGGCGAACAGGTCGCGTCGCCAGCTCATCGCTCAGACCCGGCCCGCGTGCCGGCCCCGACGGTGGCGATCGCATCGGCATAAGCGGCGCGGTTCTCCGCGACGATGCGGTCTTCCGCGAACCATCCGAGCGCGTCGGGCTGTCTCAGCCCGCCCGCCCGCCATGCGGCGGTGTCGGCCAGCGCCGTCTCCATCGCGACCGCCAGCGCATCCACGTCGGTCGGCGCATAGGTGATCGAGTGGCGCGCAAGGTCGGCGATCTCCGGAATGCCGCCCGCGTCGGCGCAGATCGCCGACAGGTTGAAGGACAGCGCCTCGATCAGCGTGCGCGGCAACGGTTCGGGCCATACCGAGGCGATCAGCACCGTGTCGATCGAGCGGTAGAAGTCGCCGGCCTGCGCGAAGCCCAGCCATTCGATGCGCGGATCGGGATAGCGCGCCTTCAGATCGGCGACGTAATCCGCCACGCCGACCCCGGCGATGCGCAGCCGCCAGTCGGAGCGCGTGAGCCGCGCCGTCGCCGCCAGCACCACGTCGATGCCCTTTTCCGCCTCGATCCGGCCGATGAAGCCGAAGGTGAGCGGCGCACCCTCGGGCTGCGGATCGCGCGCCTGTTCGTCCAGTGGCACGATGTTGAAGATGCGCCGCGCCGGCACGCCGGGGAAATAGCCCTCCCCATGGTGGCGGCGGATCACATAGTCGCTGTTCGACACCAGTTGGTCGACCGTGGCCGATTCGCGCTTCGCGGGCGCGGTCAGCACGCGGCATTCCAGGCAACGCGTGTCGCAGTTGCGCCCGTTCTTGAACAGCGCGGAGCGCGTGCACATCACCCCGTAATCGCGCAGCGTCTGCACCAGCGGCAGGCGGCGCCGCTTCACCTCGCGCCAGATGCTGGCGCTGAACCCGGTGATGACATTGCAATGCACCACATCGGGCCGCTCGGCATCCAGCAGCGCGCCGATCCGCCGCGCCGCCGCGCGGTTCCAGCGGTTGCGCGCGTGCCATTGCAGCCGCTTCAGCCTGGGCTGCGGCGCGGCGTCGGGATCATAGGGCCAGTAGATGTTGTCGATCGGCAGCCGGTGCACCGTGACGCCGTTCTTCACCTCCACGACCGGCGCGGGCACGTCGTCCAGCGTGGCGACCACCACCGTGTCGCCGGCGCGCACCAGCGCCTCGGCCAGCAGCGAAACCGACTTTTCCGCACCGCCGATCTTGTGCGGCGGGTACAGGACGTTGACGATCAGGATCTTCATGCCATCCGCTCCGCCGCCTCGGCCAGCGTGTCCGCCGAACGCGTCCAGCTGAATGCCGCCAGCCGCGCGCGCCCCGCCGCGATCCGCCGCGCGCGCCAGGTGCCGTCGTCCGCCAGCGCCGTGCGCATCAGCGCCGCCAGCGCCGCCGCGTCGTGCGGGTCGAAGAAGTCGGCGGCGTCGCCGCAGGTCTCCACCACCGCCGCCGCGGTGCTGGCCAGGACCGGGCAGTCGTTGGCCATCGCCTCCAGCGGCGGGATACCGAATCCTTCGTACAGGCTGGGGAAGACCAGCGCGCGCGCGGCGCGCATCAGCCCGGCGACCTCCGCGTCGTCCAGCCGGCCGGCGAGCAGCACGCCCTCGCCCAGCGGCGGCAGCTCGCCCGAGCCGAACACCGATGGCTCCAGCCGCCCGACCGCCACCAGCCTGGCCGGCGTCGGCTGGAGTTCCGCCAGCGCGCGGATCGCGAGCGCCAGGTTCTTGTTGCGGGTGATGTTGCCCAGCACCAGGAAGAAAGGCGTGTCGGTCAGCCCGAGCCGCGCGACGATCGACGCGTCCGGCGTCAGCCCGAGATGCTCCGCGCCGTTCCTGGCGACGATGATCCGTTCGGGCGCGACGTGCAGTACCTCGGCCAACTCGCGGCGGGAGAAGTCGGACACGGTGGCGAGCTGCGCGCGGCGGGCGAGCAGCGCGTCGATCGCGCGATGCGCGCGGACGTAGTTGCGGCCGAACAATTCGGGATGGCGCTGCACGGCGGCGTCGTGGATCACCACCACCTGCCGCCGCAGCAGCACCGGGCCGGTCGCGGCGAGGCAAAGCGCCACCCCGCGCCGCGCCGCCAGCGCGAAGTCGATCTGGTCCCACGGATGCCCGCCGCGCCGCCCCACCACGCGCTGTTCGATATGCGACAGGCCGGCGTCGCGCGCGCCGGACGGGCAGAGCAGGACATAGCCGGTCGCGGCGCGTCCCGCCCCGACACGCGCATCGAGCTGCGCGACGATCTCCCCGGCGTAGCGTTGCACGCCGCTGATCGGCTGCGTGAGGAAGCGGCCGTTGATGAACACGGTCCGGCGTCGGTTGGCCACGGCGGCGTCCTTATGTCGTGGTCGGAAGGCGGGCGAGCACCTCGCGGTACACATCGCCGACCTGCGACGCGCTGTGCCGCGCGGTGAACAGCGCCAGGAAGCGCGCGCGACCGGCGTCGGCCATGCGCGCGCGCTCCGCCGGGCCATCGGCGAGCAGCGCGTCCCGCAGCGCGTCGGGATCGTCGGGCGGGACCAGCCGGCCCGTGACGCCGTCCTCCACCACTTCCGGCAGGCCGCCGACCCGGCTGGCGACGACGGGCAGCCGCGCGCGCATCGCCTCCGCCGCGACCAGCCCGAAACCTTCCCAACGCGACGGGATCGCCACCACGTCGGCCAGTGCCATCTGGCCGGCGATCTGCGCTTCGTCCAGCCAGCCGAGCAGTTCGACATTGTCGGGCACCGCCAGCGGCGTGCCGTCGTCCACCACGCTGGCCCCGGCGCAGCGCACGCACATCCGGTCGCGCGCGGCGGCGGCGGCGGTCATCAGCGTGTCGACGCCCTTCTGCCGGTCGAACCGGCCGACGAAGAACACCTTCAGCCGCTCGTCATGCCATTGCGCGCGCGCCGGCTCTGCCCCTTCGCGGCTGATGCCGTTGTAGATGCGCACCAGCTTGGCGGCGGGAAAGCCATGGCCGAGGCATTCGCGCCGCTCCGCGTCGGAGAGCACGACGATGCGATCGGTGAGCAGCGTCAGGGCACGCTCGATCGCGACGATCGCCTGCTGGCGGCGGCGCGATCCGGTGATCTGGAACGCCCAGCCGTGCGGGCTGTAGACCACCGCGATCTTCATGCGGAAGATCAGCCGCGCGAGCAGCACCAGCGGGCGCACCACCAGCCCGGCGAAGGTGGAATGGAGATGGACGACCTGCGGGCGGAACGCGCGGATCTCGCGCCAGCTCGCCGCCGCCAGCCGCAGCAGCGGCCCCGCGCCGCGCTCGCCGCGCTCATAGGTGGCAACCGCGTCGTCGGGAACATGGGTGAGCATGAAGCGATGCTCGGCGGGGATCACCACCCGCATCGTGCCGGGGCGGCCGGCGGCGTCGTGCCAGTCGTGCAGTTCGGGCAGGGTCTGGTTCAGATAGGTGCCGACCCCGCCGCGCGCGGATTCGGTGACGTGCAGGATGCGCAGCGGGGTCGCGCCGCCGGGTGGCATGGCGGTCACCGCGCGCCCCGCACAGGCGTGCGCGCCGTTGCGCGATACCCGACCGTTCTTGGCAACAGATGAGTCCCCCGCCGTATCATGAACAAACACGGCCGCTCGATCCGGCGGCGTCCTCGCGCGTCGATGTCTTAGCCGCGCCGCTCGCGCCTATGCAAGCCGGCTCACCGCGCGGCGGGTGCATTCTCCCGGACGCGCGCGGTGGACAGCGGGTCGATCCACACGCCGTCGCCGCGCGCCAGATAGGCGCACTTGGCGGGCAGGCGGCGCAGGCCGTCGGCGACGCTGGCGCGTTCGATCAGCATCCGCTGGCGGTCGACGCGGCGGTTGAAGCCGGTGCAGCGATTGTCCGCCAGCGTCACGTCGACCGCGCTGGACACCGAGATGCAGCCCTGGTCGACGTCGGCGATCTGGTTGTCGCGGATCAACAGCCCGGCATGGAGCGGCGCGGTGGCGAGCGGCGGTTGCGGCGCGCCGTCGGCCGCCAGCTCGCCATAGACGGTGATCGCCGCCCACATCATGCCGCGACGGTCGTCCTGCCCGGTCGTGTCGATGCGGTTGCGCGCCACCACCACGTTCTGCGCCCCGGCGCCCTCGCGCCACATCGCGCTGGTGACCACGCGGATCGCATTGTAGCGCAGCCCGGTGAAGCTGTTGTCGCGGACCAGCCCGTCCGGGTTCTGCACCAGCACCCCGTGGCACAGGCAGTCGGCGATCTGGTTGCCGACCACCGCATAGCGTCGCCCGAGCAGATCCATGTTGCGCGCGTAGCGGACGTCGCCGCTGGCGGCGACCGGGGCGGTGAAGGTCGTCGCCATCCGCCCCCCCGGGTCGCGCGGCAGGCGGCCGGCGACCTGCGCGGTGCCGACCAGCCGCAGCGCGGCGTCGAACAGTGCCAGCCGCGCACCGGGATAGACGCGCGCGCCGGTGCCGCCGATCACGGCGGTGCGGCCGCCGGGGTTCAGCGCGGCGTCGAGGATCGGGCTGGCGAGGTTGATCGCATCGTCGCCGCTGCCGCTGAAGCGGTTGTTCTCCACCAGGATGTCGCCGCCGGCAGCGGTGACGTGCAGCGCGTCATAGGCGATGGCGGAGGGGCCGGGCGTACCGAACTGCGAATCGACGATCGCCAGCCCGCGATCCATCAGGTCCACCACCACGCCGCCGCCCGCCGAATCGCGGACGGTGACATGGTCGAGCGTGATGTCGTGCGACACCGGGCGGTCGCCATGGTCGGCGATGCGGATCGCGCCGCCGCGATAATAGGCCAGCTTGACCTGCACGGGATCGCCGTCCGCGAAGCCGTTCAGCGGCGCGGCGGCTGGCGCGCGCCCGTCCTTGCCGAGCAGCAGCCGCTGCCCGTCGGGACGCAGGTCGGTGATCTGATGTACGGTCGTGCCCGCGTCCGGCGCGCCTCCGGGGAAGACGAGCCGGCCCCCGCGCACCTGCGCCGCAACGGTCGCCGGACGCGCATAGCCGACCGACAGGCCGCGGATCGCCAGCCGCGCGGCCTGGCTGATGAGGATGCCGTCGCCCCATTGGGCGAACACCAGCCGCGCGCCGTCCGCATCGACCAGCACGTCGCTCAGCCCGTCCATCGCCACCGCCGGCGGTCCGCCCGCAACCGGATAGCTGCCCGGCGCGAGCCGCAGCGTGCCGCCGCCCGCCGCGCGCAGCGTCGCCAGCGCGGCCTGGATCGCCGGGCCGTTGTCGCCCGCGACAGGGCGCAGCGTCAGCGTCGGGCGGTTGGCGAGACGCGGCGCGGCGACGCCCAGCGACACCGTCTGCCCGTCCGCGCCGGCCCACGACCGCATCAGCGCCGCGCCGGCGGCGGGGGTCTGGCGCGGCTGGGTGGCGAGCGCCGACCAGCCGCGATCGACGGCGCCTCCGTCCGCCGACGCCTGCGACGGGGCGGGGGAGCAGCAGGTGGCGACCGCCAGCGCGAGCGCCGCCAGCCCGATGCGCGGCGGGATCACGCCGCCCCCGTTTCGCGGGCGAGCGCGGCGGTGCGCGAACGCGGCTTCAGCAACTGGACCAACGGACCCTCCACCACGAAATAGGTGGCGGCCGACCCCATGATCGCCGCCGCCGTCAGCACCGCCAATAGCAGATCGGGCGGCACCTGCGCCATGATCCCGCGCTTCAGCAGCGTTCCCGACACCAGCGTGAAGAAGGGGTGGACGAGGTAGATGGTATAGGATGCGGTGCCGAGGAACCCGAGGAAGCGCAGCCGCGGCGTGTTCAGCTCGACCGGCAGCAGCACCGCCCCCGTCACCAGCAGCGCGCCCGGCACGCCCCAGCACAGCACGCGCCACGTCATCGGATCGGGCAGGAGGACCGACGCGGCGAAGCCCGCCGCCCCCAGCGCGATCAGCGCCGCGCCCAGCGGTCGCGACACGCGCCCCGCGACGAAGCGCGCGATCGCGACCCCGACCATGAATTCCAGCAGCAGCGGGGAGGCGAGCACCGATGCGGCGACGCTCTGCGTGCCGCCCGCCGCGACGCAGCCGACGGCGACCATCGCCAGCACCGCCAGCGCCGCCGGCCAGATCCGCCGTCCGCCGGCCAGCGCGATCACCAACGTGCAGACCGCGTAGAAATACATCTCGAACGTCAGCGTCCAGCCCACGTCGAGGATCGGATGATAACTAAGCGCGCCGGTGTCGGTGGTCTTCGGCCAGGGCACCAGCAGCAGCGAGGCGATCACCAGCCCGGGCGTGACGTTCAGCCCGCGCAGCCCGATCCCGGCCACCCACAGCAGCAGCAGCAGCGCGGTGAACACCCAATAGGGCGGCAGCACGCGCAGCAGCCGCCGCCATGCGAAGGTCCGCGCGCGCGCTGCGCCGGCGGGCAGCGCGCGCGCGGCATGCGCGATCACCAGGCCGCTGATGCAGAAGAAGATGTCGACGCCGCCCGCGCCCACCTCCGCCAGCCGGTGCCAGGTCGCGACCGCGGAATGGCCGGGATGGTAGCTGGTGATGACCCAGCACATGTGATGGAACACCACCAGCGCGGCGGCGACGCCGCGCAGGATCTGCACGCCTTCGAACGTCCTGGCCGCGGTCGCGACCGCCGCGGTCGGCGCGCGTTCGCCGGCGAGGCCTGTCGCGGCCGAGGATGCCGTGTGATCGTTCATTGCCGCTCCCGTGGCCGTTCGTATCGCACCGTCCGTCGCCGCCGCGTGGGCGTATGTTCGGTGGTCCGGTTGCACAAATGGTGCAGTGCACGCTATCATGCCCCCGTACCGGCCGATCACGCAAGGATGAGTAGATGGCACTCGTAGCCGGAGGACGGATGCCGTCGGGGCGTCGCCCGCGAACGCAGCGTCCGCCCGTCGTCCCTTATGCGCAGCGCGCGCGATCCTTCAGCGGCATGTTCGCGCTCCATTTCGTGCTGGCCGCCGCGGCGGCATTTGGCGCGACGGCCTTTCCGTCGGCGGCGTGGGCATATGTCGCGCTCGCCTTGTTCGGATCGATGAGCTTCGGGCTGCTGCGGACATCGCCGGCGACCTTCCTGCTGTTCGTGCCGCTGCTGGCGTTGCGCATCACCGAGTTCATGTCCGGCGCGGCGATCGAGAGCGGCGCATACATGATCGAGACGGCGGTGGTCGGGCGACCGACGGGTGCGTTCACCCGCCTGCTGCTGATCTATCTGCTGTTCTTCCTGACCGCGACCTTCGTGATCGAGGCGATGTGGCCGCGCCTGAAGCTGATGTTCCGCGAAGCGCCCGAACGATGGGCGCCGCATGCGCGCATCATCTGGCTGGGGCTGCTGATCGTGATGCTGCTGGCTACCGCCTATCTGATGCGGCTGGGCATCAACAACGGCTTCCCGTTGTTCTCCAGCACCGATCGCTTCGCCTATCTGGAGAAGATCGATTCGCCGATCTACTCGGCGTGGATCACCAACCGGCTGATTCTGGTGCCGTTCATAGGCGTGTTGTTCGCCACGCCCGGCTACCGGCTGCGTGGCGGCGTCCTGCTGTTGTGGCTGCTGGCGACGTCGATGCTGTTCGGTGAGAAATTCACCTCGCTGCTGATGATCCTGAGCTTCTTCGCGATCCCCGCCGGGCTGGTGCACATCGCCAACGATCGCCCGATCCCGACCGGGATCATCGGCGGCATCGCGCTGGCGGTGGTGACGATCACCGTACCGGCGGTGCTGATCGCCTATGGCGCGCTCAACGACTTCGACGCCGCCGCACAGCGTTATGGCCAGCGCGTCGCGCTGCAAGGGCAATTGTGGTTCGTGACCGACGACAAATATCTGGCCGTCGCCCGACTGGATGATCGCGCGATCGCCGCGGACACGGCATCCTGGGTGAAGCCGGGCGAGCAGAACGCCATCGCGGCCGGTACGCGGTTCGGCCTCTATTACGTCATGCAGCGGTTCACGCCGTCGCGTACGCTGGGCTGGACGATGGAGATGGGCAACGGCTTCGTCTTCTCGCTCTATCCCTATTTCCTGCTGACGATGGGCTTGGTCGGGCTGCTGTTCATGTCGTCGCTGATCGGCATTTTCCACGCGTGGGTGATGCGGATGCTGGCGCAGACGCTGGCGGAGGGAAACTGGATCGCGTCGATCCTGTTCGGCCGTGTCATCAGTTCCTTCTATGCCGGATATTCCACTGGTTTCATGTGGAACTTCTTCGGTGTAAAGACGATCGCCACGATCCTGATCGCGGTGTTCCTGGTGTGGGAGGGGCGGCAGCGTGACAGTCGCGTGCGCCGACTGGTCGACACGATGGCGCGCCGCTGAGATGAGCGCCGGCCAGGTCGCCACGGCCCCGGCGCGCGCGGGCGCGCTGCGGTTCGGCAACATCGATATGGTGCGCGGGATCGCCGCGCTGATGGTCGCGTTCCAGCATGCCTCGGAGCGCGCCGGCATCTTCGGGCCGGACGCGCACTTCCTCACCCACTGGTTCAATCCGGGGCAGGCGGGTGTGGTCGCCTTCTTCCTGGTGTCCGGCTTCGTGATCCCGCTCAGCCTGGAGAAAGGACGCAGTCTCAAGCGCTTCGCCACCAGCCGCGTGTTGCGCATCTATCCCTTGTATCTGGTCGCTTTCGTGCTGACCTTCGCGGTGACGGGCGGTGCGCTGACGCTGAAGACGATCGTGGCGCAGCTCGCCTTCGCCTCCGAATATCTCCACACCCACAATTACGTCGGCAATTCGTGGACGCTGTCGATCGAGGCGGTGTGGTACGTGCTGTTCGCCGGGCTGTTCGCCACGCGGCTGAACCGCTCCACGCTACTGATCGTCGCGCTGTTCGTGGCGCTGATCGCGGTCACCAGCGCGCTCAGCCTGACCGGCCACCGCGCGCCGATGGGACGGGTCGGGATGCTGGCGACCTGCGCGGTCGGGCTGTTCACCTATCGCGTGGTGGCGCAGGATAACGTGTCCGCCGCGCTGCGCGGCGGCGCCGTGCTGGTCGTGGCGATCGCCGCCGGGCTGTATGTTGGCTTCGGCCTGGTCGATTATCACGGCCGCGTCGATTTCACGCTGCGCGCGATCGCGCTGTCGTGGGCGGCGGGCTATCTGCTGTTCTTCGGCTCGTTCTTCGTGCGGCTGCCCGGCTTGCTCGATGCCGGGCTGCGGCGGCTGGGGGAGATTAGCTTTTCGGTCTATCTGATGCACACGTTCGCGCTGTGGATCGTGTCCGCGACCGGGCTGACAGGCTGGGCCTATATCGTGGCGGTGCTGGTGCTGAGCGTGCCGATCGCGATGTTCAGCTATTCGTTCATCGAACTGCCCGCGATCCGCCTGTCGCACCGCTGGCCGCGCCGCGATCCGCGCGCGATCCGCAACGAACCCACCCCGCTGCCCGCCGACACGCCGGGACCGGCCTCGCCGCTGGCCGCCGATGCGCCGCCGCTCGGGCGGGGATGAGGGTCCGTTCCGGACCAACCGCCCCTGCGGCACGACTGCCCGCAACGCAAGATAGTTAACCCGTCACACACCCTGCTTATAAGTCAAATGGTGGGGTGAGCACGGTATCGGGGGATATCGTGCAAGGGCGGGGTGTGCTTCGACATGTTAACTTCCATTTACAACGGCAACAGTGTTGCCGATTTCAAGGCCGACCAGCAGTGGATGGGTGATCGACTGGACGCCATTCAACTTCACGGCGGCACCGCCGGCTGGCAGGACTGGTTGACGTCGGTATCGTGGCAGGCGAATATGTTCGCCAATCAGGATATCGACATCATGTGGTCGATTCCGTTGATCCCATATGGTGCGACGCTGGGTGAGGCGGGTGCGGGCCAATACGACGCCAAGTATCTCGCCATGGCCAAACAACTGGTCGCCGCGTCGCAGGGCGAGGACAAGATCTATGTCCGGCTCGGCTGGGAATTCAACGGCAACGACTGGAATTCTTCGTCGGCGGTCGGCGAGCCGGGGAATTATGCCGCGGCCTATCGTCAGTTCGTCGATATCGCGCGCACCGTTTCCGACAAGTTCGTGTTCGAATGGTGCCCGGCGCTCGACACCTGGGACATGAACCCGGAAGACGCCTATCCGGGCGACAAGTACGTCGATGTGATCGGTGTCGACATGTACTATAACACCGCCTGGCACGACAAGGACGCCGCCAAGGCGTTCGACTGGTTCGTGAAGCAGCCGTACGGCCTGCAATGGCAGCAGGATTTCGCCGCCGCGCATGGCAAGGAGACCGCGATCGGCGAATGGGGGCTGAACAGCGACTCCCCCGAATTCGTGAAGCTGGCGATGCAGTGGATGGCGGACCACGACATGGTCTACCAGAACTACTGGGAGTCGAACGCCGCGTTCCAGGGCGAGCTGAGCGAAGGCCAGTACAAGAAGGCCGCCGCCGCCTATCTGGCGATGCTGGACCAGACCGCCAAGTCGAGTGCCGGCAACACCGTCACCTCAGCGGTCGACGCCACGCTGGGCGCCACCGACGTCGCGTTGACGCTGATCGGCAATGCGGTGGTTGGCAAGGGCAATGCGCTGGACAATGTCATCACCGGCAACGCGCGCGACAACCAGTTGTTCGGCGGCGCGGGCAATGACAAATTGTACGGCGGCGCGGGGCATGACCGGCTGGACGGCGGCACCGGCGCGGACACGATGGTCGGCGGAACCGGCGACGACACCTATGTCGTGGATCATGTCGGCGACAAGGTGGTGGAACAGGCCGGCGAGGGCGTGGACACCGTGCGCGCGTCGATCGACTATACGCTGGGCGCGAATGTCGAGAACCTGTACCTGACCGGCACCGCGACCAAGGGCACCGGCAATGCGCTGGACAATGCGCTCTACGGTACGGCGGCGGCCGATGTGCTGAACGGCATGGCCGGCGACGACGTGCTGCGCGGCTATGCCGGCGATGACGCCTTGTTCGGCGGCGCGGGGCGCGACACGCTGAACGGCGCGGAGGGCAACGACTATCTCGACGGTGGCGCCGGCGCGGACGTGATGGACGGCGGCGTGGGCAACGACACCTATGTCGTCGACGACGCGGGCGACCAGGTGATCGAGTTCTACCAGAATGGCGCGGGTGGCGTGGACACCGTCTACAGCTCGATCGACTATACGCTGACCGCCAATGTCGAGCATCTCTACCTGACCGGCGACGCGCGCGTCGGCACCGGCAACAGCCTGGCCAACGGGCTGTACGGCACCGCTTATGCCGACACGCTGAACGGGATGGCCGGCGACGACTTCCTGCGCGGCTATGCCGGGGACGACAGCCTGTTCGGCGGCCAGGGCAACGACTGGCTGTACGGTGGCGAGGGCAACGACCGGCTGGACGGCGGATCGGGCGCCGACACGATGCAGGGCGATGCGGGCGACGACACCTATATCGTCGACAATGCCGGCGACGTGGTGGTGGAATATTACGCCAGCGGCACCGGCGGCAACGACACCGTGTACAGCTCGGTCGATTACACGCTGACCGCCAATGTCGAGAACCTGTACCTGACCGGCGCCGCGCGTGTCGGCACCGGCAACGCCGGCGACAACAATCTGTTCGGGACCGGCGGCGCCGACACGCTGAGCGGCCTTGCCGGCGACGACGTGCTGAAGGGCTGGGCGGGCGACGACCGGCTGTTCGGCGGCGCGGGCAACGACAAGCTGTACGGCGCGGAAGGCGACGATTACCTGGACGGCGGTACCGGCGCGGACGTGATGGACGGTGGCTTGGGCAACGACACCTATGTCGTCGATCACGTCGGCGATGTCGTGACCGAATGGTACATGAACGGTCAGGGCGGGGTCGACACCGTGCTGTCGTCGATCGACTATGCGCTGACCGCGAATGTCGAGAATCTGACGCTGACCGGCAGCGCGGTGGCGGCGACGGGCAATGCGCTGGACAATGTGATCCGCGGCAACGCGCAGAACAACGTCATCACCGGCGGCGCGGGCAACGACACGCTGTACGGCGGCGCGGGCGCGGATCGCTTCGTCTTCGCCGGCGGTTTCGGCGCGGACGTGATCGGCGATTTCGGCAAGGGCGACACGATCGACCTGTCGGCCTTCGCCCTGGGCCATGCGCCGACCGTCACCGATACCGCCGGCGGCGCGCTGATCGACATGGGCGGCGGCAACACCATCCTGGTGGCGCATGTCACCGCCGACCACCTCGGCTTCACCGGCGGCGGCTTCGGCTTCATCTGAGGCGCTGCCGTGAAATGCGCTTCCGGCGTATTTTCCGAACAGTCGCCGAGGGACTGCCTGGCACCTGGCGAAAGTCGGGTGTCGGGGCGATCCGGACGCGCGGGGTGGCAAAAACCCCCACCCCGCGCGATGGTTCCGGGGCGGGGCGGCGTTAACCATAGGCTGTCCCGCGATCGGGCACGTCCGCGAAAAGCATGACTTGTCTGTGGGATAGCTATTTCGCATCACCGTCCCTCATCACAGGGGACGATGCAAATGGTAAGGACTTTCCTCGCGACCGCCGGCGCTCTCGCCGCCGTCGCCCTGGCGGCGCCCGCCGCCGCCGCGCCCGCGACGATCACGGTGACCGGCAACGTTCTGAACGGTTACGACCCGAGCGGCGTGTTCGGCGCCGCGGGCGCGAACTTGGCGGGCCTGCCATTCAGTGCGATCTTCACGATCGCGCCGCAGCCGGGCAACACGATGATCGACACCGCCAGCCTCAGCTACCTGTTCGGCATGGGCGCCGCTTCGCCGGTGACCGCCGCCCTGACCATCGGTGCCGGCACCCACAATTTCGGCGGCAAGCTGAGCGGATCGGCGCGCGCGGTGAACAATGCCGGCGCGGGCGGCACCGATGGCCTGTATTATTCGTCGGAGGACACCGATGTCGCGCTGCTGCCGTCGGACAGCACCTTGTTCTACGTCAGCGTCGACAGCCTGCGCGACCTGCTGACCCGCGCCGACTACACCTCCTACGGCACGATCGACCTGACCGCCGCCGACAATGCGCAGGGTCAGGCGCGGATCGCCAACCGCGATCCCGCGACCGGCGCCCCGGGGGCGTCGACCTACGCCAACCTGTCGCTCACCAGCATCACCGCGCGCGTTGGCGCGCCGGTGCCGGAGCCGGCGACCTGGGCGATGATGGTGACCGGCTTCGCGGTTGCGGGGGTGGCGCTGCGCCGTCGCCGGGTGAGCGCACGGGTGCGGTTCGCCTGAGCGTCGTCGCTTAAGCCTGCCCGGAAACGCGCGGGAACGCGGCGGCGGCGGGCCGCTTCCCACCCGGCGCTTCCATCGAGGATGACGACGTGGGAAGGGCCGGTCTGGAGGCGGCCGGCCCCGCCAGATGCGCTCCCGGCGCCATGGCAGACGGCCCCTTGCCATGCCGTGCCGCCGGACCTGGCAGGGCGGGCGTGAACCATCCGGCCGGTCCGGCGCTTCTGCTGGACGGTCGGAAGGGGAAACGTGATGCGATTGTTCATCTTCGGGCTCGGCTATGCCGCGCGCGCCGTCGCGGAGGCGGCGGGGGCGCCGCTGCTCGCCACCACGCGCGACGGGCGGGCGGGGACGATCCGCTTCGACGACGCCGCGCAGGTGCGCGCCGGGCTGGCCGCGAGCACGCACGTCCTCTCCTCCGTGCCACCCGATGACGATGGCGATGCGGTGCTGCGTCATTATCGCGACGCCTTGGCGGGGCGGTGGCTCGGTTATCTTTCCTCCACCGGCGTCTATGGCGACACCGGCGGCGCATGGGTGGACGAGCATGCACCGGCCGATCGCGGACGCCGGCCGGCGCGTAACGCCGCCGACGCAGCGTGGCTGGCATGCGGCGCGCGCGTGTTTCGGCTCCCCGGCATCTATGGTCCAGGCCGCTCGCCGCTGGAGCGGGTCGCGGCGGGGCAGGCGCATCGCACCGGGATCGCGGGACAGGTGTTCAGCCGCGTGCACGTCGCCGATATCGCCTCCGGCGTGGTGGCGGGCTTCGCCGCGCCGCCCGGCGCCTACAACCTGTCCGACGATCGCCCCGCGCCGCAGGACGAGGTGGTCGCGCATGCCGCCGCGCTGCTCGGGCTGCCGCCGCCGCCGGTGGTCGCGCTGGAGACGCTTGGCGCGGCGGCGCGCGCTTTCCATGCCGAAAACCGCCGCGTGGCGAACGGCAAGGCGAAGCGGGTGCTCGGCTGGCACCCGCGCTACCCCGACTATCGCGCCGGCCTGCGCGCCTTGAGCGCCGTGACCAGCCCGATCGCCGCCAGCACCGCGCCGGCGGCGGCCAGCGCGGTCCAGCGATAGCCCTCGAAGATCGTCGACAGCAGCATCGCGATGACCGGCACGATCACGCCGTTATAGGCCGCCTTGGCCGGTCCGATCGCGCGGATGATGCGGAAATACAGGGTGAAGGCCAGCGCGGAGGCGATCACCCCCAGATACAGCACCCCCGCGACATAGCCGGGGCGGGGGTCGAACAGCGGCGGCCCGGTGGTGATCCACGCCCAGCCCGCGTCCAGCCCCGCGCCGATCAGCATCGCGGTGGCGAGCATCGGGATCATCGGATAGCGCGCGGCGGTCCGCGTCGCCTGCATCACGTTGGCGGTGGAGGCGGACAGGATCGCGCACAAGGTGAAAGCGATCCCGGTCAGCGATTCGGCCGGACCGCCGGGATCGCTGCGCGCCTCCTGCACGAACAGCAGCGCCACGCCGGCCATCGCGATCCCCGATCCGATCAGCAACTGCCGCCCGAGCCGCTGCCCCAGGAAGACGCGCGCGAACAGCGCGTTGGGGATCAGCAGCAGCGCGAAGATCACCGCCACCAGACCGGAGGTGATATGCTCCTCCGCACGGTAGACGAAGTTGAAGTTCATCACGAACTGCGTCACGCCGAGCAGCGCGGCGAAGCGCCAGAAGCCCGCATCGCGCGTCACCCGCTCGCGCCGCCATGCCGCGACCGCGGCGAGCGTCAGCCCCGCGACGAGGAAGCGGTAACTGACCGACCAGCTCGCCGGCACCGCGACCGCGCCGCCGTGCAACTGGTCGCGGATCACGATCCAGGTCGATCCCCAGATCAGCACCACCAGCGCGAACGGCACCAGCACCGCGGCGCGCGTGCTGTTGGGCGGGTCGGCCGGCGCCATCACAGGCGCGAGATGGCGTCGGCGAGCGGACGGATGTCCTCGGCGCGCTGGTTCCAGCTTACCACCAGCCGCGCCTCGCCCGCGCCCCAGTCGTAGAAGTCGAACCCGGCGGCCCGCAACGACGCGGCTTCCGCAGCGGTCACGCGCAGGAACACCTCATTGGCCTCGACCGGGTGGATCAGCCGCGCGCCCGCCGCCTGCGCGAGCAGCGCCGCGCCGGCATTGGCGGCGCGCGCGCAGTCCAGCCACACGTCATCCTCCAGCATCGCGAGCAGTTGCGCGGCGAGATAACGGCCCTTGGACAGCAGATGTCCGGCGCGCTTGCGGCGGAACAGCGTCTCCTCGGCGAGATCGGTGCGGAAGAACACCAGCGCCTCCGCGTTCATCCCGCCGTTCTTGACGAAGCCGAAGCTGAGCACGTCCACGCCCGCGCGCCACGTCAGGTCGGCCGGTGACGCGCCGGTCGACACCACCGCATTGGCGAAGCGCGCGCCGTCCATGTGGAAGCCCAGCCCGCGCGCCTGCGCGATGGCCCCCAGCGCGGCGACCTCGGCCGGGGTGTAGACGCGGCCATATTCGGTGGCATTGGTGATCGACAGGGCGTGCGGCCGCTGCTGGTGCACGTCGTAGCGCTGCCGGTCGAGCACGGCGGTTGCGCTGTCGGGCGTCAGCTTCGCGCCCTCGCCCTCCGCCAGCAGCAGTTTCGCGCCATGCGTGTAGAATTCGGGCGCGCCGCATTCATCGTTCTGGACATGCGCCTCGCGGTGGCACAGCACTGCGCCATGCGGCGGGCACAGCGCGGCGAGCGCCAGGCAATTGGCGGCGGTGCCACTGGGCACCCACAGGGCGCGTACCTCGCGCTCGAACAGCGCCGAGAAGCGCGCGTCGAGCGCCTTGCTCCAGCGATCGCCGTCATAGGCGGTGTCGAGCGTATCGGCCTGCGCGATGGCGCGCAGGACACAAGGATGGACCGGGGCGGCGTTGTCGGAAAAGAAGCGCATCGCCACCGCCTTCGATCAGCCCGGCCGGCGGGTCAACATGCGCGGGACACGCGCACGAAAAACCGTCGTGCCGGGCAGCCGGCGGATCGCCCGCGCGCCGGCGCGGGGGTCAGCGCAAGGTGGCGCCAAGGCGCGGCGCATCCGGCGGCGGCCTGTGGAGCAGCCCGTGCGTGACGAGCGCGGCGCGGCGGATTGTCGTCATCGTCATCGTCATCGTTGCCGAGGCGGATTGCCCCCGCAAACCGGGGACGCGCGCGCACTTCGCGTCCCGCACCGCGCCACGCTGCACCGGCGCGACCGCTGTCCCCGCCCTGGACGCGCATCGTGCGGTTTCGGGGTTTATGCTGGCGTGGAACAGCGGCGCGTGCAGGATGCAGATCCGCACCGCGCGCCGTGCGCATGGCCCCTGAGCGCGTCGTCGTAGATCAGGATCGGCGCGGCCGCTCCTCATCCCGTCGCATGGCGTCGGCGGCGGCGAGCCGTCGCGGGCCGGCGGCGCATCACGCCATCGCGCGCGGCTTCACCTGCCGAGGCACAGACGACAAAAACCCCGCCGTCTCGTCGAGAAAGCGGGGTTTTCGATGGTGGGCGTGGCAAGGATTGAACTTGCGACCCCTGCGATGTCAACACAGTGCTCTACCACTGAGCTACACGCCCTCCGTAGGGTGGCGCCTCTAACGGCTGTGGCGGGGGCGCGCAAGCGGCTTTTTCAGATCAGCTCATTGGCGGAATCGGTGTCGAAGATCCGGTCGACCTCCAGCACCAGGTCGCGCAGGTGGAACGGCTTGGACAGCACCCGCGCGTGCGGCATCGCGTTGCCCGCCTTCAGCGTCACCGCCGCGAAGCCGGTGATGAACATCACCCGCATCCCCGGGGCGATCTCCTGCGCCTTTTGCGCCAGCTCGATCCCGTCCATCTCCGGCATGACGATGTCGGTGAGCAGCAGGTCGAACCGCTCCCGTTCGATCAGCGGCAGCGCCGCGGTGCCGCGGTCCACCGCGGTGACGCCATAGCCGGACCGTTCGAGGGCACGCGTGAGATACTCACGCATCACCTCATCATCCTCTGCCAGCAAAATCCGTATCATCGCGTCACAATGCTCCCGTGCTGGCGTCTATATGCCCGAATGACGTTGATTTTTCCACCTGCGGACATGGTGAACGCGCCGGCAGCGACGACACGTTGCGGTGGTGCGCCGGTTTCCATAGGGTGCGGTGGAATGACCCCTTCCTTCCGCCTGATCGGCGCGCCCGTGCCGGAAAGCCCGGTGGTGCTGTCGGTGCCGCATGCCGGGCGCGACTATCCATCCGATCTGCGCTGCGCGCGCCGCTCGCCAGCCTCGCCGCGCTGGAGGACCGCCACGTCGACGCGATCGCGCTGGGCGCGCGCGGGGAGGAGACGCTGCTGCTGCAGACCGCGCCGCGCGCCTGGATCGACCTGAACCGCGCCGAGCACGAGCGCGATCCGCTGCTCGACGAAGGGGCGTGCGGCAGCGCGGCGCCATCGGCCAAGGTGCGCGCCGGCATCGGGCTGGTGCCGCGCCGCACCGCCTCGGCGGGCGAATTGTGGCGCGGTCGGCTGAGCGCGGCGGAGGTGGAGGCGCGGATCGTCGCCGACCACCGGCCGTATCACGACATGCTGGCGGACCTGCTGGCGGCGGCGCGGGCGCGCTTCGGCTGCGCGGTGCTGCTCGACGTCCATTCGATGCCGCCGATCGCGGGGGGGCGCGCGCGGCTGGTGATCGGCGACCGTTTCGGTCGCGCGGCGGGCGGGCGCTTCGTGCAGCGCGTCGAGGCGGAAGTGGCGGAGAGCGGGCTGCACCATGCGCTGAACACGCCGTATGCGGGGGGGCACATCCTGGAGCGGCACGGGCGTCCGCACGACGGCGTGCACGCCATCCAACTGGAGATCGACCGCGCGCTGTACCTCGACCGGCGCCTCGACGCGCCCGGACCCGGCGCCCCGGCGGTGACGCGGCTGCTGCGCGCGATCATCGACGCGCTCGCCGACGAGGCGCTGGCGCCGCCCGGCACGCTGGCGCAGGCCGCCGAATAGCCCAAAAAAACCGCCACGCGTTTCCACGTGGCGGCCTAGGTTCAGGGAGGAGACACGCCGAAGCGTGTCCATACGGCGTCGCGAAAGGGGGGACACGAGCGCCGTATGCTAGTAACTTAGAAAGGCGGATTTTGGTTGCAAGCCCCAGGATCACAAATTGCCGTAGCGTTGCGACGAACGGTGTGGCGCGCACTTACCGCGCCAGGAACGGCACCATCCGCGCCAGCGTCGAATCGCGCAGGATCACATGGTGGCGCAGCGCAGCGGCGATATGCAGCACGACGAGCGCGAGCATCAGCCAGCCGAGCAGGCCGTGCGCCTGCGCGCCGGCGCCCGCGGTCGCGCCGTCGACCGGCAGGTACGGGATGTCGAACGCGCCGAACCAGCTAAGCGGCCGGCGACCCTCGGGACCGGACACCATCGCCCAACCCGACAGCGGCATCGCCAGCAGCAGCAGGTAGAGCAGCCAGTGGACGCCGTGCGCCACGCCACGCTCCCACGCGGGCATGAAGGCGGGCAGCGGCGGCGGGCGGTGCGCCAGCCGCCACGCGACGCGCGCGACCGTCAGCACCAGCACGGTGGTGCCGATCGCCTTGTGCCCCGGCATCCACGCGCGCAGCGCCGGCACCGCCTCGTGCCCGATGCCGACGATCAGGTTGACGATCACCAGCAGCGCGATCGTCCAGTGGAAGGCGATGGCGACGCTGGAATAGCGCTGCGTGGTCGGCAGTCGGGTCGCCATCGCGGTTCCTTTCAGTCGCGGATCACACCGTCAATTGCGGCTGCGGCATGCGGCCGAGCTTCACCTGGCGCGCGAAGATGTCGCGCATCAGCGCCAGCGAGAAGAGGTGCGCATACAGCAGCGGCAGCAGGCCGGACTGCGAGATCTTGCGCAACTGGTCGCCGCGCAGGTCGGCCAGCTTCTTCTCGTCGATCATCTGGAAGCCGCGATAGATGAACGGCTGTTCCACGCCGTCCTGCTGGATGGTCACCTCGCCTTCCATCAACAGGTCGAGCTCGCGCACCTCCTTCATGAATTGCGCGGTGCGGGCGGCGGCCTGCTCGAAATTCTCATTGAACTTGAGGATGTTCTGCGTCAGCTCCGACGGCTGGCCGTTGGTGAACAGAGGGTCGCCCTCCGCGAAATCGCCGATCGTCGGCGAGGTCGGGTCGAAGCACAGCGACAGCTCGTCCGCGTCCGGGCGCAGCCGCGCCAGCATATAGGGATAGCGGCGCACATAGGCGGGAACGTAGACGTTCTCGTCGATCAGCCGGCCTTCCTCGGTCATGAACACGTTCACGCCTTCGTTCAGGCCCATCAGCGCGATCGGGATCGCGTCGTCGCCGGCCGAGAAGACGATCGGCATGTGCCGCTGGATCAGCGGGAATTCCTCGACGGTGACGGGGATCGCATGCTGGTTGACCAGGAACGGCGCGACGTCGGACGGCCTCACCTTGTAGTTGGCGTGCACCTCGCTGGAAAGCGGTTCGAGGCCGTTGTAGAAAAGCGGAAGTTGCGGCGCGCTGGCCATGACGATCTCCAGAACGGACGGTGATATTGCATTTCCCCCCGGGCGCGTCGCGTCCTGCCGCCCCCCGGACCGCTGCCGGTGCTATTGATCGGGGGCGTCGGTTGCAAGCGTGACGAGCTTGCCGGGGTTGAACAGCTCGCGCGGATCGAACGCGCGCTTGATCGCGCGCAACGCCGACAGGCGCGCGGGCGAGGACAGCCGCTCCAGCTCGGCGCGCTTCATCTGGCCGATGCCGTGCTCGGCCGAGATCGAGCCGCCGGCCGCGACCACCAGATCGTGGACGAAGCGCGAGATCACGGGCACCTGTTCGTCATACCAATGCGCCGGATCGGTGCCGGGGGCGGCGCGGACGTGGAAATGCACGTTGCCGTCGCCGAGATGCCCGAATCCCGACGCGCGCGTGCCGGGGAAGCGCGCGTCGCATGCCGCCGCCGCCTCGACCATGAAGCGCGGCATCGCGGCGACCGGCACGGAGATGTCGTGCTGCGCGGCCGGCCCGCTGGCGCGTTCGGCGTCCGAGATCGATTCGCGGATCCGCCAGAAGGCGTCGGCCTGCGCCTCGCTGGCCGCCAGCACCGCGTCGCGGACCACGCCATCGTCGATCGCGGCGGCCAGGACGTGTTCGACCAGCGCGGCGGGATCGTCGCCGGGCGCTTCCGCCGTGACCTCGACCAGCGCATGCCATGGGTGGGCGGTGGCGAGCGGCGCGCGCGTGCCCGGGATGTGCGCCAGCACCGCGGCGAGCGATTCGGCGGGCAGCAACTCGAAACTCTCCAGCGCGGGCGTTGCGTGGTCGACACGGTGCAGCAGCGCCATCGCCTCCCCGGGGGAGTCGAGGCCGACCCATGCCACGCAGCGCGCACCGACCGCGGGCGCCAGCCGCAGCGTGGCGGCGGTGACCACGCCCAGCGTCCCCTCGGCGCCGATCAGCAGCTGGTCGATGTCATAGCCGCGATTGTCCTTCTTCAGCGCCGACAGACCATCATAATGGGTGCCGTCGGGCAGCACCGCCTCCACCCCCGCGACCAGCGTGCGCATCGTGCCGAAGCGCAGCACCTGCGTGCCCCCGGCATTGGTGGACACCAGCCCGCCGACCGTCGCGGAGCCCTTTGCGCCCAGCGACAGCGGGAAGCGGCGCCCGGCATTGGCCGCCGCGGCGTGCAGGTCGGCCAGGATCACGCCCGCCTCCGCGATCGCCAGCCCCGCCCCGGCATCCAGCGTGCGCACGCGGTTCATGCGCCGCAGCGACAGGATCGCGGCGCGCCCGTCGCGCGGCGGGGTCGCGCCGCCGACCATCGAGCTGTTGCCCCCCTGCGGCACCAGCGGCACGCCGAGCGATCGCGCCGCGTCGACGATCGCCTGCACCTCGACGATCGTCGCGGGGGCGAGCAGGAGCGTGGATTGACCGTGGAAGCGCCGTCGCCAGTCGGTCAGCCACGGCGCGATCGCGGCCGGATCGGTGACGATCGCGCGCGCGGGCAGGTGCGGGCGGAGTCGCTCGGCAAGTCGGTGCAGGTCGTGGGACATGACTCGTCTCTTGCGCCGATCGGCGCGGTGGTCAATTCATCGACCGTTCAACCATTTTGCGGCATCGCCCCGCCTCCGACATGACCCTTCGCCCACCGTCCGTCCTGCTGCTCGCGTCGGCGGCGCCGTTCGCGCTGTCCGCCAGCGCGCCGCCGCAACTGGACGGTGTGGAGACGGCACAGCTCACCATCCACGAACGGCTCATCATCCGCATCCCGCGCGTGTCCGGCTCGCCGACGCGCGGCGGCCCGCCACCGCCGCCACAGGTGCGCTGGGACGAGAAGAAGGGGCCGCAATGCGTCATGATGGGCGCGCTGACCGGCGCGGCGATCGACCGCGAGGGCGAGGTCGACCTGGTGATCGGCGGCACGCGGCGGATGCGCGCGAAGCTGGACGACGATTGCCCGACGCTGGACTTCTATCGCGGCTTCTACCTGAAGCCGACGCCGGACGGGCAATTGTGCGCCGGTCGCGATGCGTTGCGTTCGCGGTCCGGCGCCTATTGCGCGATCACGCGGTTCCGCATGCTGGTGCCCAAGAAGGCGAAGAAGTAGCGCGGCATGGTCGTTGCGCGCGTGTCGGGGCGGCGATGATCGCCCCGGGAAGCGCAAATTTCTTGACTTTGCGCGGTGAATGGGGAAGCGCGGGGATGATGGGAACCGGCATGCCGCGCCGCCCGACAGCCCGGACTATTGCATGAGCTTCGCCGACCTCGGCCTTTCCGATGAACTCCTCCGCGCCGTCGGCGACACCGGCTATACCGAGCCGACGCCGATCCAGGCGAGCGCGATCCCGCCGGTGCTGATGATGCGCGACATCATCGGCGTGGCGCAGACCGGCACAGGCAAGACCGCCAGCTTCGTGCTGCCGATGATCGACATCCTCGCCCACGGCCGCAGCCGCGCGCGGATGCCGCGCAGCCTGATCCTGGAGCCGACGCGCGAACTGGCCGCGCAGGTCGCCGAGAATTTCGAGATCTACGGCAAGTATCACAAGCTCTCGATGGCGCTGCTGATCGGCGGCGTGCAGATGGGCGATCAGGTGAAGGCGCTGGAACGCGGCGTCGACGTGCTGATCGCCACACCCGGCCGATTGATGGACCTGTTCGGGCGCGGCAAGATCCTGCTGACCGGCTGTTCGATGCTGGTGATCGACGAGGCGGACCGGATGCTCGACATGGGGTTCATCCCCGATATCGAGGAGATCTGCACCAAGCTGCCCGCGCAGCGCCAGACCTTGCTGTTCTCCGCGACGATGCCGCCGCCGATCAAGAAGCTGGCGGATCGTTTCCTGAACAATCCCAAGACGATCGAAGTGGCGCGTCCCGCCACCACCAACGTCAACATCACCCAGTGGGTGGTGCCGGTGAAGGGGTCGGCGTTCGAGAAGCGCAAGACGCTGCGCGCGCTGCTGGCGCAGGAGGAGGTGCGCACCGCGATCATCTTCTGCAACCGCAAGACGACGGTGCGCGAGCTCAACAAGAGCCTGAAGGGGCATGGCTTGTCGAGCGGCGAGATCCATGGCGACATGGACCAGCCGGCGCGGCTGGCGGAACTGGACCGTTTCAAGAAGGGCGAGATCAACATCCTGGTCGCCAGCGACGTCGCGGCGCGCGGGCTGGACATCAAGGGCGTTAGCCACGTCTTCAACTTCGACGCGCCGTGGCACCCTGACGATTACGTCCACCGCATCGGCCGCACCGGGCGCGGCGGCGCGACCGGCGTGGCCTATACGCTGGTCGGGCCGGACGACGTCGAGAATATCGACAATATCGAGAAGCTGACCGGCCAGAAGATCGCGCGGCTGGACGCGACGCCGCCGGTCGCGGCGGAGGAGCCGGCGGCCGCGGAAGCGCCGCGTGCCCGCGAACGCCGCCGCGCGCGCGACACCGCGCCGGCCGAGCCGCGTCGCGACACCGCGCCGGTCGCGCAGCGTCCGTCCCGCGCCGCGCAGGAGCCGCCGCGTCGCGAGCGCCCACGGCAGCAGCGCGAGCAATGGGACGCCGCCCCCGCGCCGGTTCCCGCACCCACTCCGGCCGACGATGGCGGCTGGAACGGCCCGATCCCGGACTTCCTGCGGGTCGCGCTGACCTCCTGACCGGCACGGCGGCGGCACGCCGGCCGTCGAGCAACGCGCATCGAACCTGATCCGTTCGTGTCGGGCGACGTGGAAAACGCCGTCTCGAAATGCATGGCCGTCGAGGCGGGGCCTCGGCAGGTCCGGCCTCTCCTGAGCGCCAAGGGAGAGCGGATCAGGTTTGCGGCTCGATCCCGTAGGTCGGAACGCCGCGTCACCGGATCCCCGCGTCGCGGACGGGCAGGGGCGTGGCAGCGCGATGGTTTGCAGCGGTCAGGTGCGCGGGAACGGGGTGTCGCGCCCCAGCGCGCGCTACCGCCGTTCGCGCAGATGCTCCGCCAGCCGCAGCGTCAGGGCGAGCAGCGTCAGCGTCGGGTTAGCGAAACTCGACGTGGCGAATGCCGCCGCCCCGGCGATGTAGATGCCTCGGGTGCCGAACAGCTCGGCATTGCCGTCGCACACGCCGTTCCGCGCGTCGGCGGCCATGCGGGCGGTGCCGATATGGTGCCCGCCGACCGGCACCGGATGGTCGGCCCAGCGTTCGGCGTCGGCATCGTCCAGCGTCACCGTCGCCGCGCCGCTGCGGTTCACCGCCGCCGCGATCACGCGCACCCCGGCGATCATGCGCGCGCGATCCGCGGCGGTGCAGCGCCAGTCGATGATCGCGCGCCGCATCCCGGCGGCGTCACGCTGGTCGCCCAGCCGCACGCGGCTGTCGCGATGCGGCTCCTGCTCGCCGTTCAGGTCGAGCGGATAGACGCCGCCGCGCTCCGCCAGCACCACCGACGGCAGCTTGCGGCGCGCCAGGATCCGCCGCCGTGTCCAGTCCCAGCCGAAGCCCGCCAGCCGCGGCGCGCCCAGCAGCACGTTGCGCAGATGCGCGGCGTGGAAGGCGGCATTCGATCCGCCGTGCCGCCGCCGCGCGTCATGCTCCAGCGCGGTCATCTTGCGCGCATATTCCGGTACGATCAGGCTCTTGGCCAGATACATCGCCGACAGGACCGGGTGGCGATGCGCCGGATCGACGATCCCGGGATGCGCGGGGCGCAGCACCAGCCCGGCCAGCCGCTCGCGCCGCTGTGCCGCCGGCGACAGCCACAGGTAGCGCCGGCAATATACGCCGTCATGCGAGCGGAAATAGTCGAACCGCGCATGACCCCCGGGGGGATGGAAGGCGATCGTGCCCAGTTCACCCTCCAAATGGCATTGATAATAGCGCCCGACCAGATCGTGCTCGTTGCCCAATCCCCCGGCACGTACCTCGTCGCTGGCCAGCAGCAGCCGCGCGGTTTCGATCCCCCCGGCGGCGATCACCACGCGCGGCGCGTCGACCGTCGTGCGGCGTCCGTCCGGCAGCAGCAGTCGCACGCCGGCCGCCGCATGGCCGTCGGCGTTCGTCAGGATCTGTTCGACCGGCGCGTGCGTCAGCAGCCGGATGCGCGGCGCGCGCGCCAGCCGCTGGCGATACCAGCCGCCGAAATCGGTCGGGTGGCTGAAGCGTTCGATCCGCTCCAGCACCGCATCGTCGCCCACGCCGGGCAGCGCCGGCGCGGCGTCGCGCGGGTCGGCGGCGGCGGCGTCGAACTCCGCAAGCCCCGCCTCCGCCAGCGCCATTGCGCGGGGGTAGAAGCGCGCCACCTCGTCATACCCCATCGGCCAGTGCGCGGCGGGCATCCATGGCCGTTCCTCGAAGTCGATCGGGTCGAAGGGGATGCAGCGCCCGCCCCATACCGCGCTGGCCCCGCCCAACTGCCGGCGGCGGTACATCTCGCCCGGCGAATGCGCGGGCGGCGACACCGATTGCGCGCGCAGGAACTCCTGCCCCGCCTTGTCGAAGCGGTCGCCGCCCGCCTCCACCAGCACGATGTCGAACCCGGCATCCTCCAGCGCCAGCGCCAGCGTGATCCCGGCCGGTCCCGCGCCGACGATCACGAGGTCGGCGGCGATCCGGTCGGGCAGCGCGGCGCGGCGCGCGTCGGCGATCATCGCGTCGCCCCGCGCGCGATCGCCGCCAGCGCGCGCAGATGCTCGACCCGCCCGGTGCCCACCACGGTGCAGTCCACCGTGGGGTGCGCGATCGCGCGCGCCACCGCCTGCGCGGGCGACATGCCGGGCTGCTGCGTCACCACCTCGCGCGCCAGCACCAGATGCCCGCGCTGCGCGATCGTGTCCGCACGCCGGCCGAGCGCAGCGATCACGGTCCACGGCAGTTCCAGCACGTCATAGCCGGGCTGGTCGAGGGCGGCGTCCAGCGTCGCCATGTCGTCGCACGACACGCCCACGTGCAGCGCCTTGCCCGCCGCGCGCGCCGCGACCAGCGCCAGCGCCAGTTCGTCGTCACCGGCGACGTGCGGCGGGGGACTGTGGAGCAGGAACGCCTCCACCCGGTCGGTGCGCAGCCGGCGGAGCGACGCCTCCAGGCTGGCGACGATCGCGCGCGGACGCCAGTCGCTGCGCATCGCCTCGCTGCGTTGCGCGGTGACCGTGCTTCCCCGCGCACGCCGCGCCAGCACCGCGCGCACCAGCGGCTTGGCGGTGCGCAGCAGCCGGTATTTGGCTGAGAAGGTCAGTCCGCCCTTGGTGACGACGAACGCCGCATCGCGCCGGCCGGCGATCGCGCGACCGATGATCCGCTCGCTGTCGCCCTGTCCGTAGATGCTGGCGGTGTCGATCACGCCCACGCCCAGGTCGAGCGCGACCTGCACCAGCCGCTCGCTTTCCGCGGCGGGCGCGGGATTGCCGAACGATCCGAACCGGCTGCCGCCCAGCCCGAGCCGCGATACCTTCGCGGTGCTCATCGCCCGGCCAGCCGATAGCCGCGCACCCAGTCGATCCGCATCCGGGCCGGCCATGGCGTGTCGGCCGCCGGCGCGCCCGGCCACGTCCCGCCGATCGCTAGGTTCAGCAGCAGGTAGAGCGGCTGGTGATAATCCCTGTTGGGCACGCGCCGCACCTCGCGATCGTCGAAATACCACACCAGCGCGTCCGGCGTGACCAGCATGCCATAGGTGTGGAAGGCGGACAGGTCGGCGCCGGTCTGCATCGCCAGCCCGTCGCCCTTCTTCTGGTTGCCCGGCAGGTTCGGGAACCAGGTGAAATACAATTTGCCCGGCTCGCCGATCGATTCGAACACGTCGATCTCGGTCGGGCCGGGCTGCTGCGGCTGGCCGTCCTTCATCGCGGGGACCGGCAGCAGCCAGAACGCCGGCCAGATCCCCTTGCGCGACGGGAACGCCACGCGCGCCTCGACATAGCCATAGGTGAAGTGGAACGACTTCTCCGTGGTGATGAGGCCCGACAGGTACGGCAGCGCATGGGTGGCGGGATCGCGGCGATACGGGTTGGGCCGCGCGGCGATCGTCAGCACGCCGGGGCGCCATTCGAACGCCGACATGCCCGCATGCGGATCGCCGTAATATTGCAGCTCGGCATTGGGCGCCAGCGTACGCGGCTCCCACCCCTTGGCGCCGCGCGTGTCCTGCACCCCGAACCAGTAATTGGTCTTCCACCGCCCGCGCGGGTTGCTGCGCGCATCGTAGAAGTCGGGCGCGCGGTCGAACTCCTCCGCGAACGCCGGGCGCAGCCGTGTGCGATCGAGCCGCGCGGGCGTGGCGGACCAGCCCGCCCATACCGCCGCCGCCAGCAGCGCCAGCCGCACGATCATCGCCACACCGATCCGCCGCACGCGCGGATATAGGCGGCGGTGTCGCGGGAGATCGCCTTGCGCGGCGGCCGGTCGGGGCGGCGGCGCCACGCCAGGAACTGCCGCACCGCGCCGGCGACGCTCGCCTGCCCACGCTGGCGCAGCAGCAGATAGGGGGTGAAAAGCGCGGCGTTCACCAGCACCTCCGGAAACGGCATCCTGAGATAGCTGATGATATATTTGTTCGCCAGCCGCTGCGTCTGGACGCGCTTCCGGGCGTCGCGTCCGGCGGGATGCTCCAGCTCCTCGCATGCGACCGACGGATCGTAGCGGATCCGCCAGCCGGCATCGATGATCCGGTACGACAGCTCGATCTCTTCCAGCCCGTAGAAGAAATCGGGCAGAAACCCGCCCACTTCGCGCAGGCACGCGGTGCGGAACGCGACGCACCCGCCGACGAAGCGGAAGGTGAGGAACGTCGAGGCCAGGTCGACGTCCTTGCGCGTGTGCGGGATCAGGTCGACGCGCCGCCGCGTCTCGCCGCGCACATGCTTGCGCACCGTGATCGCCCCCAGCCGGTCGTCCTCGGCGAAGCGCGCGGCGAACAGATCGAGCATGGCGGGCGTTTCGACCAGCACGTCATCGTCCAGCAGCACGATATACGCGCCGCGCGCCGCATCGAACCCGTCGTTGCGCGCGTGCACGCCCTTGTTGCCGCCGGAGAACAGATATTGCCGGTGCGCGAACCGCGCCAGCAGCGCCTCGCGATCGTCGCGCATGGGATTGTTGTCGACCAGGATCACCTCGTAATCCTCACGCGCGCCCAGGCACTCGGCCAGCCGCGCCAGCGTGTCGGCGAGGATGGCGTCGCGCGCATAGGTGAGGACGACGACGGAGAAACGGATGGTCATGCGGGCACCTGTTCGGCGGCGGTGTGGCGACGCAAGGCGTGGCGTTCGGCGAGCGTGAGCAGCACGATATTGGCGATCTGGCTGGCGGCGATCGCCAGCGCCATGCCGGGCACGCCGTGCGGGATGGCAAGCACCAGCGCGGCGAGCGTCACGATCGCGGTCGCCAGCCGCGTGACGAACAGCGTCCGGCTGGCGCGCAGCACGATCAGCAGCGTCTCCGACGGCTGGTTGAGGCAGAACAGGAAGAACGCCGCGCACAACAACTGCACGTCGCGCTCGACCCCCGCATATTGGCCGTGGAAGGCCAGCGCGATCAGCGGATGCGCGAACAGCGCGACCAGCGCCAGATAGCCCCCGGTCAGCACGATCAGCGTGCGGCGCGTCCCGGCGATCGCGCGCGCCAGCCCGCGGCTGCCACCCTCCGCGAGCGCGGCGGCGGCGCGCGGCTTGTCGGTCGAATCGATCGCGGAGACGATGCTGACCGCCGGGTTGGTCAGCGTGCGCGCCGCGGTGAACACCGCCGCCGCGCCCGGCCCCAGCAGCGCGCCGATCAGGATCACGACGGTCGCGGTGCTGTAGACCGTATAGGGGAAGATGTTGAGCGACAGCCAGCCCGCGAACGGCGCGTGCGGCGCGAACCGCGCCCAGGCGCGGCGCGCCGCCGGGGCGGTCGGTCGCAGCACCGCCAGCGCGGCGAGCGTCGTCAGCGTCGCCGCGCTCGCCCAGGCCGCGACGCCGGCCGGCGCATCCGGCCGCACGCGCGCGGCCACGATCGCGCCGCCGATCAGCGCGGCGAAGAACAGCGCCGACACCGCCGCCGCCAGATCGGCGCGCCCCAGCTTGTAGAGCCAGCGGCGCGCGAAGTCGGCGGCCAGCATCGGGGGCGTCAGCGCCGCGCCCAGCGCCAGCGGCAGGGTCAGCCAGCGCTGCCGCTCGAACCCGGCCAGGATCGCGCCCGCGATCGCCACCAGCGCGATCGCCAGCGCCAGCGCCGCGGCGAGGCCCAGCCACCACCAGTCGGAATGATAGCGCCGGTCGTCCTCGCGGTCGCCGGCGGCGCGATGCTCGGTCAGATAGGGGAGGGTGATGGCGGAGCGGTGGAAACCCGCGACGAAATAATAGGCGCCGATCGCGACGCCGACCGCGCCGAACTGCTCGGGCGACAGGCTGCGCCCGAGCACCGCGCTGGCGACGATGCTGCCCAGTCCCTGGAAGCCCTGATCCGCCAGTGCGAACAGCCGCGCCAGCCGATGCTCGCCGATCGCGGCGCGGACGCGCGGCGGCAGGAGGGGGAGCGAAGGGGCCGCGGTCACGCGCGGTTCGCCGGAGGTCACCGTGCCGCTCCCCGCCCGGTCACGACTGCGCGTAATAGTCCTTCATGTAATCGGCGTAATAGGACGGGTCGCCATAGCCCGATTGCGCCTGCACCTTCAGGTTGACCATCGTCAGCGCGACGCCGGTCACGCCGCTGCCGACCGAACTGATCTGGTGCAGCGCGGCGCGCGCCGCGCGCGCCGGGGTGGAGCGCCACCGCACCAGCAGCGCCAGCGCGTCGAAGTGATGCGCCAGCACCCGGGTGTCCGCCACCGCCAGCACCGGCGCGGTGTCCACCACGATATGTTCGTAGCGGCCGCGCAGTTCGGCGAGCAGCGCGGTGAATTCCTGCGTTTCGAACATGTGCGGCGACGTGCCGACGGTCGGCGCCAGCGGCAGCACCTCCAGCCCGGTCGCTTCCTCGCGCGCGATCACGTCGGACAGCGACGCGGTACCGGCCAGCACCTCGCCCAGCCCGATTTTCGCTTGCGGCACCAGCGCCACCGATACCGAGCGGCGGCGCAGGTCGGTGTCGAGCAGCAACGTCCGCGATCCGCCCGTCGCCAGTACGCGCGCGACCGACATCGACGTGGTCGTCTTGCCTTCCTTGGGCAGCGCGGAGGTGATGCCCAGCACCTTGCCGCCCTGCACGCTCGACGCGGCGTAGCTCAGGCTGGTCGCCAGGTTGCGGAATGCCTCGGTATAGGCGGACAGCGGGTGGAGCAGCGTCGCCTCGGCGGGATCGCTGGTGCGCGGCTTCTCGATCGAGCTGGCCGGGGTCGGCACGCTGTTGAAGTAATCGACCCCCAGCATCGTCTCGACATCGTCCACCGTGTCGAGACCCTGCACCCAGCGTTCGCGGATATAGGCGATCGCCAGACCGACCGCGAGGCCGAGCACCGCGCCCATGAACAGCAGCACCGGCACGTTGGGCGAGCTGGGCGTCAGCGGCAGCGTGGCGGGGGCCGCGACGCGGCTGTCGGGCCGCATGATCGATTGCTGCGCATTCTGCTGCGTGCTGGTGGTCAGCAATTGCTGGTACGCGTCGCGCGCATTCTGCGCATCACGCTGCAAGTCGGCGAGCTCGACCGATGCGCGCACGTTGCTGGCCAGCCGCGCCTGTGCGGCGTTCAGGCTGGCCTGCAACGACGCGGTGGTCTGCCCCGCCGCCTGGCTGGCGCTGCCCGCCGAACGCGACAGGTCGCGCATCTCGCCGGTCAGTTGTGCGTCGATCGCGTCCAGTTCCTTGCGGGCGTCGGCCAGGGCGGGATAGCGTTCGCCGTAGCGCGATTGCAGCGACGCCACGCGCGCGGCGACCTGCGCGCGCTGCTGGCGCAGCGCGGACAGCGCCTGCGTGCTGTACGGGCTGGTGCTGCCGCCGCCGACGATCGTCGAGCCGCTGGCCGCGCTGCGCGCGCGCGCCGCCGCTTCCTCGGCGCGCGCGGACGCCAGCGCGCCGCGGATCGAGGAAATCTCCTGCTCGGCGGTCACCGAATCGGGCTGCGCGAGCAGGTTGTTGCGCAGGCGGAAGGCGGCCACCGCCGCATCGGCGCGCTCCACGTTGCGGCGCAGCGCGTCGACCTGCCTGGCGAGCTGCCCGTTGACCTGCTGGAACTGGTCGACCTTGGTCTTCATGTCCTCGGCCATGAACGACTGGGCGAAGGCATTGGCGATCTGCATCGCCTTCAGTGGGTTGCCGTCGGTGTAGCTCACCTGGAACAGCGAGGTGGTGCCGACGCGCGCGGCGTTCAGGTTGGCGAGCAGCGCGCCGGCGATCGCCTGCTTGCCGGTCGCCGCATCGGTGGCGAACTCGCGCGCCGCCTCGCGCAGCGCCGGGTCGCGATCCAGCTTCAACTGGTCGACGACGCGCACCGCCACCGGCAGCGACTTCATCGTCTGCACCTCGGCGTCGATCTTCGCATCGCGCGCCAGATCCGACATCTGCTGCTGCGGCGTGCCGGCCACTGCGTCCTGCGGCGTATATTCCATCTGCGCCGCCGCGGTGTAGCGCCGCGGCAGGATCGTGCTGACCGCCCAGGCGAGCAGGATGAAGCCGATCACGCATGCCAGGATGATCGGCAGGTGCCGCTTCAGGCGGGAAAAGAGGCCGGCCAGATCCTGGCGTTCCTCGGGCCGCACGTTCGTCGCTTCCGCCATCATATGCCCTTTTTCACTCGCCGGTGGCCTGTCCGCCGCGGTTCAGCGCCGCAACGTCAGGCTGATCCCGGCCCGCACCTCGTTGAACCGCTGCCCCAGCCTGCTGCCGCTGCTGTCCCGATTGGAATAGTCGATCGACGGCGCCACGACCATCGAACGGTTGATCGTATAGGTCGCGCCGATCCCGGCATGGAACAGCGTGTCCTCACGGTCGATACGCGCGAAATCGTCCTTCTCCACGTCGCCGCGCGCGATCAGGATCAGGTTGCGCAGCAATTCATGGTCGACCTCCAGCCCCAGCCGCGAGGCGGTGTAGCCGGGCGATCCGATGATGATCGCGTCGCGCACGTCGCGGCGCGCGGCCAGCGTGATCGTGGTGAGCTGCGTGACCAGATAATCGACCTGCGCGTCCAGCGCGAGCCCGCTCAGGTCGGACACGCCCGCCGTATCGTATTTGCGCGACAGATAGCCGATGCCCAGCCGCGTGCGGATCAGCGGCGTCAGGTCGAAGGCCGCGCCGCCGATCACGCGCAGTTCGTCGCCGCTGCGGTCGAAATCGATACCGGCGTTGCGATATTCATGCGCGACATAGATGCCCTGCACGAACAGCGAGGTGACCGGCGAGATGCTGTATTCCGCGCGCGCCGTCAGCCGCGTCGCCGTGCGATCCAGATAGTCCTGGTCGATCAGGCTGCCGTCCAGCGCCCGCGTGTCGCCATAGTTCAGCCGCGTGACGTTGACGTCGCCGATCAGTTGCAGCCGGTTGAACGCCCAGGTGCCGCGCAGCGACGCCACCTGCCGGTCCAGCGGCACCGATGCCGCGGAGAATTGCGGAAAGTCGCCGGAAAACTGGTTGATGTAAAGCCGGTCGGCGTTGACCGCCGCCCGCAGGTTGGAATCGCCGATGATGTCGAGGCGGCTTTCCACGCCGACGTCATAGCCATCCTCGTTCTTGATCGGATAATTGAAATAGCGGCGGAAATTGCCGCGGGCGTGGGCGGTCAGCTCGTGGCGCGACCATTGGCTGCGCGCCTCGATGCGCGGCGCGATGATCGCATAGCCGTCCGCCACCGCGTCATCGGTGGCGCCGAACACGTTGCTGGTCGCGTTGGCGCTGACCTCCACCTGCGGGAAGACCAGGAACGCGCCGGCGCGCACGCCCAGCGCATCGGTTTCGGGATGCGGGCGTTGCAGCACCGTCACCCGATCGGTCGTCGGCAGGTCGAACGGAATGCCGGTGTCCAGCACCGATCGCGATGTCTGCGCCTGCGCCTGCGGGATGCCCGCCACCCCGGCGCTGGCCAGCACCGTTCCCGTCAGCAGCCCCGCCGTGGCATGCCACCAGGTACGACGGCCGGTGCGCCGGCGGGGAGAGGAGGCGATGGGCACGAATGAACTCAGAAGAAGCGCTCGGTGACGCGGATCGTGTCGCCGGGCCGCACCGCCAGCTCCGGCGAGGCCTCGACGCGCGCTTCGCCGCCGCCGTTCTCGGAGCGGATGAACACGCTGCCCTGCTGCGCGCGATAGGTATAGCCACCGGCCAGCGCGACCGCCGAGTCCAGCGTCATCCCGCTCTGATACGCATATTGGCCGGGCTTGTTCACTTCGCCCAGGATGTAGAAGGGGCGATAGGTGAGGATCGTGCCGGTGACGCTGGGGTTGCGCAGGTAACCGTCCGACAGCCGCTGGCGGATCTGCGCGGTGAGCTGCTCGATCGTCAGTCCCTGCGCCTTCACCGCGCCGATCAGCGGCACGTCGATCGTGCCGGTCGGGTTGATCGCGTAATTGTGGCTGAGGTCGGCTTCGCCATAGACGGTCAGCGACACCTGATCGCCGACGCCCAGCACATAGGTGGCGTCGACGGGCGACGCGCGATCGCGGCCCAGCGCCGCGGCGGTTTGCAGCGGCAGGCCGCCATCGCGCCCGGCGCACCCTGCGAGCCCGGCGCTTCCCACCGAGAGCACCGCTGCCGCCAGCACCATCGCCAGCCTGGTCATAACCACAATCCCCCGGATCTATGCCGCACTTGCGAAGCGGCATGTCGTAAGCGATGCGGGCGCAATTGCAAGCCGTCTCGCCGGTGTGCCGGCATGGCATGCGGCGCGCGCGATGGCTGCTTGCAGGAACGCGTCCAGCCGTTATTGCTGTGCAAGGTGGACGATGGCACCGGCCGTCGCGACAGGCGCGTGTCGGCGGGCGGAGGCGATTTTCCGTGGCATCGGCGTGCAAGGGGGATCGGCGGGCGCAAGGATGATCTGGGTGTTCGCCCTTGCCGCGGTCGCGCTGTTGTTGCTCGCCGTGCATCCGTTCGTGATCTATCCGCTGACGCTGCGGCTGTTTCCGGAGCGTGATCTGGCGCCGGTCCCCTCGCTCGGCGCGGACCGGCCACGGCTGGCGATCTGCATGTCCGCCTATAACGAGGCGCGCTCGATCCGCCGCCGCATGGAACGGCTGATCGAGGCCGCCGACGCCTATGGCAACGCCACGATCCACGTCTATGCCGACGGGCCGCGCGACGGCACGATCGAGATCCTGCGCGAGTTCGGCGACCGCATCGACCTGCTCGTCTCGCATGATCGCTTCGGCAAGACCTATGGCATGAACCTGCTGGTGGCGCGCTCCGACAGCGAGCTGGTGATGTTCACCGACGCCAATGTGATGCACGACGCCGACGTGATCGCCAAGCTGGTCGCTCCCTTTGGCGACCCCGAGGTCGGCTGCGTCAGCGCGCGGCTGGTCTATTCCAACGCCGACGACAGCCCCGCCGCCGCGACTGGCGCGGCCTATTGGCGTGCGGAGGAGGCGATCAAGACGATCGAAAGCCGCACCATCGGGCTGATCGGCGTCGACGGCGCGATGTTCGTGCTGCGTCGCAGCGAGCATCGCCCGCCGCCGCCGCATCTGATCGACGATCTCTATCTCAGCCTGGTGGTGCTCGCGGGCGGGAAGCGGCTGGTCAGCGCGCCCGACGCGCTGGTCTACGAACGCAGCGCCACGGAGGCGGAGGAGGAGTTCGTGCGCAAGCGGCGCATCGCGTGCCAGGCGATCAACGTGCACCGTGCCTTGTGGCCGCAACTGCGGCGGCTGCCGTGGCCGGCCTTCTACGGCTATCTGTCGCATCGGCTGCTGAAATGGGTGACGCCGTTCGTGTTGCTGCTGGCGGCACTGTGCGCGCTGCCGGTGGCGGTGGCGCTGCTCGGGGTGGTGCCGGTGCTGGTGCTCGGGCTGGGCGGCGCGGCGCTGTTGTGGGGCGCGCGCGCGCTGCATTTCGGCCCGGCGGAGCGGATCGTCGCGGCGCTGCTCAGCCTCGGCGGCGTGGCGCTGGGGGGGATCGATTCGGTATGGGGCCGCAAGACCTATGCCGTGTGGCAGCCCGCCGAATCGGTGCGCGACTAGGCCGCACGCTTCCGGCGGACCTTCGCCGGTTCGGTGGCGCGGGCATGACGCGCGACGGGCGCACGTTGCTGCGCTGCGGAATGGCCCGTAAGGAGACGGCTGTTCGCGACCATCCGTCGGAGGAACGGGCGTGCCTGCGCGCGGCGACCTCGTCCGGCGCCACCTGGAGAAAGACACGATGAGCGTCCGCACCGATCCGATCCTGGTCACCGGCACCGCCGGCTTCATCGGGCACGCCACCGCACACCGCCTGCTCGACCGCGGCGAGCGCGTGATCGGCGTCGATATCGTCAACGATTATTACGATCCGGCGCTGAAGGAAGCGCGCCTCGCCACCTTCCAGGGGCGCAACACGTTCGACTTCCACCGTGCCGACATCGCCGATGCGGAGGCGATGGCGCGGATCGTCCGCGACAATGGCGTACGCCGCGTCGTCCACCTCGCCGCGCAGGCCGGCGTGCGCTACAGCCTGGAAAATCCGTTCGCCTATGAACGCTCCAACCTCGCCGGCCACCTGTCGATCATGGAGGCGTGCCGCCATGCCGAGGGATTCGAGCATCTGGTCTATGCCAGTTCCAGCTCGGTCTATGGCGACAAGCCGATGGGCGGGGCGGGCTTCACCGAGGATGAGGCCGCGACCGATCCCGTCTCGCTCTATGCCGCCACCAAGCGCGCGTGCGAGCTGATGAGCCAGTCGTACGCCAAATTGTACGGCTTTCCGCAGACCGGCCTGCGCTTCTTCACCGTTTACGGCCCGTGGGGGCGGCCCGACATGGCCTATTTCTCGTTCACGCAGAAGATCATGCGCGGCGAGGCGATCGAGGTCTATGGCGAGGGGAAGATGGCGCGCGACTTCACCTATATCGACGATATCGTCGACGGCATCGTCGGCGCGCTGGACCATCCGCCCGAGACGGGGGGGCACCGCGTGCTCAACATCGGCGACAGCCACCCGGTCGGCCTGATGGAGATGATCGAGACGCTGGAGGAGGCGATCGGTCGCCGCGCCGACAAGGTGATGCGCCCGATGCAGCCCGGCGACGTCACCGCCACCTATGCCGACGTCTCGAAGCTGCACGCGCTGACGGGATATCAGCCCAGGGTGATGCTGCGCGAAGGGCTGGGGCGGTTTGCGGACTGGTATCGCGGTTACTACGGGGCGCCCGACACGGCCGCCTGATAAGCGTATCGCCGGGCGAGGCGATATCCTGCCTCGCCCGCTGGCCGCTATGCATACAGCGCGATCGGCCCGCGTCCGTTGCTCGACCATGTGCCCCAGTTCGGCACCACATAGGGCAGGTCGCCGTCCGCCACCCCGTGCCATTTCAGGATCGCGCCCAGATATTCCTCCTGCGCCATCGTCGGCACGAAGCGGCCTTCGTTGCTGATGTCGTCCGCGCCGCCCAGCGTCGGGTCCGGGTAGCGACCGAACACGCCCTTCGGCGTCACGCCGCCGCCGATCACCAGATGGTTGTTGCCCCACGCATGGTCGCTGCCGAGCTGCGCATTGCCGCGATAGGTGCGGCCGAAATCGCTCATCGTGAAGGTGGTGACGTTCTCCGCCAGCCCCAGACCTTCCATCGCATTGTAGAACGCCCGCAGCGCCAGCGCCAGGTCGCCGAGCAGCGTCGCGTGCGTGCCGGTCGCGATGTTGCCGTACACCACCTGATTGTCATGGGTGTCGTACCCGCCCTGCGAGACGAAGAACGACTGGCGCGAATGGCCGAAGGTGCTGCGCGCCTCGATCATCCGCGCGACCCGCTTCAGCTGCTGCGCCACGTCGGAGGTGAGCGCCACGCCGGTCGCGGGATCGACGAAGAACGCCTCCACGCTGCCGCCGCTGCCCAGCACCGCGCTGGTCGCCGCGCTCATCGCATAGGCGTCGCGCACCGTCTGCGCGGTCGATCCGGTGACGTCGCCCAGCGCGCTGCCGTCGGCGAAGCTGCCCACCGCCGCCTCGATCGCGCTGTTGCCGCTGTCGAGGCGCGTCAGCACCGATTTGGAGGGCAGCACCAGCGGCTGCGCCTGCTGCCCGATCAGCGCGACATTGTTGCCCGCGAACGAGATCACCGGCGGCACGCCGCCCGCCGCGCCCTGGCGGTCGTGCAGCCGCCCCATGAAGCCGTCGCGGTTGATGCCCTGCGCGCGCAGGCCCTGCCAATGCTCCTGCTCGTCGGCGTGGCTCATCAGGTTCGACGGGCGCAGGTCCGGGCGGCTGAGATAGGTCGCCTTCGTCAGCGGCGCGGCCAGCGTGCCGGCGTTCAGCACCAGCGCCATCGCGCCCTTGTCCCAGATCGGCGCAAGGCTGGCCATCGCCTGGTGCAGCCCCAGCCCGCTGCCGGCCAGCGGCGTGACCGCGGCCGGCGGCAGTGCGACTGTCTGGCGGCCCGCGACATAGGCCGAGTAAGCGCCCGGATCGGTCGGCACCAGCATGTTCCAGCCGTCGTTGCCGCCGAACAGGAACACGCCCACCATCGCGCGGAAGCCGCCGGCGGGGGCGCCATAAGCGACGCCGCGGCCGAACATGCCGAGCGCGGCGGCGGCGCCGGCGCTGAGGCCCAGGCGGTGGAAGTGGCGGCGGGTGATGGTCGTCATGGTCCGGTGTCCTCAGCGGTCGACGAGGAAATTGGGGCTGGTCGCGGCGATGTAGAGCAGCGCCTGCGCACGCCGCCGCGCCTGTTTCTGCGCGTCGGTGTTGGTGATGGAGAGCGCGGCGGTGCGCAGTGCCTGTTTCTGCGCGTCGGTCGCGGAATTGTTGAGCATCAGCAGGTTGACGATCGCCACCAGCCGGTCGGGATCGTTTGCCACCGCTTCCCAGCCGCCCCACAGCGGCGCGGTGCCGGTGAAGTTGGGCAGGCCGGGATTGTAGTTCCAGTCGCCGCGGTTCGGCTCGCCCTTGACCGTCCATTCATAGGCGAAGTTCTGCAACGCCACGGTGCCACCCGCCGACAGCAGTTTCGATGCCGGGCTCACCAGCCCGCTGCTGCGCGCCAGCGGGTAATCGGGCGGATAGAAGTTGAAGACCGACGGCGACTGGAACACCGGCTGGCCAAGCGCGGTGTCACGCAGCGTGAAGCTGGTGCCGTCGCTCTGCAATCCGATCGCGCGGGCCAGCGCGGTCATCACCAGCACCGGCTCCTTCACCTTGCCGGCGCGGCCGCGCGGTTCGTCGCCGCGCGCCTCCGGATCGAGCAGGATCGCGCGCACCACCGCCTTCAGGTCGCCGCGCACGCCCTTGCCGTTGTCGATGAACACCCAGCCGATGCGCGTGACATAGGCGGGCGAGGGGTTGGCGGTCACCAGGCTCTGGATCAGCAGCTTGGCGATGCGCGGCGGGGTGGAGGGATGATTGAACGCGGCATCCAGCGCGATGCGCACGCTGTCCGCCGGCGCGGCGCCTGCGGGCACGGTGGTGCCCAGGAACGATTTCGCCTGTGCGTCATAGGCCGCATTGCCGCTGCGCAGGACCATCGGCTGCGACAGGTCGTTGCCGGTCCAGTCGGTGCGCCCGCCGCTGCGGGCCAGCGTCCAGCCGGTCAGCGCGCGCGACAGGTCTTTTATATCGTCGGGCGTGTAGTTGGGGATCGGCGCGCCGTTGGCGGCGGTGGCGGGGGTGCCGTCCGCGTTCAGTTGCACCGGCCCCAGCGTGAAGAGCTGCAGCATCTCACGCGAGTAATTTTCCGACGGCGCACTGCGCGCGCTGTCGGCCATCGACAGATACTGGCCCATCGCGCCGTGCAGCGTCACCTTGCCCAGCAGGTCGCGGTAATTGCCGAACGCGCCGTCCAGCAGCAGTTGCTGGTAGGCGGCGATGCCGGCGGTGCTGTTCACGCTGGCGCCGGACACCACCAGGATCTGCGACAGCGCGAACGCCACCCGCTGGCGCAACTGGTCGGGCGCGAGCGTGGCGTCGGCGTAGAAGCGCGCCGCGACCGGCGTGCGCGTGAAGTTGTTCTGCCAGCAATTGGGGATCGAGCGGTCGGCGGAGCAATAATCGTTCGGCACCCATTTCACCAGGTCGGTGTAGGTGCTGCCGCGAACGCGGAACTGTTCGTCGATCCAGCCGGGAATGCCCAGCTCGGCGATGCGCGACACGAGCTGCGGGGTCGGGCCGAAGGTCGCCTGACGCGCGAGGCGCAAGACGTCAACCGGCACCGCCGCCGCGCCGTCGGTGGTGGTCACCGGCTGGCTGAAGGCGGTGAGGCCGGTGGTCCACGGCGTGCCCCCGCCATTGGCGGTGAACAGCGCCAGGAAGCGCCAAAAGGCATCGACGATCGCGCCCGCCAGCTCGCTGGCCCGCGCGGCGAGATAGCCGAAGCCGTCGGTGGGCGCGCTTTCCTCCGCCGCCGCGGCGGGTGATGTCGCGGTCGGCTCGGGCGTCGGCGTGGGCAGCGGCGTGGCCGTGGAGGTCGGCACCGGAGCCGGGGTGGGTGTCGGCGTCGGGGCCGGTGCGGGCGTCGCAGACGGCGCCGGCGCTGGCGTTGCGGTCGGCGCGGGTACGACCACGACGGGTGCCGGCGTGGGCGTCGGCTGCGGCGTCGGCACCACTGCCGGCGTCGATGTGGCAGCGGGAGCAGGCGTCGGGGTCGCGGCCGGAGCAGGAGTTGGAGTGGGGGTCGGCGTCGACGTCGGGACCGGCGTCGGCGCGACGATCACGATGCCGCCATCGCCGGACGTGGGCGTGGGGCTGGGCGTCGCGACCGGGCCGGAACTGCCCGATCCGACCGATGGCGTCGGGGTGGGCGTCGGTGCCGGGGTGGGCGCCGGCACGACCACGACGGGCGTGGTCGCCGCGCCGGTCGATCCGCCGCCGCCGCCACCGCCGCAGCTGGCCAGCGCGACGCACGCGGTGGCCGACAAGATATGGGAACGTAGCCGCGCGATCGACACGATGACCTGCCAGAATCGATGAACCACCGCCCATCCGGCGGATAGGAGGCAGCTAGGCCATCGGGCTGAAGTTTCAGTTAACTAGCCGATGTTACAGGATGATTTGCCGCCGGTCCGGCGCCCCGGGGCTGGTGGGGCAGGGGCGGCGGAACCGTCAGAGGTGGCTTACGCAACGTTAACCAATCTGCCGTAGAAGGCTCCATCGCAGGCGGATACCATGATGCGGAGGTGTTCGGCGGTGCAGGCGGGACGTGCGGTCGCGACGGTTTGCGCGGCGTGCCGTTTCGATCTCGCTCCGCTTGGCGGCATGTTCGCCTGATCGTGCGACGTACGGCGTCATCCGCCCCGCCACCGGGACAATCGCGACGGAAATGATGGAGAACCCGAACATGGCCTCGACCGGATCATCGATGAAGGACGACGCGACGTCGACGGTACGCCGCGCATTCGGTTTTGCGGCGCTGTTCGGGCTGGCGGGCGTCGCCTCGATCGCCTGCACGATGCGCGTCCCGACGACGGTGGCCGCCGGCGAGGCGGATCGCCTGTATGCCGAGGAGGCGCGGCTGGTGGCGCAGGTCGACGGCGCGGACACAATTGCCTTTCCGCCGGCGCTGCTCGCCCGGCGCGGCGACCCGGCGGTGGCGAAGGCGATCGCCGAGGCGCAGCAGCGGCTGAGCACCGAGCGGGCAACGGTCGCCGCCGAGCGCGACGGGATCGTGCAGCAGATCACCGCGGCGCGCGCCGACAATGACCTGTTCGAATCGCGGCGGACCGTGCTGAACCTGAAGCTCGGCGAGGCGCTGGAGCGGCGTGCGGCGGCGGAGCAGCGGCACGATCCGGTCGCGGTGCAGGCGATCGGGGAACAGGTCAGGACATTGCAGGCGGATGCGGCGGGCGCCGCCCATGGTGCGGCCGTCGCGAACACCCGCGTGGGCCAACTCTCCGCCCGCATCGCGCGTCTCGCACAGGCGTCGCGCGATGCGGCATCGCGTGAACTGGCGCAGGTGCGCTCGCGGCTGCGCGGCACGTCCTCGCGCTAACGCGGCACGCAGCCAGATCGGGCAGGTGTACGCCGGCTTCGGCGACGATCCGGCCTGATCGGCGACCGGGAAAGACTATCTGGCGAACCGATCCGCGCTTGCCGCTGCCTTCAACCGGCCAAAGGCGTGCCCCGCGCACATGTGCGCCGCCCCGCGCGGCACGAATCCCAGGCGCGGAGATCATGCCGTCCACGTCGCATGCCGCCACAGGCGGTCGCGCCGCCCGGGCGATCGTCAGTAGGAACCGCGCTGCAACAGCACGCTGGGTACGGTATAGGCGATGATCTTCACGTTCATCGCGCACGACCGCGCCCGGCTGTAGGTCACGTCATAGGCGACGCGGCGGCGGTACGACACGTCGTTGCGGCCACCGACCTGCCACAGCCCGGTGATGCCGGGGCGCACCGCGCAATAATGTTCGAAATAGCGGCCATAGCGGCTGATCTCGCCGACCACGATCGGCCGCGGGCCGACCAGGCTCATGTCGCCGCGCACCACGTTCCACAGTTGCGGCAGCTCGTCCAGGCTGGTCTTGCGCAGGAACTTGCCGATCCCGATCACGCGCGGATCGTCGCGCAGCTTGTGGTCGCGATCCCATTCCGCGCGCGCCTCCGCGCTGGTTTCCAGCAGGTGGCGCAACCGCGCATCGGCATCCACCACCATCGTGCGGAACTTCAGACAGGGGAAGGACCGCCCGCCGCGCCCGATCCGCTGGTGCGCGAAGATGATCGGGCCGGGATCCAGCACGTAGATCACCCCGGCGATGATCGCCATCAGCGGCGCCAGGATGACAAGCGCGGTGACCGCCAGCGTGACGTCCAGCACGCGGCTGGCCACGTCGTCCAGCCGCTGCAATCCCGTCGAGCCCTGAGCGCGGTTCGTTACGCCGACAGATACCGGCGCGGCCATTATGGTCGCTTCATGCACGGAGTCGCTCCCTGACGATACGCTGCGATGCAACAATAACCCTTTGTGGTAAGAATTTAAACAGTTCGTTTTTTAAGATTTGCCTCATCTCGACGCGGCGCGGCGACGGCCCACCGCTATTTGGGCGAAGCCGCGGATTCGCCCGTCGGCTCCATCGGCAGGTCGCCGCTCGCCATGGATGCCGGGGCGTGCGGCAGGAAGCGGTGGCGCAGCCACCGTACCAGCGGCCGTTCCACCAGCAGGTGGAAGCCGGTGCCGACCGCGCCGACCAGCACCAGCACCCCGAGCAATGCCAGGGCGTGGAGCGGCAGCGCGGTGACGCCGAGTCGCGCATAGGCGATCGACGCTGCCTTGATGACGAACGGATGGATCAGATAGATCGCGTAGCTCGCCTCGCCGAGCAGCAGCAGCCACCGCCAGCGCAGCGACACCCCGTCATGCTCCAGCGCCAGTGCCGCGGCGACGATCGCGAAAGCGGGAATGCCCCATTTCAGCTCGCGCGGCGCCGCCGGCCAGGCGTGGTCGCCCCATGCCAGCACGGTGAACGCCAGCACGATCGCCAGTACGAGCATCGCGCGACCGCCGCCGCGCATCGCGCGCTGCGGCCATGATCGCCACGCGCGGTTCATCCACATGCCTGCGACGAATTCCAGCAGCAGCGGGCTGGTATAGGTCGTCCCCGCGGCGCTGCGCGGATCGACGACCGCGCCCAGCACGACCAGCGCCGCCAGCGCGAGGCTCAGCGCCAGCAGTCGCGGCACCTCGCGCCGGATCAGCAGCGCGGCGGCGAACAGCGCGTAGAAGAACACCTCGTAATTCAGCGTCCAGCCCATGAAGAGCACCGGATGCATTTCGCCGGTGTCGTCGAAATAGGGGATGAACAGCAGCGACTGGACGATCCGGCCCAGGTCGGGCCGGCCGCCCGCCCCCGCAAGCGACGGCGCGACCTGGCCCGCCGCGCCGACCAGCAGCGTCAGCAGCCAGTAGAGCGGCACGATGCGGATCGCGCGCTTCAGCAGAAAGGCGCCCGGCGCGCCCACATCGTCGCGCACCGCGACATGATTGATGATGAAGCCGCTGATGAAGAAGAAGATGTCGACGCCGGCGTTGCCGAAGTCGAACGACCATCGTTCGCCGATCGGCGTCAACAGCCGCGCATGGTACAGCACCACCATATAGGCGGCGACCGCGCGCAGGCACTGGATGTTGTTCAGGAGCATGCGCTGTTTCATGTCGGGCGGCCTTCCCCACGGCGATCACGGCCGTTGCCGTTCATGAGCGCGCATCCTAGGCCGATGTGATCGGCACCGACAAGTCCCGTAACCGAACGATCATTAAGCTTGTAGCGGCGGACGGGCGGCCTGTATCTGGAGCGAAGGCGGCACCGGAGCGCGGCCGCGAGGGTCCAGGATTGAGCTATCGTACGGACGTAGAAGGTTTGCGCGCACTGGCGGTGCTCCCGATCGTCCTCTTCCACTTCGGCTCGACCTGGCTGTCCGGCGGCTATGTCGGCGTGGACGTGTTCTTCGTTATCTCGGGCTTCGTCATCGCGCGCAGCATCGTGGCGGAGGTGGATGCGGGCCGGTTCGGCATCGCCGCTTTCTATTTCCGCCGCATGTGCCGGATCCTGCCGGCGCTGATCGCGCTGGTGGTGGCGACCAGCGCGGTGGCGGTGCTGCTGCTGCTGCCCGAGGATCTCGAAACGCATTTCCGCAGCGTCGCGTCGGTCGGGGCGTTCGCGTCCAACATCTTCTTCTGGAAATCGTCCGGCTATTTCGAGGCGGCGGCGCAGACCCGGCCGCTGCTGCACACCTGGTCGCTGGCGGTGGAGGAGCAATATTACCTGCTCGCCCCCGCGCTGCTGGCGTTTCTGTACCGTCGTGCCCGGCGCTGGTGGCTGCCCGCGATCCTGGTCGTGGCGGCGGCCAGCCTGGCCGTATCGGTCGCCACGGTGTTCGTCGCGCCCAAGGCCGGCTATTTCCTGCTGCCGAGCCGCGCGTGGGAATTGCTGCTGGGCGCGGCGATCGCGCTTGCCAGCGCGACCCCGTTCGCGCGGCCCGTGGCGCGGGAAGGGCTGGCGCTGGGTGGCGTCGCGTTGATCCTCGGCAGTGTCGTGCTGCTCGACGAAAGCTCGCCGTTTCCCGGGTGGAACGCGCTGTTCCCCTGTCTGGGCACGGTGATGGTGATCCTGGTGGGAACCGGGGCCGGGCGGTTGCCGGTCGTCAACCGGCTGCTGTCCACCGCCGCCCCGCGCTGGATCGGGCGCATCTCCTACTCGCTGTATCTGGTGCACTGGCCGGTAGTGGCGTTCTTCCATTATCGCATGCTGCGCCCGCCGACCGCCGCCGAAGGCGCGGTGATGGTGGTCGCGAGCGTCGCGGTCGCGGCGCTGTCGTGGCGCTTCGTCGAGGAACCGGCGCGCCGCTGGGCGCATCGCATGCCCGCCGATCCGGCCCGGCGGCGCCGCGTGCTGTCGGCGGGCGTGGTCGCGTCGCTGGCGACGATCGCGCTCGGGCTGGGCGGGGCGGCGACCGGCGGCTGGCCGGGGCGCTTCCCCGATTACCACCGCGTCGCGGTCGCCGGGCAGGAGCAATGGGGCGGACCGGCGTGCTTCAACGAGGATCCGTCGCGCGTCATCGCCTGGGACGCCGGGCGCTGCACGCGCGTGCACGGTCGCGGCGGGCGCGTGCTGCTGTGGGGCGACAGCAACGCCGCGCATTATGTGCCGGGCCTGGTCGCGCGCGCGCGGCTGCTCGATCGCGACGTGCTGCAATATACGTTCGCGGGCTGCCCCCCGATCCTGGGCTATTATTCGGCGGCGCGGATCGGCTGCGCGCGCTCCAATGCGCGCGTGCCGGGGATGATCCGCGCGCTGGGCATCGAGCATGTCGTGCTCGCCGCGCGCTGGGACGGGGTGGCGCTGCGCCAGATCGCGCAACTGCACGATACGATCGCGACGTTACGGCGTGCAGGGGTGCGGGTCACGGTGATCGGACAATCGCCATTGTTCGGCGCGTCGCCGCAGACGATCGACTATCTTTCCGGGCAATCGCCTCACCGCGTCGGCAGCAGCGCGCCGATGGTGAACGCGGCGGTGGTGGAGGCGGTGCGGCGCGAGGCGGCGGATGCGACCTTCGTCGATCCGCTGGCGCGGCTATGCCATGGCGGCCGTTGTCCGTACCGCGTCGGCAGGCACTGGTATTACGCCGACGAGGGGCATCTGTCGGCGGCGGGGTCGACCTGGGCGGCGGATCGCTTCCTGATCGCCGCCCTGACGCTCAGAGCACGCTGACCACCAGCCAGCCGATCCCGCCCCACAGCGCGGCCGAGGCGCCGACGATCACGCCAACGCGCACCGCGCCGGGCAGCCGCTTCACCTCCGGCTCGGGATAGGGGAGGGTCGCCGGCTCCGACATGGTCAACTGGATCACCGTGCCGCCGCGGAAGGTCTGCATCACCTCCGCGCGGCCCAGCGCCTCGGTGAACTCGCAGCCATAGCCGCCGCGCACCTGCCGCACGACGCGCGCGGTGGCACGGCCGCGCCCCGGCAGCCCGATCGTCACCACGCTGCCCAGCTCCAGCCGCAGGTCGGTCGCGACGCTGAAGCCGGTTTCGGAGAGGTCGCGGACATAGACGTCGCGTGCCTGCGCCGTGTCGACGCGCAGCGTCGACGGCTGATTGATCGCCTGTCGCTCCGCGGAGCGACGATCGTCCTGATCGCTGGGAACCAGTACTGCCGGAAGCAGCATCGTCGTGCCTTTCGTTGACCCCAGCCGGGCCTACGCGATCGCACCTACCAGCGAGTTAACGCAGCCGAAGAAAGCACGCGAAAGCACGGGGATATCTTTGCGTGATCGCTCGTTCACCCATCAGCAAGGTTTTTCGTGCCGTTTCAGGACAGTTGGCGGCACGGCAGGGCGAAGACCGTCAGGAGGGCAGGGCAGGATGCGCGGCACCGGATATCCCCACGTCTCGGTCAGCGGCGTGCCGCTGGTGTTCGATCACCTCGGCTATGTCGAGGCGCGCGCACGCCGGCGGATCGGCGATCCGTTATCGACCGCGCGCGGGCTGGCGATGGGGATCGGCGTGGCGCTGCTGCTGTGGTCGCTGATCGCGATGCTGCTCGGCGCGGTCTGAACGGGCCCGCGGGGGCGGTTCGACAACTCGCGAGAGGCGCGCTGCGAGGCGCCGCGACAGGCGCTCGGCGCATGGCGCCACGGTCTTTCAGTGATGAGCCATGGCGGTGGTGCGTGGCGGCACCGCCACCAGCCGCGGCTTGGCGGCCCAGGAGAAGGGCGTGATCTGCTTCAACTGTCGCCCGTTGCCCAGGTCGCCGCCCGAGCAATTCAGCATCCGGTCGATGCAATGCGCCGTCCATGTCCGCATCGTCTCGTCGTCCCAGGCGCCGAACCAGTCGGCATGGAAGGTCGATCCGGGCGCGCGCATCCCGCCCTCGCCGCCCGGCATCTCGTCCGACGACAGATGCCATGTCGTCCTGCGCCCGTCGCCGAGCGACTCGTCGACCGTGTACCAGCTCCCCATGGTGAAGGCCGGGATCGTATAGGGGTGCGTGGACGGGCATTGTTCGCGACCGTCCACCCAGCGGTGATAGGCGATATGCGAACGGTGGTCCGGGCTGTCGAGATGCTTGCCATCCCAGCACGAAGGGGCGTTGATGACCGCGCCGATCTTGCTGCCCGCCGGACAATGCGGCGCGGCCTCGGTGATGGTCTTGTAATAGCCCTGCACGGCGCCCGGCCCGTCGCAGTTGAAATATCCGGCGCCGGTGACCGGCGCGTCGGGATGAACCATGTCGAAGCCGAACACGAAGCGCAGCCCGCGCGGCAGCGCGACGCACGCGACACCCGCGCGGTGGCATTCCGGGTCGTTGGCGGGGCGGCGCTTGTAGTAGATCGACACATAGTCGGGGCGCACCACCTGCCCCCTGCCGTTCAGCATCGCCGGCATCCAGTAAGCGGACCGGTTCAGCCGGTTCATGCAGGTGCTGTCGCCGCTGCGACGCAGGCTGGCATAGGTCGAATGCGCGTCGGCGGCGGTGTTGCCGAAGAACTGGTGGAGGTGCGACTGGCCAGGCTGGCCGGGAAACAGGATTGGATCGTCGAAGCGCAACTGGCCGGGCATGCACAGGAACCGGAAGGCGCCGACCACGTCGGGCGCGGCGCTGGGCGGCACCGCGCCGATCACGCCGGTCTCCCACGCCGGGCCGGTGCCCGTGGCGGTGTCGAAGCCGCCGGCGACCGGCGCCGGTTCGCCCTCGGCCGCGGGCTGTTCGGCGGCCGGGCGCGGCGCGGTAAGGTCGCCCAGTCCCTTTTGCGGTGCTGTCGCCGGCGGCGGCGTTCGCTGGGGCGTCGCGCCCGGCGTCGCGCCACCCAGCAGCACGGTCGCCAGCAGCAGGCCAAGCCATTCCCTCATCATCACGCGCGACCCTCCGCCAGCACCGGCGCGCGCCGCCGGTTCGCGATCATGCGCGACAACCGGTGCCCCAGCCTGATCGACGGCCGCTCCACCAGCAGCACCGACCCGGCCACCGCCACCGGCAGCGCGAGCAGCGGCAGCGCGCCCGCGGGGTACAGATGCGGTGCGGCGAGGAACAGTTGCTGCCACAGGTACAGGCTGTACGACGCCAGCCCGATCACCTGCAGCGGACGGCTTTCCAGCAGCACGCGCACCCACGGGATCGCGCAGCCCGCGAACAGCACATACAGCGTCAGCGCCGGCGCGAGCAGCCCCGCCAGCCGCGCCGCCGGGGTGAACGGCGCGAGCATCAGCACCGCGCACGCCCCCAGCCATGCCGCCGGATGCGTCAGCCGCGCCACCGTCGCCCGCACCGCCGGGCTCAGCGCGTAGAGCGCGCCGATCGCGATACAGGCGAAGGAGGCGGGGTTGCCGTGCCATTCCGGCGGCCGCACCACGAACAGCACCGAAAGCGTCAGCAATGTCGCCAGCAGGAAGCGCACCCGCCATGCCGCCGGCAGCAGCACGAACAGCAGCGGCCAGCCGAGGTAATATTGCTCCTCCACCGCCAGCGACCAGCTATGCGCCACCCACCAGTCGCAATGCACCAGCCCGGTGTTGCAGGTGAAGGTCAGCCCCGGCAGCACGTCGCGCGGCGTGGCGGCGATCCATCCCGCCAGCGACAACGCGACCAGCGCGGCGACATAGGCGGCCAGCGGCGGCATGATCCGGCACAGCCGCCGTGCGTAGAAGGCGCCGATGCTGACCGTGCCGGTCCGCGCCTGTTCGCGCAGCAGCAGGCTGGTGATGATGAAGCCGCTGATGACGAAGAACAATTGCACGCCGGTTTCCGACGCCGGCCCCGCGAAGCGCGAGATCGGGTGGAGCGGCAGGTCGGCGTAGCGATAGGCCGTGGCATGGCCGAACACGACGCCGGACACTGCGACCGCGCGGAAGCCGTCGATCGCACGGTTGCGATGTCCGCCGTCCGCCGTCGACTCGATGATCGCCGCCCCCGTCATCGTGCCGCCATGCCATGACGCGCGGGGCGGGGAAAGCGTCACCCGGGCGGCGGCGACGACGCGATCGTGCTATTTCGGCTCAGGCACCACATGCGGGTCGGCGGTCCAGCTGAAGCCGGCGAACATCTTCATCTGCTTGCCGTTGCCCAGGTCGCCGCCCGAGCAGTTCAGCAGCTTGTTGATGCAATTGTCCATCCACATCTTCATGATGCTGTCGTCCCACGCGCCGAACCAGTCGGCGTGGAAGCTGGTGCCCGGCCGCATCACCGGCATGCCGGGCATCTCGTCCGACGACAGATGCCAGGTAGGGCGCGACTGGTCCCAGGTGCCCGACGTGTCCAGGTCGGCGTCCACCGTGTACCACACGCCCATCGTGAACCCGGGAATCACATAGGGGTGGGAGGCCGGGCATTTCTCATACCCCCAGTCGCCATAGCTGGTGTAGGCGATGTGCGAGCGGTGGTCGGCGCTGTCCAGGTTCTTGCCATCCCAGCAATTCGGCGCGTTGATGACCGCGCCCAGCTGATTGCCGACCGGGCAATGTTTCGCCGCCTCGACGATATCGACATAATGGCCCTGCGTGCCGGTCGGTCCGTCGCAATTGTAATAGCCGGCCCCGGTCTTGGGCGTGCCGTTGATCATGTCGTAACCGAAGACGAAGCGCAGCCCGCGGGGCAGGTCGACGCACGCCTTGCCCATGCGCTGGCATTCCGGGTCGCTCTCCGGGCGTCGCTTGTAATAGACGCTGACGTAATTGGGACGCACGACGCCGCCCTTGCCGTTCAGCATCGCCGGCATCCAGTAGGCGGAGCGGTTGAGCGGGCTGTTGCAGGTGCTGGCGCCGGTGGTGCGCAGGCTCTGGTAGGTCGAATGGGCGTTGGCCAGCGTGTTGCCGAAGAATTCGTGCAGGTGCGACTTGCCGGGCTGGCCGGGGTAGACGACCGGATCGTCGCGCAGTTCGTGGCTTGCGGTGCAGATGAAGCGGAACGCGCCGACCACGTCGGGCTTGCCGCTGCTCGGGATCTCGCCGGTGCCCCATGCGGGCACCAGTTCGGAGGCGACGTCGAAATTGCTGGCGATCGCCGCGAAGTCGCCGGCGACCGGCAGGCTCCCCGGCTGCGCGGCGGTGGGGGTCGGGGTGGCGACTGGCGTCGGGGTCGGAGCGGGGGCGGGCGTCGCGACGGCGGGCGCGGTCGCCGTGGTCCCGCCGCCACCGCCGCCGCCGCCGCATGCGGCGAGCGCCAGTGCGGCCACAAGGCAGGCGAACGGACGGGCTGACAGGAGCCGGTGTGGCGGACGCGACGGCCCGAAGGATCGCTGCGGCGGGCGCGAACGCCCGCCGGTGGCCGTGCGGTGCAGCGGCGAGGTCATGTGAAGCAACTCCATGCCCGTGATCGCCGGAACCCGTCCGGCTGGTGCCACCCCTTCTTACCGGCGGGTGGTTAGGGCATGGTAAAGGCGCCGGCCGATCAGGCCGGCTGCGGTTCGGGCTCGCGCTCCACCGGCACGGCGTCCCCGGCGCCGCCGCGCTTGCGGGGGCGCGGGGTGCCCCAATAGCCCATCTGCTGCGCGATGCCCGCGATCAGCCCCACCGCCAGCGCGTACATATATTCGGTGTTGAAGGTGACGAAGATCCATTCGTAGAGCGAATGCAGACTGACGATCGCCATCGTCACGCCCAGCCCCAGCAATATGTCGCCGCGCGGATCGCGGCGGAAGCGCCACGCGCAGCGCAGCGCCACCAGCACCGGCCACAGCATCATGGTCGTGAACCCGACCAGCCCGGCCCAGCCGGTCTCCGCCGCCGCCAGCAGATAGGCGTTGTGGACGTGCGCGCTGCGGCTGCCGAAGATCGGCGCCACGCCGGCGCGGTCCGAATAGCCCTGCGTATTGGCGACGGTGACGTAGTTGTTCGCGCCGACACCCAGCGGATGATCGTGGAGCATCGCCTTGGCCGCGCGTTCGAACGCGGCGCGCTCGTCATAGTCGCCGGGCAGCGGCGCCTCCTCGAACCGCTTGCCCAACGATCCCATCGCCAGCGGCGCGGCGATCGCCAGCGCGACCACGCCCGCGATCGCCACCGACGTCTTGCGCGGCGTCGGGCGGCGCAGCATCGACAGCGCCAGCAGCAGCACGAACCCCGCGCCGGCCAGCCCGATCGTCGCGCGCGAGGCGGTCAGGATCGCCACCGCCATGCCCGACAGAGGCCCCAGCCACATCCATTTCACCTTCTTCGTCGCCAGCAGGATCGCCAGCGACGGGAAGACGACGAAATGCGTCAGCATGCCCAGCAGGTTCTGGTGCCCGAAGGTGCCGCCGGCCTGCACCGCACCGCCGAGATGGTCCTTCAGCGACATGATCGCCTGGAACGCCAGCCCCAGCACCAGCCCCAGGATCAGCGCCTGCGGCGTGCGCGGGTCGCGGCACGCGATCGCCACCGCGGTGATGAGCAGGATCATGCGCAACAACTGCCATGCATAGAATACCGCCGGCAGCGGCACGCTCGTCTGCGTCGCGCTGAACAGCACGATCGCCGCGTACACTCCGATCGGCCAGCGCAGGTGCGCGATCCGCGCGCGCGCGGGGGCGGACAGGATCAGCGCGATCGAGAAAGCGTCGATCATCGACACTTCCAGCCCCTTCACATACCCCGGCCAATAGGCCCAGGAGATCGGCGCGACCTTCAGGTGCAACAGCCCGGTGGCGAATTGCATCACCCCCAGCGCGACCATCACGCGCGGCAGGTAGCGCTGGTTGACGCGCAGCCAGTTGGTCGCCGCGGGCAGCAGCGCCAGAACGACGAGAAGCGCGATCCATTTCATGCGAACGCCACCACCAAAGCCGCGGCGACCGCCGCCCCGCCGATTCCCAGCACCACCGACCTGCGCCCCCCGAACGATCCGCGCGCGGCGGCGCGGCGGCCGCTGCGCGCCAGCCCGGCGACCTGCCGCAGCCCCGGCCAGCGATCGAAGAAGCGCAGCCGCGCGATATCGGTGCGCGACGGCCGCTGGTTGGCGATCGGCGGCACCGCGAAGAAGGTCGCGAGCGCGGGGTGCGCGCGCCGGTACCAGACATAGGCGCCGTCGATCGGCGGATGATCGGCGCGCGCCAGCAATTCGCGCAAATAGGCCGCGAGCGGCGGCACGATTTCCGCGTGGAAGCCCATGCAATGCGCGCCGATGATATCGCTGTTCGGCAGGTCGTCCGGGGTCGCGGCGTAATGGCCGCCATAGAAGATCCGCCAGTCCGGCGGCAGCACGGTGTCGCGCGCCGCGGCGGTGAAGTCGACGTCGTCCTCCAGGATCAGCACGCTGTGCCCGCGCGCCGCGGCGTCCTCCAGGATCGACAGGTGGCTGTGGTACACGCCGCGCGCGCCCACCGAGCTGAAGCTGCCCGCGTCGTCGAAGCGGCACGCGTCGAAGAAGGCGACGCGCGGGTCGTCGGCCGCGCCCAGCCGTCGCAACTCGCCGATCATCTGCGCGCGCCGATCGGTGCGATGCGCCAGGTTGATGACGCGCACCTGGTCGAAATGGTCGAACAGCATCGCCTAGCCTTCCCCGAAACGCCGCACGAGCGGCGCGACCGCCTGCGCGATGTCGAACTCGCGTTCCACCTTGGCGCGCGCGGCCCGCGCCAGTGCGTCGCCCAGCGCCGGTTCGTCCAGCGCGCGCGCGATGCAGCGGCGCAGGTCGTCCCAGTCGCCCGGACGGAACAGCAACCCCTCCACGCCATCCTCAATCAGCTCCGGCACGCCGGCCACGCGGCTGCCGATCACCGGCACGCCCATGGCCATCGCCTCCATCAGCACGATCGGCAGCCCTTCCATGAAGCTGGGCAGCACCAGCAGGTCGGCACGCGCGATCGCCGCCAGCGTCGCCGCCTCGTCCAGCCGCCCGGCGAAGCGCACGCGCCCGCCCAGCCCCAGCCGCGCGATCGCCGCCTCGATCTCGGCCAGCATCGGCCCGTCGCCGACCAGCGTCAGCGTGGCGTCGAGCGGCGCGATGGCGTCCAGCAGCCCCAGATGCCCCTTTTCCGCGGACAGGCGCGCGACGCACACGATATCGCGGCGCGGCCCGGCATGCGGGGCGGGCGGGGGCAGCGCCGGCAGGTCCAGCCCGCAGCGTACCACCTGGAACTTGTGCCAGTGCGCCGGCGCGGTGACGCGCATCGCCTGCGCGCGCCCGAACCATGACACGCACGCCGCGAACTCCGCCGCCTCCAGCTTCGCGCCCAGCATCAGCCCGGCGGGATAGTCCGTTTCGGAGATGCCATGCAGCGTCAGGCTCCACGGCAGCGCGGCGAAGCGCGCCGCGAGCATCCCGACGGTGGCGCCGGCGTTGGCGAAATGGTTGTGGACGTGGGTGATGCCGTCCTCGCACAGCATCCGCGCCAGCACCACCGCCTCGGCGAAGTGGAACAGCGACCACAGCAGCGCCCGGCCACCGGGCGCGCGGTGCCGCGTGGCGAGCCGCAGCAGCCGCGCCCACGCCAGCGGCCGCGTCGCCAGCGCGCGGACATGGCTGCCCGCCAGCGCGAGCGGCGACAGCGGCAGCACGAAGCGCGTCTGCGCGAACGATGCGCGGTCCTCCGGCGCGGTCAGCTCCGCGGGCGACGGGCGACGGATGCTGTAGGTGCGCAGGTCGACCCCGTGCCGGCGCAGGCTGTCGACCTCGCGCCGGATGAACGTGTGCGACGACGCCGGATACTGGCTGACGACATAGGCGATCCGGGGGGCGACGCGGGGAGCAGTCATTTGTAGGTGATCGCGGACGTCAGGTGACGCTGGCGCCGGTAGCGCACCACGCCCTGCAATTCGGGGAATTTGGCCAGCATCGTGAAGAAGGCGTGCGGCCATGCCATGCCGCGCGGCGCGCGTCCGCGCAGCGCGATCCGCGCGACCTGCGCGGCGAAGGCGACCACCGGCAGCAGCAGCAGCGCGGGATGCACGACGATCGCCAGCGCCACGCCGGTGAAGGGGATGATGCCGGCCCACCATTGCGCCCGGTTCACCTCGCGTCGGTACAGCGGTTCGGGCAATGACGCGGTGGCGTCCCCCGCCTGCGCATAACCGAACCCGCCGCGCACCGCGCGCCACCACCATTGCCGCCAGCGCAGCATCGCCGCGTCGTGGCGCGTCATCTCCGCGTCGATCCGCCACACGCGCCAGCCGCGTTGGCGCAGCCGCGCGCACAGCTCCGGCTCCTCCCCGGCGGTCAGGTCGTCGCGGAACCCGCCGATGCCGCGCACCGCCTCGGCGCGCATCAGCGCGTCGCCGCCGCACGCCGCCGCCTCGCCGACCGGCGTGTCCCATTCCATGTCGCACAGCCGGTTGAACACCGATGCCTGCGGGTGCGATTCGCGCCGCCGCCCGCACACCACCGCCACGTCCGGGTGCGCGTCGAGGAAGGCGGTGGCGACATCCAGCCAGCCCGCGTCCAGCACGCAATCGCCGTCGATGAACTGGACCAGCGTCACCTGCGGCAATACCGCCAGCCCGGCGTTGCGCGCGCGTGCGGCGGTGAACGGCAACGTCATGTCGAGATCGACCACCCGCGCACCCAGCGCCCGCGCGCGATCGGCGCTGCCGTCTGTGGAGGCCGAATCGACATAGACCACCGTCGCCCCGCTGCCCGGCAGCGAACGCAGGCAGCGCACCAGCCGCTCGCCTTCGTTGCGTCCGATCGCGACGATCCCCAGCGTGGTGCCCGGCATGGTCACCGCCGGACCCCCGTCGCGGCGCCGCGCGACATCCGGCGACGGGCTAGCCGCACCGGATCGGGATGGTTCGCAATCGGCTTCATGCGGGTGCGGGAATGGTCCAGAAAGCGCGACGAATCAAACGGGCTTGATCGGCCGCCCATCCTCTAGCACCGCATGCGTTAAATTCGAGGGAATGCGCGAGCCCCGCGCCGGAAGGATCAACAGACGATGCGCATCCTGTTCGCGCTGCCCGGCTTCCACCGTTTCGAACGCGGCGCGGAGATCGCGTTGCTGTCGCTCGCCACCGAACTCGGCCGGTCGGGCGAGCAGGTGACGGTGATCGGCTCTGGCCCGCCGCGCGACGGCACGCCGTACCGTTTCCTGCATGCCGGATCGGTGCGGCGCGAGCGGCTGGAGCGGATGCCGCGGCTGCCGGCGCTGCGCAGCGAGACCGGGTGGGAGGAGGCGAGCTTCGTGCCCGGGCTGCTGCGCGCCTATCGCCCCGCCGATCACGACGTGACGATCACCTGTTCCTTTCCGTTCACCAACTGGGCGCTGCGCCGTCCGGTCGCCGGCGGGCAGCGACCGCCGCACGTCTTCGTGACGCAGAACGGCGACTGGCCCGCATGGTCCGACGATGCCGAATACCGCACCTTCGGCTGCGAGGGGCTGGTGTGCACGAACCCCGATTATCTGGCGCGCAACCGCGAGCGCTGGCGCTGCGCGCTGATTCCCAACGGCATCGACGCGACCCGCTTCACTCCCGGACCGGCGGAGCGCGCGCCGCTGGGCCTCCCGGTGGCGGGGCCGATCGTGCTGATGGTCAGCGCGCTGATCCCGTCGAAGCGCGTCGCGGACGGCGTGCGCGCGGTCAGCCACATGCCGGGCGCGCAACTGGTGGTCGCGGGCGACGGGCCGGAACGCGAGGCGGTGGACCGGCTCGCGGGCGAACTGCTGCCCGGCCGTTTCCGCCGGCTGACCGTCGCCGCGACCGAGATGCCGGCGCTCTACCGTTCGGCCGACGTGTTCCTGCACCTGTCGAGGGAGGAGTCGTTCGGCAACGTCTTCATCGAGGCGCTGGGCTGCGGCCTGCCGATCGTGGGGCACGAATCGGAACGGCTGCGCTGGATCGTCGGCGAGGATGCGGTGCTGCTCGATACCGGCGATCCCGCCGGCGTGGCGCGCGCGCTGGGCGAGGCGATCGCCGCCCGCGCGACGCTGGTGCCGCGCGGGCAGGCACGCGCCGCCAACTTCGCCTGGCCGCGCGTGGCGGCGCAGTATCGTGACTTCCTGGCGGAGGTGATCGCGGCACCGCGCCGGTGAGGGCGCGGTCGTTCGGGCGCCCCGACGGCGGACCGGCGGAAGCGGACCGGCCCGCGGGGCCGGTCCGCTCCAGGTGTGCCGCTTACTGGCCGGCGAGCAGCCGGTCGACGACCTTTTCGTAGATGACCGCCATCTTGCCCGAACCACCGGCGAGCTGCACGTTGCCGTCGGTCGGGTGGATGCCGTCCTTGAACAGCGTCTTGTCGCACGCCGCCGCGTCCGGCCCCATGACCGGATCGGCGGCGAAGTCGATCACCGCGTCGATCGTCTTGTTGGCGGCGGCGTCACGGATCGCGGCGTTCACGATCGGGCGGCGCTCACGATGGCGATCGTTGTAATAGGCGATCTGCGGCACGCACAGCGGCAGCACCGTGCCCACCGCCACCTTCGCGCCCGTCGCCTTGACCGAGGCGACATAGGCCCACAGCGAGTTCAGCCAGTCCTGCGTGGTGGCATATTGGCCGTCGCCCAGGTCGTTGGCGCCGATCAGCACGGTGACGATCTTGGGGCCGCTGGCCAGGTCGCCGGCGCGGCGCTGCACCATGCCGTTGCCGCCGTTGCCGTCCGTGATCCGCGACCCCGACACCGCCACGCCGCGCACGTCGACGTTCGGGTGACGAAGCGCGTAGATGCCGGTGTACGATCCGTTCCAGAACAGCGAGATGCTGTCGCCCTCCGCGACCACGATCGGGCGCGTGCTGGTGGGCTGCGGCGGCGGCGGGGTCAGCTTGTCGAGCCGCGCCTGGCGATTGGCGATGCTGATGTCGATCTGCCACTTGGCGGCCTTGAAGCAGGCGATGTCCGCTTCCAGCTTCGCCTTGTCGGTGGTCGTATAGACCTGATCGCCCAACAGCGAATAACATTCCTTGAGCGGATTGGCCTCAGCCGGAGTGGCTGCCGCCAACGCTGCGATAAATAACATAGATTTCACCATGACGGATGCCCTTCCGGCTGGATGCCCGGAAGATGACCGGGCCACGGAAGGCTGGTTAAGGCCGATGCGTTAATAAATCTTTCCGATGCTGCAAAGGTCATGAAGACGACGTGCCGCCCCGCCGGCGGCACGTCTCGTCGTGTTGTCGGCGCGCATGCCGCTTCGACTCGCGATCGCCGCGACGTTGCTTTCCCGCATCCGCGAAATAGTGGTGCCGCTGTTCCCGCCGCGCGATCGCGAAGGTCGCCGGGGCTATTGCGCCAGCAGTGCGCGCACCTTGGCCGCCAGGCCTTCCATCGAGAACGGCTTGGTCACCAGCGCCATGTGCGGGTCGAGTTGCCCGCTGCCGATCACCGCATTTTCGGCATAGCCGGTGATGAACAGCACGCGCAGCGTGGGGAACAGCGCCAGCGCCGCATCCGCCACCTGCCGCCCGTTCATCTGCCCGGGCAGGCCGACGTCGGTGACCAGCAGGTCGGGGCGGATGCCGCTTTCCAGCAGCCGCAGCGCCGACGCGCCGTCGCCCGCCTCCAGCACGGCATAGCCGAGCTCGTCCAGCACCTCGATCACCAGCATCCGCACGGTCGGCTCGTCGTCCACCACCAGCACGGTCGGCGTGCCGTGCGCGGGCGGCGCCTGGTCGAGCGGCAGCGTGGCATCCTGCTCGTCGGGCGCGGCGCCGTGGTGGCGCGGCAGGTAGATGCACACGGTCGTGCCCTCGCCCGGCTCGCTGTAGATGCGCACCTGCCCGGCGGACTGGCGCGCGAAGCCGTAGATCATCGACAGGCCCAGCCCGGTGCCCTCGCCCAGCGGCTTGGTGGTGTAGAAGGGGTCGAAGGCGCGCGCCTGCACTTCCGGCGTCATGCCCGTGCCGGTGTCGCTGACGCACAACGACAGATACTGGCCCGGCGGCAGGTCGCGCGCGCGCGCCGCGCGGTCGTCCATCCACTTGTTGGCCGTCTCGATCGTTACGCGCCCGCCGTCCGGCATCGCATCGCGCGCGTTGATGCACAGGTTCAGCAGCGCGTTCTCGAGCTGGTTGGGATCGACCAGCGTGTTCCACAGCCCGGCGGTGCCGACCACCTCCAGCGTGATCGCCGGCCCCAGCGTGCGGCGGATCAGCTCCTCCATCCCCGCCACCAGCCGGTTGACGTCGGTTGGCCGCGGATCGAGCGTCTGCCGCCGCGAGAAGGCGAGCAGGCGGTGGGTGAGGGCGGCGGCACGGCGGGTCGCGCCCTGCGCGGCGACGACATAGCGGTCCAGCTCGCCGATCCGCCCCTGCGCGACGCGCACCTGCATCATCTCCAGCGCGCCGGAGATGCCGGTGAGCAGATTGTTGAAATCATGCGCCAGCCCGCCGGTCAACTGGCCGACCGCCTCCATCTTGTGCGCCTGACGGAGCTGTTCCTCCGCCGCCATCAGCGCGGCGGTGCGCGCCTCCACCTCCTGCTCCAGCCGCGCGTTGAGCGCCGCCAGCTCGCCCTCGGCCCGGCGGCGTTCCACCGCGTCGCGGGTGCGCTCCGCCACCTCGCGCACGAACGACAGTTCCTCGTCCAGCCAGATGCGGGGCGTGGCGTGGTTCAGGTACAGCAGCGCCACGAAGCCGCCCTGTTCGGTCACCGGCATGTTGATGAACGACATCGCCGCGAGCGCCTTCAGCGCGTCGGCGGTGCCGCGTGTCCGGTCGTCCTCCCGCACGTCGGGGATCGCCACGGTCACGCCGTTCTTCAGATCCTCGATATAGCTGCCATAGTCGCGGAAGTGCAGCACCGCGGGCAGCGGCGCGACGCCCTCCGAACAGAAGGCGCGTTCGGTGGTGATCGTCTCCGCGACCGGATCGACGGTGCCATAGCCCGCCCGGCTGACGTCCAGCGCCTTGCCGAGAATGCGCGCCGCCGCCAGCGCCAGGTCGCCGGCGTCGCCCGCGTCGCGCAGCCGGTCGCCCAGCTCGACCAGCGCCGCCAGCCGCAGTTCGGCGCGCTTGCGCATGTCTATATCGAAGCTGATCCCCGGCAGGTGCGTCGCGCGCCCGTTCTCGTCATGGTCGACGCGGCCCTGCGCGGCCAGCCAGCGCCAGCGCCCGTCCGGGCCGGCGACGCGATATTCCTCATCGAACGGCGCGCCGGTGGCGATGCTGTGGTCGATCGCCGCGCGCACGCGCGGCAGATCCTGCGGCGCGATGCCGCCGAAGAAGCGCACGATCGGCGCACCCGCGGCCGCCTGTTCGGGCGGCACGCCGTACATGACCGCGAAACCGGGGTCGGAGGTGACGCGGTCGGCCACGATGTCCCAATCCCAGCGCCCGATGGCAGGGGCGTCGGCCGTACGGCTGCGGAATTCGGAAGCGTTGGTCATGGCGGCGCGAACGTCATACACGGCGCGGGGTTGCGCGGAACTGAACATTGCCGGTCCGGCTTGACTTTTCGCAGCGGCTGGGCCACATGGCGCCCATCGAGGCGTTGGCAGCGTGATCGGATCCCATGGGTCCCGGCTCCGTCTCGGTCGTTTTTTCACGGGCTTCCCAAGTCACGCGGGGTGTCGATCTTCCCCGCCACCCGTGCGCCTGTCCGGCGTGCGGGACGGCCCTGTTCAGGACTCTATTTCCATGTCTTTCGCCACTCTCGGCCTGGCCGAGCCGCTCGTCCGCGCGCTCGAAGCCAAAGGCTATACCGAACCGACCCCGATCCAGCGCGACAGCATCCCGCAGCTCCTCGAAGGGCGCGACCTGCTCGGCATCGCGCAGACCGGCACCGGCAAGACCGCGGCGTTCGTGCTGCCGTCGATCCAGCGCCTGAATGCCGCCGGCAAGCGCGTGCTGCCGACGCATTGCCGCATGCTGGTGCTGGCGCCCACGCGCGAGCTGGCCAGCCAGATCGCCGAGTCCGCCCGCGCCTATGGCCAGTTCTCGAAGATGACCGTCGCCACCGTGTTCGGCGGCACCAGCATCAACAAGAACCGCACCGATGTCGCGCGGGGCGTCGATATCCTGGTGGCGACCCCCGGTCGCCTGATCGACGTGATCGAGCAGGGCTTCCTGAACCTGTCGATGCTCGAAATCCTGGTGCTGGACGAAGCCGACCAGATGCTCGACCTGGGCTTCATCCACGCGCTCAAGAAGATCGTGCGGATGCTGCCGCGCAAGCGCCAGTCGCTGTTTTTCTCCGCCACGATGCCGGCGTCGATCCGCCAGCTCGCCGATCAGTTCCTGACCGACCCGGTCACCGTCAGCGTCGTGCCGCAGTCGACCACCGCCGAGCGTGTCGACCAGTCGGTGATCTTCTGCAACCAGACCGAGAAGCAGGCGCTGCTCACCATCCTGCTGCGCGACATGCCCGTCGACCGCGCGTTGGTGTTCACCCGCACCAAGCATGGCGCGGACCGCGTCGTGAAGCTGCTGGCCGGCAACGGCGTCGCCGCCAACGCGATCCATGGCAACAAGAGCCAGCCGCAGCGCGAGCGCGCGCTGGCGGCGTTCAAGTCCGGCGAGGTGCCGATCCTGGTCGCCACCGACATCGCCGCGCGCGGCATCGACGTGTCGGGCGTCAGCCATGTCTTCAACTTCGAGCTGCCCAACGTGGCGGAGCAATATGTCCACCGCATCGGCCGCACCGCGCGTGCGGGGCGCAGCGGGGAGGCGATCGCCTTCTGCGCCGATGACGAGCGGCCGTACCTGAAGGATATCGAGAAGCTGACCCGGCAGAAGATCGCGGTGTCGGAATTGCCGGAGGACTTCCTGCGTCAGGCCGAGCAGTTGAAGGCGCAGCGCGTCAAGACGATCGGTGCCGACCCGGCCCCGCGCGAGGATCGCCCGCGCGGCGGTCGCCCGCCGGCGCGCCCGAAGGCGACGCACGCCCCGCGCGCCACGCCGGGCTCGCCGCAGGGCCGCAACTACGCCAATGCCAGCGCCGGTGGCGGCGGTGCGCGCCGCAGCCGCGGTGGACGCGGTCGCGGTCGCGGCGGCTCGTCCGCATCGGCCTGACGGGCGGCGGCGACCGGCCGTCCCGATCCTGCGTCATGGCGGCGAACGCCGGGGCGTAGGGGCGGCGGTCACGGGTTGCGTGCGCGCGATACCGCTACGCCGACCGGCCTGTCGCCACGTCGGGGTAACGCACGCGGGGATGACGGCGCGGCGGGGCGGCGGCGTGTGGTTCCCGCGGCCGGGCCGGTAAGCTATTTCGCGGCCTTGCGCAGCGCCAGCCGCACCAGCGCGTCCAGCGTCGCGCCCGCGCCCAGGTCCTCCTCCGCCGCCGCCACCGCGCTGCTCGCCTCCGCCGGGCGGAAGCCCAGGTTCAGCAGCGCGGATACCGCGTCGGCACCGGCGCCGACCGGCAGCACCTGCGCCGCCGCCGCGGGGCCGAGCGCGACGCCGCCGACCTTGTCCTTCAGCTCGCGCACGATCCGTTCGGCCAGTTTCGGTCCCACGCCATTGGCGCGCGCGACCGTCGCCTTGTCCTGCGCCATCACCGCGCGGCCGAGATCCGCCGGTTCCAGCGCGGAGAGGATCGCCAGCGCCACGCGCGCGCCCACTCCCTGCACGCCGGTCAGCAGCCGGAACCAGTCCCGCTCCGCGGCATTCGCGAAGCCGACCAGCCGGATGAAATCCTCCGCGACCAGCATTTCGGTGAACAGCGTCGCCGCCTCGCCAACCGGCCCGATCGTCGCCAGCGTCCGCGCCGACGCGCCGACCAGATAGCCGACCCCGCCGACGTCGATCACCGCATGGTCGATGCCGGTGGCGGTGAGAACTCCCTTGAGATGCGCGATCATGGCAAGGAGCGGTAGAACAAAGCGCGGCGCGCGTCATCCGCGGTGATGCGCGGCCGGTTCCCCTCCATCGCTCGCCGGCGCGCCCCGCGCCCTTGACGCGGCGCTAGGCGTCCACGTCCTCCGGCGCGGGCACCGGGGGGTGCAGGCGCAGGCGGTTGATGCGGCGTTCGTCGGCGTCGATCACCTCCAGCCGCCAGCCGCTGGGATGGTCGACGCATTCGCCCGCTTCCGGCACCCGACCCGCCAGCACCGCCGCGAGGCCGCCGATCGTGTCGACGTCGCTCTCCGCCTCGGCCAGCCGCGCGTCGATCGCGTCGCCGACATCCTCCAGCTCGACGCGCGCATCCGCTTCCCATGCGCCGCCGTCCAGCGGGACCAGCAGCACCTCGGGCGCATCGTCATGCTCGTCCTCGATCTCGCCGACGATCTCCTCGATCAGATCCTCGATCGTCACCAGCCCCTCGGTGCCGGAATATTCGTCGAGAACGATCGCCAGGTGGATGCGCGACTGGCGCATGTCGGCGAGCAGGTCGAGCGTCCCGCGGCTCATCGGCACGTACAGCGGCTGGCGGATCAAGGCCGCGATCGCGGTGGGGCGCTCGCCGCCGGCCGCCAGGATCGCGAACACGTCCTTCAGATGCACCATGCCGACCACGTGATCCAGGCTGCCGCGATAGACGGGCAGGCGGCTCACCCCCGCCTCGGCGAAGACCTGTACCAGATGGTCGAAGGTCGTCGCCTCCTCCACCGCGATCATGTCCGCGCGCGGCACGCCGACGTCGCCGGCATCGCGCTCGCTGAAATGCAGCAGGTTGCGCACCATCTGCCGCTCCAGCGGGGTCAGGTCGCCCTTGATGTCGGGGGCGGGATCTTCCTCGTAACGGTCGATCGCCTTCTCCAGCAGCTCGCGCAAGGTGGCCTCGCGCGGCTCGCCGAAGATCATGTTGCGCAGCCCCGTCCAGATGCCGCTCTCATGCTGCTCGCCGCCGTTCGCGGCGCTACTTCGGTCCTCGGCCATCGCCGCTGCGTTCAATCCTCGCGAATCAGATAGGGGTCCGCGATGCCGAGCTCGCCCAGCGCATCGCGCTCGATCTGCTCCATCGCATCCCCCTCGTCGTCGGTCATGTGGTCATAGCCTAGCAGATGCAGGCAGCCATGCACCACCAGATGCGTGAAATGATCGGCCGGCGTGATGTTCCGTTCCGCCGCCTCGGCGACGCACACGCCATGCGCCAGCACGATGTCGCCCAGCAGCAGCTCGCCATCGTCGCTGTTCTGCGACACGGTGTCGATCAGGTCGGGCTGCACCATCGGGAAGGACAGCACGTTGGTCGGCCTGTCCTTGTCGCGATACTGGCGGTTGAGCGCCTGCACCTCGGCATCGCTGGTCAGCCGCACGCTGATCTCGACATGCGCGGGCGTGGTCAGCAGCTCGCCATGCGGCGTGCGCCCGATCGCGGCGCGCACGGCCGCCAGCGCGCGTCGCTCCCATGCCTCATCGGGCCAGGGATCTTCGCGGGTGAGTTCGACGTGGATCATGTCAGGCCAAATCCGTATGGGAAAAATCGTCGCCCTTGTAGAGCAGCCGTGCGCCGTTCGTCATCGCGCAGGCATAGGCGAAGCAATCACCCATGTTGAGTGGCGCGCGGTGCCCGGCGCCCTTGCCGTATCGCTCGAAGGCGGTGAGCGCAGCCTGCGCCTCCTCCGGCCCGATCGGCACCCGCGTAAAGCCGTTGGTATCGGCGACCCGGTCGATGATCATGCGCGCGCGGGCAGCCGAAACGCCGAGTCGCAATCGCGTCTCCGCTACGCTCTCCCACGGCGAGATCGCGGACGAGTAGCGGATCGGCTCCTCGTCCATCCGCGCGGCATGATGTTCCCAGTCGGCTTCGCGCACCGACAGCGCGACGATGACCGAAGCATCCACGAACCAGCTCACAACCCGCCCGATAGATCATCAAAAAATGCCTTGTCCGCGATCGGGCCGACCGGCGCTTGCAAGGGATGCCGCTCCCAAAGGTCGAGCATCTTCTCGCGTGTGTAGCGACGGTCCACTGCGGCGAGCTCGTGCTGCAGCGCCAGTTTGACCGCGGCTGTCTTCGTGATGACGCGACGCTGTGCGAGCTCCTCCGCCAGCGCATTCACCTCCTGATCCTTGATGTAGAGCGACGCCATGCCAGCCTCCGGTATATCCAAAAAGCCGGGAGGGATATCCCGGCACGTCAACCGTTCACGCCCTCATACGCTTCCACGATCCGGCCGACGATCGGATGGCGCACCACGTCGGCCGCGGTGAAACGGCACAGCGAGATGCCCTCCACGCCCTCCAGCCGCATCGTCGCGTCGGCCAGCCCGCTCGCCGCGACGCCGCCGGGCAGGTCGGTCTGCCGCGGGTCACCGCAGATCACCATGCGGCTGTTCTGGCCGAAGCGCGTCAGGAACATCTTCATCTGCGCCGGCGTGGTGTTCTGCGCTTCGTCCAGGATCACGAACGCGTCGGCCAGCGTCCGCCCGCGCATGAACGCGATCGGCGCGATCTCGATCTCGCCGCTGGCGATGCGCCGCTCGACCTGTTCGGCGGGCAGGCAGTCGTACAGCGCGTCGTACAGCGGGCGCAGATAGGGGTCGACCTTCTCCTTCATGTCGCCGGGCAGGAAGCCGAGCCGCTCGCCGGCCTCCACCGCCGGGCGCGACAGGATCAGCCGCTGCACGCTGCCCGCGATCAGCTGCGCCACCGCCTGCGCCACCGCGATATAGGTCTTGCCGGTGCCCGCCGGTCCCAACGCGAAGATCATGTCGTGCGTGGTCAGCTCGCGCATGTAATGCGCCTGCGCGGCGGTGCGCGGGACGATGGTCTTCTTGCGCGTGCGGATCATCACCGATGGCGCGGGGCCGGCATCGGCGCGGATGATGCCGTGCAGCACCGGCTCCGCCGCCATCGCGATCGCCGCGTCGACCAGCCCGGTGTCGACCTCCTCGCCGCGCTGGATGCGCTGGTACAGATCGTTCAGCACGTCGCGGGCCAGCGCCACCTGCTCGGCGGTGCCCTCCAGCCCGACGCGATTACCGCGCGCGGTGATGTACACGCCCAGCCGGTTCTCCAGCGCCACCAGATGCTGGTCGTACTGGCCGAACAGGCGGCTCAGCAATTGCGGTCGATCGAACACGACCTCCACGCGGGAACGCTCGCCCGCCTGGGCGGGGACGGGTTTGCGGCTCATGCGGCTCCTTGGGCGGTGGTCGACACGCGGCGCGAACCGTCGCTCAGGCGAGATAGGCGCGAGGCGTGACGGCGCAATGGCATCGTGGGGAATGTGACAGGTGAGGGCCGCGACGGAAAGCCGAAATCGGCGCGCCCGCGCCGACGAACGTCAGCGTCTGTCTGGAAGATGTGCCTGCTCGGGAGTGCCGGACGGACTCTCAGGCCGCGCGCCGCTCCGCCACGACGCCGGTCAGCGACAGCGGCCCGGACTGCACGAGCGTCACGTCGATCAGGTCGCCGATCGCGTGCGGCCCGACGACATGCACCGATTGCAGCCATGGCGACTTGCCGAGCCACTGCCCGTCCAGCTTGCCGCGCCGTTCCACCAGCACGCGGCACGTCCGCCCCACCGACGCGGCATTGAACGCCGCCTGATCGCGGTTCAGTGCCGCCTGCAGCCGTTGCAGGCGCTCGTCCATCACCTCGGGCGCGACCTGATCGCCGATCGTCGCGGCGGGCGTGCCGGGACGTGGCGAATATTTGAACGAGAACGCCTGCGCATAGCCGACCGCCTCGACCAGCGTCAGCGTGTCGCGGAACTCCGCCTCGCTCTCGCCGGGGAAGCCGACGATGAAGTCGCCCGACAGCGCGATGTCGGGCCGCGCCGCGCGGATGCGATCCAGCAGCCGCAGATAGCCGTCGCGCGTATGCTGGCGGTTCATCGCGCGCAGCACGCGGTCGCTGCCCGCCTGCACCGGCAGATGGAGAAACGGCATCAGGCTCTCGACGTCGCGGTGCGCGTCGATCAGCCCCTGTGCCATGTCATTGGGGTGGCTGGTGGTGTAGCGGATCCGCGACAGGCCGGGCACGCGGTCCAGCGCGCGGATCAGGTCGTGCAGCCCGCGCCCGTCGCCATCGGTCCAGGCGTTGACGTTCTGCCCCAACAGGGTGATCTCGCGCGCGCCGGCGTCGACCAGCGCCTTCGCCTCGTCCACGATCGCGGCGAACGGCCGGCTCACCTCCGCGCCGCGCGTGTACGGCACCACGCAATAGGTGCAGAATTTGTCGCAGCCCTCCTGCACGGTCAGGAACGCGCCGGGGCCGACCCTGCGCCGCGCCGGCAGGTGCGCGAACTTCGAGGCCAGCGGCATGTCGGTGTCGAGCGCCGCGGTGCCCCCGGCCGCCTGCGCCACCAGCCGCGGCAGGTTGTGATACGCCTGCGGCCCGACCACCACGTCCACCTTCGCGCGGCGCACGATCTCTTCGCCCTCGGCCTGCGCGACGCAGCCGGCGACCGCGATCATCGGCGCGGGCCGATCGTTCAGGCGCGCCGCCTTGCGCACGCGGCCGATGTCCGAATAGACCTTCTCGGTCGCCTTCTCGCGGATGTGGCAGGTGTTGAGCACCAGCAGGTCGGCGGCATGCGCGTCGTCGGTCGCGACCATCCCGTCGGCCGTCATCAGTTCCGCCATCCGTTCGCCGTCATAGACGTTCATCTGGCAGCCGAACGACTTGACGTGGAAGGTTTTCGGCGGAGTCTTCGATGCGGGGGACATGCGGCGCGCTGTAGCGGAACCGCGCGCGCGAGGCCAGCTTGGGCGCGCGACCGGCCATCGGCCTTTGCGGGGGTTCCTAGCGCTGGGTCTTCAGGAACGCGATAATGTCCGCACGCGCCAGCGGGTCGCGGATGCCCGCCATGGTCATCGTGGTGCCCGGAACCATGCGGTGCGGGTCGGCCAGCCAGGCGTCGAGCCGTTCGGCGTCCCAGATGCCACGCTGCGCCTGCAAGGCGTCGGTATAGCCGAAACGCGGGCGGTTCTGGCCGATCGCGGCGCCGAACACGCCGTGCAGGTTCGGGCCGTTACGATCCGCGCCGCCGGCCGCGATCGAGTGGCAGGCGGCGCACTGGCCGAAGCGGCGCGCGCCCGCGGCGGCATCGGCGACCTGCATGAACTGCGCGAAGCCCGGGTTCGGGCCGAGCCGCGCGCGCCGCTCCGCGCCGTCGTCGCGCGAACAGCCCGCGAGCAGCATCGCGGCGAACAGGAGCCGGCGCGCCATCACCCCGCCGCCGCGATTCGCGCGCGGGCCTCGGCGGCGATTGCCTTGCGGTCGCCGGCCGGCATGAACGGTTCGAGGAAGCGCAGCGTCGCCACGAACGTGCCGCGCCGCCGCAGCACGCGCGCGGCATGGCGCGCGCCCGGCTCCGCGCCGACCCACGCCAGTTCGTCGGTCGCCGCGCCATAGTCGATCCGCACCGGCTGCACGACGACGCCGGGCGGCGGCGGGACGAGCGCGGCGAGCAGCCCGGCCTTGAACGGCAGCAGCGTGTGGCCGTCGCCGGTGGTGCCTTCGGGAAAGATCGTGATCGGACGGCCGTCGCCGAGCGCGGCGCGCAACGCATCCACCTGCGCTTCGATCCCCAGCCGGTCGCCACGCCGCACGAACAGCGTGCGGTTCAGCGTGCACAGCCAGCCGACCAGCGGGGCGGCGCGAAGTTCAGCCTTGGCGACGAAGGCGGTGCCGCTCGCCCCGGCGAGCAGCGGGATGTCGATCCAGCTCAGGTGGTTGGCCAGCAGCACGACGTGGCGGGTGCGCGGCGTGCCGATCACCCGCACCCGCGCGCCGACGATCCGCGCCACCCAGCCCAGGAAGCGCGGCGGCCATGGCGACGGCGCGCGCATCAGCCGCCATGTTCCGTGCAGCAGCAGCCCGACCGCCAGCGCGGCGAGCAGCGCCGCCAGCCGCGCCACCGCCCGGGCGTTCAGCGGCACCGCGCGCGCCCGGTGTCCGGCTGGAAACGCGTGCGAAGGCGGGAGGCGAGGCGGTGCCGCCTCATGCGCTCGCTGCGCATTCTCCGACAGCCGCTCAGTCCTTGCGCAGCGCGACGCCGTACAATTCCATCCGGTGGTCGACCAGCCGGAAGCCCAGCCGCTCGGCAATCGCCTTTTGCAGCAATTCCAGCTCCGGATCGACGAACTCGATCACTTTGCCCGTCTCGACGTCGATCAGGTGATCGTGGTGCGCCTCGGGCGACGGTTCGTAGCGCGCGCGGCCGTCGCCGAAATCGTGGCGATCGAGGATCCCGGCCTCCTCGAACAGCCGCACCGTGCGGTACACGGTCGCGATCGAGATCCCCGGGTCGATCGACGACGCGCGGGCATAGACCTTCTCGACGTCGGGATGGTCCTCCGCCTCGGACAGGACGCGCGCGATGACGCGACGCTGCTCAGTGATGCGCAGGCCCTTTTCGTGGCACAGCGTTTCGAGATCGATCTTGCGAGGCATGCCGGCAATGTAGTGCACCGGGCTTGTTGCGAAAAGCGCTACCGACTCGCAAAAGTGCGAAAAGCGTCGCGCCGGTCGCTCGCGACGTCGGGGTGCGTGCGAAAGCGCCCGGCAGGGTCGGGGTCGGACGAGCGGGCGGCCACCCGCAAATGCGCGTTCAGCGCGTCTCCAGCGGATCTCTCAGGTCGCGCGCATAGGTGTGCGCGTCGAACGTGTCGCCGCCACGGCTGCGGTAATAGGCGCGCCGCACGCCCGCGCGCCGGAAGCCGTGTGCGGCGTACAGCGACACCGCCGGGTTGTTCGCGCGAACCTCCAGATGCAGCCGCGCCACGCCGCGCCCCTGGCACGCCGCCACCACGCTGCGCAGCAGCGCCGCGCCGACGCCCGCGCGCCGTGCCGCCGGATCGACCGCGATCAGCAGCAGTTCCGCCTCGTCCATGATCGCGCGCACCAGCGCGAAGCCGACGGTGCGGTCGTCGACACGCGCCAGCGTCAGCCACACGCCGGGCATGGCGAGGATGCCGATGCACTGGCTGCGCGTCCACGCCTCGCCGAAGCGCGGATCAAACGCGGCGGCCATGATGCGATCCACCTCGTCGGCGTCGACGGCCCCGCCCTCCACCAGCTCGATCAGGCGGACGCGCGTGCTCATGCGGCGGGCGTCGGCGCCGCGGGCGGCTTCGCATCCGGGGCGCGGCCGTAGAAGGGAGCGGGCGGCAGGGCGCGTGCGGCCGGCGGCAGCAGCAGCGCGCGCGCGGCGTCCGGCAGCGCCTCGCTCACCGCGATCCGCGCGTCCAGCGCCGCCAGCCAGCGCGTGCCCGTGCCGATCGCACGCCGCCCGTCCAGCGCCGCCAGCGCGGCGGCCGGGGTCAGCGAGCGCGGCGCATCCAGCGCGGCGAAGGGCGCGACGAAATCTTGCATGAAGACCTCACCGTGCCCGCCTTCCATCACCACTGCAAGCGCGTCCGCTTCGCCATCGTCCGCCAGCGCCGCCGCCGCGACCAGCGCCAGCGCGCCATAGCCCGCGACGCGCGCGCGCCATCCCAGCCCCAGTGCGCGCGCCGCGGCGATGCCGACGCGGATGCCGGTGAAGCTGCCGGGGCCGACGTCGACCAGGATGTGCGCGGCGCGTCCGCCGTCGGGCAGCGCGGCGATCATCGGGACCAGCCGCTCGGCATGGCCGCGTCCGACCACGTCGTGCGCGCGCGCCACCAGCCGGTCGCCGTCGAACAGCGCCACCGAACAGGCGGCGGTCGCGGTGTCGATCACCAGCGTGCGGGCGCCGCCGTCAACGCTCATGCCCGGGCCGTCATGCGATGCGGTTGAACGTCTCGAACGGCGGACGCGGGCTGCGCGGATGCAGCGTGGCGGGGTCGCCATAGCCGAGCGTCGCAATGAAGTTCGTGCGCACGCCGGGCGTGTCGGCGAAGAACGCGGCATCGACCGCGCCGGCATCGAAACCGGACATCGGGCCGGTATCCAGCCCCAGCGCGCGGGCGGCGAGGATGAAATAGCCACCCTGCAACGAGGAGTTGCGGAACGCCGACGCCTCGCGCAACTCGCGCTGGCCATCGAACCAGCTCTTGGCGTCGGTGTGCGGGAACAATTCGGGCAGATGCTCGTGGAATTCCACGTCCATGCCGATCACGACGCTGACCGGCGCGGCCAGCACCTTGTTGCGGTTGGTGTCGGAGCAGGCGGCGGCCAGCTTCGCCTTTGCCTCGTCCGACACGCACCACACCAGCCGCGCGGGCAGTTGGTTGGCCGACGTCGGCCCCATCTTCATCAGGTCCCAGATCGCGCGCAGCCGATCCTCGCCGACCGGCTCGTCCGTATAATGGTTGAAGGTGCGCGCGGTGCGGAACAGCCGGTCGAGCGCGGCATCGTCGATAGGGGTGGCCATGGGATCTCCGGGTCGGGGGAGGGAGCGGGCGGATCAGACCGCGCGCACCTCGGTCACTTCGGGCACGTAGTAGCGCAGCAACTGCTCGATACCGTTCTTCAGTGTCGCGCTGGAGGAGGGGCAGCCGGCGCACGCGCCCTGCATGTGCAGGAACACCTTGCCCTTGTCGAAGCCGCGATAGACGATGTCACCGCCGTCGTTGGCCACCGCGGGGCGGACGCGCGTCTCGATCAGGTCCTTGATCTGCGCCACGATGTCCGCGTCGGCGGGGTCGTCGGCGAAGGGCTCGTCCTCGGCCGGCACGCTGAAGCCCGCGCCGCCGGTGCGGAACAGCGGCATCTGCGCGGTGAAATGGTCCATCAGGATCGCCAGCACGTCGGGCTTCAGGTCGCGCCATTCCGCGCCCGGTGCGGCGGTCACCGACACGAAATCGCGCCCGAAGAACACGCCGGTCACGTCGCCCAGCGCGAACAGCGCATCGGCCAGCGGACTCGCCTCCGCTTCCTCCGGCGTCGCGAAATCGCGCGTGCCGGCGTCCATGACGGTGCGGCCCGGCAGGAACTTGAGCGTGGCCGGGTTGGGCGTGGCTTCGGTTTCGATCAGCATCCGCGCGATGTGGCGCGTGCGGGCGGGCGGATCAAGCGCGGAGCGGCGAAAGGGATCGTTTCGACGCGTGAAGCGCAGGCTGTCGTCCTCACCCGTCCAGCAGCTTCACCGCCGCATTCCATTTCGCCACGTTCGTGCGCGCCTCCTGGACGAAGGGGGACCGCTTCACCGCGCCCAGGAAGAGGTCGGCGAACCATTTGCCGGGGTGGCGCAGCGGGCGTTCGAACTGGATCAGCAGCACCACGCGCGTGCCCTGCGTGTCGTTCCACACCTCGTGGCGATAGGTATCGTCGAACACCAGCGTCTCGCCCTCCGCCCAGCGGACGATGCGGTCGTGGACGCGCATCCGCACGTCGCCGTCACGCGGCACGATCAGCCCCAGGTGGCAGGTGATGAGCCCCTTGGACACGCCGCGATGCTCCGGAATGTGCGTGCCCGGCGCCAGGATCGAGAAGAACGCCGAATTCAGCCCCGGAATCCGCTCGATCACCTCCCGGGTGCGCGGGCAGCGCGCCAGATTGTCGTCGATCGGATAGCCATAGCCCCACAGGAAGAACGAGCGCCACTTGTCGACCTGCGCGATCGCGCGATGATCGGGGGAGATCGTCGCCAGGCTGGGCGCGGCATGGCCGACCATCGCCACGTCGCGCGCCTCGGCACGGATCGCTTCCCAATGGTCGCGCAACAGCGCGGTCCACGCGAAGTCGCGCACGTCCAGCACCGGCGCGTTCGACACCAGCGACGATCCCGCGATCAGCCGGTCGAACACGCCGCGCAGGTGCTTGCCCAGCCGGATCGCCAGCGGGCGGCCCGGTTCGGCGCGCATCGCCGCGCCCGGTGCGGGCGTGTCGCCCATCACGTCGACATCCGACACGCCGGACGCGCGCGGCCGTTGCGCCGGCGCAGGCTGGTCCTGCCACATCGGCCGATCGGCCACGGAGGGAAGGGTCATGAAACCACACCTCGAACAAACTTGCCGCCGCGAACGGGCGCGTGAAAAGGGGGTGGCTACACCCGCATCGCGGCCAGAACGTGGCACGATCGTGGAGGGTTGCGCCGCCGCGCGCGGCGAAGAGTTTCGCATGCCGTGTTGCCGGGGCTGGCGGGGCACCCTACACTCGCGACCATGCTCTTCCATTCGCGCGCGCTGGCCAAGCCGCTCGTCGCCCTCCTGCTCGTTTCCGTCGCGCTGCCGCTCCCCGCGCAGCAGCGCGCGCGCCGGGCACCGGCCCCCGCCGCCGCGAAAGCGGCGCCTGCGCAGGCGACCGCCCCGATCGCGGTCGATACCTCGCCGTGGCTGTTCAAGGGGTCGGACATCCCGCCCGATCCGCAATGGCATTTCGGCGCGCTGCCCAGCGGGCTGCGCTATGCGGTGCGGCGCAATTCGGTGCCGCCGGGGCAGGTGGCGGTGCGCGTGCGCATCGACGCCGGATCGCTGTACGAAACCGACGCGGAGCAGGGGTTCGCGCACCTTATCGAGCATCTGTCGTTCCGCGGCTCGAAATATGTGCCGGATGGCGAGGCGAAGCGCGTGTGGCAGCGCTTCGGCGCGACCTTCGGCAGCGATTCCAACGCCTCCACCACGCCGACGCAGACCGTCTACAAGCTGGACCTGCCCGGCGCGACCGACGTGAAGCTCGACGAGAGCCTGAAGATCTTCTCCGGCATGATGGCCGCGCCGGCGATCACCGACGCTGGGCTGGCGGCGGAGCGGCCGGCGGTGCTGGCCGAGCAGCGCGAGGCGCCCGGCCCGCAGGTCCGCTACGGCGACGCGCTGCGCGAGACGTTCTTCGCCGGGCAGCCGCTCGCCAGCCGCTCGCCGATCGGCACCATCAAGACGCTGCAGGCCGCGAACCCGGCCAGCGTGCAGGCGTTCCACGACCGCTGGTATCGCCCGTCGCGCGCGGTGGTCATCATCTCCGGCGACATCGACCCCGACGTCGCCGCCCGGCTGGTGGTGAAGAATTTCGGCGGCTGGCAGGGCAAGGGCGCCAATCCCGCCGATCCCGATTTCGGGACGCCGCAGGCGGGCGAGCCGGTCGTCAAGACCGTCGCCGAGCCGTCGCTGCCGCCGATCGTCGCCACCGCGGTGCTGCGCCCGTGGAAATATCAGGACGACACGATCATCTTCAACCAGAAGCGGCTGGTCGATTTCCTCGCCATCCGCCTCATCAACCGCCGGCTGGAAACGCGCGCGCGGGCGGGGGGCAGCTTCCTGCAGGCGTCGGTCAGCCTCGACGACGTGTCACGCTCCGCTAACGGCACCTTCACCAACGTCATCCCGATCGGCGACGACTGGGAAGCGGCGCTGAAGGACGTGCGCGCGGTGATCGCCGATGCGATGGCGGCCCCGCCGACGCAGGGCGAGGTGGATCGCGAGCTGGCCGAGTTCGACGCCGCGATGAAGAACGACGTCGCCACCGCGCGCGTCGAGGCCGGCGCCAAGCAGGCCGACGACATGGTCAACGCGCTCGACATCCGCGAAACCGTCGCAGGGCCGCAGACCAGCTACGACATCCTGCAACAGGCGCGGCAGAACGGGATGTTCACGCCGGCCGCGATGGTGGAATCCACCAACCGGCTGTTCAAGAGCGACGCGAACCGCGCGCTGCTCAACACGCGGACCGCCGATGCCGGCGCGGCGGCGAAGCTGGCCGCGGCGCTGAAGGCGGACGTGTCGAAGCTGGCCGGCAAGCGCACGCAGCAGGCGGCGGTCGATTTCTCGCGCGTGCCCAGACTGGGCCAGCCGGGCAAGGCGGTGGCGCAAGCCCGCGTCGGCGATCCGCCGATGGAGCAGGTCACCTTCGCCAACGGCGTGCGCGCGCTGATCTATCCCAACGCCTCCGAGACGGGGCGTGTCTATCTGCGCGTCCGGTTCGGGCGCGGGTATCAGGCGCTGCCGTCCGACCGCCCGACACCGGCCTGGGCGGGCGACACCGCGCTGATCCCCAGCGGGATCGGTAAGCTGGACCAGAGCGACCTCGACCAGTTGACCACCGGCCGGCGCATGGGACTGGATTTCGACATTGGCGAGGACGCGTTCATCTTCGGCGCGCAGACGACGCCGGGCGATTATGCCGACAATCTCACGCTGATGGCCGCGAAGCTCGCCGCGCCGCGCTGGGACAAGGCGCCGGTTGCGCGCGCGCGGGCGGCGATGCTGGCGGGCTATGCCGGGCTGAGCTCGTCGCCCGACGGGGTGCTGGCCCGCGATCTGGAGGGCCTGCTGCGCGACGGGGATCCCCGCTGGGGGCTGCCCACCCTGGCGCAGATCGAGGGGCTGAACGCCGGCGCGTTCCGCAAATTGTGGCAACCGCTGCTCGCCACCGGGCCGATCGAGGTCGACGTGTTCGGCGACGTGAAGGCGGACGAGGCGATTGCCGCGATCGCCAAGAGCTTCGGCGCGCTGAAGCCGCGCAAGCCGGACGCGCCCCTGTCGCCGACCGTGCGCTTCCCCGCCCATGTCGCGACCCCGGTGATCCGCACCCATGACGGCGACGACAATCAGGCCGCGGCGGTGATCGCCTGGCCGACCGGCGGCGGTTCGGCCGACCATGCCGAGCAGCGCCGGCTGGACGTGCTGGCGGCAGTGTTCGCGGATCGGCTGTTCGATCGGCTGCGCTCGGCGGCGGGCGCCAGCTATTCGCCCAGCGCGCAGAGCCAGTGGCCGGTCGGCCAGCCGGACGGCGGCCGGCTGATCGCGATCGGCAAGGTCGCGCCCGACAAGGTGCCGCTGTTCTTCCAGCTCTCGCGCCAGATCGCCGCCGAGCTGGTGTCGACCCCGATCACCGATGACGAATTGCGCCGCACGATCGTGCCGATGCTGCAATATATGGCGCGCGCGTCCTCGGGGAACCAGTTCTGGCTGATCCAGACCTCCGGCGGCACCTTCGACCCCAAGAGGATCGAGGCGAGCCAGAGCCTGGTCGGCGACATGACCTCGATCACGCCCGCGACCCTGCAGGCGACGGCGGCGAAATACCTGAAGCCGGAAAAGGACTGGACGATGGCGGTGGTGCCCAAAGGCAAATAGCCGCCGCGCCCGGCTTCCTCCGGCGGCGGGGCGGGGCGCTATCCCTGCGGCGCGGGCGCTTTGCCGGGCAGCGTGCCTGGAGCCGACACGGGTGCGTCGACCGGCACGTCGCCGTTCAGCGGCGGCAGCGTGGCAAGGTAGTCCTTCCCCGTCCGTTCGATCACGGTGACCGCCTCCGGCTGTGCCGCCATCACCGCGCGCAGGAAGCTGCTCGGCTTCTTCATCAGCTTCGGGAAATCGACCAGCGTCAACCCCGACCGCCGCGCCGCCTCGCGCACGAAGGTGACGCAATTGCGCTTGCCGAGATTGTAGGTGGCATCCCCGGTGCGCTCGTCCCATTCGCGCACCAGCGCCAGCACGGCGGCATATTGCGCGTCGCTCAGCGTGCGTGCGAAGCGCACATGGCTGCCGGCCATGTAGAAGGGCGTGGGCCGCTCGATCCGTCCCGCCACATTGCCGAACAGCAGCGCCGGCGACAGCGACTTGGCGGTGAAACCGTAGCTGGCGTCCACCGCCGGTCCGCCCGCATCGGGCACCCCGCGCAGCATGATGAAGGCGTGCGGGAAGTAATTGCCGAAGTCGCGGCTCCAGAAGGTGATCGTCACCGCCGCCTGCGCCGGCCAGGCGACCAGTGTCAGCAGCAGCGCGGCGAGCCGCCCCGCCATCCGCATCCTCATGCCCATCCGCTCCCGTACCGCGTGTGTTGCCACCGACGTGATGTCGGGCAAAGTCGCGCGGCTGTCCATGGGCGGCACGTTGAGCGATGTTGGTACGCGTGTTGAAACACACGCATGACCAGATCGCTGAAGCTCATCAAGATCGGCAATTCCGTCGGCGTGATCCTGCCGCGCGAGGTGCTCGCCAAGCTGAGGGCCGATCTGGGCGACGACGTGTTCCTGACCGAGCAACCCGGCGGCTTCGCGGTTCAGGCCCACGATCCCGCCTTTGCCGAGGCGATGGAAGCGGCGGAGCAGATCATGCGTGAGGATCGCGACATCCTCGCCATGCTCGCCAGATGACGATCGGTCCGGTGCCACGCTTCCTGAGCGCGGACATCGCGCTGGCGGTCCACAACCGGCAGTTGACCGAACATGGCGGCGCCATCGGCATCAAGGATGTGGGGCTGCTGGCATCGGCGGTGTCGCGGCCGCTCAACAAGCATGGCGATGGAGAGCATGACCTCGTGGTGCTCGCCGCCGGTTATGCGTTCGGCATCGCGCGCAATCATCCCTTCGTCGATGGCAACAAGCGCACCGCCTGGGTAATGGCGCGCCTGTTCCTCAAGCTGAACGGACAGCAGATCCGCTTCGACAGGGCAGACGCGATCCGGACGATGCGGGCGCTGGCGCCGGGTGATCTGAGCGAGGGCGGACTGGCCGACTGGATCCGCGCGCAGATCGAACGCGCGGAATAGTTCAGGCGCCCGCCTCGGTCAGCCGGGCGAGTTGGTCCTTTGACAGCGTCAGCCGCATCACGCCCAGCAACTCCTGCGCCTGCTCGGGGGAGGTCGCGCTGGCGATCGGCGCGGTGACGCCGGGTTGCGCGGCCAGCCACGCCAGCGACAGTTGTGCGAGCGTTGCGCCGGTGTCCGCCGCCACCTCATCCAGCGCCGCCAGCACCGCGGCGCCCTTGCCTTCCAGCAATTCGCCCATCTTCGCACCGCGCACGCTCCGCGACAGGTCGTCAGGCGTGCGGTACTTGCCGGTCAGGAAACCCGCGGCAAGCCCGTAATAGGGCGTGACGCCGATATTCTCGACCACGCAATAATCCTGCAACTCGCCCTCGAACGCGTGTCGGCTGACGAGATTATATTCGGGTTGCAGCACCTGATAATGCGGCAGCCCGGCCGCGCGCGCCGTCTCCACCGCGGATTTCAGCCGCGCGGCATGGAAGTTCGACGCACCCAGCACGCGCACCTTGCCGTCGCGGACGAGCACGGCGAAGGCTTCCGCCACCGTCTCCTGCGCCTGCGCATCATCGTCCTGATGCGCGAAATACAGGTCGATCCGGTCGGTGCCCAGCCGCCGCAGCGACGCCTCGCACGCCGCAACGATCCGCGCGGGCGCGAGCTTCTCGCCACCCTCGCCGGGCAACATCCCGACCTTGGTGGCGATCAGCACGCGATCGCGCTTGCCGGTCGCCGCCAGCCATGCGCCGATCATCGCTTCCGATTCGCCGCCGCGATGCCCCTCGACCCACGCGGAATAGACGTCGGCGGTGTCGATCAGTGTGCCGCCACCATCGACGAAGGCGTCGAGCACCGCGAAGGAGGCGGCGCGATCGGCGGTCCAGCCGAAGACGTTGCCGCCCAATACCAGCGGCGCGATCCGCAGGTCGGAGGCGCCCAGGCGCCGCACGTCGGTCATGGCGATCCCTTGTTCATCACGGGGCCGCCGTCACCCGCGTGACGGCGGCGGTCCGCATCACTTGCGGTCGCGCAGACCCTCGCCGGCACGGACCATCGCGTTGCCGGTCGCGTCGGCGGCCGCGTCGCCCGAGTTGCGCAGCGTGGCGCCGGCGCGATCGAGGCTGTTCTCGGCCGAGTTCAGCGCGCGGTCGGTCGCGGCATCCACGTCCTCGACCGCGTTCGAGGTGGTGGCGGCGGTGTCGGCGGCGATCGCATTGCCGGCCTGTGCGCTCTCGTTCTGCGCACGCTCGCTGCAGGCGGCGAGGCCGAGGGCGGTGGCGGCGACGAGGCCGGTCATCATCAGACGCTTCATGGGTGAATCTCCCCTGTTTGTTACGTCGGCAGAGTTGCCAAGAGCGTGGCGAAACGAAACAACGCGGCAAAAGGGTCCGTCGCGCATTTCATTGACCCATATAAAGATATCTTTATATGTCGTCCCATGAAGGTCGCCCTCGACATTTTCCGCGCGCTTGCCGACGCCTCGCGACTGCGCATCGTCGCGCTGCTCGGCACGATGGAGCTGTCGGTCGGCGAACTGGCGCAGGTGCTGGGGCAGAGCCAGCCCCGCGTGTCGCGGCATGTGAAGATCCTGTGCGACGCCGGGCTGGCCGAGCGGCGCAAGGAAGGAAGCTGGGTGTTCGTGGCGCTGGGCGAGCGGGCGCTCGTCGCGCCCGTGATGGCCGCGCTGGATGCCTATGCGGTGGGCGTGGACGTCGAAGCGGACGTGGCGCGCCTCGCGGCGGTGCGCGCCGATCGCGCCGCCGCGGCGGCGGCATGGTTCGAGGCGCATGCCGGCGAATGGGACGCGATCCGCTCGCTGCACATCGCGGAGGAGCAGGTGGAGGCGGCGATGCGCGACCTGCTGGCGCCCGAGCCGCTGGGTCGCCTGATCGACATCGGCACCGGAACCGGGCGGATGATCGAGCTGTTCGCGCCTGGCGCGGCGCATGCGCTAGGGATCGACAAAAGCAGCGAGATGCTGCGGCTGGCGCGCGCGCGGGTCGGGGAGCGGGGACTTGGCAATGCCGAGCTGCGGCAGGCCGATCTCTATGCGCTGCCGCTGCCGGATGGCGGCGCCGACGTCGCGATCCTGCACCATGTCCTGCATTTCGCGCAGCAACCCGGCGCGGCGATCGCCGAGGCGGCGCGCGTGCTGGATGCGCGCGGGCGGCTGCTGATCGCCGACTTCGCCAGCCACGACCGCGAGGAACTGCGCGCGCGTGACGCGCATACCCGGCTGGGCTTCGCCGACGCGCAGCTCGCGGGCTGGTTCGACGCCGCCGGGCTGACGCTGGAGCGCGTGCTGACGCTGGAAGGCGGCGAGTTGACGGTGAAACTGTGGTTGGGGCGAAAGGCGGGCGCGCCGGTGCGGGAGGTGAAGGCGGCATGACATTCTCGGTCAACCAGCTTGAGGAAGCGCGGCGCGCGCTCGACGCGCCACTCTATGCCGATGTCGGCGGCGACGTGGACGTCAGCTTCGAATTCTCGCCGCCCAAGACCGACAAGGCCGAGGAAACGCTCTGGCAGTCGATCGAGACCCTGTGCCCGCTGGGCCCGCGCTTCCTGTCGGTGACCTATGGCGCGGGCGGATCGACCCGCGACCGTACCCATGCGACGGTCGCGCGGATCGCGCGCGACACCGACGTGCCGGCGGCGGCGCACCTGACGTGCGTGGAAGCGACGCGCGAGGAGATCGACGCGGTGGCGCAGGAATATTGGGCGGCGGGCGTCCGCCACATCGTCGCACTGCGCGGCGATCCGCCGGCGGGCGCGACCGACTATGCGCCGCATCCCGGTGGGTATGAGAATGCCGCAGCGCTGGTCGCCGGGCTGCGGCGGCTGCACCCGTTCGAGATCTCGGTCGCCGCCTATCCGGAGGCGCATCCCAGCTCGCGTGATCAGGCGGACGACCTCGACAATCTGAAGCGCAAGCTGGACGCGGGCGCGAACCGCGCGATCACGCAATTCTTCTTCGAGCCCGAAACCTTCTTCCGCTACCGCGACGCGGCGGCGGCGGCGGGGATCACGGCCGAGATCGTGCCGGGCATCATGCCGATCGGCAGCTTCGCAGGCGTCAGCCGCATGGCGGCGATGTGCCGCACCGACGTGCCCGGCTGGCTGGTGCGGCTGTTCGACGGGCTGGACCAGCATCCGGCCACGCGGCAACTGGTGGCGGCGACCGTCGCCGCCGAACTGTGCCGCAAGCTGTATGCCGGCGGCGTGAAGCAACTGCATTTCTACACCATGAACAAGGCCGAGCTGAGCTTCGCGATCTGCCACCTGCTGGGGGTGCGCGCCGGCCAGGCACAGGAAAGGGCGGCGGCATGACGATCCGCGACATCTTCAACGCCGAGGCGGCGAAGCGCATCCTCATCACCGACGGCGCGTTCGGCACCGAGATCCAGAACTGGAAGCTGTCGGAGGCCGATTATGCCGGCGCGCTGACGCTGGGCCACGACCAGAAGGGCAACAACGACATCCTCGCGCTGACGAAGCCCGAGGTGCCCGAGGCGATCCACCGCGCCTATTTCGAGGCCGGGGCGGACATTGCCGAGACGAACACCTTTTCGGCCAACCGGATCAGCCAGGCCGATTACGGCGCGGAAGGGCTGGTGCGCGAGATCAACGTCGAAAGCGCGCGGCTGGCGCGGCGGATCGCCGACGAATTCCAGGCGAGGGACGGGCGGCCGCGCTTCGTGGCCGGCGCGATCGGCCCGACCAACAAGACGCTGTCGCTGTCGCCCGACGTCAACGATCCCGGTTATCGCGAGATCGACTTCGATTACCTGAAGGACGTGTATCGCGAACAGATCGACGCGCTGGTCGAGGGCGGGGCGGACTTCGTGCTGATCGAGACGGTGTTCGACACGCTCAACGCCAAGGCCGGGATCATGGCCGCGATCGAGGCCGGCGCGGCGCTGGGGCGCGACCTGCCGATCATGCTGTCGATGACGCTGACCGATCTGTCGGGGCGCAACCTGTCCGGGCATACGGTGGAGGCGTTCTGGCACGCGGTGCGCCATGCGAAGCCACTGACGATCGGGCTGAACTGTTCGTTCGGGGCCGAGCAGTTGCGCCCGCACGTCAAGGTGCTGAGCGAGCTGTGCGACACGCTCGTCATGATCTATCCCAACGCCGGCCTGCCCAATGAGCTGGGCGCCTATGACGAAGCGCCGGAGACGACCGCCGGACTGGTCGGCGAATGGGCGTTCGCCGGGCAGGTCAACGTTCTGGGCGGATGCTGCGGCTCGACGCCCGGGCATATCAGGGCGATCGCGGACGGCGTGCGCGGCCTGGAACCGCGCCGGATCGCGGCGCCGGCGGTGCGGACGCGACTGGCCGGGCTGGAGCCGTTCACCATGGCGGCGTGAGCGGTCGGTTCCCCGCCCACCCATCGTTCCCCCGGGCGCGCGCCGGGGTTCAGAAAGCCACACGCGACGATACCCGGGACGCTGGATCCCGGCCCTCGCCGGGATGACGTTTACATGACCACCACCGCCACCCAGTTCGTCAACATCGGCGAGCGCACCAACGTCACCGGATCGGCGGCGTTCAAGAAGATGATCATGGCCGGCGACTATGCCCGCGCGGTCGAGGTCGCGCGCCAGCAGGTCGAGAATGGCGCGCAGGTGATCGACGTCAACATGGACGAGGGGCTGCTCGACGCGCACCATGCCATGACGACCTTCCTGAAGCTGATCGCCGCCGAACCGGACATCGCGCGCGTGCCGGTGATGATCGACAGCTCGAAATGGAGCGTGATCGAGGCCGGGCTGAAGTGCGTCAGCGGCAAGCCGATCGTCAATTCGATCAGCATGAAGGAGGGCGAGGAGCAGTTCCTGGACCATGCGCGCCGGTGCATGAACTATGGCGCGGCGGTGGTGGTGATGGCGTTCGACGAGGTCGGGCAGGCCGATACGCAGGCGCGCAAGGTCGAGATCTGCGCGCGCGCCTATGATCTGCTGACCGGCATCGGCTTCCCGCCCGAGGACATCATCTTCGATCCCAACGTGTTCGCGGTGGCGACCGGGATCGAGGAGCACAACAATTACGGCGTCGACTTCATCGAGGCGTGCCGCGAGATCAAGGCGCGCTGCCCGCACGTCCATATCTCCGGCGGCCTGTCGAACCTGTCCTTTTCCTTCCGCGGCAACGAGCCGGTGCGTCGCGCGATGCATTCGGTGTTCCTCTATCACGCGATCCCCGCCGGCATGGACATGGGAATCGTCAACGCCGGGCAGCTCGACGTCTACGACCAGATCGATCCCGAACTGCGTCAGGCGTGCGAGGACGTCATCCTCAACCGCGATCCCGAAGCGGGCGACCGGCTGGTCGCGCTGGCGGAGCGGTTCCGCGGCACCGATGCGGTGGCGGAAAAGGCCGCCGCCGAATGGCGCGGGCTGCCGGTGACCAAGCGGCTGGAATATGCGCTGGTCAAGGGCATCGACGCGCATGTCGTCGAGGATACCGAGGAGTGCCGACAGCAATATGCGCGCCCGATCGAGGTGATCGAAGGGCCGCTGATGGACGGGATGAACGTCGTCGGCGACCTGTTCGGATCGGGCAAGATGTTCCTGCCGCAGGTCGTGAAATCGGCGCGGGTGATGAAGAAGGCGGTCGCGCACCTGATGCCGTTCATCGAGGCCGCGAAGGAACCCGGCGCGAAGGGCAAGGGCAAGGTCGTGATGGCGACCGTCAAGGGCGACGTCCACGACATCGGCAAGAACATCGTCGGCGTGGTCCTGCAATGCAACGGCTTCGAGGTGATCGATCTGGGCGTGATGGTGCCGTGGCCGAAGATCATCGCGGCGGCGAACGAGAATGACGCCGACATGATCGGCCTGTCCGGGCTCATCACCCCGTCGCTGGATGAGATGGTGACGGTGGCCGAGGAGATGCAGCGCGCCGCGATGCGCATGCCGCTGCTGATCGGCGGCGCGACCACCAGCAAGGTCCACACCGCCCTGCGCATCGCGCCCGCCTATGCCGGGCCGGTGGTGCACGTGCTGGACGCCAGCCGCGCGGTCGGCGTGGCGACGACCCTGGTGTCCGACACGCAGATGGAGGCGTACGTCGCCGGCGTCGCCGCCGATTACCAGGCGGTGCGCGACGCGCGCGAGGGCAAGGGGCAGAACAAGCTGCTGCCGCTGGACGAAGCGCGGCGGCGCGGCTTCGTGGCGGACATGGCGCTGAAGGCGCCGCCGGTGAAGAAGCCGGGCGTGCATGTGTTCGACGACTGGGACCTTGCCGACCTGCGGCAATATATCGACTGGACGCCGTTCTTCCGCGCGTGGGAACTGGCCGGCAATTACCCGGCGATCCTGACCGACGCGGTGGTGGGCGAAAGCGCCTCGGCGCTGTTCGCGGACGCGCAGGCGATGCTCGACCGGATCGTCGCGGAAAAGTGGCTGACGGCGCGCGGCGTCGCCGGGCTGTGGCCATGCCACCGTCATGACGACGACGTGTGGGTCCATGACCGCCATTCGGTCGACACGCGCTCGCCCGACGGCGGCAGCGTGCCGCCCGGCTTCAACCTGCCCGACCTCGACCGCCGCAACGAACATTCGACGCGGCTGCCGTTCCTGCGCCAGCAGATCGCGAAGCGCGAAGGGCGGGCGAACATGTGCCTTGCCGATTTCATCGACCCGGCGGGCGACTGGATCGGCGGCTTCGCGGTCGGCATCCACGGCATCGACGCGCATATCGCGCGTTTCAAGGCCGATAACGACGATTACAACGACATCCTGCTGAAGGCGCTGGCGGACCGGCTGGCGGAGGCGTTCGCCGAGGCGCTGCACGCGCATGTCCGCACCGGGCTGTGGGGCTATGCGCCGGACGAGCAACTGACCAACGACGCGCTGATCCGCGAGCAATATCGCGGCATCCGCCCGGCGCCGGGCTATCCGGCGTGCCCGGAGCATTCGCTGAAGGTGCGGTTGTTCGAGATGCTCGACGCGGAGAAGAACGCCGGTCTGGCGCTGACCGAGAGCTTCGCGATGCTGCCGACCGCGGCGGTCAGCGGCTTCTACTTCGGGCATGCGCAGGCCGAATATTTCGGCGTGGCGCGGATCGGGGAGGACCAGCGCGACGATTATGCCCAGCGCCTGGGCGTGGACATCGCGCAGGCCACACGGTTGCTGCGACCGAACCTGGATTGACGCCGCCCGTCAGCGGGAGGTCAGCCTCCGGCCGTCACGCGGGCGTTCAGCGCACCCCGGCCGCGACAATCGCGCGGGTGCCGGTGTGGGTGCGGTCGTATTCCACGATCGAATCCATGCTCTGCGCCATCGCGCGGATCAGCCGCGTGCCGACGCCGGTGCCCTTGGGCGGCGCCTCGCCGATCCCGACGCCGTCGTCCTCCACGGTCAGGCGGAAGCGCGTGTCGCCGTCGCGCGACAGCGTGACGCGCACCTCGCCGCTGCCGCTGGGATAGGCATATTTGCAGGCGTTGCTGACCAGTTCGGTGACGATCACCCCCAGCGACACCGCGCGATCGGTCGGCAGCCGCAACGATTCCGCCTTCAGCACCAGCGCGCGCGGGCGATCGTCGGTCGACCAGGTCTGCGTCAGCTCGTCGATCAACTGGGTCAGATAGTCCAGCATGTCGACGCTCTCGACATCGTCGCCGGTGTAGAGCCGCCGATGGACCTGCGCGATCGCGCTGATCCGCGCCTGCGTATCCTCCAGCGCGGCGCGCGCGCCCTCGTCGGTCAGCGCGCTCGCCTGCATCCGCACCATCGCCGACACCAGTTGCAGCGAGTTGGCGACCCGGTGGTTCACCTCCGCGAGCAGCGCCTCCAGCCGGGCGTTGCTGGCGCGCAACTCGTCCTCGGCGCGCGCCTTCTGCGCCGCCAGCTCGGCGCGCGCCATCACCTGGCGAAAGGTCGCGTCGAGCAGGTCGAAGAAGTCCGCGCCCGGCGTCTTGACGATATAGTCCGCCGCCCCGGCGCGAAGCGCGGCGAGCGCGACCTGCGTCTCCTCCGACCCGCTGACATAGACCATCGCCGGCGCGTCCGGCAGCGCGCGCAGCCGCGCCATCGTCTCCAGCCCGTCGATGCCCGGCATGTAATGGTCGACCGCCACCACGTCGAAGCGCTCCGCCGCCGCCGCCGCTACGCCCGCCTCGCCACCGGCCGCGAGCGTCACCGCATAGCCGCGCCGCTCGAGCGCGCGGCTCACCAGCCGGCGGATGCCGTCGTCGTCGTCGATATACAGGACGCGCGGGGACGCCATGTTCAGTGGCCATCGCCCAGATCGGGCACCTGGATCACCGACAGGAACAGCCCGAGCTGCCGGATCGCCTGCGCGAAGCTCTCGTAGTTCACCGGCTTGGTGATGTAGACGTTGGCGCCCAGATCGTAGCAGCGCTGGATCTCGCGGCTGTCGTCGGTGGTGGTCAGCACCACGACCGGCGTGCGCCGCACCGGGCCGTCGCTGCCCTTGATCCGCGTCAGGATGTCCGTCCCGCTCATGTCGGGCAGGTTGAGGTCGAGCAGCACCAGCGCCGGCCCGTTCAGTTGCGGTCCGTGCGCGTCGGTGAAGATATAGTCCAGCGCGCTGGTGCCGTCGGTGAAGTGGTGGATCTCGTTCATGATCCCGGCGCGGCGGATGTTCTTCTCGATCAGGCGGGCATGGCCCTCGTCATCCTCGATCATCACGATGCTGACGGATTGCGGCGCGTTCATGCTGAGGCTTCCTGAGGTGCGAGGACGAGGGGGAGGGACAAAGTGAAGGCGGCGCCCTGACCCAGCGTGGAGGCGACGTCGATGCTGCCGCCCAGCCGGAACACCAGTGCACGCACCGTGGCGAGCCCGATGCCTTCGCCGGGCTGATCCTGCGCGCCGGAGCGGCGGAACAGGTCGAAGACGCGCGCATGGTCGCGCGGGTCGATGCCGCGCCCGTTGTCGGCGACGGTGTAGACGACGCGCGACCGCTCGCGCCGGCCGCTGACGGTGATGCGCCCGGGCACGCCGGGACGCAGGTATTTCACCGCATTCTCGATCAGGTTCGACAGCACCTGATCCAGCGCCAGCCGGTCGCTGACCACCACCGGCAACGGCTCGGCGATCTCCAGCGTGGCGTCCGCCGCCGACAGCCGGTGCGACAGCGTGTCGCCGATCTGCGCGACCAGCGCGGCGACGTCGATCCTTTCGGGCGCCAGCGTACGCCGGCCCTGCCGCGACAGGTGCAGGATCGCGTTGATGAGCCGGTCCATCTTCTGCGTCGAGGTGCGGATGAAGCCGATCGCCTCGGGCAGATCCTCGCGCGCCGCCAGCCGCGCCCCCTCGCTGCCCAGCGCCGGCGCTTCCGCCTCGACGCGGTCGACCAGCGCGCGCAGCTCGGCGGCGGCGGCCTCCAGCTCGGCGGTGAAGCCCATCACGTTGACGAGCGGCGAGCGCAGGTCGTGGCTGACGATATAGGCGAAGCGCTGGATCTCCTCGTTGGCGCGCGTCAGGTCGGCGGTGCGCGTCGCCACCATGTCTTCCAGGCCGGCGTTCAACTGGCGCAGGTCCTCGTCCGACCGCGCCAGGTCGCGGGTGTAGGACAGGATCGTCAGCAGCGAGACCACCGCCAGCACCGCCAGCACCGCGCCCGCCACGACGATCACCGCGTAGAAGGCACGCTCGCTGCGCCGCAACTCGCGCTCGCGGACCTGCAGCAACCGGCGCTCCTCGGTGCTCATCCGGTCGAGCAGGAAGCGGATCGCGCGCATGTTGCGCGCCTTCGCGTGCTGCCCGAACGCCGTCAGCGCAGCGCGGTGCTCGCCCCGCCGCAACAGGTCGATCGTCTGCGCACGCTGCGCGGCGAGATCCGCGATCTGCAGGCGCAGCCCGTAGTGATAGCGGCGTTGCACGGGATTGTCGGCGACCAGTGCCGCGAGCCGCCGCAGCACCGCGGGCATCTGCTCCTGCGCGCGCCGGTAGTTCTCCAGAAAGCCCGCGTCGGAGGGCAGCAGCAGATAGCCGCGCCGCGCCGTTTCGCTTTCCTCGATCAGCCGGCGCGTATCGAGAACGGTGTTCTCGACCTGGTAGGTGTGCGCGATCAGCCGGGTGTGCACCTCATTGCGCTGCATGACGCGCACCGCCGCGACGCCGACCGCCACCAGCGCCACGAAGCCCAGCACCATGAAGATGGTGAGCCGCCGCGCGAGTTGCCTCTTGTCCGACGATGGAACGCGCGGTTCGGCCATGGCGCCTGCGTTATCGCGCGCCGCGCCGTTACGCCAGCGTTACCGTCATCCGGCACGCGCACGCGCGTGGCAGCAGCCAAGCGGTTGATACGGATCAGGATGATGTCGCGCCGCTGGCGGCGCGCTACAGCAACAGCTCCTGCGCGGTCATCCGGCCGACATGCCCCCCGCCACGCCGCCGCGCCATCTCGGTCTCGGCGGTGAAGCGCACGTCCGGATCCCGATCGGTAAGGAACTTCACCAGGCTTTCCTCCTCGATCTCGCGCCACTCCTTGCCGCGATCGGGGCCGTAGCGGACGCGCGGCAGCAGGCCGGGCTCGTTCGACCACTGGATCAACTGCGCCACCGACGCCTCGTTGAGCTGATCGCGCAGATGGTGCGCGGTGACATAGGCATCGGGGAAGGCGCGATGGGCGGGCAGGCCGCGTTCGTGGTCCAACCCGACCGGCTTGCGCCAGTAGCGCAGCACCTGATTGGAATAGCTGGGGGAATCGGGCCACAGCCGCAGCGCGCACTTCCATGTGCAGATCCAGTCCGCACCGTGCGTCATCGCCGCGGTGCAGAATTGTTCCTCGAACGCCGCGCGGTGCGCCGCCAGCGCGACGCGGCGCGGATACGGGTCCAGCACCTGCCGCGCCACGTCGTGCCACCATGGCGCATCGGCGACATCCTCGTCGCGGATATGATGCACCGCCTGCGTGATCGCGGGCATCGGCCGGCCGGGATTGACCAGGATGTTGCCGCCTTCGCCCTGCAGCTCCCAGCGGCCATCCGGGCCGAGCGCGACATCCTGCCAGCCGACCTCGCACACCGCGTGCGCCGGCGGCGCTGCGCCGGTGGTTTCAAGGTCGATGACGCGGATGATCTGCGATTGTGTGCGACGGGGATACATCATGCCACAGCGATGTGGGGCATGGCGGCGCGAATTGCCACCGTCCCGGCACGACAGGTCGCGCGATGCGCGCGCCGCATCGCCGGCGCCGCGCGGATTGCGAGCCCGGTAGCGCGCAAGGACGATCGTGGGATGGTGCACCGCCGCCGGCGCATGTCCCCGGCGGTGCCGGGGCGCGGGCCTCAGCGGCGGAACGGATCCTCGAACGCCGGGCGCGCCGACGCGTCGCCGCTCACGCCGTTCTCCGCATCGCGCGCAGCCTGCTCGCGCTCGGCGCGCAGCGACGCGATCAGCGCCTCACGGTCGCCGTCCAGCCGCGCGTCGGTCGGCGACTGTTCGATGCCCGCCGCCTTCGCCGCCTTGTTCACCGCCGCGTCCAGCTCGCGCTGCGTGGTCAGGCCGAGCGTCACCGGATCCTTCGGCGTGATGTTGGCGATGTTCCAGTGGCTGCGGTCGCGGATCGCCGCGATCGTGGTGCGGGTGGTGCCGATCAGGTTGCCGATCGCGCCATCGGGGATCTCCGGATGGTTGCGGATGATCCAGGCGATGCCGTCCGGCTTGTCCTGCCGCTTGCTGACCGGCGTGTAGCGCGGCCCCTTGGTGCGGCGCACCTGTTCCGGCCCCTTGGTCATCGTCATGCGATAATCCGGGTTGGCCTGCGCCTTGTCGATCTCCGCCTGCGTCACCTCGTGCGCGCGCACCGGGTCACGCCCGGTCAGCTTGGTCGCAGCGGTATCGTCGGCGATCGCCTGCACCTCCAGGATGTGCAGCCCGCAGAAATCGGCGATCTGTTCAAAGGACAAAGCGGTATTGTCGACGAGCCACGAGGCGGTCGCATGCGGCATGAGCGGCTGGGCCATGCGGACGAGTCTCCATAAATGCAAAGGGCCGCCCCTTTCCGGAGCGGCCGCCTGTTGGGGACAACCTAGTGAAAGCCGCGCGTTATCGCAAGCGCGCTCACGCGGCGCGCGGCAGCCCGGCGTCGATCGGTTGCAACGCGTCCAGGAACTGCCGTGCGCTTGCCGCCCAGGTGAAGCGCGCGCCCGCCGCCGCACAGGTCGTCCGGTCCAGCCGCAGCGCGCCGGTGATCGCGGCGCGCAGGTCGCCGTCCATCACGCCGGTGGCGGGCGTCAGCACGTCGAGCGGCCCGGCGACCGGATAGGCCGCCACCGGCGTGCCGCACGCCAGCGCCTCGATCATCACCAGCCCGAACGTGTCGGTGCGGCTGGGGAATACCAGCACGTCCGCCGCGCGATACGCCGCCGCCAGCGCCTCGCCGAACAGCGCCCCCAGGAAGATCGCCGTCGGGAATTTCCGCGCCAGCGCCGCGCGCGCCGGGCCGTCGCCGACCACCACCTTCGTGCCGGGCACGTCGGCGGACAGGAAGGCGGCGATGTTCTTTTCCACCGCTACCCGCCCGACGTGCAGCAGCACCGGCCCGGCGAGCGCCGCCATGCGCGGGTCGCGCGCGCCTTCGGGCGTGAAGAACCCGGCCACGCCGCGTCCCCAGCGGCGCACTCGGGCCAGGCCGTGCGCGTTCAGGGTGCGCTCGATCGTCGGCGTGGAGGCGAGCACCGCGGCGGCCGGCGCATGGAACCAGCGCACATAGCGCCAGATCCATTCCGGGTCCGCGCCGGTGCGCGCCGCGACATAATCGGGGAATTGCGTGTGATAGGCGGTGGTGAACGGCAGCCGCCGCGACACGCACCAGCGCCGCGCGGCGAGGCCCAGCGGCCCCTCGGTCGCGATATGCACCGCCTGCGCCCCGAACCCCGCGATCCGCCGCCCGATCGCGGCGGGGGTCATCAGCGCGAGCCGGATCTCGGGATAGGTGGGGCAGGGCAGCGACGGCGCGTCGGCGGGGGAGACGACCAGCACCCGGTGCCCGTCACCGCGCAGCTCGGCGATGACGTTTTCCAGCGTGCGCACGACGCCGTTGACCTGCGGCGCCCAGGCGTCGGTGACGATCGCGACGCGCACGCGCTCAGGCTGCCAGCGCGGCGACCACCGGCACCGCCGTGCGCCGCGCGATTTCGTCGCCCCAGTGCAATATCTCCATTCGCCCGTCGAAATGCTCGACCAGCGCGGTGCAGCCCTCCACCCAGTCGCCGTCGTTGTAATAAGCGACGCCGGCGATCTCGCGCATCTCGGCGGTGTGGATGTGCCCGCACACCACACCGTCGACGCCGCGGCTGCCCGCCGCCTCCGCCACGATCTCCTCGAAGCGCGAGATGAAGGCGACCGCGTTCTTCACCTTCGCCTTGGCGTGCTTGCTCAGCGACCAGTACGGCATGCCGAACCGCCGCCGCACGCCGCTGACCGCGCGGTTCAGCGTCATCAGCGCGGTATAGGCGGCGTCGCCGACATGCGCGAGCCAGCGGTGCGACAGCGTGATCGCGTCGAACTCGTCACCGTGCAGCACCAGCAGACGGCGCCCGTCGGCGGTTTCGTGGATCGCCTTGCCGCGGATGCGGATGCCGCCGAAATCGAGCCCGGCGAACTGGCGGAACATCTCGTCATGGTTGCCGGGGATGTAGATCATCCGCGTGCCGCGCCGCGCGCGCTTCATCAGCCGCCAGATCACGTCGTTGTGCGCGGCGGGCCAGTAGAAGCGCTTCTTCAGCTGCCAGCCGTCGACGATGTCGCCCACCAGGTACATCGTCTCGCTGTCGACATGGTCCAGGAAGTCGATCAGCATGTCGGCGTTGCACCCGCGCGTGCCCAGGTGGACGTCGCTGATCCACACCGTGCGATAGCGGCGACGCGCAGCGACCGGCTGTTCGGGCCGGTGCGGGCGCGACTGCGCGAAATCGAACAGATCGGCGATGTCGGCATGGTGGCCGGTGCGCGCCACGATATCGGGGATATTGACGATCGTCGGCATGGCGGACCCTCCCTCGCCGATCGGCTATGCACCTGGCATGTGACGCCCGCGTCTCCGCGGCGTGACGCTGGTGTGGCCATATCGTGACGCTTCGGGGTCAATCCGGCGGGCGCGGAGGATTGTCGCATGACTGCAACACGATGCTGCTCTGTCGCGGCGCCGGGATGTTGTGCCTCGGGGATCATCAGGGAGATCGTAGGATGTCGCGTTTCACCAGTTTCGTCGGCGCCGCCGCTGCGGCCGCGCTGCTCACCGTTTCGGCCGCCGCCGCCGCTGCGCCGGCCGCCAACCCCGCCGCCACGCTGTCGGTCGCGCGCGGGGCGCGCGGCGCGGCGCCGGTGGCGCACGGCAGCGCGATCGGCGCGGAAGTGCCGACCACCACGCTCATCAGCATCGGCATCCTGGCGGCGCTGACCGCCACCGTCCTGCTCGTTGCCGGCGGCGACGACGACGACAGCAGCGACAGCAACTAGGAGCCTGCCGGAAACTCGCGGAAAGGCGAGTTTCCGGCGGTGCCGGCTCGCTTCCGTTCAGGATACTGACGTGGGAGAAAGGGCCGGCACCGCCGTCCGCGTCGGCGGACGTTCCGACCATCCCTGCGGGCGATGACCGCGGCTTGCTGTCCCGTCCGCCTCGAACGACTGCCGCCGAGGGGGCGGACGCAGGAACGGTGACGGGGCAGGCGCCGGGTGCGATGACGATCGGGATCGCGCCCGGCCGCGCGTGACGGCCGTGCGTCACGGGCCAGGTACCGGATCGTCGTCGCCTCTCGCGTCGATCCGGTCGCTGGTTCAGCCAGATGATTCGCGGCTCAGCGCGTCAGATGCGTGACCAGATCGGCGGCGATCGCCACCATGCTCCAGCTCGCGAAGGTCAGTGCCGCGAGAACGGTGAAACGACGACGAGTCGAAAAATGCTGTGCGGTCATGTCCATCCTCTCCTGATCTTCTTTATGACCGCGCCATGACATGTTCCAGCACCCCCGAAAAGGGGTGAGCGGGTCATTTCGAGACAGTTTTTTTCGCCGCATGGAAACGATTGCGGAACATCGGGCCGCCGGCCATCCCGACGCCGGCGGCCCGACCGGGACGCGACGGGCGTTGCCACATGCCGAGCCGCCGCTTAGGCGTGCGCGATGACCGACACGCTCATCGCCCCGACCTCGTCCGCGCCCTCCATCGGCGCCCGCCGTCTTGCCACGCGCATGGAGCGGGGGGCGCGCTTCCTGGGCAGCGAGGTCGCGATCATGGCCGGTGCGATGTCGTGGGTGTCGGAGCGTAACCTTGTGTCGGCGATGTCGAATGCGGGCGGCTTCGGCGTGATCGCGTGCGGCGCGATGAGGCCGGCGCTGCTCGATGCCGAGATCGCGGGGACGAAGGCGCTGACCGACCGGCCGTTCGGCGTCAACCTCATCACCATGCATCCCGATCTGAACGAGCTGATCGCGGTGTGCGCGCGCCATGCGGTGGGCCATGTCGTGCTGGCCGGCGGGCTGCCGCCCAAGGGCGCGCTGGAGGCGGTGAAGGCATCGGGCGCCAAGGCGATCTGCTTCGCCCCGACGCTGGCGCTGGCCAAAAAGCTGGTGCGCTCCGGTGTCGATGCGCTGGTGATCGAGGGGATGGAGGCCGGCGGGCATATCGGCCCCGTCTCCACCAGCGTGCTGGCGCAGGAGATGCTGCCCGAGCTGGCCGAGGCGGTGCCGGTGTTCGTCGCCGGCGGGATCGGTCGCGGCGAGGCGATCGCCGGCTATCTCGACATGGGGGCGGCGGGGGTGCAGCTCGGCACGCGCTTCGTGTGCGCCACCGAATGTATCGCGCACCCCCATTTCAAGAAAGCGTTCATCCGCGCCTCGGCGCGCGATGCGGTGGCCAGCGTGCAGATCGACCCCCGCCTGCCGGTGATCCCGGTGCGCGCGCTGAAGAACGCCGCCGGCGAGCTGTTCAGCGCCCGCCAGCGTGAGGTGGCGCAATTGCTGGACGAGGGCAGCGTGGCGATGGCCGAGGCGCAGTTGCAGATCGAGCATTACTGGGCCGGCGCGCTGCGTCGCGCGGTGATCGACGGCGACGTGGAGCATGGCAGCGTGATGGCCGGCCAGTCGGTCGGCATGGTCACCAGGGAAGAGCCAATCGCCGATATCATCGCGGCGCTGATCGACGAAGCGGCGCACGCGCTGGACAAGCGCGCGGCCTGATCCGCGCCGGCAGGGGGGGGCAGGCACTCCCTGTCCACGCCGGCCCCCCGGCCGGCGAACGGGACGATACGACTCGCTTCACCGTGTTCGCGGCACGTCGTGCCCGGCGGACTCTTTCGCGGTCGCCGCACTGGTGGGATTCGATGGCAACGCGTGTGAAAAGGGGACACACCATGCGCCTTCGCCCGCTTGCCGCGCTGTCGGCAGCCGCTTTTGCGGCGGCCTGCGCGCGCCATGCGCCGTCGCCGGTCGCGACAGCACCGCCGCCGGCGGTCGCTACGATGGTGCCCGCGCCGATGCCGGCCGGCGCGCGGCCGGGGATGCTGATCCCCGCGCGACGGCCGGACGGGCGCTGGGCGACCCCCAATGTCGGGTTGAGCGCAGCCGGCACGACCTGGCACCTGCGCGCGGCGCTGAACGTCGCGGTGCTGGCGTGCCGCGGGCCGCAGGAGGCGACGATGGTCGCGCAGTACAATGCGCTGCTGGGCGCGCGCAAACGCGAGCTGGCCGCGGCGGAAACCGCGCTGGAGCAGGAATATCGCGGCTCGGGCGCAAAGAGCTGGCAGGCCGACTATGACAACCAGATGACGCGGCTCTACAATTTCTTCGCACAGGACTTCGCGCGCGCCGGCTTCTGCGCGGCGGCGCAGGAGGCGCTGGTCGCGGTGGCGGCGGTGCCGGCGGAGGGGCTGGCGGCGTTCGCGGCGCAGCGGCTGCCGGCGCTGGAACAGCCGTTCACCGATTTCTTCACCGCCTATGATCGCTGGCGCGTCGGCGCGCTGGTCCGCGCGCCGCAGCCGGCGGCGGCGGGCGCGGCGGCGGGCTGACCCGGTCGACATCGCGTCCGCCTTTGTCCTCCCCGCCCGGACGGGAATGACAAGGGAGGGTAACGGCAGCGGCCATGCTGCGGCGCTTCGCGGTTGCGCCGCACGCCGCGCCGCGCCACTGGGCCGGCATGACCGATCTCGCTCCTCCGCCGCCCGGCCTGCTGGCGAACGCCAGCCTGTTCCTCGATTTCGACGGCACGCTGGTGGAGATCGCCGACACGCCGGACGCCGTGGCGGTGGGTGCGGGCGTATCGCCGCTGCTGGTCCGCCTGTCCGACGCGCTCGCCGGGCGGATCGCGATCGTCAGCGGCCGGCCGGTGCGCGAGGTGCGCGCGCTGCTCGCGCCCGCGCAACTGGCGGTGGCGGGCAGCCACGGGCTGGAGATCGCCGCCGCCGACGGCACGGTCAGCGCTCCCGACCGTCCCGCGGCGCTCGACGCCGCGCTGGCCGCCGCCGAGGCGTTTGCCACCGCGCATCCCGGCGCGCTGGTGGAGGACAAGCCGTTCGGCGTCGGGCTGCATTATCGCCGCGCGCCCGGCGCCGCGGCGGCGGTCGCGGCGCTGGCCGATGAACTCGCCGCCGCGCACGACCTGACCGTCCAGCATGGCAAGATGGTCGCGGAGCTGCGCCTGCCCGGTCGCGACAAGGGCAGCGCGGTGGAGATGCTGATGGCGGAACCGCGACGGCTGCGCACGGTTCCTGTGTTCGTGGGGGACGATGTGACCGACGAGGCGGGCTTCGCCGCCGCCGCCGCGATGGGGGGCGCCGGCGTGCTGGTCGGTCCGCCGCGCGCCACCGCCGCCACGTGGCGGGTCGACGGCGTGGCCGCGGCGCTCGCCTGGCTCGACACCGCTTGCAGGGAGCTGACATGACGACGACGCTGGATCTGTGGCCGATCGGCAATTGCCAGGTGAGCGCGCTGGTCGACCGGCAGGGGCGCTTCGTGTGGGGCTGCGTGCCGCGCGTCGACGGCGATCCGCTGTTCTCCGCGCTGCTGGGCGGGGACGATCCGCAATTCGGTTACTGGGGCATCGCGCTGGAAGACGCCGTGTCCGTGGAGCAGGAATATATCCGCAACACGCCCGTGCTGGTCACCACCCACCGCGACGCGCACGGCGGCGCGATCGAGGTGATCGACTTCTGCCCGCGCTTCCAGCGCGAGGGCCGCCCCTATCGTCCGGTCGCCTTTGCGCGCATCATCCGCCCCATCGCCGGCAGCCCGCGCGTGCGCGTGTCGCTGCGCCCGACGTGCGGCTGGGGCGGTGGATGCCGCGAGCAGATCGGCGGATCGAACCACCTGCGGCTGCTGATGGACACGATCGCCTTGCGCCTGAGCACCACCGCGCCGATCGCGATGGTGCAGGGCGAGCATGCGTTCCGCGTCGAACGCCCGTTGCACTTCTTCCTGGGGCCGGACGAGAGCTTCCAGGGCGATCTCGCCGCCACGGTCGACCTGATGCTGTACCGCACCACGCAGGAATGGCAGGGCTGGGTGCGCGGGCTGGCGGTGCCGCTGGAATGGCAGGAAGTGGTGATCCGCTGCGCGATCACGCTGAAATTGTGCCAGCACGAGGAAACCGGCGCGATCGTCGCCGCGCTGACCACGTCGGTGCCCGAACATGCCGGGTCGCAGCGCAACTGGGACTATCGCTTCTGCTGGATCCGCGACGCCTATTACACGGTGCAGGCGCTGAACCGGCTGGGTGCGCTCGACGTGCTGGAGGGCTATCTGGGCTATCTGCGCAACATCGTCGACGGCGCGCGCGGCGGCCATATCCAGCCGCTGTACGGCGTGCTGGGCGAGGCGCAATTGCCCGAGCGGATCGAGGAACAGCTTCCCGGCTATCGCGGCATGGGGCCGGTGCGGGTCGGCAACCAGGCCGCCGAGCAGATCCAGCACGATGCCTATGGCCAGATCGTGCTGTGCTCGGTGCACGCCTTCTTCGACCATCGCCTGTTCCGCCTGAGCGGCGTGGAGGATTTCGAGGCGCTGGAACGGGTCGGCGAACGCGCCTGGGCCTATTACGACCAGCCCGACGCCGGATTGTGGGAGCTGCGCACGCGGCAGAGCGTCCACACCTATTCCAGCGCGATGTGCTGGGCGGCGTGCGACCGGCTCGCCAACGCCGCCGAACGGCTGCGCCTGAGCGACCGCGAGGCATTGTGGTCGGAGCGGGCGCAGGTGATCCGCGAGCGGATCGAAAGCGCGGCATGGCGCGAGGAGACGCGGCGGATGTCGGCGACCTTCGCGGGCGACGATCTCGACGCCAGCGTGCTGCAACTGCTCGACCTGCGCTTCCTGGCGGCGGACGATCCGCGCTTCCTCGATACGCTGGTGGCGATCGAAAAGGGGCTGCGGCGCGGTTCGACGATGCTGCGCTACGACACCGAGGATGATTTCGGCCTGCCCGAAACCGCCTTCAACGTCTGCACCTTCTGGCTGATCGAGGCATTGTTCCTCACCGGGCGCAGCGACGAGGCGCGCGCGCTGTTCGAGGAGATGCTGTCGCGCTGCACCGCCGCCGGGCTGCTGTCGGAGGACATCGACCCGACCACCGGCGAGCTGTGGGGAAATTATCCGCAGACCTATTCGTTGGTCGGGATGATCAATTGCGCCGCCATGCTGAGCAAGCCGTGGAGTAGCATCCGTTGAGCCGTCTGATCGTCATCTCCAATCGCGTCACCGCGCCCACCGGGTCGACCGCCGGTGCGCAGGGCGGGCTGGCGGTCGCGCTGGCCGCCGCGCTGCGCGATCGCGGTGGCATGTGGTTCGGCTGGTCGGGCGAGCAGACCGACCAGTTCACCGGCCACATCAACTTCCAGCGCAACCAGGGCGTCACCACCGCCACCGTCGACCTGGAGGAACAGGACATCCAGGAATATTACGACGGCTACGCCAACCGCACGCTCTGGCCGCTGTTCCATTACCGCATCGACCTGGCCGAGTATGAGCGCGAGTTCGCGGGCGGTTACCGGCGCACCAACCAGCGCTTCGCCGACACCGTGCGCCCGCTGATCGAGCCGGACGACGTGCTGTGGATCCAGGATTACCACATGTTCCCGCTGGGTGCGGAACTGCGCGAGCGCGGCTGCGCGAACCGCATCGGCTTCTTCCTGCACATCCCCTGGCCGCCGCGCCGGCTGCTCGGCACGCTGCCCAATGCGCGCGCGCTGGTCGAATCGATGTTCGCCTATGACCTGATCGGCTTCCATACCGCGGAATGGCTGGAGTCCTTCTGCGACTTCGCCCGCCACGACATGGGCGCGACGATCGAGGGCAATATCGCGCGGCTCGGCGAGCGGCAGGTGGAACTGATCGCCTGCCCGATCGGCATCGACGCCGCCGAATTCGCCGACATGTCGAAGGGCGTGCCGGCGCGGCTCGCCTATCGCCGGATGCGCGACAGCGCCGTCGGCCGCGACATGATCGTGGGCGTCGACCGGCTGGATTATTCCAAGGGGCTGGAGGAGCGCTTCCTCGGCTACGAACGCTTCCTGATCGAGCATCCCGAGGAGCGCAAGGAAGTGTTCCTGCTCCAGATCGCGCCGCCCAGCCGCGTGTCGGTGGAAAGCTACCAGCGCATCCGCCAGTCGCTGGAGGGGCTGTCGGGGCGGATCAACGGCGAATATGCCGATGTCGACTGGGTGCCGATCCGCTATGTCAACCAGGGCTATCCGCGCGACCAGCTCGCCGGCATCTATCGCGCGGCGAAGATCGGGCTGGTGACGCCGCTGCGCGACGGCATGAACCTGGTGGCCAAGGAATATGTCGCCGCGCAGGATCCGGAGGATCCCGGCGTGCTGGTGCTGTCGCGCTTCGCCGGTGCGGCGGAGCAGATGGGGGAGGCGCTGCTGGTCAATCCCTATAGCGCGGAGGAAGTCTCCGACGCGATCCTGCAGGCGCTGCGCATGCCGCGCGACGAACGCATCCGGCGCTGGGAAAAGCTGATGGCCGGTGTCCAGGAACAGGACGTCACCTGGTGGTCGGCGACCTTCCTTGACGCGCTGGAGCGCGCCACGGTGAAGGAGGATGCGCTAGGCTGACGCCGCGCCGCGCGCTGCGCGCCGGCCGGATCGCGGGGCGATGGATGCGATGATCGCCGAAACCCGGGCCTTTCATCGACGGTTGCATTGATGGCGGACGAGGTGCTTCTGCCGCATAGAAAATGAGGGTCCGGGGTCGAGGCAGGTGAGTGTGAACGGCGCAGTCTACGCACTTATCGTCAACGTATGCATCGCCGTGCTGTTCGCCGCCGCCTTCGCGGTCGTGCGCGCCTCCTGGCCGCAGCAGCGCGCGACCGGCTGGTTCTGCGCCACCTATCTGTGCGGCATGTTCGCGCCGCTCAGCGAATTGGGCATCCACTTCAGCGACCAGGCGACGCTCTTCATGGCGAGCAGCTACCTTGCGCTGGTCGCCTCGGCCTCGTGCTTCGCGCAGGGGGTCGCGGTGCTCGCGCGCCTGATGCTGCCGCGCTTCCTGTTGCCCGGCATCGCGGCGCTGGCGCTGGCCGGCCGCGTGTCGCTGGACGAAGCGGCGCGCAATGCACTGTATTACGGGATGATCTACCAGTTTCCGTTTTACGCCACCTTGCTGGTGTCGACGGCGGTGGCGATCGGAACCGCGCGGCGCGGGCGCGACCCGATGTGGATGATGCTCGGCATCATCTTCGCGATCGCTGCCGCCTATTTCGCGCTCAAGCCCTTTTTCGCCGCCGCGTTCGGCTCCGGCCCGTCGGCGCGCGCCTATGCCGCCAGCTCCTATGCGCTGTTCTCGCAGGCGCTGGGCGGCGTGCTGACCGTCATGGCCGGGCTTGCGGTGCTGCTGATGGTCGTGCGCTCGGTGCTGCATTCCTCCGTCGAGGAATCGGAAACCGACATGTTGACGAAGGTCGCCAACCGTCGCGGTTTCGAGCGACGCGCGGCGCGCATGCTGACGGACGCGCGCGCGGCCGGCGCGCCGCTGGCGGCGATCATGCTCGACCTCGACCATTTCAAGCGCATCAACGACCGCTACGGCCATGCCACCGGCGACGCCGTGCTGCACGCGGTGGCGCAGGCGATGGCGGCCGTGGTGCCCGCCTCCGCGCTGGTCGCGCGGCTGGGCGGCGAGGAGTTCGTCGCGCTGCTCGACCGCACGACGCTGCGCGGCGCGGCGCTGACGGCGGAGGCGATCCGCGCGGCGGTCAGCGACCTGGGCGCGCACCTGCCGGCGGTGACGATCAGCGGCGGGATCGCCGAGCTGCGCCCCTCCGACACGCTGGTGACGCTGCTCGATCGCGCCGACCGTCGCGCCTATGAGGCCAAGCAGAACGGCCGCGACCGCATCTACCCGCCGGTGTCGCGCGCGATATAGGCGCGCCGGCGGAAGAGCGCTTCCGGCTGTTCGGCGCGGATATACGCCAGCAGCGCCTCGCGCACGTCGCAGCGCAGGTCGAAGGCGGTGGAGGCGTCCTTGGCGGTCATCAATCCGCGCAGCTCGACCGATCCGTCCGCCTTCACGTCCGTCACCTGCAGGTTCCAGAAGCGGCCGTCCCAGCGCGGGTTCGCGGTGACGATCTCGCCCAGCTTGGCGCGCAGCCGTTCGACATCGGCCCCGGCATCGACATACCAGAAGACGCTGCCCAGCAACGCGCTGGACTGGCGGGTCCAGTTCTGGAAGCTCTGTTCCAGGAACTTGGAGACCGGCACCACCAGCCGGCGTTCGTCCCAGATCTTGACGACGACATAGGTCAGGCGGATCTCCTCGATCCGGCCCCATTCATTGTCGATGATGACCACGTCGTCGATGCGGATCGGTTCGGTGAAGATCATCTGGAAGCCGGCGATCAGGTTCTTGAGCGCGGGTTGCGCGGCGGCACCCACCGCCAGCCCGGCCAGCCCCGCCGAGGCCGCCAGCGTCACGCCCAGGCTGCGCACGCTGGGGATCGTCATCAGCATCGTGCAGATCGTGACCAGCAGGATGACCGACACGAAGATGCGCTGGAAGATGCCCAGCCGCGTCCGGCGCCGTCGCGCGCGCAGGTTGTCCGCCACGCTGATGTCGGCGTGGCGCATCATCACGTCGGTGACCGTGCCGACCGCGACGATCGCGCACCATCCCAGCAGCGCGGGCACCAGCAGCGCGGCGATCCGTGCCCACACGGTTGCGGCGCTGCGCGTCAGGTCCAGTGCCGGCTGCACCGCGGCGAGCGCGATCGCGATCAGCAGCCAGCGCAGCAGCTTGCGGATCCGCTCCACGAACAGCGCGCCGGTGCCCTCGGGCCGCGCGGCGGTCGCGCGCCGCGCCACCCACACGATCACGCGGTGTGCCACCAGCGCCAGCGCCACCGCGCCGAGCACGTACAGGCTGTCGGTCAGCCAGCCGGGCAGGTCGTGCAGCCACTTCCGCGCGAACCGGGCCGCGTCCGTCATGGTTCCCCCCATCTGTTTAGGTGATGCGGGCGCAACGAGACGGGCGCACAGGTCGTTCCGCGACGCGCTGCGGCATTGCCGTCTGACGATCGGCGCACCATCGACGGCGGATGCGCTATCCCGTCGTCCCGCTCGTCGTCTCCCTCGCACCCGCGATCCTGTGCCTGGCCGTGGCCGGCTGCGTGGCAGGCCACGCCACCCGCCCGCTCGAGCTGGCGGTGGGGGGCGCCGCTTCCTCATGCATCGTCGAACACGCCGGGTGGGTGCTGGCGCCGGGCCGGCTGTCCGAGCTGGTTCACGACGCGGTGGCGGCGAAGCGAGCGGTTCGCCTCGGCCCAGGCACGGGGCTGACCTCGTGGCGCTGCGTGGGCGGCGTTATCTACCAGTTGCAGATGGCGGGCGTCGCCAGGGTCGAATTCGTGGAACCGTTTCCGGCCGACCCCGGGGATCGTCAGTCCGGCAGGCGATAGTCGGCCATCTGCCGGCGCAGCAGCTTCTTGTCGATCTTGCCGGTCGCGCCCAGCGGGATCGTGTCCACCACCAGCACGTCGTCGGGCATCCACCACCGCGCGATCTTGCCGTCGAGGAACGCCAGCAATTCGGCCCTGTCCGGCGTCTGCCCCGGCGCGGGCTGCACCAGCAGCACCGGGCGCTCGTCCCATTTCGGATGTGGCACGCCGATCACCGCCGCCAGCGCGACCGTCGGATGGCCGGCGGCGAGGTTCTCGATCGCGATCGAGCTGATCCACTCGCCGCCCGACTTCACGATGTCCTTGGCACGGTCGGTGATCCGCATGTAACCGGCCGTATCGATCGTCGCGACGTCGCCGGTGTCGAAGAAGCCGTCGGCGTCCAGCACCGGGGTGTCCTCACGAAAATAGCTGCTGGCGATCGTCGGGCCGCGGATGAGCAGTCGTCCCGAGGTTTCCCCGTCGTGCGGCAGCACCGCGCCGGCATCGTCGATCAGCCGGAACGCCAGCCCGCATTGCAGCCGCCCCTGCATCGCCTTGCGGCGCACCTGATCGTCATAGGGCTGCGCCAGCACCCCGGCGGTCGGCGAGGAAAGCGTGGCGAGCGGCGACGTCTCGGTCATGCCCCAGCCCTGCACCACCTCCACGCCGTAATCGTCCTGAAAGGCGCGGATCAGCGCCTCGGGCGGCGCGGCGCCGCCGATCACCACGCGGTGCAGCGTGGTGAACGCCTGCCCGGTGCCGCGCAGATATTGCAGCAGCCCCTGCCACACCGTCGGCACCGCCGCGGAGAAGGTGACGCCCTCCTGCTCGATCAGTTCGTACAGCGACTGCCCGTCCATCCGCGCGCCCGGCAGCACCAGCTTCGCGCCCGCCGCGGGCGCGGCATAGACCACGCCCCAGGCATTGGCATGGTACATCGGCACCACCAGCAACGCCGTCTCACGCTCGGTCAGCCCCAGCGCGTCGGCCTGCAACGTCATCATCGTGTGCAGGTAGTTGGAGCGGTGCGAGTAGAGCACGCCCTTGGGATCGCCGGTCGTGCCCGAGGTGTAGCACAGCCCGCACGCCAGCCGCTCGTCGAAGCCGCCCCATGGCGCGTCGCCGGGATGCGGCGCGATCCAGTCGTCCAGCGCCACCGCCGGGAAATCGACCGCCGGCAGCGCGTCGCGCGCGCACAGGAACACCACCTGCTCCAGCGTCGGCACGTCGCGCACCAGCCGCGCGGCGAGCGCCGCACAGGCCGGGTCGGCGAACAGCAGCCGGTCGCCGGCGTGCGCGGCGATCCACGAAATCTGTTCGGGGAACAGCCGCGGGTTCAGCGTGTGGAGCACCGCGCCGATGTTGGTGGCGCCATACCATGCGGCCAGGTGGCGCGCGCTGTTCCATCCCAGCGTCGCCACCCGGTCGCCGCGCGCGATCCCGGCGGCGAGCAGCGCGTCCGACACCTGCCGCGCGGTGTGACGCAGCCCGCGCCAGTTGGTGCGGGTGACGGTGCCGTCGACCTCGCGCGACACGACCTCGCGGTCGCCATGCCATGTCGCGCCATGGTCGAGGAAGTGATCGACCGTAAGCTGCGTATCCTGCATCAACCCGAACAATTCCGGCATCGGCGCTCCTCTCGCATGCGGCCGGCATTGCCGGTCACGTCATGCCTTGCTGCCAGAACGGGCCGGGCTTGTCGCGTGATGATTGATGTCGCCGCCGCAAGGTCACCGCACGTCGTGCATCCACTTGCGGATGACCGGCGATAGGATCATCAGCAGCACGCCGACGCCGACCGCGATCAGCCCGATTGTCCAGAACGTGGCATTGTAAGTGTCCAGGCTGACCTTGAGGTTGGTGACCTGCCCGCCGACGGTCTCAACGCTGGCGCCCTGCGCGACGATCCCGGCGACATATTGCGCCACCGAGGTCGACAGGAACCATACCCCCATCATCAGCCCGACGACGCGCGGGATCGACAGCTTCGTTATCATCGACAGCCCGACCGGCGAGATGCACAATTCCGCCACCGAGTGGATCAGGTAGAGTCCCGCCAGCCACCAGATCGCCACCTTGAAGTCGGCATGCGCGAACTGCCCGCCGAAGACGAGGAACAGGAAGCCCAGCCCGACCAGGATCAGCGCGATCCCGAACTTGACCGGGATCGACGGTTCGCGCCCGGCCGCGGCCAGCTTCGTCCACATCGCCGCCATGACGGGCGCGAAGACGACGATGAAGAAGGCGTTGAAGAACTGCGTCTGCCCCGCCGACAGCGAGAACAGGCCGAACACCGACAGATCGGTGTTGCGGTCGGCGAACAGCGTCAGGCTCGATCCCGCCTGTTCGAACATCGTCCAGAACACGACGTTGAAGACGATCAGCGTCATCGCCGCCAGCATCATCTGGAACTCCGCGCGCGATCCGTTGCGCCACGACCATCCCAGGATCACCGGCACCGCGACCAGGAAGGTGCCGAACAGCAGCTTGCCCATCAGCGGCAGCGCCAGCACATAGCCGACGACCCCCGCGCCCGGCGCCGGGGCGGGGGTGTTCATCAGGTTGGTGAACAGCAGGTAGAACACCGGCACGCCGATCAGCGCGGCGGCATAGATGCCCAGCGCGCGATCCGGCTGGCCCGGCGTCACGGGCGGCTCGCCATATCCGCCCAGCCGCCCGCCGTCGAACTGGATCAGCATCCACGACAGCAGCATGCCGATCGCCGCCAGTCCGAAGCCCGCCCACCAGCCGACCGTGGTCGCCAGCAGCGGGCACAGCAATTGCGACAGCAGCGAGCCGAGATTGATGCCCATGTAGAAGATCGTGAAGCCGGTGTCGCGCCGCCGGTCGCCGGCCGGGTACAGCTCGCCGACCATGGTCGAGATATTGGGCTTGAAGAAACCGTTGCCCACCGAGACGAGGCACAGCGCCAGCAGCATCAGCGTGACATGGAACGGGCTGCGCTCGCCATCCGACTGGAACCCGCCCTTCGCCACGACGCGCGCGGGCTGGCCGTCGGGGGCGAGCAGCGCGACGGTGCCGTCGTCATTGCCGCGGATCGCCAGCCGCCGGCCGCCGTCCAGCACGTAACGCGTTTCCGCGCCATCGGCGGCCTTCTCGATCGTCACCTCGTAACGCTGGCCGTCGATCGTCGCGAACGGCTTCGCGGTGTCGCCGCCGAAGCAGAGCGTGAAATAGCCGATCGCCATCAGCACCGCGCCGAACTTCACCGCGCGCTTCGATCCCAGATACTGGTCGGCCAGATAGCCGCCGACCAGCGGGGTCAGGTACACCAGCGCGGTATAGCCGCCATACAGGCCGGTCGCCTGCCGGTCGCCGAACAGGAAATGCTGCGTCAGGTAGAGCGTCAGCAGCGCGCGCATGCCGTAGAAGCCGAACCGCTCCCACATCTCGGTGGTGAACAGCCGCGCGAGCTGGCGCGGATGGCCGAACCACGTCGCCCCCGCCGCCGGATTGACGTGACTGATATCCGGTTCGCGCGGGCTGTCCGCGGCTGGGCTGTCCACCATGAGGGGTATATGCTCCTGAAGCTGTCTGTCGCACGCGGGCGCCCGCGTGAAAGGTTGCACGGGAGACTAGCGGCAAAGCACGCTCTGTCCATATCCCGTCACATCCGTTATCCGCCTGCGCGATGTTCAACGATCTCTCCTCCCCGCTGTCGCTGCTCGCCACGCGCCGTTCGGGCAAGCCGCGCGATCTGGTCGCGCCCGCGCCGGACCATGCGAAGCTGGTGGAGATGATCCTGCTCGCGGGGCGCACGCCCGATCACGGCAAGCTCGCGCCGTGGCGCTTCGTGATCGTCGGCGACGACCGTCGCGACGCGCTGGCCGCACTGCTGGTGGACGCCTATCGCGCCGAACGTCCCGACGCGGGACGGCTGGAGATCGAGGCGATGGAGCAGTTCGCGCGGCAGGCGCCGGCGCTGGTGGTGGCGCTGTTCAGCCCGCGGCCCGACAGCCACATCCCGCTGTGGGAACAGGAATTGTCGGCCGGCGCGGCGTGCATGAACCTGCTCCATGCGGTGCATGCGCACGGCTATGCCGCCGGCTGGCTGACCGGCTGGCCGGCGTTTTCCGAGCGGGTGCGCGACGCGTTCGGCGCCGCCCCGGAACGGATCGCCGGCTTCGTCTTCATCGGCACCCCCGGCCGCGCGCTGGAGGAACGGCCGCGTCCGGACGCGGCGCGGCTGTGGAGCGACTGGCAGGGGTGAGCGAGCCGGTGCCGGCGCATGCTCGACCCTCGACAAAAACCCCACATGCTGTATTAAGGCAGCATGGCAGCGCTCAGCAGCGACGACTCCCCGGTGTATCTCCGGCTGCGCGGCACGATCGCCGCGGCGATCCTGCGCGGCGACTTCGCGGCCGGGGACCAATTGCCGTCGGTACGCGCGCTCGCCGCCGAACATGGCGCGAATCCGCTGACCGTCGCCAAGGCCTATCAGAGCTTCCAGGACGACGGCTATGTCGAGGTCCGGCGCGGCGTCGGCATGTTCGTGCTGCCGGGCGCGGCGGAGCGGCTGCGCGCGGTGGAGCGCGAGGATTTCGTCGCGCAGCAATGGCCGCGCATCCGCGAACGCATCGACCTGCTCGGGCTGGATGTCGCGGCGTTGCTGGAACGCGCGCCGGCGTGATGCGCTGATGCCGGCGATGCGACGTCTTCTCCTCTGTTCCGCGTTGCTGCTGGCCGCCTGTGGCCGGCAGCAGGACGAGCCGGCCGGCCCGCCATCGCCCACCCCGGTCGCCAGTCCGGCCCCCGCGCCATCGTCCAGCCCCGCCGCCGACCTGTCGCGCTATGTCGGCGCCTATCCGACCGAGCCGACCGGCGGCGGTCCCAGCTTCCTGCGCCAGCCGGCGGTGCGCGACGCGGTGGCGGCGGTGCTGCCCGATGCGGCGCTCCGCGATCTGGTGCTCGGCAGCGACGTCACCGCGACGCCGATCGCGCTGGTGGATGGCAAGCTGCTGGCGTTCGGTTGCGAACCGCACAATTGCGGCCCGCATAACTGGGCGATCGCGATCCGCCCCGACGGCCATGATGCCGCGGTCTGCCTCTATGACGAGGACCGCCGCGTCGCGCGCTGGTATCCCGACGGCGCGGCGGCCGCGCCGGTGAACGGCTGTCCTTCGGGGGAGTGAGGCGGGAAGCCTGTCGGCGGACGCGCCATCCTGTCATCTCCCCGCCCATTCCGGCTTCGCATCGTCAGGTTCGTCACCCCGCCTTGCGCCGGGGTAGCGATGCCTTATCAGAGCGGCGACATTCGCGGATGCGGCGCGGCCGGCGGAAGCGCTGCGGACCGGCAACCGCGCGGTTCCATACCGTCGCTCAGAACGCCTCCGCCGGCAGCGCGTACAGCATCGCCGCGCCGGCGTTCGCCGCCGCTTCCAGCCCCAGCGCCTCCGGCACGATCTGGTCGAGGTAGAAGGCGCTGGCGGTGCGCTTCACCGCGTCGGCGTCGCCCAGCGCGCCCTGCCGCTCCATCAGCCAGCCGCACGCCGCCACCGACAGCATCGTCAGGAACGGATAGCTCGCCGCGTGCCGGTCGTCGGCCTCCGCGCCCGCCAGCCGCCGCCCCACACCCTCGCAGGCGTCGATCAGCCGTACGAGCTGCGGGTGGCGCGCCTCGGCGCGCATGTCCGCGATCAGGTCCGCGAACGCGCCGCCATTCGACAGCGCCAGCTTGCGCCCGACCAGATCGGCGGCCTGGATGCCGTTGGTCCCTTCGTAGATCGGGGTGATCCGCGCGTCGCGGAAGAACTGCGCCGCGCCGGTCTCCTCGATATACCCCATGCCGCCGTGCACCTGCACGCCGATGCTGGCGACCTCGTTGCCCAGGTCGGTGGCATGCGCCTTGGCCAGCGGCGTCATCACCTCCAGCCGCTCCTTGGCGCGCGGGTCGCCCAGCGTCGCGCGATCGACCTGCCCGCAGGCGTAATAGACCAGCGCGCGTGCCGCCATCGTCTGCGCCTTCATGCGCAGCAGCATGCGGCGCACGTCGGCATGTTCGACGATCGCCACGCCGGCGCCGCCGCGTACGCCCTGCACGCGATCCCGCGCATAGGCGGCGGCGGCCTGCGTCGCGGCCTCGGCGACCTGCACGCCCTGCAGCCCGACGTTGAGGCGCGCGTTGTTCATCATCGTGAACATCGCGCGCATCCCGCCATATTCCGCGCCGATCAACTCGCCGACGCAATCGTCGTGGTCGCCGAACGACAGCACGCAGGTGGGGGAGGCGTGCAGCCCCATCTTGTGTTCGATCGACACCACGCGGACGTCGTTGGGCGTCCCGTCCGCGCGCACCTTGGGCACCAGTAACAGCGAGATCCCGCGCGTCCCGGCCGGCGCGCCGGGCGTGCGCGCCAGCACCAGGTGGACGATATTGTCGGTCAGGTCGTGGTCGCCGAAGCTGATGAAGATCTTCGTGCCCTTGACCGAAAACGTGCCGTCGCCGCGCGGGGTGGCGGTGGCGCGCAGCGCGCCGACGTCGCTGCCCGCCTGCGGCTCGGTCAGGTTCATCGTGCCCGTCCATTCGCCGGTCGCCAGCTTCGGCAGGTACGTCGCCTGCTGCTCGGGCGAGCCGTGGTGCGCCAGCGCCTCCACCGCGCCGACGGTCAGGATCGGCGCGAGCGCGAAGCCCATGTTGGCGGTGCCGAGCGTTTCGAGCACCGCGGCCTGCACCACGAACGGCAGCCCCTGTCCGCCCCAGCGCTCATCGACGCCGATCGTGCCCCAGCCGCCGGCGACATAGGCCTGATAGGCGTCGCGGAACCCATCGGGCATCACCACGCCGTCCGGCGTCCAGCGCGCGCCCACGGTGTCGCCGGCGCGCAGCAGCGGCGCCCATTCGCCCTGCGCGAATTCTGCGATCCCGTCGAGCACCGCCTCGATCACGTCGGGACTGGCGGCGGCGAAGCGGTCGCTGGCGGCGATTTCGTCCAGCCGCACGACATGGTCGAGCACGAAACGCTGGTCGGCGGTGGCGGCGGCAAAGGGCATTTCTCTCACTCCTGTATGGCCGCTATAGCGCCCCGTGATGGCCGCTCAACACCCAGTCATTCGACGCTACGGCACGGCCGCGCTGGCAGAGGCGACGGCGCTGATTCGCGCCGGCGGTATCGTCGCGGTGCCCACGGAAACGGTCTATGGCCTCGCCGCCGACGCCCGCGATTCGGCCGCGGTGGCGCGCATCTATGCCGCCAAGGGGCGCCCCAGCTTCAACCCGCTGATCGTCCACCTGCCCGATCTGGCGGCGGCGGAGCGCATCGCGGTGCTGGACGACGACGCGCGCGCGCTGGCGCTGCGTTTCTGGCCGGGCGCGCTGACGCTGGTGCTGCCGCTACGCCGCGACGCGGGGATCGCGACGCTGGTCACGGCCGGGCTGGACACGATCGCGATCCGCGTGCCCGCGCACCGTGCGATCCGCGCGCTGCTGAAGGAAAGCGGCGCGCCGCTCGCCGCGCCGTCCGCCAATGCCAGCAATGGCATCAGCCCGACCCGCGCTGAACATGTCGCCGCCAGCCTGGGCGCGGCGGTGCCGCTGATCCTCGACGACGGCGCGACCATGGCGGGGGTGGAATCGACGATCGTCGCGGGCCGCACGATCCTGCGTCCGGGGCCGGTGACGGCGGAGATGCTGGGCGCGGTGCTGTCGGTCGCGGCGGGCGCGACCGCGCACGTCAGCGCGCCGGGGCAGCTCGCGACGCATTACGCGCCCGCCAAGCCGCTGCGGCTGGAGGCCGTCACGGCGGCGGCGGACGAATGGCTGATCGGGTTCGGCGCGGTCGCGGGCGACGACAGCCTGTCGCCGGGCGGCGACGTGGTGGAGGCCGCCGCCCGGCTGTTCGACGCGCTCCACCGTGCCGATGCCAGCGACCGCGCGCGCATCGCGGTCGCGCCGGTGCCGGGGGAGGGGGTCGGCGTGGCGATCAACGACCGCCTGCGCCGCGCCGCGCATCGCTGAACGGCGCGCGCACCCTGCCGCGCCGCCGGCGCAAACTATCGCGCTACGCCGTCACCGCCTTGCTGCGCGCCGCGAAGCTCTTGCGCAGCTTCTGCAGCTTGGGCGGGATCACCGCCAGGCAATAGGGGTTCCGCTGGCCTTCGCCATCCCAATAGTCCTGGTGATAGCCCTCCGCCGGATACCAGTCCGCGAACGGTTCGATCGTGGTCACGATCCGCCCGCTCGCCTGCTCCTGCGCGCGCGCGATCGCCTGGTTCGCCTGTTCCTCCTGCATCACCGTCTCGGGAAAGATCGCCGAGCGATATTGCGTGCCCACGTCATTGCCCTGACGGTTCAACTGCGTCGGGTCGTGCGTGGCGAAGAAGATGTCGAGCAGGTCGGCATAGCGCACCTGTTCGGGATCGAAGCCGATGCGGATCGCCTCGGCATGGCCGGTGTCGCCGCCGCACACCTGCTTGTAGGTCGGGTTGGGCACATGCCCGCCGATATAGCCGCTTTCGACGCTCTCGACGCCGATCACGTCCTTGAACACCGCCTCGGTGCACCAGAAGCACCCGCCGGCCAGCGTCGCATATTCCGTCATGAGAACCGTCTCCTTTGCGTCCCATGTAGGAAGCCGCTAGGCCGCGGCAACGGTTCGGGAGGACGGCGCATGACGTTGAACGGCAAGGTGATGGTTACGGGTGGCGCGGGCTATATCGGCAGCCACGCGGTGCTGGCGCTGCTGGATGCCGGGTATCGGGTGGTGGTGATCGACAACCTGGTCACCGGCTTCGACTGGGCGGTCGATCCGCGCGCCGCCTTCGTCAACATCGCCGTCGAGGATCCGCGCGTCCGCGACGTGATCCGCGAACACGATGTGCGGGCGATCATGCATTTTGCGGGATCGGTGGTGGTGCCCGAATCGGTCGCCGATCCGCTCAAATATTACCGCAACAATACCGCCGCCACGCGCGCGCTGATCGAAAGCGCGGTGGTGCAGGGCGTGCCGCACTTCATCTTCTCCTCCACCGCCGCCACCTATGGCACGCCCGGCAAGGTGCCGATCGCGGAAGGCGATCCGACGGTGCCGATCAATCCCTATGGCATGTCGAAGCTGATGACCGAGTTCATGCTGCGCGACGTGTCGGCGGCGCACCCGATCAATCATTGCTGCCTGCGCTATTTCAACGTCGCCGGCGCCGATCCGCAAGGGCGCAGCGGGCAGTCGACGGTCGGCGCGACCCACCTCATCAAGATCGCAGTGGAGGCCGCGACCGGCAAGCGCAGCGGCGTCGGCGTCTACGGCACCGATTTCCCGACCCGCGACGGCACCGGCGTGCGCGATTACATCCATGTCAGCGATCTGGCGGAGGCGCATGTCGCGGCGCTGAAGCTGCTGGTCGACCAGCCTGGCGAGAGCCATGTGCTCAACTGCGGCTACGGGCGCGGCTTCTCGGTGCTGGAGGTGCTCGATGCGGTCGATCGCGTCACCAACCGCATGATCGAGCGCAGGATGGAGGGCCGCCGCGCCGGCGACCCGGCCGAGCTGGTCGCGGACAATGCCGCGATCCTGCGCACGATCGACTGGACGCCGGCGCGCGCCGACCTCGACGGCATCGTCCGCGACGCGCTGGCGTGGGAGCGCCAGCTCGCCGAGCGGCAGGGATAGGACCGATGCGGCTTCGCTCGCTGCTGTTCGTCCCCGGCGACCGGCCGGAGCGGATGGATAAGGCGCGCGGGCTGGGCGCGGACGCGTTGATCCTCGACCTGGAGGATGCGGTCGCCGCCACCGCCAAGCCCGCCGCCCGCGACGCCGTGCGCGCGTTCGTGGCGCGGGCGGCGGGGCAGGGGCCGCGGCTGTTCGTCCGCGTCAATCCGCTCGATTCGTCCTTCATCGCCGGGGATGTCGCGGCGCTGGCAGGCGCGACGCTGGATGGCGTGGTGCTGCCCAAGGCGGAGGGCCGCGCGTCGGTCGCGCGACTGCGCGCGCTGCTCCCCGGCGACTATCCGGTGCTGCCGATCGCCACCGAGACGCCGCGCGCGATCTTCACGCTGGGCGACTATGACGGCGCGGGGCTGGCCGGGCTGACGTGGGGGGCGGAGGATTTGCCCGCCGCGATCGGCGCCACCGCCGCGCGCGAGGACGATGGCGGCTACACCGATCCCTATCGGATGGTGCGCGCGCTCGCGCTGTTCGGCGCGCATGCCGCGGGCGTGCCGGCGATCGAGACGGTCTATCCCGATTTCCGCGATGCAGGCGGGCTGGCGGCCTATGCCGCGCGTGCGCGCCGCGACGGTTTCGCGGGGATGATGGCGATCCATCCCGCGCAGGTACTGGTCATCAACGCGGCGTTCTCGCCATCGGCGCCGGAAGTGGCGCACGCCCGCCGCGTGGTGGCGCTGTTCGCCGCGAACCCCGGCGCGGGGGCGCTGCAACTCGACGGCCGCATGGTCGACGCGCCGCACCTGAAGGCCGCGCAACGCCTGCTCGCCATCGCGGGCGAGTGAGCTGCGGCGCCCCTTCCTGACCCGTCATGTCGCCGGACGCGCGAGCGCCGTCAGCGTCGGCGCGTCGCGATCCGCATCCGCACGTGCGCCCCGATCCACCACCACGCCGCCGCCCAGCCGGTGCCCGCGCACCAGCCGGCCAGCACGTCGGACGGCCAGTGCACGCCCAGATACACGCGGCTCAGCCCGATCGCACCGACCAGCAGCACCGCGACCGCGAACGTATAGTCGCGCACCGTGCGCCCGTGCTCGGCCTGCGCCACCAGCCCGGCGAGCGTCAGATAGATGATCGCGCTGTTGGTGGCATGGCCGCTGGGAAAGCTCAGCCCGGTGACCTGCACCAGATGGTCGACCAGCTCGGGTCGCGGCCGGGCGACCCAGTGTTTGGCCTGCGCCGCGAGGATCGAACCGCCGAGCGTCGCCGCCGTCGCCAGCGCGGCGGTCAGCCACAATCGTTTCACCAGCAGCAGCCCGACGACCGCCGCCACCACGCCAGTCAGCACGGTGCCGCTGCCCAGCGCGGTCACGTTCACCATTACCTCGTGCAGCCACGCCGGCCCGACCGGCTGCGCGGGATCGCCCGGCGTGCGCAGCGCCAGCATGATCGCGCGGTCCCAGCCGAACGGCGCCCGGTGCCCGACCAGCAGCGCCAGCAACACCACCGCGCCCAGCGCCGCGCCGGCCAGTGCCAGCCACAGCGCGCGCGGCGCGGGCGGCGCCCGCGACGGCTCGGCGGTGACGATCAGCTCTTCAGCTTCCACCCGCGCCGCAGCAACGCATAGCACAGCACGCCCAGTGCGACGTCGATCGCCAGGATCACGATGCTGCCGGTCGCGATCGGCGAGTCGGCGGTGCCGAGGAAGCCGTAGCGGAAGCCGGAGATGACGTAGAAGAACGGGTTCACATGGCTGAACGCGCGGAACGCCGGCGCGAGGTGATCGACCGAATAGAAGGTGCCGCTGAGCAGTGTCAGCGGCGCGATCACGAAGTTGGTGACCGCGGCGGCATGGTCGAACTTCTCCGCCCAGATCGAGGTGAGCACGCCCGCCAGGCTCAGGAACACCGCACCCAGCAGCCCGAACCACAGCACCGCCCACAGGTGCCGCGGGGTGACGTGCACGCCGGGCCACAGCGCCATCGCCAGCCACACCGTCGCGCCCACGCAGAACGCGCGCGTCACCGCGCCGCCGGTCAGCGCCGCCAGCAGCTCGGCGGTCGACAGCGGCGGTTGCAGATAGTCGACGATCGTGCCCTGGATCTTGCCGACCAGCAGCGAGAAGCTGGCGTTGGCGAAGGCGTTGTTCAGCATCCCCATCACGATCAGGCCGGGGGCGATGAAGTCGGCGAACGGCACGGGCGCGCCGCCCACCGTCACCGGGCTGCGCGCGCCATTGGCGACGGTGAAGATCACCAGGAACATCAGCGTGGTGATCGCCGGCGCCCAGATCGTCTGGAGCTGCACCTTGAAGAAACGGCGCACCTCCTTCACATAGAGGGTCTTCAGACCGCCCCAGTTGACGTTCCGGATGACCGGGACGCCGGGGGCGTTTCTGACGCCTGACGGAATTTCTCCGATGGGGGGATGGCTGCTCATCATGCATGCGGGTAACCGCTGCGGCTGCCGCCCGCAACCGGAACGCGAACGAGGAAGACGATCATGTCCTGGACCGAGGAGCGCATCGAGACGCTCAAGACGATGTGGGAAGGCGGCCAGACCGCCAGCCAGATCGCCGAAGCGCTGGGCGGCGTCAGCCGCAACGCGGTGATCGGCAAGGCGCATCGCCTCGGCCTGCAATCGCGCCCCTCGCCGGTGGTGAGCAAGGAGGAAGCGCGCGCCGCCGCCGAACGGGCCGCTGCCGCGCCCACGCCGCGCGCCGCGGAGGCGCCCCCTCCCGCCGCGCCGAAGCCGGAGCCGCGCCCGAAACCGGTCGTCGCCGCTCCGCCGCCGGTCGCCGCCGCGCCGGTGGTGGTGGTGGACGATGAGGACGAGGACGAGGCGCCGTTCGCGGTCGCCGACGACGAGGCGGACGACAAGCCGGCCGCGCCCGTGGTCGCCGCGCCGGTGCCGGAGCGCGCGCCGCAGCCGATCCTGCGCTCGGTCGGGCCGGGCGGATTCGTGCGCCAGTCGCCCGGCGAGCAGCAACCGCCCAGCACGCCCGCGCCGCCGCGTCGGCTGGTGCCCGCGCGCACCGCGCCCGAATATGCCGACAAGACCTCCTTGCTCGACCTGAGCGACAAGGTTTGCAAATGGCCGCTGGGGCATCCGGGTGAGCCGGACTTCCATTTCTGCGGCGAGAAGGTGAACCCGGGCTTCCCCTACTGCGTCACGCATTGTGGCCACGCCTATCAGGCGCAGCTTCCGCGCCGCGACCGCCGCGCGCCGCCGCTGCCGTTCGGAGGGCCGCGCGCGCGCTGACGCTGGCCGCGCCAGCGGTCAGCCCGCCGACGCGGCCACGAGCCGCGTTCGACGTCACGGGCTTCGCCCGTGACCGGCCGGCGATCGCCTTTGCGAGCGCATCGACGGACCTCTTGATGCTTCAGTCGGGCCTCGACCTGTCGGTCATGCCCCGACGCGGCAAAGCCGCGCCGTCGGCCGTGGCTTGCGCCGCGCCGGCCGGGCTTGGGCGAGTCCCCGGTTTGCCTTGCAAGCCGGGGCCGCCCTTCGCCTAGAACCGGAACGCCGCCGTGGCGCGCAGGCTGTGCCAGCGAAACTTGTCGTCGGAGCGGCGGAAGTCGGTGCCGTCCACCGTGCCGCCGTTCGCCGCATTGGTGAACGGCGTCCCGGCCGGACCCGCCGCGCGGACGCGGTAATCATTGTCCTGATACTGGTGGTAGACATATTCGAGGCCGACCGAGAAATGGTCGCCGAAGCGCTGCTCGATGCCGCCGCCGCCCTGGAAGCCGAACTGATCCTGCCGGCCGCGCGCGGTGAAGGTGTTGGTGCTCTGGCTGGACGAGAACTCGCTGTCGATGCGGGCCAGCGACGGCCCGAACGTGCCGTAGAACAGCGTCGAATCGTTGGGCGTGTAGCCGGCGCGGGCGCGCACCGCGGCTTCCCAGTTCACCTGCCGGTACATCACGTAATTGGCGGGGGTGGAGGAGAAGCCGGTGGTGCTGTCGTTGATGTGCGTGCGGCCGAACTCGCCCAGCACGCCGTAGACGATCGGTCCGCTCTGGTGGTCGAAGCCGACCCGCGCATTGTACGACCAGGCGTCGCGATCCTTGCGGCAGCCCGGGCCGCCGTTCTGCGGGCCGCGTGCGCCCCGCGCCGCGCCGCCGCAGAATCCGGGGGCGAAGGCGTCCGCGCTGGTGCCGGTCAGCACGGTATCGCCGAAGCGGCCATCCAGGTTGCGATCGAACTCGATGCGCGCGGTGCCGTCGTTGGGCTGCACGTCGTAACCGCCCGACGCACCCACGTAGATGCCGGAAAAGCCGCCCGATACCGACGGATCGCTGCTGCCGCCATCCTGGGCCAGCGCAGGGGCAGCGGACATGGCGGCGGCCGCCGCGAGAACATACGCCTTCATTCGAACACTCCTGAAATGACCGACGGGCAACGGGACCAACACAGGTTAGGTTGCATGACGAAGGATTGCTGCCCCGCACTGTGGCATCGTGGCCACAGCGATCGGTGGCGTCGGCGCGGCGTGGACCGTATATAGCGGGCATGTCCGATCTGTTCGCCTCCGCCACGGCCGCCACCGCCAGCTACGACGCGTCGTCGATCGAGGTGCTGGAGGGTCTGGAGCCGGTGCGCCGCCGGCCCGGCATGTACGTCGGCGGCACCGATGAGCGCGCGCTGCACCATCTGGCGGCGGAGGTGCTCGACAATGCGATGGACGAGGCGGTGGCCGGGCACGCCACGCGCATCGAGGTGACGCTGGAGCCGGGCAACCGCCTGACGATCGTCGACAACGGCCGCGGCATCCCAGTCGACCCGCACCCGAAGTTTCCCGACAAGTCGGCGCTGGAGGTGATCCTGTCCACGCTGCATTCCGGCGGCAAGTTCGCGGGCAAGGCCTATGCGACCAGCGGCGGGCTGCATGGCGTCGGCGTGTCGGTGGTCAACGCGCTGTCCAGCGAGACGGTGGTCGAGGTCGCGCGCGACCGGCAATTGTACCGCCAGCGCTTCGCGCGCGGGCAGACGCAGGGGCCGCTGGAGGCCGTCGGCGCCGCCCCGAACCGTCGGGGCACGAGCGTCAGCTTCGTCCCGGACACCGAGATCTTCGGCCCCGAGCTGCACTTCAAGCCCGCGCGCCTCTACAAGCTGGCGCGATCCAAGGCGTATCTGTTCGCGGGCGTCGAGATCCGCTGGAAATGCGCCGCCTCGCTGATCGCGGATGATACGCCCGCCGAGGCGGTGTTCCAGTTCCCGGGCGGGCTGTCGGACCACCTGAAGGAGCAGATCGCCGGCCGCGAATGCGCCACCGCCGATTTCTTCGCCGGGCAGCAGGCGTTTGCCGACAATGCCGGCAAGGTGGAATGGGCGGTTGCCTGGCCGCTGTGGAGCGAGGGCAGCTATAGCTGGTATTGCAACACCATCCCGACGCCGGACGGCGGGACGCATGAACAGGGACTGCGACAGGCGCTGGTTCGGGGGCTGCGCCAGTTCGGCGATCTGGTCGGCAACAAGCGCGCCCGCGAGCTGACCGCCGACGACGTGATGGTCGGCAGCGAGCTGATGCTGTCGGTCTTCATCCGCGATCCGCAATTCCAGTCGCAGACCAAGGACCGGCTGACCTCCGCCGACGCCGCGCCGCTGGTCGAAAAGGCGATGCGCGACCATTTCGACCATTGGCTGGGCCACAACATGGACCGGGGCAAGGCGCTGCTCGGCTATGTGCTGGAGCGGATGGACGAACGGTTGCGGCGCAAGGCGGAGCGCGACGTGAAGCGCAAGACCGCCACCTCCGCGCGCAAGCTGCGCCTGCCCGGCAAGCTGACCGATTGCGCCGCCGATTCGCCCGACGGCACCGAATTGTTCATCGTCGAGGGCGATTCGGCCGGCGGCTCGGCGAAGCAGGCGCGCGACCGCAAGACGCAGGCGATCCTGCCGATCCGCGGCAAGATCCTGAACGTCGCCTCCGCCACCGCGGCGAAGATCCTCGCCAATCAGGAGATCGCCGACCTGATCCAGGCGCTGGGCTGCGGTACGCGCAAGGATTGCCGACCCGAGCAGTTGCGCTACGAACGCGTGGTCATCATGACCGACGCCGACGTCGACGGCGCGCATATCGCGACGCTGCTGATGACGTTCTTCTTCCAGGAGATGCCGGAGCTGGTCCGGCAGGGGCACCTGTACCTGGCACAACCGCCGCTGTATCGGCTCACCGCCGGCACCCGGAGCCTTTATGCCCGCGACGATGCGCACCGCGCCGAGCTGGAGCGCACCGCCTTCAAGGGCAAGAAGGTCGAGGTGGGGCGGTTCAAGGGGCTGGGCGAGATGAATCCGATCCAGTTGCGCGAAACGACCATGGACCCGGCGAAGCGCAGCATGATCCGCATCACGCTGCCGCGGGAATATGAGGAGCGCGCAGGGGTGAAGGATCTGGTCGACCGGCTGATGGGCACCAACCCGGCGCATCGGTTCGCCTTCATCCAGGAGAATGCCGCGCGGCTGGACGAGGAGGCGATCGACGCGTGACGCGGAATGACTGGGGACTGGCGACCGCCATGGCGGGGCTGGCGGGCTATGTGGATGCGATCGGTTTCGTGCGGCTCGGCGGGCTGTTCGTCGCCTTCATGAGCGGCAATTCGACGCAGCTTGCGGTGGATGCCGCGGACGGCGGCGGGTGGCGGACGATGACGGCGGCGCTGATCCTGGGGTTCGTCGCCGGGGTGATGGTGGCCACGATCATGGTGGAGCGGCTCGGACGCCGTTCGCCGGTGGTGATGATCCTGCTGTCGGCCGCGCTGCTCGCCTGGGCGGCGCTGCTGATGGTCGAGGGGCCGGGGGCGATGCTGCTGGCGATGGCGATGGGCGTGCTGAACGTGGTGTTCCAGCGCGGCGGCTCGGCCAGCGTTCCGGTCACCTACATGACCGGGACGCTGGTGCGGCTCGGCCAATCGCTGGCGCACGCGCTGATGGGCACCGCCGCGCCGACCGCGTGGCTGCCCTACCTGCTGCTGTGGGGCGGGCTGGTCGCGGGGGCGAGCGGCGGCACGCTGGCCTATGCGGCCCGCGGCACGGATGCGCTGTGGCCGGCGGTGATCGCCGCGGCGGTGCTGGCGGCCGTGGCAAGCCGGATGCGGACGGTTCATCCCGGATGACCGCCGGGTCGCGCGGTGTTGATTCGCGCCACCACTTGCCGGTATCAGGCGGGACGGGCGGTCCCTGTCGGACCGCCCTTGTTCTTTCCACGAAGGAGAAGGCCGCCGTGTCGTCCGACGCAACCATCACGCCGCTCATGCCCGTCTACCCGCGGTGCGACGTGCGTCCGGTGCGCGGCGAGGGCGCCTATCTGTTCGGCGAACGTGGCGAGAAATATCTCGATTTCGCCAGCGGCATCGCGGTCAACGCGCTCGGCCATGGGCATCCGGCGCTGGTGAAGGCGATCGCCGACCAGGCCGCGACGCTGATGCACGTCAGCAACCTGTACGGCAGCCCGCAGGGCGAGCATCTGGCGCAGCGGCTGGTGGACAACACGTTCGCCGACACGGTGTTCTTCACCAATTCGGGCGCGGAAGCGGTGGAGTGCGCGATCAAGACCGCGCGCCGCTATCATTTCGCGAACGGCCGGCCGGAGCGGCACGACCTCATCACCTTCGACACCGCGTTCCACGGACGGACGCTGGGCGCGATCTCCGCCACCGACCAGCCCAAGATGCGCGACGGGTTCGAACCGCTGCTGCCGGGCTTCCGCTATGCGAAGTTCAACGATCTGGACGGCGCGCTGGCGCTGATCGACGACAATACCGCCGGCTTCCTGGTGGAACCGATCCAGGGCGAGGGCGGCATCCGCCCCGCCACGCCCGAGTTCCTGCAGGGACTGCGCAAGGCCTGCGACGAGCACGGCCTGCTGCTGGTGCTGGACGAGGTGCAGGCGGGCTATGGCCGCACCGGCCGGTTCTTCGCGCACGAGCTATATGACGTGGTGCCGGACATCATGGCGGTGGCCAAGGGGATCGGCGGCGGCTTTCCGCTGGGCGCGTGCCTCGCCACCGCCGAGGCCGCCAAGGGCATGATCTTCGGCACGCACGGCTCCACCTACGGCGGCAACCCGCTGGCGATGGCGGCGGGCGAGGCGGTGCTGGACGTGATCCTGGCCGACGGTTTCCTCGACAAGGTGGCGCGGACGGGCGAGCGGCTGCGGTCGTCGCTGGAGCAACTGATCCCCAACCACGACGGGCTGTTCGATTCGGTGCGCGGCCACGGGCTGATGCTGGGGCTGAAGCTGAAAAGCGACAGCCGCCGCTTCGTTGCGCATTGCCGCGACCATCACGGGCTGCTGCTGGTCGCGGCGGGCGAGAATGTCGTGCGCATCCTGCCGCCGCTGGTGATCGACGACAGCCATATCGCGGAATGTATCGAGAAGCTGAGCGAGGCCGCCCGCGTCTATGTGCCCGCGGCGGACGATTGAGGACGCGATGCGCCATTTCCTGAGCCTTACCGACGCCGGGCCGGACGCGATCGCGGCGATGCTGAACGACGCGCTCGACCGCAAGGCGGCGCGCGCGGGCTGGACGAAGGGGCGCGTCGATGCGGATGCGCCGCTCGCCGGCCATGTGCTGGCGATGATCTTCGAGAAGAACTCGACCCGCACGCGCGTCAGCTTCGACATGGCGATCCGCCAGCTCGGCGGGCAGTCGATCGTGATGGAGGCCGGGCAGATGCAGCTCGGTCGCGGCGAAACGGTGGCCGACACCGCGCGCGTCCTGTCCGGCTATGTCGACGCGATCATGATCCGCACCGACGATCACGCCAAGCTGGAGGAGATGGCGCATCATGCGACCGTCCCGGTCATCAACGGGCTGACCGATGCGTCGCATCCGTGCCAGATCATGGCCGACCTGCTGACCATCATCGAGAGCGGGAAGGCGCTGCCGGGGCTGAAGATCGCGTGGCTGGGTGACGGCAACAACGTGCTTGCCTCGATCGTCGAGGCGGCCGGGCTGATGCACTTCGACGTCGTCGCCGCCTGTCCGCAGGGATTCCAGCCCGAGGACGAGGCGATCGTCCGCGCCTCCGGCCGCGCGCGCGTCGTCGCCGACCCGCGCGAGGCGGTGGCGGGCGCCGATGTGGTGGTCACCGACACCTGGATCTCGATGGGGCAGGCGCATGCCGAGACGAAGCTGGCGGCGATGCTGCCCTATCAGGTCGACGCCGCGCTGATGGCGGCGGCGAAGCCGGACGCGAAGTTCCTCCACTGCCTGCCTGCGCACCGCGGCGAGGAAGTGACGCCGGAGGTGATCGACGGACCGCAGTCGCTGATCTGGGCGGAGGCGGAGAACCGGCTGCACGCGCAGAAATCGGTGCTGCGCTGGTGCCTCGGGCAGATCGGTTGATCGGGGACGGCTGGCTTCCCAGATAGGTCGTCGACCTGCCGCCCGCCCGGGCGGACGCCCTTTCCTCCGTCATCCCGGCGCAGGGCCGGATCCCGCGTTCCGGCCGGTGGCCGATGACGGGTCCGGAGGGACTGTTGCACGAGGACTTATGAGCGATACTCCCGACACCGACCGCGCGCTCGGCTTCACCATCCCGGACCGTCATGCGCGCGGGCGGGTCGTGCGGCTTGGCCCGACGCTGGACACGATCCTGTCCGCGCATGCCTATCCCCCCGCGATCGAGAAGCTGCTGGCGGAGGCGCTGACGTTGACCGCGCTGATCGGCTCCACGCTGAAGGATCCGGCGGGGCAGCTCACCATGCAGACGCAGACGCAGGACGGCGTGGTCACGCTGCTGGTGTGCGACTGGCGCGGCGGCGAGGTGCGCGGCTATGTGCAGTTCGATGCCGACCGGCTGGCGGCCGCGCCGGCCGACCCGTCGCTGTTCGCGCTGTTCGGCAAGGGTTATCTGGCGATCACCTTCGATCTCGCAACCACCGGCGAGCGCTACCAGGGGATCGTCCCGCTGGACGGCGATACGCTGGCGGAGGCGGCGCAAAGCTATTTCTTCCAGTCGGAGCAGATCCCGACGCTGGTGCGCGCCGGGATGCGCAAGGACGCCGACGGACGCTGCGTCGCCGGCGGGCTGCTGCTCCAGCACCTGCCCGAAGGCGAGGAAGGGCGCGAGCGGCTGCACACGAAGCTCGACCATCCCGAATGGGAGCATGTCGAGGCGCTGGGCCGCACCGTCGGCGCCGACGAGCTTGGCGACGCGGCGCTGCCGCTGGAGACGCTGGTGTGGCGGCTGTTCAACGAGGAAAGCGAGGTGCGCGTGCTGGCCGCGCAGCCGATCGCGAAGGGATGCCGCTGCACGCCCGAGCACATCCGTTCGGTGCTGGCGCGCTTTCCGCTCGAACAGCGGCTGGAGATGGCCGACGACCAGGGGGTGATCGCGGTGGACTGTGCGTTCTGCTCCACCGTCTTTCCGATGCGGGCCGACGAACCGGCGGCCTGATCCGCCAGGGGGCGGGGCGGGGGAGCCGGTCGGTGACACCTCGCCATTCGTCCTCCAGCGGGTTTCCCGGTCGGACGCTTAGCGGTTCGTTAACCTTTCCCGGTCATAAGGATGCCATGCTGTTTCGGCGGCATGCTCTCTCCCACGCCCGGTTGGTCCGGGCATCCTGCGGGTCGCCGGCGACGGCGGCCCGTTCTTTTTGCCGCGCGGTTGCGCTCCGCGCGGGCAACGCCTAGCTCGCCCCCATCATGACCAGCAAAACTCCCGCGGTCGCGCTCGTATCGGGCGGGCTCGATTCCCTGGTGTCGGCCGCCCTGGCGCGCGAGGCCGGACACCCGCTGCTCGCCTTGTCGATCGACTATAACCAGCGGCATCAGGTGGAGCTCGCCGCCGCGCGCCGTGTCGCGCGCGCGCTGGGGGCCGTGCGGCACGTCGTGCTGCCGATCGACCTGTCGGCGTTCGGCGGCTCGGCGCTGACCGACGCCGCGATCGACGTGCCCAAGGACGGCGTGGGCGCGGCGATCCCGGTCACCTATGTGCCGGCGCGCAACACGATCTTCCTGAGCCTCGCGCTCGGCTGGGCGGAGGCGGCCGGCGCACGCGACGTGTATCTGGGCGTCAACGCGCTGGATTATTCGGGGTATCCCGACTGCCGCCCGGAGTTCATCACCGCGTTCGAGCAGATGGCGGAGCTGGCGACCAAGGCGGGCGTCGAAGGGGCGCCGTTCCGTTTCCGCGCGCCGCTCCAGCACATGACCAAGGCCGATATCGTGCGTGAAGGGACGCGGCTGGGGCTGGACCTGGGGATGAGCTGGTCGTGCTACGATCCCGCACCGGGCGCGAAACATTGCGGGCTGTGCGACAGTTGCCGCCTGCGCCACAAGGGCTTCGCCGACGCCGGGGTTGCCGACCCGACCGACTATGCGGTGGTCCCGCCCGCCCCATGAGCTACGCCGTCAAGGAGATGTTCCTGACGCTCCAGGGCGAAGGCGTGCAGGCGGGGCGCCGCGCGGTGTTCGTGCGCTTCGCCGGGTGCAACCTGTGGACCGGGCGCGAGCAGGATCGCGCGCGCGCGATCTGCCGGTTCTGCGACACCGATTTTGTCGGGGTGGACGGAGCCGGCGGCGGGCGCTTCGCCGATGCCGCGGCGCTGGTCGCGGCGGTGGAGGGCTTCTGGGGCGGCGACGGCCTACGTCGTTTCGTGGTGCTGACCGGCGGCGAGCCGATGCTCCAGGTCGACGATGCACTGGTCGACGCGCTGCACGCCGCCGGCTTCGAGATCGCGATCGAGAGCAACGGGACGCTGCCGGTGCATCCCGGTATCGACTGGGTCTGCATCAGCCCCAAGGCGGGCAGCGAGACGGTGCAGCGCCGCGGGCACGAGCTGAAGCTGGTGTGGCCGCAGGCCGGCAGCGACCTGGACACGATCGAGCGCTGGGACTTCGCGCATTTCCTGCTTCAGCCGCTGGACGATGCGCGGGGTGAGGCGAATGTCGCCGCCGCGATGGCGCTGGTGATGGAACGCCCGCAATGGCGGTTGTCGTTGCAGACGCACAAGCTTCTGGGTCTGCGATAAGCCGCCGCGGCGGCGCGCGGCCCCGCGACCACCATCGCCGCGCGCGGGGGCGGCGCAACGGTTCCGCCCCGCCCGCCATCCCCGTTCCCGGCGCAGGCGCCCCGGGGCGAGGGCGGGGCTTCAGCGCGCCGCGTAGACCACCGGGGTCAGCGCCTCGCCACACTTCTTGTTGTTGTAGCTGTCCTTCTTCCAGCAATCCTTGTCGAAGCGCGGCAGCGTGGCGGGCAGGATGTGCGCGCGCGGGAATTGCTGCTCGCCCCATGGCGTCAGGCTGTTGCGCAGCTCGCGCATCCGGCCGAGCGCCACTTCGCCGAACTCGCCACGCGGGGCGTACAGCGCCTCGCGCCCGATGCTCGACGAGGTGGAGCAGAAGCCATATTGCGCGGCCACGGTCGCGAAACCGGCGTAGGTGCGCGTGCCGAACTGGTCGAGCGCCATCTGGCCCTCCTTCTTCGTCTTGGCGGTGCGCGCGAAATACTTGGCGAGCGTATCGAACGACTGCGCCAGCTCCTGCCGATGATCGGCCAGGATCGCATTGTAGTTGTGCACGGTCAGCAGTTGCGGTTCGAACTGGCATTGCAGCGCGGCGACGTTGAGCGCGGCGCGCATGTTCCACACCACGGCCGCGCGCAGCTCCGCCGGCGTCGCGCCGGGCAGCGGCTGGCCGATCCCCGGTTCGTCGCCCTTGACGCGCTCGCCGCGCAGATCCTTGGCCTTGAAGAAGAATTGCGCCGTGGCCGGCGTGGCCATCAGCATCCCAGCCGCCACTGCCGCCACGGCACCGACGAACCCCACCTTCAGCATTCCTCAACACTCCTCGCGCGCGGCGCTGCCGCCCGCGTCTTCCTTACGTCACATCGCGTGGCGACCCCAAGCGCAATCTGCCGCATCGGGGACTCGGTCTGGCGCAACCGGCTTGCAAGCCGCTGTTATTGTTGACGACCCGTAACGGTCGTGCCGGCGTCCCGCCCAACGAAAAGGACCGCCCGGTTGCCCGGACGGTCCCTGGATACAATCGCCGGTGCGGCGGATTACATCGCGTTCGACATGCCGCCCATGTTCGACATCATCATGTCGTTGCCCATGGTGTCATTGGCCATCATGCCGCCGTTCATGGCGCCGTCCACGGCGGTCATGTTGTCGGTCATCGTGTCCATGCCTTCCGTGGCGTTCATGTCGGTGATCATGGTGTTATCGGTGCCTTCGGTCTTCGAACCGCACGCCGAAACCGCGAGCGCGGCCGCCGCGAGTGCCGAGCCGGTCAGAACCTTGGTGATGAGTGCACGCATGAATTTGCTCCCTAGACTATGGATTTGGCGACCGACCGGCCGTTTTTCTGTTCCAAATCGACCCGGACATTAATGACAGATGATCGGACCCTCAAGTCTCGTTTTCACCCGCACAAATCAGGCTTTGCAGAAACGGCCCGGCCGTAGCCGCCAGTGCGGCGTCGAAGGCGGCGATGTCGCTGGTCGCGCGCATCGCCGCTGCGCTGGTCACCGGATAGTCGGCGATGCCGCACGGCACGATCCCGCCGAAATGCGCCAGGTCCGGCGACAGGTTCACCGAGAAGCCATGCAGCGTCACCCAGCGGCGCACGCGGATGCCGATCGCGCCGATCTTCGCCTCCTGCCCGGCGGCATCGTGCGTCCAGATGCCGATCCGGCCCTGCGCGCGGAAGGCGGCGATGCCGATCTGCTCCAGCGCCGCAATCACCCATCCCTCCACCGCATGGACGAAGCAGCGCACGTCGCGCCCGCGCCGGTTGAGGTCGAGCACGAGGTAGCCGACGCGCTGCCCCGGCCCGTGATAGGTATAGCGCCCGCCGCGCCCGGCCGGCACCACGGGAAAGCGCGGATCGACCAGCTCGCACGGGTCGGCGCTGGTGCCGGCGGTGTAGACCGGCGGATGCTCCAGCAGCCACACCAGCTCGCGCGCTTCGCCCGCCGCGACCGCCGCCGCGCGCGCCTCCATCGTGGCGAGCGCCGCGGCATAGTCGGTCAGCCCCGGCGACACGCGCCACTCGATCCCGCCCGGTCCGGCGGCTCCTTCATCGGTCATTGCCTGCACATCCCCCAGATGCGGACGCGCCGCGCGGTTGGCAAGCGGGCGGCGCGGCGCTACGCCGGCCGTCACGGGATCGTGGGATCGGGGGCGGCGATGGTGAGGATCGGCACGGTGTGGGATCGGACGGTCGATGTCCTGCAAGGGCGGACCGGCATCCTGGCGGGCATCGCGTTGCTGACGATGGTGCTGCCCGGCGTGGCCGGCGGCGTGCTCCGCGCGACGGGCGGCGCGCCGGCGGCGCTCGGCCCGGTGGTGGCGATCGCGACCGTCCTGCTGTTGCTCTACGGCATTCTGGCGATCACCGCGGTGGCCAGCGATCCGGCGGTGGACGGGGCCGCGGCCTATCGCATCGCGGGGCGCCGCCTGCTCGCGGCGCTGGGCGTGCTGGTGGTGCTGATCGTCGCGGCGACGCTGTTCTTCCTGCCCGCGGTCGTGGCGCTGGCGGTCGGCGGGGCGCGGATGAACGCGGCCGGCAAGCTGGACGTGCAGGCCGTCGCGGCCGGGCCGCTCGCGCTGTCCGGGCTGCTGGCGCTGGCGACGGTGGTCGCCGGCCTGTGGCTCAGCGCGCGGCTGGTGCCGCTGTTCGGCATCGTCGTCAACGAAACACGCGGCCTGGGCGCGCTGCGCCGCAGCCTGGCGCTGACGCGCGGATCGACCATGAAGCTGATCGGCGTGCTGATCCTCTATGCCATCGTGGTGATCGTGCTGATGATGGCGTCGACCTCGGTCGTCGGGATCGTCGCGCGGCTGGTGCTGGGCGGGGAGGCGGATGCGACGGTGGCGCTGGTGGTCGCGATCGTCAGCGCGCTGGTGTCGGCGCTGACCTCGGTGGTGCAGAGCGTGTTCTATGCGCAATTCTACGTCGCGGCGCGCGCGCAGGAGCAACGGATGGCGCCGCTCGCATGACGATCAGCTTCGCCGGGTTGCTGTCCGTCGCGTGGCGGCTGTTCCGGCGCGATGCCGCGCTGATCCTGCCGATCGCGGGGGCGCTGGTGTTCCTGCCCTCGTTCGCGGCGCTGCTGCTGTGCGAACCGCTGCCGCCGCTGCCGCCGTCGCCGCGCGACGAGGTGGTGATGCAGGCGTGGATGCAGGCGGTGACGATCTGGGCGCAGGGCAACGGCATCTGGTTCCTCCTGGCCGAGCTGATCGGCCTGTACGGCACCGCCACGATCGCGCTGCTGCTGCTCGATCCCGATCGCCTGACCGTCAGCCAGGCGCTGGGGCAGGCGATGGTGCGGCTGGTGGCGTTTGCGCTGGCGAGCATGGCGGTGGCGGTGCCGGTGGGGCTGGGCCTGTGGCTGCTGGTGCTGCCCGGCCTGTACGTGCAGGCGCGGCTGATCGTGGCGATCCCGGCGATGGCGCGTCATCCGGTGCTGCGCCCGCTGCGGTCGCTGCGGCTGAGCTGGAAGATGACCAGGGGCATGGACCGCGCGCTGACCGGCGCGCTGGTCGCGCTGTTCCTGGCGCAATGGCTGGCGGTCGCGCCGCTGCTGAGCGCGGACGAGACGCTGCGCGGCGTAGCGGGCACCGCGGGGCCGGGAGGCGCCGCCGCGCTGGTACTGGTCGACGCGCTGATCGCGGCGATCGGTGCGGGCTACACCGTTGCGGTGATGCTGATCGGCGTGGTCGCCTATCGGGTGCGGGCGAGCAGGGGCACCTGAGGCGCGGCGTCGGCGGGGAGCACGCCGGTGGCGCGCGGGTCCGCGAACGTCTCCACCGTGCGCCCGGTCGCGACGAAGCCCTGCGCGCGGTAGAAGCCGAGTGCGGAGGGATGGTCGAGCGTGCAGGTGTGCAGCCACACGCGGCCGATCCCGGGGCGCCACGCGCGCGCCAGCGCCTGCGCCATCAGCCAGCGCCCCAGGCCGCGCCCGGCCAGTTCGGGCACCAGCGCGAAATAGCCGATCTCGCAGGCGCCCGGCGTGCGGAAGTCGAGCTCGATCATCCCGACCTCGATCCCGGCGCGGTCGACCGCGGCATGGACCTCCACCAGCGGATCGTGGACGATCGCGACCAGCGCCGCATCGTCCATCACCAGCCGCGAGAACCACAGCCAGCGCGCGCCCACGCGGCGGAACAGCGCGCGGTATTTCTCCGGCGCCGGCGCCGTCCAGCGCACCAGCCGCAGCGGCGCGTCCGGCATCGCGCGCGGTCGCGGGCGCGCGGCCATCTCCAGCGTGGTGACGACCGTGGCGAGGTGATCGTCGGGAACGCGGGTCAGCGCCACGCGGCTATTCCCATGTCGCGCGCGGCGGCAGGCTCATCAGGATCGCGTCGATGTTGCCGCCGGTCTTCAGCCCGAACAGCGTACCGCGATCATAGACCAGGTTGAACTCCGCATAGCGCCCGCGCCACGCCAGTTGCCGCGCCACGTCCGCGTCGCCGAAGGGCATGTGCATCCGCCGCCGCACGATGCGCGGATAGACGTCCAGAAAGGCGCGCCCGACATCCTGCGTGAAGGCGAAGTCGGCGGCGAAGTCGTTGTCGAGGTGATCGTAGAAGATGCCGCCCACGCCGCGGTGCACCTTGCGATGCGGGATGTAGAAATAATCGTCCGCCCATTGGCGGAAGCGCGGGTAATGGCCGGGGTCGTGCGCGTCGCAGGCGCGGCGCAGCACCGCGTGGAACTCCTCGGTATCCTCCTCGATCGGCAGCGGCGGGTTCAGGTCCGCGCCGCCGCCGAACCAGCGCCGGGTGGTGACCAGGAAGCGCGTGTTCATGTGCACGGCGGGGACGTGCGGGTTGGCCATGTGCGCGACCAGGCTGATGCCGGTGGCGAAGAAGCGCGGGTCCTCGGCCGCGCCGTGGATGGTGCGCGCGAACTCGCCCTCGAACGTGCCGCCGACCGTGGACACGTTGACGCCCACCTTTTCGAATACGCGCCCCGTCATCAGCCCGCGCACGCCGCCGCCGCCCGGCGCGCCCGACGGGTCGGCGCGGTCCCATGGCGTGTAAGCGAACCGCGCGTCGGATCCCGCCTCGCGTTCGATCGCCTCGAACTCGGCGCAGATCAGGTCGCGCAGCCCTTCGAACCACGTGCGGGCGGCGGCTTGCTGGTCGTCCAATGTCATGCGTGCGCCATCGGCCCATGGCGCGGGCCGGGTCAACCGCTCAGTTTGTCCCAGCCGCCGGTCTGGCGCAGCGCCTCGCCGACCACGATCGCGCCGGCCACCGCGACGTTGAGCGAGCGCAGATGCCCGCGCATCGGCACCCGCACGCGCTGGTCGGCGCGGTCGTGGACGTGCGACGGCACGCCGGCACCCTCGCTGCCCAGCAGCACGATGTCGTCGGCGGCGAAGCGTGCCCGCGGCAGTGGCACCGCGCCGACCGTGGTGGCCAGCACGATGCGGCGCGATCCGACCGTGGCGAGGAACGCGTCCCACTCGGCGTGGCGGCGCACGTCGACATGGCCCGCATAGTCCATGCCCGATCGCGCCAGCGCACGGTCGCTCCATGCGAAGCCCATCGGCTCGATCAGGTCGACGCCCACGTCCAGGCAGGCGCCGAGCCGCAGCAGCGTGCCGACGTTGCCCGCAATGTCGGGTTGGAAGAGCGCGATCCGCATCGTCCGCGCTCCTACGCCCGCAAAATGCTGTTGGCAAAGCGCGGAAGCCCCGGCTATCAGGCCGAAAGACCGCCGTGGGGACGGGCAGGTCGACGACGGGGAGCTCATGTGTCGCACGCGGCATCGGCCACCCGGCGGAGAGACGAACGGGTAGAGGTTTGACGCGAATGGCGACGGCAGAGCAGGCAATTCCCCCCGGCGAAAATCCCGCGCCCTATCGCGAGGAACCGCACGACCCGCGCCGTCGCGACTTCATCAACATCGCCGCCGTATCCTTCGCCGGCGTTGGCGCGGTCGCGATCGTCCTGCCGCTCATCAACCAGATGAACCCCTCCGCCGACGTGCTGGCGCTGTCCACCACCGAGATCGACATCTCCAAGATCGCGCCGGGACAGGCGATCAAGGCCAGTTTCCGCAAGCAGCCGCTGTTCGTGCGCAACCTGACCCCGACCGAGATCGCCGCCGCCGATGCGGTGAACGTCTCCTCGCTGCGCGATCCGCAGACGCTGGAGGAGCGCACCAAGGCGGGCAAGAAGAACTGGCTCATCACGCTGGGCGTCTGCACGCATCTGGGCTGCGTGCCGCTGGGCGCGGGCGAGGGCGAGAACAAGGGGCCGTTCGGGGGCTATTTCTGCCCGTGCCACGGATCGGCCTATGACACGGCGGGCCGCATCCGCCAGGGACCGGCGCCGCAGAACCTGCATGTGCCCGAATATGCGTTCACGTCCGACACCGTCGTGACGGTCGGCTGAGGGAGATAGAGAGATGAGCTTCCCCTGGGCCAAGCATTACGAGCCGAAGGCGCCGCTGATGCGCTGGATGGACGAGAAGCTGCCGCTGCCGCGCCTGGTCTACAATGCGATCGGCGCGGGCTATCCGGTGCCGCGCAACCTGAACTATTTCTGGAACTTCGGCGTGCTCGCGGGCGTCGCGCTGGTCGTGCAGATCGTCACCGGCGTGGTGCTGGCGATGCATTATGCCGCCAACGGCAGCGTGGCGTTTGGTGCGGTCGAAAGCATCATGCGCGACGTCAACGCCGGCTGGTTCCTGCGCTACGCGCATGCCAACGGCGCGTCGATGTTCCTGGCGGTGGTCTACATCCACATCGGGCGCGGCCTGTACTACGGTTCGTACAAGGCGCCGCGCGAGATGGTGTGGCTGCTCGGCGTGGTCATCTTCCTGCTGATGATGGCGACCGCCTTCATGGGCTATGTGCTGCCCTGGGGGCAGATGAGCTTCTGGGGCGCGCAGGTCATCACCGGCTTCTTCTCGGCGATCCCGCTGGTCGGCGAGACGATCCGCGTGTGGCTGCTGGGTGGCTTCGCGCCGGACAATGCCGCGCTCAACCGCTTCTTCTCGCTCCACTACCTGCTGCCGTTCGTGATCGCGGGGGTCATCATCCTGCACATCTGGGCGCTGCACATCCCGGGGTCGAACAACCCGACCGGCGTGGACGTGAAGGGCGAGCAGGACACCGTGCCGTTCCACCCTTATTACACCGCCAAGGACGGCGTGGGCGTGGGCGTGTTCTTCCTGGTGTTCGCGTTCTTCGTGTTCTTCTCGCCCAACCTGCTGGGCCACCCGGACAATTATATCGAGGCAAACCCGCTCTCGACGCCGGCGCATATCGTGCCCGAATGGTATTTCCTGCCGTTCTACGCGATCCTCAAGAGCTTCACCGCCGACTTCATCCTGCCGGCCAAGCTGTGGGGCGTGCTGGCGATGTTCGGCTCGATCCTGCTGCTGTTCTTCCTGCCGTGGCTGGATGCCTCGCCGGTGCGCTCGGCCAATTATCGCCCGACCTATCGCTGGTTCCTGGCGGTGCTGCTGCTCGACGTGCTCGTGCTCGGCTATGTCGGCGGGGCGGAGGCGACCGCGCGCAACGTCATGATGGGGCAGATCGCGGCGGGCTATTATTTCGCGCACTTCCTCATCATCCTGCCGCTGGTGTCGGCGGCGGAGCGGCCGCGCGCGCTGCCGAACTCGATCACCGAGGCGGTGCTGGCCAAGCACGGCGGCACCAGCCCCGCACAGACCGCGATGGCGGGCTGAGAACGAGACGAAGAGGGGATTCGACAGGCAATGGTTCGTCTCATTTCACTGCTGGTCGGCGCGGGGTTCGTCCTCGTGCTCGCGCTGGCGCTGTTCTTCACCGCAAAGGACGCGATCCAGAACCCGGCGCCGCACACCGCGGAACACGCCTTCCATCAGCATCCCGAGGATATCGGGCTGTCGTCGGCGGGGCTGTTCGGCAAATTCGACCGCCAGCAGCTCCAGCGCGGCTTCCAGGTCTACAAGGAAGTGTGCGCGGCCTGTCACTCGCTGAAGTATGTCGCGTTCCGTGACCTGGCGCAGCTCGGCTACAGCGAAGCGGAAGTGAAGGCGATCGCCAACCAGTGGGTGATCGAACAGCCGAGCGTGAACCCGGAAACGGGCGAGGCGGCGACGCGCAAGAACCTGCCGTCGGATCATTTCCCGTCGCCGTTCGCCAACGAGGTCGCCGCGCGCGCCGCGAACAACAACGCGCTGCCGCCCGACCTGTCGCTGATGACCAAGGCGCGCGAGGACGGCTCGAACTACGTCCACGCGCTGCTGATGGGCTATCGCGATCAGCCGGCCGAATTGCTGAAGGAATTCCCGGACGCCAAGACGCCGGACGGGCTGCACTACAACCCATATTTCGCGAATCTAAACATCGCGATGCCGCCGCCGATCACCTCGGACGGGCAGGTGACCTATTCGGACGGTACGAAGGCGACCCGCGACCAGATGGCGCGCGATGTCGCCGCGTTCCTGACGTGGAGCGCGGAGCCGAACCTGGAGGCGCGCCACGCCGCCGGCTTCGCGGCGGTCATCTTCCTGCTGATCTTCGTCTATCTGACATGGGGCGCGTACCAGAACGTCTGGCGCAACGTGAAGCACTGAGCGGGTCAGGCGCCCGCGGCATGATCGACGGCGATCGGGCACCTGTCCCGGTCGCCGTTTTCGTGTAATCCGCCGCTCCATGAACGACGATCTGAAGGCGCTGATCCGCACCATCCCCGACTTTCCGAAGCCAGGCATCCAGTTCCGCGACATCACCACGCTGCTGCTGTCGCCGGCCGGCCTCGCCACCACCGTGGAGCGGATGGCGGCGGGGGTCGACGGGCCGGTCGATCTGGTCGCGGGGATCGAGGCGCGCGGCTTCCTGTTCGCGGCGGCGCTGGCGGTCTCGCTGCGCGCGGGCGTGCTGCTGATCCGCAAGGACGGCAAGCTGCCCGGCGCGACGATCGCCGAGGATTATGCGCTGGAATATGGGCAAGACCGGATCGCCATTCACGCCGACGCCTGCGCGCCCGGTGCGCGCGTGCTGCTGGTCGACGACCTGATCGCCACCGGCGGCACCGCGCGCGCGGCGGTGCGGCTGCTGCGCAAGGCGGGAGCGACGGTGCGGCAGGCGCAGTTCGTGGTCGACCTGCCCGATCTCGGCGGTGCGGACCGGCTGCGCGGCGACGACGTTGCGGTGTCGGCGCTGATGTCCTTCCCCGGGCATTGACGGCGCGCAGCTTCCCGGAACCCGGATGACCGGCGCTCGTTGCCATGACAGCGGGAGTGCGTATCGGCTCCCGCCCCATCGGTGTTGGGGAGCGATGTCATGATGTTGCGGCGTATGATGCTGGTCGGCCTGCTCGGCGGGCTGGCGCTGGGCACCGCCGCCTGCACCGATGGCTACGGCTATTCGGGCGTCGGGGTAGGGGTCGGCGCGGGGCCGGGATATTACGGTGATCCCTATTACGCCGGCGGCTATGGGACGGGCTATTACGGCTGGTATGGCGATTATTATTATCCCGGCACCGGCCGCTACGTGTACGACCGCTATCGCCGCGCGCACCGCTGGAACGGCGCGCAGCAACGCTATTGGCAGCAGCGCCGCTACGGCGTGAACCATCGCGACGTGCGCGCCAACTGGCGGGACTTCGGGCGCGACGATCGTGGTGAGGTACGCCCCGGCACGTTCACGCGCGACCAGTTCCGCCAGCAGCGCCGCGATGCGCGCCGCGAGTATCGGCCGGATGTCCGCCGCGACGGTCGCGACCTGCGTCGTCAGAACCGTGCCGAGGGCGCACGCACGCCGCGCCCCGACCGCGCGTTCCGTCCGCGGCGGGATCGCTGAGCGGCGGCGCACGGGAACCACCCGCGAAAAGCCGGATTCCGCCATGGGACGCAAGGCGGATCCCCATTCGCGGCGGGCACAAGGCTTGCGAAGCGAACCTCGGTCCCTCGCGCAGGACGTCGGCCACCGGGTAACACCCCTGTTCTCCGCGGCACGCCTGTGTCACGATCACGCCATGCGCCGCGCCCGCGCCTCCCTCCGTCGCCCGCACGCGTGATGAACGGCGCGCCCGAACAGCTCACGCTCGATCTGGGTGGCTGGGAAGGGCCGCTCGACCTGCTGCTGTCGCTCGCGCGCGCGCAGAAGGTCGACCTGCGCGACATTTCGATCCTGCAACTCGTGGAGCAATATCTGCGCTACGTCGAGCAGGCGCGCGTGCTGCAACTCGAACTCGCGGCCGATTATCTGGTGATGGCGGCGTGGCTCGCCTATCTCAAATCGGCGCTGCTGTTGCCACGTGATCCGCAGGTGGAGCCGGACGCCGACGCGCTGGCGCTGCGCCTGCACCTGCGGCTGGAGCGGCTCGACGCGATGCGCGACGCCGGGGCGCGGTTGATGGCCCGCGACCGCACCGGGCGCGACGTGTTCAGGCGCGGCGCGCCGGAGGGGCTGCGCGTCGTCCGCAAGACCGCATGGTCGGCGAGCCTCTACGAGCTGCTGGCCGCTTATGGCCAGACCCGCGCCCGCGCGCGGCCGGTGCTGCATGTCGTGCGCGACCGGGAGGTGATGACGCTGGAGGCGGCGATCGCGCGCGTGTCGGCGCTGCTGGGCAACGCGATCGAATGGCGCGCGATCGAGGCGTTCCTGCCCGACGTCGCCGATGGCGCCGGCGTTGCGCTGCGCCGCTCCGCGCTGGCCTCCAGCTTTCTCGCCGCGCTGGAACTGGCGCGCCAGGGGCGGGTGGAGCTGCAGCAGGAGATGCCGTTCGCGCCGCTGTACCTGCGCCGGCCGGCGACGTGACCGACGGCTATGCGCGCGCGGTGGAGGCGGTGCTGTTCGCCGCGCCCGAGCCGCTGGGCGTCGACGCGATCCGCGCGCACGCCGGGGAGGGCGACGTCGCGGCGGCACTGGCGCGGCTGGCGGCCGATTATGCCGGGCGCGGCGTGGAGCTGGTCGAGCGCGGCGGGCGGTGGCATTTCCAGACCGCCGCCGATCTGGCGCACCTGCTGCGCCGCGAGCGCGAGGAGCCGCGCAAGCTGAGCCGCGCCGCGATCGAGACGCTGGCGATCATCGCCTATCACGAGCCGGTGACACGCGCCGATGTGGAGGCGATCCGCGGCGTGCAGACGGCGCGCGGTACGCTGGACGTGCTGATGGAGGCGGGATGGATACGCCCCGCGGGTCGCCGCGACGTGCCGGGTCGGCCGCTGATGTTTGCGACCACCCCCGAATTCCTGTCACATTTCGGGCTCAGGAGCCGTCGCGACCTTCCCGGGATCGACGACCTGCGCGCCGCGGGGCTGCTCGACCCCGTGGATCTGGTCTTCGATCAACTCGCGGTGGAAAACGGCGACGATCGCGACTAGATACCCCTTCATCTTAGGAGATTCCGTCATGGGCAGCTTCAGTCTTCCGCATATCCTCATCCTCGCGGTGGTCGCGATCCTGCTGCTGGGCGGCGGGCGCTTCTCCAGCCTGATGGGCGACGTCGCCAAGGGCGTGAAGAACTTCAAGAAGGGCATGGCCGAGGACGACGAGGACCAGGTGCGTCCCAAGCCGCGTATCGAGGCGCAGACCCGCGCCGAGCCGGCCTATGACCGCGAAGCCGATCCGGTGCGCGAGGACCGTCGCTGACCCATTCGTCCGGCGCCCGCTGAATGTTCGACATCGCTCCCTCCGAATTCCTGCTGGTCGCGTTCGTCGCGCTGGTGGTGATCGGCCCCAAGGACCTGCCCAAGGCGATGCGCGTCCTGGGCTATTGGGTCGGCCGCGCGCGCGCGGTGGGACAGCAGTTCCGTTCCGGCTTCGACGAAATGGTCCGCGAGGCGGAGCTGGAGGAAATGGAGAAGAAGTGGAAGGCGGAGAACGAGCGGATCATGCGTGAACATCCGCTGGTCCCTTCCCCCCCGGCCGAGATCGGGCACCGCGCGGACGACGGGGCGAACCCCGACCTAGATGCGACCGGACAGCCGGTGATGGTGGAGAAGCCACAGGTGTTGCCCGCCGACCTGCCCGCACCCGCGATACCGTCCCCCGGGGACATCGCCTCCGCGAAGCCCGACGCCGACCGGCCCGTGTCCGACAGCGCTCCGTCCGATAGCAAGGCAGCGTCGTGAGCGAGATCGTCGACGAACTCGAGGATTCGCGCGCGCCGTTGCTCGATCACCTGCTCGAACTGCGCCGCCGGCTTCTGTATTGCATCGCGGCGGTCGCGGTGGCGTTCTTCGTCTGCTGGTATTTCGCGGAGGATATCTTCGCCTTCCTGGTGCAGCCGCTGCTGCACGCCGGGCAGAAGACGGTCATCTACACCCAGGTGTTCGAGGCGTTCTTCGTTCAGGTGAAGGTGGCGTTCTTTTCGGCGATGATGATCTCCTTCCCGGTGATCGCCAACCAGCTCTGGCAATTCGTCGCGCCCGGCCTGTACCGCAAGGAACGCCGCGCGCTGCTGCCGTTCCTGCTCGCCACGCCCGTGCTGTTCCTGAGCGGGGCGGCGATGGCCTATTATATCGCCATCCCGATGGCGTTGCATTTCCTGCTCGGTTACTCCGGGATGATCGGCGGCGTGCAGCAGCAGGCGCTGCCGGCGATCGGCAATTACCTCAGCTTCGTCATGCAGTTCCTGTTCGGATTCGGCGCGGCGTTCCTGCTGCCCGTGCTGCTGATGCTGCTAGAGCGCGCTGGCGTCGTCACCCGCAAGCAGCTGATCGGGGCGCGTCGCTATGCGATCGTCGGTGCCTTCGCGATCGCGGCGGTGCTGACGCCGCCGGACGTCGGATCGCAGCTGTTGCTCGCGATCCCGCTGGCCATCCTGTACGAGGCCGCGATCATCGGCATCTGGTTCACCGAGCGTCGCCGCGCCCGCGAGGAACAGGCCGCCGCCACCGGCGAGTAGCCTTCCACGACAAAGGGCGGCCCGCCGCGCGGACCGCCCTTCGCTTGCCGGTCTTTCGACCGGCGGCCGGGTCGGCTTACTTGTTCTTGTCCGCCGCGCCCGCCACCGCGTCGCCCGCCGACGACACGTCGCGGCCGACGCCGCCGACGGTGTTGCATGCCGACACCAACACGGCGCCCGCCAGCGCCACCATGGTCAGAACCTTACGCATCAAACCTGCCTCCTGTGAAATACGCAGGGACAATGCGTCCGTGCACGGATCGTTCCCGCGCAGAAATGATGTGATGATGTCGGGGAGGAAATAAGGCCCGGAAGCGTCACCGGGGGGGGGGGAGGGTGGACGCTTCCGGGCCTATGTCATGGATAGCGAGAGCGGGGGGCATAAATTCGCTATCCGGGGTTCTGAACGAGACCGCGCGCCAGCGGTTCCGTACAAGCCGTTCATTTTTTCTCGAAAATCGTGATCAGTCGCTTCCGGTCACCGCGATCGTGATCTCATAGGCGCCCGTCAGTGGATCATGCTGCAACGCGGCGCGCAACTGGCGCGCCAGCCCTTCGATCACGCGACCGTAGCGATGCTGGAGGCCATCGCGCAGATGATCGGTTCCCACCAGCGCCCGCGACGACAGCCGCAGCGTCGCGCGGTGCGGATCGGTGCGCGGCTTCAGCGAGATGCTGACCTGCGTGTCCGGCGCGCCGGTCATCGCCAGTTCGACCAGTTCGGTGACGAGGAACGCCACCGCAACGGCGACGTCCTGCGTGACGTAGAAGGGGTCGATGTCCAGCACGATCCCGACACGGGTTCCATCCGGTGCGGTCGCGCGAATGCTGGAGGCCAGCTCTCCGAGCACCGCGCGCAGGCCGACGCCGCGGTTCTCCTCCATCTCGGCGTAATGATAGCGGTGCACCACCGCGAGCGCGTCGACGCGCCGCTGGATGGAGGCATAGGCCTGCGACGCCTCGGCACTGCGCGCGCCGCGCGCGTGGAAGTTGATGAGGCTGGAAATCACCTGCAGGTTGTTCTTGACGCGGTGATGCACCTCGCGCGTCAGCTTCGTCTGGCGCATCAGCCCTTCGGCCAGACCGGCCTCGTGGATCGCGACGGTGCGGCTCAGCGCACGGAACGTGTCGCCCAGTTCGCGGATCTCCTGCGCGGGCAATGCGCGCAACATCGCCGGGTCGGGCTGGTCGCCGGGTGAATAGGCCGCGATGCTGCCGCGCAACGCGCGCAACGGCGCGATCAGGAGCCGGTCCACGACGAACCAGCTGATCGCCGCCGCCGCCGCCCACATCAGCAGCGGCAGCGTCAGCGCGATCAGCAACGGTGAGCCGATCGGCGCGCTGCGCACCTGCATGTCGAGCACGAGGCCGCCGACGCCCAGGTCGTTGCGGATGCTCTCGCGCCGCTCCAGCGTACCCTGCCGTTCGAGCGGATCCAGTTCCAGCCGGTCGTCGCCCAGCGACAGCGCGGCGCCGTAATCGGGGGCGAAGCCGCTGGGCCGGCTGATCTGCGCCAGGAACGCGGCCGGGAAATAAGCGGCGGCGGTGACGCCGTTCCGGCGTCCCGCGATCCGCAGCATCAGCCCGCGCCCCTCGACGATCCGCGCGCTGACCGCGTCGCCGGGCGATTGCCGGGCGAACGTGGCGGCGCCGGGGAAGGGTTCGCCGCAGATCGGCCGCCCGCGCCGGTCGACGATCACGAAGCTGGTGCCGGCGGCGGACTGCTGCGCGAACACCCCCTGCGCCCGCGCGCAGCTTGGCGCGTCGCCGCGATCGGCGTTGAGCGCATCCACCGCAACGCGCAGCGCGGTCATGTCGCCGACCAGTTCGATCGCGATCGCCCGGCTCGATTCGGAAGCCGCAACGCGCAGGTGGGAGCGGAGTTCGGTGTCGGCGATCTGCGTGACGCGCAACGTGGCAAAGATCGCGATCAACGCCAGCGGCAACAACGCGATGCTGAGGATCAGGAAGAGTTTGGCACCCGTCGGCCAGCGCGCAAAAAGCTCCGGACGCCCCGCGGCGGGCCGTGGGGCGTCGGCGGGAGAGGCAACGGACACGTTCGTCAGTCGAGCTTGCCGAGCAACGACAGCAGATCGTCGGGAACGGTTTCCTCCACGGTCTTCTGGTACACGGAGCGCAGCGCCGATCCCATGTCGCGGTTCTTTGATTGCGCTACCGTGCCGGTCTTCGGCTTTTCGGGCGCTTCCTTTTCCGACGTCAACGTTAACCCCCCAGAACGACGCTACCCTGGGCCATCGTGCATGGCCGAGCGGGACGCGAAGAGACGACCCTGATGTCAGACCGGCCCGATGTCAGATCGGCGCGTCAAAGCGCTGTTGGCGGATGAAACCAAAACCGGCGTCGTTGGTTCCATGCGTGTGGGACGAAATTCGCCGGCCGGGGGGATCATCTGCGGCCGCTGCGTTCGCGTTCACGACGTTTCGATTACAGCGGCTGCGGGCGGGTGCCCGCAGGTCGCAGGGAGGGCTTTCTACTCATGTCGCTCGGACAACAACTCGCGCCGCATCTTCCGTTCCTGCGTCGCTATGGACGCGCGCTGACCGGCAGCCAGGCGCAGGGCGACCGTTACGTCCGCGCCACGCTGGAGGCGATCGTGGCGGCGCCGGAGGAGTTTCCGCGCGACGTCGATCCGCGGCTCGGCCTGTACCGCACCTTTCAGGCAATCTGGAATTCGGCCAATTTCGACGAGGTCGCCGACGAAACGCCGGCCGGGGATCAGGAGGCGGTGGCGCGCGCGCGGCTGTCGCGGATGACGCCGCTGTCGCGCCAGGCGCTGCTGCTGACCGCGATGGAGGGCTTCACCCCCGAGGACGCGGCCTATCTGATCGAGGTCGAGCCCGACGAGGTGGACTCGCTGGTCGCCGAGGCGCTGGCGGAGATAGAGAAGCAGACCCGCGCGCGTGTGCTCATCATCGAGGACGAGCCGATCATCGCGATGGACATCGAATCGATCGTGCGCGACCTGGGCCACGAGGTGACCGGCGTCGCCGTGACCCGCGACGAGGCGGTCGCGCTGGCGATGGAGGACCGCCCCGGTCTGGTGCTGGCCGACATCCAGCTCGCCGACGACAGTTCCGGCATCGACGCGGTGAAGGACATCCTGGCGGAGTTCAACGTCCCGGTGATCTTCATCACCGCCTTCCCGGAGCGCCTGCTGACCGGCGAGCGGCCGGAGCCGACCTTCCTCATCACCAAGCCGTTCCAGCGCTCGACCGTGAAGGCGGCGATCAGCCAGGCGTTGTTCTTCGACGAAAGCACCGTCCCCGCCTGATTGCGGGCCGGCGTCACGTGACGGGTCCGTGTCTCGATACGGACCCAAAACGGTGCTGGAGTGTTGAATGCGCATGGCAGACGATAACAAGCGCATCCACCTCGACACGGACGAGGCGCGGGCCGGCAGCACGCCGGGCATGACGCGATACATTCTGGTGGCCTCGCTGCTGCTCGTGATCGTGATCTTCGCGGCCATTCTGCTGTCCTGATCCGGCAATGTTGACGCACGGGCTGGCCAACCAGCCGGACGCCACCTATCTTCATGGCTCGGGCGCGCGCCGCATCGGCGCGGCGCCAGCACAACGGAGCGGCATGACCCAATCCACCTCGCTTGCGGAAGACGCGCCTGCCGCGCCGCCGGTCGAGCACGTCGCGCTCTCCGATCCGGAGTTCAAGAAGCAGCTCGCGCTCGTCATTCCCCACCTGCGGGCGTTCGGGCGTTCGCTGTCCGGCAACCGCGACCTGGCCGACGATCTGGTGCAGGAAACGCTGCTGAAGGCGTGGGCGGCGCGCAAGCGCTTCCAGGCCGGCACCAACATGCGCGCCTGGACCTTCATCATCCTGCGCAATCTGTTTCTCAGCCAGATGCGCCGCGCGCGCTTCAAGGGCGAGTGGGACGATCTGGTCGCCGACCGCGTGCTCGCCGCGCCGGCGAGCCAGGACAAGCACGTCGAACTGGCCGACATGCAGCGCGCGCTGCTGCACCTGCCGCAACCGCAGCGCGAGGCGCTGATCCTGGTTGGCGCGGGCGGCTTCGCCTATGAGGAGGCGGCGGAAATCTGCGGCGTCGCAGTCGGAACGATCAAGAGCCGCGTCGCACGGGGGCGCGTGGCGCTCGAAACGCTGATGGCGGGCAGCGCGCTGTCGTCGCGGCGCGATCACGAGACCGACACCGAGCGTTCGACGCTGGATTCGATCATGAACGAGGTCGACGAGCTCAGCCGCGATCGGGACGTGTCCTAGGACGGCCGAAGGTCGGAGTCCACGGCGCGGATCGGCGTCCCGACTCGTGGGCTGACACCGCGCGTCCGGACGAGAATTCCTTTACGCCGGTTTCGCGGAAAAGGCCGAAACGGCAGCGTGTAGGAATACCCGCCTGTGCGGGAATGACGAACAGGGTTGGCGGCGCTGTCGATCGGTTTCGGGACGGATCGGCTCGCGGTGCGCGAGCGCTTCGTGCCGGGCATGTCGACCCTTCCCGGGTCGGTAGAGAGGGGCATGGAACAGCGTCTTTCGACCGCCCGCGAGACGAGCCGATCCGGTGAGGTGCAGTCCAGCCCAACGCAGCAGTCGATCTTTATCATCGCTGCGACAGCGCGGCGCCCGACCTTCTCTGCTTCGCCATGCTCGCATGACCCGTGTCGGTCGGGGGTGCCCGTCCCTCCAGCGTTCCACGAGCGGCGGTGAGGAACAGCGGCGGGGTCCACGCATCGACGGCCTGCGGTGTTACGCTATCGCGCGATGCCTCTGTCATCCATCATATGGAAGCGCCTGACAGCGCGCCGGGCCTGAATCGTTCGTAGCGCGTTTGTCCGGCAAAGCCCCTCGACGAGTGCGGGCGAACCGTAAGTTCGTCAATGGTCGTGCAAAATGTGGCGCTCGCCGTGCGATCGTCAGTGATGCACCTTGCGCAGTCGCCGTGCGATCGTCAGTGATGCACCTTGCGCAGTTCGGCCAGATAGCGTTCGAAATCGGTCGGCATCGAACCATCGTGACGATACGCGGCTTTCAGCGAAGCGGCCAGCACGTCGCCCGCCTGCGTGTCGCGCACGGCGTACGCCCCGGACGTCGGGATCGCGGAGGAAAGGGCGTCACGTACCATGCTGCCTCAACGCCGATGTTTCGCTAAGGTTTCGGCCTGATGACCGATGCCCATGCCGACATCCGCACGCGCGCGGCGGAAAATGCCCCGTTTCTGAACGGTCTGATCGCGCGTGCCGATGACGTCACGCGAGCGCTGGGCGAGCCGGATCTGACGGTCGCCCGCCGGTTGCGGCTGGAACGGCGACGGCTGGCGCTGGCGGTCGCGGAAGGCGACCTGTCCGGAGCGCTCGACCTGACGGCGGTCACCGCGGCGCTGACCGACTTCGCGGACGATGCGCTGCACCGGGCGATCGTCGCGGCGATCGCCGAGCGCACGCCGGATGCCGAGCCGCGCGGCTTCGCGGCCATCGCGCTCGGCAAGCAGGGCAGCCGCGAGCTGAACTATTCGTCGGATATCGACCCGATCCTCCTCTACGATCCCGCCACGCTGCCGCACCGACCGCGTGAGGATGTCGCCGACGCGGCGGTGCGGATCGGGCGGCGTGTGCTGGAGCTGTTGCAGGCGCGCGATGCCGATGGCTACGTGCTGCGCGTCGATCTGCGGTTGCGCCCGTCGCCGGAAGCGACGCCGATCGTCATCCCGGTCGATGCGGCGATCGCTTATTATGAATCGCAGGCGCTGCCGTGGGAGCGCGCCGCCTTCATCCGCGCGCGCGCCGCCGCCGGCGATCTGGCGTTGGGACGACGGTTCCTGGATACGATCCGGCCCTTCATCTGGCGTCGCAGCCTCGATTTCGGCGCGGTCGGCGAGATCCTCGACATCACGCGCCGGATCCGCGACCATCATGCGCAGGGGCAGGCGTTCGGCCCCGGCTATGACCTGAAGCGGGGGCGCGGCGGCATCCGTGAGGTGGAGTTCTTCGCGCAGATCCACCAGTTGATCCACGGCGGCCGCGATCCCGCGCTTCGCGCGCCCGCGACGCGCGACGCGCTGGCCGCGCTGGCGGCGGCGGGGCGGATCGATGCCGGCGAGGCGCAGGCGCTGAGCGACGCCTATACGCTGCTGCGCACGATCGAGCATCGCGTGCAGATGATCGACGATCGCCAGACGCACGCGCTGCCGACCGGCGAGGCGCTGGACCAGGTGGCGCGGCTGCACGGTCTGGCCGACGGCCCGGCGCTGATCGACCTGCTCGCGCCGCATGTCGCGCAGGTCGCGGCGATCTTCGACAAGCTCGCTCCCGCGCCGGCGGCGGCGGTGCCGCATGATCCCGCGCGGCTGGCGACGCACCTCCATGACGTCGGTTTCACCGAGACGGGCGACGCCGCGCGGCGTATCGCCGAATGGCGCGAGGGCCGCTACCCCGCGCTGCGCAGCGCGGCGGCGCAGCGCGCGCTGGAGGCGGTGCTGCCGGGGCTGGTCGAGTCGCTGGCGCAGGCACCAGTGCCGCTGACGGCGTTGAATCGGCTGGACCGGCTGCTGGAACGATTGCCGAGCGCGATCAACATCTTCCGCCTGCTCGAAGCGCGGCCGGCGCTCGGGACGCTGCTCGCCGAACTGCTCAGCCATGCGCCGACGCTGGCCGATGAACTGGCGCGGCGCCCCGACCTGCTCGACGGGCTGATCGACGCCAGCGCCTTCGCGCCGGTCGGCAGCGTCGCGTCGCTCGTCGCCGAGATGCGCGCCACCGAGCGGGACGCGGATTATCAGGCGGTGCTGGAACATGTCCGCCGCGTGGTCGGCGACCGCCGCTTCGCGCTGGGCGCGCAGATCGTCGCGGGGGCGGACGATCCGCTCGCCGTCGCGGCCGGCTATGCGCGCGTCGCCGAGGCGGCGGTGGAGGCGCTGGCCACGGCGACGGTGGCGCAATTCGAGCAGGCGCACGGCCGCGTGCCCGGCGGCGAGTTGGTGATCCTCGCGCTCGGCCGGCTGGGGGGCGCGGCGCTGACGCACGCCTCCGACCTCGATCTCATCTACCTGTTCACGGGCGACTTCACCGCCGAATCGGATGGCGCGAAGCCGCTGGGCGCGACGCTGTATTTCTCCAGGCTGGCGCAGCGCGTCACCGCGGCGCTGTCGGTGGCGACCGCCGCTGGGCCGTTGTACGCGATCGACACGCGGCTGCGGCCATCGGGCGCGCAGGGGCCGCTGGTGGTCAGCCTGGATTCGTTCGCCCGCTACCAGCGCGAGGAGGCGTGGACGTGGGAGCATATGGCGCTCACCCGCGCGCGGCCGGTGTTCGGCTCGGCGGCCGCGCGCGGCGCGCTGGAGGCGATCGTGGCAGGCGTGCTCGCCGGCGACCGCCGGCCGCGCGACGTGGCGGCGGATGCAGCGGCGATGCGCGCCGAAATGGCCCAGCACAAGCCACCGCAGGGGCCGCTCGACGCCAAGCTGCTGACCGGCGGGCTGGTGGACCTGGAATTCGCGGTGCACGTCGCGCAGCTCACCCGGCGCACCGCCTTTCACCCGGAACTGGGCAAGGCGGTCGCCGCGCTGATCGCGGCGGGGGTGTTCGCGCCCGAACTGCGCGCCGCGCACGAACTGCTGGCGCGGCTGCTGGTCACGGTGCGACTGGTGGCGCCCGATGCGCAGGAGCCGGTCGCCCCCGCCACCCGCGCGCTGATCGCGCGCGCGGTGATGCTGCCGGACTGGGCGGCGGTACTTGCCACCTTCGCGGACGTGCGCGAGAGGGTCGCCGCGACCTGGCAGGAGAGCATCGCATGGACACCCTCCCGAACGTGACCGCGACCGGCGCCGATGGCGCGCCGCTGCGCCTCGTCGATCTGCCACGACCGCTGGTGGTGTATTTCTACCCCAAGGACGACACGCCAGGCTGCACGCGCGAGGCGCAGGACTTCTCCGCACTGGCCGACGACTTCGCGGCCGCAGGCGTGACGGTGCTGGGCATCTCGCGCGATACGGTGGCGAAGCACGCCAGGTTCCGTGACAAGCATGCGCTGGCCGTGCCGCTCGCCAGCGACCTGGACGGCAGCGTGACCGAGGCGTTCGGCGTATGGGGCGAAAAGCAGCTGTATGGCCGCACCTATATGGGGATCGAGCGCGCCACGTTCCTGTTCGATGCCGATGCGCGGCTGGCGCGCGCGTGGCGAAAGGTGAAGGTCGCGGGCCATGCCGCGGCGGTGCTGGACGCCGCGCGGGCGCTGTAGAACCGCCCGCCCGCACCTTCCAACTGGCCCGCTTGGGCGCGCCAGGCGGCTTCTTACAACGACTCGGCGCGGGAGTCCGGCGCTTGGACGCGCCGGATGGGTCACGCTATTGCGCGGTTAATCCTTTGCGCGCCACAAACCTTTGCGTTCGTCGACGTGGGGGTCTCCCCGGGCGGCGGGCACGGAAAAAGGGGAAGGCCGGTGGTGACACGCGCCACGGCCGCAGTCTTGATCTGGGGTTCGATGAACGACACCGCTAACATTTCGGCCGGGCGGCCGCTTGATCGCCTGAGCGCCGCTTTCGCCGGGCGCAACCTGATGCTGCGCGGGGGCGTCGCGCTGCTGATCGGCTTCGCGAGCCACGGCGCCGTGCAGGCGTCGACACGGGTCACGCCGGCGATCCCGGCGGCCGGTTCGGCCCGGATGGAGCAGCCGCAGGCGCGTGCCGCCCATCACGGCCGGTCGGCGGTCGGTGGTCCGCTGGTGGAGGCGAACGGCACCGAGGCGCGCGCCGACATCGCCGCCGACCAGCAATTCCGCTCGCTGTTCATGACGTGGAAGAAGCTCGACCGGCTGGAGCAGGGCGTGATCGCGATCCCGTCGGTGCAGCCGGTCGCGAAGCTGAACTTCACCAGCAACTTCGGCATCCGCTCCGATCCGTTCCGCGGCACGGCGGCGATGCACGCCGGCGTCGACATCCCCGGCCCGTCGGGCACGCCGATCTACGCCACCGCGGATGGCGTCATCAGCCACGCCGGGCGGCAGGGCGGCTATGGCAATCTGGTCGAGATCAATCACGGCAAGGGCATCGCCACCCGCTACGGCCACCTGTCGAAAATCCTGGTGTCCGACAATACCCGCGTGAAGCGCGGGCAGTTGATCGCGCTGATGGGGTCCACCGGCCGATCGACCGGCCCGCACCTGCATTACGAGGTCCGCATCGACGGCCATGCGGTGAACCCGGTGCCGTTCCTGACCACCGCCGATTATCTGATGGCGGCGCAGGATCGCGCGGTGGGGCAGATCCCGGTGTCGACCTCCGGTCCCGCGCCGCAGGACTGATCCCCTCGGTCGCACCAACGCAAAGGGCCGGCGCGCATCATGCGAGCCGGCTCTTTGCGTTGGCGCGCGATGCGCCTATCTTGCATCCATGGCTACGCTCGCACCCGATATCGCGCTGACCCCCTCCGCCGCCGCGCGCGTGGCGGCGATCGCCGCGCGGCAGAACAAGCCCGCGATCCTGCGGCTGTCGGTCGAGGGCGGCGGCTGTTCGGGCTTCCAGTATCGCTTCGGCTTCGCCGATGCGCCCGAGGCGTCGGACGTGATCGCGGAGACGGATGGCGTGCGGCTGGTGGTGGACGACGTCAGCCTCGATCTGGTGCGCGGCGCCAGCGTCGACTATGTCGAATCGCTCGGCGGCGCGTCGTTCAAGGTCGAGAACCCCAATGCCGCCAGCGGCTGTGGCTGTGGCACCAGCTTCGCGGTGTGAGCGGAGCAGCATGAACGTGCAAGACACGAGCCGGCGATCGCGGTAGACGATCGCGCGTGAAGATCGTCACCTACAACGTCAACGGCATCAAGGCGCGGCTGCCGCGCCTGCTGGAATATCTCGCCGAGGCGCAGCCCGATGTGGTGTGCCTTCAGGAACTGAAGTGCAGCGACGACACCTTCCCGGAAGCGGACGTGCGCTCCGCCGGTTACGGCGTGGCATGGCACGGGCAGAAGGGCTTCAACGGCGTCGCGGTGCTGGCGAAGGGTGCCGACCCGGTCGAGCGGCAGCGCGGGCTGGCGGGCGAGCCGGAGGACGAGCACAGCCGCTATCTGGAATGCGCGGTGTTCGGGCTGGTCGTGGCGTCGATCTACCTGCCGAACGGCAACCCGGTGCCGGGGCCGAAATTCGACTATAAGTTGCGCTGGATCGAGCGGTTGCAGGCGCGCGCCCGTGCGCTGCTTGCGCAGGAGGTGCCGACGATCCTGGCGGGCGACTATAACGTCATCCCCCATGACGACGACACCTATTCGGTGAAGGCGATGGCCGCCGACGCGCTGATGCAGCCGGAAAGCCGCCACGGTTATCGCGCGCTGGTGGCGCAGGGGTGGACCGACGCGCTGCGCACCCGCCACCCCAAGGGCGGCATGTGGACCTTCTGGGATTATCAGGCCGGCGCGTGGCAGCGCGATGCGGGCTTCCGCATCGACCACCTGCTGCTCAGCCCGGCGGTCGCGGATCGCCTGGGCGGCGCCGGCGTCGACAAGGAATATCGCGGCCGTGAAAAGGCCAGCGACCATGCGCCGACCTGGGTGACGCTGCGATGATCCGCCGCCTCGCCGCGCTCACGGCCTTGCTGCTGGCGAGCACGCCGGCGCTGGCGCAGCAGGCCGACGAACAGGCGGCGACGCGCTTCTGTCCCAATCGTCCCTCGCTGGGCGCCAGCGGCTGCACGACCCGGCCGGGCGAGGTGCAGGTGGAATTGTCCGGCGTCGACTGGCAGCGCGACGACAACGACGAGACACGCGAGGACACGTTGCTGTACGGCGACGTCATCGCGCGCTTCGGGATCACGCCGCACAGCGAGTTCCAGATCGGCTGGACCCCGTTGGCGACCGTGCGGACGCGTGACAAGGCGAGCGGCGCGGTGACGCAGCGCAGCGGCACCGGCGATGTGATGCTGGCGTGGCGGCGCGCGCTGAGCCATCCGGAGGGCAAGGAGCTGTCCTCCGCGATCCAGCCCTATGTCACCTTGCCGGTCGGGCGCGCCGGAATCGGCGCCGGCGACTGGTCGGCGGGGGTGGTGCTGCCGGTCTATTGGCAGGTGGACGAGCGCTGGAGCCTGGATTTCACCGGACAGGCCGCCGCGGCGGTCGACGAGGATGGTGACGGCCGGCATTTCGACGCGAGCGGCGTGTTCGGGCTGGGCTATGCGATCACCGAAGCGGTGACCGCCACCGCCGAATTCTCGGTCGAGCGCGACAACGACCCGCAAGGCCATGTCACCCGCACGCTGCTGGCGGGGTCGGTGGCGTGGCAGCCGACCGATCGCACGCAGATTGACGTGCTGACCGTCGCCGGTTTCAACCGCGAGGCACCCGATCTGCGCATCGTGCTGGGCGGGGCGGTGCTGTTCTGACCGAACAACGGCGATTTGCGCCGCTTGTTGGCGTGATATGCCGGGATAACACACCTGTCACGTTATCAAGTTGTTGTAAAAGCTGAAAAACCACATTTGGCACGCAAGCTGCAATGCCCTCTGTGTCCCGATCATCGGGCTCAGGGAGAGCAGCCATGAAGACCATCGCCATCGCCACCGTCGCCAGCATCATCGCGATCCTGCCCGCCGCCGCCACGCCGAAGGCCGCGCCGACCCCGGCGCCCGCCACGGCCACCACGGAGGTGCCGGCCGCCGCCACCCGTTACTGCTACAATACCGAGATGACCGGTTCCCGCATCACCAAGCGGATGTGCAAGACCCGCGCCGACTGGCAGAAGCTGGGCGTGAAGGTTCCCGAGGCGCTGTGATCGCCCGCGTTCGGCGGACACCGGCGTGCCACACGTCCCGCCGGTGTCCCGCAAACCCCGTAGCGGGCGGGATCGTCACCCCGGCGCGCCCGGGGTGGCGGCAGCGGGCGCGGCCATGTCACCACAAGGACCCGCCGGGCGCACCGGTTACAAGGTGCGCTGGTAGATCTGGTACACCTTGTTGACGCGGCTCTCGATCGCGGTGGCGATCGAGTTCATGCCCTGGTTGTCGTCGAGCACCCAGCCGATCTCGCCACGCGTTGCGCCATAGTTGGCGACCGACGCCTTGCGGATCGCCTCGATCATCATGAACGCCAACTGCCCCGCCAGACGCGAGCTCTGCAATTCCTTGCGCACCCCCATCAACGGCACGCGCATCGTGCGCACCCTGGGCTTGCGCAGCCACCACAACAATTTCGCCCAGCCGAACGGCAGCAGACTGCCGTTGAGCGGGCGGATCGCCTCGTTCAGATCCGGCAGCGTGATCATGAACGCCACCGGCCGCCCGTCCAGTTCGGCGATGCGGATCAGGTCGTTGAAGACGATCGGCTTCAGCTTGACGCCGACGTCCTTGACCTCCGGCGGGGTGAGCGGGATGAAGCCCCAATTGTCCGACCATGCATCGTTGAGGATGTCGAGGATGATCGCCGCTTCCTGCTCGAAGCGGCTCTTGTCGACCTCGCGCACGACGATGCTGGCGTTGTTCTCGCCGGAACGGATGATCCGCTTCACGATCGGAGGGAATTCCTGCGTGATGTCCAGCTCGTAGGTTTGCAGCGTCTTGACCGGGGCATAGCCGGCGCGCTCGATCCAGTCGCGATATTCGCGCTTGTGGTGGCCCATCATCACCGTCGGCGCCTGTTCGTAGCCCTGGACCAGCAGCCCGGGCTCCTCCCAGATCGACATGCTGATCGGCCCCATCGCGCGGGTCATGCCCTGTTCGCGCAGCCATTGCTCGGCGCGCGCCAGCAGCGCGGTGAAGATGCCCTCGTCCTCGGCATCCATCAGCCCCCATTGCCCGACGCCCGGGCCGAAACCCTGCGCGGCGGGCATCGTCAGCGCCAGCGTGTCAATATGCGCAGAGATGCGCCCCACCACGCGGCCGTCGCGGTGGGCAAGGAACAGTTGCGCCTTGGCATGGCTGAACCAGCCGTTCTTTTCCGGGGTGAGGAGCCCCAGCGCCTCGCCCTTCAGCGGCGGCACCCAATAGGGATCGTCCGCATACAACCGGAACGGCAGGTCCACGAACGCCTTGCGATCGCGCTTGCTGGTGACGGGGGTGATGGAAAGCTCGGCCATGTTGCTGGTATGTAAACGGCGCGCTCGATCAAAGCGAGTGAGCTTTTGCACGAGATGGGCGGCATGGCGGTCCTGTTACGGCCACCGTGTCGCCACTATGTTGGGGCAATGGACAGCCTCATGAACACCATCACTCTCGAACGCGCGGCAACCGTGGCGCGCCCCGCGCGCCTGTCGATCGCCGACGACAAGGCGATGCTGAAGGCTGCCGCGGAGCTGACCCGCGACCTGGTGAAGCCCCGGCCCGGCATCTACTGGGCGGATCTGATCGGCTCGGCCGTGGTCGGCTATGCCGCGCTGGCGGTGGCGGTGGTCGCGGAATCCACGGCGCTGGCGGTCGTGGCGGCGATCGTCGCGGTGCTGGCGCTGTATCGCGGCATGAGCATGATCCATGAGCTGACGCACATCCGGCACGCCGCGCTGCCCGGCTTTCGTGCCGGGTGGAACGCGCTGATCGGCGTGCCGATGATGATCCCGTCGTTCATGTACGAAGGGGTGCACAACCTGCACCATGCGAAGACGCGCTATGGCACGGCGGAGGATCCCGAATATCTGCCGCTCGCGCTGATGAAGCCGTGGACGCTGCCGGTGTTCATCCTGGTGTCGGCGCTGGCACCGGTCGGGCTGCTGATCCGCTTCGCGGTGCTCGCGCCTTTGTCCGCGCTGCTGCCCGCGCTGCGCGAGGCGGTGGTCGCCCGCTATTCGGCGCTGTCGATCAACCCGCATTTCCGCCGGCGCGCCCCGCAGGGCGAGGAGAAGGCGCGCTGGGACCGGCTGGAAGCCGCGACCGCCGTCTGGGCGATCGCGCTGATCGCGGCGACCGCGACCGGCGTCCTGCCGCTCAAGGCGTTCCTGATCTTCCTCGCGGTCGGCTCGGGTGTCGCGCTCATCAACCAGGTGCGCACCCTGGTGGCGCACCTGTGGGAGAATGAGGGCGAGGTGATGACGGTCACCGCGCAATATCTCGACTCGGTGAACGTGCCGCCACCCGCGCTGCTGCCGGTGCTGTGGGCGCCGATCGGCCTGCGCTACCACGCGCTGCACCATCTGCTGCCCGGTGTTCCCTATCATGCGCTGGGCGAGGCGCACCGCCGCGTGTCGGCGGCGCTGGAGCCGGGATCGCCCTATCACAAGGCGAGCTATCGCGGGCTGCCGGGGCTGGTCGGCAAGCTTGCCGCGGCGACGATGCGGCCGCGCTGAGGCGTCCCTCCATCCCCCCGGGGAGGGTGGGTCTCGCCGCTCCATCCAGCGTCGTGCGCGTCGGTCGCAGCGCAGCCGTCCTGACCTACGCTCAGGGGCCGGCGACTCGGCGTCCTGAGTTACGGCTTATCTATTGGTCGCCGGCCTCGTAGTGCCCCGTCCGTCATGGGGATGATGAGGGGCTATTCCTCCGTCCGCATTAGCACCGCCTCGCCGATCAACAGGAACAGCAGGAACGGCGCCCAGGCGGCGAGGAACGGCGGGTAGGCGCCGAGATTGCCCATCGCCAGCGCGAAATTGTCGGCGACGAAATAGGCGAAGCCCAGCGCCATGCCGATCACCGCGCGGATGAACAGCGCGCCGGACCGCGCGATCCCGAACGCCGCCACCGCGCCCAGCAGCGGCATCAGCACCGACGACAGCGGCCCGGACAATTTGTGCCACAACACGCCTTCCAGCGCCTTGGTCGGGCGTCCGGCTTCCTGCAGGTCGCCGATCGCCTCGCGCAGGCCGCGGAAGGACAATGCGTCGCCATCGACACTCGCCAGCGTCAACTGGTCGGGCGTCACGCCGTGCCCGACCACCGTCGCCCCCGGCGTGATCACCGCGCCGGTCGCGACGTCGAAGCGCTTGACCGGCCAGATCCGCCAGCCATCGCCGTCGCGGACACCATGCGGCGCGCTGACCAGCCCGATCAGCCCGCCGGCGGCATTGCGCTGGTAGACGGTGACCCCGCCCAGCCGCGCGTCCGCCCCGCGCCCGCCGATCGTGTCGGCCTGGATCAGGTCGTTGTCGGCGCGCACCCACACGTTGCTGCGGTTGCCGCGATCGACCGGCATCGTGCCGTAGTTCACCTTCTGCCACGCGCTCAGTTCGGCGGTTGCGCGGGTGACGATGCGGTCGTTGAACGCGAAGGTCAGCACCGCCACCCCGAAGCTGGCGATCACCAGCGGCGCCAGCACCTGGTGCGCGGACAGGCCGGACGCCTTCAGCGCCACGATCTCGCTGTTGGCGTTCATGGTGATGAGCGTCAGGATCGTGCCCAGCAGCACCGAGAAGGGCAGGAAGGTGGAGATGAGCTGCGGCGCGCGCAGCGAGACGTAGCGCCACACCTCCGCATCGCCATTGCCGTGCGTCGCCAGGATACGCCCGCTCTCGCTGAGCAGGTCGAGCGTCTGCAACACCAGCACCAGCCCGAACAGGATGCCGAAGGTGCGCGTCAGGAACAGCCGCGCCATGTAGATCGCGACCGTGCGGGAGGGGAACAGCGCGCTCATGCCCGCGCCTCCCGCCGCCGCCGGCCCGGCAGGTAGCGCGCCACCACCGCCCAGGCCTTGCTGAAGAAGCGTTCCAGTGCGCCGATCGGCTGCCCGCCGGGCACGTTGGCGATCGTGTGGTACATCCACAGGATCAGCATCGCGAAGACCACGAACGGCACCCATAGCGCGATCGCCGGGTCGATCGTCCCGCGCTCGCCAAGCGAGGCCGCATATTGGTTGATCTTGTGATAGGTCACCACCATCACGATCGACAGGAACACGCCCAGCGCCGAGGTGGAGCGTTTCGGCGGCACGCCCAGCGCTACCGCCAGCAGCGGCAGGAGAAACATCGACGCCACCTCCACCAGCCGGAAGTGGAATTCGGCGCGGCTGCCGTCACGCTGTTGCTCGCTCAGCGTTGGCGCATGGCCCAGCCTGGCCAGTTCGGGCAACGTATACTCCAGGTTCTTGCCGCCGCGCGTCCGGAAGCTCTCGAAGCGCGGCAGGTTGATCGGCAGGTCGTGCGCGGTGAAGGTCAGCGTGCGCGGCGTCCGGAAATCCGGCCTGTTGTGTATCAGCGTGCCGTTGGTCAGGCGGAAGATGATGACGTTGGGATCGTCGGTCGCCAGGAACTGGCCCGTGGCGGCGGTGACGCCCACCCAGTCGCCCTTGGGCGTTTCGGCGTGGACGAAGATGCCCGACAATTTGCGGCCGCTGTCCTGGCTGCGTTCGATGCGCAGCGTCATGCGGTCGCCCAGGTGCGTGAACTCGCCGACCTTGATCGACGCCCCCAGCGCGCCGGTGCGCAGTTCGAAGCGCAACTGCTCATAGGCGTAGCGTGCCTGGGGCTGGACATAGCCGACGATCGCGATGTTCAGCGCCGCCAGCACGATCGCATAGAAATAGGGGACGCGCAGCAGCCGGCCATAGCTCATCCCGACCGCGCGCATCACGTCCAGCTCGCTGGAGGTGGCGATGCGGCGGAAGGCGAGCAGCACGCCCAGCATCAGCCCGATGGGGATGCCGAGCCCGAGATATTCGGGCAGTAGATTGGCCAGCATCTTCCACACCACGCTGACCGGCCCGCCCTGCGTCGCCACGAAGTCGAACAGCCGCCGGATGCGGTCGAGGATCAGCAGCATCGCCGCGATCAGCAACGTCGAGAACAGCGGCAGCGCGATCAGCCGGGCCATGTAGCGGTCGATCGATGTCATGGGCGGGACAGCGCAGCCTTCGCGAAGAAACGGGCGGGGAGGGTTTCGGCTATACGGTGCCGGGGCGGGCGCGTCAGCAGGTGATTTCGGCTATTCGGCGGCGAGCGGCGGCACGTCGTCGTGCGGCGCGGCGGCGGCGAGCACCGCGCGGTCCAGCGCGGCCAGCGTGAAGGGCTTGCGCAGCACCGGACGGCCACCGAGGTCGATGCCGGCGCTTGCCTCGCCCGCGAAGCCGGTGACGAACAGCACCGGCACATGCGTGAAGGCCGCCGGCAGCGTGGCGGCCATCTCCGGCCCGGTCAGGCCGGGCATCAGCACGTCAGACAGGATCAGGTCCACCGCCTCCATGCGCGCCAGCGCCGCCGCGACGCCGGTGGGATCGGCGCAGGCGACCGGGTGATGCCCCAGCTCCTCCAGCGCTTCCATGGTCGCCGGCAGCACGCGCGGATCGTCCTCCACGACCAGTACGGACAGGCCGGCGGGCGGCGACGACAGGGCCGGCGCCGCGTGGGCGGGGGCGGCTACGGGCGATACCGGCATGGTGTCGATCCTCTGGTCGCGGGGCAGGAACAGCGTCACGGTCGTCCCCTCGCCCGGCGTGGAGGCGATCGTGACGTCGCCCCCGATCTGGCGTGCGAACGCGAAGGTCTGGCTGAGCCCCAGCCCGGTGCCCTTGCCGACCGGCTTGGTGGTGAAGAAGGGTTCGAACACGCGCTCGATCACGTCCGGCGCGATCCCGCAGCCGGTGTCGGAAACCGACAGCGTCACGAAATCCCCCGCGACGCGCATTCCGTCAGCCGCGAGCGTCGCGCCGGCCGCGACGATGCGCACCGTTCCGCGCCCGGCCATCGCGTCGCGCGCGTTGACCGCCAGGTTGACCAAGGTGTTTTCGAGCTGGACGCGGTCGGCGCGCGTCCGCCAGCCGTGGCTGGCATCGTCGAACACCACCGTCATGCTGTCGCCCAGGGTGCGGACGATCATGTCCTGGATGTCGGCGAACAGCGTCGCGGCGTCGATCGGTTCGGGATTGATCGCCTTTTCGCGCGCGAACGCCAGCAGGCGGCGGGTGAGCGCGGCGGCGCGGTCGACCCCGTCGAGCGCGCTGTCCAGATGCCGCGCCGCCTGGTCCGCGTGCGCGGGCAGATGGCGTTCGGCCAGCTCGATCCCGCTTTGCACCACCGCCAGCATATTGTTGAAATCGTGCGCGATGCCGCCGGTCAACTGCCCGACCGCCTCCATCTTCTGCACCTGCCGCAGCCGGGCCTCCTGCGTGCGCAGTTCGGCGGTGGCGCGCGCCACGGCGGCGGCGAGCTCGTCGGCGCGCTCGCGCTCCGCGTCCGCCTCCGCACGCGCGACGGCGCGCGCGGCCAGCGCGTCGACCATCACCCAGCCCATCGCGATCGCCCCGCCGACCAGCAGCACGCCGAACACCGCCAGAACCTTGGCGATCGTCGTCGACCGGCGCACCGACGCGCGCGCCTGCGAGGTCCGTGCCTCCAGCAACCGGCGCTCGTCGGCGATCGTGCCGTTCAGCGCCGCGTTCATGTGCGTCAGCGCGTCGCCCCGGCGCGCCTGGTAGAAGCGCGCGAGCGCCTGGCTGTTCTTGCCGTAATTGGTACTGAGCGCGATCAGCGCCAGTTCGTCGCCGCGTGCCTGGAACGCGTGGCGCAACTCGGCCAGGTTGCGCGCCTGCACCGGATTGTCGGCGGTCAGCTTCGTCAGGCGCCGGATCGTCGTGCTGGCCTGCCGCCAATCCTCGTAATAGAGCTGCCCGAGCTGCTGGTCGCCGGAGATCACGTAGCGGCCCAGCGACGCCTCGGCGTGCGCGATCGTGCCCTGCAACGTGCGCACCAGGATCATCACGTCATAGCTGTGGCGCTGCGACGCCAGCGCCGCGTCCCGCTGGCGGTTCACCTCGCCCAGCGTGAAAACCAGCAGCGCGAGCACGACAACGCCCGCGATGGCCATCACGCTGAGCGTGATGGACCGCCAGGCCGTGGCCAGCCCCCGCGGGGTATCGGCGTGCTCCTTCACGCGCACGACCGTAAGATACAGGAATTAATGACTAAGACGAAGGGCCGATCAGTTCGTCGCGCCGGCGAGGCGACCCGCCGCGTCGAACATCGCGATCACGCGTTCGATCTGCGCGCTCGTGTGCTCGGCGCAGATCGAGCAGCGCAGCAGGAACGTGCCCGACGGCGTGGCGGGCGGCCGCGCGACGTTGACGTACAGGCCGGCCTCCAGCAGCGCCTGCCACATCACCACCGCCTGCGCCTGATCGCGCAGGATCACCGCGACGATCGCCGAGTCGCACTGTTCGGTGCCGAGCGTGAAGCCCAGCCCCTTCAGGCCGGCATGCAACTGGCGCGCATTCGCCCACAGCCGCGCGCGCTTGTCATGCGCCGTCATCAGCTTGCGCACCGATGTCGCCGCGGTCGCCACCACCGACGGCGGCAGCGAGGCGGTGAAGATGTACGGGCGGCACGAAAAGCGCACCGCCTCCATCTTGGGATGGTTCGAGATGCAGAAGCCGCCGACCGTCCCGACCGACTTGGAGAAGGTGCCGATCACCAGATCGACGTCCTCGCCCAGTACCAGCCCCTGCGCCTCGTACACGCCGCGGCCATGTTCGCCGAAGAAGCCCATCGAATGCGCTTCGTCGACCAGCACGGTGCAGCCGTGCGCCTTCGACACCGCGACCATCTCGCGCAGCGGCGCGATGTCGCCCAGCATCGAATAGACGCCTTCCAGCACCACCAGCTTGCCCGGCTCCTTGGGGAGACGGCCCAGGCGCTTGTCGAGATCATCGACGGAATTGTGGCGGAAGCGCACCACCTCCGCATCGCCGATCTTGCAGCCGTCGTAGATCGACGCATGGCTGTCGGCGTCCAGGATCACGTAATCGCCGCGCCCCGCGACCGTGGAGATGGTGCCGAGATTGGCCTGGTAGCCGGTCGAGAACACGATCGCATGGTCGGCGCCGTAGAACTCCTTCAGCGCCTCCTCGGCCTCCACATGGTCGCGGAACGTGCCGTTCAGCATGCGGCTGCCGTTGGTGCCGCTGCCGAACTGCTCCAGCGCGCGCCGCCCGGCGGCGATCACGTCCGGATCGAACGTCATGCCCATGTAATTGTAGGTGCCCAGCAGGATCGTCTCGCGCCCGCGGATCACGGCGGTGGTGGGGGAGCGGACCTCCTCCATGACGATTCCGAACGGATCGCGCACGCCCGACGCCATCAGCGCCGCGCGCTCGGCGATCAGCGGATCGAACTTGGCGAACAGGTCGCCCGACACCGGGCCGGCGACGGGTTCCGCGGGCAGCGCTTCGGGCTGGAGGCCGGTCTCGGTCATGCGCGTCAGCCCTTCAGCTTCTCGACCGCGTCGGCGAGCTGGCCCACGGTCTCGATCTCCGCCTGCATGTTCATCGTGATGATGATCTCGAACTCGTCCTCGATCGCGGCGACGAAATCCATGACGGTCAGCGAGTCCCATTCCAGATCGCCCTGGAAGGTGGTGGCCTCCGTCACCGCGATACCCTTTTTGTTGAAGGGTTCGATCTGGGTGCGGAGCGTGTCGAGGATGGCGGTGCGATCGGTCATGGTCGTGCTCTGGCCCTGAAATGCGGCGTTTGTCGGGCCGCGCTATAGCAAGCCGTGGGCGCGATACCACCGGGCCGTGTCGGAAAGCCCCTGCGCCGTGTCGATCCGTGGTTGCCACAGCGCCGCGGGGGGGCGTTTCGCCGGATCGGCGCTCCAGTCCGGGTGGAGCATATAGGCGACGCGGTCGGCGGTCAGCTTCGCCGCCGGTCCGCGCAGCAGCCGGTCGGTGCGCGCCGCCATCCGCAGCAGCGGCGCGGGCAGCGACAGCGGCAGCACGCGCCGCCCCACCGCGCGCCCGATCGCGCGCCCGAAGTCGGCGTAGGTCATCGCGCCGCCCGCATCCGCCGGCTCGTGGATCGCGCGGTCGCCCGGCGTCGCGGCCAGCGCCAGCAGCAGCCGTGCGAGATCCCCGGCATGGAGGATCGACAGTCGCCCCGCCGGGGGTAGCGGCACCACGCCGGCCCGGCTCGCGGCGCGGAACAGGTCGCGCTGCTCCATGTCGCCGGGACCATAGACGCCGGGCGGGCGCACGATCGTCCAGTCGAGCGCGCTGGCGATCACCACCTGCTCGGCCTCCGCCTTGGACCAGCCATAATCGGACAGCGCCGGCTCGCGCGCCGCCAGCGACGACACATGTACGAAGCGCCGCACGTCCCACGTCCGCGCCGCCTCCACCACCATGCGCGTCCCCGCGACATTGGCGGCGGCGAAGGCGGCGCGGCTGGCGGCGTTCACCGCACCCGCGACATGGATCATCGCGTCGGCGGTCGACACCAGCGTCGACACCGCCGCCGCCTCGTCCAGCGCGCCGCTCACCCATGTCACGCCGTCGCGGGGCGGCTGGCTGCGCCGTGCCAGCGCGCGTACCTGATGCCCGGCGGCAAGCGCCACGTCGATCACGTGCCCGCCGACGAACCCGGTGCCGCCGGTGATCGCCAGGATCACAGCGCCATGCTCACAACAGCGCCATGTGGTTGCGATGGACGAGCGCCGCACGCGGGGCGTAGCCGAGCAGCGCGGCATGTTCCTCGCTGCGCCGGCCGAGCAGCCGCGCCGCATCGGCGGCGTCATATTCGGACAGGCCGCGCGCCACGGTGCCGGACGGCCCCACGACCGTCACCAGGTCGCCGCGCGCGAACTGCCCCTCGATGCGCAGCGCGCCCGCCGCCAGCAGGCTGCGTCCTTGCGTCAGCGCGCGCGCCGCGCCGGCATCGACGTGGATCGCGCCGGCGGCGGTCAGCCCGCCGGCCAGCCATGCCTTGCGCGCCGGGGCGCTGCGTTCCGCGACGAACAGCGTGTGGCGCGCCTCGGCCGACAGCGGATGCTCGACCCGCCCCGACGCGATCGCCAGCCCCGCGCCGGCCGCATTGGCGATCCGCGCGGCGGCGATCTTCGACACCATGCCGCCCGATCCCATCCCCGATGCGGAGCCGCGATCGGCCATGCCCTCGATCGTGGCGTCGATCCGCTCGACGCGCGCGATATGTTGCGCGCCGGGCACGGCGGGGTTGCGGTCGTACAGCCCGTCGACGTCGGACAGCAGCACCACGCCCTGCGCGCCCGCCGCCTGCGCGATGCGCGCGGCCAGCCGGTCGTTGTCGCCGAAGCGGATCTCCTCGGTGGCGACCGAGTCGTTCTCGTTGATGACCGGGACGGTGCCGAGTTGCAGCAAGCGACCCAGCGTCGCCGCGGCGTTCAGGTAGCGGCGCCGTTCCTCCAGGTCGCCCAGCGTCACCAGCATCTGCGCCGCGGTCAGGCCGCGCGCGCCCAGCACGTCCGCCCACACCCCGGCCAGCGCGATCTGCCCGGTGGCGGCGGCGGCCTGCGCATCCTCCAGGCTGGCGCGCCCGCCCCGTGCCAGCCCCAGCCGTCGTGCACCGAGCGCGATCGCGCCGGAGGAGACGACCGCCACCTGCTGCCCCGCGGCGGTGCGCTGCGCGATGTCGCGTGCGATCCCCTCCAGCCACGCCCGCCGCACCCCGCCATCGGGATCGACGAGCAGCGCGGAGCCGATCTTGACGATCAGGCGCGGGCAGGTGGCGGGCGGGAACAGCGACATGACGGCCCCGGCGTTAGCGCGCGCGGCAGCGCGGCTCAATCGCGCGCGAACATCTGGGCATGGGGCAGGGTGATGCCCAGCGCGGGGAGCGGCACGTCGAACGAATCGTCATGCGCCACGTCGCTCCAGCCGTGCGGCCCGGTGCGCTGGATGACGCGCAACCGTTCGCTGGCGATGTCGACGAACACGATCGTGTCGACGCTGTCGAGCGCCTTATACTCCTCCAGCTTGGTGCGCAGGTCGGTGCGCGCGGTCGTGGCGGACAGCACCTCGAACAGCACGCGCGGGTCGTCGAACGCCTTGGCATCGTCATTGGCGGGACTGTTCCTGCCGCGGAAAACCGACACGTCGGGATAGCGCACCGACAGGTCGTGCGTGCGGGTCGCCATATCGGACGAATAGGGCTTGCAGCCGCTGCCGCGGAGTCGGTTGGCCAGCGCGACGAGGATGTTTGTCGCCACCTCTGCGTGCCGTGCCGAGCCGCCAGCCATCATGCGGATCACGCCGTTGTCGAGTTCGGCCTTGAGGTCGCCGAAATCCAGTTCGAGGAATTCGGCGGCGGTTAGCAGCGGGTAGTCGGGAGCGATCTGCGTGGCCATGCCCGCAACATAGTCGCTTCCGCCTATGTTGCACAGGTCAGCCGCCTTACACCGGCGTCCACTCCACCGCATCCTCCTCGCCATCGTCGTCGACCGGCGTCTCGCTGGTCGGGATCGCCTCCAGCAGCCGGTCGAGCGCCCAGTCGACGCCGACGCCGCTCGCGCCCGAGATCGGGATCACCGGCGCGCCGCTCGCTTCCTCCAGTTCGGCGGAGAGCGCCGCGACCAGTTCGTCGTCCAGCGTGTCGATCTTGTTGAGCGCGACCACCACCGGCTTGTCGTCCAGCCCCGCGCCGTATGCGATCAGCTCGTCGCGCACGATACGATAGCTCTCCGCCACGTCCGCGTCGTTCGCGTCGACCAGGTGCAGCAGCACGCGGCAGCGCTCGATATGCCCCAGGAAGCGGTCGCCGATCCCCGCGCCCTCCGCCGCGCCTTCGATCAGGCCGGGGATGTCCGCGACCACGAACTCGCGCTGCCGGTGACGCACCACGCCAAGCTGCGGGCGGGTGGTGGTGAAGGCATAGGCGCCGACCTTCGCCTGCGCATTGGTCACCTGGTTGATGAAGGTCGACTTGCCGGCATTGGGCAGCCCGACCAGCCCGGCATCGGCGAGCAGCTTCAGCCGCAGCCACACCCACGCTTCCTCATAGGGCCAGCCGGTGCCGTGCTGGCGCGGCGCGCGGTTGGTGGAGGTCTTGTAGCTGGCATTGCCGCGCCCGCCGTCGCCGCCGCGCAGGAAGACGAGTCGCTCGCCGACCCGCGTCATGTCGGCCAGCAAGGTGCGGTCCTCGTCGTCGGCCAGGATCTGCGTGCCCACCGGCACCTTGATGACCAGATCGTCGCCGCCCGCGCCGGTGCGGTTGCTGCCCGATCCGCCGAAGCCGCGCTGGGCACGGAAATGCTGGGTGTAGCGGAAGTCGATGAGCGTGTTCAGCCCGGCGACCGCCTCGAAGATGATATCACCGCCCTTGCCGCCGTTGCCGCCGTCGGGACCGCCATATTCGATGAACTTCTCCCGCCGGAAACTGACCGCGCCGGGACCGCCCGCGCCGGAGCGGACGAAGATTTTTGCCTGATCGAGAAAGTGCATGGCGCGCTCCGTACCGCTTTAGCGCCGCTAAAGCGATATCGGAGCGCGCCCGGCCGGCGCGGGCCGCGCTCGCGACCGACGCCGCGGCGGGCGAGGGGGCGGGCGAGGGTGGTCGAGAGAGGCGGCGAATGACCGGGTTTGGTGGTGAGTGGACAGGCCGCTATGATCGCCTACGGCTTCGGTTCAACGAGATCCCGAAGGTGATCGCCGCGCAAAAAAGAGCGAAATACACGCTGCCTGCGATCACCCCCAACCCGGACTGTCCGTCGCGAGGGGCTTCGTGCATATACCAAGCTGTCAGCACCGCCCTCATCGGGAAAAAGCTCACGAAGGCCGCGATGGCGCCCAGCAAAGCGGCGAGACCAAGCTGTTTTAGCTTCATCAAGCAAGCTTACTGGCATAAGTGCGTGCCTTCAACTGAAGGCGAACGTGGCAGCAGGTGCATCTTCCATGATAACAGAAGGCATGAACATCGTTCTTCTGATCGTTGGAGCAGCCTTCGTGCTGTGGGCTGTCTGGCAGTTCATTTCGGGGCTTGGCACGATCAAGCCAATCGACAACGATTCCGAGGTACGGTCGCGGGCAGATGGAACGTGGCTCAGCTAACGACCGCAATCAGTCGCCGCACGCATATCAGCGCGACCCGCTACACCACCCCTCACACCCCCCGGTCGCGCAACAACATCTGCCGCATGATCCCGCGCGCGCGGTCGCGCGGCAGCGCCAGCGCGCGCGCCATCGGCGCGCCCAGCAGCGCATCGCCCAGCGCCGCCAGCACCAGTTGCAGCGTTTCGTCGCGGATCGGCGCGTCGGGGCGCTCCTCGTCGCGCGACAGGTCCTCGACCAGATCGTGGATCGCGGTCAGGATCGGGTCCAGCGCATCCTGATTGCCGTTCAGGATCATCCAGCTCGCCAGCGCGCCCGCGCCGTTGCGGCCGAAGGCGTCGAAGACGACGTCGACCAGCTCGGCCGGATCGCGGTTCTCGCGCGAGCGGCGCACCGCCTCGCGGATCGTGCCGACGACATGCGCCGCCATGCGCTCGATCAATGCGGTCTGCAGCCCGGCGGCCGAGCCGAAATGGTGCAGCAGGTTCGCGTGCGTGCGTCCGACCCGCCCCGCTACCGCCTTCAGCGTCACCGCCTGCGGCCCGACCTCCACCAGCAACGCGCGCGCCGCCTCCAGCGCCGCGTCGCGCGACGCTTCCGGGCTCAACCGCCGGCGCGGGCTTGCATTTTCGGCGGACGGCACGTAATTGACACCAGTGTAAGTTAACGGATCGTGTCTGTCCTTACTGGAGGTTTCCGTGGCGAAAGCAACCACTCCCGCCGATCTGACGATTACGCCGCGCGACCGGCGCTTCGGGCGCGGGAGCGCGATCCGCCGGTGGTGGCTGGACGACGATCCCTATGCCACCGCCTTCTACAACGCGCTGTCGGTGACGTTCCCGAAGGGGGAGGGATTCTTCGTCGACAGCGTGCGCGCGTTCCGCGACGGCACCCCGCCGCGCTTGGCGCGCGAGATCAACGCCTTCGTCAAGCAGGAGGTGATTCACACGCGCGAGCATGTCGCGTTCAACCGCCACGTCGCCGATCAGGGCTATGACACCACGCTGCTGGAGCGTGACGTGGACGCCGCGCTGGCGCTGACAAAGGGCCGGCCGCCGATCGGCAGCCTGGCGGCAACCACCGCACTGGAGCATTTCACCGCGATGCTGGCGCACGAACTGATCGCCGACCCGCGCCATCTGGCGGGCGGCGACGAACAGGCGCGCGCCTTGTGGCTGTGGCACGCCGCGGAGGAGATCGAGCACAAGGGCGTCGCCTATGACACCTGGCTGCACGCGACCCGCGAGTGGCCGCGCTTTACACGCTGGCGGATCAAGTCGCTGGTGATGCTCATCACCACCTGGCGCTTCGTGCACGGCCGCGCACGCGGGATGGCCGAACTGCTGCGGCAGGACGGGTTGACGGGGCCGAAAGTGTGGGCGCGGATGTTCTGGTACGCCTTCGGCAACCCCGGCATGGCGCGCAAGGTCGCCGGGGTGTGGGCGGCGTATTTCCTGCCCGGCTTCCACCCGTGGAAACACGACGATCGCGTGCTGATCGGGCTGGCCGAGAGCGATTACGAGGCGGCCCTATTGCCCGCGGCGGTGGCGCGCGCCTGACGATGGCTGGCGCGGGTCGGATGTCTCCTGTAGCCTGGCGTGGGGCAAAAGGGGGAGCGTCATGCGGATGAAGGTCGCCTTGGTGATGGTCGTGCTGGCGATGTCGGCGTCGGTACAGGCGGAGCAGGCTCCGTCGACGGCTTGCGCGCGGCTGGCATCGCAGTTGAAGATGAAGCAGGGTGCTGCGCCGCGCGACGGCGGGAAGCCGGAATGGAGCGTCGATCTGCTCGGCGGACTCGGCAAGGCACTGTTCGGTGGAGCGGCGGCATCGAGCATGTCGGTGGAGCCGATCGCGGATGCGGACGCCCTCGACTATGGCGCCTATACCCGGTCCTGCGTGCGCGAGCGGATCGAGATGGCCTGTCATGTCACGGGCCCGGCCCGGCTGGTGGTGGCGACGGACAAGACCGAGGCGAACCTCGATCTCGCGGCCGGTGAAACGATCGACGCGGGCATCCGCAAGGGCCGCCGCATCTACTGTCGCGACGTCGGATAGGCGTCGCGGACGCGGGCCACGCCAGCGTCCCGGCGCCCGTGCGCCGGGACGGCAGGGGTCACGCCGCGATCGGCATCGCGGCGTCGCTACGCGCATCCTCCGCGTCGAGGTCGAGCGTGAAGTCGACCGCCTCGACCATGCCGCCACGCGCCAGCGAATGGTGGCGCGAGCGTCCGGTTTCGGCAAAGCCGAGCTTGCGCAGGACGTTGCCCGACGCGGCGTTGTCCGCGTGGTGACGGGCGGTGATGCGCGTGATCGGCAGCGCGTGGCGGGCGATGTCCAGCAGCGCCCGCCCGGCCTCGGTCGCATAGCCGCGCCCCCAGGCATCCGGGGTCAACCAGTAACCGAGTTCGTGATCGCCACCGGGCGCGCGGTGCAGGCCGATGCCGCCGATCAGGCGATGTTCGCCGCTGCGCTCGATGATGACGAAGCGCGGTTCGGCGGCGCCGCGCGGAATCGACAGGAATGCCGCCGCGTCGTCGGGCGTATAGGGCCAGGGCGCACGGGCGAGCCGCGCGACCACCGCCTCGTGGCCGATCGCGCGCGCCAGCGCGGGGGCGTCCTCCGGCCAGCCGGGGCGCAATGTGAGTCGGGGCGTCAACGCGAACATGCTCTCTCTCCCTGTGCGGGCCATGCCACGCGTCGATGACGCGGGCGCGACACTTGGCAACACGTGGAGGGAGCATGAAAAAAAGGGAGCCGGGGCGGACCCGTCTCCCTTGTCTGGCTGGGTTCCGTCTGGAACCCCGGGTCGCCCTGGTGGGCAACCCGTATGGTCACCCGATGTTATTCGGCCGCGGCCGCAATCATGTCCACCGAGCAGAATTTACGGCCCAGTTTGCCGTCGTGGAACACCACGCGGCCATCGACGAGCGCGAACAGGGTATGATCCTTGCCGATGCCGACATTGCGGCCCGGATAGAATTTCGTCCCGCGCTGACGCACCAGGATGTTGCCGGCGATCGCTTCCTGACCGCCGAACTTCTTCACGCCGAGGCGACGACCGGCCGAATCACGACCGTTACGCGACGAACCGCCTGCTTTCTTATGTGCCATTGCTCTTGCTCCTTCGCGCTAACTGGGCTCAGCCGACCGACACGATCTTCAGGATCGTGTGGTTCTGGCGATGGCCGTTGCGGCGACGATAATTGTGGCGGCGACGCTTCTTGAAAACGATCACCTTCTCGCCCTTCGCCTGGGCGATGATCTCGGCGGCGACCGTCAGGCCGGCGACGTCCTTCAGGTCCGCACCCTCGCCCGCGAGCAGCACGTCACCCAGCGTCACCGACGCGCCGGCCTCGCCCTCGATCTTCTCGACGACGATCTTGTCTCCGGCGGCGACGCGGTACTGCTTGCCGCCCGTGCGCACGACTGCGAACATGGCTACGATGTTTCCTTCAACGGGAATTGCTTCCCAAATGTCATGGACCACATGGGCGCACCCACGCGGTTGAAGGGTGGCGACTAGGAGGCAGGGACGGAGATGTCAACCGATTCCCGGCAGGAGACGCGCCGTCAGTGGCGATGCAGGTGCTTCAGTCCATAGCGCCCGTCGGCCAGCCGGTCGAACAGCCCCGCGATGGCGGGATGGTCGACCGGCTCGTCGCTGTCGTCATGCTCCAGGTTCTGCTGGCTGACATAGGCGACATAGCTCGATTCGAGATTCTCGGCGAGCAGGTGGTAGAAGGGCTGGTCCTTGCGGGGGCGGAAGGTTTCCGGGATCGACTGATACCATTCCTCGCTGTTGGCGAAGACCGGATCGACGTCGAAGATCACGCCGCGGAAATCGAGCATCCGATGGCGCACCACGTCGCCGATCGAGAAACGGGCATGCGCCACGGGGGGCGGCACGGGATCGTCGGGCAGGGCAGTGGTCGGCATCGTCGAGGTCATGCCTCCCATCTAGTGCCGAAATCGCACCGCACAACACGCGACACGCTTGCGTCCGGCCCGCGACCGGGCTAGGGGCGCCGCTCGATCGCTGCCGGACGCGCCCTTCGCGGCCCCGGCGACCCTCGCGGAGAGGTGCCAGAGTGGTCGATTGGGACGGTCTCGAAAACCGTTGTGGGTTCACGCTCACCGTGGGTTCGAATCCCACCCTCTCCGCCACCTTCGCGTTCCCCTTCAGACCGCCGTCGCCGTCACGCCCTGCGCGGGTTGGTCGAGGCGTTGCTCCGCGATCGGGAAAGGGGATAAGGGTGCTTGCCCGGGCAGGTCTTTGATCCATTTGGCCGGGACGCCTCCAGCGACCGTGTTCGGGGGCACGTCGCGGTTCACCAGCGCGCCGGCCCCGATCACGGCCCCCGCACCGATCGTCACGCCGGGCAGGATCGTGGCGCGGCATCCGATCCACGCGCCCTCGCCGATGGTAACGGGCGCGGGGCGCACGTCGCCGGCGCGCCGCGCGGGCGGGCCGACGTCGTGATGCGCGGTCACGAACGTCACGTGATGGCCGACCACCACATTGTCGCCGATAACGATCGGGGCCGACAGGTCAAAATAGCACGCGCGATTGATGAAGACGCGGGATCCCAGCACGAGGCCGAAGCCGTTGACGCGCGACCCGCCCTTCATCAGCGTCCGGTGTCCGTACCGCAGACCGAGAATCCGGTAGAGGATCGGGCGAAGACGGTCGCTTACCAGGTCGTCGGGGAGCGCGCCGGCGATCGCGTTGACGAAACTGGCGGCGAAGGCTCTCGCAAAACGCTTCATGTCCATCGTGTCCCCCACGTCCACAGGCGGTTCAGCATGTCCGGCGGATGATGTGGAGCAACAGCGGCGGCCACGCAACGAGCATCGGCCCCCGGATGCGTGCCAGCGGCGGACGCCGGCAGCGCTACCTGGCGTCATCGCGGCGGACGGTGGCGGCGCCCGGCGCGGGGACAAAAGGCGGGCGCCGGATGCCGGCCATGCTATCCTGCGCCGGATCGAACGACGGGGAGCAGGATGCGGGTATCGCACAGGATGTCGGGGCGCGGGGACGGCGCGCGGTGCTGATCGGGATGGCGGGGTTGGCGGTGTCGGCGATGGCGTCGGCCGCGCCATGGGCGCGATCGCGGCGGCTGGTCGCGGCGTTCGACCGCATGGTGGCACCCGATGCGCGCATCGAGACGATCGCGACCGGCATCCGCTGGGCGGAGGGGCCGGTGTGGGTGCCGGCGGGTGCGTACCTGCTCTTCACCGATCCGCCCGCCAACATCGTCCGCCGCTGGCAACGCGGCGCGGGGGTCGCGACCTTCCTGTCGCCATCGGGCGCGCCGAACCCCGATCCGGCGGTGCTGCGCGAGCCGGGCGCCAACGGCCTGACGCTGGACGGAGCGGGGCGGCTGCTGATCGCCAACAGCGGCGGCCGCTCGCTCGACCGGTTCGACCTGCGCACCCGCCGGCGCGAGACGATCGTGGCGCGTTATCGCGGCAAGCGCTTCAACAGCCCCAACGACCTGCATGTCGCGCGCGATGGCAGCGTGTATTTCACCGATCCGCCTTATGGCCTGAACGGCGCGGACGAATCGCCCGCCCGCGAACTGCCGGTCAACGGCGTCTATCGCTGGCGCGGCGGCGAGGCGGTGTTGCTGGAGGGTGGCCTGACTCGCCCGAACGGCGTCGCGCTCTCGCCCGACGAGCGGCGGATGTACGTGTCGGTCTCGGATGCCGCCGATCCGCGCGTGATGGTCTATGATCTCGATGCCGACGGGATGCCCACCGCCTCGCGCGTGCTGGTGTCGGCGCGCGAACGCCATGCCGCCGGGGCGCCGGGGTTGCCGGACGGCCTGAAGGTCGCGCGCGACGGCACGTTGGTCTGCTCGATGCCCGGCGGCATCATGTTCCTGACCCCGGAGGGCGAACCGGTCGGCATGATCGACACCCCGGCCGCGGCGGCCAATGTCGCGTTCGGCGAGGGCGGCGGGGCGCTGTTCGTCACCGCATCGGATCGCGTGCTGCGCGTGCCGCTGCGCCGTGGCTGGCAGGGGTGAGCACGGGATGCACGTGCCGGGTTGAATCCCGATCCAATCGGTGTAGATTGACGGCGAACGATGGCGTGGCGCCGTCGCAGGAAAAGGGATGTGCGTTGATGAAGAAGATCGTCGCCGGAGTGTCCGTGTTCGGCATGGCGCTGTCGCTCGCCGCTTGCGGCACCAACACCACCGCCAACGACAGCGCAGTCAATGCCGCGGTCGAGAACGAGACGCTGTTCAACGACGAGCTGCCTGCCGACGCGAACCTGTCGGCGCTGGGCAACGGTGACGACGCCGCGCTGCCGCTGAACGCGGCCGCCGGCAACGACACGGCCGTCGCCAACGCGCTCTGAGCGATCCGGGCGCCGCACGCGGCGCCTGTCCTGTACCGTCTGGAGTTGCTCCCTAGACGATACTCGGCCCGATGCCCCCCGCGGCGTCGGGCCGTTTCTTGTCGTGAAGCGTCTCCCGTGCGTCCGGCCGGACGCTCAGGCGGCGGCCAGCGCCGGCTCCGTCGCGGCGATCCACCCGCCGCCCAGCACGCGGTCCCCGGCATAGAGCACCGCCGCCTGCCCCGGCGCGACGCCATATTCGGGCGCGTCGAACAGCAGCCGGTCGCCCGCGATGCGCGCGGGCACCGGGCGCGCCATCGAGCGGACCTTCGCGGTCAGCGGACCGTCGAGCGGACCGAGCACGTTCATCGCCTCCAGCCGCGCCGCCGCGACCGCCAGCGCCGCGCGCGGGCCGACCACCACGCGCCGCGCCTGCGCCTCCAGCCGCACGACGTAGAGCGGCTCGGCGCTGCCGCCGATCTCCAGTCCGCGGCGCTGCCCGACCGTATAATGGACCAGCCCGCGGTGCTCGCCCAGCTTGCGCCCGGCCAGGTCGACGATATCGCCGCCCGCATCGGCCTCTGGCCGCAGCTTCTTGACCAGGGCGGCGTAGTCACCGTCCGGCACGAAGCAGATGTCCTGGCTGTCCGGCTTGTCCGCGACCAGCAGCGCCAGTTCCGCCGCCAGCTCGCGGACGCGCGACTTGGGCAGCCCGCCGAGCGGGAAGCGCAGGAAATCGAGCTGCGCCTGCGTGGTGGCGAACAGGAAATAGCTCTGGTCGCGCGCCGGATCGGCGGCGCGGTGCAGCTCGGCGCCCGCTTCGCCGACCACGCGGCGCACATAATGGCCGGTCGCCAGGCAGTCCGCACCCAGGTCGCGCGCCAGCGCCAGCAGGTCGGTGAACTTCGGCCCCATGTTGCACTGGACGCACGGGATCGGGGTGCGGCCGGCGAGATATTCGTCGGCGAAACGATCTACCACGTTGGCGCGAAAGCTGCTTTCGTGATCGAAGACATAATGTGCGATGCCCAGCCGGTCGCACACCGCGCGCGCATCGCGGATGTCGCGGCCCGCGCAGCATGCGCCGGCGCGCTTCGTCGCCTCGCCATGATCGTAGAGCTGGAGCGTGACGCCGATCACCTCCGCGCCGCTGCGCGCGGCCAGCGCGGCGACCACCGAACTGTCCACGCCGCCTGACATCGCCACGACGATGCGTCGCGCGCCGGGCGCGAGCTGGAAATCACCGCTGTCCATGATGCGGGCATGATACCGCGCGAAGCGGGGGCGCGTAAACCGAAATGAACGAAGCGTTTCTCCGGGCTTTACGGGACCTTCAGACCGTGGGGGTAGAGCCGGGGGCATGTCACCGGATACACCACCCGCCGACCTGTCGCTGCTTACCAGCCTGCGTGCCCGCCAGCTTTCCTCGCGAACCGCGCAGGTCGCGCGTTCACTGGATGAGGGCGCCAAATCCGAAGGCGGCGCTTTCAACGCGTCCGCCGCCGCGGCGCTCAACGATTGGAAGAAGCTGTGAAGGAGGCGTTTACCGCGCCGATTTAGGGGGCGTTCAAACCACGTCCGTTACGCCGGAGTCACGAGGTGGAGAAGGGGCCGCGGCCCCGAACCGAGGTTGGAATGATCGAAGAACAAGAAAGTCGCCCCGCCAAGGTCATCGGCCCGTTGGGGGAGCCGTTGACGCTGGACACGCTGCCGCCGTCGAACACGACCCGCTGGGTGGTGCGTCGCAAGGCCGAGGTGGTCGCCGCCGTGAGCGGCGGGCTGCTGTCGGTCGACGACGTCTGCGCCCGCTATGGACTGACCGTCGAGGAGTTCGCCGGCTGGCAGCGCGCCATCGACCGGTCGGGCATGCCCGGACTGCGCGTGACGCGGATCCAGCATTACAAGTCGCTGTACGAGCGCCAGCAGAAGTTCTGACAAAAAAACGTACGCCGCCCGCAGCCTGTCCCCCGATGACACGGTTTGCGGGTGGCGTTCGCGCATCCTGCCGCGATCTGGATTACGGTGCCGGAACAATGTGCCGGCCTCGTGAGTAATTCCCGCCAGAGCAGCCATTCCGGGCGCATCTCAGGGGAGTTATGTCATGGGTATCATTCTTTGGCTCATCATCGGCGGCGTTATCGGCTGGCTGGCGAGCATCATCATGCGCACCGATGCGCAGCAGGGCATCTTTCTGAACATCGTGGTCGGCGTGGTCGGCGCGTTCCTGGGCGGGCTGATCTTCAGCGGCGGCTCGATCAACAACGCGCCGCTGACGATCTATTCGTTCCTGGTGTCGCTGCTGGGTGCGGTGGTCCTGCTGGCGATCGTCAATCTGGCGCGTCGCGGTCGCGTTCGCTGACCTGACGGCTTCGGCCATGAGAATGCGGCGGCCGCCCGGGGCATCGGGCGGCCGCCTTTTTTGTCACTTCAGCAGGAAGCGGACGCGCACGTCGGCGGTCACGCTGGTTTCGCCGGGCAACACCGTCGTCGCGGCATCGCTCGCCTCCGCCGCGCTCATGCGCATCATCACCGGCGGCCGCGGTCGCTCGCCGCCATTTTCGCCGGCTTCCTCGATCGCGACGATCCGCGCGACCGACAGGCCGGCGGCGCGGGCATAGAGATCCGCGCGCGCACGGGCACGCGTCACCGCCAGCGTCCGCGCCTCGTCCAGCGCGGCATCGGGCTCGGCGATCGACAGCGTCGGCCCGTCGATCTGGTTCGCCCCGGCGCGCACCAGTGCATCGAGCACCGCCCCGGCCTTCGCGATGTCGCGGAAGCGGATCGTCACCGCATTGCTGGCCTGGTAGCCGGTGATGACCGGCGGGCGCTTCTCCTCGTAGCGATATTGTGGCGACAGCGCGACATTACTGGTCGACAGGTCGCGCGCGGCGATGCCGGCGGCCTTCAGCGCCTTCACCACCCCGTCCATCCGCCGCGCATTCTCGGCCAGCGCGGCGGCGGCGACGGGCGCCTGCGTCACCACGCCCGCGCCGATCGTGGCCAGATCGGGCGTGCGCGACACGCGCCCCTGCGCGGTCACGTCCAGGATCGTGCCGTCGGGCACCACCGTCGCCATCGGCAGCGGCGTCTGCGCGGCCGCGGGCAGCGCCGCGACGCCGGCGAGGAACAGCGCGCATCCGGTGAGAGGTCGATTCATGCGGTATCCTTTCGTTGATGACGCCTCGCGCTTTGCCGCGATGCGCCGGAATGCAAGATGAACGCGACGAGCCGCTTAAACGCTTGTGCGGCGACCGCACTTGCGGCACCGCTGTTGTCATGGTGCCATAGACGTGTAATACACGCGTCGGGCGAAGAGGACAGGCATGACGTACCAGGGCGGGGAACTGCACGCGGAGCAACGCGTGATCGAGGATCGCGTCCCGCGCCGCCGGCGGCGATGGCTGCTGATCGTGGGCGTCGTCGCGATCGTCGCGGCTGTCGCCGCGTGGTTCGTGGCGCGCCGCGCCGCGCCCGCTCAGCCGCCCGCCACCGCCTCCAGCCAGGCGCCGTCGGTGACGGTGATCGTCCCCGGCGCGCAGATGGTGGCGCGCACGGTCAGCGCGACCGGCACGCTCGCCGCCACCCGCGAGATGCCGGTCGGAGTCGCGGGCGAGGGCGGGATGGTCAGCCGCGTGCTGGTCGAACCCGGCCAGTGGGTGCGGGCCGGACAGGTGCTGGCCACCATCGACCGCTCGGTGCAGGCGCAGACCGCGGAGTCGCTCGCCGCGCAGATCAACGTCGCGCGCTCCGACCTGACGCTGGCGCAGGCCGAGCTGGAGCGCGCGCAGAGCCTGGTCGATCGCGGCTTCATTTCCAAGGCGGACGTGCAGCGGCGCATCGCGACGCGTGACGCGGCCACCGCGCGGCTGAAGGTGGCGCAGGCGACCTTGTCCGAGCAGCGCGCGCGCAATGCCCGGCTCGACATCCGCGCGCCGGCCGCCGGGCTGATCCTGACGCGTGGGGTGGAGCCGGGGCAGATCGTCAGCTCCGCGTCGGGCACGCTGTTCCGGCTCGCCAAGGGCGGCGAGATGGAGATGCGCGCGCAATTGTCCGAAAGCGACCTGCAGGCGGTGCGCGTCGGTTCATCGGCCAGGGTCACCCCGGTCGGCGACACGCGCGCCTTCTCCGGCACGGTGTGGCAGCTCGCGCCGGTGATCGACCCGCAGACGCGGCAGGGAATCGCGCGCATCCGGCTGGCCTATGACCCGGCGCTGCGTCCGGGCGGCTTCGCGTCGGCGACGATCGTCGGGGGCGGCGCGACGCAGCCCGAACTGCCGCAATCGGCGCTGCTGAGCGATCAGCGCGGCAATTACGTCTACATCGTCGATGCGCAGAACCGCGCGCAGCGCCGCGCGGTGACGCTGGGCGTCGTGGACGAGGACCGGGTGGCGATCGCCAGCGGCCTGGCCGGTGACGAACGCGTGGTGCAGTCGGCAGGCGCCTTCCTCAACCCGGGGCAGGTGGTGAAGCCGCGCCGCGCCGCCACCACCGCCGCGCGATAGAGGGGCACGCGCGCATGGGCTTTCGCAACATCTCCGCCTGGTCGATCCGCAACCCGGTGCCGTCGATCGTCCTGTTCATGATGCTGACGGTGGCGGGGATCGTCAGCTTCATCCGCATGGACATCAACGATTCGCCCGACATCGACTTCCCCGCCGTGTCGATCGAGATCACCCAGCCCGGCGCCGCGCCCAGCGAGCTGGAGACGCAGGTGACGCAGCGGGTCGAGGCGGCGGTACGCACGCTGGAGGGCGTGGACGAGATCCAGTCGTTCGTGTCCGAAGGCAGCTCCACCACGATCGTGCAGCTCGCGATCGGCACCCCCGTCGACCGCGCGGTGAACGAGGCGCGCGACGCGGTGACGCAGATCCGCGGCAACCTGCCCGAAGGCATCCTGGAGCCGCAGGTCAGCCGGGTGAAGATCAACGACGGTGATCTGGGCAGCTACACCGCGGTCGGCACCGACATGACGCTGGAACAGCTTAGCTGGTACATCGACAATACGGTGGCCAAGGAGCTGCTGTCGGTCCCCGGCATGGGATCGGTGGAGCGCAACGGCGGGGTCAGCCGCGAGATCCGCGTGATCCTCGATCCGGCGCGGCTCGCCGCGCAGGGGCTGACCGCCAGCCAGATCAACACGCAGTTGCGGCAGGTCAACCTCGACGCGCCGGGCGGCCGCGCGGAGATCGCGGGCGCGGAGCAGTCGGTGCGCGTGCTGGGCAATGCCCGCAACGCCTATGACCTGGGACAGACGCAGATCAACGTCGGCAACGGGCGCACGATCCGGCTGGCGGACGTGGCGACGGTGCGCGACCTGTACGCCGAGCAGCGCTCCGCGGCGGCGGTGGACGGGCGGCAGGCGCTGTCGTTCGATTTCAAGCGCGCCAAGGGTTCGTCGGACGTCACCGTCTTCCGCGCCGCCCGCGAGAAGCTGGAAGCGCTGGAGAAGCGCAACCCGCAGGTGAAGTTCCGCCTGCGCGTCGACGGCTCCAAATATCCGCTGGAGCAATACAAGTCCGCGATCCACGCGATGCTGGAAGGCGCGATCCTCGCGGTGATCGTCGTGTTCCTGTTCCTGCGCGACTGGCGCGCGACCGTCATCTCGGCGCTGGCCATTCCGCTGTCGGCGATCCCGACCTTCTGGTTCATGGACCTGATGGGGTTCACGCTGAACGAGATGACGATGCTGGCGCTCAGCCTGGTCGCGGGCGTGCTGGTCGACGATGCGATCGTGGAGATCGAAAACATCGTCCGGCACATGCGCATGGGCAAGAGCGCGTATCAGGCGTCGATCGACGCCGCCGACGAGATCGGGCTGGCGGTGCTGGCGACGACGATGGCGATCGTCGCGGTGTTCCTGCCGGTCGGACTGATGCCGGGCATATCGGGGCAGTTCTTCAAGAATTTCGGGCTGACCGTCGTGGTCGCGGTGCTGATGAGCCTGGCGGTGGCGCGGCTCATCACCCCGATGATCGCGGCCTATTTCCTGAAGGCCGGCGGTCATGCCGAACATGCCGGCGGGCCGTTGATGGCGGGCTATCAGCGCGTGCTGGCCTGGACGATCGACGAAGGCGGCGCGCCGCGGGCCCGCGCCAGGGGCGGCGTCCACCGTATCGTCGGCTATTGGCGCGACCACCGCCTATGGGTGGTGATGATGGGGCTGGGCGCGTTCCTGCTCACGCTGTTCCTGTTCACGCAGATACCGATGTCGTTCCAGCCGGCCTCCAACCAGCCGCGCAGCACGGTGACGATCACCATGCCGCCGGGCAGCACGCTGGAAACCACGCAGGGCGTCGTCGATCAGGTGTACGAACTGCTGCGCCGCCAGCCGGAGGTCGAGAGCGTCTACACCCGCACGCTGGTGGGATCGGGCCGCGTCACCGCGCAGTTGAAGGAGAAGCGCGAGAAGACCTCGACCGAGTTCGAGCGCGGGCTGGCGCCCGATCTGGCGAAGATCGCGGACGCGCGCGTCAACTTCCAGTCGCAGTTCGGCTTCGGCGACAACAACCGCGATATTTCGGTCACGCTGGGCGGCGACGATCCGGTCGAGCTGCGCCGCGCCGCCGACCGCGTGGTGGCGGAGATGGGCCGGGTGCCCGGGCTGCTTGCGCCGCGCATCGCCGGCGACCTGAACCGGCCGGAGATCATCATCCGGCCGCGGCTCGACCTGGCGGCCAGCCTGGGCGTGACGACCGCGGCGCTGTCCAGCGCGATCCGCATCGCGACGATCGGCGACATCGACCAGAACAGCGCGCGCTTCTCGCTGAGCGACCGTCAGATCCCGATCCGCGTCGCGCTGGAACAGGGATCGCGATCGAGGCTGGCGACGATCCAGAACCTGCCGGTTCAGACGCAGAGCGGCGGCTCGGTGCCGCTCAGCCTGGTGGCGGAGATCGGCTTCGGCTCCGGTCCGACGCGCATCCAGCGCATCAACCAGCAGCGCCAGCTCACGATCGGCGCCGATCTGGCGCCGGGACTGGCGACCAGCGTCGCCATGCCGCGCATCAAGCAACTGCCGTCGATGAAGAACCTGCCGGTTGGGGTCACGGAGCTGAACGTCGGCCAGGCGAAGTGGCAGATGGAGATGCTGATGAACTTCGTCACCGCGGTGCTGGCGGGCGTGTTCCTGGTCTTTGCAGTGCTGGTGCTGCTGTATCGCCGCCTGTTGCCGCCGCTGGTCAACATGGGGTCGCTGCTGCTGGCGCCGCTCGGCGGGTTGCTGGCGCTGCTGGTGACCGGCGACGCGCTGTCGATGCCGGTGTTCATCGGGCTGCTGATGCTGCTGGGGATCGTCGCCAAGAACTCGATCCTGCTGATCGACTTCGCGCTGGAGGAAATGGCGGCCGGCATCCCCCCGCGCGAGGCGATCGTCGACGCCGGGCGCAAGCGCGCGCAGCCGATCGTGATGACCACGGTGGCGATGGTCGCGGGCATGGTGCCGACCGCGCTGTCGCTGTCCGGCGACGGGGCGTGGCGCGCGCCGATGGGCGTGGTGGTCATCGGCGGCCTCATCATGTCGACGCTGCTGACGCTGCTGATCGTGCCGGCCGCCTTTTCGCTGGCGATCGGGATCGAGCGGCGGGTCGGGCCGTGGCTGGGCCGGCGGCTGCTCACCTACCGTCCCGGCGAGGAGGCGGGGGTAATCGAGCATGCGCCGCGCGACGCGCTCCCCGGACCACACGGGCGCATCCCGTTCCGCGGCGACGGGACGCATCCCGCGGAGTGACGCGCGACGGTGATGCGGAGCGGGGCTTGAACATTCGCGAGCGTCGGGGATTGTCGTTGCGATGATCGCGCGCGCCGTTCCACCCCCTCCCGCCGCCCTTGTCCGCATGCGGCGGCGCGCGACCGGGCTGCTGGTGCTGATGGCGGCGATCTTCCTGGCGTCGCGCGCGCTGGTACCGCTGCATCCCGGCTGGGGCTTCGTGCGCGCGTTTGCGGAAGCGGCGATGGTTGGCGGACTGGCGGACTGGTTCGCGGTCACCGCCTTGTTCCGCCATCCGTTGTCGCTGCCGATCCCCCACACCGCGATCATCCCGCGCAACAAGGACCGTATCGGCGATCAACTCGCGCAATTCCTGCGCGAATATTTCCTGATCCCGGCGGTGGTCGCGCGCCGCATGGTGCGGATCGACGTCGCGGCCGCGGCGGGGCGCTGGCTCGCCAATCCGCGCGGTGCGGGCGGCAGCCGGCTGACGCGCGGCACCTCGCGGCTGGCGGTGGAGGTGTTGCAGGCGCTCGATCAGGAGCGGCTGGGCGGCATGGTGCGCGCGATGATGGTGACGCGCGTGCGCGAAACCGAGCTGTCGCCGATGCTGGGCCGCGCGCTCGCCGCCGCGATGGCCGAGGAACGCCACCGGCCGGTAATCGACGCGCTGGTGCGCTGGGCACAGGGCGCACTGGCCGCGAACGAGCATCTGGTGCGCGCGATGGTCCACGACCGCGCCGGCGCGGTGCTGCGCTGGACCGGGCTGGACGAGACGCTGGCCAACAAGATCATCGACGGGCTCGACCGGCTGGTCGCGGAGATGGCCGAGGACCACGACCATCCGTTGCGGCTGAAGGTGGAGGAAGGGCTGGCCGGGGTCGCGGTCCGCCTGCAGCACGATCCGGAGATGCGCGCGCGCGTCGAGGCGCTGAAGATCGAGTTGCTCGAAAACCCGGCGATGCAGGACTGGATCAACGGGCTGTGGGAACAGGCGCGCGCCGCGATGCTGCGCGCCGCGCGCGATCCAGACGCGCTGGTGCGCGGCAAGCTGGGTGAGGCGCTGCGGCAACTGGGCGCGACGTTGCAGGACGATCCCCGGCTGGGCCGGATCATCAACCGGTTCGTGCGCCGCTCGGCGGTGGGCGCGGCGGCCGATTACGGCGACGCGATCGTGCGGCTGGTGTCGGAAACCATCCGGGGGTGGGACGCGCGGACGATCACGATGCGACTGGAAAATGCCGTCGGCAAGGACCTGCAGTTCATCCGGATCAACGGCACGCTGGTCGGCGGGCTGGTGGGTGTCGCCATCCATACGGTGGACGTGGTGCTGTAGCCGGGCGGAAAAGTGATACGGTGACGGAACGAACGATCGTCGGGAACGCTTGTCGCGGGATGAGCTTTGCCGCATGGACCAGATGATGACCGCGGCAGCCGATTTCACCGTCGATCGTGATGGCGACGCCCATGTCCTGCGCTTCACCGGCGATCTCCTGCTGGCGCGGCTGGGCGACCTTCCTGCGCGCCTGCAGCAACAGGATGGCGCGATCGCGGCCATCGACCTGTCGGGGGTCGACCGGATCGACACGATCGGGGCGTGGGTGGTCCACCGTTTCGCGCGCGAGCGCGGCGCGCGGATCGACGGGCTGAGCGGCGACGGACAGAATCTGCTGGAACAGGTTCAGGCCGCCGACCAGCCGGTGCAGATGCGCCCGCAATCGCGCTCCGCCTTCCGCCGGGTGCTCGGCGAGATCGGCGAGGCGACGTCGCATTCCGCGCGCACCGCGCTGGGCCTGCTGGGGTTCATGGGCGAGACGATGATCGCCTTCTGGGGCATCATCCGTCACCCGAGCCGTTTCCGCTTCAACGCCACGGTGCAGCGCTTCGAGGTGGTCGGCGTGTCGGCGCTGGCGATCGTCGGGCTGATGAGCTTCCTGATCGGGTTCGTGATCGCGCAGCAGGGCGCGGTGCAGCTCCGCCAGTTCGGGGCCGAGGCGTTCACGATCAACCTGGTCGGGCGCATCTCGATGCGCGAACTGGGCGTGCTGATGACCGCGATCATGGTCGCGGGCCGCTCCGGCTCCGCCTTCGCCGCGCAGCTCGGCACGATGAAGCTGACCGAGGAGATCGACGCGATGCGCACGATCGGCGTGTCGCCGATGGAGGCGCTGGTGCTGCCGCGCACGATCGCGGCGATCGTGATGATGCCGCTGCTCGGCTTCTATGCCGCGATCCTCGCGGTGCTGGGCGGCGGGCTGTTGTGCTGGTTCGCGCTCGATATCCCGCCGGTCGCGTTCGTGTCGCGAATCCGCGAGGTGGTGCCGATCACCGACGTCTTCGTGGGGCTCATCAAGGCGCCGGTATTCGGCGCGGTCATCGCGATCGCCGGCTGCTTCCAGGGGATGCAGGTGAAGGGGGACGCCGAGCAGGTCGGATTGAAGACGACGTCGGCGGTGGTGCAGGCGATCTTCATGGTGATCGTGATGGATGCGTTCTTCGCGGTCTTCTTCGAACAGATCGGCTGGATCTGATGGCGCAGACCGTCAAGGGCCGGCAGGACGGCGAGCCGATCATCAAGGTCACCGGGCTGCGCAACAGCTTCGGCGAGCAGGTGATCCACGACAATCTCGACCTGGAGGTGCGCCGCGGCGAGATCCTGGGCGTGGTCGGCGGGTCCGGCACCGGCAAGTCGGTGCTGATGCGCTCCATCATCGGGCTGCAATCGCCGACCCACGGCGAGGTGGACGTGTTCGGCGAGCCGACGCTGGGGCGCAGCGAGCTGGAAACCGTCGACATCCGCAAGCGCTGGGGCGTGCTGTTCCAGGGCGGCGCGCTGTTCTCGACGCTGACCGTCGCCGAGAACGTGCAGGTGCCGTTGCGCGAATTCTACCCCGACCTCGATCTCGCGCTGCTCGACGAGATCGCGTCGTACAAGGTGGTGATGACCGGCCTGCCCGCCGATGCCGGGCCGAAGTTCCCCGCGGAACTCTCCGGTGGCATGAAGAAGCGCGCCGGCCTCGCACGCGCGCTGGCGCTCGATCCCGAACTGCTGTTCCTCGACGAGCCGACGGCCGGGCTCGATCCGATCGGCGCCGCCGCGTTCGACGAGCTGACGAAGGCGTTGCAGAAGACGCTGGGACTGACCGTCTTCCTCATCACCCATGATCTCGACACGCTGTATTCGATCTGTGACCGGGTGGCGGTGCTGGCCGACAAGCGCGTGATCGCGGTGGGCACGATCGACGAGCTGCTGGCGCTGGACCATCCGTGGATCCAGGAATATTTCAACGGCCCGCGCGGCCGCGCCGCCGTCGCCTCGCAGGAGCGCAGCGCCGCCGCGGACGCCGCCGCGCATCCCACCGAGGTGGCGAACGAACAGACCGGCCGGCGGTCGCAGGGTGGCACCGCCGACGATTATGCACGAAGGGCCGACACCGTGGACCTGACCAAGGCCGACCACCGCGCCGGCGATAGGGGCTGAGAGATGGAAACGCGTTCGAACCATGTCCTCGTCGGCGCCGTCGTGCTGATCCTGCTCGCCATGGTCGCGATCTTCACCGTGTGGATCGCGCGGATCGGCGGGTCCGAGGAGCGCGAGTATGACATCTTCTTCCGCCAGGCGGTCGACGGGCTGGCGAAGGGATCGTCGGTCACCTTCTCGGGCGTGCCCTCGGGTCAGGTGAAGAGCATCTCGCTCTGGCAGCCGGATCCGCAATATGTCCGCGTGCGCGTCAGCCTGAACAACGACACGCCGATCCTGCGGGGCACCACCGCGACGATCCTGGGCAGCTTCACCGGGACCAGCACCGTCAGCCTGGACGGCGCGATCAAGGGCGCGCAGCCGATCACCTGCCCGGAGGAGAATGCCGCCAGCGTCTGCCCGCTGGGCGTGCCGGTGATCCCGACCAAGACCGGCGGGATTGGCGCGATCCTGAACTCCGCGCCGCAATTGCTGGAGCGGCTGTCGACGCTGACCGAGCGGCTGACCGGCATGCTCAGCGACCGCAACCAGGCGTCGATCGCCGGCATCCTGGACAATACCAACCGCCTGACCGACGCGCTGGCCGATCGCGGGCCGGAGATCGCCGCGACGCTGGCGCAAACGCGCGTCGCGATCGCACAGGCGGGCAATGCCGCGGAGCAGATCGGCGCGCTGGCGCAGACCACCAACGGCGTGCTCGCCAACGACGTGCAGCCGGCGATGGCCAATCTGAACAAGGCGATCACCTCCGCGCAGGCGAGCGCCGACACGCTGAACGCCGCGATCGGCGATGCGCGACCGGGGCTGACCACCTTCAGCAAGCAGACGGTTCCGCAGATCAACCAGCTGGTGCGCGACCTGCGCATCACCGCATCGTCGCTGTCGTCCATCTCCGAACGCGTCGAGCAGGGTGGCGCCGGCTCGCTGGTGGGCCAGCAGAAGCTGCCGGACTACAAGGGGAAATGACCGTGCGCTCTTTCGCGAACAAGCTCCTGGTGGCCGTGGCGCTGGTGCCGCTGGCCGGCTGCATCCGTTTCGGCGCGGAGCCGCCGCCCTCGCTGCTGACGATCGCGCCGCAGGCCCAGCCGCAGCCCGGCGCGGCGCAGAATTCGGCCGCGGCGCGCTCGATCGTCGTGCAGGTGCCAGTCGTGCCGCAGGCGATCGCCGGTACGCGCGTGCCGGTACAGGCCACCGACACCTCGATCGCCTATGTCAAGGACGCGCAATGGGCCGAGCCGCCCGCGCGGCTGTTCGCACGCCTGCTGGCGGATACGTTGACGGCGCGCGCGAACATGGTGGTGCTGTCGCCGGTCCAGTCGTTCGACGATCCGAGCGCCAATCTCGCGGGCGAGTTGCGCAGCTTCGGGCTGGACGCCGGACAGCGGCAGGCGGTGGTCATCTATGACGCGGCGCTGACCCCGGTCGGGCGCTCCAATGTCGAGAAGCGCCGCTTCGAGGCCCGCGTGCCGGTCACCGCGATCGACGCGCCAAATGCCGGCGTCGCGCTCAGTCAGGCCGCCAACCAGGTCGCGTTGCAGGTATCGGACTGGGTCGGCGCTCAGCGCTGAGCGCGCGCTGACACGAGCCGGGGCCGTCGTCACACGCGGGCCTGGGCCGGGGACATGGACCCGCGAGCCGATCCCACGCGCGTCTATGGTGCGCGACGGGTTTCCAGCGGTACTTCGCACACATCGGCGCCGCCTGAACCCACGGTCGGCGGTGGCGGGTTCTCGCGCCGGCGGATCAGTGCGGCAAAGCGCGGGTTGTCGGCGGCGCGATACTGGAAGCGCGGGCGATCCGCACGCGGCAGGTCGCTGGCCAGCCTGACCGAGACGATCGGTGTTCGCGCGTCGGGATCGGTATGGACGCCCATCGGCGCATCGCTGCGCGGCAGCGCGGACAGGTGCGCCATCCCCTCGATCACCCGCCCGACCACCGCATAATTGCGGTCGAGCCGGCGGGCGGACTGGCCGATCGGGGTGAACAGTTCGGCGCCCGAGCCGGAGGTCGGTGCCTCGTCGCGCGCCACGCCGACCATGCCGTAGCAATGGGTCAGCCAGCCGCGACCGCGCCCGTCCCCCGCGATCGGCCAGCCCTCGGCGGTGATCCCCGCCACCGCCGAATGGGTGTCCGGTCGCGCCATCCGCTGCGCCGGGGTGTAGTGCGCGATCTCGAACTCGGGCGACACCCGGGGCGCGACGCCCGCCGGCAGCGGCTTCTTCTCGCTGGCGTCGCCCCATTGCACGACCCAGTTTTCCTGCACCCGGTACACGCTCTCGCCGTCCCACCAACGCGCCGCCGCCAGCCGGCGGATATTGGCGACATGCGCCGGCGCCAGCGTCGCGGCAAGCCGGATCACCACGGTGCGTCCGCGATCCAGCCGCATGATGAGGATTTCGTCATCCGGGATGGCGCGCCAGTCGCCGGGCAGCGGATCGTGCGGGGCGGGTAGCGCCGCAGGCGCCTGGATCAGCAGCAGCAGGGCGGGGAGCAGCGACATGGCCCGCAACCTGACCGATTACCCCGCATGGGGCAATCGCACCGCTTGCGTCCGCGCCACGCACCCACTAGGGCGAGCCGTTCCAAGCATGCGGAGCGGTGGCCGAGTGGTCGAAGGCGCTCGCCTGGAAAGTGAGTATACGCCAAAAGCGTATCGAGGGTTCGA
>QFQI01000021.1 GCA_003243195.1 Sphingomonas taxi | reverse complement strand
GCGACGATCGAGGCCGCGCGCGCCGGCGACGCCGGGCGCGGCTTCGCGGTGGTGGCGCAGGAGGTGAAGAGCCTCGCCAGCCAGACCGCGCGCGCCACCGACGACATCGCCGCCAAGATCGCGGCCATACAGGCCGCCACCCGCGTCACCGTCGACACCTCCGCCTCGATCAAGGCCAGCGTCGCCGACCTGCGCGGCTCGGCCATGCAGGTCAACGCCGCGATGCGGCAGCAGGCGCAGACCGTCACCGCGATCACCGCCGCCGTCGACGAAACCGCGCTGACCGCCGATGCCATGTCGCACACCGTCGCCGAAATCCGCGCCGACACGCACAAGGTCGCCGACGAGATCGAGTCGCTGGGTCAGGCGTTCGAGATGATCGGCCAGCGCTTCGGCTCGCTGCGCACCGCCGCCGACAACTTCGCCAGCGTGGTATAGTCGCGCGCGGGCCGCTACACGCGCGGCATGACCAATATCCTTCTTACCGGGTCCAGTCGCGGGATCGGCGCGGCGATCGCCGATACCCTGTCCGCGCTGCCGGACGTCACCGTCGTGGGCCACGGCACCGCCAGCGGGATCGCCGCCGACTTCGCCGATCCCGCGGCGCCCGATCGACTGTGGACCGAGGCGCTGGAGCGGCTGGGCGGACGCATCGACGTGCTCATCAACAATGCCGGCGTGTTCGAGGCAAACGCGATCGACCGCGACGATGCGGCGTGGCTGGCCGGGTGGGAACGGACGCTGCGCATCAACCTGACCGCCGCCGCGCAATTGGCCCGCCACGCCGTGCGCCATTGGCAGCAGCGCGGTGGCGGGCGGCTGGTCAACATCGCCAGCCGCGCCGCCCATCGCGGCGATTCGCCCGCGCACTGGCATTATGCCGCGGCCAAGGCGGGAATGGTGGCCATGACCAAGACGATCGCACGCGGCTATGCGGCGCAGGGCGTGCTCGCCTTCGCGATCTGCCCCGGCTTCACCATGACCGGCATGGCCGACGATTATCTCGCCAGTCGCGGCGGCGACCGACTGCTCGCCGACATCCCGCTGGGCCGTGTCGCACAGCCGGAGGAGGTCGCGGCGGTGGCGCGATTCTGTGCGCTGGACGCGCCGCCGTCGATGACCGGGGCCGTGCTGGACGTGAATGGAGCCAGCCATGTCCGCTGATGTCGAAAGCTGGCGCATCACCCTGCCCTGCACCCGCGCCGAAGCCGAGGCGATCGACGCCGCCGACGATCTGGCGATCGACGCGGTGCTGATGACCACCGAGCAGGTGGAGGACGACCGCGAACGCTGGCGGCTGGACGCCTATTGCGCGCGGGCGCCGGACGCCGCCACGATCGCGGCGATCGTCGCGCTGGTGCCGAGCGCGAGCGGCACGTCGCCGCAGGTCGTGCCGCTGCCCGCGCAGGACTGGGTAACGATGAGCCAGTTCGGGCTGGAGCCGATCCGCGAGGGCCGGTTCGTCGTCCACACCAGCGCGCACCCGGTCACCGCGCCCGCCGGCGGCCGCGCCTTCCTGATCGACGCGGGGCAGGCATTCGGCACCGGCCATCACGCCACCACCTCCGGCTGTCTGGCGATGCTGGACGCGATGGCGGATCGCCCGGTCACGCGGGTCATCGACCTGGGCACCGGCACCGGACTGCTCGCCTTCGCCGCCGCGCATCTGTGGCCGGACGCGCGCGTCGTCGCGACCGACATCGACCCGGCCGCCATCGACGTGACGCGCGCGAACATGGCCGCCAACGGGGTCGCGGATATCGCGCTGATCGTCGCGGACGGCGCGCTGTCGGACGATATCGTCGCGCGCGCGCCCTATGACCTGCTGATCGCCAACATCCTGGCCGGGCCGTTGATCTCGATGGCGCCGGAGGTGGCGGCGATCGCCGCACCGGGCGCGGCGATCGTGCTGGCCGGGCTGCTGGAGACGCAGCGCGCCGACGTCGAGGCCGCGTTCGTCGCCTGCGGCTGCATCGTCGAGGCCGTCGATCGCCGCGGCGACTGGTCGATCCTGCGGCTGTCGGCGGGCGCGGAACGCCACGTCCCCACGCAGCCGATCGACCCGCGAGGCCGCGATGGCTGGGCGCTCGACCTTTAGATCCGCGTGTCGCCGGCTGGCCGTCGCGCTGGGATGGCTGGCGACGGCGCTGGCGGCGATCGGCCTGTGCTATGCGCTGGCGGGCACGTTGCTGGCGATGATCCCGCGCAACCCCGGTTGGCGCCCGCCGCCGGAGGGCGGAATCACGATCTGGGTGGAGGACAATGGCGTGCACACTGCGCTGGTGCTGCCCAAAGTCGCCGCCGGGGTGGACTGGCGGACGGACTTCGCCGCCGCCGACCTGCCCGATCCGCGCTACGCTCGTCTCGATCATCTCGCGATCGGATGGGGCGAACGCAACTTCTACCTCGAAACGCCGACGTGGTGGGACGTGCGCCCGGCGGTGGTGATCGGCGCGGCGCTGGGCAGCGACGACACGCTGCTGCACGTCGAACACGTCGCACGCCCACTCGCCGGCCGGAACGTCCGCCCGATCGTGCTGCGCGCCGACGAATATCGCCGCCTGGCGGCGGCGATCCGTGCCAGTCGCGGCGCCGGACAGCCGCTGCCCGGCTATTTCGCCTATGACGCCTTCTATCCGGGCGTTGGCCGATACAACGCGATCACCACCTGCAATGCGTGGACGGGCAACATGTTGGCGCGCGCCGGCGTACAGGTCGGGTGGTGGACACCCTTTTCCGCGACCGTGATGAGCTGGTTCCCGCGCCCGTCGCCATGACGGGGTGACCGGCGATGTTCAGCTCAGCCGCCGGCGCCGGTCTCGCTGGCCATCTCGCCACGATCCGCCGCCAGCGTCGGCGCCGGGCCGGTGGCGGGGCGCAAGCCCTCGCGTTCGGACGCAGGCACCGGGGCGGTCGGATCGGGGCGGAACGCGTCGGGTGCGCGATCCGAACCGGGCACCGGCGCATCGGCGGCGAGATCGGATGCCGCATGCTCGGCATTGCGCTTCGGGAAGAAGCGGTCGAACCATCCCAGCCCCAATGCCGCGCCCAGCCCCGCCGCGACCGCGCCGACGGCGGTGGCGGCGACGATCGCGCGATCGCGCCGGCGATGATCCGCGCGAGCGCCGCGCTTCTTCTTGTTCGTCTTCTGTGTCATGCCCGGCTCAACGGTTACGGTCATGGCACGTTCCCGTCACGCGTTCGCCGGAACCTGCGCCGCCTCCCGCAGCGGCAGCAGCTTGCCGGTCTGGCGGTCCAGCCCGCGCGCAGTCAGCACGTCCAGGATGGTCGCGCCGGTGACGAACGCCAATGCCCCCCAGATGGCGCGTTTGCGCGGCGCGCGGCGCGCCGCCAGCCCCAGCGCGCCAAGGTCCATCGCATCGCCCGCCACGCGGTTCCACACCGTCGTGGATGCCGCCGGACTGGCGAGGATGCCGATCCCGGCCGCGACCTCGCGCGCGCCGACACCTTTCACCAGACCGGCATGATCCTCCGCATCCAGCCGCCGCGCGATGCGCCGCGAAGCGAACAGCTCGGCGGCTCCCAGCGCCAGCGAGAACAGCCCGAGGCCGACGCTCACCCTGCGATAGTCCATGTCTAATTGCGCGATCCGCCACATGCGCCCGACAACGGCAGCCGCGTCGCCACGGTTCCGCCGCGCGTCGTTCGCTGCTAGGCCGGAACGCCACCACCCGGAGCTTGCCCATGTCGACCCGCGACGATCCCGTATTGCAGATGCTGGAGCCCGCCTCCCACGACCTCGGCGGGTTCAAGGTGTACCGCACGCTGCCGCACCGCGAACGCACCATGGTCGGCCCGTTCCTGTTCTTCGACCAGATGGGGCCGGCGCACCTGCCGCCAGGCGACGGCGTCGACGTGCGCCCGCATCCGCACATCGGCCTGTCGACCGTCACCTATCTGTTCGAGGGCGCGTTCCAGCACCGCGATTCGCTGGGCACCGATGCGCGGATCACGCCCGGCGCGGTGAACCTGATGACGGCGGGCGCGGGCATCGTCCATTCCGAACGCTCACCCGCCGACGTGCGCCCGGCGGGACCGGCGCTGGACGGCATCCAGACCTGGCTGGCGCTGCCGGACGGACAGGAGGATCGCGCCCCCGCCTTCGAGCATGTCGCCGCGGATGCGCTGCCGGTCGTCGCGGCCGGCGGGGCGCGCGCGCGGGTCATCATGGGCACGTTGTGGGGCACGTCCGCGCCGGTCACCACCTATGCCGACACGATCTACGCCGACATCATGCTCGATCCCGGCGCCTCGGTGCCGATCGACGTGTCCACCGACGAGCGCGCGATCTATCTGGCCAGCGGCGAGGCGACGCTGGACGGCATGACGCTGGTTCCGCAACGATTGTACGTGCTGCGCCCCGGCATCGCCGCGACGCTCGGCTCGGCGCGCGGCGGACGCGCGATGCTGGCGGGCGGCGCGGCCTTCGCGACGCCGCGTCACGTGTGGTGGAACTTCGTCCATTCCTCGCGCGAGGCGATTCGCGAGGCGAAACGCGCGTGGCAGGCCGGGGAATTCGCGCGCGTGCCGGGCGATTCGGCCGAATGGATCCCGCTGCCCGAAGTGCCGAAGACCGTCAGCTATCCGTGAGCTTCGCGCCGTCGAGCAGGGCGTCGCGTTGCACCTGCGCGCGCGCGTCGGCCGCCTTTTGCGCCTTCGTGCGTCCATGCGCGGCGCGGTTGGCGGCGGCCTGCGCCGCGTCCGCGACGCGCGCCTTCGCCTTGCGCGCGCGTCGCAAAGAGACGACTTCGCCCATCGTCAGCCGCGCACCTGCTTGCCGATCGCGTCCAGCAAGCCGTTGACGAAACCGGCCTCGCGCTTCTGGTAGAAGGCGTGCGCGACATCGACATACGAACTGATCGCCGCGCCGACCGGCACATCGGGCCGCGCCAGCAACTCGTAGGTGCCCGCGCGCAGGATCGCCTTCATCGGCTTGTCGAGCCGTTCCAGCGACCAGCCGCTGGTCAGCCGCGCCTCGACCAGCAGGTCGATCTCGCCGGCGCGGGCATGGACCCCCTTCACCAGATCGTCGAAGAACTCGACATCGGCCTCGGCATATTCGACGTCCTCGATCGTGGCGCCGAGGCGGTGCTGGTGGAACTCGTGCAGCAGGACGGGGATGGCGGTGCCCTCCATCTCATGCTGGTAGAGCGCCTGAACGGCGGCGAGGCGCGCGGCGGCGCGGGCCTTGGTACGTGCGGCGGTGCGGGACATAGGTGGCGCGCTGTAGGCGCAAGCGCGGCGTTCGTCACCCCCTCCGCGCACCTGATCTGCATCAGCATGTTTTTCGCCACGCGGCGCAACGCCACGCCGCCCGCCTCGTTCGTGGACGGTGCCGCCGCAGGGCGGACGACCAACACGCGAACCCAAGGAGAATGTTCATGGGCCTGTTCACCAAGGACATTGAGACGCTGCACGACCTGTTCCTGCACCAGTTGCAGGACGTCTATTATGCGGAGAACCAGATCACCAAGGCGCTGCCCAAGATGATCGAGAAGGCGACCGCGCCCGAGCTGAAGCAGGGGTTCGAGACGCATCTGCGCGAAACGCAGGGCCAGATCGCCCGGCTGGAACAGGCGTTCGAGGCGCTGGGCGAGAAGCCGAAGGCGGTGACCTGCCCCGCGATCGACGGCATCATCAAGGAGGCCAACGAGGTCGCCGGCGAGATCGCCGACAAGTCGGTACTGGACGCGGCGCTGATCGCATCGGCGCAGGCGGTCGAGCATTATGAGATCACCCGCTACGGCACGCTGATCGCCTGGGCGAAGCAGATGGACCATCAGGCGGTCATCCCGCTGCTCCAGGCGACGCTGGACGAGGAAAAGGCCACCGACGACAAGCTGACCACGCTGGCCGAAAGCAAGGCCAATCGTAAGGCCGAGCTGGCGAGCGCCTGATCCGGCGGGCGGGGAGGATCGCCCTCCCCGCCCCGATCACGGGGGTGCGCGGCGGACGCGCGTTGCCGGGCGGCGTTACGCCGCCGCGCCGGTCCGGACGAGACGCACGATCGTTGATGCGGGCGAACGGCTCCCGTCAGGGTAGAGGCTCGACCGACGCCGCAGAACGGACGCTTGCCGCCCCGGAAGGTGACGTCGCGCCGGCGGCTTCCCTGCCATCCTTACCGATTAGTGCGAATGCGCAGCGCCACCGATTGCGCATGCGCCGGCAGCCCTTCGGCATGCGCCAGCGCGATCGTCGCCGGGCCGAGTTCGTTCAGCGCGGTTTCATCGAGTTGCAGGAAGCTGGTCCGCTTCATGAAATCGGTGACGCCCAGCCCGCTGGCGAACCGCGCGCGCCGGCCGGTCGGCAGGACGTGGTTCGGCCCCGCGACATAATCGCCGATCGCCTCCGGCGTGTGCCGGCCCAGGAACGCCGATCCGGCGTGACGCAGCAGGTCGAACAGCGCCTGCGGATCGTCGCACGCGAACTCGACATGCTCGGGCGCCAGCCGGTCGACCAGCGGGATCGCATCGGGCAACGTCGGCACGACCACAATCGCGCCATTGTCCTCCCACGCCACCCGCGCCACCGCCTGCGTCGGCAGCACCTGCAACTGCCGCTCCACCGCCTCGGCCACCCGCCCGGCGAAACCGGCATCGTCGGTGAACAGGATCGATTGCGTGGTGGTGTCATGCTCGGCCTGGCTCAGCAGGTCGGCGGCGATCCACTCGGGATCGTTCAGGCCGTCCGCGACGACGACGATCTCGCTCGGCCCCGCCACCATGTCGATGCCGACCACGCCATAGACCTGCCGCTTGGCCTCCGCGACCCAGGCGTTGCCGGGGCCGGTCACCACATCGACGCGCGCGATCCGCCCGGTGCCGTAGGCGAGCGCCGCGATCGCCTGCGCGCCGCCAACGCGCCACACCTCGTCCGCCTGTGCCAGATGCGCGGCGGCGAGCACCAGCGGGTTGACCTGACCGTCCGGGGTGGGCGTCACCACCACCAGCCGCCCCACCCCCGCCACCCGCGCAGGGATCGCGTTCATCAGCAGCGTCGACGGATAGGCCGCGCGCCCGCCGGGCACGTAGATGCCCGCCGCGTCCACCGCCCGCCACCGCGCGCCCAGCCGCACGCCCGCCGCGTCGGTGAACGCGCTGTCCGCCGGCCGCTGCTTCTCGTGATAGGCGCGGATCCGGGTCGCCGCGAGTTCCAGCGCCGCGCGCAGTTCCGGCTCCAACGCCTCGAACGCGGTGGCGCAGGCGGTCGCGTCGATGCGCCAGCCGGTGTCGTTCAGGTCGTGGCGGTCGAGCTTCTGCGTGAAGGCGTGCAGCGCCGCGTCGCCGTCGTCGCGCACCGCGCGCACGATCGTGGCGACATCGCGCGCGACATCGGTCGCCGCCTCGCGCCGCGCATCGACCAGCGCCTCGAAACGCGCCGCGAAGTCGCCGTCGCGCGTGTCGAGCCGGATCACGCCGCCTGCTCCGCCACGGCGGCGCGGAATGCCTCCACCAGCGGGAAGACATGCGCGCGGGTCTTCATCGCGGCGCGGTTGACGATCAGCCGCGCCGACACCTCCATGATCCGCTCGACCTCGACCAGCCCGTTCTCCTTCAGCGTGCGCCCAGACGACACCAGGTCGACGATCCGGCTGGCCAGACCCAGCGTCGGCGCCAGTTCCATCGCGCCGTTCAGCTTGATGCACTCCGCCTGCACGCCCGCGCGCGCGAAATGCTGCGCGGTGACGTGCGGATATTTGGTCGCGACCCGCACATGGCTCCACCCGCGCGGATCGTCGCCGGCCGCCAGATCGGTCGGCTCCGCGATCGACAGCCGGCAATGGCCGATGTTCAGGTCGACCGGCGCGTACAGTTCGGCATAGTCGAATTCCGCCAGCACATCCGACCCGACGATCCCCAGTTGCGCCGCGCCGTGCGCGACGAAGGTCGCGACGTCGAACGCGCGCACGCGGATCAGCTCGATACCGTCGCGGTCGGTGCGGAAACGCAGCGCGCGGCTGTGCTCGTCGCCGAACGCCGGCTCCGGCACGATGCCGGCGCGCGCGAGCAGCGGCAACGCTTCTTCGAGGATGCGCCCCTTGGGAACGGCGATGACGATCGGTTCGGACATGATGCGCGGCTTTACGGAGGCCGTGTTCGCGGCGCAATGTGCACGCGATGGCAGATGAAGCGACCAATCGCGCGGCGTTCGAGGTGCAGGCGCAATATTGCGACGCGATGGCCGCGCCGCGCACGGCGCGCCTGTGCCGCGTGCTCGGCCAGGTGCTGACGCGGGACACGCGGATCGGCGCGCGGCTGCTCGGCTGGGCGGGCGAGCCGGTCGCCGACGCGATCGTGCTGCGCGTGGTCGGCGGGCTCCACGCGCTGCGGCGGTGCGGCGCGGCCGACGCCTTCGCGCCCGATGCGGACATCGCGGCGATCCTCACGGCGCATGACGTCGCGCTGCTGCCGTGGCTGGACGGCCCGCCGCAGACCAACGAGGTGCAGCGCTCCGCCGGGCTGATGGCCGGGCTGCTGCATGTCGCGCAACGGTTCGCGCTGCCGATCGAGGTGCTGGAGATCGGCTCCAGCGCCGGGCTCAACCTGCTGATCGACCGGCTGCGCTTCGATCTGGGCGGCGTGGCGGCCGGACCGGCGGACGCGCCGCTGACCATCCGGCCCGAATGGCGCGGCGCGGCCCCGCCGGCCGTCCCGGTCACTATGCTGCGCCCGCGCGGGGTCGACCTCGCGCCCGTCGATGTGCGCGACCCGGCGCAGGCGGAGCGGCTCGCCGGCTATATATGGGTGGACAACGAAGAACGGATGGCGCGGCTGTCCACCGCCATCGCCATGGTCCGCCAGCACGGCGTCGACCTGTCGCGGGGCGATGCGGCCGACTGGATCGAAGCCCGCTTCGCCGCGCCGCAGCGGCCCGGCACCGCCCGCGTGCTGATGCATTCGGTGGTGTGGCAGTATCTGCCCGCCGCCACGCGCGAGCGTATCCGCGCGGCGATGGCGCAGGCCGGCGCGCGCGCCACGCCGGCGCAGCCGCTCGGCTGGGTGATGATGGAGCCCAATCGCGACCTCCACCGTCACGAGGTGCGCGTGCAATGCTGGCCGTCCGACACGCCGATGGAGCTGGTAGCGCTGACTCACGCACACGGCGCATGGGTGGAGGGGCTGCCCCCGCCGTACGAGACGCGCGACTATGTGATGCGGCGCGGCGCCTATGAGTGACGCCGTTCGCGGGCGCGGGGCGCGGTCCGCTCAGGCTAGCGCCGGTGGCATGGCGCGACCGGCGACGGGCCGGCCCGCGGCCCGTGTCGGGCAACGGGCACGCCCATGACCGAGGCCGATTTTCTCGACCGCCTGCGTACGCTGCCGCTGCATCCGGGCGCGCATGGGCTGCGCGACGACACCGCCACGATCGCCGGCCTCACCGTCACGACCGACACGCTGGTCGAGGGCGTGCATTTCCTGCCCTCCGACCCGCCGCAGGACGTGGCATGGAAGCTGGTGGCCACCAACCTCTCCGATCTCGCCGCCAAGGGCGCGCGGGTCGAGGGCGTGCTGCTCAACTACCCGCTCGGCGACCACCACTGGGACGACGCCTTCCTCGCCGGGCTGGGCGACGTCCTCGCCACGTTCGGCTGCGCGCTGATCGGCGGCGATACCGTGTCGCTTCCCCCCGGCGCGCCGCGCGTGCTGACCATCACCGCCATTGGCAGCGACGCCGCCGCCCCGTCGCGCTCGGGCGCACGGGCGGGTGACGCGCTCTACGTGACCGGCACGATCGGCGATGCCGGCGCGGGGCTGGCGATCGCGCTGGCGGGCCATGGCGACCCGCTGCTGCTCGCGCGCTATCGCCGCCCGGTGCCGCGCCTGCGCGAAGGACGCGCGCTGGCGCCGGTCGTGCATGCGATGATGGACATCTCCGACGGCCTGCTGATCGACGCCGCGCGGATGGCGACCGCGAGCGGGCTGGCGGTGACGATCGACCTCGCCTGCGTCCCGCTGGCGCGCGGCGTCACCGATCCGCTCGCCGCCGCCACCGCCGGCGACGATTACGAGCTGCTGTTCGCCGCGCCCGCCGGGCGCGCGCCGCCGGTCGCGGCCACCCGCGTCGGCGGCTTCGCGGCGGGCCGCGGGCTGACCTTGATGCAGGATAGCCAGTTGCTGCCACTACCCGAACGGCTCGGCTACCAGCACGGCTTGCGCTGACGCCAGCCCATGTTAGCCTCCCGGTCCCGCGCGACGTTCCCGGCGACAGACCGGACGCGCCACAAGGAGGGATGAAGGGCATGACGATCGTCTACCTTGCCATCGTCTGCGGCCTGATCGCCGTACTCTATGGCTTCGTCACCAGTCGGCAGGTGCTGGCCGCCTCGCCGGGCAACGAACGGATGCAGGATATCGCCAGCGCCATCCAGGAAGGCGCGCGCGCTTATCTGGGGCGGCAGTATACCGCGATCGCGATCGTCGGCGCGGTCGTCGCGGTCGTGCTGGCGCTGAGCCTTGGATGGCTGTCGACGGTCGGCTTCGTGATCGGCGCGTTGCTGTCCGGGGCGGCGGGTTTCGTCGGCATGACGATCTCGGTGCGCGCCAATGTCCGCACCGCCGAGGCCGCGCGCCACTCGCTGCAACGCGGGCTGACCATGGCGTTCCGGTCCGGCGCGGTGACGGGGATGCTGGTCGCCGGGCTGGGCCTGCTCGCGATCGCGCTGTTCTTCTGGTATCTGACCGGCCCGGCGGGGCTGCTGCCCAACGATCGCGCGATCGTCGAGGCGCTGACCGCGCTGGCGTTCGGCGCGTCGCTGATCTCGATCTTCGCGCGGCTGGGCGGCGGCATCTTCACCAAGGCGGCCGACGTCGGCGCGGACCTGGTCGGCAAGGTGGAGGCCGGCATCCCGGAGGACGACCCCCGCAACCCGGCGGTGATCGCGGACAATGTCGGCGACAATGTCGGCGACTGCGCGGGCATGGCCGCCGACCTGTTTGAAACCTATGTCGTCACGCTGGGCGTGACGATGGTGTCGATCGCGCTGCTGATCCAGGCCGACGCCGCCGAACTGATGCGGCTGATGAGCCTGCCGCTGGCGATCGGCGGCGTGTGCATCATCACCTCGATCATCGGCACCTATATGGTGCGGCTGGGCCGGGGCACGATCATGGGCGCGCTCTACAAGGGGTTCTGGACCTCCGCGCTGCTCTCCGTCCCGGCGATCTGGCTGGTGACGAAATGGGTGCTGGGCGACATGAGCGCCGTGATCGGCGGCGCCGGCTTCCTGGACGCCGACCGCGACGCGGCCTTCGACGCGATCACCACCGGCACGGTGGACAGCGCGGCGGCGGGCGTGCCGGCGGCGAGCGCCTTCACCGGCACCGACCTGTTCTGGTGCATGATGATCGGGCTGGCCGTCACCGGGCTGATCGTGTGGATCACCGAATATTACACCGGCACCAGCTATCGCCCCGTCAAGTCGATCGCCAAGGCCAGCGAGACCGGTCATGGCACCAACGTGATCCAGGGGCTGGCGATCAGTCTGGAGGCGACCGCGCTGCCGACGATCGTGATCGTCGTCGCGGTGATCGCCGCCTACAAGCTGGCCGGGATCATCGGCATTGCGTTCGGCGCGACCGCGATGCTGGCTCTGGCCGGGATGGTGGTGGCGCTCGACGCTTATGGCCCGGTCACCGACAATGCCGGCGGCATCGCGGAGATGGCCGGGCTGGAGGACGAGGTGCGCGAACGCACCGACGCGCTCGACGCCGTCGGCAACACGACGAAGGCGGTGACCAAGGGCTATGCGATCGGCTCGGCGGGGCTTGCCGCACTGGTGCTGTTCGGCGCGTACACCACCGATCTGAAAACCTATTTCCCCGACCTCAGCGTCGATTTCTCGCTGGGCAACCCATATGTGATCGTCGGGCTGCTGCTCGGCGCGCTGCTGCCGTATCTGTTTGGCGCGTTCGGCATGACCGCGGTCGGCCGCGCGGCGGGCGCGGTGGTGGAGGAGGTGCGCGGGCAGTTCCGCGACAATCCCGGCATCATGGCCGGCACCAGCCGCCCGAACTACGGCCGCACCGTCGATCTGGTGACCCGCGCCGCGATCCGCGAGATGATCGTCCCCTCGCTGCTGCCGGTGCTGTCGCCGGTCGCGCTCTATTTCGTGGTGCGCGCGGTCGACGGGCAGGCGAGCGGCTTCGCGGCGCTGGGCGCGATGCTGCTGGGCGTGATCGTCTCCGGACTGTTCGTCGCGCTGTCGATGACCAGCGGCGGCGGGGCGTGGGACAATGCCAAGAAGTATATCGAGGACGGCAACCACGGCGGCAAGGGATCGGAAGCGCACAAGGCGGCGGTGACCGGCGACACGGTCGGCGATCCGTACAAGGACACTGCCGGACCGGCGGTGAACCCGATGATCAAGATCACCAACATCGTCGCGCTGCTGCTGCTCGCCGCGCTGGCCGCGCACGGTTGATCCACTTTCCGTCATCCCCGCCGCGGCGGGGATGACGTTCGTGGCAGATTGATCCGCATCCGCCGCGTCGGGCCTGATGCCGCCAAAACGGCCCAACCTCGACGCGACACCGCCGCCCCGTCCCGCTCCACTCGCGCGCATGACCAGCGCGAACCGCCCCGCCAACCACCTCTATTATGGCGACAACCTCGACGTGCTCCGCCGTGAGATCGGGGACGGCACGGTCGATCTGATCTACCTCGACCCGCCGTTCAACTCGAACGCCAATTACAACATCCTCTTCCGCTCCCCCGCCGGTGCCAGCGCCGATGCGCAGATCGAGGCGTTCGAGGATACCTGGCACTGGAACGCCAAGGCCGAGGAAGCCTTCGATCAGGTCGCGCGCGGCGGTCATACGAAGGCGTTCGACCTGTTGAACGCCATGCGCGGCTTCCTGGGCGACAACGACATGATGGCCTATCTGGCGATGATGGCGGTGCGGCTGATCGAGTTGCACCGCGTCCTGAAGCCGACCGGCAGCCTGTACCTCCACTGTGATCCGACCGCGGCCCATTACCTGAAACTGCTGCTCGACGGCGTGTTCGGCCCCACCCACTTCCGCAGCGAAATCGTGTGGAAGCGCACCAGCTCGCACAACAGCGCCCGTCGCTGGGGACCGATCCACGACACGATCCTGTTCTACAATCGCTCGGCGGAGTCGCTGTGGAACCGCGTCGACATCCCCTATGACCCTGCCTACACCGACCGTTATTACCGCCATATCGATGCGGCCGGGCGCCGTTACCGGCTGAGCGACCTTACCGCCAGCGGGACGCGCAACGGCGAGAGCGGACGCGCATGGGGCGGCTTCGATCCGACGGCGCACGGCCGGCATTGGGGCATTCCATCGGTGGTCAAGGAAGCGTTCGACGAACGCGATCTCACCACCCACGGTTGGCTCGACCTGTTCCACGACGAAGGATTGATCGAGCGTGCCGGCGATAGCGGATGGCCGCACGTCCGTCGCTACCTCGATCGGATGACCGGCCAGCCGGTGCAGGACATCATCGACGACATCCCGCCGCTGTCGCAGCGGCATGCCGAACGCCTCGGTTATCCCACGCAAAAGCCCCTCGCGCTGCTCGAACGGATCATCGCCGCGTCCTCCAGCGAAGGCGATGTGGTGCTCGACCCGTTTTGCGGCTGCGGCACCGCGGTGCATGCCGCGCAGAAGCTCGGCCGGCAATGGATCGGCATCGACGTGACCCACCTCGCCATCTCGTTGATCGAGAAGCGCATGCAGGCGGCCTTTCCTGGCGTCGCCTTCACCGTGGAGGGCACACCCAAGGATCTCGCCTCCGCGCACGATCTGGCGGTGCGCGACAAATACCAGTTCCAGTGGTGGGCGGTGTCGATGGTCGACGCCATGCCGTACGGCGGGCGGAAGAAGGGCGCGGACGGCGGGATCGACGGCATCATCTATTTCAAGCCCGACGGCCGCCGCACCGAAAAGGCATTGGTGTCGGTGAAGGGCGGCGATCATGTCGGCGTACCGATGATCCGCGACCTGCATTCCGCGATGGAGCGCGAGAAGGCGCCCGCCGGGGTCTTCGTCACCCGGGCGCAGCCGACCAGGGCGATGCAGAAGGAAGCCGCCTCGGTCGGGCGGTTCACGGCGGCGGCGACGGGCCGAAGCTACCCGCGCCTCCAGATCGTCACGCTGGCGGAGCTGTTTTGCGGCCAGCGGCCGGACCTGCCCTATGTCGATCCCACCGCCGCCTTCCGCCGCGCCGCGCGCGAGCAGACGGGAAGGCAGGGAACGCTGCTGTAACGTACCCACAGCCCTCCTGCCGCGCGGCAGACAACAACCGCCCGTGCCGAGCATGGCATCGAGCGACGTCGAAACGCTCCCTCGAAGCACGCCCCGCCGGCCGCCCGCATGCCGGGTGCTCAAGCGCGTCTTCGAAACGAAGCCTCGACGAACCCGGCCTCTCCTCAGGACGAACGACAGGGGGGCACCGGATCGGGTCCGGCGCCCGACGCGCTACACCGACACTGCCGCCTTGATATGCGGCTGCGCCTCGTAGCCGCGCAACGCGAAATCCTCCGGCTCATAGGCGTCGATCGACGGCGGCCGCCGGGCGATCTCCAGCCGTGGCAGCGTTCCCGGAACACGCGCCAGTTGCGTCCGCGCCTGCTCCAGATGGTTGAGGTACAGGTGACAATCGCCGCCGGTCCAGATGAAGTCGCCGACCGCCAGATCGCATTGCTGCGCCAGCATGTGCGTCAGCAGCGCGTAGCTGGCGATGTTGAACGGCACGCCCAGGAAGATGTCCGCCGACCGCTGGTAGAGTTGCAGCGAGAGCCGGCCGTTCGCGACATGCGTCTGGAACAGGCAATGGCACGGGCTGAGCGCCATCGCGTGCAGGTCGCCCGGGTTCCATGCGGTGACGATCTGCCGCCGGGAGGCGGGACGGGCGCGGATCTCGTCCACCAGCCCGGCGATCTGGTCGAGATGCCGCCCGTCCGCCGCCACCCAGTCGCGCCACTGCTTGCCGTATACCGGACCGAGCTCGCCCGCTTCATCGGCCCATTCGTCCCAGATGCTCACCTTGTGCTCCTGCAACCAGCGCACGTTGGTGTCGCCACGCAGGAACCACAGCAGCTCGACGATGATCGAGCGCAGGTGGAGCTTCTTGGTGGTCAGCACCGGAAAGCCCTGCGCCAGATCGAAGCGCATCTGGTGCCCGAACACGCTGAGCGTGCCCGTGCCGGTCCGGTCCGCCTGCCGGACACCCGAATCGAGCACGCGGCGCATGAGGTCGAGATATTGCTGCACGTGGTCGGGATAGCGGGCGTTCGTCGCGCGCGCCACCGCCTGCGGCGGCGCGATCGCGCCTAGACGGCGGTCCAGATCCTGCGACGGCGCAGCGCCGTCCCGAGGACGCCGAACCCCGGCGTCAGCATGATCCACGTCGTCGGCTCCCGCACCGCCGCCCTCACCGTCGTTTCGCGGACGACCGCATCATGTTTTTCAACAACGCTCAATCGATCCGGCATGCCCGAATCTGCGCGGGGTCGGGGCGGCGGCCGGCGGCCCGGAAGGTGGCGAAGTAGGTGCCCTCCGAGCGCAGTTCGCGAAAGCCGACCTGCGCATAGCCGACCGCCTCGAACTCGCAGCGCAGCAGTCGCGGCGGGGTGCCGTGGTTCTCGGTCGAGCGATTGGCGTCGACCACCACCACCAGCCCGCCCGGGCGCAGCGACGGGCGCATCCGCCACAGGAACTCGTAGGGCTGCGCGATCTCATGATACATGTGCACCATGAAGATGCGGTCGAAACTGCTCGCCGGCAGCCGCGGATTGGCGGGCGCGCCCAGCCGCACGCTGACATTCTCCAGCCGTTCGCGCGCGACGCGCTCGGCCAGCGCGTCGCGCACCGCCGGCACGATGTCCTCGGCCAGCACGCGCCCGTCCCTGCCGACACGCGCCGCCAGCCGCGTGGTGTAATAGCCCTCGCCCGCGCCCAGGTCCGCGACGGTCATCCCCCGGCGGATCTCCGCCAGCTCCATCACGCGCTCGGCCTCGCCCAGCCGGTCGCGCGCCTCCTCGGTCGACCAGCGTGGCGAGACGATGCTCGCCACCGGGCGATCGGCGGCGGGAAACGGGCCGGGTTCGCGCGCCTTGTGCTTGATGAGCGGCTCCGATCCATCGCAGCCGCCCAGCAGCAGGACCGCCGCGAACAGCGCGGTGCGCGGGAGGCAGGCGGAACGCCGCGTCACTTAGTCGACGTCCTCCACGACCACCGCCTCGCCGCTGACACGCTGCGACAGCGCGGCGGCCATGAAGTCGTCCAGGTCGCCGTCCAGCACATCGCCCGGCGAGGTGGAGGTCATGCCGGTGCGCAGATCCTTCACAAGCTGATAGGGTTGCAGCACATAGCTGCGGATCTGGTGGCCCCAGCCGATGTCGGTCTTGGTGGCGTTCTCCGCATTCGCCACCGCCTCGCGCTCGGCCAGTTCGCGCTCGTACAGGCGCGCGCGAAGCTGATTGTACGCCTCGGCCTTGTTCTTGTGCTGGCTGCGCTGATTCTGGCACTGCACGACGATGCCGGTCGGCAGATGGGTGATGCGCACCGCGGAATCGGTGGTGTTGATGTGCTGCCCGCCCGCGCCGGACGCGCGGTACGTGTCGATGCGCAGCTCGCTTTCGTTGATCTCGACCTCGATATTGTCGTCGATTACCGGATAGACCCACACGCTGGAAAAGCTGGTGTGGCGGCGCGCGGCGGAATCGTACGGGCTGATCCGCACCAGCCGGTGCACGCCCGATTCGACCTTGGCATAGCCGTAGGCGTTCTCGCCCTTCACCAGCAGCGTCGCGCTCTTGATCCCGGCCTGTTCGCCGGCGTGATAGTCGACCAGCTCCACCTTCATGCCGCGCCGTTCGGCCCAGCGCGTGTACATGCGCTGCAGCATCTCGGCCCAGTCCTGGCTCTCGGTGCCGCCCGCGCCGGCGTTGATCTCGATATAGCTGTCGTTGGCATCGGCCTCGCCGGCCAGCAGCGCTTTCACCTTGTCGGCCTGCGCGCGCACCGCCAGCGCGGCGAGCGCGGCGACGCCCTCGTCCGCCATCTCGGCGTCGCCCTCGGCCTCGGCCATCTCGATCAGTTCGGCGGTGTCGCTCAGCTCGCGTTCGATGTCGCGCGTGGCGGTGATCGCCTCGTCCAGCCGGCGACGCTCGCGCATCACCTCCTGCGCCTCCTTGGGGTTGCTCCACAACGCCTGATCCTCGACACGCGCGTTCAGCTCGTCGAGACGGCGGAGCGCGCGGTCCCAGTCGAGGAAGCGGCGCAGCAGCGCCAGCGCCTCGTTGACGGTATCGACATGGGCCTGCGCTTCGGCGCGCATAACATTCTCCAAGGTCACGTCATTCCAGCGGCAACTGGAATCTCGTGCGGCACGGGCGTCGCTTCGTAACCGGGAGATCCCAGCCGCGGCCGGGATGACGAAAGTGTCTTCGGCAACCGACTTAGTAGATGCCCCCCTGCCTCTGCAAGAAGTCGCTGTCGCCGGCGGCGGCGCGCGGGGCGCTGGCGGTGGGTTTCGCGACCGGCGCGGTGCCGGGCGCGGTCCGGCGGGCGCGGCGCACCTCGCTCTGCGGCTTGAACGCTTCCCAGATCACCGCCGGCCGCGGATCGTTGTCGGTCGGGAAGGTACCATAGACCGGACGACCCGACGCACGGTCGATCCGCACCATGCGCGTGCCCGGCGGCGCGCGGAACGGCAGCGGCGGCAGGCCCTCATACGCCTTGGTCGCCCATTCCCTGAACACCGGCACCGCCACCGTCCCGCCCTGCGCATAGCCGCCCAGGCTGTGCGGGCTGTCGAACCCCATATAGAGGCCGGCGATCATCTGCGGCGTGCCGCCGATGAACCACACGTCGGTGGGGCCGTTGTTGGTGCCGGTCTTGCCGAACATCGGGCGGTTCAGGTCGCGCAGCGCGGTCGCGGTGCCGCGCTGGATCACGCCCTCGGTGATGTGCACCATCTGGTATGCGCTCATCGCGTCCAGCACCTGCCGGCCGCCGATGACCGGACGCGGCATCGCGCGGCCGTTCCATTCGGGCATGTTGCACCCGTCGCAGGCGCGCCAGTTCTCCGGCCAGATCACCGCGCCGTGCCGGTCCTGCACCACGTCGATCAGCGAGGGATCATGCCAGCGGCCCCAGTTGGCGAGCACGCCGTACGCGTTGACCATCCTGGCCACCGTCGTCTCGCCGGCGCCCAGCGCATAGGAGAGATACGGCGGATAGTCGCCGATGCCCATCGCCTTGATGAGCTTCACCACCCGCCCCATGCCGGTCTGCGCCGCGGCGCGTACCGTCATCAGGTTGCGCGACTGTTCGATGCCCCAGCGCATCGTGTGCGGCCCCGCGCCACGCGAATTGCCGAAGTTGCGGAAGCATTTCTGCCCCAGCCGGGCGCCCTGGTACACGCAGAACGGCCCGTCGACGATGATCGACGCCGGGGTCATGCCGTTCTCCAGCGCCGCCGAATAGACGATCGGCTTGATCGTGGAGCCCGGCTGGCGAAACGCCTGCGTGGCGCGATTGAAGGACTGGACGCTCGACTCGAACCCGCCCTGCATCGCCAGCACGCGCCCCGTCGACGGCTCCTGCACCACGAAGCCGCCCGAGATGCGCGGCAGCGAGCGCAACGCGAAGCCGCCGCCGGACGGCGCGACGGCGATGATGTCGCCCGGCCTGATCGCCGCGAACGCGCCGCCGCCTTGGTTGCGCACCGGCATCTGCGCCGCCTCGCGCGTCATGCTGCCCGTGGATCCGTCGGAGAAGCCGATGCGCCACGCGTCCCCCTCCGCGCCCCTGCTGCGCGCGATCGCGATCGCCGCGCGCCAGTCGGCATAGTCGAGCATGATGTTGCTGCCGATCAGCGCGCCCGTCCAATTGTCGCCGTCGATGTCGACATGCTTGAGCGGCCCGGACCAGCCGCGCCCGGCGTCGAAGCGCAGCAGCCCGTTACGCAACGCCTCCGCCGCATATTGCTGGATACGCTTGTCGAGCGAGGTGCGCACCCACAGCCCGCCGTCATAGACGCTGTGCGGGCCGTCGGCCGCGCGTTCGCCGAAGCGGTCGATCAACTCGCGGCGCACATCCTCCACGAAATAGCCGCCGACGCGCTCGAACTTGGGCGTCCGCCGCGTGATCGCGCCGATCGGCTCGGCGGCGGCGGCGCTCGCCTGCGCGGCGCTGACGAAGCCGTTGCGCACCATCTCGCGCAGCACGTAGCGACGCCGCTCCAGCGCCCGGTCGGTGCTCCGGAACGGATCGTAGTTCGCCGGCCCCTTGGGCAGGATCGCCAGATAGGCGAGCTGCCCCAGCGTCAGCTCGTCCAGCTCCTTGTCGAAATAGGCATGCGCGGCCGCCTCAACCCCATAAGCATTGCGGCCGAAGAAGATCTGGTTGAGGTACAGTTCGATGATCTGCTGCTTGGTCAGCGTTTCCTCGATCTTGTACGCCAGCAACGCCTCCCGGATCTTGCGGGTCGGGGAATATTCCTTGCCGATCAGCAGGTTCTTGGCCACCTGCTGCGTGATCGTCGATCCGCCGCGCGCGCGCTGCCCGGTGCCGAACTTGCGCGCATAGTCGATCACCGCACCCGCCAGACCGGGGAAGTCGACGCCGTGGTGGTCGAAGAACGTCCGGTCCTCGGCGGCCAGGAACGCCTTCACCAGCAGCGGCGGATATTCGTTGTACGCCAGCTCCACCCGCCGTTCGCGCGCATAGGAGTAGATCGGCGCGCCGTCGTTGCCGCGCACGTTGGTGGGCAGCGGCGGCTCGTACGCCTTCAGCTTGTCGACCGACGGCAGGTCGCGCGCGAACACCAGCCAGAACAGGCCGATCGCCAGCGCGAACGCCGCCAGCAGGTAGACGCCCCAGCGCACCGGCCAGCGCCGCCACAGCGCGCGCAGCGAAGCCCGGCGATCGGGCACGGCGTCGGTCGGATCGGAAGCCATGTCGAGGGAGCGTGTAGCAGGTTGTTCGCCCGGGGAAAGCGTTTGGGGATCAACCGTGCAAGGTCGCGGCATAGCTCCAGAAGGTGGCGGCGTCCGGCGCCAGCCCCAGCGTCACCAGGATCGTGCGCCACACCACCACCATGCCGGCCAGCAGCAGCGTCAGCGCCGCGTCCTGCCGCCCGAACGACACCTTGTGCGCGCGCTCCGACAGCGCCAGCGACAGGTAACGCACCAGATCGCCGCCGGCGATCACCAGCAGTGCGGCGAGCATCCCGTTCCAGGCCAGCGCCAGCGGCAGGCCCGCGCAGGTGAAGACGAACTTGGCGAGGTTGGCGCGCGCCGAATGCGCCGGCCGCCCTGTCCCCATCATCACCGCATCGCCGATCGTCGACAGGACGGAGAACCACACCCCCAGCATCAGCACCGGCAGCATCGCCGCCGCCGCGTGATAGCGCGCATCGTACAGCAGGGTGATGACCCGGTCGGACACCGCCACCCCCAGGCTCAGCGGCACCGCGATCAGCAGCAGCGCGCGCGCGCGCACCGGCGCCAGCGCGGCGCGCAAGGCCCAGCCCTGCTGCCCCGACGCGGCGATCTTGGGATAGATCAGGATCGAGCCGACGCGCTGGATCAACTGCGTCGCGGTGTCGGAGAAGGTGCGCGCGACGCCGTAGACGCCCAGCACCGCGAACGGGATCGCCTTCGCGAAATACAGCCGGTCGTAGTTGATCGCCAGGAAGTAGATCAGCGACGACACGAACACCCATTTGCCGAACGACAGGATCTCGCGCATGCAGGTGCGGTCCAGTTGCAGCTTCAGCACGCCGCGCTCCATCAGCAGGTGCGTGACGATCGACTGCAACGCGGTGGTCAGGATCAGGCCCAGGAACAGCGCCCAGATCGACCGCGTATACAGCGCGAGCGCGACGTGGATCACCAGCGATCCGACCGCCAGCGCGATGTCGGAGATGGCATAGGCGCGCACCTCGCCCTGCTTCATCATCAGGAAGCGCGATGGCGCCTGCAACGCCGACAGGACGAACAGCACCGACATCAGCGGCACCAGCGCGGTCAGTTCGGGCTGCTGGTAGATGCGCGAGATCGGCACCGCCAGCACCAGCACCGCCACGCCCAGCACCGCCCCGCGGATGATCTGCAAGGTATAGGCGGTGTTGAAGAATGCCGGCTCCGCGCCGCGCGGATTGCTGATGATATTGTGGCTGATGCCGATGTCGGACAGCAGCTCGATGCCGGTGCGCAGCGTGTTGACGATCAGCATGATGCCGAACAGTTGCGGCGCCAGCAGCCGCGCCAGCACGATGTTGGTGGCCAGCCGCATCGCCTGGCCGACCGCGTAGGAGATCGTGACCCAGCCGACCTCGCCCGCCGCCGCGCTGCGCGGCACCCGCGCCAGCAGCCGCCGCCACACGCCCGGCGCGGGGTCCGCCTGCGCCGGGGCGCCGATGACCTCGGCCGTGCCCTCGTCGCCGATCGCGGCCTGCGCGCCGTCGACCAGCGCCTCGGCATCCTCGCGCCGGCTCATGCGGCGAGCACGCGCGACAGCTCGCGATCCAGCCATTGCCCGTCGCGCAGCGTTTCCGCCACCTCCAGCGCGCGGCGCTGGCGGTGCAGGAACGCCGCCGCGTCGTGGCGGCGGTAATCCTCGGCGATGATGTCGGCGATCCGGTCGAGCCGGTCATAGGGGACGACCACCGCGACCTCTTTCCACGGCACCGCATCGGGCAGCACCATGTCGGTATCGACGATCACCGGCACGCGGCCGGCCTGCAACGCCTCATACTGGCGGAAGCTGAAATTCTCCGAGCCACGTGGGCACAGGACATAGGTGGTGGAGAGCATCGCGCGGGCATATCGATCCTTGGCATCCTGCCGCCCGGTGAAGCCGCCGGTGTCGGTCAGGTCGAGCGTCATGCCGGGATGCGCCGCCGCGCCGCGCCGCAGCGTCGCCAGGCTTTCCGCGCGCGGGAACGCCAGCGCGAACCGCAGCGGCACGCGCGCCGCATAGCCGCGCGCCAGCGCCTGCGGATGACGCAGGTAGCGTCCGCGCAGCAGCCGCCGCCGCACCGCCGGCGGCAGCAGCCGCGCGGCACGGACCGGAAGCGCATCGGCATAGGCGGATCCCATGAACCCCACCGACAGCGGCGGCTTGCCGCTCCATGCCACCTGCGCCGGCGCGAACGGCGCATGCACCGTCCATGGATGCGGCAACACCGTCCGGCGCGCCGGATCGTGCCAGTCGCGATAGGCGGAAAAGTGCAGGCCGTGATGGTCGCCGTGGGGGAACAATTCCATCACTCCGGGACAGAACAGCACGCGCTGGCCGGGACGGCCGGGCCGCAGCATCGCCTGCACCGCCGCGACATGTGCCGGGCGCATGTCGGACAGTTCGAACAGCGGCGCCTCCACGATCGTCGCCGCGACGCCCAGCCGCGCGAAGGACGCGCGGAAATCCACCGCATAATCGTGGTTGAACGATCGCATGACGACCAGCTTGACGTCGCTTTCCATTGCCCCCCACCCGCTGCCGCCGGTTCTCATAATCGCATCGCGTCGGCAAAGCGACGCGATAGCCGCGGAGTGTTGTGAAAAGGTGCAGCCTCAACGGCTGTCTGGGCATGCGCTGGACGCGCATGTGGCGGCGCCGGCCGGGCACCGCCGTGACCCTCAGGCAGTGGCGAAGAACTTCGTGCCGACCACGCCGATGACGATCAGCGCGATGAATCCGACCTGCGCGGGGTTCAGCTTCTCACCGAACAGGATGACGCCGAAGATCGTCACGCCCACCGCCCCCAGCCCGGTCCATACCGCATAGGCGGTGCCCGCCGGCAGGCCGCGCATCGCCAGCGCGAGCAGCCCCATGTTCACGAAGCTGAGCACGATCGGCACCGCCGACGCCAGCCAGCTACCCTGCGTCGCCGCCCATTTGAGGCTCAGCGCCCATATGATTTCGGTCACCACGGCCACGCCGAGGATGAGCCACGCCATGCGGCATTCCTTGATTGCGGGCTCGTGCGGGGAAGGCGGGCGGCCGGAAACCCGTAAGAGGCGCGCGCGACGCAGCGGTTAGGATCTGTGGCAGGGGATGTCCAGCGCCGCCATCCTCACCTCACCTCACCTCACCGCACCGCCATCCGCCGCGCGAAGAACACGTCCACCGCGCGCCGCACGCTCTCCGCGATCTTCGCGCGCCCTTCCTTGCTGTCCAGGAACGCCGCGTCCGCCGCGGTGGAGATATAGCCGGTTTCGAACAGGATCGACGGCATATCGGGCGCCTTGAGCACCAGCAGCGAGGCGGTGCGATGGAAATTGTCCTTGGTCGGGATCAGCGGCCGGGCCTCGCGCCCCAGCAGCCGCGCGAACCCCGCCGAGGCGTTCATCGTCTCGCGCTGCGTCAGGTCGATCAGGATCGACGACACGTCGGGATCGCGGTCCAGCGTCACCCCGGCGATCACGTCCGAACGGTTCTCGCGCGCCGCCAGCCGCGCCGCCTCGCGATCGGAGGCGACGTCCGACAGCGTGTAGGCGGTCGCGCCGGTCGGGGCGCCGCTGCCGACGCTGTCGCAATGGACCGAGATGAACAGGTCCGCCTTCAGCCGCCGCGCCGCGCCGAACCGCTCGCGGTGCAGGATGTAGCGGTCGTCATCGCGGGTCAGCGCCACGCGCGCGCGGCCGCCCTCGACCAGCGCATCGCGGATCGCGCGTGCGATCTTCAGCGTCACGTCCTTTTCGCGCAACCCGGTCAGCGGGTTGATCGCGCCGGGATCGTTCCCGCCATGACCGGCGTCGATCACCACCAGCGGTCGCCCCTCCGCGCCCGTCACCCGGGGCAGCCGCACGCCGCGCGCGGGCGGCGGCACCGGCACCGTCAGCTTGCGCGCGGACGCGGCACGGTGCGATTTCCAAGGCAGGAAATCGAGCTGCGGCAGCGGATCGCCCGCGACCGGCGGCGCGGCGACGCACATCGCGGCCACCAGCGCGCCCACGGCCACGATGCCGCCCGCGCGTCCTGCCATCCCTGCCCGCATCGGCGTCCCCTGCCCTGCCATCCGTCGTGCCCGCGATCGTTAGCGCGCGTTCGTCACCCCATGGTTAACCCGCGGCCGCCGAAAAAACGAGCCTGTTGAAGCGCGCGCGGCGCGATGCTACGTCACACGATGACCGGAATGTTGCGCGAAGGTCGCGCGACGCAACTCCGGCGCCACCGCCCGTCCGGCGATCTGCCGGCTTCGGGTCATCAGGTTGACGCTCGCAATGCCGTATTCCGCCCGATCGCTGTTCCGCCCGGCCCGTGCCGGCGGCGGTGCGGTCGCGGTCGGCTCCTCCCGCTCGATGGAGCGGGCGGCGGTGCGAGCCGCAGCACGAACCATCATCATCCGCGCGGCCGGCCCCATCGGGCGGCCGCCCGCGCCTTATCGTCGCGCCCATTCCCCGCTTGGCGGCGGATGCGGCGCGTGGAGAGTTTTCAATGACCACGCGTATGCTGATCGACGCACGCCACCGGGAAGAAACCCGGGTGGCGGTCGTCAAGGGTAACCGGATCGAGGAATTCGATTTCGAAAGTGCCGAGCGCAAGCAGCTAAAGGGCAACATCTATCTCGCCAAGGTGACGCGCGTCGAGCCGTCGTTGCAGGCGGCATTCGTCGATTACGGCGGCAATCGCCACGGCTTCCTGGCGTTCAGCGAGATCCACCCCGATTATTACCAGATCCCCAAGGAGGATCGCGAGGCGCTGCTGCGCGAGGAGGCGGAGCATGCCGCCGAGGAAGCCGCGCTGCGCGCCGAACAGGATTCGTTCGAGGACGCCGATTTCGATGACGAGGACGGCGACGATCACGACGATGCCGACGCCGAAGAGGCGGACGGCGATGGCGCCGACGGTGACGCTCCCGCGCCGCGCCGCGCCCGCTCGGCCGGCAACGACGATCAGGTGGAGGCGCTGCGCCAGCGCCGCATGAACCTGCGCCGCCGCTACAAGATCCAGGACGTCATCCATCGCCGCCAGGTGCTGCTGGTGCAGATCGTCAAGGAGGAGCGCGGCAACAAGGGCGCGGCGCTCACCACCTATCTGTCGCTCGCCGGCCGTTACTGCGTGCTGATGCCCAACACGTCGCACGGCGGCGGGATCAGCCGCAAGATCAGCAACGCGGCGGATCGCAAGCGGCTGAAGACGATCATGGCCGACCTGCAACTGCCGGTGTCGATGGGCTGCATCGTCCGCACCGCCGGGCTGCAGCGCAGCAAGGCCGAGATCAAGCGCGACTTCGACTATCTCGCCCGCCTGTGGGACGAGATCCGCGAAAAAACGCTGACCTCCAGCGCGCCCGCGCTCGTCTATGGCGACAGCGACCTGATGAAGCGCGCGATCCGCGACATCTACAACAAGGACATCGACGAGGTGATCGTCGAGGGCGACGAGGGCTATCGCCAGGCGAAGGACTTCATGCGCCTGCTGATGCCGACGCACGCGCGCAAGGTGAAGCATTACAGCGATCCGGTGCCGCTGTATCAGCGCGCCGGGGTCGAGGATCAGCTCGCCGCGATGTACCATCCGGTCGTGCAACTGAAGTCGGGCGGCTATCTGGTCATCAACCCGACCGAGGCGCTGGTGTCGATCGACATCAACTCGGGGCGTTCGACCCGCGAGCACAATATCGAGCAGACCGCCACCGCCACCAATCTGGAGGCGGCGCAGGAGATCGCCCGCCAGTTGCGGCTGCGCGACATGGCCGGGCTGGTCGTGATCGACTTCATCGACATGGACAATGGCTCCAACGTCCGCAAGGTCGAGAAGGCGATGAAGGAGGCGCTGAAGAACGATCGCGCGCGCATCCAGGTCGGCCGCATCTCCAGCTTCGGGCTGATGGAAATGAGCCGCCAGCGGTTGCGCACCGGCGTGCTGGAAGCGTCGACGCGCCCCTGCCCGCATTGCGAGGGCACCGGCTTCGTGCGCACCGCATCGTCGTCGGGCCTGTCGGCGCTGCGGCTGATCGAGGACGAGGCGGCGCGCGGGCGCGGTTCGGTGCTGACGCTGCGGTGCAGCCGCGAGGCGGCGGTGTACGTGCTCAATCGCAAGCGCGCGCACATCGCCGAGATCGAGGACCGCTACGGCGTCGAGGTGGAGATCATCCCCGACGGCGATGAGGAAGGCGCGCGCATGTCGGTGGAGGCGTCCGGCCCGCCGCCCGCGCACCCGCCCAAGTTCGACCGTCCGATCGTCGAGGATCCCGAGGACGATCTGCTCGACGACGAGATCGAGGACGAGGATGAGCCCGAGGAGGAGGATGAGGCCGACGAGCCGGCCCCTGCCGCCGAGGGCGAGGGCGGCCGTGGCGGTCGCCGCCGCCGTCGTCGTCGCGGCCGCCGCGGTCGCGACCGGATCGAGGGCGAGGAGCGCACCGACGCCGACGGCGCGGGCGATGACGAGGACGCCGGGGAGCCGGCTGCGATCGGGGATGCCGGCGAGCCGGAGAGTGAGCGCGAGAACGGCCGTCGCCGTCGTCGCGGACGCCGTGGTCGCGATCGGGTCGAGAACGAGACTCCCGCCGACATCGACGCGGGAGCCGAGGACGACGCAGCGGAAGCCGGCGAGCCCGCGACGGTCCCGACGATCGCCGAGGCCGAGGAAGCCGGTGAGCACGACGGCGAGCGCGAGAGCGGCCGCCGCCGCCGCCGCGGGCGTCGCGGCCGGCGTCGCGATGGCGACCGCCTGAGCGAAGGCCAGGACGACACGGTGAGCGATGCGGAGGAGGCACCGGCGGCGGAGCCGGTCGCGGAGCCGGCCGAGCCTGCGCCCGAGCCCGATCCGGTGGTCGAGGAAGCCGCGGAGCCCGAGGTCGCCGCCGCGCCCAAGACGCGCCGTCGTCCCCGCGCGCGGGTCGAGGCCGAGGGAGCAGCGGAGCCGGCGCGCAAGACGCGCGGCCGCGCCAAGGCGCCCGTGGCCGCCGAACCGGCCGTGGACGAGGCGCCCGCCAAGCCGCGCCGCACCCGCAAGAAGGCGGCCGAGCCGGTCGCGGAAGCCGGTGACGCCGCGCCGGTGAACGACGGGCTGGGCGCGCCGGAGCCGGAGGCGGAGGCACCCGCCAAGCCGAAGCGCACGCGCAGGAAGAAGGCCGAGGAGCCGGTCGCCGAAGAGGCATCGCCGACCGGGGATGCACCGGTCGCGCCGGCGACCGAGGCCACGCCCGCCGAGGCCGCACCGGCCGGTGAAAGCGATGCGGCGGCCGGTCAGCCGCGCCGCGGCTGGTGGCAGCGCACCTTCGGCGCGTGACCCGCGCGGCCGGGCTTCAGCGGCGGTTCAGCGCGACCGTCGCAGACGCCCGGCCGATGCCGTCGCTCGCGCCCCCTCGCCCGTCC
>QFQI01000009.1 GCA_003243195.1 Sphingomonas taxi | reverse complement strand
CGGGTGTAGCTCAGTTGGTTAGAGCGCCGGCCTGTCACGCCGGAGGTCGCGGGTTCGAGCCCCGTCACTCGCGCCATTCCTCAAAGGTTGCTCGGGACAGGGACGCCGATGCGTCGGGTCGGCCGGATGAGGCCGGGCGGATGCCGTCAGCGCCGGGGCCGGATTACCGTCCGCCCGCTTCCAGCAGGCGGCGCGGCGCGGCGAGTTCCCAGCTGCGCGCGATGCGATCCTCCACCAGCGTCCAGTCGACATCGCCCGACAGGTCGATGCTCACCCAGCCGGAAGCGCCCAGATAGGCGGGCCGGCGATAGGTCTGCGGAGCCGCGTCCAGCAGCATCGCCTGTTCGTCCGTGCCGCTGGTGCGCACGCACACGACGGTCAGCCCGTCGCCGTGATGATCGTCGCGGAATTGCGCGAACTGCTTGCCCGCGACGAAGAAGCTCGGCTGGCCGTGGCTCGCGCGCTCGTCGGTTTCCGGCAGCAGCGTCGCGATCGCGCGGATCCGGTCGAGCGCGCTCAACGCCGCACGAACGCCTTCAGCACCGCCGGATACAGGCGATGCTCCTCGGCCAGGACCCGCTCCGCCAGCGTGTCCGGCGTGTCGCCGGGCAGGATCGGCACCTCGGCCTGGCCCAGCACCGCGCCGCCGTCCAGCTCTTCGGTCACGACATGGACCGAACAGCCGCCGACCGCATCGCCCGCGGCGATGGCCCGCGCGTGCGTGTCCAGCCCCTTGTATTTCGGCAGCAGCGAGGGGTGGATGTTGACGATCCGCCCGCGCCAGCGATCGACGAACGCGTCCGACAGCAGCCGCATATAGCCGGCGAGCGCGATCCATTCCGCCCCGGCGGCGCGCAGCGCGGTGTCGAGCGCGGCTTCGTAATTGGCCTTGCCGATCCCCTTGGGCGACAGCGCGAAGATCGGAAGCCCGTTGGCGAGCGCCCAATCAAGTCCCGCCGCCTCGCGCCGGTCTGAGGCGACCACGACGATCCGATATTCGTCACCCTGCGCGGCGGCCAGCGCCTGCATGTTCGACCCGCGGCCCGAGATCAGCACCGCCACCTTAGCCGGCGCGCTCATGCGAGATGCGTCGCGGTCCATGCCGCGCGCGCGCTCCACGTCTCGGTGCCGCCGGTCACGGTACACCCGCGCTCGCCGTCCGCGATCCGGCCGATCGTGAACACCGTCTCGCCGGCCTTGCGCAGCGCCGCGCCGACCGCGTCCGCCTGCGCGGCGGCGACCACCACGGCCATGCCGATGCCGCAGTTGAAGGTGCGGGCCATCTCCTCCGGCTCGATGCCGCCCTGCGCCTGCAGGAACGCCATCAGTCGCGGCTGCTCCCACGCGTCGGCATCGACATGCGCGTGGACGCCGCGCGGCAGGACGCGCGGAATGTTCTCCAGCAGGCCACCGCCGGTGATATGCGCCAGTCCCTTGATGCGGTGCGCGCGCAATTGCGGCAGCAGACTGGCGACATAGATGCGCGTCGGCGCCATCAGGCAGTCGATCAGCAGCCGGTCGGCATCGAACAGCGCCGGCCGGTCGAGCCGCCAGCCCTTGTCCGCCGCCAGTCGCCGCACCAGCGAAAAGCCGTTGGAATGCACGCCCGACGAGGCCAGCCCCAGGATCACGTCGCCGTCCGCGATGTCCTGCCCGGTCAGCACGTCGCCGCGCTCCACCGCGCCGACGCAGAAGCCCGCCAGGTCATAGTCGCCCGCGGCATACATGCCCGGCATCTCGGCGGTTTCGCCGCCGATCAGCGCGCAGCCGGCGATGCGGCACCCTTCCGCGATGGAGGCCACCACGCTTTCCGCCACCGTGTTGTCGAGCCGGCCAGTGGCGTAATAATCGAGGAAGAACAGCGGCTCGGCCCCCTGCACGACCAGATCGTTGGCGCACATCGCCACCAGGTCGATCCCGACGCCGGCGTGACGATCCCATTCGATCGCCAGCTTCAGCTTGGTGCCGACGCCGTCGTTGGCCGCGACCAGCAGCGGATCGGTGAAGCCCGCCGCCTTCAGGTCGAAGAAGCCGCCGAAGCCCCCCAGGTCGGCATCCGCACCCGGGCGGCGCGTGGCGCGCGCCAGCGGCGCGATCGCGCGGACCAGCGCGTTGCCGGCGGCGATCGACACGCCGGCGCTCTCATAGGTGTAGGCTTCGTTGCTCATGGCGATCGCGACTAGCCATATCGCGCTTGGATTTCCACGCCTGCTTCGCCAAAAGGCGCGACTTATGCGGTTGCCCGTCGCCCTTGCCCTGACCGTCGCGGTCGCCGCGCTCGCCACCGCGGGTGTCGTCGCGCAGATCGAGGGCGGCGATCGCGGCGTCGCGGCGGTCGACAGTTCCAATGATTTCGAGGTGTCGGGCATCCGCGTCGACGTGTCCGGCCCCAATGCCGACGCGGCGCGGCTGGCCGGTTGGCGCGAGGCGCAGCGCAAGGGCTTCGTGCAATTGTCGCAGCGGCTGGGCGGGGGCGGCGGGCTGGTCTCGGACGGGACGCTCGATTCGATCGTGTCGAGCATCGTGGTCGAGGACGAGCAGGTCGGCCCGACGCGTTATGTCGCGCGGCTGGGCGTGCTGTTCGATCGCGCGCGCACCGCCGGGCTGCTGGGCGTCGCGGCGGCGGTATCGCGGTCGTCGCCGTTCCTGGTCGTGCCGGTGCAATGGTCGACCGGCGTCGGCACCGCGTTCGAGCAGCGCACCGTCTGGCAGGAGGCGTGGGCGCGTTTCCGCACCGGCGGCAGCGCGATCGACTATGTGCGCCCGGCGGGCACGGGACCGGACCCGCTGCTGCTGAACGTCGGCCAGACGCAGCGCCCAGATCGTGCATGGTGGCGCGCGCTGGTCGACCAATATGGCGCGAGCGACGTGCTGATGCCGACGGTGCGGCTGTACCGGCAATGGCCGGGCGGGCCGGTGATCGGCGTGTTCGAGGCGCGCTACGGCCCCGACCACCGCATGTTGCAGGGCTTCACGCTGCGCGTCGGCAACTCGCGCGGCATCCCGGCGCTGCTCGACGCAGCGGTGCGGCGGCTGGACATGATCTATCAGCAGGCGCTGCGTGGCGGCTATCTCGGCGCCGATCCGGGGCTGAACCCGGTTGTGCCCGTGACCGAGGCGCTGCCGGAGGACACGTCGGACCTGCCGGGGGACGATCCGGCGCTGATCGCCGCGCTCACCCCGCTGGTCGTCCAGTTCGACACGCCGGATGCGGCGGCGGTGACCGGCGCGGAAAGCGCGATGCGCGGCGTGCCGGGTGTGAGCAGCGCGGCGACCACCAGCCTGGCGCTGGGCGGCGTATCGTCGATGAACGTCACCTATGCGGGCGCGCCGGACGGGTTGCGCGCGGCACTGGAGGCGCGCGGCTGGCAGGTGTTCGGCACCGGCACGACGCTGCGCATCCGCCGCGCACCCGCGGCGTCGCCCCCTGAATCGCGAAGCGGAGCGGGCGGATGAACCAGATCGCACTGCCGCTGGCCTGGCCCGCGGATGCGCAGGGCGAGTTCCTTATTACCGAATCGAACATGCGCGCGGTGCGGATGCTGGAACATTGGGCGACGTGGCCGGTGCGCACCGCGCTGCTTGCCGGACCGCCGCGATCGGGCCGCAGCCTGCTGGGGCGGATCTTCGCCGCCAGATCCGGCGGCACGGTGATCGACGATGCCGACGCGGAGGAGGAGCTGGCGCTGTTCCATGCGTGGAACCGGGCACAGGACGAACGCCGCCCGCTGCTGCTGATCGCCGCCGCGCTGCCGCCGGCCTGGGCGATCACGCTGCCCGACCTGCGCTCGCGGCTCGCCGCCAGTCCCGGTGCCGAGATCGGCGCGCCGGAGGACACGCTGGTCGCGGCATTGTACGAGCGCGGTTTCGCGGGCCGCAACCTGGATGCGCGCCCCGATCTGGTGAACTGGCTGACCGCGCGAACCGAGCGGAGTCACGCCGCCGTCATGGAGACCATCGATAGGCTCGATCGTGCCGCGCTCGCCGGCCGTCGCCGCCTGACGATCCCGTTGGCGCGCGCAACCCTGGAAGGCGACGCGGCGTTCACCAAGCGGAGCGACACCCGACCATGACCCGACCCGCCAGTATCGCCCGCCTCGATGCCGAAGACGCGCTGGAAGATCCGTTCGTCGATCGCGATGGGGAGCGATATTTCAACCGCGAACTGTCGTGGCTGGCGTTCAACCGTCGCGTGCTGGAGGAAGCGTGCAACCCCGCGCACCCGCTGCTGGAACGGCTGCGCTTCCTGGCGATCTCCGGCGCTAATCTCGACGAATTCTTCATGGTGCGCGTCGCCGGGCTGAAGGGCCAGCAGATGCAGGATGTCGAGGCGCGCTCCGCCGACGGCCTCACTCCCGTGCAGCAGCTCGCCGCGATCGTGGAACAGGCGGATGCGCTGATGGCCAGCCAGCAGGCGGTGTGGCGCGACATCCGCCGCGCGCTGGATCAGGTCGGCATTTCGGTGCTGGGCAGCCGGTCGCTCGACGCGCTGGATGCCGAGCAGCGCGCGTGGCTCGACACGCATTTCCACGAACAGCTTTTCCCCGTCATCACCCCGCAGGCGCTGGACCCGGCGCATCCGTTCCCGTTCATGCCGAACAAGGGCATGGCGGTGATGTTCGATCTGGTGCGCCGGTCGGACAATGAGCCGATCCGCGAGCTGGTGATGCTGCCCGCCGCCATGCCGCGTTTCGTGCGGCTGCCGGGCGGGGAGGGCGCGCGTTACATCGCGGTCGAATCGGTGCTCAAGCGCTTTTCGCACATCCTGTTTCCCGGTTACGAGGTGCTGGGCGCCGCCGAGTTCCGCGTGCTGCGCGACAGCGATATCGAGATCGAGGAAGAGGCGGAGGATCTGGTCCGCTATTTCGCCAATGCGATCAAGCGCCGCCGTCGCGGGCGCGTGATCCGGCTGGAGCTGGAGACGGGCATGCCCGACACGCTGGCGGCCGTCCTGCGCGAGGAGCTGGGCGGGGCCGACGCGATCGTCACCGAAACCGGATCGTTCCTGGGGGTCGGCGATCTCGCGCTGCTGGCGGACGAGGATCGCCCCGACCTGAAGTTCGTGCCGTTCGCGCCGCGCTTCCCGGAGCGGATCCGCGAGTTCGGCGGCGATTGCTTCGCGGCGATCCGTTCCAAGGATATCGTCGTCCACCATCCGTACGAGACGTTCGACGTCGTGCTCGCCTTTCTGAAACAGGCGGCGAACGATCCCGACGTGGTGGCGATCAAGCAGACATTGTACCGCGCCGGCAAACAATCGGCGGTCATCAGCGCGCTGATCGCCGCGGCGGAGGCGGGCAAGTCGGTCACCGCCGTGGTCGAGCTGAAGGCGCGTTTCGACGAGGAACAGAATCTGCAATGGGCCAGCGCGCTGGAGCGCGCCGGAGTGCAGGTCGTCTACGGCTTCATCGACTGGAAGACGCACGCCAAGGTGGCGATGGTGGTGCGGCGCGAGAACGGAAAGTTCCGTACCTACTGCCATTTCGGTACCGGCAATTACCACCCGGTCACGGCGCGCATCTATACCGATCTCAGCTTCTTCACCGCCGATCCGCGCATCGGGCGCGATGCGGCGCGCATGTTCAACTACATCACCGGCTATGTCGAGCCGGCGGGCATGGAGACGGTGGTGCTCAGCCCGCGCTCGCTGCGCGAACGGTTGATGACCTGCATCGACGGCGAGATCGCCAACGCCCGCGCCGGCAAGCCGGGGTCGATCTGGGCGAAGATGAACTCGCTGGTCGATCCGGCGATCATCGAGAAACTGTACGAGGCGAGTTGCGCCGGCGTGGAGATCGACCTCATCATCCGCGGCATCTGCTGCCTGCGCCCGAAGGTGCCGGGCATGTCGGAGAACATCCGCGTCAAGTCGGTGGTCGGGCGTTTCCTGGAACACAGCCGAATCGCCGCGTTCGGCAATGGCGCGGCGTTGCCCAACGACGGCGCGGTGGTCTATATCTCCTCGGCCGACTGGATGCCGCGCAACTTCGACCGGCGGGTCGAATATATGCTGCCGCTGGAGAACGAGACGGTGCACGATCAGGTGCTGGACCAGGTGATGGTCGCCAACCTGATCGACAATGAGCAGAGCTGGGAGCTGGAGCCGGACGGCAGCTACGTGCGCGATACGCCGGGCGAGCGGCCGTTCAACCTGCACCGTTACTTCATGGTCAATCCCTCGCTGTCCGGGCGCGGCGCGTCGCTGGACGGTGACGAGGTGCCGGTGCTGTCGCTCAGGCGGCAGCGTTGAGGTTGCTGGGGCGCGCGTCCGCGCACACGGTGGAGGAACCACGCACCGCGATCATCGACATCGGATCGAATTCGATCCGGCTGGTCGTGTATCAGGGGCCGCCGCGCCTGCCGGCGATCCTGTTCAACGAAAAGGTGCTGGCCGGGCTGGGGCGTAGCCTGGCACAGTCCGGGTCGATCGACGCGCAGGCGATGGCGCTGGCCGAAACGGCGCTGCGCCGCTTTGCCGCACTGGCGGGCGCGATGGAGGTGACCAGCCTGCGCACCGTCGCCACCGCGGCGGTACGCGACGCCAGCAACGGCGGCGCGCTGATCGCGGTGGCGGAGGCGGCGGGCCTGTCGGTGGAGATCCTGCCGGGCGAGAAGGAAGCGGAGGCGGCCGGCTATGGCGTGCTGTCCGGCATCCCCGACGCGGACGGCATCGTCGGCGACCTGGGCGGCGGCAGCCTGGAGCTGGTGCGGGTGCGCGGCGGCAAGCTGCTGGCGCGCGCGTCGTTCCCGCTGGGCGTGCTGCGCATCGCGGCGTTGCGCGACAAGGGCCGGCTGGACCGGCAGGTGCGCAAGTTGCTGGCCGACAGCGACTGGCTGGGGGCGGGCAAGGGGCTACCCTTCTATCTGGTCGGGGGATCATGGCGCGCGCTGGCGCGGCTGGACATGGATGCGACCCGCTATCCGCTGCCCGTGATCCATCAATATGCGATGTCCCCGGAAACGGTGGCGCGCTTGCGGCGCACGCTGTCGCATGTCGGCAAGGCGCGGTTGAAGGAGGTGCCCGGCATTTCCGCCGGGCGCATCCCGACGCTCGCCGATGCGGCGGCGCTGCTCTCCGCGCTGCTCAGGCATCTGCGCAGCAGCGGGACGATCGTGTCGGCCTATGGGCTGCGCGAAGGTCTGCTCTACGAACTGCTTGATGCCCGCGAACGCGCCGCCGATCCGCTGGTGGTCGCCGCGCGTGACGAAGGGCGGCGCAGCGGGCGCTTCCCCGAACACGGCGACCTGCTCGATGGCTGGATCGCCCCCTTGTTCGCCGACGATCGCGCGGCGGACGCGCGGCTGCGGATCGCGGCCTGTCACCTCGCCGACGTCGGCTGGCGCGCCAACCCGGATTTCCGTGCCGAACGCGGCGTCGACATCGCGTTGCACGGCAATTGGGTGGGCATCGACGCGCGCGGCCGCGCGATGCTGGCGCAGGCGCTATGGACCGCGCTGGGGGGTGTCGTGACCAGCCCCGCCCCGCTGCCGGCGCTGGCGAGCGACGCGGCACGGCGGCGTGCGGTGCAATGGGGACTGGCGATCCGGCTGGGGCAGCGGCTGAGCGGCGGCGTGGCCGCACCCTTGTCGCGCTCGCGCCTCGCGATCGACGGAGGCCGGTTGCACCTGCTGTTAGAGGGCGGCGATGCCGCGCTCTATGGCGAGGCGGTTCAGAAGCGGCACCGTGCGCTGGCGCAGGCATTCGGCCTGTCGGCAGCGCTCTGACATCGCCGGCATCGACACCTTCGCCGCCTTCGGCAGCCGGCCGGGGCGCTTAACGGAAAGCATGTTCATGGCGTTTCGACCGGCATTCCTGCTGCTGATGGCCGGCACCGCCGCCGCGCCGGCGGCCGCGCAGGGATCGGAGGGCGAGGTGGTGGTCGTGGGGCGTGGCCTTGCCGCGCGGCCCGGTGACAAGGCGTTCGACGTCGTGACGATCGAGCCGGCCCGCGTTTCCGAAAACGCCGCCAACCGGCTGGAAAGCGTGCTGGCCGACGTGGCGGGCCTCCAGCAATTCCGTCGCTCCGACTCGCGCTCCGCCAACCCGACCAGCCAGGGCATCTCGCTGCGCGGGATCGGCGGCAATGCGTCGAGTCGCGCGTTGCTGGTGCTGGACGGCGTGCCACAGGCCGATCCGTTCGGCGGCTGGGTGCCGTTCCCCGCCTATGCCACGGACCGCATCGGGGCGATCCGCGTCACGCGCGGCGGGGGCAGCGGCTATTTCGGGCCGGGCGCGCTCGCCGGGACGGTGGAGATCGAAAGCGCCGGGCCAGCGCAGCAGCCGGCGTTCGCGGGCGACCTGGCGTATGGCAGCCGGGCGTCGCTGGACGCCTCCGCCTCGGCGATGCTGGCCAGCGACGGCGGCTTCGCCACCGTGTCGGGCGCCTATGCGCGCGGCGACGGCTTCGCGCCGACCGTGCCGGAACAGCGCGGCGCCGCGGATCGTGCCGCGCCCTACGAGCAATTCTCCGCGGCGGTGCGCGGGGTCGTGCCGATCGGCGCGACCGATGAGTTGCAGGCGAATGTGTCGGGCTTCACCGACACGCGCGAGCGGGGCAACGCCTTCACCCGCAACCGCAGCGAGGGCGCCGATGCCAGCGTGCGGATCGTCGGTCGTGGAAGCTGGGGCTATTCGCTGCTGGCCTATCTCCAGACCCGCGCCTTCGCGTCGCAGTTCGCGAGCGTGAACGCGGCGCGCAGTGTCGCCACGCAGACGCTCGATCAGTATAACACCCCCGCCACCGGCGTCGGGGCACGCGTCGAGGTGGCTCCCCCGGTCGGCGCCGGGCGCGACCTGCGGCTGGGGGCCGATGCACGGCACGTCGCGGGGCGAACGCAGGAATTCTACACCTATGTCAACGCGCTGCCGACGCGGCGGCGGGTCGCGGGGGGAGAGGCGCTGACGCTGGGGCTGTTCGCGGACGCCAGCGCCGCGCTGGGTGCGGTGACGCTGACGCTGGGCGGACGGGTCGACCGCTGGCGGTTGAGCGACGGGCGGCTGGAGGAAGCGGCGCTGGCGACCGGCGCGCCGCTCACCGACCAGCGGTTCGCCGAACGCAGCGGCACCGAATGGACGGGCCGGGCCGGCGTGGCGTGGTCGCCGGTCGGCGGCGTCACGATGCGCGCGGCCGGGTATCGCGGCTGGCGGCTGCCGACGCTCAACGAACTCTACCGCCCGTTCCGGGTCGGCGCGGACGCCGTCGCCGCCAATGCCGCGCTCGCGCCCGAGCGGCTGAGCGGCGTCGACGGCGGCGTCATGGTCGCGCCTGTACGCGACGTGGCGCTGACGGCGACATGGTTCTGGAACCGGCTGGACGGCGCGATCGCCAACGTCACCGCCGGGCGCGGACCGGGGACATTCCCCGGCGTCGGCTTCGTGGCGGCGGGCGGCGCCTATCGTGTGCGGCAGAATCTGGATGCGATCCGCTCCACCGGGCTGGAGGTGGATGCGCGCTGGTCGAGCGGGCCGCTGTTCGCGCAGGCGTCGTGGAGCCATGTCGATCCGCGCGTGGTGGCGAGCGGTGCGGCCGCCGCGCTGGACGGACTGCGCCCGGCGCAGACCCCGCGCGACCTCGTGTCCGGTGCGCTGGGCTGGCGGCGCGACGGCGCGGCGATCTCCGCGACGCTGCGGCATGGCGCGCGGCAGTTCGAGGACGACCAGAACACGCGCAGCCTCGCGCCGGCCACCACGCTCGACGGCTATCTCGCGCTCCCGCTCACCCGCGTGGTGGCAGTTGAGGTGCGCGCCGAGAACCTGTTCGACGCGCGCGTCGAGGCCGGCATCAGCGGCGCCGACATCGTGGAACGCGCGACGCCGCGCACGCTGTGGCTGGGACTGCGCCTGCGCGGGTGACGCGCGGCATCGGCGTTATCGGTTCAGTTTTCGCAGCAGTTCCGCGCGCAGGCGCCGCGCCGCGATGTCATCCAGCGGCGCCAACGGACCTTGCGCGCCGGGGGGCAGATGCGCCGCCGGGCGCGCCGCGTCCCCGAACACGTAATAATCGAAGATCGTCCGCCACGCCGCCTTCTCCGCCGCCGGCCGGTCACGCAGACTGAGCAGCGCGTGCAGCACGGTGTTCATCGGCGTGTCCATGAAATCGGGCGCGGTGTTCCACCAGTAATTGACCAGCACGTTGAACGGATCGAGCGCCTCGACATGATGCCACCACATCGCCGGATAGACGACCGCGTCACCCGGCCCGAGTTCGGCGACCTGCGCGGCGTCGACGGCGTGCGCGAAGTCGGGGAAGCGCGCCAGATCCGGCGCGCGGAAGTCGACCATCGACACCACCTGCCCCCCCGGCGTCGGCGCCAGCGGACCGGGATAGAGGTTCGCCACCTGATCGGGAGGGAACAGCGTGAAGCGCCGTCGCCCCACCGCGACGCAGGCGATGTTGTTCGCCTGATCGTAATGCGCGGCGGCGGTGGTGCGGGTGCCGATCCAGATGCTGCGCAGCAGGGTGGCGGGGGCGAGATCGGCCAGCGACAGCGGATTGCCGTCGGCTAGGCCGGGAAAGAACTGGTCGAGGTCGGTCGATCCGACATAGAAGGATGGTGCCTGCGCATCGCCGAGCGCCGCCAGCATCCGCGCCAGATAATCGTCGAGCCCGACGCGCTCGCCATCGAAATCCAGCCGGGTGACCGTCGCATCGTAGAAATAGCGGCCGCCGTGCGCGGCGTCGGCGGTGTAGCCGGTGCCGGGCCGACCGTTGTAGAAGCCCAGCAGATGATCGACTGCGGCCTGCGGTGATCGCAGGCCCGCCGCGACCAGCGGCCAGTCCTTCACCAGCCCGCGTATCACGACGGGCTGTCCCCCGGCAGTCAGCGCGGCGAAGTCGCCGGCCATGCGGTCGTCCGCTGCGATCTCGCGTGCGCGGACCGTGGTGATCGGCGCGCTCACGCCGTCGCCAGCCTCCGATCGGTTGGCCGCGTGGGGGTGAGTGGTATCGTCGAGCGCCATGCGGTCCATCATCCAGCGCCTTTATCGGCAGAACAGCTTCCGCGCGCTGGCATAAGGCGGCTTGGCCCGCTGCGAAAGGGCCAGCGCGCGTCGGTGCGGGGGGCTGCGCTTTGCCATGGTCGTGCGTGGTGCCGCCTGGCTCGCGAGTGGAGAGCCCGGCACGCTCCGCAAGTGGCGTGAGGCGCTGCCCGCCGGCGCGCGGCGCTGCCCGCCGGCGCGCGGCGCGCTGATGCCCGTGCTTCCCGCGGCCGTTCTGCCGCTGGTGCTTGGTTCAGTCCGCGGATGGCGGGCGGAGGGCGGCGGCGAGTGAGGTGGCGGCGCTGCCGCGACGCGCCGGCTTGGGCTGGTCGGGCGAGGGCGACCAGCCGGTCAGGAACACGATGTCGAACCGTTCGGCCGTTCGGCCGTCCGCCGCCGCGCGCGCCGCGAAGTCGGCGGCCGCCGCCGCGAGCGCAGCGCGGCGCAGCGGACGACGCGAGGCGAGCAGGTTGCTGCCCGCCATCCCGCGCAGATCGTCCAGCAGCCGGGCGAAGCCGGAATAGCGCACCGTCAGCGTCTCCACGTCGGCGACCGGCAGCGCGAAGCCGGCGCGCAGCAGCAGATCGCCCGCCGAGCGAACCTCGATCTGCGGATGGAGCCGGGCCACCGGCCGCTCGCCTTCCGCCGCGCGCAGCCCCGCGCGCAGCGTCGGCAGGCTGCCCGCGCCGACGAACGCTCCCAGAAACAGGCCATCGGGACGCAACGTACGGCGGATCAGCGTCAGCGCGCCGGGCAGGTCGCTGACCGTGTCCAGCGTGCCCGCCGCCACCACCAGATCGAAGGCGCCGTCGGCGAAAGGCAGTCGGTCCTCGTCGCCCTGTACGCCGCCGGCGTGGCGCGCGAAACCGAAGCCGGGGTCGAGCCGTGCCACGCGCGCGCCGGCGGGCGGCACGAACGCGCCGTCGAAACAGCCGATGTCCAGCACCGCTTCGAACGTGCGCTTCACCGCGTCCAGCCGGTCGGCGATCCCGTCCAGCATCGCGGCGCGCAGGAAATCGTGGTCGGCATAGTCACGCACGGCGCGGTCGCGGCGGAGCCGGCGCGCATGGCGATCGAAGATGTCGGGCGGTTGCATGATCTGCGGCCGGCTTGTGCCCGTTCGCGCGCCGCGCCACAAGCGGGTCCGTGCTGTCCCGCCTCGTCGATCTCGCCCTGCCGCCGCGTTGTCCGGGGTGCGGGGCGACCGTCGCGGCGCAGGGGCGGTTCTGCGCCGGCTGCTGGTCCAGCCTGCGCTTCCTCGGTCCGCCGTGGTGCGACGGGTGCAACCGGCCGTTCGACCATCATCGCGGCGAGGGGAGCCGCTGCGCCGCGTGCCTCGCCGATCCGCCGCGCCATGCCGGGGTGCGCGGCGCGGTCGCCTACGGTCCGGTGGCGCGCACCGTGGCGCTGCGGCTGAAATATGCCGGGCGCACCGCTTACGCCGCGACCGCGGCGGGGCTGATGCTGCGCCATCTGCCGCCCGATGCGGGGTTGCTGGTGCCGGTGCCGCTGCACCGGCGGCGCTTGTGGTGGCGCGGCTACAATCAGGCCGCGCTGATCGCCGCCGCGCTGTCGCGCCTGTCCGGCGTGCCCGCCGATCCACGCGTGCTGGAACGGCACCGCGCGACGCCGCCATTGCGCGATCGCGGCCCGCGCGAGCGCCGCGCCGCGGTGCAGGGGGCGTTCCGCGTGCCCGGGTCGGCGCGCGACACGATCCGCGATCGCGCGCTGGTGCTGGTCGACGACGTCTATACCAGCGGGGCGACCGCCGACGCGTGCGTCGCCACCCTGCGCGCGGCGGGCGCGGCGTCGGTGACGATCCTGGCATGGGCGCGCGTGATCGACGCCGACGCGCATTGACATGCCCGGGGCGCGACCGCACCTAAGGCGGATGGCACGGGTCGAAATCTACACCAAGGCATTCTGTCCTTATTGCGCGCGCGCGATGAACCTGCTGGCGGCGAAGGGCGTCTCGCCGGAGGAGATCGACATCGGCATGGACCGGGGCAGGCGCGGCGAGATGGTGCAGCGCGCCGACGGCCGCACCACGGTGCCGCAGATCTTCATCGACGGCACGCATGTCGGCGGATCGGACGATCTCGCCGCGCTGGAGCGTGCCGGCAAGCTGGACGCCATGCTGGGCGCGTGACCGTCCGGTGATCGTCTTCGATCTCCGGTGCGAAACGGGCGGACATGTGTTCGAGGCGTGGTTCGCCTCGAGCGCCACCTATGACGAACAGCGCGCCCGGCGACTGGTGGCGTGCTCGGTCTGCGGCGACACGGGCGTGGACAAGGCGGTGATGGCGCCGAATGTCGGCGTGAAGGGCAATCGCGCGGTGTCGCCGCCCGCCGCGAAGGCGCTGCTGTCGCGACTGGCGGAAGCACAGGCGAAGCTCCTCGACGGATCGCGCTGGGTAGGACGCGATTTTGCCGCCGAGGCCCGCGCGATGCATGCCGGGGACAAGCCCGACGCCCCGATCCACGGCCAGGCGAGCGTCGCGGACATCGGCAGGCTGGTCGAGGAAGGCGTGCCGGTCGCGCCGCTGCCGCTGCCGGTCACGCCGCCCAAGACGCTGAACTGACGCAACGGCCGGCGCCGCCAGGCGCGCTTCGCAGCGTATTTACGAACAGCCTCTCAGGCACCCCTCGCCGGCATCGGCTCCCGATCCCGCAGGACCAGCCGCCCGTCCTCCCCGATCGCGATCGACAGCGCATCGTAATCCACGGTCGTGCGGAACCGCGTCTCCAGCCGTGCATGGTGCGTGGCGGTGACCACCATCACGTCCGCGCCGGCCGCCTCGCCCGCGGCGATACCCGCCGGCGCATCCTCCCACACCAGACAGTCTTCGGCGGCGACGCCCAGCCGCTCGGCCGCCAGCAGGAAGCAATCGGGGGCCGGCTTGCCGTGCGCCACGTCGTCCGCGGTGACCATCACCGCCGGCGGTGCCAGCCCGGCGGCGGCGAGCCGCACCTGCGCCAGCACGCGCGGCGCGGAGGTGACGATCGCCCAGCGATCCGGCGGCAGCGCCCCGACGAACGCTGCCGCCCCCGCGATCGCCGCGACGTCGGCGACATCGTCGATCTCGGCCTGCAGCAGCGCCTCGAACTCGGCCTGCGGATCGACGCCGGGCGGCGCGAAGCGGCGGATCGTCTCGATCGCCTTCACGCCGTGCATCACCCGCATCAGCGCGTCCACGTCGATCGCGTGCCGCTGCGCCCAGGCGGTCCATGCGCGCACCGCCGACGGGATGCTGTTCAGCAGCGTTCCGTCCATGTCGAACAGGAAGGCGGCATAGTCGCGCGCGCCCTCGCTCATGCGCGGTTCGCCGCCGAGAGCACCGCGCGCACGCTGGCGGTGGCGATGTCGCTGTCGATGCCCACGCCCCAGATCGTGCGCCCGTCGTCGCCGCGACATTCGAGATAGGCGACCGCCTGCGCGCCCGCGCCATGCCCGATCGCATGCTCGGAATAGTCGATCACGTCCAGCGTCGGCCCCGTGCTGTCCGCCAGCGCCGCGATCACGCCCGAGATCAGCCCGTTGCCGCGCCCCGACAGCGAGCGCTCCTCGCCGTCGATCGCGATCCGCCCGACGAAGGTCCGCTCGCCCGCCGCGCCGCTTTCCGCATAATCACGCAGCACGAAGCGATCGCCATCGCCGGGCAGATAGGTGCGCTCGAACGCGCCCCAGATATCGGCGGCGTTCAGCTCGCGGCTGCTCTCGTCGGCCAGCGCCTGCACATGGCGGCTGAAATCGGCCTGCATCCGCTTGGGCAGCTTCAGCCCCTTGTCCTGTTCCAGGACCCAGGCGACCCCACCCTTGCCCGACTGCGAGTTGACCCGGATCACCGCCTCGTAGCTGCGCCCCAGATCGGCGGGGTCGATCGGCAGGTACGGCACCTCCCACAGATCGTCGTTGCGCGCCGCCTGTGCCGCAAAGCCCTTCTTGATCGCGTCCTGATGGCTGCCGGAAAAGGCGGTGAAGACCAGATCGCCGGCATAGGGCGTGCGCGGATGGACGGGGATGCGGGTCGCATATTCCACCGTCTTCACGATCTCGTCGATGTTCGACAGGTCGAGCCGCGGGTCGACGCCCTGCGTGTACATGTTCAGCGCCACGGTCACCAGGTCGCAATTGCCGGTCCGCTCGCCATTGCCGAGCAGGCAGCCCTCCACGCGGTCCGCGCCCGCCATCAGCCCCAGTTCCGCCGCCGCAACGCCGGTGCCGCGGTCGTTGTGGGTGTGCAACGAGATTACCACCGCCTCGCGATTGGGGATGTTGCGCGCGAACCATTCGATCTGGTCGGCGTAGACGTTGGGCGTCGCGCATTCGACGGTGGCGGGCAGGTTGAAGATGATCGGCGCGTCGGGGGTGGGGCGCAGCACGTCCATCACCGCCGCGCAGACCTCCACCGAGAAATCCAGCTCGGCGGTGGAGAAGGTTTCCGGCGAATATTCGAAGCGCCAGCGCGTATCGGGGCGCCGGGCCGCTTCGTCGCGCAACACCTTCGCGCCGTCGATCGCGATCCGCTTCACCTCGTTGCGGCTCATTCCGAACACGATCTTGCGCCATGCCGGGCTGATCGCATTGTAGAGGTGGACGATCGCGGTCGATGCGCCCTCCAGGCTTTCGAAGCTGCGCGCGATCAGGTCGCGACGCGACTGGGTCAGCACCTGGATCGCCACGTCGTCGGGGACGCGGCCGGAGCGGATCAGCCCGGTGATGAAGTCGAACTCGGTCGCGCCCGCGCTGGGGAAGCCGACCTCGATCTCCCTGATGCCGACCTTCACCAGCAGGTCGAAGAAGCGCGTCTTCTTCTCGGCATCCATCGGGTCGACCAGCGCCTGATTGCCGTCCCGCAGGTCGGTGGACAGCCAGCGCGGCGCGGTGGTGATCGTGCGCGACGGCCATGTGCGGTCGGGCAGGTCGATGACGGGGAAGGGACGATATTTGACGGACGGATCGCGCAGCATAAGCCTCGGCTCTCGGATCAGGAGCGATGGGGGAAGGTCGAACATGCCCTTAGGCGCGTCGCGCGTGCGATGCACGCGCGGGGAGGGTCGCGCCTAAGGGCGCGTAAGTCGCAGAAGCAGGCCGAGCGGGCGCGTCATGTCGCCGGACAGGTAGCGTGGCGGCGGGGGGAATGTCCAGCCGGTATCGGCGCGCTATCGCGTCAGCGCCCCGGTTCCGCGAGGAACGCCTCGATCCCGTCCAGCGCCACCGTCCGGTCGAGATAGGTCCGGCCGATGCCGCGCGCGAGCAGGAAGGGGAGGGTGCCGGCGACCATCTTCTTGTCGTGGCGCATGTGGTCGACCAGCCGCGCGGCGGGCGCGGCCACCCCCGAGGCGGCGAGGCCGTCGGGCAGGCCGCTGTCGCGCCAGTGCGCCGCGACGCGCGCGGCATCGTTGGCGGGGCAGCGCCCGGTCGCGGCGGAGAAGGCGAACGCCAGCCCGCACCCCGCCGCCACCGCCTCGCCGTGCAGCAGCCGGTCGGAGAAGCCGGCTTCCGCCTCCAGCGCGTGGCCGAAGGTATGGCCCAGGTTGAGCAACGCGCGTCGGCCGGTCGTCTCGAATTCGTCCTCCGCGACGATCCGGGCCTTGGCGGCGACGGCATGCGCGATCGCATGGGTGCGCGCCTCCGGATCGCCCGCCAGCAGCCGCGCGCCGTTCGCCTCGCACCACGCGAAGAAATCGGGATCGTCGATCAGCCCGTATTTCACCACCTCCGCATAGCCGGCGCGCACCTGTCGCGCGGGCAGCGTGTCGAGCACGTCGGGGTCGATCAGTACCATGCGCGGCTGGTGGAACGCGCCGATCAGGTTCTTGCCGGCCCGCGCGTTGATCCCGGTCTTGCCGCCGACCGATGAATCGACCTGCGCGAGCAGGGTGGTGGGGATCTGCACGAAGCCGCAGCCGCGCTTCAGGATCGCGGTGGCGAAACCCACCAGATCCCCGATCACTCCGCCGCCCAGCGCCACGACATGGTCACCGCGCTCGACGCCGAGCGCCAGCAGCTCGTCGGTCAGCCGTTCCAGCGTCGCCCAGCTCTTCGATGCCTCGCCCGCGGGCAGCACGATCTCGGCATGGCGCACGCCCTCGGCGTCCAGCGCGGCGGTGAGGGTGGCGAGATGCGCGACGACATGGGCGTCGGCGACGATCACCAGCGGCCGCTTGCCCGCGAGCGGCGCCAGCACCGCGCCGGCGCGCGGCAACAGGCCCGGCTCGATCCGCACGTCATAGCTGCGCGCACCCAGCGCCACCGTCACCGTCGTCATCTGCCCAGCGCCTCCATGATGGTCCGCACGGTCACGTCGTGCGGCGAATTGGCGCTGGGGACGCGCAGATGCGCCAGCGCGTACAACGGGTTGCGGACCGCGGCGAGCTCCCGCAACACCGCCGCCGGATCCTTGCCACGCAGCAGCGGGCGGGTGTCGCGGCGCTTCACGCGCTCCGCCAGCACCTCCACCGGCGCGTCCAGCCAGATCGCCAGCGCGTCCGACAGGATCAGCGCGCGCGTCTCGTCGTTGACGAACGCGCCGCCGCCGGTCGCGATCACCTTGGGCCGCCCGTCGATCAGCCGCTGGATCACGCGCCGCTCGCCATCGCGGAAATAGGGTTCGCCGAACTGCGCGAAGATGTCCGCGATCGACATGCCCGCCGCCGACTCAATCTCGGTATCGGCGTCCACGAACGGCAGCCCGAGCCGGATCGCGAGTCTGCGGCCGACCGTCGACTTGCCCGCGCCCATCAGCCCAACCAGCACGATCGGCTCCCCGGCCCAGCGGCGCGGCGGGCGGGGGGAGCCGGGGGAAGGGACGGGCGGGCTTTGCAACATCGCTTCCGGGGCTATACAGCCCGTTCCGGTCCCGGCAACAGCGCGCGCATGCACCGCCGGGGACTTCATATGTGGCGTATGCAGGTTGGGAATTCCATGTCTCGGTTGATCGTCTCCGTCGTGGTGCTGCTGGTGATCGTGCTGGGCGCGCTGTTCTTCCTCGCCGGAAGTGCGACCGAACAGCCCGTCACGCGTGTCGAAAAGGCGGTCGAGCTTGGCAATCTCGCCGGCTAAACGCGCCGCGCTGGCCGGCGTCGCGGCGCTGGGCCTCACCGCGGCGGCGATCGCGCAGGAGCGTCCCGAGTCGCTGTTGCCGCCCGGCTTCGGCGAGGCGCCGTCGACGCCTGCCCCCACGCCCACGCCCGTCGCGACGATGCCGGCCACCGCGCCGCGCGTGACCGCGACGACGCCGGCGGGGGCGCTGCCGCCATTGCCGCCGCTGCCCTTTCCGTCGCCGACCGCGAGTCCGTCACCGGCGCCTACGCCGCGATATGAACTGCCGGCGTTCGCGCGGCGGTCGCTGGCGGCGGTCGGCACCGATCAGGGCTTCGCGCGCGACGCGTTCGGCGCGGCGGACGGGCGTTATGTCGAGCGGTTGATGCGCTATCTCTCGGCGCCGCTGCCGTCGCGCTGGCTGTCGATCGCGTTGCGCCGGCTGCTCGTCGCGCAGGTGGACACGCCGCGCGGCATCAATGGCGCGGACTTCGCGGCCGAACGCGCGTGGCTGCTGCTGCGCATGGGCGAATCGGTGTCGGCGCGGGCGGTGGCGCAGGCGGTGGACAGCGACCGCGTGACGCCCAAGCTGCGGCAGGTGTGGATGCAGACCGCGCTGGCCACGGCCGACCCCGGCGCCTTGTGTCCGCTGGCGGCGCAGGCCGGCGATAGCGAGCGTGCATGGATCGTCGCGCGCGCGATGTGCGCGGGCCTGACCGGCGCAGCGCGCACCCAGCCGCTGGTCAGCGATATCCGCCGCCGCCGCGTCGCCAGCGGGATCGACCTGCAACTGGCGCAGAAGGTGATGGGCGCCGGGCTGAACAGCCGGCAGGCGATCAGCATCGAATGGGCGCCCGTGACGGAGCTGACCGCGTGGCGTTTCGGGCTGGCGACCGCCACCGGCGTGGCGATCCCCGACGACCTCTACGCGACGGTCGCGCCGCAGGTGACGGCGTGGCGCGCGCTCGCCCCGGGCATTCCGCTCGCCGAACGCGCGCTGCCCGCCGAGCGCGCGGCGGCGATGGGTGTGATGTCCAACGCCGCGCTGGTCGATCTCTATGCCGCGCTGGCCGATGGGGAGGACGCACCCGCCGCGCTCACGACCACCGCCAACGCGCTGCGCGATGCCTATGCCGCGACGGACCGGGCCACGCGGGTCGCGGCGATGGTGCGGCTATGGGACGCGGCTGAGACGCCCGATGCGCGCTATGCGCGGCTGATCCTGACCGCGCGCGCGGCGGCACGGCTCGGCGCGGTGGATGGTGAGAAGCAGGCCGACCGGCTGATTGCCGCGATGCTCTCCGCCGGCCTCGACCGGACCGCGCAGCGCTGGCAGGGACATGTGCCCGCGAACGGCGACGGGTGGGCGATGCTGCTGCTCGCCGATCCCGACGGCTATGGCCGGCTGTCGGCCGCCGCCGTGTTCGATTATGCGCCCTCGGGGCCGCTCGCCGCGCGCAAGCGGCAATTGTTCTTCGCCGGTCTCGCCGGTCTGGGACGGCTGTCCACGGGCGATGTGGCGGATCTGGGCGAGCGGCTCGGCGTGCCGGTGGCGGGCGAGAATGCGTGGACGCGCGCGCTGGAGCGGGCGGCGCGCGACGGTCAGCCCGGCACCGTGCTGCTGCTGTCGGCGATCGGCATGCAGACCGGCGACTGGGCCGGTGTGCCGCCGGCGGCATTGTACCGGATCGTCGCTGCGCTGCGCGATGTGGGGATGGATGGCGAGGCGCGGATGATCGCGGCCGAGGCGCTGGCGCGGCTGTGAGCGGCGATGCCGCCGCGATCGAGCGCTTTCTGGAGATGATGGCGGCGCAGGCCGGCGCGGCCGCCAACACGCTCGCCGCCTATCGCCGCGACCTGACGCTCGCCTCCGCCGAACTGGACGGCGGGCTGGCGCGTGCCGACCGCGCGGCGCTGGAGCGACTGGCGGACACGTGGATGGCACTGTCGAAGGCGACGGTGGCGCGCAAGGCGGCGGCGCTGCGGCGCTTTTTCGGGCATCTGGTGGATGAAGGCGACCGCGCCGACGATCCCTCGCCCGCGCTGCCGCGACCGGGTACGCAGCGCGTCTTGCCGCGCACGCTGGATCACGCCGACGTCGACCGGCTGTTCGCCGCGATCGCCGCGCGGCTGGCGCGCGATCCGGTGGCGCCGCCTGACCTGCGGCTCTCCGCCTTGTTCGAGCTGCTCTACGGATCGGGGCTGCGCGCGACGGAGCTGGTGTCGCTGCCGCGCAACGCGGTCCATCCCGACCGCCCGTTCCTGATTCTGAAGGGCAAGGGCGGGCGCGAGCGGCTGGTGCCGATCTCCGACCGGGCGCGCGCGGCGGTGGCGGCGTGGCGGACGCATGTCCCGGCGACCGCCTCGTTCCTGTTTCCCTCCGGCACGACGCATATCTCGCGCGTGCGGCTGTTCCAGATCGTCCGCGCGCTGGCCGCCGAAGCGGGGATCGCCCCCGACCGCATCAGCCCGCACGTCCTGCGCCACGCCTTCGCCACGCACCTGCTGGAAGGGGGCGCGGACCTGCGCGCGCTTCAGACGATGCTGGGTCATGCCGACATCGCTACCACCGAAATCTACACTCATGTCGACAGCCGCCGGCTGGTGGAGCTGGTGAACGAGCGCCACCCGCTCGTTGACGCGTTGCAAAAGCGCGCCTAGCTGCGCCCGATGCGAAAATTCCTCGACTTCGAGAAGCCCATCGCCGAATTGCAGGCGCGTATCGACGAGCTGCGCGAGACCGGCGCGGAGGGCGCGATCGACATCTCCGCGGAGATCGCCAAGCTGCAGGCCAAGTCCGACAAGCTGCTGAAGGACACGTTCGGCAAGCTGACGCCGTGGCAGAAGACGCAGGTCGCGCGGCATCCCGAACGCCCGCACTTCAAACATTATGTCGCCAGGCTGTTCGAGGAATTCGTGCCCCTTGCCGGCGACCGCGCGTTCGGCGACGACCAGGCGATCCTGGGCGGGTTCGCCACCTTCCGCGGCCGGCGCGTCATGGTGCTGGGGCATGAAAAGGGCGAGGACACCGCCAGCCGGCTGAAGCACAATTTCGGCATGGGCAAGCCGGAGGGGTATCGCAAGGCGATCCGCCTGATGGAAATGGCCGACCGTTTCGGCCTGCCGGTGGTGACGCTGGTGGACACCTCGGGCGCGTTCCCCGGCATCCAGGCCGAGGAGCGCGGGCAGGCGGAGGCAATCGCGCGCTCGACAGAGGCGTGCCTGGCGCTGGGCGTGCCGCTGGTCGCGTCGGTGGTCGGCGAGGGCGGGTCGGGCGGCGCGATCGCGCTGGCCAGCGGCAACCGCGTGCTGATGTTCGAACACGCCGTCTATTCGGTGATCTCGCCGGAGGGTTGCGCGTCGATCCTGTGGCGCACCGCCGACAAGGCCGCCGACGCGGCGGAGGCGATGAAGGTCACCGCGCAGGATTTGAAGGCGCTGGGCGTGATCGACGCGATCGTTCCCGAGCCGCTGGGCGGCGCGCATCGCGACTCCGCGACGGCGATCGGCGCGCTGGGCGACGCGATCGAGCGCGCGCTTGGCGAGTTGTCGCCATTGTCTCCGGACGCGCTGCGCAAGGATCGCCGCGACAAGTTCCTGAAGATGGGCCGACTCGCCTGACGAAGAAAGGGCGGCGGAACCGAAGTCCCGCCGCCCGTTCCGTCAGGGCTTAGCCGTTACGAGTTGCTCGCCATCTTGCTCGACACGTTGCTGAAGGTGTTCGTAAGCTGGTTGCCCAGCCCCTTCATCGCGGCGATCGCGGCGACAGCGATCAGCGCGGCGATCAGGCCGTATTCGATCGCGGTGGCGCCCTTGCTGTTCTTCAGGAAGGAACGAATCTTCTGCATGACGATCTCCAGTAACTACATGAGGCTTCGGTACCCGGCCGACGTCCTGTTCACAGGTCCATCGTCGATCCTTCTATCGGGGCAGAGTTGATAAAGGCTTAAGTGCGATGGCACGTTTTCCTTCACCATGATGTTCAGCGCGCGGCCAGCACGTCGCTGAGCAGCGTCGCCGCCGCGCCGGACAGCAACGCGATCGACAGGATCGCGCCGGCCGCCAGGATCAGCGCCAGCCGATAGGCGGAAAGGCGGCGCGCGATGGGCCGGGACGTGCGATGTGCCATGACGCGCGGATTAGCGGCGAAGGGTTAAGGAAGGGTCGAGTCGCATGCTGGTGGTGGCCGCCGCACTGATCGACCACGACGGTCGCTGGCTGATGCAGCAACGGCCGTACGGCAAGCGCCATGGCGGCCTGTGGGAGTTTCCCGGCGGCAAGGTGGAGCCGGGCGAGGAGCCGGTCGCCGCGCTGGTGCGCGAACTGGCCGAGGAACTGGACATCGCCGTGTCGCGCGAGTCGCTGGAGCCGGTGAGCTTCGCACATGACGCGCCGGTCACCATGCTGCTGTATCGTTGCCGCGCGTGGACCGGCACGCCCCGGCCGCTGGCGGCGGAGGCGTTGCGCTGGGACACGCCGACGTTGCTGGCGACGCTGCCGATGCCGCCGGTCGACGTGCCGCTGTTGCACGCGCTTGCCCGCTTCGTGTCGCACGGCTAGGCGTAGAGCTGCGAACAGGAAAGGGAATCCGGTACAGGCCGGAGCTGCCCCCGCAACTGTCACCGGCGAGCCTTCCGCTCCCCCGCGCGCCACTGGACCCTTGCCGGTCCGGGAAGGCCGGGCGGACGGCACCGACCCGGAAGCCAGGAAACCTGCCTGATCGCGGTTGTCCTTCGCGCGGACGGGGTGTGCCGGGCGATCGGGGATCATCCCTGCGCGACGACGGCTGGTCGATGGACGTGGGGACGGAACGTGATTCGCAGGACAGACAGGGCACCGTGGGTGCTGGCGATGGCGATGCCGTTGCTGCTGGGCGCCGCCCCGCCGCGCGCGCCGCGGATCGTGTCGATCAACCCGTGTGTGGACGCGATCCTGATGCGCGTCGCCGATCCGGCGCAGATCGCCGCGATCAGCAACTATTCGCAGGATCCGCGCGCCACCTCGATCCCGCTCGACGTCGCGCGACGCTTCGCCATCACCTCGGGCACTGCAGAGGAGGTGGTGGCGCTGCGTCCGGACCTGGTGCTGGCGAGCGGCCATGTCGCCGCCGCGACCGTGGCGGCGCTGGCGCGGATGCACATCCGGCTGGTGAAATATACCGTGCCCGCCACCGTGGAGGAAAGCGCGGAACAGGTGCGCGACGTCGCGACCGCGATCGGACATCGCGAGCGGGGCGCGGATCTTGCCGCGCGCATCCTCGCCGCCGCCGCGCCCGGTCGCGCACCGCCGGTGCCGGCGCTGATCTGGGGCGCCAGCGGGCTGGTGCCCGGCACGGGAACGCTGCCCGACGACCTGTTGCGCCGCGCCGGCTTCTCCAATGCGAGCGCCGGCTACGGCCGGCAACGCTGGGATGTGCTGCCGCTGGAGTATCTGATCGCGCACCCGCCGCGCGTGCTGCTGTCGGTCGCGGCGGCGGAGGGCGGCGGCGACCGGGTGGGGCACCACCGCGCGCTGCGGCGACTGGGGGCGCGCGTCACGATCGCGCCGTTTCCCGCGCGGCTGATGAACTGCGGCGGCCCCGCGATCGTCCCCGCCATGGCGCGGCTGCGGGCGGTGCGCGCGCAGGTGGCGCTGTGACGCGCGCGTGCTGGTGGCTGGCGGTCGGCGCGCTGCTCGCCGCCGCGCTGTCGGTCGCGTCGGGAAAGGTATGGGTGCCGCTCGACGCATGGACCGCCGCCGATCCGCGCTCGATCATCATCGTCGAACTGCGGCTGCCGCGCACGGCGCTGGCGCTGGCGGTCGGCGCGGCGCTGGGCATGTCGGGCGCGGCGATGCAGGGCTATCTGCGCAATCCGCTCGCTGATCCGGGGCTGTTCGGCGTGTCGTCGGGCGCGGCGCTGGGTGCGGTTTGCTCGCTCTATTTCGGTTATGCGGCGCAGGCGTGGCTGTTGCCCGGCTTCGCGCTGGCGGGCGCGGCGGCGACCATGGCGGCGCTGGCGCTGATCGCCGGTCGTTCGGGCAGCCTGATCCTGTTCACGCTGGCGGGGATGATCCTGACCAGCATCACCGGCTCGTTGACCGCGCTCGCGATCAGCCTGGCCCCGACGCCGTTCGTCGCGTCGGAGATCGTCACCTGGCTGATGGGGGCGCTGACCGATCGTAGCTGGAACGACGTGGCCGTGGCGGTGCCGCTGATCGCGATCGGCATGGCGGTGCTGGCGAGGACGGGGCGCGCGCTCGACGCGCTGACGCTGGGCGAGGCGGCGGCCCGCTCGATGGGCGTCGATCCGCGCCGCCTGCAACTCGCGGTCATCATCGGCACCGCGCTGGCGGTCGGTGCGTCGGTGGCGGCGGCGGGAGTGATCGGCTTCGTCGGGCTGATCGTGCCGCATCTGGTGCGCCCCTTCGCGGGTCATCGCCCCTCGGCGACCCTGCTGCCGGCCGCGCTGGGTGGCGCGCTGCTGCTGACGCTCGCCGACACGCTGGTTCGGCTGGCGCCGACGGTCAGCGAACTGCGGCTGGGCATCGCCATGTCGATGCTGGGCGGCCCGTTCTTCCTCTACCTGCTGGTGTCGATGCGCAGGCGGCTGGCATGAGCAGGCTCGCGGCCACCAACCTGTCGCTGTCGCTGGGCGGCAAGCGCGTGCTGGACGCGGTGGACGCCAGCTTCGTCGGCGGGCGCGTCACCGCGCTGCTGGGGCCGAACGGCGCGGGCAAGAGCAGCCTGCTGTCCTGCCTCGCAGCGTTGCAGGCACCGGAGGCGGGCGCGGCGACGCTGGACGGCGCGGACGTGCGCAACCTGCCCGCCACGCTGCGCGCGCGGCGCATCGGTTTCCTGCCGCAGGGCGCGGACGTGCACTGGAACATTGACGTGGCGACGCTGGTCGCGCTGGGCCGCTTGCCGTGGCGCGGACGCTGGGGCGAAACCTACGACGACCGGGCGGCGGTGATGAACGCGCTGGCGGCGACCGGCATGACCGGCTTCGCGCGGCGCGGCGTCGAGCATCTCTCCGGCGGCGAGCGCGCGCGCGCGCTGCTGGCGCGGGTGCTCGCCGGGCAACCCGAGTGGCTGCTGGCGGACGAGCCGCTCGCCAGCCTCGATCCCGCGCACCAGTTGGAGATCGGCGCGCAACTGCGCGCGGTGGCGGCGTCGGGCAGCGGCGTGGTGCTGGTGGTGCACGACCTGAACCTGGCCGCGCGGCTCGCCGACGACGTGGTGCTGCTGCGCGAGGGACGGGTGGTGGCGGCCGGGCCGATGCCGACCGTGCTGACGCCGGCCCTCGTCGGCGAAACCTACGGCGTCGCGGTGGAGACGGGTGTCACCGCCGCCGGTCAGCGCTACATCCTGCCGTTGCCGCTCTGAACCGTCACCGCTGGAGGCGCGACCGGGAATCGAACCCGGGTGCAAGGATTTGCAGTCCTCTGCGTCACCACTCCGCCATCGCGCCTCGACCGCGGTGAGGGCGCGCAGATGCGGGCGCATCGCCGCCATGTCAAGCGCGGCGTTTGCAAAGTGATTGGCGAAGCGGGTCGTGCGCGATACAAGCCGGGCAGCGCAACGTGTGTTGCATCGATATAACAGCTATGCCATCAGGATCGCCGATGACCCTTTCCGCACCTGCTCTCCGCCACGACGATTTCGCCGCGATGCGCCAGGCGATGGTCGCCAGCCAGCTTCGCACCACCGCGGTCAACGATCCGCGCATCGTCGCCGCGATGGCCGACGTGCCGCGCGAACGCTTCGTGCCGGAGGCGGCGGCGCCGCTCGCCTATCGCGACACCGCGATCGACCTGGGGCAGGGCCGCGGGCTCAACACGCCGCTCGCCACCGCGCGGCTGCTGGTGCAGGCGCGGTTGCGCGCGGAGGATCGCGTGCTGCTGATCGGCGCGGCGGGCGGTTACGCCGCGGCGGTGCTGGCGTCGCTGGTCGCGGAGGTCGTGGCGGTGGAATCGCTGCCCGCGCTTGCCGACCATGCGCGCCGCGCACTGGCGAACACCCCCAACGTCACCGTGGTGGAAGGTCCGCTGGAGCACGGCCACCCGGCCGGCGCGCCGTACGACGTGCTGGTGATCGACGGCGCAGTGGAGGAACTGCCTGCCACGCTCGCGTCGCAGGTGGTGGACGGCGGGCGGATCGTCGCCGGGCTGGTCGAACGCGGCGTGTTCCGCCTCGCGGCCGGCGCGCATCGCGGCGCGGCCACCGCGCTTGCGCCGTTCGCCGATGTCGATTCGGTGCGCCTTCCCGGCTTCGCGCGTCCGCGCGGTTTCACCTTCTGAGGATCACGCGCGTGCGATTCCGTTCCCTGCCGCTGCTCACGTCGGTGGCCGTCACGCTGGCGGCACCTGGTCCGGCGGCGGCGGAGACGTTGCGCGAGGCGCTGGCGCGGGCGTATCGCGACAATCCCACGCTCACCGGGCAGCGCGCGGCGCAGCGCGCCAATGACGAGAGCGTCGCGATCGCGCGCGCGGCGGGGCGACCGTCGCTGACCGGGCAGGGGGCGTTCACCGATAATTTCGTGCGCGGCGGCAACAGCTTCACCACGCCGGAGCGGCGGGTGGATGCGGCGGTCAACCTTACGGTACCGCTGTATCAGGGCGGACGCGTGCGCAACGGCGTGCTGGCGGCGGAGACGCGGGTCGAGGCGGGCCGGGCGAACCTGCGCGGGGTGGAGGCGACGACCTTCACCGACGTGGTCAGCGCCTATAACAACGTGCTGCGTGACGAGGCGATCGTCGGGCTCAACACGCAGAACGTGCGCGTGCTCGACACCAACCTGCGCGCCAGCCGCGATCGCTTCGAGGTCGGCGACCTGACCCGCACCGACGTGGCGCAGTCCGAGGCGCGGCTCAGCCTGGCGCGCGCGCAATTGCAGTCGGCACAGGCGACGCTGATCTCCAGCCGCGAGAATTACGTGCGGCTGGTCGGCGCTCCCCCCGGCACGCTGGAGCCGCCGCCGCCGCTGCCGGGGCTGCCGGGCACGGCGGATGGCGCGGTGGACGTGGCGCTGCGGGACAATCCCAACCTGATCGCCGCGCGCCGCGTGCGCGACGCCACCGGCTATGACGTGCGCGTCGCGCGCGCCGGACGGTTGCCGCAGGTGGGGCTGACCGCCGGACAGAATTACTTCAACTATCTCGGCACGCTGGGGCGGGGCACCGCTGGCGGTCTCGGCAGCGAGCAGACCGGCACCTCCACCAGCGGCGGCGTGTCGCTCAGCATCCCGCTGTTCCAGGGCGGGCGCGTCGGCGCGCAGGTGCGCCAGGCGCAGGAACTGCGCGGACAGGCGATCGAGCAGGCGACGGCGGCGGAGCGGCAGGTGATCTCCTCCGCGCGTTCCGCCTATGCAGTGTGGCGCTCCTCGCTGGAGGTGATCGCCTCGGCAGAGGCGGCGGTGAACGCCAACAAGCTGAGCCTGGAGGGCGTGCGCGCCGAAAACAGCGTCGGCACACGCACCGTGCTCGACATCCTGAACGCCGAACAGGAATTGCTCAACAGCCAGGTCACGCTCGTGTCGGCGCGCCGCGACGCCTATGTCGCCGGCTTCGCGCTGCTCGCGGCGATGGGACATGCGGAGGCCGAGGATCTGGGCCTCGATGGCGGCGCGCTCTATGATCCGACGATCAACTACCGCGCGGTACGCGGCCGCTTGAACGACTGGGACAATGGCGAGCGCGCCGCTCCGGTCGCCAGCAGCACCGCCGACAGCGCGGCGCAGGATGCGACGGTGACGCGCCCGCTGGATCCGCTGCTCGAAAGTAACGTTGACAGGACGCCTGCATTGACGACAGGTGTCGACACGCCGCGCCCCTGACGTTCGCGGCACCGTTGTGAGGATGGCCCGATGGGGGATATGAGCGCCGAACCGTCGATGGAAGACATTCTCGCCTCGATCAAGCGCGTCATCAAGGAGGGCGAAGCGCCGCCGGCACCGCGCCGCGCCGCGCCGCGTGCCATTGATGACGACCACCGCGACGCCGTGCTCGAACTGAACGAGCCGCTGGCGGCACCCGCGCCAATGCCGGCTGCGGCGCCCGCCCCGGCCCCGACCGCTGCCCACGCCCCGGCGTCGTTCACGGACGCCGCGGAGGAGCGAACGGTCGCCCCGGCCTATGCGCCGTCCCCGACTCCGGCGGCATCCAGCTATGCCGCGCCGTCCCCGGCGACGCCGCTCGCCGACGATGACGCCAATCCCGCGGTGTCTCCGGCAACGGTGGAGGCGACGCGCGGCGCGCTGGGGGCCTTGTCGCGACTGGTCGTCAAGCCGGAACCGGACAGCGACGGGACGCTGGAAGGGTTGGTGCGCGACATGCTGCGCCCGATGCTGGGCGAGTGGCTCGACCAGAACCTGCCGCGGCTCGTGGAGCAGATGGTGGCGCGCGAGATCGCGAAGATCACCAATCCCGGTTGAGCGGCGGCGCGCGCGGGCGCAGGTCCGTCGCGCGTAAGATCATTTCCATCTCTGCGTTTCGGAGCGTCGTCGGTGATGTCGCGGCGTTTGCAGGCCCGCATGTCACGCCGCCACGGCGCGATTGTCTCGCCCGCAACCTTCTGCTCTATGATCGCGCATGAGAATGCTGACCATCGCGAGTCTGCTCGCGCTCGCCGCTGCCACGCCCGTCGCCGCGCGGCAGATCACCATCGACGACCTGACCATGTTGTCGCGCATCGGCGCACCGGCCCTGTCAAAGGACGGCCGCTGGCTGGTCTGGGCGCAGCGTGAGACGGACCTTGCCGCCGATCGCGGCCGCTACGATCTGTGGCGGCTCGACCTGTCGGTACGCGGCGCGACGCCGGTGAAGCTGGCCGCCGACCCGAAACTGGACGAGAACGATCCGCAGATCGTCGGCACCACCGTCTATTTCAGCGCCGATGACGCGATCTGGTCGGTGCCGGTCACGGGCGGCGCCCCGCGCCGCCTGACCGATTTCGCGGGCGGGTTCAACGGCTTCAAGGTCGCGCCGAGCGGCAACCGGATACTGGTGTGGGCGGATCGTCGCCCGGCCGCGCCGACGCTTGAGCCGGCGATGGTCAAGAAGCGCGCCGACGCCGGCGTCGGGCGCACGTACGACCGGCTGTTCGTCCGGCACTGGGACACATGGGCGGACGGCACGGGCTCGCAATTGTTCGTCCTGCCGCTCGCCACCACCGGCCTTGCGCGCGGCAACGGGCGGGCGCTGGCCCCTGCGCTGGTCGGTGATACGCCGTCCAAGCCGTTCGGCGGCGCGGAGGAGGTGAACTGGAGCCCGGACGGGCGCACCGTCTACTTCGCGCTCCGCGAGGCCGGCCGGATCGAGCCGCTGTCCACCAACCTCGATATCTTCGCGGTGCCGGCGGACGGCAGTGCCGCGCCGACCAACCTGACCGTCGCCAACCGCGCCACCGACACGCAGCCGGCCGTGTCGCCGGACGGTCGCAAGCTGGCGTGGCTGGCGATGCGCCGTCCGGGTTACGAGGCGGATCGCTACGTCCTCACCGTCCGCGATCTCGCCACGGGCCGGACGGTGTCGCTGACCGAACGCTGGGATCGCTCGATCGGCTCGCTGCAATGGTCGCCCGACTCACGCGCGCTGTACGTCACCGCCGAGGACACGCAGGAGAACCCGCTGTGGCGCGTCGATGCCACCACCGGGCAGGCGACGCGCCTCACCGGACAGGGCAATGTCTCCGCGGTGGCGGTGGGCGCGCGCGGCGTGGTGGTGGCGATGAACAGCCTGACCGCGCCCGACGATTTCTACCGCGTCGGCACGTCCGGCCAGCCCGAGCGGCTGACCAGCGTCAATGCCGCGAAGCTCGCCGGCATCGACATGCCGGCCGTGGCGCGGTTCAGCTTCAAGGGCGCCAACGACGACACGGTGTGGGGCTATGCGGTTCGCCCCGCCGGTGCGACGGGCAAGCTGCCGATCGCCTATATGGTCCATGGCGGGCCGCAGGGATCGAGCAACAACAGTTGGTCGTACCGCTGGAACCCGGCGGTGTTCGCCGGGGCCGGCTATGCGCTGGTCGCGGTCGATTTCCACGGCTCGACCGGCTACGGGCAGGCGTTCACGGACGCGATCCGCGACAATTGGGGCGGCTGGCCGCTGGAGGATCTGCAAAAGGGTCTGGCCGCCGCGACCGCACGCTTCGACTGGATGGACGGCGACAACGCCTGCGCGCTGGGCGCCAGCTACGGCGGATACATGATGAACTGGATCGAGGGGCGCTGGCCCGATCGCTTCCGGTGCATCGTCCAGCACGATGGCGTGTTCGACGCGCGCGCCATGGCGTACGAAACCGAGGAATTGTGGTTCGACGAATGGGAGCACGGCGGCAAGGCGTATTTTGAGGATCCGCAGGCGTTCGAGAAGTGGAACCCGGTCAATCACGTCGCGCGGTGGAAGACGCCGCAACTGGTCATCACCGGGGAAAAGGACTTCCGCATCCCCTATACGCAGGGGCTGGCGGCGTTCACCGCGCTGCAACGCCGCGACATCCCGTCGCGGCTGCTGGTGTTCCCCAACGAGAATCACTGGGTGTTGAAGCCGACGAACTCGCGGCAATGGTATCGCGAGGTGATCGGCTGGATGGATCGCTGGACGAAGGGCGCGCGCTGATTCAGGCGGCGCGAAGGCGTGGGAGGAGCTCGCGCTCCTCCCACGCCATGCGTACCAGCATCCGGCGCTGGAGCCGCAGCACCGCGCAGCGGTAACCGTCCCAGTCCGCGTCGATCCGTGCCGGGGTCCAGTGGCTGACGTGCGCGCTATATTCCTGCAACAGCGCCTGCATGTCGCCTGCGGCCTTCGCGGCGATCGCATCGTCCGGCAAGGCGGTGCGCACGTGCGCGCTTTCTTCGGCAAGGTGCTGGCGGAACAGTTGCGAAAAGGCGACGCGCTCGCGCGGCAGCGCGTCGCGGGCGGCGTCGTAACCCGCCGCCATCAGGTCCACGAACCGGCGCATGCTGGCGCGCAACGCCTCGTGATCGTCCCCGAACCGTGTGGTCGAATTCCCCATGTCGCCCGCGATACGGATCAGGGGTTAAGCAAGCGTTGGGGCGCGGCGTCTTCTCAAGGGGAGGCCCGCGCCCTACAGACACGCGCATGACCGAGCTTGCGAAGACCTTCGACCCCGCCGCCATCGAATCGCGCTGGTATGCGCATTGGGAGGAGCGCGGGCTGTTTCGCCCCGAGCGGCCGGGCGCCGAACCGTGGACGATCGTCAATCCGCCGCCCAACGTCACCGGATCGCTGCATATCGGCCATGCGCTGGACAACACGTTGCAGGACATCCTGACACGGCATGCGCGGCTGAAGGGCAAGGATGCGCTGTGGGTGGTCGGCACCGACCATGCCGGCATCGCGACGCAGATGGTGGTGGAACGCCAGATGGCCGCGCGCGGCGAGAAGCGCACCGATCTCGGCCGCGACGCCTTCGTCGCGAAGGTGTGGGAATGGAAGGCGGAGAGCGGCGGCCAGATCACCGGCCAGCTTCGCCGGCTCGGCTGCTCGATGGACTGGGCCAACGAACGCTTCACGATGGACGAGGGCTTCAGCAAGGCGGTGCTGAAGGTGTTCGTCGATCTGCACGCGCGCGGGCTGCTGTATCGCGACAAGCGGCTGGTCAACTGGGATCCCGGTCTGGGCACCGCGATCAGCGACCTGGAGGTCGAGACGCGCGAGGTGCAGGGCAAGTTCTGGCACCTGCGCTATCCGCTGGCGGACGGCGCGGGCCACATATCGGTGGCGACGACCCGGCCGGAGACGATGCTCGCCGACATGGCGGTGGCGGTGCATCCCGATGACGAGCGGTATCGCACGCTGGTGGGGCGGCAGGTTCGGCTGCCGATCACGGGTCGACTGATCCCGATCGTCGCGGACGAACATGCCGATCCGGCGCTGGGTTCGGGCGCGGTGAAGATCACGCCCGGGCACGACTTCAACGATTTCGAGGTCGGACGCCGCGCGGGGATCGAGGCGCGCGACATGCTCAACATGCTGGATGCGCGGGCGCATGTGACGCAGGTGGCCGACGGGTCGATCCCGGCCGGGTTGCTGGGGCTGGAACGGTTCGCCGCGCGCAAGGCGGTGGTGGCGCAACTCGACGCGGAGGGCTGGCTGGAGCGGGTCGAGGATCGCGTGATCCAGACGCCCTATGGCGACCGTTCGGGCGTGGTGATCGAACCGTGGCTGACCGACCAATGGTATGTCGATGCCGCCACGCTGGCCAGGCCGGCGATCGAGGCGGTGCGCTCGGGCGCGATCCGCATCGTGCCGAAAACGTGGGAGAAGACGTTCTTCAACTGGATGGAGAACATCCAGCCATGGTGCGTCTCGCGACAATTGTGGTGGGGACATCGGATCCCGGCATGGTTCGCCGACGACGGGCGCATCTTCGTCGCGGAAACCGCGGAGGAGGCGCAGCGTCAGGCGGGCGACGGCGTGGCGCTGCGCCAGGACGACGACGTGCTCGACACCTGGTTCTCCAGCGCGCTGTGGCCGTTCGCGACGATGGGCTGGCCGGAGAACGGCGACGCGTCGCTCGGCGGCCGCTATCCCAATGACGTGCTGATCTCCGGCTTCGACATCCTGTTCTTCTGGGATGCGCGTATGATGATGCAGGGCATCGAGTTCATGGGCGACGTGCCGTTCCGCACGCTCTACCTGCACGGTCTGGTCCGCGCGGCGGACGGGGCGAAGATGTCCAAGTCGAAGGGCAATACCGTCGACCCGCTCGGGCTCATCGACGCCTATGGCGCCGATGCGCTGCGCTTCTTCATGGCGGCGATGGAGAGCCAGGGTCGCGACATCAAGATGGATGAGAAGCGCGTCGAGGGGTATCGCAACTTCGCGACGAAGCTGTGGAACGCCAGCCGTTTCGCGCAGGCCAACGGCATTGGCGGCTCGACCACGCTGGAGCCGCCCGCGGCGACGCTGGCGGTCAACAAGTGGATCGTCGCCGAGACGGTCCAGGCGGTGCAGGCGGTCGATCTGGCGCTGGCCGATTATCGCTTCGACGCCGCCGCCAACGTCATCTACCAGTTCGTGTGGAGCCGCTTCTGCGACTGGTATCTGGAACTGATCAAGCCTGTCTCGAACGCCGCCGAGAGAGGAAGCATCGACGCGGAGACGAAGGCGGTCGCGGGCTGGGTGCTCGACCAGATCCTCGTGCTGCTGCACCCCTTCATGCCGTTCATCACCGAGGAATTGTGGCATGCGCTCGCCCCGCGCGAGCATGAGCTGATCGTCGCGCATTGGCCGATGGCCGATGCGCGCGCGCTCGATCCCGCGGCGGTGGCGCAGATCGGTCGCGCGATCGAGCTGGTCGAGGCCGTGCGCGCAGCACGCGCCGAGCTGAACGTGCCGCCGGGCGCGCGGATCGCGCTGCACACCGGCACGGGTGCGGTGCCGACCGAGATCGCGCCCTATGTCGAGCGGCTTGCGCGGGTCACGCTGGCGCCCGGCGAGGCGCAGGGCGCGCGCGCGCCGATCCTGTGGGGGGCGGACACGTTCGCGCTGGCGCTGGAGGGAGTGATCGACCTGGACGCGGAGCGGCAGCGCTTGCGCAAGTCGCTGGCGGCGGCGGAGAAGGAGCGCGACGCGCTCGCCGGTCGCCTGAACAACGCCAGCTTCGTGGAGCGCGCCAAGCCCGAGGCGGTGGAAAAGGCGCGCGCGGACCATGCCGAGAAGGCCGCGGACGCCGAACGCTTCGCGGCCGCGCTGACGCGGCTGGGATAGCGCTGCGCACGCCTCGGTGCGTTGTCGCGGTCGCGGCGCCGTCACCCCGACCATGCCCGGGTCACGGCGCGTCGTCGCCAAGCCGATGGTTCTCGCGAGGCACCCCAGCGGTGCGCCGCCAGGCGGGATCGCGGCGGCACGGTCGCGTGACCCGCCGCGCAGCGCGGGTCAGTCGCGCACCACGCCGGTCACGCTGAACGGTTTCGGCTCGACCGGCGGGATCGCCGATTCGTTCAGCTCGCATTGCCAGAAGCCGACGTCGATCCACCGGCCCTGTTTGTAGCCGACCTCGCGGTACACGCCCGCGCGGCGGAAGCCGACCGCCTCGTGCAGCGTGATCGAGCTGTCGTTGGGCAGCGCGATCACGCCGATCGCCTGGGTGAAGCCCTGCGCGCGCAACGTGTCGACCAGCGCCTCGTACAGCAGCCGTCCCACGCCCTGTCCGTGCGTGGCCCCCGCGACATAGATCGAGGTTTCCACGACATAGCGATACGCCGGCCGGTCGCGGAAGCGGGTGGCATAGGCGTAGCCGAGCACGCCCGAGCCATGGCCGTCGTCGTGCGACGTCGCCACCAGCCATGGATAGAAGCCGTCCGAAGCCGCCATCCGCGCGCGCATCTGCCGCGTGTCCGGCGCCTCGGTTTCGAACGACACGGTGCCGGCCAGCACGAACGGCGCGTAGATGGCGGCGATCGCGGCGGCGTCTGCCGGAGTCGCTGCGCGGATCGTGAGCGGGCCTTGCGCCATTACAGACCGACCCGCGCCATCACCATCCGCCACAGGCCGCGGTCCTCACCGCGCGCCGCGATCGGGCCGAGCCCGGCGCATTCCAGGCACTGCGCGCGCACCGATGCGCCGGTCAGCATCCGCTTCGCATCGCCCAGGGCGGAGGCGAACGCCTGTTGTCGCTGCCACGCCAGGCGACCGATCGCATCGGTCGGCGCGTCGGCATCGTCGTCATCCTCCTGACTGGCCAGTTGCTGTGCGATCTGCGCGGCGAAGCCGGGCTTCTTGTCCAGCCACACCGCGTCCGCCTCCTTCAGCCCGGCGCGCTTCGCCGCCTCGCGCACCGCATCGTCCAGCCCGCCGAAGCGATCGACCAGCCGCAACTGGTGCGCGGTGCCGCCCACCCAGACGCGACCCTGACCGATCTCGTTGACGCGCTCGACCGGCAGCTTGCGCGATTGCGAGACGCGGGTCAGGAACTGCAGATAGCCGTGCTCGATCCCCGATTGCACGATCGCGTCCATCTGCGGTGTGGTGCCGCCCAGCACGTCGGGCTGGCCCGACAGCGGCGTGGTCTTCACGCCATCGGTCGACAGGCCGATCTTGGCCAGGGTGTTCTCGAACGTCGGAATGATGCCGAAGATGCCGATTGAGCCCGTGATCGTGCCCGGTTCGGCGAAGATCACGTCGGCGGGGGTCGACACCCAATAGCCGCCCGAGGCCGCCAGCCCGCCCATCGACACGACGATGGGCAACCCGCGCCGCTTCGCCTCCAGGATCGCCAGCCGGATCTTCTCGGAGGCCAGCACCGATCCACCCGGCGAATCGACCCGCACCACCAGCGCCTTCAGCTCGTTGTCGGCCAGCCCGCGATACAGCAGATCCGACACCGTATCGCCGCCCGCCTTGCCCGGTCCGACCTTGCCGTCGACGATCTCGCCGGCGATCGTCAGCACGCCGATCGCGCCCTTCTTGGGCAGCGGCAGCGACGCGACATAGGGCGTGTAGCCGATGGTGCGGAACCAGCCGGCCGGCTTCTTGTCCTCGCCGCCCGCCAGTTGCGCGACGCGGCGGCCAAAGGCGACCCGGTCGCCCAGCTTGTCGACCAGCCCGGTGGCGAGGTTGGCGCGCGAGACGTCGCCGCGTGCCTGCTGCACGACCTGCGCCGGCTGTCCCAGCCATGGTCCCAGCTGCGCCTTGGGTCGGGCCTGCGTCACCGCCTCGCGCCACTGGTCGAACAACGCGGCGTACAGCGCCTGCGCGGCCTCGCGCGATTCCGGGCTCTGGTCGGTGCGCGTGAACGGCTCCACCGCCGACTTGAACTTGCCGACGCGATAGACGTGCGCGTTGACCCCCAGCTTGTCGATCAGCCCCTTGTAGAACAACTGGTTGCCGCCCGGCCCGGCGAAGATCGTGCCGCCCAGCGGGTCCATCCAGATCTCGCTCGCCGCCGAGGCGAGGCGGTAGCCGCCGTCGGTATAGGCGGTGGCATAGGCCAGCACCGGCTTGCCCGCGGTACGCGCGCGCACCAGCGCGGCCTGAACCTCGCCCAGCACCGCCGGATAGGCGCCGCCGAAGCGATCGAGATCCAGCACGATCGCCTTGACGCGCTTGTCGTCGCGCGCGGCGTCGATCGCGCGCAGCACATCGCGCAGCCGGTATTGATGGCCGATCTGCTGTCCGCTGATGAGGGCGGTCAGCGGCACCTCCTCGGGCTGCTCGACGATCTGCCCGTCGAGCTCCAGCACCAGCGCGCCGTCGGCGATCGCGCCCGGACGCTGCCGCGCGTTGAGCGCGGCGAAGATCGCCGCGAAGAACAGCAGCATGGCGACGAGCACGAGCGCGTCCTTGATCCCGACCAGCAGCTTCCAGGCGCCGCGTACCAGCTTCATCGTGTCTGCTACCTTCGTCTTGGGAGTGAACCCTCGTCCACGACCGTAGCGCGGAGTGTATCAAGACAGCAATACGGCTTGTGTCCGATGGCGGCGGCGGGAAGCCAAAGGGGCGGGGCGGGCACGCCGAGGGTCGCGCGGAACCCGCGTCTCCGCTAGGCACGCGCGCATGCACGGCCCCGTCACTCCCGCCCCGCTCACGCAAGCGCCGCCCGTGACATGGCGCGACGAGGTGCGCGCGCTGGTCGTGCTGGCCGGGCCGCTGGTCGGCGCCAACCTGCTCCAGATGGCGGTGTTCGCGGTCGACGTGGTGTTCGTCGCGCGGCTCGGCCCGACCGAGTTCGCCGCCGCCACCCTGGGCGTGTTCGTCTTCAACATCCTCGCCTTCGGACTGATCGGGCTGGTCGGCGCGGCCGAACCGCTGATCGCCGCCGCGCTCGGCCGGCGGATCGGAGCGGTGCGTCAGGTGCGGCGCTCGTTCCGGATGGCGATGTGGCTGGCGGTGCTGGGGTCGCTGGCGGTGATGCTGGTGCTGAACCTCGCCGCGCCGCTGCTGCGGCTGGCGGGACAGGAACCGGCGGTGGCCGCGCGGGCGGGCGCCTTCTGCCGCATCCTGTCGCTGGCGGTGCTGCCGGCGGTGGTGGCGGCGCTGATCCGGCTGACGGCCGCCGCGCTCGGGCGGCCGGGCTGGGCGCTCGCGGTGACGGCGCTCGCGCTGGCGGTGGCGGTGGTCGCCAACTGGTGCCTGGTGTTCGGCAATGCCGGCTTCCCGGCGCTGGGGCTGGAAGGGTCGGCCTGGGCCAGCGTGCTCGTATCGGTCGCGACCTGCGCGGCCTATGTCGTGATCCTGCTGCGTGACCGCCGGTTGCGCCGCTATCGCCTGCTCGGCAAATGGTGGCGTGCGGAATGGTCGCGCATGGTGGAGATCGCGCGGCTCGGCGCGCCGATCGCGCTCGGCTGGATGGCGGAGGGCGGGCTGTTCGGCGGTGCGGCGCTGCTGATGGGGCTGATCTCGGTGACCGCCATCGACGCGCACGCCGTGGCGCTCAACCTGGCCGCGATCGCCTTCCAGGTTCCGTTCGGGCTGGCGCAGGCGGCGACGATCCGCGTCGGTTACGCCTATGGCGCGCGCGACGCGGCCTGGATCGGGCGCGCCGGCTCGGTCGCGATCGGGCTGGGGATCGCGGTGATGGTGCTGAGCGCCGCGATCTTCTGGGCGGTACCCGGCTGGCTGGTGCGGGCCTATGTCGATCCCGCGCGCGACGTCGCGGTCGCGGCGCTCGCGGTGCGATTACTCGGCATCGCCGCGATCTTCCAGTTGGTGGATGGCGCGCAGGCGGTCGCGGCGGGCGTGCTGCGCGGGGTGCAGGATACGCGCGTGCCGATGCTGATCCAGGTGTCGGGTTACTGGGGCGCGGGGTTCGGCACCGCGATCCTGCTCGGTTTCGCCGCGGGGCAGGGGGCGACCGGCATCTGGTGGGGACTCGCCACCGGGCTGGGTGTCGTCTCTGCGCTGCTGCTGTGGCGGTGGCGCGCGCGTGAACGGCTGGGCCTGCTTCCGCGCACGGTCTGACGACAGGTTTCACAAAAATCGTCGCGGACCCGTTGACCGTGTGCGGGATGACCCACATATGCGCACCGCTGGCACTCGCCGTAGCCGAGTGCCAAAAATCTGTCACAAGCCTTCAGAGAGGGACTGAGCAATGAACTTTCGTCCGTTGCACGACCGTGTTCTCGTCCGCCGCGTCGAGGCGGAAGAGAAGACGGCCGGCGGGATCATCATCCCCGACACCGCCAAGGAAAAGCCGCAGGAGGGCGAGGTCGTCGCCGCCGGCGCCGGCGCCAAGAACGACAAGGGCGAGCTTTCGCCGCTGGACGTGAAGACGGGCGACCGCATCCTGTTCGGCAAGTGGTCGGGCACCGAGGTCAAGGTCAACGGTGAAGACCTGCTCATCATGAAGGAATCGGACATCCTCGGCATCATCGCCTGAGCGTCCGACGCCTGAACTTCTTCAACATTCGTCATCTGAAAGGGTAGCCACATGGCAGCCAAGGACGTAAAATTCGGCCGCGACGCGCGTGAGCGCATCCTGCGCGGCGTCGACATCCTCGCCGACGCGGTGAAGGTCACGCTGGGGCCGAAGGGCCGCAATGTCGTGATCGACAAGAGCTTCGGCGCGCCGCGTATCACCAAGGACGGTGTGAGCGTCGCCAAGGAGATCGAACTGAAGGACAAGTTCGAGAACATGGGCGCGCAGATGGTGCGCGAAGTGGCCTCGAAGACCAACGACATCGCGGGCGACGGCACCACCACCGCCACCGTGCTGGCGCAGGCGATCGTCCGCGAGGGCATGAAGTCGGTTGCGGCCGGCATGAACCCGATGGACCTGAAGCGCGGCATCGACCTGGCGGTGAGCAAGGTCGTCGCGGACATCCAGGCGAAGTCGAAGCCCGTGTCCGGCTCGCAGGAAGTCGCGCAGGTCGGCATCATCTCCGCCAACGGCGACCGTGAAGTCGGCGAGAAGATCGCCGAGGCGATGGAGAAGGTCGGCAAGGAAGGCGTCATCACCGTCGAGGAGGCCAAGGGCCTCGAATTCGAGCTGGACGTCGTCGAGGGCATGCAGTTCGACCGCGGCTATCTGTCGCCGTACTTCATCACCAACCCCGAGAAGATGTCGGTCGAGCTCGCCGATCCGTACATCCTGATCCACGAGAAGAAGCTGTCGTCGCTGCAGGCGATGCTGCCGATCCTGGAGGCCGTGGTGCAGTCGGGTCGTCCGCTGCTCATCATCGCCGAGGACATCGAGGGCGAGGCGCTCGCCACGCTGGTCGTGAACAAGCTGCGCGGCGGCCTGAAGGTCGCGGCCGTCAAGGCGCCGGGCTTCGGCGATCGTCGCAAGGCGATGCTGGAAGACATCGCGATCCTGACCAAGGGCGAGGTGATCTCCGAGGATCTCGGCATCAAGCTGGAGACCGTGACGCTCGGCATGCTGGGCACCGCCAAGCGCGTGACGATCGACAAGGACAACACCACCATCGTCGACGGTGCGGGTGAAGCCGATGCGATCAAGGGCCGTACCGAGGCGATCCGTCAGCAGATCGAGGTGACCACCTCCGACTATGACCGCGAGAAGCTGCAGGAGCGTCTGGCGAAGCTGGCCGGCGGCGTGGCCGTCATCAAGGTCGGCGGTGCGACCGAGGTCGAGGTGAAGGAGCGCAAGGATCGCGTCGATGACGCGCTGCACGCGACCCGCGCCGCGGTCGAGGAAGGCATCGTCCCGGGCGGCGGCACCGCGCTGCTGTACGCGTCGAAGGCGCTTGACGGCCTGAAGGGCGACAACGACGACCAGACCCGCGGCATCGACATCGTTCGCAAGTCGCTGACCTCGCTGGTCCGCCAGATCGCGCAGAACGCCGGTCACGACGGCGCGGTGGTGTCGGGCAAGCTGCTCGACGGCAACGACCCGGCGCTCGGCTTCAACGCCGCGACCGACACGTACGAGAACCTGGTGCAGGCCGGCGTGATCGACCCGACCAAGGTGGTGCGCACCGCGCTGCAGAACGCCGCATCGGTCGCGGCGCTGCTCATCACCACCGAGGCGACCGTCGCCGAACTGCCCGAGGACAAGGCTCCGGCCATGCCCGCCGGCGGTGGCATGGGCGGCATGGGCGGCATGGACTTCTAAGCCGCATGGGTCCTGCGTCGGCAATGCCGGCGCGGGACACCCATCGGCTGGTCGGGCGGATCGGCTCCACGCCGCACCCGTCCGATGTTCAGGCGGCGGGTCACCGCCGTCCGCCAGGCCAGACACCGAAGGGCCGGTGGCGCACGCCACCGGCCTTTTGTGTGTCACGCCACACACGCTACACTATCTTCATGCGCCACGATCCGCGCTATCAGCCCATCCTCGACATTGATTGGGGTAGCGACCGCAATGATGACGGGTGGCACGCCAGCGCATTCGCGGGCAGCAAGCAATATCCCGATCCATCTCCGCTCACGCCCGCGCGGCTCCGGCTGTCGCGCATACAATTCCGGCACGGGCGTTCGCCTTGCCGACGATTCGTTGCGCTATCCCGATGCCAGTGTGGTGCGGCAACCCTGTCAGTGCCGAGCGCGAGGAACAACGCGTCGTCACCGATCCGCTTGTGATCTTCGAGGTGCTGTCCGCCTCTGCCGTCAGGTTCGATGAAGGCACCAGACTGGAAGGCTGTCGCGATTTGCCCTCGGTCGACACGATCGTCTTCGTGGATCCGGGAAACGAGCTTACCCGCATCGTCCGGCGGCTTGGCCCGGCGTCGTGGCGCGACGATCTGTTCGTGCGGTCGCGCGACGTCCACCTTCCCGCGCTGAACCTCACGATTTCGCATCGGCACATCGTCGCGCGCGACTGATCGCCAACCCTGCGCGTTCGGGCCGGCATGACAGACCGGCCGCCTATCCCGCTCGACAGCATCGTCTTTGGTTATGGCCCGATGCTTCCGCTCATCGCCGCCGGCGTCGGCGCGTGGGTGCTGCCCGCGCCATGGGCGACGCTCGTGGTACGGCTGGCGATCATCTGGGCGGCGCTGATCCTGTCGTTCATCGGCGGCGTGCGTCGCGGCTTCGGTTTCGCAACGCCGGGCGCGTCCACCGCGACCGAGATCGTCGCGGCGGTCGCTTATGTCAGCATCGCCGGCCTCGCGCTGCTGGTGCCGCTCGCCGCGACCGCGCTGGCGCTGCTCGCCGCGGGCTATGCGCTGGCGGCGCTGCTCGATTGCCGCGCCGCGCTATCCGGCAACGCGCCGGCGCACTTCGCGAGGCTGCGGCCACCGCAACTGCTGCTCGGGTGCGGCGGCCTGGCGGCCTGCTGGATCTGGCTGATGACGGGCTGAGGCCCTGGAAGCCGCCTGGAAAGTCGCGGTCAGCGCATCCGGACAGTTCTCAGCGCTTCATCGCGTCGAGTAGCAGCTTCACGTCCTGGCTGCGTCCGCGCGGCACGATCAGGATGTCGTTCCCGCTCGCCACCACGATCAGGTCGTCGACCCCGACCATCGCCACCCGCGCCCCGTCGCTGCGCACCAGGCAGTTGCGACTGTCGAGCATCACGACCTCGCCGGCCACGACGTTGCCGCCGTCGTCGCCCGGGCTGATCGCGTGCAGCGCGTCCCAGCTTCCGACGTCGCTCCATCCCATCGCGACCGGCACCACCGCGACGCGATCGGCCTTTTCCATCACGGCATAGTCGATCGAGTCGGACGGGGCGGAGGCGAATGCCCCGGCATCGGGGAACACGCGCACGCCCTCGCGCCGCGCGCTTTCGCACGAGCGACGCACCCCGGCGAGCATCTCGGGCGCGAACTGCTCCAGCGCGGTGAGATAGGCGTCGGCGCGGAACAGGAAGATGCCGCCGTTCCAGGCATGGTCTCCCGACGCGATCATCGCCTCCGCCACGTCGCGCGTCGGCTTCTCCACGAAGCGCGCCACGCGGTGGATGCCGGGCGCCAGCTCCTCGCCGACCCGGATATAGCCATAGCCGGTTTCCGGCGCGTCGGGCGTGATCCCGAACGTGACCAGCCAGCCGTCCTCGACCAGTGGCAGCGCGGCGTGGATCGCGGCATGAAACGCCTCGCGATCGGCGATGACGTGATCCGATGGCATCACCAGCAACGGCTGGTCGTCGCGAGCGCTCAGCGCCGCCAGCGCGATCGCCGGCGCGGTGTTGCGCCCCGCCGGCTCCAGGATCAGCGATTGCGGCCTCGCGCCGATCGCGTCCAGTTGCGCCTCGACCTCATCCGCGTGCGCGGCATTGGCGACGACAATCGGTGCGGCGAAGGCGTCGCCATGTGCGCGCGCGGCCGTCAGTTGCAGCATCGTCTCGGCGGCGGTCAGCGACAGCATCTGCTTGGGCTTTTCGGGCCGCGACATCGGCCACAAGCGGGTGCCCGACCCGCCAGAAAGGATCACCGGCACAATCTCGGTCAATGGACGCTCCTGTTCCCCCACGGGGCGCAGAGGCCCCCGTCGCGACAACAACCCAGTCCGCGCAAAGCTCCCTTAGGTTCAACAATGCGTTGCGGCAATGCCGCCGCGCGGGGTAGCGGGGTCGTGATGACCGACGCCCTGTACCGGATCGCCGCCGCACTGGAGCGGCTCGCCCCCCCGCCACCCGCCGCCGCCGATCCGGTGGCGCATCCCGCCTATGTCTGGCGGGACGGCGTGCTCGCCGCCGCGCGCGACTTCCGGCCACTGCCGCTCGCACTGCTGCACGGCGTGGAGGCGCAGAAGGCGACGCTGCTCGCGAACCTGCGCCGGCTTGCCGCCGGACACGCCGCGCAGGACGCGCTGCTGTGGGGCGCGCGCGGCACGGGCAAGTCGGCGCTGGTGAAGGCGGCGGTCGGCGCGGTGCAGGCGGAGGGTGGCGCGCTGGCGCTGGTGGAGGTCGCGGCCGACCGGCTCGACACGTTGCCGCGGCTCTTCGACGTCCTCGCCGGCGTGCCGCGCGCGTTTGCGATCTTCCTCGACGATCTCGGCTTCGATGCGGCCGCCGACGCGCGCGTGCTGCGTTCGTTGCTGGAGGGCGGGGCGGAGGCGCGGCCCGCGAACGCGCGGCTGATCGTCACGTCCAACCGTCGCCATCTGGTGACGCGCGACATCGCCGAGCAGCAGAGCGCCATCAACCCGCGCGACGCGGTGGACGACCAGATGGCGCTGGCCGACCGTTTCGGGTTGAGCCTGGGTTTCCACGTCGTCGATCAGGACGGCTATCTGGCGATCGTGCGCGGCTATGCGGAACGCTATGCGCTGGCGTTCGACCCCGCAGACGCGGTGCAATGGGCGACGCGGCGCGGCAGCCGGTCGGGCCGCGTCGCGTGGCAATACGTGGTCGAGCTGGCCGGGCGCGAAGGAAAGGCGCTCATTTCCGGCCGCTGATCCGGTCAGCGCGCGGCCGCAAGCCGCTGTTGCAGGCGATGGACCGGATTGCCCGACGCAATGCCAGCGTCGTCGAGGCGGAACCGCGCCACTTCGTTCGCCAGCACCTCGGCCTCCTGCGCCAGCGTGCGCGCGGCGGCGGTGGCCTGTTCGACCATCGCGGCGTTGCGCTGCGTCACATTGTCCATCTCCGACACCGCGGTGTTGACCTGCTGCAAGCCGACCGATTGCTGCCCGGCGGACACCGCGATGCGCGACACCAGCTCGCTGATCTCACCGATGCGCGCGATGATCCGTTGCAGCGCGTCGCCGGCCTCGTTGACCAGTTCCACCCCCGCGCCGACCTGATCCGACGAGGCCATGACGCGGACCTTCACGTCCTTCGCGGCGTCGGCGGAGCGCTGCGCCAGCGCGCGCACCTCGCTGGCGACCACCGCGAAGCCCTTGCCCGCCTCGCCGGCGCGCGCCGCCTCGACCCCGGCGTTCAGCGCCAGCAGGTTGGTCTGGAACGAAATCCCGTCAATGACGGTGATGATCTCGCTGATCTCGGCCGAGGATCGCTCGATCCCGCCCATCGCTTCCACGGCACGGCGGACAATCTCGCCCGATTCCTCCGCCTCGGCGCGGGTTTCACCGACGATGCGATTGGCCTGCGACGCGCCGTCGGCGGTCTGGCGCACCGTGGCGGTGATCTGGTCCATCGCCGCGGCGGTTTCCTCCAGCGACGCGGCCTGCTGCTCGGTGCGCTGCGACAGGTCGTCGGACGCTTGGCTGATGTCGCCCGAACCGACGCGGATCTGCTGGCCGGCGCGCGTGACCACGCCCAGCGTGGCGCACATCTGCGCGCGCATCGCCTCGAAGCTGTCGGCCAGTGCCTGATATTCGGCCGGCACGCCGTCAAGCGTCGCGGTAAGATCACCCTTCGCCATCCGCGCGAACACCGTTTCGCAGCGTTCGATCACCGCGCGGCGTCCGGCCTGTTCGGCGTCGAAATAGGCGGACAGCGCAATGTCCATGTCGATCAGTGACGTCGTGACCAGCGCGGTCGCCGCCTTCGCGCGGCGGCGTGCGCCGAACGGCAGCGCCAGTCGCGGGCGGAGCAGTCGCGGCAGAACATGGTCCAGCATCCGCGCATAGCCGCCGATATACCAGGTCGGCGCCAGCCCGACGCGCGCGTGCACCTGCCCGATATGATCGGCCTTGGCGACGAAATCGCCGTCGATCCGGCTGGAAAACAGCCGCTGCCAATGCTCCAACTGCTTGTCACGGGCATGATCCATGCGCGCCGGCGCGTCGAACAGCCCGCTGAGTTGCGGGGTCTGCGCAATGTGCCGGTACAGGCTGACCAGCGCCGCGGGCGCATGGCGGCGGATCGCGCGCACCACCGCGGGAAGTCCGGTGCAGCCGTCGCCGTTTGATCCAAAGGCGGCAAGCCGCTGTTCTAGACTGATATTGTTGGACGCGCTCATCAAGGACCCTCCGGCTGCGGGTGTCCTAGCCGGAAGGGGTTAACGGATCGTGGTGAAGGCGAAATTACCGCATGTTCTCCACGGCTTCGGCCAGCTCCAGCCAGCGCATTTCCGCCGCATCCTTTTCATCGCGCAGCGTCGCCACGCTCCTGCTCAGCCGGTCGAAGCCCGCCGGATCGCGCGCGTACAACCCGGGATCGGCCATGGCCGCCTCATCGGCGGCGATGCGCTGGTCGATCTCCTCGATCCGCTTGGGCAACAGGTCGAAGTCGCGCTGGTCCTTGTAGCTCAGCTTGGCGCGCGGTGGCGGCGCGGGGGGCGGGGCGGCGGGGGGCCTGGTCGCGGCCTTCTTCACCGGCTCGGCACGCGGGCGGCGCTGGCGCTCCCAATCCTCATAGCCGCCGGCGACCACATCGACGTGGCCGGACCCGTCCAGCCCCAGCGTAACCGTCACCGTCCGGTCGAGGAAGTCGCGGTCGTGGCTGACGATCAGCACGGTGCCGCCATAGTCGGCGATCACCTCCTGCAACAGATCGAGCGTTTCGAGGTCGAGGTCGTTGGTCGGTTCGTCCAGGATCAGTAGGTTGGATTCACGCGCGAACTCCCGCGCCAGCAGCAGCCGCGACCGCTCGCCCCCGGACAAGGTGCCGACCTTCGCCTCGGTCAACGACGGGTCGAACAGGAACTCCTTCAGATAGCCGTGGATGTGCTTGCGCGACCCCAGCACGTCGATCCACTCGCCGCCGTCGGCCAGCACCTCGCGAACCGTCTTCTGCGGCGCCATCAGGCTGCGCTGCTGGTCGATGACGATGCCGTCCAGCGTCCTGGCCCGCTTCACGGTGCCGGTGTCGGGTTCCAGCTCGCCGGTCAGCAGCTTCAGCAACGTCGTCTTGCCCGCGCCGTTGCGCCCGACGATGCCGATCCGGTCGCCGCGCGCGACGCGCAACGTCAGGTCGCGGATGATCGTGCGGTCGCCGAACGCCTTGCTCACCTGCTCGGCGTCGATCACGATCTTGGTCTTCGCATCGTCGCTGGCGATCGACAGCGCGGCGGCGCCCTGCGGACCGATCATCGCCGCGCGCTCGGCGCGCATCTCCTTCAGCTTCGCCAGCCGTCCCTGGTTGCGGCGGCGCCGCCCCGTCACGCCGCGTTGCAGCCAGTGTTCCTCGATCTTCAGCTTGGCGTCGAGCCGGGCGGCGTTGCGCTCCTCCTCGGCATAGACCTGTTCGGTCCAGGCATCGAAGCCGCCAAAGCCGACCTCGGCGCGGCGCAGTTCGCCGCGGTCCAGCCACAGCGTCTGCCTGGTGAGCCGGGTGAGGAACGTTCGGTCGTGGCTGATGACGACGAACGCGCCGGTGAAGCGCTTCAGCCAGTCCTCCAACCATTCGATCGCGGCGATATCGAGGTGATTGGTCGGTTCGTCGAGCAGCAGCACGTCGGGATCCATCGCCAGCGCGCGCACGATCGCCGCGCGGCGCCGCTCACCACCCGAGGCGGATACGGCCTCGCGCGACAGGTCGATGCCGAGCTGGTCCGCGATCGCGTCGGCCTCGTACGGCTCGGGCGGATTGGCGCCCGACAGCACATAATCCTGCAACGTCGCGAAGCCGGCGACGTCGGGATCCTGTTCGAGCATCACCACCTTCGTGCCCGGCACGATCGTGCGGCGCCCCTCGTCGCTGTCAATCGCGCGCGCGATCAGCTTCAGCAGCGTCGACTTGCCCGCGCCGTTGCGCCCGATCAGCGCCAGCCGGTCGCGCTCGCCGATATACAGGTCGAGGTGCCGGAACAGCCACCCCGCGCCCTGAACGAGCCCGAGGTCTTCATAGGATAGGATTGGTGCGGCCATGCGCAGCGACCTAGGGAACCGTCGCCGCCCGGGCAAGTTGCGCCATTCACAGGCCGTTCAATCCACGCCCCCTAGGCCGATACAGGTGAGAATGATTGCATCCCTGATTTTGTGCGGCCTCGCGGCGCCGGCGTGGGCGCAACCGATGTTCGAACAGGTCCGCGAGGGATCGGTCGCGTTGCAGGCGCGGCGTTCCGGGCGACTGCTGCCCCTGCCCGAGATCGAGCGGCGGGTGGTGCCGACGATGAAGGACGCGCAATATATCGGTTTCGATCTGGAGATGCCCAGCGGCATCTATACACTGAAATTCCTGCGCGACGGGGCCGTGATCTGGGTCGACGTCGACGGCCGTTCGGGGAAAATCCTCGGGCGGACCGGCAGATAACAACACAAGGGGATTATTCATGCGCGTGCTGATCGTCGAGGACGAGCCGAACCTCGGCCAACAGCTCAAGAACACGCTGGAGGGGGCGGGTTACGCCATCGACCTGGCGACCGATGGCGAGGAAGGGCATTTCCTCGGTTCGACGGAAAGCTACGACGCGATCGTGCTCGACCTCGGCCTGCCCGAGATCGACGGGCTGACCGTGCTCGATCGCTGGCGCAAGGAAGGGCGCACCACGCCGGTGCTGGTGCTCACCGCGCGCGACAGTTGGTCGGACAAGGTGGCCGGGCTGGACGCCGGCGCCGACGATTATGTCGCCAAGCCGTTCCAGACCGAGGAACTGATCGCCCGCCTGCGCGCGCTGATCCGCCGCGCGTCGGGCAATGCCTCGTCGGAGCTGACCGCCGGCGACGTCCGGCTCGACACGCGATCGGGCAAGGTGACGCGCGCCGGCGAGCCGGTGAAGCTGACCGCGCAGGAATACAAGCTGCTCAGCTACCTGCTGCACCACAAGGGCAAGGTCGTCAGCCGCACCGAATTGATCGAACATATCTACGATCAGGATTTCGACCGCGATTCGAACACGATCGAGGTGTTCGTGACGCGCATCCGCAAGAAGCTGGGTCAGGACGTCATCACGACGATCCGCGGGCTCGGCTACAGCCTGGAAGATCCGGACGCCTGATCGCGTGACCGACACGGCCGTCCAACAGCCGCGTGAGGAACCGCGCGCGCGCGGCTCGATCTCGCGGCGGATGATCCTGATCGCGGCGGTCTGGATCTCCGCGCTGCTGGTGGGCGGCGGCTTCGCGCTCGACCGGGTGCTGGTCGGCGCGGTCACCAGCAACGCCGACGACCAGCTCGAATATGTGCTGCGCTCGTTGCTGGTATCGGCGGAGATCGGCCCCGAAGGCGAGGTGACCTTCAACCGCGAACCGGCCGACCAGCGCTTTCTGGAGCCCTATTCCGGCCTCTACTGGCAGGTGTCGTCGCCGGGGCAGGAGACGTTTCCCTCGCGGTCGTTGTGGGATCGCGAGCTGGCGTACGGCCAGCCGCACCAGGATCGCGGCGTCCACACCTATGACAGCAACCAGTTCCCCGACGAGAAGCTGCGCGTCGTGGAGCGCGACGTGACGCTGCCGGGATCGAAGGTGCGCTGGCGGTTTCAGGTCGCGACCAGTCGCGAGGCGCTGGACGCGCAGATCGCCGTCCTGCGCCGCACGCTGGTGCGCAGCTTCGTGCTGCTGGGCGTCGGCCTCGTCATTCTGGCGGCGTTGCAGACCTTCTACGGGCTGCTGCCGCTGCGGCGCGTGCGGCTGGAGATCGCGAAGCTGCGCGCCGGGCGCTCCGATCGCATTGCCGGCGACCTGCCGCTGGAACTGCTGCCGATGGTGGAGGAGCTGAACGCGCTGGTCGCGCATAACGAGACGCAGGCCGAGGAGGCGCGGCGCCATGCCGGCAATCTGGCGCATGCGCTCAAGACCCCGCTCACCGTCATCATGAACGCCGCGACCGCGCAGTCCGACGATCTGGCCGATACCGTGATCCGCGAGGCGCGAACGATGCGGCGGCAGGTCGACCATCACCTCGCGCGTGCGCGCGCGGTCGGCCGGCGCGGGTCCGCGCACACTCGCGCCGAGGTGTGGCCGAGCGTCGAGTCGGTCGAGCGGGCGGTGCAGCGGCTCTACCAGCACGTCCGCATCGACATGGCCGGTCCGCGCGATCTGGTCGCGCATATCGAGCGGCAGGATCTGGACGAGATCATGGGCAATCTGGTCGAGAATGCCGCCAAGTACGGCGGCGGCAGCGTGTTCGTGACGGTGGGCGCGCAGGCCGGTTTCGTGGAGATCCTCGTCGAGGACGACGGGATGGGTATCCCCGAGGCGGACCGTATCCGCATCTTCGACCGCGGCGTGCGGCTCGACACCGGCAAGCCGGGGACGGGGCTGGGGCTGGCGATCGTGCGCGACGTGGCGGAAATCTACGATGGCACCGTCACGCTGGAGGAAAGCGAGGATCTGGGCGGGTTGCTGGTGCGGCTGCGGCTGCCGATCGCGGGGTGACGATCTCCCCTGTGTGATCGTGGTCGCCACCAGGCGGGCGGGCGGCCAGTGCCGCGGGCCGCGTCCTCATTCGTCGCGGCGGGACGGAACGCGGACGGCCCCGGCTCCCCCCGACAACGACGTCACCGCGCGTAGCGCGCCGCGGTTTCGCGGATCAGCGCGATCATGTTCGGGATCCCCTGCGTCCGGTTCGAGCTGAGCTGCGCCTGCAACGCGAATGGTGCGAGCGCTTGCTGAATGTCGGTGCGCAGGATGTCGGTGGGCGCGCGATCCTGCACGGTTAGCAGCACCAGGGCGATGATGCCCTTCGTGATATGCGCGTTGCTGTCGGCCAGAAAGTGCAGCGTGCCGTCGTCGCGCACCGTCGGATAGACCCATACCGAGGCCGAGCAGCCGCGCACCAGCGTCGCATCGGTCTTGAGCGCGTCGGGCATCGGCTCCAGCGCCCGCCCCAGATCGACCAGCAGGCGGTAGCGGTCGTCACCATCGAGGAAGCCATATTCCTCCCGGACATCGTCGAGCGTGGCAGCGGCATCGGTCATCGCGCGCGGGCTACAAGTCCCGCGCGCCGCCTGCAACCGCTCAGAGCTCCACCCCGGCGGCGATCGCCTCCAGCTTGCGGATGCGCTCCTTCAGATCGGCGATCTCGATCCGCGCTCCGGCGCCGGCGGCGACGGGCATGTCGTCGACCGGCCCGCCGGCCTGCCGCATCTCCTGGCTCTTGAGCTGCAACCAGCCGCGCCAGCCGTTCAGCCCGGCATAGACCAGCATCGCCAGGCCGGCGAGCGCCGCCGCCGCCATGGTGAGGTAGAAAGAGGGATCGGACATGGCTGCCTTCTCCTTGTTCGTTCGGGTTCAGCGATCACGTAGCTGCTCGATCTGGCGTTCCAGATCGGCGCGGCCGTGATTGTCGGTGATGAGGCGCTCGAGCACCGCGATGCGCTCCTTCAACTGGCGGACTTCCTCCCGCTCGCGCGCGCTGTCGGCGCTGGCGGGAAGCGGCGGCTGGCTGCCATGCGCGCGATACCTTTCGCGGCTCACCCGGCCGATCGTGACGATCATCACGATCATCACCACCATTATCGCTACGGACCACGGCACGTCGTCTTCTCCCCGTATTCGTCGTTCAGTTCAGGCGGTCGTCGCGCAGCGCGTCGATCTCGTCGGCCAGCGCCACGCCCTTGTCGGTGGCGATCCGCTCCAGCACGCGCACCCGCGCCTCCAGCCGCTCGGTCTGCGCCGCATATTGCGCGGCCTTCTCCGCGGTGCGCTCGGCGTCGATCTCGAGGCGGCGGCGCTGGATTTCCAGCCACGGGCGGACGATCGTGGTGGCGATGATCGCGGTGATCGGGATCAGCAGCGCGAGGAGCGGGATGAGAAGCGGACTGATGTGCATGGCGTAACCCTCTCGTTTCGCCCGCGTCAGCGCAGGCTTTCGATCTCATTGGCCAGCGCGGAGTTGCGGCTGGTGTAATGCAGTTCGATATCGGCCAGCCGGCGATCCAGCTCGCGGAACTTGGCGCGGACCTCGGCGGTGGAGCGCGTGGGATTGGCGCGCACGCCCTGCCAGAACTTCTGGTCCTCGCGATCCTGGTACAGCCCGGTCGGCTTCGGTTCCGCCATCCACGCGACCAGCGCATAGGCGATCAGCGTCCAGGGAAACCCGCCGGCCAGCGTCAGCAGGATCATCGCGATGCGGACCCAGATGACCTCCACCCCGGTATAATCGGCGATCCCGGAGCAGACGCCCTTCCACTTGGCATCCTGCTTGTCGAGATAGAATTGGGTGCGGCTGTCGGACATCAGTTCCTCCGCTGGGAAGTTGTCTGGTCGAGGCGGTAATCGGGCGCCTGGCGATAGTCGGCGAGGCCCGGGCGGAAATCGGGATTGTCGGCGGCGACGATGCGCTCCACCGTCGTGACGCGATCCTCCAGTCGACGCGCGAGATTGTACATCTCGTCGAGCAACTGCTCATCCTCGCCGGTCATCTTCGGCGCGGTCTTCCACTTGGTCACATAATGCAGGATCAGCCACGGCAATCCGATCAGGAAGGCCAATACGGCGACGAAGCCGGTGAAATCCATCTCAACCCTCCTTGTTCATGCGCGCCTTCAGCGCGGCGAGCTCGGCGTCCACCTTGTCGCTGGCGCGCAGCTCGTTGAATTCGTCTTCCAGCGACCGGGGACTCAGCCCCATCGCCTCGGCGCGGCCCTCCGCCTCGTCAGCGCGGCGTTCCAGCACCTCGAAGCGGCTGAACGCCTCGTGCGTCTTGGGGCCGTTCCACATCTCGCGCAGCCGCGCCTTGGTGTTGGCGCTCTCCATGCGGGTGGCGATCGCATTCTGCTTGGCACGCGCCTCGCGCAGCTTGTTCTGCACCTTGGCGATATCCTCCTCGGAGGCGCGCAGCGCCGCGTCGAGCGTGCCGACTTCCTCGCGCAGTTGCGCGCCCATCTCCGCGGCCTTGCGGCGCTCCACCAGCGCGGCCTTCGCCAGATCCTCGCGGTTCTTGGACAGCGCCAGCTCCGCCTTCTCGGTCCAGCTCGCTTCCAGTTCGGCGAGCTTGGCGATGTGGCGGCGCATCTCCTTCTGGTCGGCGATGGTGCGCGCGGCGGAGGCGCGGACTTCGACCAGCGTGTCCTCCATTTCGGCGATGATCATGCGGACCATCTTCGCGGGATCGTCCGCACGGTCGAGCAACTCGGCCATGTTAGCGGCAACGATGTCGCGGGTGCGGGAGAAAATGCCCATTCGATACGGACTCCTTGGGTATTCGCGCTATCGTAGCGGATCGGACGGGACACGGGGAGGGTCTGTTCCCGTGCCCCGCCCGCCGCTCACGCGACCGCGCGAGCGGTGTGGTGCGGCGCGTCCGCCAGCGGCGTCGCCGGGCCGACCGCGCCCAGCACCAGGGTGGCGCTGACGAGGACGGTGAGGGCGAGCGCGACGAGCCGGGTGCCGAAGGTCGTGGTGGCGGTCATTGATCTTACTCCCTGAAGCGTTGTTGCCGGAAGCTTTGCACGACGCGTGCCAAATGCGGGAAGCGCAGAAAACCGCCATTTTTTGACGGAGGTGGGCGAGTTGGAAATCTTCGTGGTTGCCATCGCTTGGCGGTTTGCGCCAGATATTGGCGCATGAAGCGCACCACCCATGTGATCGGTCAATCGGGCGTCTTTCTCGACGCACTGGAGCGGGCGAGTCGGGCCGCCGGGCTCGATCGTCCGGTGCTGGTCATCGGCGAGCGGGGAACGGGCAAGGAGCTGGTCGCCGAGCGTCTCCACCATCTCAGCCCGCGCTGGGACCAGCCGCTGGTGACGATGAACTGCGCCGCGCTGCCCGAGACGCTGATCGAGGCCGAATTGTTCGGGCATGAGGCGGGCGCGTTCACCGGCGCGTCCAAGGCGCGCGCCGGGCGGTTCGAGGAGGCCGACGGCGGCACCTTGTTTCTGGACGAGCTGGGCACCTTGTCGATGGGCGCGCAGGAGCGACTGCTGCGCGCGGTGGAATATGGCGAGGTGACGCGGATCGGCGCGTCCCGTCCGCTGCGTGTGGACGTGCGGATCGTCGCGGCGACCAACGAGCATCTGCCCGATCGCGTCGACGCCAACACCTTTCGCGCCGACCTGCTCGACCGTTTGTGTTTCGAGGTGGTGACGCTCCCGCCGTTGCGCGCGCGTCGCAGCGACATCCCAGTGCTGGCGGAGTTCTTCGGCCGGCGGATGGCCGCCGAACTGGGCCGCGACGAATGGGTCGGCTTCGCACCCGAGACGATGGAGGCGATGCGCGACTATCGCTGGCCGGGCAACGTGCGCGAATTGCGCAACGTGGTCGAGCGCGCCGTCTATCGCTGGGAGCGCCCGGGACCGATCGGCGCGATCGAATTCGATCCCTTCGCCTCGCCGTATCGCCCGTCGGGCGCCAACGGCAAGCCGCCCGCGTCCCCGATGCCGGCCCCCGCTTCGTCCGCCGCGCCGTCCGCCGTGCCCGATGGGGAGGACGAGGAGGTTGCCGCGTGCGAGGTCGGCCCGTCCGATTTCAAGAGCCGCGTGGCGCGGTTCGAGCGCGAGTTGCTGACGAAGTCGCTGGCCGAGCATCGTTTCAACCAGCGTGCCACCGCCGAGGCGCTGGGGCTCAGCTACGACCAGTTGCGCCACGCCCTGCGCCGCCACGACCTGATCGGAGCGGTTGCGTAACGAGCGCGGGGGAGCCATTTGGGGCACATCGCGTTGCCCCAAGCGAACCGAAGGAGGATTTCATGGCTTTCGAACTGCCGCCGCTGCCGTACGACTATGATGCGCTGGAGCCGGTCATCTCCAAGGAGACGATGACCTTCCATCATGACAAGCACCACGCGGCCTATACCAACAAGCTGAACGAGGGCGTCGCCGCCGATTCGTCGCTGGAAGGCAAGTCGATCGAGGACATCCTCGCGCGCATCTCCTCGCTCCCGCCGCTCGTCCGCAACAACGGCGGCGGCTATTGGAACCATGATTTCTTCTGGAAGATCATGGCGCCCAAGGGGTCGACCCAGCCGTCGGGCAAGCTGGCCGAGGCGATCGACGCCTATGGCGGGCTCGACAAGCTGAAGGAGGACTTCAACACCAAGGGCGCCGGCCAGTTCGGATCGGGCTGGGCGTGGGTGATCGCGGATTCGTCGGGCGCGCTGAAGGTCACGTCGACCCCGAACCAGGACAATCCGCTGATGGACGACGCCAAGGAGCCGGGCACGCCGATCCTGGGGAACGACGTCTGGGAGCACGCTTACTATCTCACCTACCAGAACGACCGGCCGGGTTACCTGAAGGCGTGGTGGGACGTGGTGAACTGGGACGAGGCCGGACGCCGGTACGAGGCGGCGACCGCCTGATCGACGGGGGTCCGGGAAACCGGACCCCTTTTTCGTTGCGCGACGCTGGTCTTGGGACAGTCATTGCCGCCGCCGGCGTCGGGCGACACGCTGCCACCGGCGTCCGCCATCATCCGGCGAGCGGCGAGGCGTCATAATCGCGCAGCAGCGCGGCCACGTCGTCGTACAACGCGATCGCTCCCGCATCGTGCAGCGCCGCATCCGTGAACCCGCCCGAACGCAGGCCGATTGCAGCGATCCCGCATGTCGCCGCCGCCTCGATATCATAGGGCGTGTCGCCGATCACCACCACGTCACCGGCCGCCAGTGGAGCAACCTTCTCCAGCGCGATCGCGAAGATATCGGGCGCGGGCTTGGTCTTCTCGACATCGTCGGCGCTGGTCGTTGCATCGACCAGATCGCGCGCGTCGAGCAGGTCGAGATAATGGTCGAGTTCGTCGCCCGACGCGGATGAGGCGAGCACCACCGTCTTTCCGCTGGCCTTCGCACGGGCGAGCAGCGCGTGCGCATCCGGGAACGGCCGCACCCGCTCCAGATAGCGCGACGAAAAGATCGCGCCATGTTCCTCGCCCAGCCGCTCCTGTTCCTCCTGGCTGGCGCCGGGCAGCAGCGTCGGCACCAGCATGTCGGTCCCCTTGCCGATCTGGTCGTGGATCCGCTGCCGGTCGAATGTCGCGCCCACGCCGGCGAACGCCTGCTGCCATGCCTCGACGTGGAAGTCGTTGCTGTCCACCAACGTGCCGTCGATATCGAAGAAGATCGCCTTGAACGCCATGCTGCCCGCCTGTCCGATAGGATGATGCGCCGGTTCCGCCCGGCTCCACGCGCACCAACGTCCGTCGGCCCGCCGCGGGCCCGGCTCCTGACCGAACATCGCGGCGATCCTTTGCGGAGCGGGCGTCTCGTGCCGGGCCGGCCGAGAGCAATGGCCGCGCCCCGAACCGGCCCGCCGCGTCCCCGTTGACGGTGCGCGGCGGCGAAGGGCCGGCACGCGGCGGAGCCGATCATTTTGCGCTGTCCTCCGGCGGTGATCTTTGCCACGGACGATGGCGTGAGGGAGTCGGACGATGCGTACATGGTTGATGGCCACCGTGGCACTGGCGGCGGGGTTTCCGGCAATGGCCGCTGAGCGTGCGACCCCGCTGACGCTGGAGCGCGTGTTCGCCGCGCCCGATCTCGCCGGGCCGCAGCCGCGCGCGCTGAAGCTGTCGCCGGATGGCAAGCTGCTCACCTTCCTGCGCCCGCGCCCCGACGATCGCGACCGGCTGGACCTGTGGGCGCGCGACACCGCGACCGGGGTGGAGCGGATGCTGGTCGACAGCCGGAAGGTCGGCACCGGCGCCGCCTTGTCCGAGGCCGAGAAGATGCAGCGCGAGCGCGCGCGGATCGGCGCGCTCAAGGGGATCGTTTCCTACGACTGGTCGGCGGACGGTCGCAGCCTGCTGGTGCCGCTGGACGGCGACATCTATCTGGCCACGCTCGACGGGGAGGTGCGGCGCATCACCGATGTGCCGGGCGGGGTGCTCAACGCCGACGTCAGCCCGCGCGGCGCGTTCGTCAGCTACGTGCGCGACCAGAACCTGTTCGTGCAGCCGGTCGCGGGCGGCGCGGCGCGCGCGCTGACCACCGAAGGGCGCGGCACCGTGCATTTCGGCGAGGCGGAGTTCGTCGCGCAGGAGGAAATGGATCGCCGCACCGGCTATTGGTGGAGCCCGGACGACCGCCATGTCGCGGTGGAGCGGTTCGACGAGGCGCCGGTCAAGGTTTCCACCCGCGCCGCGATCGGCGCGACCGGCACCAGCGTCTACGAGCAGCGCTATCCCGCCGCCGGCACGCCCAATGTCGCGGTCGAGCTGTATGTCATGCGCGCCGACGGATCGGGGCGGGTGAAGGTCGATCTGGGCAATGATCCCGACATCTATCTGGCGCGGGTCGACTGGCTGCCGGACGGCTCCGCGCTGCTGGTGCAGCGCGAGAACCGCGCGCAGACCGCGCTGGACATGCTGCGCGTCGATCCCGCGACCGGCAAGGCGACGGTGATCTTCACCGAGCGCGCGCGAGAGAAGAGCTGGATCAACCTGACCGACAGCTACCGCGCGATGAAGGACGGCAGCCTGCTGTGGCGCTCGGAGCGTGACGGCTTCGGGCATTTCTGGCGCTGGAAGGACGGGCGCTGGACGCAGTTGACCAGGGGGCCGTGGGTGGTGACCGGGCTGGTCGGCGTCGACGAGGCGAAGGGCCGCGTCTATTTCACCGCCAACAAGGACGACGTGCTCGAACAGCATCTCTACGCGCTCGACCTGAAGCGCGGCGGGATCACGCGGCTGACCGAGCGCGGCTGGTACAACAGCGTCACCGCCGACGGCGCGGCCGGACGCTTCCTGGTCACGCGCTCCAACCCCGACCAGCCGCCGCAGACCTATCTCGCCGACGCCGACGGCAAGCGGCTGGCGTGGATCAACGAGAATCGCGTGGAGGGCACGCACCCCTATGCCCCGTTCATGGCGAGCCACGAGCCGCTGCGCTACGGCACGATCAAGGCGGCGGATGGCACGACCGACCTGCACTGGCAGATGGTCACGCCCCGGCTGGAACCGGGCAAGCACTATCCGGTGTTCTTCCAGCATTATGGCGGGCCGGGGCCGCAGGGCGTGGCGCGCAACTGGAAGAACCCGCTGATCCAGTATCTGGTCGACAAGGGCTGGATCTATTTCGAGCTCGACAATCGCGGCTCGGCCAATCGCGGCGTCGAGTTCGAAAGCGCGATCTGGCACGCGATGGGGACGGTGGAGGTCGCCGACCAGCGCGCCGGCGCCCGTTATCTGACGTCGCTGGCCTATGTCGATCCGAAGCGGATCGCGACGTTCGGCTGGTCGTACGGCGGCTATATGTCGCTGAAGATGATCGAGGCGGATCCGGGCATCTATGCCGCCGCGGTGTCCGGCGCGCCGGTCACCGACTGGCACCTGTACGACACGCATTATACCGAGCGCTACATGGGCGATCCGCGCGTCGATGGCGCCGCCTATGATGCCGCGCGCGCGGTGATCGACCCGAAGAAGATCACCACGCCGCTGCTGCTGATGCACGGCATGGCCGACGACAACGTCTTCCTGGACAATTCGACGAAGGTCGCCGCCGAGTTGCAGGCCGCCGACGTGCCGTTCGACATGATGTTCTATCCCGGCAAGACGCATTCGGCGTCGCGCGACATCCATGTGTGGACGACGATCGAGCGCTTCCTGGAACAGCATGTCGGAGCCGGCCCGCGATAGAGGTCGCTGGCTTTCCGGAAATTGCGGCGCTAGGGCGCATTCGCGACATGAAACGATAGCGCCGCATCGCCGGCGCGTGGAAGGACGGATATGGGTTACCGGGTGGTGGTGGCAGGAGCCACGGGCAATGTCGGGCGCGAGATGGTCAACATCCTCGCCGAGCGGCAGTTTCCCGCCGACGAGATCGCGGTGCTGGCGTCATCGCGCTCGACCGGCGACCAGATCGAATATGGCGACACCGGCCGGATGCTGACGGTGAAGAACATCGAGCATTTCGATCCCGCCGGCTGGGACATCGCCCTGTTCGCGATCGGCAGCGAGGCCACCGCGGTCTACGCGCCGAAGTTCGCCAAGGCCGGCTGCACGGTGATCGACAATTCGTCGCTGTACCGGATGGACCCGGACGTGCCGCTGATCGTGCCGGAGGTGAACGCGGACGCGATCGACGGCTACAAGGCGCGCAACATCATCGCCAACCCCAATTGCTCCACCGCGCAGATGGTGGTCGTGCTCAAGCCGCTGCATGATGCCGCGACGATCCGGCGCGTGGTGGTGGCCACCTATCAGTCGGTGTCCGGCGCGGGCAAGATCGGCATGGACGAGCTGTTCGAACAGAGCCGCAACATCTTCGTCGGCGATCCCGCCGAGCCGAAGAAGTTCACCAAGCAGATCGCCTTCAACGTGATCCCGCACATCGACAGCTTCCTGGACGACGGATCGACCAAGGAAGAGTGGAAGATGGTCGTGGAGACCAAGAAGATCCTGGGTGCAAAGATCAAGGTTAGCGCCACCTGCGTGCGTGTGCCGGTGTTCGTCGGCCATTCGGAGGCGCTGAACGTCGAGTTCGAAAACGAGCTGTCGGCCGAGGACGCACAGCGTATCCTGCGCGAGGCGCCGGGCGTGATGCTGGTCGACAAGCGCGAGGACGGCGGATACGTCACGCCGATCGAGAGCGCGGGCGATGACGCCACCTATGTCAGCCGCGTGCGCGAGGATCCCACGGTCGAGAACGGACTGGCCTTGTGGTGCGTCAGCGACAATCTGCGCAAGGGCGCGGCGCTGAACGCGGTGCAGATCGCGGAACTGCTCGGCCGCCGGCATCTGAAAAAGGCCGATGAGACCGGCGAGGACGACTTCCAGGCGGTGCTGACCGCCGAGTGAACCTGCGTTCGTCGTCCACCGGATCGTCTTCCCGCCTGCGTGGCGATGACGGTCCGGTGGGGACGACGGGATCGACGGCAAACCCGGTCGGCGCGCGCGTCCAGCCCGTCGCTCAATAGCCCGTATATCGTCCCGGCCGGTGCCACGCGATCAGGATGCCGCTGACCGCCGCCGACGATACCGCCGACCAGCCCACCCGCTCCGGCGGCAGGAAGGCGAGCGCCGTCAGCAGGATCAGCGCGTCGATGCCTAGTTGCGTGCGTCCCGCATTCCAGCCGCGGCGCTTCTGAAGCCACAGCGTGACGACGCCGGTCCCGCCGATCCCGGCATGGTGGCGCGCCAGCGCCAGCGCGCCGAAGCCGATCACCGATCCGCCCGCCAGCGCCGCGAACGCCGGGTCGATATGCGCGATCGTCAAACCCAGCCGCGTCCAGGTGCCGAGTGCCGCTACCCCGGCGCCGACCGCGACCGTGCGCAGCGTGAAGCGCCGTCCCATCGCCTTCCATGCCAGCCACATGAAGGGCAGGTTGATGAGCGTGAACAGCACCCCGGTCGGCAGCGGCACCGCATAGGAGATCAGCAGCGCGATCCCGGCCGTGCCGCCGGTCACCAGCCCCGCGGCATGCAGCAGCGCGAGGCCGAGGACGACGAGGATGCAGCCGAGCGTCAGCGCATAGGCATCCTCAATGGCCGAGTGGGGGAGGGGATCGGTCGGGGTCACACCCGCTGTCCTACGCAGGGCCGTCCGCTGCTGCAATGCAGCATGGCGCGTGGTGGACGGGCGCGGGGCAGGGCGCTAGACCCGGGCCCATGCCCCGCACGATGACCGGAGGCTGCCAGTGTGGCAGCGTGCGCTACAGCGTCGAGGTCACCGACGACGACGCGTATCTCTGCCACTGCCGCATGTGCCAGCGTGCGACCGGCGGTGTGTTCGCGGCACTCAAGCAGGTGCCACGGGAGGCGGTGCGCTGGACGACCCGCGAGCCCGATCGCCGCGCGTCATCGGAGATCGCGCGGCGCGGCTTCTGCGCGGCATGCGGCACGCCGCTCACCTATGAAGGGAACGGCTCCGACCAGCTCGATCTCACCGTCGGCAGCTTCGACGATCCGGGCAGCCTGCGCCCGGTCGGTCATTTCGGCGTCGAAAGCCGTCACGCGGCGTGGCGCGACACGCGCACGCTGCCGGACAAGCGCACCGACGAACTGCCCAACATCGTCAGCAAATGGATGGAAAAGCGTGGCAAGCTCCCCGACTGAAACGCACGTGTTCGACAGTTTCGACGGCCAGCGGATCGCGTGGCACGAACTGGGGGAGGGGCGCCCGGTGGTGCTGATCCACGGCCTGTTCTCCGATGCCCGCACCAACTGGATCCGCTACGGCCACGCCGCCGCGATCGCCGCCGGCGGCTACCGGGTCATCATGCCGGACCTGCGCGCGCACGGCGAAAGCGCGCACCCGCACGATCCCGCCGCCTATCCCCCCGACGCGCTGACGCGTGACGGCCATGCGCTGGTCGCGCATCTCGGGCTGGAGGACTATGATCTCGGCGGCTATTCGCTGGGCGCGCGCACCGTGGTGCGGATGCTGGCGACCGGCGCGACGCCCCGGCGTGTGATACTGTCGGGCATGGGGCTGGACGGTGTGACCCGCGTCGATCGACGCGCCGCGCATTTCCGCAACATCCTGACCAACCTCGGCCGCCACGAGCGCGGCAGCCCGGAGTGGATGGCGGAGGCGTTCCTGAAGACCACCGGCGGCGATCCGGTCGCGCTGCTCGGCATCCTTGACACATTCGTGGGTACCCCGGCCGAGGAGATCGCGCGGATCACGCAGCCGGTGCTGGTGGTGAACGGCGCGGACGATGACGACAACGGCTCCGCCGCAGCGCTCGCCGACACGCTGCCGGATGCACGCTATGTCGAGGTGCCCGGAAATCACATGAGCGCGGTCACCAAGGCGGAGCTGGGCGACGCCATCGCGGCGTTCCTCGCCGCGCCGGGATCCGCCTGAACACGCGCGAAGGGCGACCTCCAGCGCCGCGCTAGGCCGGGCGGCGGTTGAGCAGGGCGGTGCGCAGGCATTGGCACACGATCTCGTCCCGCTGGTTCATCAGCCGGTGCTCGAAGGTCGTGATGCCGGCGTCCGGGCGGGAGCGGCTGTCGCGCAGCTCCCGGACCTGCGTCACCGCGCGCATCGTGTCGCCGATGAAGACCGGGCGGGGCGTGACCACCTTGTCGAAGCCGAGATTGGCGACCAGCGTGCCCAGCGTCGTCTCCCCCACCGACAGCCCGATCATCAATGAGAAGGTGAAGGTGGAGTTGACCAGGATCTGCCCGAAGCCGCTGGCCTTCGCGGCCTCCACGTCCAGGTGCAGCGGCTGCGGATTGTGCGTCATCGTGGAGAACAGCAGATTGTCCGTCTCCGTCACGGTGCGGCGGATCGGGTGGTCGACCATGTCGCCAACCTGCCATTCGTCGAACCAGCGCCCGGCCATCATGCATCCTCCCGTTCGATCGCCACCAGCACCATGCCCTCCGTCACCTGCGCGCCGGCCGGCGCCTTCAGCGCGGCCACCACGCCGTCGAACGGTGCGAGCAGCGCCTGCTCCATCTTCATCGCTTCCAGCACGATCAGCCGCTGCCCCTTGCGGACCCGGTCGCCCTCCGCCACGTCGACGGCGATGACACGGCCGGGCATCGGCGCGACGATGCTGCCGTCGCCATCATGCGCGCCGCCGCTCGCGCCGGGACGCGGGACCGCGAACGCCCAGCCTTCGCCGTCGATGAACAGGACGCGTTCGTCGCCGATCGGCACCGCGTGCGCGCGCGGGTCGGCGTGCGCCTCGGCCAGCACCGGCGCGCCGCCGATCTCCACCAGCACCCGGCGATCGGCGGGCGCGTTGGTGCGAAAGCCGGACAGCGCCGCCCATGGACCCGCCCCCTTGGGCGCACCGAGCACCGCCGCGGCAGCGGCGGCGACCGGATCGTCGGGTACGCTGGCGGGGATCAGCAGATCGGCGTGCCGTTCGATGAAGCCGGTGTCGACGCGCCCCGCAACGAAGTCCGGGTGCGCGGCGGCGCGGGCCAGGAACGCGGCGTTGGTGCGCACCGGCCATACCTCCACGCCCCGGCAGCCCTTCGCCAGCACGGCGGCGGCGGCGGTGCGCGTCCGGCCGGTCGCCACCAGCTTTGCGATCATCGGATCGTAGAAGGGCGTCACTGCCCCGCCTTCCTCCACCCCGCTGTCGACCCGCAGGTTATCCGGAAAGCGCAGCCGGTGCAGCGGACCCGTGGACGGCAGGAACCCCGTCGCCGGGTTTTCGGCATACAGCCGCGCCTCCATCGCCCAGCCATGGATCCGCAGGTTTTCCTGCGCCAGCGGCAGCGGTTCGCCCGCCGCGACGCGTAACTGCCATTCCACCAGATCCTGCCCGGTGATCGCCTCGGTCACTGGATGCTCGACCTGGAGCCGCGTGTTCATCTCCATGAACCAGATGCGGTCGGCGCGCAGCCCGTCGCTGGCGTCTGCGATGAACTCGACGGTGCCGGCGCCGACGTAATCGACCGCCCGCGCCGCCCTCACCGCGGCGGCGCACACCGCCGCGCGGGTGTCCGCGTCCATGCCGGGTGCGGGCGCTTCCTCGATCACCTTCTGGTGGCGGCGCTGCAACGAGCAATCGCGCTCGAACAGGTGCACGACCTGACCGTGCGTGTCGCCGAACACCTGCACCTCGATATGGCGCGGCGAGAGGATGTATTTCTCGATCAGCACGCGGTCGTCGCCGAACGACGCCGCCGCCTCCCGCTGGCAGGAGGCGAGCGCGTCGACGAAGCCGTCGGTGGCATCGACGCGGCGCATCCCCTTGCCGCCGCCGCCCGCGACCGCCTTGATGAGCACGGGATAGCCGATCGCCTCCGCCTCTGCCTGCAAGCGGTCGGGCGACTGGTCATCGCCCAGATAGCCCGGTGTGGTGGGGACGCCGGCGTCCTGCAACAGCTTCTTGGCGGCGTCCTTCAATCCCATCGCCAGGATGCTGGCGGGACGCGGCCCGATCCACGTCAGCCCGGCATCGGCGACCCCCTGCGCAAAGGCGGCGTTCTCCGACAGGAAGCCGTAGCCGGGATGGATCGCCTCCGCGCCGGTCGTGCGCGCGGCGTCGAGGATGCGATCCTGACGCAGATAGGAATCGCGCGCGGCGGCCGTGCCGATGCACACCGCCGCATCCGCCTCGCGCACGAAGGGCATGGCGGCGTCGACGTCGGAATGGACCGCCACCGTCTCGACGCCCATCGCGCGCGCGGTGCGGATGATCCGCCGCGCGATCTCGCCGCGGTTCGCGATCAGGATCCTGTTGAACATGGCTGGATTCTCCTGAGACGCCGGGGTCACATCCGGAACACGCCAAACGCCGGGCGCTCGGGGATCGGTGCGTTGAGGCAGGCGGCGAGCGAGAGGCCCAGCACGTCGCGGGTCTGCGCCGGGTCGATGATCCCGTCGTCCCACAGCCGTGCCGCGGCATGCCACGGATTGCCCTCCTCGTCGTAGCGCCGGCGGATCGGTGCCTTGAACGCCTCGGCTTCCTCCGGCGTCCAGCTCGCGGCGTCGCGGTGGACCGTCGCCAGCACCGATGCGGCCTGCTCGCCTCCCATCACCGAGATCCGGCTGTTGGGCCAGGTGAACATGAAGCGCGGGCCGTAGGCGCGACCGCACATGCCGTAATTGCCCGCACCGAAGCTGCCGCCGATCAGCAATGTCAGCTTGGGCACGGTGGCGGTCGCGACGGCGGTGACCAGCTTCGCGCCATGTTTGGCGATCCCCTCCGCCTCATACTTGCCGCCGACCATGAAGCCGGAGATGTTCTGGAGGAACAGCAAGGGCACGCGCCGCTGGCACGCCAGTTCGATGAAATGCGCGCCCTTCAGCGCCGCTTCGGAAAACAGCACGCCGTTGTTGGCGAGGATCGCGACCGGCATCCCCCAGATACGCGCGAAGCCGGTGACCAGCGTCGTGCCGTACAGCGGCTTGAACTCCTGGAAGTCCGATCCGTCGACGATCCGCGCGATCACCTCGCGCACGTCATAGGAGGCGCGCAGGTCGTAGGGCACGATGCCGTACAATTCGTCGGCATCGTATTTCGGGGCGCGCGGTTCGGCCAGTTCGATATCCACGCCGGGCACGCTGTTGAGCGTCGCGACGATCTCGCGCACCTTCAGCAGCGCGTCGAGATCGTCCGCGGCGAGGTGATCGACCACGCCGGAGGTGCGCGCGTGCAGGTCGCCGCCGCCCAGCGCCTCGGCGGTGATCTCCTCGCCGGTGGCGGCCTTCACCAGCGGCGGGCCGGCGAGGAAGATCGTGCCCTGTTCGCGCACGATCACCGTTTCGTCCGACATCGCCGGGACATAGGCGCCGCCGGCGGTGCAGCTTCCCATGACGCAGGCGATCTGCGGAATGCCCTTCGCCGACATGTTCGCCTGGTTGAAAAAGATGCGCCCGAAATGCTGCGCGTCGGGGAACAGCTCCGACTGGTGGGGCAGGTTCGCCCCGCCCGAATCGACCAGATAGAGGCACGGCAGGCGGTTCTGCTCGGCGATCTCCTGCGCGCGCAGATGCTTCTTGACGGTCAGGGGATAATAGGTGCCGCCCTTCACCGTGGCGTCGTTGCACACGATCATGCACAATCGACCGGACACGCGACCGATCCCGGTGATGATCCCGGCTCCCGGCGCCTCGTCGTCGTACATGCCGTACGCCGCCAATTGCCCCAGTTCCAGGAACGGCGCGCCGGGATCGAGCAGCCGGTGCACTCGGTCGCGCGGCAGCAGCTTGCCGCGCGCGACATGCCGCTCCCGCGCGCGCGCCGATCCGCCCATCGCCACGGCCGCGACATCGGCGCGCAGCGCGTCAGCCAGCGCTCGGTGATGCGCCGCGTTGGCGGCGAAGGTGTCGCTGGTCGTGTCGACCGCTGTGGACAGGATGGTCATCGCCGCGCCCTTACTGCGCGCGCGGCGCGTCGTGGCCGATCAGCTCGCGGCCGATCAGCATCCGGCGCACCTCGTTGGTGCCCGCGCCGATGTCCAGCAGCTTGGCGTCGCGCCAGTAGCGTTCGACCGGCCAGTCCTTCGTATAACCCGCGCCGCCCAGCGCCTGGATCGCCTCGCCCGCGACCTTCACCGCACTTTCGGACGCCAGCAGGATCGCGCCCGCCGCGTCGAAGCGCGTCGTCCGACCCGCGTCGCAGGCGCGCGCCACGGCATAGGTGTAGGCGCGCGCGGCGTTCAGCGCGACGTGCATGTCCGCGACCTTCGCCTGCATGAGCTGGAAGCTGCCGATCGGCCTGCCGAACTGTCGCCGTTCGCGGACGTACGGCAACACGGTGTCGATGCACGCCTGCATGATCCCCAATTGCAGGCCGGCGAGCACGACGCGCTCGTAATCCAGCCCGCTCATCAGCACCTTCACGCCCTCGTTCACCACCCCCATCAGGTTCTCGTCGGGCACGAAACAGTCGTCGAACACCAGCTCGGCGGTTGGCGAGCCGCGCATGCCGAGCTTGTCGATCTTCTGCCCGATCGAGAAACCCGCGAAATCCTTCTCGATCAGGAAGACACTGATGCCCTTCGATCCCGCATCCGGCGCGGTCTTGGCATAGACGATCAGCGTGTCGGCATGCGGCGCGTTGGTGATCCAGAACTTGGTGCCGTTCAGCCGCCATCCGCCATCCACCCTGTCGGCGCGCAGCTTCATCGACACCACGTCCGATCCCGCGCCCGCCTCGGACATCGCGAGGCTGCCGACATGCTCGCCCGATACCAGTTTCGGCAGGTATTTCGCCTTCTGTTCGGCATTGCCCCAGCGGCGCAACTGGTTGACGCACAGGTTGGAATGCGCGCCGTAGCTGAGCGCCACGGAAGCGGACGCACGCCCGACCTCCTCCACCGCGACGACATGTTCGAGATAGCCGAGGCCGAGCCCGCCATCGGCCTCCTCCACGGTGATCCCGTGCAGGCCCAGCGCGCCCATCTCCGGCCAGAGTTCGCGCGGGAAGCGGTCACTGGCGTCGACCTCGGCGGCGATCGGCGCGATCCGGTCGGCGGCGAAACGGCGGGTGGTGTCGCGGATCGTGTCCGCCATCTCGCCCAGCCCGAAATTGAGGTCCACGGCATCTCTCCAGCAGTCTGTTTGCGTCGTTCTTACCGCGACCGGGCGCCTGAGAAAAATTGAAAGCGGCGGAGGATCACCATAGACGGTATCTATGATCGACCGATATCTCCTGCGCTATTTTCTGGCGGTGATCGAGAAGGGCAATTTCTCGAAGGCGGCGGCGGCATGCGGCGTGTCGCAGCCGACGCTGTCGGTCGGCATCGTCAAGCTGGAGCGCACGCTGGGCCGCGCATTGTTCAACCGCACCAATCGCCGCGTCGAGCTGACCGAGGCGGGGGTGCGGCTGGCCGAACATGCGCGCAAGATCGAGGCGGAGTTCTCGCTGGCGGAGCGCGAGGTGCGAGAAACCGCGCTGGCGACCACGCTGCGGCTCGGCATCCTCGTCACGATCCCGCCGGACTGGATCGAACGCTTCCTGAGCGACGTCGCGACCGCCCGGCCGGCGCACCGCGTCGAACTGGTCGAAGGGCGCGAGCGCGACCTGGCCGAGCAGCTCGCGCACGGCCGGATCGACGTGGCGCTGACGCTGTTGCGCCCCGAGAACGAGCGGCTGACGCGCGAACGGCTGTTTCGCGAAGGCTATTCGCTCGCCGTGTCCTCCCGCCATCCGCTCGCCGCGCGCGACGTGATCGAGGCGGGCGAACTGGCGGACAATCCGATGATCGTGCGCCGGTCGTGCGAGCTGATCGCGGACACCAGTCGCTTCTTCACGGCGCGCGGCGTGCGTCCTTCATTCCCCGCACGGACCGCCGACGAGGGGCGGGCGCTCGCCTATGTGCGCGCCGGGCTGGGCGTGACGATCATGCCGGATGGCTATCGCGGCGACGGCATCGCGCGGCCGCGCCTGGCCGGCTTCGATTTCGAGCGGGAGGTCGGCCTCATCTACGCGTCGCATGTCGATCCCGCACGGCTGGGCGAGCAGCCGCCGCTGCGCCTGTTGCGGGCGACGATCGAGGCGCTTCGCCCGACCGATTGAGCCGCGCGTATCGCATGGCGGTCAGCGATCGAGGGAGGTCAGCGCCCGCCGCTTTCGATCACGCGAACATCGTCGCGGGCGCACACGTCGCGCAATCCGGGATCGAGCAGGTGATCGGTCACCCAGTAATCAACCGCTTCCAGCGATCCGACCCGGACGGGGGCGGCGCGGCCGACCTTGGACGAATCGGCGACCAGGATCACGCGCCGCGCATGCTGGATGAGCGTGCGCGTCACCTGCACCTCGTCGATCGCGAAATCGAGCAGGCTGCCATCCGGGTCGATCGCGGAGGCGCCGATCAGCGCATAGTCCACCTTGAAGGACCGGATGAACTCCATCGCCAGCGCTCCGACGATCGCCCGGTCGCTTTGCCGCACCTGCCCGCCGACCACGACCATGTCGATGTGCTCGCGATGGTTGAGGATGTCGACGACGTTCAGGTTGTTGGAGATCACCATCAACTCGTGGTGATGCACCAGATGGCTGGCGACCGCCTCCGTCGTCGTTCCGATGTTGATGAACAGCGATGCGCCGTTCGGGATCAACGCCGCCGCCGCCGCGCCGATCGCCGCCTTCGCTCCCGTTGCGACGGTGCGGCGGGTGCCATAGTCGATATTGTCGACGCCCGAGGTGATGACCGCCCCGCCATGGACACGCGACAGCATCGACCGGCGCGCCAGCATGTTGAGATCCTTGCGGATCGTCTGCGGCGTGACCCCGAAGCGGGTCGCGAGCGCCTCGACCGCGACGCTGCCCGCCTCGCGCGCGAGCGCCAGGATCTGTCCGTGGCGCAGCGCGATCGCGTCGACACCCCCCGCGCCGTCCACCGGCCCCGCCATCACCCGACCGCGCGCTACGATGCCGCGGACGCGCGCGGCGGCGCCACGCCACCCGCCAGCGTGGCGAGGTACGCGTCGATCCGCGCCGCCGCGCCCGCCGGCGTGTGCAGCCCGAGCTTGCTGCGCCGGAACAGGATGTCCTCCGCGCTGGTCGCCCATTCGTTCGCGCGCAGATACGCCACTTCACGCGCATACAGCCCCGCGCCGAAATCGTCGCCGAGATCGGCGGGCGTGGCGGCCTCGCCCAGCAATCGTTCGGTGCAGGTGCCATAGGCGCGCGCGAGGCGGCGGAGCAGCGCGGACGGCATCGCCGGATAACGCCGCCCCAGGGTCGCGACATAGCGATCGAAGTCGGCATCCGGCATGTCGCCACCGGGCAGCACCGTACCGGCGGTCCATGGCGTCCCCGCCGATGGGAAATAGGGCGCGAGTTCCTCCAGCGCATGTTCGGCGAGCTTGCGATAGGTGGTGATCTTGCCCCCGAAGACGCTGAGCATCGGCGCGCGATCGGCATCGCCGTCGAGGTCGAGGACATAGTCGCGCGTCACCGCGGAGGCATTGGCCGCATGATCGTCGTAGAGCGGGCGGATGCCGGAATAGGTCCAGGCGATATCGTCCTGCCGAACCGCGCGCTCGAAATAGCGGTCGATCGTTCCGAGCAGATAGTCGATCTCGTCCTGGTCGATCGTAGCGCGCCCGGGCGCGCCTTCCCACGGCTCGTCGGTGGTGCCCACCAACGTGAAATGCTCCTGATAGGGGATCGCGAACACCACGCGTCGGTCGGGGTTCTGAAGCAGGAAGGCGTGCGCGCCCTCGTACAGCCGCGGCACGACGATGTGGCTGCCCTTGACGAGCCGCACGCCGCGGTCGTGCCGCGCGTCGGGCACCGCACCCAGCACCTCGGCCACCCACGGGCCGGCGGCGTTGACGATCGCGCGTGCGCGCAGGTCGCGCGGGCCGTCCCCGTCCTCGATCGTCGCAATCCAGCCGCCACCGGACCCGGCGCGCCGGGCGGCGGTCAGCCGCGTGTGCGTCAGGATGGTCGCGCCGCGATCCGCGGCGTCGCGGGCGTTCAGGGCGACCAGCCGGCTGTCCTCCACCCAGCAGTCCGAATAGACGAACGCCTTCGGCTCGCCCGGCTTCAGGCCGTTGCCCATCGTATCGCGATCGAGCGCCACCGTCCGCGTCGCCGGCAGCTTCCGGCGGCCGCCGAGATGGTCGTAGAGGAACAGCCCGAGACGGACCAGCCACGCCGGACGCGGCGAATTGCTCTGCGGCAGGACGAACTCCAGCGGCCAGATGATGTGCGGCGCCATGCCCCACAGGCGCTCGCGCTCGATCAGCGCCTCCCGCACCAGCCGGAATTCGTAATATTCCAGGTAGCGCAGCCCGCCATGGATCAGCTTGGTCGAGGCCGACGACGTATGGCTGGCAAGATCGTCCTGTTCGACCAGCACCACCGACAGCCCGCGCCCGACCGCGTCGCGCGCGATGCCGACGCCGTTGATCCCGCCGCCGACGACCAGCAGGTCGGCGTCGAACCCGGCAGATGCTGTGTGATGGGCCATGGCCAGCTCCTGTTGCGCCGTCACCGGCGATACCTTCGCAAACGAATATGACAACGCGCGTTCGAAAATTCAAACGAAACTATTGACGCTCGTTGGAAAGCGGTGACAGTATCGTGGGCAGGGGCGCCGATGGCCTCGGGGAGGAGGCCGCTGTGATGACAAGGCACCAGGGATTTCGGGGCGAACTGATCGCGGAGGCGCTGGCGGTGACGATCATCATCACGCTCGGCAATTCCGCGGCGGCGATGCTGATCCTGTACGATCCCAGCCCGTATGCGACCGCTTACTGGGGCGTGTGCATCGCCTGGGGACTGGCGGTGACGCTGGCGATCTACGTCACCGGCGCGGTGTCCGGCACGCATGCGAACCCGGCGGTGACGCTCGCGCTGACGCTGTTCCGCGATTTCCCGCGCTGGAAGGTGCTGCCCTATGTCGGCGCGCAGGTGGCCGGCGCGATGATCGGCGCGGCGCTGGTATACCAATTGTTCGGTCCGGTGATCGAGGCGTATAACGCCGCCCACGGGCTGACCCGCGCGGCCGGCGGCGCGGCGGGGGTGTTCTTCACCGCGCCGGGGGCGCACATCACGCCCGTCCACGCCTTCTGGGACGAAGTGGTGCTGACCGGCATCCTGTTGCTGGGCATCTTCGCGATCACCGACGAGTTCAACACCCAGGCGCCGATGGCCAACGCCAGCGCGCTCATCATCGGGCTGCTGGTCGCGTGCATCGGCGCGTCGGCGGGCTATCTGGAAGGCTGGCCGATCAACCCGGCGCGCGATTTCGGCCCGCGACTGTTCTGCTGGCTGATGGGCTGGGGCGGTTCCGCGCTGCCCGGTCCCGATCATTACTGGTGGGTGCCGATCGCCGGGCCGCTGGTGGGCGGCGTGGCCGGCGCGGCCGTGTACCAATATCTCGTGCGGCCGTACCTGCCGCCGCGCGCCACCCGGTAGCGACAAGAGGAGAGCAACGTGCCCGCCCCCATGCACATCCTGGCCATCGACCAGGGCACGACATCGACCCGCGCGATCGTCTTCGATGCCGACGCCCGTGCCGTCGCCACCGCGCAGACCGAGTTCGCGCAACATTATCCGCGCCCCGGCTGGGTCGAGCACGATCCCGAGGAGATCTGGCGCGACACGCTGGCGACCGCGCGGCAGGCGGTGACCGAAAGCGGTGTCGGCGCGCAGGGGATCGCCGGCATCGGCATCACCAACCAGCGCGAGACGGTGGTGGTGTGGGACCGCGCGAGCGGCGCGGCGATCCACCATGCGATCGTCTGGCAGGATCGCCGCACCGCCGAATGGTGCGCGCGGTTGAAGGAGGACGGCCATGAAGCCGCCGTCCGTGCCAAGACCGGACTGCTGCTCGACCCCTATTTCTCCGCGACCAAGCTGGCGTGGATCCTCGACCATGTCGACGGCGCGCGCGCCCGCGCCGACAAGGGCGAGCTCGCCTTCGGGACGATCGACAGCTTCCTGCTGTGGCGGCTGACCGGCGGCGCGGTTCATGCCACCGACGTCACCAACGCCAGCCGGACGCTGCTGTACGATATCCATGCGCAGCGCTGGGACGAGGAATTGTGCGCGCTGTTCGGCGTACCGCTGGCGATGCTGCCGGAGGTCCACGACAACAGCCACATCTTCGGTCACACCGCCGATGGCATGTTCGACGCCGCGATCCCGATCGCGGGGATCGCCGGCGACCAGCAGGCCGCGCTGTTCGGCCAGGCGTGTTTCGCGCCGCGCATGGCCAAGTCGACCTATGGCACCGGCTGTTTCATGCTGCTCAACACCGGCGAGGATGCGGTGCAGTCCGACCATCGGCTGCTGACGACCCCGGCCTATCGGCTGGACGGCAGGATCACCTATGCGCTGGAAGGCTCGATCTTCATCGCCGGCGCGGCGGTGAAGTGGCTGCGCGACGGCATCGGGGTCATCACCCATGCGCGCGAGACGAACGACATGGCGACGCAGGTACCCGACAGCCACGGCGTCTATATGGTGCCGGCGTTCGTGGGGCTGGGGGCGCCACATTGGGACCCGGACGCGCGCGGCGCGATCTTCGGGCTGACGCTCGGCTCGACGCAGGCGCATCTGGCGCGCGCGGCGCTGGAGGCGGTCGGGTACCAGACCATGGACCTTGCCGATGCGATGGTGGCGGACGGCGGCGAACCGCCCGCTACCATCCGCGTCGATGGAGGGATGGCCGCGAACGACTGGCTGTGCCAGTTCCTGGCCGACATGCTGCAGGTGCCGGTCGAACGGCCGCGGCATCTGGAGACGACCGCGCTGGGCGCGGCCTTCCATGCCGGACTGGCGACCGGAGTGTGGAAGGACCTGGACGCGCTGGCCGCGACATGGGTGCGCGGCGAATGTTTCGAGCCGAAGATGGATGCCGAAACCCGCGCGACGCTCGCCGCCGGCTGGCACGCCGCGCTGGCCAAAACGCTCACCGCCCCGCGTGTCTGATGCGGGACGAGGCCGGTTCGGGCGGCGATTGCGTCGCGATGCCCGACCGGCTCCGGCCGTCCTGTTCAGCGCACCGCGTCCGTCACTTCCAGCCGGGGGACGAGCAGGTGGACGAACAACAGCGCGATCAGATAGGCGCTGCCGGCCCACAGGAAGACGGGAACGTAGCTGCCGACCGTCTCCAGCACCTGCCCGACATATTTCGCCATGATCATGCCGCCGACCGCGCCCGCCGCGCCGCCGATGCCCATCACCGACGCGATCGAGGTGCGCGGGAAGGTATCGGACACCATCGTATAGAGGTTCGACGACCAGCCCTGATGCGCCGCCGCGGCCAGGCCGATGATCGCGACCGCGGCGGTCAGGCTCGACACGGTGCTGGCGAACACGATCGGCAGCACCAGCACCGCCGAGGCGAGCAGCGCGAGCTTGCGCCCGGCATTGACGCTGTAGCCGCGCTTGATGAGCGCCGAGGACAGCCAGCCGCCCCCGATGCTGCCGACATCGGCCAGCAGATACACCGCGATCAGCGGCGGCCCGAATGTCTTCAGGTCCAGCCCGTGGCGCTTGGCGAAGAAATCCGGCAGCCAGAACAGGAACAGGTACCAGACCGGATCGGTCAGGAACTTGGCCAGCACGAACGCCCAGGTCGCGCGGCGACGGAAGAGCTGCCGCCACGGGATCGGCGCGGTGCCGGCGTCATTGTCCTGGTCGGCGGTGATATAGGCGAGTTCCTGCACGCCGACCCGCGGGTGCGCCTGGGGCGCGCGGTAGAAGGCGAGCCAGGCGGCCAGCCATATGAAACCCAGCATCCCGGTGATGAAGAACGCCGCCTGCCACCCGTACCGCAGCGCGATCAGCGGCACGACGATCGGCGTCGCGATCGCGCCGACATTGGCGCCGGCGTTGAGGATGCCTGCCGCCAGCGCGCGTTCCTTCTTTGGGAACCATTCCGCGACCGATTTGATCGCCGCGGGGAAGTTGGCCGCCTCGCCCAGCCCCAGCGCGAACCGCGCCATCGCGAAGCCGCCGGGGCTGCGCACCAGCGCGTGGACCAGTGCGGCGAGACTCCACACGGTGATCGCGGCGGCATAGCCGAGCCGCGACCCGACCTTGTCGATGATCGGTCCGCAGGCGAGCAGCCCGATCGCATAGGCCGCCTGGAACCAGAACACGATCGTGCCATAGTCGATCTCGGACCAGCCGAGTTCGGCCTGTAGCGTCGGCTTCAGGATGCCGATCACCTGCCGGTCGATATAGTTGATCGTGGTCGCGAAGAAGAGCAGCGCGCAGATCACCCAGCGGATATGGCCGCCCGCCGTGGCGCGCGTTGCGGGACCGCTCTCGCGCGCCTTTGCCTCCGTCATGTCCACCGCCGCTGGTCCTTACCTGTCGTCAGAACTGGAAATTGACCGCCAGCGCGTAGGTGCGGCCGAAATAGGCGGTGTAGAGCGGATCCTGGCGATTGGTGTCGACCGTCAGCCGGTTCGTCTCGTTGGTGATGTTCGACACTTCCGCGATCAGCTTCAGATTGTCGCTGATGTTGTAGGAGGCCGAGGCATCGACGAAGATCGAGCTGGCGTTCGAGGTCGAGTCCGCGTCGACCGATCCGCTCGGCACCGCGGTCAGGAATGCGGCGCGGTAGTTGACCGTCGAGCGGATGCTGAACCGGCTGTCCTCGTAATAGAGCGTGCCGCTGGCCGTTTCCGGCGACAGGCCGACGAGCGGCGCGGTGCGCGAAAGCGTGGGTGAGATGATATAGTTGATGTTCGAGCGCACGCGCGTGAAATTGCCGAGCGCGCCGAAGTTGCTGAGCGCGCCGGGCAGGAAGCGGAACGGCAACTGGACGTTCACCTCGAACCCGCGCAGCGGCCCGCCCGGCGTATTGTTGCTGCGCTGGACGGTGAACAGGTCGGTCGGGCGCAACTGCGTGCCGTTCAGCAGCGTCAGCGGCAGGCCGATGTCCTGAAAGGCGACGCTGGTGCTGGTCGTCTGGATATAGGTTTCGATGTTCTTGTAGAAATAGGCGAGCGAGATCAGCGAGCCGGGCGCGAAATACCATTCCAGCGACGCGTCGAACGTATTGGCGCGGATCGGATCGAGGAACGGATTGCTGAACGATGCCGTCTGGATCACCAGATTGGCGGAGCCGGCCGGGATCAACTGTCCATAGGACGGGCGTGACATGACCCGCGAGGCGGAGACACGCGCGATGAGATCGGGCGTGACGTCCAGCGCGAGGTTCATCGACGGCAGCCAGTCCTCGTACGAGCGGCTGACGTTCGAGATCAGGAAGCGCGACGGATAGGTCGAACCCGCCGGCGCCGCGGTGGTGATCGGTCCATAGGCGTCGAGGCTGGTATGGACGTAACGCACCCCGGCATCACCGCGCAGGTTGAACGGCAGCACGTCACGCGTGTCGAACTTGAACATCAGATAGCCGGAGCCGTACTTCTCGTCGACGCCGCCATAGGTGCCCTTGGCGCATTCGATGCTGCAATAGGTGTAGCTGTCCAGCCCGACCGCCTCGCGGAACTTGTCCGGGTCGATCGCCACGAAATCCTGCAACTGGCCGTCCAGGTTCTTGCCCACGCCGGTGGTGACGAAGGTGAGGCTGGCCAGCGACACGCCCGACGGCAGCGCCAGCGGTGTGTTGGTGGCAAGCTGGCGCTCGCGCGCGGTATATTCGTTGGTGCGATACTGGCCGCCGACCTGCACCGTGAAATGCGGCGCGGCCTCCCATTCGCCGTTCAGCTCGAACGTCTTGCTGGTGATCGTGTTGCGGCGGATGAAGTTGGAAAGCTGGCCCTGCTGGTCGCCGTTGGCGAGCGGGGGGCCATAGCGGAACAGCGCGGCATTGGTGGTGTCGATGCCATAGCCGATCTTGGGAATGTCGGGGTTGTCGCGGAAGTCGATCGACCAGTCCCGCGTGTCGTTGGAATCGATCGCCACCTGCAGGCGGTTCACGTCCAGCCGCGATTCGTTGATCCCGGCCAGACCGAACACCCGGAACGTGTCCGAAAAGCGATGGTCGATGTTGAGGTTGACCTGACGATATTCGGACGTGAACCGTTCGTCCTGCATCTCCGAGCGCAGGTCGACGCCATCGAACAGGCCGTGGATCAGCGAGCCGTTGTCGTCGACCTCGATCTCGCGCACCGACGTGAGCGGCTGGCCGTTGTTCGAGATCGCGCGGCCGAACGATCGCGCATCGAACATCGTGTCGAGCCGGTTGACCTTGAAGCGCGAATACAGCCCGTCGACCGAAATGTCGGTGTTGTCGCTCGGCTTCCATTGCAGCGTCAGCGATCCGGCGAGCCGCTGCTGATCCTGGCTGCTTTTCACCGGACGCGGCAGGCGCGGCAGGAACACGCCGCCGCCCGGGCGTCCGTTCGCGCCGGTGCGGCTCATGATATAGTCATAGGCGGCGGCATTGCCCGTGCGCGGGTTGCCGGTGCTGCAATTGTTGGCGTCGGCGCCGATCGGCGTGCCGTTCGGCTGGGTATAGCCGCTGGCCGGACCGTTCACCGCGACGCCGCGATAGGTGTAGCCGATCGGCGTGCAGAACGGCAGGATCAGCGAGCGGTTGGGGCCGGCGCCGATCAGCGGATCGGTCGCCACGCGCGGCACGCTGGACGGCGCCTCCTGGCCGTAGACGTAGGTCGGCACCACATCGACCGCGGAATAGGCATATTCGTCGATATGCCGTTTCGAATAGGCGATGCTGCCCAGAATGCCGAACGTGTCGCCGAACTTCTTCGACACCAGCGCGGACAGGCGCGGGTCGACGTCCTTCCGGATGTCGTTGTAGATTCCGCGCGCGGTGCCGGAGAAGACGAAATCCTTCTTCTGGTCGAACGGCTTGGGCGCGCGCAGGTCGACGGTCGCGCCCAGCGATCCTTCCTCCACGTCCGCCGACAGCGTCTTGCGCACCGACAAGGCCGAGAAGATCTCGGTCGGGAAGGTCACGAAGTCGAACGAGCGCCCCGTCGCGACGCCGCCGCGAATGTCGCTGCCGCTGACCTGCGACACGCCTTCCATGCCGTTGATGCGCACGCGGGTGAATTGCGCGCCCAGTCCGCGGACCGAAATGTTGCGGCCCTCACCGCCGTCGCCGCGCGACAGCGCCACGCCGGGGATGCGCTGCATCGACTCCGCAAGGTTCGAATCCGGGAACTTGCCGATATCCTCCGCGACGATGCTGTCGATCGCCGCGGTTTCGTTGCGCTTCTGGTTCAGCGCGCTGTTCAGCGCCGCGCGGAAGCCGGTGACGACGATGTCGTCGACCTGCGCCGCGTCGGGGGGCGTCGTCGCGGCATCCTGATCGGCGGATGCGGCGGCGGAGGAGGGGGGCGGGGCGGCGACCTGCGCCAGCGCCGGATGCGCGGCGGCCAGGCTCAACAGGCTGATCGAAACGTGAAGGTGACGCTTGTAGCGGTGCTGACTGGTCAAAAGCCCTCTCCCTGATAGCGGCGCGCTGCGTTGTGCAGTCTTGCCATCGCTTCACCAATTGGCGTGAGCGATTTGCCTTACAGGTCAGATAACAGCGTCAGTCAGCCATGACAACAGAATTGCCGCGCCGTTATACCGAGCGCCGCGCGAGCGCGTGGCGGCGCTGCTCGGCCTCGGCGCGCGCGCGCTCGACCGCCTCGGTTTCGGTCACGTCCAGCAGGTGGTCGATGACGCGGGTCAGGTGATCGCGCATCGCGTTGCGCGCATCGACGGGCGAGCGCGCTTCCAGTGCGCTGAGGATGCGGCCATGCTCGGCCATGCGGCTTTCCGTGCCGAGGCTGCCGGCCTTCAGCAGCACCTCGCGCGCCAGCGGGGAGCGGAACCGCATGTCCCAGAAGTCGGCGACCGCGGCGATGATGACGGCATTGCCCGTCGCCTCGGCAATGGCGATGTGGAAACGACGGTCGGCATCTTCCGCGGCCGCCATGTCGCTCTGCTCCATCTGCGCCAGCAACGTGCGCAGTTCGGCGAGTTGCGCCGCATCGATCTCGGTCGCGGCGACCGCCGCGACCTCGCCTTCCAGCAGTCGCCGCGCCTCGGTGATTTCGAACGCGCCGATGTCCAGTTCCCGGTCGGCCTCCGCCGGGCCGGTGGCGAGCACGAACACGCCCGATCCCTTGCGCGCCTCCACCATGCCCTGCATCTCCAGCGCGATCATCGCCTCACGCACCGTCGGGCGACTCACCTTGAACCGTTCGGTCAGGTCGCGCTCCGGCGGGAGGCGCGAGCCAACGGGGTACTGGCCGGCGGCGATATCGGCCATGATCGCATCGACGATCCTGCGGTATAATTTGCCGCCGCTTTCCGTCTTGCGCATTCCCGGTCCTCAAAGCGCAGCGGACAAGGTGCCCGATGCGATGGTTAAGCAGTGCTGTAGCCCAAAGTCGATGTCTCGCCAACCACTCTGACATCTCGCTTGCATGTGGTCGGACCACGATTTAGGGTCGGTGGCAGGAGAGATGCGACAGCATCCGGGATAACGAAACCGGCGAAGGCCGCTGTCCCATCACGGCAGCGGACCGAACGCCCAGGCGGGGCAAGGCGCATGACGATGGTGCGGGGAATGGCGGTGCTGGCGGCGGCGTTCGCGCCGGTGATGGCGGCGGGGATCGCGCCACCGATGGTGCAGGCACAGCGGGCGGCGGCGCCATGGCGCGACGTGACGCCGCGCGACGGGCTGGCGGGTTGGCATGCGGTCGGTGGGAATGCGACCTATACGGTCGCCAACGGCGAGCTGGTCGGCCGCGCGGAGCCGGGCAAGACCAATAGCTGGCTGGTGTCGGACGCGCGCTACGGCGACTTCATCATCGAATTCAACGCGCGGACCGATCCGGCGCTGAACTCCGGGGTGATGATCCGCGGCCAGAGCCGGCCGGATTACCGCAATGGGGTCGTCCACGGCTATCAGGCGGAGATCGACCCGACGAAGCGGGCGTGGAGCGGCGGACTGTATGACGAGCAGCGCCGGCAATGGCTCTACACGCTGGGCCGCAACGATGCCGCGCGCCGCACGTTCCGCTCGGGTGACTGGAACCACTACCGGGTCGAGGCGATCGGCAACCGGCTGCGCACATGGGTGAACGGCGTCCCGGCGGCGGATGTGGTCGACGACATGGATGCGCGCGGCTTCATCGCCTTCCAGGTCCATGCGATCCCCGACGCCGATGCTGCCCGCCACCCGGAAGTACGCTTCCGCAACGTGCGGATGATTACCGATCGCCCTGCGCGCTTCGCGCTGCCGGAAACCGGGCTTCCGCAGCAGGGATGGCTTTCCAACCGCCTGTCCCACGGCGAGCGGCGCGCTGGCTGGAAGCTGTTGTGGGACGGTCGCACCGGCGCGGGCTGGAAGAGCGCTAAGGCGGCGGGGTTCCCGGCTAGGGGCTGGACGATGGCGAACGGGCTGCTGACCGTCGAGGGCAGCGACGGCGCGGAATCGGCCAATGGCGGCGACATCGCCACGACGCGCGATTACCGCGATTTCGAACTGTCGGTCGATTTCCGGCTGACCGAGGGGGCGAACAGCGGGATCAAATATTTCGTCGACCCCGAATTGTCGAAGGGCGAAGGCTCGGCGATCGGGCTGGAATATCAGTTGCTCGACGATGCGCGCCATCCCGATGCGAAAATGGGCCGCGACGGTAATCGCACGCTGGCGTCGCTGTACGACCTGATCCCGGCGCGCAACCTGTCGGACCCCGACAGTCCCGGCAAGCGCGTCAACCCGCCCGGCGAGTGGAACCGCGCCGTGCTGGTCAGCCGCGGCCGGCACGTCGAACATTGGCTGAACGGCTTCAAGGTCGTCGAATATGAACGTGGGTCGCCGGCGTTCCGCGCGCTGGTCGCGCAGAGCAAATACGCGAAATGGCCGGGCTTCGGCGAACGTCCGGCGGGGCCGATCCTGTTGCAGGATCACGGCAACCGGGTCGACTTCCGTTCGATCAAGATCCGCGAATATTGAGGGAGGGTGGACCGATGCTTGATCGTCGCACGATGATGGCGGGTGGTGGCGCGGCGCTGGCCACCGCGATGAGCGCGCGCAGCTACGCGCGGGTCAGGGGCGCGAACGACCGGCTGCGCGTCGCGGTGGTCGGCGTGAACGGGCGCGGGCAGGCGCATATGAGTGCCTTTTCCAAGCAGCCCAACGTCGCCGTCACGCATCTGGTCGATGTCGACTCCGACGTGCTGGCCAAGCGCGCCGCGGCGTTTGCCGCCAAGGGCTTCACAGGCGTGAAGACCGAGGGCGACTATCGCCGGCTGCTCGATCGCAAGGCGGTCGACATCGTGACGGTCGCGACGCCCGACCACTGGCATGCGAAGCTGGCGATCGACGCGATGGATTCCGGCCATCATTGCTATATCGAGAAGCCGATCGGCATCGCGCCGGCCGAGGGCGAGGCGCTGATCGCGACGCAGAAGCGCACCGGGCGCCAGCTTCAGGTCGGCAACCAGCAACGCTCCAGCCGCGAGACGCAGCAACTCGCCACGCTGATCCGCGCGGGCGAACTGGGCGACGTCTACGAGGCGCAGGCGTGGTATGCGAACAACCGCGCCTCGATCGGCAACGGGACGGAGGTGCCGCCGCCCGCCAATCTGAACTGGGACATGTGGCAGGGGCCGCGCCCGCGCGGGCCGTACCGCTCGAACCTGGTCCATTACAACTGGCACTGGTTCTGGAAGTACGGCACCGGCGAGATCTGCAACAATGCGATGCACGAACTCGACGTCGCGCGCTGGCTGATGGGCGTGGCCTATCCCCACACAGTGTCGGCACGCGGCGCGCGGCACTTCTACAAGGGCGACGACTGGGAGATGTACGACGCGCTCGCGCTCGACCTGCTCTACGATGGCGATCGCGCGATCCGCTGGAACGGTCAGAGCTGCAACGGCCAGTTGACCTATGGGCGCGGGCGCGGCGTGCTGTTGCTGGGCACGAAGGGGTCCGCCGTGGTCGATCGCAACGGGTTCGAACTGTTCGACCTGGCGGGCAAGCCGGTCCGCGCGGTGACCGCGCCGGCGAGTTCGGAAACGACCGGCACCGTGGGGGAGGGCGCGCTGGACGTCTATCATGCCGGCAACTTCGTGGACGTGATCCGCGGACGCGCCGCCACGCTCGCCTCGCCGATCGCGGAAGGGCATATCAGCACCACATTGTGCCATCTGGGCAACATGGCCTATCGCACCGGCCGCGTGCTGAGCGTCGATCCCGCCACCGGCAAGCCGGCCGACGCGGCGGCGATGAAATGGTGGTCGGTCGATTACCAGCCGGGCTGGGAGGTCAAGGCCTGACGCCGCTCGTGGCCATGACGCCGGTCGCGCGCGCGAAGCCCGCCAGCGGGATCGCGTGTTTCCTCGCGATGGGCACGCGCGTGGAGATCCACCGCTTCGGTCCCGGCGACGGGGACGCGCTGGCAGCGGCGCGCCGCGCGATCGAGGCGGTGGACGATGCGCTGACCATTCATCGTCCGTCGGCGGCGACCGCGATGAACGAGGCGCTGCGCGCGGGCCGGGAGGCGCCGGTCGACGATCCCGTGCTGCTCGATGCGCTGACGCAGATACAGGCGGCGCAGGCGGCGACGCTGGGTCTGTTCGATCCGGCCGCCGATCCACGCACGGGCGCGGCCGGGTGGCGCGACGTGCGGTTCGACGCGGCCACGGCGCGGATCGCGGCGGCGGTGCCGCTCGCGCTCGATTTCGGCGGGTTCGGCAAGGGGTTCGCGCTGGATCGCGCCGGTGCGGCGTTGCGCGACGCGGGCGTGGCCTGCGCAGTGCTGTCGGCGGGCGAGAGCTCGATCGCGGTGGTGGGTGAACACCCGCTGGGCGGCGGCTGGCCGTTCGCGGTCCCCGATCCCCTGCGGGCCGGGCGCGTGCTCGCGGAGGTCGAGCTGGTCGACGAGGCGCTGTCGATCTCCGCCACGGTCGGCGACGGAACGCTGGCGCCGGAACGGGCGGCGATGATCCGGCCGACCGACGGGTCGGTGGTGACGGCGGCGCGCTGCGCGATCGTCGTGGACCGCAGCGGGTCGCGCGCGGAAATGTTCAGCACCGCGCTGATCGTCGCCGACGACGCGCAGGCGGCGCGGCTGCGCGACCGGCGCCGGATGCTGTTCGATCTTGCGGCAACCCCATCAGGCGGGACACTCATGGAATGACCGAAAAGGACTTCGATCTCACGCGCCGGTCGTTCCTCGACCGCGTGCTGCTGGCCACGGCGGGAACCGCGATGGCGGGCGCGACGCCATGGGCCGCGATCGCGGCGGGCGCGGCACCCGCCGGCGGCAAGGTCCGACTGGGCGTGATCGGCACCGGTGATCGCGGCCGGACGCTGATCCAGAACATCGCCAAGACGCGCAACTGCACCGTCGCCGCGATCTGCGACACCTATGCGCCGCATCTGCTCAAGGCGCGGCAATGGGTCGCGGCCGGCGTTCCGGGCTTCGCCGATCACCGCGCGATGCTGGATGCGGGCGGACTGGACGCGGTGGTGATCGCGACGCCGCTGCACCTGCATGCGCGACACAGCTTCGACGCGTTCGACGCCGGGCTGCATGTCTGGTGCGAGAAGGCGATGGCGCGCACGATCGCGGATTGCGGTGCGATGGTGACGCGCGCGCAGGCCAGCGGCAAGGTGCTGCAGATAGGGCACCAGCGCATGTTCCACCCGACCTACCTCAACGCGCTGCGCCGCGTGAAGGCCGGGGAGATCGGCACCGTCACGCAGATCCGAGCCAGTTGGCACCGCAACACCAGCTGGCGCCGCCCGGTGCCGGCGGACAGCGATGACCGCCGCATCAACTGGCGGCTGTATCGCGACAGTTCGGCCGGGTTGATGACCGAGCTGGCGACGCACCAGTTGCAGGTCGGCAACTGGTTCCTCGACGCGGCGCCGACGCGCGTGATCGGTTCGGGCAGCATCTGTTTCTGGAAGGATGGCCGCGAGGTCTATGACCATGTCGCGCTGATCTACGAATATCCCGGCGGACGGAAGGTCATCTACACCTCGCTGCTCAACAATGCGCGATACGGCTGCGAGGAGCAGATCCAGGGCAGCAAGGGGACGATCGAACCCGAACTCGGCCGTATCTATGAGGAGATTCCGACACGCACGCTGGCGCTCCAGCGGATGCAGGCGGATGTGAAGCGCGGGCACAAGCGCACTGTGCCGATCGGCGGCGCGACCTGGTTCCCGGAGCTGCCCGTTACCACGCCCGGCGAGTCGCTCGGCTGGGGCGAATATGACGAGACGATGCTGCAGTTCGAGGGGTTCGGCGAGGCGGTGCGATCGGGCAAGCCGCTGCCCGGGCTGCTCCATCAGGCGTATCACGCCAGCGTCGCGTCGCTGCTGGGTGAACAGGCGATGGATCGCGGTGAGGCGATGACGTGGCCGACCGTGCTCGTGACGATCTGAGGAAAGGTGCCGACATGACCGAATCCAACCGCCGCGCCATCTTGGGCATGGGTCTCACCGCGGGGCTGGCCGGGCTGGCCGGCGACGCGTTCGCGCAATCCGCGACGCGCGGCGACGCGCCAACCGAGGGCGCGGTGGCGAAGCCCGTGCCCGACGCGAAATATCGCGTGCCGTTCGCGGTGATCGGCATGGACCACAACCACATCTACGGCATCACCGACGCGGTGATCCGCGGCGGCGGCGTGCTGACCAGCTTCTACGCCACCGATCCCCGGCAGATCGCGATGTTCCGGAGGCGTTATCCCGGTGCGAAGCTGGCGCGCGGCGAGGAGGAGATCCTGGCGGATCGCGCGATCAAGCTGGTGTGCAGCGCCGCCATCCCCAGCTTGCGCGCGCCGCTGGGCATCCGCGTCATGCGCGCGGGCAAGGACTACCTGAGCGACAAGGCCGCCGTCACGACGCTGGAGCAACTGGCGGCGGTGCGGCGCGCGATCGCGGAGACGGGGCGCAAATACGGGATCATGTATTCCGAGCGGCTGGAGGTGCCCGCCGCGGTGATGGCCGGGCAATTGGTGCATGACGGCGCGATCGGGCGGGTGATCCAGACGGTCAACCTCGCGCCGCACCGGCTGTCCGCGCCCGGCCGTCCTTCATGGTTCTGGGATCCGGCGCAGAACGGCGGTATCCTGACCGACGTCGGCAGCCATCAGGCCGACCAGTTCGTGTATCTGACCGGCAGCCGGCGCGCGCACGTCGTCGCATCGCAGACCGGCAATTTCGGCAATCCGGAACATCCCGCGTTCGAGGATTTCGGCGACATGGTGCTGAACGGCGACGGCGGGACGGGCTATGTCCGCGTCGACTGGTTCACGCCGGACGGCCTGCCCACCTGGGGCGACGGCCGCCTCTTCATCCTCGGCACCGAGGGCTATATCGAGCTGCGCAAATATGTCGACATCGCCGGGCGGCCCGGCGGCAACCACCTGTTCATCGCCGATCGCAAGGGCGCGCGTTACCTGGATTGTTCGAAGGTGCCGCTGCCGTTCGGGCCGCAGTTTGTGAACGACATCGTCGAGCGGACCTCGGTGGCGCAGGATCAGGACGGTGCGCTGCTCGCCGCCGAACTGGTGCTGACCGCCGAGGCGCGCGCGACACGCGCGAGACCGGCGTGATCACGCCCGGCGCGGCACGGCGGAACGGTGTCGCGGTTTCGTCGACGATGCCGGGCAATGTCGTGCCGACCGGCGCAGTGATGTGGCGCCGGATGAGTTGCGAATTCTTACAATTTACTTCGTCGCCCAGGTCGGGCGCGCTTGGCGATCCGCCGAACAGTGCCGCGTCATCCCAAATTGATCCACTGTAACTTGCACGAGGTCCGTTCGACACTTTCCACCCTCCGGTGCGCGTGTTAGCCCTGCCGCCCGGGGGGAAATCATGGCAGTTGAACTCGACTCGCGACCGCCGATCCTTGCGGTCGCTCGCGATCTGTACGCCGATGCGCCCCGGCGTGCGCGCACGTTGCAGCGATTGCGGCCGTTCATCTGCCCATTCGAGGATCTGATCCGCTGGATCCCGGCGCATGGCCGCCTGCTGGACATCGGGTGCGGCGCGGGGTTGTTCATGGGGCTGGTCGGGCGGGCGCGCCCGGGCATCAAGGCGATCGGCTTCGACGCCGACGCCGATGCGGTCGCCGCGGCACAGGGCATGGCGCGCGCGCATTTCCCGGACGGGCGCATCGTGTTCCGCCACAGTGCGGTCGGCGATCCATGGCCGGACGGCAGCTTCGATGTCGTGAGCCTGGTCGATGTGCTGCACCACATTCCTCCCGCGCATCAGGCGGAGGTGATCGCGGACGCCTATGCGCATGTCGCGCCGGGCGGATTGTTCATCCACAAGGACATGGCCGACCGGCCGTTGCTGCGTGCGTGGTGGAACAGGCTCCACGACATCGTGATCGCGCGCCAGTGGATCCACTACCGCCCGATCGGCGAGGTGGAGGCGTGGCTGAAGGACGCGGGCGCCCAGATCGTCGGACGCGCCGCGCGCAATCTCGGCCCCTATGCGCATGAATGGATCGTCGCGAGGAAGCCCGCGTGTCCGCTTTAGGGGCGGATGACGTCGGACCACCTCCTTCGTCGTCGCTAACCGGGGGGCACCGCGCCCGTGATGGCGCCGCGAACGGACAGGAGGGCGCATCCGGTCGCCGCATCGGTGGTGCGACGGCGGCGGTGATCGTGGTGCTGGCGATGCTGGCCTGGGCTTCGGTGCTATTGCCCGGCTTCGCGTTCCCGTGGTCGAACAACGTCTTCCACGTACCGATCGTGCTCGGCTACGCCGCCAGCGTCGAAGGCCCGCACGACGCCTTCACGCGCAGCCTCGACAATTTCGTTTCCGGCTTCTGGCCGCTGCTTCGCCTGGTCGCCACCGAAAGCAACGTCGCCGGCCTGTTCTTCGCCGCGCACCTGCTCGGCCGGCTGCTGTTCGCGGCCGGCAGCTATGCGATCGTAAGGCATGCCGGTGCCGGCCGCATGGCGGCGCTGGCGCTGACCGGGCTGGCCGCGATCGCGCCGCTGTTCAAGGGGGTGTCGATCGTCGGACATACCGAAACGCTGGCGACCTATCTGAGCCACACCGGCTTCGCGATCGCGATGCTGCCGGGTAGCTGGTGGCTGATGCTGCGCGGCCGCTGGGTGCTCGCCGCCGCGCTGCTGGGCGTGATCTTCAACGTCAATGCGTTCATTTCGATCTGGAGCGTCGCGGCGGCGATGGCGGCGATGGTCGCGGCCCGCTCCACGATACGCGATTTCCCCGGTCGGCTGCTGCGTTGCGCGCTCGCTTATGCCGTGGAGGCGCTGCCGACCGTGATCTGGATGCTGTCGACCGTGACGCAGCCGTCGCAGCCGATCGACTATCGCGCCTATCTGATAGAATATTATCCGCTGCACACCTTCGTCCACCTGCAATGGGCGGCGGTGGCGCGTTATGCGGTGTATCTGGCCGGAGCGACGCTGGCGGTGGTGGCGGCGACGCGATCACTGCGTGATGGCGGGGTGCTCGCGGCGCTGTTCGCCGCCTATCTGGCGGTGTTCGTCTTCGGTATCGCGCTGCCGTATGTCAGCGGCGCGCGGCTGTTGCTCAATCTGTTCCCCCTGCGCATCGACGCGGTGCTGAACGTCATGGTCGCCGCGATCATGCTGGGATGGGCGGGGTGCGCACTGACCGGCCGCGATCGCGACGCCTTGCCGCTGGCGATCGCGCTCAGCCTGCTGCTCGGCAACGCGGTCGCGACGCTGCTGCTGCTGCGGATGTGGTGCATCGGGGAAGGGCGCCCGACGCTCGCCCGCGCCAGCGTCGTTCTGCTCGCCGGCGGATTGGCGCTGCTGGTGGCGATGGGGCAGGCGCCGGCTCTGGAGGCGCCGTTCGTGCCGCTGACGTTGCTGTTCGGCGCGCTGGTGCTGCTCGCGACGCGCGGCGGAGGCGCGGTGCCGCTGGTCGCTGCGGCGCTTGCCTGCACCTTCGTGGCGGGCGGCGGCTATCCGTGGCCGGTCGTCGGACTCGCGCTGGCGGTCGTGGTGGCGTTGGCGGCGGTGCGGCTGGCGGCGATCGCCGGGGTGGCGTCCGCGATGGTCACCTGCGTGTGGCTGTACCTCGCGGGGTTGCACCCGGCGGCGCTCGCCGTGGCGGCATTGACCCTGCTCTCGGTGCTGCTGGCGATCCCCACGCTCCTGCCGGCGCGGCGCTGGCAGGCGCTGGAGGTGGCGCCGGCCACCCTGTTATCGGGCGTGCTGGCGATCGGACTGGCGCTCAGCGGCTATGCAGGCTGGCGCGGCAGCGTCGAGCGGCCCGACGCGGATCTGGCGCCGTCGCTCGAAGCACAGGGATGGACGCGCCGCCACCTGCGGCCCGATGAAGCGTTCCTGCCGATCGGCGTGCAGGGGTTCAGCGTCCTGTCGCGCCGTCCCGCGTGGGTGGATGCGCAGGCGGGCGCGGCGGTGATGTGGCAGCCCGACTTCCAGTTTGAATGGCGCCGCCGGATGCACGAGGTCGCCGCCTGCGCCGACACCGCCTGCTTCGCGGCGCTGGCCCGTCGACACGGCCTGCGCTGGATCGTGGCGGCGCCGGGGCGGATCGTCGCGCCCGAAGCGGCCGGGCTGCTGCGACGCTTCTCGAACCGCGCGGTCGACATCTATGGCGTGAAGCCGATCGCCGCGCCGCGCGCCGGACCGGCGGTGGCACGATGACGCGGACCTCGCTCGGCCTCATCCTGCTCAGCGTGACGATCACCGCGATCGCGCAGATCGTGCTGAAGGCGGGGATGACCGGCGCGGCGGTGCAGCGCGCGCTCGCCACCGGGCCGATCGTCCGCACCGCCATGACGGTGTTGCTCGATCCGTTCGTCGTCGGCGGGCTGGTGCTCTATTTCGGCGCGGCGCTGATCTGGCTGGTCGTGTTGTCGAAGATCGAGGTGAGCCTCGCCTACCCCTGCGTCGCGCTCGGCTTCGTGCTCACCGCGGTTCTCGGGCGACTGTTCTTCCACGAAGCCCTGTCCACGACACGGATCGTGGCGACGCTGCTGATCTGCGCGGGCGTCGCGCTGCTTGCCCGGAGTTGAGCCGATGCCCGACGCGCCGCTTCCGTTGTGCGTCGATCTCGACGGCACGCTCGTCCGCACCGACATGCTGCACGAGACGACGTTGCAGCTTCTCAAGGCGTCGCCGCTCGATCTCGCGCGGCTGCCCGGCTGGCTGAAGCAGGGCAAGGCATCGCTCAAGCACCGGATCGCGCAGCGCCTGTCGCTCGACGTCGCGCATCTGCCGTACCGGGCGGAGGTGCTGGCGCTGATCGACGAGGCGCGCGCGCACGGCCGCCCGGTGGTGCTGGCCACCGCCGCCGCGCCGCAGATCGCACAGGCGGTCGCGGATCACCTCGGCGTCTTCGACCAGGTCATCAGCAGCGACGATCGCACCAACCTGTCCGCGCATCACAAGGCCGAACGGCTGGTCGCGGCGTTCGGCGAGGGCGGCTTCGACTATGTCGGCAACGGTCGCGCCGATCTGCCGGTGTGGCGCAAGGCGCGCTGCGCGATCGTCGTGTCGCGCAGCGCGCGGCTCCATGCGCGCGCCGTGGAGCAGGGGCGGACGGTGCAGCGGGTCAGCGATCCGGATGCGGGGCTTGGCCCATGGCTGCGCTGCCTGCGCCCGCATCAATGGCTGAAGAACCTGCTGGTGTTCCTGCCGATGATCACGGCGCAGAAGATCGGCGATCCCGCCGCGCTGGGGGCGGCGCTGCTCGGCTTCGTCGCATTCAGCCTGGCGGCGTCCTTCGGCTATCTGGTCAACGACCTGCTCGATCTCGGCGCCGACCGCCGCCACGTCCGCAAGCGCAAACGGCCGTTTGCCGCCGGGGAGCTGCCGATCGTGGGCGGCGTCGCGCTGGCGCTGGCGTTGCTCGCGGGCGCGCTGGCGATCGCGGCGACGCTGCCGGCGCTGTTCGCGCCCGTGCTGATCGTCTACCTGGTCCTGACGCTCGCCTATTCGCTGCGCCTGAAGCGGCAGGTGGTGGTCGACGTCATCCTGCTCGCTGGGCTCTACACGCTGCGGATCATCGCCGGCGCGGTGGCGACCGCGATCGTGCCGTCCTTCTGGTTGCTGGCCTTCTCGATGTTCATCTTCCTCAGCCTGGCGCTGGTGAAGCGCTACTCCGAACTACAACTGGCGACGGACCAGAAGGCGATTCTGGCCGGGCGCGGCTATATGAGCGCGGACCTGCCGGTGCTGATGGCGCTGGGCACCGGAAGCGGGCTGATGGCGGTGATGGTGCTGGCGCTGTACATCGACTCGCCGACCGTCGGCGCGCGATATGGCGAGCCGGTGTGGATGTGGCTGGTGCCGCCGGTCATGCTGTACTGGGTCACGCGATTGTGGATGAAGACGCATCGCGGTGAGGTGCATGACGATCCGGTCGTGTTCGCCGCGCGCGATCGCCAGAGCCTGATCGTCGCGCTGATCCTGTGCCTGGTGTTCGCCGCCGGCGTCGGTGGCTGGCGCTTCTGGTAACGGCCGCCGCCCAATTCGACAGGTTCGCCGGATCGGCCATTGATCGACCGGCCGCACGCGCCCATGACATGCGGGGGTTTTGAGGAGGAACGCGTCTGCAACCGGATTCCGTGGCCGTCTGCGTGCCCGTGCGCGATGAGGATGAGGCATTGCCCACGCTGCTGACGGCGTTGCGTGGCCAGCAGGCGGCGGCGGGGGTGGAACTGACGTTCTGCTTCTATCTGGACGGATGCCGCGACGGCAGTGAGGCGTTGTTGCGGGCGGCCGCGGCGGATTTCCCGCATGCGCTGCACGTCGTGGCGGGGCCGCGCCACGCGGTCGCCAACGCCGGACGTGCGCGTCGGGCGGCGTTCGCGATCGCGCGGGAGCGCATCGCTGCCGCCGATGCGGTGTTCCTGACCACCGACGCCGACAGCCGGCCGGCAAGCGACTGGATCGTCGCGGGCTGCCGTGCGCTGCACCGGGCCGATGTGGCGGCGGGGACGCTGCGCCGCGCCGAGCCGCACGCGCTGCAATCGCGGGTGGAGGCGTATTACGATCGCCTGCATCGCTATCGTCGTGCGGTCGACCCGGTCGCCTGGGATCCGGGCGACGGGCGGCATTTCGGCGGCGGCGCCAATCTGGCGATCCGTGCCTCCACCTATGACGCGCTGGGCGGTTTCGCGGAGCGTCCCTCCGGCGAGGATGCGGCGTTGCTGGACGAGGCATCACGCGCCGGGTTCCGGGTGCGTCGCGATCCGGCGATGGTGGTGGAGACGTCGTCGCGGCGGCATGGGCGCGCGCCCGCCGGCCTGGCCGCCGCGCTGGCGGATCTGGACAGGAACGGCCTGCCCGAGGTCGCGCATCCGGCCGCCGCCGCGTGGCAGTATCGCGCGCAGGCCCGCGCGCGCGCGGCCTTCGCCGCCATTCACGATGAAGCGATCCGGCGGCAGCTTGGCGACTTCCTCGGGCTGAGTGCCGACCATCTGCTGGGCGTCGCGCGCGAATGCCCGAACGCGGAGGCGTTCGCGATGCGCGTGGTGCCGTCCCCACCGGGTGGCGAGCGGTTGGTGCCGCTTGTCGAGGCGGAGGCAGCGCTGGCGCATCTGGAACGCCGCATGAGCGAGGCGACGGCATGAGCGCCCCGATCGCGCGCGCTCTGGCGGAGGCCATCGCGGCCGCGGGATGGCGGGAGCGTCCGGCGCGCGATCCGCTGACAGCGCAGGAGCATGTCGCCTTGCTGCGGCCATTGTACGCGGCCGGCCGCCGCGACCTGCCGCTGGGCCGGTTGCTGGAGGGGCATGTCGATGCCGTGCAGATCGTGCAGCGTCTCGGCACCCCGGAGCAGGTTGCGCGCCTGCGCGATCGGATCGCCGGCGGCGCGACGCTCGGCGTCTGGAATGCCGCGCTGCCCGGCGAGCCGCTCGTGCTGCACGAACACGGCCTGCACGGCGGCAAGAGCTTCGCGTCCGGGGCGGGGGTGCTCGACCTCGCGCTGGTCACGGTCGACATGGAGAGCGGCGCGCAACTGATCCTGGTCGACCTGCACCGCACCCCGCCGGTCATCGACCGGGCATGGTGGCGCGTCACCGGGATGGTGCGGTCCGAGACGCACCGGGTCCGCTGGGAAGGCGCGGCGATCGAGCCGGGTGACCTGATCGGCGAACCCGGCGCCTATGCGCGCGAACCGTGGTTCAGCGGCGGAGCATTGCGCTTCGTCGCGGTCCATGCGGGGGGCGTCGCCGGATTGTTCGACCTTGCCCGCGATCACCTGCTGGCGACCGGCCGCGCGTCCGATCCGTTCCAGGCGGTGCGCCTGGGTGAATTGTTCGCGCTGGCGGACGGAGCGGCGGCGACCCTCTCGCGTGTCGCATGGCGCTGGTTCGAGGACGATGACGGCGCGCGGCTGCCGCGCGTCGCGTCGGCGCGGATGGCGGTGCTGGACGCGGCGACCCGCGCCATGGCGCTGGCGCGCGAGGCGGTCGGCGTGCAGGCGTGTTTCACGGACCACCCATTGTCGCGCATGCTGGGCGACCTCGACGTCTATCTTCGCCAGCCGGTGCCCGACGCGATGCGCCAGCGCGCCGGCGCGGCGGCGGCGGCCGGGCTGCTGGTGCCGGCGCTGTGAGGCTGCGACTCGGCACGCCCCGCGCCGCACTGGTGATCGCGCCGCATCCCGACGACGAGGTGATCGGCGCGGGCAAGCTGATCCGCGTGCTGCGCCGGCGCGGCGCGCGCGTGGCGGTGGTCGTGGTCAGCGACGGCGCGGCCTCGCATCCCGGCAGCCGACGCTGGCCACGCGCGCGACTGGTGGCGGAGCGGCAGCGCGAAACGCGCCGCGCACTGCGCCGGCTGGGCGTCACGGCGCGCGAGATCGTGTTTCTGGGCCTGCCCGACGGCGCATTGTCGCAGGTTCCAGGCGATTGCCGCCGCGCGCTCCGGCGCGAGATCGCCCGCCGCCGCCCGCTTGACCTGCTGGTCGGTCCCGCCCACGACGATCACCACCCGGACCATCGCGCGGTGGCGGCGGCGATGGCAGGGGGCGGTACCGCCGCGCGCCGGCTCGCCTATCGCATCTGGCCCGCGTGGCGGGAGCGGCGCGGGCGGAGCCTGCGACTGCCGGCGGGCGCGGCGACGGTGGGCAAGCGGCAACTGATCCGCTGCTATCGCACGCAATGCGGCGCGATACGCGACGATCCCGGCGGCTTCAGCATCGCACGGCACGAGCTGGACGCCTTTTCGCACCCGATCGAATGGTTCGAGGACCGGCGATGAGCGCGATCGACCTCGCCGGCTTTTCGGCCAAGTTCGCGGGCGACGACGATCCGTGGCGGACGTTCACCAACCGCGACGAAGGCGTGAAGCGCGCCGCGATCCTCCATGCGCTCGGCGCGGGGCCGCACGGGCGGATATGGGAACTGGCCAGCGGCAACGGCTCGAACAGCGCGGCGATCGCCCCGCGCGCCTTGCGGCTCGACGCCACGGAGGGCACCGCGGAGGGCACCGTGCTCACCGCGCGCGCGCTCGCCGACCGGCCCCGCGCGCGCGCCACGCGGTTGCCGCTGCCCGCACGCCCGCCGCGGTCGACCTATGATGCGATCGTCGTCGCGGAGCTTCTCTATTATCTCACGCCGCGCGACATGGCGCTGGTGGCGCGCGATGCGGCGCGGGCGGCACGCCCGGGGACCGTACTGGTGCTCGCTCACCATCACATCGACTTCTACGACTTCGCGCAGCATGCCGCGGGTATCCACGACCGCTTCCTGCGCGACGCGCGGCGCTTCGCGCGACTGCGAACGATCCGCCGCACGTCGGACTGGATCGTGCAGGCGGCGGTCGCGCGCTGACCGCCTTCTTGGGAGCGCGCCAGAGAGCGAGTTTGAGGTGCCGGGCAGGCGTCAATTCGATCCGCCCGGTCGCCGTATTCCATGCGTGAGATGACTTTGGTCGCTTCCCGGCCTTGGAAGCGACCCCAGCGGCGCGACATCGGTCGCGCCCGCCGCCGTTACTCCGGAATGGTGTTCTCGTCGGCGATCTGCGCCTCGAACGACCTGGATGAATCGGTGCCGTCGGGCTGATGCGCACCCGTTGGCTCCGCCTTCTTCGGCTGGTGCTTCGGCGTGTCGCCGGGCGCGGGGAGCGCCGGCGACTTGGGCGTGGAACCGCGCAGCGTCAGCAACGCCGCCGTGGCCGCCGCACCGAGCGCGGCGACGCCGCCTGCGATCGCCGCCGCGCCCCATTTGCCGCCGACCTTGTCGATCGCACCCCCGGCGCGCGGGGCTGCCTTGCGCGATCCGCCACAGGCACGCGACTTGGCCGTCGTCGTGCGCGGGGCGCGCTTGGCCGGCTTCGTCGCGGCCGCTGCCTTGCCGCCGGCTGCCGCCTTGCCGGTCTTCGCCTTGGCCGCGCCATCGCTGGTACGCGGTGCGGCCTTGGTGGCGGTGGCCTTGCGCGGGGCGCGGCGACGCGGCGTGGCCGGCTTGGATGCTGCCGGCGTGGGGGTGTCGCTCGTGTCGTCGGCCATGCTCAGCTTCCTTGTGACAATTTCGCGACCGTAACGCACGGCGACGGCTTGGTTTCCGGCGAAGCGCTTTAGCGGAACGGCGGCTCGTTGAACGCGCGCAGCTTGCGACTGTGCAGCTTCGTGCCCTCGCGGCGCAGCTCCTCGCAAGTCTCGATGCCGATGCGCATGTGCTCACTGATCGCGCGTTCGTAGAAGCGGTTGGCCTGGCCGGGGAGTTTCAGCTCGCCGTGCAGCGGCTTGTCCGACACGCACAGCAGCGTTCCGTAGGGGACGCGGAAGCGATAGCCCTGCGCGGCGATCGTCGCCGATTCCATGTCGATCGCGACGGCGCGGCTGAGCGAGAAGCGCAGCGCGGAGCGGGTGTAGCGCAATTCCCAGTTGCGATCGTCGGTGGTGACGATCGTGCCGGTGCGCAGCCGCCGCTTCAGCGCCTCGCCGGACTGGCCCGATACTGTTTCCGCCGCCCGCGCCAGCGCCTGCTGCACCTCCGCGATCGCCGGCACGGGAATTTCCGGCGGCAGCATGTCGTCCAGCACATGATCGTCGCGCAGATAGGCATGCGCCAGAACATAGTCGCCGATCCGCTGCGACGGACGCAGCCCGCCGCAATGGCCGATCATCACCCATGCCTCGGGCCGCATCACCGCCAGATGGTCGCAGATCGTCTTGGCGTTCGACGGCCCGACCCCGATGTTGACCAGCGTGATGCCGGTGCGGTCGTCGGCCATCAGGTGATAGGCGGGCATCTGCAACCGCCGCCACGCGCTGTCGTCCAGCATCGCCGGATCGTCGCCGGCCCTGAACAGCACGCCGCCCGGGCCGGAAAGCGCGGTGAAGCGCCCGCCCTCGCTCACCTGCTGCGCGCCCCAGCGGACGAATTCGTCGACGTAGCGGTGATAGTTGGTGAACAGCACGTAGCGCTGGACATGCTCCGGTGGCGTGCCGGTATAGTGGCGCAGCCGCGCAAGGCTGAAGTCGGTGCGCAGTCCATCGAACAGCGCCAGCGGACGCGTGCCGTCGATCGACGCCCACAGCCCGTCGGCGATCTCGTCGCCGATGAACGCCAGCTCGGTGGTGGGAAAGAACCGCGCCAGCTCGGCCGCCGAGGTCGCGTCCAGGCTGAGCGCGTGGCCGGCGTCCATGACATAGGGGAAGGGGATTTCCTGCATCCCCGGCACCGCGTCGACCTGGACGTCGTAATCCTCGATCAGCAGCGTCAACTGCTCGATCAGATAGTCGGAGAACACCGCCGGCTTGGTGACGCTGATGCGATATTCACCCGCGCTGATGAGCCGCCCGAACGATCGCAGCGGCGTGGGACGCCCGTCATCGCCCGCGAAGCGCAGCCGGATCTCGGGATAGGCGAACGAGCCGTCGTCGCGCATCGCGCGGTCGGGCACGGTACCGTCGGCGATATAGGCGGTGATCGCCGCCTTCAGCCGATCGACGGAAGCGGTGTAGAGCCGGTCGAGTTCCCGGACGAGATCGTGTGCTGTCATTCCGGACGGTTACATAGACTGGATGACGGCGGCAAGTCGCCCGCCGCCGCGACGGGCGGCGGGCGTGCGGGTCACAGCGTGCTCAGCAGATGCTCGGCGGAGCTGACGCGGAACTCGCCGGGCGCCTCGACGTGCACCGACTCGACCACGCCGTCGTTCACCACCATCGCGTAGCGCTGGCTGCGGCGCCCCATGCCATATTTGCTGCTGTCGACGTCCAGCCCCAGCGCGGTCGCGAAGTCGGCGTTGCCGTCCGCCAGCATCGTCACCGCGCCGGCGTTGTTCTGTTTCGACCATGCGCCCAGCACGAAGGGATCGTTGACTGCGGTGCAGGCGATCTCGTCCACGCCCTTCGCCTTCAGCGCATGGGCATTGTCGACGAAGCCGGGCAGGTGCTTGGCGGAGCAGGTCGGCGTGAACGCCCCCGGCACCGCGAACAGCGCCACGCGCCGGCCCTTGAAATATTCCGCGCTGTCCACCGGCTCCAGCCCGTCCGGCGTGATGCGGGTGAGGGAGGCGGAGGGAAGCGGATCGCCGACGCCGATGGTCATGATGGTGTCTCCAGATGGATGGTCGAATGGTTGCCTGCGCAGCGATGGCGGGCGCGCGTGGCGATTTCAAGCTTTGGCAAGCGCGCGCGGAACGCCTAAACCCGCATGTCATGGAGCAAGCGACCTTTCTCACCGGCCAGTTCCTGCTGGCGATGCCCGGCATCGGCGACGCGCGGTTCGATCATTCGGTGATCGCGATGTGCAGCCACGACGCGCAGGGCGCGCTTGGGGTTGGCATCGGGGCGGTCGTCAACGGCCTGGGCCTGCACGACGTGCTGGAGCAGTTGGAGATCGCGCCGGGCGCCGCGCCCGACGCGCCGGTGCATTTCGGCGGGCCCGTCGAGCCGCGACGCGGCTTCGTGCTCCATTCGCGCGACTGGGGCGGGCAGGACACGCTGGACGTCGCCGGACGCTGGGCCTTGTCGGGAACGCTGGACGTGCTGCGCGCGATCGCGGCCGGCACCGGGCCGTCGCAATGGCTGGTGGCGCTGGGCTATGCCGGCTGGGCGCCGGGACAGCTCGACGCGGAGCTGACGCGCCACGGCTGGCTGAACGTCGTTGACGACAACGACATGCTGTTCGACACCCCGGCCGGGGAGCGCTGGACGCGCGGCTTCGTCGCCGCCGGCGTCGATCCGCGCCTGTTGTCCAGCCAGAGCGGGCATAGTTGATCGCCGTCGCCACCACGCCGATCACATATCGCGATCACATATAAAGATACCTTTATATTTGCCCCGGCCGCGCAACGCCGCTAAGGCGCGCACCATGTCGATCGGCGCGGTGCGCGCCTTGGTCGGCCTCAATCTGACTGGAGACACCAACGTGGCCACCGCTCCCGTGCTCGACACCAAGGATTACGTCATCAAGGATATCGGCCTCGCCGATTTCGGCCGCGCCGAGATCGCGATCGCCGAGACGGAGATGCCCGGCCTGATGGCGCTGCGCGACGAATTCGGCGCGTCGCAGCCGCTGAAGGGCGCGCGCATCACCGGCTCGCTGCACATGACGATCCAGACCGCGGTGCTGATCGAGACGCTGGTCGCGCTGGGCGCGGAAGTGCGCTGGGCGACCTGCAACATCTTCTCGACCCAGGATCACGCCGCCGCCGCCATCGCCGCCGCCGGCATCCCGGTGTTCGCGGTGAAGGGCGAGACGCTGGCCGAATATTGGGATTATGTCGGCGACATCTTCAACTGGGGCGCGGACACGGACGGCCAGACCGCCAACATCATCCTCGACGACGGCGGCGACGCCACGATGTTCGCGCTGTGGGGCGCGAAGCTGGAAGCCGGCGCCACCTTCGCCGAGCCGGAGAATGAGGAGGAGGTCGAGTTCCAGCGCTCGGTGAAGGCGTTCATCGCGCGCTATCCGGGTTACCTGACCGAGACGGTGAAGAACCTGAAGGGCGTGTCGGAGGAGACCACCACCGGCGTCCACCGCCTGTACGAGATCGCGAAGAAGGGCGAGCTGCCGTTCCCGGCGATCAACGTCAACGACTCGGTCACCAAGTCGAAGTTCGACAACCTCTACGGCTGCAAGGAGTCGCTGGTCGACGCGATCCGCCGCGCCACCGACGTGATGCTGGCCGGCAAGGTCGCCTGCGTCGCAGGCTTCGGTGACGTCGGCAAGGGATCGGCCGCGAGCCTGCGCAACGGCGGCGCGCGCGTGCTGGTGACCGAGATCGACCCGATCTGCGCGTTGCAGGCGGCGATGGAGGGCTATGAGGTCGTCACGATGGACGAGGCGGTGAAGCGCGCGGACATCTTCGTGACCGCGACCGGCAACGCCGACGTCATCACCGCCGACCACATGAAGGCGATGAAGCCGATGGCGATCGTGTGCAACATCGGCCATTTCGACAGCGAGATCCAGATCGCGGCGCTCTCCAACTACGAATGGTCGGAAGTGAAGCCGGGCACCGATCTGGTGAAGTTCCCCGACGGCAAGCAGATCATCATCCTGGCGCGCGGCCGGCTGGTGAACCTGGGCTGCGCGACCGGCCACCCGTCGTTCGTGATGTCGGCGTCGTTCACCAACCAGACGCTGGCGCAGATCGAGCTGTGGACCAGGTCGGAGAATTACAAGAACGAAGTCTATGTGCTGCCCAAGCACCTCGACGAGAAGGTGGCGGCGCTGCACCTGGAGAAGCTGGGCGTGCAGCTGTCGAAGCTGAGCGAGAAGCAGGCCAGGTATATCGGCGTGCCGGTGGAAGGGCCGTTCAAGCCGGACCATTATCGCTACTGATCGCTGCCGGCTGGAGCGACGCGCCGCGGTCACCGTCATCCCGCGCAGGCGGGGTGACGAAAGACGGACGGTTCAGGAAGGGCGGGGCCGCGGCCTCGCCCTTTCGCGTTGCTGCGGCAAGCATCCCGCGACGCCGTGCCGAGAATGTCGCGCGCGCGTGGCCACGCTGCTTGCCGCTAGGACGCGCCGCTCCTAGACAGGCGGGCATGTCGTCGATGCGGTTCACGCCATGATCATGTTGCAGCCCGCCGTCGCCGTCGCGGTCGGTGCGGTGGCGCTGCTGGTCGTGTTCGTTGGTGTGGTGCTGGTCGCATTCGGGCTGCGGGCGCGGGCGGCGGCGGCGGATGCGGTGCGGGAACATGCCGCGATCAGGACGCTGCTCGGCGCCGCGCCGATGCAGCCGCTGGTCATCATGCCGGACGGCAGGGTGGAGATGGCGCGCCGCGTCGCCGACTGGCTGGGCTTCACCGAGATCCCCGCGTGGCTCCAGGAGGTGGAAGCGGCCGGCTGGGGCATGGACGCCGACGACGCGCAGGCGCTGTCGCACGCGCTGGTGGCGTGTCAGCGTTCGGCGCGCAGCTTCACGCACAACATCCACACCTCTGACGCCGGCCGGACGCTGACCGTGCAGGGCGACCGGCGCGGCGGCGCGGTGATCCTGTGGTTCTACGATTCGACGGCGAGCGAGGGCGAGATGCGACGGCTGCGCGCCGAGCATGCCGACCTGTCCGACGCGTTCGAGGCGCTCACCGGGCTGGTCGAAGCCGCGCCGCTGCCGATGTGGTATCGCGATGGCGACCTGCAACTCGCGATGGTCAATTCCGCCTATGTGACCGCCGTGGAGGGCGCCGATGCGGCCGACGTGGTCGGGCGCGGGCTGGAGCTGGTCGACGGTTCCGGGCAGGGCAGTCCGACCGCCGGCGCCGCGATGGCGCGCGACGAGGGGCGCCCGCAGCAGCGCGTCCTGCCCGCCACGATCGGCGGCGCGCGCCGCTCGCTGCGCATCCACGACGTGCCGCTGCCGGTCGGCGGCGTGGCGGGTTACGCGATCGACATCGAGGAGCTGGAGCAGAGCCACGCGCGCGAACGCCGTTTCGCCGAGGCGCAGCGCGCGATGCTCGATCGCCTTTCGGCCGGCGTGGCGCAATTCGCGCGCGACCGCAGCCTGGTGTTCTGCAACCAGCCGTTCCGGCGCATGTTCGCGATGCGGCTGGAATGGCTCGCCGATCGCCCCGAGTTCGACCGCGTGCTGGAACGGATGCGCGAGGCCAATCGCGTGCCCGAGGTGCGCGACTTCCCCGGGTGGAAGAACGAGCGGCGCGGCTGGTTCCTGGGTGCGGACGTCGCGGTGGAGGAAAACTGGCATCTGCCGGGCGGCACGCACCTGCGGGTCGTCGCGCAGCCGATCCCGGACGGCGGGCTGATGGTGATCTTCGAGGATCGCACCGAGCAGGTGCAGCTCGCCAGCGCGCGCGACACGCTGCTGCGCGTGCGCACCGCGACGTTCGACAATCTGTTCGAGGCGCTGGGCGTGTTCTCCGCCGACGGTCGCCTGCAATTGTGGAACAACCGCTTCCGCGCGCTGTGGGATCTGGAGGAGGAGTTCCTGACCGGACACCCGCGCGTCGACGTGATCGCCGAGCGGGTGGCCAACAAGCTGTCCAACCCGCGCCGCGCGCGCTCCATTGCCGAACTGGTGCGCGTCGCCACGATGGAGCGCCAGCAGCGCGCCGGGCATATCGCGCTGGCCGACGGACGGCAGTTCGAATTCGCCGCGGTGCCGCTGCCCGACGGCAACGCGCTGTTCACGATGCTCGACATCAGCGACAGCCGCGCGATGGAGCAGGCGCTGCGCGACCGCAACGACGCGCTGGAGGCCGCCGACCAGGTGAAGACCGCGTTCGTCGCCAACATGAGCTACGAACTGCGCACCCCGCTGACCTCGATCAGCGGCTTCGCGGAAATGCTGCACGGCGGCTATGCGGGCGAACTGAGCCCGGATGCGATCGCCTACCTCGACGCGATCCTCGATTCGGTCGACCGCCTCGGGCTGCTGATCGACGACGTGCTCGACCTGACGTCCACCGACACCGGCGCGCGGCCACTGGAGCGCGGCGACATCGACGTGGGCGCGGTGTCGCGCGCCGCCGCCGATGCCGTGCGCGCATCCGCCAAGCGCCACCATGTCGAGCTGGTGGTGGAGGTGCAGCGCTCGGCGGGGCGGCTGACCGGCGACGCGCGGCGCATCCGCGAGGTGGTGGAGCATCTGCTGCGCCACGCGGTCGGCGCCACGCGTGAGAACGGCCGCGTGCTGCTCCACGTCGACGGCAATGCCAAGAGCGCACGGATCGTCGTGTCCGACGACGGCGCCGGGATGACCCCCGAACAGGCCGGGCGCGCCTTCGATCGCTTCGCGCGCGAGGGGATTTCGGGTGCGGGCGAGCGGGCGCTGGGGCTGGGCCTGCCGCTGGCCAAGCAGTTCGTCGAGGCGCATGGCGGCACGATCTCGCTGGTCAGCGAGCCCGACAAGGGCACGCTGGTGACCGTGGACCTGCCGCGGCGATGAGCACGGGCGAGGTACGGCTGGCGGACGCGGCCGCGACCACGGCGTGGGGCGAGCGGCTGGCCGCCGTGCTGCGAGCGGGCGACGTGGTCGCGCTGTCGGGCGGGCTGGGCGCGGGCAAGACCAGTCTGGCGCGCGGAGTCCTGGCCGCGCTGGGGCTGGCCGGGGAGGCGCCCAGCCCGACCTTCGCGATCGTCCAGCCCTATGCCCCGCCGGAGGTGCGCCTGCCGGTGCTGCACGTCGACCTGTACCGGCTGGACGATCCGCACGAGATCGAGGAACTCGGGCTGGAGGAGGCGCGGCTCGATTCCGCGTTGCTCGTGGAATGGCCGGAGCGCGCCGGGGCGGGTCGTTGGGCGGATGCGCTCGCGCTCGACATCGCGATCCTGCCGGACGGCGCGCGTCGCTTGACTTGGGCGGCGCCCGCGGCATGGGAGGCACGATGGCCCCCTCGATGATCCCGCCGCCCGACGCCCCGGCGTTCCTCGAAGCGCATGGCTGGCACGGCGCGCGCATCACGCCGCTGGCCGGCGACGCCTCGTTCCGGCGCTATTTCCGTGTCACCGCCGGGGAGCGTTGCGCGATCCTGATGGATGCGCCGCCGCCGCAGGAGGATCCGCGCCCGTTTCTGGCGATGGCCGAGTGGCTTGCCGAGCGCGCCTTCGCCGCCCCGGCGATCCACGCGCTCGACCTGGAGCGCGGGCTGGTGCTGCTGGAGGATTTCGGCGACCTGCGGCTGCGCGAGACCGCCGACGCCGATCCCGACGCCGCGGTGCCGCTCTATGCGGCGGCGGTGGACCTGCTGGTCGCGCTGCGCGCGCACCCCGCCGCCCGACTGCGCGCCTATGACCGCGCCGAATTGCAGCGCGAGGCGGCATTGCTGGCCGAATGGTATTGCCCCGCCGTCGGCGTGACGGTCGATGTCGATGGATATCGTGCCGCATGGGACGAGGTGCTGGGCCATGCCGACGTGGAAACGCCGGTGACGGTGCTGCGCGATTACCATGCCGAGAACCTGATGCTGGTCGGTGCGCAGCGCGCGCTGGGGCTGCTCGATTTCCAGGATGCGCTCGCGGGGCATCCCGCCTATGATCTGGTGTCGCTGCTCCAGGATGCGCGGCGCGACGTCGATCCCACGCTGGAGGAACTGATGCTGGCGCGCTACCGCGATGCGACCGGCGAGGGGGACGCGTTCCTGCGCGCCTATCACGTGCTGGGTGCGCAGCGGAACGCCAAGATCGTCGGCATCTTCACGCGGCTGTGGCGGCGCGATGGCAAGCCGCGCTACGCCGCGCTGTGCCCGCGCGTCTGGGGCTATCTGGAGCGCGATCTCGGCCACCCGGTGCTCGCACCGGTCGCGCGCTGGTTCGACGACAACCTGCCGCCCGAGTTGCGCGGCGATCCGATGACGTTAGCGACCGCGCGGGGGCTGGCATGACGCGCCCGCGTCGTATCCGCCCCGATCTGGGCGTCCGCGCGCCGCGCACCGCGATGGTGATGGCGGCGGGAATCGGCAAGCGGATGCGCCCGCTGACCGCCACGCGTCCCAAGCCGCTGGTGGAGGTGCGCGGTCGCGCGCTGCTGGACCATACGTTCGACCGGCTGCGCGCGGCCGGCGTCGAACGCGCGGTGGTGAACGTCCATTATCTCGCCGACGCGCTGGAGGCGCATCTGCGCCACCGCGTCCACGGGATCGAGGTGATCGTCTCTGATGAACGCGCGCGATTGATGGAGACGGGCGGCGGGCTGGTGCAGGCGCTGCCGCTGCTGGGCGACGAACCGTTCCTGGTCGTCAACAGCGACAATCTGTGGCTGGACGGGCCGACCGACGCGATCCGCCAGCTTGCCGCGCGCTGGAACGACGCCACGATGGACGCGCTGCTGCTGATGGTGCCCTATGCGCGTGCGCACAATCATGGCGGGCAGGGCGACTTCCATCTCGCCCCGGACGGGCGGATCAGCGGACGGCGCAAGCCCGGCCGGGTCGCGCCGTTCGTGTTCACCGGCGTGCAGATCCTGTCGCCGCGGCTGATCCGCGACTGGCCGGAGGGGCCGTTCTCCACCAACCTGTTCTGGGATCGCGCGATCGCCGACGGGCGCGCCTATGGGCTGGTCCATCAGGGATTGTGGTCGGAGGTCAACGTGCCGGCGGCGGTGGCGCGGACCGAGGCGCTGTTCGCGGATGGCTGACGCGCCGCCGCGCGGCGAGCGCGGGCTGCGGCTCTACACGATTCCCGCGCATCGCGCCTTTGCCGACGCGCTGGTCGCGGGGCTGATGCGACGGTTCGACGGCGACCGGCTGGCGCTGGCGCGCGGGCTGGTGCTGGTGCCGAACAATCGCGGTGGGCTGGCGATCCGCGAGGCGTTCGTGCGCGCCAGCGGCGGCGCGCTGCTGCTGCCGCGCATCGTCGCGTTGGGCGGCGAGGAGCTCGACGCGGCGGTAGGGGCCGCGCTGGACCCGGCCGATGCGGTGCCGCCGCTGCCGCCGGCGGTCGATCCGCTGCAACGGCGCATGATCCTGGCGCGGCTGGTCGAGGAGGAGCGCGCCGCCGCCGGTCGCCCGGTCGATGCCGCGGAGGCGGTGCGGCTGGCGGGCGAACTGGCGCGCACGCTCGACCAGTTGATCGTCGAGGAGGTGCGCCCGGAACGGCTGGCGGCGATCGACCCGGGCGAGGGATTGTCCGACCATTGGGAAACCGCGCTGCGGCTGTTCCGCATCCTGCTCGACCGCTGGCCGGCGGAGCGCGACCGGCTGGGCTGCATCGACGCGGCGGAGCGGCGCATCCGCTTGATCGACCGGCAGGCGGCGCGCTGGCGCGAGCATCCGCCGGCGGGCTTCGTGTGCGCGGCCGGCATCACCGATCCGGCGCCGGCGGTGGCGCGGCTGCTGCGCGCGGTCGCGGCGTTGCCGCGCGGGATGACGGTGTTCGCCAACCTCGACCTGCACCTGCCCGACGCGGAATGGGACGCGTTGGGGCCGCACGCGCCCGACCCGGTCACCGGGCTGCGGCGACGCGCAATCGAGGTGCATCCGCAATTCCACCTCAAGCTGCTGCTGGAACGGATCGGCGCGTCGCGCGCGGAGGTCAGCCGCTGGACCGCCGCCAGCGAGCATGACGCCACCGCCGCGCGCGGCCGCGCGATCGCCAACGCGCTCGCTCCGACCAGCTTCACCGCCAAATGGACCGCGCTGGATGCCGCCGACCGGCGACTGACCGGCGTCACCGCGGTCGAACTCGCCAACCCGGCCGAGGAGGCGCAGGCGATCGCGCTGCGGCTGCGCGAGGCAGTGGAGACACCCGCGCTCACCGCTGCGCTGGTGACTCCCGATCGCGCGCTGGCGCGGCGCGTCGCGGCGCATTGCCGGCGCTGGGGCATCGAGGTCGATGACAGCGCCGGTCGCGCGCTGGCGATCCTGCCGCCCGGCACGCTGCTGACCGCGATCGTCGAGGCGGCGGCGCAGGATTTCGCGCCGATGGCGCTGCTGACGCTGCTCAAGCATCCGCTGGTGCGCGCGGGCGATGCGCGCGGTGCGTGGCTGGACGGGGTGCGTCGGCTCGATCGCGCGCTGCGCGGCCCGCGCCCGGCCCCCGGCCTGGATGGGATCGACCGCCACCTCGCCGCCGCGCCGGAGCGCGCGCGCGCGGCGGAATGGTGGCGCGAGGCACGCGTGCTGCTGGAGCCGGTCGCGCGCGGATTCGGCGCGGGGGAGGCGACGTTGCCGGGGCTGATCGCGTGCCTTCGCGAAGCGGCGACCCTGCTCGCCGGCGACGAGGCATGGCGCGGCCCGGCCGGCCGCGCGGCGGCGGACCTGCTCGCCGGACTGGAAGCGCAGGCGCCGCGCGGGCCGCGCACGATCGCGCCGCAAGGGTTCGCGCCGCTGCTGCGGCTGCTTATGGACGAGATCGCGATCCGCCTGCTCCCGCGCGAACGGCATCCGCGCCTCGCCATCTACGGGTTGATGGAAGCGCGGCTGCAATCGGCCGACGTGATGATCCTGTCGGGGCTGAACGAAGGGACGTGGCCGGGCCTGCCCGCGCCCGATCCATGGCTGGCGCCGCGCATCCGCGCCGAACTGGGGCTGCCGGGGCTGGAGCGCGGGATCGGCGTCGCGGCGCATGACTTCGGGCAGGCGCTGGGCGCCCCCACCGCGGTGCTGACGCGTGCGCGGCGCGACGCGCGCTCCCCCGCGCTCGCCTCGCGCTTCTGGCTGCGGCTGGAGGCGATGACCGGCGAGCGCTTTCCGCGGGACGGCACGCTCGCCGCCTGGACGCGCGCGCTGGATGGCGCGCCGATCCCGCGGCCCGCCGCGCGTCCCGCCCCGGTCCCGCCGCCCGCCCTTCGCCCGCGCGCGATCTCGGTCACCGAGGTCGATCGGCTGAAGGCCGACCCTTATGCCTTCTACGCGCGGCGCATCCTCAGGCTGTCGCCGCTCGACGCGGTGGACGCCGATCCCAGCGCGGCGTGGCGCGGCACGGCGGTGCACGGCGTGCTGGAGGCATGGGCGCGCGAGGACGCGTGCGATCCCGACCGGCTGCTGCCGCGCGCACTGACCCTGCTCGCCGATCCCGCGACCCACCCGCTGCTGCGCGCGCTGTGGCAGCCGCGGCTGGTCGCGGCCTTCGCCTGGGTGGCGGAGCGCACGCTCGCGGAGCGCGCCGAGGGGCGCTCGGTGCTGGCGGTGGAAGGGCGCGGCGCCGCGCACCTGTCCGGCATCGAATTGACCGGGCGCTTCGACCGTATCGACCGCATGGCGGACGGCGGGCTGGGGATCGTCGACTACAAGACCGGCAAGGCGCCGTCGGTCGCGGCGGTGCGCGGCGGGTTCAACCTGCAACTCGGGCTGCTCGGCGCGATCGCCGAACAGGGCGGGTTCGACGGGGTATCCGGGAAGGCGACCGCATTCGAATATTGGTCGCTGGCCAAGAAGGGCGACGCGTTCGGCGCGGTGTCCAGCCCGGCGGATCCGTCGGGCCGCGGCGGGCGGATCCTGACCGATGATTTCGTGCGCGCCGCACGCGACAGTTTCGCCGAGGCCGCCGCGCGCTGGCTGACCGGCGATGAACCGTTCACCGCCAAGCTGCATCCGGAATTCGCGCCGTTCGCCGAATATGACCAGTTGATGCGCCGTGACGAATGGTATGGCCGCGATGCGTGATCGCCTGCTCTCATCTCCCGGCGCTAGCCGCCCCGCGATCGTGACCCGGCCGTCGTCCGGGACGGCAGGTCGCGCATGACTCCGCGCGCCGTCACCCCGCTGCCACAACTCAAGGACGCGCAACTGCGCGCCAGCCGACCGGAGGCGCACGTCTGGCTGTCCGCGTCGGCGGGCACCGGCAAGACGCAGGTGCTCGCCGCGCGCGTGTTCCGCCTGTTGCTGCGGGACGTCGAACCGGGCGCGATCCTGTGCCTCACCTTCACCAAGGCGGGCGCGGCGGAGATGGCGGGACGCGTCAACCGCCAGCTCGCGGCATGGGTGCGGATGCCGGACACCGCGCTCGCCGCCGATCTCGCCGCGCTCGGCGAGCGGCCGACGCCCGCGCTGGTCGCCCGCGCGCGCACGCTGTTCGCGCGCGTGCTGGACGCGCCGGGCGGCGGGTTGCGCATCCAGACGATCCACGGTTTCTGCCAGGGGCTGCTCGCGGCCTTCCCGATCGAGGCCGGGCTGGTGCCCGGTTTCCGGCCGATCGAACCCCGCGAGGAAGCGCTGCTGCGCCGCCAGTCGCTCTCGGACCTGCTGGTGCAGGCCGAACGCGACGGGCGGTCCGGTCCGGTGGAGACGATCGGCGCGCTGAGCGTCCGGCTCGGCGAGCAGGGCGCCGAAGCCTATCTCGCCGCCTGCGCGCGCGCCGGCGAGGCGCTGGAGGCGCTGCCGACCGGCATCGCGCCGTTCGTCCGCCGGCAGCTCGGCCTGCCGCTCGGCGACATCGACGCGCACGTCCACGCCGCCTGCGGTGAGGACGCGATCGACCGCGCGGCGCTGGACACGATCGCCACGCTCAACCGCGGCTGGGGCACGAAGAGCGGCATCGACCGCGCGGAGGCGATCGGCACGTGGCTCTCCGCCAGCGTCGATCAGCGCGCCGCGACGCTCGACCGGCTGCACCTGGTCTGGGCAAAGAAGGACGGCGATCCGCTGTCGTTCGGCAAGGGCCGCGCGCCGCCCGATCCCAATTACGCCGACCATGCGATGCGCCTGCACGGCTGGTGCGGCGAGTTGCTGTCGCTGCGCGTGCGTGCCGCCTATGCCGACCGGCTCGGCGCCGCGCTGGAGGTCGGACGCGATTACGCGCGCGGCTACGCGGCGGCGAAGCGGCGCGCCGGCGCGGTGGACTTCGACGATCTGATCGGCGCGGCGGTGGCGCTGCTGCGGCAGGAGGGGATCGGTGAGTGGATCCGCTACAAGCTCGACCAGATCACCGAGCATGTGCTGGTCGACGAGGCGCAGGACACCAACATCGCGCAATGGACGATCATCCGCGCGCTGGTGGACGAATATTTCGTCGGGCGCGGCGCCTATGCGCCGTCGGTGCGCACCCTGTTCACGGTCGGCGATCTGAAGCAGGCGATCTTCGGTTTCCAGGGCACCGACCCGATCAATTTCCTGGCGGCGGAGGAGCATTTTCGACGCAAGGCGCATGAGGTCGCGGGCGACGACATGATGCCCGACGACGAGCGCGGATTGCCGTTCGACCGCCTGTCGCTGACCGATTCGTTCCGCTCCACCGCGCCGGTGCTGGAGTTCGTGGATCAGGCGATCGCCACCGTTGGTGCGGCCGATTTCGGCGCGGCGGAGGACATCCCCGCGCACGCCAGCCGCGTGGCCGGGCCGGGCGCGGTGGTGCTGTGGCCGCCGATCGCCGCCGGCGCGACCGAGGCGGAGGAGGGCGGCGAGGAAGGCTGGATCGACGACGCCGTGCGCGCCAACGCCGCGCGTATCGCACAGGCGGTGAAGCGCTGGCTCGCGCCGCCCGCGGACGGCGGACTGATGCTGGAAAGCAAGGGCCGGCGGCTGCGGCCCGAGGATGTGATGATCCTGGTCAAGCGTCGCGGCGAGCTGGCGCAATTGCTGGTCGCGCGGCTCTATGCCGAGGGGGTGCCGGTCGCGGGCGTCGATCGCCTGCGGCTGTCCGCGCCGCTGGCGGTGCAGGATCTGCTCGCGGCGGTCCGTTTCGTGCTGCAACCCGACGACGATCTCAGCCTCGCCAGCCTGCTGGTGTCGCCGCTGATCGGCTGGACTCAGGACGAGCTGATGATGCGCGCGGTGGAGCGGCGCGGGTCGCTGTGGCGGCACCTGCTCGATCAATGGCCGGGGGAGGTCGCGCCGCTCTCCGCGCTGCTGGCCAGCGCCGATTTCGACACGCCGTACCGCTTTCTGGAGATGCTGCTGTCCGGGCCGCTCGACGGACGGCGCAAGCTGCTGGCGCGGCTGGGCGAGGAGGCGCGCGACCCGATCGAGGAACTGCTGAACGCCGCGCTCGATTTCGAGACCGGCGCCACGCCGTCGCTGCAACGCTTTCTCGACTGGTTCGAGCGCGATGAAGTGGAGATCGTCCGCGACGCCGCCGCGCCGCTGGACGCGGTGCGCGTGATGACCGCGCATGGGGCGAAGGGTTTGCAGGCGCCGCTGGTGATCCTTGCCGATGCCACCGCCGATCCCGACTCCAGCCCGCGCTCCACGCTGATGTGGACGCCCGACGGGCTGGACCGGCCGGTGCCGGTGTTCCGCCCGCGCAGCGCCGAGCGCGCCGGCGCGATCGACGCGGCGCTGACCGAGGTCGAGCGGCGCGAGCGGCAGGAGCATTGGCGGCTGTTCTACGTCGCGGCGACCCGGGCGGAGGAGCGGCTGGTGATCGCCGGTTCGCTCAGCGCCAAATGGCAGGGCGTGCCCCCCGAGGCGAGCTGGTACGCCGCCGCGTCGCGCACGCTGGACGCGCTGGGCGTGCCGGCGGATGCCGAGGCGCGCGTCTTCGACGGCCGCACGCCGGCGCCGGCGGTGGCGCCACGCGCGGCCGGCGATACCGCCGCGCCTGTCGCCGCCGACCTGCCGGACTGGGCACGCCGCCGGCCTCCCGAGGATCCGCGCCCGCCGCGTCCGCTGGCGCCGTCGTCGGTCGGTGACGACGAGGTGGCGGACGCGCCGCCCGCCCCCGCCGCGCGCGATGCGGCGGAGCGCGGGCGCTTGATGCACGCCTTGTTCGAGCGTCTGCCACCGCTCCCGCCCGACGCGCGCGCGGCGGCCGCCGCCAACTGGCTGGCGGCGCGTGGCGTCGGCGATCCGGATGCGGTGATCGCGCCGGTGCTGGCGGTGATGCACGATCCCGCCTTCGCCGCGCTGTTCGGCGCCGACGCGCTGGCCGAGGCGCCGATCGCCGCGACGCTGCCGAGCGGCCGCGTCATCTCCGGGACGGTCGACCGACTGCTGGTGACGGACGGATGCGTGCGCGCGGTCGATTACAAGACCGGGCGCAGCGTGCCTGCCGATGTGGGCGAAGTGCCCGATTACCACCTGCGGCAGATGGCCGCCTATCACGCGGCGCTGCAGGTGATCTTCCCGGACGCGCGCGTCGAGGTGGCGTTGCTCTACACCGCTGGACCGCGGCTGATCGCACTGCCGGAGGCGCTGCTCGACCCCATCAAGCGCGGCTTCTCGGGGCCGGAGCAAAGCTTGGCCGTCGATGGTTGAGCGCCTGCGCCCGGCGACCTAGATTTGCGGCACACGAAGGAGAACGACATGGCCACCAAGACGATCACCGATTCCAGCTTCCAGAACGACGTGCTGTCCGCCGACAAGCCGGTGCTGGTCGATTTCTGGGCGGAATGGTGCGGCCCGTGCAAGATGATCGGCCCGTCGCTGGAGGAGATCAGCGAGGAACTGGGCGAGCAGGTGACCATCGCCAAGCTGAACATCGACGAAAATCCGGACGCGCCGGGCCGATACGGGGTGCGCGGCATACCGACGATGATCCTGTTCAAGGGCGGCGCCCCCGCCGCGACCAAGGTCGGTGCCGAGCCCAAGGGTCGGATCAAGGCGTGGCTTGAGGGCGAACTGGGCTGATGCTGTGGGCGTTGTCGCTGCTCGCGGCAACGCCCGTTGCCCCCTGTACGTGGAGCGAGTTCCGGCCAGCGCGCCAGCTTCGCGGGGTGTATGTAGACGATTTCGAGAACCAGCGCTTTTACGAGCATGCGACGGTTCCGGCCGATATCCGACGCGGGATGCGGTTCGCGTGGTTCGACCGCTCGCAGGCACGATCAAGCGGTACAATGGAACATTGGCCTCGCGGTCGGGTCTATCGTGTCATCATCCTGGGGCGCGAGAGCTTCCCGGCCCCCATCTCGAACGACCCGCGCCGCCCTTGTCCACCTGATAACGGCGAAATCAGCCGGATTACGGTCACGCAAATCCTGGCGCGTGACGATCTTGGGGCGATTCCGCGATCGCTTCCCTGATTTGTTCCAGCCGGCTCAGCTTCGATAATCGGCGTTGATCGAGATATAGCCGTGCGTCAGGTCGCACGTCCATACGGTCGCGCGGCCTTCGCCGAGGCCTAGGTCGACCCCGATCTCCACCTCCTGTCCGCGCAGGTGCGCCGCGACCGGCGCTTCGTCATAGCCGGCAACCGCCAGCCCGCCTTGCGCCACCTGCGTCGCGCCGAAGCGGATCGCGAGCCGGTCGCGCTCGGCCGGCTCGCCCGCCTTGCCCACCGCCATCACGACGCGGCCCCAGTTCGCATCCTCGCCCGCGATTGCGGTTTTCACCAGCGGCGAGTTGGCGATCGACATCGCGACGCGATGCGCGGAACGGTCGTTCTCTGCCCCCTCCACGGTCACCTCGATCAGCTTGGTCGCGCCCTCGCCGTCGCGCACCACCAGCAGGGCGAGTTGCCGGCAGACGTCGCCCAGCGCGGCGCGGAACGCATCCGCGCCGTCGCTGTCGTCGTCGGCCAGCGGGGCATTGCCCGCAGCGCCCGTCGCGAACGCCAGCACCGTGTCGCTGGTCGACGTGTCGCCATCGACCGTGATGCACGAGAAGCTGCGCGCGTTCGCCGCGCTCAGCGCCGCCTGAAGGAACGGCGCCTCCACGGCGGCGTCGGTGAAGATGAAGCCGAGCATCGTCGCCATGTCCGGCGCGATCATGCCCGATCCCTTGATGATCGCCGCGATCGTCACGGTCCGCCCGTCCACCACCGCGGTCGCGCTCACGCCCTTGGGATAGGTGTCGGTGGTGCCGATCGTCTCCGCCGCCGCGCGCCAGTCCGCTTCCGGCGCGGCGAAGGCGAGCGCGAGTCCGGCCTGCGCCTTGTCGACCGGCAGCGGCACGCCGATCACGCCGGTCGAGGCGACGAACACGTCCGATGGTAGGCAGCCCAGCGTCTGCGCGGTCTGCGCGGTGATCGCCTCCACCGCCGCCCGTCCGCGGTCGCCGGTGAAGGCGTTGGAATTGCCGGCGTTCACCACCAGCGCGCGCGCCTCGCCCAGCACCAGTGCCTTGCGGCACCATTCCACCTCCGGCGACGGGCATTTCGATTGCGTCAGCACCCCCGCCACCGTGGTGCCCGGCACCAGTTCCGCGACGGTCAGGTCGGTGCGGTCCCACTCCTTGTACCGCGCCCTCGCGACCCGCAGTCGCACGCCGGCGATCGTGGGCATGGTGGGGAACGGGGTGGCGAGCGGAGAGATGGCGTGAGACATGGCCCTGCCTTAACGTTGCGGCCTGACCAGGCAAAGAGGGGTAGGTACGCGATGCGGGCGCTGGGCTATATGATGGCGGCGAGCCTGTTCGCCACGCCCGTCGCGGGCTGGAGCAAGGAGGTGCCGCAACAGGCGACGGAAGCGGTGCCGATCGATATCGGTAGCTGGATCGGTCCGGACAATTATCCTCCCGAGGCGATCCGCGCCGGCGAGCAGGGCCGGGTCGTCGCGATCGTGTCGATCGATGCCGGCGGGCATCCCACCGCGTGCCGGATCGATGTGTCCATCGGCTCGCCGGCGCTGGAGCGCGGCACCTGCGCCACGGTGCTCGCCAACGGCAGGTTCGAACCGGCGCGGGACGCGCGGGGTCGCGCGATCGCGAGTGAGATGACGTTGCCGATCCGCTGGGTGCTGCCTTCCGAAGAGGACCCCAGACCGCCGAGCGGACCCTGGGACACGATCCACATCGTCACCATCGATGCCGACGACACTGTCCTCAACTGCAAGGTGACCGTCAACGGCAAGCCGCAGTCGACCACGCTCGCGGATTGCGGAAGGCCCGGCGGTAGTCCCGCCGAATTGCGGGAACGACTGAAGATCACCGGACGCTACGGCATGCGCATGGACGTTGCCATCCGCCATGGCGACACGCCGCCGCCCGTTCCACCTGTCCCGGTCGCCGGGCGACTGCTGGCGTCGTACGAGGCGCGGCAGATCGTGGATGCCGAGGGTGTGCCGTCCGGCTGCACCGTCACCGTGACCGCGGGCGAGTGGGTCGAAGAGGCCAGGAAGCATCTCGAGAAGACACCGTGCGAAAGGGGCGTCCGGTTCTTTCCGCCGAAAGGCTCCGACGGTACGCCGAAGGCCGCAAGTGTGTTGATCGCCACCTGGATAACGCTTCTTCCCGCGTCAAATTGATGGTTTACCTGCCCACGTGCGGTGGACGTGCCTGCCTGTGCATCCTATGTCCGGTCGCGTGAACCTGCTGCTGCTCCTTTCCGCGCTTCTTTCCGCGCTGACCGGCGTCGGTGGCAGTGCGCGTCAGGCGCCGGTCGCGCAGGCGATCGCGCAGCAGGGCAGGGCCGCGATCGTGTCGGCGGTTCGCAAGCTCGCGGCGCGACCGGTCCAGCCGCTTGCCACGCTGGTCGTCAGCAGCGCGCCGCCGCGCGCCACCCCGCTGCCGCCCGTGTCGCGCGAACCGGCCTATGCGAGCCGCCGGCGCGAATAGCGCGCCCGCCCTCTCACCACCGTCTTCCCCGTGCGTGGCCGTCACTTGAGCGGAGCCGCGCCTGCTTTCCAGATACAGGATCACGCCCATGTTCGGCGGCATTGCCAAGGCTTTTTTCGGTTCGTCCAACGACCGCTACGTCAAATCGCTCAACCCGCTGCTCACGAAGATCGCCTCGTTCGAGCCGACTCTTCAGGCGATGGACGATGCCACGCTGGGGCAGCAGACCGCGCGTTTCCGCGAGCGGCTGGCGAACGGCGAGACGCTCGACCAGTTGCTGCCCGAGGCGTTCGCGACGGTGCGCGAGGCGGCGCGGCGTGTGCTCGGCCAGCGCCACTATGACGTGCAGATGGTCGGCGGGATCGTGCTCCACCGCGGCGAGATCGCCGAGATGCGGACCGGCGAGGGCAAGACGCTGGTCGCCACGCTCGCCACCTATCTCAACGCGCTGCCGGGTGAGGGCGTCCACGTCATCACGGTCAACGATTACCTGGCGTCGCGCGATGCCGAATGGATGAGCCGCGTCTACGGCTTCCTGGGGCTGACCACCGGCGTGATCGTGCCGAACCTGACCGACGAGGAACGTCGCCACGCATATAACTGCGACATCACCTACGGCACGAACAACGAATTCGGCTTCGACTATCTGCGCGACAACATGAAATATGAGCGCGCGCAGATGGTGCAGCGGCCGTTCGCGATGGCGATCGTCGACGAGGTCGATTCGGTGCTGATCGACGAGGCGCGCACGCCGCTCATCATCTCCGGCCCGACCGACGACAAGTCGGAACTGTACATCGGCGTCGACGCGATCGTGAAGCAATTGTCGCCCGATGATTACGAGAAGGACGAGAAGCAGAAGTCGATCGTGCTGACCGAGGACGGCACCGAGCGCGCCGAGCGGATGCTGGAGGCGGCCGGGCTGCTGGAAGGCGCCAACCTCTACGATTTCGAGAATACGCAGGTGGTGCACCACCTGAACCAGGCGCTGCGCGCGAACGTGATGTTCAAGCGCGACACCGATTACATCGTCAAGGACGGGAAGGTCGTCATCATCGACGAATTCACCGGGCGCATGATGGACGGCCGCCGCTGGTCGGACGGGCTGCACCAGGCGGTGGAGGCCAAGGAGGGCGTGCAGATCGAGCCGGAGAACCAGACCATGGCGTCGATCACCTTCCAGAACTATTTCCGCATGTATCCCAAGCTGGCCGGGATGACCGGCACCGCCGCGACCGAGGCGGCGGAATTCCACGACATCTACAAGATGAACGTCGTCACCATCCCGACCAACAAGCCGGTGCGCCGCGTCGACGAAGAGGATGAATTCTACAAGGATACGCAGGACAAGTTCCGCGCGATCGCCAGGAAGATCCGCGAACATGCCGAACGCGGCCAGCCGGTGCTGGTCGGCACTGTGTCGATCGAGAAGTCGGAACTGCTCAGCGAGTTCCTGCGTCAGGAGGGCGTCGACCATTCGGTGCTGAACGCGCGCTATCACGAGCGCGAGGCGCATATCGTCGCGCAGGCCGGGCGGCTCGGCGCGGTGACGATCGCCACCAACATGGCCGGGCGCGGCACCGACATCCAGCTGGGCGGCAATCTGGAGATGCGGGTCGAGGACGAACTCGCCGGCATGCCCGAGGGGCCGGAGCGCGGGGCGGCGATCGAGCAGATCCGCGCCGAGATCGCGGCGGAGCGGCAGAAGGTGCTGGAGGCCGGCGGCCTGTTCGTGCTCGCCACCGAACGGCACGAGAGCCGGCGCATCGACAACCAGTTGCGCGGGCGCTCCGGCCGGCAGGGCGATCCGGGGCTGAGCCGCTTCTACCTGTCGCTGGACGACGACCTGCTGCGCATCTTCGGCCCGGACACGCTGTTCGCCAAGATGATGCGCAACAACATCAACGACGGCGAGGCGATCGGCAGTAAATGGCTGACCAAGGCGATCGAGACCGCGCAGAAGAAGGTCGAGGCGCGCAACTACGACATCCGCAAGCAGGTCGTCGAATATGACGACGTGATGAACGACCAGCGCAAGGTG
>QFQI01000020.1 GCA_003243195.1 Sphingomonas taxi | reverse complement strand
TGACCCGGCCCAGAGCCTGAATCAGAAAGCCGCGCCCGTGTGAATCCTCGATGATTCAGAAAGGCCGGAAACCGCTCTAACGTGAACACCGGCCCTGGGATCGTCAGCGTGTCGCTGCCGCACCCTCCTCGGAGGCGCGCGGTTCTTGATCGTCGCTGCCGGTTCCGATAGCGAGGGTAAGCCCGACGCGCGATATCCTTAGCGACATGCCATTCTCTTCTCTGCCCCGACGCCCCGAACGGCGTTTGCGGCGTGTCGGCAAGTGGGCGCGCATGGCAGCGCGCCGCCTCGAGCTGCATTCCGTGAATTTCATGCCGGAACAATTCGCGCTTGCGGAAGGGGCGCGTGCCGCCATCGCAGTCGCGGTGCCGCTGGGTCTCGCGCTTTCAGCCCATCAGGCATGGCTGGGATGGGCCGTGTTCGCCGCGTTCTGGACCTGCCTGTGCGATACGCCGGGTCCGGATGCGTTACGTCGGCGGCGTCTGGGGCTGTTTGTCGTGTGCGGCGGCGCGATAGCGTTCGTCGGTTCGTGGTCCGCATCACTGGCGCCGGCCGCAGGAATGATCGCCGGGCCGTTGCTGGTATTTCTGGCCGTTTTCCTGTCATCCGGGGTCACGAACGGCGCGCAGCTCGGCACCTTGCTGGCGGTGGTCAGCGTGGTCGCCGCCGGCTTCGGTCATCCATTTGCGCTGGCCGCGGTCCAGGGGGGCGCCTTTGTCGGCGGAGCGGCATGGGCCTTTGTGCTGATCACGATAGTCTGGCCTTTGGAGGAAGAAGGGTCACTGCGACGCAGCGCCAGCGCGCTCGTCGCCCGCCTGGGCGACATGACCTTGGAGCTGATCGCACTGGGCCAGGAGCCGCATGGCGATTCAGAGTGGCACCAAGAATATTCCCAGCACCGCCGTGCGGTTCGCATCGCGACAGAACGGCTGCGCGAGATGATCGACCGCTATGGGCACGGACCCCCTTTGGTCGCGGCGCGCTACAGCAGCGCGCTGAACGCCGCAGAGACGCTGTTCGGCGCGCTCATCGCCCTCGATCATGCCTTCATCCATCGCCTCGCGCCGGATGCCGAACGCAGGAAGGTGGCGCGCGCCGTCTTCAGCGCGCTGGCCGCGATCCGTGGAGTGATCGCCGACGGTGGCGCTGCGGGCCACACGCGACTGCGCCACACCCGCGGGCGTCTCGAACAGCTTCGTGGCACCTTGTCTGACCCGCTCATGACCGGATGTACGCTGGCGCTGTGCGAAGCACTCGATTCATTCGCGCCCGAAGGACGTGGAACGGCCGAGCCCGCCACCGCCGCAGCGCAACCGAGACTGTGGCGCGGCCTTCCCGGAACGAGTTTGCGGCAGGCGCTGCGCCAGGCGATCGGGGTTGGAGTGGTCTATTATACCGCGCTGATGTTCCATCTGGGCTATCCCTATTGGGCGACGATGGCGGTGGTCGTGGTACTGCAGAGCGGTTTCCGCGCGACCTGGACGCGAAGCATCGAGCGCGTTCTGGGCAGCCTGCTCGGCGGCATGGCGGCGCTTGCGCTCCTGCACCTGCTGCGCCAAGAGCTCGCGCTATCGGTCATCGCGGTCGCGCTGAGCATGCTGGCGATCGCCTTGCGAACGTTCAACTACACGATCTTCGTCGTATTCCTGACGATGTTATTTGTCATCGTCGCGGAAATGCTGCAGCCGGGCACCGGCATCGCATCGGCACGGATGATCGACAATCTGGTCGGGAGCTTCGCCGCGTTATTGTCGGTGACCCTGCTTTGGCCCGATTTCGGACCGCCGCTGCGGCAGCGGATCGCCGACGGATTGGAGGCCAATCGTCGCTATCGCGACGAGGTCCGCCGCGGCGACGCGGCGGCGATCGTCGACGATGCCCGTCGCCGCGCGGGATTGGCGAGCGTCGAGGCCGAAGTCGCGTTCACCGACGTGTTCGGCAGGCTGTTCCGGCGCGAGCCAGCCGCCATCGCCGCCGCAGCAGCCATGCGCGACATGCGCACCATCGCGGGAGAGGCGGCAGTGGCGTGGCATATGCGCAAGGCACAGCCGCCCGGCGCACAATAGGCATCGGTCCAGCCGTTCGCTGCTTCGCCGCGTCAGCGATGCGCGCGGCGATCCGCCGCGCTATGATTTTGTGAACAGCAGCTTCGGATCGTTCACCACGCCGGCGACCTCGACCATCGCCACCGCATCGCCGCGGCTGGCCGGGCCGCTGCCGCTCAAGCTGCCGGGCGGCGCGACGCAGATGACGGTCAACCTCGAACGCTCGCGCGAGGTATCGGGCGCGACCATCCCGGCGATGAACGGGTTCATCGCGACCAGCCGCTACACCCCCGAACGGACGCAGACGGTCACTGCGCTCCATGGCGAGATCGCCTTTCCGATCGTCGGCGACGCGAATACGCTGCCGCTACGTGAAAGGCGTGGTCACCTATCTCGACGTGGCGACCGCGCAATCGGCGGCGCTGCGCGTCCGCCGGTCGGCGATCGAATTGTCGGTACGGCGGTTGCAGGCAGGCGTGGCGCTGGGCGGCGGGCTGCCGGCGCAGGGCTGACTCCAACGGCCTCGAACGCTCCCGGGACGTACACCACTTCCCGGAGCGTTTCGGTTTACCGCGCCGCCTTGACGAACACCGGCTTGGCGTCCTTCGCAAACACGACATAAGCGCGTCGCCCTGCATGTGGCAGTCATGCCCGGTGCCGGTATGATCCTCGGCGACCAGCACATCGCCGGTGTGCAGGGTGAATTGATCCGGTATCCCGACGCGCTCGCCAGTTGTCCGCGGAACGCTTCGAGGCGTGCCGATCGGCGCGGATCTGTGGCCATGCCGCCACCCCCATGGACCGTGGCGACGGCCGCTGCGTGCGGCTCCGGGAGCTGCGCGAGGTCGGCGGCGCCACTACGGCCGTCGATCGGCGAGCGCATATACCATCAGCGTGTCCCCCACCTTGGTTTCAAACCGCGCATGGCCGGTTGCGCCGATCGCGACATATTGCCGGCCGCGGTGCATGTACGTCATCGCGGAGGACTGGCCACCCGCGGGCAGGCGCGCGGACCAGAGCAGCCGCCCGCTGGCCGTCTCGAACGCGCGCAGGTAATTGTCCTGCGCGGCGGCGATGAAGGTCAGGCCGCTGGCGGTCGTCACCGCGCCGCCCAGATTGGGCGTACCGATCACGATGCGGAGTTGCGAGGGCATGCCGAGCGGCCCGGTATCGCGTCCGGTGCCGAGCGGCTGCGACCACAGGAGCCGCCCGCTGCGCAGGTCGGTCGCGGCGATATAGCCCCAGGGCGGTGCGATGCACGGCACGCCGAGAAGCGACAGCCACATCGGTCGGTCGACTCCATAGGGTGCCCCTTTCTGTGGCGCGACCGCCTGATCGGGGCGGCGGCCGCCGTCGCCGATCGCCGGATCCGGGACGCTCGGGCGCGGGACGAGTTGCACGCGGTTGGGCAGGCGACTGTGGTTGCTGATGACGACGCCGCGCGCCGGATCGAGCGCGATCCCGCCCCAGTTCATGCCCCCGACGGTGCCGGGGAACAGCAAGGTGCCGAGACCCGTATCGGTGGGCGGAGTGTAGATCCCCTCGTAGCGCATGCGGTGGAACTGGATCCGGCACAAAGCGGCATCGAGCGGAGTGATGCCCCAGGCGTGGCGCGCGTCGATCCGCTCGGGGTCGGGACCGGGACGTCCCGACAGATTGGGGAAGGCGATCGACTGCGGCTGGACGGGCGACAGGCGCTCGCCGGGCGAGCCGCCCGCCGGCGCGGGGCGGTAGGCCACCGCCGTGACGGGCCGTCCGTCGCGTGCATCGAGGACGAACAGCGAGCCGGTCTTCGTCGCCTGGATGACCACGGGTCGGACTGCGCCGCCGGTCGCCAGCGTCGTCAGCACCGGCTGCGCGCCGAGATCGTAATCGAAGCGGTCGCGCTCGACGGTGCGGAAGACCCAGCGTGTCGCCCCGCTCGCGAGATCCACCGCAACGACCGCGCTGCTGAACCGATCGTCCTCGGGATCGCGGTTGCCGCCCCAATGGTCGTTGCCGGCATTGCCGGTGGCGAGCAGCACCAGCCCCAGCCCGGCGTCGCCGGAGATCACGTTCCAGACGTTGGGCGTCCCCTTGGGCCAGGTCTGGCCGGCGGGCAGCGCGGCGCGCGCATCGGGGCGCTTGGCATCCCAGGCCCAGCGCAGCGTGCCGGTGGTCGCGTCATAGGCACGCACCACGCCGGACGGCGCGTCGCGGCGCTGGTTGTCGCTCACCTGCTGACCGATGACGACCATGTCGCCGATCACCGCCGGACCCGAGTTGCTCGACGCATGCCCGGGTTCGCCCAGGCCCATGCCGGCGGTGAGATCGATCGCGCCGTCGCGGCCGAAGCCAGCGCAGCGCCGACCCGTCAGCGCATCGAGCGCCACGAGGCGACCGTCGGCGACGGCCACGAAGATGCGCCGCGCGCAGACGCCCGTGCCGCCGCCCGCCGATGTCGCATGGTAGCCGACCGTCCGGCACGCCACCGAGAAAGCGGATTCGAGCGTACGCGGCGCAATTTCGGGTACGAAGCGCCATTTCTCGCGGCCCGTCGCGGGATCCAGCGCGAAGACCCGGTTGCGCGGGGAGCAGACATACAGCGTATCGCCGATCTTCAGCGGCGTGTTCTGCGCGGAGAAGAACAGCCGGCCTTCCCCTTCGGGCAGGTCGCCGGTGCGGAAGCGCCATGCCTCGCGCAGGGAGCCGATGTTGCCGGGCGTGATCTGCGTCGCGACGGAGAAGCGCGTGCCCGCATTGGTGCCGCCAAACGCCGTCCAGTCGGTGTCGGCGGGACCGGCCGCCGCCGCCGCGGACGCGCGCGGCGCGACCGGGCGCTCCCAGAGCAGCACGAGCGCGACGGTGACCGTCAGCAGCAGCGCGCCCGCTCCCATCGCCGCGCGTCGCAGCGGCCGGTCGCCCGATGGCGCGAAGGCGACGACGGACGACGCGAGCACGAGCACGCCGAGCAGGCCCAGCCGCCCGGCGAGATCGAACCCCCAGGCGGGCATCCATCCCTTTCCGGCGATCTCGACCAGCGACCAGACCAGCGTGATCGCGAGCGCGCCGCCCCCTGCGGCAACGGCCATGCGCGGGCGCCCTCGCCACGCCGCGACGGCGCCCCCGACGAGCAGCGCGCCGGCGACGAGATAATAAGCGGTGCCGCCCAGCACCAGCAGCCAGAGCCCCAGCGCCACCATCGCCGCGCCGAGCAGGCCGGAAACGCCGTGCAACGCCAGGAACAGCGCGGTGCGGACGCGGTTGCCGCTCATGCCACCAACTCCGGCGGGAGGGCGTCGAGTGTCGAGCGGCAGCCGATGCTCGGCCCATTGTCGCTCAGCCACGCTGCGGCATGCTGTCGGCCCAGGTCGCGCATCCGCTCGATCTGCGACCAGCGAGTGTCGAGCTTGCTGGACGCGCGCAATGCGGCGGGTGGCGCGATCAGGTGTAGCCGCATCGCCGCAAGCGCATCGAGACGGGGATCGGCGCCACGGGTGTCGCGCGCGATCCTCTGGACGGCGGTCAGCGCGGCCAGGTCACGCACGAGCGCGGCGTTGAAGGCGATGTCGCTCACGCGGCGCGCGATCGCCGCCGGGTCGCGCCCCGGCACCTCGCCTTCGAACGACGTGATCTGCGCGACGATGAGGTCCGTGACGCCATCGTCGAGGACGAGCGGGTCGAGCGGCGGATTGGCGGAGAAGCCGCCGTCCCAATAGAGTTCCCCGTCGATCTCCACCGCGGCAAAGATGTCGGGCAGGCATGCCGAGGCCATCAGCGCGTCGAGCGTGATCCCGGCGCCTTCGAACAATGTCGCCGCCCCCGTCGCGACCCGCGTCGCCGAGACGTGGAGCGGCACCGCGCGGGGGTCGCGCAGGCGGTCGAGATCGATCGTGTCGCGCACGACCGCGCGCAGCGCCCGCATGTCGGCGACGGCGGGCATGAACGGCAGGAAGTAGCGACTCGCCAGCTTCGCCATGTCGAAGCCGCGGCCCAGCCACGGCTCGAACCAGGCGCTGGCAAGCGGGCCCCAGTCGATCGCACGCAGCGGCGACTGCTCCGCCACCGCGCGCCACAGTCGTTCGAGCGCGGTGCGCGCACCGTCGGGGCCACCCTCCACCAGTCCGGTGACGAGCGCGGCCCCGTTCAGCGCGCCCGCGCTGGCACCGCTGACCGCGGCGATGCTGGCGCCGCTCGCCAGCATCTGATCGATGACGCCCCATCCATAAGCGCCATGCGCGCCGCCGCCCTGCAGGGCGAGGCCGATGCGCGGATTCCTTGGCGCGCCACCATCGGACGGGCAGTTCATGGTCGGTTCTCCGGTCATGTGCAGGCGGGCACGACGACGATGGGGGCGAAGGTGACGAGGGTCGCGGCGACACCGACCCAGCCGAGCGCCGCCGCGACCCGATCGAGCGTCGTCGACCGGTCCCGGCCCAGCAGGATGGCGAGGAACAGCGTCGCCGCGAGCGAAGCGGCCCAGCCGCCCAGCAGCACCCAGCGGTGGGCGCTCGATCCGGCCAGCGGCACCGCGTCCCACCCGCGCGCACAGCCCAGCCCGTGCAGCGCGTAGATCAGGCAAAAGGCAATTGCCCAGCCGATCAGGCCGGCGGACAGGCGCAGCAGCATCGTCATGCCAGCCACCCCGGCAACACGAGCACGACGGCGACGATCGCGCCGGTGCCTGCCGCATGATCGCTCCACAGGCGGACGATCCGCGCCTCGCCGCCGCGCGCGGGCGAGTGGAAGCCGGCACGGGCGCGGGCGAGCAGGAAGGCGCACATGATCGCCGCGAGCGCGGCATGGAAGATTGCGTAGGCGGCCAGCACCGCGCTGGTGGCGGCATAGGCGTGGCTCGTCGGGTGCGGCGCGCCGACCAGGAGCCAGCCGAGCGCCGCGACGATCGCGACCTGCCCGCCGAGCGCCAGCGGCGTGCGCCCGGTGCGGGCGGCGGTCGCCGCGGTCGCCGCGCCGCCGATCGCGATCAGCGGCGTGAGCAGCGCGGGCGCGATCAGCGCCGGCGGCGGCCAGTTCGGCGCGATCGTCCACAGGAAAGCGAAACCGAACAGCAACGCGGCGAAGAGCGTCGCGCTCGCGCACAGCGCAAGGACACTGCCCCACCAGCCGGTGGTACGCGCCGCCTCGAAACTGGTCGGCAGCGACAGGCCGTCGCCGACCGGGACCATTCCGACGTCATGGCGAATGCCGTTGCTCCACGCCCAGCGCCAGCCGAGCCAGACCACGCCGACGAGGAACAGCGGCGCCAGCGGGTACAGCCCCGCGAGCATCGCGAGGAAGAAGCCGCCCAGCATCGCCGCGGCGGCGATCGGCCACCAGCTATTGCCGGGCAGCACCGCGACATGCTCGGGCGCGCCACTGGTCGCGTCGACCGCGATCGTCTCGCGCCAGCCGTTGCGGCTGCCGGCGAGCAGGCCGTCGCCGCGTGCCAGCGCCACTCCGACGTCGGGGCGGTCCGCCAGCGGATCGCGCGACGACACGGTTGGCAGACTGGCGAAATTATAGGCCGGCGACGGCGTCGGCATCGCCCATTCCAACGTCGTCGCACCCCAGGGATTGCGGCGGTGCAGGCGCCCGAGCCAGATCTGCAGCACGACGTCGATCAGGAACAGCGCGAAGCCAAACGCCTGGAGGAAGCCGCCGACCGACGACAGCAGGTTGAGCAAGGTCCACCCCATCCCCTCCGCATAGGTGTCGATCCGGCGCGGCATGCCGAGCAGCCCGGTCAGGTGCATCAGGAAGAAGGTGAGATTGAACCCGACGAAGATCAGCCAGAACGCCGCCTCCCCGACGTGCATCACGCGTTCGCGCCCGGTGATGTGCGGCAGCCAGTAATAGGCGGCGGCCAGCATCGGAAAGACGAACCCGCCGACCAGAACGTAATGGAGGTGCGCGGTGATGAACGCGGTGTCATGCGCCTGCGCATCGAACGGCACCATCGCCAGCATCACGCCGGTCAGTCCGCCGATCACGAAGACGATGAAGAAGCCGATCAGGTAGAGCATCGGCAGCTTCAGTTCCGGCCGCCCCTGCCACAAGGTTCCGAGCCACGCGAACACCTGTACCGCGGTCGGCACCGCCACCAGCGCGGAGGCCGCGGAGAAAAAGCCGAGCGCCATGTGCGGGATACCGGTGGTGAACATGTGGTGCACCCACAGCCCGAAGCTGAGGAAGGCGAGCGCCATGATCGCCGCGACGATCGCACCATGCCCGATCAGCCGAGTGCGCGCCATCACCGGCAGGATCGTGGACACCGCGCCCGCGGCCGGCAGGAAGATGATATAGACCTCGGGATGGCCGAACAGCCAGAACAGATGCTGCCACAGCAGCGGCGATCCGCCGAGTTCGGGGGCGTAGAACGGCCAGCCGAACGCGCGCTCGATCTCGAGCAGGATCGAGCCGAGGATGAGCGGCGGGAAGCCGAACACCATCATCCCCGCGGTCGCCAGCAGATACCAGGCGAAGATCGGCATCCGGTCGAGCCGCATACCCGCGGCGCGCAGCTTCAGGATCGAGACGATGATCTCGATCGCCGCGCACATCGCCGAAATCTCGACGAAGGTGATGCCGAGCAGCCAGACGTCGGAATTGATGCCGGGCGTGTACGTCTTCCCCGACAGCGGCGGATAGAGGAACCAGCCCGCGTCCGGCGCGACGCCCGCCAGCATCGCCAGGATGATGATCGTCCCGCCGAACAGATAGCACCACCAGCCGAGCGAGGAGAGCCGCGGAAAGGCGAGGTCGCGGCTGCCCAGCATCTTGGGCAGCAGATACATCGTCAGCCCTTCGAACATCGGGATCGCGAACAGGAACATCATGATGCTGCCATGCATCGTGAAGAGCTGGTTGTAGACCTCCGGTCCGACGAAGGCGCTGCGCGGGGTCGCCAGTTGCGCGCGGATCAGCATCGCCAGCAGGCCGCCGATCGCGAAGAAGACGAACGCGGCGACGATGAACCGCTTGCCGATCTCGCTGTGATTGACCGAGCGCAGCCGCCCGCGCCAGCCCGGCTCCGTGCGCCAGATCGCGGTCAGTTCGCGGTGCAGCCTCAGCGCCTTCATCCTTCCCCTCCCGTGAAGGCCGCCCATCCCGCGGCGTCGTGGGCGATGACGGTGAAGCCGTGGTCCTTGTGCCCGACGCCGCAATATTCGGCGCATTCGCCGCGATAGCTGCCCGGCGCATCGGCGACGACGCGCAGCCGGTTGGCATGTCCCGGAATCGCGTCCATCTTGCCGGCGAGGCGGGGGATCCAGAGGCTGTGGATCACGTCCGTCGAGGTGATGACCAGATCGGCCGGGCGACCGGCGGGGATGTGCAGGACGTCGCGCGTCCGCACGCCGCCGGGATGAACCACCTCCCACGCATATTGCCGCGCGGTGACGCGCACCTCGACAGCGCGGGCGTCCGCGGTCGGCAGCGTCCCGACCCCGACCCACAAGGCGTAGGCGACGAGCGCGAGCAGGACCGCAAGCGGCATCGCGAGGCCGAGACCGCCGATCCACCACCGGCCCGACGCCGGCGCGCGCGCCGCATCGCGCCGCCGGAAGGCGAGCGCCAGCAGGATGAAGACGAGTGCGGCGAGGATCGCCGCGCCACCCAGCATCACCCACCACATCGTCGCCACCGCGCGCGCGTGCGGGCCGGCCGGATCGATCGTCGACAACGGGCCCGCGCAACCCGGCAGCAGCACGAGCGTTGTCGCGCACATGCCGGCGCGGCCCGCCCCGGCCCGGAGACCTGCGCGTCCATGACGATCGATGCCGCCCGCGAAGACGCCGCCGAAACCCGGCTCGTCGATCCCGTCGAGCAGAAGGCGGCGTTCCACCGGACCGAATCGACGATCGCGGTCGCAGGGCATCCGATCCACGCGATGCTGGTGGCATTTCCGATCGCACTTACCGTCAGCACGCTGGGTGCGGACCTGTTCTATTGGTGGACGGGCGACCTGTTCTGGGCGCGCGCGGCACTGTGGGCGTCGGGCACGGGGTTCCTGTTCGGTGTGCTCGCGGGCATCGCCGGCACGGTCGAACTGTTGCTCGTCCCCGGCATCCGCGCGCGCTCGGCAAGCTGGACGCATTTCGTCATCGCGGTGATGCTGCTGTCGATCCTGGGCGCCAACTGGGGCTATCGCCTGACCGGCTTCGAGCAGGCGGTGTTGCCCTACGGCCTTCTCCTCTCGCTGTTCGCGGTCGGCTTCACGGGCTTCACCGGGTGGCACGGCGGCAAGCTGGTGTTCGATTATCAAATCGGTGTCTCTTCGACCGGAAGCTGACGGTTCTGCGGCGCCTTGAGCCAGGCAGGCGCCAGATCGGGCATGACCGGCTTGGCAAGCACCAGCAGCAGCACGACGATCATCGTCGCGATGCTCCCCGCGACCAGTGGCACGGGAGACGGCGGCTGATACTCGCCGCGCCGCTCGCTCATCAGGACGACGACGTGGCCGACGAACGCGTGGAGGCAGACGAGCAGGCCGACCGCGACCAGCTTCGCGAACATCCACGGCACGAACGCCCCACGCAGGTAGATGAGCGCGGTGCCCGCCGCGATCGCGACCACCGCGGCGGGGGTCACGATCATCGTGTAGCTGTCGTGAGTCAGCAGGCGGAGCCGCGCATAGGTCGTCTGCGCCTCGTCGCGGCGATGCTTGGCGAGCACCAGCGGCAGCGCGACCAGCCCCGCGCACCACAGGATGAGCGCCGCGATATGCAACGCCTTGACGATGCTGAGGATCATGCGACCGCCATCCGCCGCCACGATGCGACCGCGACCAGCGCGCCGGCCACGGCATAGGGCAGGATCCCGAGCACCCACATCGCCAGCCCCGCAAGCTGCTGGTCGGCGAGCGGCCCGATGCCGAACGACACGGGCGAGGCAAGATGCGTGGCGTAGAGCGGGCGGGCGACGAACGTGAGGATCGCCCCCAGCATCCCCATCTGCGCCGCCCCCGCGCCGACCAGCGCCAACGCCAGCGGCGCCTCCGCGCCGCGGACCGCAGACCAATAGCCCCATGCGCTGGCGAGCAGGCTGAACTGCATGGCCCAGTAGATCGCCTTGTTCGCCAGCGCGGCGTCATAGGCGGCGGGAAGGTGCCAGGCCCAGAGTACGCCGGTCGCCAGAGCGAACGCGACGTTGGGGGCCAGCCGCGCGCGCACCGGCAAGGCGACCGCGAACAACGGGGCGGCAACGCCGATCAGCAGCAGATGATGCAGCGTCCGCGCCGAGAACAGCGCGACCGACAATGCGCACAGCGGCGAGAGGAAGGCGACCGCAAGCGCGCCGATCGCGATCGACCCGGCGGTGCGCCGCCTCGGCGGCAGCCGGACCATCGCCATGGCACCAAATACCAATGAAACAACGACAAACGGGTCGACATTCCACTGCCACATCCATGTCGCGGCGGCGGGCGCGGTCCCGCAGTAACTGCCGAATACCTCGATCCCGAACCAATCGATCATCGCGTCCCCTTTTCCACAGGAAACTCCCGCGCGATTCCTTGGGTCCATTACCGTTTCGAAATGAAATGTTGCTGGCGACACCAATGGCGGCATCGCCGGTTGGCACGGCAACAAGGCCGCGATGCGAGGCGCGGGCGACGGCGCTACGACCACCGATCCCCAGGCGACGGCCGACCGCGCGGGCCAGCGACCGAGAAGTGACGAGGAACGACGAGGATGTTCGAAACCGATGCCGACGACGGCGCGCGCCACCGGATCGTGATCGTGGGGGGCGGTGTCGCCGGGCTCGACCTGGCGGTATCGCTCGGCCGTCACCCGGCGCTGTCGGTGACGGTGATCGATCTGGCGACCGCGCACGTCTGGAAACCGATGCTGCACAGCATCGCCGCGGGCACCCGCGCCAGCGCGGATGTCGCGCTCCCCTATGCGGCGCAGGCGCAGCGGCACGGCTTCACCTATATCGCCGGCCGCGCCCGCGCGGTCGACCGCGCGACGCGCCGCGTCCACGTCGACAGCTTCGCGCTTCATGGCCGTGAGCTGCTGCCCGAGCGCGATATCGGCTACGACACCCTGGTGCTGGCCATTGGCAGCGTCGCCGCGCCCTTCGGGGTCGATGGCGTGGAGGATCACGCCCGGCACATCGACACGCTGGAGGAGGCGCAGGCGTTCCAGGCCGACCTGCTCCCGCGCCTGGTCGAGGCGGCGCATGCCGGACGCCGGCTGGCGGTGGCGATCGTGGGCGGCGGCGCGACGGGCGTGCAACTGGCGGCCGAGCTGGTGCAGATGGCCGATATCGCGGACAGCTACGGCCTCGATGGTTCGCGCTCGACCATCGACGTGACACTGGTCGATCGCGGGTCGCGCCTCCTCCCCGCCTTTCCCGAAACGATATCGACGGCCGTGCGCGAGCGGTTGGAGCGCCTCGGTGTGCGCGTGCGCACCGACATCGACGTGACAGCGGCCACCCCCGGCGGGCTCCACGTCGCCGGTGCCGACGTCGCTGCCGACCTGACGGTCTGGGCCGCGGGGGTGCAGGCGGCGCCGCTCGCCGTGGACCTGCCCCGCGATCGGTCCGACCGCATCCTCGTCGATTGCGCGTGTCGTGCCGTGGAAGACCCGCATATCTACGCGATCGGCGACTGCGCGTCGCTGACGTCACCCGGAAACGATCGCCCGCTACCGCCGACGGCGCAGGTAGCCTATCAGCAGGCCGTCCATCTCGCGAGCGCACTGCCGCGGCATGTGGCCGGGAGAAGCATCGCCCCCTTCCGCTTTCGCGAGTTCGGCGCGCTGGTGCGGCTGGGCACGTACGACGGCTATGCCGAGCTCGGGAAGTTCGGCTTTTTGTCCGGCGTGGTGCGGGGGCGGTTGGCCCGCTTCGGCCATGCCCTGCTCTACCGACGCCACCAGACCCGGCTCCACGGCTTGCGTCCGATGCTGCGGCTGTGGATGTCCGATATTCTGGTTGGCGATCTTCGCCCGGCGGCCGTTATCTCAGAGACATAGGTCCGACATCACCGATTGCACCCGTCCTGATCTGGACACAGGCGGTGGCTCGATTTGCCTGCACAGGCTACCAGTTCTGGATGGGTGGACTGCCGCTGTTTGATTATGCCGCTGCGAAAAGCGGCAGTGCGAAGCATATCCGGTAGGGCGTGCGCCGCCGGGATGAGACGAAGGAGCAACCGGGCATGCTCGACATTTTTCAACAGGCGCGCTCGGTTCCGACACCAGCATCAGGCTTCGCGTGCTTGACGTGACCCCCGTTTCTTCATCCACTTGGACCTAGAGACCGGCCCCTCGAAGGGACGGACGGAATGAAGCGGAAGCAGTTTTCGGAAGAGCAGATCATCGGCATTCTGAAGGAGGCCGAGGCAGGTGCGGTGGTGACGGAGCTTTGCCGCAAGCACGGCATGTCGAGCGCGACCTACTATGCGTGGAAGGCGAAGTTCGGCGGCCTGGAAGTATCTGACGCGAAGCGGCTGCGGTCGCTCGAGGAGGAGAACGCCCGGCTCAAGCGGCTGCTGGCGGACACGATGCTGGACAACGCGGGGTTGAAAGACCTGCTATCAAAAAAGTGGTGACGCCCGTCGCGAAGCGACAAGCGGTCGCTCACCTCCAGGCAATGTTGGGGATGAGCGAGCGGCGGGCGTGCATGGTCGTCGGGGCAGATCGCACGAGCATGCGGTATCGGTCATGTCGGGCGGATGATGGCGACCTGCGGTCGCGGCTGTGCGAGCTGGCGCAGCAGCGCCGGCGGTTCGGCTATCGACGGCTGCACATCCTGCTGCGCCGGGACGGCATTACGATCAACCGCAAGAAGACGCAGCGGCTCTACCGTGAGGAGGGTTTGACGGTCAGGCGCCGGAAGGGACGAAGGCGCGCTGTTGGCGCGCGGGCGCCCGCGCCTGTGCTGGCGCTCCCCAACCAGCGCTGGAGCCTCGACTTCGTGCATGACCAGCTCGTCACCGGGCGGCGGTTCCGCGTGCTCAACATCGTCGACGACGTGACGCGCGAATGCCTCCGGGCGGTGGTGGACACGCCGATCTCGGGCCGGCGGGTCGTGCGCGAGTTGACCGATCTGATCGCCGAGCGTGGCAGGCCGAGGATGGACAACGTCCTAGGTCGGGAAGCAGCGGCGGCAAACGGCCAGCAGGTCTCATTGCGCCAATCACGATCAGCGCTGATGTTATTCTGATCCAGATGGCTTCCATCGTCAAGGAAAGCGCTCTCGGCCATAGCAAACACAGGATCCAGCGGCCGCTTCGGTCGTGGTCCTCACCGTCCTTAAAATGAGATGCGGGTGCCGGATGGAAGGCCCGAACATTATCTACAGGGTCGCAGGAGAGGGGTCCTTCCATCTGGTGTCCGCCCGTTCGACGAACGGACGGTACTCGGTTCCCGTCTTGATGACGGCATGCGCGACGCGCGCCATCTTGGCGGTGAGTGCGGTCATCGCCTTGCGGCGGCGATCAGGATCGTTGCTGTGTCCGGCTACATAGCGCCCCAGCTTGTCACGGAAGCTGTTGTCGCGCTGTCGGATGGCAACCTGGGTGGCCATCCAGAAGGTCCGGCGCAGCCTGGCGTTGCCGTACTTCGAGAGCTTGGTCCGGCCGCGGAAAGTGCCCGACTGGCAAGTGGCGAGATCAAGCCCGCAGAACTTGAGGAACTGGCGGTGATGGCCGAACCGGCGCAGATCGCCGGCTTCGGCGAGGATAGTCAGCGCGTTGATAGGTCCGATCCCTGGGATCATGCGCAGCAGCTGGTAGTCGCGGTTCTCGGCCAGCATAGCATGCGCGGTCCGTTCAATCTCGTCGCGTTGCCGGATCAAGCTGCGCGCCTGCGCGATGACCATGCGGAACATGGCGATCGATATGGAATCCTCCTCGACCGGGAGCGCTATGGAGGCGCTAGCGGCCGCATAGATATCGTTGAGCAGTCGAGCCTTGGACACCTTGCGACCAACCAAGTCCCAAGCCTCGCGAGTGAATGCCTCCTGGCCAAGCGCGGTCATGCTGGCCGGGGTGGGGAACCGCTCAAGCAAGGCGAGGAACCAGTCGGAGCGGCTATTGCCGGCGAAGCGTTCGATCTCCGGAAAATAGAGCGGCAGATAGTGCGTCAGGAGGCGATGCCAGGTCTGGGTCTTGGCCTTGGAGATCGCCTCGTGCGTCTTCGACATCTCCTGCAGATCATTGATGCCGGCGGCAAGCGGATCGACGTAGCGCTGGGTCGCGCCGATCCGGAGCATGTGCAGGATCACCTGCGCATCCTTGCTATCGTTCTTGTCCCAACCATTGTGCAGCGCCTCTCGGGTCCGGGCCAGTGCGACGGAAGAAATCAGGCGCAACTCGAAGCCCGCAGCGAGCAGACGGTGCGCCAGGGTGCGGTGGTAGTTGCCGGTAGCCTCGAAGCCGACGATGATCGGGCGCCCGATATCGCCAAGATCGGTTGCGAGGCGATCATAGTCTGCCTTGGTCGCCATCACCGTCATCCGCCGTCGGCGCCCGCCTTCGGGGCGCTCGATCAACACCTCCTGGCGATGCTTGGACATATCGATGGCTACCAGCACGGCGTCGGCGGGAGTAAATGTGCGCTTGGTCATGGTCGGTCCGTCTCCAAAGTGTTGAGTCGACAACTTCAATGAAGCCGGCGGGCGCTACGCGCCCTTGTCTCCATCAAGGCGACGCGGCCCTTCGAGAGGCCGCTTCCCAATGTGCTATGGCACCGAACTCACCTCGAACGCGGTGCTCGCCTGGTCTGGTGATGTCGGCGTCGAGTGGCACTACATCGCGCCGGGCAAGCCGACGCAGAACGGGTTCGTCGAGAGCTTCAACGGTCGCATGCGCGACGAGCTGCTGAACGAGACGCTGTTCTTCACGGTTCGCCAGGCCCGCTCGATCCTGGCGCGCTGGGTCGACGACTACAACACCGAGCGGCCCCACTCGTCGCTGGGCTACGCTACCCCGGCGGCATTCGCCGCTAGGCTCGAACAGCAACGGGCGGGGTTAACCCCGCCCGTTGCTTCACCGGTTAACCCCGCCCGTTGCTTCACCCGCGCTCATGCGCGACAACACCGGTCGGTCTCTGGTTGCCGCTGGATGAAAGACGGGGGTCACGTCATGCCCTGCGTCTGGCCCGTCTCACATTCCACTTCGTCTGCCAGAAGCCGTACATTGCCAGGCTGCCGAGCAGTGTCAGTGCAATACCGGAAACGCTCATGGCGAGCCTCCACGGCAGACCGCCGGTTTTGGCAGCGTGAACCGGGTAGAGCTTCTCACGAATTGATGCCGCAGTGCTTCCCGTTGCTGGATCGGCATGGCCTATAACCGCCAGCGTGACGGGATCGGCATAGACGAAGGTCCGCCCATTCGGTGTCCATTCGAAGGATTGGCGTAGCCGAAGAACGAGAGGCGCTCCTGCTTTTCGCGGCCACTGCAGGCGCCTGATGTCGGCTCCCGGAAACATACGGACGGCTTCAGCGAACAATGGTCCCAGGTTTCGGCGAGCTGTTTGATCTTGAAGCAAGGCAACTTTCGGAGGGCGTGCCCGTGGCTCTGCCAGCAACGGGCCACCCAACGCCGGGAACACCATCAGCACGCCCGTCACCAGTGTCACGATCAACACCGGCGCGGTCACGACACCGATGTCGCGGTGGTGATGGACGATCGCACCGGGCTTCATCGTTGCCGGCCAGAGCCGCAGGCGAAAGCGCTTCCGCATCCGCCACCACAGGATGACGCCGCTAACCACGAAAAACAGGCCGATCAGACCGGCGACACCCGTAATCGCTTCACCCGTGTCGCCGATCAGCAGGCGATGATGAAGGTCGAACAGCCATAGCTCGGGCCGCTGCCACGATGTGGAACAGCGGGCAACCGTTGCACCCGCCTGGCTTAGATAGGCACCGGTGCCGTCCGTGAAGATGACCTGATGAACGCCCAAGCCATCGCCGGCGAAGGTGATGCGGTCAACCGGCTTCGGCCCGTCCGCCAGCGCGGCCGCGATCCGGGCCAGTGTCGCCGGATCGGCATGGACGGGATCGCCGGCATGGTCCACGAACGTCAGATCGTTTCGCCATACCAGCAGCGTGCCCGTGAGCCCCAGCACCGCCAGCAGCAAGCCGCCGATCGCGCCGATCCAGCGGTGGAGCAGCGACAGCGTGCGCATCAGAAACCGGCTTGCCAGCTCAGCGTGAAATTACGGCCGCGCCCGGTATAGAAGCGGGCGTTGTCCGTCGGCCCCTGTGTGTCGCTGTAGTAGGTGACGTAGTCGGTATTGCCCAAATTTTGGACGCTCAGCATGACCCGGCCGACCGGCAACTCGTAGGCGACATAGGCGTCGAACAGACGGTAGCCGACGAAATCGTTGGCGATCGGCTGCCCCTGGAAGCGGCGCGAAAGATACCAGCGGCCCTGCGCACGCGTGCTGAAGCGGCCGCTGCTGTAATCCAGGTTCACGTTCAGACGGTCGGGCGAAATGTTGGCACCGTCGAGATCGACATCGAGCGTGCCGTCGGCATTGGCGTCCGTTCGCCCGGTCACGTGGCTGTAACCGGTTCCGATCTTCAGGCCGGGTAGCGGCATGCGCACGTCGAGGTTCAGTTCCAGCCCTTCGATATCAACCGGCTGACGATTGACGTTGAAGATGCCGTCGTCGTTACGCACGAGCACCTGGCCCGCCTCACTCGACGACCAGTAATAAGTGGCGCTGGCGACGAGCGGCCCTTGCGTCACCTCGACGCCCACCTCGCGGTTATTCGAGATAACGGGCGTCAGGTCGAGAAAACTGTCGATCCGCACGTTCGGCTGGCTGATGGCCCGCAGCACCCGGCCGATGTCGGCGATCGTGTATCCTTCGGCATAGCTGCCATAGGCGCGAATGCCCTTCACCGGCTCCAGCACGCCGCCGCCGTTCCACAATGCCCGCTTGAATGACGGTTTGCCGCCGGTGACGAAGCGCGAGCCGGATGTCGCCAGTGTCGTGTAATCGGGTACGTCGAGTTGAACGTTCTCGTATCGCACCCCGGCCGCGAGACGGACGATGCCGGCGAACAGCTTGAGGTTGGCCTGACCGAATGGAGCGAGGCTGCGGAAATCGGTTTGCGGCACCCATGTCCGATCCGTCTGCACCAATGTCTGGGCGGTGCGGTCGAACAGCGCGTCAAATCCTGCGGTGAGCGTCAGTGCCTCAAGACCCGGAACGGTGCGCTCGTAGCTCACCTTACCCCCCAGCTTGCGCGACACGTTGCGCGACTGGTCAAACAGCGTGCCGATCGGTGCGATCCGCGTGTCCTGGAAGGTGGCAAGGATGCCGCCCGCGAACGTGTCGCTGGTCCGGTTGTAGAAACCCTGCAATGTGAACGCGCCACCTGCCAGGTTGCCGTCCGTCAGCGATGCCGACACCATCTGCGCAACGCCGGTTGAGGGTTCGCCCGGCGTCTCGCCGCGCCGCGTGGTCGCGGGGATGCCGCGGACACGGCTGCCGTCTACCGGGACATAATGATTATTGCCTTGCAGCCGGAAGCGGTTGGCGACGACCTCGAACCGGGCGGTATCTGACAGGTCAACGCCGACGCGACCGAAGAAGGAGAGCGTGTCGGTGTCCTGTATCTCGCTCTGGTTGCCGTCATAGCCGATGCGCCTTCCGCGGCCGTCCAGAAACACCCCGCGCCGTTCGAACGCGACGCCGCCGGTAGCGTCGAACCGACCGCTGCGAAGATTGACGAGCCCGGCGACCTTGCCGCCGAGAGAGGCCCCCGAGAAGTCGTCGCCGCTGTTGCCCTGGAGAAGCGTCCGGCCGCTCCAGCCCTCCCCCCTGGGCGCGCGCACCGTGACCTGATTGACGACGCCGCCCGTCGCTCCGATTCCCTGAAGCGCATTGGAGCCGTAGATGACCTCGATCCGGTCAATGAAGAACGGGTCGATGGTATAGCCATCTCGCGCACCGTCGCGGATCGGGGTGGTTTGCGGGATACCGTTGATGGCGTAGAGCGGTGAGCGTCCGCGCAACGTTTCGCCGACGCCGGTAATCTTCTCGCGCGTGGGCGAAAAGGCAGGAAGCAGCGCCGACACCGCATCGACCACCGATCCGGAAACAGTGACTTGGCGCGACAGGGTTTCGCGATCGATCACATCCACCGTCAGCGGCAATGCGCTCGCGGGCAGGTTGGTCCTCGCAGCGGTGACCACGATGTCCTCGCGTCGGGTATCCGACAAATCACTGCCGTCCGGTGCAGTCTGCGCGCTCGCACTACCCTCCCACACCGCCACTGCCACCAAAGCACCAACTACGAACTTCATGCTGTCTCCCCCTTTTCGGGGGCGCAGATACAAAGCCGGTTCGACAACTGCAACAGGTTCTCAATAGCACTAGCGTTCTGGCGACAGCGGCGGAGGCGGGTGATGCACCACAACGAGAACCGCTCCTGACATTGCAGGTACCGCCACGTCTCACCCGTCATGCTCGCGCCCGCACCAATGTCATGCCCGAGAAAAGAGCGCGGACGAGCACGCGGACCTGATGCGTTGGTCCGTACAGGACGTGCGCCGCCTCATCCTCAGACTCGCCCGGCGCCGTACTGAGCGGCTTGAGGTAATGCTGGCCGGGGAACAGTCAGCCATCGACGTGCAACACGCGTTCCCGCCAACCGACCCGCCGCCACTCCCGCAGCAAGGCCAGAAGTCCGGTTGGGAGCATCGCGTTGCGATACCGCCCGCCCCTGCTGCGCTCGACCCTGAGCAGCATGCGCTCGCTGTCGATGTCGCGCACCTTGCGGCTGTGGGCGCTTCCGCCATCGCGGTCGCAACCATCAGCATTTTCGCGCAGGTGCGCGTGAAGGTGGAACAGGACATGGGTCAGCTCCTGCCAACGGCCCGCATGCAGCGTTCGATCGCTCAGCGCGGGATACCGAAGGTGTCGTGTACGCTGGCCCACCCGCGATCGTGCGCATCGATGCCTTCGAGGCGGCTCCGGGACACGTCCCCTTTCACCTGCTCGATCAGTTCGCGCGTCGTCGCCGTCGCGCCGTCGACGCTCCATTGCGTTATCGGCGCCTCGGTAATGATGACGAAAATGCCGATGCCGTCATCGTCGGGTGACAGCGTCATCGCCTCGCGCAGACGTGCCGTGGTCTCGTGCAGCGCTTTCCGTTTTAGGTCGGGATCCATCAGCGCGGCGGGCGCGATGATCTCCGCCAGGATCATCGCCCGGCCCTTGACGAAACGGTCGTCGAAGCGGCCGCCGACCACCCAGTTTTCCGCACCGAGCGTGCGGAACCAGGTCCAGTCGATCGCCCTGATCTCCGGCGTATCGCGGTTGATCTCCAGATAGATCATCGTGGCGCTGATCGTCTCGGCGAGCAGCGCCCGCCTCTCGTGCGACAGCGGGTCACGCGAATTGATGATGACGAACGGCATGGCGGCGATTCCATTGCTGGATGCAAATGACCTGCCGCCGGTATCAACGGTCGATCGTACTGCAAAAATGGCAAACCAGCCATGAGTTCCGGCGTACCAGAACGGCGCGACTTGAACAGGTGTTGAAGGGTTTTCCGCTGATTTAATGACCTCAAATGAGCTAGACATTTCTCTATAGAATTATTATCATAATGTAGTGTAGGATAGGCGGCGTCGTTTTGCCGATGCTGGATGCCTGCCCGACGGGGGCGGGGCGACAGGGCGCTTTTGCGCCGGTGATGAGAAGGGGTTCTGTCGATGCTGAAGATGGCGCTCATGTCGTTGGCGACGACGTTGGCTGCGACGAAGCCGGTGGTGGCCGCGACGGCGGCGCCGCACGATGCGAAGGGCATCCGCAACGTCGTGCTGGTGCACGGAGCCTTCGCCGACGCCTCGGGCTGGAAGGGCGTCTACGACCGGCTCGTTGCCAAGGGCTATCGCGTGACGATGGTGCAGGAACCGGAGACGTCGCTGGATGCCGACGTGGCGGCGACGACCCGCGTGCTCGACATGCAGGACGGCCCGACCGTGCTGGTGGGGCACAGCTGGGGTGGCCAGGTCATCACGGTCGCGGGCACGCACGCCAAGGTGAAGGCGCTGGTCTATGTTGCCGCGCTGATGCCCGATGTGGGAGAAAGCACCAACGCGCTGGAAGGGCCGAAGCCGGCGGCCGGCGCCCCGGCGGTGAAGCTCACCGACGATTTCTACATCTTTCCGCCGGACAAGTTCGCCCGGGATTTCGCCGGCGACGTGCCGAAGGCGCAGGCCGAGTTCATGGCGCGTTCGCAGGTGGCGATCGCCGCGGGCGCGCTGGATGCGCCGGCAACCGCCGCCGCGTGGAAGGACAAGCCGAGCTGGGCGATCGTCGCCGCCGCCGACCGGGTCATCAACCCCGATCTCGAACGCTGGATGTACCGACGCGGCAAGGCGACGGTGACGGAGGTGCGGGGCGCTGCGCATACCGTGTTCATCTCGCACCCCGATATCGTCGCCAGCGTCATCGAACAGGCGGCCACCGCGCGGTGACCTCGTCACCGGGCACAGGGGAGCTTGGCCGTCAGCTCTACGCCGCGCGAGGCGACCAGCCCGCGGCACAGCAGGAGAAAGCAGCGTGATCGATCCCATCGCCTCGCGGCGTCAGATGATCGCAGGCGGGGGCGCCGCGACGATCGGTCTTCTGGCCGGCGGGTCGGCCTCGCCGTCGATCGCCGCTGAGCCGCAGCGACCGCATCCCACGCCGCCGCATCCGACTGCACACGGAGGCCCGGCGATGGACATCTATTACCGCACCCGGAACGTGAGCGGCATCGACATCTTCTACCGCGAGGCGGGGCCGGCCGACGCGCCGACAATCGTCCTGCTGCACGGCTATCCCACATCGTCGCGCATGTATCGCCGGCTGATCCCGATGCTGGCCGATCGCTACCATGTCATTGCGCCCGATTATCCCGCGTTCGGACAGTCGGCCGTCCCGCCGCGATCGTCCTTCGCCTACACCCACCAGCATCTGTCCGAGATGATGGATGGGCTGATGACGGCGCTGGGGATCGGCCGGTTCGGCCTGTACCTGATGGATTTCGGCGGACCGATCGGATACCGCATCATGTTGAAGCGACAAGCGGATTTCGCGGGCGTCGTGCTCCAGAACACGCCCGCGTTCGGCGAGGAGACGTCGCCCGAAACCTGGGGGCCGCTGCTCGCCTATTGGAAGAGCGGATCGCGGGCGGATCGCGACGCCGCGCGCTTCAACCTGAGCGAAAGGACGATCAGGGGCCAGTATCTGACCGGCGTGCGCGACCCCTCGCTCATCGACCCGGAGGGCTGGACGATCGACAGCCTGTTGATCGCCCGTCCCGGTGTCGGCGACATCATGATGGACCTGCTCTACGACATCCGCAACAACAGGCAGACCGTGGCGCAGGCGAAGGAATTCCTGCGCACGCACCAGCGACAGGCGATGATCGCCACCGGCGTCAACGACCCGCTGTTCCCCGGCACCAGCATGAAGCCGCCAGCGGACATGGCGGGGATCGAGTTCCATGGCGTCGACAGCGGCCATTTCGCGCTGGAGGACAAGTGGCAGGAGATCGGCGGCTATACGCGCGCATTCTTCGAACGGGTGTTCGGCGCATGACCCTGGCCGGGGCCGATGGGGCATTCAGCACCGGCGCGATCGCCTTCCTGCCGAAGAGGGCCGCAGGCGACAGCGCGGACGAGCGTGTCCGCGCCGCTGTTCGACCAGCCCGCGACGCAGGCGGCGCTGGCCGCGACCGCGCGTGCAATTGGATCACCATGAACGACTGCCTCGCATCGCCCTTATCATCGTGCAGATTCGTGTGACCACCCCCCGCCGCTTTCCGCCGACCGCGCCCGTCTCGGGCGACGATCATGCCGCGATCATCGATCTGTGCAACCGTTTCAACCTGGCGATCGACGCCTGGGATCTGGAGGCGATGTTCGCGCTGTTCGCCGAAGACGGCGCGGTCCTACATCCCCGCGGCGCGTTTCGGGGGCGCGAGGGTCTGCGTGAATTCTACGACCTCTATCGCCCGTTCGTGGTGGGTACGCGCCGGCAGGGGCTGAACCACGTCCTGACCCCGCGACCTGACGGAACCGTCGATGTCGTCTTCTACATGCTGATCGTTCGCGTCGCCGAGCCGGCCGGGGCCGACGCTGCCCGCGCGGAATCGCTGACTCTCACCAGCGACGATCTGCCCGCGCTCATGCTCCATTCGATCGTATCCGTCGGGATGCCGCGGGATGGCGCTTCACCGCCTTTCAGGTCGACGGCGCGGTCGAGGCCGGGCGGCTGCGACGCGAACCCTGAACGCCACCGATCACGAGAACGCCGGACAAGGGAGATACCGATGCATCCACTCGTCGAGGAAGCGATCGCCGCGCACGGCGGCATGGATCAATGGAATGCACTGAGGCGGATCGAGGCCAATGTCTCGCTCACCGGCCCCTTCTACGACATCAAGGGGCAGGCGCAGGGCATGCGGCGCGTACAGATGCATGTCGATCCGCATGCGCAGCGGGTGGATGTCTCCCCCTTTCCCCACCTCGGCACGATCGGCCGGTACGAGCACGACCGGGTCGCGATCATCGACGGCCACGGCAAGGTCGTCGCCGATCTGCCCGAAGCGCGCGGCACGTTCGACGGTCGTCTCGATGCGCAATGGAGCGACCTTCAACTGCTCTATTTCAACGCCTATGCGATGTGGAATTACCTGACGCTGCCATTCCTGCTCGCGCGGCCGGGCTTCGAACTGGCGCAGTTGCCCGACCATCGCGAGGCCAATGAGACGTGGCGGCCGCTTCGCGTCGTCTTTCCCGACGATATCGTCACGCACAGCCGCGAACAGACGCTCTATTTCGACGAGAAGGGCCTGTTGAAGCGGCTCGATTATGTCACCGATGTCGCGGGTGGGGTGGCGGCGCATTATTGCTACGATCACCTGACCTTCGGCGGCCTCGTCTTTCCGACGCTGCGCCGCGTGACGCGCCGCACCGACGAGGGCGCGTGGCCATCGCTGCGTACCTTCATCCTCATAGAGATCGGCGACGTCTATCCCGTCGCGGGGGATCGGGCATGACCCACCGGAACAGCGCCGACACGACGCCGACCCTGTATGTCGATGCAGCCGGAGAGCGCATCGCCTATCGCACGAGCGGCCCGTCGCGTCCCGGCGTGCTGCCGCTCGTCCTTGCCCAGCGGTTTCGCGGCGTCATGGACCAGTGGGATCCGGCGTTGCTCGACGGATTGGCGGCGGAGCGCCCGGTCTACTGGTTCGACAGCACCGGCGTCGGCCTGTCGTCGGGTAGCGTGCCGCCATCGATCCCCGGCATGGCCGACGTGCTGATCGCCTTTACCGAGGCGCTCGGCCTCGGCCGGTTCGATCTGCTCGGCTGGTCGATGGGCGGCTATGTCGCGCAGACGGTGGCGTTGCGGCGTCCCGATCTCGTGCGCCGTCTGATCGTCGCCGGCTCGGGACCGGGCGCCGTGCCCGATGCGCCTGCGCCGCCGCCCCGCGTGATGGAAATCGCATCGAAGCCGGTCAACGTCGACGACGACTATCTCTATCTGTTCTATCCCGACACGCCGACCGCGATGGCGGCAGGCCGCGCCCAGCTCGGCCGGCTCGGCCACCGCAGCGAGCCGCCCGAGCCGATGCTTCCGATGGAGAGCGTGAAGGCGCAGCTTGCCTCGTTCGGCGCGTTCCACGAGCACGACGCGATCCTGCCGCACCTGCCGGCGATGACGCTGCCGATCCTGTATGCGAACGGGGTCCATGACATCATGATCCCGACCTATAACTGCTTCGCTGCGGTGCAGGCGGCGCCGAACGCCCGGCTCGTCCTCTATCCCGACGCCGGACACGGATTTCTCTTCCAATATGCCGAGGCGTTCGCGCGCGAGGTTCATGCGTTTCTGTCCGACAACCTGTCGACCCTGGGGATGAAAGAGACATGAGCATGCTTGCCGACCTGCCACCCGGCCTGACCGGGCTGGAGCAACTGCGCGCGCTAATCGACAGAGATCGCCAGCCGCCGATCCACGAGACGCTGCATATCCGGCTGGTAGCGGTCGATGAAGGTCGGGCGACCGTCGAGGCCGAGCCGGGCGACGCCCATCTCAATCCCGCCGGCATCGTTCAGGGCGGCTATGTCGCCGCCGTGCTCGACACCGCGTGCGGATGCGCGGTGCATGCGTCGCTGCCGGCAAATACCGGGTTCAGCACGGCGGAACTCAAGGTCAGCTATCATCGCCCGGTAACCGACCGCGCCGGGCTTGTCAGGGCCGAAGGGCAGACGCTGTCGGTCGGCCGGCGCGCGGCCTTTTCGGAAGCAAAACTTTACGACCAGCGCGGGCGCCTGCTGGCATCGGCGACCTCGACGCTGGTCATCCTGCCGATCGGCCGCGCGGACGGCGGCTGACGGCTGGCGGATCGCCGTCCGGGTCTGCATCATGCCTACCCCGGACGGCGATCGGTCCCGGCCGCTCGATGATCGTCGCGATGCCCTGCCCGCCGCCGATGCACTGGGTGGCGAGCGCATAGCGGCCGCCCCCGCGCGCCAGGATCTGCGCCGCCTTGGCGGTGATCCGCGCGCCGGTCGCCCCGAGCGGATGGCCGAGCGCGATAGCGCCGCCATCGATATTCACCTTCGCGCGCGGGATGCGCAATTCGTCGAGGCACGCGACCGCCTGGGGGCCGAACGCCCCGTTGATCTAGACCACATCGATGTCATCGCGCGCGAAGGTGAAGGGCGTGCGCACGTAGCCCGCGGTCACCGCGTTCACAGCGTGTCTCCTGCATGGGCGGCAACCCGGTAACGCGGCGCAACCTCGCGGCGCGACAGGTTGGCCAGCGCACGCCGCGCGGCCTGCATCGCGTCGAATTGGGACTCGTCGGGCATCGGCGGGATCGTCACCGTCTCGCCCCGGTCGAAGCCGACCAGCGCGGCGTCGACCAGATCGTCCACGCTCATCATGATCTCGGCGGGGAAGGCATCGGCGTCCTTGCCCGATCGCCCCCAGATTTCCGTCCGGGTAGCGCCGGGCAGCACCGCATGGACCCGGACGCCCTTCGGTTCGAGCTGGGCGGCAAGCCCTTGGGTGAGGTTCAGGACGAAGGCCTTGGTGGCGCTGTATGCCGGGTCAAAGTCCTCGGGATTGAGCGCGACCACGGAGGAGAGGTTGATGATCGCGCCCGTGCCACGCTGCCGGAAGGCGCGGGCGGCGGCGCGGGCCACCACGGCGGCGGCGACGACGTTGACGGACAGCAGCTCCAGCAGCTGATGCGCCTCGACATCGACGAAGTTCGCGGGCAGCGCGAGGCCCGCATTGTTGACGACCATCCGCAGATCGGCGGTGCCTTCGATCAGGCGCCCCAGCTCGGCAAGGGCGGCGGGATCGGTAAGGTCGGCGGGGTGGACGGCCACGTCGCGACCTGTTTCGCGGTGCAGGCGGGCCGCCTGCTGCTCCATCCGCGCCCGGTCGCGCGCCACGAGGATGAGGTCATGACCGCGGCGGGCAAGGCGATCGGCATAGGTCGCGCCGATGCCTGCCGAGGCGCCGGTGATGAGCGCCGTTCCAGGACGATTGTCGTTCATATGCGGTCTCCGTTCTCCAGGCTCGTCACGCCGGTCAGACCACGATCGCGATCCCGGCAGGCCGCCTAGATAATATTATAGTCATCATATACAAGGACGCATCGCTGCTGCCCGAATGTCGGCAACACGCTGACCGATCGGCCGGGCCGGTCCATCGCCGCTACGGCCGTGGCGACGTCCGCAGCGCGGAGGATCTCAGGGCGTTCGCTGGCGGGGCCGATTGCCAGCCGGGGGTCATCGGCGCGTCGCGCGACGGGGAGCCGCATCGCCGCCGTTTTCGCCGACCGCCCTGGCCGTCGGACCGGGATCAGTCGTTCAGCCGCACCTTCGCCGTCACCGACAGGCCGGGGCGCAGGCGGGTGAGCGCGGGCTGGCCGGGATCGAAGTGGATGCGCACCGGCACCCGCTGGACGATCTTGGTGAAGTTGCCCGTCCCCGGCTCGAACGGCAGCAGCGAGAAGGTCGAACCCGATCCGGGCGCAAGGCTGTCGACCCTGCCGGTCAACGTCTCGCCAAGTGCGTCGACCTTGATGCTGGCGCGCTGGCCGATGCGCATATGGCGCGTCTGCGTTTCCTTGAAATTGGCGGTGACATAGACGTTGCCGACCGGCACCAGCGTCATCAGCCTCGATCCGGGCTGGACATAGTCGCCGGGCTGCGCCTGCCGGTTGCCGACGACGCCATCGATCGGTGCGACGATCAGCGTGTGGCGCTGATCCTGCCGCGCGAGATCGAGCGCAGCGATCGCGCGCAGCCGCTGCGCCTGAGCCTTGTCGACCGCGGCGAGCAGACGCACACGGTCGGCGCCCGTGACGCCCGCCTCGCGCTGCGACACCGCGAACAGGGCGCGGGCGCGGGCCGCGCCCTGTTCGGCGCCGACGGCGGCACTGCGAGCGACCTCGACCTCGCGACGCGCGACCGCGCCGGAGGCGAGCAGCGCGTCGTAGCGACGGCGATCGGCATCGGCCCGGCCCGACTCGGCCTCGGTCGAGCGGATGTCCGCCGCGGCCGCCGTCACCTTCGCGCTCGCCAGTTGCTGCTCCGCATCGAGTGATACCAGCGCGGCGCGGGCGCCCTCGACCTGTGCTCTGGCATCGACGACGTCGGCCTCGGCGCTCTGGACGCGCGCGTCGAATTCCTCGGGATCGATCCGCACTAGCGGCTGACCGCGGCGCACCGGCTGATTGTCGTGAACGAGGATCGCCGCGACGAGACCCTTCACCCGCGGCGCGACTGCGGTGGCGTCGGCGGCGACATAGGCATCGTCGGTCGATTCGCTGGACGGGGCGGCGGTGATCCACAACGCGCCGACGATCGCGACGATCAGCGCGATGCCCGCCGCCAGCAGGGTCCGACGCGACGGGCGGCGGCGGGCAGCGACGGCGGCATCAGGCACCGCGCCCGCATCCTTCGGCATATCGTCCATCCCCTGCTCCGTCACCCGCTTGCCAATATGATGTACGTCATATATATGATCCCGATCATATGTCCAGCGCTGCCGGACGAGAACGGGAAGGATCGTCGATGGCGTGGCTGCGGTCGCTGGGACAGGATTGGTCGGCCGATCCCGCTGCGATGCCGACGTCGCGCAAATACATGATCTTCGCGGTGATGGCGTTCGGCCAGTTCATGGCGCTGTTCGACATCCAGATCGTATCGGCGTCGTTGGCGGAGGTGCAGGCCGGCCTGGCCGCGGGACCGGATGAGATCAGCTGGGTGCAGACCGCCTATCTGATGGCCGAACTCGTGATGATCCCGCTGTCGGGCTATCTGGGTCGTGCGATGTCGACGCGCTGGCTGTTCGTGTTCTCGGCCGGCATGTTCACCCTATCCAGCCTGCTTTGCGGTTTCGCCTGGAACATCGAGACGATGATCGCCTTCCGGGCACTGCAGGGGTTCACCGGCGGCGCGATGGTGCCGCTGGTCTTCGCGACGGGTTTCACGATCTTCTCGGGCAAGCAGCAGGCGATGATCCCCGCGATCCTCGGCACCGTCAGCGTACTGGCGCCCACGCTGGGGCCGAGCGCGGGCGGGCTTATCACCAGCGTCTTCGACTGGCGCTGGCTGTTCTTCATCAACGTCGCGCCTGGCGTCGTCGTTACGCTGCTCGCCAGCCAGTTGCTGAAAGTGGACAAGGGCGATCCGTCGATGTTCGCACGGATCGACTGGATCCATTTCGCGGCGATGGCGATCTTCCTCGCCGGCCTCGAATATGTGCTGGAGGAAGGTCCGCGCAACGACTGGTTCGGCGATCCGGCGATCAGCGTCGCGGGCTGGTGTGCGCTGGTCGCCTTTGCGCTGTTCATGGAACGGTCGTTCTTCTCGGCCAATCCGCTCGTCAGCCTTGTGCCGTTCCGCCGACCGACCTTCGCCTTCGCCTGCGTGTTCAACTTCGTGGTGGGGGTCGGCATCTATTCGGCGATCTATCTCGTGCCCGTCTATCTGGCGCGGGTGCGCGGCTACGACAGCCTCCAAATCGGCGAGACGGTGTTCGTCGTCGGCATCACCCAGTTGATGAGCGTCGTGGTCGCCGCCTCGCTCAGCCAGCGGCTGGACCCGCGCATCATGATAACCATCGGCCTGTCGACCTTCGCGCTGTCGCTCTGGCTCAGTTCGGGCATGTCGAGCCAATGGGGCTTTTGGGAGCTGGCGCTGCCGCAGGCCGTGCGCGGTTTCGCGATAATGCTGTGCATCGTACCGAGCGTGAACCTGGCGCTCGCCGGCATCCCCCCGGCCGAACTGAAGAACGCCTCAGGGCTGTTCAACCTGATGCGCAACTTGGGCGGCGCGGTCGGCATCGCGCTGGTCAACACCGCGCTACAGGACCAGACGCGGATCGCCGCGCTGCGGATCGGCGAGGCGATGGGCCGCGACGCCGCTACTGCCACCGCGCAGATCGCCGCGATAGCGGCGCGGCTGACGGCAGTGCTGCCCGATCCGCGGGAGGCGATGCTGGCGGCGCAGGCGCTGCTCGGCCGGGCCATCGCGCGCGAGGCGCTGACGCTGGCCTTCAACGACGTCTTCCGGCTGCTCGCCTGGATGTTCGTGGCCGCGCTGTTGATGGTGCCCTTCTGTCGGCCGCCGAGGCAGGGCGCCGCCCCACCGCCGCCCGACGCGGCCCATTGACGGAGATGACGATGCGGATCGCCGCCCCCCTGATGCTGGCCCTGCTCGCCGGGTGCAGCGCCGGCCCCGACTACCACTCCGCCTCGATCGGGCTGCCGACGGGCTACACTGCCAGAACCCCGATCGCCGCTGCCGACCCGCGCTGGTGGCAAGGCTTCGGCGATCCGCTGCTCGACCGGCTGGTCGAGCAGGCGCTTGCGCAAAATCTCGACATCGCCGCCGCCGCCGCGCGGATCGACCAGGCGCGCGCTGCTGCGCGCGGCGCCGATGCCGCGCTGCTGCCCTCGGTCGACGCGACCGGATCGGTCGACCGTAACCGTGTGTCGACGCGCACCCCGGTCGGCGCGGTCGCGACCGGGCTTGGCCTGCCGCGCGACTACACGCTCTACCAGCTCGGCGGGCAGGCGTCGTGGGAACTTGACCTGTTCGGCGGGCTACGCCGCGGCCGCGAGGCGGCGCGCGCCGACCGGGACGCCAGCCTGGCGGACGCCGCGGGGGTCCGGCTTGCGGTCGCCGCGGAGACGGTAGACGCCTATTGCCAGTTGCGCGGCCTTCAGGCGCAGCGCGACGTCGCCGCGCGCCAGCTGGCTGCGGAGGAAAAGCTGCGCGACCTCGTCCGCCGCCGCTTCGTCGAGGGGCTTGTCGCCGAGCGCGAGTATAACCGCGTTGCGGGCGAGGCACAGGGTCTGGCCGCCGCGATCGCACCGATCGACGCGGGCATCGTTGCCCAGATCAACCGCCTCGCCGTACTGGTCGGGCGTCCGGCGGGGGGCGATCCCGATGGCCTCGCGGTCATGGCGGCGATCCCGCGCGCGCCCGACCCGGCGGGCAGCGCCATCCCCGCCGACCTGCTCCGCCGCCGCCCCGACCTCGCCGCCGCCGAGCGCCGCGTCGCCGCCGCCGATGCGCGGGTCGGCGCCGCACTCGCCGATCACTATCCCAGGATCACGCTCCGCGCGCTGATCGGTGTCGCCAGCCTCGGCACCGGCAACCTGTTCACCGGCGGCGCCGTTCAGGCGCTGGCCGGCGGGGGCTTCCGCTGGCGCCTGTTCGACTTCGGCCGGGTCGATGCTGAGGTGGCGGCGGCGCGGGGCCGTGAGCGCGAGGTGCTGGCGCGTTATCGCGGCACGGCGCTGCGCGCGACCGAGGAAGTGGAGACGGCGCTGGTCAGGCTCGGCCAGGCACGGCGCGAGATCACGCTGCGCGAGGCGGAGGTCGCCACGCTGATGCGCGCGAGGGAGCAGGCGCGGATCGGCTATGCGGGCGGCGTGCTGGCGCTCATCGACGTCCTCGATGCCGACCGCTCCATGCTCGCTTCGGAGGACCGGCTGGTCCTCGCCCGCGCCGAGGCGGCGCGGGCGTCGGTAGCCGCGGCCCGCGCGCTGGGTGGCGGCTGGGCGGCATGATGCCCATATCGTTGTGATGACCAGACCGGCGACCCAGAAGGAGCGTACCCGCGCCCGCATTCTCGACGAGGCGGCGGCCGCGATGCGCGAGCATGGCATGACGGGGATCGGCGTCGCCGCGCTGATGAAGCGGGCCGGGCTGACGCATGGCGGCTTCTATGCCCATTTCACCGATCGCGACGATCTGGTCGCGCACGCGATCGATCGCATGTTCGAGGACAGCGCCGCGATGCTGGATCGCTATCTGACGCCCGACGATGCGGCGCAAGGGCTTGCCGCCCTGATTGACTTCTATCTGTCGGATCGCGCGCTGGGCGCGATCGGCCGACATTGCCCCTTACCGTCGCTGAGTGGCGAGGCGACCCGGTTGCCCGAGCTTGCCCGGCGCCGGTTCGCATGGGGGATCGAACGCTTCCATCACGCGATCGAACGCGCGCTGACGCGGATCGGGCGGCATGATGCGCGCGCGCTCGCCGCGTCGGCGCTGGCGGAGCTTGTCGGCGCGATGTCGCTGGCACGCGCGCTGGACGATCCGGCGATCGCCACCGCGACGCTCGCCGCCTCGCGCGCGGCGCTTAGGAGCCGGCTGGGCCTAGACACCGCGACCTGACCTGCTGGTGCGGGGCGTCAGCCCGCGCTTCTTACCGCGGCGATCGCGCCGATTTCCGCGCGCGCGGCCGCGACCAGTTCCTCGTTGGTATGCGCATGTCCCCACAGGCCCCAGCCGCCGGGTATGGCTTCGGTCAGCAGCACCCAGGCGCGTTTGCCCAGCGCCTCGTCCCCCGCCGCGTCGCCGACGAGGTGGCCAAGTTTCGCGACGACCTCGATCTGCTTCTCGCGCGACAGGCCGCCGGCGTTGGTGAGCACCTGGACACGTGTACCAGATCCTCGTCACCATCGACGTCCGATGCATGGCCGGGCTGTATTTCGTGGACGTAGCAGGCGGTGTTGCGCCGGAACATCGGAATGTCCGGCACGCCTTCGATCTCGCGCATCAGCGCCGCGGCGCGTGTCGCCAGCGCCTTGGTATCCGCGATCCGACCGGCGGGAACGGAGATATCGATCATCGGCATGCCGCATCCTTTCCATTATGATGATAATATCATCATCGAAGGTGCCACGCGACGTCAAGCCGCCAAGTGAGCGGGCAATGCCGGCCCGAGCGCCATTCAGCCGACGTCGGTAATGTCGCAGGAGTTGCCATCGACCGGCCGCTATCGGGCGCCGGTGATGTCCCGTGCCGCCCTGCGCCCGGCCTCGAGCACGGCCTCCTGTTCCTCGCGCGTCGGGGCCAGCCGTGCGAGCTGCAGCGTTCCCGCCAGAAGGCCGTAAAAGGCGGACGCGAGGTGGCGGCGTTCCGCCGGCATCTGTTCGGCCAGCAGCTCGATGATATCGGCCATGCCCGAAAAGGCCGAGCGCCTGATCGCATCGGACTGATGCCCGATTTCCGAACCGAGCGCCGCCAGGGTGCAGCCACCGCCTGCCGCATCGAGATGGGCGACGCTGAGATAGGCATCGATCACCGCCGAAACGGGATCACCCTGTTTCTCACGCGCCGCCGCCGCCACGCCCGCCAACCAGCGTCGGGCATTCTTCTGCGCATGATCGATCGCTTCGCCGACCAGCGCGTCCTTCGACGCGAAATGCGTGTAGAAGCCGCCCTGCGTCAGCCCCGCCTCGCTCATCAGGCCGACCACGCCCGACGCGCCGATCCCGTTTCGCCGCAGCGCGCGCGATGCCGTCTCGACGATCCGTCGCCGCGTCTTTTCCCGATGATCCTTTGCGTACCGCATATTACGGGCCAGCGATAATCGATCCGGTCCGCGCTGGCAAAGAAGCAGGTGGCGCGCGCCCGCGACGACGGACGGGTCATTTCTGCGCCATCCGCCGGATCGACCGCTCGGGGTCGACGACGATCACCCCGATCACGCCCGCCACGATCAGGCAGCATCCATCGCAACATAGTCGTGTTCAAACCTCGCGCGCCGTGCGGGCCGATCGTCACGACATAACCGTTCACCTGCGGCGATACCCCGCCGCCCAGCGTTCCGTTGGCGGCTGAGGCGGAGAACAGGAAGAAGAAGCTGCTGCCGATGAGGCCGAACTGTTCGGGCGTCAGGCGCAAGTCGCGCATGATGCGCGGGCCGGCCAGCCCGATCACCGATTTGTCGGCGAAATTGATCGCCATGAACAACGTGATGAGGCCGAGCCCGACCCAGCGGCGTACGCCGGAACCACCTATGTCGCCGACCATATTGCCTCGGCTACGCTGGCCAAGGGAGAACGCCGGGATCCGCCCCGCTCACCGTCGTTATGCTCGATCGTGGCTGCCGCCCGCTGATGGTACAGCGCGATCATCGCGCTGCGATCTAACGGCCGGAGATCGCAACGGCGAAGGCTCAGGGTGCCTCGGCATGGGCTCCGGCGGCCGTGAACTCGCGCGCTGCGCCCATGCCACGCCCGCATTGGTCGCGGCGTTGACCACGAATTTCCCCGCGGCCTGCTGCGGCGCCCGACGGCGTGTTGATCCGGGATGCCGACGGGTCACCGCCGGGTGCGGCGGGCGTCAGCGGCAACACCTCCGACAATGACGAGGCGAGCGTGGTATACGCGATCGAACAGGCCCGCCTGATTGCCGACTGTGGCTGAACAGCCTGTTTCAGCACGCGGCGCTCCGCACGGCCGGTCCGGCGATGTGCATAAATGCGCCATGTGCGCCGGATCCCGGCGGGTTCACCTATCCCCGACCGAGTGGCGCGACTCGCATAGGTATGCCTTCTTTCCGCGGTAGAAGGATCCGCTCCGGAGTACCTTTCGGCGGATCGCCTCCGCCACCGGCGTGCCCGTCTCCGCCTGCTTCAGCGTAAACGCAATCCGCACGCCGGTGTGCTTCGCCCCTTCCCCATCGCATCCCACACTTGCGACAATCTCCTCAGTAACGGATCGTCAGCCCCATGAACGCCCGGGTCGCGCGAGGGTCGAGCCCGGCAAGGCGTCGCGCCTGAATGTCGCGCGTCAGCGGCGTTGCGACCTCGGCATAGCCCGAGAGACGCCCCAGCAACGCGAAGCGTAGGCCGCCGCCTGCGGAGGAAAGCGAATTGCTGCGCGTCTCTCCCGGAAGCACCACTTCGTTCGAGACCGTGCCGACATCGTAGAAGCCGTAGAATTGCGCCCCCAGCCGCGCCGCAGGCAGGCCGGTGTTGTATTGCAACTCGATCCGCCCTGCGACGCCCTTGTCGCCGATGATCTCGGAGGGATCGTATGCGGTGCCGATCACCGCGCCGCCGACGCCGAACTGCTCGGATGAGAACAGCGAGCCGCCGAATGAGGTTTGCGCCTTCACCACCCCGTACAGGCCAAGCCCGCGACCGATCGCCTCCAGGCTCTGGCGCCGCGACAGCTCCGCGGTCAGCTTGTGGAAGCCGTTGCTGGCACGCGGGCGCGACGGGTTCGGACGGGTCTCGCTCAGGCTGCCCAGTATCGATAGCCCCTGACTGTACTCCACCACCAGCAGGTTCTGCCCGCCGGCGCGATCCGCGACGTCATAGCCAGCGTTCAATCGCAGCGCGCGAATGCGGTCGTGCGACGACGGCGTCAGCGCGGGCGCGTCATTGATGACCGTGCGGCTGTCGAGGTAATGGAACGCCAGCCCGACGCGCAGCGTCTGCGCGCGCGAACGCAGGACCGGATAGCCCAGCCGTGCGCCAAGCGTGGTCCCGTCCGCGCGCGCGTCCAGCGGCTTCAGTACGAAGCCGGGACGTGAATGGCTGTATCCGGCGCTGGTGGTGAGTAACAGGCCATCGCCGCCCAGCGGGACGTCGACCTGCCCGCTGACATATTGCAGCTCCGACGTCGGCGCCGCGCCGGCATAGTTGAGCGCGATCCGCTCCCCCAGCCCCAGCGCGTCGTTGGTGGCGACGCCCGTATAATATTGAACCGGGCCGATGTAGCGGCTGCCGTGATTGTCCATCCCGGCATAGGCGTCGACCGCCTTGTGCGTCGCGACGATCGTGACCACCGATCCGCCCGGCACGTCGGGCGCAGGCGCCAGCACCGCGCGCGCGCCAGCGCCAGCCAGGTCGTTCATCAGCAGCAGGTAGCGTTCCAGCACCTTGCCGCGCAGCGGTCGCGACGTGGTCAGCGCATCGGCATAGCGGCGCAGGACGCGGCTGGCCTTTCCCTGCACCTCGACCTTGCTGACAAAGCCCTCGACCACCTGCAACCGCAACACGCCGTCCGCGACACGCTGCGCCGGCACCACCACGCGCGACAGCACGTAATCGTCGCCACGGTAGCGCGCGGTGATCGCATCGGCGAGGCGAAACGCATCCGCCAGGGTGATCTCGCGCCCCAGCAGCGGCCGGATCAGGTCATCGAACGCACCCGCCGGATAGACGGTGCTGCCCTCGACGCGGATGTCACGCACCGTCAGCCGGACGGTGGCGGCGGCCTCGGGAGCGATCGTGTCCGGGATCTCCGGCGTGATAATCTCGGGCGCGGCGCGCGGCGGCATCGGCGGCGCCAGTTGCTGCTGGACACGACCGGGGTCGACCTGCGCGGGGGGCGGGACGACCTGGGCGGCAGCCTGGGTGGCAAGCAACAGGGCACCCGTCAGGCAGGTGGCAGGGACAAGGCGCTTCACTTGCGCGACTCCAGCTTAAGCGAGGATACGAAGGAATTTGCGTAGTCATTGGCACCCTGCACGCTGCGATCCTGGCTCGTCAGCGTCGCATTGGCATGGCCGACGGTCAGCGGCACCGCCGGCGGCGCGGGCAGGAACGCGGTGGCGACTCCGGTGCTGATAGCGACTTCGCCGGTGGTAGAGGGTGTGCCCACCGGAGCCGCGATAACAGCCTGTAGCGGCTGGGTGGCGATCAACGCCTGCAACGGCACGGGAACCGGCGCCGGCGTCACCGTCATCGTGCCGGCACGATAGGTCACGACGTAATTGGCAAGTTGCCCGCCCGAGGCGGTGATCGCATAGCTGCCCGCCGGCGACTGCACCGTGGCGTCGGTCGACAGCGTGGGTGCGATCCCGGTGGAAGCCGCCGTGTCGGAGCCGACGAACCCGCTGTAGCTGGCGGTCAACACGCTCATCGGGTCACCCGACATCCGGATCTGGTCGTCGGCACGCACCATCAGCGCGGCGGGCAGGATCGTCCCCACCGCACCCACCATGCTGCCGGTGGGCAGCGCGTAGTTCGCGAGCGAAGTACCCGCACCGGCGACATAGTCGTTCGCTCCCAGCGACACGGTCACCGACAGCGCCGTGCCCGCATTGGCGGAGGCGAAGGAGCCGGCGGTTTGCGCAATGCCGATCGACTCGCCCGCGACGACGCCCTGGATGCGATAGCTGGCAGAGGTCAGCGTCGCGGCGGCGCTGGCGTCGTAGGTCTTGGATGCGGCGCCCGCGACCAGCGAGACCAGCAGGCGGGCCGGATCGATCGCCACCGACAACCCGGTCGGTTGACCCGCCAGCGCGTAATTGCCGGCGTCCGCGCCGTTTAACGCGAAGCCGCTGGCGGTGACTGCCTGCGTCCCGGCATCCTTGCTGGCGGCGATGCCGGCTCCGTTCGTGAACCCGACCGTATCGCCGCCGATCACGCCCGACAGCGTGCCGCCGGCCAGCGCCACGTTCGTGGTGCCGTCATAGGCGCGCGCCTGCGTCGTCACACCAGTCAGCGCAAGCTGCTTTGTGGTGATGGTGGCGGTCAGGCCGCTCGGCTGGCCGGCGAGGACGTAGTTGCCGGCGTCCGCCCCGTTCAGTCCGAAGCCGCTGACGGTCACCGCCTTGGCCGTGCCGACATGCCGGTCGGCCAGGCTGCCGGTGCCGGTCACGACGCCGACCGTATCCGAACCGATCACGCCCGACAGCGTCCCGCCTGACAGCGCGACCTGGGTCGTCCCGTCGTAGCTGCGGTCGAGCGCGGTGAGGCCGGCCAGGCTGATCGCCCTGGCCGCGATGTCGACCGACAGCGTGCCGGGCACGCCGCCCAGCGCATAGTTCGCCGCATCCGCGCCGTTCAGCTGGAAGCCGGTGACGCTCACCGTCTTGGCCGTGCCGACATGGCGGTCCGCCATGCTGCCTACGCCCTGCACCAGCGACACCGCGTCTCCGCTCAGCAGCCCGCTGACCGCGCCGTCCGTCAGCGCGACCGACGTCGTGCCGTCATAGGTACGGTCGATCGCCGATACGCCCGACAGCGACACCGCACGCCGCGCGATCGCCACCGACAACCCGGTCGGCTGCCCCGCCAGCGCGTAGTTGCCCGCGTCCGCGCCGTGCAACGCGAAGCCGCTGGCGGTGACCGCCTGCGTTCCCGCATCCTTGCTGGCGGCGATGCCGATTCCGTTCGTGAACCCGACCGTATCGCCGCCGATCACGCCCGACAGCGTGCCGCCGGCCAGCGCAACGTTCGTGGTGCCGTCATAGGCACGCGCCTGCGTCGTCACACCAGTCAGCGCGAGCTGCTTTGCGGTGATGGTGGCGGTCAGGCCGCTCGGCTGGCTGATCACGTAATTGCCCGCGTCGGCCCCGGTCAGGCCGAAGCCACCGAGCGACACCGTTTTGCCCACGCCGACGTTGCGATCGGCGAGCATGCCGCTGCCCACCGACAGGCCAACCACATCGCCGCCGATCGCGCCGGACAGCGTCCCCCCGGTCAGCGCGACCGTCGTGGTGCCGTCGTACACACGGTCCTGTGCGGCGAGGCCGCTGATCGAAAGCGCCCGTGCCGCGATATCGACCGAAAGCGACGCCGGCACACCGCCCAGCGTGTAGTTCACCGCATCGGCACCGCTCAAAGCGAAGCCGGTCACGCTCACCGTCTTGCCGATGCCGACGTTGCGGTTCGCCACGCTGGCGGTGCCCTGCACCAGCGACACCGCGTCCCCAACCAGAAGCCCCGCGACGACGCCGCTGGTCAGCGTGACCGCCGTAGTGCCGTCGTAGCTGCGGTTCACCGCGTTCACCCCCGCCAGCGTTACCGCCAGCGGCGTGATCGTGGCGGTCAGCCCGGTCGGCTGCCCCGCGAGCACGTAATTGGCCGCATCCGATCCGTTCAGGGCAAATCCGGCGGCCGTCACCGCATGCGTGCCGGCGTTGCGACTGGCCGAGGTGCCGCCGCCGCCGACCACACCCACCGTATCGCTGCCGACGACGCCCGACAGCGTGCCGCCGGTCAGTGTGATCGCGGTTGTACCGTCATAGGCGCGGCCCTGCGCCGTGACGCCGCCCAGCGCGAGCTGCTTCGCGGTAATTGTCGCGGTGAGTCCGACGGGTTGCGAGATGGTGTAGTTGCCCGCCGCCGCGCCGGTGAGCGTGAAGTTCGAGAGCGACACCGCCTTGCCGGTGCCGACGTTGCGGTCGGCCAGCGTGCCCGTGCCCGCGTTGACCCCGATCGCGTCGCCGCTCAGCACGCCGGACAACGTGCCGCCGGTCAGCGCCACCGCAGTCGTGCCGTCATAGGTGCGGTCGATCGCTGCCAGTCCGGACAGCGTCAGCGCACGCGCTGTGATCGTGCCGATCGTCGCCGAGGTCGATCCGGTCGGCAGCACATAGTTGGACAGGAGCGTACCCGCAGCCGCAGTGAAGTCACCCGCCGACAGCGATGTGGTGACGTTGAGGTTCGTCCCCACATTCGCGGTGGCGTAGCTGCCCGAGGTCGCGCCGATCGCGATGCTGTCGCTGCCGTACAGGCCGGTGAGCTGTAAGTTGCCCTGCGTCAGCGCGGCCGTGCTGGTGCGGTCATATTGCTTCGTAACCGACCCGGTGAGCGCCAGCGTCAGCACCTTGGGCGTGACCGTGACCGTGCCGTTGACCAGGTTGATAGCATAACCCAGCGGGGAGGTGAGAGTACCCTGGCCGATCGTCAGCGCATAGGTGCCGCCGACCGCATCGCCCGCCTGGTAGCTGGTGCTGATGGACGCCGCGCCGGCGAGCGCAATCAGCCGCGTGTCGCCATCGATGAAGCCGGTGACAGTGGGGGTGACACCGCCCGCGGCGTCGCCATAGCCGACCGTGGTGTTGCCGGTGACGGTCAGTACCGGCACCACGCTGTAGAGGAACAGGTCGTCGGTGGCCGACAGGCTGGCGGGCGGGTTGGCGGCGAGCGTACGGCCGTAGAACTTGCCGTCCGCGCTCAGCCCGCCCAGCGTGTTGTTCCGCGGATCGGCGGAATAGACCAGGAAGCGCCCGGCACCCGGCGAGAGCGCGGAGGCGCCGCCGTTGTTGACGAAGGCGCCGCCCGTCGCCAGCAGGACCGAGGTGTTGGCGCCGGTCGCGGTGATCGCGCCGTTCAGCGTCAGCGCGCCGTTCGCGGAACCCAGATTGCGGACGTCGACCGTGCCGGCGGAGATGGTGCCGAGCGCGATGTCGCCGGCGCCGTTGTTGGTCTTGTCGGTGCTGGCGGCAAGCTGGATCGATACCGCGCCGGTGGTGGCGATGGTAGTGCCGGTGAGCGTGATCGCGGCATGGCCGCCATCGCGTTGCGCATCGACGACACCGTTCGCCAATGTGCTGTTGGCGAGCAGCGAAAGGTTACCCGTACCCAGACCGATGTCGGCGTTGCCGACGATGCTCCGCCCGGCCTCCAGCGTCAGGTTGCCGGTGGCGCCGCCCGATGCGGCGATCGCACTGTTGATGGTGATGTCGTTGCTGGCCTGCAGCACCAGCGAGGTGCCGTTGTTCAGCGACCGCTCGATCAGCGACGGCGCGATCGTCAGCGTCGATTGCGCCGCGCGCGCATAGGTCCAGCCGGTCGGGTCGGCGAAGCCCAGCGTCACCCGGCCCGAGCCCTCCAGGTTGAAGTTCATGAGCAGCGATCCGGTCGCGGCCAGGCCGTAGCCCAGTCCGTACGACGTCGGCAGCGCGGCATCGCCGTAGAAGCTGTTGCGCAGGTCCAACGTGCCGGTCAGCGGCGTGGTGCCGTCATGATAGGTGATCGCGCTTTGGCCAGCGCCGGCATAAGAGCTGTTGATGATGTAGCGATTGCCAGCCAGCAGGATGACACCATACACGCCCAGCAAGTCCCCCGGTGCGGCGCCGACCAGGGAATTGGTCGCATCCAGCGTGCCAGTGAATGCCGCGCCCGCCGCCAGTTCGGTCGCGGCGCCCGCCGAGCCGACCGCGTAGGGATTGACGAACAGCGTCTTGCCGTTGGCCAGTTCGTAGGTGCTGTACGTGCCGCCATAGCCGACCTGGTCGCCGGCCAGCGTGCCGACGACGCTGTTGCTGGCGGACACGACCCCCACGAGTCCGGTGGTGCCGTCCATCAGTGCAATGGCGCCCCGGGTGCCAGACCAATTGGGACTGAAGATCGCGATGCGGCCATCGGCCAGCACCTTGTAGCGCTCGGAACCCAGCCGGTCGCCGTCATACTGGAGCGCGTAATTGCCCTGCGCGAGGTTGGGCGGCGTATAGAGCGTGCTGGCGGTGGTCCCGACCAGGCTGTTGGCGGCGCCTACCTGTCCCGCGAACACGCCACCGGCCGCGAAGGTGCCGTCGCTCTTGCCCAGCGTGATCGCGCCCGTGCGATTATGCCAGTTGGTGTTGATGAGCAGGAAGCGGTCGCTACCGATCAGCTCGACGGGCGCCCCCGCCCCCTCGGGAATGCTGCCGACCTGATCGCCGCCGACCCAGTAGCGAAGCCCGACCGTGTTGCTGCCATAATAATTGTATGAGCTGACGTAGCGGGCCGCCGCCTGCGTGCCGACCAGGCTGTTCGTGGCGGACACCGGTCCGGTCAGCGAGGCGGTGCCGTCGACCAGCGCGCCGGTGGTGCCGTTGATGAAGGTGATCGCGCCGCGCTGCTGCGACCAGTTCGGGCTGGCGAGCAGGAGATTGCCGTTGCCTAGCACGGTTACGCCGCCGCTGCCGACATAATCGCCACCGAACATGGCGGGATTGCCGTTGCTGCAGCTGGCGCAATAGATGGCATTGCCCTCCGCGCCGGTCGTGCCGACCAGGCTGTTGCCGCTGCTGATCGTCCCGGTGATCGCCCCGCCGGCCGGGACGAACGTCGCCGCGCCGCGCGTCTTGTTCCAGTTGGGGCTGAGGATCACATAGGCGCCGTTGGACAGTGCGGTGACCGAGCTGCCGACGTTGTCGCCGCCCAGCGGGCTCGTCTCATAGGCGGTGGTGCCGACCAGGCTGTTGGTGGACGAAACGACGGCCGCCATCCCCGCGGAGCCGCTGACCCGGGTGACCGCACCCTTGCCATTGCCCCATTCGCGGGCCGTGGCGACGACATCGCTGGTTCCGTTCAGCTTGACGATGCCCAGACCGACCTGATCGTTCGCGGTGCCGCCAACCAGGCTGTTGCTCGCCGATACGGTATCGCCGCGCGACCCGCTGCTGCCGGCCAGCGCCTGGCCGGTGGTTCCATCCAGCACCGTTACCGAGCCGCGCGCATTGTTCCAGCGCGAGGCTGAAACGACATAATTGCCATTTGCCAGCGCGGTCACCGCGCCGACGAGGTCACCGCCGGAGATCGTCTGGCGGTGAAAGCCGTCATATCCGGTCGCCGTACCGGCGGTGGTGCCGGTCAGGCTCGTGGAGGCGCTGATCGTGCCGGACAGCCCGGTCGTGCCGCTGACGTAGAAGGTGGTGGCGCCGCGGTTGGTCGACCAGTTCGGGCTGGATATGACGAAGCCGCCGTTGGCCAGTTCGGTAACGCCGCCGCTGCCGACATTGTCGCCGCCGTACCATCCGCGATAGCCGTAGGTGTCCGTGAAATAGGTATCGGTGCCGTCCGACGTGTCGCCGATCCCCTTGGTCACGCCGACGAGGCTGTTGCTTGACGAAACCAGTCCGGTCAGGCCCGCCGCGCCGCTGGCATAGGTCACCGCGCCGCGGCCGTGCCCCCAATTGGCGGAGGCAATCACCAGATCGCCGTTGCTTAGCTGCGTGATCCCGGCGTTGCCAACGTTGTCGCCGTTGTAGAAGCCGTAATAAGGGGCCGGCCCGCCGAACGCATATTGGTTGGTGGCCGAATAGGTGACGCCGGCATTGCCGACCAGGCTGTTGGCGCTGCCGAGCGTACCCAGCGCGCCCAGCCCGGAGCTGGCGCCGACATAGGTCAGCGCGCCGCCCATGCGGTTCCAATAGCCGCTTCGGACCACGACATCGCCGTTGGCCAGCGTGACGATCCCGTCGCTGCCAAGCGAGTCGCCGCGTCGTCCGTTGCCATTCGCTGCGGAGGTGAGCGTTCCGGTCAGGCTGTTCGCGCCCGACACCGCGCCGACGATGCCAGTCGCCGCATCGATGAAGGTGAGCGCGCCGCGCCCCCCGCCCCAATTGGGGCTGCGCACCAGCACGTTGCCACTCGACAGGATGTCGAACGTCGACGACGATACATAGTCCATCGACCCGACCAGGTCGCCGGCGCTCGACCCGACGAGGCTGTTGGTCGAGCCGACGATGCCGCTCGCCATGCCGTTCGACGCGACCCACGTCAGCGCGCCTGCATTTCCGTTCCAGCCCGGGCTGTGGATCAGATACGCCTTGGCATTGTCGTAGATCGGAACGCCCGATGTCGCGTCATAGGTGGCGTTCGGATCGAGGAACCTCAGCCCCGTGGTGCCGCCGGTGCCTGAACCCACCCTGTCGTTGGCGTGGCTCCCCTGGAAGGTCGACAGCAGCGCGCCGTTGTAGGGATCGTAGTAATAGACCGAGCCGGCGTTCGCCGCACCGCCGACGGTGTCGCCCGGCTTGGTGACCACGATCGTGCCGTTGGCGAGTTGTGCCGTGGTGTCGCCGAAACCGGTGCCGATGCCCGCGTTGGGATCGATCAGGTCGAATACGGCAAGGCCGCCGGTCGTCTCGGAGATGACGATGTTCTTGGGGTCGAGCAGCAACGATCCCGCCTTGCCCGCCGCCGCCGAAGCGTCGCCGCTGCCGCCGAAGTTCAGCAGGTCGCTGCTCGATACCTCGATCATGCCGCCGTTGCCGGCGATCGCGCCGCCGCGCGCGGACGCATTGCCCTCATAATCGGTGCGGCTGTTCGACCAGACGACCACCCGGCCGCCGTCACCGTGCGTGCCGCCGTCCGCGCGCAGCGTCACCGCGCCGTTGACCAGCGTCGTGGCCGCGGTCTGCGCACCGGTGCCGTGCAGGTCGCCGCCGACCAGTACCGCGCCGCCCTTGCCGGTCGTGCCGCTGGCATCCGCGGTCGCCGCCGCCAATGCAATGTCGTTGCCCAGGATGCTGACCAAACCGCCGGTCGCGCCGGTCGCGGTCAACGTGCCCGACGAGAAGACGCGCCCCGCCGCACCCGCGCGCGCGACTACCGTGCCGCCGCTGCCGGCGGTGCTGCTGGCGCTGGTCAGCGCTGTCGTGGTCTGGGTGATGTTCTGCGCACCCGCGAGCGTCACGGCGCCGCCGCCACCCGTCGTGCCGTTCGCCGTCACGCTGCCTGCCTGGGTGATGCCGATCGCGGCGAGATCGATCCCGCCGCCGGTTGCGCCATCGGCGGCGAGGCGACCGCCGAGGTAGGCGAGCCGCGCCGCCACGTCGATCGTGCCACCCATGCCCGCGGCCGAGCCCGCGTCGAGCGTGCCGGTCAGGTTCGCCACGCCGCCGCGCGTGGTGGCATCGCCGGCGCGAACGGTGATGCGCCCGCCGGACTGTGTGTCGGCGCCGCGCACATCGATGCGCCCAGAGACGTCAACCGATCCGGTCCCGCCCAGCAGCTCGACCACGCCGCCCGCGGTGGAGACGCCCCTCGCCTCGATCACGCCCGACATGTTGATGACGTTGTTGAGCAGCCCCTCGGCCACTGACGCGCTGAGCCGGACCTGTCCGCCCTCGGCATAGATGCGCCCGCTGTTGGTGACCGCGCCGTCGAGCGGCACACTGTCGGCCACGCCACCAACCGCCAGGTTGATGAGGCCGTCACCGTAGAAATCTACCGTCGTCGTTCCGCCGGACGCCAGCGCCACCCGGCCCAGTCGCGCGGTGATCGTGCCGGTGTTGCGCACGCCCGGCGCAACGAGCGCGGCGAACCCGCCGTCGCGCGCGGTGATGATGCCGTCGTTCACGACCGAGGCGCCGGCGTGGCCGGCGTCGATCGTCAGTGCGCCGCCGCGCATGAAGCTGGCCACCGCCGGATCGCCGATCCGACCCGCGCTGGCCACCACGCCCGCGACGTCGACGCGCGCGGAGGGGCCGAACCAGATGCCGTTGGGATTGGCGATGACGACCCGGCCGTTCGAGGTGATCGTGCCGAAGATCTTCGACGGATCGGTGCCGATGACGCGGTTGACCGCGATCGACGCGGCATCGGGCTGGTTGAAGGACAGGCGATGGTCGGCCGTGACCGAGAAGCTCTTCCAGTCGATCACGGTGCGCTGCGTCGCGGTCGTGACGGTCATGTCCTGCCCGGCGGTCTGTATCGTCGCGGTGCCGGCCACCACCTGCCCGTTGGTCGGCAGATCCTGAGCGTTCGCCGGGAGGGCCGCCATGGCCACGAGGGCCGTCGTAGCCAGCAGGACGCGGCGCATCCCACGCGGCGACACGACGGTCAGTGCTTGAGGCTTCGGCGTCATCGTCAACGGCTCCTGCGTCCCGCCTCGGGCGGCGGACGGATAATCAGCGGGCCTGTCGCATGCGCCTGGTTACGAAATCGTTTGACCTGATGCGCTGTTCCGGACTTGCACGGGCAAAGAGGGAAACGCGCATGAGGCAGGTTACCACCCCGTCGGACACGATCGTTGGCGAGCGACGATTATTCACCGCCGTACGCGACAGCGTTCGGGGATCGCGCCTTGTCAACCGCTACTCGTGGGTCGGTTCTTTGTTGGTCTAGAGCGGTTTCCGGCCTTTCTGAATCATCGAGGATTCACACGGGCGCGGCTTTCTGATTCAGGCTCTGGGCCGGGTCA
>QFQI01000025.1 GCA_003243195.1 Sphingomonas taxi | reverse complement strand
GCACCGATCCGACCGCCGCCACTTCGCCATCGCCCACACCCTCCGTCCCGGTGTTGCGACGACCACGTGAATCCACCCAGTATGTCAGCATTCGGTATACGGAACGGCTGCTTGAGGCCGGGATCGAACCGTCGGTCGGGAGTGTCGGGGATTCCTACGACAACGCCCTCGCCGAAAGCGTCATCGGCCTGTTCAAGGCCGAGGTGATCTGGCGTCTCGGACCCTGGCGATCGTCCGAGGCCGTCGAGTTCGCCACCCTCACCTGGGTGGACTGGTTCAACAACCGGCGCCTCCTCGAGCCGATCGGCAACAGGCCTCCCGCCGAGGCCGAGGCCCGCTACTATGCGCACGAGGAGACCAAGGCACTGGCGGCGTGACACACAACCAACGGTCTCCGGCAAACCCGGCGCGGTTCAGTGCAAGTCCAGTGCCATGGGTGCCCCGCTGCGGGAGAAGGACTGTTCCTGACCCTCACGAGATCTGCAGCTGTTCGAAATCAGCCCGCATCTCGGCTCTGAAACCCGAAGGGAGATAGCGAAGGACGACCCCACCAGTCCCGGTCAGTCCGGCCTGGATCAACCGGGACCCGAAACCCTTGCGCGTGGGCTCCAGGACCGTTGGTCCGCCACTCTCCTCGCACGTGAAGACCAGCTCACGGGTCCCGGGATCAATGCGCCAGCCAACGACCACCTGCCCGCCCTCCACCGAGAGTGCCCCGTACTTGGTGGCGTTGGTCGTCAACTCGTGCAGCAGCAGCGACACCGACAGCGTCGCCCGGGGACCCAGCATCACCGCCGGTCCCGACAGGGAGATCCGCGGCATCTGGCCCGTCTGGCGCAAGACCCCTTCGACCACCTCGCGCAGGAATGCCGGCGCCCGGCTCGTCTGCAGCAGGACGTCATGGGCTTGCGAGAGGGCGAGCAGACGATCGCGGAAGGTGGTGACCACGTCCTGCTCCGCCACTTCCCTGAGCGTCCGTGCCGCGATCGCCTGGACCATCGCCAGCATGTTCTTCATGCGGTGGCTGAGCTCCTGGTTCACCAGCCGCTGGTCCGCCTCCGCCTTCAACCTGGCGACACTGCTTGTCAGCCGATCGGCCACGTTGCGCAGGAAGGCGATCGTCTCCGCATTCCAGATGCGCGGCCTGGTGTCATGCACCAGGAATACCGCGACGGTGCGCCCATGCTCCTGGATGGGGATGTTCACCAGGGAGCGGATGTCTGCCCGCTGCCAGCGTGCGAGGTCGTCGGCGGTACGTGAGTCGCTCAGTACGTCGTGGATGACCAGTGGCTTGCCCAGCAGCAGCCCCATCCGGATGTCACCGTAGTCCTCGAACCGGTGGCATCCGGCGATGCTGGTCATGCTGGGAGCGGTCCAGTCGGGACCAATCGTCACATGCTCGCCCTCTCGGTCGAGCTGACCAAAGCCGACGCGGGTGGCACCAAGTGCCCTGCCAACGATGGCCGAGGCCCGCGACGTCATGTCCTCCGGAGTGGTGAGGTTGCGCAACTGGTCGCCAATCTCGAGCAGGGCGTTGCGCCGGATATCCGCTTGGACTCGTGCCGTCACTTCCAGGAACAGCGCCGCGAAACGGTCGCCCTCCAGGGAAAAGGCCCGTCCCTCGTACCAGCGGTCGAGGGAGCCGACCTGGCGCGTGAAGGTCGCCGGCTCTCCGGTTTCAGCAACGCGGATGAACTCTTGGACCCACGCGTCCTCGATGCCTGGAAAGACCTCGCGGATCGTACGCCCGGCCACGCTCGTGTGCTCGATGCCTACCAGCTCGCCCCAGGCCGGGTTGACCTCCAGGTAGCGCCAATCATGCGCCTGGCCAGCGTCGTCGCGGACCACCTCACCGATGATCAGGCCCTCGGTCAGCCGGTCGAACAGGCCACGCCAGTGCGCCTCGCTGATCCGCAGGCGGGCATGGGCCTGGCCCAGACGCCGTGCGAGATGCTGGCGGCGCGCCATGGCGTCGTCCCGGTCTCCGAGCGAGCGCCGCAGCGCCATCAGCGCCATGACCTGCTGGGCGAGGCCACGCAACATCCCGGCCTGCCGTCCGGTCAACCCCTCGGGACGAGGCTCCGTGTCGATGACGCACAGGCTGCCCAGCACATGACCGTCCTCGGCGCGCAGCGGCGCGCCGGCGTAGAAACGGATATGCGGCGCGCCCGTGACAAGGGGATTGTGGCGCGTCCGCGGATCGGCCGCGAGATCGGGGACGACCAGCAGATCAGATTCCGCAAGCGCATGGGCGCAGACCGAGCGGCTGAGGTCGGTCTGGCACAAGGGGAAGCCGATCCTGGCCTTGAACCACTGCCGATCGCCGGCCACGAGGCTGACCAGGGCGGTGGGCGCATCGCAGGCAAGGGCGGCGAGCTGGGCAATCCCGTCGAAGCTTTCCTCCGGAGGCGTGTCCAGGATGTCGTAGTCATCCAGCGCGGCCAGCCGGTCCTCGTCGGAGACGTCGCCGGGAACCGGGAGATAGGGATTGGTGCGGTGATCCCCCATCGCTCAGCTGTTCCGATGGCCTGTCAGATCGATGACATTCGCACTTGACCGGTCTTGCCCGGCCAGCACGTCCGCCACCTTGCGCGCCAGCTGGTCGCGCTTGAAGGGCTTGCTGAGCAGCTGGACGCCATCATCCAGCCGTCCATGATGCACGATGGAGTTCTCGGTGTAGCCGGACATGTAGAGGACGCGGATCTGAGGGCGGATGGCTTTGATCCGCTCCGCGAGCTCCCGGCCCCGCACGGCACCGGGCAGGACCACATCCGTCAGCAGCAGATCCACCTCGGCGGCATGCGCGCCAAAGACCCGCAGGCCCTCCTCCCCATCCGCTGCCTCCAGGACGCGGTAGCCCAACTCGCGCAGGATCGCCGTTGCGATCTCCCGGACGGCGGGCTCGTCCTCGACAAGCAGGATCGTCGCACTCCCCCGCGGCAGCACGAGCGGCGAGATGGCTTGCTGCGCCATGGGAACGGCGGCGTCGACGGCACGCGGCAGGTACATCCGCACGGTGGTGCCTTCCCCGGGCTCCGAATAGAGCTTGATGTGACCGCCGGACTGCTTGATGAACCCGAAGACCATCGCGAGACCAAGGCCCGTCCCCTTGCCGTTGGGCTTGGTCGTGAAGAAGGGCTCGAAGACGCGTGCCAGGACATCCGGTGTCATCCCGTGTCCGGTGTCCGAAACGGCGACCATTGTATAGTCACCGGCCGCGACCTCCGCGTGCCGGTGAGCATAGTCCTCGTCGAGCACCTTGTTGGCGAGCTCGATCGTCAGGCGGCCACCGCCCGGCATGGCATCACGGGCGTTCAGGGCGAGGTTGAGGATCGCGCTTTCCAGCTGGGCGGCATCGGCCATGGACGGCCAGAGACCGGCAGTCTCGACGTAGCGGACGTCGATATGCTCGCCCAACGTCCGACGCAACAGCGGAATGAGGTCGGGCATGGTGGCCGCGATGTCGATCGGCGCCGGCGCCAGCGGCTGCTTCCGGGCAAAGGCGAGGAGCTGCCCGGTCAGCGTGGCTCCCCGCTGGGCAGCCCAGTTGGCCCGCTCGAGGCGTTTCTGCATTGCGGGGTCGGGTGCCAGCTTGGCGCGGACGAATTCCAGGTTGCCGAGGATGACCGTCAGCAGATTGTTGAAGTCATGCGCGATGCCGCCGGTCAGCTGGCCGATCGCCTGCATCTTCTGCGCTTCGCGCAGCACGCTCTCGGCCTGGGCGCGCTTGGTCATGTCGGTCACGGTCAGCACGAAGCCGCCGTCGGGCATCGGGGTGCGGCGGAGTTCGAGATGATGGCCGTCCGTCCGGGAACGCTCATAGGTGACCGGCTGGTTGGGAACCTGGCGCCCGTGCCGGACCTGCTCCTCCGTCTCCAGGAAAGCCAGGCCGCCTTCCGCCGTGTGCTCGGCGAATGCCGCGTAGGGCGTGCCACGGCGCAGCATGGCTTTCGGCAGGACGAGGAGGACCTGGAAGCACTCGTTCCAGTTGGTCAGTTGGCCATCCACGTCGAAGACGGCGATGCCCTGGCTCAGACTGTCGAGGGAGGTGCGCAGTCGCAGCGCCAGCCTGCGCTGCTCGTCCTCGGCCCGGTAGGAGCGTGACCAGGCCTGGTTCAGCAAACGGGCGGCCCAGAGCAGGGCCAGGACCGCCACGACGGTGCCGGCTGCGACAAGCCGGCTGACCCAGCCGCTACGGCTATCGGCCTCTGCCCGCCGGCGGGCCAGCAGAGCCTGCTCGTCGGTCATCATGACGGACAGGGACGCATCGATCTGACGCGCGTAGTCACGCCCGACATCGGTCCGGACGACCTGCAGGGCCGCGTCCAGGCCGACATCCCGGCGCAGCTGGATGGTCTGGGCCAGTTCCTCCAGCTTGCGCTGCAGGAGCGGGGCGAGCTCGCGCAGCCGCGTCTGCTGCAACGGATTGTCGGCCGTGAGCCGCTGCAACTCGCCGGCCAGGAAGGTCACCCGTCCCAGGGACGTCTGGTAAGGCTCGAGATAACTGTCGTTGCCGGTCAGGAGATAACCCCGCTGCCCGGTCTCGGCGTCCCGCACCGCAATGGCGAGATCCTTCAGCCCTCCCAAGACCTCGGAGGTGTGTTCCGACCATTTCTGCGCGGAGCGGGCCGCCATGAACCGCTCCCAGGTCACGCCACTCACCAGTAACAGAATCGCGAGGAGAACGCCGAAGACAAGGAGATTGGCGCGGGCAACGAGACGTCGGCTCATGGCGGGGGTCCAGCGGGTGGCCTGAGAGCGGCCTTGCCCGGCCCAGCCCGTTCGGACCTCCTTACGACACAATTTCAGGTTGTTGACAGAGAGATTGACGGTTGTCTGTCATGTTCGCCCGAATGGGCAGCGGCATATCCGGACGCCGAAGCACCCACTTACGATAGGCGGAGGTCAGAACCGCTCATCTGGATCGGGTGACAGGACCTCCGGCCATGGAGCCGCCTCCAGTAGCCGGAAAGCCGTCACCGGATGCTCGGCGCAGTCGGTCATGCCGATGCCGCAGACATCACAGCGCTTTTCTGTCTCGTCGCCGGCGCGGCGTTGATCATCCGCGATCTCGTAGACCGAGCCGCACAGGCGGCAGGTGGCCCGCAAGGTCATCGGACGGCTCCCAGACAGGGGGCAATATCGCGGATAGCGGAGAGCAGATCGTCTGCCCTGAAGGGCTTGGCCAGCGTCCGTTCCGCCTCATCGAAGAAGCGTTCCTCGAACACCCAGGGCCTGCCCGTGACATAGACGACAGGATGCCGGGGGCTGACCCGGCGCACCTTCGCGGCGACGGCGAAGCCGTCGACGGCCCCCCCCAGGTCGATATCCGTGACCAGCACGGAACAGGCCTGGCCGGGATCGGTCATGATCGCGATGGCCTCGACCGGACCGGATACGCTGCGCACCCGCCATCCCTGGGTTTCCAGGAGGCATGCCAGGCTCTCCCTGACCAGGTCGTTGTCATCCACGACCAGGATGTCGCAAGCCATCGCGCTGTCCGCCTACCCTTCTGCACGGAACAGAACGTACGCCCGCGCAACAAAGATGTATCACTATTTCTGTTACATGGTTTCGGGCGGTAGAAAGGCTTGTGATCACTAGGGCGTCTCTGCAAACGGAGGACGTTTCGGATCTGTGACCCCATATAGATGGGGTGAGACGAGGTGATTTGACGGA
>QFQI01000019.1 GCA_003243195.1 Sphingomonas taxi | reverse complement strand
CATACCCGTCACGCTGCTCGACGAAGGGGGTCCCTTTTGCACGCCGATAGGGGGTCCTTTTTGGACGCCGATTGACACCGCCAAGAAGCGCAATTCCGCCCCGACGGGAAATTAGTGTGGCGCAAGCGCCCTACGCCGCACGGTGCCCCAATCGACGCCTTGCTACAGCAGAACGTCGCAGCGCTTCACAGTCACCACATCATTTTGGAGCGCACCCACGCAGAACAACGGCACAACGCCGCTTCACGGCGTTTCCGCGCGCCAAATCGCGCTGATCGTCAGGCCCGCGAGGGCTGAAGTATGGCTGAGCCGTTGATGTCCGTTAAGGGGATCATTTGTCGGATATAACGCGAGCGCATGATCACCGGAGCGGAAACGAAGCTCGACCCGGTCTGTCACCATTGACCTGCAAAGCTGGATAAATCCCTGGCCCCGTCCGCTGGAAGCGGCGAACCGCGAAACCCCAGGTCTAATCGCCTCCGTCAGCGCCGCACCCGCGTCCGGCAATTGCGCGTAATCAGGGTTTTGCCGCAGCGTCTCCAACACACCTATGCCGCGATCCGCCACCACAAATTCGAAAGTGCGATTCGTAACAGCGTAGGCGACCAGCCCTGTTTGAGCCGCGCCGCTATGCTCATAGACGTTGTCCTGCATCTCACCCAATGCCCCTACCAGCGATCCGACGAGCCCGGAGGGAAAGCCTCTATTTTTGGCAGCATTTTCTGCGTGGAGGAGCCATTGCTCCCAAATCGGATCACGGGTCTCTACAGGATTCTCTAGCGGCAATGGAAACGCCCCAGCTTGATCGCTGAAGCCGCCGCCGAACGGCTGGCCCGTTGCCCAAGCATCGCGAACTTTCGGGGCAAATGACCCCGCAAAAAAAACGGATGCATACTCGTCCGGAAATTGTTGGGCAGCGGCCAGCAACTCGACAAGTGGCCCAATGCGTCCTGATTTTTCGATCAAAAACGACCCGTGGCTATGCAAATGGCCACTTGTCGCTTCTCTGAGAAGGTCGTCTACAACGGAGAAATGCGCCTGGACCGTCTGCATCGCCGATCAATACCATAAACACTTAGCTCACTACCACAATTCTGTGAGTTGAGCGCAGATGGTGGATTGCAATCGGCTTGCCTCAGCACGGATGTGCTCGGCCCGCGTGGTCAAAAGTGCCTTCACGCTTGTCATATCCGGATGGAATGTCGTTTAGGACGATGGTACGCCGAAGGCCAGGTCGGTGTCAGCGGACGTTCATTGTGGCTATGCTCACGACCGATGGTGGTCGGTAGCCGCCGCTACTCGTCGTCCATCGCGGCGAGATACATATCATAGCAGCGACGTGAAATTGGCTCGCCGCGCTGGTCTTCATGTCATTGTTCGGCCCGTTGCGATCACCGGTTGCCAATCGACCGACGGATATTGAATCTTCTCTACAGCGTCGCGGAGTACCGTCATTGCGGCTCCGCGCCCATACAGCGTGCTGACGGATCCATCTGCATGGCCGAAGAGCAAGTCGACGATTTCCCTCAAAACCTTGCCGCGCACGGCGCGCTTCCCGGTGTGGCGAAACGAGTAGAACACCAGTTCCGGATCGGACAAGCCGATTGCATCGAGGAAATCGTTCAACACCCGCGACAGGCGCTGCGTCCGGCTGCCATAGGAATTGGCTTCGAGTTCGGGAAACAGCCATTCCGCGCCTTCCGCTCGGCGCGCGTTCACCATATCGAGGAAGCCCGCTTCAAGCAGCGTCGAATGCAACGGGATGTCCCGCTTGGCGCTGGCGGTCTTCATCCGCTTGGCTGGCCCCTCTTGCTCCTGGCGGACGCGCAGCCGATCGGGTTCGATGGCGATGTACGGGATGCCATCGTCGGTTTTGATGTTCCCCGGCCGCAGCTTACCCAGTTCGTCGAGGCGGCAACCAGTGAATGGCGCGAGCATCAGTATCCAGAACAGCGTTCGGGGCGCCACCCCGCTGCGTTCCGGTAGAGGCGCGGTGAAAATCCTGGTCATATCCTCCGGCTCGAAGGGGAGGCGTGCGTCTTCTATCGACTTCTTGAGCATGGACTTCACGGTCTTGGCGACGTTGCCGTCGATGACCTCCAGTTCCTCAACCGCGTGTTCGAGGATCACCCTTATGGCCGACAAGGCCTTGTTGACGGTCGCGGGCGATAGCGTGGGCATTCCCTCGGCTTCCGCAAGTGCGACCTGTTCCAGCAGGGGCAGGGCAGCAACTTCTTTCTTTGTCCGGCTTGGAAGACCGGCACAGGTGCGGCGATAGGCACGTACCATCGATACCGTGATTTGATCGACGGGCGGGTCGTCATGAAGCTGGGCAAAGCGATTCACGGCGGTTCGCCACTCGTCGACGAGTTTGGCCTCGCGCGGCTCGAACTTTGCCCAGGCTTCATAGACCTGGGTGATGGTCGGCACCGTCTTGGCTGGCGGTGTCGGCAGCTGTGGTTCGTTGGAAGGTTGGGGGAGGGCGGGGGGCGCAGCCCCGGAGCCCGTCACAAGGACCGAGGGTGGTAGAATGCGGCCCCGCGCGGGATCGATGCTGAGGGCGCAGGCGGCGCAGAGCCTGTCGAGGTAAGCGCGACCAATTGCCTCATAGAGTTCGGGTGCCAGCGGCCAGCTGAGGGTGTTCGCGGAGGCCACCGCTGCGATCAACCACTCGATCGGATCGAGGGTGGGGAGGGCGGCAACCCGCTGTAGCGTCTCCAGCCAGGGCAGGGGCATGAAGTCTGGCACCGCATTCAACATGGCGGTTCGGTTTGCGTGATCCCGCAGATCATCAAGCCCAGGCGGCACGCCGAAGTCGTAGCGGGTACCGGGCGCATAGTCGATCAGGCCGTTGGCATATTCGAATGCCCCGAGCTCGAGCGCGGCGAGCTTCTGCGCCACGCCGCGGAGTTGCTCGTCCGACTCTCCGTCGAGAAAATCGTCGACCATCACACGTGCCGAGCGGAGTTGCCGGCTGGCCAAGGCGCGACGAGCCGCGGCAAGCTTCTGCTCATAGATCACGGCATGCGGGTGGTAGCGCTGTCGGGCCTCGGCGGGATCGCGGGTCTCGAGGGTGCGCTTATACTCGCTCGACGCGCCATCGAAGAACGGGCGGAGCGCGGCGGGGACGACCCGTCGGAAGTAGAAAATGCCGGTGCGAGGATCTTTGAAGGGGGTGGCCATACGGATCACTTTGTACGCATCCTTTGTACACAAGGATGGGTAAAGCGTCCATGAAGACCGCCAAAACCGCGCAAATCCGCCATTCTGGCGGGCGCTGGTGACCCCTACGGGAATCGAACCCGTGCTTCAGCCGTGAAAGGGCCGCGTCCTAACCGCTAGACGAAGGGGCCGTCGCGGTGCCGGTCGCCTAGGCGGATTGGATGAAGCGGTCAAGCGTCGATGCGTCAGTTCGCCCAGGCGGCGTCGTCGATGTGGAGTTCCGCGGTGCCGCGTCCGCTCCATTCGTCCAGACGTGCCCGCCCGGCCAGCCACAATCGGCGCGTCGGACCGGCGGCCAGCAATGCCTGGCCGAGCGCAGTGTCCGCCGCGCGGAACGCCATCGCCTTCAGGCTGCGGCCGTCATCGCCGGCGACGATCGCGCGGATGTGGCCGTTGCCGACCACGTCGGCCTTCACCAGCCGCACCGGGCCGACGGCGAGACGCGGCGCGGGCCAGCCGGTGCCGTACGGCCCGCCGGCTTCCAGCGCCTCCACAAGCAGCGGGGTGACCCCTCCGGGCGCCACCACCGAATCGAACAGCAGCGCGCGTGCGGCCGTCGCCGCCGCCACCGGCCCGGCCAGCCGCGCGTCGAGCCAGTCGGCGAAGGCACCGACCTGATCGGCGGCGATCGTCAGCCCGGCGGCCATCGCATGGCCGCCGCCCGCGACCAGCAGCCCCTGTTCGCGCGCGGACAGCACCGCCGCGCCCAGGTCGACCCCGGTGATCGACCGGCCCGATCCCTTGCCCACGCCATGCTCATCCAGCGCGATGACGATCGCCGGCCGGCCGAGCCGCTCCTTCAGCCGCCCGGCGACGATCCCGATCACGCCGGGGTGCCAGCCCGCGCCGGCGACCACGCACACGGCGCGGTCGTGGCACAGCATCGCCTCCGCGCCTTCCTGCACCATCGCCTCGATCGCGCGACGCTCCTCGTTCAGCCGGTCGAGTTCGGCGGCGATCGCGCGCGCCTCGCCCGGATCGGTGGCGGTGAGCAGCCGCACGCCGAGGTCGGCGCGCCCGACGCGTCCGCCGGCATTGATGCGCGGCCCCAGCGCGAAGCCCAGGTCGCTCGCGGTCGGCGCACGCGTCAGCCGCGCCGCCTCGGCCAGCGCGGCGAGCCCGACATTGCGCCGGGCGGCCATCACCTTCAGCCCCTGCGCCACGAACGCGCGGTTGAGCCCACGCAACTGCGCCACGTCGGCGACGGTGCCGAGCGCCACCAGATCGAGCAGATAGAGCAGGCGCGGCTCCGCGCGACCCGCGAAATAGCCGCGCGCGCGCAGTTCGCGCACCAGCGCGGCGGCGAGCAGGAAGCAGACGCCGACCGCCGCGAGATGGCCGTGCGCGGCGCCTTCGCCCTCGTCGCGGCGGTTGGGGTTCACCACTGCGATCGCGCGCGGCAATTGCGTCGCGCACTGGTGATGGTCCACGACGATGACGTCGCTGCGCGCACCGGCCAGTGCGTCGAACGCCTGCGCGCCGCAATCGACGGTGACGATCAGCGTCGCGCCTTCCGCCGCCAGCCGCTCCATCGCGGCGGCGTTGGGGCCATAGCCTTCCGCCAGCCGGTCCGGGATATACACCCGCGCATCGCGTCCCAGCGCCCGCAGCAGCAATACCAGCAGCGCCGAGGAGGTCGCGCCATCGACGTCATAGTCGCCGAAGATCGCGATCGACTCGCCCGCCGTTACCGCATCGGCCAGCCGCGCCGCGGCGGTGTCCATGTCCCGGAAGATCGACGGGTCGGGCATGAAGCCACGGATCGACGGCACCTTGTGCGCCTCCAGCGCGTCGCGGGGGCAACCGCGCGCGAGCAGCAACTGGGTGAGCAGGTCGTCGGGCACGAACCCCTCGCGCTGGTCCGCGGACAGCGCACGCCAGCGCCAGGGCTGGCCGAGGATCGAGCGCTCGACATCGAGAACGTGGCGCATCGCGGCGCCTCTATCGTGCCCGGCGCGCCCCGTCACGCACCAAGAAACCGGCGGTGAGATATTGTAACATCGTCGCGAGGCGACTAACTGGCGGCATGATGGCGCGTGACGCAACCTCTCCCGGCAAGCCCGGCCGGCTCGATCGCTGGGCGATGTGGCTGTCGGCGGCGTGCGTGGTGCATTGCCTGCTGACGACAATCCTGGTCGCGGCGCTGTCCACCGCCGGGGGGCTGCTCGGCAGTCCGCTGATCCACGAGGGCGGGCTGCTGGTCGCGATTGCGCTGGGCGCGGTGGCCTTTGCGCGCGGCATCGCGGCGCATGGTCGCGTGCTGCCGATCGTGCTGGGCGTGACCGGGCTGTCGCTGATGGCGGCGGCGCTGTTCGTGTCGCATGCCGGGGGCCACCTGGCCGAATCGGTGCTGACGATCGCCGGCGTCGCGGTGCTGGCGGCGGGGCATGCGATCAATCGCCATCCGCGCCGCTGAACTTGCCGCGGCGGGGCGCGCTGCCTAAATCCCCATCATGGTGGGGCATCGACATCACGAACCGCGCGGCGACGATCTGCTCGCCGCGGCACAGGCGACGCTGGAGCGATCCGGTGAGCAATGGACGGCGATGCGCGGCAGCGTCTACGCCGCGCTGTCCGGCTTCGACAAGCCCGCGTCTGCCTATGACATCGCCGAGGCGGTGTCGCGCCTGGAGGGGCGGCGGATCGCCGCGAACAGCATCTATCGCATCCTCGACCTGTTCGTCGGCGCCAATCTGGCGCTGCGCGTCGAAAGCGCCAACGCCTATGTCGCCAACGCCCATCCCGGTTGCCGGCACGACTGCATCTTCCTGGTGTGCGACGGGTGCGGGACGACGACGCATTTCGACGACGATTCGCTGACCGGCGGGTTGCGCGCTGCGGCGGCGGCGGCGGGCTTCGCCGCGGAACGGCCGGTGGTGGAGGTGCGCGGGCGGTGCGCCGCATGCGTCGCGCAGCGCGACGGGGGCGAGCGAAGCGGGCAATCGACACACTGATCCTGCTCGGCTATCCGGGCGGGATGGCCGAAGCCCCGCAGACACTCCCCTCGACACCGTTGCTGGACACCGTCGATACCCCCGCCGACCTCCGTCGCCTGAAGCCGGAGCAATTGCGCCAGCTTGCCGACGAACTGCGGCAGGAGACGATATCCGCGGTCGGCGTGACCGGCGGTCACCTCGGCTCCGGGCTGGGTGTCGTCGAACTGACGGTCGCGATCCACTACGTCTTCGACACGCCGCGCGACCGGCTGATCTGGGACGTCGGGCACCAATGCTACCCGCACAAGATCCTGACCGGGCGGCGCGCCCGGATCCGCACGCTGCGGCAGGGCGGGGGGCTGTCCGGCTTCACCAAGCGCAGCGAGAGCGAATATGACCCGTTTGGCGCGGCGCACAGCTCCACGTCGATCTCCGCCGCGCTCGGCTTCGCGACCGCCAGCAAGCTCGCCGACCAGCCGGGCAAGGGGATCGCGGTGATCGGCGACGGTGCGATGTCGGCGGGCATGGCCTATGAGGCGATGAACAATGCCGAGGCGGCCGGCAACCGGCTGGTGGTGATCCTGAACGACAACGACATGTCGATCGCGCCGCCGGTCGGCGGGCTGTCGGCCTATCTGTCGCGCATCGTGTCCAGCCGCGAGTTCCTGAGCGTGCGCGAGCTGATGAAGCGTGTCGCGCGGCGCCTGCCCAAGCCGTTCCAGCAATCGCTGCGCAAGACCGACGAATATGCGCGCGGGATGACGATGGGCGGCACCTTGTTCGAGGAACTGGGCTTCTACTACGTCGGTCCGATCGACGGCCACAATCTCGACCATCTGATCCCGGTGCTGGAGAATGTCCGCGACGCGGAGGAAGGCCCGATCCTGGTCCATGTCGTGACCAAGAAGGGCAAGGGCTATGCCCCGGCCGAGAAGGCCGCCGACAAATATCACGGCGTGCAGAAGTTCGACGTCATCACCGGCGCGCAGGCCAAGGCGCCGCCGGGGCCGCCGGCCTATCAGAACGTGTTCGGCGAGGCGCTGACCCGGGAGGCCGACGGCGACGCGCGGGTCTGCGCGATCACCGCCGCGATGCCGTCGGGCACCGGGCTGGACCGGTTCGCCGCCGCGCACCCGGAGCGCTTCTTCGACGTCGGCATCGCCGAACAGCACGCGGTCACCTTCGCCGCCGGGCTTGCCGCGCAGGGGATGCGGCCGTTCTGCGCGATCTACTCCACCTTCCTGCAGCGCGCCTACGATCAGGTGGTGCACGATGTGGCGATCCAGAACCTGCCGGTGCGCTTCGCGATCGACCGCGCCGGGCTGGTCGGCGCGGACGGCGCCACCCATGCGGGCAGCTTCGACGTCACCTATCTGGCGACGCTGCCCAATTTCGTGGTGATGGCGGCGGCGGACGAGGCGGAACTGGTGCACATGGTGCACACCTGCGTCGCGCATGACAGCGGTCCGATCGCGGTACGCTATCCCCGCGGCAACGGCACCGGCGTGGCGCTGCCCGAGACGCCGCAACTGCTGGAGATCGGCAAGGGCCGCGTGGTGCGGGAGGGCAAGGCGGTCGCGATCCTGTCGCTGGGTACACGGCTGGCCGAGGCGCTGAAAGCGGCCGACACGCTGGAGGCCAAGGGGCTGAGCACCACGGTCGCCGACCTGCGCTTCGCCAAGCCGCTGGACGAGGCGCTGATCCGCCGCCTGCTGACGACGCATGAGGTGGCGGTGACGATCGAGGAGGGCGCGATCGGCGGGCTGGGCGCGCACGTCCTGACGATGGCGTCCGACGAGGGGCTGACCGACGGCGGCCTGCGCATCCGCACGATGCGGCTGCCGGATGTGTTCCAGGACCAGGACAAGCCCGACGTGCAATATGCCGAGGCGAAGCTGGACGCCGATTCGATCGTCGCGACCGTGCTGAAGGCGCTGCGCTACAACGAGACGGGCGTCAGCGCGCGGGCGTGACCGGCTGGGAGAAGGTCGGCGCGCTGACCGCGCTGTACGTCGTCGGCATGGTGTGGGCGAACTGGGCGATGGTCCGGCGGGTGCGCGGCGCGGTGGCGACGCGCGCGGCATGGACCGCCGGGGATTTCGACGCGGCGTTCGCCGACGGCGACCCGCGCGTCGCACCGGCAGTACGCGCGGCGCTGGCGCCATGGTACGGGGCAGGGGTGGTGCCCCGGCCGGAGGACACGCTCGCGCGCTTCCTGAAGATGGATCGTGGCGAGATCGACGATCTGGTCGCCGACGCGGCGGCGCGCGCGGGCCTCCCGCCGCGCGGCCCGGCGCTCCCCGACCTGCCCGATGTCGCCGCGGTGGTGCGCCACCTTCACCATCGTGCGTCAGGAAAGCCCTGAGCCGGTCGCGAAACGCATCGCGCCGCGTGCAATGACGGCTTGCCTCATCGCCGCACACCACCTACGTTGAACGTGTTAAACGGAGGTGGTGGTGCTCGGCGTCAGGCTCGACACGGAACTGGAAGAGCGACTCGCCAATGTTGCGCGCACGCAGGGGCGCAGCAAGAGCGACATCGCGCGCGAGGCGGTGCGTCGTTACGTCGAATTGCACGACGAGGCGTTCCGTCGCGAGGCGCGCCGGCAGTCTCAGCGCGCGTCCCGCCGTGACACGCACGAGGATTACGCCTTCTGGGAACGCATCCAGGCCGAGGACGCCGCATGGCGGTGAGCGACGGCATGCAGGTCGCGCACGGCGCGATCGTGCTGGTCGCCGCGCCCGACGGCGCCACCGGCGCGCCGCGCCCGTGCGTGGTGGTACAGGCCGACCTGTTCAACGAAACGCACGCCACGGTGACGCTCTGTCCGCTGACTTCCGTGGTCGGCGGAGAGGTGCTGTTCCGCGTCGCGATCTCTCCGCAGGAGCATACCGGGCTGAGCGTCGAGTGCGAGGTGCAGGTGGATCGCATCACCAGCATCCGCCGTCATCGCATCGTCAAGGTGCTCGGCCATGCCTCCGCCACCCGCATGGAGCAGGTGGATCAGGCGCTGCGGCGCTGGCTCGCTTTGTAGACAACAGGACAGGACATGAACATGACGCCGATCGTTACGTCGATTCTGGACAAGTACGAAGCCACCAGCCCGGCGGTGAAGGCCAATCTCGCCCGCATCCTGATGCACGGCAAGCTGGGCGGCACGGGCAAGCTCATCATCCTGCCCGTGGATCAGGGGTTCGAACACGGCCCGGCGCGCAGCTTCGCGGTCAACCCGCCGGCCTATGATCCCCATTATCATTACCAGCTCGCGATCGACGCCGGCCTGTCCGCCTATGCCGCGCCGCTCGGCATGCTGGAGGCGGGAGCCGATACGTTCGCCGGGCAGATCCCGACGATCCTGAAGGTCAACAGTTCGAACAGCTGGGCGACCTCGATCGCACAGGCGCAGACTGGCAGCGTCGAGGATGCGCTGCGGCTCGGCTGCGCGGCGATCGGCTTCACCATCTATCCGGGCGCCGACGACATCTTCGCGTCGATGGAGCAGATCCGCGCGCTGCGCGAGGAAGCGGCGGCCGCCGGCCTCGCGACGGTGATCTGGAGCTATCCGCGCGGCGGCACGCTCAGCAAGGACGGCGAACTGGCGCTCGACGTCGGCGCCTATGCCGCGCACATGGCCGCGCTGCTCGGCGCGCACATCATCAAGGTGAAGCTGCCGACCGCGCATATCGAGCAGAAGGAGGCGCAGAAGAGCTACGAGGGCACCGACTGGTCCAGCCAGGCCGATCGCGTTCGCCACGTCGTCCAGTCCAGCTTCGCGGGGCGGCGGATCGTGGTGTTCTCGGGCGGCGCGTCGAAGGGCGTCGACGCGGTCTATCAGGACGCGCGCGACATCCGCGACGGCGGCGGCAACGGCTCGATCATCGGCCGCAACACCTTCCAGCGCGAGCGCGGGGAAGCGCTGGCGATGCTCGACCGGCTGGTGTCGATCTACAAGGGCGCGGAATAGGGAGCGAAGGGGCAGGCGGGCACAGGCCCGTTCAGGACGGATCGCGACAATCCGTCCTGTCCGTTTCGACGGGCCGTTCCTACCGCAATCGTCGTGGATCGAGCACGGCGTGGCGGATGCGTGTGCGGTTCCATGTATAGGTGATGTGGATGCGGCCGTCGCGCGCCTGGATCACCGCCGGATAGGCATAACCATCCCTGATCGGCCGGCTTTCCAGCGTCAGCCCCATTCGCCAATGCACCCCGTCGTCGGACAGCGCGACGTTGAGCGGCCAGCGCGGGCCATCGCCGGGGGTCGCGGGATCGTGCGCGGCATGGTTATAAACGACGAGGTGCCGCCCGTCCGCCAGCGTCAGCGCATCGGTGCCGGCATTGGGATTGGGAAGGGCGAGCGCGGCGAGCGGCGACCATGTCCGGCCGGCGTCGCGCGAGCGGCTGGTGGCGAGTACCCCCTGCCGCGTGCGCGCGACCAGCGCGAGCGTGCCGTCACGGAGCGTCAGGACGCTTGGCTGGATCGCCTCGAGTCCCACCGGCGACGGGATTTCCTCCTCCGCGGTCCATGTCTGCCCGCGATCGACGGAACGCTCCATGCGCAGGAACCAGTGGTTGCGCTCGGGCGTGCCGACTTCGCGGCTCGACGGCGACAGCCAGCTACCGTCGGGGAGCACCACGGGCTTGTTCTTGATGGGGCCGAGGATGCCGTCGGGAAGCCGCGCGGGCGCGCTCCAGCCGCGACCGCCGTCGCCGGACGTGATGACCATCCCCCACCAGTCGCGCGGATTGGGGCCGACCTTGTAGAAGAGCTGGAGCGGCTGCCCCGCCGGCTGAAACAGCACGGGGTTCCACGTCGGATAGCGGGGATCGCGCGCGACCGCGACCGGCGTTTCCCACCCGTTCACTCCCCGCCGCGCGAACCAGATCGCGACATCGGGATGTCCTTCGCCTGAACCGCCAAACCAGGCCGCGGCAACCGCGCCGTCCGTCAGCTCAACGATCGTCGAGGCATGCGCTTGCGGATAAGGTGGCGCGGAATCGATGAACCCGGAGGTCGACAGCGCCTCCGGCGGCGTGTTGGCGCGCAAACTCAGCAGCAGCGGGGTCGAAAGGAGCAGCCGGCGCGTCGGTTCGGGCAAGGGCATGGCATCGTTGCCTAGCGCATCCGCGCGACATCCCCAATCGCCTTTGCGGCAGGATGGCAACAGGCAAGCGGAGCGCGGCGCGACGTCTCCGCGGCTCGACGTGAACCAGCCTTCCGCTGCGCCGACGAACCCGCTAACCGGCGCGGATGACTGAAGATCCGCTCGGCCCGCTCGATCCCGATTTCGCCGCCTCGTTCAAGCGTGACGACCGTCGTCCGCCGTGCCAGCTCTACCTGATCTCGCCGCTCGACGTGACCGGCGCCTTTGCGGACCGGCTGGCACGCGCGCTCGACGCGGGGCCGGTGGCCGCCTTCCAGTTCCGCGTCAAGGACATCGACCAGCACGGCGCCGCGCGCCTTGCCGAACCATTGCAGCGTATCTGCGCCGATCGCGAGGTCGCGTTCATCGTCAACGATTCGGTCAGCCTCGCCAAGCGGATCGGCGCGGACGGCGTGCATCTGGGGCAGGAGGACGGCGACGTACGGGAGGCGCGCGCGACGCTGGGGCCATCGGTACAGATCGGCGTGACCTGCCACGACAGCCGCCACCTGGCGATGAGCGCCGGCGAGGCGGGAGCGGATTATGTCGCCTTCGGCAGCTTCCATCCCACCACCACCAAGTCGGTGAAGCACCGCCCGGAGCCGGTGATCCTGTCGTGGTGGTCCGCGCTGTTCGAACTGCCCTCGGTCGCGATCGGCGGCATCACGCCCGCCAATGCCGCGCCGCTGATCGCCGCCGGGGCGGATTTCATCGCCGCGTCCGGCGCGGTGTGGAACGGCGACGAGGCGGCGGCGGTGCGGGCGTTTGGTGACGTGCTGGCACGCTGACGGACCCCCACGCGCGCGAACGCGTTGTTCCGGCATCGTAAAGAGGAGATGCCGTCCAGTGAAGCGTATCGCCATCGTCGCGACCCTGACCGTGGTCGCTGCGTCCGCCGCCACCGCGCCCGTGATCGCACAGGCGCCGGTTGCACCCCGCCCGCCGCTCGACCCCGCCGTTCTTCGCGTGCAGGTGGTGCTGGACAAGCTCGGTTTCGGACCCGGTATCCTCGATGGACGCGGCGGACCGTCGCTGGTCAACGCCCTCAAGGGGTTCCAGGAGAGCCGCGGTCTGCGCGTGACCGGACGTCCCGACGCCGCGACGCTTCAGGCGTTGCGCCGCTATGCGCAGGTGCGCGCGACGTTGCCCGTGACGCTGGATGCCGACGCGTTGCGCGGCCCCTATGTCCGCGACATGCCGAAGGATTATGCCGCGCAGGCGAAGTTGCCGGCAATGGCCTATGCGCGTCCGCTGGAGAAACTGGCCGAACGCTTCCACACGACGCCGCAGGTGCTCGCCGAACTGAACCCGGGCGTGACCACCGTGGCGCCGGGCACGCGGATCACCGTACCCAACACCTTCCCCGCCTCGCGCAACTACCCCGCCGACGCGACGCCGCAGTGGCGCGCAACGCTCGCCTCGCTCAACGTCGAGGCGCAGGTGCCGCAGGCGGCGAAGATCGTGGTCGACAAGTCGGACGGCGTGCTGCGCGTGCTGGACGGACAGGGCAGGCTGGTGGCGCAATATACCGCCACGATCGGCTCCTCGCGCGATCCGTTGCCGCTCGGCAACTGGAAGGTGCTGCACGTCTCGCCCAACCCCGACTGGAAGATGAACCCGAAGATCCTGAAGGGGGTCAACGACGACAAGCAGGCGCAGGTGATCCCGCCCGGCCCAAACAACCCGGTCGGCGTGGTGTGGATCGACCTGAGCAAGGAGCATTACGGCATCCACGGCACCAGCGAGCCGCAGCAGATCGGACGCGCGCAGTCCAACGGCTGCGTCCGGCTCACCAACTGGGATGCCGCGCGCGTCGCGCTGATGGTGAAGGGCGGCACGCCGGTGCTGTTCCAGGCGTGACATGACGAAACTCGGCTGGTCGATCCTGACGCTGATCCTGCTGGCGGTGGCCGGCTTCGCGTCGCTGGTGTCGACCGGTTCGGGGCCGCCGGCGCCGGCGCCGCGTGAGCGTGATGACCCGCCGCCCGCCCCGTCCGCGCCGTCCGCGATCGGCGGCCTGTTGCCGGTGCCCGTCGCCGGCGTGGCGCGCGACGCGCTGACCGACAGCTGGGGGCAGGCGCGCGCGGGGGGCGCACGGCATCATGACGCGATCGACATCATGGCGCCGCGCGGGACGCCGGTTCTCGCGGCGGCGGATGGCCGCGTCGAGAAGCTGTTCGACAGCGTGGATGGCGGGCGCACCCTCTACGTGCGATCCCCGGATGGGACGCTGATGTATTATTACGCGCATCTCGACGGCTATCGCGACGGGTTGGCGGAGGGGCAGGCGGTGCGGCGCGGGGAGCCGATCGCCACCGTCGGCGCGACCGGCAACGCCGATCCATCCGCCCCGCATCTGCATTTCTCGATCCTGCGCATAACGCCGGGGGAGTCATGGTCGGGCGGGCGCGCGATCAATCCCTATCCGCTCCTTGCCCCGGCCGGTGGCAATCGCTAAGTCGCCGCCATCGGCGTCCGTGGGTTTCCACCGGCGCCGCGGCTCTTTTCAATCAGGCGAAGCCCCATGAAGATCAGCGGCGTGGACATCCGTCCCGGCAACATCATCGAGTACGAAGGCGGCATCTGGCGCGCGGTCAAGATCCAGCATACGCAGCCCGGCAAGGGTGGCGCCTATATGCAGGTCGAGCTGAAGAACCTGCGCGACGGCCGCAAGAACAACGTCCGCTTCCGGTCCGCCGAGACGGTGGAGCGCATTCGCCTGGACACGAAGGACTTCCAGTTCCTCTTTGCCGAAGGGGAAAACCTGGTCTTCATGGACAAGGAAACCTACGATCAGGTGTCGTTGCCGCGTGACCTGCTCGGCGATGCGGCCGCGTTCCTTCAGGACGGCATGGACGTGGTGATGGAGCTTCACGACGAAGAGCCGATCAGCGTCCAGTTGCCCGACACGATCGAGGCGACGATCGTCGAGGCCGATGCGGTGGTGAAGGGGCAGACCGCCTCGTCCAGCTACAAGCCCGCGATCCTCGACAATGGTGTGCGTGTGATGGTGCCGCCGCATATCGCCAGCGGCGTGCGGATCGTCGTCGACGTGTACGAGCAGACCTACGTCCGGCGCGCCGACTGATCCGATCTCCCCTCCCTTCAAAGGGAGGGGCCGGGGATGGGTGGCGTGCTCGCGATACGGCAGCCGCCCCCAAAGCGGAGATCGTGCCACCCGGAACCGACTGACCGATCATCGGGTAATCCATGCCCCGCATGGATTGGAAATGCCGGGGGCACTTCAACCCGATTATCCTTCCCTTGAAAGGGAGGGGGAGTAAGAAAAATGCCATCCCATTCCGGCCTGTTCACCGTCATCGAGCGTGCGGCGCGCAAGGCGGCGCCGCGGCTGCGTCGCGACTTCAACGAGGTCCAGCACCTGCAGGTCAGCCGCAAGGGGCCGGCCGATTTCGTCAGCCAGGCCGATCAGCGTTGCGAGCGCACGCTGTACGACGAGCTTTCCAAGGCGCGCCCCGACTGGGGCTTCGTGATGGAGGAAGGCGGCACGATCGAGGGCGATCCGAGCAAGCCGCGCTTCATCATCGACCCGCTGGACGGCACGTCGAACTTCCTGCACGGCGTCCCGCACTTCTGCATCTCGATTGCGGTCGAGGAGCCGATGCCCAACGGCAAGCGCGAGATCACCACCGCGCTCGTCTACCAGCCGCTGACCGACGAGAGCTTCTGGGCCGAGAAGGGCCGCGGCGCGTGGTTGCAGGACCAGCGGCTGCGCGTCTCCTCGCGCCGTGATCCGTCGGAGGCGCTGATCGCCACCGGCATCCCGTTCATGGGGCATGGCGACTTCGTGCAATGGACGCGGATCTTCGGTGCCGTTGCGCCGCAGGTCGCGGGCATCCGCCGGCTGGGCGCGGCGGCGCTGGACCTGGCGTGGGTCGCCGCCGGTCGCTTCGACGGTTATTGGGAAAGCGACCTGAAGATCTGGGACGTCGCGGCGGGGATGCTGCTGGTCAAGGAGGCGGGCGGTTTCGTCACCGATTTCCGTGGCGGCGATCGCGCGCTGGAGCGCAACGAGTTCCTCGCCGCCAACGACGGGCTGCATTCCAAGCTGCACAAGATGGTGGCGCAGGCGCTGCGCTGAACGGCGCGCCGCCCGGCGCGTCCGTCGCGTCGGATCGGACGTCTACCCGCGCGGCAGGGTGATCGTCGCCACCAGCCCGCCGCCGTCGCGCGCGCTCAGCACGATCCGCCCGCCGGCTTCCTCGACGATCGCCCGCGCCAGCGCCAGTCCCAGCCCGATCCCGCCGGTGTGCCGGTTGCGCGAGCTTTCCAGCCGGAAGAACGGATCGAACACCTGGTCCAGCCGCTCGGGCGGGATGCCGGGGCCGCGATCCGCGACCACGATCGCCGCCGCCTGTGCATCGTCGTGCAGGCTCACCTCGGCGGCGCCGGCGTATTTCACCGCATTTTCGATCAGGTTGCGCACCGCGCGCCGGATCAGCGACGGACGCAGCCGCATCCGCAACCGCGCGGCCTCCTCGAACGTCACTGGCGCGCCCAGGTCCCGAAAATCCTCCACCACCGCATCGACCAGCGCCGCCAGGTCGACCTCGGTTTCCGGCTCGCTGGGCCGCCCCAGCCGCGCCAGCGACAGGATATCGTCCAGCGTGCGGTTCATCTCCGCGATCGTGTCGACCATGCGCGCGCGGTCCTGCTCGTCATCCACCGACTCCACGCGCACCCGCAACGCGGCGAGCGGCGTGCGCAGGTCGTGACCGATCGCGCCCAGCATCCGGTCCTTCTCGTCCAGCATCGCGGTCACGCGCAGCCGTAGCGCGTTGAATGCGGCGATCACCGCGCGGACGTCGGGCGGCCCGCTTTCCTCCAGCTCCTCGGGTGAGGTGGCGGGCGAATAGTTGCGCGCCGCCGCCGCTAGTTCCCGCAAGGGGCGGGAGATGCGCCGCGCGACCCATAGCACCGGCAGCAGCACCACGCCGTAGAGGATGAGCGTTTGCGCCAGCAGTCGCCAGAACAGCCGCAGGTCGTCGCGCGGCAATCCGCCCGCCAGCACCATCCAGCGCCCGTCGACGCGCTGCACCGCGATCACGATCGTATCATGTGGTCCGCCGGGCGCCTGCGCATCGTGCCGCCCGCGCGAGGCGAGGCGCTGCTCGAAGCGGCTGAGCGGCGCGGAATATTGATGCGGTTCGGCGATCGCCGCCTGCACCGCCCGCACCCTGATGCCCAGTTCGGCCAGTTGCGTCGCGATCTCGCGCGCCATCGCGGGCTGCGGTTCCATCGCGGGCGTGATCGGACTGCGCGGCACCGAGCGCACGCGGCCGCGATCGGCCAGCACCGGGCGTCCGGCGGCTTCCTGATCGAGCGCATCGGCAATCCGGAAGGCGGCGGGGCGCGTGGCCTGCGCGAGCCGGAACGCGCTTCGTTCGCGCAGCAGCAACGCCAGATTGACCGCCTGCGCCATGAACAGCGCCAGCGCGACCAGCAACGCCATCTGCCCCGCAAGGCTGCGCGGCCACGGCGCGGCGAGTCTCACCGGCGGGGCTTCACAGGCGCGTCACGTCGGTCGATAGCGCATAGCCGCCGCCCCACACCGTCTTGATGATGTCCGGCGCCTTCGGATCCGGCTCGATCTTGCGGCGCAGCCGGCTGACCTGATTGTCAATCGCGCGGTCGAACGCCGCCGCCTCCCGCCCTTGTGTCAGGTCCAGCAACTGGTCGCGCGTCAACACCTGGCGCGGTCGCTGCACCAGCGCCAGCAGCAGGTTGTACTCGCCGGTCGACAGCGGCACCGACACGCCCTCGCGATCCACCAGTGCGCGCTCGCCGGTCTTCAGCACCCAGCCGGCAAAGGCGTAGGAGCCGCTTTCCGGCGCATGCTGCCGCACGCCGCCGCTGGCGGTGCGGCGCAGCACGGTCTTGATCCGCGCCGCCAGTTCGCGCGGCGAAAACGGCTTCACGACATAATCGTCCGCGCCCATCTCCAGCCCGACGATCCGGTCGGTTTCCTCGCTGCGCGCGGTCAGCAGGATCACCGGCGTTTCCCCGGTGGCGCGGACATGACGGCACAGTGACAGCCCGTCCTCGCCCGGCATCATGATGTCGAGCACGATCAGGTCGATGGCATAGGCGGCCAGCCGCGTGCGCGCCGCCTCCGCATCGCCGGCCTGCGTGACGCGAAACCCCTGCCGCGTCAGGTACGTGGCGAGCGGCTCGCGGATCGAGCGCTCGTCGTCGACCAGCAGGAGGTGCGGGGTGTCACCCATGGATGCCTCAACTGACACAATGGCGGCGCGGGTTGAAGGGGGATCAGCCGGCGGGCGGCGGAGGGGGAGCATCCCGCCGGTCACCGTTCTCGCCGATGCTGCGCGCACGGATGAGCAACTCCATCGCCTCACGCTCGCGCGCATCGACGCGGCCGTCATGATTGGTGTCGGCGCGATCGAAGAGCTTCAGCGCGCGCTCGCGGAACTGCGCCTGCGTCTCGTCGCGCAGCCTGGGGCGGCGGCCATGATGACGGCGGCCGTCGTGACGTCCGGCATCCGGCGGCGGCGGAGCGTCGCGGTCGAAGCCCGGGGGCGGAGGCGGGGGAGGGGGCGGGGCGCTGCCGTTCCGGTCCGGCGGGGGCGGCGGGCCGTCGCCATCGGGGCCGGTGTGCATCGGGCGATGGCGGTCACGGTGCGCGCGCCGCTCCCTGGCCTCGATCTTGCCGTCGTGATCGGTATCCATCTCGGCGAAGCGCCGGTCGGCCGCGGCGATCGCCTCCTCGCGCGTCACCACGCCGTCGCCGTCCGCATCGGCGCTCATCAACGGTCCGCCCGGTGGCGGAGGTGCGGGCGGCGGCGCCTCGCGGGCCGCCTCCTGCGCCTGTGCCGCTACCGTGCCGAAGCCACCCAGCACGGCCGATCCCAGTGCGGCGGCGGTGATCCACGTCCTCATCGCAAATTCCCCGATCATCAAGCAGGCGATGGCGCCCGATGGCGATGCTTGTGGGGGCGATGCGTCTCCGCTTCATGTCGCGCGGACCGCCAAATTGTCGCGACTTGTATCAGCCGGCCTGCGCCGCCGCGCGCGCCGCCTCGCCCCGCGCATAGGCGCGGATCACCGCCGGACGCGCGGCCATTGCGGCATGCCAGCGGGCGAGGTTGGGAAATTGCGCCATGTTCTGCCCCTGCGCATCCGGCAGGATCCACGGAAAGCACGCCATGTCGGCGACGGTATAATCCGTGCCGGTCACGAACGCGCGGCCGTCCAGTTGCCGGTCCAGCACGCCGTACAGCCGGGTCGTCTCCTTCACATAACGCTCGATCGCATAAGGCACCCTTTCCGTGGCATAGCGCGTGAAATGGTGGTTCTGCCCCAGCATCGGCCCCAGCCCGCCCATCTGCCACATCAGCCATTGCAGCACGTCGACATGCGCGCGCGGCCCGTCGCCACCGAAACGCCCGATCCTGTGCGACAGGTACAGCAGGATCGCCCCGCTTTCGAACACGCTGACCGGCGCGCCGCCGTCGCGCGGGGCGTGATCGACGATCGCCGGGATCCGGTTGTTGGGCGCGATCGCCAGAAACGCGGGTCGGAACTGCTCGCCCGCGCCGATGTCCACCGGATGGATGGTGTAGTCCAGCCCGGCCTCCTCCAGGAAGATCGTGATCTTATGGCCGTTTGGGGTGGGCCAGTAATGCAGATCGATCATCGGTAGCGTTCCTTCCTGAGGGAGGACGTCGGCGTCGAAAGAGGATCAACACGGATAGGTTTTGTAAAAAAATATCGCAAACGCCGATGTAAACGATTGCTATTGGTAACAAAAGCTTGCGGTGGCGTAACAAGGATTTAAGAGCCCCGGGCGGGGCGTTGCTGGGGGGCGACATTGGGCGGAACGGCCAGCAGGCTCGAAGGAGTGGATGTTGCGTATCACCGGCCGGGTCCACGGCTGGAACGCTACGTCACCGGGTATCACAGCTTCGCGGCGCCGATCATGCCGGACCACCGATTGCACGACGCGTTCTTCCCCAGCGTCGCCACGATCCGAATCGCGCTGGGCAACAGTCCGCCATGGTCGCTGAAGATTGGCAGCCGGGTCTGGGATCCCGTGCCGGCGGTGGCATTGGTCGGGCCGACCAGCTACGCCGGCTATGTGTCGTGCAGCGGTGGCAGGCTGGTCGGGGTCGGACTGCTTCCCTACGGGTGGGCGCAATTGTTCGGCGGCGACGTGTCGCGCCTGTCCAACCGCGTGATCCCGCTCGCGGAACTCGATCCCGGCGCGGAGCTGTTGCGCGAGGCGGTGGAGGCAGAGGACGATTTCTGCCCGGCGTTCGAGGCATGGCTGGAAGCGCGGTTGCAACGCCGCCCCCCGGCGGATCCGCGCATCAACCGGCTCTGCACGATGCTGCGCGATCCCGCCACCACCCGGATCGAGGCGGTGGCGGAGGCACTGGACATGTCGCCGCGCGCGCTGGCGGCGATGACGCGCTTCAACTTCGGTTTCACGCCCAAGCTGCTGCTGCGGCGTACGCGCTTCCTGCGCGCCGTCACCACGGTGCTGACCGATCCGGAAGCCGGGCCCTCCGCACTGGAAGCGGCCGGATATTGGGACCGTTCGCACTTCCTGCGCGACAGTCACCTGTTCCTTGGCTGCTCGGTCCGGGAATTCGCGCGTCGCCGTGGCCCCCACAACCAGCAGGCGATCCGCGCGCGGGTGGAGGCGCTGGGCACGCCCGTGTGATCGCGGTCAGTCGCTCAGCACCCGATCGTCGAACATCCCGAACATCAATGTCGAGCCATACAGGCGTGCCGCCCGCTCGCGCGGCATGCTCCACGCCCATTTGCGCATGTCGAACGCGGCGTTGAGCAGCGCCATCATCGCCTGGCTGGCGATCAGGCTGTCGACCGGCCGCATCGTCGCTTCCGCGACGCCGTCCATCATCATGCCGGCGAAACGCCGCGCGATCCGCGTCGAGCGGTCGACCATCTGCTGCCGCTCGCCCGCGGGCAGCCCGCTGAGCGCGGTCGTGCGCAGCAGCGAATCCCGCTCCGAAAACTGCACCGCCACCAGCGTCGCCACCGCGTCGCACAGCCGCTGCCACTGCGTGCCGCCGCGCTCGTCCGCCAGCCGCTGCGCCGCGGCGATCGTGTCGAAGCTGCGACGGTAGCAGGCGACCACCAGATCGTCCTTGGCGTCGAGATGGTGGTAGAAGCTGCCCTTGGTGACGTTCAGCTCCGCCGCGATCCGCTGCACCGACGCGCCGCGATAGCCCAGCTCGTTGATGAGCCGCGTCGCCGCCAGCAGGAACGCCTCGCGTCCGGGCACGGCATCGTCGTGCGGCAATGCGATCGGCTGCGGCGTCCATTGCGCGCCGGGAACCGCCAGTCCGTGGCGGAACAGATCCATCAGCCGCGTCGCGGCGCGGTCATATTGGTCGACGTCGTAGCGCGGCAGCCACGCCGGTAGCCAGAAGAGGTTCTCCAGCAACACGTGCGCGCGCGCGCCGGCGAGATCGGTCGCCCCGCGCCCCTGCGCCTCACCCCACAGGCCGCGCGTGCGGCGGAACACCTCCCGCCAGCGATTCATCAGTCCCGCGCGCACCGGCTCGTCCATCGCACGCAGGTCGGACAGGACGGCAAAGGCACGTTCCTCGCCGCGCTCGATGCGGACCAGCCGCGCCATGTTGAGCCGCAGCAGCCGCTCGACCCGCGCCGGCGCGGTCCGTTCGCGCGCCGCATCCTCCAGCATCGCGATCAGGTAATCCAGCGTGTGCTCGAACGCCGCCGCCGCCAGATCTTCCTTGCGCTTGAAATAATAAGTGACGCTGGTGGTGTTCAGGCCCACGCGCCGCGCGACGTCGGCGAAGGTCATGCCCTTCGCGCTCTGTTCGTTGATCGCCTCCGCCGCCGCCGCCAGGATCGCCTGGCGCTTTTCACGGAAACGGCGCGTGTTGCCGGCGTCCTCGGTATGGATGTCCCCCATGACGTGAGCGTTAGCATGGCTGTTTCGAAGATACAGTCCCTTTGTGACAACGGATGCGACGGACGGCGCTGTGGTGATTTGGCGGCTTTACCGAATGTCCGGTATGGCCTAAGCCATGCGCCGGAGAGGCGGCGGGACAAGAGGACGATGGACTTCACGCTAAGCGAGCGAGAGACATATTTCCGCGATCGGGTACGCGATTTCATCCGGCAGGAGATCGCACCGCGCCGGGAGGAACATGATCGTCAGCACCACGAGGGCGAGCGCTGGAAGGTGCTGCCCGTCATCGAGGAAGTGAAGGCGCGGGCGAAGGCGGCGGGGTTGTGGAACCTCTTCATGCCGCCGCATTCCGGGCAGCAGCATGTCGACGACAGCTTCGTGTTCGAAGGCACGCAGCTCAGCAACCTCGAATATGCGCTGTGCGCGGAGGAAATGGGGCGCATCGACTGGGCCAGCGAATGCTTCAACTGCTCGGCGCCCGACACCGGCAACATGGAGGTGCTGCATCGCTACGGCACGCTGGCGCAGAAGGAACGCTGGCTGCGGCCGCTGATGAACGGCGAGATCCGCTCGGTCTTCCTGATGACCGAACCGGCGGTCGCCTCGTCGGACGCCACCAATATCGAGACCCGGATCGAGCGCGACGGCGACGAGTACGTCATCAACGGCCGCAAATGGTGGTCGTCCGGCGTCGGCGATCCGCGCTGCACGATCGGCATCCTGATGGGCAAGACCAGCTTCGAGGGATCGCGCCACCAGCAGCAGAGCCAGATTCTCGTGCCGCTGGACACGCCGGGCGTGCGGGTCGAACGGATGCTGTCCGTCTATGGCTACGATCACGCGCCGCACGGCCATGGTGAAGTCAGTTTCACCGACGTGCGCGTGCCGGTGGAGAACGTGCTGCTGGGCGAGGGGCGCGGCTTCGAGATCGCGCAGGGGCGGCTCGGGCCGGGGCGGATCCACCATTGCATGCGCACGATCGGCGTCGCCGAAACCGCGATCGAGGCGATGGCGCGGCGGCTGGTGTCGCGCGTCGCCTTCGGCAAGCGCATCGCCGATCACAGCGTGTGGGAGGAGCGGCTGGCCCGCGCGCGCATCGACATCGAGATGACGCGGCTGCTGTGCCTGAAGGCGGCCGACATGATGGACAAGGCGGGCAACAAGGCCGCGCAGGCCGAGATCGCGATGATAAAGGTGCAGGCGCCGACGATGGCGCTGCGCATCATCGACGATGCGGTTCAGGCGCATGGCGGCGCGGGCGTGTCGGGCGATTTCGGGCTGGCGCATTCCTGGGCGGCGATGCGCACGCTGCGCTTCGCCGATGGCCCCGACGAGGTGCATTGCCGCGCGATCGCCCGGCATGAGTTCGGCAAATATGCGGAGCCGCGCGGATGAAGGCGGCGGTCCTTTTCGCCACGGGAACGCCGCTGGAGATCGCCGATGTGGAGGTCGCCGCGCCGGCCGCGCACGAGGTGCTGGTCCGCACCCGCGCGGTTGGGGTCTGCCGCTCCGATCTGCACTTCGTCGACGGCACCTATCCGCACGCCCTGCCGGCGATACCGGGCCATGAAGCCGCGGGGGTGGTGGAGGCCGTCGGCGCGGAGGTGCGCACGGTGTGGCCGGGCGACCATGTCGTCACGTGTCTGTCGGTCTTCTGCGGCCATTGCGAGTTCTGCGTCACCGGGCGCATGTCGCTGTGCGTCGGTTCCGGCACGCGCCGCGCGAGGGGCGATACGCCACGGCTGCGGCTGGCGGACGGCCGCGCGGTGGCGCAGATGATGAATCTGTCCGCCTATGCGGAACGGATGCTGGTCCATGAACATGCCTGTGTCGCGATCGACCGCGACATGCCGCTGGACCGCGCCGCGCTGATCGGCTGCGCGGTCACGACCGGGGCGGGGGCGGTGTTCAACACCGCGGGCGTCGCCCCCGGCGAAACGATATGCGTGGTTGGTTGCGGCGGCATCGGCCTCGCCGCGGTCAACGCCGCGCGGATCGCGGGCGCGGGGCGGATCATCGCGCTGGATCCGGTGCCGGAGAAGCGCGCGCTGGCGGAGCGGCTCGGCGCCACGCAGACCTTCGATGCACTTGGCGAGCGCGTCGTCGCCGAGGTGGTGGAGGCGTCGAACGGCGGCGTGCATCACGCGATCGAGGCGGTCGGCCGGCCACAATCCGCCGCCACGGCGGTGAAGGTGCTGCGGCGCGGCGGCACCGCCACGATCCTGGGCATGATGCCTCCGGCGGAGAGCGTCGGGCTGTCCGCGAACGACCTGCTGTCGGGCAAGCGGCTGCAGGGCGGGCTGATGGGCTCCAACCGCTTCCCGGTCGATATCCCGCGGCTCGTCGATTTCTATCTGCGCGGGCTGCTCGATCTCGACGCGATGGTCGCCGAACACCTGCCGCTCGACCGCATCAACCACGCCTTCGACGAACTGCGTCGCGGCGATGCGACGCGCAGCGTCGTCACGTTCGCCGCATGACCGACCATTCGCTCGACACCGGCGCCCTGACGGCATGGCTGCGCGCGCATGTCGACGGCGTGGACGGGCCGCTGACCTATGCGAAGTTCGACGGCGGGCAATCGAACCCGACGTACCGGCTCGATACGCCGGGCGGCAGCTACGTGCTGCGCCGCAAGCCCACGGGCGTGCTGCTGCCGTCCGCGCATCAGGTCGACCGCGAGTATCGCGTCATCGCCGCGCTGCATCCGACCGGCTTCCCCGTGCCGCGCCCCCTGGGGCTGTGCATGGACGATGCGGTGATCGGCTCGGCCTTCTACGTCATGGAGATGGTGGAGGGGCGCACGATCTGGGACGGCACGATGCCGGACCTGATGCCGGCGCAGCGCCGCGCGCATTACCTGGCGATGATCGACACGCTGGCCGACCTGCACAATGTCGATCACGTCGCGATCGGGCTCGCGGATTATGGCCGGCCCGGCAATTATTTCGAGCGACAGGTCGCACGCTGGACCAAGCAATATCGTGGCGCCGAAACCGAGCAGATGCCCGTGATGGAGCGGCTGATCGAGTGGTTGCCGCGCACCGTGCCGGCGCAGACCGGAACCAGCATCGTCCATGGTGACTACCGGGTCGACAACCTGCGCTTCGCGCCGGGTACGGAGGCGCGCGTGGCGGCGGTGCTCGACTGGGAATTGTCGACGCTGGGCGATCCCGTCGCCGACCTCACCTATTACCTGATGAGCTGGGTGACCGCGCCGGAGGGACGGTCGGGCGTGCTCGGCCGCACCGGCCCGGAAACCGGCATCCCGCCGCTGGAGGAGATGCTGGCGCGGTATTGCGCGCGGACCGGGCGCACCGGCGCATTGGCGCTCGACTGGTATTTCGCGTTCAACCTCTTCCGCCTCGCCAGCATCGTGCAGGGGATCAAGAAGCGCATCGTGACGGGCACCGCCGCCAACGCACGCGCGCACGAAACGGCGGCGCGCGTGCCGATGCTGGTCGATGCGGCATGGCGGTTCGCGCAACAGGCGGGGGCATGACGATGCGGTTCGCGGGCAAATCGGTCATCGTCACCGGCGCAGGGTCCGGCATCGGGCGCGCCGCGGCGCTGCTGTTCGCCGCCGAAGGCGCGCAGGTGGTCGCGGCGGATATCACCGCCGCCGTCGACGATACCGCGCAGGCGATCGCGGAGGCGGGCGGAACCGCCATCGCGATCCGCATGGACGCGGGAAGCGAGGACGATGTGGTGCGCGCGGTGGCGCTCGCCTGCGACAGCTTCGGCGGACTGGACGTGATGTTCGCCAATGCCGGCATCTCCGGGGGGCTGGCCAATATCTTCGACACCGACGTGGCGCTGTTCACCGAGGTGCTGCGCGTCAACCTGATCGGCCCATGGCTGGCGGTGAAGCATGCCGCTCCCCGCATCGCCGATCGCGGCGGCGGTGCGATCGTGCTGACCGCCAGCGTGGCGGGACTGCGCTCGGGCGCGGGGTCGCCGGCCTATTCCGCGTCCAAGGCGGCGGTCATCAACCTGGCGATGGTGTCGGCGCAACAATTGTCGGGCGCGAACGTGCGCGTCAACGCGCTGTGCCCGGGATTGACCGAGACTGGCATGACCCGGCCCGCGTTCGACCATGCACGCGACGCCGGCAAGCTGGACCGTATCGGCCGCCTCAACCCGCTGCGGCGCGGGGCGCAGCCCGAGGAACTGGCCAGGGTCGCGCTGTTCCTCGCCAGCGACGACGCCAGCTATGTCAACGGACAGGCGGTGGCGGCCGACGGGGGCCTGTCGTCCAGTCACCCGGTCATCCGCCAGGAATATGGCCGGACGGCGGTGTGAGCGGAACGGAGCGTGGCACACCGGGTTGGTCCCTGCACCACGCAGGAGGATTCCGATGGCCGCTCCCGTCCGTTACGCACCCGATCTCGAACAGGTGAAGCCCGGCGAGGGCGACACCATCGCGCAACTGAACGACACGTTCGACATCGTGCTGGATACGACCGCGGAGGATTACGGCCATGCGGTGCGGGCCGTGCATGCCAAGGCACATGCGATCCTGAGCGGCACGCTGACCGTCGACGCCGGTCTGCCACCCGAGCTGGCGCAGGGGCTGTTCGCGACGCCGGGCGACCACGAGGTAGTGATGCGCATCTCCACCAACCCGGGCGACATCCTCGACGATGCGATCTCGGTGCCGCGCGGCCTCGCGCTTAAGGTGTTCGACGTGGATGGAGAGCGGCTGCCCGGCGCGCAGGGGCGGACGCAGGACTTCATCATGGTCAACGGCAAGGTCTTCCAGTCGAAGGATGCCGACAAGTTCCTGGGCAATCTCAAGCTGCTGGCGCGCACCACCGACAAGGTGGAGGGCGGCAAGAAGATCCTGTCGGCGGTGTTGCGCGGCGTGTCGGGGGCACTGGGCGCGGTGGGCGTGGAAAGCGCGGCGCTCAACTCGCTGGGCGGGGCGCCCAACGTCGATCCGGCGGGCGAGACCTATTACAGCGTCACGCCGTTCCGCTACGGCGATTATGTCGCCAAATTCAGCATCGCCCCGATCGCGCCCGGGCTGCGCGAAAGGGCGGGGGCGATCATCGACACCTCCGGTCGCCCCGACGCGATTCGCGAGACGCTGCGCGACGAATTGCGGTCGATCGACGGCGAGTGGGAATTCCGTGTGCAGCTTGCCCGCGACCCTGACCGCCAGCCGATCGAGGATCCGACCGTCGAGTGGGACGAGGAGGAGGCGCCGTTCGTGCGCGTCGCCACGATCCGCGCCGCCGCGCAGGATTCATGGGATCCGCAGCGCGTGGAGGAAGTGAACGATCACATGCGCTTCAGCATCTGGACCGGCCTTGCCGCGCACCAGCCGCTGGGTAACATCAATCGCGCGCGCCGCGACACCTATCGCCATTCCGCCGACTTCCGCGAAAAGGTGAACGGCTGCCCGATCCACGAACCCGCCTGACCGCGGCGGGTTCGTTTCCTGGTATGGCGTGGGCCGCTACGCCGGCCGCGCCTACCGTTCGCGGCGCCGGATCAGCCCTTCCTGCGCGACGCTGGCGACCAGACGCCCGTCGGCCGTGAAGATCCGCCCGCGGTTCATGCCGCGCCCGTGGCCGGCCCACGGGCTGTCGGTCGCATAGAGCAGCCATTCGTCGGTCCGCGCCGGTTCGTGCAACCATAGCGCATGGTCCAGGCTGGCCGTCTGCATGCCCGGCGTGGTGAAGACCACGCCATGCGGCAACATGCTGGTGCCCAGCAGCAGCATGTCGCTCGCATAGGCGAGCACCGCGCGGTGGATGGCGGGATCGTCGCCAAGCGGCGCGACGGCGCGGAACCAGCTATGCTGGACCGGCGGGCTGGGCGACGGATCGGTCCAGTGGCGCGCCACGACCGGGCGGACCTCGATCGGACGCGGGCGGAGCAACTGCGCGCGCCAGCGTTCCGGTATGCGATCCACCATCGCCGCGCGCAGGGTCGCCTCGCTCTCCAGCGTGTCCGGCGGGGGGACGTCGGGCATCGCGTCCTGGTGCGCGAACCCGTCCTCCGCCCGCTGGAACGATGCCGCCATGTTCAGGATCGGCTGACCGCGCTGCATCGCGATGATGCGCCGCGTGGCGAAGCTGCGCCCTTCGAAATCGCGCACCACCCGGTAGATGATCGGGTGATCTTCCGACCCCGGGCGCATGAAATAGGCATGGAGCGAATGCGCGACCTTGCCGTCGTCGGTCGCGGAGCGCTGCGCCGCCTGCAATGCCTGCGCGATCACCTGACCACCGAACACGCGGCCGACGCCCTCGTGCGAGCGCCGGCCGCGATACAGATCGGTGTCGATCTCTTCGACGTCGAGCAGGTCGACCAGATCGGCGACCAGAGTGGCGGCGCCTTTAGGGTCGCTCAATATCCCGCCTCGACCGCGATCCGATCGGCGTGAAAATTCGCGTCGCCGAACATCTCCGCCAGTACCCGGCCGCGCTTCATGAAAAAGCCGATGTCATATTCGTCGGTCATCCCGATCCCGCCATGCATTTGCACACCTTCCTGCACCGCGAGCGTCGTGGCAAGCCCCGCCATCGCTTTCGCAACGGATACCGCGCCATCGGCGGCGACATCGCCCGCGTCGAGCAGTTGCTGCGCCTTCAGCACGGCGGCGCGCGCCACCTCCAGTTCGGCATAGAGATGCGCGGCGCGATGCTGGAGCGCCTGGAAGCTGCCGATCGTGACCCCGAACTGCTTGCGCTGGCGCAGGTAGCCGATTGTCATGTCCATCGCCCCGCCGCCGACGCCCAGCAACTCGGCCGCCGCGCCGGTGCGCCCGGCGCGCAGCAGCCTTCCCAAAGGCTCCCGGCCCGCATCCACGTCGCCGATCACCGCATCGCCATCGACCAGTACGCCGTCGAACGACAGGCGCGCGGCGATGCTGGCATCGGCCAGTCGCTCGGGTGTGGCGGTCAGCCCGGCCGCCCCGGCCGGTACCGCGAACAAGGTCACACCCTCCGCATCGTCCGCGCCGCCGGCGGTGCGCGCGGCCACGATCAGCAGGTCGGCGACATGGCCGTGCGTCACGAACTGCTTGGCGCCGGTCAGGCGGAAGCCGTTGCCGGCGCGTTCGGCGCGCATCGCCACGGCGTCGCGGTGCTTCGGCGCCTCGTCGATCGCGAGCGCGACGACCGTCTCGCCGGCAAGGATGCCGGGGAACCAGCGCTGGGCGTGCGCGCTGCCGTCCAGCGCCGATACGGCCGCCACCGCGGTCGAGAGGAACGGGGACGGCGACAGGTTGCGCCCGATCTCCTCCAGCACCACGCCGGCCTCGACATGGCCAAGCCCCAGTCCGCCGGCCTCCTCGCCGATCAGGATGCCGGTGAAGCCCATCTCGGCGAATTGCTTCCACAAGGCGCGATCGAAGCCGCTCGGGTCACCGGCGTCGCGCAACCGCCGCATGTGTGCCACCGGCGCATGTTCGGCCACGAAATCGCGCGCGGTGTCGCGCAGCATCGTCTGTTCGTCATTCAGGAAAAGCGGCATGGGATACTCACTTTCAGGTGCGGCGACGGGTTACGCCGGCAGATCGAGGATGCGCTTGGCGATAATGTTGAGCTGCACTTCGCTGGTGCCGCCCTCGATCGAATTCGCCTTTGTCCGCAACCAGGCGCGCGCCGCGCGCCCGCCGGCGGAGCGGGCGCTTTCCCACTCCAGTGCGTCCGAACCGCCCGCCGCCATCGCCAGCTCGTGGCGCGCCTTGTTCAGCTCGGTGCCGTAATATTTCATCATGCTCGGCTGCGCGGGATGCGCGCGGCCCGCCTTCAGCTCGTCGATGAACCGCTCGCTCTGCGCGGTGTAGGCGCGGGCGCGGACCTCGAACAGCGCGATCTGCGCGCGCAGCAGCGGATCGGCGAGCCGTCCGTCGGCATCGGTCCCGACCGTCGCCAGCGCGCCCTCGATCAGCGGATTGCCGCCGCCCGCGTTCGCCAGCCCCATGCCGGAGATCATCTCGCGCTCATGCCCCAGCAGGTATTTCGCGACGTCCCAGCCCTTGTTCAACTCGCCGACCAGATTGCCCTTCGGCACCTTCACATCGTCGAAGAACGTCTCGCAGAACGGCGAATAGCCGCTGATGAGCAGGATCGGCCGGGTCGACACGCCGGGTGAGGCCATGTCGAACAGCAGGAAGCTGATCCCGCCATGCTTGCTGGTCTTGTCCGTGCGCACCAGGCAGAAGATCCAGTCGGCCTGATCGGCGTAGCTGGTCCAGACCTTCTGTCCGTTGACGACGAAGTGATCGCCGGCATCCTCCGCACTGGTCGCCAGGCTGGCGAGGTCGGATCCGGCATTCGGTTCCGAATATCCCTGGCACCAGCGGATCTCGCCGCGCGCGATTTTTGGCAGATGCTCGCGCTTCTGCGCCTCGCTGCCGTATTTCAGCAGCGCCGGCCCGAGCATCGAAATGCCGAAGCTGTTGAGCGGGTTGCGCGCGCGGATCCGGGCCATCTCCTCGCGCAGCACCTTGGTTTCGGCGGCCGACAGACCGCCGCCGCCATAGGCGGTCGGCCAGTCGGGCACCGTCCAGCCACGCTCGCCCATCCGGTCGAGCCACGCCTTCTGCGCCTGGGTCAGCGCGCTCTGGTCGCGCCCGCCCCACACCACGTCCTTCTCCATACGGACCGGCTCGCGCATCTCGGGCGGACAGTTCGCCTCCAGCCAGGCGCGCGTCTCGGCGCGGAATGTGTCGATGTCGCTCACAGCGTTCCTCCGTTCACCGCCGCCGCCTTAAGGCTCTTCGCCACCGGGAAGCCGTATCGCTCCAGCCCGGCCACCACCTTGTCCAGCCCCTCGGTCTGCGCCCAGAACATCGGGCCGCCGCGATACACCGGCCAGCCGTAGCCGTAGATCCACACCACATCGATGTCGGATGCGCGCTGCGCCTTGCCTTCCTCCAGGATCAGCGCGCCTTCGTTGACCATCGTGTAGAGCGTGCGCGCGACGATCTCCTCGTCGCTGATCGTGCGCGGGGTCGCGCCGGCCTTCGCGCGGAACTCGTCGATGATCGCGGCGACACGCGGCGAGGGGGTGGGATTGCGCTTCTCGTCGTAATCGTAGAAGCCCGCGCCCTTCTTCTGCCCCCAGCGGCCCTCGGCGGCCAGCGCGTCGCGGATGTTCTCGATCCGCGTTGGATCGCGGTGCCAGCCAATGTCGACGCCGGCGAGATCGGCCATCTGGAACGGCCCCATCGGCATCCCGAACGCGACATGCACGCGGTCGATCTGTTCCGGCGTCGCGCCTTCCAGCAGCAGCTTGTTGGCCTCAACCTGTCGCGGCATCAGCATGCGGTTGCCGATGAAGCCGTGGCAGACGCCGGCCACCACCGCCACCTTGCGGATCTTGCGGGCCAGCGCCATCACGGTCGCCAGCACATCGGGCGCGGTTCGTGCGCCGCGCACGACCTCCAGCAGCTTCATGACATTGGCGGGCGAGAAGAAGTGCATGCCCAGCACGTCGCCCGGCCGCTTCGTGCAGGCGGCGATCACGTCGATATCCAGATAGGAGGTGTTGCTGGCCAGAATCGCGCCCGGCTTCACGATCGCGTCGAGCTTGCCGAACAGTTCCTTCTTGACGGCCATGTCCTCATACACCGCCTCGATCACGAGATCGCAGTCGGCCAGCGCATCGAGCGACAGCGACGGGGTCAGCAGCGCCATCGCCTCGTCCGGCGCGTCGGCCGGGATGCGGCCCTTCGCGGCGCTGGCGTCGTAATTGCGGCGGATCGTGCCGGTGCCGCGATCCAGCGCCTCCTGCTGCATCTCGACGATCGTGACGGGCACGCCCGCCGACAGGAAGTTCATCGCGATGCCGCCGCCCATCGTGCCCGCGCCGATCACGCCGACCGAGCGGATCGGGCGCAGCGGGGTGGCGGGGTCGATATCGTCGATCTTCGCGGCCTGGCGTTCGGCGAAGAAGATGTGGCGCTGCGCCGCGGATTGCGTCCCGTTCATCAGCGCCATGAACTGTTCGCGCTCGAACGCCATCCCGTCCTCGAACGCGCGCTCGCCCGCCGCCACGACACAGGCGATGCACGCTTCCGGCGCATCGAAGCCGCGCAGCTTGCGCGCGTTCGCCTTGCGGAACGCCTCCACCGCCGCGGGATCGGGCGCGACCGTCCGGTCGCGGACGCGCGGGATCGGTTGCTTGCCCGCCACCTCGCGCGCGAAGGCCAGCGCGTCCGCCGCCAGCGAATCCTCGCCCGCCAGCCGATCCACCAGCCCGGCGTCGAGCGCCGCGCGCGCCGGAACCGGATCGCCCAGCACGATCATGTCGAGTGCCGCCTTGATCCCGACCAGGCGCGGCAGGCGCTGCGTACCACCGGCACCGGGAAGCAGGCCCAGCTTCACCTCCGGCGTGCCCAATTTCGCGGAGGGCGCCGCGATCCGGTAATGGCAGCCGAGCGCCACCTCGCACCCGCCGCCCAGCGCGGTGCCGTGGATGGCCGCGACCACCGGCTTGTCGCTCGCCTCGATCATCGTCACCAGATCGGGCAGCGGCACCCCGCGCGGCGGCTTGCCGAACTCGCTGATGTCCGCGCCCGCGAAGAAGGTGCGCCCGTCGCAGCGGATCACCATCGCGCTGATCGCGGCATCCGCGACACCCGCCTTCACCGCCGCTTCCAGCCCGTCGCGCACCGCCGCGCCCAGCGCATTGACCGGCGGCGAATCGGCGACGATGACCAGCACGTCGTCGTGCCGCTCGGTGCGGACGGGGGAGGGATGGTTCGTGCCCTGCAAAGTCATGCTCGTCTGCTCTCCTGTGCGGTTGCCATAGCAAATGGCATACCGAAACTTCGAACGCGATCCGGTGTATCGCTTTATCACATATGGAATGCAAGTTGCCGTGACAGATTCGGCGAACCCGATCTTCGGAAAAAATGTCGCTCGCCCGGTTCGGCCGACGCGGACCGAGCGCTGCCGCGATCCGCGCTTTGATCGGGCGGGCCGGCAGGCTATCGCGGCGCGCCATGCCGGCTTGTCGGGCGAACACGCCGCCGCGTAATCCAGCGTTGGGCAATGACATAGGGGACGGCGACCGATGCGGGTGACGAAGGACTTTCTGCGCGGGCGCGGCCGGGTGGACATGACCGAGGAAGAGAAGGACGTCCTCGAAAGCGTCGTGGAGCGCGTCGAGCATGTGCCGGCGCGCACCATCGTCATCCGGCGCGGCGAGCCCGTCAGCTACAGCACGCTGCTGCTCGACGGGACGATGTGCCGCTACATGGATGCGCGTGACGGGTTCCGGCAACTCGTCGCGTTGCAGGTCGCGGGCGACTTCGTGGACCTCCATGGCTATCCGCTGCGGCGGCTGGACCATGACGTGGGAACGCTTACCGACGCGCGCGTCGCGATCGTCCCGCACCGGCGCATCGACGTGATCCTCAACGAACATCCCCACCTGACCCGGCTGATGTGGCGCGCGACCTTGCTGGACGCCGCGCTGCACCGCGAGTGGATCTTCCGCATCGGCCGGCTCGACGCCGCCGGGCGGCTGGCGCACCTGCTGCTCGAAACCTATTACCGGCTGCGCGCGGTCGGCCGTGCCGATGGCGGCGCGTTCGCGCTCGCGCTGATCCAGCAGGACCTGGGCGAGGCGTTGGGCCTGACCAGCGTCCACGTCAACCGCATGCTGCGCAAGCTGCGCGAGGAGGGGCTGGCGGAGGTCGCGCGCGGCATGGTGCGGATCCTGGATCACGACCGGCTGGCGCGGCTCGGCGAGTTCGAACCCGACTATCTCTACCTGGAGGACGGCCCCTGGTATTCCGCCGGCTGACGGCGGCGTGCAAAGCCGCTTGGCCGCGGTGGAAAAATGGCCTTAGGTGTCTGGTATGGCCGATCTTCCTTCCCGCGATCCCGTGGCTCCGATGTTGCCGGCGACCGGCGTCGACGTACCGATGCGGCGCGACCGGCTGCTCGCCGGGCTGACGCTGACCGCCGGGTTGGGATTGATGCTGGGGCTGCCGTTCGCGCTTCAGGCGGGGGCGGAGTTTTTCATGCCGACCGCGGTGGCGCTGATCGTGTCGCTGGCGCTGATCCCGCTGCTGGAATGGCTGGAGCGCCGCCGCCTGCCGTCGGCGATCGCGGCGCTGCTGTGCGTGATCCTGTTCCTGATCGTCGCGAACGTGGCGCTGGCGGCGATCGTGGTGCCGGCGACCGAATTCTTCCGGCTGCTGCCGCGCCGCATCCACCGCATCCAAGCCAATCTCGCGCCGTTGCTGGACCTGTATTCCAGCCTGGAGCGCTACGCCAACCGCACGCTGCGCCAGATCGCGACCACGCCGGTCCGCCCGTCGCCGACCGCCGCCGTGGCGCCGCCCAGTTCGATCGTGGAATTGGCCGCCACCTCCGCGCCGGCGGTGATCGTGCAGGTCTTCTACGCGATCCTCGTGGCGTTCTTCTTCCTGTCCGGCTGGACGCGGATGCGCGAGAAGATGATTACCGGCCGCGCCAGTTTCGGCGGGGCGATGACCACGGCGCGCGTGCTGCGCGAGATGGTGGACGCGGTGTCCTCCTATCTCGGCACGATCACCGCGATCAACATCGCGCTGGGCGGGATCGTCGCGGGTGCGCTGCACCTGCTGGGCATGCCGTTCCCGCTGATGTGGGGCGGGATCGTCGCGCTGCTCAACTACATCCCGTATTTCGGGCCGGTGGTGGCCGCGCTGCTGCTGGCGATCGGCGGGCTGATGACCTTCTCCGACGTGTGGACCGCCTTGTCGGCCCCGGCGATCATGTACGGCGCGCATCTGATCGAGGCGAATGTGGTGACGCCGCTGATCGTCGGGCACCGGCTGACCATCAACCCGGTGATGATCCTCATCTCGATCAGTTTCTGGGGATGGGTGTGGGGCACCACCGGCGCGCTGCTGGCGGTGCCGATCCTCATCATCGTGCAGACCGTGCTGTCCGCAGCCGGGCGTCCCGACATCGCCGGTTTCCTGTTCGAGGACGGCACGCTGCTGCGCGGGCAGGAGGAGCGCGCGCGCGTCATCGAAAAAGTGCCCGACAGCCGTTGACAGCCCCCGGCGTGCCGCCTAGTTGGCGCGCCTCACGCTTCTACAAGCGGGTGTAGCTCAGTTGGTTAGAGCGCCGGCCTGTCACGCCGGAGGTCGCGGGTTCGAGCCCCGTCACTCGCGCCACC
>QFQI01000018.1 GCA_003243195.1 Sphingomonas taxi | reverse complement strand
ACCGCCCGCGCCCTCGTCAAAGACGATAAGCATCCCGGCTACGGCCAAACGGGCAAGGCGGCCCTCAGGCCACGCTTACCCGCGCATGGCAACGTCGCCACCGCCGGCGGCTGCCTCGCGGCGCCGTACCTTGCCGCCTGGATGATCGCGCGCGGCGGCTCGCCCGACCTCGCGCGCGAGGCGCTGCATTATGTCGCGCCAGTCGGCGAGAAGGACCGGTTCGTGGATCACGCCCTGTCCGTGATCGCAGGCGAGTTCGCCGACGCCTGAATGACGAATCAAGTGGGACGGACGATCGCCCCGACGCGAACAGCCGGCAGACCGAGCCATGTCGCCATCCGCTCCAGTTCGACGTCGAGGAGCGGCAGCGTATCGTCGGGCGCCCCCGGCTCAAGCGTGATGCGGTGCGCCAGCAACACGCCCGCTTGCCGGTCCGCCTTGAGATCGACCCGCGCGACCAGCGCCTCGTCCATCAGGAAGGGCAGCACGTAATAGCCGTGGGTGCGCCGGTCCTGCGGCACGTAGATCTCGATCCGGTAGCGGAAGCCGAACAGCCGCTCGGTGCGGCCGCGTTCCCAGATCAGCGGATCGAATGGCGCCAGCAAGGCCGCCGCGCGTACCCGCCGGGGCGGCGAAGCGTCACGATGCCGCCACGCCTTCTGGCTCCAGCCTTCGACACGGACAGGGACCAGCATGCCGTCTTCCGCCAGATCGGCGATGGCGTGATCCGCCTCGTCGGGCTTCAGCCGGTAATAATCGCGCAGGTCGGCCGCCGTCCCGACACCCAGCGCCCGCGCGCTACGCTCGATCAGCGCGCGCTGCGCCTCGGCGACGGTCGGCGTGGGTATGGCGACAATGGCCGAAGGCAGCACCCGCTCGGGCAGGTCGTACACCCGCGCGAAGCTGCCCCGCCGCGTCGCGGTCGTGATCCGGCCCGACCAGAACAGCCATTCGAGCGCGTGCTTGACGTCGCTCCACTCCCACCAGCCGCTGCGGCTCGAACCGTTCTCGAAGTCGGCGGCGGTCAGCGGCCCCTCGGCGGCGATACGGGCGAGCACGGCGTCCGCCTCGCCGCGCCGCTCGATGGCGAAGCGGCGCAGCGCCCGATAGCCGATCTCGCCCCGCTCGGCGCGCGCCATCCGCCATCGCAGCAGCGGATGAAGGTCGAGCGGCAGCAACGACGCCTCGTGCGCCCAATATTCGAAGAACCGCCGCTGCTGCTTCGGACCCCAGGCGACGCCTTCGAGCAGCGAGCGATCATAGCCGCCTAGCCGGGAGAAAGCCGGCAAGTAATGCGCGCGAGCGAGGACGTTGACGCTGTCGATCTGGAACAGGCCCGTCCGATCGGCAACCTTGCGAAGGTGCCCCGCCGTGACCGCCGGAGACCGGGGCCGACCGAAGCCCTGCGCCGTGAGGGCCATGCGTCGGGCATCGGCCAGCGAGATGGTCATGGGGCGCTGATGGTGGCGGCCTGGCGCAACCGTCTATCGTGGTGGCGGCATCGACCCGTCACAACTTCGACCGCAAGGTGAAGCGGGTCATCTCCAACGGCACGCCGAGGCAGAGCGCGAAGCCCGGCCACAGCCCCGTGCCGTTGCTGACGTAGAGGGTCATGCCGCCGACCGCATAGCGACCCGCGACGAAACCGGCGTTGGCGCGGGCGACGAGCCGGTCCAGACCGACGATCATGCCGCCATGCGTGTGGCCGGACAATTGGAGCGCCACGCCCTTCGCAGCGGCGCCCCGTGCTCGCCGCGGCTGATGATCGAGGAGGACGATCGGTGCCCCGGCGGGTGCCCCTCGCAGCGCCAGCCCCACGTCCGGAGCCGCCCCCCCCCCCCCGACGCTCGGGGCGGAAAGGTCGGTCACACCGGCCATGACCAGTTCCACGCCCCCGCGTCGGATGACGGTATGGGCGTTCGGCAGCATCCGGAAACCGAGCGAGGTCAGGTGCCGCATCCACGCGCCATAGTCGAAGAAATATTCGTGGTTGCCCGGTATGGCCCAGACGCCGTCGGGAGCTTCAAGCGCTTGAAGCGGCGCCACATCCTTGCGTCGCATGTCGACCGAGCCATCGATGAAATCGCCCGTGACGACGATCACGTCGCTGCCCGCCGCGTTGGCGCGCGCCACGACCGCACTTGTCCACGCCGCCGGGAACAGCTTGCTGATATGAAGATCGGTCAGTTGAAGGATCCGATAGCCCTCGAACTGCGGCGGCAGACCCGCGATCTCTACTTCGACGTCCTTGATCGGCGGAACCCGCACCGCATTGGCGACAGCGATCGCGCTGGCCAGCGCCGCAAGGCCGAGCGAGCCATATCGCGCCGCTTCCGGCAGCCCGACGCGCTGCCACCGGACGACCGCCGTCGCCAGCAGGCCGAGATCGAGCACGATCTGGATGAGCATGAGCAGCACCAGCGCGCCGAACGCCCAATTGAATAGAATGACGACCGGACGCGGGAACTCGGGCGCGAAAACCGACCCCGACGATAGCCGGCTCCAGAGGTGATATTGCGACACGCCGAGCAGGAGCACAGCCGCGACGACCTTGCTCCACAACGGCAGGGTCAGCGGCCAGAGAGTGCGAGATGCGACGTAGATCGCCGGTATCAGGAAGACGAGGAAGATGATCGGCATCCTTCAACGAGCATCGGCAGGCGGCTGCCGGTAACCGGAACGTTTTAACGCCGCTCGGTGCCGGAGGCGACCAGTGATCGGCCGTCGGATGCGAAGCGTCAATGCTCGGTCAACTCGGCCACCTCGAAGTCGAAACTGCGCCAGTCGTAACGCTTCGCGGCCTGTTCGGTCAGCACCTTCCTGCTCGCCGCCTCGCGGGCGGAGGTGCCGTGGCCCCAGAACACCTCGGTCTTTCCATCGCACAGATGCGCGACGATCCGCCAGTAATGCGTGAACGGTGCGGCGGTGGGACCGATCGTCTTTACGTAACCGTCGGCCATGGTTGCGGTCAGGTAGCGCTTCTTTCTCGCCATCTCCGGGCAATAGCGCACTCCCGATCAACGCGGGAGAGGATTCGGCGTCAATCCTGGCCGGGAAGGCTGATCCTGTAGGGTCCCGATCGCGCCGCCAACCGCTCCCCCCTCCAACTCAGCCGCACCGCCCCGTCGCGGACCAACCCGTCGATCGCCGCGTGCACGGACGCCCTCGCACCGCGCCAGTCGTCCCGGGACAGCGCGCGCGCCACCTCGCTCGGGCAGATCGTCGCGCCTGCGGCGCGGCGCGCGAGAAGGTCCAGTATTGCCGCGCGCGGATCGGTCATCCGTATCGTATAGCACGGGCATCGAGCGCCCCGCAGTCAGGCACTATGATCGCAGGCGCGTCTGTTCCTCCTGCCGCTTCCACTCCGCGGTCCGCAGCACGACATAGTCGCGGAGAAGCTGCACCCGGCGCGGGCGGAAACTGCGTTCGCCGCGCGCCAGCGCCTCGATCCGAGGCACCTCGAACGTCCGATGCGCCTCGCGCAACAGGCACCAGCCCACCAGCATCAGCGTCCGCGGGCTGTAGGACAGGCCGAGCGGCAGGATCTCGCGCTCGGTACGCCGCCCATTTTTGTCGTTATAGGTGATGCGGACGCTGAACTCGTCCCAGCAGGCTTCGCGCAGCAGGTCGAGGTCGATCGTGATGGCGGCGCGAGGCTCGGGCGGACGCCACGATCGCATCGTCGCGTGTGCGGCCTGCCGCGCCTGCCGGTCGGGCAAGGTGGCGACGATACGGGCGAGCGCATTGCGCCCCGCCGTCGCCAGCGCCTCGTCGCCGAAGTCGCCGAGGCTCGCGACCCCGAGCATCAGCGCTTCGATCTCCAGCAGCGAGAAGCTCTGCGGCGGCAACGTCGGGTCCTCGGTCAGCGTATAGCCGTAACCCGCCATTCCGTCGATCAGCACCCCGCCCGCGCGCAGCGTCGCGATATCGCGGTAGAGCTGTCGCGCCGACACTTCCGTCTCCGCCGCAAGGCGGGTCGCCGTCACCGGCTTCGGTAGCCGCCGCAACGCGTCGAGCAACCGCATCAGGCGATCCGATCGTGCCATCCCTGCTGCCCGAAATTGTCAGGGGCCCTACGGTAAATGGATGGCGTCATCCAACGCAAGGAGCAACCGATGCGCACCCTCTATTACTCGCCGAACTCCCGGTCCGACACCGTCGTCGCGCTCGTCCGGATGCTCGGCGCCGACATCGCGATGCGCGAGGTCAGCATCGCGCGACAGGACGGGTCGGGCAGCCGCGATCCCGCCAATCCGCACCCGGAGGGCAAGGTGCCCTATCTGACCGATGGCGACGATGCGGTACGCGAGCGCGGCGCGATCATGCTCTACCTGACCGATGCCTATCCGTCCGCCGGTCTCGGGCCGCTGCCGGGCGAGGCGGGGCGCGGCGCCTATCTGTCGTGGCTGTTCTACTATCAGGGCGTCATCGAACCGCTGCTGATCCTGAAATGGGCGAACGTCAGCCACCCCGCGATCACCGCAGGCTTGCGCGATTTCGACACGATGATCGAGCGCCTGGCCGAGCCGCTACGCAAGGGGCCGTGGCTGCTCGGCGAGCGTTTTCCCGCTGCCGACATGCTGTGCAGTTCGCCGTTCTTCTGGTTCAGCGACATGCTACCCGCCGACCCGGCGATCCGCGACTGGGTCGCTCGGTGCGGCGAACGCATGGGCGGCGACGGGAGATAGCCATCCACCGACACCGGCGGCGGGCAGATGCGCGCCACTCTGGCTGCACTTCCGAACCGCCGCCGGCAAGCTCCGCCAAAGGATCAGGAGCGGTCATCGAGCAAGGGCCGGCTTGCACCCGCTATTCGACGCGGGCAGCGAGGCGCTCGACCAGGAAGTCGACGAACACCCGCACCCGTGCCGGCGTCGTCGCCCCGCCGACGAACAGCGCGTGCAGCGGCTCGCGGTCCTGCGGATTGAACGCGTCCAGCAGCGGCACGAGTGCGCCGCTGGCGAGGTCCTCCTCCACCGCAAAGCGTCCGACCCGCGCGATGCCGACGCCAGCGCGGGCAAGCTGCGCCAGCGACTCGCCGTTGTTCGCCTCGATCGATCCCGTCACCGCCAGCGCGCGGTCCCGCCCGTCCTCGCGGAACGGCCAGCCGGGTTCGGCGCGGCGGAAGTTGAAGCTCAGGCAGTTGTGGGCGGTGAGGTCGTTGGGCATCTGCGGCGTGCCGTGTCGCGCGAGATAGCCCGGCGAGGCGACCACCACCCGCCCCGTCTCCCCCAGCTTGCGCGCGGTGAGCGGGCTGTCGGCGAGCTGGCCGAAGCGCACCGCGATGTCGGCCTGCCCGCCCAGCACGTCGACGATCCGGTCCGACAGGTTCAGGTCGACGAGGATGCCGGGATAGCGTGCGGTGAAGTCGCCGAGCAGCGGCACGACATAGAGCCGTCCGTGCGCCAGCGAGGCGGTGACGCGCAGCCGCCCACGCGGGGAAGCCTGATCGGCGATGGCTTCCTCGACCTCGGCCATATCGGCCAGGATGCGGCGGGCGGCGCGCAGATAGGCTTGCCCCTCGGCGGTCAGCGCCAGCGCGCGAGTGGTGCGGACCAGCAGCCGCACGCCCAGCCGCACCTCGATCCGCGCGACGATCCGGCTGACCGCCGATGGCGTCAATCCCAGCGCGCGTGCGGCAGCGGACAGGCTGCCCTGTTCCGCCACCGCGCCGAACACCACCATCTCGCCCGATCGTCCGGTGACGTCCATCTGTGATTCCCATGCACAAGAGCTGGTCCCACTCTGCGGCTACACGGGGGGGCGCGCAAGCCATCATCTCACTCGGCGCAACAACGAAAGGCGGGCGCCATGCGTCTCAATCCTCCCCTTCTGGCGCTGGCGATCGGTGCATTCGGAATCGGCGTGACCGAGTTCGCGCCGATGGGCATGCTGCCGGACATCGCCGGCGATCTCGGCGTGTCGATCCCTGCCGCGGGGTTGCTGGTCAGCGCCTATGCAATGGGCGTGCTGATCGGCGCACCGCTGATGACGCTGACCACCGGCCGGATCGACCGGCGGACGCTGCTGATCGCGCTGATGGGCATCTTCACGCTCGGCAACGCACTGTCGGCGCTGGCGGACGGATACTGGATGCTGATGGCGGCGCGCGTCGTCACCTCGTTCAACCACGGCGCTTTCTTTGGCGTCGGATCGGTGGTGGCGGCTGGCCTCGTCCCACCCGACCGGCGCGCCGGCGCGGTTGCGGCGATGTTCACCGGACTGACCGTCGCGACCATCGGCGGCGTGCCGCTGGCGACCTGGGTCAGCCAGGCGATCGGCTGGCGCACCGCCTTTGCCGGGATCGCGGGCGTGGGCGCGGTCGCGATGCTGTCGCTGCGTCTGGCCCTGCCGGCACTACCGGCGGCGGAGGGCGGCGACATGCGTGCCGAACTGCGCGTGCTGAGGCGCGGGCCGGTGCTCGCAGCACTCGCGCTGACGGTGGTCGGGGCCAGCGCGATGTTCACCGTCTTCACCTACATCGTCCCGATCCTGCACGAGGAGACGCGGGCGTCGACCGGCTTCGTGACGGCGATGCTGGTGCTCTACGGCATCGGGCTGACGATAGGGAACACACTCGGCGGCCGTCTCGCCGACCGCTCGATCGAGCGCACGCTGATCGGCAGCTTCGCCGTGCTCGTCACGGTGCTCGTCATGTTCGCGGGCGTGATGCAGTGGCCGTGGCCGGCCGCCGCCGCAATCCTGATCTGGGGCATCGCCAGCTTCGCGATCGTACCGCCCTTGCAGATGCGGGTGATGGATGCGGCGGCCGACGCACCGAACCTCGCCTCCGCGATGAACATCGGTGCATTCAACCTCGGCAACGCGATCGGCGCGGCATTGGGTGGCGGGGTGATCGGCGCCGGACTGGGCCTGCCCATCGTATCGCTGGCAGGCGCCGCGATGGCGGCGGCGGCGCTGGTGATGCTGCTCGCATTCCGGCGTCAGTCCCGCGCCGCTGCCTGCCCAGTTTGAAAGGCGGCAGCGACCGCGGGTACAGCCTCATGTCACCATGCCAGAGCCGCCGCTCAGCTCCCGGCGGGCAATGCCAGACCCTCACGCCGGAACGCCCGCCGCACCGCCGGCCGCGCCGCCATCCGCCGTGCGTGCGCGGTCCAGTCCGGAAAGTCGCGCGCCATGTCGAATCCGAGCACCGACCCGCGTCCCCATGTCCAGAACACCAGCAGATAGGCGTCGGCCACCGTGTAGCGTTCGCCGATCGCCCATGGTCCGGCGCCAAGCCGGGCGTCCACCGCCCGCCACAGGTCGCGGCAGGTCTCGATGCCCTTGGCGCGGACTTCCGCCAGCGCCGCCTCGCTGTCGGCATAGCGTTCCGCGCGGCGGACATGGGCATAGGCGACATGGACGGTCGAGGCGATCCAGCCGAGCCATTCCGCGACCCGCGCCTGTTCGCGCAGATCCTCGGGCCACAGATGTGCCTCCGGAAAGGAGCGCGCGATGAACTGGAGGATGGCCGGGTTCTCGGTCAGCACCCAGTCGTCGACCGCCAGTGCCGGCACGCGCCCCTTGGGGTTGATGCGAAGATACTCCGGCGTGCGCTGCTCGCCCGACGCCATGTCGACATGGACCGGCTCGAACGGCGCACCGCTCTCTTCCAGCGCGATGTGCGGTGCCAGCGAGCAGGCGCCGCTGGCGTAGAAGAGCCGGTACGGCGTGGACATTGGCAGTTCCCTTTCGGGATCGGCGCCGAGGCTATCGTGTGCCCACGCCGCAGGGAAGCGCAGGCCAGCGGGTCACCCGCCGGTTCCGGCCGGATGAAGGACCTTCCGCATCCGGATCAACGGTACGACAATGCCATCCACATCCGCGTCGGCGCGTTCGAGCGGGTGATAGCCGCACGCGGCGTAGAGCCGCTCGCCGCTGGCCGTGCTCATCAGTTCGCCGGCGGTGAAACCCGCCTCAGCGGCGGCCTGCTCGCACCGGTCGAGCACCATGCGGCCGATCCCGCGCCGGACATGATCTGGGTGGGTGTACATCGCGCGGATACGGGCTGCGTCGCGGGCCGGGTCGAGCAGTGCGGGATCGCGCAGCCCGGCGCTGTGATCGCCGCCATAGAGCGTCGCGCGCCGGCTCCATCCGCCGCAGCCGACCGCCACACCGTCTTCCTCGACGATGAAATAGGTCCCGTCGCGCACCAGTTGCGTATCCAGCCCCATCACGGCGCGGCTCGCAACGACTTGGGCGGGTGTCAGCACTGCCGCCTGACCGCGCTCGATCGCCTGGGTCATCAGGGCGCGCAGCGCGTCCAGATCGTCTTCCCCGGCCGGGCGGATCGTCAGGGCACCGTTCATGACACCAGCTCCAGCCGCCACGTCTCTCCCAGAAGCGGCACGCCGAAGCGGTCGTGCATCGCCGTCTCGACACAGTGGAAGCCCTGCGCGGCATAGATGCGGCGGGCGGGCTCCAGCACGCTATGCGTCCACAACGTCAGCGCGGTGTAGCCGGTATCGCGCGCGAAGCCGACGCATCGCGCGACCAGCGCCTCCCCGACCCCGCGCCGCCGCGCGAAAGGTTCGACGTGAAGCAGGCGCAGGCGGGCGAGACCGTCACCTTCATCGGTCACGAACACCGCCCCGGCCATCACACCGTCGATCTCCGCGACCCAGCATTGCTCGCGGGCAGGGTCGAACTTGCGCAGGAAGGCTGCGGTCACTTCGCCCTCGATGACCTCCAGTTCGCGCCCCCAGCCATGGCTCTCGGCGTAGAGGACCGATTGCCGGGCAGCGATCAACGCCGGCTCACCCGTGCGGAACGGGCGGATATGGAACGGTCCGCCCGACGCCGGGTCGAGCAGCAGGCGGGCGCGGGTCAGCGCCTCGACGAGGTCGCGCCGGCTCGTGCCCGGCACCTCGTCCAGAAGATCGCTGACGGCCGCGCGCTGGCGCTCGTCGATGATCGCGAAGACGTTGCGCCCCGCCTCGGTCAGCCGCAGGTCGCGGGCGCGCCCATCATCCGCCCGCACCACGCGCACGACCCAGCCACGCGCCTGGAACCGCGCGATCATGCGGCTGAGATAGCCTGCGTCCATGCCCAGCACGTCCTGCAACACGCTGGCCGTGACGGGCTCGCGTGTAGCGATCTCGAACAGCAGCCGCGCTTCGGGCAGGCTCGCATCGGTGCCGAGGAAGCGCGTGTCCAGCGCGCCGATCGTTTGCGTATAGAAGCGGTTGAACTGGCGGACCGCCGTGACGTCTGCGTCTTCCATGGCCGTCATGCTGGACCGAATTACTTGACACAGTCAAGTATCACGGCAGCGCCGGTTCCGGCACGAGCTGCGCGCGGATCGCGGCGGCGTCCCGTCCGGGCGGTGCGCCGAACAGGCGGCGATAGTCGCGGCTGAACTGCGACAGGCTCTCGTAACCGATCGCGAAGCCGACGCGCGCTACTTCCTCGGCGGCGATAAGGCGGCGGCGGGCTTCCTGTAGACGGACCTGCTTGTGGAACTGAACGGGCGTCATCGTCGTCACCGCCTTGAAGTGGCGGTGGAAGCCGGGGACACTCATGCCGGCCAGCGCCGCCAGATCGGCCACGCGCAAGCTCTCCGCATAATGGTCGCGGATGTGCGCGGTGGCGCGGCCGATCCGCGCGGCATGGGTATCGGCGAGCCCGATCTGGCGCAGCGCCGGTCCCAGCGCACCACCGAGCAGCCGCCAGACGATCTCGCGCCGGACCAGCGGTGCGAGCACCTGCGCATCTCGTGGGGCATCGAGCAGGGTGAGCAGCCGCCTGAGAGGATCGCACAGCGCCGGGTCGTGCTCGGCAGTCGAGAGGGCAGCGAAGGCGGGTGTATCCGCCAGCGCGCCGGCCTGTTCGGCCAGCAGTTCAGTGACCATCGCCGGATCGATCGCCAGCGACAGCGCGAGATAGGGCGCCTCCGCACTGGCCTGCGTGATCCGCGCCGTCACCGGCAGATCGACCGAGGCGAGCAGGCACTGGCCGGCGGCGTAGCGATAGGGTGTCTCGCCGAGCATCGTCGTCTTCGCGCCCCGCACGACGAGGCAGAAGGACGGGCGATAAACCGAGCGGATGATGCCGCTCGGCGTCTCCGCGCGGGTGAGCAGCAGCCCGTCGATCGGCGTCTCGCGGCCATGCGCGAACCAGTTGCGCTCGATCAGCGGGGCAAGGTCGGTCAGCGTCGTCATGGGAGGCAAGCTAGCGCGTGATCCGCGCCGATGCACGGGCCTGCGGGTCACGTTGATAGGATCGGGCAGGACATTGATCGGATCGGCGTCGCCGCGCCGCGCGTTCCGCGCCTATCTTTCCTGCATTCGATCCGATCAGGAGAACGACCCATGCGTATGCGCCAGCTCGGCCACAGCGGCCTCTTCGTGTCCGAACTCTGCCTCGGCACCATGACCTTCGGCGGCAGCGAGGGCATGTGGGGGCAGATCGGCCAGCTCCGGCAGGAGGAGGCCGACGCGCTGGTAAAGACCGCGCTCGCCGCCGGCATCAACTTCATCGACACCGCGAACGTCTATGCCGGCGGCGAGAGCGAACGCATCCTCGGCCAGTCGATCAGGAACCTCGGCGTCGCCCGCGACGATGTCGTGATCGCGACCAAGGTGCTCGGGCCGATGGGCGAAGGTCCGAACGCGCGCGGCGCCTCGCGCGGTCACATCATCAGCCATTGCAAGCAGAGCCTCCAGCGGCTCGGGCTCGATCATATCGACCTCTACCAGATCCACGGCTTCGATCCCGCGACGCCGATCGAGGAGACGCTGGAGGCGCTCGACACGCTCGTCCGCCATGGCCATGTCCGCTATCTTGGCCTGTCCAACTGGGCGGCGTGGCAGGTGGTGAAGGCGGTCGGAATCGCCGAGGCACGGCGGCTGGCGCCGATCCTGTCGCTGCAAGCCTATTACACGCTGGTCGGCCGCGATCTGGAGCGCGAGATCGTGCCGATGCTCCGGTCCGAGAAAATCGGGCTGATGGTGTGGAGCCCGCTCGCCGGCGGCTATCTGTCGGGCAAGTATGACGGAGAAGGCAAGGCGGCGGACGGCCGGCGCGCGAGCTTCGACTTCCCACCGGTCGACCGCACCCGCGGCTCCGTGGCGCTGGCGGAGATGCGGCGCATCGCCGGGGCGAAGGGCTGCACCGTCGCTCAGGTGGCGCTCGCCTGGCTGCTCCATCAGCCGGTGGTGACGAGCGTCATCGTGGGCGCCAAGCGGGTGGACCAGCTCACCGACAATATCGCGGCGACGGAGGTGTCGCTCGACGCCGACGATCTCGCCGCGCTCGATGCGGTGACGAAGCTGCCTGCGGAATATCCCGGCTGGATGCTCGAACGGCAAGGCAGCTATCGCGCGTAAGGACCTGCTTGGGCGACGCGTCGGCGCTTTCTACATGTGCGACGACGCCGTGGCTCCAGCAGCGACAAGCAGGCGTCAGGCGACAGTCATCCCGAATGCCAGGCCCGCCAGCGCGCCGATCTCACGACAGCAGCGTTAGGAAAAGATGTGTCGCCGATCGATCATGAACCACTTGCCATTTTGCACGCCCTTTTGTACCCCTCGCTGCGCAACTCGCCAACAGACGAGTTGTTCGTTGACGTGAGATCAACGACTTGGCGGACCGGGGAGAATTTGGAGAAATCCTGTCTCCCCGACTAACTTCCACCGATCCATCAAGAGCACGCCCCAAGGTTTCCACGAAGGAGGCTCCGTCCCCGGGAACGTCTCTCGCGGTTGGCCATGGCTCCAGCGTGGCCATAACGGCCCCCGGACCAGCGGTCACACCTCGCGCCGGCGCCGGGCGGATCGCTAGTCGCACGCGTGAATGGCCGGGCCGGATCGGCGTCACCATTCTCTATACCAAATCCGGAGGCCGCCGAAGCTGCAACGCCAGCCTGCGAGACAACGGTTCACGGCGAGAATCCTCGCGCAGCATGGCATCCGGAGGCCCGATCAACCGTCGTCGCCGGCAGCCGGCCCCATACAGCTTCCCTCCGTTTCACCGAAGCATCAAACCATCCCGCAGAATAATCCCGCAGGATTGTCCTTACGCCGCTACGTCCGCGACGCTTCGAACAGCGCCCGCAGGCTTCGCGGGGGGCGGCCGATCAACGCCTGGCTGTCCTGTGACTGGACGGCGAACCTGCCGTCACGTACCGCGACCTCGAAGCTCACCATGTCGTCCGAATTCCAGGGATTGCCGCTTGCGACCAGGCCGTCGACCGGCTGGCGGGGAACGCCCAGTGAGTCGAACATGGCGTAGAGCGCATCCTCGTCGATCGTTTCCACCCGCACGTCCTGGCCGGTGAACTCCCCGATCAGCGCGCCCACCTCGCGATAGGACACCAGCTCCGGCCCGGTGATCGCATAGCTTCGGTTCTCATGCCCCTCGCCCGTCAGCACCGCCGCCGCCGCCAGCGCGCAATCGTCGCGCCAGACGAACGGCATGTGCCCGTCGCCTGCGACACTCAGCATCACGCCATCGCGAACCATCGACTGGGCCATGACCTCCGTCACCGCATCGGCATATTGCGCGTTGCGCAACGCCGTCCAGGCAAGCCCCGATGAGTGGAGCATCTGCTCGGTCCCGCGATGGTCCTTCACCGCTTCCGACCGGTTCTCCGGGTCGTCGGCACCGATGAAGGACGTGTAGACGACGTGCCGGATCCCCGCCTGCCGCGCCGCCTCGATCGCCGCGCCATGCTGCGGCAATCGCTGCCCGACGCGCGTCCCGCTGATGAGCAGCATGCGCTCACCGCCGGCGAATGCCGCGACCAGGCCGGCGGGATCGTCGAAATCGCCCTGACGAACCGCGCAGCCGCGTTCCGCCATGTCCGACAACGCGGCCGGGTTCCGCGTCACGAGGATCAGGTCTTCGGGCGGCGAACGTTCCAGGAGATGTCCGGTGGCGAGGCGCCCGAAGTGCCCCGATGCGCCCGTGATGACCAGCTTCATTCCCGCGTCTCCTTCGATCCGATGTTCCAGAAGGGGCGGCGGCTCAGGCCGCGCCGCTGTTGCGGCCCTCGGTGAGATAGGGAAACCGGTCCACGGTGACGCGCACGTCCTTGAGGCGGCGGCCGTGATCGCCCCATTGCACGACAAGCTCGGTACCGGGCACGGCGAGATCCTGATCGATGCACCCCATCGAGAGGTTCTCGCGGAAGTAATAGCTGTAGATCGATCCCGACGAGACGCCGACGAGCGCGCCGTCCAGCAACACGCGGTCCGCATGCTCCATCAAACCGTGCGCCCATGTCGGCGAGCTCGGCAGGTCCATGGTGCGATACTCCTCCCCCTCGCGGTAGAGCGAGGCGAAGATGTCGATCACGTCCTCGGCGTTCCAGCGCAGCGTGACGGTGCGTCGTTGCTTCGGATCGGCCTTGATCCGCTCGAGCGCGGCGCGGCCGAGGAAATCGTGATCGAACTTCACGGCGCTGCCCCAGTTCACCTCGAACGGATTGCGCAATCGCGCGCGCGTGTCGGCGGGATCGACGCTGCCGGTGACCTGCGGATGCAGCGCGAAATGCCCCTCGCCCACCCAGGCGCGGAAATCCGGATCGTGGATCATCGCCATGCCGAACGTCCAGTTGGCCTGCGGGAACCCGCCTTCCACGTGATTGACCAGATAGGTGCGCCAGCCCAGCCGTTCGATGCCGATCTCGCGATTGCTCTGGTAGATGGCATCGTACACCGCCGCGCCGTCCTCGATCGGCCCGCGCACCTCATAGGCGAGATTGCCCGACATGCCGATGCGCCCCACCTCGACATCCTTGCCCGCGATCGTGATGCGTCGATAGCGCAGGAAGGCGATGTCGCCGAGATCCTCGCCGCTGGCACGTTCCAGTGCCTCGCGTGATTTCGGACCGGCGATCTGGGTGAGGTACATGTCCTCCATCCAGGCACGGACATTCCATTGACCCGTCAACGCCTTGTACAACGCCCACGGCCCTGCGGCATAATGGCGGTAGAGGCCGTTGTCGTAGCGCTGCAGGATGCCGTGCGCGGCGACCAGCCCGTCGTCGGTACACATCACGGCATGCCGCATCGTGCCCTCGGGGAAGGTCTTGAGGCTGTTGGTGGACAGATAGGCGATGAACGCGTCGGCATCCGGCCCGTCGACGCAGACGACCGGTCCCGACAGACCGGTGTGAATGTAGCAGCTCTCCTTCCACGACAGGCTTTCAGGCTTCCAGCCGCTATGCTCCCACTGCCGCAGGCGGCCACCCACGGTGACGTAGGTCGCCGGTTCATCGTAATAGGGGAAGCCATGGGTCTCGGTGAACGGCGTGGACATGGTCTACCTCCCGGTCGGATGCGTGATGTTCGGAGATGCGAGGGATCGCGCCGCAGCCGCCTCGATCGCGGAGCTGCGCGCCCGAACCGGATCGAGCAGGTCCGGATGGCTGAAGGCCCAGAACTCGCCGCGCTCCACCGCCGCCAGCGCGGCATCGGCCGCAACCGCGGCGGGCATCAGCGGCACGCTCCCCAGCATGCGGAGCGTCGCCTCCCCGATCGGGTCGGACCCACTCGCCTGAACGCTGCCGTATCGCTCCGAGCGCCGGTCGCCGCTGGTCGCGATGTCGGTGGCGACCGGTCCGGGGCAGAAGGCCGTGATCCCGATCGTGCCACCCTCTTCGCGAAGTTCGAGATCGAGCGCTTCCGTCAGGGCGAGCGCGGCGTATTTGGACGCGGCGTACGCGGCGCTCGCCGGAAACACGAACAGCCCCTGCAACGACACGGTGTTCAGGATGTGACCATTGCCGGTGCGGCGCATCCCCGGCAGGAAGGCCGTGATCCCGTGATGGATGCCCCAGAAGTTGACGTCCATCATCCACTGCCAGTCGCGCGGCGTGAGATGGTCGTAGCCGGCATAGCGCCCGACCCCGGCGTTGTTGCACAGCAGGTCGACGGTGCCGACCTGATCCTCGGCAAAACGGGCGAGCGCCACCAGTTCCTCGGGCCGGGACACGTCGGTACGCCGGGAGGGCGCCCCGAGTTCGGCCGCGGCACGTTCCAGTCCCGCGCCGTCGATGTCGGCAAGGACCACGCGCGCGCCGCGCGCGACCAGCGCATCGGCCAGCGCCCGTCCGATCCCCGCCGCGGCCCCCGTCACCACGCAGGCCGCCCCTTCGTATGTCCTGATCGGCATCCGCTTGCTCCTCAATATCCGACGGTGAAGCGCTGGCGGTGGTGGCGCGGTCGTTCCAACTCGTCGATCATCGCCGCCGCATAGTCCCCGACCGCGATGCGGCTATCGCCGTTGCTGTCGTAGAGGAGATGGTCGGTGCCGATCCGATAGTCGCCGCACGGCGCCTCCTCGGTCAGCATGCTCGCCGGCGCGAGGAACACCCAGTCGAGCGCGGCCGGCGTGTCCCGCAGGAGGTAGTAGAGCTCCCGCGTCGCCATGATGCTGGGCCGGTAGATGTCGAACTGGCGCGGCCATTCGTCCGACTCCAGCAGCGGTATGCCGGAGCGGGTGAGCAGGCTCCCCGCCCCGCCCACGCAAAGCAGCCGCGGGATCCTCGCGGCCAGCGTCGCCGCGATGATCGCGCGGTGGCCGGCGACGAACGTGTCGTACACGTCCGGTGCGGTGGAACCCCGCCCGGGATTGTAGGCGTGAACGACCACGTCGTGGTCCACCAGGCTTTCGGCAAGCGCCGCTTCGTCGAACACGTCGAGCGCGACCGAGCGGCCGCCGCCCTCCCCGTCGCGCACCGACCGGCTGATCCGCGTCACCGCATGCCCGCGCCGCGCCGCTTCCGCCGCGATCGGCGCGCCGACGAAGCCCGTGGCACCGATGACGGCGACCCGGATCTGTGAGGGATCGCTCATCTCAGGGCGACTCCGTGCGCAGGCCTAGAAGTCGAAGCGGGCATCGAGGAAGATCGTCCGGGTTGGCAGGATATAGGACTGGTGGCCGAACAACGGCGTCGCCGCCGGCGCACTGAAGCCGCGTGCGAGCTTGTTGGTGAGATTGCGGCCCGACACGGAGAAGGAGAAGCCTTTCTCCCGCTGCGCCAGCGTCAGATAGGCGTCCAGGAACCAATAGTGCGGGGTCCGGTCGATCGGATCCTGGTTCGACTGGTATTGCGCGCCATCATTGTAATAGGCCCGGCCGCGGCTGCGCAATTCCCACCGCTCGGACAGGGGAACGACATAGGCCAGATTGGCGCTGCCCGTGAAATCCGGCACCGCGTCGAGCCGGCCGCCGCGGGCATTCTGCGCGGCGGGATCGCACGCCTGCGACGTCAGCGTGATGATGCAGCCCGAACCGGGGTAATCGTCGTAGCGCGCGTGGATATAGGCGAAATCCCCGCTCAGCGTCAGGCGCGGCGTGAGCAATATGGTGGCGTCAAGCTCGATCCCCTTCGCGGTCGCGGATGCCGCATTGGTGGTACGGATGCTGCCGTTCTGCGTGGCCTGCGACGCCTGGAGATCGCGGTACTTGGAATAGAAGGCCGCGACATTGAAGCGAAAGGTGCGCGAGCCGAACTTGCCGCCCAGCTCGAAGTTGCGGGCCTTTTCCGCATCATATTCGAAGCTGTCGCCGATAAGGCCGTTCTCCGGCGCGACGCCCGTCTTCTCCTGGTCGTTAAAGCCGCCCGCCTTCGTTCCGGTGGTGAAGCTCGCATAGACGGAGGTCTGACGCGACGGTTTGTAATTGAGGCTGATCGCGGGATTGAACGCGTTGAACCGTCGCGATCGCTCGTACAGCGACGCGCGCACCGTGGCGGGTACGGCAGGATCGACGTAGCTGAAATAGCCCAGATTCCGCAGGATGAACGCACTGGCGGGCACGAACGTGTAGCCGCTGAGCGGCTGGCCCGCAGCCGTCGGCGCGATGACGTAATCCGCCTGTTTCCTGATGGAACTGTAGCGGGCGCCGGCGGTGATGCCGAGCGCGTCCGTGAAGTCGAACGTTCCCTGCGCGAAAACCGATACCGCGTCGGTATCCTGGTCCAGTCCGTTGCGGATCGCGGCCGTGATGCCCGGCGCGCCAAAGGCGGTCAGGTCGAAGTCGATGCCCTGATCCAGTTGCAGATCCTGATGATAATAGGTTCCGCCGATCAGGTACTTGAACCGGCTGCTGTCCGGCGACTCGAGCCGCACTTCCTGATAGAATTGGCGGAACTTCTCGGCCGCCGCCGCGGTGCCGAAATAGGTCGGCACGGATCCGGCCGGCAGCGCCTGTGCGAAGCGATACGCCGAATAACCGGAAGCGGAACGGATGTTGAAGCCCCCCAGCGCATAATCGACGTTGAGCGTGACATTGTCTGTCTTCAGCCGTGTGAAATTCGCGGTGCCGGGCGTCGACTTGCGCCGATCCAGCACGCCGTCCTCGACGCTGGTGGGGAAGACGGTGAGAAGCGGCAGGTACACCGTCTGAAAGCCGTTGCCGTCCACCTTGCGGAACGCATGTTCGTATTCAAGGGTCACGTCCAGATCGCTCGTCGGCCGCCAGCGGCCGACGATGCGACCGATCTGCGAACGGATGTCCGGCTCCTCCTTCCCCGTCACGTTGTTCGTCAGATACGGCCCCTCGCGGTCCGCCCGGCCGGCGACCCGGATACCGAACGTCGACGAGACGGGGATGGAGATGCCTCCTTCCACATTGTACCCGTGGTTCTCGATCTCGTAGCCGCTGGTGACGTAACCTTCCAGGTCGGCCCCGGGCCGTTTGTTGACGATGTTGATGGCGCCCGCGATGGCGTTCACGCCGAACAACACGCTTTGCGGTCCGCGCACCACTTCGACCCGTTCGATGTCGAAGAATGGATTGAGGAACTGGCTGGCCCGGCCGGCATAGATGCCGTCCACATAGGTCGCGACCGACTGTTCGAACGCGCGCGTTCCCGCGCCCGAGCCCAGCCCGCGTATGGACACGAACGGCTGGAACGGCGAGGTCGTGATCGCCAGATTGGGTACGATCTCACCAAGGCCGGAAATGTTGGTGATGTGCTGCTGCTGCACCAGGTTCGCATCGATTACGGCGACGCTGACCGGCACCTCCTGCAGCGTCTGCTGACGGCGCTGCGCCGTCACCACGATATCGGCCAACCCCGCGCTCTGCGCCTCGGGTGGCTGTTCGCCCGCCTGCGTGGTCTGAGTGCCCGCCGACGACGCGTCCGCCACGGCGGCGACGCCCGTCTGAGCCTGCGCGCCACCGATCAGCGCCACCAGGGCTGCCGACGGCATTGCTAGGGTAACGCACCTGCGCATTTCCAGCTCCTCCCCATCATCCGCCTCTGTGGGCGTCGATCTGGTCCGCATTTTCACGGTTCCCAGCTCTCTTTATGTTATACCTCGTTACCCTGTCGAGGTGAATCTTACACTGTTTGATAACGACGCTGATTTTCACGACGCGCGAGGGACTTGCATTGCCCCGCCTCTTGGAAGTCGTGGCCGCGCACGCGTATCTGACATTGATTTCGTGACCGGCGTGTGATGCTTACCTCAATATTTGAACGCCGTTTACGTCGACACCCTGGCGCCAAGCGCACGTCCTGCCGATTCCGCTCATGTGCCGGCGCGACGCTCGGCCACCTTCGGGACCAAGCTTTGGCCCTGATGTGGATCCAGCCTAGCGCCGTGCCGCGATGTTATGATACGTAACGTAACAACGAATGATGTGACAGGGAGAGGCTGATGGCAGCGCAGCGGGCGCCGACGATCGCGGGCGGACTGGTTCTCATCGCCTGCGCCTGGCTGGCGGTCATCGCCTCCGCGGTGCTGTCGCCCATCCTTCCCGCGATGCGGGACCATTTCGCCGCCGTGCCGCGAGTCGATCTGCTGATCGGGCTGGTGGCAACCATTCCCGGATTGGCGGTCGCACTGCTGGCCGTGCCGTTCGGCGCCGCTGCCGATCGTGTCGGTGCGCGGCCGGTGCTGCTCGCCGGAACCGCGGTCTACGGAGCGGTCGGCATCCTGCCGTATTGGACCGACTCGCTCCACGCGATCATCGGCTTGAGAGCGCTGCTGGGTATCGCGGAGGCAGCGGTGATGATCGCCAGCACGACGTTGATCGGCCGGCTGTTCTCCGGCCGGACGCGGCAGCGCTGGATCGCGGCACAGGTCAGTTCCGCCACGTTGCTGGGCATCGCCATCGCGCTGATCGGCGGCACACTGGGGGCGAGCGGGTGGCGAACGCCGTTCCTCGTCTATGCCTTCGCGCTTCTTCTCGCGCCGCTGGCGTTCGTGTTCGTACCGGATGCCGGCACGGCGCCGCCGCCGAAGCGGATCGAAACGACCGCCGCCCCCGCCGCGTTCGGCAACCCGTGGCTGCTCGCGCTGACCACATTCGCCAGCATCGGCTTCTACGTCGTCGTGCTGCAAACCAGTTTCGTCATCGCCGAGCGGACCGGGGCGGGGCCGGCGACGATCGGCCAGTCGCTCGCCGTCGGCGCCACGGGTACCGCGCTCGGATCGCTGGCCGCGGCGGTGTTCGCGCGGATCGCGGTGTCGACGCGCATTGCCGCTGCGTTCCTGCTGATGGGCATCGGCTGTGCGATCATGGCAGTCGGCACCAGCATGCCGATCATCACGCTGGCCGCAGGCCTTGCGGGACTGGGTGCTGGCCATACCATTCCCACGCTGCTCGGCGCCGTCGTCGCTGACGCGCCGGAGGCTCGCAAGGGCCGGGTGACGGGGTTGTGGACGGGGTGCTATTTCGTGGGGCAGTTCCTCAATCCGCCGCTGTTCCTCCTGCTCCGCCTGCTCGGCGGCCTCGGCCCGGCGCTCGCGGCCTTCGCCGCGATCTGCCTGCTGATCGCGGCGATCTATGTCCGGCTGTCGCTCGCCGTGCCCTTGCATGATCGTCAGGCGACGCCATGACTGCGACGCAGAAGATCGGCAGCAGGGAGATCGGAACACGTGACGACACCCACTCCCCCGGCAAGGGCGCGGCGCGCGAGCGAGCCCGCAAGTGCCACGGTGGTCGACCAGTGGCTCGGACGCATGCTGCGCGGAGCGAACAACGCGATGCTGCAGCACTTCCTGAAGGTGTTCGAGCCGTTCGACATCCGGCCGGGTCAGTTCTCTATCCTGGCGACCATCGAGCAGCACCCCCACGTATCCGGTGCGCAGTTGGGACGGATGCTGGAGATACCCCGTGCCAACATCACGGTGGTGCTGCAGGAACTGGAACGGCGGAACCTGATCCAGCGCGATACGGCCATCAGGTCGGGCCGATCGCAGGCGATATCCCTGACCGCGGACGGCATGGCCCTGATGCAGCAGCTTCACGCCGCCCACGCCGACCACGTCGCATTCTTCGAGGACAGGATGTCGCCCGCCGAACGTCAGTTCCTGTGTGCGCTGCTGACGCGCATCTGGCGCACCGAGGAGCCTGCGTGCCGCTGACGGGCGCTGTTCCGGCCGGACGCGGCGCTCCGCCTCGATGCGCACCTGCCGCAGGCCTGCGATGGAGCGATCATCCCGATGTGCAGCATCGGATCTCTCACCAGGCGTGCACCAAACGCCCTGCCGCGCGACTGAAAGGAGTTGCCCGTGAACACAACTTGCACGCTTAGCCTGTCATGCGCCGACGTGCCCGGCATCGTCGCCCGGGTGGCGGGCCTGCTTGCCGGCCGGGGCGCGAACATCGTGGAAGCGCAACAGTTCGACGACCTGCTGAACAACCGCTTCTTCATGCGAGTGGTCTTCGAACCGGGCGAGGGCGAGACCGCGCCGTCGATCCGGGAAGCCTTCGGTCCGCTGGCCGACGAATTCGGCATGAACTGGTCGTTGCGCGGGGCCGACGAGCGCCAGCGTGTCGTCATCATGCTCTCCATATTCGATCATTGTCTGGGCGACCTGCTGTATCGCCATGCCATCGGCGAACTCGACATGGACGTGGTGGCGATCATCTCCAACCATCCCCGGTCCGCGATCCGCTTCCCGATGCCGGAAAGCCTGCCCTATCACCATCTGCCGGTCACGAAGGACAGCAAGGCGGAGCAGGAGCAGCGGATCAAGGCGATCGTCGGGGAAACGCGTGCCGATCTGGTCGTGCTGGCCCGGTATATGCAGATTCTGTCGGACGACCTGGCGGCCTTCCTGTCGGGACGGTGCATCAACATCCACCACAGCTTCCTGCCGGGCTTCAAGGGCGCGAAACCCTATCATCAGGCGCACGAGCGCGGGGTGAAGATGATCGGCGCCACGGCCCATTATGTCACGGCCGATCTCGACGAAGGGCCGATCATCCATCAGGACGTCGTGCCAATCAGCCACGCCGACGACCCCGATGACCTTGTGCGCAAAGGGCGCGACATCGAGCGCCGCGTGCTGGCGACGGCGGTCGCCGCGCACCTTCAGTCGCGGGTGCTGCTCAATGGATCGCGCACCGTCGTGTTCGGGAAGTAAGGCGCATACCGAACAGGGCGGCGCCCGTGACATGAGGGTGTCGGTGGAGCACGCCGGGCGAGTGGGTCTGCGCGCAGGCGCACCGCCGGGTGCGCCCGACCGGCTTGCTTGCCGAACGCCGTCCTGGATGCTCAGGGACAGGTCGCCGACCGCGTACGACAATGCGGCCGTATCGCGCCGGATCAGCCTGATTGCGACATTGCATCCCCAGCGGCGCCAGCCGGCCGGCCGGAGCGGTTCCACGTCGCGTCGCCGTGCGCTTACCTTCCCTGCCGGCACGGACAACACACTCAACCTTGCCCTCATCCCCGCCTCCTGCGACCCCGGCAACGACCGGATCCTCCAGTTTCGCGGCCGAACCTGCACCGCCGGGTTCGGTTCATCCAACTAGGGCGCATTCCGCTTGTGGTCACTGTCTAACACTGTTAGTCTGGCGGCGACCGTGGTAATGCGGCGCACGCAATCAGGAGAGGATGGCACGATGTTCATACGGAACGCGTGGTATGCGGCGGGCTGGTCCAGCGACTTCGGCGAGACGCTTGAAACGCGTACGCTGCTCAACGAACAGATCGTCTTCTATCGCATCGCTGACGGATCGCTGCGGGCGACCGAGGACCGCTGTCCCCATCGACTGGCCGCCTTGTCGGAAGGGCGTGTCGAGGGCGACAACCTGCGCTGCATGTATCACGGGCTGCTGTTTGCGCCCGATGGCCAGTGCATCAGGATTCCCGGACAACAGACCATTCCGCCCAGCGTGCGCGTCCGGACCTTTCCGGTGGTCGAGCGGCACAGCGTCGCGTGGATCTGGATGGGCGATGCGGACGCCGCCGACCCCGGTCTGATCCCGGACTTTCAGGGGCCGGACCATCCGGACTGGGCGATGATCCCGGGGCGCATGGACTATAACGCCAACGCACAGCTCATCATCGACAATTTGCTCGACCTTTCGCACATCGCATGGGTCCATGCCGCATCATTCGGGGCGGGCGACCCGGCGATGGCGGAAGCATGGGCCGAGATGCCTGTCTCGATCTCGACCATCGATCGCGGCGTCCGCGTCCAGCGCTGGGCGAGCGACTCGCCCCTGCCCCCCTATATGGCGGTGACGGCGGGCGACCGGGGCGACATCCTGACCTCCTACGATTTCCTGGTCCCGGGCATCTTCCTGCTCAAGACGATGATCTACGCGTCGGGCACGGCAGCGGCGCTGGTCCATGGCGGCACCCCCGAGCAACCGCCGCTCTATCAAAGCTTCAGTTGCCAGGCGGTCACTCCGCTGACCGATCGCACCGCCTGCTACTTCTTCGGCTTCGGGCCGCAGAGCGACCATCCCGAACAGGCGGTGGCCTATCGCGATCTCGCCGTCGCCGCCTTTACCGAAGACCGCACGATGATCGAGGCCCAGCAGCGCGTGATCGACGCCGACCCCGGCCGCCGCATGCTGCCGCTGGCGATGGACGGCGCGACCAAACGGTACGAGGGGATCGTGTCCCGGCTCGCCAAGGCGGAAGCTCTTGCCCATGCCGCCTGACCGGTACTTCTGCGACGCCGGCGACGGCACGCGGCTGGCCTATCAGGCATATGGTCCGGAGGGTGCCCCGGCGGTGATGCTGGTTCACGCCATCGGCCTGGATGGGAGCATGTGGGACGCGCAGCGTGACGCGCTCGCCACTGCCTATCGGGTGATCGTCCCCGATCTGCGCGGCCACGGAGCCTCCGCCGTCTCCGACGAACCTTTCGGGATCGCCGATCTGGCCGACGATCTCCACCGCGTGGTCACGCACAGCGGGGTGGATGCGGTACGGTATGTCGGCTGTTCCATGGGCGCCAACATCGGCATGTTCATGGCCGCGCGGCCGGAATACGGACTATCCGGCGTCGTGCTGGCAAATGGAGCGGCGCGTCTGGCCGTACCGGACGACGTCGTCGCATCATTGTGCGCCGCTGCGCGCGACGGCGCGATGCCGATGATCGCCGCCGACATGGTCGCCCGCTGGGTAACCCCGGAATCCGCAACCGCGCCCGCGACGGCACGGCTGGTGGAAACCCTGGCGGCCTGTTCCGGAAACGCGTTCGCCGCCGCCTTCGAGGCGCTTGCGCGATCCGATCGGACGCCGGATCTCGGCGCCATCGCGGTGCCGGCGCTGGTGCTCGCCGGATCCGCGGACGCGGCGTTCGATGCGACCGCAGCGCACGCCATGGCAGGGGCGATACCCGGCGCGACGGTCGTGGTCGTCCCCGATGCGGGGCACCTTCCGAACGTCGAGCGACCGGACGCCTTCAACCACGCCTTACTCGGGTTCCTCGCCGGCCTGGCCTCCTGATCGCGGCTCGTGATCGGCGCCGGATCGGATCGAGCGGCTGCGCGCGGCAAACAGGAAAGGATGACGACATGAGCAGAACCGCCAGCGAGGACGCCAACCTGAAACTGGTGATGGACCTGTTCGCGAACGTCCTGGAACCGCTCGATTCATCCGCGGTGGATCGCTTCATTTCGCCGGATTATATCCAGCACAATCAGGGCGTGCAGCCCGGGCGCGAGGCGCTCAAGGCATTTCTCGACTGGGCCAGAAGCGATTCCCCACAGGCGACGCACGATATCAAGCGCGCGTTCGTCGATGGCGATCACGTGATCGTCCACTATCACGTCCGCCGTACGCCTGACGACCACGGCTTTGCCGTGTGCGACATCTTCCGCATCGAGAACGGGATGATCGCGGAACATTGGGACGTCATGCAGGACGTGAAGCCCGATCGCCTCAATCCCAATTCACCATTCTGAACACAGCAGGAGTAAGCGCATGCGGTTCGCGGACAAGATCGTGCTTGTCGTCGGCGGCAACAGCGGCATCGGACTCGCGTCCGCGCGTGCCTTCGCCGCGGAAGGGGCGCAGGTCTATCTCACCGGCCGATCGCAGGAGACGATCGACGCGGCGGTGGCGGCCATCCCCGGGGCCACGGGCTTTCGTGGCGACATCGCCGACGCCGATGCGCTGACGCCGGTGGTGGAGGCGATCGGCGCCCGGCACGGGCGGATCGACGTCCTCTTCGTCAACGCCGGCGTCGGGGCATTCGCGCCGGTGCGCGACGTGACCCCGACGCTCTGGGACGAGGTTCACGCGGTCAACCTGCGCGGCTGCTTCTTCGCCGTGCAGCGCGCGCTGCCGCTGCTCGGGCGGGGAAGCGCGATCGTGGTGACGGGATCGATCGGCGCGGACGCGGCGATCCCCGGCAACATGATGTACGCGGCGTCCAAGGCCGGTCTGCGCGCCGTCGTCCGCATCCTAGCCAAGGAACTGGTCGGCGAAGGCATCCGCGTCAACATGGTCAGCCCCGGCCCGATCGACACGCCCCTGATCGATCGCAACATCGGCATGAGCGAGGCCGAAGCCGGCGCGCTGCGCCAGGCGATGATCGACGCCGTGCCGATGCGCCGGATGGGCGAAGCGGAGGAGGTCGCGCGCACCGTCCTGTTCCTCGCCTCAGACGAGGCGAGCTTCATCACCTCCGCGGACGTCCGCGTCGATGGCGGCGCGCTGGACCTGGGTTGACCGTGCCTCGCGCCGAACACGCCAAGCAAGAAGGAACCCGTGATGACACGCGACGACTATGAACGGTACAAGGAGGCGTTCAACCGTCGTGACTACGACACGGTGTTCGATTTCTATGCCGACGATGCGAAAATCGCCTTCTTCGGCGTCGAGATCAGTGATCGCGAAGAATTCCGGCAATTCTATAGCTTTCTCCACTCGTACTTCGACGAAAGCCTGACGATCGAACGGTTCGCCTCCAGCGACGAGCTGGTCGCCCTGGAAGGCGTGATCCGCATCGTCGGCAAGCGTGATCTCGATCGAGCGACATTGGACGAGCGTGGCCTCTACCAGTTCAGTCCGTTGATGGCGGGTCAGGTCATCGAGATGCGGCAATATATCCATTATGCGGTGCGTGACGGCAAGTTCGTCGGGGTCGGCTGCGCCCTTGCCTGACACGGGCGCGCGCATCCGCGAACGTGGTCGGTGCGACGGCGTGGACGCGCGGCGCCTCCCGAACCCCTGCATCTGTTGAAAGCGAGCGTGCGGAACCCGGATGTACGGGCGGCGCCAACGCCATCAGCAGGCCGGGCCCGACCCGGCATGGAAGGTGAAGCATGACGTATAGCGCACAATCTGCCGCCGGTCGCATCGACGACGGTCCCATGAACGGCTGGCAATGGGTGGCCGTTCTCATGACGGCGGGCCTGAACGCGCTGGACGGGATCGACGTGCTGTCGATCAGCTACGCAGCGCCCGGGATCGGCGCGCACTGGGGCGTCGCACCGGGAGCGCTCGGCTGGATCCTTGCGATGGAGCTGCTTGGGATGGCGGCCGGCTCGCTGCTCCTGGGTGGCGTGGCGGACAGGATCGGCCGGCGACACACCATCCTCGGATGTCTGGTCGCGATGGCGACGGGCATGCTGCTGGCGGGGCAGGCGACCGGCCCCCTGCCCCTGCTGGGGGCGCGGCTGCTGACGGGGTTGGGGATCGGCGGCATGCTCCCGGCGATCAACGCCGCGGCGGCGGAGCTATCCAACCGGCGGCGACGCAGCCTTGCCATGGCGCTGATGGTCATCGGCTATCCGATCGGAGGCATCCTCGGCGGACTGGCGGCGCGCGCGATCTTCGATCACGGCGGCGGCTGGCAGGACCTGTTCCATTTGGGCGGCACCGTCACCCTCGCCTTCATCCCGCTCGTCTGGCTGCTGTTGCCCGAAACGCCGGCCCACCTGGAATCGCGTGGCGCAAGGGGCGACCTTGCGCGGCTCAACCGCACGCTGGCGCGTTTCGGCCATGCTTCGGTGCGCGCGATCGACGGAACCCCGCGCGCGATCCCGCACGGCTCGCTCGCCGCGCTGTTCGGCCCCGGCTTCGTGGTCACCACGTTGTGCGTGACGGTTGCGTATTTCGCTCACATCATGAGCTTCTATTTCATCATCAAATGGGTGCCCAAGATGGTGGTCGATCTCGGCGCCGACCCGGCAACGGCGGCCAGCCTGCTGGCATGGGCCAATGTGGGGGGCGCATGCGGGGGCGCCCTGTTCGGATTGCTGGCCGCACGTACGGGGCTGAAACGGCTGACGCTGACCGCGCTGCTGGGCTCGGCGATCTTCGTCGCCCTGTTCGGACTGACGCGGGGTACGCCGGATATCCTGTGGGCGAAGCTGCTGCTCACCGGACTGTTCGCCAATGGTGCGATCGCGGGCCTGTATCTGACGATCGCAGCCGTGTTCCCCCCCGAACTGCGTGCAGCGGGCACCGGGTTCGCGATCGGCGTGGGGCGCGGCGCCGCCGCGCTCGCCCCGGTAGCGGCAGGCTATATGTTCCAGGCCGGCATGGGGATTGGCAGCGTCGCCGTCGCGATGGGATGCGGATCGGTGATCGCCGCAGCAGCCTTGTCGAGAGTCGTGGTGCCTGCAGATCGGGTCCGTCGCACCGGCTGATGTATCCGGGGGCGTGGCGGAACTTCCTGCGTGTGTTCAAGGAGGTGTCGACCCGACATCATTCCTTGTGGAGCTGAATGAAGCGGCGGTCGCCGGAAGCACCTGAATCGATGCGGTTCCCCCGAGGTCATCGGCGATGAAGGTGCGAAGCGGATCGAGGTCGCGTCGCCAGCCGCTACCACCGCTGTCCTACCCCCTGGTTATCCGCGCTCGCCCTCGCGGCCATCGTCAACTTCTGGCTGTGGCCGGTAGGCCCTGATCCTGGGGCGGAGGCACGTCAGAGAGGCGATCTTCCCAGTAACGCACGATCATATCCACACCCTCCAGCACCGCGGTGTCGAGATCGACCAGGCTCTCGACCTTGGGGGCGATGTCGGAGTGAGCGAATACCGACCATCCCAGCACGAATGCCTGTACGTCCGAATGCGCGCGCGCATAACGCTTCATGTCGACGTCGAACACCTTCATCTTGGCATCGATCCGCTTCATGACGAACTCGAAGACCTCGGCGTTGTTCGCATCGGGCGATCGCAGCAGAAGGGGGGTGTAAGGCACCTCCTTGTTCATCTGCCATATCGCCGCGCCGAAACCGCGCATCCAGTCCTGCCACGTCGAGGTCGGCGGCACTGTGCTGACCGCGCGCTCGAACAGCGTCTTGATGACCGCGCGCAGGATCGCCGCCTTGTCGGGGAAATACCAATAGAGTGTCGGAGCGCGGATGGAGAGCCGCCGGGCGAGTTGCCGCATGCTCATCCGCTCAATGCCGCATTCCTGCAACAACTCGAGCGCCTCGGCGACGATCTTCTCTGCGGTGAGCTTGTCGGTTTCCATGTCGCCGGCTTTGCTAACCCCCTGACCCCATGTCCAGCCTCCAGGGATGGGAGTCGTGGCGGCGGCGAGATTGATCTTCCCCTGGTTTGGCGGACACCCTGGGTTAGCCGGTCATGCGCTGCTCGGCTTGCTTGGGTGTTAGATAGCCGAGCGGCGAGTTCGTCATCGCGATGGAGCCGCATCAGGAACGCGCCGACGTCCGGTTCACGCAACCGCCGGCGGCGACAGCGTGTCAAGCGTCCAGCGGCCACCCCGCGCATGTGATCAAAAGCCAAGTCGCGCCGATTGGCCGGGCTTGACGGCCACTTCCGCCCGCAGCCGTTCCACCAATTCCAGCGCATCCGCCGCTGGCCAGTGCCGCAACTGCCGCGCAACCACCGCGAAGTCGCCGGGAGTCAGCCCTTCTATCATGCCAAGGCATGCCGGGGCGGGCTCTTCGAAAAAGCGCTGGAAGGCGGCAGCGGCGCGCTCCGCCCCGAGCGGTTTCAGCCGGAGCTTGAAGACGAACCGCCGCAATGCCGCGGGATCCAGTACGCCCTCGTGGTTGGTCGCTGCGACCACCGGCAGCGGATGCAGGTCGAGCCACGTCAGCAGTTCGTTGACCTGTCCCACCTCCCAACTGGTCCGCGCCGTACTGCGGTCGAACAGCAGCGAGTCCGCCTCGTCGAACAACAGCACCGCCTCGCGCCGCCGCGCCTCGGCAAAGGCATCGGCGATCTGCGCCTCGGTCTCCCCAACCCATTTAGACAGCAGGTCGGATGCACGCTTGACCAGCAGCGGCCGGTCGAGCGCCCGCGCGAGATGATGCGCGAAGGCGGTCTTGCCCGTGCCGGGCAGCCCGGTCAGCAGCAGCGACACGTCGCTCGTGCCGCCGCCCGCCATGGCCGCGAACAGGCGATCGACGGGCCGGTCGGTCTCGAACAGGTCGAGGTCAAACGCCGCCGGTCCTGGCGGTGGCAGCGTGCCGCCACGTAACGCGCGTACCAGTGCCTCGGCCGCGACGGTGCCGCCATCCTCTTCACCGGCCAGTTTGCCCGCACGCGCCGCCATCCGCAGAACCGTCGCCGCTTCCGGCGCGGTGTCGAGCAAGCTCGCGAAGGCAGGGCCGGGCGTCACCCGTTCCTCCCGCGCCACACGCTCGAGCATCGCCGCCGCCGCCGCACGCGACGGCAGGTCGAGCCGCAGCACGAAGCTCATCCGCCGCAGGATCGCCGCATCGACATTGCCGATCGCGTTGGTCGTCCAGATCACCGGCACCGCGTTGGCCTCCAGCAACCGGTTGACGAAGACCTTGCTTCCCTCACGTCGGCTGAACCAGTCGCCGCCCGCGGACGGGCTGGCTTCGCCGATCAGGTCCTCCATCTCGTCGAACAGCAGCACCGCCGGCCCCCGTCCGCCAAGCAGACGCTGCGCCAGGGCCAGCGCCGCGACGCGCTCCCACCGGCGCGGTTCCTCGCCGTCCTCATCCGCCTCGCCGACGCCGTGCAGTACTGCGCCTGCCGCCTCGGCCAGCGTACGTGCCAGTTCGGTCTTGCCGGTACCGGGCGAGCCGTAGATCAGGATGTTGACCCCCGCCGCCGCCTCGCCCAGCGCACCGCGCAGCAGGCGGACGAGAAAGTCGACCGGCTCGACATGCGTGAAGGCGTCGAGCCCCAGCGTCGCCGCCTGCCGCCGCCCGACCAAAGTATCGAGCATCGCCTCCTCGCTCGCCGGAGCCCGGTCGAGGAGTCGCTGCAAGGTCCAGCGGATCTCGACATCCGCCTCGCCCTCACGGGTTGCCGTGAAGCAGGCGAGGCCCAGCCGCGTGACCGCTCCCCGGCGGGCCGCACGTTCGGCATCCTCCGCGCTGGCCCCGGCCATTTCGCCGAGGAGTTGCGGCAAGTCATGCCCGTGACGGCTGAGCAATCGCGCCAAGGCACCGACGCGAGGCAATCGGTCGCACGCGACCATCAGCCGCAGCAGGGTGGCGTCGATGGGCGACAAGCCGAGCAACCGCGCCAGCGTGCCTGCGAGTTCGAGCGCCTCGGCCCGCACCGGCTCCCCATGCGGAGCAGCGAGACCGGCGAGCAGGCTCTCCCAGTTCCATTCGCCTTCCATCTCGGGCAGCAGCCAGGGCCGTTGCGGCTCCGCCCATTCCAGCAGCGCCTTGGCGAGCGGTGCCGTGGCGGGCAGTGCACCCGCCGTCCGGAGCATCAGACCCCGGACGATATCCAGTTCGTCCATGTCGTATCCACGAGTCTCTCAGGCCGACGGCGCGGGAGCGCGCGTCGACGTCATTCCTGTCGAATGGGTGAGGTGCGGCGGGGGCGGATGCCGGCCCGCCGCCAACGTCGTGGGACGTTTACGCGAAAGGCCGGAGACCGCCGACCCGTGCACCGCAATGGGCGGCAAGGTCGAACAAGGCATGTCTCCGTATGACCCGGCAGTGATGGCGGGCTGCGGCGCAGATAGCAGAAAGTCGTTACGCTCGCAATCCGTCAGCTTATCGTCACCGCATGCGCCCCTCCCGCCTGCTGCTCGAACCGGGTACGCCGCCCGGTGAAGCGCTCGATTACCGTCGCCGCCGTGCGGGCGTGCACGCTCGGCTTGACGGTGGTGAACACGCCGCCGCCCGCCAGGGCCATCGGCAACAGCAACTGGTCGGCCAGATAGGGTCCGGCAAAGGCCTCGCACGCCAGATAGCCGCGCATCCGCCCCACCGCCGTCTTCGCGACCCGCTCCGCCGTCACGCCCAGTTGCGCGAAGCCGCTGACGATCTCGGTGACATGGTCGAACTGTGCTTCCAGCAGCAGGATGTTGCCCGGCCCCTGATCGACCGGCAGTTCGCGCATAAAGCATTCGCGCTCCGACCAGCCGAACGCCTTGCGGACCACGGCGATCTCGCGCTCGGCGATCGACATGGGCAGCCCGGTGAACAAGGCGCAGGCCGCCACGCCCAGCGCCTCTCCCCGAGCCAGGCATTCGATCGACCGAAGCGGACCGGGGGTGATATCCACCTCGATCCGTCCGCCGCCGCGCGGGTAGAAGCCATGCCGGATCAGTTGCGCGTCCACCTTCCCGCCCATCCGCCGGACGATCGGCAGGAAGCAGCGTTCGATGAACTCGAACGGCGGGGCGAGCATGTTGTGGGTGCCGCCCTCCAGCACCAGCCGCGACGGACCGTCGGCGAGCAGCAGCGGCATCAGTACCGTCTGCAACACCAGTCCCGTCGACCCCGCCGTCCCGACCGAGAAGCGATACGCGCCGGGCCTGACCCGACCCGGTCGGAACGTCACTTCGGACGACCCGACCATCAGTCCTTCGCAAAACGCGTCACCAATCGCACACGCCGCCTCGATCGCTGTGACGTGCTGGCGCATCAGCCCGGGCTTCGACCGCTTGGCCCGGACATTCGTGATGCGGACCGTCTCCCCGGTGACGAGCGACAGCGCGCACGCATTGCGCACGACCTGTCCGCCGCCCTCGCCGTCCGCTCCATCGATCTCGATCATGTGTTCACCAGATGCAGGAATAGCGCCTCGGCCCGCTCGCGGGAGCGCGGATCGACCGTGCCGCCCCGTACTTCGTCGGCGCGGACCAACTCATCGCGGATCAGCGCGTCGAGTGCGGGAATGCGCGCGGTATTGCTCCGCTCGTTACTCCGCCGCTTCGCTGCCACCAGCGCGGCGATGTCGTCCCTCACTCCATCCGGCAGGCCGACGTCGTCGACAAGCGATTGCAGATCCATCGGCGGGCGGCGTCCACCCTTACGCCGTAACCAGCGGATCGCGAGCGCCGGCCGCAGCGCGTAGAAATACTTCTTCACCGGCACCGCGCCTTCGCGCTCCAGCCACCGATCGGCGGCGTTCCGCCCCAGACTGGCATAATGATAGGCCAGCGATCGCGCATCGATTACGCTGTCGGCCAAGGCGGCGAGATCGCCGACGATCTCGTCGTCGGCGCGGTAGCGGATCGGGCTTTCGATCCACTCGCTGACCACGGCGTTCGACTTCAGCAACAGGCCCAGCGCCTTGCGGATGTCCCAGCCGCTCAGGTCGATGTCATCGACGATCGGCGCCTCGATCACGTCGCGGCCGGGGGTGAGCGACAGATACCAGTCGCGCGGCCGCACATAGATGAAGCGCACATCGTAATCGCTGTCGGGCGAGGGAAAGCCCCACGCCCTTGAACCGGACTCGACCGTCAGCAGCAGACGCACGCCCTCCTTCACCTCGACGGCGGTCAGTCGGCTCTCGATGTCGCTACGTATCGCCCGCGTGATCGCGTCCTCGTGCAGGATAGTCATCGGAAATTCCTTAAGCGGCGGCGCGATGGGTGAGGCGGCGCTACCGCCACCTCACCCCTTGACGCACACCACCTGTTTCAGCGTGTGGACGATCTCGACCAGATCGGCCTGCGCGGCCATCACGGCTTCGATCGGCTTGTAGGCCTTGGGCGTCTCGTCGATCACGCCCTCGTCCTTGCGGCATTCGACGCCGGCGGTGTCGGCGATATGCTCGTCGAGCGTCACCAGCTTCTTGGCGGCGGTCCGGCTCATCACCCGGCCGGCCCCGTGCGAGCAGCTATCGAACGATTCCGGGTTGCCCAGCCCGCGGACGATGAACGACTTGGCGCCCATCGATCCGGGGATGATCCCCATCACGCCCTTCGCCGCGCGCACTGCGCCCTTGCGGGTCACGAGCACATTCTCGCCGAAGTGGTTCTCCCGCGTGACGTAATTGTGGTGGCAGTTGACCGCCTCCAACTCTGCCTCGAACGGCTTGGCGATGACCTTGCGCAGCGCGGCGATGACGTTGGTCATCATCATCCGCCGGTTGAACGCCGCATAATCCTGCGCCCAACCGACCGCCTCGACATAATCGTCGAAATGGTCGGTCCCTTCCGGGAAGTACGCCAGATCCTCATCGGGCAGGTTCAGATGCCATTTGCGCATGTCCTGCTTGGCCAGCTCGATGAAGAAGGTGCCGATCGCATTGCCGACGCCGCGCGACCCCGAGTGCAGCATCACCCACACCCGCGCCTCTTCGTCGAGGCACAGCTCGATGAAGTGGTTGCCGGTGCCCAGCGTCCCCAGATGCACGAGGTTGTTTGTGTTCTTGAGCCGCGGATGCTTCTCGCAGATCCGGTCGAAGCGTTGGACGAGCGTTGCCCAGGCCGAGACGATCGCAGGCGGGGGTGAACCCCAGCTACCATTGTCGCGCTTGCCCCGACCGACGCTGCGGCCGTGCGGCACCGCCTGCTCGATCGCCGAGCGCACCCCCTCCAGGTGGTCGGGCAGATCACTCGCCATCAGCGAGGTCCGCGCCGCCATCATGCCGCAGCCGATATCGACCCCGACCGCCGCCGGGATCACAGCGCCCTTCGTCGGGATCACCGAACCCACAGTCGCGCCGATGCCGATATGAACATCGGGCATGGCAGCCACATGCTTGAAGATGAACGGCATCTGCGCCGCCTTCGCCAATTGCGCCCGGGCGCCATCCTCGACCGGCACGCCGCGTGTCCACGCCTTGATCGGCACGCCGCCGGGGATGTCGGTATATTCGTAGGCGGTGGCGGTCATCGTCTAACTCCTCGGACTTACCTTTGAGGCGGCCGGCCTATTCCGGCCGCCTCTGCCGCGTGTCGGACCGTTCGATACCATGCGATCCGACGGATATTGCTTTGCGAGGAGCGTGCCAGATGCGCCTGACCTGCCGAAGATCCTGGCTATCCTGCTGACATCTCGATCTTTTGAACAATGTCGTGCAAACTGCTTATAAACCGTACCCGCATCGTCCACGATCGACATGGATCGTTCTTTATCCTACTGTATCGTGATGCGCCCCACCATAGTGCTAGGCTTTCTCGGCTCCACTCTCGATGCGAGCAAGTTCGGCCCATCGCGCTGGTCGAAGTGGCGGCCGACGGTGGGCGTGACGATGCACGAGGATCTGCGGGTCGACCGGCTGGTCTTGCTGCACGGTACCCAGCACCAGCGGCTCGCCCATTATGTGGCGGAGGACATCGCCTCGGTATCGCCCGAAACGCGGGTTGAGCCACACATACTGGATTTCGCCGACCCGTGGGATTTCGAGGAGGTGTACGGCAAGCTGCTCGACTTCGCGCGCGCTTATCCCTTCGATCCGGAGGCGGAAGATTACCTCGTCCACATCACCACCGGCACGCACGTCGCGCAGATCTGCCTGTTCCTGCTGAGCGAGGCCCATTATCTTCCCGGTCGCCTGCTCCAGACGCAGCCCAGCAAGGGCAGCGGCAGCGCGGCGGGGCGCTGGAATGCGATCGACCTCGACCTGTCGCGCTACGACAGCATCGCCACGCGCTTCGCCGCAGATAGCGCCGAAAGCACCAGCTTCCTCAAATCGGGCATCGACACCCGTAACGCCGCCTTCAATGCGATGATCGACGAGATCGAGCAGGTCGCGATCCGCAGCCGCGCGCCGCTGCTGCTGATGGGGCCGACCGGCGCGGGCAAAAGCCAGCTCGCGCGGCGCATCTACGAACTGAAGCGGCTCAAGCGTCAGGTGAAGGGATCGCTGGTCGAGGTCAATTGCGCCACGCTCAGAGGCGATGGCGCGATGTCGGCGTTGTTCGGGCACCGCAAGGGCGCCTTTACCGGCGCTGCCGCCGATCGCGCGGGCCTGCTTCGCACCGCCGATACCGGCGTCCTGTTCCTCGACGAAATCGGTGAACTCGGCCTCGACGAACAGGCGATGATCCTGCGCGCGATCGAGGACAAGCGCTTCCTGCCGGTCGGCGCAGATCGGGAGGTGGAGAGCGACTTCCAACTGATCGCCGGCACCAATCGCGACCTTGCCGCCTGTGTGGCGGACGGCACGTTCCGCGACGACCTCTATGCGCGTCTCAACCTCTGGACCTTCGCCCTCCCGGGCCTTGTCGAGCGGCGGGAGGATATTGCGCCCAATCTCGACTATGAACTCGATCGCCATGCCGAGCGCGAGGGCGACCGCATCACCTTCAACAAGGAGGCGCGCGACCGCTATCTCGCCTTCGCGACCAGTGCCGAGGCGCGCTGGCCCGGCAACTTCCGCGACCTCGCCGCGAGCGTGACGCGGATGGCGACGTTTAGTCCGGCCGGGCGGATCAATCTCGACTGCGTCACCGCCGAGATCGCGCGCCTGCAACGGCTGTGGCGAGGTGGAACGCCGGAAGCGGACGCGCTGGCGACCCTGATGACCGCCGAGCAACTCGACGCGCTCGACCCCTTCGATCGCGTCCAATTGGCGCATGTCGTCGAAACCTGTTTCGCCAGCCGCTCGCTGTCGGACGCCGGCCGCACTCTGTTCGCCGCCTCCCGCCGCCAGCGCACCTCGACGAACGATGCCGATCGCCTGCGCAAGTATCTTGCGCGGTTCGATCTAAGCTGGGCGGACATTGCGGGTTAGGCGTCCTCGTCTTCGACCGCAGACCTCGTCGCGTCGGCGGCACGCTCGGTCATGGTGACATAGTCGAGCTTGCCCATGCCCAGCACCGGCAGCGCATCGACCACCAGCACGTCCTTGGGGATCGCGAGTTTGGCGATGCCGTTGCCCCGCGCCCATTGCTGGATCGCACCTGCGGTCTCGCCCACCTGGGTGGTGAATAGCACCAACTGCTCGCCCTTGCGCGCGTAGGGGCGCGTCACTGCGGCATGTTCGGCGTCCGGCCACAGCGCTGCGGCATAACCCTAGACCGCGGGCAGCGAGACCATCTCGCCGCCGCTACGGCTTGGATGTGGGCTCGACATAGGTTTTCCTGGGCATGTTGCAGCGTAATCGACAATTCTGCGCCCCTGATGTCCCTTGCTGGTCGAGACGCGAATGTCGCCCTTCCGCTCTCCCCTTCCTCTCGCAGGTGTCACACAGGATAGGCGGACTCGCAAGCAGGATGCGCCATCCTCTACGCCACACAAAGCTGCCCCAAGAACCTGCCCCACAAGCCGATGCGATTTGCAGGCAAGGTGCTGTGATCGCTGTATTTTTGGGGACTGGCTGGGGCGGCAGGACCGTCACACCATGATATTCACCATCTAAGTGGCCGTCTTCACGACAGATTCTCTGAGGCTCTTTAACCAGAATAGCCATGCACCTGTCGCATGGAAAGGCATCTCATCCTAAAACGTCGACGTCCTGCCCGATGAGCAGATCAGCAGCTAGACGACAATGCCCGCCACGGGCCGATGGACAACCGGCGACCAAGACCTAAGCTGTTTTGCATGCGCATATTCATCAGCTCGCTCATCACCGGTTTCGAACCCCAGCGCGCCGCCGTCCGCCGCGCGATTGCCACCCTGCGCCACCAGCCCGTCATGGCCGAGGACTTCGGGGCTCAGCCCAACTCGCCGCAGATCGCGTGCCTCCGGGGGTTGCGTGATTCCGATATCGTCGTGCTCGTGCTCGGCGAGGGGTACGGCTTCGTGCCGCCTGGATCCATCCTGTCGGCAACTCATCAGGAATATAGAGAAGCTCGGGAGACGAAGCCGGTGCTCGCATTCGTCCAGCAGGGAATCAGCCCTGGCCCCGAGCAGGCCGCGTTCATTGCCGAGGTCCAAGCATGGGAAGGCGGCCTGTTCCGCGGGATCTTCGTCGGCCCCGATGACTTGCAGGACGGCGTGACTCGCGCTCTGCACGACATCACGCTGGCGAACGCGACGGGGCCGGTGGACGAGCGGGAGATGATGGCGCGTGCCACCGGCATGCTGGCGCCGGAGAACCGCAATCAGGTGGTGCCTGCGATGCTGGAGCTCGTTGTCGTGGGTGGACCTAGCCAGCGCATTCTCCGCCCCGCCGAGCTGGAAGCAGCTCAGCTCGCAGAGCATCTGGAACAGTCGGCGCTGTATGGAGGCAGCCGACTGTTCGACCGGTCACTCGGCGTCACGAGCGGCCTGGACGGATCCGACCTGATCCTGCGGCAGGATCGCGGTGCGTCCATCCGCCTGACCGAGCTGGGCTCACTGGCGCTCCGTCTGCCTCTGGACGAGTCACGAGGTGGACGCGGTTACGACCCGATGAGCGGCATGGTCGTGATCGAGGAAGCGGTGAAGGAAAAGATCGGCACGGCCCTCGCCTACTCGGCAAGCGCCCTAGAGCGCATCGACCCCACCCAGCGTCTGACGCACACGGCCATCGCACTCCGCATCTCAGGTGCTGAACACCGGGGCTGGCGCACCCGAGCACAGCACGCGGCGAATACGACGTCGGTGCAGATGGGGCATGGCGGCGGCCGCGAGCGCCAGCCGATTACGTTGCTGGTTCGTCGGGCTGCGCTTGGACTGGACCGGACGGCGTTGGTCGAAGATCTACTTGTACCGCTTCGGCGTCAGTTTCCGGCCGCGCACTGAACCGGCGAGGCCAATCCGTTTCGCCAATGGTCAGATCACGCAAGTGACGGTTCCTATCCAATTACGGATGAGTGATATTGTCGTTGCGAACTTTGGCGGTTTTCTGCGCCATACCCCTCACATGGGAGTTCTCAGGTCAAGAGGCTGTGCGGTAGAGCGTGCAGCCTCTTTCCTTCCGCACAATCATATCTG
>QFQI01000028.1 GCA_003243195.1 Sphingomonas taxi | reverse complement strand
GCGACGATCGAGGCCGCGCGCGCCGGCGACGCCGGGCGCGGCTTCGCGGTGGTGGCGCAGGAGGTGAAGAGCCTCGCCAACCAGACCGCGCGCGCCACCGACGACATCGCCGCCAAGATCGCGGCCATACAGGCCGCGACCCGCGTCACCGTCGACACCTCCGCCTCGATCCGCACCACGGTGGCGGAGGTGCAGGACTCGGCCACGCGCATCCGGCACGCGATGGAGGCGCAGGCGCAGACCGTCACCGCGATCACCGCCGCCGTCGACGAAACCGCGCTGGCCGCCGATTCGATGTCGCACACGATCGCGACGATCCGGCTGGATACCGAAACGGTCGCCACCGAACTCGACCGGCTGGGCAGCGGGTTCGACTCGCTGGCGGGGCAATTGGGCGCGCTGGACCGGCGCGCCGGCGAATTCGCGAGCCGCGTCGCCGCCTGATCCCGGTCCTCCCGATCCCGGCCCTCCTGATCCCGGCCGTCCGCTTCTGGAAGGTAGCCCATGACCACGCTCCTGCATCACGATCTGCGCCCCGTCGCCGAACGGGTGCCGGACTTCGACCCCGATCGCCTCGCCACCACCACCTGTGCCGAGATCGCCGCCATCTTCGACACCGATGACGGATGGCGGAAGGTCGCGGGTGCCTTCTGGTCGTTCCTGCTGTCGCGGCCGACGCTGCCACCGGCATTGCACGCCCTGCCGGGGGACATGCGGGAGAAGCGGGTCCGGGCCGCCACCGGCTATATGAAGCTGCGCTACCTCGATCCGTTCAGCGAGGCATGGCACACGATGGTCGTGGGCCAAGTCGACTCCGCGCAGGCGTCGGGCGTGCCGCTGACGCTGCTGCTGGCGGCGCTGGCGCACGCGCATTCGGTGACGATGCGGATGATCGCCGAGGCGGTCGGCGACGACGCCCCGCGGCTGTTGCGCCTGAGCGACACGGTGCTGCGGATCGCCATGATCGAATCGGACCTGATGGCGACGCGGCTCGGCCAGATCGGCATCGAGCGCACGCGCGACTGGCGGGCCGAACGCACCGCCACATTCCGCAGCGAAATCGCCGACGGTATCGAGGGGATCGCCGCGCGCGGGGCGGTGGTGCACGATCGCGCCCGCTCCGCGGCCGGGTCGACGCGGGACATGCTGGACAAGACCAACGAGGTCGCCACCGCCGCCGAGCAATCCGCGCTGGCGATGCGCGACGCCGCGGGCACCGCCGCCGGGCTGATCGCCGCGATCGACACCGTGCAGCGCGACATGCAGGCGTGCAACGCCACGCTGGACGCCGCCACCGCGCAGGCCGAGGGGGCGGTCGCCGCCAGCGCCGTGCTGAACGATCACGCCCGTTCGATCGATTCGATCCTGGGGCTGATCCGCGATATCGCCGGGCAGACCAACCTGCTGGCGCTGAACGCGACGATCGAGGCCGCGCGCG
>QFQI01000008.1 GCA_003243195.1 Sphingomonas taxi | reverse complement strand
GTGACCATCAGTGGTTGTCGCGCGGCAGGCCCATGGTCTGCGCGATGCGCTGATACTTCTCCGCGCCCTCCAGGATCGCGCCGGTGTTCATCTGGCCCACCACGCCGCGCTGGAGCTCCTGCCACGGCGTCTGCGAGGCCGGATAGGCATAGCCGCCCGCCGCGACCAGCGCCGCGCGCCGCGCCGCCAGTTCCGCGTCCGTGATCAGCACGTCGACCGTGCCCGCGTTCAGGTCCACCCGCACCCGGTCGCCGGTCTCCAGCAGCGCCAGCCCGCCCATCGCCGCCGCCTCCGGCGACGCGTTCAGGATCGACGGGCTCCCGCTCGTCCCCGATTGACGCCCGTCGCCGATGCACGGCAGCGCATGCACGCCCTCGGTGATCAGATACGCCGGCGGCCGCATGTTCACCACCTCCGCCGCGCCCGGATAGCCCACCGGACCCGCCCCGCGCATGAACAGCAACGTCTCCGGCGTGATCCCCGTCGCCGGATCGTCGATCCGCGCATGGTAATCCTCCGGCCCGTCGAACACCACCGCCGGCCCCTCGAACGCGTTCGGGTTCGCCGGATCGCTCAGGTAGCGCGCGCGGAACTCGGCCGAGATCACGCTCGTCTTCATCACCGCCGCGTCGAACAGATTGCCCGACAGCACGATGAACCCCGCCTCCTCGACCAGCGGATCCGCGAACGGGCGGATCACCCTCTCGTCCTCGATCGCCACCCCACGGCAGTTCTCGCCCATCGTCCGCCCGTTGACCGTCCGCGCATCCTCCGCGATCAATCCCTGCCCGATCAGCTGGTTCACCACCGCCGGCACGCCCCCGGCGCGGTAATAATCCTCGCCCAGATACTCGCCGGCCGGCTGCAGGTTCACCAGCAGCGGCACCTTGTGCCCCTGCGTCTCCCAGTCCTTCAGCGGCAGGTCCACCCCGACATGGCGCGCCAGCGCCGCCAGGTGGATCGGCGCGTTGGTCGACCCGCCGATCGCCGAATTCACCTTGATCGCATTGTGGAACGCCTCCTTCGTCAGGATGTCCGACGGCTTCAGATCCTCCGCCACCATCTCCACGATGCGCCGGCCGGTCCGGTACGCCACCTCCTGCCGGTCGCGGTACGGCGCGGGGATCGCCGCCGAACCCGGCAGCGACATGCCCAGCGCCTCCGCCAGCGAGTTCATCGTCGTCGCCGTACCCATCGTGTTGCAATAGCCCGTCGACGGCGCCGAACTCGCCACCAGCCGGATGAACTCCGCATCGTCGATCTCGCCCGCCGCCAGCAACTGCCGCGCCTTCCACACGATCGTCCCCGATCCGGTCCGCTCCCCCTTGTGCCAGCCGTTCAGCATCGGCCCCACCGACAGGGCGATCGCCGGGATGTTCACCGTCGCCGCCGCCATCAGGCACGCCGGCGTCGTCTTGTCGCACCCGATCGTCAGCACCACCCCGTCCAGCGGATAGCCGTACAGCACCTCCACCAGACCCAGATACGCCAGGTTGCGGTCCAGCCCCGCGGTCGGGCGCTTGCCCGTCTCCTGGATCGGATGCACCGGAAACTCCAGCACGATCCCCCCCATCTCGCGCACCCCCTCGCGCACCCGCTCCGCCAGCACCAGATGGTGGCGGTTGCACGGGCTGAGATCGCTGCCCGTCTGCGCAATCCCGATGATCGGCTTGCCGGACCGCAACTCCTCCAGCGACAGCCCGAAGTTCAGGTAACGATGTTCGCCGGATTGTCGAACCACGCGCGGCTGCGCAGCTTCCGGGCGTCGGTCAGGGCAGTCATGGCTCGATACTCCGAAGATCAGCGCGCCACGGAGACGCGGTACACCATGCGATGATGATAGGGCTTGCCCGGATCGACCCGCGCCGAGCCGAACGACGGCTGGTTGGGGGTGTTCGGGAACACCTGCGGCTCGAGCGCAATGCCGTCGCCCATGCGGTAGACATGCCCCTGCTTGCCGACGAGCGCGCCGTCGAGGAAGTTGCCGGAATAGAATTGCACGCCCGGCTCGGTGGTCAGCACCTCCAGCACGCGGCCCGAGACGGGATCCTCCAGCCGCGCGGCGAGCTGCGGCTCCTTCGTCCGCCCTTTGTCGAGCACGAAATTATGGTCGTAGCCGCGCCCGATCACGATCTGCGGATCGCGCCCGTCCCGCACACCCTCGCCGACCACGCGCCCGCGCGTGAAGTCGAACACCGTGCCCGTGACCGGCTTCAGCTCGCCGGTCGGGATCAGCGCCTCGTTGACCGGCGTGTAGCGCGTGGCGGGGATCGTCAGCTTCTGTGCGTAGATGCCGCCCGCCGAACCTTCGCCCGCCATGTCGAACAGCGCGTGGTTGGTGAGGTTGACGACCGTCGGCGCATCGGTCTTCGCATCCATGTCGATTGTCAGCGCGCCGGCATCGTCCAGGCTGTAGGTCACCGTCACGTCCAGCGTGCCGGGATAGCCCTGGTCGCCCGCCGGGCTGGTCATCGCCATCGTCACGCTCGCCTGCGCGCCCGATCTCACCGCGGTGATCCGCCAGTTGGCCTTGTCGAAGCCCGTCGTGCCGCCATGCAGCGAATTGGTCTTGTCGTTGAGCGGCAACTGATAGCTCTTGCCGTCGATCGCGAACCGGCCGCCGGCGATGCGATTGGCATAGCGCCCGACCGTCTGCCCCCAGAAATTGGGCCTGGTCACATAGCTGGCGGCATCGTCATAGCCGAGCGTGATGTCCGCGACCTTGCCTCGACGATCCGGCGCGTTGAGCGATTGCAGCGTCGCGCCCAGCGTCATGATGCGCGCGCTGACTCCGTTGCGGCCGGTCAGCGTCACCGCCTCCACCACCGTGCCATCCGCCAGCCGGCCGAACGCCGCGCGCTTCGCCGTGGCGGCCTGCGCTGCCGGCGCCACGACGCCGGCGGCCGCAGCGATCGCGATCCACGCGCCTGATTTCATCACTAGACACCCCTCCTCACACCTGCCAGCCAGCCACGTTTCCGCATTGACCCAGTGGTTGCCGGGAATATAGTCAGACATATCGACCGCGTGCAAGCCGGATCAGCCGCATGCGACCAGGATCAAGGAGAGGATGATGGCGGGACCCCCAATTTCCAGCGGCGCGAGGGTGGCCGACGGCGGTGGGGCCACACCGGCCTATGGCCGGGCGCTGACGCTGCTGGCCAGCCTGTTCTTCATGTGGGGCTTCATCACCGTCATCAACAACACGCTGCTGCCACACCTGCGCAGCGTGTTCGAGCTGAACTACACGCAGACCACGCTGATCGAAAGCGTGTGGTTCATCGCCTATTTCTTCGCCTCGATCCCCGCCGCCAAGCTGATCGAGCGGATCGGCTACCAGAAGTCGCTGGTCGTCGGGCTGCTCATCATGGCCGCAGGGGCGCTGGGCATGGTGCTCGCCGCCAGCCTGCCGTCATACGGCGTGACGCTGGTGATGCTGTTCGTGATCGCCAGCGGCATCACGCTGCTGCAGGTCGCGGCCAACCCCTATGTCGCGGTGATCGGCCCGCCGGACACCGCCTCGTCGCGCTTGAACCTGGTGCAGGCGCTCAATTCCGCGGGCACGATGCTGGCGCCGCTGTTCGGCGCCTATCTGATCCTGGGTCGCTCCAAGGGCGGTACCGCGCAGAGCGGCGTGGTGCTGACCCAGGCCGAGCGGCTGGCCGACGCGCAATCGGTGATCCTGCCCTATGTGCTGGTCGCGATCGTGCTGGTGGTGCTGGCGGTGGTGATCGCGCGCTTCCCGCTGCCGGCAATGGGATCGTCGACCAGCCGCGTCGCGAAGGAGGATCGCAAGAACCACTCGTTGTGGAAGCACCGCAACCTGGTGTTCGGCATCCCGGCGATCTTCATCTACCTGATCGCCGAGATCGGCGTCGCCAACCTGTTCGTGAACTTCGTCAGCCAGCCGGAGATCGCCAATGTCACCGCCGAACAGGCCGGTCGCTACCTGACCTTCCTGTGGGGCGGGATGATGATCGGCCGCTTCGCCGGTTCCGCGATCATGCAGCGCATTCCGGCGGAAACGGTGCTTGCCGCCTTTTCGATCGGCGCGTTCGTGGTGATGCTGGTCACCGTGTTCACCACCGGGCCGGTGGCGATGTGGGCGCTGATCTCGGTCGGGCTGTTCCATTCGATCATGTTCCCGACGATCTTCACGCTGGGCATCAAGGGGCTGGGGCCGCTGACCGAGGAGGGATCGGGGCTGCTCATCATGGCGATCGCCGGCGGCGCGCTGGTCGTGGTGCAGGGCAAGCTGGCCGACACGTTCGGGTTGCAGACGTCGTTCCTGCTGACCGCGGCGTGCGAACTGTACATCCTGTTCTATGCACTGTGGGGCGCGAAGACCACCAACGCGCTGCCGGACGTGCCGGTGGAGTGAACCACCCCGCCGCATCCCGGCACGGGCGGGGTGAGGGACATGGGAAAGCGGCCGGCCCTCCCCGCGAGGCGCCGGCCGCTTTCGTGTCAGGGTCCGTCTGACAGCGCGCGGGGAGGCAGATTTCGAGGCATTGCCAGCGACTCGCCGGACAGCCTGTCAGGCCGTGAGCGCGCGCGGGAGCGGTTGCCCGGGCACGTCGACCTCGAACGCGAACAGCGCGCCCGCATCGGGCTGATCGGCCAGCGCGGCATCGTCCAGCCCCTTGCGCGCGGTGGTGACATAGGCGGTGCGCAGCTCCGCGCCACCCAGCGCCACCTTCGTGACATTGGCGGCGGGCAGCCGCACCTCCCGTTGCAAGGTACCGTCCGGGGCATAGCGGCGCGCGCACCAGCCGCCCCACAATCCCACCCACACATTGCCGGCCGAATCGACCGTCACGCCGTCCGGATGACCGTCGGCGGGATCGATGCGCGCGAACGTGCGCGCCGCGCCGGCCGAGCCGTCACCGTTCAGCGCCACCGCATGGATGACCCCGCCCAGGGTATCGACATGGTAGAGCGTGGCACCGTCCGGCGCGATGCCGGGGCCGTTGGTGATCGTCACCGGCGCGATCGCGGTGGTGCTCACCTGCCGCCCGTCCCAGCGGTGCACCCGCCCGGTGACTGCGACCTCGGCATCGTCCATCGAGCCGAAATAGATCGTGCCGTCGCGCGCCACGGTCGCGTCGTTCAGGCGGTTGCCCGGCAGATCCGGCTCGACGTCGGCCAGGTGGGTGAACGTGCCGGCCACGGGATCGAAGCGCGCCAGCCTGCCCTGCAACCCGGCGACCAGCGTGCCATCGGCGGCGGGCAGCACCCAGCCGACCTGCGCCGGCGCATCCCAGCCGTCGACCGCGCCGGAGACGGGATCGAAACGGTGGACGCGCCGCTGCTTGATGTCGACGAACCACAGCACGCCGCGCTCCACGTCCCATGCCGGTCCCTCGCCCAGCAGCGCCGCGCCCCGCCACAGCGTCCGCACCTCGGTCATCGCTCTCTCCTTGTTGATCGGCGCAGGGACGTACAGGATCGCACCGGCGTCGCACAGCCTTGACCTCGCCGTCAGGCGCTTTATGTCCTACAAATTATCGGGGAGGATAACGTGGTGGGCGACTATATCGCCATCGACTGGGGCACGACGAACCGGCGGGCGTGGCGCATGTCGGCTACGGGCGCGCGCGGCGTGTCGCTGAAGGACGATCGCGGCATCCTGTCCCTGGTGCCCGACGACTATCCCCGCGAGATCGCCATGCTGCGCGACCAGCTCGGCGACCTGCCGGTGATCGCGGCCGGCATGGTCGGCTCGAACCGCGGCTGGCATGAGGTGCCCTATGCGGACGCGCCGGCCGACCTGGCCGACCTTGCGCGCGGCAGCGTGGCGCCCGCCGATCGCGTGCTGCTGACCCCTGGCGTCGCCTTGCGGGGCACGGCGCGTGCCGACGTGATGCGCGGCGAGGAGGTGCAGGTGCTGGGCGCCATCGCCGCCGCGCTCGCCCCGGCCGACTCCCTGTTCTGCCAGCCGGGCACCCACAACAAATGGATCGCCACGCGCGACGGACGCGTCACCGACATCGCCACCGCGATGACCGGCGAGCTGTTCGCGCTGCTGCGCGGGCACGGCATCCTCGCCACCATGCTGGACGGTGCGATCGCCGATGGCGCGGCCTTCCGCGACGGGCTGTCACGGGGGGCGGGCGCGACGGACCTGACCGTCGCGCTGTTCGAGGTGCGCGCCCGCGTGCTGCTCGGCCGGCTGGCCCCGCAGGACGCCGCCGCCTTCGCCAGCGGCGTGCTGATCGGTGCCGACGTGGGCGCGCGGGACGATCTGGACGGGCGCGACGTGCACCTGCTCGCCGCCGGCCCGCTCGCCGGACTCTATGCCGCCGCCATCACGCAGTGCGGCGGCCGCACGACACCGCTGGACAGCGAGCACGCGTTCGCGGCCGGCATCCATCGGCTCTGGGAGATGACACGGTGACCGACACGCCCCCTGCCCCGCACCGGCGCGCCTTCGACGCCGCCTTCGCCGCCACGCCGCTGGTCGCGATCCTGCGCGGGCTCACCCCGGCGGAAGCGCCGGCGATTGGCGATGCGCTGGTGGACGCCGGCTTCACGCTGATCGAGGTGCCGCTCAACTCGCCCGATCCGTTCGACAGCATCCGCCTGCTCGCCGACCGGCTCGGCGATCGCGCACTGGTCGGGGCCGGCACGGTGCTGACCACCGAGCATGTCGCGCGCGTCGCGGATGCCGGCGGTACGCTGATCGTGTCGCCCAACACCAACCCCGACGTGATCCGCGCCACGGCCGATCGCGGGCTGATCTCGCTGCCGGGCTATTTCACCCCCAGCGAAGGCTTCGCGGCGCTCGCCGCCGGCGCCACCGCGCTGAAGCTGTTCCCCGCCGACGGCACCATCCCCGCCTATCTCAAGGCACAGCGCGCGGTACTGCCAAAGGAGACGCGCCTGCTGGCGGTGGGCGGCATCGTGCCGGAGAACATGGCCGGGTGGCGCGCCGCCGGCGCGGACGGCTTCGGTCTCGGCTCCAACCTCTATCGTCCCGGCAAGTCCGCCGACGCGGTCGCGCAGGAGGCGCGCCGCTACATTTCCGCGCTCAAGGACATCGCATGACCCACACCCGCCTGCTTCAACATCGCGGCGACGACGGCCGCCGTCGCGTCATCCTGGCCGAAGGCGACCGCGCCGTCTTCCTGGACGGGGTGGAGTCGACACGCGCGCTGGCGCTAAGGGCGATCGCGGCCGGCAGTACGCTGGCCGAGACCGCCGCCGCGTGCCGCACCGACGAAGCGGCGGACATCGCCGCCGAGTTGACCGCCCGGCGCCTGCTCCCCGCGATCGACCATGAGGACAGCGCGCGGCTGATGCTTGCCGGCACCGGGCTGACGCATCTCGGCTCCGCCTCGGGGCGCGACGCGATGCACAAGGCGGCATCGTCCTCGGAGCACCAGACCGATTCGATGCGCATGTTCCTGGAAGGGGTCGAGGGCGGCAAGCCGCCGGCGGGCAGCGTCGGGCAACAGCCGGAATGGTTCTACAAGGGCGACGGCCAGTCGCTGGTCGCGCCCGAGGCGCCCCTGGCGTCGCCGGCCTTCGCGCAGGACGGCGGCGAGGAACCAGAGCTGGCGGGCATCTACCTGATCGGCGACGACGGCACGCCGTACCGGCTGGGCGTCGCGCTCGCCAACGAGTTCAGCGACCATGTGACCGAGAAGCACAATTACCTGTGGCTGGCGCATTCGAAGCTGCGGCAGGCGTCGCTGGGCGCGGAGCTGCTGCTCGGCACCCCGCCCGCCGATATCCGCGGCACCAGCCGGATCGTGCGCGACGGCCGTACGCTGTGGGAGAAACCGTTCCTGACCGGCGAGGACAACATGTCGCACCACCTCGCCAATCTGGAGCACCACCATTTCAAATATGCCGGTTTCCGCCGGCCGGGCGACGTGCACGTGCATTTCTTCGGCACCGCCACGCTGTCGGTTGCCGATGGCGTGACGACGCAGCCGGGCGACGTGTTCGAGATCGAGGCCGCGCCGTTCGCGCTGCCGCTGCGCAACCCGTTGACCGACGCGGCCGCCACGCCGGTCGTGGTGCGCGCGCTGTGACCGCGCCGATCCGCCTGGCGCTGGTCGGCATGGGCAAGATCGCGCATGACCAGCACCTGCCCGCCATCGCCGCCGGCAAGAGCTTCACCCTCGTCGCCACGGTCAGTCGCAATGGGGAGAGCGTGAACGGCCTGCCGTTCTTCCACGACGTGCATGAACTGGCCGCCAGTGGCGTGGAGGTGGACGCGGTGTCGCTCTGCACGCCGCCACAGGTGCGCCGCGCGATCGCGCAATTCTGCATCGAGCAGGGCTGGCAGGTGTTCCTGGAGAAGCCGCCGGGCGCGACGCTGGCCGAGGTCATCTCGCTGCGCGACGCGGCGGCGGCGAAGGGCATCAGCCTGTTCGCGAGCTGGCACTCGCGCTACGCCGATGGCGTGGAGCCGGCGCGCGCGTGGCTTGCCGAACGCGAGGTGAAGCGGGCGACGATCACATGGCGCGAGGACGTGCGCGTCTGGCATCCCGGACAGGACTGGATCTGGGAACCGGGCGGCTTCGGCGTGTTCGATCCGGGCATCAACGCGCTGTCGATCGCGACGCGCATCCTGCCGCGGCCGTTCTTCGTCGAAACGGCCGAGCTGGATGTGCCATCGAACCGGGCGGCACCGATCGCGGCGCGCGTCGCCTTCCGCGATACCGCCGGGGCCGCGATCGCGATGGACCTCGACTTCCGTCAGGAAGGCCCGCAGCATTGGGACATCGAGGTCGAGACCGATGCCGGCACGCTGCTGCTGTCGAAGGGGGGATCGGTGCTGACCATCGACGGCAAGGAAGCGCTGGCGCATGCCGCGGACCTGCACGGCGAATATCCCGGCCTCTATCACCGCTTCGCCGCGATCGTGCGCGCGGGCGTGTCGGACGTCGACGTCTCCCCGCTGCGCATCGTCGCCGACGCCTTCCTGCGCGGGCGGCACATCACGGTCGAACCGTTCGTGGAATGACGCCGGCGGGCGGCTCCCGCCCCGGAGCCGCCCCGGCGCGCATCATCTCGCTGCACGGGCGATCACCGCCGGGTCGCGGTCCCGCCACCACGCGCACTATCGTTCCACGACCCCGCGGGAGTCGCTGACTTCCAGCCAATATCCGTCCGGGTCCTGCACATAGATCTGGCGAACGCCGTCGAAGCGGGTCTGCATCATGTGCGCGTCCCCCGCGAGGTTCGTCCACGGCAGCCCGTGCCGGTCCAGCCATACGGTTACCACGGTGAGGTCGTCGACATGGAGCGCGAGATGTTCGTTCCTGTTCGACGGCTTGGGCGCGGTGCGTCCGTCGAGGATATGGAGCGCTAGGCCGTGGCCGAGATCCAGCCAGCGGCGGTTCTTCAGCGGCGTCGGGATCACCCGCAGCCCGAACGCTTCGCGGTAGAAGGTGGCGCTCCGGTCGATATCCGACGCCTGGATCGCGACATGTTCGGCCTGCGCCGGGGGACCGTCCGCCTGCCCGGCCGCGGCGGCGGCGAGCAGCAGGACCGGGAGCAACAGCATCGGCGTCATCCTTCCTCCACCTGGGACCGCACGCTAGCCGGTTTCGTCCGCAGCGCCAGCCCTGTTGGTCGGGCATCAGCCATCCAGCAGGATCGACCGGTCGATGTCGGCGACACGACGCACGCCGGTCAGCGCCATGGCGACGCGCATCTCCTTCTCGAACAGCGACAGCAGCATCGCCACGCCGGCCTCGCCGCGCGCCGCCAGTGCATACAGCCATGCGCGGCCGAGCAGCACGCCGTCCGCGCCCAGCGCGAGCATCCGCACCACGTCCAGCCCCGACCGCACACCCGAGTCGGCGAGGATCGGCATGCGTCCCTTTACCGCGTCCGCGATCCCCGGCAGCGCGCGCGCGGTGGATGAGGCACCGTCGAGCTGGCGTCCGCCGTGGTTGGACACGACGATCGCGTCCGCGCCCGCATCCGCCGCCGCGCGGGCGTCGTCGGGATCGAGCACGCCCTTGATGACGAGCGGACCGTCCCAGGCGGCGCGGATCCACGCGATGTCGCGCCACGCAATCGACGGATCGAAATTGGCGCCCAGCCAGCCCATGTAATCGTTCATGCCCGATCCGGCTCCGAGCACCGGCAGCAGGTTGCCCAGCCCGTGCGGCCGCCCGCGCACCCCGACGTCCCACGCCCAGCCCGGTCGCCCGATCGCCTGCCATATGCGGCGTAGCGGGGCGCGCGGCCCGGACATGCCGGAATGCATGTCGCGATAGCGCGATCCGGGCACCGGCATGTCGACCGTGAAGACCAGCGCCTCCGCCCCTTGCGCCTTCGCCGTGGCGATCAGATCCGCCATGAAGGCGCGGTCGCGGATCACGTAGAGCTGGAACCAGAGCGGGCCGGGAGTCGCCGCGCGCACCTCGCGCAACGAACACAGGCCGACGGTGGACAGGGTGAACGGCACGCCCGCCCGCGCCGCCGCGCGGGCCGCCTGCACCTCGCCGCGGCGGCGGTACATGCCGGCGATCCCGACCGGCCCCAGCGCCACGGGCAACGGACGGTGCGCGCCCAGCAGCACCGTCGACAGGTCGATATCGGCGACGTCGCACAGCACACGCTGGCGCAGGCCGAGCCGCGCGAGATCATCGACGTTCGCGCGCAGCGTCGTCTCCGTCCCGGCGCCGCCATCGGCATAGTCGAACAGGAAGCGCGGCAGGCTCGCGCGCGCCGCCGCGCGGAAGTCCAGCGGCGAAGCGATGATGGTCACGCGCGTGGACCGCGCGGCAGGAGGAAGCGGATCATGCGATGCTCACCCGGGATGTCGACGTCCCTGATCGCGCAGCCGGGACGGCGAGGCAAGCGCGCCGTACGGGAAGGTGCCGCCGGGCCATCAGGCGCGTCGGAGCCTATGCCGATGCGGGCGCCCACACCGAAAGCGGTCAGGCGTTGATGTCGCGCCGGAAGGTTTCGGGCAGGAACAACACGCCCAGCACCAGCGTCACCGTCGCCAGCACCACCGGATACCACAGGCCGTAATAGATATCCCCCGTGGCGGCGACCATCGCGAAGGCGGTCGTCGGCAGGAAGCCACCGAACCAGCCGTTGCCGATATGATAGGGCAGCGACATGGAGGTATAGCGGATGTTGGTCGGGAACAGCTCCACCAGCAGCGCCGCGATCGGCCCATAGACCGTCGTCACCAGCAGGACCATGAAGAACAGGATCGCGATCACCAGCGGGGTGTTCATGCGGTCCGGATCGTATCTGGCCGGATAGCCCGCCGCCGCGACCGCGGCCTTCAACTCACCTTGATAGGCGGTGATTGCGGCCTTGCGCGCCTCGCCCATCACCCGTGCGGGATCGGGGGCGGGCAAGGTGCGGTCCCCGACGCGCACCGCCGCGATCGTGCCGGCCGGCACCTCGACATTGGTGTAGCTGATGCCGTTTTTGGCCAGCCACGACTTGGCGATGTCGCAGCTCCTGGCGTCGAACCTGTTGCGACCGATCGGATCGAATTGCACCGAACATTCCGCATCATGGCTGAGCACCGCGATCGGCGCGCTGGCCTGTGCCGCGGCCAGTGCGGGATTGACGGCCCGGGTCAGTGCGCCGAACAGCGGGAAATAGGTCAGCGCCGCCAGCGCGCACCCCGCCATGATGATCGGCTTGCGCCCGATCCGGTCCGACAACCAGCCGAAGACGACGAAGAACGGCGTGCCCAGCGCCAGCGCCGCCGCCATCAGCACGTTGGTGGTGGCGCCATCGACCTTGAGCATCTTTTCAAGGAAGAACAGCGCATAGAACTGCCCTGTGTACCACACCACCGCCTGTCCCATCGCAGCACCGAACAGCGCGATCAGCACGATCCTGAGGTTGCCCCAGCGCGCGAACGCCTCGGTCAGCGGTGCCCTTGACGTCCTGCCCTCCTCCTTCATCCGCTGGAACGCGGGGCTCTCCGCGAGCTGGAGACGGATCCACAACGACACGCCGAGCAGCACGATCGAGAGGAGGAACGGCAGGCGCCAGCCCCAGGCGGCGAAGGCTTGCTCGCCGACCAACGTGCGCAACCCGATCACCACCAGCAGCGCCGCGAACAGCCCGAGCGTCGCGGTGGTCTGGATGAAGCTGGTATACAGGCCGCGCCTGTTCTGCGGCGCATGTTCGGCGACATAGGTCGCCGCGCCGCCATATTCGCCGCCCAGCGCCAGCCCCTGCAACAGCCGCAGGCTCACCAGCAGCAGCGGCGCCGCCACGCCGATGCCGGCATAGGACGGCAACAGGCCGACCGCGAAGGTCGACAGGCCCATGATCCCCATCGTGACCAGGAAGGTGTTCTTGCGCCCGACCAGATCGCCGATCCGCCCGAACACCAGCGCCCCGAACGGCCGCACCGCAAAGCCGGCGGCGAACGCGCCCAGCGCCAGGATGAAGCCCGTCGTCTCGTTCACGCCAGAGAAGAACTGCGCGGAGATATAGGTCGCCAGCAGGCCGTAGAGGTAGAAATCATACCATTCGAACACGGTGCCCAGCGAGGAGGCGATGATGACCTTCCTGTCGCTCTGGAATGTGGCGTCCGCATCGGACGCCTCGCCATGCCTCGTCGCCATCCCGCCGCTCTCCCCTATGTTCCGCCAGCCGTCCGTGGATGCGAAGCCGATGCGGTCCGCGCACAGCAGCCTGCGGAGCGGCAATACGGCAGCGCGGGGTAACCCGTCGCACCGGAACGGTCGTGGCGCCGCTCATCGGAGCGCCGACCAGCCGCTGCGCCACGCCTGCCGCTTACGCGTCTGCCTCGTCGGCTCCGTCATCCTCTCGCGGTTCTCCGTGTCGTCCAGCCATCCGCCGCGCCGATGCTGGCCCGGCAGATGCGGCTTGTCCACGTCGATCTGAACGGCGCGCGCGGATCGGGGGCGGCCGGCGTCAGGAACGGGCGCGAATACGCTCGCCGCGATCGCCGCGATGGCGTCGCGCGGCGCGGATCGGCGAGCGGACGGGAGCTGGCCGGCGACCGGACGACGCGCGCGAACAGGCGCTCGCCATCCCTGCCCGCCCCGCTTCCGCCGGCATGGTGACGATCGCCCGATCCGCCTGGCGGTCGCTCCGGCTAGGCGCGGCCGGCGACCTCCAGCCTGTCAACCGCGTCACGCTCGTGCGTCCGGCGCGGCGGATCGAATCGCTCGGCATCCAGTTTCACCCGCTGGCGGAACGCATGGAGCAGCGGCTCGGTGTAGCCGTTGGGCTGGTCGGCGCCGTCGAAGATCAGCGCGCGCGCCGCTTCGAACGCGGCCCCGACGCCGGCGCCACCGACCAGCATCGGACGATACGCCGGGTCACCCGCATTCTGGGCGTCCACCTTGGCCGCCATCCGCAGCAGCGCGGCGTCGACGTCCGCCTCGGAACAGACGCCGTGGAGCAGCCAGTTGGCGAGATGCTGGGAGGAGATGCGGAGCGTCGCGCGATCCTCCATGAGGCCGACGTCATGGATGTCCGGCACCTTCGAACAGCCGACGCCCTGGTCGATCCAGCGGACGACATAGCCGAGAATGCCCTGCGCATTGTTGTCGAGTTCCGCGCGGATCTCCTCCGCCGACCAGTTGGCGCCATCGGCAAGCGGCACGGCAAGCAGTTCCGCCAGCGGTGGCGTCGGCGCGGCGGCGATTTCGCGCTGGCGGGCGAACACGTCCACCGCGTGATAGTGCATGGCGTGGAGCGTCGCGGCGGTCGGACTCGGCACCCAGGCGGTGGAGGCGCCGGCACACGGGTGGCCGATCTTCTGCTCGATCATGTCGGCCATGCGATCGGGAGCGGCCCACATGCCCTTGCCGATCTGCGCCTTGCCGGACAGGCCGCACGACAGGCCGATCGCGACGTTGCGCGCCTCGTACGCGCGGATCCACGCCGACGCGCGCATCTGCTCCTTGCGCACCATCGCCCCGGCCTTCATCGAGGTATGGATCTCGTCGCCGGTGCGATCGAGGAAGCCCGTGTTGATGAACGCGATGCGCCCGCGCACCGCATCGATGCAGGCGGCGAGATTGGCCGACGTCCGCCGCTCCTCGTCCATGACGCCGATCTTCAGCGTGTGACGGTCAAGCCCCAGAAGATCCTCGATCGCATCGAAGAGGCGGTTCGAGAAATCCGCCTCCTGCGGCCCGTGCATCTTGGGCTTCACGATGTAGACCGAGCCGGCCTTGCTGTTGCGGAAGCGCCCGCGGCCCTTGAGATCGTGGAGCGCGATCAGGCTGGTGACGATGCCGTCCAGGATCCCTTCGGGCGCCTCATCGCCGTTGGCGAGCCGGACGGCGGGCGTCGTCATCAGATGGCCGACGTTGCGCACCAGCAGCAGGCTGCGCCCGGGAAGCGTGAAGGCGGTGCCGTCCGGTGCGCGCCACTCGCGGTCCGGGGCCAGCGCGCGCTCGACGATCCTGCCGCCCTTCTCGAACGTCTCGATCAGATCGCCGCGCATCAGTCCGAGCCAGTTGGCATAGGCGGCGACCTTGTCCGCGGCGTCCACCGCCGCGATCGAATCCTCAAGGTCGCAGATCGTCGTCAGCGCCGATTCCAGGACGATGTCGGCGATGCCGGCCGGATCGTCGCGGCCGATCGGCGTCGAGCGATCGACCACGATCTCGATATGCAGGCCGTTGTTGCGCAGCAGCAGGCTTTCGCCGCGCCGGCCGACCCATTGCGCGGGATCGCGCAGCGCGGGTTCGCCGCCGCTCCAGTCCGCCCAGCTTCCGCTGGCGAGCGGCGCGGCCTCGTCGAGAAACTGCCTGGCGCGTGCGACGACCTGCGCGCCGCGCTGCGCGTCATAACTGCCGGGTGCCGCCGCACCGGGCAACGCATCGGTGCCATAGAGCGCATCGTACAGGCTGCCCCAGCGCGCATTGGCGGCGTTGAGCAGGAAGCGCGCGTTCAGGATCGGCACGACGAGTTGCGGGCCGGCCATGGTCGCGATCTCGTCGTCCACCTGCGCCGTGGAGATCGAAAAGGGCGCCGGCTCGTCCACGAGATAGCCGATGTCGCGCAGGAAGGATGCATAGGGTTCCGCGGCGATGCCGCGGCCGGCGTGGGCCTGATGCCAGGCGTCGATGTCGGCCTGAAGCGCGTCCCGCTTCGCCAGCAAGGCGGCATTCTCCGGCGCGAAGCGGGCGAAGATGGCGGCCGCGCCCGCCCAGAACGCGGCGGGATCGAGGCCCGTGCCGGGCAGTGCCTGCTCCTCGATGAAACGGGCGAGCGGTTCGGCGACCGACAGGCCGGCGCGGTTCGTATCGTACGTCATGATTATCCCGTGGTCGCACTGCGGATCGCCATCCTCAACCGGAAGATGGCGATGAACCGATGGCCTCTGTCCACCATGCGGCGGCGAACAGAGGCCGGCTGTTCCTTTCCTCAGGCCCGCCTCAGCCGAGGCGGCCGAGCCTGTGGTAAAGGTTCGAGTATTTGATCGATTCCGGCTGGTCCTCGATCGCCTTCAGATAGTGGAGCACGGCGGTCCTCAACAGCGTGGCGTCCTCCGTGGAGAAGACCGGGCGTGCTCGGGCCGGCTCGGGGGTTCGCGTCTCGGTGATTGCGGTCATGATCGTCATCCTTCCTCGATCGTCGCGGTCAGGCGAACTGGTTCATCGTGTTGTGGACGCCGCCGGCCTTCAGCGCGGCCTCACCGGCGAAATACTCCTTGTGGTCGTCGCCAATGTCGGAGCCGGACATGTTCTGGTGCCGCACGCAGGCGATACCCTCGCGGATCTCCTTGCGCTGCACCCCGGCGACATATCCGAGCATCCCGGCCGCGCCGAAATATTCCTTGGCCAGATTGTCGGTGCTGAGCGCCGCCGTATGATAGGTCGGCAAGGTGATCAGATGGTGGAAGATGCCGGCGCGCGCCGCCGCATCCTTCTGGAAGGTGCGGATCTTCTCGTCGGCCTCCGCCGCCAGCTCGGTATTGTCGTAGATCACGCTCATCAGCGCGCTGCGCTCATAGGGCGACACGTCCCTGCCCGCCGCCAGCCAGGCATCGTACACCTGCTGACGGAAGTTCAGCGTCCAGTTGAAGCTGGGGCTGTTGTTGTAGACGAGCTTAGCATCAGGCACGACCTCGCGGATGCGATCCACCATGGAGGCGATCTGCTCGATGTGCGGCTTTTCCGTCTCGATCCACAGCAGGTCGGCGCCGTTCTGGAGCGAGGTGATGCAGTCGAGCACGCAGCGATCGGCCCCCGTGCCTTCCTTGAACTGGAAGAGGTTGGACGGCAGGCGCTTGGGACGGACGAGCCGGCCGTCGCGCTCGATCACGACGTCGCCGCGCAGGTTCGCAAGGTCGGTGACCTCCTCGCAATCGAGGAAGGCATTATACTGGTCGCCGATGTCGCCCGGCTCGCGGCTGAACGCGATCTGCTTGGTCAGGCCGGCGCCGAGCGAGTCCGTGCGGGCGACGATGATGCCGTCCTTCACGCCCAGCTCCAGGAACGCGTAGCGGCAGGCGCGGATCTTGGCGATGAAGTCCTCGTGCGGCACGGTCACCTTGCCGTCCTGATGGCCGCACTGCTTCTCGTCGGACACCTGGTTCTCGATCTGGAGCGCGCAGGCGCCCGCCTCGATCATCTTCCTGGCCAGCAGGTAGGTCGCCTCCGCATTGCCGAAGCCCGCGTCGATATCGGCAATGATCGGCACGACATGCGTCTGGTAGTTGTCGACCGACGCGATCAGCTCGGCCTCCTTCGCGGCGTCGCCGGCGGCGCGCGCCATGTCGATGCTGCGGAAGATCATGCCCAGCTCGCGCGCGTCGGCCTGCTTCAGGAAGGTGTAGAGCTCCTCGATCAGCGCGGGAACGCTGGTCTTCTCATGCATCGACTGGTCGGGCAGCGGACCGAAGTCGGAGCGTAGCGCGGCGATCATCCAGCCCGACAGGTAGAGATAGCGCCGCTTGGTGGTGCCGAAATGCTTCTTGATCGAAATCAGCTTCTGCTGCCCGATGAAGCCGTGCCAGCAGCCGAGCGATTGGGTGTAGTTGGCGGGATCCGCGTCATAGGCGGCCATATCCTCGCGCATGATCCTGGCGGTGTAGCGCGCGATGTCGATCCCGGTGTTGAAGCGGTTCTGAAGCTGCATGCGCGCGACCGCTTCGGCGTCGATGCTGCTCCAGCTCGACCCGGCGTCGGCGATGACGCGCGCGGCGTCGGAAACTTGGGTGGCATAGGTCATGTGCGTTCATCCCCACAACGGTGCGATACAGCCGGACTAACGCCCGCCACGCCGCTGGCGGAGGGGGCGCACGGTCGAGTTGTGGACCTTTACAACGCATTCTTGTAAAGCTGTGGGGACTTTACAGGATGGGCGAGGATGGCGGGTGAACGCGCGGCCTATATGGGGCCACGACTACGGCGGCTGCGGCGCGATCTCGGTCTTACACAGCCGGGCATGGCGGCGGACCTTGGTGTGTCGGTTTCCTATGTGTCGCTGCTGGAGAGCAACCAGCGGCCGCTCACGGCGGACATCCTGCTGCGTCTCGCCCGCACCTACCGGATCGACATGGCCGATTTCGCCGGCGACGGCGGCGAGGAAACGGCCCGGCGGCTTCAGGCCGCGCTGAAGGATCCGCTGTTCGCGGACATCGACCTGCCGGCGTTGCAGGCCGCGGACGTGGCGACGAACTTCCCCGGCATCGCGGAAGCCCTGCTGCGGCTCCACACCGCCTACCGCGAGGAGCAGACCGCACTGGCCAATCGCGGTGCGACGGGCGAGGAGGGCGAAACCGACGCGGTGGCCGAAGTCCGGCGCTTCCTCGCGATGCGACGCAACAACTTCCCCGCGCTGGACGACGCGGGGGAACGGATCGCCGGCGCGCTGGGCGGGCACGACGACATAGCGGCCTATATCACCGCCCGGCATCGACTGAGGGTCCGCACCCTGCCCGGCTCCGTGATGATGGGGATGATCCGGCGCCACGATCCGCACAATCGCGCCATCCACCTGGACGAGGCGCTGGACCGGGAGGCGCGGACCTTCCAACTCGCGCTTCAGATCGTCTATCTGGAACTGCGCAACGCGCTGGACGAGGCGCTGGAGGGTGCGCCGCTCGCGACCGAAAATGGCCGGCGGCTCGCACGGCGTGCGCTTGCCGAATATGCGGCGGCCGCGATCCTGATGCCCTATCCGGCCTTCGCGAAGGCCGCCGATGACCGGGCGTATGACGTCGAGGCGCTCGCCCGCCTGTTCGGGACGAGCTTCGAGCATGCCGCGCAACGGTTGACGACGCTGCAACGGCCGGGACAGGAGCGGACGCCGTTCTTCTTCGTGCGGGTGGATGCGGCCGGCAACGTCTCCCGGCGGCTGGACGGAGCCGGATTCCCGTTCGCACGGCATGGCGGCGGGTGCCCGTTATGGTCGGTTCACGACGTTTTCCGCACGCAGGGGGACGTCGTCACGCAATGGCTCGAACTGCCGGATGGGCAGCGCTTCTTCTCGATCGCGCGGCTGGTGACGACGGGGGGCGGCGGGTGGCGCGCGCCGGTCGTCCGGCAAGCGGTGGCGCTGGGATGCGCGGCGGAGCATGCGGATCGCCTGATCTATACCAAGGGGCTGCCGCCGCCCGCGCCGGCGGATTTCACCCCGATCGGCCTCACCTGCGCGCTCTGCCAGCGGGACCAGTGTGCCGCGCGCGCGGTGCCGCCGATCGGGCGGCAGATCCTGCCGGACGATTATCACCGGCGCCGGGCGCCGTTCGGCTTCGCGGACGATATCGCCTGAGGCCACCATCCGTGTCGGCGGCCGCTATCCCGTGCGCCGCTGCGCCAGCACGAAGGCGAAGATATCGGCCCATTGCGCGTCGGCCTGCTGGCGGGTCGAGCCGAGGCCGTGACCGGCGTCGAAGTCGACGCGCAGCAGCACCGGGCCGCCCGCCGAGGCGCGCTGCAGCCGCGCGGCGAACTTCGACGGCTGCCAGGGCGCGACGCGCGGGTCGGTCATCCCGGTCATTGCCAGCACCGCGGGGTAGCGCACGCCGTCCCTGATCTTCTGATAGGCGTCCATCGCCACCAGCCCGCGAAATTCGCCGTCGTTGGATGGATCGCCGAATTCGGGGAAGTTGGGCGCGCTGTTCTGCTCCACGCCCGCGCGCGAGGTGTTGGTCCAGCCCACGTTGTCGATCGCGCCGGCGAACAGGTCCGGCTGCTCCACCAGCGCATTGCCGACCGCGATCCCGCCCGCCGAGGTGCCCATGATCGTCAACCGCGCGGGCGAGGTCCAGCCCGCCTTCACCACTGCCGCGCACCCGTCGATGAAGTCGCGCCAGGTATTGGCCTTGTTGGCCTTTTGCCCGGCGCGCCACCATGGCGATCCAAATTCGCCGCCGCCCCGGGCATGCACCTCGAACATCACGCCACCGCGCTCAAGGAAGGCGATCGAGCGCGGCGAGAAGATCGGCGACGCCGAGATGCCGTAGCTGGAATAGCATTGCCCCAAAGCGGGTGCGGAGCCGTCGCGCTTTAGCCCGCGCTTGGCGATGATCGACACCGGCACCCTGGTGCCGTCGCGCGCGGTGGCGATCAGCCGCACCGACTCGTACGGCGCGGTCGAGAAGCTCGGGCGCGAGCTCAGCCCGGTGTCGGCGAGCCGCCCGTCGGGCTGGTAACGGTAGATCGCGACCGGCTCGACCCAACCCGCCATGCGCACGTCGACGCCGTCCTGGTCGGTCGATCCGAACAGCCCGTAGATGCCGGCGTCGAAGGGCATTGCGATGTCGGTCACCCGCCCATCGGGCGCGAGGCGGTGAAGCGTCATCGGCCCGCCATTCTGTCGCGCGAAATACACGCCGTCGCGCGTCGCGACCAGTCCGGCGTCGGCCGTCTCGATCGGCGTCTTCGCCTCCGGAACGACGAGTTCGGCGCGGGCGAGATCAGGGGCGGCCGCCGACGTCCGAAGCACGCGTCCGAGCGGCGCGTCCTTTTCGGACACGAGATAGACGTCGCGCCCGCGCAGCGCGAAGCTGGTGACCTGATCCTCCAGCCGCGCGACCGCGCGCCAGCGCGCCCGCCCGGTCATCGCCTCCGCCAGCGGCGCGGCGAGCAGCGCATTCTCGCGCCGCACGCCCCCAAATGGCAGCAGCAGCGCCATGTCCGATCCCGGCGTGACCACAAGGAAGGGGAAGTCGATCGGCAGCAGCGTATAGCCGTCGAACGTATCCCCCCCGCCCGCGATCCGCACGTCCTGTCGCGGATCGGTGCCGAGCCGATGGAGCCAGGCGACGGTGTTGAGCAGATAGTCGGGCGCGCCGCGTACCGCGCCTTCGCGGCCGCGCGTGTAGAAGAAGCCGGATCCGTCGGGCAGCCACTGCGGGCTGGCGAAGCGCGCACGGTCGATCGCCTCCGGGAAGTGCGTGCCGTCGGCGACGCGCAGCACGCGCGCGACCGACTCCTCCGATCCGGCCGGCGACAGGCCATAGGCGACCAGCGCGCCATCGTCGGACGCGCGCCACCAGTCGAGACTCATGTGCGCGCCGCCGGCGTCCTTTACGGCCTCCGGATCGACGAGCAGCTTCTTCTCCGCGCCGGGCCGCTCGATGACGTAGAGTTTCGGCACGCTGGCGCCGCTCGGGCGGAATTCCACGAACGTGGCGGCGCCCGTGCGCTGCACCCGCGACGCGATCGGCAGGTCGCCGGTCAGTTCGCCGATCCGTCGCAGCAGCGCATCATGGTCGGGCAGCGCGTCGAGCGTGCGCCGCGCATAGGCGCCCTGCGCGCGCATCCACGGCTCCCAATCGGGGTCCTTGGAATCCTCCATCCAGCGATAGGGATCGCGCAGCGTATAGCCGAGCCGGGTGTCCACCGCATCCACCGTCCGCGCTGCCGGAGGTTTGGCCGACTGCGCCCGCGCATTGTACGAAAAGGACAGCGCGGTCGTGGCGGTCAACGAAAACACGAAGTCGCGGCGATTCATGTGCAGCCCCCCAGCATGCCGATACCGCGCGAAGATGTTCCGTCGCCGGCATCTTTTCTGAACGGTGGCGATGCTGACACAATAATGTCAGGGAGTCGACAGGATCATGGCCGCGCCGACGGTAAGTGGAAAATGTTGTTGGGCGGGCGGCGCGACGGCGCCCGCCGGGATCATCAACGCGCCGGCATGAACGTGGCGGAGCCGACCGCGCGCGCGCCGGCTACGGACGCGCCGCGCCACCCGCGACATCGACCACGGTGCGCGGTACGTTCCAGCCCGCCAGCGTCAACCGGCCCGCGCCGGCGGCACTTGCCGGATAGCGGATCGCGATGGTCCGGCGCTCGCCGGGCAGCAGCGACACATAATTGTCGTCGTAGAAGGCCGGAAGGATGCGGTCGCCCTTCCCATCCACCAGCGTCAGCTTGGCGTTGAGCGCGGGAACGGCGGTGTCGTTGGCCAGCGTCACCCGCACGACACGATCCGCACCCTCGGGCGGGCCGCTTTCCGCACTGGCGGTCAGCGCCGCCGGCGCGAGCGAATCGAGCTGTCGATACGCATCCTCGTCGCGCCCGCGCCAATAGAAGTTTTCCGACACCGACGTGCCGTCCGCGGCGAGCAGCGACAGCTTGACCAGCACCATCGGATGCTCCGCGAACAGCGTCGTCAACGGCACCGCCGCCAGCGGCGTGGCGCGGTTGGCGAGCGCATCGACGGCGGTGTCGCGCGTGAACAGTTCGCGATTGTCAAGGCCGACTACCTTCACCCGCGCGGTGAGGCCGCGCCGGTCGACCTGCGTGGTGTTAAGCACCACCAGTTCGTTCCCCGGCAGGTTGAGCTGGACGTGGAGCGGCTCCGCGGCCTTCTTGGCGCCGTAATAGGACGCCTGCGTGTCATAGTCCCACGAATAGATCTGCCACGCGTTCGACGGCCAGGCCGGATGCGTCATCCACAGCAGCCGCCCCGAGTTCTTCGTCCACAGATGCCCGAGGAACCCCTCGTACATCGCCTTGTGCGTTTCGAGGTTCATCATCTGCGCCTTGCGCTCGAAATCGGCGAAGTCGGTGCCGGTGCCGTACCTGCGGTCGAGCGCGGCCATGAACGTCCGGGTGTCGCCGTTCCCGCCGAAGTGCCAGTCGTGATAGGCGAGCACGTCACCCAGCGGCCAGCGGTCGCCCGCGGGCACGTAGCTGGCGATCGACTCCGCGGTCGACAGCGATGGCGTGCCCGTTTCCACCGAGAAGCCGGTCGCGAGATCGGTGAAATAGCCGACCGGCGCGCGGTAATTGTACGGGCCGGACCCCTGCAGGTTGACGACGTTCGAGCTGCCGGTGAACCAGCGCGTGCCGTCCAGTTCGAACACCGCCTTCGCCAGCCCTTCGTTCAGCACCGGATAGGGCACGCCCTCGTTGCGCCCGAACCACAGGATGATCGAGGGATGGTTGCGATAGCGCGCGATCGTGTCGCGCGCGTTGGACAGGAACAGCGCGGCGTCCTCCGGCTCGATCTGGAAGTTCTGCGTCGACTGCCAGAAATCGTTCAGCACCATCATGCCGTTCTCGTCGGCGAGGTCGAAGAACTCCTCCTCGTTGTTGTTGCCCATCCAGTTGCGGATAACGTTCATGTGCGCCTCGCGCTGGAGGCGGAAATACGGGGCCAGCCGGTCGTAGCTGATGCGCTTCATCGCATCGTCCATGCCCCAGTTGCCACCGCGCGCCGCGATCCGCACGCCATTGACCCGGATCGTCAGATGCGGCTCGGGCAGCGTCTCGGCGACCGGCGTGACCGCGGCCGAGCGTTCGCCCGCCGCGGTCAGCGACTCCGCCCAGCCGGTCGGCGTCTGCTTGATCGCGGCATGGCGCACGTCGATCAGCGGCGTGCCGGCGAGACCGCCGTCCGTGGTCTGCACGTTCACGCGCCGCAGCGCGCCGGCGGCGTCGAACAGCGACAGGTCGTAGCTGACCTCGCGGATGCCGAACCGCCCCTTGCGGATGTCCGACACGCCCGTCGCGTCGGCGACCTGGTAGGTCACATCATAGAGGTGCGGCGCGCCATAGCCGTTCGGCCACCACAATTTCGGATCGGCAACGCGCAACTGGCGGAACTCGGCCGGCGTGAAGGCGACCTCGCTATGTCCCGCCGGGGCGGTTACCCGCTTTTCGATCGTCACCCCTTCGAACGCGACCCGCACCGTAACGGGCGCGGCGGGGCCGGCATTGTCGATCGGCACCGTGACGTAGACGTCGGCACGGTCGGTGCGCGGCAGCGGCAGGTCGGTCACGACATGCGGGTCGCCGATCCGTACCGCGCCGGTCGCCACCAGCTCGACCGGGCGCCACAGCCCGGTGTTGCGGTCGCGGATGCCCGGAATCCAGTCCCACCCCTCCGTCGCGACGAAGGTCGGCCCGTCGATCGCGAGCTGCCCGCCATTCTCGCCGACGCCCGCGCGGACGGATTGTTCGTGCGGGATGCCGGGATGCGGCGGCGGGGAGACACGGACCGCGATCACATTCTCCCCCGCGACCGGCGTATAGTCGAACTGCCCGCGGATGAACGCGCCGTGCGTGTCGCCGATGCGCTTGCCGTTGGCCCAGATCTCCGAGGCATAGTTGATCCCGCCGAACACGAGCGTCAGCCGCTTGCCCGCCGCGCCCGCCGGAACGGTGAAGCGCGTGCGGTACCAGTAATCCTGCCGCGCCAGGCTTTCCGGGATCCTGAGGTTGTTCAGCCCGTAATAGGGATCGGGATAGACGCCCCGGTCGACCAGCGTCTGCAACACCGTGCCAGGCACCGTCGCGGCGCGCCATGTGCCCGCGGGCGTTCCAGGACGCGACAGTGCGGCGCCGTCGCCCTGCACCTCCGGCGCGGCGGCGAGCATCCAGCCGTTCACCTGCCAGCGGTTCGCGGCGAGCGGCTGCATCACCGGCGCGTCCGGCAACGGCCGGGCCACCGGCGCGGAATAGGCGCCGTCCCGCGAGCGCGGCAGCGTCCAGGCGTCCTGCTGCGTGGTCAGGCCGATATTGGCCTGTTTCTGGAACGGCCAGCCGACGCCGACCTCGGTCATCTGCACCAGCGCGGCGTCCGGCCTGGCCCGCGCGAGCGCCGCGACCTCCCCCGCGTCCATGGTCCGCGCCGCGACATGCGCGTCGATCAGCTGTCCGCCGAAATGCGGCGCGCCGCTTGTCACCGGCGCGATCGCGATCCGGGGGGCGACCGGGATCGCCCGTGCGGTGCCACCGCCGACGCGACGACCATCCAGATACAGGGTCACCCTGCCGCCATCCGATACTGCGGCCAGATGATGCCACCCTCTGGGCACCGCCACGCCGCGGATGACGACCCTGCCGTCGCGCAGCTCGACCCGCCCGTCACGGAGCGACAATGCCCGCGCCGCGTCGGGATCGCCGATGCGCACCAGCACCACCTCACCCGCCGGGCTCGCGTCCGCCTCGATCCAGGTTGCGATCGTATAGCCCCGCCCCGCCGCGACCAGCGCGTCGGCGCCTTCCAGCGGACGCTCGACGCCGATGCCGCCCGCCAGGAAGCGCGCGTTATAGGGGCCGGCATTGCCGATCTCCTGCGCCGCCACGCCGGCCGCCGTCAGCATCGTCGCCGCCAGCAGCAGCCCGGCCGATCCGATCTTCACGCGCATCATCATCACAGCCCCTTGTCCTTGAATATCATCCTGCCATCGCCGGGATGCGGCGTTGTCCCGGCATGTCCGCGGGCAGCAGCAGGTGGCCGAACGCCAGCAATGCCGCGCCGATCGCGGGGGAATCCTCGGCCAGTGCCGCGGTATGGATCGGGGCGAGCACCGGCGCATATGCGCCCTGTTGCCGCATCAATTCGGTCGTGGCGCGGCCCAGTCGTTCGACCAGTGCGACCGGCAACCGCCCCCCGATCAGCACCGCGCCGGGATCGAGCAGGCAACTGACCGCGATGAACGGCGGCGCCAGTACCCCGGCGGCCCGCATCACCCATTCCTGCGCGACCGCCGCGACGCGCGGATCGTTCAGGTCGAGCGCATGCGCCGGGCGATCCGCCAATCCCGCATCCGCCATCGCCCGCGACAGCCCGGCGAGCGACACGATCTCCTGCAACGGCACGCGCCCGCCGTCGCCACCGTCCACCATCAGGAAGCCGATCTCCCCGCTCCGCCCGTTCGCGCCGCGATCGTAGAGCGAATTGACCACCACCCCGCCGCCCAGACCAACGGTGATGAGCAGATAGAAGAAGCTCGCATGCTGCTGCCCCAGGCCGAACTGCATCTCGCCGATCGCGGCGGCGGCGGCGTCATTCTCCACCGTGACCGGCAGATCCAGCGGCTCCGCGAAAAGCGAGGCGATATCGTGCGCCGACCAGCGATCGCCGTCGCGCGGGCGGCCCGGAAGGTCGATGCCGCCAAGATCGTCGGGCCGCGCCACGCCGATCCCGCTCAGCGTGTCCGGCGCGATCCCGCCGGAGCGCAGCAATTCACGGACGTGATCGCGGTAGAAGGCGCGAACATCCTCCGGGCCGGGGAAGCTCGCCTCCTGGCTGATGCGCGCGCGCAGCTTTCCGTCGAAGTCGACCGCCACCATCGTCAGGTGGTCGCGGTCGACGTTCACGCCGATCGCGAATGCGCCGTCCGGGTTGACCACCAGCCGCGTCGCCGGCTGACCGCGCGCGCCGCGCCGCTGCCCGGCACGTTCGAGCAATTCCGCATCGAGCAGGCGGTTGGTGATGGTGGTGACCGTGGCCGTCGTCAGCCCGGTGACGCCGGCGATCTCGGCGCGCGTGACCGGGCCGGCGACGCGGATCGCGTGCAGCACGACGCGTTGATTGTGCAGCCCGGCATGCTCGATATTCGCGCCGGTCAACCGCGGCTGTGGCACGATCCTCATGCGCGCCCCGCATGAACGCGCGCCAGGAAGTCGGCGTGCGGCTCGGCATGGGCCAGCGTCGCGTCGATCGCCGCGCGCATCCGCGACAGGCTGTCGCGCAGATCGGCATCCGCCACCTGATCGGCGAGCGGTGCGTAGCGCGCGGGCAGATCGTCGAATCCGGCATACATGCTGAGCCAGCTCGCGTCCTGGAACGTGTCCCATTCCCGCCGCACGAACTCGCCCGCCGCACGCCATGCATCCAGCTTGCCGCGCAATCCGTCGGTCGGCGCGATGCCGCGGACATGATCCCAGAACGGCTCGCCGATGCGCCGGTTGCCGCTGTAATGCAGCATCAGGAAGTCGCGGATCCGTTCGAATTCAAGCACCGACTGGCGGTTGTAGGTGTCGGCCAGCCGCGGATCGAAATCGCGATCGGGGAACAGCGGGATCAGCCGCTCCAGCCCCGACTGGATCAGGGTGATGCTGGTCGATTCCAGCGGTTCGAGAAAGCCGGACGACAGCCCCAGCCCGACGACGTTGCGCTCCCAGAAACGCGCCCGGTGTCCGGGTGTGAAGCGGATGCGGTTCGGCTCGTGCAGCGGTTCGCCCTCCAGCGCGGCGATCAGGGTCTCCTCGGCCACGGCGTCGGTCATGAAGTCGGAGCAATAGACATGTCCGTTGCCGACGCGGTGGCGCAACGGGATGTGCCACCGCCACCCCGCGCCGGTCGCGGTGGCGGCGGTGAACGGCGGATGGACGCGCGCCGCCCGGCACGGGATCGCGATCGCGCGGTCGCACGGCAGCCATTGCCGCCAGTCGAGGAACGGCACGTCGAGCGCCTCGCCCAGCAACAGGCTGCGGAAACCCGAGCAGTCGATCCACAGGTCGCCCGTCACCTGCTGGCCATTGTTCAGCGTCACCGCGGTGATGCGCCCGTCCGCCTCGTCGCGCGCGACCGTGGTGATCCGCGCGTCGATGTGCGCCACCGCGTTCGCCAGCGCCAGCCGCCGCAACAGCGCCGCGAACTTCGAGGCGTCGAAATGCACCGCGAAGTTGAACACGCCCAGATCGTTGGCGGGTCGTTCGACCGGCGGCAGGAACAGCCCGCGCTCCGCCAGTTGCGTCGCCAGGCAATAGGCGCCCAGCGGCGTGGCATCGCCGGCGGCGCGGCGCTTCAGCCAGTAATGGTGAAAGGCGACGCCGCGCGCCGCAACGCCGTACAACCCGAACGGGTGGAAGAAGTCGTGGCCCGGCGCCTTCCAGGAGGCGAAGCGGATGCCGTATTTGATCGTCGCCTCGGTTTCGCGCAGCACATCGGCCTCGCCCAGCTCGATCGCGGCGAAGAAATCGCGGATCGCGGGCACCGTCGCCTCGCCGACCCCGATGGTCCCGATCGCGGAGCTTTCGACGACGGTGATCGACAGGCGCAGGTGCGCCAGCCGTCGCGCGAGATAGGTCGCGGCCATCCAGCCGGCCGTCCCCCCGCCGACGATCACGATCGAGCGTATCGGATCACCCATCCTGCATCACCTCACGCCGTCGCCAGAGCGAAGGTCGCCCCGCGCGTCAACATGGCGCGGCGACCCTGCGGAGGACGTACGGTCAGAAGCGCGCCCGGACGCCGGCGATGAAGCGCCGTTCGTAGATGCTCTCGTTGAACACCTGATCGGTCCAGGTCAGGTAATAACGCTCCGTCTCGCCGGTCAGGTTCGACGCCTGACCGTACAGGGTCAGGTACGGCGTCACGTCATACGAGATCGACGCGTCGAGGTAGTTGGTCGGCATCTGATATTGCGCCAGCCCGCGTCCATCCTGCTGGATTCCGCTGTAGTTGGACGACACCAGCCGCTTCGAGCGATAGTTGTAGGCGACGCGCAACTGGAGCCCGTATTTCTCGAACCACAAGGCGGCATTGGCCTGGTGCTTCGAATTGTCCTGGAACGGCTGATTGTTGCCGGCCAGGTCGGTCAGCCCGGCGTCACCCAGCGACAGCGTGTAATTCGCGTCCACGCCGAAGCCGCCGAAGAAGCCATCGACCCCGTAATCGGCCAGCGACTGCCGCGCCGACGCCTCGATCCCCTTCAGCACGCCGCCCTCACCCTGCGCGAGCGTGTTGGTGACGACCGGGCGACGGATCACGCCGTCATTGTCGGGGATGTCGTTGCGGATCTCGGTCGTGCGCGCGATGAAGCTGTCGACCGCGATGTAGAACGCGCCGACCGCGACCAGGCTGGAGCGTCCGGTATAATATTCGAAGCTCGCCTCGACATTGGTCGCCCGCCACGGGTTCAGGTTCGGATTGCCTTCCGACGTCGCGGTCTGCGCCTCGAAGCGCGCCGGGGATACCGTGGTGTTGATCGCATAGCCGACGTTCAGGCCCCCCCCCCATTGCTGGAAGTCGAGCAGCGTCATCGTCTTCGAGAAGGCGGCGCGCGCGCGCAGCTTGCTCGTCACGTCGAACGCGATGTTGATCGATGGCAGGAAGTCGGTGAACTGGCGCTTGGTGCGCACGTCACCCGCGTCCACGCCCGACACGCCGTAGGGCTGCGGGTTGCCGACGATGTTCTGGCGGACGTCGAGGCGGGTATTGATGACCTGCAGGCCACCGTTAGCGCGGAACGGCATCCCCAGCAGTTCGCCCTCGCCCGACACCTGCGCATAGCCCGATATCTGCTTGGTATGGACATCGAACGACAGCGCCGGATTCACCAGATTCTGGCTGCCCGGGTAGAATTTGTTCTGCCACGCCTCGCTGTTGTCCATCGCTTTCGGATCGAGCACGTACAGGTTCGGCGCACCATTCGCGGGCAGCGCATATTGCTTGATGAGGCCCGCGAAGATCGGATCGGTCGCCTGCCGCGTCAGGCCGGCGGTATAGGCATTGCCCTGCGCATCGAGGACCGAGCACGACTTGTCGTTCAGGTTGACGTCGAACGCCTTCCACTTGACCAGGCACCCCGCCGCCGGGTTGGCCGCATTGTCGCGGTTGCCGGCATAGAAGGGAGACACGCGGTCGAAGGTGAACTGGTCGACGCTGCGCTCGCCATAGCGGCCGCCGAACGCCACCTTCAACTGGTCGTTGGCCTGCCACTCGGCGTCGGCGCGCAACGCCCAGATGTCGCCGTTCTGATACTGGTTGCCCTCCGACGAGATCGTCTTCAGCCCGTAGCGCGACGGATCGGACGCCTGCGCCAGAAAGCCCGGCGAGAAGCCGAACACGGGCGCGCCGCTCGAATAATCGACCGTCGCGGTGTCGCTGTAGATCTGATAACCGGTCGGGTTGAACGTGACGTCGCCGCCCGGATAATTGCCGACGCCGTTATACGCCCACTGCCGCCCGTTGGTCAGGCTGAACTGCGTGTAGGACTGGTCACGGTTGCGCGACGCCTTGCCATAGATGCCACGCACGGTCGCCTTGAAGGTCTCGGACGGCTTCCAGTCGAGTTGCAGATTGTAGTTCTGCGACTCGCTCTTCGTCCGGAACGTCTCGGCATAGCTGTCGAAGTTCGGCAGGCTGTACGTATATTCCTGAACGGTGTTGATGTTGTAACCGTTATACACCGCCCCGGTATCGCGCGACTTGGTCGGCACGAACGGCGAGGACAGCCAGTCGACGTTCTGGAACTGGAAACCCGCGGTGCGATCATATTGCGTCTGGCGCGTGTAGAAGGCGTCGGCGGTCAGTTGCAGCGCGTCGTTGACCTGGAACTGCAACGAGGCATTGGCGCCGAAGCGCTGACGATCGGTGATGCGGTTCCATGCGGTGTGCGACTGGGGCGTGATGAACGCGTCGTTGGCGTCGCCATCGCCGTTCAGGTCGTAGCCGATGATGGAGCCGGCACTGTTGCGCACCGGCGTGCCACGGCTGACGCCGTTGTTGCCGACGGCGAAGTCGCCGGGGTTCGTCGCACTGCCACTCTCGGTGCGCAGCGCCACGCCGTAATCCTGGACGCCGCGGAAGCTGTTGGCGAGCGTCAGGTCGCTGTACGCCGCCGACACCAGCAGGCCGACGCGCTCGCCATGATAGGCGAGCAGGCCGTTGGCCGACGGGTTCCACTTCTTCGTCTTGTCGCCATATTGGCCCTCGGCCGCCGCGGAGAAGGTCACACCGCGTTTCAGGTCGAACGGCCGACGCGTCAGCAGGTCGACGGTGCCCGAAAGGCCCGCCTGCTGGAGCGAGGCGGTTGGCGACTTGAACACGGTCGCGCCGGAGAACAATTGCGACGGGATATCGGTGAAGTTCGGCTGGACGGTCGTGACCGAGTTGGCGCCCAGGAACTGCTCGCCGTTCAGCAGCGTGGTGACCTGCGGCAGGCCGCGGATGTTGATCGCGGCGCCCTCGCCCGCGTCGCGACGGATCTGCACGCCGGCGATGCGCTGCAGCGAATCGGAGATGGTGACATCGGGCAGCTTGCCGATATCCTGCGCGCTGATCGCCTCGACTACGCTGTCGGCGTTGCGCTTCACCTCGATGGCGCGCGCCTGCGACGCGCGGATGCCGGTGACGATGATGTCCTCGGCCGCATCATCGGTTTGCGTCGGCGCCGCGACCTGATCCGCTGAGGTGGCGACCGCATCCGGCGTGGCGACCTGGGCCGAAGCCTCCGTCATCATCATGCCGAGTACGATTGGCGACACCGCCGCCAACATGGTTCGGCGCATGGCTGTCTGACGCATTATTCCCCCTCCTTTGATACCCTACGACTTGTATCGTTAAATCAGGCATCTTTATTAAATCAGCTTTTCCTGAGGCAGGCAAGTGGTACATCGGGTAATGACAGCATGCCGCCATGCCATCGGATCCGGCCGCCGCCACGGCGCGGGGGGGCACGAGCGACCATCCGGCGCGACGCCCGATCGACATCCGCGGCGCGGCAGCCATTGTGGAGACCATCCGATGATCCGACGCCGCGCTGCAACACCGCTCGCATGCACCCCAAGGACGATTGCCATGGTTCGCCTCATGACGATGGACGGACCGGAACACGCCGCGACACGGGGCCGCGCGCGATGATCGCGGCATTGCTGCTGGCCGCGACGGCGCCGGGTGCGGTGGTGGTGACGACCGACGGCCCGGTACGCGGCGAACCGCTGCCGGGCGGCGGCGGCGTGTTCCGCGGCATCCGCTTCGCGCAGCCGCCGGTCGGCCCGCGCCGCTGGCAGCCTCCGGCACCTCCTTCACCCCATGAGGAAGCGGTGGACGCGACCGCAGCGCATCCCGCCTGCGCGCAGCCGGTATACGGCGACTGGAACCGGGCGGCGTCGGCCGGCGGCTCGGAGGATTGCCTGTTCCTCGACATCCGCTCGCCCGGCCTCGATCCCGCCGCCCGACGTCCCGTCCTGGTGTGGATCCACGGCGGCGGCAATCGCGGCGGCGCGGGTGGGGGCACCGTCGAATCGCATCTCACCGATGGCGGCATCGTGCTGGTGTCGATCCAGTACCGGCTCGGCGCGCTCGGCTTCCTGTCGCACCCCGCGCTCTCCGCCGAACAGGGTGGGACGTCGGGCAATTACGGGCTGATGGACCAGCAGGCGGCGCTGCGCTGGGTGAGGGACAATATCGCGGCATTCGGCGGCGATCCCGCGCACGTCACCATCGCCGGCGGCTCGGCCGGGGCGCAGGACGTCGGCCTTCACCTGCTCGCGCCCGCGTCGCGCGGTCTGTTCGCGCGGGCGATCGAACAAAGCGGCACGCCCGGGTTCGGCGTCGCGCCACGCACGCTGGCGCAGAACGAACGGCTGGGCACGACGATCGCCGCGACGGCCGGCGCGCCGGTCGCCGCGAACGCCGCGGCCCTGCGCGCGCTACCGCTCGCCAGGATCCTCGCCGCGCAGGAGGCGGTCGACGTACCCGATCTCGACGACGACAGCTTCATCTGGTTGCAGGCAGTGGTCGACGGACGATTCCTGCGCGAGACGCCGGCCGCCGCGCTGGCCGGCGGAAGGGTCGCGCGCGTCCCCACGATCATCGGCGTCAACGCACAGGAATTCACCGGCTATGCGGGGCAGGATCCGCGCCCGGTGATCGCACGCGAATTTCCGCGCACCGCCGCACGCGTGCGCGCCGTCTACCGGATGACCGGCCCCACCCCGCCGGCCCCCGATCCGCGACTGGGCGACGTGGCGATGCAACTCGGCACCGACCTCGTCTTCCGCTGCCCGACGATCGCGGTGTCGAAGGCGCTTGCCGCGGCGGGCAGCGCGGTCTGGCAATATCAGCTCGATCATGCGCGGCCCGGCCTTCCGGTCACCCACGGCAGCGAGCTCGGCTTCGTGTTCGACAGGCCGGTAGCCGGCGATCCGCCGCTGCGGCGTTACTGGCTGAACTTCATCCGCACCGGCGACCCGAACGGCACGGAGGTGCCGCGCTGGCCTCGGTACGACGCCGCCGGGCGCAGCTATCTCGCCTTCGAACAGGACCGCGCCGTGGCGCGCCGCGACCTGCGCGGGGCCGTTTGCGCAGGGCGCGCGGCACCCTGATCGCGTGCCGGGAAGAGGACCGTCAATGCCGGCGGACGAGCGTCTTCACGTTCGTATACTCCAGCAACCCGTCGACGCCGCCCTCGATGCCCACCCCGGACTGTTTGATACCGCCGAACGCGGCCAGCGGACTCAGGTGCTGCGTTTCGTTCACCCACACCGTCCCGCTCGCGATCCGCTCGGCGACCGCGAAGGCCGCGTCCTCGTCACCGCCCCACACCGACGCGCCCAGCCCGTAATCGCTGGCATTGGCACGCGCGATCGCATCGTCGACGTCGCGGAACTTCAGCAGCGGCAGGACCGGACCGAATTGTTCCTCCTGAACGATCCGGCTGTCCTCGGGCGGGTTGTCGATGATCGTCACCGGGATGAAATAGCCCGGCACCTCCGCCGCGTCGCCGCCGGTCAGGAAGGTATAGCCGCGCTCCTTCGCATCGCGGATCAGGTCGAGCACGCGCTCATATTGCGCGCGGTTGTTGATCGGCCCCAGCCGTGTCCCCTGCTCCGATCCGTCACCGATCTTCACGGTCGCGGCATAGGCGACCAGCGCCGCCTTCAGCGCGTCGTAGATGTCCTCATGCACGTACATCCGCTTCGTCGCGATGCAGATCTGACCGTTGTTGGCGAACGCCGCCCAGAACAGCTTCTCGGCGATCGCTGCGACATCGGCATCAGGCAGCACGATGGCGGGGTCGTTGCCGCCCAGTTCCAGCGTCACGCGCTTCAGCGTCGCCGACGCGCTCTGCATCACGCGCCGCCCGGTCGCGGTCGATCCGGTGAAGCTCACCTTGTCAATGCCCGGATGTTCGGTCAGCCACGGTCCCAGCGCATCGCCGCCGCTGACCACGTTCAGCACGCCGGGCGGCAGGATCGACGCCGCCAGTTCGCCGAACCTCAACGTGGTCAGCGGGGTGAAGGGTGACGGTTTCAGCACCATCGTATTGCCCGCGAGCAGCGCCGGCCCGACCTTGAACATCGCCAGCACCATCGGGAAGTTCCACGGCGCGATCGCGCCGACAACGCCGACCGGCACGTGCCGCGTCTCGCTGCGGCGCTCGTCCGAATCTTCGTTGACGGTCACCGGCAGGTCCAGCGTCGCCGCTCCCTTCAGCCACCACGCCGCGCCCATCACCTCCTTGGCCGCATCCTCGTGCGGCTTGCCCTGTTCGGCGGTCAGCAACCGCTTGAACGGCTCGACCTGCGCGAACAATGCGTCACCCAGACGGTCGATCAGCACGCGGCGCTCCTTGATCGGGGTCGCCGCCCAGGCGGGAAAGGCATCGCGCGCCGCTGCCACCGCCGCGTCCAGTTGCTCGCGCGAGGCGTCGGGAGCGCGGGCGATCACCTGCTCGGTCGCGGGGTTGAGCACATCCAGCATCGCGGCCCCGGCGACCGGCTGGCCACCGATGGTCATCGTGTAAGGGCCGTCGAACTCCATCTCGCTCTCCATCGCGCGCGCCTCGATCGGGCCGCGTCCTCGACACGCGGCATAGCAGACGGCGCGATCCGGCGCAGCCCGCGGCAGGAAATGTCAAAAAGCGGAACAAGCCGATGCAAGGCCGGTGGCCATGATCGGCGCTACACATCGAGGTGAGGGAGGCCGTCCAGAGCCTCCACGCGAAGGAGAGGGCGATGAAAGCCAGCACCACCGCTGCCTTGTTGGCAGGCGTCTCGTTGACATTTCCTGCGGTCAGCCATGCGCAGAGCGCGGCGGCAGGAGCCGATGCGAGCGCGCCGACCGAGGCGAGCGCGCCGCGCACCGCGCCGGACGGCGACATCATCGTCACCGCGCAACGCCGCGAACAATCGATCCTGACGGTGCCGATCGCGATCTCGGCAATCGGCGGCAACACGCTGACGACGAAGGGGATCACCAATTCGGCCAACCTCGCCGCCGCCGTTCCCAACCTTCAGGTCAGCAGCCCCTATGGCTCCACCCAGCCCAATTTCTCGCTGCGCGGGATCAGCGTGGCGAACGAATATAATTCCAACCAGGCGTCGCCGATCGGCGTCTATGTCGACGATGTGTACCTCGCCAGCCGCACCGCGCACGGCATGGGGCTGTTCGATCTGGAGCGGGTCGAGGTGCTGCGCGGGCCACAGGGCACGCTGTTCGGGCGCAACACCACCGGCGGCGCGATCAACTTCATCACCCGGTCGCCGACGCTGAGCGGCAACGAAGGCTATGCCGAGGCAGGCTACGGCAACTTCGACACCTTCACCGCGCAGGCCGCGATCGAGACGACGATGGTCGAGGATCAACTCGGCTTCCGCATCGCGGGCAATTACGTGAAGGGCAACGGGCAGATCGACAACGTCTATCCCGGCGGGCGCGATGCCAATTCGCAGGACACGTTGCAGGGTCGCGCGACCCTGCGCATCCGCCCCGGCGCCGGACCGCTCGACATCAGGATCAAGGTCTATGGCGGACGCGATCGCGGCACGCAGGCGGCGGTGCAGGGCCTTCAGCCGTTCCGCACCGGGCTCGGCTTCTTCCAGGTGAACGAGAACCGCATCGGGCTGAACCGGACCGAGGCATATGGCGCCTCGGCGACGATCGCCTACGAACTGTCGCCGGCGCTGACGCTGACCTCGATCACCTCGCGCGATGGCGGCAAACAGGATCTGCAACAGGCCGCCGACGGCGCGCCGCTCGACGTGCTCGACATCAACTGGCAATCGAAGTTCGACCAGTTCAGCGAGGAAGCGCGCCTCAACTACGACGGCGAGCGGCTGAAGCTGGTCGGCGGCGGATTCTACGGACGCGATACCGTCACCACCGACAATAGCTTCAACATCGGACAGGCGGTGGCTCCGGGGGTCAACGGCGGCTTCTTCCAGCATTACCGGCAGGTCCGCCGCTCCTATGCGGTGTTCGCGCAGGGCGACTATGAACTGACCAGCCGTCTGACGCTGACGCTCGGCGCGCGCTATACGTGGGACCGCAGCCAGTATCGCGATGGCCATGCCTATCTGTTCGCCGGCGACGTCGGCGGGCCGCAGGTGCCGCTCGCGACGACGGTCCCCTGCCCCGGCGTGCCGGGCACCTGTGCCTACGACCCGGAAGCGCGCTTCGCGCTCGACGGCAGCAACAACGCGCTGACCGGCCGCGTATCGCTCAGCTACACGTTCGAGGGCGGGACGCTCGTCTATGCCAGCTACAATCGCGGCTATCGCTCGGGCGCGTTCAACGGCGGCGGCTACACCTCGTCGGCGGGGATCAACTATATCGCGCCGGAACGGGTCAACGCCTATGAGGTCGGGCTGAAGGGCCGCTATTTCGACAACGCCCTGACGCTCAGCGCGGCGGGCTTCTACTACGATTACAACAACCAGCAGGTGCAGGATACGCGCCCCGGCCCGGTGTCGTTCCTGGTCAACGCTCCCAAGGCGCAGGTCTATGGCGCGGAGGCGGAGGCGCGCTGGCGGCTGTCGCCGGCGATCACGGTGAACGCGGCCGCGGGGTATCTCCATTCGACCTACAAGACGCTGACGCTCCAGAACACCGTGCTGGACGGCAACGATCTGCCGTTCGCGCCGCGCTTCACCGCACAGGGCGGGCTGGACCTCACCTTGTTCAGGAAAGACGGCAACGCCCTGACCGTTTCCCCCAGCGTCGCCTATTTCTCGCGACAGTATTTCTCGCCCTTCAACGACATCGACGTCGCCGGATCGGGGCAGCGCAACAGCGAGCTGCAACAATCCGGCTATGCGAAGGTCAATCTGACCGCGGCGCTGACCACCGGGCGCTTCACGTTCAAGGCGTTCGCCAACAACCTGCTCAACGCGCGCGTCTATTCCTATGGCCTCGACCTGCGCGGGGCGGGCTTCCCCTACAATTTCCTCATCCCCTCCACGCCGCGCACCTATGGCGGCTCGATCCGGGTGGCATTCTGATGGCGACGATCCTGATCCCCGACCTGAAGAATCCCGCGCTCTACGAGGCCGGGGTACCGTGGGAGGTCTTCGCCGAGTTGCGGCACACCGATCCGGTCCACTGGACCCCGGAAGCCGATGGCCCCGGCTTCTGGTCGGTGCTGCGCCACGCCGACATCGTGGACGTGTCGCGCCAGCCCGCGCTGTTCTCCTCGGCCTATGAGAATGGCGGCCACCGCATCTTCAACGAAAATGAGGTCGGGCTGACCGGCGCGGGGGAATCGGCGATCGGCATCCCGTTCATCTCGCGCGATCCGCCGATCCATACCCGCTATCGCAAGTTCGTCATGCCCGCCCTGTCACCCGCGCGGCTCGGCGACATCGAGACGCGCATCCGCGCACGCGTTGCGCGGCTGGTGGCCGACATTCCGCTGGGCGAGCCGGTCAACCTCGTGCCGCTGCTGTCCGCGCCGCTGCCGCTGATGACGCTGGCCGAACTGCTCGGCGTCTCCATCGACCTGTGGCCGAAGCTGTATGACTGGACCAACGCCTTCGTCGGGGAGGATGACCCGGAGTTCCGCCAGAGCCCGGAGGCGATGGCGGCGACGCTCGGCGAGTTCTTCGCGTTCGGACAGGAGCTGTTCGACGCGCGCCGGGCCGAACCCACCAGCGACATCGCCTCGCTGCTCGCCAACGCCGCAATCGACGGCGTGCCGGTGTCGTTTCGCGATTTCATCGCCAACCTCATCCTGGTGCTCGTCGGCGGCAATGAAACGACGCGCAATTCGCTCAGCCACAGCGTCGCGGCCTTCTCCGCCCATCCCGGGCAATGGGAGGCGATCCGCGCCGACCGCGACGTGCTGAAGACCGCCGCGCCGGAAATGGTCCGCCATGCCAGCCCGGTCATGCACATGCGCCGTACCGCGATGGAGGACACGGCCGTGGGCGGCCGGCGGATCGCGAAGGGCGACAAGGTGGTGCTGTGGTACATTTCCGCCAATCGCGACGACGGCGTCTTTCCCGATGCCGACCGCTTCGACGTCCACCGCAAGGGCGCGCAGCATGTCGGCTTCGGCGCGGGGCAGCACGTTTGCGTCGGGTCGCGGCTGGCGGAGATGCAGTTGCGGATCGCGTTCGACATGCTGGCCGATCGTGTTACATCCTTCGAGGTGCAAGCGCCGCCGCGACGGTTCCGGTCGAACTTCATCAACGGCCTGAAGAACCTCGACGTCATCCTGCGGCCTGCGTGACGGAGGGGTAGATGCCGGTCGTGCCCAGCAACGAAACCATCATCACCAAGACGCTGGGCCGCGCGCCCGACCGCAGCGTCAACATCGGCGCCTGGCAATTCGCGCGCTGGCGGCAGTTCATCGGCAGCTACGAATTGCCCGCGCTGGTGGATCCGGTGTTCGTCGTCCATGTCGGCGGCAAGCCCGACACCCGGCTGTGGGAGGCGGATCACTGGAGCCAGTCGCGCTCGATCCCCGGCTGCGCGACGATCGTCCCCGCCGGGGTCAGCACCGGCTGGCGGATCGACGGCGAACTGGACGTCGTCACCGTCTCCGTTCCGGTCGGCGAATTGACGCAGCAAAGCGCGGTGGACCAGTTCCGCGCCATGCGTTTCGCCTTCGCCGATCCGCTCGGCATCGCGCTGACCCGCCAGATCCTCGGCGAACTCTATGCCGCGCCGACGCAGGAACGGGTGTCGTACATCGGCACGCTGCTCGATGCGCTGAAAGCGCATACGCTGCGCGGCACCACCCCCAGCAGCGATGCCGCCTTCCCGAGCGCGGATTTCTCCGCCTATCGCATCCATCAGATCATGAACGAGATCCTCGCCCACCCCGAGGACGCGCATACGCTGGAGACACTGGCGGCGCGCGCCGGGCTGACCGCCTCGCACTTCTGCCGCGTGTTCAAGCGGGCGACCGGCACCACACCGCATCAATACGTGATGAAGGCGCGGCTGGAGCGCGCGCAGGACCTGCTCGGCGCATCGGACATGTCGATCGCCGCGATCGCCGACCAGCTCGGCTTCACCAGCCAGAGCCATTTCACCCGCGCCTTCCGCCACCACGCCGGGCAGACGCCCAGCGGCTGGCGACAGACCATCCAGTAATCCACGAGGCCATGATGCAGACCACCGCCGCGGTCGCCCGCGAACCCAGGGGCGCTTTCACGATCGAGACGGTGGAGCTGGCCGAGCCACGCGCGGGCGAGGTTCGCGTGGCGATCGCAGGGGTTGGTCTCTGCCACACCGACCTGGTGTTCCGCGACCAGTTCGCCCCCTACCCGCTGCCCGCCGTGCTGGGGCATGAAGGCGCGGGCGTGATCGAGGCGGTGGGCGCCGGGGTCGACGGGCTGGCGATCGGGGACCGCGTGGTGCTGGGCTTCTCCAGTTGCGGGCATTGCGACCGCTGCGACGAACATCTGCCGAGCTACTGTCGCGACTTCCCCGCGCTCAACTACGCCGGCGCGCGGCTGGAGGACGGGTCGACCGCCTACACCGCGCCGGGGGGCACGCCGATCGCCTCGCATTTCTTCGGCCAGTCCAGCTTCGCCGCGCATGCGGTCGTCCGCGCGCGCAACGTCGTGAAGGTCGACGACCCCGACGCCCCGCTCGCCATCCTCGGGCCGCTCGGCTGCGGGTTCCAGACCGGGGCGGGCGCCGTGATGCGCTCGATGGCGTGCCGCGCCGGTTCGTCGATCGCGATCGTCGGCGGTGGGCCGGTCGGACTGGCGGCGGTGATGGGCGCGATGATCCAGCGATGCGCGACGATCATCGTGGTCGAGCCGGTCGCCGCGCGCCGCGCGCTGGCGCTCGACCTCGGCGCGACACAGGTCGTCGATCCGGCGGCGGGCGACGTCACCGCCGCGATCCGCGACCTGCTGCCGGGCGGGGTCGATTTCGCGCTGGACACCAGCGGGCGCGTGGCCGCGATCGAGGCGGCGCTGGGCGCGCTCGCCCCGCGCGGGATGCTGGGGCTGGTCGGCGTGCCGCCCGGCGCGGGCGACGCATTGACGATCAACATCGCAGGCATGATTACCTATGGCCAGCGCGTGATCGGCATCATGGAAGGTGACAGTGACCCACAAACATTCATCCCCGAGCTTATCGCCGCACACCGCGCCGGGCGCTTCCCGTTCGACCGGCTGGTGCGAACCTTCCCGCTGGCCCGGATCAACGACGCGATCGACGCGCAGGGGCGTGGCGAATGCGTGAAGGTGGTGCTGATCCCATGACGGCGGCGCGGTACGACGTGGTGATCGTCGGCGGCGGCCATGCCGGCGCGCAGGCGGCGATGGCGTTGCGGCAGGAGAAGTTCGCCGGGACGATCGCGATCATCGGCGCGGAGCCGGAGCTGCCCTACGAACGCCCGCCGCTGTCGAAGGAATATCTGAGCGGTGACAAGACCTTCGAACGGCTGCTGATCCGCCCTCCCGCCTTCTGGACCGAGCGGGCGATCGACTTCATCCTGGGCGAACGGGTCGTCACGGTCGATGCCGGGGCGCGGAGGCTGACCACCGATGCCGGGCGGCCGGTCGAGTACGGCGACCTGATCTGGGCGACGGGCGGCGAACCGCGCCGCCTGACCTGCGACGGCCACCACCTGCGCGGGGTTCATTCGATCCGGACCCGCGCCGATGTCGACCGACTGCTCGGCGAGCTGGACGACGCACAGCGGATCGTGGTGATCGGCGGCGGCTATATCGGGCTGGAGGCGGCGGCGGCGCTCACCAAGTTCGACAAGACGGTGACGTTGGTCGAAACGCTTGACCGCGTGCTGGCGCGCGTTGCGGGCGAGGCGCTGTCGCGCTTCTACGAGCAGGAGCATCGCGAGCATGGCGTCCGGCTGCTGCTGTCGTCGGGCGTGTCGTGTATCGAGGGGGACACGACGGTCACCGGCGTGCGGCTGGCGGATGGCCAGATACTGCCCGCCGATATCGTGATCGTCGGGATCGGCATCGTCCCCGCGATCGCCCCGCTGGCGGACGCGGGCGCGGCGGTCGGCAACGGCGTGCTGGTCGACGCGCAATGCCGCACCACCCTGCCGCACGTCTATGCGGTCGGCGACTGCGCCGCGCATGCCAACGCCTATGCCGCGGGTGCGACGATCCGGCTGGAATCGGTGCAGAACGCCAACGATCAGGCGGTGGTGGCGGCGCGGACGATCGTCGGCCGCGAGGCGAGCTACACGGCGTTGCCGTGGTTCTGGTCGAACCAGTACGACCTGAAGCTACAGACCGTCGGACTGTCGACCGGCTTCGACGCGGCGGTGCTGCGCGGCGACCCCGCCAGCCGCTCGTTCTCGGTCGTGTACCTGCGCGACGGACGCGTGATCGCGGTCGATGCGGTCAATGCGGTCAAGGATTACGTTCAGGGCCGCGCGCTGGTCGCGAACGCCGTGCAGGCCGCGCCCGAGGACCTGGCGGACACGACGCGTCCGCTCAAGGAGCTGGGCTGACCGCCGCCGCGTAACTGTCCCGCAGCGCGCGCTTGAACAGCTTGCCGGTCGGCTCGCGGGGCAGTTCGTCCACGAAGTCGATCCGGCGCGGCGTCTTCACCCCGCCCAGCGCGGCGCGCGCGAAGCCGCGCAGTTCCTCGGCAAGCGCCGCGTCGGCGACCACGCCGGGCGCCGGCTGGACGACGCCGATCACCATCTCGCCCATCTCCTCGCACGGCACGCCGATCACCGCGGCGTCGGCGACGGCGGGGTGCGTGACGAGCAGGTTCTCGATCTCCTGCGGATAGATGTTCACCCCTCCGGAAATGATCATGAAGCTCTTTCGGTCCGACAGGAACAGGTAACCGTCGGCGTCGACATGCCCGATGTCGCCCAGCGTCGCCCAGCCGCGATGGTCGTGCGCCGCGGCGGTCTTCACGGGATCGTTGAGGTAACGGAACGCGGGTCCGTCACCGAAGAAGATGTTGCCGGTCGTCCCGGCCGGCAGTTCGTTGCCGTCGTCGTCGGTGACGTGCAGCGTCCCCAACACCGCGCGCCCCACCGACCCGGGCTTGCGGAGCCATTCCTGGCTCGACAGGGCAGTGATGCCGCAACATTCGGTCCCCGAGTAATATTCGTGGATGACCGGGCCGAACCACTCGATCATCGCCTTCTTGACCGGCACGGGGCACGGCGCGGCGGCGTGGACCACCGCGCGGAGCGACGACAGGTCATGGCGCGCGCGGACCTCCTCCGGCAGCTTCAGCATCCGCACGAAATGGGTCGGCACGAACGTCGCATGGGTGACGCGGTGGCGCTCGATCAGCCGCAGCGCCGCCTCGGCGTCGAACCGCTCCATGACGATCACCGTCCCGCCCAGTTGCTGCACCGCCATCGCCCAGCGCAGCGGCGCGGCGTGATACAGCGGTGAACTCGACAGATAGACCGTTTCCCCGTTCATCCCGTACAGCGCCGATCCCATCCGGGTCAGCGGCGTTTCCGCACCGATCGGGCCATCGGGCAGCGCTGGCATGACCCCCTTGGGCCGTCCGGTCGTGCCCGAGGAATAAAGCAGGTCCGCCCCCGCGCTCTCGTCCGGGATCGGCGTCACCGGATGTCGCGCCGCCGCCGCCGACCAGTCGCCCAGCCGCGCGTCGCCGCCGTTCCATACGAAGGCGGCCAGATCGGGGAGCCCGGCCAGCGCGGCCGTCGCCAGGTCGCGACACTTAGGCGACACCACCAGCAGCGACGCCCCCGAGTCGCGCAGGATGTACGCGACGTCACGCGCGCTCAGCTTGTTCGAGATCGCGGTCTGGTACAGCCCCGCGCGCTGTGCCGCCCAGCCGAAGATGAACACCTCCGGCGTATTCGCGAACAAGGTCGCGACCACATCCCCCCGCCGCAGCCCGAGCGCGCGCAATTGCCATGCGCTGGCATTGGAGCGTTCGTCGAGCTGGCCGTAGCTGATCCGATCGCCGCTGCCGGCCATGACGATCGCCGCTTTCCCGGGAAACCGGACGGCATGTTCAGCCGGGTGCATCCATCCCTCTCCGCCTCGTTATTTGCGGTCAGGAACCACGCGCACCGCATCCACGGCAATCGCCCGCGCAAGAAATGTCGAAATCCGCGCGAGGGACGAACAACCTCACGATCCGGTGGGAAATGCGCGATGGGGCGAGTTTCCCGAAGCGCCGCTCAACGTGGCGCGATCCCCGCGATCAACACCTCCACCATCTGCGTCGCCACCTCGGTCGCTTCCATCGCCCCGCCGGGGACGAACCAGCGCGCGGGCCAGTTCAGCGCGCCCGCCACCGTGAAGGCCAGCAGCTTGGGATCACGTGCGGCGACCGATCCGTCCGCGATGCCCTCCGCGATCAGCGCGCGAAGCGCCTGGTCGATCTCCCGCTTCAGGCTGCGGAAGCGTGCGGCGCTCTCCGGCGACAAGGCCTCGTCGCCGGTGCGGATCACGCAGCGCCCGAAATCGTCCATGTTGATCCGGGCATAACGGATCAGGAAGTCGCGCAGCCGGTCGATGCCCCTGCCCGGCTTCGCCGCCGCCGCGCCCGCCGCCTCGCGCAACTGCCCCAGCCCGATCGACACGCATTCGAACAACACCTGATCCTTGTTGCCCAGGTGGTGGTAGATCGTCGGCTTCGACACGCCCAGGCTGGCCGCGACATCGTCGAGCGACGTCGCGTGGAACCCCCGTTCGTTGAACATCCGCACCGCGGCCAGCAACAACGCGTCGCGCTTCGCCGCGCGGCTGGCGATCCGTTGCGCGCGATCCGGGAAAGGCGATGGCGGCGGCGTGTCGCGGATGGGTCGGGCCATTTACGGCTATTGACAGCCGACCGGCGGGAATGCAACCTACCCACCAGTAGCATTTAACCGGAACGGTAGATGATCCTGTCCGAGACCCAGATGGCGATCCGCGACACGGTGCGGGCCTTCGCGCAGGAGCGGATCCGCCCGAACAGCGCCGCCTGGGAGGCCGCCGGCGCCTTCCCCGCCGACCTGTTCCGCGATCTCGGCGCGCTCGGACTGATGGGAATGACCGCACCCGCCGAACTGGGCGGCGCGGGTGCGGATTACGTGTCCTATGCGCTGGCGCTGACCGAGATCGCGGCAGCGGACGGCGCGCTGTCGACGATCGTGTCGATCCAGAATTCGATCATGGTGTCCGGGCTGCTCAAGGACGGCTCCACCGCGCAGCGCGAACGCTGGCTGCCGTCGCTGATCTCGGGCGCCGCGATCGGCGCCTTCGCGCTGACCGAGAGCGACGCCGGCTCGGACGCCGCCGCGATCCGCACCCGCGCGACGCGCGTGGCGGGTGGCTGGCGGATCGACGGCGCGAAACAGTTCATCACCTCCGGCCGGATCGCATCGGTGGCGATGGTGATCGCGGTCACTGATCCCGCGGCGGGGCGCAAGGGGATCTCGGCGTTCCTGGTGCCGACCGATGCGCCCGGCTATTGCGTCGACAAGGTGGAGCGCAAACTGGGGCAGGCCGCGTCCGACACCTGCGCGCTGCGCTTCGATGCGTGCATGGTGCCCGACGACGCCCTGCTGGGGGAGGAAGGGCGCGGCTATGCGATCGCCTTGTCCAATCTGGAAGCGGGACGGATCGGCATCGCCGCGCAGGCAGTCGGCATGGCGCAGGCCGCGCTGGAGATCGCGATCGGCTATGCGCGCGACCGGCACAGCTTCGGCGCGCCGATCATCGCGCATCAGGCGGTCGGCTTCCGGCTGGCCGACCTCGCCACGCGGCTGGAGGCGGCGCGATTGATGGTGCTGCATGCCGCCGCGCTGAAGGATGCCGGGCAGCCCGCGTTGCAGGCGGCGTCGATGGCGAAGCTGTTCGCGTCCGAAGCGGCGGAGGCGATCGTCTCGGGCGCGATCCAGACGCTCGGCGGCTACGGCTATCTTGAGGAATATGGGCTGGCCAGGATCTACCGCGATGTGCGGGTCTGCCAGATCTACGAAGGCACGTCGGACATCCAGCGGATGGTGATCGCGCGCGGACTCTGACGCCAAAAGACCATGGGAGAGACGGAAAAATGCGGATCGACGGCATGGCCGCCATCGTCACGGGCGGCGCCTCCGGGCTGGGCGGCGGCACCGCGAAGCGACTGGCGGCGGCGGGGGCGGTGGTCACGATCTTCGACCTGAACGCCGAACTGGGCGCGGCGTTGGCCAGCGACATCGGCGGGCATTTCGTACGCGTCGACGTGACCAACGAAGATGCGGTGGCGCGCGCGATCGCCGGGGCGGAGGCGGTCAACGGCACGGCGCGCATCCTGGTCAATTGCGCCGGGATCGGCCCGCCCGCCAAGGTGATCGACCGCGAAGGGCAGCCGCTGCCGCTCGCATCCTTCGCGAAGATCGTGAACATCAACCTGCTGGGCACCTTCAACGTCCTGTCGAGCTTCGCCGCCGCGCTGCACACGGCCGATCCCGTCGGGGAGGAACGCGGGGTCATCATCAACACCGCCTCGATCGCGGCCTATGACGGACAGATCGGCCAGGCCGCCTATGCCGCGTCGAAGGGCGGCGTGGTCGGCATGACGCTGCCGATCGCGCGCGAACTGGCGCGTTACGGCATCCGGGTGATGACGATCGCGCCCGGCCTTTTCTGGACCCCGCTGCTCGCCACGCTGCCGCAGGATACGCAGGATCTGCTGGGCGCGCAGGTGCCCTTCCCCTCGCGGCTCGGCCAGCCCGACGAATATGCCCGACTGGTCGAGGCGATCGTGACCAACCCGATGCTCAACGGCGAGACGATCCGGCTCGACGGTGCGATCCGGATGGCGCCGCGATGAGCGCGCGCGCCCGGGAGATCGGCGCGCGGGTCGCCGCGTTCGTGCGCGAGGTGGTGGTGCCGTACGAGCGCGACCCGCGCCGGAGCGCGCATGGGCCGAGCGACGAACTGGTGTCGGAAATGCGCGCAAAGGCGCGTTCCGCCGGCGTGCTGACCCCGCATATCCTGCCGGACGGCACGCATCTGACGCAGCGCGAGACGGCGTACGTGCTGCGCCAGTCCGGGCTGTCGCCGCTGGGGCCGCTCGCGGTCAACACCGCCGCGCCGGACGAAGGCAATATGTACCTGCTCGGCAAGGTCGGCAGCGCGGCGCAGAAGCAGCGCTTCCTCGATCCGCTGGTGCGCGGCGAGGCGCGCTCGGCCTTCTTCATGACCGAGCCAGCCGAGGACGGCGGCGCGGGGTCCGACCCGTCGATGATGAAGACGACCGCGACCCTCGACGGCAACCATTGGGTGGTCAACGGACGCAAGGCGTTCATCACCGGTGCGGAGGGCGCGCGGGTCGGGATCGTCATGGCGAAGTCCGACGCCACGGACGGAACGGGGGGCGCGTGCATGTTCCTGGTCGACCTGCCCGACCCGGCGATCACGATCGAGCGCGTGCTCGACACGATCGATTCGTCGATGCCGGGCGGTCACGCGATCGTGCGCATCGACAACCTGCGCATCCCCGCCGACCAGATGCTCGGGCACAGCGGCGAGGGCTTCAAATACGCGCAGGTGCGGCTCGCCCCGGCGCGCCTATCGCATTGCATGCGCTGGCTCGGCGCGTGCGTGCGCGCCAACGAGATCGCGACCGATTACGCCTGCCGCCGCCACGCCTTCGGCAAGCTGTTGGTCGATCACGAAGGCGTCGGCTTCATGCTGGCCGACAATCTGATCGACCTGAAACAGGCCGAACTGATGATCGACTGGTGCGCCGACGTGCTGGACGGCGGCGGGAACGGCGGCGTGGAAAGCTCGATGACCAAGGTCGCGGTGTCGGAGGCGCTGATGCGCGTCGCCGATCGCTGCGTGCAGGTGATGGGCGGCACCGGCGTCACCGGCGACACGATCGTCGAACAGGTATTCCGCGAAATCCGCGCCTTTCGCATCTACGACGGCCCGACCGAGGTCCACAAATGGAGCCTGGCCCGGAAGATCAAGCGCGACCAGAAGGAGGGGCGGCCGTGACGCACCGTCATATCGATGTCGCACGCGCGGGACGGGTGACGATCGTCACCATCGCGCGGCCCGGGGCGCACAATGCGCTGAACGCCGCCGCGCATGAGGAACTCGCCGCCGCCTTCGACGACTTCGCGGCCGACGCCGGACAATGGGTGGCGATCATCACGGGCGCGGGGGAGAAGGCGTTCTGCGCGGGCCACGACCTGAAGCAACAGGCGTCGGGCGGCGGCATGGCCACCCCCGCGAGCGGCTTCGCCGGGCTGACCGCGCGCTTCGACATGGCCAAGCCGGTGATCGCGGCGGTCAACGGCGTCGCGATGGGCGGCGGGTTCGAGATCGCGCTGGCGTGCGACCTGATCGTCGCCGCGCGCTCCGCCAGCTTCGCGCTGCCCGAACCGCGCGTCGGCCTAGCGGCGCTGGCGGGCGGATTGCAGCGGCTGCCGCGCGTCGTCGGGCTGAAACACGCCATGGGGATGATGCTGACCGGGCGGCGGGTGAGCGCGGAGGAAGGCGCGCGGCTGGGTTTCGTCAACGACGTGGTCGACGGCGACGTGCTGGCGGCGGCGCGGCGCTGGGCCGACGACATCGCGGCATGTGGCCCGCTGGCGGTGCGCGCGACCAAGCAGGCGGTGCTGCGCGGCCTCGACACGCCGATCGAACGCTTCCTGACCGAACAATGGTCGTATCCGGCGATCGCGGCGATGATGGCGTCGCACGATGCCGTCGAAGGGCCGGCCGCCTTCGCCGAGAAGCGTGCCGCCGTCTGGACGGGGCGATGAGCGACGCGCTCGGGCAAACCGCCAACGCGGGCACCACGGCGGTGCGTGACGCGTATCGCTTCGACGAGGGCGCGCTGGCGCGGTGGATGGCGGCGAACGTCGATGGCTTCGCAGGCCCGCTGACCGTGGAGCAGTTCAAGGGCGGGCAGTCCAACCCCACCTATCGCCTGACCACGCCCGGCGCGGCCTATGTGCTGCGCCGCAAGCCGCCGGGACCGCTGCTGAAGGGCGCGCACGACGTGCTGCGCGAGGCGCGCGTGCTGTCGGCGCTGGCGAGCACCGGCGTGCCGGTCGCCCCGGTCCACGGCCTTTGCGCCGACGAAGGCGTGATCGGCACGCCGTTCTTCGTGATGGGGCTGGTCGAGGGTCGCATCTTCTGGGACGCGACCTTCCCCGATGTGCCGCGCGACGCGCGCGCCGGCTATTTCGATGCGATGAACGCCACGCTGGCGGCCTTGCACAGCGTCGATCCCGAAAGCGTCGGACTTGGGGACTATGGCCGCTCCGGCAATTACTTCGCGCGGCAGATCGCGCGCTGGTCGAGGCAATATCGGGAAGACGGCGACGCCGGCCGCGACACCGACATGGACGCGCTGGTCGAATGGCTGCCCGACAACATTCCGGCGGGCGACGAGACGCGGATCGTCCACGGCGACTTCCGCTGCGACAACATGATCTTCCACCCGAGCGAACCGCGCATCCTCGCGGTGCTCGACTGGGAGCTGTCGACGCTCGGCCATCCGCTCGCCGACTTCGCCTATCATGCGATAATGTACCGGATGCCACCCGATATCGTCGCGGGGCTTGCGGGCGCAGACCTGGCCGCCCTCGGCATCCCGGACGAGCGGGAGTATGTCGCGGCCTATTGCGCGCGTACCGGGCGCGCCGCGATCCCGGACTATGACTATTACGTCGCGTTCAACTTCTTCCGGCTGGCGGCGATCTTCCACGGCATCAGGGGCCGGGTGATCCGTGGCACCGCCGCCTCGGCGCACGCGCGCGATCGCGCCGCCAGCTTCCCGCGCCTCGCCCGGCTGGCGCGCGCGGCGATGGAGGCATGTCGATGAGCGCCGTCCTGCTCCACCATGACGGGGCGGTGGCGCGCATCGTGCTGAACCGCCCCGACGTGGGCAACGCCATCGATCCGGCGCTTGCCGATGCGCTCGCGATCGCCGCCTCGCGCGCCGCCGCCGATCCCACGGTCCGCTGCGTCGTGCTGACCGGCGCCGGGCGACTGTTCTGCGCCGGCGGCGACGTCGCCGCGATGGCCGCGGCCGGCGAGGAGGTGCCGGGCTTCCTCCGCTCGCTCGCGGACACGCTCCATGGCGCGCTCGTGACGCTGGCGACGATGGCCAAGCCGCTGATGGTGCTTGTCAACGGCCCCGCCGCCGGCGCGGGGCTGAGCCTGGCGTTGCTGGGGGATGTCGTGATCGCGGCACGTTCCGCCCATTTCACCGCCGCCTACACCGGCATCGGCCTGACCCCGGATGGCGGGATGAGCTGGTTGCTGCCGCGTATCGTCGGGTTGCGCCGCGCCCAGGCGATGATCCTCACCAACCAGCGCGTGGGCGCGGAGGAGGCCGCGCGGATCGGTCTGGTCACCTCCCTCGCCGACGACGCCGAGGTCGCGGCCGTGGCACGCGAGGTCGTCGCCCGCCTGGTGGCGGCGCCGACAGCGGCGATCGGCGCGGCGCGCCGGCTGCTCGTGGACGGCGCCACCACCGCCTTCCGCGCCCATCTCGACCAGGAGGCCGCGACGATCGCGGTTGCCGGCGGCCATGCCGAGGCGCGCGAGGGTGTCGCCGCACTGCTCGCGCGCCGCAAACCCCTTTTTGAAGGAGCCTGACCGATGGCCGAAGCCTATATCGTCGCCGCCGTACGGACCGCCGGCGGCCGCCGCAACGGCCGCCTGTCCGGCATCCACCCCGCCGATCTTGCCGCCACCGTGCTGAACGCGCTGGTCGACCGGACCGGGATCGATCCGGCGGCGGTCGACGACGTGATCCTGGGGTGCGTCACGCAGGCCGGCGAGCAATCGTTCGCGTTCGGGCGCAACGCCGTCCTCGCCTCCAGACTACCCGACAGCGTGCCGGCGGTCACGATCGACCGGCAGTGCGGATCGTCGCAACAGGCGATCCATTTCGCGGCCCAGGCGGTGATGAGCGGCACGCAGGACGTGGTGATCGCCGCCGGCGCCGAAAGCATGTCGCGCGTGCCGATGTTCTCCAACCTCTCGCTCCACCAGAAGGAAGGCATCGGCACCGGCCCGGTAAGCCAGAGCATCGCCGCGCGCTTCGGCGTCGCCGAATTCAGCCAGTTCGCCGGCGCGGAAATGGTGGCGCGCAAACACGGCTTCGATCGCGAGACGCTCGACCGCTTCGCGCTGGAAAGCCACCGCCGCGCCGCCGCCGCGACCGAAGCGGGCGCCTTCGCCGATGAGATCGTGCCGGTGGTGGTCGACGGCGAGCCGCATCTGCGCGACGAGGGCATCCGCGGCGATGCGACACTGGAGGGCATCGGCGCGGTCAAGCTGTTGCAGGAGGGCGGCATGATCTCCGCCGCCAACGCCAGCCAGATCTGCGACGGCGCGAGCGGCGTGATGGTGGTCGGCGAACGCGCGCTGAAGCAGCATGGCCTGACCCCGATCGCGCGGATCGTCGACATGACGGTGACGGCCGGCGACCCGGTCATCATGCTGGAAGAGCCGCTGTTCGCGACCGACAAGGCGCTGGGGAAGTCCGGCCTGTCGATCGGCGCGATCGACCTGTACGAAGTGAACGAGGCGTTCGCGCCGGTGCCGCTGGCGTGGCTGAAGCATGTCGGCGGCGATCCGGCGAAGCTGAACGTCAACGGCGGCGCGATCGCGCTTGGCCATCCGTTGGGGGCCAGCGGCACGAAGCTGATGGCGACGCTGATCCACGGCCTGCGCGCGCGCGGTGGGCGCTATGGCCTGCAGACGATGTGCGAGGGCGGCGGGATCGCCAACGTCACGATCGTCGAGGCGCTGTGATGGCGCTGCGCACGTGCGCCACCGAGCCGTTCGGGCGGATCGTCGCGGTGGCGGAGGCGACCCGCGCCCGGCGGCTCTCCGCCTGCCGCGAGGCGGCCTGACATGAGCGAGCCGAGCGGCGCGCTCGCCGGTCTGCGCGTCGTCGAGTTCGCCAGCATCGGGCCCGGCCCCCATTGCGCGATGCTGCTCGCCGATCACGGAGCCGACGTGATCCGCATCGACCGGCCCGGCGGCAACGGCTGGCCCAACCCGATCATGGACCGGGGTCGCGCGACGATGACGCTCGACATCCGCAGCGACGAGGGCCGGGCGACCGCGCTCGACCTGTGCGATCGCGCGGACGTGGTCATAGAGGGTTTCCGCCCCGGTGTGATGGAACGGCTGGGGCTGGGGCCGGACGACCTGCTCGCCCGCAACGCCGCGCTTGTCTACGGCCGCATGACCGGGTGGGGGCAGGACGGTCCGCTGGCGCGCCGTGCCGGCCATGACATCGACTATATCGCGCTGACGGGCGCGCTGGACGCGATCGGCGAGCCAGGCCGCCGCGCGGTGCCGCCGCTCAACCTGGTCGGTGATTTCGGCGGCGGCTCGATGTTCCTCGCCTTCGGGATCATGGCGGCCTTGTGGGAGCGTGAGCGATCCGGACGCGGGCAGGTCGTCGATGCCGCGATCGTCGACGGCGTGTGCCATCTGATGACGATGTTCACCGGGCTGCTGCCGTCCGGCCGCCTCTCGCTCGACCGCGCGCGCAACGCGCTGGGCGGCAGCGCGCCCTTCTACCGCACCTATATCTGTGCGGACGGTCGCGAGATCGCCGTCGGCGCGATCGAGCCGCAATTCTGGACGCACATGCTCGACATCCTCGGCATTGCCGATGCCGCGGTTTCACAACGTCAGGAGGATTGGCCGCAGGCGACGGCGCTGCTCGAACGCACCTTTGCGCGCGCGCCTCGCGATCACTGGGCGACCCTGTTTCGGAACACCGACGCCTGCGTGTTCCCGGTGTTGTCCGCCGACGAAGCCACGCGCGACGAACATCTGGCCGCACGCGGCACATTCGCGATCCATGAGCAACTGATGCAGGCAGCCCCCGCCCCCCGCCTCTCGCGAACCCCCGCCCGCATCCAGCCCTCACGCGACGGCGAGCGAATGTGGAAGCGTTGGGAATAGCGGGTCGGGTCCGATCGGGTGGGATTGCCTTCCGCCACGAACGGTGGCGGTCAGAAGCTGAAACGGATGTCCATGAAGACCTGACGGCCCGGCGACACGATCACCTGATATCCCCCGGCGGGCACCAGCCACGGCAACAGATAGCCCTGCACGACCTCGTTCGTCAGGTTCCGCGCGGTCACCGACAGCGACCACCCCTTGTCGATCTGCCCGATCGTGGCCCCGGCATCGAACGTCCAGTAGCTGGGCGTTCGCGTGTTGGGATCCTGGGTGGGGGACCATTGCGCACCGTCATTGTAATAGGCCCGCCCGAACACACGCAGCTTGAGCTGGTCGGAAAGGTTCGTCTCATATGCCGGATTGATGCTGCCGGTGATCTTCGGCAGACCTGTCAGCTTGCCACCCCGCGCGTTGGCGGCCACGGGATCGCACGTCGTCGGTACCGGGGACGGAATGCAACCGACCCCGGGGAAGTTGTCGTACTTCGCGTCGATATAGGCGAAGTCGCCGGAGACGGTAAATCCACGCGCCAGCAGCAACTGTCCGCCCAGCTCCACGCCGTTCGCATGGGCCGATGCCGCATTGCTGGTGACGGTGCCGCCGCTGATCGCCTGCGACACCTGCATGTCGTCATAGGTCGTGTGGAACAGCGCGGCCTCGAAGCGGGCATGGCGGCCAGCGAACTTCACGCCCGCTTCATAGTTCTTCGCCTGCTCCGAATTGAACTCGAACGGATCCAGTGCAGCCCCGTTTTCCGGCAGCAGCCCCGACTTTTCCTGATCGTTGAATCCGCCCGCCTTGGTGCCCGTGTTGAAGCTGGCGTACACCGACAGACGATCGCTTACTTCGTAATTGATGCTGGCTGACGGGTTCCACGCATTGAAGCGGCGTCCGCGCGTGATACTGGTCGGACGGACCGTCGCGGGCACCGCGGGATCGACGTAGAGCATCCAGCCGAAGTTGCGGTTCAGCACTGCGCTGGTCGGATTGAAGGCATAGCCCGTCAGCGGCGCTCCGAAGTCCGAGGCGGAGATGAGATAGTCGACATCCTTCTTGACGGTCGAATAGCGCACGCCGCCGGTGACCGACAGGCGATCATCGAAATGGTAGGTGCCCTGACCGAAGGCGGCGAGGGTTTCGTTCGTCAGGTCGAAGTTGGTGCGGATCGCGGCCAGTACCCCGGACGCCCCGAAGAAGCTCAGGTCGATGTCATAGCCCTGCGGAATCCGGTCGCGCTGATGAAGATATGTCGCGCCGAGGATGTATTCGAACGGCTGATGGGACGGCGACGTGAGACGCACCTCCTGATAGAATTGCCTGAACTTCTCGTTGGCGACGGCGGTGCCGAGGAACGCCGTGCCCGGCGGGGTCATTGCCTGGGAGAAATCCAGCACCGAATAGCCACTGGACGAGGACAGGACGTGCGCGCCGATCTGATAGGAGGCGTTCAGGATCACGTTCTGCGATGTCGTCCGCGTGTAATTGGCGCGACCGGCGGGATAGGTCACATCGAAGTCGACATCGCCATCTTCAATTGTCCCGAATACGCCCGGGTAGATCTTCGCATTCTGGAAGAGATTGCCGTCACGTCTGTTGTGGGAATATTCGTAGCCGAGGTCGACCTTCAGATCGCCGTCCGGGCGCCAGCTCAGCGTGGCGCGGACGATCCGGTGGTCCGTGGTGGGCACGTCCCTGTTGTTCACCAGGTTACGCAGATAGGCACCGTCGCGGCCGACCCGTCCGGCGACGCGAATCCCGAGGTCCGCGGTGATCGGCACCGACACCGCTCCCTCGACATTATACCCCTGATTGGCGAACTCGTAACCGGCCGTCGCATAGCCTTCGAACATGCCGCTGTCGGCTTTCTTGTTGACGATGTTGATGCCGCCCGCGTTTGCGTTCACGCCGAACAGTACGCCCTGCGGTCCACGCACGACCTCGACGCGCTCCACGTCGAAATAAGGGTTCAGGAACTGGTTGGGTCGACCGGCATAGATGCCGTCGACGTAGGTAGCGACCGATTGCTCCAGCGCCCGGCTGGCAGCGCCCGATCCCAGCCCGCGAATGGCGACGAACGGCTGGAACGGCGATGCCGAGACGGTCAGGTTGGGCACGGCGGTCGACAGGTCCGCGACGGTGGTGATGCGCTGCTCCCGCAACGCATCGGCACCGATCACCGCGACGGAGACCGGAACCTCGCGCAGCGTCTGCTCACGCCGTTGCGCGGTGACGATGATGTCGCCCAGCGCCGCGTCCGAGGCGGTCGCCTGCTGCGCGGCCGGCGTGGCCGGAGGCGTGTCCGCAGGCGTGCCGGGAGCCGAAGCGGTGTCCTGTGCCGCCGCCGCCGACGCCATGCAACAAGCCACCCCGGCAAGCAGAACCGCAGCATTCCTCATCACGCACCTCCCCATCGCGAGGCGCCCTGTTCAGGCTGCCTCTTGTCGAAGCGGTCCTAATACAACCGCCAATGATATTCCACTTAAAAATATTGAGTTCCGTTTAACGGAATAGTCCATGTGGAGACGGACGCGTGAACAAGGCAAGCGGATGCCGCGCCGCGTGGCAGCGTGAATGCAGTCACACGCGAACGTGATCTCTGACGCGCGGCGCACGCCCGTAGGCGGAGGTCGGCGATCCACCCGAAAAGCCGGCGTCCGGCTTCTGTATCTGACCGGGTAGACGCGGGCCGGCGGGTGGTTCGTCAGCTCGCCCGACCGGCCTGGGTCATTCCTCCGGTGCGATACGCACGGTCATCCCGTCCATCGCCCGCAACGGCAATTGGCACGACAGTCGCGAGGTGGGCAGTCGATGCGACGATCCGTCGAGCAGGTCGTTTTCGTCCTGCGACATCGCCGGCAGGCGCGACAGGTCGTCGGCATCGACATAGACGTGGCAGGTGGCGCACGAACAGCAGCCGCCGCACAAGGCCATCAGCTCCTCGATCCCGGCATCGCGGATCGCCTCCATCACGGACATGGCATCGTCGCCGTGGCAGTCGACAGGCGTGCCATCGCGCGTTTTCACGAGCACAGTCGGCATTTCAGCACTTCTCCATGGGCACGGTGGTCGCGTCGCCGGCCACGGGCGGGCGGGACGTCTGCCGCTGCGCGGCGATCACGGTATTCTGCAACAGCATGGTGACAGTCATCGGGCCGACGCCGCCGGGAACGGGGGTGATGAACGACGCTTTTTCCGCGACGCCGGCAAAGTCGACGTCACCCGAAATGCGTCCGTCGGGCAGCCGATTGATGCCCACGTCGATGACTACGGCCCCCCGCTTCACCATCTGCGGCAGGATCAGGTTCGGCACGCCGGCCGCGACGATCAATATGTCGGCGAGGATCGTGAACTGCGCCAGATCCCGTGTCTGCGCATGGCAGATCGCGACGGTGGCGCCGCGCGCCATCAGCATCAGTGCCATCGGCTTGCCGACGATATTGCTCGCCCCCACCACCACGACGTTCTGCCCCGCGATCGCGATACCCTCGTGTTCGAGAAGGCGGACGACGCCGAAGGGCGTGCACGGAGAGAAGATCGTGTTTCCGGTCACCAGCGCGCCGACATTGTAGAGGTGGAAGCCATCGACATCCTTGTCGGCGGAGATGGTCTGCAGGACGCGCGCCATGTCGATGTGCCGTGGCAGCGGCAGTTGCACGAGGAGGCCATGGACCGCGGCGTCGTCGTTCAGTTGCACGATCGTGCCGAGCAGTTCCGCCTCCGTCACCGTCACGGGCAGCCGATGTTCGAACGACCGGATTCCCGCGGCGGCACAGGCGCGGATCTTGTTGGCGACATAGACGGCCGACGCGGGATCATCGCCGACCAGGATGACCGCGAGTCCCGGCACGATGCCGCGCTCCCGCGTCAGCGCCAGCACCTGCGCGCGACATTCGTCCCGGATCGTGCGCGCGACCGCACGCCCGTCGATGATCCGCGCCGTCATCGCGCGACCTCCAGCGTTACGCCCGCCACTGCCGGCGCCAGCGCCCCCGGCTTGCGCACGGTGACGATCGCCCGCTCGATCGCACCCGACAGCGCCAGGCAGCCTACCGCTACCCGCCGCGCGAAGGTTTCGACCAGGCGCGTATGCATCGCCTCCGCCACCTGAAGGACGACCGACACGAGTTCGCGATAATCGAGCATCATGTCGCTGTCGTCTGCTGGCGGATCGGAAACGATATAGACGTCGATGTCCACCGACAGCGGCTGCCGGCGTCGTTGCTCGGTGTCGAGCAGGCCGATCGAGGCATGGACGACGATCCCATGGGCGAAGATCCGGTACGCGCCATCGGTCCGCGTCACGGCTGGAAGACGACCGTGGTCGCGCCATTGGCGAGGATGCGGTCCTCCAGGAAGCTGCGCACCGCCCCCGACAGCACGCGCCGTTCGACGTCGCGGCCCTTGCGGACCAGATCCTCCGGCGTGTCCGCATGCGAAACGCGCGCGACATCCTGTTCGATGATCGGCCCTTCATCGAGATCTGCGGTCACGAAATGTGCGGTCGCCCCGATCAGCTTCACGCCGCGCGCATGCGCCTGATGATAGGGTTTCGCGCCCTTGAACCCGGGAAGGAAGCTGTGATGGATGTTGATGCAACGCCCGGCGAGCCACCCCGCCATCGTGTCCGACAGCACCTGCATGTAGCGCGCCAGCACCACGAGTTCGGCGCCGGTTTCCTCCACCAGCGTCCGCAGCCGTTCTTCCTGCGCCGCCTTGGTATCCCTGGTCACGGGCAGATGGTGGAACGGGGCGGCACCGAAATCGAGATGCGCATAGGTGTCACGCGGGTGGTTGGAGACGATGCCGACGACCTCCATGGCCAGCTCCCCGATGTTCGCGCGATACAGGAGGTCGGCGAGGCAATGGTCGAACTTGCTGGCCAGGATCAGCACCTTCTTCGCGCGCGCCTTGTCGCGCAGCGACCAGTCGAACCCGCGATCGGCGGCGACGGGATCGAAGGCGACGCGCAACTGCTCGATATTGGCCGCCCCGACCAGCGCGAACTCCACCCGCATGAAGAAGCGTCCCGTCAGGGTGTCGTCGAATTGCTGCGCTTCCAGGATATTGGCACCGTGCCGCGCCAGCAGGCCGGTGACGGCGGCGACGATGCCGGGATGATCGACGCACGACAGGGTCAGTATGTAGCGGTTCGTCATGATGCTCCACCGACGACCGGGGTGCCCGCGTCTTCGCGGGCGCCCCGACAGGGATTGTTGATCAGGCGTGCGCCAGCGTGGCGACATCGACCCGCCGGTTGTCGCGCTTGTACGGGGCCGGAGCGACCGTCGCGCGGATCGTCTTCTGCGGCGGGCGCGCCCCAGATCACCTCCACCGGCGTCCCCGGCTCCGCCGACGCCACGTCGATGACACAGAGCGACAGCATCTCGCGGAAAAAGTAGCTATATCCCCGCGACGTGGCGACGCCGACATCGCGACCGTCGCGCAGCACGCGATCGGCCCACATGAAGCCACGCTGGTCGCGTGGCATTTCCATGAACTGATAGGGCGTCCCGTCACGGAACAGCGAGGCATGGACATCGCCGACGTCCTCGGCACTCCATACCAGCGTGCGCATGACGCGGCGCGGCTGGGCGACTTCGGGTTCGAGCGCGGCGCGACCGAGGAAGTCGTGGTCGAACTTCACGTTCTTGCCCCAGCCGAGTTCGACCGGGCTGCGATACCAGTCGGCGATATCGTCCGACTGGAAGCTGCCGGCCACGTTGAAGGTCGAGGCGAAGGCGGGCAGGCCCGCCCTGAATTCCGCGAGATACTCCGCCATGTCGTCGTCGAAGATGGCGGGAAGGTAATCGGTCACGATCGTCGGGAAACAGGCTTCGAGGTGGTTGATGAAGGCCGCGCGCCCGCCGAGCTTGCGAATGCCGAATTCCTGCCCCGCACGCAGCACCGTATCATATACCTCCGCGGCATGTTCGGCCGCGCCCTGAAGCTCGAACCCCGGCTCGCCCGACATCCCCTGGCGCAGCGCCAGGACGGGGTGGCCCGCGATGGTGACCTCCCCCGATCGCATGAACTTGATGTCGCGCAGGTCGGCGCCGCTCGCCTTCTCGACCACCGCATAGGCGGTCGGCCCGGCGACCTGGAAGTTGAAGCCTTCCTCCGCTTCGGAGGAGACGTTGTAGTTTCCGCGGCGCAACTGATAGTCCATCCAGAAGCTGCCACGACCGAACAGCATGAACTCCTCGTCGTCCAGCCGGCTCAGGATGCCTTCATGGATGACCTTGCCGTTGCGATTGGTGTGGGTGACGTGCTTCGACTGCAGCCGCTCGAACTTGGCGAAGCTGTTGACCGAATAGTCTGAAAAGAGCCGCAGCACCTCCGGGCCACGATAGCGGCGCTGCCAGAGGAACGACCAGTCGCCGATGTAGCAACTGTTCTTCCATGACAGGCTCTCGTCGATCCAGTCGGTATATTCCGGCAAACCCCAGCGGGTGGTGAAATAGCCTTCGGGTGTATGGCGCAGGTCAGCCGTGTTCATGGCGATCCTCTCTGGACAGGCGGCGGGTTCCGCCCTTTGCGGTCAGATAGCCGCCACCCGACATATTGAGAATTCGGATAATGCTGATAGTTACAATCAGCATCATGGATATCCGACGCCTCGACCTCAATCTGCTCCGCACGCTGGACGCCATGCTGGAGACGCGCAGCGTGTCCGCCGCCGGCCGCCGGCTCGGATCGAGCCAGCCCGCCGTGAGCGCGGCGCTCGCGAAGCTCCGGATCGCGTTTCGTGACGAACTCTTCGTGCGGACCGGCAACGGGATGCAGCCGACGTCAACCGCGCTGGCGCTGGCCGAACCCTTGCGCCGCATCCTGGAGGCGATCGACCGCGACCTCCTGCGTGTCACCTCCTTCGACCCGGCGACCAGCACGCGGCGGTTCACGCTCAGCACCTCGGATATCGGCGAACTCGTGTTCCTGCCGCGCCTGATCGATCTGCTGCATCGCGAGGCGCCGCACGCCACGGCCCGCGCATTGGCGGTTCCCCATGCTCGGCTCGAGGAGGCGATGGAACGCGGCGAGGTGGACATCGCCATCGGCTATTTCCCCGACCTGACCGGCCCCAACATCCGCTCGGTCGCGCTGTTCGAGCATCCGTTCGTCTGCCTCGTCCGAGCGGGGCATCCGACGATCGGTGATACGTTGAGCATGGAGCAGTTCCTGTCCGCCGATCATCTGGTGGTGAACCAGGATGGCCGCAGCCAGGAGATATTCGAGCGGCTGATGGCCGAACGGCGACTGAAGCGGCGCATCATGCTGCACCTGCCGCATTTCATGAGCGTACCGTTGCTCGTCGCCAGCACCGACCTCATCAGCACGGTGCCGCTGACGCTCGCGATCACGTCGATGAACACCCCGGGGCTGCGCTATCTGGCCCCGCCGCTGCCGATCCCGCGTATCCCGCTGCGCCTGTTCTGGCACCGGCGGATGGCCAATGAACCCGCGATCACCTGGCTTCGCGAGCGGCTTAGGATCGAGCTGGCGGATCGCGACCCCTATCCGGATACGCTGCTGGATCGTGCGACCGGGCTTGCAACGGCACCCGCATCGACATAGCTATTGGAACCAATTTTCGCTCAACGGAAACAACCATGTGCCAGTCAGATGCCCACCGTGTTGCCGCGTGGCAGGGTTGGAAGCCGATGCCAGCCCCGGCGATCGGCGCGGGCAGCGGCCCGTGGCACGACCTGACCCATCGCCTGACGGAGGATCTCGCCCGCTCGCCGATCTTTCCCCGACCGCGGATCGAACGCATCTTCAGCCAGCCGCATTATCCTGGCAACGCGACCGAGTTGCAGATGGTGTCCCTCACGGCACCCATGTGGATGCGCCGCGCCACTTCTTCCTCGATGGGCCCGGCTTTGACGAGATACCGCTCGAACGGCTGTATGGCCCCGGCGTTGTGTTGCGGATCGAGGCCGAGGCGGATCAGCCGATCACGGCGGAGACGCTGGCGCGCTTCGACGACCAGATCCTGCCGGGGGACATCGTGCTGCTGGACACCGACTGGGCGCGGCGCGTCGCCGACGAGGCATATGAGGATCATCCGTACCTGACCGCCGACGCGGCGGAATGGCTGCTCGATCGCGGTATCCGGATGCTGGGCGTCGACTTCAGCACGCCGGATCTGGGCGCGCGGTTGCGGCCCGCCGGGTTCGATTACCCGGTGCACAAGATCCTGCTCGGGCACGGCATCCTGATCGCCGAACACCTGGCCAACCTGCGACCGCTCGCGGGCCATCGCATCGAGGCGATGCTGCTGGGGCTGCCCGTCGCCGGATCGGACGGCGGCCCGGCGCGCGCGGTCGCGCGGCTCGCCTGACCATCGACCTTATCTGGAGAATCATGTGCCCGTGCTCGCCATCGCCGACCGGATCGGCATCGAGGATCTGCTGACCGCCCTGTGCCGGGCGGTGGACGACCGTGATCCCGACCGACTCGGAGAACTGGTCGTCCCGGACGTGCATTTCGACATGGGGCACGCCGTGCTGGAGGGGCGCCAGGTCGTCATCGACGCCTTTCGCGCGCGGGCGCAGGACCTGTCGTTCACGGCCCGCCATACATGGAGCAACCTGACGGTAGAGGCAGTGGGCGACGATCATGCCACCGTCACCTCGATCTTCGCAACCTTCGCGCATCTGCGGAACGGCGACGCGATCACGCCGGTGTGGCGCGCCGGCGACACCCGCGACCGGATGGTGCGGGAGAGCGACGGTCGCTGGCTGCTCGCCGCACGGGAGATGCGTGCCGTGCTGCCCTGATTACCGTCCGGCATTCGTGGCCTGTATCCCGGCGGCTAGGATCGCGGTTCGCGGACGTGATAGCAGGCGGCATGCCGGATCCGATCGACGCGCTGTGCAAAGCGGCCATGGCCATGGATGCCGGCCCGCCGGGCGAGCGCGCCCTCATCGGTCGCGCGGTCGCGGATCTGCTGGCGGTGGCCGTCGCCGGATTCCGCTCGCCCGTCCTGACCAGCGCCCTTGCGGCGTTGTCACAGGATGGTGGCGGCTATCCGGTGTGGAACGGCGCGCCGGCCGCGACGCTGGAGGACGCCGCCACGCTGAACGCGGCCGCCGCGCACGCACTGGACTTCGACGATCTCGATCTGGCCAGTTCGGCGCACCTCCATGCCGTCGTGATCGCGGCGCTGTGCTCGGCGCCGCGCTGGCCGGACGAGGACGACCTGCTGGCGTCGGTGCGGGCGGCCATCATGGCGGCGCAGGTGATCGCGGCCCGGCTCGGCCGCGGCCATTATGGTCGCGGCTGGCATGCCACCGCGACGATCGGAACGCTGGCCGCCACGGTGGCGGTCGCGCGCGCATGGCGGCTGCCGGCGAGAACGACGGCCAACGCCCTGGCGCTGGCGGCGGCGCAGGCGGGCGGACTGCGCCTCAACTTCGGCACCGGAGCCAAGGCGCTCCAGGCTGGCTTCGCCGCCGGCGCCGCGCTGCGCAGCGTCCGGCTGGCAGCCGCCGGCGTGACCGGCGGCGCGGTCTTCGCCCCCGGGGGATTCTTCGCCCTCTACGGTGATCCGGGCGCATCGTCGCAGGCGTCGGGACAGGGCATCGCCGACACGCGGCCAAAGCTGTTCCCGTGCTGCTTCGCGACACATCGTCTGGTCGTCGCCGGGCTGAACGCCAGGGAGCACCTCGGGGATCCGCTCGCCCACCCCGCCGCCAGCATCATCGCCCGCCTGCCCGCCGCCACGCTGGCGATCCTGCGGGACGGCCAGGCCCGCGACGCGGTGCAGGCGGCATTCTCACCCGCTTACTGCCTGTCCGCGGCGCTGCGCGACGGGCCGCCGTCGCTAGGCCACTTCGTCGATCCGCTCGACGACCCGCTTGTCGCGCGGGCTGCCCGGATCGAGGTGCTGGCGGACGATGGCGGTGGTTCGCCCGGCTACGACATGCGCGATGGCTATGCCGAACTGATCATCGTGCGCCCCGGCACCGCGCCCGTCACGTTCCGTGCCACGCGGTTGCCCGGCGACGACGATGCGGTGCCGGTCGACGACCTGTTGCGCCGGAAGATCGCCGACTGCCTCGCCTGGAACCCGCCCGCCGCGCGACGGCTGGCGAACCGGGTCCGATCACTGCCTTCCCTCGCGCGCTGGTGGCCGCCTAGCGCGGATGATGGCCCAGTGTCTGGCTGAGGCCGCGCGCCTGTGTCAGGAGCAGTTCGGCGAGCCGGTCCGCCTGCGCCTCATCGAAGCGCTGCTCCGGTATCGTCACGCACAGGGCGGCAACAACCTTGTTGTCGGCGTTGAACACCGGCGCGCCCAGCCCCACCGCGCCCGGGATCTTCTGACCGCGGGTCAGCGCGTAGCCACGCTCGCGAACGCGCGCGATTTCGGCGAGCACCGCATCCCGCTCCTTAGGCTCCCGTTCCGCTTCCACGATGCCGCTGATCCGCTCGTCCGGCAGGAACGCCAGGATCGAGAGCCCCGTCGCCCCGCGCGTGAGGTCGCTGCCCTGGAACATGTCGATGGCATAGCGCAGCGGATGCGGGGAGGCGATCGCAGCCGTCACCATCACTTTTTCCTCATGGGGGAGCAACTGGGTCAGCATGCAAGCCTCCCCCGCGTCGTCCACCATCGCCTGCATGAAGCCGCGCGCAACCTCGCCGATGCGCGAGCGCCGCGTCACCAGCGCGCCCAGGCGGATGAACTCCATGCCCGGCTGATAGAGCGAACGCGCCTCGCTGCGCGCCACCATGCCTTCCTGCAGCAGCAAATTGAGCAACCGGTGGATCGTGCTGGGGGCGAGCCCCATCAGCCGCGACAGCTCGGTGATCGAGACGTCGCCCTCCGCCTCGGCAAGGCAACGCAGCAGCCGAACGACGCGAACGATCGTGCCCGCCGCCTCACCCGACATGATGGATACGCGCAACGAACCGCATCTCCTTCTCATGGGGCAAGGTTTCGCACCCGGCAATAGGCGCGGTGCGGAGAAGCGCCCCCCACCCGCAATTTTCTGTTGTTCGGACTGCAATTCCGTTATACGAAATTGTAAATGAGCAGGCCAGGCCGACTGCGGGGACGCCCCCTTGCTGGCGACAGTCCTGGAGACCGCAGGGAGAGGATGTTCGATGGGATCCGGATCCGTCGCGCGGCATATCGCGCTTGACGCACATGCATCTTCGATGAGCGCCCCTGCCGGGCGGTGCCGCCTCGCCCATGCGGTTGCCGGACGATGAACATGCGATTGACCGCGGAGGCGCCGCTGTTCGACTTCATCGTCGTCGGGGCCGGCTCGGCCGGCGCCGTTCTCGCCAACCGCTTGTCGGCCAACGGGGAGCACCGCGTCCTGCTGATCGAAGCGGGCGGCGAGATGCGCGGCATGAAGTACGAAATGCCGGTCGCGTGGTTCGCCGCCGCCATGGATCCCGCGAATGGCTGGGGCTATCGGTCAGAGCCGGAACCCGCGCTGGACGGCCGGACGATCGATGCCGCGCGCGGCCGCGTCATGGGCGGATCGTCCTCGATCAACGGCATGATGTATATCCGGGGCAACCGGCTCGACTATGATCGCTGGAACGTGCCCGGCTGGCGATATGCCGACGTCCTGCCCTATTTCCGCCGGGCCGAGGCCCATGCCGGCGGCGCGTCGACCTATCACGGCGGCGATGGCCCGATGGCGGTCACGCCGATCGCGCGCAACCCCGCGCTATACCCGCGCTTCCTCGCCGCCGCGCGCGAACTGGGCTATGACGAAACCGACGACTTCAATGGCGTGCGGCAGGACGGCTTCAACCTTCCCGACTTCACGATCCGCCGGGGACGACGCGCCGGCACCGCCTCCGCCTATCTCGCGCCGGCCCGCAAGCGCCCGAACCTGACGGTGGAGAGTCACGCGCTCGCCCGCCGGATCGTGGTGGAAGACGGGCGTGCGGTGGCGGTCGAGTTCCAGCGCGACGGTGCCACGCATCGCGCGCGGGCGCGTCGCGAGGTGATCGTCTCAGCAGGCACGTTCAACAGCGCGCAACTCCTGCTCCTGTCGGGGATTGGCCCGGGCGCGGAACTTGCCGCCAACGGCATCGCTGTGACCATCGACGCGCCGCAGGTCGGCCGAAACCTGCAGGAGCACGTCATCATCAGTTGCGGCTACCGCGCCTCCCGGCCGGTGACGTTCGAGAACGTGCTGCGCATGGACCGCATGCTCGCCGCCGCGATCCGCTGGCGGGTCTTCGGCTCCGGGCCGCTTGGCGGCATGCCCATGGCGATCCAGGGCTTCGTGCGCAGCCGCGAGGGGCTGGATCGGCCCGATCTCCAGATGTTCGTCACGGAAGCCTCGATGACGTCGCAGCCGTGGTTCCCGGGCTTGAAGGCGGGAGCAGGCCACCAGTTCACCGGCTCGGCGGCGCTGCTCCATCCGGAAAGTCGAGGCAGCGTGACCCTGCGCTCCGCCGATGCCGCTGATCCGCCCCGCCTGCGCTTCAACCTGCTGGCCGAAGCGGCCGACCGCGCCACCGCGCGCGACGCCGTGCGCCTGATCCGCGGGCTGTTCGCAACGACGGCGGTGCGGGACGTGGTGGCGGAGGAAACCTTGCCCGGCGCGGCGATCCAGGGCGCGGCGGCGATCGACGCCTATCTGCGTGAAAGCGTGATGGGCGGAGCGCATCCGGTCGGCACCTGCGCGATGGGAACGGATGCGGGATCGGTGGTGGATGCGGAATTGCGCGTCCGCGGGGTGTTGGGGCTGCGTGTCGCGGACTGTTCGGTCATCCCGACGATCCTCAGCGGCAACACCAATGCCGCGGCGATCATGATCGGCGAGAAGGCCGCAGACCTCGTACTGGCGCGCGCACCGCTGGCTCCCGCCCACCTTCCGGCGGCTTGATTGAGGATATCGGAGCGACAGATGAACGACTTTGAGGGCAAGGTGGCGCTGGTCACCGGAGGCGCGGGCGGAATCGGCGGCGCGACCGCGGCGCAACTCGCGGCACGCGGCGCGCGGGTGGCGTTGCTGGACACGAGCGCCGAGCGACTGGAAGCGGCATGCGCGGCCTTGCCGGACGCGATCGCCGTGGCCGGCGACGTCACGAACCTGGCGGGCGTGACTGCCGCATGCGAGCAGGTGGCAGAGCGAACTGGGCGGCTCGACATCCTCGTCAACGTCGCCGGCGGGGGCCTGCCGCGCTCGATCGAGACGATGACGGGCGAGGAATGGGACCGCACGATCGCGCTCAATCTCAGCGGACCGTTCAACATGATAAAGGCGGCCGCGCCGCTGATCCGCCGATCCGGCGGTGGCGCGATCGTGACGGTGGCATCGCTCGCAGCACTTGGCATCTCGCTGAACAGCGGCGTCAGCTACACCGCGGCGAAAAGCGGCATCCTGGGCCTGACCCGCCACGCCGCCTATGAGCTCGCGTCGGACGGCATCCGCGTAAACGCGGTCCTGCCGGGCGCGATCATGACCGAGCAGATGCGCCGCAAGATCTCGCCGGAAGCTTATGCCGCCATCCCGAAACGGTCACCGATCGGCCGGTGGATCACCCCGGAAGAGGTCGCAGCGACGATCCTGTTCTTCTGCTCCGATGCGTCCTCGGCGTGCACCGGCACGCACCTGCTGGTCGATGGCGGCTGGCTGATCGGCGGCCCCGAGGATCGCGACGCCTATTTTCGCCAGCGCGGACACGAATGACGCCCTCGCCGTGCCTGCCCCTCGTGCCGTGGAGTCGACATGACACCTGATCCCGCCGACCTCGTGCGCGTGCTGCGCACCCCGCTGACGCTGAACGCCAGCGCCGGCGAACGCATCCTCATCATCACGGACACCCGGATAGAGCCGATCGTGTGGCAATCGCTGCAACGCGCCGCGACGGAACTGGACATGGAGCCGGTGGTCGCCCTGATCGAACCGCGCGAAACCTTGTCGACCAACCCGCCGGCGCCGGTCTGCGCCGCAGCGCTCGACCCCGGCAACGATCTCACCATCTACCTGACCAGCACCGCGATGGCGCATGCCAAGCTGACCGACGCCTTTATCGACGGTGGGCACCGCTTCATCCTGATGGAGGAGCTGACCGCCGCGATGCTCGCACCGGATGGACCGGGCAGCGCCGATTACCACGCGCTCGACCGGCTCGGCCGGCGCATCGCCGACGTCTACACCGCCGGCAGCACGATCACCGTCACTTGTCCCAACGGCACGAACCTCTCCGCGCGAATCGACGGACGACCGGGGCGCTCGATCGCCGGCCTGCCGCTCGCGATGCGTCCCGGGGGCGGGATCGGATGCGCCTTCCCCGACGGCGAATCGCACGTCTGCCCGGTCGAAGGCACCGGCAACGGCACCGTGGTGTTCGACCTTACCGCCCACAATGTCGGCCGGATCGAGACACCGTTGCGGCTGACGATCGAGAACGGACTGGTCACGCGGATCGACGGCGGCCGGGAAGCGGAGACGTGGCGCGCCATGCTGGAACGCTTCGCCGACCCGAACAATTACAACTGCCCCGCGGAAATCTCGATCGGCCTCAATCCCCGCGTCACGCCGACGGGCAGCATGCGGTCCGACAAGAAGATGTACGGCACGTCCCACATCGGCATGGGCGACACGATCGCGCTGGGTGGTACGTGCCACGCGCGCCTCCGTCTGGAAGGTGTGATCCGCTATCCGGAGATCGCCGTCGATGGACAGGTGCTGACGTCGGGCGGGCGCATCCTGCTGGACGAGGAGGGCGTCGGCGACGTGATGACGAAAGGAACGAGCGTATGAACGGCATTCAGGATTTGCGCGGACGGGTTGCGGTGGTGACCGGCGGGGCGGCGGGCATCGGTGCGGCGCTGGCGGAGGCGCTGGTCGCGGAGGGCGCCGCGGTTGTGATCGCCGACCTGCCCGGGGACACGCTGGAGAACACGGCGGCGCGGCTGGGGGCATATGCCGTCCCGACCGACGTCAGCGACGCCGCCGCTGTCGACGCGCTCGCCGCCCGGGTGATGGCGCGCCACGGCCGCGTCGACCTGTTGTTCAACAACGCGGGCGTCGGATTGCAGCAGAGCCTGTTCCGCATCAGCGAGACGGACTGGCGCTGGGTCTTCGACGTCAACCTGTGGGGTGTCGTCCATGGCCTGCGCAGCTTCATGCCGCACCTGCGGGTGGCGCCGGACGGCGCGTGGGTGGTCAATACCGCTTCATTGTTCAGTCTCTACACCGCGCCGGGAATGGCTGCGTATGCCGCGTCCAAATGGGCGGTGCTGGGCGTCACCGAAACCCTGGCGCGCGAGGTGGAGGTGGCCGGCGAACGGATCGGGGTCACCGCTTTCTGCCCCGGCCCGGTCGAAACGACGATCCAGGGCAGCGTGGCGCGACGCGACGCGCGCTACGGCGCGGGCGCGGCTCCCGATCCGAACGATCCGGTCGAGCGGGCCTTCCTCGCGCTCGGCGAGATACGGCAGATGCCGGCGGCACAGGCGGCCCGGATCGCGCTGGACGCCGTGAAGGATGGTCGCTTCTGGGCGATCACGCACCCCGAATACACGCAGCAGATCGAACCGGAGCACCGCGCGCTCATGGAAGCGATCGCACGCCAGGGGGCCACATCGGCCTGAAACGATCGCGGGCGCCGCATCCGTACCGGACGGATGCGGCGCCCTCCCCCGTTTGCGGCGCTAGGCGGCGCGGACCCGGAACGGCACCACGGAAAAGCCGGTGGTCACGTTGTTCATCATCGGCTGCGGTTCGCCGGTCAGTTCCATCGTGCCGACGCGGCGCGCCAGCGCGCTCAACAGCGCCTCATATTCCATCCGCGCCAGCACCTGTCCGATGCACGCGTGGACGCCGAACCCGAACGTCAGGTGCCCCACCGCGCGGCGTTCCACGTCGAACGTGTCGGGATCGTCCCACTTGCGCGGATCGCGCCCGGTCGCGGCAAGGCCGATCGCGATCTGATCTCCCGCCTTCATCGCGACGCCGCCGACCTCGCAATCAACCGTCACCGCGCGGTTACTGTAGCGGCCTGGCGGCTGGAAGCGCAGCGTTTCCTCGAACGCGTTCTTCAGTAGCGCGGGATTGTCCCGGACCTTCGCCCATTGCGCGGGATCGCGCGCCAGATGGGCGATGGCACTGGTGATGGCCAGGATGGTCGTGTCGAACCCGGCCGCCAAAACGGTGCGCACCAGCAGCCCCGCCTCCACGTCGCTGACCTTGCCGGCGTCGGCCAGCGCATAGATGCGCTCGGCCAGCCCGTCCCTGCTCACCTTTTCACGCGCGCATTGCGTCTCGACCCAGGCGAAGCCCTCGGAGGCGCGGGCCAGCGCGGCCTGCGTCCGCTCGTTCATCGCGCCGAACGCGTTGAGGATCGCCTGTCCGAAGTCGATCAGCGACCCCCGGCCCTCCTCCGGAAGGCCGAGCATGTCGGGGAATGCACGCAGCACGAAGCCGGCAGTGAATTGATAGGCGTCGCCTTCCCCTTCATCCAGCAGGCGGTCGACCATCTCGTCGGCCACGGCCGCGAAATGCGCCGATCCGGCCTTCAGGCTGGCCGGCGCCAGGACGGGCATGATCGCGGCGCGATCCTTGGTATGCGCGGGCGCGTCGTCGGAAAGCAGGATGGGCGGTGCGATCGAGTCGCGTGAACCGAAGGGGATGGTTTTGGACGAGAACGTCCGCGGGTCGGCATACACCGCGCGTGCCGCGTCATGCTGACCCACGAACCAGCTCGAGAATTGTTCGAGCCAGACCACCGGCCCCATCTCGCGCATACGACCGTCGAAGCCGAACGGATCGAGGATCGACTCGTCGGAAAAAATGTCATGCGTCGCGACCGGAAAACGTCTCTCGCTCATCCCCGCCTCTTCTTCCATTGTGCGGAAGCCTTTTCCGTTTTAATGCTGATCAAGTCAAGCGCGCCCGCAAGCGTGACGCCGTGATGAAAGGGAGTGGAGCAATGGCAACGCCACGGTTCGATACAGAACGATCGCGACCGGGCGGCATGCGCGTGCTGCTCGCGGGGAACCTCTGGGACGACCTCATCCACCGCCTGAGTGACCGCTTCGACAGGCTTTCCACGGAGACGACGGGGAGGGCCGCGTCGATCATGACGCTGCGGCCCGCAGTGGCAACGTCGGCCGCGATGGAGGAGGCGTTCGCCGCCATGCTGGCGACGGCCGATCCGCTCGACATCGTCGTCTGCCGGTTCGGCGAAGTCGGCCGCGACTGGCTCGACGAGATGGACGATGCCCAGTGGCATGCGGGGTTGCGCCACAATGGCTGGGCCGCCTGGCGGTTGGGGCAATGGTGCGTGCCGCTATTGCAGCGTCGCGCGGGTTCCTTTGTCGCGCTGACCTCACGCGCGGCGCAGGAGACGCTGGCGGGCGGCGGCGCGCATGGCACCGGCAAGGTGCTGGAATCGATGCTGCTGCGCAATCTCGCGGTCGAAGCCCGCCCGCTGGGTGTCCGGGTCAATCTCGTGCGCACATCGCCCGATGGGCCGCTGGCCGGCGGCGAGCGGGAGAGCGCGGACGAGGTGGCGGACACGATCGCCTTCCTCGCTTCCCCCGCATCGCGCGCGATCACCGCGGCGATCGTGCCGGTCGATGCGGGCACCGCGGTCGCAGCCAGCACGCCCGCGCAATTCGGCCTGGCGCCGCGCAGCCCACCGCCCGTCACCGCACGCGCCGGGCTGCCGCCCCGGCAACGCGCGCTCGTCACCGGCGGCGCGGGGCAGATCGGATCCGAAACGGCACGCGCGCTCCACCGTCAGGCGCGGCGTGACGGCCATGAGGGCCTGGCCGTGCTGCTGGCCGATCGCGACCCGGCGGCGCTGTCCCGCGCGTCGGAACGACTGACCACCGAGGGCATCGAGGTCGAATGCGCCGTGGCTGACCTGCTCGACCCGGCCGCACCCGCGCGGCTCGTCTCGAGCGCGGTGGATCGTTTCGGCGGGCTGGACGTGGTGCACAGCAACGCGGCGCTCGGCATCAACGATACCGCGCTGGCAGCGGACGCGGACGCGTTCGAGCGCATCGTGACGATCAACGTCGATGCGACATGGCGTCTGGCCCGCGCCGCCGCGGCGCACCTGCGCCAGTCCGGTGGTTCGCTGATCGCAACATCCTCGATCGCCGCGCTCGCCGCCAATGCGCGCGCACCGCTATATGCCGCGACCAAGGCGGCGCTGAGCGCGCTGGTCATGCAACTCGCGCAGGAATGGGCGCGGCTCGGCATCCGCGCGAATGTCATCTGCCCCGGTTCGATCGACACGCCGATGAACCAGCTTTCCGCACTGCCCGCCGAAGCGCGCGACGCGATCGTGGCCAGTTTCCCGACCCCGCGGCTCGGCACCGCGGCGGAGGTGGCGACCGCCGCCGCTTTCCTCGCCAGTGCGGGGGCAAGTTACATCACCGGTCAGATCATCGTGGTCGACGGCGGCCTCGCCGCCGCGCTGCGCTGACCCGTACAAGGAGCATATGGCCATGCAGATCGACGAGCTTTCCGGCATTCGCCTGGGTATTGGCGAAGGGGCGATGTGGGACGATCGTGAACGGCGTCTCTACGCCGTCGACGTGATGGCGCGCCAGTTCATCCGCTACGATCCCGAAAGCGGCGCGCTGGAGCGGTTCGACGTCCCCGGCGTGATCGGCGCGATCGCGCTGCACGAGGACGGCGGCGCGATCCTCGGCCTCGCCGACGGGGTATATCGCTACGACTTCGCTGACCGCACCTGCACGCGCATCGCCACACCGGAACCGGACGCCTCGCTCCTGCTGACCGAAGGGAAAGCCGATCCCGCCGGGCGGTTCGTCGTGTCGAGCATGGGCCTCGCGATGCAGGATCCGGTCGGATCCTTCTACTCGGTGCGTCGGGGCAGCGCGGTGGAGCGGCTGCGCGGCGGCATCGTCACGCCCAACGGGCTGGCGTGGTCGCCGGACGGCCGCACGATGTATTTCGCCGATAGCGGCCGGTCGACGGTGTTCGCCTGCGATTACGATCCCGATACCGGCACGACCGCCAACGAGCGCCGCTTCGTCGACACCACCGATCTGGGCGGCGTCCCGGACGGCGCCACGACCGACCGCGACGGCCATTATTGGCTGGCGATCTGCCGCGCCGGCCTGATCGTGCGATACGATGCCGATGGCGCGGAGCTCAGCCGCCTGTCCCTTCCCACCCGCTGGGTCGCCAGCATCGCCTTCGGCGGCGAGGACGGCGCCGACCTGTTCGTCACCACGATCGACCCTTCGGTGATGGGGATGGGAGAGGATGCGGAAGGGGGCAAGCTGTTCATCGTACGCGGCCTGGGCGCACGCGGCGTGGGCGCGCACCGCGTATCCGGCTGACGCGCGACCACCGGCGCCGGGGCGGCACCGACCACGCAGTTGGCGAGCACGAACCATGTGGGCACGCGCACACCGTTCCGCTTTCCGGTTGCGCGGCACCGATGAGCAGCGTAATTAAACGGAATAGATTTCCGTTTAATGGAAGTTATGGAGTGGATGGTCCCCGTGTCGAGGTGCTTCATGCTCATCCCGATCGTGCCGGCAGCATCGCGGCTCGCCCGGTCGGGTCATGGGTCGCATGACGGTGGGGATCGTCGGCCCCACCGGCTCTTGAACGATGATTGACGACTTTCCGCTTACCCCGCGCTATTTTGGCGCACTTGCCATTCTGAGCGGCGCGTTGGCTTTCGAGATGTTCGATTTCGTCATCGTCAGCTTCCTGCTGTCCGCGCTCGCGCCATTGTGGAAGCTGACGTTCGGCCAGACCGCCATCATCCTTCTCGCAGCCGGGGTTGGCGCGATGGCGGGATCCGCGATCGCCGGTCCGCTGACGGATCGCCATGGCCGGCGCCCGTTGCTGATCGTCGGCATGACGCTGTGCCCGCTGGCCGCGATCGCGATCGGCCTCATCCCGGAGGGTGCGTGGATCGTCTTCGCCCTGCTGCGGCTCGTGCTCGGCCTCGGCTATGGCATCGCCGGCGTGGCGCAGTTCGCGATGATCGTGGAGATGACCCCGCTTCGTCATCGCACCTTGCTCGCCAGCGCGACCATGATCCCCGTCGCCATCGGCTTCCTGATGGCGCCGGCCGCCATGTCGCTGCTGTATGCCGCCGTGGGTTGGCGCGGCCTTGCGCTGCTGGGCGGAATCCCGGTCATCTTCGCGCTGCTGGTCGCGGTCTTCATCCCGGAGTCTCCGCGCTGGCTGCTGTCGCGCGGGCGGCGTCAGGAGGCGATCGGCGCCGCCCGCCGCCTGTTCGGCGTCGCTCCCGTTGCCGGCACCGCCCCCCGGCGCGATACGCCCGCGCCGACGACCCGCGCGGGGCGCCTGCTCGATCATCCCCGCGAACTCGCGTTCGTGATCGTGGCGTACGGGTGCAATTCCACCGCGATCGCGGGCGTGCTGATGTGGGGTCCGGTACTGGTCGGAATGGTGTTGGGCATGCCGCCGCAGCAGGTCGCGGGCTTCTTCGTCATCGTCGGGGTCTGCGGCCTGTTGGGCCGGGTCGCCTTCACCATCCTGCCGCCCCGGATCGGGCGGCGCCGCGCGGGCGCGGTGCACATGCTGGGCGCCGCCGCATGCCTGACGTTGGGCACGGTGTTCCCCTACCCGCCCGTGCTGGGCATCCCGCTGTTCCTCGTCGCGATGGCCGCGTCGGCGTTCTTCTTCGACGGCGGACTCGCCAATCTCCAGCCCCATGCCGCGGAGATATTCCCGGTGGACGTGGCCGGGCGCGGCATGGCCGCGTCACAGGTCGCGGTGGGCGCGGGCAAGATCCTGGGCCCCCTGATCCTCGCCCTGCTCGCAGGCACCAGCAACGTCATCAAGCCGGACGCAACGCGCGAGGCGCTGGTTCCCGGCTTCCTGACGATGGCCGCGCTGTTCGCGGTGGCGGGCCTCGCCTTCCTGCTGATCGGCAGCGATGCCGATCGCACCGATCGACCTTCCACGCCAAACGCCCGTTAATGTTCAAGGAACCAGCGATGAACACCTCGACCCATGACACCCGCGCCGTCGTGGACGGCTATTGCGACGATCGCTTCGAGCCGGTGCGCGCCGCCTTCGAGCAGAGCTTCGCCGCCGGCGAGGAGGTCGGCGCGGCCGTCTCCATCGTGCTGGAGGGCGAGACGGTCGTCGACCTGTGGGGCGGCTTTCGCGATGCCGCGCGGACGCAGGCGTGGGATCGCGACACCATCGTCTGCTGCATGTCGTCCTCCAAGGGGCTGTCGGCGATCTGCTTCGGCATGGCGGTGGACCGCGGACTCATCGACATCGACGCACCCGTCGCGACATACTGGCCCGAGTTCGCGCAGAATGGGAAGGCCGACCTTCCGGTGCGCTACATCCTCGATCACCGTGCCGGCCTGCCCTATGTCGAGGAGCTCGGCCCCGGCAAGCAATACGACTTCGCGGCGATGGTGGAGCAACTCGCCCGGCAGAAGCCCCTGTGGGAACCCGGCACGGTGACCGCCTATCACGTCATGACGCAGGGCTATCTCCTCGGCGAGATCCTGCGGCGCGTGACGGGCAAGAACATCGGGCAGTTCCTGCGCTCGGAAGTATCGGGGCCGCTGGGCGCCGACTTCCACATCGGCCTGACCCGGGAAGAACAGGCGCGTTGCGCGCATTTCATCGTGGCGCACAATCTGTTCGCCGCCCGTGATCTCGATCCGCCGACGATCCTGAGCCGCGGATGGGACCAGATGCCGGCCGAACCCGACATGGACGTCATCCTCAATTCGAAGGAGTGGCGCGAGTCCGAGATCGCCAGCGGCTCGGGCCATGGCAATGCGCGCGCTCTTGCCCGCATCTGGGGTGCGATCGCATGCGGCGGGACGATCGACGGGGTTACGTTGATGTCACCCGATGGCGTGCGCAAGCTCGGCACGCTCCAGCATGAAGAAGTGGAGATCCGGCACAACCGGGTCTATCGTCAGGGGCTGGGGCTGGTGCTCAACTCGCCGCCGATCATGGATTTCGGTCCGAATCCGGCGACGTTCGGCCATGGCGGCATCGGAGGGTCGCTGGGGATTGCCGATCCCGATCGCCACCTGAGCTTCGGCTACACGCCCAACAAGATGCATGATGGTCCGGACGCCGGCCCGCGCGCGGGACGGCTGATCACGGCGACCTACGAGAGCGTCGCGCGCTTGTAGTCGCTTCGCCGCTGGAGCCGGCCGACGGTCTCGCCATCGCATCGACGACGGACGTCGCGGAACTGCCCCGCCACGGATCCGCGACGATCCGGGGCGAGACCCGGGTGGATCGTCGTCCCGATCGGCAGCTATACACCCGGGATGATCAAGACGCTGCTCGTCGGCGGCCGGGACCGTCACCGCCTCGCGGAGATCCTGCAGGTCGCTTCCCGTTTCGGCCTTGGCGCGCTGCTGGCGCGGCTTGGCCTCGAACGGCCCGGCGGTGACGGCGACGCGGGCGGCGACGCCGAGCCGCAAAGCCTCCCGCGGCGGACGCGCCTGGCGCTGGAGGCGCTCGGCCCCACCTTCGTCAAGCTTGGCCAGATTGCCGCGACCCGCGGAGACCTGCTGCCGCCGGAATGGATCTCGGAGCTGGAGCAGCTCCACAGCCGCGCCCCCACGCTGGCGTTCGAGGAATTGCGGTCCGCCGTCGAGGACGCGCTGGGCCAGTCCCCCGAGACGGCGTTCGCCGATTTCGATCCCGAACCGCTCGCCGCCGCATCCATGGCGCAGGTCCACCGCGCGACGCTTCCCGACGGGCAGCAGGTGGTGCTCAAGATCCGCCGCCCGGGCATCCGGCCGCGGATGGAGGCCGACCTCAGGCTGATCGCGCAACTCGCGGCGGTCGTGGAGGCGGCCAGCGCCGAGGCGCGCCGTTTCGCCCCCACGGCGATGATGCGCCAGTTGGCGGAGGCGGTGCTGGAGGAGCTCGATTTCACCACCGAGGGGCGCAACGCCGATCGCCTGCGCGCGGACTTCGCCCGCGAACCGCGCGTGGTGGTGCCGGGAATCCACTGGGCGTGGAGCTCCGAAAGCCTGCTGGTGATGGACTATATCGACGGCGTGCCGCCGCGCGATGGCGACACGCTGCGCGCGGCCGGGATCGATCCCTCCGCGATCGCCAGGCTCGGCGCGGACATGGTTCTGGACATGGTGCTGGTGAACGGCCGCTTCCATGGCGATCCGCATCCCGGCAACCTCCTGTGCCTGCCCGGAAACCGCATCGCGCTGCTCGATCTCGGCATGATCGGCCACGTCTCGCCGCGCCGGCGGGAGGAGTTCGCCGGCTTCGTCCAGGCGCTGAACCTCGGCGATCCGACGCAACTGGGCGACGTGCTCGCCACCTGGTCGGCGGGGAGCGGTGTGGCGCGCGAGCGGGTGCAGCGCGCGGCCGAACGCCTGGTCGCCCGGCACGGCGGGGGACGGATCGTGCTCAGCGCGATCGTCGCCGATTTCCTGCCGCTGATGCGCGACGAGGGCATGACCATGCCGCCGGATCTGCTGCTTATCTTCAAGGCGCTGGTGACCGTGGACGGCGTGCTGTCCAGGATCGAGCCCGACTTCGATCTCTCCGCGGCGATGCAGCGATCCTCGCTGCGGATCGTCCGGGCGCGGCTTTCGCCCCGGCACTGGATGCCGATCGTGCAGGCGCTCGCCTGGGAAGTGGGCAAGATCGGCGACGACGCGCCACGCCTCGTGCGCGCGATGATCCGCCGCATGGAGGCCGATCCCGCGCTCGCTGCGGCGAACACGGCGCACGCCGAGGCAATCGTGTCCGCCGCGCGCTGGCTATCCGGTGCGGTGATCGTGGCCGCGGCGCTGATCGCCGCCGCGCTGCTTCTGTCGTGAACAGGTCAGGCGGTGAAGCGCGCGCACGACGATGATCGCGATATCGCTCCCGCAGCTCCGCCTTCATCAGCTTGCCCGAGCCCGTATGCGACAGATCGTCGACCGGGATGATCTCGTCCGGCAACCACCAGCGCGCGCATGTCCGGGCAAGGAAGTCGTTCAGCTCTCCCTCGGCCAGCTTTTTGCCGTCCCGCAGGACCACGACATCGCGCCGCGAGGTTCCATGATCGGCACCCCTTCGCATGGCGACATGCCCCGAACTCGCCGCCGCCCACCCGGCCCCGATGCGCCTGTCCGCCGGGGTGGCTATGGCGGCAGGCGGGCTGACGGCCTATCACCGGCATATGGATGACACCCTCTCCCTTACGACTCTCCGCGTGGATCGTGCCATCGGCGGCACGGGGCTGGCGGCGTAGGCCATGGCCGAAGCGTTTCTCTGCGACGCCGTGCGCACCCCGATCGGCCGCCTGAACGGCGCGCTGTCCACCATCCGCGCCGATGATCTCGCCGCGATCCCGATCCGCGCGCTTGCCGGACGCAATCCGGGGGTCGACTGGTCGGCGCTCGACGATGCCGTGCTGGGATGCGCGAACCAGGCCGGCGAGGACAATCGCAACGTCGCCCGCATGGCCGTGCTGCTCGCCGGCCTGCCGGTGGACGCGCCGGGAACGACCGTCAACCGCCTCTGCGGGTCGGGCCTCAATGCGGTCGGCATCGCCGCGCAGGCGATCCGCGCCGGCGACGCCGATCTCGTGCTCGCCGGCGGCGTCGAGAGCATGACCCGCGCCCCCTACGTACTAGGCAAGGCGGCGAGTGCCTTCGGGCGCGAGCAGAAGATCGAGGACACCACGCTGGGATGGCGCTTCGTCAACCCGGCGCTGAAGGCCGCGTACGGCGTGGACACGATGCCGCAAACGGGCGAGAACGTCGCCGAACAATGGGGCATTACGCGCGAGCAGCAGGATGCCTTCGCCCTCGCCAGCCAGCAAAAGGCGGCCGCCGCGATCGCCAGCGGCAGGATGGCGGCCGAGATCGTGCCCGTCATGATCCCGCAGAAAAAGGGCGAGCCGCTGGTGTTCGACACCGACGAGCACCCGCGCGCGACCAGCCTCGAGGCGCTTGCGAAGCTGAAGCCGGTGGTGAAGCCGGACGGCACGATCACCGCCGGCAACGCGTCGGGCCTCAACGACGGCGCGGCGGCGATGCTGGTCGCGTCCGAGGCGGGGGCGGCCCGCCACGGCCTGACGCCGCGTGCGCGCGTCGTCGCCATGGCGGCGGCCGGCGTGGCGCCGCGCGTCATGGGCGTCGGCCCGATCGCGGCGGCGCACCGGCTGTTCGCGCGCACCGGCCTGTCGATGGACGACATGGACGTGATCGAGTTGAACGAAGCCTTCGCCAGTCAGGCGGTCGCCACGCTGCGCGACCTGCGCGTCGACGCGGCCGATCCGCGGGTCAACCCCAATGGCGGCGCGATCGCGCTTGGTCATCCGCTGGGCATGTCCGGCGCGCGCATCACGCTCACCGCCGCCGAACAATTGCATCGTTCGGGCGGCCGCTACGCGCTGGCCTTCATGTGCATCGGCGTGGGACAGGGAATCGGGCTGATCCTGGAGCGCGTGTAGCGCCGTTCACGATTGCAGCACCGCCAGTTTCTCGCGCCATGCTTCGGGCAGGGGGCGTGGCCGGCGGCTGGCGCGATCGACATAGACATGGGTGAAATGTCCCTCCGCCGCCGGCGGCTCCACGTCCGCCGTAAAGACGCCTAGGCGATAGGTGACGCTGGACGATCCGATCCGATCGACCCGCAATCCGATCTGCACCGGCTCGGGATAGCGCACCGGACGCGCATAGCGACAGCCCGTTTCGACGACCAGGCCGATCGGATCGCCGCGCTCGATATCGAGCAGGCCGTTGGCGATCAGCCAGCCGTTCACCGCGGTGTCCAGCCAGTGGTAATAGACCGCGTTGTTGACGTGCCCATAGGCATCGTTGTCGATCCAGCGCGTGGTGATGGCATGCCAGTGGCGGTAGCTCGAACGCGGCAGCAGCGGCGGCTTGGGCAAGATGCTCTCCATTGGTGCGCGGACGCCCTCCTCATGGCCGACAAGCGCACCCAGGCACGACGCCGCGATCCTCCGACGGGAACTATCCGGTATGCGATATCGCGTACAGGGGCCGTCCTGCGCTGGCACGCGGCAGGTGCATGGGCGTTGTGGCGGCATCGGTCACCGGCGTATCGCCGCTGACGACGACCACATCGGGGCGGGACGACAGACAGTGCAGCCGACTTCCATGCAGATCAGGGCCGCGATCCTTCGGTCGCGCGGCGCGCCCCTCCCCTATGCCGACAGCAGGCCGCTCCGGATCGAGGAGGTGACGCTCGACCCGCCGGGCAAGGGCGAGGTCCGCGTGCGGATCGCCGCCGCCGGCCTGTGCCATTCCGACCTGTCGGTCATCAACGGCGACCGCGCGCGCCCGCTGCCGATGGCGCTCGGCCACGAGGCGGCCGGCGTGGTGGAAGCGCTCGGCCCCGATGTCGACGATCTGGCGGTCGGCGACCCGGTCGTGATGGTGTTCATGCCGAGTTGCGGGCATTGCCTGCCCTGTGCGGAGGGCCGGCCCGCGCTGTGCGGGCCGGGTTCGGTCGCCAATGGCGCGGGAACGCTGCTGGGCGCCGGGATACGGCTCCACAGGGGCGCCGACCCCATCCACCATCATCTCGGCTGCTCGGCCTTCGCCACGCATGCCGTGGTGTCCCGGCGCTCGCTGGTGAAGGTCGATGCCGAACTGCCGCTGCACGAGGCGGCGCTGTTCGGCTGCGCGGTGCTCACCGGCGTGGGCGCCGTGGTGAATACGGCCGGCGTGAAGGCGGGACAGAGCGTCGCTGTGGTCGGGCTGGGCGGCGTCGGCCTCGCCGCGCTGCTGGGGGCGCTGGCGGTGGGCGCGGCACAGGTGATCGCGGTGGATCTGTCCCAAGAGAAGCTGGCTCTGGCGCGCGAGCTGGGCGCAACCGCCACCTTCGCGGCCGGCGACACCACCGTCGCGGCGGTGCGCGAGGTGACCGGGGGCGGTTGCGACCATGTGTTCGAGATGGCCGGCTCGATCCGGGCGCTGGAAAGCGCGGTGGGGATGACACGGCGGGGCGGCACCACCGTGACCGCGGGGCTGCCGCCGCCCGACGCCGCGCTGCCGCTCAACATCGTCGGCATGGTGGCGGAGGAACGCACCTTCAAGGGCAGCTATATCGGCACCTGCGTGCCCGCGCGCGACATCCCGCGCTACGTCGCGCTCTACCGCGCGGGGCGGCTGCCGGTGGATCGGCTCGTCAGCGGCTATCTGACGCTGGACGAGATCAATGCCGGTTTCGACGCACTCCACTCCGGCCGGGCGGTGCGCCAGATCGTGCGGTTCGACGCCTAGCCGGCGACATGCGCGCCCCGAAGCAGGCGCCTCGCGACGGAAACGAAGGCGCCCGCCCTGCGGCACACGCCCCCGTTCGCGTGGACCGGAAATGCCGTAGGTGACCTCGTTCAGCAGGTTGGTGCCGAAGACCGAGAACTTGTACGGCCCGGTGCTGTAGGCGAGATTGGCGTCGACCATCGTCGCGGCCGGCAGAATGCCGGTGTTCAGCTCGCGGGCGGAAGCCGGCGAACCCGCGCGACTTCACAAACCGGGAACGCGCGCACCGTCGACGAACGGGTCGGCGCTGTAGTCGGGCGCGCCCTTCCAGACGAAGAGCGGCCAGAAATAGCACCGCCACGGCCAGGCCATCACGGCGTTGAAGAGGATCGTCAGCACACCGAAGGTCCAGTCGACGATCCCCCCGTCCAGAACGAAGTTCCAGTAGATGATGACGACGTTGATCGGCACGATGGCAAGGATCGTGAGCGGCAATGCCCGGTTGAGCAGCAGCGTGATGCCGGTGACGACCTCCAGCGCCTTGATCCAGTCGAACAGCCCGCTCGCCAGCAGCGCCTTGGTGAAGGCGATCGCGGCCGGCTGATGCCCCATCGGCTGCAACCACGGCCAGAAGAAATGCCACAGGCCCGAGAACAGGAACCACGCGCCGAACAGGATGCGGCAGAAATGATAGGCTGGCTTCATCGGATATCCATCTGGTTGACCGCGAGTTGCTCGGGTCGGCGGGACGCAGGGGTCAGTCTTCCGGTGCGATCGTGACGCGAAGGCCGTCCAGCTCCGCCGAAAGCGGGATCTGACAGGACAGCCGGGACCGCTCGGTACGATGCGCGGCGGCGTCGAGCAGGTCGTTCTCGTCAGCGCTCATCGGCGGCAGTCCGACATGCTGCGGCTGGTCGACATAGACGTGACATGTCGCGCACGAACAGCAGCCCCCGCAAAGCGCCAGCAGTTCGTCGACCCCCGCGTCGCGGATCGCTTCCATCAGGCTGATGCCGGTGTCGGGGTGGAGCGTCTGTGTCTCGCCTTCCCTGGTGACGATGTTGATGCTGATGCTGGTCATTCCCCGCTCCCCGTCAGGCCGGCTGCGCGATCGGTCGCGCCTCGTCCGGCTTCAGCGGCTGTGCCGGGTCGGCCAGCAGGTGACGCGGGGCCATCGCCCCGGCTTCGACCAGCTTGCGGCCCTGCACGTAATCCCTGGTGGCGTTGACGCAGTCGAGCGCAATCACGCGGCCGTCGCGCAGATAGACGACCGAAAAGGACCGTGTCGCCGGATCGCCGCGCACGATCGCCTCGTCATGCCCGGTCGAAAGGCCGACCGTCTGCAACCGGAGATCATATTGGTTGGACCAGAACCACGGCACCGCCCGATATGGTTGCGGCGTACCGACGATGGACCGGGCGGCGGTGGCCGCCTGATCGTTCGCGTTCTGCACGGATTCGACGCGGACCGGATCGGGGCCGGCGAACGCGTTGACGTGCTGCGCACAGTCGCCGATCGCATAAACGTCGTCGAGGCTGGTGCGGCAGAATTCGTCGACCAGCACGCCGTTCGTTCCCTGCGCGCCGCCGGCGATCAGCGGTTCGACCGCGGGGACGATGCCGATCCCCGCGATCACCATGTCGGCCGGCAGCACCTCGCCGTCGCCGCAACGCACGCCCGTCACCCGACCGTTTGCGGATTCGATGCACGTCGCGGATTCATCGAGCCGGATCACGACACCGCGCGCGCGATGTTCGCGTTCGTAGAAGCGCGACAGCGGCTCGCCCGCGACCCGCGCCAGCACGCGCGGCGCCGCCTCCAGCAGCGTGACCTGGCGCCCCATGCCGGTCAGCACCGCCGCCGCCTCCAGCCCGATATAGCCGCCACCGATCACGACGACGCGCCGCACCTGTGGCAGTTCGTCCAGCAGCCGGTCGACATCCGCGCGCGAGCGGATCGTATGGACGCCGGCCACGTCATGGCCCGAACAGGTGAGCCGGCGCGCATGGCCGCCCGCCGCCCAGACGAGCGTGCCGTACGCGACGCTGCGCCCGGTCGCGGTCGTCACGACATGCCCCGCCACGTCGAGCGACGTCACGCGCTCCCCCGGCAACCGCTCGATCGCGCGATCGGTCCAGAACGTCTCCGGCCGAATCAGGATGCGCTCGAACGGCTTGGTCCCGGCCAGATAGTCCTTCGACAGCGGCGGACGCTCGTAGGGCGGTTCCGCCTCCTCGCCCAGCAGCGCGATCGTCCCGGCGAAGTTCGCCTGGCGCAACGCCACCGCCGCCTGGGCGCCGGCATGTCCCGCGCCGACGATCAGCACGTCGTAGCGCGACCGCGGCGCGCCGCGCCCGGCGTCGCCGGCGGGGGGCACGGGATCGTTCACGCCGGAACCGCCGCGTCGCTCGCGACATCCTCCGCCACCGCCTGTTCGCGCGCGATCGCACGGTCGATCAACAGCCGCGAACGCGCCCCGCCGGCGTCGATGTTCAGCTTGAGCAGCCGCCGCCCGGGATGGTCAAGCAGGTTGCGCTGCTGCTGTTCGAGCATGTCGAGATCCTCGCCGAAGATCTTGCCCTGACCTTCCCTGATCGTGTCGGTGAGGGCGGCGTCGGCGACCGCGAACTGGCGCGCCATGCCCCAGAAATACCAGTGCGACGTCTCGGTTTCCGGCGTGATGAAGTCGACCACGATGCTCGCCGCCTTGCGATCGTCCGGCGCGTCGATCCCGCCGTGCCCTTCCAGCGCCACGCCGACTTCGATCATCACATGGCTCGGCAGGGTGAAGCGGCACACCTGCCAGCGATCGACGGTGGCGTCACCGGGCAGGCCGGCGCCGCGCAGCGCCATCTGCCAGAAGGGCGGCGCCTTGATGCCCTCCATGGTGCGGCTGGTGATGATCTCCTCGCCCTCGACGCGCGTCCTGACGGGCGCCTCGTCGATCTCCTTCTGGCCGATGCTGCCGGCATGGACATAGGTTTCGTGGGTAAGGTCCATCAGATTGTCGACCATCAGCCGATAGTCGCACTTGATGTGATACAGCCCGCCGCCATAGGCCCAGTCGTCGCTTTCCGCCCATGGCAGGTGGTGAAGCTCCGCCACGTCGGCCTTGTCGGGATCGCCGGGCCATACCCAGATAAAGCCATAGCGTTCCAGCACCGGGAAGGCGCGGATCGCGGGAAAGCCGTTGACGCGCTGGCCCGGCATGTCGTGCGCCTTGCCGCGGCACGTCAGTGCCAGCCCATGATAGCCGCAGACGATCTCCTCGCCGCGTACGAACCCCAGCGACAGCGGCGCGCCGCGATGCGGGCAGAAATCCTCCAGCGCCGACAGTTCGCCGGCTTCGGTGCGGAAGATGACCATCCGCTGCCCGCAGATCTGCCGCCCCAGCGGCTTCTCCGCGATCTCGTGCGGCATCGCCGCAACATACCAGGCGTTGCGCGGCCAGGTGGTGGTGACCGAGCCGAGGTGGGGCGCCGGCACGCGATCCAGACCGGTGGTGGCTGTCGAGGTCATGATGTCACTCCAGAGTTACCCGTCCAGTCGCGCAGCGCATCGCCACTGGCCGGGACAGCGATCAGAACTTCCGTTTCAGCGTGACTGAGAATTCACGCGGGCGCCCCAGTATTCCCTGATTGACGCCATAGCCGACGATGTTCGTATTCTTTCCGACGTAATAGAATTTGTCGAAGATGTTGGTCACGCCGGCGGAAAGCGACCAGTCGCGGTCGGCGGTTTCATATGTCAGCCGCGCGTTGAACAGGCTGCGCCCCGGCACATCGCTGCCGATGCCATTGTCGGCATTGAAGAAGAAGCGGGTGTAATAGGACCAGTCGATGCGCGGCGTGATCCGCCCCCTGCCCAGATCGTGGGCATATTCGACGCTGCCCGACGCGGTCCAGCGGCTGACGAACGGCGCCACGGCATCCCGGGAGATGCCGGTGGCAGCATCGACACGCCGATAGTCGAAGTCGAGATATCCCACCGTGCCGGCGAACGTCAGCCCGTCAACCGGCTCGAGATTTCCTTCCAGCTCGAAACCCAGCACGTCGGCGTCACCGGCATTGGCGGGCAGCGCGCAGGGCACGTCGGGACAGGCCAGCAACGATAGCTGGATGTCGTTGTACTTGTTCAGGAAGACCGCACCGTTCAACCGTGCGCGACGCCCCAGGAAATCGCTCTTGAAGCCGGCTTCGTAGGTGGTGAGCGTTTCCGGGCCGAACGAGCGGGCCTGCGCGGCGTTATACGGTCGCGGATTGACGCCACCGCCCTTGAACCCGGTCGAGACCTGCGCATAGGTCATGAGGGCGTCGGAGAACCGGAAGTTGACCCCGAGGCGATAATCCACCCGGTCGCCCTCGAACGTGCTCGACAGGCCGTCGAGGCCCGCGACCGTGAAGTTGGTCGTCAGCGGCACGCCGCTGATCGCGCTGCCGTCGGCGTTGCGACGGGAGAATTGATAGGTCTTGCGATCCTTCGTGTAGCGCAGGCCGCCGATCAGGTTCAGCTTCGGCCCGAGATGGAATTCGGCGTGCCCGAACAGCGACTTGCTGGTGCTCGAGATCGGATCGTCGGTCAGGAAGTCCAGCAGCACGGTGGGGAATTCGACCCGCTGCCGGATGTAGCTGCTCGAATCGTAGTAGAAGCCGCCGACCGTGATGTCCGCGAGATCGTGAAGCTGCGCGCTCAGGCGCAACTCCTGCGTGAACTGATCGTAGCCGAAGCTGCCGGCGTTCAGGCCCAGGTCGAGCGGCGATCCGTCGAGGTCGGTGGTGCTGTAACCGTCCGCCTTGCGATAGCCGGTGATCGACTTCGCCCGGAACCCGCCGCCCAGATCATAGTCGATCGTGCCCGCGATGCCCCAGCTCTTCACCTCGTTGCGCGGTTCGGTGGTGAAACCGCCGGGCACGACCTGATAGGGCGTCCCGAACACCGTCGTGTAATTGCCGCCGTTCGAATAGCTGTTGTAGATCGTGTAGGATTTCGATCCGGTCATGAACCGCGAGTCGAACGGTACGCCGCCGGCCGGATCGCCCGCCACATAGGACCGGATGTTGGGATTGTCCGCGTAGAGCAGCTTGGCGGCGACCGAGGAGGAGGTATCCTCCACGTAATCGCCGATCAGGTTCAGCTCCAGCCGACCCGCGGGGGCATAGCGCAGCGCGAGGCGTACCGCGTTCAGGTTCTGATCGCCTTCGGTGCCGATCTTGCAGCTGGCTCCGTCGCGCGGCGAGGCCGCAATGCCCTCGCCGGGGTTGACGCAGCCGTAATCCAGCCGGTCCACGAAGCCCTTGCGATGCTTGCTGACGCCCGAGACGCGCATGAACAGGTCGTCGGCGAGCTTCAGGTCGAAACCCGCGCGCAGGTCGATGCGGCGGTAGCTGCCCACCGTCGCCTCGGCATAGCCATCGCCCGAGCCGTCGGGCTTTTGCGAATAGAGCTTCACGGCGCCGCCGAGCGAATTCTTGCCGGCGAGCGTCCCTTGCGGCCCGCGCAGCACCTCGACCCGCTCCAGATCGGTGAGATCGAACACCGCACCGAAGGTCGCGCCGTAATAGATGTCGTCGATGTAGAGACCGACGCCCGGCTCCAACGCGAAGTTCGAATCATTCTGGCCGACACCGCGGATGAACGCGTTGATCGAGCTGCCGAACGACGAATAGGCCGGCTGGATGTTCACGTTGGGCGCGAAATTGCCGATGTCGGTGATGCTGGTCTGCGCGCGCGCCTCCAGCGCGGCGCCGGACACGGCGGTGATGGCGATCGGCGTATCCTGAACGCGCTGTCCGCGGAACTGGGCGGTCACGACGATGTCCTTGCCATCGGTCGCCTGCTCGGGTGCGGCAGCCTGCGCCTGGTCCGTCGCGGCGACCGGAGCAGCGGCGTCCACGGCCGGTGCGGGGACGTTCTGCGCCGCAGCCCCCGTGGCGGCGAAGAGCGCAGCACTCGACAATGCGGTGCCGCACCGGATTCGTAACAAGCAGGCGGTGCGTTTCATCAATCCCCTCCGGTGCCGACGCATTTACTGGTTCGGCCCCGGCGGGTGTACGCGGGCGGCGGGCATCTGGAGCATGCAAAGGAATCATAACCCTTATGCCCGTTCCGCGCGGCGATCACTGCGCCGCATCCATAGCTGTGCTATGGCCGCCCCGCCGGGCGCAGCCGGCGCGAAGGGAAGGGATGGATGTCGATCGAACGCTATCGGGGGCTCGACCTGAACCTGTTCGTCGTGTTCGACGCCCTGCTGCGGCTCGGCAGCGTGTCCAAGGCCGCCCGCTCGCTGGGGCGCAGTCAGAGTGCGATCAGCCACGGGCTGACCCGGCTGCGCGAGTATTTCGGCGACGACCTGTTCATCAAGACGCATGACGGCGTGCAGCCGACGCAGCGCGCGCTCGACCTCACCGATGCGGTCACCCGCTTCGTCGCCCATGCCAACGAGGCGCTGTTGCAGAACGCCGCGTTCGATCCGCGATCGTCGACGCGGCAGATCACGCTGGCGCTCAACGACGTCGGCGAGCTTGCCACCGTGCCGCCGCTGCTGCGGACGCTACAGACGGAGGCGCCGGGCTGTTCGGTGCATGTGGTCGAGGCTTGGGGCGACGATCTCGACGTCGGGCTGGCGAGCGGCGCGATCGACGTGGCGGTCAGCGGTCCGCTCAACACCTCCGCGAACGTGCTCCAGCAGAAGCTGTACGACCATGGCTATCGCGTGATGGTGGCGAGCGATTGTCCGATCGACGACCGGATCACGCTGGAGCAGTTCGCCGCCATGCAGCACGTCGCCGCCGCGCCCAGCCGTTCCTACCGCTTCACCATCGACGACGTGTTCGAACGCCAGGGGTTTCAGCGCCGCTCGATCGTGACCACCGTGCATGCGCTGACGATCCCGCATATCGTGCGGCTCGATCCCAATTACGTGGCGGTGGTGCCCAAGCGGATGGGCGACACCTTCGCCGCCACGTTCGGTGTCAAGACGCTGGTGCCGGACTTCGACATGCCCAGGCTGGAGGTGTTCCAGTATTTCCACCGGCGGGTGAAGACCGACCCCTTCAACATGTGGCTGCGATCCATCGTCTATGCCACGTTCAACCGGCATGCCGACCTGCACGTCGCGGGCTGACGCCTGCGAAACCGCCCTCTCGCGGGTTTCGCAGGCAATCTCTCAGAGCAGGGCGTAATAGCGGATGGTGTTACCATCGGCCTGCCGCGTGCCGACGCCGACGAAGATGTGCCGGGTCAGCCAGTCGAACGGTCCGCTTTCGACCTCGAACGACGGCGAGGCGCGCAGGTAGAATTCGGCCGAATCCACCGGCGGACCATCGCGGAACATCCAGTTCTGGATGCGCCCGAGCACGTCGGGCGTGCGCCCCCACAGGAAGCCGCGATTGTGCATCAGGATCAGCGTGCCGTCGTCCGCCTGCAGCATGTAGCGCGCATCGGTCGCCAGCGTGTCGTCGGGGCGGAACAGCGCCCAGTCGGCGCCGCTCCCCTCCACGACCCGGCCGTTGAGATGCGGCCCGCTGACCACGCCATCGTCGATATACACCGCGCCGCGGCCGGCCCCGGTGGGCATGTTCTTGATGTTCTGCGCACGGGAAAACCGCAGCTTGATCTGGAAGGCGAATTCGAGCCGGGGTCCGTCCTGGCCGGACACGCCTTCGAACGGCGTGGGCGAATAGCTGTGCATCAAAGGGCTCCCGTAGCGAGGGTGGACGGCAGCGCATCGAGGAGCAGCGTCTTCGTATCGGTATAGCCGGCCAGCCCGACCAGACCGCCCTCACGCCCGATGCCCGACTGTTTGAAGCCGCCGAACGGCAGCCGCGGATCCAGCTTGAACGCATTCTGCGTCACGGCGCCGGTGCGCACGCCGCGGGCGACGCGATAGGCGGCGTCCACGTCGTTGGTGAACACCGCGCCGTAGAGGCCGTAGCGCGAGTCATTGGCGATGCGGATCGCGTCCGCCTCGTCCTCCGCCGCGATCAGGCTGAGGACGGGGCCGAAGATCTCCTCCTGCGCGATCGCATGCCCGCTCGCCACGTCGGCGAACAGCGTGGGCGCGAGATAATGGCCGCGCTCCAGCCCGTCCGGGCGCGTGCCGCCGGTGACCAGCCGTGCCCCCTCGCGGGTTCCCCGGTCGATGAACCCGCGCACCGTCTCGAGCTGCCGCGCCATCGCCAGCGGCCCCATCTGCGATGCCGGATCGTCGGGATCGCCGACCCTGATCGTCGCCATCGCCGCGCCGATCGCCTCGACGAAATCGGCATAACGGCGCTTCGGGACGATCGCGCGGGTCAGCGACGCGCAGATCTGGCCGGAGAACATGCTGATGACGAACGCCAGCGTCTGCGCCGCGGCTCCCACATCGTAATCGTCGAGCACCACCGCGGCCGACTTGCCGCCGAGTTCGAGCGTGCAGCGCCCGATCCGTTCGCCGCAGATCGCGCCGATCCGGCGTCCGGCGGCGGTGGAGCCGGTGAAGCTCACCTTGTCGACCGCATCGCTGACGACGATCGCATTGGCGACGTCGCGGTCGGCGGGCAGCAGGTTCAGCACGCCGGCGGGCAACCCCGCCGCGGCGGCGGCCTCGGCGATGATGAACGCCTCGATCGGCGTTTCCGGCGCGGGCTTCATGATGACGGTGTTGCCGGCCAGCAGCGCGGGCATCACCTTGTTCAGCATGATCGTGAACGGCGCATTCCACGGCGCGATCGCCGCGACGGTGCCCAGCGGCTCACGCACGATCAGCGCCGTGCCCTGGCCGTCGGTCGGGCGATCCTCGCGCACCCAGTCGAAACGGTCGACATAGGAAATCACGTCGTCGATGATCTGCATCCCGCCGTTGACGAGGAACGGCGCGGTCGCGGCAAGCGCGCCGACCTGCAGCGTATAGGCGCGCGCCAGATCGTCGGCGCGCGTGCGCAGATGCTCGCCCATGCGCGCCAGATATTCGGCCCGCTCCGCCGGGCGCATGCGCGGCCACGGACCCTCGTCGAAGGCGCGGCGCGCGGCGGCGATGGCGGCGGCGGCATCCTCGGCCCCGGCGGCGGCGACGCTCGCGACCGTCCGTTCGTCATGTGGCGAGGTCACCGTGATGCGGGCATCGCCCGCGGCGCGCCGCCACTCGCCGCCGATATACAGCGCGTCTGGCCGGGCAAGCGGCACCTGGGAGAAATACGTCATATGGCCTCCTTCGATCGGGCTCCGCCGATCGGCATCTGGGTGACGGCGGCAGGCGACGGCGCGGCAAGGCCCAGGATCAGGTCGCTGGCCCTTTCCGCGATCATCATCGTCGGCGCATTGGTGTTGCCGCGCGGCACGCGCGGCATCGCGGAGGCATCCGCGACGCGAAGCCCGCGCACGCCCTTCACGCGAAGCTGGGCGTCGAGAACGCCGTCCGTGCCGGGCGCCATCGCGCAACTGCTGGTCGGGTGCGACCCGGTCATGATCGAGGCGCGGATCACCGCATCCAGCTCGGCGTCCGACTGCACGGCTGGGCCGGGGAACAGTTCCGCCGACACCAGCTCGCTTGCCGGCGCGGTGGAGAACAACCGCCGGATGAAGCGCACCATGTCGCGCGCCGCGCGGCGGTCACCCTCGGTCGCCAGCAGCCCCAGCCGCAGCCGGGGCGGATCGCGCGGATCGGCCGAGCGCAGCGTGATCTCGCCGCGCCCCTCGGGCTGGAGCTGGAGCGCGCCGACGCTGAACTGGTGCCCCGCCCCCTTGCGCCACAGCGGGAACCACGGCTGCGCCATCATCGAGACATGGCTGATCTGGACCTGCACGTCGGGCCAGTCGCCGTCCCCCGCCAGATTGACGAACGCCTGCGCGGTCATCGGCTGTCCCGCCAGCGGCCCCTGCCCCCGCACCGCCCAGTCGACCGCGGCCAGCGCCAGCCGGTCGAGACGGAGCGCGCGTTCGAAGGTCGTCGTGCCGCTCGCCGCATAACCCGCGCCGACCATCGGATGGTCCTGCAAGTCCTGGCCGACGGCCGGGCGATCGGCGACCACGCCGATCCCGTGCGATCGCAGCGCGGCTGCGTCGCCGATGCCCGACAGCATCAGCAGGTGCGGCGAGTGATAGGCGCCGCCCGCGAGGATCACCTCGCCGCTCGTCTCCGCCCGGCATGGCTGCCCCGCACGGAGATATTCCACCCCCGAGGCGCGATCCCCGTCGAACAGGATGCGCGTCGCGGTCGCCCCCGTCTCGATCGTCAGGTTCGACCGCGCGCGCGCCGGCGCCAGGAAGGCGTCGGCGCTGCTGTGACGACGCCCGCGGTTCACGGTGAAGTCCGGCAGTCCGACGCCCCCGGCGACGGCGCCGTTGAAGTCGTCGTTCTCGGCAAGGCCGAGCGCACGCCCGGCCGCGACGATCCGCTCATGGAAAGGCTGCTCGGCCCGCTGCCGGTTGACGTGCAGCGGGCCGCTTCCGCCATGGAAATCCCCCGCCCCGCGCCAGTTCGTCTCGCTGCGCCGGAAATAGGGGAGGACGGAGGCATAATCCCACCCGTCGAGGCCCGCAGCCTCCCAGCCGTCGTAATCCGCCGCCGTGCCGCGCGAATACATCATGCCGTTGATCGACGACGTTCCGCCCAGCAGCTTGCCGCGCGGCTGTGGCCAGACGCGGCCGTCCGTCGCCTCCTCCGGTTCGTTGCGCAACCCCCAGTCGAACCGCCCCTGCCGCACCAGCGAGAACCAGCCGATCGGCATCTGCACCAGCGGGTGCCGGTCGCTGCCGCCCGCTTCGAGCAGCAACACCCGCGCCGCGCCCGATGCGGACAGGCGGTTGGCCAGCACGCAACCGGCCGAGCCCGCCCCGACGACGATGAAATCGAAACCGGCCGTCATCGCCGCATGTCCGCCGCGCCGACGCGCATCACGCGGCGACCTGCGCGGCCTTGGCCATGTTGATGACCTTCGCCTGCGTGAACTCGCGCACGCCCTCGATCCCCTGTTCGCGACCGATGCCGGACTGTTTCGCGCCGCCGAAGGGCACGTCGAAGCGCAGGTCGAGGTGCTTGTTGATCCACACCGTCCCGGTATCGAGCCGCATCGCCAGATCGAGCGCGCGCGTCGGGTCCGACGTCCAGATCGAACCCGCAAGCCCGAACTCGCTGTCGTTCACCCGCGCGACCAGATCGTCGAGCGCGTCATAGGCGAGCACCGGGATCACCGGGCCGAACTGCTCCTCGCGTACCAGCCGCGCATCGTCGGGCAGGTCGCGCACCACGGTCGGCGCGATGAAGAAGCCCTCGCGGTCCAGCCGCCCGCCGCCGGCGACGATCGTGCCGGAGCCGCGCGCGTCATCGATCAGGTCGAGCACCTTGTCATATTGCTGGCGGTTCTGCAGCGGGCCGATCTGCGCGCCCTGGTTGCGCCCGTCATCGACCACCGCCGCGCGCGCCAACGCCCCCAGCGCATCGCACAGCCGGTCGTAGAGCGCGCGCGGCGCGTAGATGCGCTTTGCCGCCATGCAGACCTGCCCGGCGTTGATCGTGGCAGCCGCGAAGATGCGCGGCGCCACCTCGTCCACATCGACATCGTCCAGCAGGATCGCGGCGTCGTTGCCGCCCAGTTCCAGCGTCAGCCGCTTGAGCGTCCCCGCCGCGCTGCCCATCACCTTGCGGCCGGTTTCGGTCGATCCGGTGAAGCTGACCTTCGCCACGCCGGAATGTGCGGCCAGCGCCGACCCCAGGTCGTTCGCATCGACGATCGTGTTGAACACACCCGCGGGCAGGATGTCGGCCGCGACCTCGCCCAGCAGCAGCGTGGTCAGCGGCGTGGTCGGCGCGGGCTTGGCAACCACCGTGTTGCCGGTGCTGAGCGCCGGCGCGACCTTCACCACCAGCAGGATCAGCGGGAAGTTCCACGGCGTGATGACGCCCACCACGCCCAGCGGCGCGCGATGTTCGACGATCAGGTTCTCGGCATCGTCCACGAGCGTCTCGGGCGGCAGGTCGACCTGCGCGAAATATCGCAGCGCGGCCACCGCGCCGCCCACCTCGAAGCGCGCCTCGGCGAGCGGCTTGCCCTGCTCGCTGGTCAGCAGCAGCGCAAATTCCTCGAAGCGCGCCTCGACCGCATCCGCCAGTGTTTCGAGATATCCCGCGCGCTGCTCGCGCGACAGCGCCGACCATGCCGGGAAGGCCCGGGTCGCGGCCTCCACCGCCGCGTCGAGCTGCGCGCGGTCGGCGCGCTGCGCGGTGGCGAATACCGTGGCGGTCGCGGGGTCGACCACGTCGAGCGAGGCTGCGCCGTCCACGAGGCGCCCGTCGATGAGAAGCCGGTAGGTCATGGCCGATGATCTCTCCTGCGCCCCGCCGCCGCAGATGAGGATGACGCGCGCTGTCGCGTCGCGGCCACTCTCCTGCGAACGGCCTCTGCGGGCCTGATGCGACGGGTCTAGTGCCCGGCATTGCGGTGGCGCAACGCCCGGTTGCGCATCAATGTTATCGACCGAACGAATAACCACGGACGCCGAAAACCGGCCTAGTCTCTGCCCCATCACGACGGGCAGCCCCGCAGGCGAGCGGGCACCGGATTAGGAGGGATGACGTGGAAGACACGTACGAGGCCGGCATGGCCGTGCGCCGGGAAATGTGGGGCGCGGAACTCGCGGAGAATGCGGTGGCCAACGCCTCCGACTTCGCCAAGCCGTTCCAGGACATCATGACACGTTATTGTTTCGGGGAAACCTGGACACGCGCGGATCTCGGTCGCCGCGATCGCAGCATCGCGACACTGGCGATGCTGATGGCGCAGGGGCGCGAACTGGAGGTCAAGATGCACGTCAAGGGCGGCATCGCCAACGGCCTGACCGTCGCGGAGATCCGCGAACTGGTCCTGCACACGATGATCTATTGCGGGGTGCCCGCGTCGTTCACCGCGCTGCGCGCCTGCGAGGAGGCGCTCGCCGACATCGAACGGTCGAAACAGCCGTGAGCGCGCCGTCGACGCTCCGGGTCGGCTTCATCGGCCTCGGCAACATGGGCGCGCCGATGGCGCGCCGGCTGATCGATCAGGGGTTCACGGTGCGGGCGTTCGACGCCAATGGCGACGTGACGCGATCGTTCGGCGCGGCCGCCGCGACCAGCGCCGCCGATGCCGCGGCCGGCGCGGACATCATCGTCACCATGCTGCCCAACGGCGCGATCGTGCGCGAGGCGATCGCCGCCGCGGGCGAGCTGCCGTCCGGCACGATCGTGCTGGACATGAGTTCGGCGGACGCGGCCGGCACGGTGCGGCTGGGTCGCGAGCTGGCCGAACGCGGCATCGCGCTCGTCGACAGCCCGGTGTCGGGCGGCGTCGGACTGGCGGCCGAAGGCAGGCTGGCGCTGATGGTCGGCGCCGACGACGAAGCCGCAGTGGAGCGCGTTCGCCCGCTGCTGGACGCGCTGGGCGCGCGGATGATCCGCACCGGCGCGCTGGGCACCGGGCATGCCGCAAAGGCGATCAACAACGCGATCGCCGCCGCGAACATCGCGATCGCGGCCGAAGGACTGGTCATCGCCGAACGCTTCGGCCTCGCTCCCGAAACGCTGCTCGACGTCGTCAACAGCTCGACCGGGCGCAGCGGCGTGTCGGAGACGATCTTCAAGACACAGGTCCTGACCGGCGCCTACAATCAGGGCTTCGCACTCGCGCTGATGGCCAAGGACGTCGGCCTCGCCGGCGATCTCGCCCGCGATCTCGGCCTCACGCTGCCGCAGTTGCGCGCGACCGAAGACGGCTGGAACGCGGCGCGCGACGCACTCGCCGCCGGGGCCGACTTCACCGCCTACCACCAGCATATCAAGGCGGCGAACGCGTCCGGCTGACCGGCACGATCGACGCGAACGACACAAGACAAGAAGAGCAGGAGAGCGACATGGGAGCCTATCCCGACACCGTCCATTTCAAGGGGCTGAACACCCCGACCGGCATCGAGGCGTCGGCGCACGACCTGCGCGTCGAAGGCACGATCCCGGCGGAGATCGACGGCGCGTTCTTCCGCGCGGTGCCCGACCCCGCCTTTCCCCCGATGCGGCAGGACGACGTGATCCTGTCCGCCGACGGCATGGTCAACAAGATCGAGTTCCGCGGCGGTCGCGTCAGCTATGCGATCCGCTACGTGCAGACCGAGCGTTACCTGGCGGAACGCAAGGCGGGACGCAGCCTGTTCGGGCGTTATCGCAACCCCTTCACCAATGATCCCAGCGTCGCCGGGGTAGACGGCACGGTCGCGAACACCACCCCGGTCTGGCACGCCGGCCGGCTGTTCATGACCAAGGAGGACGGGCGCGCCTATCAGATCGACCCGCACACGCTGGACACGATCGGCAAGTGGGACTGGGACGGTGCGTTCCGGTCGCAGACGATGACCGCGCACCCGCGCATCGACCCGCGTACCGGCGAGATGTTCTTCTTCGGCTACGAGGCCGACGGGCTGTGCAGCACCAAGATCGCCTATTGCATCGCGGGCGCGGACGGATCGCTCGTGTCCGAACAATGGTTCGACGCGCCCTATTGCTCGTTCATGCACGATTTCGGGCTGACCGACGAACATGTCGTGTTCACCGTCTTCCCGACCACCGCCGATCTTGACCGGCTGAAGGCCGGCGGGCCGCACTGGCTGCACGAGCAGGGGCGCGAAAGCTGGATCGGGATCATGCCCCGCCATGGCGACGTGTCCGAACTGGTCTGGTTCAAGGGGCCGGCCGGGGTGCACGCCTATCACATCATGAACGCCTTCACCGAAGGGCGGCTGGTGCACCTCGACATGTGCCTCGCCAACACCAACCTGATCCCGTTCATCCTTGAGGATTCGCAGCTCGACGTCGCGCTCGATGGCGGGCTGACGCGCTGGACGATGAACCTCGACGATCCCGCCGCCGGCATCGCCGAGCGTCGTTACGGTCCGTTCGGCGAGATGCCGGTGACGGTGCGCACCGACCAGGGGCGCGCCTATCGCCACGGCTGGTATCTGACGGTCGATCCGTCACGCGGCAAGCCACTGCACAACGGACCGGCCGGCGTCGGCTTCAACTGCATCCTGCGCGTCAACCTCGGCAATGGCGGGATCGAAGGCTATTCGATCGGGCCGGACCTGGCGATCAACGAGCCGGTGCATATCCCCTCCACGGCGGAGAATCACGAAGGCTGGCTGATGGCGGTGGTCGATCACGAATTCCTCCCCGGCCGCTACGACCAGCAGGTCTGGATCTGGGAAGCGGCCGAGCTCGACAAGGGGCCGGTGGCGAAGGTCCACCTGCCGGTCACCACGCGCGAGCAGGTGCACGGCAACTGGGTCGCGCGCCGCGACCTGGACGCCGCGCGCATCCGCGCCGCCGCCTGAAGGGAGCCGGAGCTTGTCGATCGTCATCACCGGCGCATCCGGGCAGTTCGGCCGCCTGACCGCCGACGGATTGCTGCGCCACGTCGCCCCATCGGACCTGATCCTGGTCACGCGCCATCCCGACAGCCTCGCCGATTACCGGCAGCTCGGCTGCGACGTCCGCTTCGGCGACTATGACGCACCCGGCTCGCTCGCAGAAGCGCTGCGCGGCGGCCGGCGCATGCTGCTGGTGAGCGGCACCCGCGTCGGCAGGCGCGTGGCGCAGCACGGCGCCGCGATCGACGCGGCGGTGGCCGCGGGCGTGACGCGGATCGTCTACACCTCCTTCATCGGCGCGGGCGATCCGCAGAACCTGTCGGAGGCGGTGGCCGATCATCGCGGGACGGAGGCGCTGCTGCGGAGCGCGGGCGTCGCATGGACCTTCCTGCGCAACGCCCAATATGCCGATGCGGTGACCGACGTGATGGCGCCGATGGTGCTGGCGGCGGGCGCGATGCTGTCGGTCGCCGGCGACGGGCGCATGGGCTTCGTGTGGCGCGCCGATTGCGCCGCCTGCGCGGTCGCGGCGCTGCTGGGGGACGAACATGCCGGGCGCGCCTATGACGTGACCGGCCCCGACCTCGTATCCTATCGCGAGGTTGCCGCGATGATCGAACGTCACGCCGGGCAACCCGTCCGCTTCGAGCAGACCGACGAAGCCGGGCTGTACGCGATGTTCGACGCGCTCGGCATCCCGCGCGCGCCGGTGGACGGGCTGGTGGTCGAGGGCAACCCCTGGAATTCGGACGACATGGTCAGCTTCGAGGCGGCGGTGCGCGACGGGCGCTTCGCGGTCCGGTCGGACGACGTGGAGCGGCTGACCGGGCGCGCGCCGCGATCGCTGGCCGCGCTGTTCGAGGCGAAGGCGGACGAGCTGGCGGCGCTGGGCGCGCTGCGCGCGGTCGAACAGGCATAGGAGGCCGGCATGGCGACACTATTGGACGACAGGAAAGAGACGATGACGGCAGCAGCACGGACGTTCGAGCGTCGCAACCCGGTGACCGGCGAGGTCGCGACGCGAAGCCCGGCGGCCACGGTGTCCGACGCGGCGGCTGCGGCGGAGACGGCCGGCGCGGCGCTGGCGCACTGGTCCGCGCTCGGCCCCAACGCGCGGCGATCGGCGCTCAACGCCGCGGCCGACGCGCTCGACCGGCGTGCCGGCGATTTCGTCGCCGCGATGATGGGCGAGATCGGCGCGACCGAGGGCTGGGCACGCTTCAACCTGATGCTGGCGACCGGCATGGTGCGCGAGGCCGCGGCGCTGACGACGCAGATCGCCGGGGAGGTGATCCCCTCCGACAAGCCCGGCTGCCTCGCCATGGCGATCCGCGAGCCGGTCGGCGTCGTGCTCGGCATCGCGCCGTGGAACGCGCCGATCATCCTGGGCGTGCGCGCGATCGCGGTGCCGCTGGCGTGCGGCAATACGGTGGTGTTCAAGGCGTCCGAGCAATGCCCGCGCACGCACGCGCTGATCGCGGAGGCCTTTGCGGAGGCGTTGCCGGAGGGAGCGGTGACGCTGGTGACGAACGCGCCGGAGGACGCGGGCGAGGTGGTCGGCGCGCTGATCGACCATCCGGCGGTCCGCCGCATCAACTTCACCGGCTCCACCCATGTCGGCCGGATCATCGCGAAGCGTGCCGCCGAACATCTGAAGCCGGTGCTGCTCGAACTCGGCGGCAAGGCGCCGCTGATCGTGCTCGACGATGCCGACCTCGACGAAGCGGTCAAGGCCGCCGCGTTCGGCGCGTTCATGAACTCGGGCCAGATCTGCATGTCGACCGAGCGCATCATCGTCGTCGACGCGGTCGCCGACGCCTTCGTCTCGAAGTTCACGGCGAAGGTCGCCACGATGTCGGTCGGCGATCCGCGCGAGGGCAAGGCGCCGCTCGGCGCGGTGGTCGACCAGAAGACGGTCGATCACGTCCGCTCGCTGATCGACGACGCGCTCGCCGCCGGCGCGGTGCAGGTGAACGGGGGCGACGCCGACGGCGTGCTGATGCCGGCGCACGTCATCGACAAGGTGACGCCGCAGATGAAGCTGTTCCGCGACGAAAGCTTCGGCCCCGTCGTCGGCGTGATTCGCGCCCGTGACGAGGCGCATGCGATCGAACTGGCCAACGACACCGAATACGGGCTGTCGTCCGCGGTCTTCACGCGCGACACCGCCCGCGGCCTGCGGGTGGCCCGGCAGGTCCGTTCCGGCATCTGCCACGTCAATGGCCCGACCGTACACGACGAACCGCAGATGCCGTTCGGCGGCACCCGCGCATCGGGTTACGGGCGGTTCGGCGGCCGGGCGGGGATCGACAGCTTCACCGAGCTGCGCTGGATCACCGTCGAGACGCAGCCGGGCCACTTCCCGATCTGATCCCATTCTTCCGCCAAGGAATCACGCATGACCGAACAATCGCCGAGCGGCACCGTCGCCTATGAGATCGTGGACGGGGTCGCCTGGGTCCGCTTCAACCGTCCCGACAAGCGCAACTGCATGTCGCCCACGCTGAACCGTGAAATGGACGCGACACTCGCCGCGTTGCAGTTCCGCGACGATGTCGGGGTGCTGGTGCTGAGCGGCGAAGGCACCGCCTGGTCGGCGGGCATGGACCTCAAGGAATATTTCCGCGAGACGGCGGCGCATGGCCTCGGCGCGACGCGCCAGGCGCAGGCCGAGGCCTATGGCTGGTGGCGGCGGCTGCGCTGGTATCAGAAGCCGACCATCGCGATGGTGAACGGCTGGTGCTTCGGCGGCGGCTACGGTCCGCTGTTCGCCTGCGACCTCGCCTTCGCGGCGGAGGAGGCGCAGTTCGGCCTGTCGGAGATCAACTGGGGCATCCTGCCCGGCGGCGGTGCGACCAAGGTGGCGCGCGAGCTGCTGCCGTTCCGCAAGGCGATGTACCACGCGCTGATGGGCGAGAATGTCGACGGCCGCACCGCCGCCGAATGGGGACTCGTCAACGAAGCGGTGCCGCTCGCCGGGCTGAAGGACCGCGTCGCCGCGGTCGCCGGCGTGCTGCTCAAGAAGAACCCGGTCGCGCTGAAGGCCACCAAGGATGCGGTGCGCCGGGTCGGCGAGATGACCTATGACAATGCCGAGGACTTCCTGATCCGCGCGCAGGAGGCGGCCGACAGCTTCGATCCCGAGGGCCGCAAGGAAGGTCTTCGCCAGTTCATCGACGACAAGTCGTACAAGCCCGGTCTGGGCGCCTACGACCTGACCCGCCAGCGGGGCTGAGCGCATCATGGCATCGACGGAGCCGCTCGACCGGCTGCTGCGCCCGCGCTCGATCGCGATCGTCGGCGCGTCGGAGAAGCCCGGCGCGCTCGGCACGTCGCTGCTGGGGAACCTCGAACGGTTCGGCTATGACGGGGCGATCCACCTCATCAATCCCAACCGCGACGCAATCGGCGACCGGCGCTGCCTGCGCACGATCGCCGAGCTGCCGCACGGGGTCGACGCGGCGGTGCTCGCCATTCCGCGTGCCGCCGTGCTGGACGCGGTACGCGCGCTGGGCGCGCGTGGGGTCGGCAGCGTCGTCATCTTCGCCGCCGGCTTTGCCGAAGGCGGCGAGGAGGGGCTGGCCGAACAGCGCGAGATCGCCCGGATCGCCGCCGAAACGGGGATGACCGTGGAGGGGCCGAACTGCCTCGGCCTCATCAACTTCGTCGACGGCATCCCGCTGACCTTCATCGAAACCGCCCCCGCCCCGCCCGCGACCGGCCCGGCGGTTGGCATCGTCTCGCAATCCGGCGCGATCGCCGCGGTGCTCAACACGGTGCTGCTTGCGCGCGGGCTCGGCCTGTCCTGTTCGATCTCGACCGGGAACGAGGCGGCGACCGGAGTCGAGGATTTCGTCGAGCGGCTGGTCGACGATCCGCACACCGGCGTCATCGGCATGGTGGTGGAGCAGTTCCGCCGCCCGGCACGCTTCCTCGCCGCCGCCGAACGCGCGCGCGCGGCGGGCAAGCCGATCGTGCTACTTCACCCCGGCCGCTCCAGCGCGGCACGCGAATCCGCCGCCACCCACACCGGCGCGCTGGCCGGCGACCACGCGGTCATGTCGGCCAAGGTACGCCGCGCCGGCGTCATCCTGGTCGAGACGCTGGAGGAACTGGGCGACTGCCTCGAACTGCTCGCCCGCGCCGCGCCGGTCGGACGCGCCGGTCCGGCGGTGATCGGCGAGTCGGGGGCGTTCAAGGCGCTCACGCTCGACTTCGCGGAGGCGATCGGGCTACCACTGCCCGCGGCCGACGACACCGACGCCCCCGGGCTGCGCGCGGCGCTGCCGTCGTTCGTGCCGGTCAGCAACCCCGTCGACCTGACCGCACAGGGTCTGGTGGAGCCGGCGATCTACGGCCGGCTGATCGCGGCGGCGATGGGCGACGCGCGCTTCGGCGCGGTCATGATCGGCATCATCCAGACCGACGCCGTCACGAGCGGCATCAAGTTTCCCGCGATCATCGACGCGCTGGCGCGCGAGCGCCCGACCAAGGCGGTCGTGGTCTGCGGGCTGGACGAGGGCGCCGCGCTGCCGCCCGATTACATCGCGGCGCTGCGCGGGTTGGGCATCGTCTACCTTCCGTCGACGGAGCGCGCGCTGCGGGCGCTCGCGATCCTGCGCGCGCATGCCGGGGCGGCGGTCGACGGCACCGCCACGCTGCGTCCGCTCTCGCTGGCGGCCACGGTGCGCGGCATGGTGCCCGAACACCGCGCCAAGGCGCTGCTCGCACCGCTCGGCATCCCCTTCCCCGCGGGGCAGCTCGCGACCTCGCTCGACGAAGCGATCGCGGCGGCGGAGACGCTCGGCTATCCGGTCGTGCTGAAGGCGCAGGCGGTCGAGCTGCCGCACAAGTCGGATGCGGGGGGCGTGGTCGTCAACCTCGCCGATCGCGACGCGCTGACGGCGGGCTGGAACCGGCTGCAACAGGCGATCGCGCGCAACCGCCCCGACCTGCGGCTCGACGGCGTGCTGGTCGAACGGATGGGCGCCGGCGGCGAGGAGCTCATCATCGGGGCGCGCAACGATCCCGACTGGGGTCCGGTGATCCTGGTCGGGTTCGGCGGCGTGCAGGCGGAGGTGCTGCGCGATTCGCGACTGATCGTGCCCGGCCTCGACCGCGCGGGGATCGTGCGCGAGTTGCTGTTGCTCAAGGGCGCGCCGCTGCTCACCGGCTTCCGCGGGCGGCCGCCGGTCGATCTCGACGCCGTGGCCGCGATGGTCGAGACGCTCGGCGATCTCCTCACGGGTGAACCGGCGATCCGCGAGATCGACCTCAACCCGGTGATCGTGCGCAGCGACGGCGCGGTGGCGCTCGACGCGCTCATCCTCGCCGACGCCTGACCCGGCGCGCGCCGGCCCGAACGGCCGGCGCGCCACGGCTCAGGCGAGCAGGTCGCCGAACGCGTCCAGCCGCGCGCTGCCCAGCGTCGCCAGCGCCGCCAGCGATTCCCCGCGCGCGTCGGTTTCCGCCAGCGCGAAGCGGGCGGCGGCGCGGATGCGGCGCCCGGCCGCGCCCTCGCCGGTGTCGCGCAGCAGGCGCACCGCGATCCACGCGCCCAGCGTCACCTCGCACAGCCGCAGGAAGGCGTTGGCCCCCGCTTCCGCGCGGCGCGCCGTGTCCTTCAGCGCGTCGAGCGCGGCGGCCGTATCCTCCAGCCGGGTGAGCGCGCGGCGCAGCACGTCGCCGTCCGGCGTGTCGCCCGCGTCCGCGCGCGCGTGGCCCACGAACAGCCGCAGCCCCTCGCCGCCGTCGCGCCACAGCCGCCGGTGCAGCATGTCGAGCGCCTGGATGCCGCTGGTGCCTTCGAACAGCGGGAACACACGCGCATCGCGCGCCAGCCGCTCCACCGGCCATTCGCGTGTATAGCCCGCCCCTCCCAGCACCTGAATCGCGATGTTGGCGACATCGCCGGCGCAGCGCGCCGCGCCGTCCTTGACGATCGGCAGCAGGAACTGCGCCAACGCCGACCAGCGTCGCCGTTCCTCCGGCTCCGCCGCCTCGGCCGACAATTGCATCACGATGGAGGTCGCGATGGCGCTGCCGCGCGCCAGCTCGACCCGCGCCGCGGCGTCCAGCAACTGACGCTGCACGTCGGCGTGCTCCGCGATCGGCACCGGCCGCGCGTCGGGCGCGCCGCCCTGCCGCCGCTCCTGCGCATAGCCGAGCGCGACGTCGAGCGCCGCGACCGCCACGCCGACGCCCTGCGGACCGCACGACAAGCGCATCAGCAGCATCATTTCGAACAGATGGGCGAGGCCGCGTCCTTCCGCGCCAAGCAGGATCGCCTCCGCGCCCTCGAACCCCAGCGCGCAGGTGGGCGATCCGTGCAGCCCCATCTTCTCCTCGATCCGGCGCGTCACGACGCCGTTGCGCGTGCCGTCGGCGTGACGATCGGGGACGAGGAACAGGCTGAGTCCCCGCGCCCCGACCGCGCTTCCGGTCCGCGCCAGCAGGCAATGGCCGATCCGCCCGGTCAGGTCATGGTCGCCATAGGAGATCCAGCATTTCTCCCCCGTCACGCGCCAGCGCCCGTCGGCGTCGCGATCGGCGCGCGTCGCGATCCGTCCCACGTCCGAGCCGGCGTCGGGTTCGGAGATGCAGATCGTCGCCCCCCAACTGCCATCGGCGAGCCGCGGCACCCATTGCGAGCGCACCTCCTCGTCCGCCAGTCCGTGCAGCAGCACGGCGGCGGTGCGATTGGGCGTCGGCAGCATCATGAACGCGGCCGACGCGCGGTTGAAGATCTCCTCGCACGCGGTCGACAACAGCAGCGGCAGCCCCTGCCCGCCCAGATCCGGTGGAAGCTGCAACGACAGCCAGCCCGCCTCCCGGAAACGCGCCCAGGCGCCGCGATGGACCTCGGACGTCGCGACACGCCCGTCGACCAGCGTCGCGCCCTGTTCGTCCAGCGCGCGGCCAAGCGGTTCCAGCTCGGCCGCCGCGAAGCGCGCCGCCTGCTCCACGACCGCTTCCCACAATTCGACGTCGAGCGGCCCCGCGACCCCGGCCAGCGCATCGAGGAAGGGCGCACAGCGCAGATGCTCGATCAGGCTTTCCGCCTGCCGCGGATAGCTCATGCCGCCGCTTCCGACGCGCCGCGCGGCATCACTGCCCCGACAACTGGCGTTCGAGGTCGCCAAGCACCCGGTAGCAGGGCAACACCTGCGCCACCGAGCTGTTGGGTTCGCGGCCTTCACGGATCGCGGCGATGAACTCGCGGTCCTGAAGCTCGATGCCGTTGTTCGACACCGCCACGCCGGCGAGGTCGACCTTCTCCTCCTTGCCGGTCAGCAGATCGTCGTAGCGCGCGATATAGGTCGCGGTGTCCCCGATATAGCGGAAGAAGGTGCCGAGCGGCCCGTCATTGTTGAAGCTGAGCGACAGGGTGCAGATCGCGCCGCTTTCGGCCTTCAACTGGATCGACATGTCCATCGCGATGCCCAGTTCCGGATGCACCGGACCTTCCAGCGCGTGCGCTGCGACGATCGGCCCCGCCTGATAGGCGAACAGGTCCACGGTATGGGCGGCGTGATGCCACAGCAGATGGTCAGTCCAGCTCCGCGGCTCGCCCTTGGCGTTGATGTTGCTCCGGCGGAAGAAATAGGTCTGCACGTCCATCTGCTGGACGTTGAATTCGCCCGCGGCGATCCGGTTGTGGACGAACTGGTGACTGGGATTGAAGCGCCGGGTATGGCCGACCATGCAGACGAGGCCGGTCTCCTGCTGCTTGCGCAGCACCGCTTCGCTGTCGGCCCAACTGTCGGCAAGCGGGATTTCCACCTCGACATGCTTGCCCGCGTCCATGCACTGGATCGCCTGGCGCGCGTGCATCTGCGTCGGCGTGCACAGGATCACCGCATCGACATCCGGCAGCGCAAGGCTTTCGGCAAGGTCGGTGCAGGCGTGCGCGATGCCGTATTTCTCCGCCACCGCGCGCGTCGGCGCGATCTCGCGTCCGACCAGGCTGACCACCTCGACACCGTCGATGTTCTTCAGGCCGTCGAGATGCTTTTCCCCGAAGGCGCCGGCACCGGCAAGGGCGATCTTCATGCGGTCAACTCCATGGTATCCGATGATGCCGCGTCGGGGCGCAGCACGATATGGCCGACCGCGGTGTTGCTGGCCGGCACGTGGTAGAAACGGTGCAGCTCGGTCGCGCGCGCGCCCAGCGCCCCGCGCATGATGAGCCACATCACCAGTTCGATGCCCTCGCTGCCCGCCTCGCGCAGATAATCGATGTGCGGCATGTGGCGCAGCGCGTCGGGGTCGGTCGTCAGTCGGTCGAGGAAGGCGGTGTCCCACGGCTTGTTGATGAGGCCCGCGCGCGGTCCCTGAAGCTGGTGGCTCATGCCGCCCGTGCCCCAGATCTGCACGTTCAGATCCTCATCGAAGCTCTCCACCGCGCGCGCGATCGCCTCGCCGAGCAGCCAGCAGCGGTTGCCCGAGGGCGGCGGATAGGTGACGACGTTCACCGCCAGCGGAATCACGCGCACCGGCCAGACGTCGGGCTGGCCGAACATCAGCGACAGCGGCACGGTCAGCCCGTGATCGACATCCATCTCGTTGATGATCGTCATGTCGAATTCGTCGAGGATCAGGCTCTGCGCGATGTGCCATGCCAGATCGGGATGCCCCTCGACCTCCGGCACCGGGCGCGGCCCCCAGCCTTCGTCGGCGATCCCGAACGTCTCGCCGCAGCCGATCGCGAAGGTCGGAATGATCTTCATGTCGAAGGCGGAGGCATGGTCGTTATAGACCAGGATGACGACATCGGGCCGTTCCTCGCGCGCGAACGCCTTCGCCCAGTCATATCCGGCGAACACCGGCGCCCAATAGGGATCGGCCGTCCGTCCATTGTCGATCGCGGCGCCGACCGCGGGAATGTGGCTGGTGGCGATGCCTGCCGTGATCCGTGCCATCAATTGCCCCCCTTGATGCTGCGAAGCCCCTCGGGCGAGCGGCCACCGGCGACCATCATTGCCTGATAATCCTCGGCGCTCATGCCGGTCATCGTGCCGACCGCCTGCAGGAAGCTCTTTCCGTCGGTCGAGAAGACCTTGGCGAGAAAATAGATGTTGCCGCCAAGGTCGAGGCAGCGGTTGTAGTCGCGATCGAGGATCGCCTGCTTCTGCGCCTCGGTCAGCTTCCATTCGTCGAGATAGGCGCGCTCGTCCGCCTTGAACCGCTCGCGGTTTTCCGGCTTCATCAGGCTCATCGCGAACTGGTTCATGTGATAGCCGGCGCGCGCGCGCTTCGCGGTGTAGACGCGCGTGCCGGGGATGTCGTCGAATTCCGCCAGATAGGCGTGGATATCCCTTGGTTCGGTCATGCGCGCGCCTCCTCCGGCCAGTAGAGTCGCATCGGATTGTCGACCAGCAGCCTGCGCTGCAGGCTGGCGGTCGGCGCGATGCGCGGGATCATGTCGACCAGCCAGCCGTCGTCCGGCATGTGGCCGACCATGTTCAGGTTGGGATGCGGCCAGTCGGTGCCCCACAGCACGCGATCCGGGAAGCGTTCGACGACGGCGCGGGCGAAGGGGACGAAATCGTCGTAGGTCGGCGGACCCGATTTCGACAGGCGTTCCGGGCAGGTCACTTTCGACCAGACGTTGTCGCGCTCCATGAAGCGCAGGAAGCGCGCGAATTCCGGCCCGTCGGGCGATTGCGTCACGTCCGGACGGCCCATGTGATCGACCACCACGACCGTCGGCAGGGTGGTGAAGAAATTCCATTTCTCGGCCAGATCGGCGGCCTCGAAATAGACGACGATGTGCCAGCCGAACGCCGCGATCCGTTCGATGATGCCGTGGTAATAGGCGTCCGGCTTGGGATCGACTAGGCGCTTCACATAGTTGAAGCGGACGCCGCGCACCCCCGCGGCATGCATCGTCGCCAGTTCGTCGTCGGACACGCCCGCGCCGACCGTCGCCACCCCGCGCGCCGTGCCGCCCGATCGGGTGAGCGCATCGACCATCGCGCGATTGTCGGTGCCGTGACACGTCGCCTGCACGACGACGTTGCGCGAGAAGCCCAGCAGGTCGCGCAGCGCGAACAGTTGATCGGCGGACGCGTCGCACGGCGTGTATTTGCGCTCCGCCGCGTAGGGAAAGAGGTCGCCCGGACCGAACACATGGCAATGCGCGTCCACCGCGCCGGGCGGCGGCGTGAACGCCGGCTTCGTCGGTGCGGGGTGGAACGGCAGCCAGTCGGCATCCATGGTGAAGCCGCCGCTCATTTCCCCGCCGCCTTCAGCCGGGCGTCGAGCCGGGGAAAGACCCGGCGGGCATTCCCCTCGAAGATCGCGTGCCGTTCGGCATCGGTGATGTCCAGCGCATCGACATAGCGCCGCGTATCGTCGAAATAATGGCCCGTCTCCGGATCGATCCCGCGGACCGCGCCGACCATCTCGCTGCCGAACAGGATGTTCTTGTTCGCGATCACGTCGGCCAGCAGGTTGATGCCGGGCTGGTGGTAGACGCAGGTGTCGAAGAACAGGTTGTTCATCAGATGGCCGTCGAGCGCCGGCTTCTTCAGCATGTCGGCCAGGCCGCGATAGCGCCCCCAGTGATAGGGGACCGCGCCGCCGCCGTGCGGGATGATGAAGCGCAGCGTCGGGAAATCGGCGAACAGGTCGCCCTCCAGCAACTGCATGAACGCGATCGTGTCGGCGGCGATATAATAGGCGCCGGTGGCGTGCATCGCGGGATTGCAGCTTCCCGAGACGTGGATCATCGCCGGCACGTCCAGCTCGACCATCGCCTCGTAGAAGGGATACCAGTAGCGGTCGGTCAGCGGCGGATGCGCGAAATGGCCGCCGCCGGGATCGGGGTTGAGGTTGCAGCCCACGAACCCGAGTTCAAGGACGCAGCGGCGCAGCTCGGCGATCGACCCCGCCATGTCCGCCTTCGGGCTTTGCGGCAGCATGCAGACCCCGGCGAAGACGTCCGGATACAACGCCACGCAACGCGCGATGAGGTCGTTGTTGGCGCGCGCCCAGGCGGTCGACACGCCCTCGTCCCCGACATGCGGCGCCATGGCCGAGGCGCGCGGGGAGAACAGCGTCATGTCGGCGCCGCGTTCCCGCAACAGCCGCAACTGGTTCGCCTCCAGCGTCTCGCGGATCGCCTCGTCGGAGATGACGGGGTATGGCGGCGCGGCCTCCCCCGCCCGGAACGCGACCTTCTGCGCCTCCCGCCATTCGCCGTGCGCGGCCGGCGCGGTGGTGTAATGGCCGTGGCAATCGATGACGAGCGTCATGCGGCATCTTCCCTGACAGGCGCCCGCACGAGCGGGGCGAGGACATGCAATTTGGCGTCGAGTCCGTCGGGCGGCGTGACCGCCAGCGTGCCGAGCGCGCGCTGCCGCGCGGCGGCGGCGCGGCTCATGTCCGCGCCCGTGCCGAGCGCGTCGAGCGTGACGACCACCTCGTCCATCTCGGCGGCGCGGCGTTCGCCGTGGACCATCGCGCGATCGAGGTTGTAGTCGAAGCGCGTGCCCCAGTCGGCGCCGGGCCAGCTTGCGTCGAGCGAGGCGATCACCGCGTCGCGGACCCCGGCGGCATCGGCGGCGAGGATACATTCCGCGCTCAGCGCCTCGATCCCCTTGATCATCACCGAACGGATCATCTTGATCGCCGCGGCATCGCCGATCGCCGCGCCGGACACGGTGACATCGGCAAAGCCCAGCGCACGCAGAAAATCGGCACCCGCCATCGCGTGCGGGCCGCTGACCAGCAGCGGCACCGCCGTGCGTCGCGGCAGCACCGGCGCCATCACCGCGACATCGACATAGCGCCCGCCCGCCGCCGACACCGCCAGCCCGGCGGCGCGCTTGGTATCGGGCGCGACGCTGTTCATGTCGAACCAGAAGGCATGGCGCGGCAACCCGCCACAGGCGCGCGCCGCCGTCAGCGCCTGGTCCGCGGTGACGAGCGACAGCGCCGCTTCCACCCCCGCCAGCGCGGCCTCTGCACTCGCCGCACCGGCGACCCCCGCCGCCGCCATCTCCGCGCGCTTCGCGGCGGCGAAGGCGTCGACATCGGTCTTCCGATCGAACGCCCGCAGCCCGGCATGCAGTCCGGGCGCGAATGCGCGGGCTGCCTCGCCGAAACCGATCAGGGCCAGTTGCCTCTCCATCGCCCGAACATGCGGGCCATCACCGTGCCGGCGCCAATGCAAATCAACACGGAGCTATTCATTTTTCCGATTCGTGCCGTCCATTCGCCTGCTCCAGCAGTTGCAGGAAGCGCGTCTGCAACGCGGTTGGCCGCCAGTCCTCGCGCACGGTGACGCCGATCGTGCGGACCATGGCGTCGTGCGGCAGCGGGATGGTCGTCAGCAGCCCGGCGTCGATCTCCACTGCCACCTGATCCGGCGACAACAGCGTCAGGCCGTCGCTGTCGAGCAGGATGCCGCGGATCGTCATCACCGATCCGCACAGGATCGGCGCCGCTGGGCGATCGGCCCCGGCGAACAGCGCCTCCCATTGCGCGCGCAGCGGCGATCCCGGCGCACCGACGATCCACGGATAGGGCATCAGCGCCGCGATATCGGCCGCGCCATGCGCCAGCGGATGACCGGCGCGCGCGATCACCGCCAGCCGATCGTCGAACAATGCCGTCTGGACCAACCCGGGCGGCTCCTGCGCCCGCAGCACGTCGACCACGCCGTCGCGCAGCGGCTCGACCAGTTCGCGCCACGATCCCTCGATCACCTCGATCGTGGCATGGGGCGCCTCGCGCATGATCCGCGCGATGACGGCGGGCAGCAGGCGCGCGCGCGCCAGCGGCATCGCGCCGATCACCAGCCGGCCGCGCGCGGCGGCACCGGGCTGCACCTCGACGATACCCGCGGCGAGTTCGGCGGCGGCGAGCCGGGCGGCGCGCGCCATGCGCGCGCCCGCCTCGGTCAGCGTGACGCCCCGGCCGCGACGCGCCAGCAGCGGCTCGGCGAACACCTGCTCCAGTTCACGCACCGCGCGGTGGATCGATGGCTGCGACCAGCCGGTGGCCCGCGCCGCATCGGTGAACGAGCCGGCATCGACCAGCGCGAGGAAGCTGCGCAACTGCGTCGCCGTCATCAGCCGTTCGGGCCGTGCGAAGCGCCGCGACGATCGCGCGCCGCGCGCCAGATGCGCCACCGCCGCGTCGATCCGCGCCACCATCGCGGCGCCGGCGGCGGTCGGCGTCATGCCCTCGGCGCCGCGGTCGAACAGGCCCGCGCCCAGCAGCCGTTCGAGCTTGGCCAGCCCCTGGGTCAACGCCGGCTGCGAAATGCCCGCCGCCTCCGCCGCCGCCACCATGCTGCCGCGCCGCGCGATCAGCGGCACGGCACGCAGGTGACGCAGGTTCAGGTCATAGGGTCCAACCGTCATGATGACAATCGTATAGCAAAAACTTATCGAATGGCAGGTGTTCGAACTTGCCTCGCGACGCGCGCGGTTCGACCACGGCGACACCAAGGAGAGTGACGATGGCGGGACGCGTGGTAAGCAACATCGAACGGGCGCCGGCCGCGGTGATCGACGGATTGGCCGCGCTGGGCGTGGCGACCGTCCACGAGGCGCAGGGGCGCACCGGCCTGCTCGCCAGCCGGTTGCGACCGATCTACCCCGGCGCGCGCATCGCGGGCAGCGCGGTGACCATCTCCGCCCCGCCCGGCGACAATTGGATGGTCCATGTCGCGATCGAGCAGCTCCACGACGGCGACATCCTGGTGCTGGCGCCGACGTCACCGTGCGAGGACGGCTATTTCGGCGATCTCCTGGCCACCTCCGCGATAGCACGCGGCTGCCGGGGGCTGGTGATCGACGCCGGCGTGCGCGACGTGCGCGACCTCACCGCCATGGGCTTTCCGGTCTGGTCGAAGGCGATCTTCGCGCAGGGGACCGTCAAGGCGACGCTGGGTGACGTCAATGTGCCGATCGTATGCGCGGGGGCGGCGATCGCACCCGGCGACGTGATCGTGGCGGATGACGACGGCGTTTGCGTCGTCCCGCGCGCCCATGCCGAAACGGTGCTGGAGGCGGGCCATCGCCGCGAGGCCAACGAAGGCGACAAACGTACCCGGCTCGCTGCTGGCACGCTGGGGCTCGACATCTACGACATGCGCGGCAAGCTCGCCGCGATGGGACTGCGCTATGAGTGAGGGCGTGCGCTGCATGTGGATGCGCGGCGGCACATCGAAGGGCGGCTTCTTTCTCGCCGACGATCTGCCCGATGATACCGCGACGCGCGACGCCTTCCTGCTGCGCGCGATGGGATCGCCCGATCCGCGCCAGATCGACGGGATGGGCGGCGCGGACCCGCTGACGTCGAAGGTGGCCGTGGTGTCGCGCTCGACGCGCGCGGGCGTCGATGTCGACTATCTCTTCCTTCAGGTGTTCGTCGACCAGGCGATCGTCACCGATGCGCAGAATTGCGGCAACATGCTGGCCGGGGTCGGGCCGTTCGCGATCGAACGCGGGCTGGTCGCGGCCACGGGGGACGAAACCCGCGTCACGATCTTCATGGAAAATACCGGCCAGGTCGCGGTCGCGACCGTGCGCACGCCCGGCGGGCACGCCAGCTACGACGGCGACGCGCGGATCGACGGCGTGCCGGGCAGCGCCGCGCCGGTGGCGCTCGCGTTTCGTGACACCGCCGGGTCGAGCTGCGGCGCGCTGCTGCCGACCGGCCGGGCCATGGACATAATCGCGGGCGTCGCGTGCACGCTGATCGACAACGGCATGCCGTGCGTGGTCCTGCGCGCCGCCGACGTCGGCGCCACCGGATATGAGGATCGCGAGACGCTCGACGCGGCGACCGACCTGAAGGCGCGGATCGAGGCGATCCGGCTGGAGGCCGGACCGCTGATGAACCTGGGCGACGTGACCAAGCGGTCGGTGCCGAAGATGATGCTGGTCGCCCCGCCGGCGCGCGGTGGCGCGGTGACGGTGCGCAGCTTCATCCCGCATCGCGCGCACGCCACGATCGGCGTGCTGGGCGCGGTGAGCGTGGCGACCGCCTGCCTGCTGGCGGGCTCGCCCGCCGCCGACGTCGCCGACGTGCCCGAAGGGCCGGACAAGCTGCTCTCAATCGAACATCCCACCGGCGAGATGACGTGCATGCTGGAGCTGGGCGACGATGGTGCCGTCACCGGCGCGGCCCTGTTGCGCACCGCGCGAAAGCTGATGGACGGGGTGGTGTTCGGGTAAGCGGCCGCCGCTTGCCCGTCATGGTCGCCAGCCGGCCCCGCAAGGCGGCGCCTGGCCGCCCCGTTCGTGCTACCGCTCCAGCTTCGTGGCCAGAATGACCGACGTGATGGTCTTTTCCACCCCGTCCACCAGGCTGATCTCGTCGATGAGATCGTTGAGCTGCGCGCCGTCGTCGCTTTCCAGCATCGCGATGATGTCGAACTCGCCGCTGATCGCGTGGAGCGCCTGTACCCGTCCGATGCGGGCCAGCGCCTGTTCGACATCGCGGCGCGAACGCGGCAGCGCCTTTATCATCATGTGCGCACGCACGCGGCTTTCCGCGAAGGCCGAGCCAAGCCGGACGGTATAGCCCGCGACCACCCCCGCCTCCTCCAGCCGGGAGAGCCGCGCGTAAAGCTGCCCGCGCGACACGCCCAGCTCCTTGGCGAGCTGCGCGATCGGCTGGCGCGCATTGTCGCGCAGCAGCAGCAACAGGCGCTCGTCCGCCGCATCCAGCGTGGCCGCGCCCGACGTCATGGACGCAGCGCCTCCCCGGCGTAGATCGCGGTCCGCGGCGCGATCGTGTCGCTCGCCTGCCCGCGATACATGCCCAGATCGTTGATCGCGAACGCGGGACGGCCATCCGCGCCCATCGCGATCAGACCGCCGTCGCCACCGATCGCGCCAACCGCCTTGATCGTCGCCTGCGCAGCGTCGGCCAGCGTCTCGCCGTCCCAAGCGACGCGGTCGCAAACCTGCCGGGCGGCGCTCTCGCGGATGAAATATTCGCCCGATCCCGTCGCCGACACCGCGCACAGCCCGTCCTTCGCATAGGTGCCCGCGCCGATGATCGGCGAGTCGCCGACGCGCCCCCAGCGCTTGCCGGTCATGCCGCCGGTCGAGGTCGCCGCCGCCAGATCGCCGCCCGCGTCCAGCGCGACCGCGCCGACCGTGCCGAACAGATGGGTGCGGTCGATCGCCGCCGTCTGCTTCGCACGCCACGCGAGCAATTGCCGCCAGCGCTCCTCGGTGCGGAACCACGCCGGATCCGCCTGTTCCAGTCTCTGCTCGACGGAGAAGCGATCGGCCCCCGCGCCCATCAGCATGACATGCGGGCTGCGCTCCATCACCGCGCGTGCCAGATCGACGGGATGGCGCGTGCGCGTCACCCCGGCAACCGCGCCGGCGGCCTGCGTTTTGCCGTCCATGATCGCGGCGTCGAGTTCGTTGCGCCCGTCGGCGGTGAACACGGCGCCGCGGCCGGCATTGAACAGCGGATCGTCCTCCAGCACGCGCACGGCCGCCGCCACCGCATCCAGCGCGCGCCCGCCCTTGTCGAGTATCGCGCTGCCGGCCCGCAAGGCGGCGTCGAGCCCGGCGCGATAGGCGCGCTCCCGATCCGGGGACAGAGATCCGGGTTCGATCACGCCGGCCCCGCCGTGGATCGCCAGCGACCAGCGCGGCACCTGCGCGATCTGTCCGCCCGCCGCCGCGTAATAACGCGTGAAGATCGGGCGATCGACCGTGCCCGACGGGAGATGGACCACCGATCCCGCGCCGATCCCGGTGACGCGCACGCGCGGCGCCCGCAGCAGCCCGCGCCGGTCCAGTCCCCGCAGCCCGGCACCGTCCACCACCCAGCCGCCGCCATCGGCCGCCGTGGCATAGATCCGCCCCGAACCGTCCGGCTCGACCGCCAGCGCGGCGCTTTCATCCACGCCCAGCCCGATCATCGCCGGCTGGTCGGCGGGGCGATCCGCCTCCGCCTCCGCCTTCGCCACAAACGCGAACAGCCGGCCGAGCCGGTCGCGCTCCTTGAAATGCGTATCCGTCACCACATTCTTCAGCGGCGCGAGGTGCAGGAAATCGCCCTCGATCGTCACCGCCGGGCCGAATGGTGCGGCGAGCGCCTGGCCGCTGGTGATGCTGCCGTCGTCCATCGCGCCATAGAGCCGCTCGCCCAGTATCGCGAGGCCGGCGCTGGTTCCCGCGATCGGCTTGCCGGCGGCGACGTGCGCGTCGAGCGCGGCGGCGACCGGCGTGCCCTTCCAGTAACGGACATAGCGCGCCTGATCGCCGCCCGCGATGAAGATGCCGTCGGCCTTCGCCAGCGCGGCAAGCAGTCGCCTGTCGGAAGCGGCGGTGCGATCGGCGAAGACGAAGGTCTCGACCGAGGCGACCCCGCCGATCTCCCTGAAGAATTCCTCGCCGATCTCCGGCCCGAACGACGCGCGCAACACGACGATATGGCCATGCCCCGCCTTGGCGAAGAACCAGTGCATGGCATCGTGATTGCGATCGCCGCCCCCCATCAGCAGCAATCCGCCGGACACCGGCCCCGGCGTCGGCGCGGACAATCGACCGATCGCGTAATGCCGATAATGCGGCTTCGCCAGCGCCGGCGTCGTCAGCCCCCATGCCGCGACGGCCGACGCCAGCAACCCGATCGACACCATCCGCCGCATTCCACACCCCCGTCACGTCACCTGATCCGACACGATCTTACATTTTGGCGGGCATTTAGAACAACATGTTTGTTCGTATAAACATTCCGCTTGAAACTATAGGAAAGTTTTGGTGAGATTAACCCTGCGCATCAAGCCGGGAACAACCGGCGCGCGACAGGGGTATCCGGGATGACGCGCGACGCACGGCCATGGCGATATCGGCAGCCGCTCGCACTCGGCTGCTGCCTTTTCGCGCTCGCGGCGCCCGCCGCGGCGCAAACGTCGGGCGAAACCGGCGATGCGTCCGGCAAGGAGGTGATCGTCACCGGATCGCGCATCCCGCGCACCGGACAGGAAGGGCCAGCCCCGGTCACGACGATCGACGCCGATACGATCCGCGCCAACGGCTATACCAGCGTGCCCGACATCCTGCGCGCGGTCACCCAGAACGGCGGCGAGACGCAGAGCCAGCAGTCGTTCAGCGGCGCCAGCTTCACCCCCGGCGCGCAACAGGTCGACCTGCGCGGACTGGGGCCGAACCATACGCTGGTTCTGGTCAACGGCCGCCGCATCGCCGACTTCCCGCTGCCCTTCAACGGACAGAGCAATTTCACCGACGTGTCGAACATCCCGGTCGGGCTGATCCAGCAGGTCGAGGTGCTCAGCGGCAGCGCCTCGGCCATCTATGGATCGGACGCGATCGCGGGCGTCATCAACTTCAAGCTGAAGACGAAGGTCGACGGGCTGACCGTCGACTATCGCCACGGCCGGACCGAACATGGCGGCGGCGACCTGCACCGGCTGACCGGCACCGCCGGCTGGTCGACGGGCGACTTCCACATCATCGCCGGCGGCGAATATCTGCTGCAACGACCATTATGGGCGTATCAGCGCCGCATCCAGGACAGCACCGCCGACAATCCCACCACGCCAATCACCGTCGGGCGGCGGACGTTCCTGCGCTACGATCCCGACAATGACGAATATGTCGATCCGGGCGCGGCGACGTGCGGCGCCCTGTCGTATCTGAACGGCGGATCGACCTATCATGCGTCCCGCCCGCGCTACGGCGCGTTCGACGACGCGCTGGATGACTATGGGCCGGGGCGGTTCTGCGGCAGCGACACGTCGATCGGCTACGGCACGATCATCTCGCGACGCGAGGGGTTCAACAGCTTCGTGTCGGCCGGATACGACCTGTCCGACGCGGCGAAGCTGTTCGTCGACGCGCAGTTCGGGATCAGCAGGGTCGCCTTGATGCCCGACGTCCTCAACTGGTCGTTCCAGGATGCCTCGGGCAGCAGCGACGCGACCTTCTTCAACAGTTTCGACGGGGTGCTGGACGATTGGTCGCGGCAGTTCACGCCCGAGGAATCGGGCGGCTTCGCCCGCACGATGACGCGCAACCGCCAGCGGACCTTCAGCGTCACGCCGGGCGTGCGCGGCGCCCTGTCGGAAAAATGGTCCTACGAGCTGTCGTTCAACCACAGCGAATACAAGGCGCGCGTCCAGTTCCCGCAGATCATCGCCGCCAGGGCCAACGCGCTGTTCCTCGGCACGCAGCAGGGCATCGACCCGGACAGCGGCTATCCGGTGTACGACGCCGATCCGGCGCGGCTCTACACTCCGCTGACCCGCGCCGAATATGACGAGATCGCGGTATACAGCACCTATCATCCGCGCAGTTGGACCGACAATCTGTCCGCGACCCTCACCAGCACCGAATTGTTCGGCCTGCCGGCCGGGCCGGTCGGCTTCGCGGCGGTCGCCGAGGTCGGGCGGCAGGGTTACGACCTGAAACCCGATCCGCTGGCGCTGACCGATTATTACTACGGGCTGAAGGACAGCGACGGGCGCGGACGGCGATCGCATTGGGCCGCAGGCGGGGAGCTGCGCGTGCCGCTGCTGTCGTTCCTCCAGGCGTCCGGTGCCGCGCGCTACGACCATTTCGGCTATGACGGCAACGGGATCGGCAAGTTCACCTACAATGGCGGGGTGGAGCTGCGCCCGGTGTCGACGCTGCTGTTGCGCGCCGCCTACGGCACCGGCTTCCGCGCGCCGGACCTGCATTATGTGTTCACCGGGCCGGGCAACACCCATCCGTCCGCGACCGATTACTACCGCTGCCGCACCGAGGAGCCCGACGAGACGATCGGCGATTGCAGCCTGTCGAGCGAGGGGATCGTGGTGCAGCGCACCGGCAACCGCAAGTTGCGGCCGGAAACGAGCAAGTCGCTCAACGCCGGGATCGTGTGGGCGCCGTCGCGCGGCTTCGACGTTTCGGTCGATTACTTCCGCGTCTCGATGGCCGATCAGGTGCGCGACCTCAGCACCGACACCCTGCTGCGCGACGAAGCGGATTGCCGGATCGGGCAAACGACGGCGGGTACGCCGGTCGATATCGCATCGCCCACCTGCCAGGATGCCATCGCGCGGATCGGGCGGTTCGCGAGCGGCGTGAACGCGGGCGCGCTGGATTATGTGTCGGTCAACCCGATCAACATCGCGCATGAGCGCACCACCGGCATCGACGTCGCGGTCCATGCCAACCTGCCGACCGGCATCGGCAGCTTCGCGCTGTCGGCGGCGCATACGCATGTGTTCGACCACACGTTCCGCCAGTATCCGGGCGACCCAACGATCGACAAGCTGGCGTTCGACAGCGGCTATGACATCCCGCGCGACAAATCGACCGCCAGCGTCACCTGGTCCGCCGATGCCGTGAAATGGACGGTGGAGACACGGCGGCTCGGCAAGCTGCCGAACTATGCGCAGGAGGGGTTTATCAAGGCCAGCTATCTGGTCAACACGACCTTCCAATATGACTTCACCGACCATCTGCGCGGATCGCTGAGCGTCACCAACGTGCTGGACCAGAACCCGATCAGGGATCGCACCTATTCCGCCTACCCCTATTACGACATAAGCTGGTTTGACAGCGTCGGGCGGAGCATCTTCCTGGAGATGACGTGGAAGCTGGGCGGCGCGGCACTCTAGCACCGCCGGCCGGCGTGCCGCCGGCGGGTGTGCGCCACCGTAGGAAGCGATGGAGGAATGGTGATCGACGGTGAAGGCATGGACGGGGACGACGTATGTGACTCGCCGCACATGATCGACGTCTACGCCCTGTCACGCTTCGCCAGACATCTGCTGACACGGCTTAACAGCGAGCATAAGTTCGAACAGGCGGGCGTTCGCTTGATCTCGCCAACCGAGGCGTTCGGGAACCGAACGCATTTGCCAGCCCGCTCGGCTTATCGAATTGCTACAGGCTGTGCTCGAGAGATCCGATGTGGCGGATGCGCAGCGGCATCAGGGCCTCTATCGGGTCAGGCGGGAGAAAGTCGCAGCGGAACGCGCATGCGACGCCTGCTCGAGATGATCGACGAAGGTCTGATGTCGCCCAAGGATCCAGCATTTGCGGAGCGGCCCGATCAGCACCGCCGGAACGCCGCGCAGAGGAATGCGACGAGCGCAGTCTGACGCTTCAGCTCAACCGCGAACCGCAGCGCATCAATGAAGTTACGATCGCGACGTTCGGCAAGCTGATCAACGAGCGACTGAGAGAATGAGACCCGGCGCTGCGAAAAGCCTATGTCCAGCTGCTGACCGACAATGTCTGCGTGGACAACCAAACCATCCACATCCAGGGCACCAAGGCGGCGTTGGAGAGCGCGGTCGTGCGGGGCGGCGATGCCGCTATTGCTATGGTGCCCGGTTTTGACCGGAAGTGGTGCCGCTTACAGGACTCGAACCTGTGACCCCCGCATTACGAATGCGATGCTCTACCAGCTGAGCTAAAGCGGCCTGCCGCGCCTTGTCAGGCGTGGTGGAGGCGGCGCTTAGCAGGGCGGGGCGGGGCTGACAAGCGGTTCGCGACTTTACGATGCGTTTACCATCCATGGTCCACATCCGGGCGGACGACTCGGCCACATCACGGGCCACTCGCTGGGACGATGACCATGGACAGCACGCGCGGCCACGACGATCTCCGCCAGGATGCCGACTCCGTCGAGGGCGGCGTGGGCGAACCGCTGCTGGTGGTCGGGGCGGACGAGCGTCGCATGCATGTGCGCGCCTACAACCACTGGGTATCGCTGCTGCGCGAGCGCCCCTACCCGGCGATCGGCGACCTGGAGCCCGAGAGCATCGCCGATTTCGGGCCGCACAGCGTGCTGCTCGACTTCTCCGGCGGGATCGAGGATCCGTCGATCCAGTTCATCGGCCGCACGCTGCGCGACGAATGCGGGCTGGACCAGTCGATCACGCGCATCGCCGACGTGCCCTCGCGATCGCTGCTGTCGCGCCTGACCGATCATTACCTGCAGATCATCGCCAATCGCGCGCCGGTCGGCTTCGAGGCCGAGTTCATCGGCACGCGCGGGCACAACACGCTGTATCGCGGCATCCTGATGCCGTTTTCGTCCGATTCGACGACCATCGACTTCATTTACGGGGTCATCAACTGGAAGGAACTGGTCGCGGCCGACGACCAGGCGGCGCTCGCTGCCGAGCTGGCCGCCGTCGTGCGCGCGCCGCGGCACGATCCCGTGCCCAGCGCGATCTGGGCCGACGGTCCGGGCGCCGGGGCGGCAGCGGCGGCTGACGACGACGGTGACGGCGACCGCCCGCTCGGCACGCTCGACGATCGCCTTGCCGCCGCGCGGGCCAGCGCGGCATCGGCCCGCACCGCCGCCACGCGCAGCCATGCCGCGCTGTACCGGGCGCTGGGGCGCGCGCACGACGTCGCGCTGGCCGCCGCGGCGGATCCCGACCGGCTCGCGACCCTGCTGTCCTATGCCGGCATCCGCCCGCAGGAACGCGCGCCGATGACCGCGATCGCCAAGCTGGTCTTCGGCGTCGACCACGACAAGACCCGCCTGACCGAAGCGGCGACCGTGCTCGCCTGGGCGCGGCGGCGCGGCGTGCCCGACGGTGGGCTGGCGCATGCGCTGGAGCTCGCCGATGGCGGGATCAAGGGCATCGTCGCCGAGGAGCGCGCGTCGCGTCGCCCCGGCGACGGCGCGGTGCCGCGCCCGCTCGGCGAACGCGCGGCGCTGGCGGAGATCGCGCTGGACAGCGGGCTGGAGGACGGCGCGCCGGTCGTGCTGCTGGGCCGCGCCACCGCCGGGGGAATCGTGGTGGTCGGGACGATCGGTGACGACGCCCGGCTGGCCGGGCAGTTGCTGCGCCGGCTGGCGTGACGGCATACCACGGGGGTTGAGCTAACCCGCCGGTCGGCGCATACCCCGGCCCATGCCGGAAAAGTCTCTTCAGATACTGTCCGCGGCGCTGGCGGCGCGGCTCACCTATCGCGCCCTGCCCGGCGAGCTCGCCGGCTTCGGTGACGAGAAGCAGGCGGAGGCGGCGGCGTTCCTGGCGCAGACCGCGGCGATCCGGCCCGCCGGCACGCCTGCGCTGGCGCTGGAGCAATTGCCCAACGACGGCGCGCGGCGCCGGATGCGGCTGGCGATCGTCAACGACGACATGCCGTTCCTGGTCGATTCGGTCGCCGCGGCGATCGGCGACCGCGACATCGCGGTGGACCGCGTCATCCACCCGGTCGTTCGCGTGTCGCGCGACCCCGACGGGCGGCTGACCGGGATCGAGGAGGCCGACGGCCGTCCCGAATCGATGATCTACATCGAGCTGGAGCGCGTCGACGCGCGCGACCGGCGCGCGCTGACCGACGAGATCGAGCGGCTGCTGGCCGACGTGCGGCTGGCGGTGCGCGACTGGCGTGCGATGCAGGGGACGCTGGCCGCCGACGCCGGGGTGATCGACGATACCGGCGGCGATCCGGAGGGGGCGAGCCTGCTGCGCTGGTTCCTCGACCGGCACTTCACCTTGCTGGGGCATGAGCGCTGGCACGCCGACGGGCAGCGCGACGCCGCCGCCCCGCTGGGCATCATCGGCAACCCGCATGAGGTGCCGATCCTGGCGGAGCGGTCGCGGCAACTGGCGGTGGAATATTTCACCGCCGGCAATGCCGCGCCGCTGCTGCTGAAATCCAGCCTGATCTCGCCCGTCCACCGCCGCGTGCCGCTGGACCTGCTGGTGACGCCGATCACCACGGGCGGCCGCGTGACCGGCCTGTCGATCCATGCCGGGCTGTGGACCTCGGCCGCGCTCAACGCGCCGCCGCGCAGCGTGCCGGTGTTGCGGCAGCGGCTCGCGGCGAGCGAGGCGAAGTTCGGCTTCGATCCCGCCGGCCATACCGGCAAGGCGCTGACCCACGCCATCGCCACCTTGCCGCATGACCTGATGATCGCAGTCAGCGCCGCGTCGATGGAGGAGCTGGCGCTCACCGCAATGAGCCTGGCGGATCGGCCGCGGCCCAAGCTGGTGCTGGTCCCCTCCCCGCTCGGCCGCCACCTCTATGCCTTCGTCTGGCTGCCGCGCGACGAAATGACCACCGCGCGCCGCGTCGCGATCGGCGAGATGCTGAGCGACGCCGCCAATGGCCAGGTGCTCAACTGGTCGACCAGCGTCGAGGACGGGCGCGTCGCGCTGCTGCGCTACACGATCGACCTGCGCGGCGCGGGCGTGCTGCCCGATGCGATGATGCTCGACGCGCAGCTTGAGAAGATGGTGCGCGGCTGGGCGCCCTCGATCGAGGCGGCGCTGGCCGAGGAGGTCGGGCCGGCGCGCGCCGCGCGCCTCGCGCTGCGCCACGCGGCCGCCTTTCCGCCGCGCTATCGCACCGGTGCCACGGCCGAGGAGGCCGCGCGCGACATCGTCTCGATCGCCACGCTCGACGGCGATGCCGATCGCGAGGTGCGCTTCACCGCCGGCGGCGACGGGATGCTGCACCTGAAGGTCTATCGTCAGGGCGGCCCCCTGGCCCTGTCCGACGCGGTGCCGGCGCTGGAGCATTTCGGTTTCCGCGTGATCGAGGAGATGCCGACCGCGCTGACCGACGAGGAGCGCAGCTCGATCCACGATTTCACGCTGGAGACCAAAGCCGACATCCCGGCGGTGCTCGCCGCCGCCGACACGTTGCAGGAGGCGCTGGCGCAGGTGCTGGAAGGCCGCGCCGAGGATGACGGCTTCAACCGGCTGATGCTGGAGGCGGGGCTGTCGCCATCGGCGGTGGTGCTGTTCCGCGCCTGGTATCGTTACCTGCGGCAGGCGGGGATGAGCTATGGCCCGGCCAATGTCGTCGACACGCTGACCCGCGTGCGCGACGTGACGCACGCGCTGGTCGACCGCTTCGCGGCGATCCACGATCCGGCTTCGGACACCGACGCCGATGCGGCGCAGGCGGTGATCGACGCCGGGCTGGAGGCCGTCACCGGCATCGACGACGATCGCATCCTGCGCGCGTTCCGCGCGGTGATCGACGCGACGCTGCGCACCAACGCCTTCACCGACGCGGCAAAGGAAGCGCTCGCCTTCAAGCTCGACAGCGCGAAGATCCCCGGCCTCCCCGCCCCGCTGCCGTGGCGCGAGGTGTGGGTCTATTCGCCGCGCGTCGAGGGCATCCACCTGCGCGCCGGCCCGGTCGCGCGCGGTGGCCTGCGCTGGTCTGACCGCCGCGACGATTTCCGCACCGAAATCCTCGGGCTGATGAAGGCGCAGCGCGTCAAGAACGCGGTGATCGTGCCGACCGGCGCGAAGGGCGGCTTCTACGCCAAGCAGCTCCCCTCCCCCGCCAACCGCGACGCGTGGCTGGCCGAGGGGACGGAGGCGTATCGCATCTTCATCCGCACGCTGCTGTCGATCACCGACAATATCGTCGGCGGTGCGGTGGTCCATCCGGCCGGCGTCACCGTCCTGGACGGCGAGGATCCGTATTTCGTCGTCGCCGCCGACAAGGGCACCGCGACGTTCAGCGACGTCGCCAACCAGATCGCACTCGACCGCGACTTTTGGCTGGGCGACGCGTTCGCCAGCGGCGGCTCGCAGGGGTACGACCACAAGGCGATGGGCATCACCGCGAAGGGCGCGTGGGTATCGGTCCAGCGCCATTTCGCCGAGCGCGGGCTGGACGTGCAGAGCGAGCCGATCCGCATCGTCGGGTGCGGCGACATGTCGGGCGACGTATTCGGCAACGGGCTGCTGCTGTCGAAGGCGGTGAAGCTGGTCGCCGCCTTCGATCACCGCCACATCTTCCTCGACCCCGATCCCGACCCGGCGGCGAGCTGGGCGGAGCGCGCGCGCCTGTTCGCGCTGCCGCGATCGAGCTGGGCCGATTACGACAGCGCGCTGATCTCCGCGGGCGGCGGCGTGTTCGCGCGCGACATGAAGTCGATCCCGCTCTCGCCGCAGGTGCAGGCGGCGCTGGGCATCGCCGCCGGGCGGCTGGAGCCGGCGGCGCTGATCTCCGCGATCCTGAAGAGTCCCGCCGACCTCATCTGGTTCGGCGGCATCGGCACCTATGTGAAGGCGGCGGCCGAGAACAACGCCACCGTCGGCGATCCCGCCAACGATCGCCTCCGCGTCGATGCCGAGGAATTGCGCGCGATCGCGATCGGCGAGGGCGCGAACCTGGGCGTGACGCAGGCAGGGCGCATCGCGTTTGCGGCGCGCGGGGGGCGGATCAACACCGACTTCATCGACAATTCGGCCGGCGTCGACTGTTCGGACAACGAGGTCAACATCAAGATCGCGCTCAATCGCGAGATGATCGAGGGTCGCCTCGGCTTCGAGGATCGCAACGCCCTGCTCGGCAGCATGACCGACGACGTCGCGCATCTCGTGCTGGAGGACAATCGCCTCCAGACGCTCGGCCTGTCGATCGCCGAGGGTGGCGGTGCGCAGGCGCTGCCCAGCTATGTGCGGCTGATCGAGGTGTTCGAGGAAGCCGGACGGCTCGACCGGCGGGTGGAGGGGCTGGCCGGCAACGTCGACCTGCTGCGCCGCACTGGCGAGGGACGCGGGCTGACCCGGCCCGAACTGGCGGTGCTGCTGGCCACTGCGAAGCTCGCGCTTCAGGACGCGATCGAACATTCGCCGCTGGGCGACGATCCCGCGCTGCTCCCCGACCTGCACGCCGCCTTCCCCGGCGCGATGCAGGCGCGCTTCGCCGACGCGATCGACGCGCACCGGCTGCGCGGGCAGATCGTCGCGACCAAGCTGGCCAATCGCATCGTCAACCGCATCGGCATCCTCCACCCCTTCGAGCTGGCGGAGGAGGAGGGCGCGACACTGGCCGATATCGCCGCGATGTTCGTGGTCGCGGAGCGGCAGTTCGGGCTGGCGGCGCTGTGGCAGGAGATCGAAAGCACGGCGATGCCGGAGAGCGGGCGTCTCGCGCTGTTCGACGAAGTGGCGGTGGCGGTGCGTTCTCAGGTCGCCGACCTGCTGCGCGCCACCGCGCCGGGCACCATGCCCTCGGCCGCGCTGGAGCGGTTGTCGGGCGGGATCGCGCGGCTGGAGGCGGTGACCGCCGACCTGCTGCTGGACGCCGCGCGCGCGCATTCGCGGCAGATCGCCGACCTGCTGGAACAGGCCGGCGCGCCGCATGATCTGGCGATCAAGGTGGTGCGCCTTTTCGACATGGACGGCGCGGTCGGTCTCGCCGACCTTGGCGAGCGCGCCGGCGTCGAGGAGATGCGGCTCGCGCGCGCCTTCACCCGGCTGGGCGAGGGACTGGGACTGGACTGGGCGCAGGGCACCGCGACGCGCATCACGCCCAGCGATCCGTGGGAGCGGCTGCTGATCGCGGGGCTGGCGCGCGACTTCCAGCAGCTTCGGCTGGACTTCCTCGCCCGCGGCGGGGGCGGCGATCCCGAAGCGCTGGTTGACGACTGGCTGGCGCGCAACGCGACGCGCGTCGGGCAATTCCGCGCGGTGATCGACCGCGCCCGCAACGCGCAGGCGCCCAACGCCGCGATGCTGGCGCAGATCGCCAGCCAGGCGCGCGTGCTGCTGGGCCGGTAAAGGGGGTCGGCGACACCTTATACCGGAGGCCGGCGTGCCGACGTCCGCACGCCGGCGCTCGGCCTGCGCATACCCGCGTGCGCCAGTTCGCACCTGCGACATACGGGCCGCCAAGGTGACACAGAACAGTACGGCCAATATGCGTCGGCAGGAAAATACCCTGTCCGCCGACACACCGCCCTGTTATCTCGCGCGCTCCGACGATCTTCCGGGAGAAAAAAATGGGTCTGGCACCGTGGGTCAGGAGTCTGTTGAACCGCGCCGGGATCGAGACGGCTCGCAAGGCGACATTGCACCATTTCCTGCGTACTCGGCACATCGACCTGGTCGTCGACGTCGGCGCCAATCTCGGCCAGTTCGTCGGCGAGATACGCGAGCGCGGCTACAAGGGGCCGCTGCATTCGTTCGAGCCGGTCAGCAAGGTCTTCGCCGCGCTGGAGAAAAAGGCAGCGCGCGATCCGTCATGGACCGTGACGCGCACGGCGCTGGGCGCGGAGCCGGGCGAGGCGCACATCAACCTCTACGAATTCGACACGCTCAATTCGATGCATTCGATCGACGCGGGCAGTGCGCAGCGCCTGGGTGTCGATCCCGCGCTGCGCGGTGTGGAGACGGTGCCCGTCACCACGCTCGACCTGGCGCTGGCGGGGAACGACGCGACGTCGATCCTGCTGAAGATCGACACGCAGGGGCATGAGCGCGCGGTGCTGGACGGCGCGGGCGAAACGCTGAAGCGCACCTCGGCGCTGCTGCTCGAACTGCCGTCGGAGAAGCTCTACGAGAACATCTGGGGCTTCAGCGAGGCGATCGCTCACCTCGACGCGCTGGGCTTCACACCGGCGCAGTTCCGCGCGGTCAACACCATGAACGACGATCCGGCCTGCGCGATGGAGTTCGACTGCCTGTTCCGCCGCAAGGGGTGAACCGCTACACCTCCGCCCAGCGGCGCAGCAGATTGTGGTACACGCCGGTCAGTTGCACCGTCGCCGCCGACCCCGATCCCTGCGCCGCCGCCACCGCCTGCACGCCCTGATCGAGTTCGAACAGGATGCGGCGCGCGCCATCGTCGCGCACCATCGACTGGATCCAGAAGAAGCTCGCCAGCCGCACGCCGCGCGTGACCGGCGCGACGCGGTGCAGGCTGGAGGCGGGGTACAGCACCATATGCCCGGACGGCAGCTTCACCGATTGCGTGCCGAACTGCTCCTCGATCAGCAGCTCGCCGCCATCATAGGCGGCGGGATCCTCCAGGAACAGCGTCGCCGACAGGTCGCTCCTGATCCGGAAGTCGCTCCCGCGCTTCATCCGGATCGCATTGTCGACGTGCAGCCCGAAGTCCTGCCCGCCCTCGTAGCGGTTGAACAGCGGCGGGAAGACCCTGGCGGGCAGCGCGGCGGCGACGAACAACGGCGTTCGTCCCAGCGCGTCGAGGATCAGCCCGCCCGCCTCGCGCGCGGCCGCGCCATCCTCCGGCAACTGCCGGTTGCGCTTGGCGAGCGCCGCCTGCGGCCCCGACGTGACGTTGCCGTCGACCCACTCGGCGGCGTCGATCAGCCCGCGCACCCGCGCCACGCCGGCGGCATCCAGCACATCGGGGATGGCGATCAGCATGGCGCGCGGTGTAGCCCGGTCAGAAGCTGTAGAACAGGCTCAGCGTCGCCTGCCGGCCATCGCCCGGCGTCGCCCAGCCATTGTTGCGGATGCCGGTGAAATACTTCTCGTCGGTGAAGTTCTGCACGTTGACCTGCGCGGTCAGCCCGCCGGCGAAGCTGTACGCCACATAGGCGCGGTGGATCAGGTAATCGTCCGAACGATATTGCGTCGGCGAAAGCAGGCTGGCGGCGTTCAGCGCGAAATCGCCCTGATAGGTCAGGCCGTAGCCGATCTCCAGCCCGAACGGCAGCTTGTAGGTGGTGAACAGGCTGCCCGAATGCTCCGGCGTCTGCACGAAATAGGTGCCGGCCTGTGGATCGCGGACGCCGGCGGAATTGCCGCACGGATTGTTGGTCGCGGTGCCATTCCCCGGATTGGCGATGCAGCGGTCCGAGATCGACTGGAGGATCTTGCCGTCGAGATAGGTGTAATTGGCGAAGATCGTCCAGTTGCGGGTGATCTGCCCCGACGCGCCCACCGCGATCCCGTCGACCCGCGCGCGCCCGTCGAGCACCTGCGTTGCGGTGGGCAGCGCGGGATCGTTGGACGCGACGCGGAAGTTGGTGCGCTCGTTGCGGAACACCGCCGCGGTCAATTCCAGCCGGCGCCCGAACAGCCCGGCCTTCACCCCCGCTTCGTAGTTGCGGGCGGTTTCCGGCGCGACCTGGCACGGGTCGTACGTCACCGTCTGCCCGGCAACCACCGCCGAGGTCAGCGCGCCGCAGCCCAGCCGCACCGTCGCGGACGAGGGCGTGCGCGCATTGGCGAAGCTGCCGTAGACGCTGACGTCCTGCACCGGGTGGAACACGGCGCCGACGCGGTAGGAGAACAGCCGTTCGCGACTGGTCTGCGGCGTGGTCTGCGCGGCGGTCAGCGCGGTCGTGCCCGGCGGCACGATGCGCAGCGGCAGGTTGCGGAAATGCGCGGTCTGCTGTTCCCAGCGCACGCCGCCGTTCAGCTCGACGTAGCGGCCCAGTTCCAGCGTGTCGAAGGCATAGACCGCGACGTTGGTCGTGTCCGAGCGCGACTGCGCGGTGATCGTGCGGTTGACCGGCCCGGTCCAGACGGTGTCCGGGTCGGCAATGCTGATCTGCGGCGACACCAGCGCCTGCCCGGCCGCGTTGCGCAGCAGCGAGGCGGTGGTGATCGCATAATCCTCGACCTGCGCCGACATGCCGATGTTGGCGGTGTTGCGCACTCCGCCCTTCTCGCCGTGGTTCAGGCGGATGTCGACCTGATTGGCGAGCAACTGGTTCTCCTGCGTCCGCTCCAGCCCGCGCGGACCGTTGGGCAGGAAGAAGCCGGGCGCGACGGTGATGTTCAGCGGATTGGCCGTGGTGTGGAACACGCCCGCACCGTCGACGACGTTGGTCAGCGACGCGGTACAAGCGGTCCCGGCCGGAGTGCGGCCGCTCGCGGCGAGGCAGAACACGCCCTGCGGCGCGCTGGTCACGCTATCCTGCCCGACGCGCTGCCAGCGGGTCAGGTTGCGCACCGAGAGATGATCGTCGACCTGATGGCGAAGCGTCGCGGTGAAGCGGTCCACCGTCGTGTCCTGCCGATCGAGGTTCTCGATCCCGAAATAGTCGCTGCGGTCGACGCCGGGCAGCTCGCCATCGTACAGCGCGCTCTTGTAATAGGGCACGCCGTACACCGGCGTATTGCGATCCTCCTGATGGACATAGGCCAGCGTCAGGCTGGTCGGTCCGTCCACGCCGATCGTCACCGCCGGCGCGACGCCCCAGCGCTCGAACTTCTCGACGTCGCGGCCCGGCACGTCATTGTGGTGATAGGCCGCGTTCAGCCGCACCGCCACCAGATCGCTCACGCGCTTGTTGGCATCCACCGCCCCGCGCCAGTAGCTGTCGGTGCCCACCCCGCCCTGCAGGATCGTCAGATCCTCCGGGCGCGGCTCCTTGGTCACCAGGTTGATCGTGCCGCCGACCGAGCCGGCGCCGTTGAAGACCGAGTTCGCGCCGTTGTAGACTTCGATCTGCTGGAGGTTGAACGGATCGGTGCGGCTGTATTGCGCGCTGTCGCGGATGCCATCGACGGTGATGTCGTTGTTGGCGGAATAGCCGCGCAGGTTGATCGAGTCGCCGTAACCGCCGCCGCCCTCGCCCGCACCGAACGTGATGCCCGGGATCGTCTGCAACGCGTCGCGCAGCGTCAGCAGGTTCTGCTTGCGCAGCACCTGGTCCGAAATCACCGTCACCGTCTGTGGCGTATCCAGCAGCGCGGCGGTCGCTTTCGGGCTTTCGAGATGATCGGGCGCGTCCTCGCGGGTGCCGGTGACGACCACGTCGTCACGCTCGATGCGCGTGCGCCCGTCCTGAACGCCGGCCGGGGCGTGCGACGGGGTGTCGGCCGCCGCAGCCGGGGCCGTGGCGATGAAGCCGATGCAGGACAGCGCCAGGAACGACGCGGAAGACGATGACATATGTTTCCCCCTTGTTGCCGGGGGCATTATTGCGAGCGCTTATCAGTGTCAACGCTATTGAGAGGTGTTCGCATCATTGTCGCATTTTTGCGCTATGATCCAGCATCGTAGCGCACTCGCCAGGTTGGGCGGGGACATCGCGCGGATGCGCAACGCGTCGATCTGCGCCACCAGTGCGGACAGCGGCAGTGCGCGCCGACGCGCCGCCTCCTCCAGCGCCTGCCAGAACAGCGGCTCCAGGCTGATCGAGGTGGCATGACCCGCGATCGTCACCGATCGCTTAACCGGACCGACGAAGCCGCCGGGCGGCGCGACGATCATGCCACCGGGTCGAGGCGACGACATGCGATGATGCCACAGGCCATCGCGGCTCGCGGTCCACCACGCCGCTCCGGCCGCCCGCGCCTCATTCCGCGTCGAACAGCGCCGCAAGCTGCTCGATGATCGTGCCGCCCAGTTGCTCGGCATCCATGATCGTCACCGCACGGCTGTAATAGCGCGTCACGTCGTGACCAATGCCGATCGCCACCAGTTCGACCGGCGAGCGTTTCTCGATCCACGCGATCACCTGCCGCAGGTGCCGCTCCAGATACGAGCCGGAGTTCACGCTGAGCGTCGAATCGTCCACAGGAGCGCCGTCGGAAATGACCATCAGGATGCGGCGCTCCTCGGGCCGCGCCATCATCCGGCCATGCGCCCACAGCAGTGCCTCGCCGTCGATATTCTCCTTCAGCAGTCCCTCGCGCATCATCAGCCCCAGCGACGCACGCGCGCGCCGCCACGGCTCGTCGGCGCGCTTGTAGACGATGTGGCGCACGTCGTTCAGCCGGCCGGGCTGCGGCGGGCGCCCCGCCGACAGCCATGTCTCGCGGCTCTGCCCGCCCTTCCACGCGCGCGTCGTGAAGCCCAGGATCTCGGTCTTCACGCCGCAGCGCTCCAGCGTGCGGGCAAGGATGTCGGCGCTGATCGCCGCGATCGAGATCGGCCGCCCGCGCATCGAGCCGGAATTGTCGATCAGCAGCGTCACCACCGTGTCGCGGAACTCGGTGTCGCGTTCCACCTTGTAGCTGAGCGACTGCGTCGGGTTGACCACCACGCGCGCCAGCCGCGCGGCGTCCAGCAGCCCCTCGTCCTGGTCGAAGTCCCACGAGCGCGACTGTTGCGCCATCAGCCGGCGTTGCAGCCGGTTGGCCAGCTTCGACACCGCGGATTGCAGGTGCACCAACTGCTGGTCGAGATAGCCGCGCAGCCGCGCCAGCTCCTCGGCATCGCACAGGTCGGTGGCCGCGACCACCTCGTCGAAACCCTCGGTCCAGATGCGGTAATCGAACTGTGCGGAAAGGTCGGCGGGCGGGCGGTTCGGGCGCACCGGCTGCATCCCCTCCTCGCCTTCGTCGCCCGGCTCGCCCTCCGCATCGTCGATGTCGTCGCCGTCCTGCTCGTCGCTTTCGCCCTCGCTCGACTGGTCGTCATGCTGCTGGCCGCGCGCCTCGACCTCGGACTGTCCCTCGGAGCCTTCCGCCTCGCCCTCGTCGGACTCGTCGGTGTCCTGGCTTTCCTCGCTCTCCTCGTCCTCGCCGCTTTCGTCGCTGTCCTGCGGCTCCTGCTCGCCTTCGACCAGTTCGAGCTGTTCCAGCAACTTGCGGGTCATTCCCTGGAACACCCGCTGATCGTCCAGCGCGAGCGCGAGCGCGTTCAGGTCGACCTTCTCGCCGATCCACTCGCGCACCAATGCCAGCCCCGGTTCGGCGACCGCCGGCGGCGCGGTGCCGGTCAGCGCCTCGCGCACCAGCAGCCCGAGCGCGGAGGACAGCGGCACCTCGCTGCGGTTGCGCGCGCGCGTGATCGGGTCGCTGCGCAACCGTACGTCCAGCGCGCTGGCCAGATTGTCGGCGATCCCCTGGTAACCACGGCTGCCCAGCGCCTCGACCCGCGCATGTTCGATCGCGTCATAGACCGACCGCGCGGTCGCCTCCGCCGGCGCGCCGCGCGCGTGCAGCGCGGTGTCGTGATGCCGGAGCCGCAGCGCGAACGAATCGGCGAAACCGCGCGCCTCCGCCACCTGCTCGGGCGGCAGCGTGCGCGCCGGCATCGGCACGCGCAGGTGCGTACCGGACTGCGCCGGCGCGTCGGCGGTATAGGCAAGCTCCAGTTCCGTCTGGTCGGACAGCGCGCGCGCGGCGCCGCCGAGCACGGCCTTGAAGCGATCGAGCGGTGTGTCCTGCGCCATGCGCCGGATGTAGGATGAATGGCCGCTCAGGGAAACCGTCCCGTCACCTGTCTCAAATCGGCGCAACGCCCGGCGCAGCCGCGCAAACAGGAAATTTCCTACCATTTCCTTAACGCGGCCGACACAGTAGAGTTCGGCAGGCGAGGAATGGAGTCGACGTCGGAACAAGATGCGTCGCACCCTCGCTCACGCGGTCGCAAGCGGTGGTTTCGTACAATTTCGAAACGGGGGTAAAAATGAACAAGTATAGGACCTGGGCCGCCGCAGCGTTAGCGGCAGCCCTCGCGTTTCCGACGGCCGCCGGCGCGCAGGCCGTGATCGACAATGGCACCATTCGTCTGGGCGTGGCGCAATTGGGCCAGTTGAACACGACGAACAGCACTGGCCTGTACGGCGTGTACGACCTGCGCACCGGCTTCGATGGCACGCGCGCCGGCTGCCAGTGCGAGGGCTGGGGCGCGGCGATCGCCGGCACGTCGATCAGCGGCTACGCCAACAATGCGCAGGGCATCGGCGGCCTGACCTCGGTCAGCTTCAGCAGCACCGCCAGCACCGCGACATCTAACGTCCGCCTCACCGGCGGGCCGCTGTCGGTTTCGCACGTCTATACGCCGAGCGCGGTCGCCGATCTCTACCAGGTCGACGTGACGATCACCAACACCGGCAGCAGCACGACGAGCGGCAACATCCTGTATCGCCGCGTCATGGACTGGGACATCGAACCGACGGCATTCAGCGAGTATTCGACGATCCAGGGCGCCGTTGGTGCCGCCAACGTGCTGTACACCAGCGACAATGGTTTCGCCTCCGCCGATCCGCTGGCGTCGCGCGGCAGCGCGATCGCGGCGGGCGCAACGGGCAACTTCATCGACTCCGGCATCGCCGACCATGGTGCCCTGTTCGATTTCTCGTTCGATCCGCTCGCGGCCGGCGCGTCGCGCAAGTTCACCGTGTTCTACGGCGCGTCGCTGAGCGAGACGGCGGCACTGGCGTCGCTGGCGACGGTTGGCGCCGAGGTCTATTCGCTGGGCCAGAGCGCGGACAACAAGCTCGGCACGACGGCAGGTCGTTCGACCTTCATCTTCGGCTTCAAGGGCGTGGGCGGCACCGTGGTGCCGGGCGCGGTTCCGGAACCCGGCACCTGGATGATGATGATCCTGGGTTTCGGCGCGATCGGCTATGCCGCGCGTCGCCGCCGCACCGTGGATGCCCGTGCCAGCCTGGTCTGACCGGCCAGCAGCCAAAAAGATTGGGGGGCGGTCCACCGACCGCCCCCTTTTTTTTACGCCTGCGACTTGCTCGCGACGCTTTCCGGCAGGTCCTTGCCGAACACCCGCTGGTAATATTCCGCGACCAGCGCCCGTTCCGCCTCGTCGCACTTGTTCAGGAACGACAGCCGGAACGCGAAGCCGACGTCGCCGAAGATCATCGCATTCTGCGCCCAGGTGATGACGGTGCGCGGGCTCATCACGGTGGAGATGTCGCCGTTGACGAAGCCCTTGCGCGTCAGGTCGGCGACGCGGACCATGTTCTCCACCACCTTCTTGCCCTCGGGCTTGTCATACTCGCCCGACTTGGCCAGCACGATCTGCGCCTCGGTGGACGCCGGCAGATAGTTGAGCGTCACGACCACGTTCCAGCGGTCCATCTGCCCCTGATTGATCTGCTGCGTGCCGTGGTACAGCCCGCTGGTATCGCCCAGTCCCACCGTGTTGGCGGTCGCGAACAGCCGGAAATACGGGTTGGGGCGGATCACGCGATTCTGGTCGAGCAGGGTCAGCTTGCCCTCCGTTTCCAGCACGCGCTGGATCACGAACATCACGTCGGGCCGTCCGGCGTCATATTCGTCGAACACCAGCGCGGTCGGCGTCTGCAATGCCCAGGGCAGCAGCCCTTCGCGGAACTCGGTCACCTGCTGCCCGTCGCGCAGCACGATCGCGTCGCGCCCGACCAGATCGATTCGGCTGATGTGCGCGTCCAGGTTGATGCGGATGCACGGCCATTTCAGCCGCGCCGCCACCTGTTCGATATGGCTCGACTTGCCGGTGCCGTGATAGCCCTGCACCATAACGCGGCGGTTGTGCGCGAAGCCCGCGATGATCGCCAGCGTGGTGTCGGGATCGAAGACATAGGCGGGGTCGAGGTCGGGCACGCGCTCGTCCGCCACGGAGAAGGCCGGCACCTCCATGTCCGTGTCGATCCCGAACAGGTCGCGCACGCGCACCATCTTGTCCGGCGCATCGAGGATCGTGGTGTCGCGGCTGTCGGGCTGCGTGTTCGGGATGTCGGTCATGCAAGGGGCCGTTTGCTGGAGTGGCCTGAACCAGTGCGAAGCCCGCGCGCCCGCGTCAACCCGCCACGGGCGCCCGCGCCGCCTTGGCCGGCAGGTGGAACAGGTCGATGAACGTCTCCGCCGCCGCGCGGTTTCCCGTGAACCGCAGCGCCCCCGCCGCCTCCGCGGCCGCGATCGGCTGCTTGCCATAGACGATCGCCGCCATCGTGCGCGGGTCGGTGTCGAACACCAGGTCGCCGTCCGCCGGCCCGCGCACCACCGCCAGCGCGCCCTGCGCCAGCGTCGCCGCGAAGGCATCGCGTCCGAAACGGAAGCCGATCGCCAGCCGCAGGTCGCCGGCGCGGCGCGCGTCGATCATGGTGCGCAGCGACAGCATCATGGCGGCGGGCGACAGGAACAAGGTCGGATCGTGATCGGGCGACCGCGCCGCCCAGCGCCCCAGCACCATGATCGCCTGCTCCGCCTCCCGCCCCCATGGCGTCAGCGCATAGACCGGCGCGTTGGCGGGGGGCGGCAAGTGCCCGCGCTCGACCACCGCCGCGTGCGTCAGCCCCTCCAGCCGCTGCGTCAGCACATTGGCGCTGATCCCCGGCAGCCCCGCGCGCAGTTCAGAGAAGCGGCGCGGCCCGAACATCAGCTCACGCACGATCAGCAGCGACCAGCGCTCGCCCAGCAATTCCATCGCCAGCGCGGTGCCACACGCATCGTCATACCAGCGCGCGCGTCGATTAGTTACCATTTCTGACTTCATGGTTGCTTTAGCTAACCACGGGGCGCAGCATCCGCAAGACAGCGAGTCGGAACAACGACGCCACCGTGGGAGAGAGCGATGCGAATGATCTTCGTGAACCTGCCGGTGTCCGACGTGGCGCGCGCCACCGCTTTCTACCAGGCGATCGGGTTCGAACGGAACCCGGCCTTCTCGAACGAGCAGGCGTCGGCGATGCGCTGGTCCGACGCGATCAGCGTGATGCTGCTGGACCGTGATTTCTACGCCACCTTCACCGACAAGCCGATCGCGGACACGCATGCGGTCAGCGCGGCGCTGCTGTGCGTATCGTTCGGCAGCCGGGCGGAGGTGGACGCGATCCACGCCGCCGCGCGCGATGCGGGCGGGCGCGAGACGCGCGCGATCCAGGATCAGTCGTTCATGTACGGCGGCGCGTTCGAGGATCCCGACGGCCACACCTGGGAAACGCTGTTCATGGACATGGCGGCGATGCCCGCCGACGCGTGACGCCAGGAGCGACGAACATGGAACCGACCATCACCGCCTTCGACTGGGTGCCCGATTTCGCACGTGGCCAGGTACGCGACCTGCGCGTGCGCTGGGCACTGGAGGAGGTGGGACAGCCGTACCGGGTCCGCTATCTGTCGCAGGGCGATCAGAAGGCGCCGGACCATCGCGCGCGCCAGCCGTTCGGACAGGTGCCGACCTATGAGCACGGCGCGCTGACGCTGTACGAATCCGGCGCGATCGTGCTGCACGTCGCCGGCGCGGACGACCGACTGCTCCCCGGCGATCGCGACGGACGCGCGCATGCGCTGGAATGGGCGTTCGCGGCGCTGAACACCGTCGAGCCGCCGATCATGGACCGTGCGATCGCGACCCTGTTCGAGGCCGATGCGCCATGGTCCAGGCCACGGCTGCCGTCGATCGAAGCGCGGATCCGCGAACGGCTTGGCGAGGTGGCGGAGCGGCTCGGCGCGCGGGACTGGTATGGCGACGCGTTCAGCGCGGGCGACCTGCTGATGATCGCGGTGCTTCGCATCCTGCGCGGCACGCCGCTGCTGGAAGGATTTCCCACCCTGGACGCCTATGTCGCGCGCGGCGAGGCGCGGCCGGCGTTCCGGCGCGCGCTGGCCGACCAACTCGCCGGGTTTACCGGCAGCCCGCCGCCCGCATTCGCCGCCTGGCAGGAGAAGCGCAAGCAGCAGGGACAACCCGCATGACCTATGTCGAAGGCTTCGTGACCCCGATCGCCACCGAAGCGCGCGCCGCATTCGCCGATCACGCGCGCCGCGCCGCATCGCTGTCGCGCGAACTGGGCGCGGCGCGCGTCGTGGATGCGTGGGGCGACGAGGTGCCCGCCGGCACGGTCAACGACTTCGCCGGCGCGGTGCAGTTGCGGGGCGGCGAGACGGTGGGCTTTAGCTGGATGGAGTTCGCCGACCGGGAGGCGCGCGACGCCTTCACGAAGCGGATCATGGCCGATCCCCGCCTGGCGGAGCTGGACATGCCGTTCGATGGCGGGCGCATGATCTTCGGCGGCTTCCGCGTGCTGGTGGACGAGGGCGACAGCACCGGGACCGGCTATGTCGACGGCTTCGTGCTGCCGGTGCCGCACGGTAACGAGCGGGCCTATCGCGCGATGGCGCAGGCCGCCTGCATCGTCTTTCGCGACCATGGCGTCACCCGCTACGTGGAGGCGTGGGGCGACGACCTGCCGGTCGGCAAGGTGACCGACTTCGCGCGTGCGGCGCATGCCCGCGATGGCGAGAACGTCGTTTTCTCGTGGTGCGAATGGCCGGACAAGGCGACACGCGACGCCGGCATGGCGGCGGTGATGCGCGATACGCGCATGAAGCAGATGCCCGATCCGATGCCGTTCGACGGCAAGCGGATGATCTTCGGGGGGTTCGCGATCGTCCAGGACACCGCGCAAGGGGAGGAACCGGCATGAGGAATCCGCACGGCACACCGATCTGGTACGAATATCAGGCGCGCGACGTCGATGCGGCACAACGCTTCTATGCGCAGGTGCTGGGGTGGAGCATCGCGTCCGCCGGCATGGCGGGCGGCGTGGACTATCGCATCCTCACCGCCGCCGACGGCAGCGGCGTCGGGGGCATGATGACGATGCCGGCCGGCGTGCCGATGCCGCCGGGGTGGCTGTTCTACGTCGGGGTCGACGACGTCGACGCCACCGTCGCGCGCGCGACCGCGGCGGGCGCGGCGGTGCGCATGCCCGCCACCGACCTGCCCGGCGTCGGGCGGATGGCGCTGCTCGCCGACCCCGACGGCGCGCCGTTCTACGTGATGCGCGGCGCGGTGGACGACGTGTCGCGTGCCTTCGCGGTGCCGCCCGACGTCGCCGCCGGTCAGGCGGTGTGGAACGAACTGACCACGCCCGATCAGGACGCCGCCATGGCCTTCTATGCCGGGCTGTTCGGCTGGCGACACGACGGCGCGATGCCGATGGGGCCGCTCGGCGACTATCGCTTCGTCCATGCCGGGGCGCTCGCGATCGGCGCGACGATGCCGGCGTTCGCCGGCGCGGTGCCGGGCTGGCGGGTCTATTTCGTGGTGGACGATGTGGATGCCGCGCTGGCGCGGCTGGCCACGGCGGGCGGCGCGCCGGTGCAGGGGCCGGACCAGGTGCCCGGCGGCCAATATGCGGTGGTGGCGCGCGACCCGGACGGCGCGCGCTTCGGCTTCGTCGGCCCGCGGCGCATGTGATGGATAAGGTGACGACAGGGCTGTGGTGCGACGGCACCGCGGAGGAACAGGCGCGCTTCTACACCGGGCTGATCCCCGACAGCGTGATGGGCGACATCATGCGCGCGCCGGTCGACTATCCCGGCGGCGCGGCGGGCACGGTGCTGACGGTCGCCTTCACGCTGGCCGGGCGCAGCTTCGCGATGCTCAACGGCGGCGCGGGCAAGCCGCACAGCGAGGCGATGTCGTTGTCGATCGACTGCGCGGATCAGGCGGAGGTCGACCATTACTGGGACGCCTTTATCGCGCACGGCGGCACGGCGGTGCAATGCGGCTGGCTGACCGACCGCTGGGTCGTGTCGTGGCAGATCATCCCGCGCCGGCTGCTGGAGTTGATGGCCGACCCGGTTCACGCCCCCCGGGCGATGGCGGCGATGATGACGATGGTGCGGATCGACGTCGCCGCGCTGGAACGCGCGATCGCCTCTTGAGCGTCCGGCCATAATGGCTACTGAGGCGGGTAACGGGCATGTTTGCGGCCGGCGCCGCGATCGTGTACCCGCCCCCGAACGGTGCCGGCGCACGTCCTGCGCGCCCAGGGCCGACCGACGAAGACGAGACGCGCATGGCCGAGTTCACGCTCCCGAAGAACAGCAAGATCAAGGGCGGGCAGAAGCATCCCTCGCCGCAACCCGGCGGGACGATGCGCAACTTCCGCGTCTATCGCTACGATCCCGACTCGGGGCAGAATCCGCGCTACGACACGTTCGAGGTCAATCTCGACGAATGCGGCCCGATGGTGCTGGACGCGCTTATCAAGATCAAGTCGGAGCAGGACGCCTCGCTCACCTTCCGCCGTTCGTGCCGCGAAGGGATCTGCGGGTCGTGTTCGATGAACATCGACGGAAAGAACGGGCTGGCCTGCACCACCGCGATCGAGGACGTGAAGGGCGAGGTGAAGATCACCCCGCTGCCCGCGATGGACGTCATCAAGGATCTGGTGCCCGATTTTACGCGCTTCTACGCGCAATATGCCTCGATCACGCCGTGGTTGCAGACCGTCACCCCGCCGCCCGCCGGCAAGGAGCGACTGCAATCGCCGGCGGAGCGCGCCAAGCTCGACGGGTTGTACGAATGCATCCTGTGCGCGTGCTGTTCGACCTCCTGCCCCAGCTACTGGTGGAATTCCGACAAGTTCCTCGGCCCGGCGATCCTGCTCCAGGCCTATCGCTGGCTGGCGGACAGCCGCGACGAAATGACCGGCGAGCGGCTCGACGCGCTGGAGGATCCGTTCCGGCTGTATCGGTGCCACACGATCATGAACTGCGCGAACGCCTGCCCCAAGGGCCTGTCCCCCGCCAAGGCGATCGCGGAGATCAAGAAGATGGAAGTCGAGCGGCTGGTCTGATCCAGCCGCCACGCGACGTCTCCGCGACGCGCGCCGGGCGGCCCAGCAATCATCCGTAGCTTGATCCCGCCCCTATCCTTCCGCAAGGCCGTGCGCTTATTGTGCACGGCAACATAAGCCCGGAACGGCGCCGGGCGACGGAAGGGCGAACGACATGGGCAAGGTTCTTGCCGCCTATCAGAAGCTGATCGACGCGAACGAACTGCGCCCCGATGCCGAACAGGCGGCGGGCGCAGCGCGGCTCGACACGCTGGCGGGCGAGCTGGAGAAGCCGCGCACCACCGGGCTGCTCCGCCGCCGCATCGTGCCCGCGCGCGGCGTCTACATGTGGGGCGGCGTCGGGCGCGGCAAGTCGATGCTGATGGACCTGTTCTTCGCGCATGTCGCAATCACGCGGAAGCGCCGCGTCCACTTCGCGGAATTCATGCTGGAGGTCCATGCGCGCATCGCCGCCGAGCGGCGCAAGGAGGCCGGCGACCCGATCCTGCCGGTGGCGGCGGCGCTGGCCGAGGAAGCGCGGCTGCTCGCGTTCGACGAGATGATGGTCACCAACTCGCCCGACGCGATGATCCTGTCGCGACTGTTCACCGCGCTGATCGAGGCGGGGGTGACCGTGGTGACCACCTCCAACCGCGCGCCGGCCGATCTGTATCGCAACGGGCTGAACCGCGAGCATTTCCTGCCGTTCATCGCGCTGATCGAGGAGCGGATGGACGTGATCGCGCTGAACGGCCCGGTCGATTACCGCCGCGACCGGCTCGGCTCGCAAAAGACATGGTGCGTTCCCAACGGCGAACAGGCGACCGCCGATCTTTCCGCCGCCTTCTTCCGCCTCACCGACTATCCGCCCGAGGACCGCCAGCATGTTCCCGCCGAGGAACTCATCGTGCAGGGTCGCTCGCTACGCGTGCCCAAGACGCTGAAGGGCGTCGCGGTGTTCGCGTTCAAGAAGCTGTGCGGCGAGGCGCGCGGCGCGGCCGACTATCTGGCGATCGCGCGCCGCTATCACACTGTCATCCTGGTCGGCATCCCGGTGCTGGGGCCGGACAACCGCAACGAGGCGGCGCGCTTCGTCCAGCTCATCGACGCGCTGTACGAAAACAGGGTCAAGCTGCTCGCCTCCGCCGATGCCGAGCCGGACCAGCTCTATCCGCGCGGCGACGGTTCGTTCGAGTTTCAGCGCACCGCCAGCCGGCTGGCGGAGATGCGCTCCGAAAGCTATCTCGCCGAAGGACATGGCACCGCTTAACGCAGTTGCGAAGCGTTATCAATTTAACTTGCCGGCGTGGTGCTTTACGGGTTGCCGGATGCGCGCGAAGGGCGTAGTCGGCGTGACCATTCGAACGTCAACGACGGAAGGGATGGGATGGCCCGCAAGAAGATCGCGCTGATCGGCGCCGGCAATATCGGCGGCACGCTCGCGCACCTCGCAGCGCTCAAGGGTCTGGGTGATATCGTCCTGTTCGACGTGGTCGAGGGCGTGCCGCAGGGCAAGGCGCTCGACCTGTCGCAATGCGGGCCGGTCGAGGGCTTCGATGCCTCGATCAAGGGCTCGAACGACTACGCCGACATCGCGGGCGCCGACGTCATCATCGTCACCGCCGGTGTCGCGCGCAAGCCCGGCATGAGCCGCGACGACCTGCTCGGCATCAACCTGAAGGTGATGAAGGCGGTCGGCGAGGGCATCCGCGACAACGCGCCCGAGGCGTTCGTGATCTGCATCACCAACCCGCTCGACGCGATGGTGTGGGCGCTGCGCGAATTCTCCGGGCTGCCGCACAACAAGGTCGTCGGGATGGCCGGCGTGCTCGACTCGGCGCGCTTCTCGCACTTCCTCGCCGAGGAGTTCGGCGTGTCGGTGAAGGACGTGAACACCTTCGTGCTCGGCGGCCACGGCGACACGATGGTGCCGGTGCTGGAATATAGCACGGTCAGCGGCATCCCGGTCAGCGACCTGATCGACATGGGCTTCTCCACCAGGGAGAAGGTCGACGAGATCGTGAAGCGCACGCGCGGCGGCGGCGGCGAGATCGTCGCGCTGCTCAAGACCGGATCGGCCTTCTACGCGCCCGCCACCAGCGGCATCGCGATGGCCGAGGCGTATCTGTACGACCAGAAGCGCGTGCTGCCCGCCGCGGCGCACCTGACCGGCCAGTATGGCGTGGACGACCTGTACGTCGGCGTGCCGGTGGTGATCGGCGCCGGGGGCGTCGAGAAGGTGGTCGAGGTGAAGCTGTCCGACGAGGCGAAGGCGAACCTTCAGGTGTCGGTCGACGCGGTCAAGGAACTGCTGGTCGCGTGCAAGGGCATCGACGGGTCGCTGGAGAAATAAGCGTGTTTTCGTCACCCCGGCGCAGGCCGGGGTCCAGTCCGGACCGTGGTCGGGATGACGGAGCATGGAGAAGTGCGGTTACGTCTATAACATGGCGAGCGGTCGGAACGGCACGCTCGACATCGGCGTAACCGGCAACCTGTTGAAGCGTGTGTGGGAGCATCGCGAGGACGTCGCGGAAGGCTTTACCCGCCGATACGGGTGCAAGACGTTGGTCTGGTTCGAGGTGCATGATCGTATCGACGATGCGATCCGGCGTGAGAAGCAGATGAAGGAGTGGCGGCGGAGCTGGAAGCTGCGCCAGATCGAGGCGGTAAACCCCGACTGGCACGACCTCTTTTCCGACGCTGGCGTAGCAACTGGACCCCGGCCTGCGCCGGGGTGACGGCTAGAAGGCACAGGCACCCGATGAGCATCCTCGTCGACAAGAACACCAAGGTCATCACGCAAGGGATGACCGGCAAGACCGGCACCTTCCACACGAAGGCGGCGCTGGACTATGGCACGCAGATGGTTGGCGGCGTGACGCCGGGCAAGGGCGGCACGACCCATGAGGAACTGGGCCTGCCCAACTTCGACACGGTGGCGGAGGCGGTCGCCAAGACCGGCGCCAACGCCAGCGTCATCTACGTCCCGCCGCCCTTCGCCGCCGATTCGATCCTGGAGGCGATCGACGCCGAAGTGCCGCTGATCGTCGCGATCACCGAGGGCATTCCGGTGCTCGACATGGTGCGTGTCAAGCGCGCGCTGTCGGGCAGCAAGTCGCGGCTGATCGGTCCGAACTGCCCGGGCGTGCTGACGCCGGGCGAGTGCAAGATCGGCATCATGCCGGGCAACATCTTCAAGAAGGGCTCGGTCGGCGTGGTGTCGCGTTCCGGCACGCTGACCTATGAGGCGGTGTTCCAGACCTCCAACGCCGGCCTCGGCCAGACCACGGCGGTCGGCATCGGCGGCGACCCGGTCAACGGCACCAACTTCATCGACGTGCTGGAGCTGTTCCTGGCCGATGAGGCCACGCAGTCGATCATCATGATCGGCGAGATCGGCGGCGACGCCGAGGAGCAGGCGGCGCAGTTCCTGATCGACGAGGCGAAGCGCGGCCGCTCGAAGCCGATGGCCGGGTTCATCGCCGGCCGCACCGCCCCGCCAGGGCGTCGCATGGGCCATGCCGGCGCGATCGTGTCGGGCGGCAAGGGCGATGCGGAAAGCAAGATCGCGGCGATGGAAGCGGCCGGGATCAAGGTGGCGGCCAGCCCGTCCGAGCTCGGCTCGACACTGCTGAGCGTGCTGAACAAGTAATCGCACATCTCGTCTTCCCGGCGCGGGTCGGGATCCAGGGCGGCATGCGGGCCGTTCGCGTCTCTGGACCCCGGCCGTCGCCGGGGTGACGGCATAAACAAGTCGGGCGGCCGGAGAAGCGTGACATGGGCTACGAAGGCCAGGATTTCAGCGACATCGCCGGCGGCGTCAGCCCGGCGTTCATCGACGCGCTCTATGCGCGGTTCAAGGAATCGCCCGACACGGTCGAACCCGGCTGGCGCACCTTCTTCGAAGGGCTGGAAGGCTCGCTGAACGCGCCGTCCTGGGCCAGCAAGCGCTGGCCGCTGACCACCACCGACGACCTCACCGCCGGGCTCGACCCGACGCAGATGGAGCCGGCGCCGCGCCCCGCGAAGGGTGGCGGCAAGCCCGCCCCCGCCCCGGCCGCCGCTGCGCCGTCGCAGGACGATATCGTCAAGGCGGCCGCGGATTCGATCCGCGCGCAGTTGCTGATCCGCACCTACCGCGTCCGCGGCCACCTGGCCGCCAACCTCGATCCGCTCGGCCTGTCGTCGCCGCGCGAGCTGCCGGCCGATCTCAAGACCGATTACCACGGCTTCTCCGACGCCGACGTGGATCGCCCCGTGTACCTGGGCGGCTCGCTGGGCCTGCAATGGGCGACGATCCGCGAGGTCGTTGACACGCTGCGCGCCAATTACTGCGGCAACGTCGGGCTGGAATATATGCACATCGCCGATGTCGAGGAGCGCAAGTTCCTCCAGGAGCGCATGGAGGGCAAGGACAAGCAGGTCGAATTCACCACGCAGGGCAAGAAGGCGATCCTGAACAAGGTGATCGAGGCCGAGCAGTGGGAGAAGTTCCTCGGCCGCAAGTATGTCGGCACGAAGCGCTTCGGCCTTGATGGCGGCGAGAGCATGATCCCGGCGCTGGAAAGCGTCATCAAATATGGCGGCGCGGCCGGCGTGAACGAGATCGTGTTCGGCATGGCGCATCGCGGCCGGCTGAACGTGCTCGCCAACGTGATGGCCAAGCCGCTGCGCGTGATCTTCCATGAATTCGCCGGCGGCTCGGCGCATCCGGACGATATCGGCGGCTCGGGTGACGTGAAATATCATCTGGGCACCTCCACCGACCGCGAGTTCGACGGGCACAAGGTGCACATGTCGCTGGTCGCCAACCCATCGCACCTCGAGGCTGCCGATCCGGTCGTGCTGGGCAAGATCCGCGCGATCCAGACGATCGCCAAGGATCTGGAAACGCACGCGCGCTCGCTGCCGGTGCTGATCCATGGCGACGCGGCGTTCGCCGGCCAGGGGATCGTGTGGGAATGCCTCGGCTTCTCCGGCATCCGCGGCTACAACACCGGCGGCTGCGTCCATTTCGTCATCAACAACCAGATCGGCTTCACCACCAGCCCGCAGTTCGCGCGCTCGTCGCCCTATCCGTCGGACGTGGCGAAGGGCGTGCAGGCGCCGATCTTCCACGTCAACGGCGACGACCCCGAGGCGGTGACCTTCGCAACCAAGATCGCGATGGAATATCGTCAGAAGTTCCACCGCGACGTCGTGGTCGACATGTGGTGCTATCGCCGCTTCGGCCACAACGAGGGCGACGAGCCCGGCTTCACCCAGCCGCTGATGTACAAGGCGATCCGCAGCCACCCGCCGGTCAGCGAGATCTACGGCAAGCGGCTGATCGCCGAGGGCGTGGTCGATCAGGCGTGGATCGACGACAATGTGAAGCAGTTCACGACGCTGCTGGAAGGCGAGTTCGACGCCGGCGCCAGCTACAAGCCAAACAAGGCGGACTGGTTCGCCGGCCGCTGGTCCGGCCTGCACGCGCCGGCCGATGCGGAGAGTGCGCGCCGTAGCGTGGAGACCGGCGTCGAGCAGAAACTGTTCGATTCGATCGGCCGCACGCTGACGACGGTGCCGGACAGCATCACGATCCACAAGACACTCGCCCGCGTGCTCGACGCCAAGCGGCAGATGTTCGAGACCGGCGCCGGCTTCGACTGGGCGACCGGCGAGGCGCTGGCGTTCGGCTCGCTGCTGCACGAGGGATATGGCGTGCGGCTGTCCGGGCAGGATTCGGGGCGCGGCACCTTCTCGCAGCGCCATGCGGTGTGGGTCGACCAGAATGACGAGCACAAGTTCGTGCCGCTGTGGACGATCCCGCACGGCAGCTTTGAGGTGCTGGACAGCCCGCTGAGCGAATATGGCGTGCTCGGCTTCGAATATGGCTATGCGCTCGCCGATCCGAAGACGCTGGTGATGTGGGAGGCGCAGTTCGGCGATTTCGTCAACGGCGCGCAGATCATGATCGACCAGTTCATCGCCAGCGGCGAGGCCAAGTGGCTGCGCGCCAACGGCCTGGTGATGCTGCTGCCGCACGGCTACGAGGGCCAGGGGCCGGAGCACAGCTCCGCGCGCCCGGAGCGGTTCCTGCAATTGTGCGCGGGCGACAACATGCAGGTCGCGAACTGCACCACGCCGGCCAATTATTTCCACCTGCTGCGCCGGCAGATGCACCGCAACTTCCGCAAGCCGCTGGTGGTGTTCACGCCCAAGTCGCTGCTGCGCCACAAGCTGGCGGTCAGCAGCGCGGCCGACTTCACGGGCACGACGCACTTCCGCCGGATCCTGTCCGATCCCAACGGCGCGGCGGACGCGGAGACGAAGCGGCTGGTGCTGTGCACCGGCAAGGTGGCGTACGACCTGATCGAAGCGCGCGACGCGGCGGGCGATGCCAACACGCAGATCGTGCGCATCGAGCAGCTTTACCCCTTCCCCACCGACGCGCTCGCTCGTCGGGTTGCGCAGATGCCCCATCTGGAAGAGGTGATCTGGGCGCAGGAGGAGCCGCGCAACAACGGTTACTGGTTCTTCGTCGAGCCGCTGATCGAGGAAGCGCTGGGCATGGCGAAGTGCGGCGTGCCGCGTGCGCGCTATGCCGGGCGCGCCGCCGCGGCGTCGCCCGCGACCGGCCTGATGAAGCGCCACCAGGCCGAACAGGGCGCGCTGATCGCCGACGCGCTGGGCCACAACGTCCGCGACGAGATCCGCCGGACGCGCGAGCTCGACACGACGAAGAAGGCCGCGGCCCCCACCGCATGATCCCGGCGCCGGCTCGGGCCGGCGCCTGCAACGATATTCGACGACGAGGTTAGACATGGCAACCGAAGTTCTGGTCCCCACGCTGGGCGAATCGATCACCGAAGCGACCGTCGGCGAATGGTTGAAGCAGCCCGGCGACGCGCTCGCCGCCGACGAGCCGATCGCCAGCCTCGAAACCGACAAGGTGTCGGTCGAGGTGCCCTCGCCTGTCGCGGGCGTGATGGGCGAGCATGCGGTGAAGGTCGGCGATACGGTCGAGGTCGGCGCGCTGATCGCGACGATCGAGAGCGGCGCGGGTGCGCCGGCGAAGAGCGAGGCGCCGCGCCCCGCGGCCACGGAGGCGCCCGCCGCCGCCGCGCAGCAGGCACCCGCCGCGCCGCAGGGCGATTCCCCCGCCGCGCTGTCGCCGTCGGTACGCCGTGCGGTGCTGGAGCATGGCGTCGATCCGGCGACCGTGAAGGGCACCGGCAAGGATGGCCGCCTGACCAAGGAGGACGTCGCCGCCGCCGCGTCCAGCAAGCCGGCCGCCGCGCCGGCCGCGCAGGCGACGCCCACCCCGTCGGTCGCCGCCGCGGCGGCCTCGGGCGGGCGCAAGGAAGAGCGCGTGAAGATGACGCGCCTGCGCCAGACGATCGCCAAGCGCCTGAAGGAAGCACAGAACAGCGCCGCGATGCTGACGACGTTCAACGACGTCGACATGACCGCGGTGATCGAGGCGCGCGCGAAGTACAAGGACCTGTTCGAGAAGAAGCACGGCGTGCGGCTGGGCTTCATGGGCTTCTTCGTGAAGGCCGCGACGATGGCGCTGAAGGACATTCCGTCCGTGAACGCCAGCATCGAGGGCGACGAGATCGTCTATCACGATTATGCCGACATCTCGGTCGCGGTGTCCGCGCCGAACGGGCTGGTCGTGCCGGTGATCCGCGACGCGCAGGCGTTGTCGGTGGCCGGCATCGAGAAGACGATCGGCGATTTCGGCAAGCGCGCCAAGGAAGGCACGCTGAAGATGGACGAGATGAAGGGCGGCACCTTCACGATCTCGAACGGCGGCGTGTTCGGCTCGCTGATGTCGACCCCGATCATCAACCCGCCGCAGTCGGCGGTGCTGGGCCTGCACCGGATCGAGGAGCGGCCGGTGGTGCGCGACGGGCAGGTCGTGGTGCGCCCGATGATGTATCTCGCGCTCAGCTACGACCACCGTCTGATCGACGGTCGCGAGGCGGTGACCTTCCTGGTCGCGCTGAAGAACGCGATCGAGGATCCGACGCGCATCCTGATCGACCTGTAAGACGTGCCTGTTCCCCGGCGGAGGCCGGGGCCCGGTTGGGAAGGCTCGTGTAATCCGCGGCGGCGCACACCACATGCCGTCCGATACTGGGCCCCGGCCTCCGCCGGGGCACGGAGGTGAAGATGGCAGACGAATACGATTATGACGTCCTCGTGATCGGCGCCGGCCCGGGCGGCTATGTCGCGGCGATCCGCGCGGCACAGCTCGGCCTGCGCGTCGCCTGCGCCGAGAGCCGCGAGACGCTGGGCGGCACCTGCCTCAACGTCGGGTGCATTCCGTCCAAGGCGCTGCTGCACGCGTCCGAATTGTACGATCATGCCGCGAACGGCACGATGGCGAAGCTGGGGATCAGGACCAGTGTCGAGCTGGACCTGGACACGATGCACGGCCAGCGCCGCGACGCGGTGAAGCAACTGACCGGCGGCATCGAATATCTGTTCAAGAAGAACAAGGTGACGTGGCTGAAGGGCCGCGCCGCCTTCCGCGACGCGCACACGGTGCAGGTCGGCGAGCAGACCGTCACCGCCAAGGACGTGGTGATCGCGACCGGCTCCAGCGTCACCCCGCTGCCGGGTGTCGAGATCGACCAGCGCGTGGTGGTCGATTCGACCGGCGCGCTGGACCTGCCGACGGTGCCCGAGCATCTGGTGGTGATCGGCGGTGGCGTGATCGGGCTGGAGCTGGGTTCGGTCTGGCGGCGGCTGGGCGCGAAGGTGACCTGCGTCGAGTTCCTCGACCAGATCCTGCCCGGCTTCGACGGCGACATCCGCAAGGAGGCCGCCAAGATCTTCAAGAAGCAGGGCATCGAGTTCCGCTTGTCGACCAAGGTCACCGCGATCGCGGTCGAGGGCGACAAGGCCGTGCTGACCGTCGAGCCGGCACAGGGTGGCGAGGCGACGACGATCGAGGCGAGCCATGTGCTGGTCTCGATCGGTCGCCGGCCCAACACCGACGGGCTGAACCTGGAAGCCGCCGGCCTGTCGACCAACGCGCGCGGCCAGATCGAGATCGACCATGACTTCCGCACCGCGACCGCCGGTGTGTGGGCGATCGGCGACGTCGTGCCCGGTCCGATGCTGGCGCACAAGGCCGAGGACGAGGGGATCGCGGTGGCGGAGAACATCGCCGGCCGTCACGGCATCGTGAACCACGACGTCATTCCGTCGGTCGTCTACACTTGGCCCGAGGTGGCCGGCGTCGGGCTGACCGAGGAAGCCGCGCGTGAGAAGGGCGAGGTGAAGGTCGGCAAGTTCCCGATGATGGCCAACAGCCGCGCCAAGACCAACCACGAGCCGGACGGGCTGGTGAAGGTGATCGCGGATGCCAAGACCGATCGCGTGCTGGGCGTATGGTGCATCGCGAGCGTCGCGGGCACGATGATCGCGCAGGCCGCGCAGGCGATGGAGTTCGGCGCGACCAGCGAGGACATCGCCTATACCTGCCACGCGCATCCGACGCACTCGGAGGCGATCAAGGAGGCCGCGATGGCGGTGCAGGGCAAGCCCATTCACATCTGACCGGAGGCCGGATGTGCATCCCGGCCCCACCACGTTCGGCCAGCCACGCATCGGGCGCGAGTGGGGCGGGCGGCGACCCGGCCGCCGCGATCGGTCAGAGCGCGGAACCGGCGTGGACTCTGCCACGCCGGGCCTGCTCCAGCCGCTCCCCGCGCTTCGCCGCGGCCAGGCACGCGCGATCCACCGTCCACCGGGCGGTCGTCAACGCCAGCGGGATCGTCATTGGTACGGGGAGCGATGGCGATGACGATCAGCGCTCCGACCAGACCGCCTGCACCATCACGCCGCGTGCGGTGAACGGCATCGTCGGGATAGACATCGGCCACGTCGCTGCCGCGATCTACCCAGAATGCGAATGCCGGCGCGGCGCGGACGGTCGACGTCAGGTGACGGTGATCGCCACGACCACCGCTATCCTGATCGACACGTGACCCGCGACGAACGCCAGCGCCGATGGCTCGCGCTCACCCGCGACACGCTCCCTGCGCTGGCGCGTGGACGCGGCTGGCCGGTGCGCGCGGATCATTGCTCCCAGCGTATCCTGCTCGACCATGCCTGCGGCGGATGCTGGTACGATCAGATCGCCGGCCGCCCCGCTTATGCCCATGCCTCCGACGCGCTGCTGGATGCCGCCATTGCGCTGGGGGAGGCGGCGGTCGCCGGGACGGTCGACATGGCGATCCTCAACCGCCGGTCACTCGCATGGCGTGGCAAGCAGTCGCATCGCTGATCGTGCGTCGTTGCAGGCGGCGTGGCCTACTCGCACGCCGCGACGCACGCCGCACCATCGGCGATCAGCCGCCACCGGCCGGTGTCGCGCAGCGGTCGGGATGCTTGCGGCATTCCTTGTCGCGCTCGCGCTGCTCCTTCTGCTCGCGCTCCTCCTGCTTGCGCATCCGGCGCACGTATTTCTCGTCGCGCTCCTTCGCGCTGGTGGTCATCATGTCCGCGCCCTTGCCGACCGCCTTCACCGGCAGCGTCGCGACGTTCCACGCCGTTCGCACGCAGCCGCCGGTCGCCAGCGGCAGCACGATCGCCAGCAACAGCACCATCTTACGCATCACATCACCTCCCGCTCGATCGGCCGCCTCATAGCATCGAATCCGTAGCGGGGCCGCGTTGAGAAACGTTCGCATGGACCCGGTGCCGCACGGCGACGTTGGAGCCACGTCAGCGAGAGGCCCATCCATGCACTTCACCATCAACGGCACGTCCCACGAGGCGGAGGTCGACATCCGAACCTCGTTGCTCGACCTGTGTCGCGAGCATCTCGGGCTGACCGGCAGCAAGAAGGGATGCGACCACGGCCAGTGCGGCGCATGCACGATGCTGGTGAACGGACGCCGCATCAACTCCTGCCTGACATTGGCCGTGATGCACCAGGACGACGAGATCGTGACGATCGAGGGGCTGGGCACGCCACAGGATCTGCATCCGTTGCAGGAGGCGTTCGTGCGACACGACGGCTATCAGTGCGGCTATTGCACGCCCGGGCAGATCTGCTCGGCGGTCGGGATGCTGGATGAGGTGAAGAAGGGTTGGCCGAGCCACGTCTCCGCCGATCTGACCGCCGTCGATCTGGACGATCACGAGATCAGCGAGCGGATGAGCGGCAATATCTGCCGCTGCGCCGCCTATCCCAACATCGTCGACGCCATTCGCGAGGTCGCTGCAGACGCCCGGGTGGACGCATGAAGAGCTTCGACTACGCCCGCGCGGACAGCGTGGAGGCCGCGACGCAGGGCGGTGGGCGGTTCATCGCCGGCGGCACCAACCTGCTCGACCTCATGAAGCTGCAGGTCGAAACGCCCGACCGGCTGATCGACATCAGCCGGCTGGACCTGAACCGGATCGAGGAACGCGACGACGGCGGGCTGACGATCGGCGCGCTCGTTCCCAACAGCGACCTGGCCGCCGACCCGCGCGTGATCGCGAACTACGAGGTGCTGAGCCGCGCGCTGCTGGCCGGCGCGTCGGGGCAGTTGCGCAACAAGGCGACGACCGGCGGCAACCTGCTCCAGCGAACGCGCTGCTATTATTTCTACGACACCGCCGCCGGGTGCAACAAGCGCGCGCCGGGGTCGGGGTGCGAGGCGATCGGCGGATTCAACCGCATCCATGCCATATTGGGCACCAGCGACCAGTGTATCGCCACCCATCCCGGCGACATGCCGGTGGCGATGCGCGCGCTGGACGCGGTAATCGTCACGCAGAAGGCGGATGGCGACAAGCGCCGGCTGCCGATCGCCGATTTCTACCGCCTGCCGGGCGACACGCCGCACGTCGAGAACGTGCTGGAACCGGGCGAGCTCATCACGCAGGTCGAACTGCCCGCCCCGCCCGCCGGCCGACAGACCTATCGCAAGGTGCGCGACCGGGCATCCTATGCCTTTGCGCTGTTTTCCATCGCGGCGGTGGTGGCGGTGGAGGACGGCGTGGTCGCCTCCGCCGCGCTGGCCTTCGGCGGCGTCGCGCACATGCCGTGGCGCAATGCACAGGTCGAGGCGGCGCTGATCGGCAAGGCACCGTCCGACGCGGTGTTCGAGGCGGCGGCGGATGCGCTGCTGGACGGGGCACGCGGCTTCGGATCGAATGACTTCAAGATCCCCCTGGCGCGCCGCACGCTGGTCGCGACCCTGCGCGAGGTGACGCAATGACGCTGATCGACAAGGTGCTGGGGCGTGAGGACACACGCAGCCTGACCATGGACAAGGCCCATCCGGCAAGCTGGCTCGATCAGGGCGCGCAGGGCGTCATCGGCAAGCCGCTCGATCGCGTCGAGGGGCCGCTGAAGGTCGCGGGCCAAGCGACCTATGCCGCGGAATATCCCGCCGAAACGCTCAGCTACGGCGTGCTGGTGCGGGCGCCGTTCGGATCCGGGACGATCACCGATGTCGTCGCGGACGCGGTGCGTGACCTGCCCGGCGTGATCGACGTCATCACGGACTATCCCAGCTTCATCCGCAATCCGCAGCAGGGTGGCGAGATGAAGGCGCCGACGCAGGGCGTGCAGAAGGTCGATTATCACGGCGAGATCGTCGCGATCGTGGTCGCGGAGTCGTTCGAGGCGGCGCGCGACGCGGCCGCGCGCGTGCGCGTCGACTACGAACCGGCGGAAGGTTCCTATGTCTTCGCCGCGCATCGTGACCAGGCCGACCGCCCGCCGCCCGACCAGATCCCGCCGAAATCCTCGCAGGGCGACGTCGACAAGGCGTTGGCGGCGGCGGCGTTCACGATCGACGCGACCTACACCACCCCCAGCCAGAACTCCGCGGCCATGGAGCCGCATGCCTCGATCGCGGAATGGCGTGACGGTACGCTGGTACTGCACGGCAGCTACCAGATGGTCGCGTCGGACCAGATACAGCTCGCCAAGGCGCTGGGCGTGGGCAAGGACAAGGTGCGGATCATCTCGCGCTATGTCGGTGGCGGCTTCGGGTCGAAACTGGGCATCGCGCCCGAAAGCGTCGCGGCGGCGATCGCGGCCAGGCGGATCGGCCGGCCGGTGAAGGTGGCGATGGCGCGCCAGCAGGTGTTCGACGCCACCGTGCGCCGCTCGAACACCGAACAGCGCATCCGCCTCGCGGCCGACGCGGACGGCCGCCTGACCGCGATCGCGCACGAGACGCTGGCGAGCAACCTGCCGGGCGAGAACTTCTTCGAGCCGGCCGGCGTCGGCACGCATTTCGCCTATGCCGCCGAGAACCGGCTGATCGACCACAAGCTGGTGCGCCTCAACTGGCTGCTGGCCGGGTCGATGCGCGCGCCGGGCGAGGCGGTCGGCATGATGGCGCTGGAAGCGGCAATGGACGAGCTGGCCGAGAAGATCGGGCTCGATCCGATCGAGCTGCGCCGCCGCAACGAGCCGGAACAGGACCCGGAAAAGCAGATCCCCTTCTCCACCCGGCAACTGGTGCCGTGCATGGACAAGGGCGCCGAACTGTTCGGCTGGTCGCAGCGCAAGCCACGGCCGGCCAGCGACCGGCGTGGCGAATGGTGGCACGGCATCGGCATGGCGGCGGCGGTGCGCTCTAACATGCTGCAGAAATCGTCGGCGACGGTGGAATTGACCCCGGACGGGCGCGCGATCGTGTCCACCGACATGACCGACATCGGCACCGGCACCTATACGATCCTGGCGCAGATCGCCGCCGAGACGCTGGGGCTGCCGGTCGAGCGCGTCATCGTCCATCTGGGCGATGGCGCCGCCCCGCCCGCCGCCGGATCGGGCGGTTCATGGGGCGCGGGATCGTCGGGTTCGTCCGTCTATGTCGCGTGCGAGGGACTGCGCGAGAAACTGGCCGGCGCGATGGGCGTCGATGCGGCGGGCATGACGCTGAAGGACGGGCGCGCGATCGCCGAGAACCGCGCGGTGCCGATCACCGAGCTGGTCGGCGACGGCATGAAGGTGACCGGCAACATCGCGCCGGGCAAGCAGGAGAAGTTGTATAACCAGGCCAGCTACGGCGCGCATTTCGTCGAGGTGAAGGTGAACGCGGTCACCGGCGAGGTGCGGGTCGAGCGGATGCTCGGCGTCTTCGCGGCCGGGCGGATCCTGAACGCGAAGACCGCGCGATCGCAATGCCTGGGCGGGATGACGTTCGGGATCGGTGCGGCGCTGTCGGAGGAACTGGTCCACGATCCGCGCAACGGCAAGGTGGTCAACCGCGATCTCGCCGAATATCACGTGCCGGTGAACGCCGACGTGCCGCAACAGGAGGTGCATTTCATCGACGAGCGCGACGTGCACGCCAACCCCATCCATGCCAAGGGGATCGGCGAACTGGGCATCTCCGGGGCGGGCGCGGCGATCGCCAATGCGATCTACAATGCCACCGGGGTACGGGTGCGCGACTATCCGATCACCTGCGACAAGTTGCTGGCGGAACTGCCGCCGGTGTGAACCGACGCCCGCCGTTGAAAGAAGAAGAATGGCCGGCAACGATACCGTCCTCGCCGCCGCTGCCGTCTGGAGGGGCGAGCCGCTGGCGCTGGCCACCGTGGTGTCGACTTGGGGATCGGCGCCGCGGCCGCGCGGTAGCCACATGCTGGTCCATGCCGACGGGCGGTTCGAGGGCTCGGTATCGGGCGGGTGTGTCGAGGGCGACATCCTCGACACCGCCGCGCAGGTTATCGCCGGCGCGCCGTTCGCGGTGAAGACCTATGGCGTCGCCGACGACAGCGCGTGGCAGGTCGGGCTGCCGTGCGGCGGCGAGATTTCGGTGATGGTGCAGCCGGTCGGCGCGGAGGGCTTCGACCCGGAATTGTTCGACCGCATCTCGGAGGCGCGCGACGCGGGACGCGCGCTGACCGTCACCACCGATCTCGCCACGGGACGTTCCGACCTGCGCCCCGCCGAAACGGGCGAGGTCTTCATCAACCGCTACGACCCGCCACGGCGGCTGCTGATCGTCGGCGCGGTGCAGATCGCGCAGAGCCTCGCCGCGCTGGCGCAGGCGCTGGGGATTGCGGTGGTGGTGATCGACCCGCGCGGCCGCTTCCTGACCGCCGAGCGCTTTCCCGGCGTCACGCTCGACGATCGCTGGCCGGACGAGGCCGTCGCCGCGTGGAGACCGGGGCCGTCGACGGCGGTGGTGACGCTGAGCCACGACACCAAGATCGACGATCCGGCGCTGCTCGCCGCATTGGACAGCGATGCCGCCTATATCGGGGCGCTGGGCAGCCGCCGCAGCCATGCGGCGCGGCGGGAGCGACTGGGGGAGCGGCTGGCCGCGTCGGGCGTTACCCCGCAGCAACTCGATCGTATCGACGGCCCGGTGGGGATCGACATCGGTGCGATCGGGCCGGCGGAGATCGCGCTGTCGATCGCCGCCGCGATGGTGGGAGCGTTTAATGATCGCCGTTGAAGATACCGTCCTGATCCTGCTGGCCGCCGGTCGTTCCGAGCGGTTCGGCGATACGTTCAACAAGCTCGACCAGCCGTTCCTGTCGCGTCCGCTGGGGCTGCACGTCGCGGTGGCGCTGGAGGAGATGCCGTTCCGCGAGCGGATCGTGGTCGTGGACGGCTGCACGATCGACTATGCGCGGCACGGCTTCCGCGTGCTGCACAACGAGGCGCCCGATCGCGACATGGCGTCGTCGGTGCGAATGGGGGTGGAGTGCGCCAAGGCGCGTGACGCGTCGGCGGTGCTGATCGCGCTCGCCGACATGCCGCGCGTCACAGCCGCGCATATCTATCGCATGTTCGACGCGACGGAGGGGCTGGACGATGATGCCGTGGTCGCCTCTAGCGACGGGCGGACGCCGCGTCCCCCGGCGCTGTTCGGGCGTGGCCGCTTCGATGACGTGCTGGCGATCACCGGCGACCAGGGCGCGCGCGACCTGATTCAGTCGGGCCGCCACGTCGTCACCAACGCCGCCGAGCTGATCGACGTCGACACACCCGACGACCTGGAGCAGCTACGCGCGCTGGTCCATGCACCCGAACCGCTCAGCCGCCCCGATTCGCATGCGCTGCGCGGCGGCGACGCGGAAGCGCGGATAAATGCGGTGCGGGATTTGCTGGCGTAGCGGCACATCCCGCCTCGCGGCCGTGGCCGGTGCCACGCCGCGACGCGGGACGCGCCGTTATTCGTGCCGCAGCGCGTCGATCGGGTTCAGCGCGGCGGCACGCCGCGCCGGGAAGTAACCGAACACCACGCCGATAACCGCCGAAATCGCGAAGGCGACGATGTTGATCTGCGCATCGAACGTCCAAGGCACGTCCAGCAGCGGCGTCAGCCCGGCGATCACCGCCTGCGCCAGCACCAGCCCGATCAGGCCGCCCAGACACGACAGCACCACCGCTTCGACCAGGAATTGCAGCAGCACCTCGTGCGCGACCGCACCGATCGCCAGCCGGATGCCGATTTCGCGCGTGCGCTCGGTCACGCTGACCAGCATGATGTTCATGATCCCGATCCCGCCGACCACCAGACTGATCGCCGCCACCGCCGCGACGATCCGCGTCAGCGCGGTGGTGGTGCCGGTCAGCGTGTCGCTGATCTGCTTGGTGTCGAAGATGTTGAAATTGTCCTCGCGCCCGTCGGTGATCGTCCGCCGCTCGCGCAGCAGGTCGGTGATCGCCGACTGGACCCCGGCGGTCGCATAACGCTGGTCGACGCCGACCAGCATCAGGCGGATGTCGCGACTGCCGGTGAAGCGGCGCTGCACCGCATTGATCGGCATGATGACCACATCGTCCTGATCGCCGCCGAATCCCGCCTGTCCGCGCGTCGTCAGCACGCCGATCACGTCGCAACTGACGTCGCCCAGCCGGAAGCGCTCGCCCACCGCCTCGCCGCCGCGGAACAGGTTCTGCCGCACGGTATTGCCGATGATGCACACCGCCTTGCCCGCCTGTTCCTCGGCGGGCGTCCAGCCGCGCCCGCTCGTCAGCGGCCATGGCTGGACCTGGAAATAGGCGGCGGTGGTGCCGTTGATCGTCGTCGACCAGTTCGCGCCCTCGTAGATCGCCGTGGCGGACGCCTGCGCCTGCGGCGCGACCGCGGTGACGCCGGCGATCTGCGTGGCGATGGCGCTTACATCCTCCGGCGTGAAGTCGGGAGGGCGCGGGCCGCCACCGCCGCGACCGAAGCCCTGCCCGGGGCGGATCTGTAGGATGTTGGTGCCCAGTGCCGCGATCTGCGACTGGACCGCGGCGGTGGTCGCCTTGCCCAGCGTGACCATCGTCACCACCGCGCCGACGCCGATGACGATGCCCAGGATCGTCAGGAACGACCGGAGGAGGTGCCGGCGGATCGAGCGCAGCGCGAGCAGGAGCGTGGTGCCGAGCATGCCGCTATCCTCGCATCCGCGCGCTCGTCGTCGCGAGCGGGCCGGGGCGGTGGCGGAATGAGGCCATCACGCGTGCGCCTCCGGCGCGCGCGCCTCGATCCGCTCGACCAGCCCGTCGCGGAAGTGGATCACGGTGCGCGCGAACGCGGCCATGTCGGGTTCGTGGGTCACCATCAGCACGGTGATGCCGCTGTCGCGATTGAGGTCGGTGAGCAGCTCCATGATCTCCACCGATCGTTCCGAATCGAGATTGCCGGTCGGCTCGTCGGCGAGCAGCACGTCGGGACGCGTCACGATCGCGCGTGCGATCGCCACGCGCTGTTGCTGCCCCCCGGACAGTTCGGCCGGCGTATGATCCCACCAGCGATCCAGCCCGACCTTCTCCAGCGCCGCCATCGCGGTGTCGCGACGCGCGCGCTTCTCGTCGCCGCGATACAGCAGCGGCAGTTCGACATTCTCCAGCGCGGTGGTGCGGCTGAGCAGGTTGAACCCCTGGAACACGAAGCCGAGATGGCGACGGCGCAGCAGCGCGCGCTGGTCGCGGTCGAGCGCCTCGACATGATGCCCCTGGAACAGGAACGTCCCCGCGCTGGGCACGTCCAGGCAGCCGAGGATGTTCATCGTCGTCGACTTCCCCGATCCCGATGGCCCCATCACCGCGACTAAATCGCCGCGCGCAATGTCCAGGTCGACGCCCTTCAGCGCCTGGAACTGCGTCGCGCCCTCGCCATAGACCTTGGTGACGCCGCGCATCGCGATGAGCGGCGCGTCACTGGCCACGCGGCCCGCCCTTCGCGGCAGCGCCGCCGCTGGCGAGCTGTGCGGTGATGACCTGCTGGCCGGGCTTCAGCGGGCCGGACAATATCTCGGTCAGCGTGCCGTTGCTGTCGCCGGTGACGACCTGGATCGGCCGCGGTTCGCCGTCCTCGCCGCGCACGTACACCGTCTGCGTCGCGCCGCGCCCGACCGTGGCGCTGCGGTTCGCCGTCCCGCGACGCGGCGGACCGGCGAGGATCGTGCCGGTGATCCCCTCACGCTTGCCGCCCGCAGACGGCTTGAAGCGGAAGGCGGCGTTGGGGACCAGCAGCACGTTCTGCCGGTCGGCGGTGATGATATCGGCGGTCGCGGTCATGCCGGGCCGCAGTTGCAGCGACGGATTGGCGACGGTCAGGTCGGCGGCATAGGACACCACCTGCCCGCTGGTGCTGGTGGTCGTCGTGCTGCTCGACGAGGAGGTGGCGCTGCTGACGGTCAGGTTCGACCCGAGATCGACGCGCGTGATCGTCGCCGGGAACGTGCGGCCGGGGAATGCGTCGACGGTGAAGCTGGCCTTCTGCCCGACGCTCACCTCGCCCACGTCGGCCTCGTCGATCGCCACCTCCAGCTTCATGCGCGTCAGGTCCTCCGCGATCACGAACAGCGTCGGCGTGTTGAACGACGCCGCCACGGTCTGGCCGGGATCGACCTGCCGCGCGAGCACCACGCCGTTGACCGGCGAGCGGATGATCGCGCGTGCGCGCTGGGTTTGCGATTGCGACAGTTGCGCGCGCGCCGCGGTGACGTTCGCCTCCGCCACGCGCAACGCCGCGGTCGCGCGCTGCGCATTGGCCTGCCCGGTCTGCAACTCGGTTTTCGACGGAACACGCCCGTTCGACAGGCGATGGACCTCGTTCAGCCGCGCAAGCTGCGCCTGCGCCTCCGCGAGCGTCGCGCGCGCCTGCGCCACCTGCGCCTCGTTGGCGGCCAGCGTCGCCTGACCGGCGCGGATCTGGTCGTCGATCTGTTCCGGGTCGATCAGCGCCAGCGGCTGCCCGGCGCTGACGCGATCGTTGACGTCCACCACCACGCGCGTGACCAGCCCGGAGAGCTGCGAGCCGACCGTCACCTGGTTGGTCGGCGCCAGCTTTCCGGTGGCGGAAACGGTGACGGTCAGCCGCCCGCGCGTCGCCGCCGTGGTCGCATAATCCACCTTGTCCGGATCGCCGAACACGCAGCGCGACAGCACCAGCAGCAGCAGGACGAGGCCGGCGATCACCAGCACCCACTTCCCCCAGCGCCGCCACGCCGGCTGCGGCTTCACGCCCAGGAAATCGTCGAGATTGGTGTCGGCCATCAGGGATTTCCGTTGAAGGGCGCGGGCGTGGGAGCGGGTTGCACCAGTGTCGGCGCGGCGACCGCGCGTGGCGGCGCCTCGGGCACCGACGCGGCGTCCCAGCCGCCGCCCAGCGCGCCGAACAATTGCACCAGCGCGGTGGCGGCGTCGGCGCGCGCCTGTGCCGCACTGTTGCGCGAGGTGAGCAGCGCCGCCTCCTGCTGGCTGAGTGTCGTGAAGTCGGTCAGCCCGCTGCGATATTGCTCGCGTGACAGCAGCGCGGCGTTGCTGGCGGCGTCGAACGCGACGCCCAGTTCACGCTCGCGGCGCTGCGCGGTGTCGAGCGCGACCACCGCATTCTCGACATCCTCCAGCGCGGTCAGCACGGTGCCCTTGTAGGCGGCGAGCGCGGCATCGGCCGCCGCCTCCTGCCCCCGCACCTGGCTGCGCAGCCGCCCGCCGTTGAAGATCGCCTGCGTCAGCCCCGCGAACAGCCCGCCGGTCACGGTGTCGACCAGCCCGCCGACCGCATTGGCCTGCGTGCTGATGTTCCCGGTGAAGGTGAAATTGGGATAGAGCGCCGCCCGCGCCACGCCGATCTGCGCGGTCGCCGCCGCCAGCGTGCGCTCCGCCGCGCGCACGTCGGGGCGCTGGCGCAGCACGTCCGCGGGGATGCCGATCCCGCCGGGCGGCGTCGCGACCGGGATCGTGCGCACCGCCGCCAGCCGCGTCTTCAGCGCGCCCGGCGCCTGCGCGGTCAGCACGCCCAGCCGCGAGACGGCGGCGTTATATTGCTGCTCCAGCGTCGGGATCGTCGCGGCGGTCTGCGCACGCTGCTGGCGCGCCTGCTCGCTGTCCAGCGACGACACCAGCCCCGCCTGGACGCGGAAACCGGCGATCTCCAGATTGTCGTCCTGCAACGCCAGGCTGGCGCGCGCATTGGCGAGTTGCGCCTGGTACAGGCGCGCCAGCACATAGTTGCGCGCCACTTCCTGCTGCACGGTCAGAAGGGTCGTCACGTAATCGAAACCGGATGCCTGATATTGGGCGCGGCTCGCCTCCACGGTGCGGCGTACCTCGCCGAACAGCCCGAGCTGATAGGAGGCGCTGCCACCGATCGAGAAATTGTTCGCCCCGCCCCCGCCGCCGATGTTCTGCACCGTCCCGTCGGGCAGCGTGATCGTCTGCCCGCCACCACGTAGCGTTTCGGAGCGGCTGTAGCCGGCATTGCCGCTGAGCGACGGCAGCAGGTCGGCGCGGCTCTGCACCAGCGCCTCGCGCGCCTGGCGCAGCCGCGCGATCGCCTGTGCCACGTCGGTGTTGTTCGCGCCCGCCTGCTCCACCAGTTCGCCCAGCACCGGATCGTCGAAGCGTCGCCACCAGCGCGTCAGGTCGTCGCGCGTCGGCGGCGCGGGCACCGAATAGGCGACCGGCACCGCCAGCCCGGCCGGCGACGGCGCTCGATAATCGGGACCGACGGTGCAGCCCGCCGCCGCGAGCGCGATCGCCGAAGCAAGGAAGGCGGGCTTCATGACGCACTGCATGATACAGCGATGGCGCGCGCGTCCAGCGTTAATATGTCGCAACCTGTCGTGCCGGGATCACGCCAGTTCGAGGATCACCTGATCGACCGTGAGGCTGTCGCCGGTCGCGGCCTTCACCGCGGCGACAGTGCCGGCCTTTTCGGCGCGCAGGATATTCTCCATCTTCATCGCCTCCACCACCGCCAGCGGTTGTCCGGCCTCCACCCGGTCTCCCGCCGCGACGTCCAGCCGCACCAGCAGCCCGGGCATCGGCGCGATCACGAACTTGCTGAGATCGGGCGGAACCTTCTCGATCAGGTGCGCGGCATAAGGCGCGGCGTGCGCGGGCAGGACGCGGACGGCGTGGCTGGCGCCGCGCGCGGACAGCGTGAAGCCGGTGCGATGGCGCGCGACCGCGACGGTCAGCGGATCGTCGCCGCCGATGGTGGCGACCCGCGCCCCGGGGGTCCAGTGGATCGCGCCGGCGACGGTTTCGCCATCGACGCTGGCAGCGCCGTTCGCGATCGACACCGCATGGTCCTGCCCGTCGATCCGCACGACCCAGTCGGCGGGGGCGGGCAGCGGATGGCCGAGCTGACCGTCGATCCGCCGCGCGCGGGTCGCCTGTGCATGAGCGGCATGACCCGCGACCGCGGCCAGCCGGCGCAGCAGCGCGCGGCCGGCGGGCGCGCCGTGGAAGCCGTCGGGATATTCCTCCGCGATGAACCCGGTGGTCAGCGCGCCGCCGCGAAACCGCGGATGCTGCATCAACGCGGAGAGGAAATGCAGGTTGGTGCCCGGACCCTGGATCGTGAAGTCGTCGAGCGCGGCGACCTGCGCGTCAATCGCCGCCTCGCGGGTCGGCGCCCAGGTGACCAGCTTGGCGATCATCGGATCGTAGAACATGCTGACCTCGCCGCCCTCCGCCACGCCGTCGTCGACGCGGGTACGAACGGCGTCATCGCCAGCGGACATTGCGCCCCCGCCCGTGTTCGCCGGGGGCGCATAGCGCACCAGCCGCCCGATGCTCGGCAGGAAGCCGCGATACGGATCCTCGGCATAGACGCGATTCTCGATCGCCCAGCCATGAATCCGCACGTCCTCCTGCGCGAAGGCCAGCGGCTCGCCGGCCGCGACGCGGATCATCTGTTCGACCAGATCCAGCCCGGTGATCTCCTCGGTCACCGGATGCTCGACCTGCAGCCGCGTGTTCATTTCCAGGAAGTAGAAGCTCTCGCCGGTCGGGTCCGCGCCCGACACGATCAGTTCCACCGTGCCCGCGCTGTGATAGCCGACCGCGCGGGCCAGCGCGACCGCCTGCTCGCCCATCGCGCGGCGCATGGCCGGCGTCACGAACGGCGATGGCGCTTCCTCCACCACCTTCTGGTGGCGGCGCTGGATCGAGCATTCGCGCTCGTTGAGATAGACGATGTTGCCGTGTCGGTCGCCGAGCAACTGGATCTCGATGTGGCGCGGGCTTTCGATGAACTTCTCGATGAACACGCGGTCGTCGCCGAACGATGCCAGCCCCTCGCGCCTGGTCGCCTCGAAGCCGTCGCGGACATCCTGTTCGCCCCACGCCAGCCGCATCCCCTTGCCGCCGCCGCCGGCGCTGGCCTTCATCATCACCGGATAGCCGATCTCGCCGGCGATCCGCACCGCCTCGTCGGTGTCGGCGATCTCGCCCAGATAGCCGGGAACGACGTTGACGCCGGCCGCCTTGGCGAGCTTCTTGGATTCGATCTTGTCGCCCATCGCGGCGATCGCCTCCGGCGGCGGGCCGACAAAGGCGATGCCGGCGTCGGCACAGGCGCGCGCGAAGCTCTCGCGCTCGGACAGGAAGCCGTAGCCGGGGTGGATGCAATCCGCGCCGGTTTCCTTCGCCGCGCGCAGGATCAGCTCCGGCTTCAGATAGCTTTCCGCCGCCGATGCCGGCCCCAGCCGCACCGCCTCGTCCGCCATCAGCACATGCGGACTGCGCGCATCCGCATCGGAATAGACCGCGACGGTGGCGATCCCCATCTTCTTCGCGGTGCGGAAGACGCGGCACGCGATCTCACCGCGGTTGGCGACCAGGATCTTCTTGAACAACGGCCTCTCCCAACTCTTTTATCAGCCCCGGCGAAGGTCGGGGTGCGGTTACGAACGGCCCGCCGCTGGCCCCGGCCTTCGCCGGGGTGGCGAACACCCATCAGTCTGCGTGCATGACCGTGCCGGAGCGCGACATGCCACACGGCAGCAGGACGAGCGCCGTTATCGCCGCACCCGCCGCTCGCCCGTTCTTCACTCCGCCGCCTCGCACACCCGCATCGGCTCGGGCGCGACCATCGGCCGCACGCCCAGCTTGGCGAACAGCGCGGCATCGGCGCTCTCGCCGCGATTGCCGGCGGTCAGCAACTTGTCGCCGGTGAAGATCGAATTCGCGCCGGCCATGAAGCACAGCGCCTGCGTCGCCTCCGACATGCTCTCGCGCCCCGCCGACAGCCGCACCATGCTCAGCGGCATCGTGATGCGCGCCACCGCCACGGTGCGGACGAATTCGATATCGTCGATCTTCGCCAGCGGCGTGTCGGCGAGCATGTCGCCCAGCACCGTGCCCTTGACCGGCACCAGCGCATTGACCGGCACGCTTTCGGGATGGCGCGGCAGCGTGGCGAGCGCGTGGACGAAGCCGACGCGATCGTCGCGCGTCTCGCCCATGCCGACGATCCCGCCGCAGCACACGTTGATCCCCGCCGAGCGCACATTCTCCAGCGTGTCCAGCCGCTCGCCGAAGGTGCGCGTCGTGATGACCTCGCCATAGCGTTCGGGCGAGGTGTCGATATTGTGGTTGTAATAATCCAGCCCGGCGTCGGCAAGCGTCGCGGCCTGCGCCGGGGTGAGCATCCCCAGCGTCATGCACGTCTCCATCCCCATGCCGCGCACGCCGCGGATCATCTCCACGATCGCGGGCATGTCGCGGTCCTTGGGGTTGCGCCATGCCGCTCCCATGCAGAAGCGCTGCGAGCCGGCGTCCTTCGCCTGCGCGGCGCGTTGCAGGACGCTGCGCACGTCCATCAGCTTCGTCGCCTTCACGCCCGAATCCGCCGCCACCGATTGCGAGCAATAGCCGCAATCCTCCGGGCAGCCGCCGGTCTTGATCGACAGCAGGGTGCACATCTGCACCTCGCCGGCGGCGTGATGCGCGCGGTGCACGGTCTGCGCACGGAACATCAGTTCGTCGAACGGCAGGTCGAACAGTGAAGCGATCTCCTCACGCGTCCAGTCGTTGCGCGTCGGTGCGTCGGTCAGCGTTGCCACATCAAGCCTTTCAATTGCATGGTCCGCTCCTTGGTCAGCCGCGCCGCACACTGCAAGCGCGCCATCGGCTGGAGCGAGCCGCCGGCGAACTCGCCGCCCTCGATCATGCACTGCCGGTCACGGAACGCCAGCCATGCGCGCTGGCTGGCGAGCGTGGCGGCGGCATAGCCGAAACCGCCGCCGCGCGTCTTGTCGGCGGCGTCGCGACGCTTCATCGCGGCATAGGTGCGCTGCCACTGCGCGGTCATCGCGGCGTCGGCGGCCTTGTAGGCGGAGCCGGCCTGAGCGGTCATCTGCGCCTGCGTCTGCGCGGTGGCGGGGGTTGCCAACACCATCGCCGCCACGCCAGCGAGGGCCGGGGTCCAGCGGCGAGCCAGTCGCGAAATACGGCAACGCTCCCCGATCGGAACCCGGCCGTCGCCAGGGTGACGGAACGACGGGTGGCGACGGGACGTAAGTGAGTGACGCGCCCCGAACATCACGCCGCTTCCCCCTGCGGCGGCATGTTGTGGCCCAGCAGCCGCAGCACTTCCTCCGCCGCCGCGATCAGGTTCGTGCCCGGTCCGAAGATCGCCTGCACCCCGGCGTCGAACAGCGCCTGATAGTCCTGCGCCGGGATCACCCCGCCGGCCACCACCTTGATATCGGCGCGGCCGGCGTCGCGCAGATGCCCGATCAGTTCGGGGATCAACGTCTTGTGCCCCGCCGCCAGGCTGGACGCGCCGACCACGTCGACGTCCTTCTGCAACGCCAGTGCGGCGGCTTCGCCCGGTGTCTGGAACAGCGGACCGGGGACGATCTCGAACCCCAGGTCGCCGAACATGCTGCTGACCAGATTGGCGCCGCGGTCGTGGCCGTCCTGCCCCATCTTCGCGACCAGCATGCGCGGGCGACGTCCCAGCCGCCGCTCGGTCGCCGCCACGCCTTCTTCCAGCCGCGTCCAGCGCGCATCGTCGGCATAGGCGCCGCCGTAGATGCCCTTCACCGGGGTCGGCTGCGTGCCGAAGCGACCGAACACATCCTCCATCGCGCTGCTGATCTCGCCCAGCGTCGCGCGCGCCCGCGCCGCCACCACCGCCAGTTCGAGCAGGTTGGCCGATCCGCGCGCGCCCTCGCGCAGCGCGTCGAGCGCCGCCTGGCACGCCGCCGGGTTGCGGCGCGCCTTGATCGCCTGGATGCGGGCGACCTGCGCCTCGCGCACGGCATGGTTGTCGACATCGAGGATCTCGATCGGATCCTCATTGTCCTTGCGGTATCGGTTGACGCCGACGATCACGTCCTCGCCGCGATCGACGCGCGCCGCACGGGCCGCGCTCGCCTCCTCGATCATCGCCTTGGGCCAGCCGGCCGCGACCGCCTTCGCCATGCCGCCGTCGCGCTCGACGCGCTCGATGATCTCCCACGCCCGGTCGACCAGCTCGCTGGTCAGCGCCTCGACATAATAGCTGCCGCCGAGCGGGTCGACGACGTTGCACATGCCGGTTTCCTCCTGGATCACCAGCTGCGTGTTGCGCGCGATCCGCGCGGAGAAGTCGGTCGGCAGCGCGATCGCCTCGTCCAGCGCGTTGGTGTGCAGGCTCTGCGTACCGCCCAGCATCGCCGCCATCGCCTCGATCGTGGTGCGCATGACGTTGTTGTACGGATCCTGCTCGGTCAGCGACACGCCGCTGGTCTGGCAATGGGTCCGCAGCATCTTGCTGCGTTCGTCCCTTGCGCCAAGCTGCGTCATCACGCGGTGCCACAGCACGCGCGCGGCGCGCAGCTTGGCGATCTCCATGAAGAAATTCATGCCGATCGCGAAGAAGAACGACAGGCGCCCGGCAAACCTGTCGATGTCCAGCCCGCTGGCGACCCCGTATTTCACATATTCCATGCCGTCGGCGATGGTGAAGGCCAGCTCCTGCACCTGCGTCGCCCCCGCCTCCTGCATGTGATAGCCGGAGATCGAGATCGAATTGAACTTCGGCATCTCGCGGCTGGTGTAGGCGAAGATGTCGGAGATGATCCGCATGCTGGGTTCGGGCGGATAGATATAGGTGTTGCGGACCATGAACTCCTTGAGGATGTCGTTCTGGATGGTCCCGTCCAGCAGCTTGCGGTCGACGCCCTGTTCCTCGCCCGCGACGATGAAGAAGGCGAGGATCGGGATCACCGCGCCGTTCATCGTCATGCTGACCGACATCTGGTCCAGCGGGATGCCGTCGAACAGGATCTTCATGTCCTCGACGCTGTCGATCGCGACGCCCGCCTTGCCGACATCGCCGGTGACGCGCGGATGGTCGCTGTCATAGCCACGGTGCGTGGCGAGATCGAACGCGACCGACAGCCCCTTCTGCCCGGCCTTCAGGTTGCGGTGATAGAATGCGTTTGACGCCTCGGCGGTCGAGAAGCCCGCATATTGCCGGATCGTCCACGGCCGCCCGGCGTACATCGACGCGCGCACCCCGCGCGCGAACGGCGCGAAGCCGGGAAGGCCCGGATCCCAGTGCGCGACATCGGCGGCGGTGTAGAGCGGCTTGACATCGATCCCCTCGGGGGTGCGCCACGTCAGGTCGCGCCCCTTCACCTCCTTCGCCGCCGCCGCCGCCCAGCTTTCGGTGCCGGTCGGCGCGGGCGTGCCGGCATCCGCCGCCGCGCCGCCGTCCTCGCCGATGTTGCGCTCCACGGTCACATCACCGCCCCTCGAAGACCGGCGCGCGCTTTTCCCCGAACGCGCGCACCGCCTCGGCGAAGTCGCGGGTGGCCCCGGCGCGCGACTGGTTGGCGCGCTCGATCGCCAGCGTCCCGTCCAGGTCACTCGACAAGGCGGCGGCGACCTGCTTGCGGATCAGGCCGATCGCTACCGACGGCCCCGCCGCCAGCTTCGCGGCCAGCGCCCGCGCCTCCGCCAGCGCCGCGCCATCGTCCACCACGCGCGTCACCAGCCCGGCGGCGAGCGCGCCGTCGGCGCTCACCCGCTCGCCGAGCAGCGCCATCTCCAGCGCCTTCGTCCGGCCCGCACCCTTCGCGACCAGCCACGTCGCGCCGGCATCGGGCACCAGCCCGATATTGACGAAGGCGAGCAGCAGATAGGCCGATCGCGCCATGACGCTGATGTCGCCGAGCAGCGCCAGCCCCAGCCCCGCGCCGACCGCCGGCCCGTTGATCGCCGTCAGGAACGGCACGTCGAGCGCGGCGACCTTGCGCACGAAGGGATTGTAATGCGCGTCCAGCGACTCTCCCAGGTCGCGCGGCATCGGAGCGCCGCCGTCTCCCACCAGGTCCGCGCCCGAACAGAAGGCCGCGCCGGTGCCGGTCAGCACGATCGCGCGCGCATCCTGCGACAGCGCCTCGTCGATCCCGGCGGTCAGGTCGGCGAAGACACGCGCGGTCAGGGCGTTCATCCGCGTCGGGCGGTCGATCGCCAGCGTGGCGACGCGATCGGCGATGTCGAAGGTGATCGTTTCGTAGCTCAATGTGCGCCCTCCCGTGGCGTTTCCATCAGTTCGACCAGCACCCCGCCCATGTCGCGCGGGTGGATGAACACGATCGGCGTGCCGTGCGCGCCGATGCGCGGTTCGCCGAGCACCGTCGCGCCCTCGGCGCGCAGGTCGGCGATCGCGGCGTCGATATCGGGCACCTCGAAACAGATGTGATGCTGCCCCCCTGCCGGATTCTTCCGCAGGAAGCCGGCGATCGGCGAGGCGTCGTCATATGGCTCGATCAGCTCGATCTGCGTGTTGGGCGCGTCGATGAAACACACCTTCACGCCCTGCGCGGGCAGGTCGAACGGCACGCCGATCGCGTCGGCGCCCAGCAAGGTGCGGTACGTCCCGATCGCGCGCGCGATCGACGGCGTGGCGATGCCGACATGGTTGAGGCGACCCAGAGTCATGCGCCGGCCTCCGCCATCCATGGGATCAGCATGTCGTCATCTCCCCGGCCGGATCAGCGGCCGCCGATCCGGCCGATGCATTCCGCAGCGAACGCCCGCCGCCGCCCGCATGCGCCGGCGTCGCGGCTGCTCCTGCGCGTGTCGGCTCACAACGGAATGTTGTCATGCTTCTTCCAGGGATTCTCCAGCGCCTTGCCACGCAGCTTGCGCAATCCCAGCGCGATTCGGCGACGGGTGGAATGCGGCTGGATCACTTCGTCGATAAACCCCTTGCTCGCCGCGACGAACGGGTTGGCGAAGCGCGCCTCATATTCGGCGGTCCGTTCCGCGATCTCGTCAGGCGTGCGGCCACGGAAGATGATTTCCACCGCCCCCTTGGCGCCCATCACCGCGATCTCGGCGGTCGGCCAGGCGTAATTCAGGTCGCCGCGCAGATGCTTGGACGCCATCACGTCATAGGCGCCGCCGTAAGCCTTGCGCGTGATGACGGTGATCTTCGGCACAGTGGCCTCGGCATAGGCGAACAGCAGCTTCGCGCCATGCTTGATGATGCCGTTATGCTCCTGCGCGGTCCCGGGCAGGAAGCCGGGCACATCGACGAAGGTCACAATCGGGATCTCGAACGCGTCGCAGAAACGCACGAAGCGCGCCGCCTTGCGGCTGGCGTTGATGTCGAGCACGCCGGCCAGCACGGTCGGCTGGTTGGCGACGAAGCCGACGGTCCGTCCCTCGATCCGGCCGAAGCCGCACAGAATGTTGCCGCCGTGCGCGGGCTGGATCTCGAAGAAGTCGCCCTCGTCCACCACCTTGGCGAGCAGCTCGTGCATGTCGTACGGCTGGTTGGCGTTGGCGGGCACCAGCGTGTCGAGGCTGTCCTCGCGCCGGTCCCATGGGTCGTCGGTCGGGCGTTCGGGCACGGCCTCGCGATTGGACGCCGGCAGGAAGTCGATGAAGTCGCGCACCGCGAGCAGCGCCTCGACATCGTTCTCGAACGCGACATCCGCGACGCTGGTGCGGGTCGTGTGCGTCACCGCGCCGCCCAGCGCCTCTTGCGTGACGACCTCGTTGGTCACGGTCTTCACCACGTCCGGGCCGGTGACGAACATGTAGCTGCTGTCCTTCACCATGAAGATGAAATCGGTCATCGCCGGCGAATAGACCGCGCCGCCCGCGCACGGCCCCATGATGAGCGATAGCTGCGGCACCACGCCCGACGCCAGCACGTTGCGCTGGAACACCTCGGCATAGCCGCCCAGCGACGCAACGCCTTCCTGGATGCGCGCGCCGCCCGAATCGTTCAGCCCGATCACCGGCGCGCCGACCTTCAGCGCCATGTCCATGATCTTGCAGATCTTCTGCGCGTGACGTTCCGACAGCGACCCGCCGAACACGGTGAAATCCTGCGAGAAGACGAACACCAGCCGCCCGTTGATCGTCCCCGATCCGGTGACCACCCCGTCGCCGGGAATCACCTGATCCGCCATCCCGAAGTCGGTGCAATTATGCTCGACGAACATGTCGAGCTCCTCGAAACTGCCCTCATCGAGCAGCACGTCGAGCCGTTCGCGCGCGGTCAGCTTGCCCTTGGCATGCTGTGCGTCGATGCGCTTCCGCCCGCCACCGATACGCGCCGCGTCGCGCCTGCGCTCCAGTTCGGCGATCGTCGATGACATGCTTCTCTCCCTTGACGCCGACACGTAACTGCCCGTCCCGGTCCAGCGGGGCAAATGTGAAGTTGCGAACTTGCGAACGCCGGAATTGCAAACCCTTGCCGGTCCTGCGAAGGCCACGGACATGGCTTCCCCGTGCCCGCCCCTGCCGCTGCCCGGCGCATCGGCCCTCGCGATGATCGGCGGATGAGCGCGCGTGTCTACGCCGGCGGGCGTTTGCGCGACCTGCGCCGCGCCGCCGCGCTCAACCAGCGCGCGATGGCGGCGCGGCTCGGGCTGTCGGTCAGCTACCTGTCGCAACTGGAGGGCGACGAACGCCCGCTCACCGCCGCCGTCACCGCCGCCCTGGCGCGGCATTTTCCCGCCGCGCTGACCGATATCGAGGGCGAGGCACCCGCGCGCCGGCTGGTCGCGCTCGACCATGCGCTGGCCGACCCGGCGGTCGCGCCGCTCGCCCCGGAGGAGGTGGCGCGGCTGGCCACCGAGCAGCCGGCGCTCGCCGACCGGCTGATCGCGCTCCATGCCGCCAAGCGCGCCGCCGAGGAGCGCGTCGCGCTGGCCGAGGAGATGATGACCGCCGGCGTCGGCGCGCGGCTGCCGTGGGAGGCGGTGCGCGACTGGTTCCACGAAGCGGGCAACTACGTCGATCCGCTCGATCGCGCCGCCGAGACGCTGGCGGGAGAGATCGCGGACGGGGACGATCCGCTGCGCGCGGCGCTGGCGGCGCATGGCGTGGCGGTCGCAGTCGATGTGCGCGAGGAGGCGCCACTCGCCCGGTTGCTGCCCGGCCGGCTGACGCTCAATGCCGCGCTGCCAGCGGAAAGCCGCCGTTTCCTGATCGCGCACCACCTCGCCGCGCTCGCCTTCGCCGAACCGATCGCGGCGATCGTCCATGCCTCTGCGCTGGCGCAGCCGCAGGCGCGCCGGCTGCTGACGCTGGGTCTCGCCAATTATGCCGCGGGCGCGCTGCTGATGCCGTATCGTGCCTTTCGCGCCGACGCGCACCGGATGCGGCACGACATCGACCGGCTGTCGCGCCGCTTCGGCACCAGCTTCGAGCAGACCTGCCACCGGCTCTCGACGCTCCAGCGGCCGGGCGAGGAAGGTATTCCCTTCTATTTCTGCCGCGTCGACATGGCCGGCAACATCACCAAGCGCCATTCCGCCACGCGGTTGCAGTTCGCGCGCTTCGGCGGCGCCTGCCCGTTGTGGCATGTGCACGAGGCGGCGGCGATTCCCGAGCGCATCCTTGTCCAGCATGCCGAGACGCCGGACGGCGTACGCTATGTGTCGATGGCCAAGGGGCTGGTGAAGCCGTCCGGCCGGTTCGCGCGCACGCCGCGCCGCTATGCGGTGGTGCTGGGATGCGAGGCGACGCACGCCGCCGACTTCGTCTATGCCGACGCGATGGAGGCGCGCGGGCCGGCGACGCCGATCGGCATCAGTTGCCGGCTATGCCCGCGCAACGATTGCGACCAGCGCGCCTTCCCGCCCGCCGATCGCGTGATCGCGGTGGACGAGGACGTGCGACGCATCGTGCCGTATCGCGTGTTGTGACGTCAGGCGACCGGGGAACTTAACCCGATCTCAAGCAAGCAGCCCGTATCGCCGCCTTCATCACGAGGAGGCGACGATGAAGAACATGGCGATCCGGGGCAAGTTGATGCTTGCTTTCGGGATCCTGGCGGGAGCGTTGCTCCTGATGGCCGGGCTGTCGATTGCCAGTCAGAGCCGCCTGCACGACGCCACCGTCGATCTGGGCCAGAGCCGCCGTGACAAGCTGGTCGCGATCGCGCTCATGAAGACCGCGGCGTCCGACTATCGGACCGCCGAAGCGGCCGCGATCCTGTCGGTCGACCCGGCGACGATCCGCGAGGCCAGCGCGCTCGCCGACAAGCACGCCGCGGCGGTGGACGCACAGATCACCTTTCTCCAGGACAAGTTGAACAAGCCGGCGTCGCGCAAGGCGTTTCTTGGCTTCTGCGACGCCTGGCGCGCCTTCCTCGCCCGCTCGACCGTGACCCGCCAGTTCGCCGACCAGAATCGCAACGATGAGGCCTTCGCCAGCTTCCGCGCGAGCGCGCCGCTGTTCGACCGCAGCAACGAGCTGGCGGCGAAGATCCAGGTCGAACAGCTCAAGCTGATGGACGCGGAGATGGCGAGGGCCGACGACACCTATGACGTGTCGCGCCTGCTCTCGATCGTGCTGCTGACCCTGGTGCTCGGGCTGGCCGCCTTCCTGCTGGTGTCGCTGATCCGCGCCATCGCCCGCCCGCTGACCGCGATGACGGGCACGATGGGCCGGCTGGCGGCGGGCGACCTGAACGCGACGGTGCCGGTCGACGACCGCCGCGACGAAGTGGGGATGCTCGCGCGCGCCATGGTGCAGTTCCGCGACCAGCTCGCCGCCGCCGAGCGCGCGAAGCAGGAGCAGACGACACTGATCGTCGACAGCATCGGCGCCGGGCTGGACGCGCTGTCGCAGGGCGACCTGACCGCGCGGATCCAGGTCGAGCTGACCGGCCCCTTCGCCAAGCTCAAGAGCGACTTCAACGGCGCGATGGAGGCGGTGTCCGCGACGATGAACGCGGTCAGCACCAGCGCCACCGGCATCACCAACGGCGCCAACGACATCCGCCAGGCCTCCGACGACCTGTCGCAGCGCACCGAGCAGCAGGCCGCCAGCCTGGAGGAAACCGCCGCGGCGATGCACGAGATCACCACCACGGTGAAGCAGACCGCCGACAACGCGCATCGCGCCGACGCGGTGGTCGGCGAGACCCGGCGCGACGCCGAAGAATCGGGCGACGTGGTGCGACGCGCGGTGGAGGCGATGAACGGTATCGAACGGTCGTCGGCGGAGATCAGCGAGATCATCGCGGTGATCGACGGCATCGCGTTCCAGACCAACCTGCTGGCGCTGAACGCCGGCGTCGAGGCGGCGCGCGCCGGCGATGCGGGCAAGGGGTTCGCGGTGGTGGCCAGCGAGGTGCGCGCGCTGGCGCAGCGCTCCGCCGACGCGGCCAAGGACGTGAAGGCGAAGATCATCGCCTCCACGCAGCAGGTCGACATGGGCGTGGAGCTGGTCGCGGAGACCGGCGCGGCGCTGCAACGCATCACCGGGCGGATCGGCGAGATCAGCGCGCTGGTGTCCGGCATCGCCACGGCGGCGGAACAGCAGGCCAGCGGCCTTCAGCAGGTCAACACCGCCGTATCGGAAATGGACGGCGTGACGCAGCAGAATGCCGCGATGGTGGAAGAAGCCACCGCGGCGGCGCGCAGCCTGGTCGACGAAACCGATGCGATGGCGCGCGAGGTCGGGCGCTTCCGGCTGGACACGCGCCGCGTGGCGCCCGTCTCACCCGTCCACCAGTTGCAGACGCGCGCCGCGCAGGCCGGCGCGCGCATCGCCGCCGGCGCGCGCGCCGCGCGCGGCAACGCGGCGGTGGCGGTGCAGGACGACTGGTCGGCGTTCTGAACGTCCGCCCCGACACTCGAAAGACGGGTTTCGGGGCGGCGTCGCCCCGTTTGGTGATGGCGGAAAGAGGCGTCTGACCGGCGACCGCCTATTTCCGCTCCCACGCGCGCGTGCCGCCGATCCACGTCTCCATCACCCTGGTCTGGCGCAGCTCGCTCGCCCCCGCCAGCAGCGGGTCGCGATCGAGGATCAGGAAGTCGGCACGCTGGCCGGGCGCGAGGATGCCGAAACGCTGTTCCGCAAAGCCCGCGTAGCTCGCGCCGCCGGTGAAGCCCCACCACGCCTGTTCGCGCGTCAGCGCCTGTTCGGGGTGCCAGCCGCCGGCCGGCTCGCCGTTGGCGTCGGTGCGCGTGAACGCGGCCGCCCAGCCCGCCCAGGGATCGGGCCGCTCGACGGGAAAGTCGGAACCGAACGCCAGCTTCGCGCCGTCACCCAGCAAGGTCCGCCACGCATAGGCTCCCGCCAGCCGCGCCGGGCCGAGCCGCGCCTCCGCCATCACGCGGTCGCTGGTCTGGTGCGTCGGCTGCATCGACGCGATGATGCCGTATCGGCCGAACGCCTTCATGTCGGCGGGATCGACCACCTGCGCATGTTCGATCCGCCAGCGCCGGTCGCCCTTGTAGGTCTGCGACAGTTCGGCGATCGCATCCAGCACCTGCGCGTCGGCACGGTCGCCGATCGCATGCACCGCGACCTGATAGCCGTCCATCGCGGCGCGGCTCATGATGTTCTGCAACTGGTCGTCGCTCAGGAACCCCAGCCCGCGCTGTCCCGGCGCATCGGCGTAATCGGCCTTCAGCCACGCGCCGCGCGATCCCAGCGCGCCGTCGGCGTACAGCTTCACCCCCTCCAGCCGCAGCCGGTCGTCGTACAGCCACGGCGTCGGCCCGGTGCCGCCGATCGTCACCGCGGTGTCGATGCCCAGCGCATAGGACATGATCCGCACGCGCAGCGCGTTCGTGTCGCCCATGCGGCGATAGGTCATCCAGTCGTCCAGGCTGGTGCCCATGTCCGCCACCGCGGTGACGCCATTGGCCAGCAGGATCTGCTGCGCCTTCAGGAAGGCGGCGGTGCGATCCTTCGGGCTGACCTTCGGCACGAAGCGCTCGACCAGCTCGGTGGCGCGATCGACCAGCACGCCCAGCGGCTTTTCGATCCGCCCCCCCGCCGGCGCGGCCGTCGCGGCGGTCACGCCCGCCACCTTCAGCGCGGCGGAGTTCGCCCAGCCGGCATGGCCGTCGGCGCGCGCCAGCCACACCGGGCGATCGCGCACGGCGGCGTCCAGATCGGCGGCGGTCGGGAAGCGGCCCAGCTTCCACACCTCCTGGTTCCAGCCGCGCCCGATGATCCACGGCCGTTCGGGATTGTCGCGCGCATAGGCGGCGATTTTCACCCGCGCCTCGTCCAGCGAGCGGGTGTCGGACAGGTCCAGCGTCAGCGCGGCCAGCCCGAGCTGCACGACATGGCCGTGCGCGTCGATCATGCCGGGCACCAGCACGCGCCCCTTCATGTCGGCACGCCAGTCGTAGCGCGGACCGGGGTTCTTCTTCGTCGGCTTGGGCGGCTGCTCGTCGGGCGCGACCAGCCGCACCACCTTGCCCTGCGCGTCGATCACCAGCGCCTTGAAGCGGACCACCTTGCCGTCGCGGTCCAGCGTCAGGCCGGTGACGTTGTCGATCAGCGCGTCGGCGCCCGCCGCCGTCGCCGCGACCAGCGACGACAGGCCGACGAGCGCACCGAGCAGGCGGGTGTTCAGGCGGGTGGGATGGCGGGGGTTCATGTCCGCTGCCATATGGCGGTCCACGGGCTTTGGCGAGGGTGGACGATGCGGTGGTGGCCGGTGACGGCGATGATGATCCTGACCGTGCCGGCGCCCGCGTCCGCGCAACGGGCGGCGGCGGCGGCTGAACGGGCGCCCGCCTATACCTTCAGCTACGCCTATCCGGCCGCCGCCGCGCGGATCGCGCCGCTGCGCCGCTGGCTGGACACGGATCGCGCGCGCTTCCGGGCCGAGGTCGCGAAGGACGCAGAGGCGGACCGGCGCGAGCGACGCGCGGGCGACGTCCCCTTCCACGCGCATGAGGGGACGCGGACGTGGAAGGTGGTGACCGAGACGCCGCGCCTGCTGAGCCTGTCGGGCGAAACGTACCGCTTCACCGGCGGCGCGCACGGCGGCACCACGCTCCAGCCGCTGCTGTGGGACAGGAAGCGGGCGCGGCGGGTCGACCCGCGCGCGCTGTTCGTCTCCCCCGACGCGTTGCAGCGGGTGTGGGGCGCGACCTGGTGCGCCAGGCTGAAGGCGGAGCGGATGCGGCGGCTGGGGGGTGACGCGCCGGGCGACGACATCTTCCCGTGCCCGCCGATTTCGGAGCTGACGCTGCTGCTCGGCTCGACGAATCGCGACGCGATCGACCGCATCGGGCTGATCGCGGGGCAATATGTGGCCGGATCCTATGCGGAGGGGATGTACGAGGTGACGCTGCCGGTGACGCCCGAACTGCTGCGCGTGGTCAGGCCCGAGTGGCGCGGCGTGTTCGCGGTCGGCGGCAGATAGCCGTCACCTTGGCAGGCGCCGCACCAGCGCGCTGGTGTCCTGCCGCGCGCCGCCCATCGCCTGCACCTCGGCATAGAATTGATCCACCAGCGCCGTCATCGGCAGCGCCGCGCCATTCGCCTGCGCCTCGGCCAGCGCCAGCCCGAGATCCTTGCGCATCCAGTCGATCGCGAAGCCGAAATCGAAGCGGTCCTCCGCCATGCTTTCCCAGCGGTTGACCATCTGCCAGCTCTGCGCCGCGCCGCCGGAGATCGCGTCGAGCACGCGCGGCAGGTCCAGCCCGCTCTTCTGCGCGAACCGCAAGCCTTCCGCCACGCCCTGCAACACGCCGGCGATGCAGATCTGGTTGACCATCTTGGCCTGCTGCCCCGCGCCCGCCGCGCCGACATGGACGATGCGCGCGGCATAGGCGCGCATCAGCGGCTCGGCCCGCGCCAGCGCTTCGGCGGAGCCGCCGCACATGACCGACAGCTTGCCCGCCTCCGCGCCCGCCTGCCCGCCCGACACCGGCGCGTCGAGCACCAGCGCGCGCGCCGCCGCCAGCCGTCGCGCGATCGCGGCGGAGACGGTGGTGTGGTCGACGAACACCGCATCGTCGCGCATCGCCGCGAACGCGCCGTCGATGCCCAGCGTCACCTGCGCCAGATCGTCGTCGTTGCCCACGCAGGTCATCACCGCGTCGGCATCGCGCGCCGCCGCGGCGGGAGTGTCGACCACCGCCAGCCCGGTCGCCTCCGCCCGGGCGCGCGTGCGGTTGTAGACCGTGACCGCGTGCCCCGCCGCGGCAAGATGCTTCGCCATGGGGGCGCCCATCACGCCGGTGCCGATGAATGCGATCTTCATGGCGCCCGCTTAGGGCGCGAAGCGATGAGCGGCAATGGCGGGGTGTTCCTATCGCCGGCATGATCGGCTACGCCCCGCCGATGGCTACACAGCTCGCGCCCGAACCCGCCCTGCCCGTGACGATCGAGGACGTGCGCACCGCGCACCGGCGCATCGCCGACGCGATCGTGCGCACGCCGACGCTCATCAGCCGCACGCTGTCGGAAATGACCGGCGCGACCGTGTACCTGAAGTTCGAGAACCTGCAGTTCACCGCCGCCTACAAGGAGCGCGGCGCGCTCAACACGCTGCTGCAACTGTCCGACGCGGCGCGCGCCAAAGGCGTGATCGCGGCGTCGGCGGGCAACCATGCGCAGGGGCTGGCCTATCACGCCAACCGGCTGGGCGTGCCCGCGACGATCGTGATGCCGCGCACCACGCCGATCGTGAAGGTGACGCAGACCAAGGGGCACGGCGCGACCGTGATCCAGGAAGGCGAGACGTTCGACGCCGCCTATGCCCATGCGCGCGTGCTGGAGGCGGAGTGCGGCTTCACCTTCGTCCACCCGTTCGACGATCCGCGCATCATCGCCGGCCAGGGCACGGTGGCGGTGGAGATGCTGGCCGACCAGCCCGACATCGACACGCTGGTGGTGCCGATCGGCGGCGGCGGGCTGATCTCCGGCATGGCGACGGTCGCGCGCGCCACCGGCCGCGCGATCGAGGTGGTCGGCGTGGAGGCCGAACTGTATCCGTCGATGTTCAACCGCATCAACGGCACCGACATGCCGTGCGCGGGCGACACGCTGGCGGAGGGCATCGCGGTCAAGGAACCCGGCGGCATCACCGCGCAGATGGTCGCGCGGCTGGTGGACGACATCGTGCTGGTGTCCGAACGCTCGCTGGAGGAAGCGGTGAGCCTGCTGCTCCAGATCGAGAAGACGGTGGTGGAGGGCGCCGGCGCCGCCGGGCTCGCCGCGCTGCTGGCGCACCCCGAGCGGTTCCGCGGGCGCACCGTCGGCGTGGTGCTGTGCGGCGGCAACATCGACACGCGGCTGCTCGCCAACGTGCTGCTGCGCGATCTGGCGCGCTCCGGACGGCTGGCGCGGCTGCGGCTGCGGTTGCAGGACCAGCCGGGTGCGCTCTACAACGTAATGCGCGTGTTCGATCGCGAACGGGTGAACATCATCGAGATCTATCACCAGCGCGTGTTCACGACGCTGCCCGCGAAGGGGCTCATCACCGATATCGAGTGCGAGACGCGCGATCGCGCGCACCTCGACCGGCTGATGACGGGGCTGCGCGAGGCGGGGTATGAGGTGAACACGGTCGAACTGGCGTAGCCGCGCCGGCGCGCGCGCGGCGGAAGTTGACAAAGTTGACGCCACGTCGGGGCTGGAAACGCCCCCCGATATGTTGCGACCGGATACGGGTTCGCGACGGGGGAGCGCAGGCAGGACCATCGCCGGCATGATGCCATGCCACGGCGATGTAGGACAGTCGCGCCGCCTGTGCCCCGCACGTCGCCGTCCTCCACCGGCATCGTCATGCCCCGCCCTGTCCGCCGAAGCGGCGCGGTCAGCGCGCGGATGACGAAGGAGGCGGGAACGGGGATCGTCGATCGGCGACCTCAGTCGGCGAACAGCAGCACCGGGGTTTCCAGCACCTTGCGCAGCGCCTGAACGTAGCTCGCCGCATCCCAGCCGTCGACCACGCGGTGGTCGCAACTGATCGACAGGTTCATCAGCCGGGCGCGCACGATGTCGTCGCCGCCATGACCGTTCGGGCGGAACACCGGGCGTTCGACGATGCGGTTGGGGCCGATGATCGCCACTTCGGGTCGGTTGATGACCGGGGTGGTGGCGATCCCGCCCAGCGGACCGAGCGAGGTGACGGTGATCGTGCCGCCGCCCATCTCGTCCGGCTTCAGCCTGTTCGCGCGCGCCGCGCCCGCCAGCCGCGTGATCTCGGTCGCGAGCTGCCAGACGTTGCGATCCTGCGCGTCGCGGATCACCGGCACGGTCAGCCCGGCATCGGTCTGCGTCGCCATGCCCAGGTGCACGCGTCCCGAGCGCGTCACCACCCCCGCCTGGTCGTCGTAGCGCGCGTTGAGCATCGGGAAGTCGGGCAGCGTGCGGCACATCGCCACGATCAGCAGCGGCAGCATGGTCAGCTTCGGCCGCTCGCCACGATGGGCGTTCAGGTCCGCGCGCATGTCCTCCAGCGCGGTGACGTCGATCTCCTCGACATAGGTGAAGTGCGGGATGTGCCGCTTGGCGGCGGCCATGTTCTCCGCGATGCGGCGGCGCATGCCGATGACGCGCACCTGCTCGTCGGCGCGCGCGCGGCTGGCGTGCGGCGGTTGATACCCCTGTGCGGCGCCGTAGCGCAGATATGCGTCGAGATCGGCGTGGCGGATGCGCTCGCCCTCCGCGATCCGCACCTGCGCCAGGTCGACGCCCAGATCGGCAGCGCGCGCGCGGACGGCGGGGGAGGCGAGGACGGCCCGCCCGGCGCGCGGCGTGGCGGCGGGAGCGGCTTCCTTCTCCCGCTCCGCGTCGGGACGAGCGGGCGGGGTCGCACCGGGAGCAGCCTCCTGCCCCTCACCCGAACCCGCTTCCTGCGCGGGAGTGGGGCTGGCGACCGTTTCCTCGACCCCCGGATTCTCGGCCTCCAGCGTCGCTTCGTCGACCGGGGCGTCGCCCTTGACCTCGGCCTCGCCCTCGACCTCGATCACCACCAGCGGCGCGCCGATCGACACCTGGTCGCCGACCGCGCCCGCGATCTCCACCACCACGCCGGCGACCGGCGATTCCATCTCGACCGTCGCCTTGTCGGTCATCATGTCGGCCAGGCTCTGGTCCTCCTCGACGCGATCGCCGACCCGGACGTGCCACGCCACGATCTCCGCCTCGGAAATACCCTCGCCGATGTCGGGCAGCTTGAAGGTGAAACGCGCCATCGTTCTTAGTCCTTGAGGATTTTCTTGAGCGCCTGCGCGATCCGCACCGGGCCGGGGAAATAGGCCCATTCCAGACTGTGCGGATAGGGCGTGTCGAAGCCGGTGACGCGCTCGACCGGCGCCTCCAGATGATAGAAGCACCGTTCCTGCACCAAGGCCGCCAGTTCGGCACCGAAGCCGCTGGTGCGCGTCGCCTCATGCACGATCATGCAGCGGCCGGTCTTCTTTACCGATGCCTCGATCGTCGCGATATCCAGCGGCACCAGCGTGCGCAGGTCGATGATCTCCGCGTCCACGCCGGTGTCGGCCACCACCTGTGCGCAGACGTGCACCATCGTGCCATAGGCGAGCATCGTCAGCGCCTCGCCCTCGCGCACCACGTTCGCGGTGCCGAGCGGGATGCGGTAATAGCCCTCCGGCACCGCGCCGCCGGGATGTTTCGACCAGTTTTCCGCCGGGCGGTCCCAATGGCCGTTGAACGGGCCGTTGTAGATGCGCTTGGGTTCGAAGAAGATCACCGGATCATTGTCCTCGATCGCGGCGATCAGCAGCCCCTTGGCGTCATAGGGGGTCGAGGGGATCACGGTCTTCACGCCGGAGACGTGGGTGAAGATGCCCTCCGGCGACTGCGAATGCGTCTGCCCGCCGAAGATGCCGCCGCCGAACGGCGAGCGCACGGTCAGCGGCGCGGTGAACTCGCCGCCGGAGCGATAGCGCAGCCGCGCCGCCTCGCTCACCAACTGGTCGAGCGCGGGATAGATGTAATCGGCGAACTGGATTTCCGGCACCGGGCGCAGGCCATAGGCGCCCATGCCGACCGCGACGCCGATGATCCCGCATTCGGTGATCGGCGTGTCGAAGACGCGGGTCTTGCCGTACTTCTTCTGCAGCCCGGCGGTGGCGCGGAACACGCCGCCGAAATAACCGACATCCTCGCCCATCACCACGATCGCGGGATCGCGCGCCATGGCCACGTCCATCGCGGAGTTGATCGCCTGGATCATGTTCATGCGGCTGGCCTCGCCCGCGCCCGCCGCCGTGTCCCGCGCAGCGGCCTGATCGCTCACGACGTCCATCGTCACTTCCTTGCCCATGGCCGGCCGCTCGCGGTTTCCTCGTCGATCATCTGCTGGCGTTGTTCGCGCAGGTGCCACGGCATCTCCTCGAACACCCCGTCGAACAGCGTGTCGAGCGGCTGCGCCAGGCCGTGGCCGAGGATGCCGTTCTTCTCCGCCTCCTTCTGCGCGGCGCGAACCTCGTCGGCGACCTCGCGGTCCATCGCGGCGTGGCGCGCGTCGTCCCATTCGCCGATCGCGACCAGATGGTCCTTCAGGCGGCGGACCGGATCGCCCAGCGGCCATGCCGTCGGCTCCCCGGCGGAGCGGTATTGCGTGGGATCGTCGGAGGTCGAATGGCCCTCGCTGCGATAGGTGAAATGCTCGATCAGCGTCGGGCCGGCGTTGGTGCGCGCGCGCTCCGCGGCCCAGGCGGTCGCGGCATAGACCGCCAGCGCGTCATTGCCGTCGACGCGCAGGCCGGCGATCCCATAGCCGACCGCGCGCGCGGCGAAGGTCGTCGCCTCCGCGCCCGCGAAGCCCGAGAAGCTGCTGATCGCCCACTGGTTGTTGACGACGTTGAAGATCACCGGCGCGCGATAGACGGTGGCGAAGGTCAGCGCGGAATGGAAGTCGCCCTCCGCGGTCGAGCCTTCCCCGCACCAGGTCGCGGCGATCCGCGTGTCGCCCTTCGACGCGCTGGCCATCGCCCAGCCGACCGCCTGCGGATATTGCGTGGTGAGGTTGCCGGAGATCGAGAAGAAGCCGAAGCGCTTTTCCGAATACATGATCGGCAGCTGCTTGCCCTGCAGCTTGTCGCCCCGGTTCGAATAGATCTGGTTCATCATGTCGACCATCGGACAGCCGCGCGCGATCAGCAGTCCCTGCTGGCGATATGAGGGAAAGCACATGTCCTCGGCGTCCAGCGCATGCGCGGCGGCGACCGCCACCGCCTCCTCGCCCAGCGACTTCATGTAGAAGCTGGTCTTGCCCTGCCGCTGCGCGCGGAACATCCGCTCGTCAAAGGCGCGGACGGTCGCCATGTGGCGCAACATCCGGCGCAGGGTATCGGGCGACAGGCGCGGGTTCCACGGGCCGACCGCCTGCCCGGCATCGTCCAGCACGCGCACCATCGCATAAGCGAGATCGGTAAAGCCGCTGGCGGCGTCCGCGATGTCGGGGCGGCGCGCCGTGCCCGCGGCGGGCACGTCGACATCGGCGAAATCCACCGCGTCACCCGGCCGGAACCTCGGTTCCGGGACATGCAACGACAGCGGGGGAAGGTTGCTGCGGGCGTCACCCAAGTCTCGCTCTCCGTCCGACATAGCCGGCTTGTCGCCGGTACAGTGTTTCGCGGCGTTGTAATATTCTTTCAAGCGCGGTGGAAGCCCCCATGATCGCACGGCGCCGGAATCGTGCGGATCGCCGCGGCATCAGCGGATTGACTCGACATCGCCGTTCAGAACAAAGTAGGAACGATTATCCCCGTGCGGAGTCGTACCTGTCGTGCCCGAGTCGAGCGTCCTCCAGTCCCTGCGCGACACGCTCCGCGCCATCGAAGGCGACGGCCATCGCCGTCGCCCGGTGCTGCCGTTCGGCGTGGCGGCGATCGATTCGCGTCTGGCCAGCACCGGGCTGCGGCTGGATGCGCTGCACGAGGTGGCGGCAGAAACGCCGTCGCCGGGCGACGATGCGTCGGCCACGCTGTTCATCGCCGGCATCGCGGCGCGCGCCTGGGGGCCGGTGCTGTGGGTGGTCCGGCGACGCGACCTGTTCGCGCCCGGCCTGTACCAGTCCGGCCTCTCGCCCGAACGCGTGCTCTATGCCGAGGCGGCGGACGATGCCGAGGTGCTGGCGCTGATGGAGGAGGGGCTGCGCCACCGCGCGCTGGGCGCGGTAATCGGCGAGACGTGCCGCGCCGCCATGGCCGCGACGCGCCGGCTGCAACTGGCGGCGGAGGGCGGGCGCACGATCGCGCTGCTGATGAAGCGCCACGTCCGCGAGGCGGCGGACCCGCTGGCGGTGCCGTCGGCGGCGGTGACGCGCTGGCGGATCGCCTCCGCGCCCTCGGCACCGCTGCCGGTGTCCGGCGTCGGGCGCGCGCGCTGGGACGTGAAACTGGTGCGCCAGCGTGGCGGCGAACCCTTCCAAACGATCGTGGAGGCTTGCGATGAAACGGGTCGCATCGCTCTACCTGCCCGACTGGTCGATCGACCGGCTGCGGCGGGCGGAGCCCGCCCTCGCGCCGCGGCCTGAGCGGGTCGCGCTGGACCTCGCCGCGATCAAGGCGGCGAGCGATGCTGAACAGGGCGGCAAGCAGTGCGACGCGCCGCGCAACACCGGCTGGCGCCCCGGCGCGCGCTGGGCACGCGACGATGGCGGCGACCGCCGCGTCCCGCCGGCGGGAAGGGATGCGGTTGCCGGCGGCGCGGCGGCGGGCCGGGCGCGCGAAACGCGCGCCGATATCGAGCTCCGCATCGCCGCCCTGCCCGCGCACCAGCGCCCCCCGATGCGCGAGATGGGCCGGCGCAGCGAGGCGGCCGACCATCCCTACAAGCGCCTGCCCGGCGACGAGGGCAGCGGGGCGACGATGGTGGCGGTGCGCCTGCATGGCGAAGGCGTGCGCGCGGCAGCGGACAATCCCGCGCCGGCACCGCGCGGCATGTCGGTCGCCGCGGCGCCGGCCGCGGTCCGGCGTCAGGCGGAACAGGACCCTGGACTGGTGACGCCCCCCGGCGTGCGCGAAGCCCCCGCCCCGCCGGCCCCCTGCCCCGGCGCAGGCGGAAGCCGGGCGACCATCGCGCCAGGCTGTTCGTGCCGCCATCCCGGCGCAGACGGGGGTCCGGTTCCGCAGCCTTGCGCGCGATGCACGGGCATCCCGCGACCGGATCCCGATCCGCGCGGGGATGACGGCCCCGTTGCGAGGTCACAGATGATGGGCGCGCCACCGCCAGCCTGCGCGCAGCCCGCGCCAGGGAGGCGGCCAGACGACGCGGGGTCGTCCCGCCCCGCAAGCGGCGCTGATGTTAACCCCTCCCCCGCCCCGCTCGCCGCGTGGCAGGCGATGCCGCAGGTCCGCTATCCCGGCGACGGCCCGCATCCCGACAAGCAGGCGGCCAAGGAGCGGCGGCGTGGCTCCAACGATGCCGGCGCGCATGTCGCGCCGTTCTTCGATACCGGCCGCGCGACCGCGAGCACGGTGTCGCGCGTCTGCGCGCCCCCTGCCGCCCCCGCTGCTGCCGCCCCGTCGCGCGCGGAACGCACGGGCGACGCGCCGCCGCTGGTCACCGTGCAGAGGAACGGCAGCCGCGTGGAGGTGGTCGCGGTATCGGCGGCGGCGCGCGCGCTGGGCATCGCGGCGGGCATGCCGCTGACGCAGGTGCGCGCCGCGACCCCGGACGTGGTGGTGCGCGATGCCGATCCGGACGGCGACGCGCGGGCGCTGCACCGGCTGGCGGTCGCGCTGGCGCGGCGCTGGACCCCCGGCGTCGCGATCGCCGATGCGCAGTCGCTGTTCCTCGACCTCGGCGGCGTCGCGCACCTCCACGGCGGCGAGGAGCGCATGATGCGGCGGATCGTGCGGCTGCTCGCGCGCGTCGGCGTCACGGCGCGGATCGGCGTGGCCGACACCACCGGCGCCGCCTGGGCCTGCGCGCATCATGCCGCGCCGGATGCGGAGGGCGTCACCATCCTGCCGCCGGGCGCGTCGCTGGACGCGATCGCCGCGCTGCCCGCCGCCGCGCTGCGGCTGGACGAGGGGGCGCTGGAACTGCTGCGCCGGCTGGGCGTGGACACGGTGGGGCAACTCGCGGCGCTGCCGCGCGCGCCGCTCGCGCGGCGCTTCGGCCGGGCGGTGCCGCTGCGGCTCGACCAGGCGAGCGGGCGGATCGCGGAGCCGCTCGATCCGGTACTGCCGCCGGTCGCGGTGATGGTGGAACAGCGCTTCGCCGAGCCGCTGCTGACCGCCGGGCCGATCGCGCACTGGATCACGCAACTGGTGTCGCGGCTGACCCACGAACTGGCGCGCGCCGGGCGCGGGGCGCGCGTGCTGCTGCTCGCCGCGACGCGCGTCGATGCGGCGGTGCAGGTGTTCCGCATCGGCTTCGCGCGCCCGACCCGCGCGCCCGACCATCTGCTGCGGCTGCTGCTGCGCCAGGTCGAGCGGATCGACCCCGGCTTCGGGATCGAGGCGCTGGCGCTGCACGTCCGCCGCGCCGATCCGCTGGGGGCCGAAGCGTTCGACGCCGATCTGGCCGCGGGCGAGCGCTCCGACCTCGCGCCGCTGGTGGACGCGATCGTCAACCGCATCGGCGCCCGGCGGCTGTGGCGCGCGCGCGCGGTGGAGAGCGACGTGCCCGAGCGATCGGTGTGCGCCGCCGCGCCGCTCGACCCGCCCGGCCGCGACGCCCCCGCGCTGGCGCGTGACGACGTGCGCCGGCTGGACGCGCGCGATGCGGATCATCCGTGGCATCCGCGCTGGCCGCGTCCGACGCGGCTGCTGCGCCGGCCCGAGCCGGTCGACAATGTGATGGCGGAGCTGCCCGACGACTGGCCGCGCCGCTTCACGTGGCGCGGGCTGACGCACCGCATCGTGCGCGGCGACGGGCCGGAACGGATCACCGGCGAATGGTGGCGGCGCAGCGCCGAGCGCGCATCGGTGCGCGATTATTATCAGGTGGAGGACGACGAAGGCCGCCGCTTCTGGCTGTTCCGCCGCGGCGACGCGCAGCGCGGCGTGACCGGCGACCTGTCGTGGTACGTGCATGGCACGTTCGGCTGAGCTACGCGCGCGCGTCGATCGCCCGGAGGTGGCCGGCGGCGGCATGGGCGAGGATCGTTCGATCCGCGGTGACGAGCGGGCAGTCGAGCGCGCGGGCGGATGCCATGATGATCCGGTCGCACGGATCGCCGTGCACGAAACGCGGCATCCGTCCGGCATCCAGCGCGATCCGTGTTCCAACCGCGAGCACGCGTACGCGTGCGACCCCGCCAAGGTGATGGAACAATGCCTCCGGCGTCATCGCCAAGGCGAGTTTGGACCGCGATATCAGCATGGCGATCTCCCATGCCGATATCGTGGAGAAGACCTCCGGCGCCTCGTCAATGGCGACGCGTGTCGTAACGCCCAACGGCGCGTCACCATCGACCATCCACAACAGCACATGGGTATCGAGCGAAATCACGCGGGATCGTTGGCCAGGCGACGATCCCATTTCGCGTCCCATTGCTGCTCCCATTCGGGATCCAGTACGGGCGCGGTGGGATCAATGCCCAGCGCCCAAGCTACCGCACCCTTGAGGCAACCGAAAAGGCCGTCATCGGCCGCCGCCTCCGCTTGCTTTGCCGTCAGCGTCCAGGGACGGTTTGCCGCGGCGCGTGATGATCAGCGGCTCGCCGCTGCGATGCATCTCGTCCAGCAGGGCGATGCATTTCGCCTTGAACTCGGTGATGCCGACCATCTTGCCCATGCGCGCCCCAACTGATCATGTCATATCGTGATTTCGCGCCGTGACGTACAGCGAGCTGCAGGTCACCACGCACTTCTCGTTCCTGCGCGGCGCGTCGTCGTGCGAGGAATTGTTCGCCACCGCCGCCGCCATGGGGATGCCCGCGCTCGGCATCGTCGATCGCAATTCGGTCGCCGGCGTGGTGCGTGCGCTCTACGCCGCGGAGCAGGTGCGCAAGGATCAGGGGCTGGTCATCCGCCCGGTCCCCGGGTGCCGGCTCGATCTGGTCGACGGTGCGTCGCTGCTGGTGTGGCCGCAGGACCGCGCGGCCTGGGCGCGGCTCACCACCCTGCTCAGCCGCGGCAAGGCGCGCGCCGATCCGCGGCGCGGCGAGAAGGGGCGCTGCTTCCTGCATTGGGAGGATGTCGCGGCGCAGGCGACGGGGCTGGTCGCGGCGCTGGTACCCGGCCATGACGCGGACGCGGCGCAGGTACGCTGGATGGCGGACGTGTTCGGCGCGGACGGCCATCTCTGCCTCACCCATCGCCGCCGTCCGGGCGAGCAGGTGCGGCTCCACCGGCTGGCCGACGCCGCGCAGGCTCATGGCCTGACCCCGCTGGCGACCGGCGACGTGCTGTACCACGCGCCCGACCGGCGCATGTTGCAGGACGTGGTGACCGCGATCCGCGAGAAATGCACGATCGACGAACTGGGGCTGCGCCGCGAACGCAGCGCCGACCGCCACCTGAAGCCGCCCGCGGAGATGGCGCGGCTGTTCCGCGACCATCCGGACGCACTGGCGGCGAGCTCGGCGATCGTCGAACGCTGCACCTTTTCCCTGCGCGAGCTGGATTACCAATATCCCGAGGAACGGGTGATGAGCGGGCGCAGCGCGCAGGACGCGCTGGAACGGCTGTCGCGCGCGGCGCTGGCACGGATGTTCGATGGCGCGCCGCCGGAAAACTACGCGGCGATGCTGGAACACGAACTGCGGCTGGTCGCGCGGATGGACTATGCGGCGTATTTCCTGACCGTCAATTCGATCGTCAGCTTCGCGCGCGGGCAGGACATCCTGTGCCAGGGACGCGGCAGCGCGGCCAATTCGATCATCTGCTACGTGCTGGGCATCACCTCGATCGACCCGGTCAAGCACCAGTTGCTGTTCGAACGCTTCATTTCCGAGGAACGCCGCGAGCCGCCCGACATCGACATCGATTTCGAGCACGAGCGGCGCGAGGAGGTGATCCAGTGGATCTACGACACCTATGGCCATGACCATGCCGCGCTGACCGCGGTGGTCAGCCGCTTCCGCACGCGCGGCGCGATCCGCGAGGTCGGCAAGGTGCTGGGCCTGCCCGAGGACATGACCGGCGCGCTCGCCAGCCAGGTATGGGGCTGGTCGAACGAGGGCGTGCCCACCGAGCATGTCGCGGCGCTGAACCTGGACGCCGGCGAGCCGCGGCTGGCGCTGGCGCTGGAGCTGGCGCGCGAGCTGATCGGCACGCCGCGCCACCTGTCGCAGCATCCCGGCGGCTTCGTGCTGACGCGCGCGCCGCTGCACGACCTGGTGCCGATCGAGCCGGCGGCGATGGCAAACCGCCGCGTCATCGAATGGGAAAAGGAGGATATCGAGGAACTGGGCTTCATGAAGGTCGATATCCTCGGCCTGGGCATGCTCGGCTGCATGCGCCGCGCCTTCGACCTGCTGCGCGACCACAAGGGCGTGGACATGACGCTGGCCAGCCCGGCGTTGCAGGACGACGATCCCGCCACCTTCTCGATGATCCGGAAGGCCGATACCTTGGGCGTGTTCCAGATCGAGAGCCGCGCGCAGATGAGCATGTTGCCGCGCATGAAGCCCGTCGACTTCTACGACATCGCTATCCAGGTCGCGATCGTGCGACCCGGGCCGATCCAGGGCAACATGGTGCACCCGTATCTGAAGCGGCGCGAGAATCCGGCGCTGATCGAATATCCCAGCCCGGCGTTGAAACGGGTGCTGAAAAAGACGCTGGGCGTGCCGTTGTTCCAGGAACAGGCGATGCAGGTGGCGGTGATCGGCGCCGGCTTCACGCCCGGCGAGGCCGACCAGTTGCGCCGCGCGATGGCGACGTTCAAGTCGACCGGCGGGGTCGGCCCGTTCCGCGAACGGCTGGTCGCCGGCATGCGCGCGAACGGCATCTCGGAGGATTTCGCCGACCGGCTGGTCAGGCAGATCGAGGGGTTCGGCAGCTACGGCTTTCCCGAAAGCCACGCCGCCAGCTTCGCGAAGATCGCCTATGCCTCGTCATGGATGAAATGCCATCATCCCGACGTGTTCTGCGCCGCGCTGCTCAATGCGCAGCCGATGGGCTTCTACGCCCCCGCGCAGATCGTGCGCGACGCGCGCGACCATGGCGTGGAGATCCGGCCGGTGTGCGTGCTGGACAGCGAATGGGACACGATGCTGCTCACCGGGGAGCGGGTCGGGAGAGGCGCAGGTGCCTCACCGGGAGCGCCGTCCCCGCTGCGGCTCGGCCTGCGCGTCGTCGCCGGACTGTCGGGTGCGGATGCCGGCCGCCTGCTCACCGCGCGCGCGCATGCCCCCTTCCGCAATGTCGAGGATCTGTGGCGACGCTCCGGCGTGCCGCTCGCCACGCTGGAGAAACTGGCGCGCGCCGACGCCTTCCATGGACTGGGACTCGACCGGCGACAGGCGTTGTGGGCGATCCGCGGGCTGGGCGAAGCGCCGCTGCCGCTGCTCGCGGGGATCGAGCGACGCGAGGAGCCGGTGACGCTCGCGCGGCTGACGCAGGGGCGCGAGGTGGTGGAGGATTACCGCGCCACGCAATTGTCGCTGCGCGCGCACCCGCTGCACTTCCTGCGCCCGCGGCTGGACGACATGCGCGTCACGCGCTGCGTGGATCTGGGCCGGCATGACGGCAAGGCGGTGGAGGTGGCCGGAATCATCCTGGTGCGCCAGCGACCGGGTTCGGCGAAGGGCGTACTGTTCATCACGATCGAGGACGAAACCGGCGTCGCCAACGGCATCCTGTGGCCCGACCGTTTCGAGGCGCAGCGCCGCACCGTCATGTCGTCGGCGATGGTCAGCCTGAAGGGCCGCGTGCAGGTGGAAGGATCGGTGATCCACGTCATCGTCGACCGGGTGACGGACCTGACCGCGATGCTGCGCCAGGTCGGCGATGTCGACCTGCCGCGGCTGGTGGCGCGCGGCGACGGCGCGACGCACCCCGGCGCCCCGGATCGCGGCGATCCCGGATGGCGCGTGCGGCCACGGTCCGACTATCACTACCGGGAGCATCGCGACGACGATATCCCCGTGCAAAGCCACGATTTCCATTAGGGTATCGCGCCACGGACCCGAGCCGTCCGTGCCGAGGAGACGTTGCGCTTGCCGGGGCGTCGTCTGGAAGCAGAGGCCCGTCGAGACGAAGCCGTCCTACGCCGCCTGCGGGGTCGCTCAGGACAGGCTTCGACAAGCTCAGCCTCTCCCCAGGGCGAACGGTGACGGGTCAGGATCGGCGCTCGTTGTTATAGCGCGGCGCGCCATTCAGCTTCTCGCGGCGACCGGACGGTGCCGTCCTGCCCCGCCGGATGTCACGTGCGCGGGCGCGGCTGCCGGCCGGGCCGGCGGAAGGCCGGGCGACGGCCGCGCCCCGCTCGCGCCGATGGTCACGTCGACGGCATCGCGGTGGACGACGATCCGTCGCCCCGCCTTATGCCACCGTCTGTTCGATGGTGCCGAACACCGGATGGTGGCGGTCGTCCTCCATCCAGATGCGCACGGTATCGCCCGAGCCGAGGAACGGCGTGGAGGGCTGGCCATCGCGCAGCGTCTCCACGGTGCGCAGTTCGGCCAGGCACGAATAGCCGACCCCGCCCGCGCCGATCGGCCGCCCCGGTCCGCCATCGGCATCGCGGTTCGACACCGTGCCCGATCCGATGATCGTACCCGCCCCCAGCGCGCGCGTCTTCGCCGCATGCGCGACCAGCGTGCCGAAGTCGAAGGTCATGTCCTCGCCCGCCTGCGCGCGGCCGAACGGCGCGCCGTTCAGTTCCACCATCAGCCGGCGGTGCAGCTTGCCGTCGCGCCACCAGTCGCCGAGCGCGTCGGGGGTGACGAACACCGGCGAGAAGGCGGATGCCGGCTTCGACTGCAGGAAGCCGAACCCCTTGGCCAGTTCCGCCGGGATCAGGTTGCGCAGCGACACGTCGTTGGTCAGCCCGACCAGCAGAATCGCGTCCAGCGCCTGTTCGCGCGTCGCCCCCGCCGGCACGTCGCCGGTGACGACAACCACCTCCGCCTCGAAGTCGCAGCCCCAGCTTTCGTCACCCGGCGCGATCGGGTCGCGCGGCCCCAGGAACCCGTCCGAGCCGCCCTGATACATCAGCGGATCGTGCCAGAAACTGTCCGGCAGCGTCGCGCCGCGCGCCTGCCGCACGAGCGCGACATGGTTCACATAGGCCGAGCCGTCGAGCCATTGATAGGCGCGCGGCAGCGGGGCGGCGGCGTCATGTTCGTGGAAGCGTTCACGCGGGATCGCCGCGTTGCGCAGGTCGGTGGCGAGCAGTTCCAGCGCCGGCGCGACCTGTGCCCAGTCGTCCAGCGCGCGCTGCAACGTCGGGCAGATGTGCCCCGCATCGGCGTACCAGGCGAGATCGTCCGACACGACGACCAGCCGGCCGTCCCTCCCGTGTTTCAGGCTCGCCAGTTTCATGGGCATCTTCTCCTCTCCCGCCCGGTGTAGCGGGATCGCGCGCGGCGGGCTACAGCCGCCGCAGCAGCAGCCGGGCGCGGCCGATCACCTCGATCGCGGACGCCGGCACGCGCTGCACCGGCCACAGCGGATTGTCGCTGCGCACCTCCACCTCGTCGCCATGCGGGATCAGCCGCTTCACCGCCACCGCGTCGTCGCGGCGCAGCACGTAGATCGCGCCGCCGCGCCGCACCTGCCGTTCGCCGCGATCGACCAGCAGGCGGTCGCCATCGTGGAGCGTCGGCGCCATCGACTCACCCGCCACCCCGATCAGCGAGGCATTCGCCGGCGTCACCCCCGCCGCGCGCAGCGTCGCGCGCGACAGCAGCTCGTCGCGGATCACCCGTTCCTCCGCGACGCGACCGGCGCCGGCGGCGGCGGTGACCGCCAGCCACGGCACCGCCACCTCGCCGGTGACCGCCTCCGGCGCGCCCAGCGCGCTCTCCGCCAGTCCCAGGAAATCGGCGAGGATCCGCCGTTCGCGTTCGGGCAGCGCGCGCGGCGAGCCGCGGTTCACGAACTGCCCCAGATACGCCTGGTTGCGCCCCACCATCCGCGACAGCGCGGACAGCGCCACGCCGCGCGCGCGCGCCGCCTGCGCCAGAACCTGCTGCGGAGTGTCAGCCATGTCGCATCCGTAGAGCAGGATCGCGGCGGTTTGAACCACCGTCGCACGCATGCTGAGGATTTTTCCTCGACAAATCGCTCAATTTAGAACATATAGGGAACACAGATTCGAGAGAGACGATCCATGTGCCTGCTGAGCGACATCGACATGTATTTGCAGCGAACCGGGGTGGCGGCGACCACGTTCGGACGCCGCGCGGTGAACGATCCGCGGCTCGTCGCCGACCTGCGGCGCGGTCGCGTACCGGGCCCGGGCACGCGCGCGCGTGTCGAGGCGATCCTCACGGCGCGCCGCCCGTGAGCGCGTCGCGGTTCGAACGCGCGCTCGCCCGATCGGCCGCGCAGGCCGGGGCGGCGCTGGCGGTGGAGAGTCACCGCGCAGTCGCGTGGCACAGCGCGACCTTCTCCGGCGATCGTCACGAAGTGACGGTCAGCGCCACGCCGGGCGCGCCGCTGGACGGCTGGGCAGCGCGGTTGCCGACGCTCGAGCTTGGCCTGCCGGGGCAGTTGCTCGCCGACCTGCGCATCGCGGGCCGCGAGCGTCACGGCGACGTCGTGCGATTGCGGATCGAGGGGCTGACTGTCGCGGTCGCGTGAGGGGACAGAGATGGTCCGGACGTGCGTTGCAGGCGCACCCGATACTCGCCTTCGCGCGCTTCCGGACGGACGCTCAGCGCTGCACGGTGAGCGTGCGCAGCCGGTGCAGCGTCCGTTCCAGCATGATCGGATCGAAGGCCGCCGCAGGGGCGGATGGCGCGTCGAGGTGGCGCAACGCGCCGGGGTCGAAGGCGCTGAGCGGCAGGTTCAGGTCGCGCGGCAGCGGCCGCTCGGGCGGCGGCGACATCCATGCCGTGGCCGCCACGCCCCGCGACGCGATGACATCGCGCCGCGCCGGGGTCGGCGACGCGCGCCGCTCGCCACCCCGCATCCATCGCGACACCGTGGAGCGCATCGCCTGCATCACACCGGCGGGGCACGGATCGGCGCGGCGCGGATCGGCGGGGCGGGCGAGAGCGGGTTGGTGGAGCATGAACGCGGTCGTAACCACGATTCGTGAGCGGATGGTAAACGCCGGACAGGTTTTTCAGATGCTTGCCGGCATCGTCACCGCCATCCCCGCACCGGCGGGGATGACGGTGGACGCGCATCAATCGGCGTCGGCGAGTTCCTCGGCCAGTGCGGCGATGATCGCCTTGTTGAACGCCGGGATGTCGTCGGGCTTGCGGCTGGTGATGAGGTTGTCGTCGATCACCACTTCCTCGTCGTCCACCTCGGCCCCGGCGTTCTCCAGATCGGTGCGGATCGACACGAAGCCGGTGACGCGGCGGCCGTCGATCACGTCCGCCTCCGCCAGCAGCCAGGGCGCGTGACAGATCGCGGCGACGATCTTATCCTCGTCCATGAACTGCTGGACGATCTCCACCGCGCGATCCTCGACGCGCAGCTTGTCGGGATTGGCGACGCCGCCGGGCAGCACGAGCGCGTCGTAATCCTCGACCGCGACCTCATCCAGCGTCAGGTCGGGCGTGGCGGTTTCCGCCTTGTTGATGTCGCCCTTCATGCCCTGGATCGGCTCGCGCCCGATCGATGCCAGCGTCACGGTGGCGCCGGCTTCCTCCAGCGCCTTGCGCGGCTCGAACAGCTCCACCGTCTCGAAGCCGTCGGCGGCGATCATCAGCACGCGTGCTTGCGACAGATCGGCCATGTGAATCTCCTGCTTGGATGGGAATGTCCAGCCTCCCCAACCCCCGCCCGGCGGCGCCGTTCCGGAACGATGCGACCGGCCGTGCATTTCCGGGACAGACGCATGCGACGGACACGGAAGGGCCGAGGTGGCGGGAACTATCGTCTATTTCGAGGATGACGCGCCCGGGATCACGCGCCGTAAGACGCGGCACGGCGCATGGGCCTATCACGACGCCGCCGGCAAGCGGATCACCGACCGCGACGAGATCGACCGGCTGAACGCGATCGGCCTGCCGCCCGCCTATGTCGACGCATGGTTCTGTCCCGACCCCGACGGGCATATCCAGGCGGTCGGCTGGGACGAGAAGGGCCGCAAGCAATATCGCTACCACCTCGACTTCCGCGCGCAGCAGGAGGCGGCGAAATACGACCTGTGCGCGCCGTTCGGCCGCGCGCTGACGCGGCTGCGCGCGCGGGTGGAGGCCGATCTGGAACGGCGCACGCACAGCAAGGACCGCACGGTCGCGGCGGTGGTGAAGCTGCTCGACATCGCCGCGCTGCGCGTCGGGAACGAAACCTATGCGAAGACCAACAAGAGCTTCGGGCTGACCACGCTGCGCGACCGCCATGCGCAGATCAAGGGCAGCACGCTGAAGCTGGAATACAAGGCCAAGTCGGGTAAGCAGCGCAAGCTGAAGATCACCGACGGCAGCCTGGCGCGCTTCGTCAAGAAATGCCAGGATCTGCCGGGACAGAAGCTGTTCCAATATGTCGGCGACGATGGCGCGCCGCATGCGGTCACCTCCTCGGACGTCAACGCCTATATCCGCGCCGCGATGGGCGCAGGCTTCACCGCCAAGCATTTCCGCACCTGGGGGGCGAGCGTGGTCGCGTTCGAGACGCTCGCGGAGGCGCCCGCGCCGATCGGGCTGAAGGCGATGCTGGAGCCGGTCGTCGCGCATCTGGGCAACACGCCCGCGATCGCGCGCAAATCCTACGTCCACCCCGCGCTGATCGAGCTGGGCAAGGACAAGGCGGCGCAGGCGGTCTTCCGCCAGACGCTGCGCCTGCCACGGTCGACGCATTATCTGTCGCGCACCGAACGCGGGCTGATCGCCTTTCTCGAAACGTGCGGCGCCTGCGAGCTGAAGGCGGCCTGACCATGAGCAACACGTCCGCCGCGGCGGCGCCCCGCGGCGCCGCGATCGACGCCGCGCATGTCGGCGCGCAGTTCGACGCGCTGCTGCGATCCAGCCTGGTGTGGTTGCAGGAACACTGGCTGGAGATCCTGATCGCGGTCGGGATCGGCGTCGCGGTCGCGCTGCTGCTGTTCTGGGTGCGCAGCTTCGGGCCGCGGCTGGCGCGGCGCAGCACGTCGGGCAAGGGCTGGGCGGCGGTGCTGGGCCGCGCGATCGAGCGCACCAACGCCTTCTTCATCATCACCCTGTCCGCGAAGCTGGTCGACGGCTATGCCGCCACCCCGCCGGAGGTGGACAAGACGATCACCTTCCTGTTCACGGTCGCGGCGGTGTTCCAGGCCGCGATCTGGGCGCGCGAGCTGATCCTGGGCGCGATCGAGCATCGCACCCGCGACGAACATTATTCGGGCGAGGCGCTGCTGAGCGCGATGGGGCTGATCCGGCTGCTGGTCAGCTTCGCGGTGTTCGCGATCGCGCTGGTCGTGGTGCTCGACAACCTCGGCGTCAACGTCACCGGGCTGGTCGCGGGTCTGGGCGTCGGCGGCATCGCGATCGGCCTGGCGGCACAGGGCATCTTCGCGGACCTGTTCGCGGCGCTGGCGATCATCTTCGACCGGCCATTCCGGCGCGGCGACAAGGTCAGCTACGACAACACCAGTGGGGTGATCGAGGCGATCGGGCTGAAGTCGACGCGCATCCGCGCCTTCACCGGCGAGCTGCGCATCATCTCCAACCGCAACCTGCTGGACAAGGAGATCCAGAACACCACGCAGCGCGATCACGTCCGCGTGTCCTACACGATCGGCGTGGCCTATGAGACGCCGCCCGACACGCTGGCGCGCATTCCCGACATCCTGACCGAGCTGGTCGAGGCGGAAGGCGGCAAGGTGGCGCGCGCCGGTTTCGAGAGTTTCGGCGCCTCCAGCCTCGATTTCGCGTTGCAGGTCGATACCCCCGGCGACGACTGGGCGACCGCGCACGCCACGCGCAACCGGCTGATGGTGGCGATCGTGCGCCGTTTCGCACAGGAAGGGATCGCCATCCCCTATCCCACGCAGACGACGTACACAGCCGCGCCCGACGGCACGCTGGTGATGCCCTATGCCGAGGTCACGCACGCCACCTGAGTACCGGTCGCCGCGCGGTCAGTGCCTGTCCGTCTGTCCCGCGGAGGCCCGTAGCGACCCTCGCGAGCCATGCTTCGCCGCTCTGCACCCGCGCGGCCGACCGGATGCGACGCGCCAAGCCACGCTGCCCCGGCGCAAACGCAAAGTTGCTGGCGCAACCGCTTTCGCGACCGCACCTGAGCACCATGAAGAAACCTTCCTTCACCGTGCAGGTGTTCGCCGGCATGGCGATCGGCGTGGCGCTGGGCTTCGTGGCGCGCGGCGCGCCCGACGGCGCACTCGCCGAGACGCTGCGCATCACCGGCGAGAGCTTCGTCCGCCTGCTGAAGGCGCTGGTGGTGCCGCTGGTGTTCACCGCGCTGGTCGCGTCGGTCGCGGCGCTGCGCGACCTGGGCAATGCCGCGCGGCTGGTCGGGCAGACGTTGCTGTGGTTCGCGATCACCGCGCTGATCGCGGTGGCGATCGGGCTGACGCTGGGCACCTTGCTGCAACCCGGCGTGCGCAGCGGCGCGGACGCGGCGGCGGCGGTCGCGCCGGGCACCGCGGGATCGTGGCTGGATTTCCTGCGCGGGCTGATCCCGGGCAATTTCCTGGGGCTGGAGGCGGGCACGAAGCTGAAGGACGGCGCAGCGACCACCGCCGTCTCCTTCAACGTGCTGCAACTGATCGTCGTGGCGATCGGCGTCGGCGCGGCGGCGGTGAAGGTCGGCGCGGCGGGCGAGGCGTTCCTCAACGCCAACGCATCGCTGCTGGCGATCTTCCGGCAATTGCTGCGCTGGGTGGTGCGGCTGACGCCGATCGGCACCGCCGGGCTGATCGGCACCGCGATCGTGCGCTATGGCTGGTCGTCACTGGCGGCGCTGGGCAGCTTCGCCAGCGCGGTCTATCTCGGGCTCGCGCTGGTGCTGTTCGTGGTCTATCCGCTGCTGCTCGCCGCCAACCGGCTGTCGCCGCGCCATTTCTTCGCCACCGCCTGGCCCGCGATCCAGCTCGGCTTCGTGTCGCGCTCCTCGATCGCCACGCTGCCGGTGACCGAGCAGGTCGCGGAGAAGGCCGGCGTGCCGCGCGACTACGCCGCCTTTGCGGTGCCGTTCGCCGCGACCACCAAGATGGACGGCTGCGCGGCGATCTATCCGGCGGTGTCGGCGCTGTTCGTCGCGCAATATTACGGGATCGCGCTGCATGCGCCCGATTACGTGCTGATCGCGCTGGTGTCGGTGATCGGTTCGGCGGCGACCGCCGGGCTGACCGGCGCGCTGGTGATGCTGACGCTGACGCTCACCACGCTCGGCCTGCCGCTGGAGGGCGCCGGGCTGCTGCTGGCGATCGACCCGATCCTCGACATGGGGCGCACGGCGGTGAATGTCGCGGGACAGGTGGTGGTGCCGATGATCGTCGCGCGGCGCGAGAACATGCTGGTGGCGCAGGGCGCGCCGGACGGCCCCGAGACGGACGGCGCCGTGCCGGCGTGAACCCTTCCGCGCCTGCAACGTTCGTGCAGGCAGAAGGAGTAAGTTCGACATGAGAAAGCTGCTGCTGACCGCGCTGGCCGTCGCCACCGTTTCGACGCCGATGATCGCCGCGCCCGCCGACGCCCAGCGTCGCGACCGCGACCGGGATCGCGATTATCAATGGCGTGGCGACGACAAGAACTGGGACGCCTCGCGCAACTACCGCCGCGGCAATTATCGCGAGCGGCGCCTGACCCGCAACGATCAGGTCTATCGCGGGCGTGACGGCCGCGCCTATTGCAAGCGCAATGACGGCACGACCGGGCTGGTGATCGGCGGCGCGGGCGGCGCGGTGCTCGGCAATCTGGTCGGCGGCGGGCTGCTCGGCACGCTGGCGGGCGGCGGCGCGGGTGCGCTGCTGGGCCGCGAGATCGACCGCGGCAAGGTGCGCTGCCGCTGATCGTCGACCGTCACCCCGGCAATGGCCGGGGTGCGGCGGCGGGACGCCGGTGACGCGAGACAGCGTTCACCGGCCCCGCTTCACCATCCGCCCGCCTGCCGTCATCGTGAACGGGACTCTGAGAGTCCGTTTGAAAACTCGCGGAAGAACGCGTTTTGCAGGCGGTGCCGGCCCGCTCCCCCTCCCGGCCTCCCACAGCGTATCCTTGATGGGTGGCCGGGAGGGGGAGCGGGCCGGCACCGCGAAACGCGTTCCAACGCGTCTTCAAACAGCCGCTCAGATCCCGCCTTCCTCCAGGCTGAGCAGTGTCGCATTCCCGCCCGCGCTGGTCGTGTCCACCGACACCGCGCGCTCCGCGCAGAAGCGGTACAGATAATGCGGGCCGCCCGCCTTCGGCCCGGTGCCCGACAGCCCCTCGCCGCCGAACGGCTGCGAGCCGACCACCGCGCCGATCATCGAACGGTTGATGTAGAGGTTGCCGACCGCCGCGGCGCTTTCCGTCACCTCCGCCGCCCGCGCGATGCGGCTGTGCAGCCCCATCGTCAGCCCATAGCCCTTGGCATTGACGCGCGCGATCGTGCGCTCCAGTTCGCCGGCCTTCCACGTCGCGACATGCAGCAGCGGCCCGAACCATTCCCGGTCCAGCGCCTCGATCGAGTCGAGCCGGATCAGTGTCGGCGGCACGAACAGCCCATCGGCCGGCGCGGCGACCGTCTTCACCCAGCGCGCGCGCGCCTCCTCGCGATACGCCATCAGCCGGTCGTAGGCGGCACGGTCTATCACCGGGCCGACGTCGGTGGCCGGGTCGCCGGCGGCGCCCAGCACCAGCAGGTCCATCGCACCGGACAGCATCGCGATCAGCCCGTCGGCGATATCCTCCTGCACCAGCAGCAGCCGCAGCGCCGAACAGCGCTGCCCGGCGGAGCGATAGGCGCTGGCGATCACGTCGGCGACCACCTGTTCGGGCAGCGCGGTGGAATCGACGATCATCGCGTTGATCCCGCCGGTCTCGGCGATCAGCGGCACGATCGGGCGCGCGTCATCTGCCAGCAGGGCGCGCGCGATCGTCTTGGCGGTGGCGGTGGAGCCGGTGAAGGCCACGCCCTGCACGCGCACGTCACCGACCAGCGCGGCGCCGACCTCCGGCCCGCCCGGCACCAGCACCAGCGCGTCGCGCGGCACGCCTGCCTCATACGCCAGCGCCACCGCCGCTTCGGCGATGCGCGGCGTCTGCGGCGCGGGCTTGGCGACGACGGTGTTGCCGGTCACCAGCGCGGCGACGGTCTGGCCCAGGAAGATCGCCAGCGGGAAGTTCCACGGCGCGATCGTCGCCCACACGCCGCGCCCGTCGAGGTGCAGCGTGTTGCGCTCCCCGGTCGGTCCGGGCAGCTCGACCGCACGCAGCCGCGTGCGCGCCTCGGCGGCATAGTAGCGGCAGAAATCCGCGGCCTCGCGCACCTCGCCGATCGCGTCGGCGATGGTCTTGAAGGCTTCCTGCACGCAGATCGCCATCAGGCGCTCGCGGTCGCGCTCCAGCAGGTCGGCGAGCCGGTCGAGGCACGCGGCGCGCTCCTCGATCGCGGTCGCCCGCCATGTCGGGAAGAAGGCGTGCGCGCGTCCGATCGCGCCCGCCACATCGCTCGCCGCGCGCGGCGCGGCGGCCGGCAGCGGCCGGTTCACCGCCGCCGCCGTCTCCGCCAGCACCACCGGATCGGCAAGGTCGATCCCCATCGAATTGGCACGCTGCGGACGGAACAGCTCGACCGGCAGCGGAATCGAGGGGTGCCGCGCGCCACCCACGGCGGCGATCTTGGCGACGGGATCGGCAAGGATGTCCGCCTCGCTCAGCCGCGCGTCGGCGAGCTGGTGGACGAAGCTGGAGTTGGCGCCGTTCTCCAGCAACCGCCGCACGAGATAGGCCAGCAGGTCGCGATGCCCGCCGACCGGCGCATAGATGCGGCAGTGATAGCCCTGGTCGCGCACCAGCCGCTCGTACAGGCCGTCACCCATGCCATGCAGCCGCTGGAACTCGAAATCGCGCGAGTTGCCGGCCCATTCGACGATCGTCGCGACGGTCAGCGCGTTGTGGCTGGCGAAGGCCGGGCGGATGTTCCTGGCCGCCAGCATGTCCTTCGCGACCGCCAGATAGCTGACGTCGGTCGACGCCTTGCGCGTGAACAGCGGATAGTCGGCCAGCCCCTCGACCTGCGTGCGCTTGATCTCGCTGTCCCAATAGGCGCCCTTGACCAGCCGCACGTTCATCACCCGGCCCAGCGCGTCGGCCCATGCCACCACCGGGCGCGCGCGCTTGCCATAGGCCTGCACCGCCATGCCGAAGCCGTCCCAGTCCTTCAGCGCCGGCAGCGTCGCGACCGCGCCGATGATCTCCAGGCTCATCTCCAGCCGCTCGCTCTCCTCGGCGTCGACGGTCAGCGCGATGTTCTTCGCCGCGGCCTGCGTCGCCAGCGCCTCCAGCATCGCGGTCAGCGCGGGCACGCACTCCGTCCAGCGCGCCACCTCGTAGCGCGGGTGGAGCGCGGACAGCTTCACCGACACCGAATGGCCCGCGCCCGGATCGCGCCCGACCGCGGCGATCGCATCGACATAGGCGCGGAAATAGCGCTCGGCATCCTCGGTCGTGCGCGCCGCCTCGCCCAGCATGTCGAAGCTGGCGGTGAAGCCCTTGTGCTCGGGCCGCGCCATGCGCCGCGTCGCTTCCTCGATGGTGCGGCCCATCACGAAGATCTCGCCCATCATCCGCATCGCCGCGCCCACCGCCTGGCGCACGAACGGCTCGCCCGCGCGGCTCAGCAGCCGCTTGAGCGGCCCCGCCTCGCCCTCGCCGACCAGCGCGCGGCCGACCACCAGCCCCCAGGTGGCGGTGTTCACCAGCCGCGAGTTGGACTGGCCGGCGTGCGCGCGCCAGTTGGCATCGCCCAGCTTGTCGGCGATCAGCAGGTCGGCGGTTTCGGGATCGGGCACGCGCAGGAACGCCTCGGCCAGACTCAGCAGCGCGACCCCTTCCGACGAATTGAGCCGATATTCCTGCAGGAACTGGTTCACCCAGCCGCGCGCCTGCGCCGCGCGCAGGTCGGCGAGCAGGCCCGATGCGGTATCCACCACGCGCTCGCGCGAATCAGGCGCCAGCCACGCATGGTCGAGCAGCGGCTTTAGAACTTCGGGTTCGCTGGCGCGGTGGAGCCGGCGCAGCGTATCAAGAGTAGCTGACGGTACGGCATAGATCATTTTCGTGATTCCGGTTCGTTGAGGCTTGCGGGCCACGGGTCCGCGCGCCTAGAGGGATGCACGCGCTGTAGCGCGTCCGGCTGGGGAGAGGAAACCGCGTGACGGTGGACGAGATGCAGGCCGCGATCGGACGTGAAAGCGTTTCGGCGTGGATCACGGTGACGCAGGCGATGATCGACGCCTTCGCGGAGGCGACGGGCGACCACCAGTTCATCCACGTCGATCCCGAGCGTGCCCGGCACACGCCGTTCGGCACCACGATCGCGCACGGTTTCCTGACGCTGTCGCTGCTGCCGCAGATAATGGAGCGCACGCCGGACGCGCCGCGGCTGGACGGCGCGACGATGGGCGTCAACTATGGCAGCGACCGGGTGCGGTTCGTGGCCCCCGTGCCATCGGGATCGCGCATTCGCGGCCGCTCCCGCCTGACCGCGTTCACGCAGAAGCGCCCCGGCCAGTTTCAGATCACCAGCGAGATGACTGTCGAGATCGAGGGGCAGGACAAGCCCGCGATGATCGCGGAATGGATCTCGCAGGTGTTCGTGTAATTCCCGCCCCGTCAGTGAAAGGCAACACCATGCGCTCCGCCGTCATCGTCTCCACCGCCCGCACGCCGATCGGTCGCGCGTATCGCGGCGCGTTCAACAACCTGCCCTCCCCCACTTTGGCCAGCCACGCGATCAGGGCCGCGGTGGAGCGCGCCGGGATCGACGGCGCGGAGGTGGACGACGTGGTGATGGGCGCCGCGCTCCAGCAGGGGCATCAATCGCCCAACATCGCGCGTACCAGCCTGTTGCGCGCCGGCCTGCCGACGACCGTGTCGGGCATGTCGCTGGACCGGCAGTGCGCGTCGGGGCTGATGGCGATCGCCACCGCCGCCAAGCAGATCGTCGTCGACGGCATGCAGGTCACGATCGGCGGCGGCGTCGAGAGCATCAGCATGGTGCAGACGCCGGAGATGCGCGTCGCCCCCGACAAGGAGCTGCTGGCGATGCAGCCCGACATCTACATGCCGATGCTGCAGACCGCGGAGGTGGTGGCCAAGCGCTACGGCATCTCCCGCGAGGCGCAGGACGAATATGGCTATCGCTCGCAGATGCGCACCGCCGCGGCGCAGGCGGCGGGCCGCTTCGACGCCGAGATCGTCGCGGTCACCGCGACCAAGGCGAATGTGAACAAGGAGACGAAGGAGGTCACCCACGAGGAGGTCACCTTGTCGAAGGACGAGGGCAACCGCGCCGACACCACGCTGGAGGGGCTGCGCGCGCTGAAGCCGGTGCTGGGGCCGGACCTGAACATCACCGCCGGCAATGCCTCGCAACTGTCGGACGGCGCGTCGGCCAGCGTGCTGATGGAGGAAAAGCTCGCCGAACAGCGCGGGCTGACCCCGCTCGGCCGCTATGTCGGCATGGCGGTGGCGGGCACCGCGCCCGACGAGATGGGGATCGGCCCGGTCTTCGCCATCCCCAAGCTGCTGGAGCGCAACGGCCTGACGATGAACGACATCGGGCTGTGGGAGCTGAACGAGGCGTTCGCGGTGCAGGTGCTGTATTGCCGCGACACGCTGGGCATCCCCGACGAATTGCTGAACGTCGATGGCGGCGCGATCGCGGTCGGCCATCCCTATGGCATGTCGGGTGCGCGCATGGTCGGCCACGCGCTGATCGAGGGAAAACGCCGCGGGGCGAAGCATGTCGTGGTGACGATGTGCGTCGGCGGCGGCATGGGCGCGGCGGGGTTGTTCGAGGTGCTGTGAGGTTGAAAGGCAGCACGAAATGTGCTATCTAATTGATCGTCGGTAACGTCATTCCGACTCCTGAATGAGCCCCGATCGTGCCAGCGATCGGGGCTCAATTCGTTTGGGGCCCGGCTGCCAGACCGAACCCCGCCCGTGTGTTACGGCTTCCGTGCGACCTCGATCACCTTCAACACCAGGGTGGCAAAGGCGAACAAGGTGCCAAGAAACAGGCACAAGCCGGCAAACGTCATTTCCGTGCTCCTGAACCGACGGCAGGATCGCCGCCGCAACGCGGTATGCGTCGTGCAGGAGCGGTCAGCAATCGCTCGTCCCTGTGGAAAGGGCTTTCCACAGGGACGAGCAACCAACACCCCACCCTCTCGTTCTCCCGTCAACCCACACAGGAGACGCGACATGGCCGATGCCAATACCGATCCCACCAAGCTGAAGACCGACCTGTGGCAGAAGATGGCCGACAGCCCGTTTGTCATGGTCGGCCCGACCGACGGCCATGCGCACCACGAGCCGCTGACCGCACAGCTCGACAAGGATCAGGTCGACACGCTGTTCTTCTTCATCGGCAAGGACAATCGCCTCGCCGGCGGCGGACGCGTGATGGCGCAATATGTGTCGAAGGGGCACGATCTCTTTGCCTGCCTCGATGGACAGGCGCGGATCGACAACGACCCGGCGCTGATCGACAAATTGTGGAACAAGCAGGTGGAGGCGTGGTTTCCCGAGGGCCGCAACGACCCCAATCTCGCGCTGCTGCGCGTCGACATCGATTCCGCGGAATTGTGGGAAACCGACATGAGCATCGCGGGACGCGTCAAGATGCTGTTCGGTGGCACGATCAAATCCGGTCAGGAAGGCAGCCATGCCAAGGTGCAGACCACCGCGGAAAGCAGCCCGGCCTGACCGCTCGTCGCCGCGCCGGACATGAGGGACGGCGCGGCGCCCGACGGCGCGTCACTCGCCACGCACCGCCCCTCCGCCGGCCTCATACCTCAGGCCGCGCCCTCACGCATTCGCCGCCATCCATTCCTCGACCACCGGCGCGATGCGGTTGCGCCATTTCGAGCCGTTGAAGATGCCGTAATGGCCGACGCTCTCGGCCATGTAATAGCGCTTCTTCTCCGCCGGCAGCCCGGTGGCGATGGTCAGCGCCGCCTTGGTCTGGCCCAGCCCGGAGATGTCGTCGCGCTCGCCCTCGATCGCCAGCAGCCCGACATCGGTGATCGCGCCCACATCGACACGCCGCCCGCGGTGCAGCATCTCGCCTTTCGGCAGGCTGTGCGACTGGAACACCGTGTCAATCGTCTGCAGGTAGAATTCGGCGGTCATGTCGCACACCGAGCGATATTCGTCGTAGAAGCTCTTGGTCGCGTCGGCGCTCTCGCCATCGCCGGTGACCAGATGCTTGAACAGCTCGTAATGGCTCATCATGTGGTTGCCCAGGTTCATGGTCATGAACCCCGACAATTGCAGGAAGCCCGGATACACCTTCCGCCCGGCGCCGGGATAGAGCATCGGCACGGTCGCGATCACATTCTGCTCGAACCAGGCGAACGGCCGTTCGGTGGCGAGCGTGTTGACCGCGGTCGGCGCCTCGCGCGTGTCGATCGGCCCGCCCATCATCGTCAGCGTGCGCGGGCGGCACGGGTTGCGGTCGGCGCTCATCAGCGCGGTCGCCGCCAGGCACGGCACCGACGGCTGGCAGACCGCGAGCATGTGTGCGCCCTTCGGTCCACCCTCCGGCCCGTTCGCGTCGGGACCGATCGCCTCCAGAAAGGCGATCAGATAGTCGATATAATCATCGAGGTCGAACTCACCCTCGCGCAGCGGCACCAGCTTCGCATCGCGCCAGTCGGTGATGTAGACGTCGGCGACCGGCAGCATCCGCTCCACCGTGCCGCGCAGCAGCGTCGCGAAATGGCCCGACATCGGCGCCGCGATCAGCAGGCGCGGCCCGCCCTCCACGCCCTCGCGCCGGAACCGCTTGAGCTGGCCGAACGGCCGCTGGAGCACGATCTCCTCCGTCACCGCCACCTCGCGACCGTCGACGGTCGTCCGGTCGAGTCCGAACGCCGGCTTGCCGCGCGAGGCGGAGGCATGCGCGAACACCTCCAGCGCCGACGCCACCAGCGGCCCGCCGCCGAGATAGGCGAGCGGATTGGACGGGTTGTTCAGCCAGTTGGCGCCGACGGTCGCCATCGCGCTGGCCGAGGCAAGCCACGATCGCTGGAATTCATAGGCGTCGTACAACATTCGCGAGGTTCCTTTTCCCATCGGCATGGGTGCGATCGGCCATATATCACATCACGTCCGCCGCAATGCAGCAACAACGCGCCGGCCATCGTCCGGTGCCGCCACCATCCGCCGCACGGCGGCATGCCCCGCCGTTGAGCGGCGCCATTCACGCTGCTAGGCCCGCCGCCATGGCCAGCCCCGACGTCGCCCCTTCCCGCCGCATCGGCAATCTCGCGATGGTGTGGCGCCATGCCCTTCGATACCCGTTGCAGATTACCGCCGCCTTTATCGCGCTGGCGGTCACCTCCGGCGCGACGATCGCGATACCGTACAGCTTCAAGCGCGTGATCGACCGGGGCTTTTCCGCGGGCGGGGCATCGTCGGAGCAGGTCGCGTCGTCGTTCCATTACATGCTGATGATCGTCGCGGTGCTGGCGGTCGGCACCGCGGTGCGCTTCTATTTCGTCGCCTGGCTGGGTGAGCGCGTGGTGGCCGACATCCGAACCGAGGTGCAGCGCCACCTGATGACGCTCAGCCCGTCCTTTTATGAAACGAACCGCCCCTCGGAAATCGCCTCGCGGCTGACCGCCGACACCACGCAGATCGAGACGGTGGTCGGCACCACCGCCTCCGTCGCGCTGCGCAACTGCTTCACCGCGATCGGCGGGCTGATCTACCTGTTCGCGATCTCGCCGAAGCTGGCGGCATTGCTGCTGCTGGCGATCCCGCTGATGATCGCGCCGATCGCGCTGATGGGACGCAAGGTGCGCGGCCTGTCGCGCACCTCGCAGGACCGGATCGCCGACGTGGGGGCGATCGTCACCGAAACGCTGGGCGCGATGAAGATCGTCCAGGCGTTCGGGCAGGAAAAGCGCGAGAGCGGCCGTTTCGCGGACGCGGTGGAATCGACCATGGCGGCCGCGCGGCAGCGGATCGCCCTGCGCGCGATCATGACCGCGATCGTGATCGGGCTGATCTTCGGCGCGATCACCATGGTGCTGTGGGAAGGCGCGATCGACGTCGCGGCGGGGCGGCTGTCCGGCGGGGCGATCGCGGCCTTCGTGCTGACCGGCGGGATCGTCGCCGGCGCGTTCGGCGCGCTGACCGAGGTCTATGGCGAGCTGCTGCGCGGCGCCGGCGCGGCGGGGCGCCTGTCCGAGTTGCTGGAGGAACGGCCGGACATCGCCGCGCCCGCGCATCCCGTCGCGCTGCCCGAGCCGCCGCAGGGCCGCGTCGCGTTCGAACATGTCGAGTTCCGCTATCCGACGCGGCCGGAGGTCGCCGCGCTGCACGATTTCTCGCTGGCGGTCGAACCGGGCGAGACGCTGGCGGTGGTCGGCCCGTCGGGCGCGGGCAAATCGACCCTGTTCCAGTTGCTCCAGCATTTCTACCGCCCGGTCGCCGGGCGCGTGCTGATCGACGGGGTCGACCTGGCCGCCGCGGATCCGGGCACGGTGCGCGCGCGCATGGCGATGGTGCCGCAGGAAACCGTGATCTTCGGCACCACCGCGCGCGACAACCTGCGCTACGGCCGCTGGGACGCCGACGACGCGCAGATATGGGCGGCGGCCGAGGCGGCCAACGCCGCCGATTTCCTGCGCGCGCTGCCGGACGGGCTGGACACCTTCCTGGGCGAAGGCGGCGCGCGGCTGTCGGGCGGGCAGCGGCAGCGGCTGGCGATCGCGCGTGCGCTGCTGCGCGACGCGCCGATCCTGCTGCTGGACGAGGCGACCAGCGCGCTGGATGCCGAAAGCGAGCGGCTGGTGCAGGATGCGCTGGAGCGGCTGATGGCGACGCGCACCACGATCGTGATCGCGCACCGCCTGGCGACCGTGCGGGCGGCCTCGCGGATCGTGGTGATGGACGAGGGCCGGATCGTCGAGGAAGGCACCCATGCGACGCTGATCGCGCGCGGCGGGCTGTATGCGCGGCTCGCCAGCCTGCAGTTCCACGACGCCGCCTGACGCGGATCGCGCGTCACACGGGCCAGCCGTCACCAGCGGCGGGAACGGGCCGACGCCCGCCGGGCGGCGCGGCGCAGGTCGTGATGCTGCCGATGTAAGGCCGCCCGGCGCGCCGCGTGCCGCCGCCGTGTGTTTCACGACGCCGCGCGGCGCGGATCGCGCGTCATACCGGTCAGCCGTCACCAGCGGCGGAAACAGGCTGACGGCCGCCGCGCGGGGCGGCGCAGGTCATCATGGAACGCGATCCCGGCGATGTTAAACCGCCCCGATGCGCCGCGTGCCGCCTTGCGTCAGCCTGCGGTCCCACGACGCGGAGCGCGCGTCGTATGGACCAGCCCACTACCGGCGCGCGCAGGACGTCAGCCGTCGCGCGGAGCGGCGCAGGTCGTCATGGGAGGTGATGCCGGCGAGGCACGGCCGCCCGGTGCGGCGCGTATCGCGGCTTTGCGCCAGCCGGCGGTTCCAACGCAGATTTCGCGTCAGACGGACCAGCGACCGCCAGCGGCGAAACAGGACGTCAGCCGCCGAGCAGGGCGATGCAATCGTTGTGGGACGCAACACCGGCGGTTCCCGGCCGCCTTGCGCGCGCCGCGTACCGCCGCTTTGCGTCAGCCGGCGTGTTCCGCCAGCACGGTCAGGCCGCGCGCGTTGACCTCCGCGAAGCCACCGCGGATCGCGATCGTCTCCGGCGTCGCGCCCGGCGTCTTTTGCACCAGCACCGCGCCGTCGCGGATCGTCGACATGAACGGCGCATGGCCTTCCAGCACCGCGAAATCGCCATCGGTGCCGGGCACGGTGACCATATGAACCTCGTCGGAGCGGACGAGGCGTTCGGGGGTGACGAGTTCGAAGTGGAGCATGGTTCCAGACCTAGACGCCCGCACCCTCTCCGGAAAGAGGGTGGAGGTGAGGGTTGTCGCGGCGCGGGGAGTAGCGCAGGCGATCCCGCCCGCGACCGCCCCCGCCGGCCCCCTCCCCCTTTCGGGAAGCGGGCCGGAGGACGGCTTACGCCTCCTGCGCCAGCTTCTCGGCCTTGGCGACCACTTCGTCGATGCCGCCGACCATGTAGAAGGCGGCTTCGGGCAGGTGGTCGTATTCGCCGTTCACCACCGCCTTGAAGCTGCGGATCGTATCGTCGAGCTGCACGAACTTGCCGGGGATGTTGGTGAACACCTCCGCGACGTGGAACGGCTGCGACAGGAAGCGCTGGATCTTGCGGGCGCGGCTGACGGTCAGCTTGTCCTCCTCGGACAGCTCGTCCATGCCGAGGATCGCGATGATGTCCTGCAGCGACTTGTACTTCTGCAAGGTCGCCTGCACCGCGCGCGCGGTCTCGTAATGCTCCTGCCCGACGGTGCGCGGCTCCAGCACGCGGCTGGTGGAATCGAGCGGATCGACGGCCGGGTAGATGCCCAGCTCGGAGATCGCGCGGTTGAGCACGGTCGTCGCGTCGAGGTGCGCGAACGACGTCGCCGGCGCCGGATCGGTGAGATCGTCGGCGGGCACATACACCGCCTGCACCGAGGTGATCGACCCCTTGTTGGTGGAGGTGATGCGCTCCTGCAGCGCGCCCATGTCGGTCGAGAGCGTCGGCTGATAGCCCACCGCCGACGGGATACGGCCGAGCAGCGCCGACACTTCCGCGCCCGCCTGCGTGAAGCGGAAGATGTTGTCGACGAAGAACAGCACGTCCTGCCCTTCCTGGTCACGGAAATATTCCGCGATCGTCAGGCCCGACAGCGCGACCCGCGCGCGCGCGCCCGGCGGCTCGTTCATCTGGCCGAACACCAGCGCGACCTTCGATCCCTCGCTGATCGCATTGCCGTCGGCGTCCTTGGCGATGACGCCCGCGTCGAGGAATTCATGGTACAGGTCGTTGCCCTCGCGGGTCCGCTCCCCCACGCCCGCGAACACGCTGGTGCCGCCGTGCCCCTTGGCGATGTTGTTGATGAGCTCCTGGATCAGCACGGTCTTGCCGACGCCGGCGCCGCCGAACAGGCCGATCTTGCCGCCCTTGGCATAGGGCGCGAGCAGGTCGATCACCTTGATGCCGGTGACCAGGATCGCATTCTCGGTCGACTGGTCCACGAAGTCCGGCGCCTTGGCGTGGATCGGGGCACGCGTCTCGGCGCCGATCGGGCCGCGCTCGTCGATCGGCTCGCCGATCACGTTCATGATGCGGCCCAGCGTCTTGGGGCCGACCGGCATCAGGATCTGCGCGCCGGTGTCGGTGACGGTCTGGCCGCGGGTCAGCCCCTCGGTCGAATCCATCGCGATCGTGCGCACGGTGTTCTCGCCCAGATGCTGCGCGACCTCCAGCACCAGCTTCTGGCCGTTGTTGCTGGTTTCCAGCGCGGCGAGGATCGCCGGCAGGTTGTGCTCGAAATGCACGTCGACGACCGCGCCGATGACCTGGCTGATGCGGCCGGTGTTGTTGGTCTGGCCCGTATTGTGGGTCGGGCGGATGTCTTCAGCGGCGGTTGCCATTTCTTCTTCCTTCTTGTTCCCCGGCGAGGGCCGGGGTCCAGCATCGGGACCTGCGTAACCGGGACCCGGCGTGTGCCGGGGAACGTCTTGTCTACAGCGCCTCTGCGCCCGAAATGATCTCGACCAGCTCGGTGGTGATCGCCGCCTGGCGCGCACGGTTGTACTGGATGCTCAGCCGCTTGATCATGTCGCCGGCGTTGCGGGTCGCATTGTCCATCGCGGTCATGCGGCTGCCCTGCTCCGACGCGGCATTCTCCAGCATCGCGCGGAACACCTGGATCGCGACGTTGCGTGGCAGCAGGTCGGCCAGGATCGCTTCCTCGCTCGGCTCATATTCGACGGTCGCGTCGCCGGCATTCGCCAGCTTCGGCTCGGCGCGATCGGGGATCGACACCGGGATGATCTGCGGACCGACCGGCTCCTGCACCAGCGCCGACTGGAAGCGCGCGTAGAACAGGTGCGCGACGTCGAATTCGCCCGCCTCGTACCGGCGGATCAGGTCGTCGGCGATCTCCTTGGCGGCATCGAAGCTGGCGGTCTTCAGCGTCGACAGGTCATGGTCGGCGACCACGCCGCTGGGATAGAAGCGCCGCAGCACGCGGCCCTTCTTGCCCGCCAGATAGAAATGCACCGTCTTGCCCGCCGCTTCCAGCTCGTCGGCCTTGCGGCGCGCGGCGCGCACGATGTTGGTGTTGAACGCGCCCGCCAGACCCCGTTCGGAGGTGGCGACCACCAGCATGTGCACCTGATCCTTGCCGGTGCCCGCCAGCAGCGGCGAGGCGCCGACGCCGACGTTGCGCGCCAGGCTGGCGACGACGCCCTCCAGCCGCTCGGCATAGGGACGGCCGGCGACCGCCGCCTCCTGCGCGCGACGCAGTTTGGCGGCGGCGACCATCTTCATCGCCTTGGTGATCTTCTGCGTCGACTTCACCGAGCCGATGCGGATCTTGAGGGCCTTGAGTGACGCCATGCTCTTCTTCTTGCTCCCTCTCCCCTCCGAAGAGAGGGTCGGGGTGAGGGGTTGCCACGAGCGGTGCCGCCTGCGGCGACCCCTCTCCCAACCCTCTCCCCGGCGGGGAGAGGGCCAAATGCCTTTACGCGAACGTCTTGGCGAACTGCTCGAGCGCGGCCTTCAGCTTGCCCTCGGTGTCCTTGCCCAGCTCGCGGCTGTCGCGGATCGTGGTCAGCACGTCGGCATGGTCCGACCGCAGGTAGCTGAGCATCGCCGCCTCGTAGCGGTTGACGTCGGCGACCGGCACCTTGTCGATGAAGCCGTTGGTGCCGGCATAGATCGACGCGGTCTGCTCCTCGAACGGCATCGGCGCGAACTGCGGCTGCTTCAGCAGCTCGGTCAGCCGCGCGCCGCGGTTCAGCAGCCGCTGCGTCGACGCGTCGAGGTCGGAGCCGAACTGCGCGAACGCCGCCATCTCGCGATACTGCGCCAGCTCCAGCTTGATCGAGCCGGACACCTTCTTCATCGCCTTGGTCTGCGCGGCGCCGCCGACGCGGCTGACCGACAGGCCGACGTTGATCGCCGGACGGATGCCCGCGAAGAACAGGTCCGTTTCCAGGAAGATCTGCCCGTCGGTGATCGAGATCACGTTGGTCGGGATGTACGCCGACACGTCACCGGCCTGCGTCTCGATGATCGGCAGCGCGGTCAGCGACCCCGAGCCATTGTCCTCGTTCATCTTCGCCGCGCGCTCCAGCAGGCGCGAGTGGAGATAGAAGACGTCGCCCGGATAGGCTTCGCGGCCCGGCGGACGGCGCAGCAGCAGCGACATCTGGCGATACGCCACCGCCTGCTTCGACAGGTCGTCATAGACGATGACCGCGTGCATGCCGTTGTCGCGGAAATATTCGCCCATCGCGCAGCCGGTGTAGGGCGCGAGAAACTGCAACGGCGCCGGGTCGGACGCGGTGGCGGCGACGACGATGGAATATTCCATCGCGCCATTCTCCTCCAGCGTGCGGACGAGCTGCGCCACGGTCGAGCGCTTCTGCCCGATCGCGACATAGACGCAGTAGAGCTTCTTCGATTCGTCGGTGCCGGCGTTCGCCTGCTTCTGGTTGATGAACGTGTCGAGCGCGATCGCCGACTTGCCGGTCTGGCGGTCGCCGATGATGAGCTCGCGCTGGCCGCGACCGACCGGCACCAGCGCGTCGATCGCCTTCAGCCCGGTCTGCACCGGCTCGTGCACCGACTTGCGCGGGATGATGCCGGGCGCCTTCACCTCGACGCGGCTGCGCTGGTCGGAGGCGATCGGCCCCTTGCCGTCGATCGGGTTGCCGAGGCCGTCGACCACGCGGCCGAGCAGCCCCTTGCCGACCGGCACGTCCACGATCGTGCCGGTGCGCTTGACGGTGTCGCCTTCACGGATCTCCGAGTCCGAGCCGAAGATCACGACGCCGACATTGTCGGCCTCCAGGTTGAGCGCCATGCCCTGCACGCCGTTGGCGAATTCGACCATCTCGCCCGCCTGGACGTTGTCCAGCCCGTAGATGCGCGCGATGCCGTCGCCGACGCTGAGCACCTGCCCGGTCTCGGAGACCTGCGCCTCAGTGCCGAAATTGGCGATCTGGTCCTTGATGACGCGGGAGATTTCTGCGGCGCGGATGTCCATCAACTCAGCCTTTCATCGCGCTGGCAAGCGCATTCAAACGGGTGCGGATCGACGAATCGATCATCTGTGAACCGATGCGGACGACCAGCCCGCCGAGGATCTCGGGATCGACCGACAGGTCGACCGACACCTCGCGGCCGACGCGACGGCGAAGCTGCTGCTTCAGCTCGTCGACCTGGTCGGGGGTGAGCGGGTGCGCGCTGGTGACCTCGGCGGTCGTCTCGCCACGGTGCCGCGCGGCGAGCATGCGGAACGCGCGGATGATCTGCGGCAGCGCGGCGAGCCGGCGATTCTCCGCCAGCACACCCAGGAAATTCTTCGTGGTGGCGTCCACGCCCAGTTCGTCGGCGGTCGCCAGCACCGCCTTCACGGTCGCGCCGCGCCCGATCACCGGAGAGGTGGTCAGCGCCGCGAACTCGGGCGAGGCGGCGAGCGCGTCGCGCACCGCGGCCAGGCTCTGCTCGACACGATCGACCGCCCGGGCGTCCACCGCCAGATCGAACAGCGCGCTCGCATACCGGCCGCCCAGGCTGGCCTGGATGCTGCTGCCCTGATGGCCGCTGACCTGATTGGCGCCGGAATTCTCCACGCGATCCATGTTCCTCGCAATTACCCAAGGGTGTCGGTCCCATGCGAACGGATGGCGCACGGGGCACCTCGCTTGGGTACAGCGCGCGTAGCAAAGCGAGTCATGGGATGCAACCGGACTGACGCAATGCGCCCGGTTCGACCGCAAGCCGCGGGATGCGCGCCGCGCCCGCCGCCCCTACATCGGCGGACATGGGCGAGGCGATCGACACCGACGTGGCATGGGAGGCGTTCGCGCGGCGCGACCGCGCGTTCGACGGGCGTTTCGTGGTCGCGGTGCACAGCACGCGCATCTATTGCAAGCCGAGCTGCGCGGCGCGGCGGCCGCGGCGCGAGAACGTCGCCTTCCTGCACGACGCCGCCGCCGCGCGCGCGGCCGGATTTCGCGCGTGCCGCCGCTGCCTGCCCGATTCGGCGGCGCGCGACCGGGCGGCGGTGATCGCCGCGGCGGCGGCGCTGGGCGGGGACGAGGCGGCGCCGTCGCTGGCCGCACTGGCCGCGCGCGTCGGCTACGCCCCGCATCATTTCCACCGGCTGTTCCGCCGCATGACCGGCGTCACCCCGGCCGGCTACGCGCGGATGCTGCGCGCCGATCGCGCCGCCGCCGCGCTGCGCCGCGCGGGAAGCGTGACCGGCGCGATCTATGACGCCGGCTATGCCGCGCCGAGCCGCTTCTACGCCGATGCCGCGCGGCTGGGCATGACCCCGACCGCCTGGGCGCACGGCGGGGCGGGCGAGACGATCACCTGGACGGTGCTGCCCTGCCCGCCGGGTTCGCTGCTGCTCGCCGCCAGCGCGCGCGGCTGGTGCCGCTTCGCCTTCGCGACCGACGAGGCGGAGGTCCGCGCCGAGCTTCCCGCCGCGACATGGGTGCGCGGCGACGCGGCCTTTCGCGCCCGCGCCGCCGCGCTGGTCGCGGACGCCGCCGCCCCGTGCGACGCCAGCCTGCCGCGCGCGATCCGCGAGGTGGCCTTCCGCGAACGGCTGCACGCCGCCGCGGCGCGGCGTGGTTAGGCCGATGTAAAGGCTTTGCGGGTAGCCGTTCGTCGACTGGCATTTGAGGACGATCGGGTCGATGAACGCGTTCGGGCGCCGCAACGGCGGCATGGGTAATGGCGCGGGCGCGCGGGGCACCTTCGGCGTCGCGCGTCCGATGCACGGCGGCACGGCGACGCCGCGCGTGGAAAGCGAGGCGGAGCAGTTTCCGCCGCTGGACACACTGGAGCTGCCCGATCCGCTGACGCCGCAAAGCCAGATGGACGCGATGCAGCGGCTGTCCGACCGCCAGAACGCCAGCGGCGATTCCGGCTCCAGCCGGATGGAGGGGTTCGAGGCGTCGATCCACAAGATCAAGGAGCAGGTGCTGCCGCGCCTGCTGGAGCGCGTCGACCCGGAGGCCGCCGCCACGCTGGGCAAGGACGAGCTGGCCGAGGAATTCCGGCCGATCATCGGCGAGGTGCTGGCCGAGCTGAAGCTGACGCTCAACCGTCGCGAGCAGTTCGCGCTGGAAAAGGTGCTGGTCGACGAATTGCTCGGGCTGGGGCCGCTGGAGGAGCTGCTGTCCGATCCGGAGATCAGCGACATCATGGTCAACGGCCCAGACCAGACGTTCGTGGAGCGCAAGGGCAAGCTGGAGCTGGCGCAGATCCAGTTCCGCGACGAGGAGCATCTGTTCCAGATCGCGCAGCGCATCTGCAACTCGGTCGGCCGCCGCGTCGACCAGACCACGCCGCTCGCCGACGCGCGCCTGAAGGACGGCAGCCGCGTCAACGTGATCGTCCCGCCGCTGTCGCTGCGCGGCACCGCGATCTCGATCCGCAAATTCTCCGCCAAGCCGATCACGCTGGACATGATGGCCAGCTTCGGCAGCATGTCGCCCAAGATGGCCACCGCGCTGAAGGTGGCGGGGGCGTGCCGCTTCAATATCGTCATCTCGGGCGGCACCGGCTCGGGCAAGACGACGATGCTCAACGCCTTGTCCAAGATGGTCGATCCCGGCGAGCGCGTGCTGACGATCGAGGACGCCGCCGAACTGCGCCTGCAACAGCCGCACTGGCTGCCGCTGGAAACCCGCCCGGCGAACCTGGAGGGCCAGGGCGAGATCAGCATCCGCGACCTGGTGAAGAACGCGCTGCGCATGCGCCCCGACCGCATCATCCTGGGCGAGATCCGCGGCGCGGAATGTTTCGACATGCTCGCGGCGATGAACACCGGCCACGACGGCTCGATGTGCACGCTCCACTCCAACTCCCCGCGCGAGGCGCTGGCGCGGATGGAGAACATGGTGATGATGTCGGACATCAAGGTGCCCAAGGAGGCGATCAGCCGCCAGATCGCCGATTCGGTCGACATGATCATCCAGGTGAAGCGCCTTCGCGACGGCAGCCGCCGCGTCACCAACGTCACCGAGGTGATCGGGATGGAAGGCCCGGTGATCGTCACGCAGGAATTGTTCAAGTTCGAATATCTGGACGAAAGCGCCGACGGGAAGATCATCGGCGAATACCGCTCGATGGGCCTGCGCCCGTATACGGTGGACAAGGCCAAGCAGTTCGGCTTCGACCAGGCCTATCTGGAGGCGTGCCTGTAATCACCGCCCCATCACCGCATGGTCGGGGAGACGGACAAGGGGGAGGCGCGCGCACGTAGCTGCCGTGCGCACGCGCCCGGGCAGGTGACACCGCGCGGCGATCCGCTACACCGCTGGCGTGCCGATCCTGCCGCTCCTCGCCGCGCTGGCCGTCGCCGCGACGCCGCTACCCGAACCGCGCGCCGCGTGGGTCGGCCGCTCGACGCTCGCGCCGGATGCGGAGACGCGCTGGATCCCGTTCGATCTCACCCCCGGCAACCAGATCCGCTTCACGATGGCGCTGGAGGGACGGCCGGTCACCGCGATCCTGGATACCGGCGTCAGCTATTCGGTGCTGGCGCGGCGCTATGCGGCCACGCATCGGCTGACCGTGCGCGCGGGCGGGCGCGCGACCGTGATCGGCGGCAGCGTCGACATCGGCCGCGTCGATACCGCGACGATCGCGATCGGCGCGCTGACCCGGCGCGGCGGCAGCCTGGCGGTCGCCGATCTGCCCGCCGCCGCGACCGGCAGCGCGCTGGCGGTCGACCTGCTGGTGGGGCGCGACCTGACCGCGGGCTATGCGCTCGACATCGACTATCAGGCGCATCGCTTCCGGCTGTTGCGCAGCGGCAGCCGCCCGTTCGCCGGGCAGGACGCGCCGCTGTCGATCGCGCCGGAGCGGATGGTCTACGTGAGCGAGATCACCACCGGCACGCAGCGCGTGGCGCCGATGGTGGTGGACACCGGCGACGGCTCCGCGATCACGCTCGGCCCGGCCGGCTGGGCGAGCGCGCGCGACGCGGCGGGGCCGGTCACCACCACCGTGTCGTTCGGCCTGGCCGGCGCGGTGGTCAACGAGATGGCGATCGTGCCGCAACTGCGCATCGGCGACGTGATCGCCCGCGACGTGGAGGTGCGGGTCGAGAGCACCGGCGGTTTCTCCGACACGATCGGCGTCGCCGGACGAATCGGATCGGGCTTCCTGCAACGCTATCGCGTGCTGCTCGATCCCGCCGCCGGGCGGATGCTGCTGGGCGCGACGCCGGCCAGCGACGCGCCCGTGGTGCGCTCCACCAGCGGGCTGCTGCTCGGGCTGGCCGGCGACCGGCTTAAGGTGCTGCACGTCATGCGCGGCGGCCCGGCGGGGGCGGCGGGATGGCGCGACGGCGACACGATCTGCGCGGTCGACGGTACGGCGGTCACCGCCGAACACGCGCAGGGCCGGCTGGCATCATGGGCGACCGGCGCGCCGGGGCGCGTCGTCGCGCTGCGCGGCTGCGACGGGGTGACGCGCCGCCTGACGTTGCGCCGCTTCTACTGATCCATGTTGCCGAGATAAAACCGCCGCGCCCCGGCGATGCCGGATAGGATGCGCTCCCCCCGGCGTTGGAACGTGATGGCGCAATTTCTCATCCGTTTCGCCGGTCGCGAGCGCGATTCCCTCAGCGTCGCCTGTGCGGACGTCGGCGAGGCGCGCAGCATGGCGGTGCAGCAACTCGGCGGCTATCTGCTCGACAACCCCGGCTTCGCCGAGGCGGGGCATTGGCGGGTCGAGGTGGAGGACGACGTCGGCCGCATCGTCGCGACCGTGATCGTCGCCACGGTCAGCCCGCGACACCTCGCCACGCCCGCCTGATGCGCCCGCCTGGCGCCCGCAGGTTAGCGCGGGCGATCGGGGTCGAACGGCAGCGGCTCCATCATGCGCCGCTGCCCGCGCGCACGCGCCGCGCTGCGCAGCAGTTCCTCGCTGAGCCGCATCGCCGCCTCCACGGTCAGGTTGTAGCTGGTGCCACTGCGCGATAGGATCGTGACGATGCCGTCATCGGCGCTCACATACGGCGCCGCCGTACACATATCTGCCTTCATCCTCACACCTTCACCGTTGCTGGCGGTTGGTTCGGGCGGGACGACGCGCTTGCGTTGCAGGAACGACGTCCTGCCTGGCCCGCGTCACATGACCGCGGCCCGCCGGGGTGCGCTAGAAACCGTTCGACTCGCCGCAAGTTCCGACACCGTAATCAACGCCGCACCGCCAGCCAGCCCGCCACGGCCAGCACGATCAGCGCCGCCACCTGCACCAGCGTCCAGTCGACCCAGCCGACCGCGTCGGGATCGTGGCGCCGCCGGCGGCGGTGTTCGCGCCATCCCGCCACCACCGCGACCAGCAGCGCAGCGACCGCGATACCGCCAGGCAGGGCTTGCGCGTCGCTCATGCCCGCGTCAGCCTGTGCCGCATCGTCCCGCCGAAAGGTCGCCGTCCATGCATCGTCTCATTCCCGCCCTGCTGCTCGCCATGCCCGCGGTCGCCGCCGACGCCGCGCCGCGCGTCCCCGCGCCGATCGCCACGGCGGTGAAGGCACCGACCCGCACCCCGGCCAATATCGCGCGCGACCGTTATCGTCATCCTGCCGAGACGCTGGCCTTCTTCGGCGTGAAGCCGGGTGACACGGTGGTGGAGGTCTGGCCGGGCGGCGGCTGGTATACCGAGATCCTCGCGCCGCTCACCGCCGCCGGCGGCACCTATTACGCGGCCGGGCCGTGGGAACGCGGGTTGAACGGGGTGCGCGCGTTGCAGGAGAAAGACCCCGCCACCTATGGCAAGGTGCGGCTGGCCGCGCTTCCCGCCGCCGCCGGCCAGCCCGGCGTGCCGGATGGCAGCGCCGACGTCGTGCTCACCTTCCGCAACGTCCACAACTGGCGCTTCGGCGGCGAGGACCAGGCGCGGCAGATGTTCGCGGCGATGTTCCGCATGCTGAAGCCGGGCGGGACGCTGGGCGTGGTCGAACACCGGCTGCCCGAAGCGCGCGACTCCGCCGCCGAGCAGAAGAGCGGGTATATGAAGATCAGTTCGGTGATCGGCTATGCCACGGCGGCCGGCTTCCGGCTGGCCGCGCGTTCGGAGGTGAACGCCAACCCCCGCGACACCGCCGACTGGCCGGGCGGCGTGTGGACGCTGCCGCCCAGCTATGCGCTGAAGGAGGTCGACCGCGCGAAATATGCGGCGATCGGCGAAAGCGACCGCATGACGCTGAAGTTCGTCAAGCCGCGCTGACGGCGCGAGCGCGCCGGCGCGCCGGGCGCGCGACGGCGCATCGCACCCGCGCCGCCGCGCGTCACTCGCCCAGCTTGTCGACCTTGTCGCGCAACCGGGCCAGTTCCGCCTTCAGCGCGGCGATCTCGCTGTCCTTGGCGCCGCTCGATCCCGCCGCGGGCGGCGCGGAGGCCGGCTTGAACGCCTGCGCCGCCACCTCGAACATCTCCATGTTGCGCTTGGCGATCTCCGCGAAGGGCGATCCGGCGAACGCGCCCTCCACCGCGGTCTTGAACTGCGTCTGGTTGCGGCGGAAGCTGTCCATCGACGCCTCCAGATAGTCCGGCACCATCGCCTGCATCGAATCGCCGTACAACGCGATGAGCTGGCGCAGGAAGTTGACCGGGAGCATGGTCTGCCCGCGGCTTTCCTCCTCCATGATGATCTGCGTCAGCACGTTGTGGGTGATGTCCTCGTCGGTCTTGGCATCGACCACCTTGAACTCGCGGCCGTCGCGCGTCATCGCGGCGAGATGTTCCAGCGTGATGTAGGAGGAGCTTTCGGTATTGTAGAGCCGGCGGTTGGCGTATTTCTTGATGATGACCACCCCGTCGGTGCCGTGCTGCTTCTTCATTGCGCGAGATCCCATGACCGAACCCGTCCGCGATATTGCACAAAATGTGGCGCTGCAACACGAACAATACGGCCCGCGCCCGTTGCCATTGTTCCTGGACATGTTGCGCCGCGAAACCGCAGCATCCCCGCAACACCGCGCGGCGGCGTTGGCGGGTCTGCGCCGCTATCAGGATGCGCCGCGCACGCGCCGCCGCGCGTCCCCCGCCCGCTTTCGAAAGGGGGCCGCGCGGCTGCGTGACGGGCGTATCGGGCCGGACGGCGACCGGCCGCCGGTGGTGCTGGTGCCGTCGCTCATCAATCCGCCGTTCGTGCTCGACCTCGCGCCCGGCCATTCGCTGCTCGCGCATCTCGCGCAGGCCGGCTTCGCCCCCTGGCTGCTGGACTGGGGACAGCCGCGCGCGCGCGATGCCGGGCTGGATCTCGCCGGCCATATCACGCAGCGGCTGCTGCCGCTGATCGCGAAGCTGGAGCGCCCGCCGCTGCTGGTCGGCTATTGCCTGGGCGGGACGCTCGCGCTCGCCGCGGCCGCCGCGCTGCCGGCGGGCGCGGTGGCGGGCGTCGCCACGATCGCCGCGCCGTGGCATTTCGCCGGCTACGATCAGGACACGCGCGATGCGATGGCGGCGCTGTGGGCGCGGGTCGCGCCCGGCGCGCGCCGGCTCGGCGTGCTGCCGATGGAGGTGCTGCAGGCGGCGTTCTGGCAGCTCGATCCGGCGCGCACGATCGCCAAATATGCCGCGTTCGCGACGATGGACGACGAAGCCGCCGCGCGTTTCGTGCTGCTGGAGGATTGGGCGAATGCCGGCGCGCCGCTGACCCTGGCGGCGGGGGCGGACCTGTTCGACACGTTGCTGACGCGCGACGCGCCGGGGCGCGGGGCGTGGCAGATCGGCGGGCGGGCGGCCGTTCCGCGGGCGCTGGCCTGTCCGACGATCGAGTTCGTGTCGCTGACCGATCGCATCGCCCCCGCCGCCACCGCCGCCGGGCTGGCGGAGCGGCGCGACGTGGCGGCGGGACATGTCGGCATGATGGTCGGCAGCCGCGCGCGCGACCTGCTGTGGACGCCGTTGACCGCTTGGCTGACGCAGGTCGCCGACGGCTGAGCGTCCGTTTGAGAACTCGCGGAAGATCGCGTGTTGCAGGCGGTGCCGGCCCGCTCCCCCTCCCGGCCACCCACAGCGTATCCTTGATGGGTGGCTGGGAGGGGGAGCGGGCCGGCACCGCGAAACGCGTTTCAACGCGTTTCCAAACAGCCGCTGAGCGGCGGACCCCGGCGTCAGGACCAGTGGCGCGCGAAGCGTCGCCCCAGCCCGGTCAGCAACTCATACTGGCTGACCCCGCTGGCCGCCGCGACCCGCGTCAGATCGTCGTCGAAGCGCACCCAGTCGCCCTCGCGGACATCCGCCTGCCCCACCGCCAGCGCGGTCAGGTCCATCGACACGCGCCCGATCACCGGCAGCGCCACGTCGCCGGCCCACGCCCGGCCGCGATCGGAGAGCGCGCGGCGATAGCCGTCGGCATAGCCCAGGTTGACGATCGCCACCCGCGTGTCGACGGGCGCGCGCCAGGTCGCATTATAGCCGACCGTCGCGCCGGCCGGCACGACGCGGCATTGCAGCACCTCCGCCGCGATCGTCGCCACCGGCCGGATCACCCCCGCCAGCGCAGGCGACGGCACGCCGCCGTACAGCGCGATGCCGGGGCGCGTCAGGTCGAAATGATAGCCGTCGCCCAGCGCGATCCCGGCCGAATTGGCGAGGCTCATCCGGCGCGCGGTGGTGCGTCCCGCCAGCGCGGAGAAGCGCGCGTGCTGCGCCGCGTTCATCGCGCTGCCGGGTTCGTCGGCGCAGGCCAGGTGGCTCATCAGCGTGTCGATCGCCAGGCCGTCGAGCAGCCCGGCGGCGATCTCCTCTCCCGACACGCCGAGCCGGTTCATGCCGGTGTCGACCATCACGTCGCACATCGCGCCCTGCCCGGCCTCGCGCCAGCGCGCCACCTGCGCGGCGGTGCTCAGCACCGGGCGCGCGCCGGGAACGATCGGCAACGGCAGGTCGCCCGCGCGCACGCCGTGCAGCACCGACAGCGACACGCCACTGCCGGCCAGATCGACCGCCTCCGCCCAGCTCGACACGAAAAAGTCGCGGCACCCGGCGGCGCGCAGCCGCTCCACCACCGCGCGCGCGCCCAGCCCGTAGCCATCGGCCTTCACCGCCGCGCCGCACGCCGCCGCGCCGCCGAGCCGCGCGAGCGCGCGCCAGTTGGCGACCAGCGCGTCGGACGAAAGGCAGAGGCGGTTGGGGGCATCGGACATGGTGCCGCCGGTTAGCGGCAAGCCACGCGGTGCGCCACCATCACCGCTCGACGCGCGCCACACGCGGCAGCCGGCAGCCTCCACACCACGCCCGGATCGCGCGCCCCGCGAATGCCCGGACAGGCGCGCGCACTGGCACAGGGGATCGTCATGCCGGGCACACCGGCCGGCGTCGTTCAGGACATCGGCCGGTCGCAAACGAGTCCGCGTGGGTTGCGGTCGTCGTTGCGGGCGGGTGCTGCGGGAGATCCCTCCTTCCCGCCGGCCGCGCATCCGGATAGCCCGGCGCGATGCGAGTCGCCGCCGTCCAGTGCCATGCCGTCTTCGACGATGCGCCGCGCGCGGGCGAGGTCGTGGCACGGTGGCTGCGTTGGGCTGCTGTCGAGGAAGTGGACCTCCTTGTCTTCCCCGAGGCGTTCCTGCTGGGGCATTCCTATGATCCCGCGACGATCCGGTCGCGGGCGGTTGACGCCACGGCGACGGCGCTGCCCGCCTTGTGCCGGCGCATCGCCCCGTTCGCCACGACGGTGGTGATCGGCGCGTTCCATGTCGACGATGGACGCGTCTTCAACAGCGCGTTCGTCATCAGGGACGGCGTGATCGCGGGACGATATGCCAAGGCCCATCCGAACGAACCGGGCGTGACGCCGGGCACGGATTGTCCGACCTTCCTCGTGTCGGGCGTCCGCTACGGCATCAACATCTGCAACGATGCGAACCACCCCGACGCCGCGGCGCGGGTCGCGCGCCAGGACTCCGACCTGATCCTCTACTCGCTCGGCAACCGGCTGAAGCCCGCGGTGGCCCGGCGCTGGCGCGAAAAGAGCCTGGCCAACCTCGTTGATCGCGCCCGCCAGACCGGCTGCTGGATCGTGTCGTCGGACGTGACGGGTGCGTCGGACGGCCTGGTGAGCTTCGGATGCACCGCGATCGTGGCCCCGGACGGGCAGGTGGTGGCGCGCGTACCGGACCTGCATGAAGGCGTCGTGGTCCACGACGTGCCGGCCCGGAGAGCCGAGCGGAAGGCGGGCGGCCCGCACGGACCGCCGCCCCCGGCCGGCGATCAGCCGATGTTGACGCCATAGTTGCGCGCCAGCGGGGCGAGGCCGCCCTGATAGCCCTGCCCGACCGCGCGGAACTTCCACTCCGCCCCGTGGCGGTACACCTCGCCGAAGATCATCGCGGTTTCGGTGGACGCGTCCTCGGTCAGGTCGTAGCGCGCGATCTCGCGCCCGGTGGCGTCGTTGACGACGCGGATGAAGGCGTTGGAGACCATGCCGAAATTCTGCCGGCGCGCCTCGCCTTCGTGGATCGTCACCGCCACCGCGATCTTCTGCACCGCGCCCGGCACGCCGCCCAGATCGACTTTCAGCGCCTCGTCATCGCCGTCGCCCTCGCCAGTGCGGTTGTCGCCGGTATGCTCCACCGCGCCGTCGCCGCTGCGCAGGTTGTTGTAGAAGATGAAGTCGGCGTCGCTGCGCACCCGGTCGCCCGCGACCAGCAGGAACGCGCTGGCATCGAGATCGAACGCCGCGCCATCGGTGCTGCGCGTGTCCCAGCCCAGACCGATCAGGATGCGCGACAGGCCCGGCTCCTCCTTGCTGAGGCTGACGTTCCCGCCCTTGGACAGACTGACTGACATGATAACTGCTCCGTGTTGCACGTTGTGGATAAGTGTGTGGGCAAGGTGTCGATGACGGCCGGAAAAGCCGTGCATCGCCTGTGGATGGATCAGGCGTGGAGGCGCTCGCCGGTCGGCGACACCGGGGTCGCGGCGTCCAGCGCGACGTCGCGGCGGTTGGCGCGCAGCGAGGCGAGGAAGGCGGCGCCGATAAAGGCCGCGCCGATCAGCCCGGTGACGGTTTCGGGCACCTCGACACGCACCGACACCAGCATGATCGCGGCCAGCGCGACGATGGCGTAGAAGGCGCCGTGTTCGAGGTAGCGATATTCGGTCAACGTGCCGCGATCGACCAGCATCACGGTCATCGAACGGACGAACATCGCGCCGACGCCCAGCCCCAGCGCGATGACGAACAGGTTGTTCGACAGCGCGAACGCCCCGATCACGCCGTCGAAGGAGAAGCTGGCGTCCAGCACCTCCAGATACAGGAACGCCGCCAGCCCGGATTTCGCCGCGACCGCACCGGCGGCGGGCGCCTCCTCGTCCTTCTCCATCAGCGCCGCCACCGCCTGCACCGCGACATGCGCGACCAGCCCGAACAGCCCGGCGGTGAGAAAGGTCATCGCCTGCACCGGCGCGACAAGCCGCGACAGGCCGAACAGCGCCAGCAGCACGATCGCGATCGCCAGGCCGGACACGCGCGACAGCCCCGCGAACGGCTGCTCCAGCACCGCGATCCAGTGCGTGTCCTTGTCCGCGTCGAGGAAGAAGGTCAGCCCGACCATCGCCAGGAACGCGCCGCCGAAGCCCGCGATGCCGGCATGCGCCTCGGTGATGATCCGTTCATAGGCGACCGGATCGGTGGCGGCGAGGCGGATCGCGTCGATAGGCCCCAGCCGCGCGGCGACCGCGACGATCACCAGTGGGAAGACGATCCGCATCCCGAACACCGCGATCACGATGCCCCATGTCAGGAAGCGCCGCTGCCACCGCGGCGACATGTCGCGCAGCACGGTGGCGTTGACCACCGCATTGTCGAACGACAGCGAAACCTCCAGCACGCCCAGCACCGCGACGATCCACACGATGCCCAGCGTCCCGGCCACATCATGGGTGATGGTCCATCCCAGCGCGGCGCCCAGCGCCAGGCAGATGGCGGTGAAGGCCAGCGAGCCCTTGAAATATTGCAGCATCCGTCCCCCGATCAGTCCTTGGTGCCCGCGACCCAGCGCAGCCCCCAGTCGAAGCGCTCGTCCAGCACCTGCTGGTCGCGGACATATTCCACGACGCGCGTCGCCTTCAGCCGGCCGGCGTCATTCTCGATCAGCATCACGCCGCACAGCCGGCGGTCGTCGCGCCCCTCGGTCATGCGCACCTCCACCGGCGGCTGGTCGGGCATGGTGACCAGCACGATGCCGTCGGTCTGCCGCCAGTTGGGCACGCCGTCGTAGATGTTGGCGAAGATCGCGATGCGGCGGATGTCACCCCAGCGCGCGCCGTTGATGCGCAGCGTCTCGCCCGTCGACACGTCGCCGGTGCGATCGTCGCCGGACAGTTCGATGAACGGCGCGGCGGCATAGCGGCCGAAGCTGCGCCCCAGCGCCTGCACGACGCCGCGGCTGCCGTCCGCCAGTTCGTAGAGGCAGCCGAGATCAAGGTCGATCGCGGTGCCGCCGCCGAAGAAGCCCTTGCGCCCGCGCGACCAGTTGAGGTTGACCGTGATCTCGCCGAAACTGTCGCCGCGCTTCTGGAGGCTGACCGCCTGGCCCGGCTTGTCGAGCGTCACCTTGGACAGGTTGACGGCGACGGGCGGGGGTGGCGGGGGTGGAGGCGGCGGCGCGGGCGGTGCGGCATCCTGCCCCACGTCGATCCCGAACGAGCGCGCCAGCGGCGCCAGCCCGCCGGTGAAGCCCTGCCCCACCGCGCGGAACTTCCACTGGCCATGGCGGCGGTACAGCTCGCCGAAGATCATCGCCGCCTCGCGCGCGTCGGCCAGCGGCGGGGCGAAGCACAGCGCGCCCGCCGCGCCGCGCACCGTGACCGCCGCCTGCCCCAGCAGCGCCAGCGTCTGCGCCTTGGCCTGCGCCTCGTGGATGGTGACGCAGAACACGACCCGCTCCACCTCCGGGGGCAGTTTCGCCGGATCGACGGTGAAGCCGCCGCGTGCGCCCTGCTCGGCGGCGAAGCGGATCGCGCCGCCCGCGCCCTCCGGCTGGTTGTAGAAGATCATGTCGGCATCGCCGCGCACCGTGCCGGCGGCGGTGAGCAGATAGGCCGACGCGTCGGCCTCCACGTCGCGGCCGCGCGCCACCGTCCAGTCGAACGTCACCGTCAGCACGCCGGCGGGCACCGCCGCGTTGCCGCCCTGCGCCAGATCGGTCACCACCGCGCACCCGTCCGCTCGCCCGTCCGTGTCGGACGAGCGGCCTGTCCCTGCCGCCCAAGAATCACGCCATCCCCCTTTGCCACCGCGCAGTGCCGCTGCGGCGCCGAGCACCGGGTTGCCGGAACGTTCCGCGCCCCGCAATCACGCGGCCACGCCGATACATCCGTTTCGGCGGCATCTCCGCGACGACCGCGCGGCGCAGGCGGTAGCCGGACATGCGACGGGCAGGATGGGGGCAAGATGACGGCCAGCGGGATCGAGGGCGAGCGGCTGACGGCGTTGATCGACTATGTGGAGGCAAGCGAGCGCGACCGCCTGCCACGGGTCATCGACATGGCGGATTACCATGGCTTCCGCCGCGCCGGCGACGAGCTGATCCGGCTGCCCGGGGTGCTGGTGAACGCCGGCGCCGGCGACGATCATGCGTGGCTGACGGTCGACCGGCTGAGCCGCCGCGCGCCGCCGGAGCCGGGCGACGCCGGCCTGCGCGCGTGGATCGACCTGCGCGACGATCCCGCAACCGCGCCGGCGTTGCGTGCCGAGCGCGCCAACCCGGCGGCGCGCGAGGGCGGGGAAGCGACGCTGCGGCTCGCCGACCAGCCGGCGCGCGCGGCGCTGGAGGCGGCGCTGGCTGCGTACCGGCGCGAGATCTGGACGCCATGGTCGCTGGACGAGCGGCTGCGCCGCCAGACGATCGACCTGTACAATGCGCTGTTCGCGCTGCGCCAGGCGCTGGACGGCGGCACCGCCCAGCCGGTCGAGCTGGTGGCCGGCATCGGCATCGCGCGCTGGACGCATGCGGCCGGGCGGCTGCACCACCCGCTGCTGACCGTGCCGGTCGAACTGGCGCTGGACGACACCACCCATGCGATCGCTGTCCGGCCGCGCAGCGAAGCGCCGCCGGGGATCGAGGCCGCGCCGCTCGACGCGCTGGACGCGCCCGACGTGGACGAATGGCGGCGCGGGGCGCAGCGCCATCTGGAGGCGCTGGAGAATGGCGTGTCGCCGTTCGCGCCCGAGGATGTCGCGCCGGTGCTGCGCCGCGCGGTGGCGCTGCTCGACCCGGATGGCTGCTACCTGCCCGACCGCGGCGAGCGGCCGGCGCCGGCGGCGGGGACGCTGCAGGTCGACGACGGCTGGGTGCTGCTGGAACGGCCGCGCCGCGCGACGCAGTTGATGGAGGATCTGGCGCGCTTCCGCACCGCGCTGGCGCAGGTCGGGCGCGCGGCGGATCTGCCCGCGGCGGTGCGCGTGCTGGTGGAGCCACCCGCCGATGCGCCGGCCGCCGAGGACGTCCCGGCGTGCCGCGGCGTCTCCACGATCCCCGGCGTGACCAGCGCGGACGGATCGGGCGCCGACCTGTTCTTCCCGCTGCCGTTCAACCGCGAACAGGTCGAGGTGGTGCGCCGGCTGGCGGTGCGGCCGGGCGTGGTGGTGCAGGGACCGCCCGGCACCGGCAAGACGCACACGATCGCCAACATCATCAGCCATTATCTGGCGTCGGGCAAACGCGTGCTGGTCACATCACAGAAGGCGCCGGCGCTGAAGGTGCTGCGCGACAAGCTGCCCGCCGCCGTCCGCCCGCTGGCGGTCAGCCTGCTGGACAGCGACCGCGACGGGCTGAAGCAGTTCCAGGAATCGGTCGACGTGATCGCCGACCGTATTCACCGCACGCGCCCGGCGGATGTCCGGCGACAGATCGCCGCGCTCGACGGGCGGATCGACGCGCTGCATCGCGGGCTGGCGGCGATCGACCGCGAGGTGGAGGAGATCGGGCGCGGCGCGATGGCGGCGGTCACGATCGACGGCGCGACGATCCCGCCCGCCGAGGCGGCGCGGCGCGTAATGGCCGCCGGCGCGCTGGCGACATGGCTGCCCGATGCGGTGGACGCGCCGCACGAACCCGGCTTCGATGAGGAAGCGGTGGCGCGGCTGCGGCGCGCGCGCAAGGCGGCCGGCGCGCGGCTGGCGGCGCTCGACCAGCCACCGCCCCCGGGCAACCTGCCGGACGCGGCGACGATCGCCGCGCTGCACCGCGACCTGTGCGAGGCGGCCGACGTGACGCGGCGGATCGGCGCCGACGAGCGACTGGCGGAAGGCGTGTCGCCCGACCGGCTGATGGAGGTGCGCTCCGATGTGGCGGCGCTGCGCGCGGCGTGGGCGCGGGTGCCGGGCGATGCGGGAGGCGGCGGAACCGACGGCGCAGACGCCGCGACGCTGGCGCGGTGGCGCGCCGATGCCGACGATGCCGCGCTGGATGCGATCGCCGGGCTGGAGCCGGAGGTGACGGCGCTGGCGGCGGAGGCGCGATATTTCATCACGCGGCCGGTGCTGCTGCCCGACGCCCCCGATCCCGGCATGCGCGAATGGGTCGCGCGCCGGGCGGCGGGCGAGGAACCGGGGCTGGTGCAGAGCCTGTTCGCGCGCGGCGTCAAGGCGCAGCTCGCCGTGGTGCGGCTGAGCGGACGCGCGCCGGCGGGCACCGATGAATGGCGCGAGGTGCTGCGCTGGATCGAGGCCGGCGACACGGCGGAGCGACTGGCGGCATCGTGGAATCACGCCGCCGGGCTGGCCGGACTGGCGGCGGTGGACGCGGCCACGCCGGCGGCGGCCGAGGCGATGAGGCGGCAACTGGCCCGCGCCGCCGAGCTGCGCGCGCTGGCGGCGCGTGAGCGCGACGTGGCGGCGGCGGTGCGCACCGTGCTGCCCCGCTGGCGCGGGACGCTGGCCGGTGACGACCGCGCGGCGGCGGCGCTGCTCGACACGATCGACCGTCACCTGCTGCTCGCGCGGCTGACCGCGGCGCGCACCCGGCTCGCCGGGCTGCGGCGCGCGGTGGAGGGCGTGGCGGGCACCACGGGCGCGGAGTTGCACACGGTGCTGGAGGAGATGGTCGGGCGCGGCGACGCCGACGCGCTGCTGCTGGGGCGGCGCTGGCAGGCGGCGCTGGACGAGGCGGCGGCGTTGCGCGCGCTCGCCCCGGCGTTTGCCGCGATCTGCGAGGTGACCGCCGCGATCGAGGCGAGCGGCGCGCCGGGCTGGGCGGCGCGGTGCCGGAGCGAGCCGGTCGAGGGGGTCGAGGATCCGCTCACCCCCGCCGACTGGCGCACGCGCTGGACGCTGCGCCGGCTGGCGACGTGGCTGGCGCGCGTCGACCGCCATGACCGGCTGCGCACGCTGGGCATCGAGCGCGGCGAGCATGAGGCGCAACTGACCCACGCCTATGAGGAAGCGATCGAGGCGCGGACGTGGCTGGGACTGGCCGAGAAGGCCAGCGACCAGGTGCGCGCCGCGCTCGCCGCCTATGCGCAGGCGATGCGGCGGATCGGGCGCGGCACCGGGGTGCGCGCCGGCCGCTACCGGCTGGACGCGCGCGCGGCGGCGGACCGCGCCAAGAACGCGCTGCCGTGCTGGATCATGCCGCATTACCGCGTCTCCGAATCGCTGCCGGCCGAGCTGGGGCTGTTCGACCTGGTGGTGATCGACGAGGCGTCGCAATCGACGATCGCCGCGCTCCCGGCGCTGTTGCGCGCGAAACAGGTGCTGATCGTTGGCGACGACCGGCAGGTCAGCCCGGACGCCGGCTTCCGCGAGGAAGCGCGCATGAACCTGCTCGCCGACCGGCATCTGTCGGAGCAGGTCGCGGATTATCGCAGCGCGCTGCGCGAGGAGAAGTCGCTGTTCGACCTCGGCACCGTGGTGTTCGCGGGCGGCGCGATCATGCTGAAGGAGCATTTCCGCTGCGTCGCGCCGATCATCGAATTCTCCAAGGCGCAATTCTACAGCCACCAGTTGGTGCCGCTGCGGCTGCCGCGCGCCAGCGAGCGGCTGGATCCGCCGCTGATCGACATATTGGTCGAGGACGGCCACCGGCGCGGCAAGATCAACCCGCCCGAGGTGGATTGCATCGTCGAGCAGATCGCGCGGATCGCCGAGGATCCGGCGCTGGCGCATCGTTCGATCGGCGTCACCACCCTGCTGGGGCACGAACAGGCCGCGGCGATCATGCAGGCGATCGAACAGATGATCGGTGCGGAGCTGATGCTGCGCCACGACATCCGCGTCGGCGAGCCGGCCGCCTTCCAGGGGGACGAACGCGACATCATGTTCGTGTCGCTGGTCGCCGATCGCGGCAGCACGCCGCTGTCCGGGCTGGCGTTCGAGCAGCGGTTCAACGTCGCCGCCTCCCGCGCGCGCGACCGGATGGTGCTGGTGCGATCGGTGGAGCTGGAGGAGCTTCGCCCCGCCGACCGGCTGCGGCGCGCGCTGATCGAACATTTCCACGCGCCGTTCGCGGGCGACACGACGCGGGCGCAGGAGCGGCGATCACGCTGCGAATCGCGGTTCGAGGAGGAGATGTACGACCTGCTGGTGGAACGCGGCTACCGCGTCGACACGCAGGTGGCGGTCGGCACGAAGCGGATCGACCTGGTGGTGGAGGGCGCCGACGACCGCCGGCTGGCGATCGAATGCGACGGCGACCGCTATCACGGGCCGGAGCAATGGCCCGACGACATGGCGCGGCAGCGGATGCTGGAGCGGGCAGGCTGGACGATCTGGCGCTGTTTCGCGTCGCGCTTCGTGCGCGAGCGGCAGGCGGTGACCGACGAGCTGGTCGCGCTGCTCACCGCGCGCGGGATCGTGCCTGAGGCGGGCGACGCCGCCCCGCCCAGCCGCCACACCGACCACCGCCGCTGGCGCAGCACGCCCGCGCACGACGGGCTGGTGCCCTATGCGTGGCTGGTGGTGGCGTGAGCGGGACGCGGGCGCAGGTCGCCGCAGACGCGGCGGGCCGCTATCCCCCGATCGCCATCGCGCCGGCGGCGGCGAAGCCCGCGATGGCGAGGATGCCGAGCGCGCGCGCCAGCGATTCCTTGCGATAATCGGACAGGCGGTTCTCGTTGAGCCAGTAGCGGCCCTCCGGCGTCCGCTCGATCGCGCCGAACGCCAGCATCCGTTCGAACACGCGGCGGTCGATCCGCGCGTCGGGGATGTCGAAGCGCGTGGCATGGTCCTTCGACGTCGCGCCGGCGGAGGTGAAATGCCACACCACGCGCTTGCGGGCGCGGGCGATCATCGCGGCCATGATGGTTCCGGACATGGGGATCGTCTCCTTGCTATTTGCGACGGTTCTGGTGGCGCAGGTTGCCGGGGCGGCCGCGGCGCTTGAGCACGCGCGGCGCGGTGCCGGCCCGCGCGCCGCCGTCGCGCTTCGGCGTGCCGTAGCGGCCCTCGGGCAGTTCGAAGCGCAGCGCGCCCGATACCGGATTGGCTTCCGCCAGCCGCAGCTCCAGCCGCTGGCCCTGCGCATATTCCTCGCCGCTATGCTCGCCGACCAGCCGCCGCGCGCCCTCGTCGAAGCGGAAATATTCGCCGCCCAGGTCGCGCACCGGCATCAGCCCGTCACCGCCGATGCCCGCGACGGTGGCGAAGAAGCCGAAGTTGGTGACCCCGGTGATCCGCACCTCCACCAGTTCGCCGACCCGCTCGGCCAGGAAGGCCGCGACATAGCGGTCGATCGTCTCGCGCTCCGCCTCCATCGCGCGGCGCTCCAGCTTGCTGATCGTCTCGCCGGCGCGCTCGAAATCCTCGTCGCCGCGCAGGCCGCCGGGGCCGAGCGCATAGGCCGACACCAGCGCGCGGTGCACCATCAGGTCGGCATAGCGGCGGATCGGCGAGGTGAAATGCGCGTAGCTGCCCAGCGACAGGCCGAAATGGCCGTGATTGGCGGGCGCGTAATAGGCCTGCGTCTGCGTGCGCAGCACCTGCTCCATGATCTCGGCGCGGTACGGCACGTCGCCGACGCGTTCGAGGATGCGGTTGAAGGTGGCGGGCTTCACCACCTGTCCCAGCGCGAACGGCACGCCGAACGTCTCCAGATAATCCTTGAGCGCCATCAGCTTCTCGCGCGCGGGCGGTTCGTGGACGCGGTACATGACCGGCGCCTTTTTCGCCTCCAGCGCCTTGGCGGCGGCGACATTGGCGGCGATCATGTAATCCTCGATCAGCCGGTGCGCGTCGAGCCGCTCGCGCGGGGCGACCGACATGATGCGGCCCTTCTCGTCCAGCACGACGCGGCGTTCGGGCAGGTCGAGGTCGAGCGGCTCGCGCCGGTCGCGCGCGGCCGCAAGCGCGCGCCAGCAGTCCCACAGCGGGAGCAGCGCGGTTTCCACGAGCGCGTCGTCCCGGTCCGTGCCGGTGTCGGCATCGGTGGTGCGCCCCGCCGCGTGCCGGTCGACCGCCGCCTGCGCCTCCTCATAGGCGATGTTCGCCGCCAGCCGCACGACCGCGCGGGTAAATCGCCATGACTTCAGCGCACCGGCCTTCGTGACCTGCAGGTGGCAGGCGAGCGCGGCGCGGTCCTCGCCCTGTTTCAGCGAGCAGACATCGGCCGACAGCACCTCCGGCAGCATCGGCACGACGCGATCGGGGAAATAGACCGAATTGCCGCGCGCGCGCGCCTCGCGGTCGATCGCGCTGCCCGGCCGCACATAGAAGCTGACATCGGCGATCGCGACGATCGCCTTCCACCCGCCGTCGTTGGCGGGATCGTCGTCGGGGGTCGCCCACACCGCATCGTCGTGGTCGCGCGCGTCGGCCGGGTCGATCGCGACGATCGGCAGGTGGGTCAGATCCTCGCGTCCCCCCGCACCACCAATGGCGCCCAGCGGCTGGCGCGCGACCCGCTCCGCCTCGTCCAGCGCATCCTGCGCGAAGGTGTCGGGAATGCCGTGCTTGTGGATCGCGATCAGCGAGAAGCTGCGCGGCGCGAACGGATCGCCCAGCCGCCGCACGACGCGCGCGGTGACGCGCGGCGGGCGGCCGGCGAGCTCGGCCATCACCAGGTCGCCGGCCTGCGCTTCACCGGCGTCGGACACCGCGAATTCGCGCCGCTCCTTCTTCTCGACCCCCTGCAGCCACAGGCGCTGTTGTCCCGGGGCGCCCTCGCCGCGCAGCACGCCGATCACCTGCTCGGACGCCGGCGCCAGCACCTTCATCGGGTGCGCGGTCCAGCCGCCGCCGGTTTCCTCGGTGCGCGCCAGCACGCGCTCGCCGACGCCCAGCGCGCCGCCGCGACGATCGCGCACGCGGATGCGCGGCGCGGGCACGTCGGCCTCCCAGCGCTCGGGCACCGCCCACACGTTCCCGCCCTCGTCCACGTCGGCGATGCGCAGCACCGTCACCTTGGGCAGCCCGCCCATCCTGTGGAAAGCGCGGCCGGGCGCGGAGTCGATCAGCCCCTCGTCCGCCATGTCCTTCAGCAGCGCCTTGAGCGCGATCTTCTGTTGCGCGCTCAGCGCGAAGGCGCGCGCGATCTCGCGCTTGCCGGCCGGCGTGGCGGAGGTGGCGATGAAATCGAGGATCTGCGCGCGCGTCGGCAGGCCGGGGTGGGGTTTCTTTGGCACCGGCAGGAGATAGGGGGTGCGCGTGGGGAAAGCCATCGCGGAGCGACGGTCATCGCGCCCTCCCCGCGCCATCATCCCGCGCCCGTCCGTCGTTCCCGCCTTCGCGGACATGACGGACGGGGACGTGAGCCGGGAGGCGCGGCGCTACCGCCCCGCGCTCATCGTCTCGCTGATCGGCCGCTCCGGCAGGTCGGACATGGTGCGCACGACCGTTTCGAAACGGTCGCCGGTCACGCGGATCTCGTTGAAGGCGGGCGGCGAATTGCGGACGCGCTTCGACAGCGTGCCCGCGCCGATCAGCCGCACTTTCCAGCCGTTGCGCTCATACGGCACGTCGAACGGATCGTGGACGTGGCCGGACAGCACCGCATGCACCCCGGCATCGGCCAGGTCGGCCAGCGCCACGTCGCCGCGCCGCGTCCGGGCGGTGCCCTTCGTCCCGCCTTCGATCAGCGGATGGTGGCCCGCGACGAAGATCAGGTTGCCGCGCGGCGCCGCCTCCACCAGCGCCAGCGCGCGGCGCAGCGACCCGTGGCTCACCCGCCCCTTTGACCAGTTCCAGCGCCATTGCGCGCGAGCGGTGGTCTTCAGCGGCACGATCGTGATGCCCTGGATCTCCAGCGGCTTCTCGATCATCTTCTCCACCGCGGCATAGCGGGAATAGGGCGAGAACAGCCGGCGCAGCGGATCCCAGTAATAGGGGATGTCGTGGTTCCCCACCTCCAGCGTCACCGGCACGCCCAGGCTCTGCAACCACGCGCCGCCCGCGTCGAACTCGCGCCGGGTCGCGCGCATGGTCAGGTCGCCGGTCATGATGACCGCGTCGGGTTTCTCCTGCGCCACCACATCGCGAAACCAGGCGACCGCCTGCGGATCCTCCGCCCCGAAATGGACGTCGCTGACGTGGAAAAGCCGTGTCATCCCTGCCCCTTGTTGGTCATGTCACCGGCGAACGCACGGGCACGCGTTCGGCTGCGTCATCCCCCGAAGGAGCGTCCACCGCCCCAGCCGCCGCTGGAGCGCGCCGACACGCGCCCGCCGAAGCCGCCGCGCGACACCACCGAGCTGCGCGTCTGGATACGCTGCGTGGTGACCGGCGTGGTGATCGCGCGCGAGCCGACCTGATAGCGGTAGCCGCGCCCGCCATAGCCGCCGTTGTAGAGCCACGCGCCCGACGGCGTGTACCAGCTATTGTCGCGGCGGCTGCGGTACAGGCCGTTGTAGCGATAGCCGCCGCCGCCATCGAGCATCCGCCCGATCATGAACCCGGTCAGCAGCGGCACGAAGAAGCTCTGCCCGCCCTCGTTGCGCGCCAGGCACTGGCCGGAGCCGAACTGGTCCTCGCACAAGTTCTGCGAATCGAACCGCGGCGCGGCCTTGCCGTCCTCGCCGGCGGCGGCCTTCGCGGCATCCTCGCACGTCACCTTCGCGAAGGCGCCGCTGGCGACGCATTCGTCGACCGTCTTGAACGCCGACACCTCGGTCGGCGGGCCGAAACGCTGCTGGTCGTCGGGCGAGGCGTCGCAGCCGGACAGCATCGCCAGCGCACCCGCGGCGGACAGGCCGGCGGCGGCGGAGCGCTTGCGGCGGCGGAGGGGCATGTCGGTCACGGGCAGCCTCAATAGGTCATGCTGGCGGCGTTGATGAGCCCGACCGCGATCGAGGTCGCCGCCATATAGACCGCGCTCGCCACGTTGCCGGTTTCGATCCGCGCCACCAGGTCGCGGATCACGATACGCCGCACCACCAGCGACGCCACCACCTGGATCACCCCGGCCAGCACCGCCCAGGCGACGAACTCGACCGGATTGGCGGTCACCTCCAGCGCGGAGGCGAGCGGCAGCGCGAAGCCGAGGATCGCGCCGCCGAACACGATCGCCGCCGCCATGTTGCCGTCCGCCACCAGCCGGCGCTCGTCATACGGCGTGGAGGCCTGGTACAGCCATTTGAACACGGCCAGGAAGACGCAGGCGATGCCGAACGCGAGCAGGAAATGCCCGGCCCCGGCGAGAAAGGCGGTGATGTCCAGCATGATGCGCGCGGTCCCCTGGCTTATGCTACGCGGTGAATTCGGCCGGCGACAGCGGCAGGCCGATCATGATGTCGTGCGTGGTGTCCCCGCCCTCCGGCCGCGCCGACAGCGCCAGCAGCAGCTCCTGCCCCTCGGGCGCGAGGTCGCGGATGTAGAGCATGCATTGCTGGCGGATGTGCTTCACCGGCTCGGCATCGCGTTCATAATACAGCGCTTCCCACAATTGCACGGGCGGCTGCACGCGATCGTCGCCGTCATACCAGAAGCGCCGGAACGGCGGCAGCCCGGCCTCCTCCCACACCGGCTGGCTCAGCCGGTCGCGGAACGCCGCATCGTCCCAGCCGCCGGTCGCATAGGTCGAGGACCACGGGCGGAACAGCGTGAAATCGTCGGCGTCCGATCCGTCCGGCCGCTGGCTGACCGCCTGCAGCATCAGCTCGTCGTCGGTGTAGAAACGGTGGACATAGCCGCCGCCGTCATCCAGCTTGATGATGCCCTGCGCGGTGATCTCCAGCGTGTCGCGCTCCAGCGTGAAGGTGCCGCCCGCCAGCCGCCGCCACGCCAGCGCGTCCAGCCGCACCGTCCGCCCGATCGTGATGTCGCGCACCACCGCCACCTGCGCGCGTGCTTCCTCGCGTCCGCCGCCGAACAGGCTGCCGAAGATCATCTCGCCTCACACCCTTCACGCGCCCATCCGCCTTGCCAAAGGCTGCGGGCTTATGCTTGAGGTGTCAAGCACGGCGGGAGGACCAATGAGCGTGGACGATACGGCACGGGTGTGGACGATCGGGCGGCTGGCCGACGCGCTGGGCGCTCCCGAGCACCGCGACGAGCTGACCGTGGAGCGCGTCGGCAGCGCCGATCCGGTGCTGCGCGTCGTCATGCACGACCATGGCGACCTGGCGATCTTCGTCAGTTGCGCGGGCGAGCAGATCGTCGTCTCCTCGCTGTTGTGGCCGGTGGACGAGATGGCGGACGCCGCGGCCTTCAACCATTTCCTGCTCCGGGCGCAGAAGCTGGTGCCCTTGTCCAACTTCGCGATCACCGATCTCGACGGGCGCGAATATTACGAGCTGATCGGGGAGCTTTCGATCGAATCGACGCTGCGCACGATCCTGATCGAGCTGCGCGCGCTCGCCCACAATGCGCTGGATGCCGCCGCGGACCTGCGGCAGGCGTTCGCCGCCGCCTGAGGATCATCGTTCATGTCCATGTGGAAGCAATTCGTCACCCTCATCCGCGGCACCGCGCATGAGGCGGGGCAGTCGGTGGTCGACGCACGCGCGCTGACGATCCTCGACCAGCAGATCCGCGACGCCGGCGCGGCGCAGGGCAAGGCGCGCGACGATCTCGCCACCGTCACCGCCCGGCGGCGGCTGATCGAGAAGGAGATCGAGCAGCTCGCCGCGCAGCGCGACAAATATGAGGCGTCGGCGCGCGCCGCGATGGGGCGCGGCGACATGGATCTGGCGCGCGAGGTGGCCGAACGGCTGGCGACGATCGAGCGCGAGGTGAACGCCAAGACGCCGCAGGTCGCCGACATGCGCGCCGCCGAGGACCGGATGCGCGGCATCATCAAGGCCGGCGACGGCAAGATCGAGGCGCTGCGCCGCGAGGTCGACGTGGTGCGCGCCAACGAGAGCGTGCAGCAGGCGCAGGCGCAGATCGCGAGCAACACCCACGGCGCGCAGTCGCAGCTCGGCTCCGCCGCCGACAGCCTGGCGCGGCTGAAGGAGCGGCAGGCGGTACGCGAGGAGAAGTTCCGCGCCGCCGCCGAGCTGGAGGACATGCGCACCGGCGCCGATCTGGACGCCAAGCTGGAGCGCGCCGGGCTGCTGCCGGGATCGTCCAGCGCCGACGACATCCTGGCGCGGCTCGCGGCGCCGCGCGACGGCGGCGAGGCCCGACGCGAAACGGGGCGGCTCGACGACAAGTCCGGCGGCTGAACGTCGATGGAGCGCATCGTCACCGGCGAGCGCGCCGGCTGGGAGGACATCGCCCGCGACATGGGCTTCACCTTCCACCACATGGACGGGCAGCGTTACTGGGACGAACGCGCTTATTACCGCTTCTCGATCGAGGAGGTCGAGGAACAGATCGAGGCGCCCAGCGCCGAGCTGCACCAGATGTGCCTGGCGCTGGTCGATGAGATCGCGGGCAGCGACGCGCTGATGCAGCGGCTCGCGATCCCGCCCGAGATGCGCGACGTGGTGGCGGCATCGTGGCGTACGCAGGCGCCGACGCTCTACGGGCGGTTCGACTTCGCCCATGACGGCGCTGGGCCGGCCAAATTGCTGGAGTATAACGCCGACACCCCGACCAGCCTCTACGAAACCGCGCTGTTCCAGTGGCAATGGCTGGAGGATCGCATCGCCGACGGCACGCTGCCGGCCGGCGCGGATCAATATAACCGCCTGCACGATGCATTGGTCGAACGGTTCGGCGCGCTGTTCACCGCGGGCAGCACGCTGCATTTCGCCAGCGTCGCCGATCACGAGGAGGATCGTCAGACCGTCCGCTATCTGGAGGATGCCGCGCGGCAGGCCGGGCTGGACCCCGCGTTCGTCGCGATCGACCGGATCGGCGTCGATGGCGACGGGCAGTTCGTGGACGAGGATTCGGTGCTGATCGCGGCGCTGTTCAAGCTCTATCCGTGGGAGGACATGCTGCGCGAGCCCTATGCCGCGCACCTGCCGGCGACCAGGACCCTGTTCCTGGAACCGGCGTGGAAGGCGATCCTGTCGAACAAGGGGATGCTGCCGCTATTGTGGGACCGCCACCGCGGCCACCCCAATCTGCTGCCCGCCGCCTTCGCCGACGATGCCGCCGGCGTGGCGGCGATCGGTGCGCGCTGGGTCCGCAAGCCGCTGTTCTCGCGCGAGGGCTGGGACATCGAACTGCACGACGGCGCGGCGGAGGATCGCGGCCCCGCGGGCGGTTACGGCGAGGAAGGCCATATCGTCCAGGCGCTCGCCCCGCTCCCGGTGTTCGACGGCCAGCATGCCGTGATCGGCTCGTGGATCGTCGGCGACGAGCCGGTGGCGATGTCGGTGCGCGAGGACGACGGCCCGATCACCCGCGACCTCGCCCGCTACGTGCCGCACGCGATCGTGTGAGCGGGTGAGGCGCGACGCGCGCCGTCACGCCGCCGCGCGCACCTCCGCCGCCGGCACGTCGTTCGCCGCCATCGCCCCCGATCCGGCCACGCTGCCCGAGCGTTCCAACTTGCCCCAGCCGACCTTCGGCCCCGTCGCCGCGACATAGAGCGCGCGCAGCACCACCGCATAGAGCAACTGGCGATAGCCGAAGCGCTGCGCCAGCAGCCGCAGCGCCGGGAAGCGCGCCTCGCGGCCGTCCATCCGCCACGCGATCCAGCCGCACAGCAGGTCGATCGCGGCGAACGCGACCCAGAACGCCGCCACCCACAAGGCGTCGCCGCCCGCCGCGTCCCAGCCGCGATCGGCGACCCGCCACGCGGTGCCGCCGATGCCCAGCAGCAGCGCGACGTCGATCAGCGGCGCGGCCAGCGTGAACAGGAACTGGAACACCAGCGCCTGCGGCAGGCCGACCCGCCCCAGCCCGCCCGCGCCGCCGCGTCCCAGCAGCGCGCGATGCTTCCACAGGCATTGCAGCGTGCCGAACGCCCAGCGGAACCGCTGCTTGAACAGCGCATGCGCGGTTTCGGGCGCCTCGGTCCAGGCGATCGCGTCATTGTCGCACGACACGCGCCAGCCGGCGCGCTGGACCGCGATGGTCAGGTCCTGATCCTCGGCCAGCGTATCCTCCGGATAGCCGCCGACCTGATCCAGCGCCACGCGCCGCCACGCGCCGATCGCGCCGGGCACCACCGTCACCGCGCCCAGCGCCGCCAGCGCGCGCCGCTCCAGGTTCTGCGCGGTGACATATTCCAGCGCCTGCCAGCGGGTGAGCAGGTTGACGCGGTTGCCGACCTTCGCATTGCCCGCCACCGCGCCGATGCGCGGATCGGCGAACCAGCGCGCCAGCTTCGCGATCGTATCGGGCTCGAACTGCGTATCGGCGTCCAGCGCGATCACCACGTCGCCGCGCGCGCAGCCCAGCGCGGTGTTGAGCGCGCGCGCTTTGCCGCCGTTCGCCAGCGTCAGCAGCCGCACGCGCGGGTCGATGCCGAACGCGCGCGCCACCACCTCCGACGTGCCGTCGGTGGAGCCGTCGTCGATCACGATCACCTCGACGCGCGGCCCGTGGCTGGCGAGGATGCGCCGCACCGACGCCTCGATCACGCGCGCTTCGTTGAAGGCCGGGATCAGCACCGAGACGAACGACGGCACCAGATGCGGCGCGCCGGCCGGCGCGTGCTCGCGCCGCCGGCGCCACAGCGCCAGCGTGGTGAGCGCCACCGATCGCGCGATGCCGACCGCGATGACGATCGCGAACAGCGCCAGCACTCCGTCGCGCGCCCATGCCAGACCGTCGAACAGCCCGCGCGTGCCCGCCGCACCGCCCGCCTCGCCGCCGGCCAGCGCCGGCATGACGGTCGCGGGCGCCAGGCCGGCAAGCGCGGAGACGCCGACCAGTTGATAGCCGCGCGCGCGCAACTGGCGGATGATCGCCGGCAGCGCGGCGAGCGTCTGCGCGCGGTCGCCGCCGGAATCGTGCAGCAGCACGATCTGCGCCGGATGCGCGTCGGTGCCCGCCTCCACCTGCGCGACGACGCGCGCCACGATCGTCGCGGCGCGCGGCCCCTGCCAGTCGAGCGGATCGACGTTGAGGCCGACCGTCAGATAGCCGAGCCGCGCGGCGACCCGCGTCGCGTGCAGCTCGTCGCGGCGATCGGGATCGGCGTCGCCCAGGAACGGTGGCCGGAACAGCGTCATGCGGCGGCCGGTGTACGCCTCCACCAGCCGCTCGGTCGCCTTCAGCTCCAGCGCGATCGCGGCTTCGGAGCGGCGCGACAGGTCGGCGTGCGAGGTGGAATGGTTGCCCAGCTCGCTGCCCTGCGCGACGATGCGGCGCAGCAGCGCGCCCTGCCCCAGCGCGTTGACGCCGGTGACGAAGAAGGTGGCCGGCGCCCGCTCGCGCGCCAGCACGTCGAGGATGCGCGGCGTCCACGCCGGATCGGGTCCGTCGTCGAAGGTGAGCGCGATCTGGCGGCGACGCGCGCCGGTGCGCTCCACCATGTCGGGCCGCGGCAGCGCCACGTAGCGCGCGTCGCGGATCAGCGCGCCGTCCCAGCGGATGCGGCGCGCGCCGGGCGCGGCCTCGCCCGCCATGCGCAGGATCTCGCCGCGCCCCTCCACCGCGATCCCGGCCGGCGCGGGCAGCGTGTGCAGGTCCGGGTGCGGCGCGCCGGACAGCACGCGCCAGACATGCGGATCCTCGCTGCCCAGCCGCCACAGCGCCACGCCAGCCGCGCCGGTGCGGCGGATCGCCGCCATCTGGTTGGCGGCGCTGAGCGCGTCGAGCAGCCACACCTGATGGCGCGTACCGGCGGCTTCATAGGCGAAATGGCTGTTGCCGCTCGCCGCGTCGAAGCGCGGCACCACGCCCGCGCGCGCCGCCAGCGCCCAGGCGTCGTCGATGGCGAGCGGCACCGTCGTGCGGCCCGCCCAGTCATAGGCATAGCTGCCGATCGCCACGATCGCCTTGTCCGCGCCGGTCGTCGCCACCGCCTGCGCCACGACGCGCGCGAACCACGGCTGCGACGCGATCGGCCCGGCCTCCCCGCCCATCCAATGTTCGTCATAGGCCATCAGCACGACGCGATCGGCGACGCGGGCGTAGGCGGCGAGATCCCAGTCGGGGTCGGCGACCGGCGCGGCCAGCGTCACGACCCAGCCGCGCGCGGCGAAGCGCGCGCGCAGCTCGCGCAGGAAACGGCGATAGTCGCGGTGCGCGCCGGCCGGCAGGCTTTCGAGATCGAGCATCACGCCCGCGCCCCGTTCGCGCAGCACCAGCGCCTCGACCTGCGCGGCGAAGCGGCGACGCGCCTGCGGATCGGCGAGCAGCGCGGCGGTGCCCGCGCCGTCCCAGCTACCGTCCGCCGCGGCGTTCTGCACCATCGGCAGCAGCTTCGGGCCGTGACCGCTACGGGCGAGCAGCGCGTGCATCCACGGGTCGCGCTCGGCGGTGAAACGATGATCGCGCCCGGTCACGGTAGCGAGACCCGGCACCAGCCACTCCAGCGCGCCGACATGCGCGGCCAGCGAGCGGCGCGACGGCGCGTCCCACGGCATGTAGAAGCCCATCGTCCCGCCGCCCAGCCGCGCGCCGCTGGACGCGGGCAGCCATGCGCCGCGCTCCCCCACCGTCGCCTCCGGCACCAGCCCATGCGGCGCGTCGGCGGATGCGGCGAAGCGCGGGCTGGCGCCGGCCATCGGGCGCAGCACCGCGATCAGCAGCAGCACCGTCAGCACGACCGGCACCGCCACCGCCACCGCGAGCGCCCCCCGCACCCGGTGCGCGCGCCGCCCGCTGGCATCGTAGAAAATCGCCCCGCCCGTCCCGCCCACGCCCGTTCCGCTCTGTCGTCTGTCCCGTGCCCGCGCCGATAGGACGGGATCACCAAGAAGCGGTTAACCAGCGGATCCGGCGCGGCGACACGGGCGCGGCCAGCGGGCATTTCGCGCGTGACGCCCGCGACAGATCGGCTAACGATGCGGCAGGACAAGGGGACATACCGTATCGTGACCAATCGCGCTTTGACCGCCGTGGCGCTCTGCCTGATCGCCGCCCCGCTCGCCGCACAGGTGGCGCCGCCCGCCGACCGGCCCGTCGAGCAGACGCAGGCGCCCGAGGATCAGGCGACCGATCCCCTTCCGGCGCCCGCCGGCCCGCTCCCCCCTCCGGCGCCCGCGAAGGAGGACGCGACCGCCGGGGCGGGCAGATCCACGCAATCGCCCGCGAAATGGGACGTCAACGCCCCGCGCGGGCTTTCCACCCGGCAGGTGCGGATCGCGGTGGACGAAGGTAGCTGGATGAACGTCGACGTGTCGCCGGACGGGCGCACGATCGCCTTCGACCTGCTGGGCGACATCTACACCATGCCCATCGCCGGCGGCACGCCCACGCGCATCGCCGAGGGGCTGGCGTTCGAGCATCAGCCGCGCTTCTCGCCCGACGGACGGCGGATCGCCTTCACCTCCGATCGCGGCGGCGGCGACAACATCTGGGTGATGAACGTCGACGGCAGCGACAAGCGACAGGTGACGAAGGAGGACTTCCGCCTGCTCAACCAGCCGACGTGGAGCCCGGACGGGCGCTTCATCGCCGCCAAGAAGCATTTCACCACCGGCCGCTCGCTCGGCACCGGCGAGGTGTGGCTGTACCATGTCTCGGGCGGCGGCGGGGTGCAGCTCGTCAAGCGCGCCAGCGAGGTGCTGCAAAAGGAACTGGGCGAGCCGACCTACGCGCCGGACGGCAAGAGCATCTATTATACCCGCAACGTCTCGCCCGGCCCGATCTTCGAATATGCGCAGAATTCGCGCACCGACCTGTTCGACATCGAGCGCTACGACATCGATTCGGGCGAGGTGACCACCGCGGTCAGCGGCGTCGGCGGTTCAGTGCGCCCGACGCCCTCGCGCGACGGCCGGCGGATCGCGTTCGTGCGTCGCGAGAACAACCAGACGAAATTGTGGGTGAAGGATCTCGCCACCGGCGCGGAGCGCGTCGTCTACGGCGCGCTGGACCGCGACGTGCAGGAAACATGGGCGGTGACCGGCGTCTATCCGAACATGAGCTGGACGCCCGACGACGGCGCGATCGTGTTCTGGGCCGGCGGCAAGCTGCGCCGCGTGCGCGCCGACGGATCGGGCGCGGCGGTGATCCCGTTCCGCATCGACGACACGCGCGTCGTGGTCGATTCGATCCACCCGCAGGTGGCGGTCGCGCCCGACCGCTTCCAGACCCGGGCGACGCGCTGGGCGACCGTTTCGCCCGATGGACGCCAGGTGGTGTTCGAGACGCTCGGCAAATTGTGGGTGAAGCCGCTGGCGGGCGGCGCGCCCAGGCGGCTGACGCGCGGATCGGAGGAGCTGGAGCTGTGGCCGAGCTGGTCGCGCGACGGGCGCACGATCGTCTTCACCGGCTGGACCGACGCCGGGCTGGGGCAGATCCGCACCGTCGCGGCCGGCGGCGGCGCGGCGAAGACCGTCACCACGGTGCCCGGCCATTACCGCCGCGCCCGCTTCTCGCCCGACGGGCGGACGATCGTGTTCGAACAGGGACAGGGCGGCGAGCTGACCGCGGCGCGCGGCAATCCGGGCACCGGCGTGTACCGCGTCGCGGCCACCGGCGGCGCGCCGGTGCGGGTCGCGAAGGACGCCGCCGCGCCGCAGTTCGGCGCCGCCAGCGACCGTCTGTTCATGATCGTCAACGAAGGCGACAAGCGCCAGTTGGTCAGCACCGATCTGTCGGGCGAGAACCGCCGCGTCCATGCCGCGGGTGAGCTGGTCAACGATTATCAGGTGTCGCCCGGCGGCGATTACGTCGCGTTCCGCCAGAATTACGAGGCGTTCGTGATGCCGCTGCTGCCCGGCAGGCAGGCGGTGGAGGTCGACACCAGGTCGGGCGCGCTGCCGGTGACGCGCGTCAGCGCCGACGGGGCGGACTTCATCAACTGGTCGGACGGCGGCCGGCGCATCCACTGGAGCGCCGGACCGACGCTCTTTTCCGCCGACACCGCGGCCTTGTTCCGGCAGGCGCCGGCCGGCGAGGATGCGCCGCCGTTCGTCGCGCCGCGCACCGGCGTGTCGCTGTCGATGGACGTCGCCGCCGACAAGCCGACGCACACGGTCGCGCTGACCGGCGCGCGCGTGGTGACGATGGCGGGGGCGGACGGCGGGATCGTCGACGACGCGACCGTGCTGATCCGCGGCGACCGCATCGTCGCGGTCGGACCGCGCGCGTCGGTGCCCGTGCCGGCCGGCGCGACCAGCGTCGACGTGACCGGCAAGACGATCATCCCCGGCTTCGTCGACGCGCACGCGCACGGGCCGCAGGGCGACGACGAACTGGTGCCGCAACAGAATTGGTCGGCGATGGCCAATCTTGCGCTGGGCACGACCACCATCCACGATCCGTCGTCGCGCTCGGCGGAGATCTTCCCGGCGGCCGAGATGCAGGCGGCCGGGCTGGTGCTCGCCCCGCGCACCTTCTCGACCGGCGAGGTGATCTATGGCGCCAGGAGCCCGGACGTCTATGCGCGGATCGACAGCTATGACGATGCGCTGGCGGTGGTGCGACGGCTGAAGGCGCAGGGCGCGCACAGCGTCAAGAACTACAACCAGCCGCGCCGCGAACAGCGCCAGATGGTGGTCGCCGCCGCGCAGGCCGAGGGGCTGGAGGTCGTGCCGGAGGGCGGGTCGCTCTACACGCTCGACATGAGCCTCGTGCAGGACGGCAATTCCACCGTCGAGCACAATGTGCCGCTGGAGCATTTCTATGCCGACGTGGTCAGCCTGTGGTCGCAGACGCGGGTCGGCTACACGCCGACGCTGGTGGTGGCCTATGGCGGGCCGGCGGGTGATCCGTACTGGCGCGCGCATACCGACGTGTGGCGGCACCCGCTGCTCAGCCGCCACGCGCCGCCCGCATTGCTCGCCGCGCAGAACGCGCGCCGCGTGATCGCGCCGGAGGAGGATTATGTCGACGGCGCCACCGCGCGCGAGGCGAAGAAGCTCGCCGACAGGGGCATCCCCGTCGCGATCGGCGCGCACGGGCAGCAGCCGGGGCTGGGCGCGCACTGGGAGCTGTGGAGCTTCGTACGCGGCGGCATGACCCCGTTCGAGGCGCTGCGCGCCGGCACGATCGCGGCGGCGACGTCGCTGGGCTATCAGAAGGACGTCGGGTCGCTGGAGCCGGGCAAGCTCGCTGATCTGGTGGTGCTGGACGCCGACCCCACCGCCGACATCCGCAACACCGACAAGGTGCATCAGGTGATGCTCGGCGGCCGGCTGTACGATGCCGCGACGCTGAACGAGGTCGCGACCGGCACGCGCAAGCGGCTGCCATACTGGTGGGAAGGCGGCGCGGGCGGCGCGGACACCGGCGCGCGGCTGACGACCGGCCATGGTCACGGCCATGGCGACCTCGACTGACCATGATCCGCCGGCGGCGTTCCTGCGCGCGCTGGACGCGCTGCCGGCGGGCTATGGCGAGGGAACGTACGACGGCCGCCGCTGGGGCGTGACGCTGACGCGCGCGCCCGATCGGCGGCGCTGCTGGCTGTACGGCGAGGAACTGGGCGGCGGCGGCCGCGTCAGCTTCAACCTGTACCGCCTCGCCGGCGGCCGCGCGGCGCTGCGCCCGTGCGAGATGCCGGCGGCATGGGTGATCGCGTTCGTGACCGGCTACCGCACCGAATCGCGTTGACGCGGACGCCGCCGCCGTGGCAACGGAGGCCAGCACGCGGGTGTAGCTCAATGGTAGAGCAGAAGCTTCCCAAGCTTACGACGAGGGTTCGATTCCCTTCACCCGCTCCACATTCGCGCTGAACCCACATAAATCCGCCATTCCGGCGTCCGGCCGCGCCTCGCGGGACACCGGATTGTGCACCAAGCTGTGCACACGATGGTATCGTCCGCCCGCATGAGAGGTCCGCGCCGGCGTCCGGGCGAGACGTGAATGTGGCTTCGATTTCCTATCTGTGGCGGCGCGGCGCGCGCTATCACTATCGCCGCAGGCTGTACCTGCGGAAAATCGTCAACCGTCCTATAACGGTCCCTTTGGCCACCGCGCACGTCGTCTCGCCACCCGGCTCTCGGCGAAATGGGAGGTGTTGACGATGCAGATGCTCGATCGTGCCGGTCGCGGCTTTCTGAAAGCGGGCGAGTTGGAGAGCGTGTTCCGGGCGGGTCTGGACGAGGAGCTGGGGCTGGCGATGGCGTCCCGGCTCGACGGCGGCATGGCGGCGGGGCTCGACCGTCGTCCGCTACGCGTCCTGGAGGCGACCTATCGGATCGCCGCGCGCCTGCCGGCTGATGCCGACAGCGTGCCATCCGACCTGATCGACGAGCTGGACGACCTATCGACCGGCACCACCGGCGCCAGCTCTGGCGGTGTTCGACGTGGCTCCGCCTGCTGCCCCACCTGTACGGGTACGTGAAGTGAAGCCCGGCCCTGAGAAGGAGCGCAAGGAGCGTGAACAGCCAAGACTAGAACAGCCTGTAGCCGAGCGGCCACTTGTCCAGATGCCTTCGATGAACTCGATCGCAGCCGTACCGGTCAAGCCCGTGCCCGATCCCGGACGGGACTGTCAGGAATTTCGTGTGCGGGTGGGCATAACGGGAAAGAAGGAGCCCCGATATGTCCCGACGCAAAGAGCCTGCGATACCGAACGAGTTGCTGGATCAGTTGCTGGGTGGGGATGATGCCGGCGCGGCCCTGGCGCAAGGTGGCTTGCTGGATGCGCTGAAGAAGGCGCTGACGGAGCGCGCCTTGAATGCTGAGATGGATCATCACCTGTCTGGGGATGATGGTGCTGGCAACAGCCGCAACGGCTACGGCCGGAAGACGATAACGACCGATAGCGGCAAGCTGGCGATCGACGTCCCGCGCGACCGGCAGGCGAGCTTCGACCCGCAGCTGATCGCCAAGTACCAGCGGCGTTTTCCCGGCTTCGATGAGAAGATCGTGTCGATGTACGCGCGCGGCATGAGCACCCGGGAGATCACGGGGCACCTCCACGACCTGTATGGCATCGACGTATCGCCGGACCTGATCAGCACGGTGACCGACGCCGTGCTCGACGAGGTGGCGATCTGGCAGCAGCGCCCGCTGGATCCGGTCTACCCGCTCGTCTTCTTCGACGCCTTGCGGGTGAAGATCCGCGACGAGGGCATGGTGCGCAACAAGGCCATCCATATCGCCCTGGGTGTCCGCGCGGACGGCGCCAAGGAGGTGCTGGGCCTGTGGCTCGAGCAGAAGCCGAACGCCCGGACGATGATCCGGGGGATCATCGTCCAGCGAGGCTGGCGCCAAGTTCTGGCTCAGGGTCATGAACGAACTGCGGAACCGCGGCACCGAGGACATTCTGCTCGCCGTGGTCGACGGCCTGAGAGGCTTTCCCGAGGCGATCACCGCCGTGTTCCCCGACGCCGTGGTTCAAACCTGCATCGTCCATCTGCTTCGAAACTCGATGGATTTCGTCTCCTGGAAGGACCGCAAAGGCTTGGCGACGGCACTGAAGGAGGTCTACCGGGCTCCCAGCGCCGAAGCCGCCGAGCGGGCGCTCACGGCGTTCGAGGCCGGTCCGTGGGGCACCCGCTACCCCGCCATCGGCCAGAGCTGGCGGCGCGCCTGAGCCGAGGTGATCCCGTTCTTCGCCTTCCCTGACGAGGTTCGGCGGATCATCTACACCACAAATTCCATCGAGGCGCTCAACTCGAAGCTGCGCCGAGCCGTCCGTGCCCGCGGGCATTTTCCCAGCGACGAAGCTGCCACCAAGCTGCTCTACCTGATCTTGAACCGGTCGGAGAAAGAGTGGAGAATGCCCCCACGTGAGTGGACCATGGCCAAGGCACAGTTCGCCGTCATCTTCGGCGAGCGCTTCATCAGAGCCATGGCGGCGTAGTGTTCATCCGCCCACCCGCACACGAAATTCCTGACAGTCCCGCCTGCGCGGCCATGGCCTACCCACCTCACGCATGCTCTGCGCGCGTTCAATCTCTTCGGCTTCGAAATACGCCAGAAGCACTTCGCCCAAGGTCTTTTCACCGACCTGATCTGCCAAGGTGGTCAGTCGGTCGGCTCCAGTCTGAGCGTTGTTGTCAACCACCCACTCCACCATCGCATCAGCATCACCAGCTTTCGGCTTCTCGAGCGGCAGTACAGATCGGTGGTTCTCGCGTACCCACACGGTTTTAATCAGCTTTGAGCCAGACCGCGTAGCGGAGCGCCTCCGCCAGCGGCGTGCGCGCCGACACCTGGCCCAGCACGTCGTCGGCCCAGGCGAAGAAGTCGAGCGCGGTCAGCCGTGGATGAGACTGGCCGAGATGCCCAGCCTGCGCGATACGCCAATCACCGTGGCACCCGGCTCGTCGCACTTCGCCAGCACCGCAGCGCGCTCCTCGTCCGAGTACCGCCGGCGACGCTCGACCCGGGTGATGACCTCCACGCGCCCCATCCGCACTCTCCTTGCGGAGTGCGAAAGGACACTCCCGAGCGCCAACCGCCTCGCGCAGTAGGGCCGCGCCAGCAACAAGCGTCAGGCCGGACGCTTACCCCCATCCAGCTGCACGGCGACCTATACCGGATGCTGTCGTTCGCGGAGGGGGCGTGCGTGCCAAACGCACAACAGCCCCGTCTCTGTCGAGACGGGGCTGTTGTGATACCGTTGGTTGCGGGGACAGGATTTGAACCTGTGACCTTCAGGTTATGAGCCTGACGAGCTACCGGGCTGCTCCACCCCGCGC
>QFQI01000024.1 GCA_003243195.1 Sphingomonas taxi | reverse complement strand
CGTCGGCGCGGCGGCGAACGTCGAATATACCGAGGCCAGCCTGACCAACGCGCTGCCCAACCTGTCCGCCGCGCTCGCGGACGGCAGCCAGAAGCTGAAGGGGGACGGCTGGGATCTCGGCTGGACCGCCGGTTTCCAGATGCACAACGACTGGGCGACGGTCGGGGTCAGCTACAAGTCGGCGATCGAGCACAAGCTGAAGGGCGAACTGACCGTCGGCGGGCTGCTGGGGCCGCTCGCGGGGCAGAACCGTACCGTGTCCGACGTGGAGGCGCGCTTCTACACGCCGGCGCAGGTCATGGTCGGCGGTCGCTTCCGCGTGACGCCCGCACTGACGCTGAACGCACAGACGATCCGCTACACCTGGGAGAAGTTCGACGCGATCCGGCTGGGCGCGCCGATCAACGCCGCGCTGCCGCAAAACTACCGCAGCACGTGGAGCTATGCCGGCGGCATCGACTATGCCGTGTCGCCGCGGCTGACGCTGCGCGGCGGCGTGCAGCGCGCGCTGACCCCGACGCGCGATCGCGAGCGCGATGCGCGAGTGCCGGATTCGAACCGCTGGAATTACGCGCTGGGCGCGTCGTTCGACGTGACGCCGAAATTCTCGCTGGATGCGGCGGCGAACTATGTCGACTTCGCGGACACGACGATCGACCGCGTGACGGCGGCCTATGCCGGCACCGCGGTGCAGACCCCGGTGCTGGTCAACGGCACGCTCACCGATGCACGCGCGGTCGTGCTGTCGCTGGGCGGTCGCGTGCGGTTCTGAGGGACGCACCGGAAGGCCGCTAAAGGGGCATGTCACGGTGCCGGCTCGTTCCTCCCTTCGATGGGAGAGCGGGCCGGCATCGCCTTTTCGGGGCGCCCGCCGCGTCAACCTGTCGCGCCGGCGACTGATCCGTCACCCCGGCACCGGCGTGGGTGACGTCGCGCTTCTTCCGCACGCGTCGTCGTTCGCGGGGAACGACGGGCGTAGCCTCATCCGCCCGCGATCTGCTGCACCAGTTCGCCCGCCCGCGCCAGCCGTGCGAGTGGGTCGTCGATCCGCTCGCGCAGCAGGAAGCGGCGGTCCTTTTCCTCCAGCCCGAACGCCGCGGCGTCCAGTTGCGTGCCGTTGTGCGGTTCCAGCGCGAGCGCGGCGGGGCCGGCGCTGACCTTCGCGATGCCCGCTGCCCGCGCATCGGCGCGCAGCCGCGCGGTGGCCAGCAAGGTGCGCGCCTCGTCCGGCACCGCGCCGAAGCGATCCGCCAGTTCCTCCTCCAGCGCATCGACCGCCTCGGCATCGGTGATCCGCGCCAGCCGTGCGTAGAAGGTGACGCGCAGTTCCTCGTCCGGGATCCAGCTTTCCGGCAGCCGCCCCTCGATGCCGAGTTGCAGTTCGGGCGTCCAGCGTTCGACATCCTCGCCGCGCGCGCGGCGCAGCGCGCCTTCCAGCAGTTGCTGATACAGGTCGATCCCGATCAGCTTCATGTGCCCGGCCTGCGTTTCGCCCAGCAGGTCGCCCGCGCCGCGCATGTCGAGGTCGCGCGCGCTGATCGCGAAGCCGGCGCCGAGCCGGTCGAACGCCTCCAGCGTGCGCAGCCGCTTCAGCGTGCGCGGGGCGATCTCATGCTCGGGATCGGTGAACAGCAGCACCTGCCCGCGCCGGCTGCCGCGTCCGACGCGCCCGCGCAACTGGTGGAGCTGCGACAGGCCGAAGCGATCGGCATGCGCGATCACCATCGTGTTCGCGCGCGGCACGTCCAGCCCGGCCTCGATGATGTTGGTGGCGAGCAGCACATCGCCGTCCCCGCGCCCGAAGCGCACCATCGCCTCGTCGATCGCGTCGGCGGGCATCTTGCCGTGCGCCTGAAGTACGTCCAGCTCGGGCACCAGCCGTTCGAGCTGCGCGGCCAGCGCGTCCATGTCGGCGATGCGCGGCACCACCACGAAGCTCTGTCCGCCGCGGCTCTTCTCGCGCAGCAGCGCGGCGCGCAGCGTCTCGGGGGAGAAGGCGCCGACGGCGGTGCGGATCGGCTGGCGGCGCGCCGGCGGGGTGGCGATGATCGACAGTTGCTGCAACCCGACCAGCGCGCCCTGCAAGGTGCGCGGGATCGGCGTGGCGGACAGCGTCAGCACATGTCCGGCGGACAGCGCGCGCAGCTTGTCCTTGTCCGCCGCGCCGAAGCGCTGCTCCTCGTCGATCACGACGAGCGCGAGATCCTTGTAGGTCACGCCCTTGCCCGCGACCGCGCCGGTGCCGACCACCACCTGCACCGATCCGTCGGCAAGCCCGGCCTTCACGCGCCTGCGTTCCGCCGTGCCCGACAGCCGCGACAGACCGGCGACCGCGATCCCGGTGCCTTCGAAGCGCGCCGCGAACGTTTCCAGATGCTGGCGCGCCAGCACCGTCGTCGGCGCGGCGATCGCCACCTGCCGGCCCGCCAGCGCGGCGAGCGCGGCGGCGCGCAGCGCGACCTCAGTCTTGCCGTAGCCGACGTCCCCGATCACCAGCCGGTCCATCGGGCGGCCGGCGGCGAGATCGGCGCGCACCGCCGCGATCGCCCGAGCCTGATCGGCGGTTTCGGTGAAGGCGAAGCCGCTGGCGAAGCGCTCATATGCCGCCGGATCGGGGTCGAGCGCCGGCGCGTCGCGTTCCGCGCGCTCGGCGGCGAGCGCGGTCAGGTCGCGCGCGCTCTGCGCGATCGCGGCGTCGATCTCGCCGCGCCGCTTCTGCCAGCTCGATCCGTCGAGCCGGTCGAGCGTCACCGCATCGGCCTCCGCGCCGTAGCGCCAGATGCGATCAGCCTCGCCGACCGGCACCAGCCGCACGCCGTCGTCGGCATAGTTCAGCTTGATCGCGTCGCCACCGGGCGTGTCGCCGTCGCCGGGCAGTTGCTCCAGACCCGCGACCACGCCGATGCCGTGATCCTCGTGCACCACCACGTCACCGACGCGGATTTCCCCGACATCGAACAACGCCGCGTCGGTCGGCCCGCCCGCGACCTGCTCGCGTTCGGCGCGGCTGCCGAGCAGATCCGCCGCCGCGACCGCCAGCACGCCGACGCGCCGGAAGCCGCGATCGGCGGCAAGCTCCAGCGCCAGCAACGCGCCCGGCGGCGCCTTCGTCACCTCCGTCCAGCCGGCGACCACCGCCGGTTCCTCCTTCAACGCCCTGGCGACACGGCGGCGCAGGAAGCGCAGGTCGCGTGCGCTGCCCAGCAGCACCACGCGCTCGCCGGCGTCGCGCGCCGTGCGCGCGAGCGTGGCGAAGGCGCGCAGCGGCGCCTTGTGCTCGGCGAAACGCGGCGGCGGTTCGCCTTCGCGTGCGGGCGTCACCACGTCGCGCTCGGCAAGCGCCGCCTGCCACGCCTCCTCTCCGATCACGTCGCGCAACGCGCGCTTCGGCGTGCGGCGTGCCGCATCGGCGGCAAGCGTCAGGAAGCGGCGGCGGCGCGCATCGGCGGCATCGCTGACGATCACCCGCGCGCCGGGCAGATGGTCGAGCAACGTGGTGCGTCGCTCGCCGGTCGGCGGTTCGCTGACCCGGCCCAGTTCGCGCGCGTCGATCTCGCCGACGGTGCGCTGATCGGCGGGGTCGTAGCAGCGCAGGGCGGCGATCGTACCATCGACCACCTCGACGCGCAGCGGCAGCGCGGCGTCGGCGGGGAATACGTCCAGCACCTGCCCGCGCAGCGCTACCTCGCCGGGTTCGTCGACGCGCTCGTCGGCGAGATAGCCGATGCCGGTCAGCGTGTCGTACAGGGTGGCGAGATCGAGCGGCGCGCCCTGCTTCACCGCCGGCGGCGCCGCATCGAAGTCGGCGGGCGCGGGATAGGCGCGCGCCAGTGCCTCGCCGGTGGTGATGCAGGCGACCGGCGGGCGGCGCGTCTCCCCGGCGAGCAGCCGCAGCCGGCGCAATGCCGACACGCGCTGGCCGACATTGGCGGGGGAGGGCGGTGCATCCTCCCCGGGCAGCGCGTCGCTGCCGGGGCAGAAGATCACCGTGGCGTCCGGCGCGGCCGCGGCAAGGGCATGCGTCAGCGCCAGTGCGCGCACCTCGTCCACGGCGGCCGCGATCAGATCGCCCGTCGCCAGCACCTCCGCCAGCATCGCGGCGCTTTCGGCCACGCCGGGCGGGGGCGCGGCGTCAGGGCGGGCGAGCGCATCGTGCAGGGAATCGGGCATGGGGGAGGGCGACCTTCGTGGATGCCGATCGAACGGCCCGGCCTGCGCGCCGTTCCGCGCGATATCGTTGCTCCACATCAAGCCGCGCGTCAGTGGCGGTTCAGTCGCGGGCGATTATGGTGGCGGGATGAACAGGATCATCGCCGTCGCGGTCATGGCAACCGCGTTCATCGCCCCCGCGCACGCCGCGCGGCGCTCCCCCGACGCGCAACTTGCGGAGGTACTGAAGGGGCGCGTCGCGGAGAAGCCGGTGAGTTGCATCACCGCGTCAGCCACCGACAACATGCAGATCGTCACCGCCCGCGCGATCGTATGGCGGATCGGGCGACGGCTCTATGTCAACGTGCCGCGCGACCGCGCGGAGACGTTACGCGCCGACGACATCCTCATCACCCAGCCGTTCGGGTCGCAGCTATGCCGCAACGATCAGGTACGGCCGCTCGACCGCATGTCGAACATCCCACGCGGGATCCTGCTGCTGGGTGACTTCACGCCCTATGTAAGGAAATAGCGGTCCGGGAAGGAGGGGCGGCCGTTCGCGCATATGGCGGCGCCGGCGGCTTTACGCCCCGGCGGCGTGCACATGTTGCGGTTGCCCGTTTCGCGGCCGTGATCCCACCTGATGCGAAACCGCTTCGGTGGCTGGCGGGCAATGGGGCATCGTCAGTGTGTCGGCTGCCTCCCGAGCAGGTCGCCCGCCGCCACGCGTCGCTTCCGGCCAGACGTCGATTCAGGCCGCCTGCTTGTATTGGACGTCGTTCGCGACGACCGGCTTGGCGGCGGGCGACGCCGCCATCGCGCGGGCGCGCGCTTCGTTGCGGTACGATACGATCATGTAGATCAGGTAGAGCATCACGGTCCTCCGGTCGGTTTGCTGCATTGCAGCACGCGCTCGACATGTGAGCGAGGACGCGTCGGGTCGCAATTGCAAGCTGCGCGCCCGCGGCTGCATCCACCGCAATGCCGCGCCGGGGATGCCGCAACGAACGAAGCCGCCGCCCGGCATCCCGGACGGCGGCTCCCTTCACCATCGGGCCGTGGCCCGAACGAGGATCACTCCTCGTTCAGATACTCGCCCGCATCCGCATCGGTGCCGGTGCCCGACGGCACCACCGCCGCCAGCGGATCGCTGCCGGTGCCGGCGTCGTCACGCAGCGTACGCTTTTCCTCGGCGGCGCGGGTCTGCGCGGCGGAGCCCGCCGAGCCGGCCGCGATCATCGCTTCCTGCAACTTGCGCTGCTGGACGCGCAGCGCCGCATCGCGCGAGGAGGCCGCCACGCGCAGGCGGTTCATGCCCGCGCCGGTGCCCGCCGGGATCAGGCGGCCGACGATGACATTCTCCTTCAGCCCCATCAGCGTGTCCTGCTTGCCCTGGACCGCCGCCTCGGTGAGGACGCGGGTGGTTTCCTGGAACGACGCCGCCGAGATGAAGCTGCGGGTCTGCAGCGACGCCTTGGTGATGCCCAGCAGGACCGGCTTGCCCGCAGCGCGCGCTTGGCCGTCCTCCAGCTTTTCGTTGATCGCGTCCATCTCCTCGCGATCGACCTGCTCGCCCACCAGCAACGTGGTGTCGCCGGACTCGATGATCTCGACCTTCTGCAGCATCTGACGGACGATCGTCTCGATGTGCTTGTCGTTGATCTTCACGCCCTGCAGTCGATAGACTTCCTGGATTTCGCTGACGAGATATTCGGCCAGCGGCTCGATCCCCATCGTTTCCAGGATGTCGTGCGGGTTCGGCGAGCCGCCGATCAGGTTGTCGCCACGCTTGACGTAGTCGCCTTCCTGAACGTCGATCACCTTCGACTTGGGCACCAGATACTCGACGACCTCGCCGCCATCCTCGGGCTGGATGCCGATCTTGCGCTTCGCCTTATAGTCCTTGCCGAACACGACCCGGCCGGAAACCTTGGCGATGATCGCCGCTTCCTTGGGGATGCGCGCCTCGAACAGTTCGGCGACGCGCGGCAGACCGCCGGTGATGTCGCGGGTCTTGGCGGATTCGCGCGCGACACGCGCCAGCACGTCGCCGGCGTGGACGGTGGCATTGTCCTCCACCGACAGCACCGCGCCCGGCGCCAGCAGGTAGCGGGCGGTCTCGCCCGACCCCTCGTCCAGCAGGGTCATGCGCGGACGCAGGTCCTCCTTGGACTTGGTGACGGCGCGATATTCGGTCACCACGCGCTGCGCGATGCCGGTCGCCTCGTCGACCTGCTCGGTGAGCGTCTTGCCCTCGATCAGGTCCTGGAACTTCACGGTGCCGCCGGTTTCCGTGATCACCGGCATGGTGAACGGATCCCATTCCGCCATCCGGTCGCCCTTGCTGATGATGTGGCCATCATCGAACATGACGTACGCGCCGTACGGAATCTTGTGCACCGCCAGCTCGCGCCCGTCCATGTCGACGATCGCGATCTCGCCCGAACGGCTCAGCACCACCCGGCGGCCACGCTGGTCCTCGATCAGGCGCAGGTCGCGGAACTCGACCGTGCCGTCGACCGGCGATTCCAGGTTCGACTGCTCGTTGAGCTGCGCCGCGCCGCCGATGTGGAAGGTGCGCATCGTGAGCTGCGTGCCCGGCTCACCGATCGACTGCGCGGCGATCACGCCCACCGCCTCGCCGATGTTGACCGGCGTACCGCGGGCGAGGTCGCGCCCGTAGCACTTGCCGCACACGCCGACCTTGCTTTCGCAGACCAGCGGCGAGCGGATCTTCATCGCCTGCACGCCCAGCGCCTCGATCTGCGCGACCATCGGCTCGTCCAGCAGCGTGCCGGTCGGGATGGCGACCTTGCCGGTCTTGGCGTCCACCACGTCCTCGGCCGTGGTGCGGCCCAGGATCCGCTCGCCCAGCGACGCGATGGTCGATCCGCCCTGCACGATCGCCTTCATCTCCAGCGCGCGCTCGGTGCCGCAATCCAGCTCGACGATGGTGCAATCCTGCGACACGTCGACCAGACGGCGGGTGAGATAGCCCGAGTTGGCGGTCTTCAACGCCGTGTCCGCCAGCCCCTTGCGGGCGCCGTGGGTGGAGTTGAAATATTCAAGGACGGTCAGCCCTTCCTTGAAGTTCGAGATGATCGGCGTCTCGATGATCTCGCCCGACGGCTTGGCCATCAGCCCGCGCATCCCCGCGAGCTGCTTGATCTGCGCCTGCGAGCCACGCGCACCGGAGTGCGCCATCATGTAGATCGAGTTGATCGGCTTCTCACGGCCGGTCTCGTCGTCGAACTTCACCGCCTTGATCTCGTTCATCATCGAGTTGGCGACCTGATCGCCGCAGCGGCTCCAGGCGTCGATGACCTTGTTGTACTTCTCCTGCTGCGTGATCAGGCCGTCCTGATACTGCTGCTCATAGTCCTTCACCTGGTCGCGCGTCTCATCGACCAGCTTGTCCTTGTCCGGCGCGATGATCATGTCGTCCTTGCCGAACGAGATGCCGGCGCGGAACGCGTGACGGAAGCCGAGCGCCATGATCGCGTCGGCGAACAGCACCGTCTCCTTCTGGCCGGTGTGGCGATACACTTCGTCGATGACGTCGCCGACGTCCTTCTTGGTCAGCAGGCGGTTGACGACGTCGAACGGCACCTTGTGGCTGTGCGGCAGCGTCTCGCCCAGCAGCATGCGGCCCGGCGTCGTCTCGAAGCGCTTGAGATACTGGTTGCCGTTCTCATCGGTCTGCGGGACGCGGCTGATGATCTTGGTGTGCAGCGTCACCGCGCCGGCGTTCAGCGCCTGGTGCACCTCCGCCATGTCGCCCAGCAGCATGCCTTCGCCCGGCTCGTTCTGCTTTTCCATCGACAGGTAATAGAGACCCAGCACCATGTCCTGCGACGGCACGATGATCGGCTTGCCGTTGGCGGGCGACAGGATGTTGTTGGTCGACA
>QFQI01000017.1 GCA_003243195.1 Sphingomonas taxi | reverse complement strand
GCGATCCTGGAGGGCGCGGAGAAGTATCAGCGCATCGCGCAGACCATGGGCCTGCCGCGCGACAACCACTGATGGTCACCGCGCCGACCGCCGCGCACCCCTGACACCCCCGCGTCGTCGCGCCGGTGGCGCGGGGATGAGGAACGGCGGCCCCCGCCGCACCGCCCCATCACCTCCGCCCCATCGGCGTGTGCGCACCGCGTCGGCCGAGCGGGCGGATCGGCGCGTCGCTGGCGTGACCGAACCGGCGCCGGCCGTGACCGTTTCGCGGCTTTGCGTGAGATCATGTTAGCGCAGGGGAAGCGAAGCGGGCGTGGGCGCTGGGGCGCCCCGCGCCACAACCGCGCGATACACGATAGCGCGCCCCCGCCGCTTCCCCGCCGCCGCGCACGAACGAAGAAGGGCGGCCCCGCAGGACCGCCCTCCCGTCGCCAGCGATCCAGCGCGATTACCGTGGCGACGCCTCGCGCCTGCCGTCCACGCGGCGCGCGATCTTCCACGGGTTCGCATCCGACAGGGCGTCGGGCAGCAGGCCGGCCGGCAGGTTCTGGAGGCTCACCGGACGCAGGAAGCGATCAATCGCCGCCGTACCGACCGAGGTGGTGCGCCCGTCGCTGGTGGCGGGGAAGGGGCCGCCATGGACCATCGCATGGCTCACCTCGACGCCGGTCGGCCAGCCGTTGACCAGGATGCGGCCGACGCGATCCGCCAGCACCGGGATCAGCGGGCGGGCATCGGCCTCGTCCGCCGCGTCGATCTGCAAGGTCGCGGTCAACTGGCCTTCCAGGCTGGCGACGACCTGCTTCAGCTCGTCCAGGTCCGCGCAGGCGACGATGATCGACGACGAACCGAACACTTCGTGCCCCAGCGCGCGATCGGCCAGGAAGCTCCGCGCATCGGTGCGGAACAGCGCACCGACCGCCTGGTTCACGCCCTCGCCGACCTTGCCGCGCGCGACCGTGGTGACCGCATTGTGGCTGGCCAGCGCCTCCACACCCTTCTCGAAGCTGGCGTGGATGCCCGGCGACAGCATCGTGGCCGGCGCGCTGTCGGTCAGCGCCGCGCCGGCCGCCGCGACGAACGCGTCGAGCGCCGGGCCGGCGACCGCCAGCACCAGCCCGGGGTTGGTGCAGAACTGCCCCGCGCCCATGGTCAGCGACTGGACATATGCCGGCGCGAGCGCCGCGCCGCGCGCCTCCAGCGCGTGCGGCAGGACGATGACCGGATTGATCGCGGACATTTCGGCATAGACCGGGATCGGCTCGTCGCGCTCGGCGGCGATCTTCATCAGCGCCATGCCGCCGCCGCGCGACCCGGTGAAGCCGACCGCCTTGATACGCGGATCGCGGACCAGCGCGCCGCCCAGATCGTTGGTGTCGCCGGGCAGATAGGAGAACACGCCGGCCGGCAGCCCCGCCTTGTCCACCGCGCGGGCGATCGCGCGCGCGACCAGCTCGCCGGTGCCGGGATGCGCCGGGTGGCCCTTCACGACCACCGGACAGCCCGCAGCCAGCGCCGAGGCGGTGTCGCCGCCCGCGACCGAGAAGGCGAGCGGAAAGTTCGACGCGCCGAACACCGCCACCGGGCCGAGCGCGACGTTCATGCGGCGCAGGTCGGGGCGCGGCAGCGGCTGGCGATCCGGAAGCGCGGGGTCGATCGTCGCATCGAGCCAGTCGCCCTGCCGCACGACCTGCGCGAACAGTCGCAATTGTCCGACCGTGCGGCCACGCTCGCCCTCCAACCGGACGCGCGGCAGACCGCTCTCGCTCATCGCGCGGACGATCAGGTCGTCGCCGATCGCCAGGATCTCCTCGGCGACCCCCTCGATGAAGGCGGCGCGATCCTTGGGCGCGGTGGTGCTGTAGGCCGGGAACGCCGCGGCGGCGAGCGAGCATGCCTCGGCCACCGCATCCGGGCCGGCGGAGGAGAAGTCCGGCGTCAGCGTCTCGCCGGTCGACGGATCGACCGAGGTGAACCGCTTGTCGGCCTGACGCGCCTCGGCGCCGATGAGCATCGCTCCGTCGATCATGATCGTCCCCGTGATGGAATTAGTCTGACATAACTATGTCGCGGAGGGCGGTTTCGCAACCCTGCGCGGGCGGTCAGGGGCGACCCGGCTTTCGGCCGGATCGCCCTGACGACGGCATGCCGGGGTCAGATGAAGCGGTTGACGATGTTCTCGATCCGCTCCTGCCGGCCCGAGCGCGGACGCGGGTCGATGGCCTGGCGCTCCGCCAGGTCGGCGATGCCGGCGAGGTCGAGGCTGGACACCTGCCGGCCGAAATCGCCGTCCCAGCCGGCGTAGCGTTCCGCCTTGATCGCGTCGAGGCGACCGTCCTCGATCAGCGCGGCGGCGTTGAGCAACCCCCGGGCCACCACGTCGATGCCGCCGATATGGCCGTGGAACAGGTCCACCGCGTCGATCGACTGGCGCCGTACCTTGGCGTCGAAGTTGAAGCCGCCGGTGGTGAAGCCGCCCGCGCGCAGGATCTCCAGCATCGCCAGCGTCAGTTCCTCGACCGAGTTCGGGAATTGGTCGGTATCCCAGCCGTTCTGGTGATCGCCGCGATTGGCGTCAATCGACCCGAAGATGCCGAGCGCGCTGGCGGTGGCGATCTCATGTTCGAACGTGTGGCCGGCGAGCGTGGCGTGATTGGCCTCGATATTGACGCGAACCTCGTTCTCCAGCCCGTACTTCTTCAGGAAGCCGTACACGGTCGCGGTGTCGAAATCATATTGGTGCTTGGTCGGTTCGTGCGGCTTCGGCTCGATCAGGATCGTGCCGGTGAAGCCGATCCTGTGCTTGTGCTCGACCACCAGCGCGAGGAAGCGGCCGAGATTGTCGAGCTCGCGCTTCATGTCGGTGTTGGCGAGCGTCTCATATCCCTCGCGGCCACCCCACAGCACGTAATTCTGGCCGCCGAGCCGATGCGTCGCCTCCAGCGCGTCGCGGACCTGCACCGCGCCGAACGCATAGACTTCTGGATCGGGGTTGGTCGCGCCGCCGGCGGCAAAGCGCGGGTGGCTGAAGAGGTTGGCGGTGCCCCACAACAGCTTGCGGCCCGACGATGCCTGGAGCGTCTCCAGATGGTCGACCGCCTCCGCGAAGAAGCGGCGGTGTTCGGCGACGCCATGCGCGTCGGCCATCACGTCGACGTCGTGGAAGCAGTAGAAGGGCACGTCGAGCTTCGAGAAGAAGTCGAACGCCACCTCGCGCTTCTGCGCCGCCGCCGCGCTGTCGTTCGCGCCGGCATGCCACGGGCGGTTGAAGGTGCCGCCGCCGAACACGTCGGACCCCGGCCAGCAGAAGGTATGCCAGAAGCAGGCGGCGAAGCGCAGGTGATCCTCCATGCGCTTGCCGAGCACCACCCGGTCCTTGTCATAGAAGCGGTAGGCGAGTTCGTTGTCCGTGTCCGGACCCTCATATCTGATCGGCGGCACGTCGGCGAAGAAGTCGGTGGCCATGAGCGGATCTCCTTTATGGCTTGATGCGGGGATAGGCGACGCGGAAGGCGGCGCGCTTGGGGGCGAGCCGCTCGACCAATGCGGGGTCGGGGGTGATGACGTGGCTGACCGGCGGGGCGACGCAGACCTCGGCCGGCGTGCCGCCATCGACGGCGAGTTGCGCCAGCCGCGCGGCGCCCATCGCCGGCCCGACCTCGCCGCCGCGAAGATAGGCGAGCTCGACCTCCAGCGCCGCCGCGAGCGTCTCGCCCCAGTAGCGCGAGCGCGCGCCGCCGCCGATCACCGACAGCCGCTCGACCGTCGTGCCGGCATCGCGCAGCACACGCACGCCATCGGCCAGCGCGAAGGCGACGCCCTCCAGCACCGCCTGCGCCAGCCGCTCGGGGGTGGTGTCGTGATCGAGGTGGAGGAAGCCGCCGCGCACCTGCGCGTCATTGTGCGGCGTCCGCTCGCCGGAGAGATAGGGGAGGAACAGTTCGGGACCGTTCGCCGCCCCCGCCTGCTCGGCGCGCGCGAAGACGTCCGCCGCGCCCGCGGCGCCGATCAGCCGCGCCACCCAGTCGACGCACACCGCCGCCGAAAGGTGCACCGCCATCTGGTGCCACATGCCGGGCACGCAGTGGCAGAAGGCGTGCACCGCGCCATCGGTGTTGGCGCGCACGCCGTCGGTGGCGACGAAGATCACGCCGGACGTGCCGAGCGACAGCAGCGCGTCGCCGTCGCGCACCACGCCGATCCCGGCCGCGCCGGCGGCATTGTCGCCGCCCCCGCCGGCCACGGGCACGCGCGCCATGCCCCAGCGTTCGGCGACCTCCGCGCGCAGGCTGCCGGTCACGTCGCTGCCCTCCACGGTTCGCGGCATCTGATCGCGGATCAGCCCGGTCGCGGCGAGCAGTTCGTCGCTCCAGTCGCGCTTCGCCACGTCCAGCCACAGCGTGCCGGCGGCATCGGAGACGTCGGACGCCTTCTCCCCGGTCATCAACAGCCGGACGTGATCCTTGGGCAGCAGCACGGTACGGATGGCGGCGAACGTCTCCGGCTCATGATGCCGGACCCACAGCAATTTGGGCGCGGTGAAGCCGGGCATGGCGATATTGGCCGCGATGTCGCGCAACGCGGGGGCGGTCGCCTCCAACTCGGCGCATTCCGCGAAGGAGCGCCCGTCGTTCCACAGGATCGCGGGGCGCAGCGGGCGGTCGTCCGCGCCGAGCAGTGTCGCGCCGTGCATCTGGCCGGCCAGGCCGACGCCGCGTACCGCGCGGCGCACATCGGCGGGCAGCGCGCGGACTGCGGCGTCGGTCGCCTGCCACCAGGCATCGGGATCCTGTTCCGACCACAAGGGATGCGGGCGCTGCACCGTCAGCGCGGCCGTGCCCTGCGCGACGATCGCGCCGTCGCGGTCGATCACCACCGCCTTCACGCCCGAGGTGCCGATGTCGATGCCGAGGAACATGGTCAGACCCTTGAGGTGCGTGTGGGGGCGGCATGGCGTCGGCCGTGCCCTCGTCCCGCGATGGCCCCGGACGGGGCCGGGGTCCGGTGGTGGACGGATCGTGAGCGGCAGAGGCGTCCCCCGGCCGGACTCCGGCCGATGCCGGGGTCACGAACCGGAGAGGGATGGCACGCGCGTGCCATCACTTCACGAACGGGTCGATGGTCTGGATCGTGCCGTCGGGATTGTACCGCAGCTCGGTCATCTTGACGTTGCGCAGCCGCGTCTGACCGGACAATTGCGTATCGGCGTAGAACAGCCACCATTTGCCCTGCCATTCGACGATCGAATGGTGCGACGTCCAGCCATCGACCGGCAACAGCACCCGACCCTTGTAGGTGAACGGGCCATAAGGCGAGTCGCCGGTGGCATAGACGATGTAGTGCGTGTCGCCGGTCGAATAGCTGAAATAGTATTTGCCCTTGTACTTGTGCATCCACGACGCCTCGAAGAAGCGGCGGTCGTGGTCGCCGCCGAGCAGCGGCTTGCCGTGTTCGTCGAGGATCATCAGGTCGCGCGGCTTCTGCGCGAATTCGGTCATGTTCGCGGCCATCGGCGCGACCTTGGGCATCAGCGCCGGCTTGTCGTCGGCCTGCAGATCGGTCTTCGACCCGTTCGGATCGTAGCTGCCCGTGGTGTAGCGCTGGAGCTGCCCGCCCCAGATGCCGCCGAAATACATGTAGCTCTTGCCGTCGTCGTCGGTGAACACCGCCGGGTCCATCGAGAAGCTGCCGGCGATCGGCCGGGGATTGGCCTTGAACGGCCCGACCGGCGAGGTCGAGGTGGCGACGCCGATCCGGAACGCGCCCTGTTTGTCCTTGGCGGGGAAGTAGAGGTAATAGGTGCCGTTCCTGTACGCGGCATCGGGCGCCCACATCTGCTTCGAGGCCCAGGGCACGTCCTTGACGTCCAGCGCCACCGGATGTGCGGTCACCTTGCCGCCGGGCGCGTCCATGCTGAGCACCCGGTAGTCGCGCATCTCGAAGTGATTGCCGAGATCGTCCTCCTTGGCGGGGCCGTCGATATCATGGCTGGGATAGATGTAGAGCTTGCCGTCGAACACGTGCGCCGAGGGGTCGGCGGTGTAGAAGTCGCGCACCAGCGGCTGCGACAGGTAGCGGCGGCCATCCTTCGCGCGCGGCTCGTCGGGCGAGGCGGCGGAGGCGGCAGGAGCGGCGGCATTGTCGGGCTGCGCGGCGCGCTCGCCGCACGCGACCAGCGGCAGCGCGGCGAGCGCGGGAAGCCAGTGGCGTAGGGAAAAGGTGGACAGGCGGGTCATCCGGGCTCCTCTCGCTGATCGACAGGTCTGCGCCTGCGATCCTCAAGTTAGCGCTACCATGTTCGCCGCGCAACTGCTTTCCGCACGACCCGCTACAAGCCCTCGCCGCCGACCCATTGCGCATGGGCGAGGCGGCGCGCCAGCGTCCAGTTCTGCTGACGGATGTCGGGCACGGCGACCACCTCCCACAATCCGCCGCGCGTCATCGGGCCGATCGCGTAGAGGCGATCGTCGACGCCGCCGTCCGCCGCCACCACGCGCGACTGGGCGTCGATGTCGAGGCCGATGCGCAGCGCGTCGGGCCGGATCGCACCCTGCGCCAGCAGATCGCGCAGTAGCGGTTCGCGCGAACGCAGCAGGTCGCCCTGCGGCCCGGTGCAATTGACGATCCGGGCGGCGCGAACCTGTTCGGTCGCGCGGCCGCCGCGTGGCCGCCAGTGGAGCCGCGCGCCGTCGCCGTCGGACTCGGCGGCGATCAGCTTGCCCGCGACCACGCGCAGCCGGCCGGCGGCGGCGAGCGCGTCGATGCGGCCGGCGACCTGCGGGGCGAGCCGGTGGCGGTGCACGTCCCACCATGGCCGCAGGTGGCGCAGGAACCGCGCGCGGGTGGTCGGGTCAGCGGCGCTCCACATCATCTGCGTCACCGGGCGCAGCTCGTCCACCGCCGCGCGCCACCCGATCGCCGCCGCGCGGGTGCGCACTGCGCGCACCAGCGCGGAAAGCGGGCCGGTCGGGCGTTCGCCCAGCCCGGCGCGCGGCGGCGCGTCGGCGTGCGGGCGGGGTGACAGCCCGCGGCGCGAAATGGCGAGGATGCGCCCGCCGAACCCCTGCGCGTCGAGCAGCAGCGCGGCATCGACCGCGGTCAGGCCGCTGCCGACCAGCACCACCGTGTCGGCGTCGTTCAGCCCGGCGGCGATGTCGCCGGCCCATGGATCGCCGCGATAGCAGCCCGGCGGCAGCGCATCGGGCACGATGCCGGGGGGCGTGTGCGGCGGCAGGTTGCCGAGTGCCAGTACCGCCACATCGGCAGCCAGCCGCGCGCCGTCCGCCAGCGTCAGCGTGAAGCCATCGTCGGCGCAGGCGAGCGCGCGCACCTCGGCCTCGACCAGCGTCAGCCGGTCGGGATAGGCGGCGGCAGCAGCGGCCAGCATCTCGCTGAGATAACGGCCATAGACGCGGCGTGGCACGAAGGTGGTGCGGTCGCCCAGCGCGTTGCGGGTCAGCCAGCGCACGAAATGGTCGGGGTCGTCGGGCAGCGCGCTCATGTTGCCGGCGCGGACATTGAGCAGATGCTCCGCATGCGCGGCGCTATACGCCACGCCGCGCCCGAGCTGGCCTGCGCGCCGTTCGATCAGCGTTGCGCGCGGCCCGTCGTGCCGCAGCAGGTTGATGGCGAGCAGCGTGCCGGAAAAGCCGCCGCCGATGATCGCCACGTGCCGGTCGGATGCCATCGCCATGGCGCGCCTATCGCCGCATGGCGGGCGCGGGACGCGGCCGGCGGTTCACAGGCCCAGCTCGCGCATCTCGACCACCCGGTGCTCGCGCGCGCTGATCTCCGCCGCGACTCCCATCGCCACCGCGCGCCATCCGTCCTCGGCCGTCACCTGCACCGGCGCCCGCCCCCGCACCGCGTCCGCGAAGGCGAGATGTTGATAATAGGTCGCGCCCTCGTGGCTGCCGGCGGCATGCGCGGTCGCGTCGATCGCGACGCGCGTGCGCTCGACCTGCTTGGCGTTGCCGAAGCCGGTGCGGGGGCTGAACACCAGCTCGCCGGGGGGGATCAGCACGTCGAGCCGCGCGGCGTCGCCCGTCGCCGACATCTCCTCCTGATGTTCGGCGCCCTCGGCGAACATCGACAGGTCGAGCAGCGCGCGGACCCCGTTGGCGAAGTCGACGGTGGTGAAGCTGTTGTCGATGATGTCCGGCCGCTCGCCGTCGTAGCGCTCGTCGAGATGGTTGACGTCCATCGCGCCCGAGCAATGGACGCGCACCGGCTCGGCGCCGACGATCAGCCGCATCAGGTCGAAGAAGTGGCAGCATTTCTCGACCATCGTGCCGCCGGTATTGCGCGAGAAGCGGTTCCAGTCGCCGACCTTGGGCAGGAAGGGGAAGCGATGCTCGCGGATCGACAGCATGCGCAGGCGCCCGACGCGCCCGCCGTGCACCTGCTCAATGAAGGCGGCGGCGGGGGGCATGAAGCGATATTCCATCCCGACCCAGAAGGGCGCGGCGCGCGCCGCCGCCTGCGCCACGATCCAGCGCGCGTCGTCCAGCGTGGTGGCGAGCGGCTTTTCGCACAGGATCGCCGCGTCGGTGGCGAACAGCGCGGTCAGCACCTCGCGGTGGGTGTGGTTGGGGGAGGCGACCACCACCGCATCCACCTCCGCCTCGCGCGCGAAATCGGCGACATTGTCGAAGCAGCGCACGGCCGCCGCGCCGCCGCCGAGCGCGTCGCGCGCCCAGCCGAGCGAGGCGGCGACCGGATCGGCCAGCGCGGTCACGCGCGCGCCGGGCACCAGCGCGATGTTGCGCAGGTGTTCGACCCCCATCATGCCCGTTCCGACGACGCCGTAGCGGATCTCGGCTACCATCCGGTCTGTCCCTGTGCCATGCCGCCGGAAATGACGACGATCCGCCTATCAAGCCAACCACGTCCGCTCGGCAAGAGCGGTCTGTCCGTCTCACCGCTCGCCTGGGGCATGTGGCGGCTGGCCGGGGACGTGCGCGCGGTGCGGCCGCTGGTCGTGGCGGCGCTCGACGCCGGCATCACGCTGTTCGACACCGCCGACATCTACGGCTGCGACGTGCCGGCCGGGTTCGGATCGGCGGAGGAATTGTTCGGCCGCGCGCTGGCCGAGGATCCTGGGCTGCGCGAGCGGATGGTGATCGCCACCAAGGGCGGGATCCGGCCCGGCATCCCGTACAATTCCAGCCGCGACTATCTGTCGGCGGCGCTCGACGATTCGCTGCGCCGGCTGAACGTCGAGGTGATCGACCTGTACCAGATCCATCGCCGTGACGTCCTGACGCATCCGCAGGAGGTCGCGGCCACGCTCGACGCGATGACGTCGGCGGGCAAGGTGCGCGCGATCGGCGTGTCGAACCACAGCGCGGCGGAGCTGGACGCGTTGCAGGCGTTCCTGGGCCAGCCGATCGTCAGCACCCAGCCGGAATTCTCCCCGTTGCGCGCCGCGCCGCTGTTCGACGGGACGCTGGATCAGGCGATGGTGCGCGACATGGCGGTGCTCGCATGGTCGCCGCTGGGCGGTGGCCGGCTGGCGGACGGCCGCCATCCCGCGGCGACGCTGCTCGCCGAACACGGCGCGGCCTACGGCGTCGACGGGCCGACCGCGGCACTGGCGTGGGTGATGGCGCATCCGGCGCGGATCATCCCGATCGTCGGGTCGCAGAACCCGGATCGGATCGCGGCGGCGGCGGGGGCGTACGCGGTCGAATGGACGCGCAGCCAATGGTATGCGGTGCTGGAGGCGGGCATGGGGGAGAAGCTGCCATGACCGCGCCGTCGGCCCAGCCGTGCGAGGTTAGCTGGTTCTCCGCGCTGTGCGACGATGATTACGAATTCCTGGGCGTGCCGGACGCGGCGCTGCGATCGAGCTGGGAACATTGCCGCGACATCGTGGTGCAGGCGGAGACGGCCGGCTACGACAATTGCCTGCTGCCGTCAGGCTATGCGCTTGGGATCGACACCACCGCCTTCGCCGCCGGGGTCGCCCCGCTGCTGAAGCGGATGCGGCTGCTGATGGCGGTGCGCGTCGGGGAGAGCTGGCCGCCGCAACTGGCGCGGCAGATCGCGACGATCGACCGGATGCTCGGGGGGCGGCTGACCGTCAACATCATCTCCAGCGACCTGCCCGGCGAAACGCTGGAGAGCGCGCCGCGCTATGCGCGCACGGTCGAGGCGATGCACATCCTGCGCACGCTGCTGGACGGCAAGCCGCTAGACCATGACGGCGATTTCTGGCGGCTGAAGGTCGATCCGCCGCGCGTGACCACGGTCTCCGGGCGCTGCCCGCCGCTGTATTTCGGCGGGCTGTCGGAGGCGGCGCGCGAGGCGGCGGCGCAGGGGTGCGACGTGTACCTGATGTGGCCCGATACGATGGACGGCGTGCGCGGCATCGTGTCCGACATGCGCGCGCGCGCGGCCAGGTACGGGCGGACGCTGAAGTTCGGCTACCGCGTGCATGTCGTGGTGCGCGAAACCGAAGCGGCGGCACGCGCGGCGGCCGACCGGCTGCTGTCGAAGCTGGACGATGCCGCCGGCGCGGCGATCCGCGCGAAGTCGCTCGATTCGCAGTCCGCCGGCGTGCGGCGGCAGGCCGAATTGCGCGAGGGGTCGGATGACGGCTATGTCGAGGCGAACCTGTGGACCGGGATCGGCCGGGCGCGCTCGGGCTGCGGCGCGGCGATCGTCGGCGATCCCGATCAGGTGCTGGCCAAGCTGAACGCCTATCGCGCCGAGGGGATCGACGCCTTCATCCTGTCGGGCTACCCGCATGCGGCGGAGGCCGATCTGTTCGCGCGCCACGTCCTGCCGCGCCTCGACCACGCCCCGCTGACGGCCTGACCCGCGTGGCGCGCACGCTGGCGGGTGTCGGGACTGCCCGGCGCGGGCTGTTGTTCGCGCTGGTCATCACCGCCGGGGTGCTGAATCTGGTCGACCGGCAGATCATCGCGGTGCTCAAGCCGCAGATCGCGCTCGATCTCGGCTGGAGCGACGACGATTACGGGACGCTGGCGGCGTGGTTCCAGGCCGGCGCGGCGACGGGGTTCCTGTTCACCGGCTGGATCGCCGACCGGCTGGGCGTCAAATGGGCCAATCCGGTCGGTGTCGCGGCATGGAGCGTCGCGGCGCTGCTGCACGGCTGGGCGCACAGCGTCACGCAGTTCGTGATGGTGCGCGTGGCACTGGGCGCGACCGAGGCGATGGGCACGCCGACCGCGACCAAGACGGTGGCGGTGGTGCTGCCGCCGGCGTGGCGCTCGACCGGCTTCGGGGTCAGCAACGCCGCGAGCAGCCTGGGCGCGATCCTGGCCCCGCTGGCGATCCCGGCCGCCGCGCTGCTGTTCGGGTGGCGCGGCACCTTCGCGGCGGCGGGCGTCGTCGGGCTGGCATGGGCGCTGGCGTGGCTGGTCGCGACGCGCGGCCTGACGTTCGACCAGGCGCGTGGCGGCGGCGATGATGCGGCCGGCGCCGATACGCAGGTCGACTATGGCCCGATCCTCGCCGAACGGCGGACCTGGGCGGTCGCGGGCGCGAAGGTGCTGTCCGACGCGACATGGTGGCTGCTGCTGTTCTGGCTGCCCGACTTCTTCCACCGTCAGTTCGGGCTGGCGGGGGTGGCGCTGGGCGTGCCGCTGGCGATCGCCTACGGCGGTGCGGCGGTGGGTTCGTTGCTGGGCGGGGCGGTGTCGACCCGCCTGCTGGCACGGGGGCACGGCGTGAACGCGGTGCGCAAGGGCATCATGCTGGCGGCGGCGCTGTGCGTCGTGCCGATCCCGCTGGCGCTGACGACACACGCCTATCCGCTGGCGGTGGGGCTGATGGCGCTGGCGCTGGCCGGGCATCAGGCGTTTTCCACCAACCTGTTTGCGCTGATCGCCGACGTGGTGCCGCAGCACAAGGTGGGGCGCGTGACCGCGTTCGGATCGTTCAGCGGCAATGTCGGCGGCGTGGTGATCTCCAAGGTGGCCGGGCTGCTGCTGGCGGCGGGGTTCGGCTATCTGCCGTTGCTGTTGTTCGCCGGCGCCTCGTATCTGGGCGCACTGGGGTGGATTCACCTGCTGTTGCCCCGTATCGAGGGGAAAGGCGAGCGACCAGCATTGGTGATGCGTCACTGAAGCAACGCTCGCAATTCTGCGTGATAACGCTATCATGCACGGCATCGCCGGGCATGGCGCGGGAGGGGAGAAGGGCAGCGAATGTTCACGACGCACGCGATGCGCTGGTTCGGGCCGCGCGATCCGGTGCCGCTGGCGCATATCCGTCAGGCCGGCGCGACTGAGGTGGTGACCGCGCTGCACCACATCCCCAATGGCGACGTCTGGCCGCTGGACGCGATCGCCGCGCACAAGGCGCTGGTGGAGGCGTCGGGGCTCGGCTGGAGCGTGGTGGAGAGCCTGCCCGTCCATGAGGCGGTCAAGACCGGCGGACCCGAACGCGACCGCCTGCTCGATCATTACGCCGCCAGCCTGCGCCATCTCGCGGCATGCGGAATCCGCGTCGTGACCTATAACTTCATGCCGCTGCTCGACTGGACGCGCACCGATCTCGCCTGGGAACTGCCCGACGGCGCGCGCGCGCTGCGTTTCGAACGGGATGCGCTCGCGGTCTACGACCTGCGCATCCTGCGCCGGCCGGGGGCGGAAGCGGACTATGCGCCCGACGTGATCGAGCGCGCCGAACGCCGTTTCCACGCGATGGACGCGGCGGCGCGCGTGCGGCTGGAACGCAACATCATCGCCGGCCTGCCGGGCAGCGAGGAGAGCTTCACCTCCGCGCAGTTCCTCGACGCGATCGGCGGCTATGCCGATGTGGATGCGACACGGCTGCGCGCCAACCATGTCGCCTTCCTGGAAGCGATCTGCCCGGTCGCGGAGGCGTGCGGCATCCGGCTGGTGGTGCATCCCGACGACCCGCCGTTCCCGATCTTCGGCCTGCCGCGCGTGGTGAGCACGGAAAGCGACGTGGCCGCGCTGTTCGCGGCGGTGCCGAGCGTCGCCAACGGCCTGTGCTTCTGCACCGGATCGTTCGGGGTGCGCGCCGACAACGACCTGCCCGGCATGGTCGAGCGACTGGGATCGCGGATCGGCTTCCTGCACCTGCGCAGCGTCCAGCGCGAGCCGGACGGCGCGTTCCACGAGGCGGCGCATCTGGAGGGCGACGGAGATCTGGCGGCGGTGATGGCGCAGGTGGTCGCGCTGCAGCACCGCGAGCAGCGCTCGATCGTGCTGCGCCCCGACCATGGCCATCAGATGATCGACGATCTCGGCAAGGTGACCAACCCCGGCTACTCGCTGCTGGGGCGGATGCGCGGGCTGGCCGAGTTACGCGGGCTGGAACGAGGGCTGGAACGCGGGCTGGCGTACGGAAAGGCGAATTGACGATGGCACGACCGCTCGAACTGCACCCCGACCGGCTGTTCCCCGCCGATCCGACCACGCGCGGGATCGCGCGCGCGCTCTATGCGGAGATCGGCACGCTGCCGATCATCAGCCCGCACGGCCACACCGATCCGACCTGGTTCGCGACCGACGCGGCGTGGACCAACGCCACCACGCTGCTGCTGGCGCCCGACCATTACATCTATCGCATGCTCTATTCGCAGGGCGTGGCGCTGGACGATCTGGCGATCCCGCATCGCGGCGGCGTGCCCGATACCGATCCGCGCGCGGCGTGGCGCACCTTCGCGGCGCGATACGACCTGTTCCGCGGCACGCCATCGCGGCTGTGGCTCGATCATGTCTTCGCCGAGGTGCTGGGCTTCACGACGCGGCTGGATGCCGACACCGCCGACGATTATTACGATGCGATCGGCGCGAAGCTGGCCACCGACGCCTTCCGCCCGCGCGCGCTGTTCGATCGCTTCCGCATCGACTTCCTCGCCACTACCGAGGGTGCGCACGACAGCCTCGATGCGCATCACGCCATCCGCGAATCGGGCTGGGGCGGGCGCGTGGTCACGACCTATCGCCCCGATGGGGTGATCGACGTCGAGCATGAGCAATTCTCTGGCGCGCTGGCGCGCTTCGCGGAGCTGACCGGCGAGGACGTGCATGGCTGGACGGGCTATCTTGCAGCGCACCGCCGGCGGCGCGCCGATTTCCGCGCCGCCGGCGCGACCGCCACCGATCACGGCCACCCGACCGCGCGCACCGCCAATCTCTCCACGCCCGAGTGCGAGGCGCTGTTCGCGCGGATCGTGGGCGGCACGTGGGACGCCGCCGACGCCGAGCTGTTCCGCGCGCAGATGCTGACCGAGATGGCGCGGATGAGCGTCGAGGACGGCATGGTGATGCAGATCCATCCCGGATCGTTCCGCAACCACAATGCCGGCCTGTTCGCGAGCCACGGGCGCGACAAGGGCGCCGACATTCCCGAGCGGACGGAATATGTCCGTGCGCTGAAGCCGATGCTGGACGTGGTCGGCAACGAACGCGACTTGACGATCATTCTCTTCACGCTGGACGAAAGCGTCTACGCGCGCGAACTGGCGCCGCTGGCGGGCCATTATCCCTGCCTGAAGCTGGGGCCGGCATGGTGGTTCCACGATTCGCCGGACGGGATGCGCCGCTACCGCGAACTGACCACCGAGACGGCGGGCTTCTACAACACGGTCGGTTTCAACGACGATACGCGCGCGTTCCTGTCGATCCCGGCGCGGCACGATGTCGCGCGGCGCGTCGATTGCGCCTGGCTCGCGCGGCTGGTGGCGGAGCATCGCATCGAGGATTGGGAGGCGGTGGAGCTGGCGCACGACCTGACCAGCGGCCTCGTGCGGCGAGCGTACAAGCTGTGAGGCTGTCGCAGGCGACGCGCGACCTCCTGCCCGCCGACGTGGCGCGCGCCGGCTATGACCGGCAGGCGCAGGCGCGCGGGATCGTGCATCTGGGGATCGGAGCGTTCCACCGCGCGCATCAGGCGGTCTATACCGACGATGCGATGGCGGCGGGCGACCGCGACTGGGCGATCACCGCGGTGTCGCTGCGCTCCGCGCTGGTGCGCGAGCAACTCGCGGCGCAGGACGGGCTCTACACGGTCACGGAACGTGGCGCGGACGGTGAGCGCGTGCGGCTGATCGAGGCGGTGCGCGAGGTGCTGGTCGCGCCCGAGGCGCCGGACGCGGTGGCGCGCGCGCTCGCCGCGCCCGACACGCGGCTCGTGACGCTGACCGTCACCGAAAAGGGCTACCACCGGCGGCCTGACGGCGGGATCGACGCGGCCGCGATCGCGGGCGCGCAGGGGACCATCTACCATTATCTGGCGCAGGCGGTGCGGGACCGGCGGGCGGCGGGCGTCGCGCCGCTGACGCTGGTGAGTTGCGACAACCTGCCTGACAACGGCCGGGTGCTGCACGCGGGCGTCGCGGCGCTGCTCGACGGTGCCGACGCGACGTGGTTCGAGGCCGCATGGGCGTGCCCGTCGACGATGGTCGACCGGATCGTGCCCGCGACCACCGCCGACGATCTCGACGCGCTGCAACGGCGCATCGGGCTGCGTGACGAAGGCGCGGTGGTGACCGAGCCGTTCCGGCAATGGGTGATCGAGGATCGCTTCGCCGGCGAACGGCCGCGCTGGGAAGTGGCGGGTGCGCAGTTCGTCTCCGACGTCCGGCCGTATGAGGCCGCCAAGCTGCGGATGCTGAATGGCGCGCATTCGGCGCTCGCCTATCTGGGGCTGGCGGCGGGGCATGCGTTCGTTCACCAGGCGATCGCCGATCCCGCAATCCGCGCAGTGGTGGAGCGATTGATGCGCCACGAGGCGGCGATGAGCCTCGACCCCGCGCCGGAGCAGGATCTGCCGCGCTACGCCGACGCGCTGCTGGCGCGCTTCGCCAATCCCGCGCTGCCGCACCGGCTGGCGCAGATCGCCAGCGACGGTTCGCAGAAGATCGGGCCGCGCTGGCTGGAGCCGCTGACGATCAACCGCGCGCGCGGTGTCGATCGTACCGCGACGCTGACCGCTCTGGCCGCCTGGATCCGTCATGTGCGCGGCGGGGCGGGGCCGGTGAACGATCCGCTCGCGGATGAGCTCGCCGCCCTGTGGCAGCGCCATGATGCGCGCGGCGTGGTGGACGCGCTGTTCGGTGCGGACGGGCGCTTCGCGGGCCGCTGGCAGGCCGACGATGCGGAGCGGGCGGTGTTGATCGACGCGGTGGAGAAGGCGTGATGGGGCGGTTCCTGGCATTCGGCGAGATCATGCTGCGCCTCTCGCCGCCGGGACGCGAGCTGCTGATGCAGTCGCCGCGCCTCGACCTGTGGGTGGCGGGCGCGGAGGCGAATGTCGCCACGCAACTGGCGCGGCTGGGCCATGACGTCGGTTTCGCCAGTTGCGTGCCCGACAATGATCTCGGCCATGGGGCGGTCGCGGTGCTGCGCGGGCACGGCGTCGACGTGCGCCACATCCAGTACGGCGGCGAGCGGATGGGGCTGTATTTCGTCACATCCGGCGCGGGGATGCGCGCGACCGAGGTGATCTACGACCGCGCCTGGTCGTCGTTCGCCGCGACGCCGGCCGAGGCGTGGGACTGGGACACGATCCTGGACGGGGTCGATCGGCTGCATCTGTCGGGCATCACGCCCGCGCTGGGGCCGGTGCCCGCGCAGAGCGCGGTTGCGGCGGCGGAGGCGGCGGCGGCGCGCGGCGTCGCGCTCTCGTTCGACGGCAACTGGCGCGGCAAGTTGTGGGCGCGGTGGGATGGCGATCCGCGCGCGATCCTGACGCGGATCGTCGAGCATGCCGACCTGATGTTCGGCAATCACCGCGACATCGCGTTACTGCTCGGCCGCGACGACTTCGGCGGCGCGGGGGAGGACCGGCGGCGTGCGGCGGCGGAGGCGGCGTTCGCGCGCTTCCCGGCGCTGACGACGATCGCGTCGACCGCGCGGCACGTCGAGCATGTCGATCTCAACCGCCTGTCGGCGCGCATCGACACGCGCGACGGGCAGGCGCAGACGCCCGAGACCGTGCTGGCGGGAATCGTCGACCGGATCGGCGGCGGCGATGCGTTCGCGGCGGGCGTCCTCCATGCGCTGCGCCGCGGGGAGGGGATCGCCGCGGCCGCGGACACCGGGCTGGCGCTGGCGGCGCTGAAACATTCGCTGCCCGGCGACGCGGCGCTGTTCCGGCAGGCCGATATCGCGGCGTTCCTGTCCGGCGGACTGGACGTGCGGCGATAGGCGCCGAAGCTGTGTGCGATCCGATCGCGCCGCCGCCATCGCCCGGTCGGCGACCGCTTCGTGGCGCGGCGCCTCGGATCGCGACGCGGCGTCGCTCCTCGATCACGACGCCATGCATCTCCTTCCGTGCCGCCACCGCGGTGCCGGTGACCGGCCTGTTCGGAAACCCCTTCGATTCGACATGCCGGATATGGCGAGGTTCGCGGCGTCGGCAGCCCGCTCCCTCATCCCGCGTCTGGGGGAAAGGGGAGCGGCGCGGCGTGGCCGGATGCGCTGTCAGGACGTCTTCCAACGAGGCTCCAGATGCCGGGCGTGAAGGCCGATGGGTGCCTTCGCTGCCGTCGTGATCGTGACCGATATAGCTCGCAGAAGTAGCGGCGGCGGCGTGCGGCACGGGTTGCGGAAGTAGCATCTCCGCACATTTCTCTCGCCCCAGCGGTCGCGTGGGGCGGCCCGGTCGCGGCCCGCGATGTCAGCGCCCGATCAGCGCCTCGGCTCTGTCGACTTCATAAGCGGCGATCTGATGCGTCACGCGCAGGAACAGGCGCTGCGCCTGGCGCCATGCGCCGATGTCACGCGCGACATGGCGGTCGCGCTGCCCGGCGACGAGGCGGCTGCCCCAACTGTCGACCGTCGCGCCGATATCCACGGCCCCGCCCTGCGGCTGGATCACCACGGAGGGGAAGGGCAGCGGCGCGGTCGGCGAGGCGAACAGGTCGGTGTCGCCGTCGCGGGTCGTGTCGTGCGCGCGCGGCGCGAACAGCAGCGCGCCGGCGATCCGCTGGACATAATCGCTGGGCGACAGCCGGCCCCACCACGCGCTGGCCGCGCAGCCCATGCCGTCGGCGACCAGCAGCACCGGCCGCTGCGCGCTGCACACCGCCTGATCGAGCCGCGCGGCCCAGATCTTGCGCTCGGCGCGTGACCGGGCCGCCACCGGAATCGTGCACGGATCGTCGACCGGCCAGCCGAACATCGTCCGCCATGTCGGTTCGGGGCGCAGCGCATCGGACACGGCAATGATCGAGAACGGGCCGGGCGCGAAGCGATCGTTGGCGGCAATGGCGAACATGGCGTGGCTCCCAGGTGGCGCGGACAGGTCACGGGATCGAACGTGCATGTTACGTGAAGGACGCGCGAAGGGGAGTCTAGTTGGGCTTGGCGCTCGCGGAGTTTTGCTTGGACTGCGCGTGCGCTGACACCGTTGGAGATCGAAGGCGTCAGCGACGGCGTGGCGACGCCGCCGCGCGCCTCATGCCGCCAGAACTCCGAGCGACGGGCAAGGAAAAGGGCGCCCCGTTTTCGCGGAACGCCCTTTCGCATGGGATGTCGGTACGCGGCCGGCCGACGGCGCGGGTGGCATGGCCACCGGCCGCCGGCGCGGGGGCGTCACGCGCTGTAATACATGTCGAATTCCACCGGGCTGGGCGTCATCTCCCAGCGGGCGACCTCGCTCCACTTCAGCTCGACATAAGCCTCGATCTGATCCTTGGTGAAGACATCGCCCTTCAGCAGGAAGTCGTGATCGGCCTGGAGCGACTCGAGCGCTTCCCGCAGCGACGCGCAGACCGTAGGCACCTGCGCCAGCTCGGCCGGCGGCAGGTCGTACAGGTTCTTGTCCATCGCCTCGCCGGGATGGATCTTGTTCTGGATGCCGTCCAGCCCCGCCATCAGCAGCGCGGCATAGGCGAGATACGGGTTCGCCATCGCGTCCGGGAAACGCACCTCGACGCGCTTGCTCTTCGGGCCGGTGCCGTACGGGATGCGGCACGACGCCGAACGGTTGCGCGCGGAATAGGCGAGCAGCACCGGCGCTTCATAGCCCGGCACCAGCCGCTTGTAGCTGTTGGTGGTCGGGTTGGTGAAGGCGTTGATCGCCTTGGCATGCTTGATGATGCCGCCGATGAAGTAGAGGCAGGTGTCCGACAGGCCGGCATAGCCGTTGCCCGCGAACAGCGGCTCCTTGCCCTGCCAGATCGAGAAGTGCGTGTGCATCCCCGAGCCGTTGTCCTCCTTGATCGGCTTGGGCATGAACGTCGCCGACTTGCCATAGGCATGCGCGACCTGGTGCACGACATATTTGTAGATCTGCATGCGGTCGGCCGTGGTGGTCAGCGTCCCGAAGGTCAGGCCCAGCTCGTGCTGGGCGGCGGCGACCTCATGGTGGTGCTTGTCGCACGGCAGGCCCATCTCGATCATCGTCGAGACCATCTCGCCGCGGATATCGACCGCCGAGTCGACCGGCGCGACCGGGAAATAGCCGCCCTTGGCGCGCGGACGGTGCGCGAGATTGCCGCCTTCATATTCGCGGCCGGTGTTGGTCGGCAGCTCGATGTCGTCGAGCTTGAAGTACGACTGGTTGTACGACGTGTCGAAGCGCACGTCGTCGAACATGAAGAACTCGGCTTCCGGCCCGACGTACACGGTGTCGCCGATCCCGGTCTGCGCGACATAGGCCTCCGCGCGCTTCGCGGTGGTGCGCGGATCGCGGCTATAGCCCTCGCCGGTCGACGGCTCGACGATGTCGCAGAACACGATCAGCATCGGCGTCGCGGAGAACGGATCGGTGTAGACCGCGTCCAGATCCGGCTTCAGGATCATGTCCGACTCGTTGATCGCCTTCCAGCCCTCGATCGAGCTGCCGTCGAACATCAGGCCGTCGGTCCATTCGTCCTCGCCCATGACCGAGGCGACCATGGTCAGATGCTGCCACTTGCCCTTGGGATCGGTGAAGCGCAGGTCGACCCATTCGATCTCCTCGTCCTTGATCTTCGCCAGAACGTCTGCGGCCGTGTTCGCCATGGTGCTTCTCTCTCTCGCATTTGCGTCACCCCGACGAACGCCGGGATCTCGCCGTAACTGAAAGACCCCGACGGGCGCCGGGGTGATGGAATGGGCAGGAAGGCGTCAGATCGCCTCGTTGTCACGCTCGCCGGTGCGGATGCGCAGTGCGGTTTCGACCGGGATCACGAAGATCTTGCCGTCGCCGATGCGGCCGGTCTGCGCGGCGGCGGCGATCGCCTCCACGACACGCTCGCACAGCCCGTCCTCGACGACCACTTCCAGCTTCACCTTGGGCAGGAAGTCGACGACATATTCGGCGCCGCGATACAGCTCGGTATGGCCCTTCTGCCGGCCGAAGCCCTTCGCCTCGGTCACGGTGATGCCGGATACGCCAATCTCGTGCAGCGCCTCCTTCACCTCGTCCAGCTTGAACGGCTTGATGATCGCTTCGATCTTCTTCACGCGACGGACGCCCCACCCCGGTCAATTCGGATACCCCGATCGGTATCTTGCATTGATCGTGCCAGCCATGGCCGCGAAGGGCAAGGCGGCAAATCGGGCATGACGGTCGCATGGCCTGCCCGTATTTCGGGCAGGCGGAGCAGGGGTGCTGCTTTGGCGGGCAGGGTGCCGGGCCGCGCCGCTGCCGGTTTGTTAACGACCGCACGGTTATCGTCGCCGGCATGCGTAACTCCCGCGTGCAATGGTTGGGCGCCGTTTCGGCATGGTCGCTGCTGCTGGCGGGCTGCGGCGGGAGCGATGGGGGCGGCGCCGCGGCGCCGGTCGGCGGCGGCGTGGCGGTGGCCCCGGCCGCCGCGCCCAGTCCCGGCCCGACGCCCGCGCCGTCCCCCACGCCCGCGGCTACTCCCACGCCGGTCGCGCCGCCACCCGCTGCCAGCCCGCCGGCCGACTGGGCCGCAGCCGCGGCGGCGCTGTTCACCACGCAGCCCGACGTGTCCGATTGCCGGCCCGGCGTGCTGGCGCAGTCGGTGCGCGACGACGTACTCGCGCGGATGAACGCGATCCGCGCGCTGCACCGCCTGCCGCCGGTCATCTATTCGGCCGCCGACGATGAGCAGGCGACGCAGGCCGCGCTGATGATGGCCGCCAACGGCCAGCTCAGCCACACGCCGCCGGCGAGCTGGACGTGCCATAGCGCCACCGGCGCGACGGGCGCGGGAACCAGCAACCTGTATGGCGGGCTGATCTCGCCGTGGCTGACCTATTATACCGAGGACATGTACCTGGCCGGCTGGCTGACCGAGACGTCGAACCTGGTCGCCAACAACGTCGGCCACCGGCGCTGGATGCTCGATCCGTTCCTGGGCAAGATCGCCTATGGCCGGGTGGCGCAGGTGCTGGCCGACGGCAGCCGCACCGATGCCGCCGCGATGAAGGTCGTATCCTTCACCGGCGGCGTCAGCGTGCCCGCGAACCTGCCGGCGTTCGTCGCCTACCCCTACGGTGATTATCCCGCGCGCTACTTCGACGCGGGCGCGCTGCTGTCGTTCACGGTGGTGGCGGACGCGACGCAGCGCGGCGGCGCCAACGCCACGGTGGATTTCGCCGCCGCGACGATCTCGGTCAGCGACGGCGCCACGTCGCTGGCGGTGTCGAACGTCAGCTACGACAATGCCGGCTATGCCGTGCCCAACAACCTGCAGTTCAACGTCGCGGGGTTGAAGCAGGGGGTGAGCTATTCGGTGAAGATCGCCGGTGTCGTGACGCGCGGCAAGGCGACCGATTACAGCTACACGTTCCGGATCGTGCCGTAGGGCGCAGCGAAGCGATCCGGCGTCCCGCGCTATGGCGGCGGCGCCTCAATCCGCCCCGCGCCGCACGCGGGCGGCTCAGTAGGGCGCCTTGTCCAGTCCGGCGGGTGACGCGGTGAAGATCTCGCAGCCGTCCTCGGTGATGCCAATCGAATGCTCGAACTGCGCCGACAGCGAACGGTCGCGCGTCACCGCGGTCCAGCCGTCGTCCAGCAGCTTCACGTCGGGCTTGCCGATGTTGATCATCGGCTCGATCGTGAAGATCATGCCCGGCCGCAACTCCGGCCCGGTTCCCGGCCGCCCGACGTGCACCACCTCTGGCGCGTCGTGAAACAGCCGCCCGACGCCGTGCCCGCAGAAGTCGCGCACCACGCCGAAGCGATGCGCCTCGGCATGACGCTGGATCGCATGTGCCACGTCGCCCATGTGGTTGCCCGGCCGCGCCTGCTCGATGCCCAGCATCAGGCATTCGTAGGTGACCTCCACCAGCCGCTTCGCCTTCAGCGGCACGTCGCCGATCAGGTACATGCGGCTGGAATCGCCGTGCCAGCCATCGACGATCGGCGTGACGTCGACGTTCACGATATCGCCGGATTTCAGCGCCTTGTCCGACGGAATGCCGTGGCACACGACATGGTTGATCGAAATGCAGCTGGAATGCGTATAGCCGCGATAGCCCAGCGTGGCGGGCACGCCGCCGGCGGCCTTGACGAAATCGTAGATCAGCCGGTCGATCTCGGCCGTGGTGACGCCGGGCACCATGTGCGGCACCAGCATGTCGAGCGTTTCCGCGGCGAGTCGCCCGGCCCGGTGCATGCCGGTGAAGGCATCGCGCCCGTGCAGCTTGATGGCGCCGTTGCGCGCGAGCGGCGCATCGCTGGTGACGGTCACATATTCGGTCATGGCGGGTGATATAGCGTGGCAGCGCGGCGATTGCGAGGTTATGCGTGACGCGCATGAGCACCGAACGCATCTGGACCGCGGCGCTGGTCGTGATCGGCGACGAGATCCTGTCGGGCCGCACGCAGGACAAGAACGTCGCGCAGATCGCGCAATGGCTGAACGTGCAGGGCATCCGGCTTGGCGAAGTGCGCATCGTCGCCGATCGCGAGGCGGCGATCGTCGAGGCGGTCAACGACCTGCGCGTGCGCAACGATTATCTGTTCACCACCGGCGGGATCGGCCCGACCCACGACGACATCACCGTGGACGCGATCGCCGCCGCGCTGGGCGTGGAGGTCGTCTTCCATCCCGAGGCGGTGGCGGTGCTGGAGCGCCATTACGCAACGCGCGGCGGCCTGACTGATGCGCGGCTGCGCATGGCGCGGGTGCCGGCGGGCGCGTCGCTGATCGAGAATCGCGTGTCCGGCGCGCCGGGTATCCGGGTCGGCAACGTCTTCATTATGGCGGGCGTGCCGCACATCACCGCCGGCATGCTCGATGCCCTGACCGGCACGCTGGAGGGCGGCCGCCCCGTGGTGAGCCGCACGATCGGCTGCTGGGTGGCGGAAAGCGAGGTCGCCGACCTGTTGCGCGCGACGGAAAAGGCGCATGCCGGCGTGGCGATCGGCAGCTACCCGTTCTTCCGGGAGGGGCGGACCGGCGCCAATTTCGTGGTGCGGTCACCTGACGACGCGCTGGTGGATGCGTGCGTGGCGGACCTGCGCGCGGCACTGGAGGCGACGGGACGGGAGGCAACGGACGGCGGGATCTGAACGGGCCGATCGCCCGTCCGGCGCGGCGGTGCGCTCCACCCGGAGCCATGCTGCCACGCCTGCCCGTTACGCCGGTGTCGGACGCGGCGGCCGCTCGCCACCGCGGGTGCCCGGTTCAGGCGACCTGTACGACGTCCTCCGGCTCGCGCAGCACGTAGCCGCGACCCCAGACCGTCTCGATGTAATTCTCGCCGTCGCACGCCAGGCTCAGCTTCTTGCGCAGCTTGCAGATGAAGACGTCGATGATCTTCAGTTCCGGCTCGTCCATGCCGCCATACAGGTGATTCAGGAACATTTCCTTGGTCAGCGTGGTACCCTTGCGCAGCGACAGCAGCTCCAGCATCGCATATTCCTTGCCCGTCAGGTGCACGCGCGCGCCATCGACCTCGACGGTCTTGGCATCGAGATTGACCGACAGCTTGCCGGTGCGGATCACCGACTGCGAATGCCCCTTGGAACGGCGCACGACCGCGTGGATGCGCGCGACCAGCTCATCGCGGTGGAACGGCTTGGTGACGTAATCGTCGGCGCCGAAGCCGAAGCTGCGCACCTTCGAATCCATTTCGTTGATGCCGCTGAGGATCAGCACCGGGGTCTGCACCCGCGCCACCCGCAGCTTCTTCAGCACGTCGTAGCCGTGCATGTCCGGCAGGTTCAGGTCGAGCAGGATGATGTCGTAATCGTACAGCTTGCCCAGATCGAGGCCTTCCTCGCCGAGATCGGTGTTGTAGACGTTGAACCCTTCCGTCGAGAGCATCAACTCGATCGCCTTGGCGGTGGTCGGCTCGTCCTCGATCAGCAGCACGCGCATCGGCAGTTCCCCGGTTCGTTGAACAGGCCACCACCACGGCGAAGCCCGTCACATTCACTTACTGGACGGCATCTGAACGATAAAGGTTAACCGCCACTTAAACGACGTGTTCCTCTTTTTCACCTTCGTTGTAAATCTGCGCTTCACGCGGGGTGCCCTTGGCGGTGAACAAGGTGCGCTGGCGCGCGCGCGGGATGTCTTCGCCCAGTATCTCGCGCAGGTACAGGCTGCGCACCAGCGTGAACGTCACCACCAGGATGCCGCCGGAGAAGAACAGCCCGAACAGTCCGAATACCGCGCCGGTCCCGATGATCGCGAACAGGCTGAGCGCGGGCGGGATTGCGATCACGCGGCTGGTGACGAACGGGGTGACGAAATTGGTCTGCACCACGCGCACGATCGCGAACACCGCCAGCGCCCACAGCAACTGGTCGGTGCCCGCCGTCGCCGCCAGCCCGAGCGCCGGCAGCATCGCGGCGACCGGCCCGACATAGGGGATGAACTCGCTCAGCCCGGTCAGCAGCCCGAGCAGCGCGGGGGAGGGGACGCCCGCCAGCCACAGGCCGATGCCGACCATCGTGCCCATGACCGTCATCTGGATCAGTTGCGCGCGCAGCCACAGCAGCAGTGTGGAGCCGACGTCGCCCAGCGCATCTTCCAACGCGGCGCGGCGCGACGGCGGCACCAGCAGCAGCACGCCGCGTTCGTAGACCTTGGGATCGACCGCGAAGAAGATCGCGCCGAACAGCACCAGCACGGTATTGAGGAGCAATTCTCCCGCGCCGCGCACGACCTCGCCGATGTCCTGCGCGACGCGGCTGCCCGCGAAGGCGGCGCGCACCGCGTCCGCGACCTTCGCGCCGACCGGGCTTTGCGACATATAGGCTTCCAACTGGTCGACCAGTCCCGGCAGGGCGACGACCAGGGTGTTGACCTGCGACCGGAATTCGACGCCGAACAGCCAGCCGAGCAATCCGAGGAAGCCGAGCAGGCTGATGATCGCGGCACTCAGCGCGCGTTTCGCGCCGAGATGCAGGCGCGTGGCATAGAGTTCGGCGATCGCGTGGATGACGATCGCGATCAGCACCGAACCGAATGCCAGGATCAGCAGATGCCGCGCCAGGTACAGCGCGGCGACCAGCGCCACGATCACGATGACCCACAGGACACGCCGGATGAAGTGCGCGTCGTCGTCGTCCGGCACGAGCCGGTTCATGCGGGAGGCCGGGGGCGCTTCACAAGCAACACAACGCGCGGGCGCGGGAAAGTTGCGATGGGGAACACGGCGAGACGCCGTGTTTTGCGTGCGACGGCGGCACGCCGAACCACCGGATGTCGATTCCGCCATGATGGCGGACATGGCGGAGCGGCCGCGCGACGGACATCCACCGGATCCGTTCGACGCGAACGGACAGGGACCACGCCCCCGGTGGGATGCCGCCCCGGCGCGTTGCGGTGCGTCGCGCTAGAAATGCAGCGCGCGACCGTAGGCGCCCAGCACGCTTTCGTGCATCATCTCGCTGAGCGTCGGATGCGCGAACACGGTTTCCATCAGCTCGTGCTCGGTCGTCTCCAGTTGCCGCGCGACGACATAGCCCTGGATCAGCTCGGTCACTTCCGCGCCCACCATGTGCGCGCCCAGCAGCTCGCCGGTCTTCGCGTCGAACACCGTCTTGATGAAGCCATCCGCCTCGCCCAGCGCGATCGCCTTGCCGTTGCCGATGAAGGGGAACTTGCCGACCTTCACGTCGTGGCCGGCTTCCTTCGCCTTCGCTTCGGTCAGGCCGACACTGGCCACCTGCGGGCGCGAGTAGGTGCAGCCCGGGATGTTCCACGTCTCGAAGGGATGCGGGTCGCCGCCGGCCAGCTTCTCCACGCACACCACGCCCTCGTGGCTCGCCTTGTGCGCCAGCCACGGCGCGCCGGTGACGTCGCCGATCGCGTAGATGCCCTCCACGTTCGTCCGTCCGAAGCCGTCGACCTTGATGTGGCCGCGCTCGGTCTCGACGCCCAGCGTCTCCAGCCCGATCTCCTCGGTGTTCGGCACGATGCCGATCGCGACGATGACGTGGCTGTAATCCTCGGTGGTGGACGTGCCGTCCTTGCCCTTGACGGTCGCCTTCACGCTGTCGGCGCCGGTCTCGATCTTCTCGACCCCCGCGCCGGTGACGATCCTGATCCCGTCCTTGGTCAGCCGCTTCTCCATGAAGGCGCTGACTTCCTCGTCCTCGACCGGCAGGATGCGCGGCAGCATCTCGACGATCGTCACGTCCGCGCCCATGTCGTTGTAGAAGCTGGCGAACTCGACGCCGATCGCGCCCGATCCGATGACCAGTAGCTTCGTCGGCATCACCTCGGGCACCATCGCATGGCGATAGGTCCAGATGCGCTTGCCGTCCGCCTTCGCGAACGGCAGGTCACGCGCGCGCGCGCCTGTCGCGACGAGGATGTGCTTCGCTTCCAGCTCGACGGTGCCGTTGCCCTGCCTGACGCTCAGCCTGCCCTTTCCGGTGAGCGTGCCGAATCCCTCGACCACGGTGATCTTGTTCTTCTTCATCAGGCTCTTGACGCCGGCGTTGAGCTGCCCGGAGACCTTGCGGCTGCGTTCCACGACCTTGGCGAGATCGAAGCCGATGTTGTCCGCCTTCAACCCGTAATCGGCGGCATGGGTCATGTAGTGATAGATTTCGGAGGTGCGCAGCAGCGCCTTGGTCGGGATGCAGCCCCAGTTGAGGCAGATGCCACCCAGCCGCTCGCGCTCCACGATCGCCACCTTCAGTCCGAGCTGCGCGGCGCGGATCGCCGAGACGTAGCCGCCGGGGCCGGAGCCGAGGACGATAAGGTCGTAGGTGTCAGCCATATAACCACTCCCGGGCCGCAGCCCCGTTTGTCATCACAGCGGTCGCCCGTTTCCGGACGGCCGTACAGATCGTCATGCCGCGGGCGGCACCTCGCGCGGGCGGCGGTCCTCGTCGATCGCGACGAAGGTGAAGCGCGCCTCGGTGACCTTGCGCGACTCCTCGCCGTGGCGGTCGCGCGCCCAGCTTTCCACGTCGATCGCGATCGACGTGCGACCGACCCTGGCGATCGTCGCATAGACCGACACCTCGTCACCGACGTGCACCGGCGCGTGGAACTGCATGCCGTCCATCGCGATCGTCACCGCGCGGCCGCGGGCACGCCGGGCGGCGACGAGGCCGGCGGCGGCGTCCATCAGGCTCATCAGCCAGCCGCCGAAGATGTCGCCATAGGCATTGGCGTCGGCGGGCATCGCGCTGACGCGGATCGTCGGCGCGGCGTCGGGCGGCATGACGCTCACCGGCCGTTCTCGCCGCGCCGCACGCGCCACACGTCACGCGCGCCCAGCACGCCGACCGCGACCAGCGTCGCGGCGCCGATCGCCCAGATCGTGCCGGCGCCCTGCGGATAGCTCCACGCCGCCCCCTTGAAGACCAGCGCGGTCACGCCGAGCGCCAGCGCGCTCCACCCGATCTCGCGCTTGTCTGCCGCCAGCTCCATCTGCGCCATCGGTTCAGGCGAGCATCGCCAGCGGATTCTCGACCAGCTCACGGAACGCCTGCATCAACTGCGCACCGTCCGCGCCGTCGATCGCGCGGTGATCGAAACTGCCGGTCGCCGACATGATGCTGGCGACGCCCAGCGTGCCGTCCTCCAGCACCCACGGCCGCTTCTCGCCCGCGCCGATCGCCAGGATCATGCCCTGCGGCGGGTTGATGACCGCCTCGAACTGCTTGATCCCGAACATGCCCATGTTGCTGATCGACGCGGTGCCGCCGGTGAATTCCTCCGGCTTCAGCTTCTTGTCGCGTGCGCGGGCGGCCAGATCCTTCATGCGGGTCGAGATGCTGGAAAGCGACGCGCTGTCCGCCTCGGTGATGACCGGCGTGATGAGCCCTTCCGGCGTCGACACCGCGACCGAGATGTCGGCGCGAGCGAAGCTGACGAGCTGGTCGGGCGTGAACATCACGTTGCACTTGGGCACCTGGATCAGCGACACCGCCAGCGCCTTGATGAGCAGGTCGTTGACCGACAGCTTCACGCCGCGCGATTCCAGCCCCGCGTTCAGATCGCCGCGCAGCTTCAGCAGCTTGTCCAGCTTCACGTCCACCGTGAGATAGATGTGCGGCACCTGCTGCTTCGATTCGGTCAGGCGACGCGCGATCGTCTTGCGCATGTTGCTGAGCTTGGTCGTCTCGTGCGGGATATCCGGCACCTGCGCGGGCTTCGGCGCGGCGGGGGCGGAAGCGGTCACGGCGGGCGCCTCCGCGGCGGCGGCGGTCGCAGCGGGCGCGGCCTTGCCGGGCTGCGCGCCCTCGATATCGGCCTTCACCACGCGGCCGTTCGGGCCAGACCCCTTCACGCCGCTCAGGTCGACGCCCTTGTCGGCGGCGAGGCGGCGCGCCAGCGGGCTGGCCTTCACGCGGTCGCCATCGTGGCGCGGCGCCGGGGCGGCGGCCGGCTTGCCGTGGTCGCGCACGTCCTCCCTGGCCGGCTGTGCCTCGCTGCCGGTCGTGTTCGGGTCGGCCGGCGATGGCTTCGGCTCGCTTTCCTTCGCGGCCGGCGCGGGGGTGCTGTCGCCCGCTTCCTCGTCGTCGCCCTGGAGCAGCGCGATGACCGTCCCCACCTTCACGCCGTCGCTGCCCTCGGCCACGGTGATCTTCGTGATGCGGCCCTCGTCGACCGCCTCGAACTCCATGGTCGCCTTGTCGGTCTCGATCTCGGCCATGATGTCGCCGGCCTTGACCTCGTCGCCTTCCTTCACGAGCCACTTGGCGAGCGTGCCTTCCTCCATCGTCGGCGAAAGGGCAGGCATCTTGATTTCGATCGGCATCGTGATCCTCGAGAGGCTCGTGGGACAGGCGCCCGTCTCTTGCGGACACGCGCCGGATGGTCAACCCCATGGCCTTGCGCCGTGCCCGCGCGGGCCGGTAGACCGTAGCGGAAAAGGGGCCGGCCATGCGCATCTATCTGACCGTGATCGACGACACGCCCGAGGCGCTGAGCGCGCTGCGCTTCGCCGCACGGCGCGCGGTGAAGACGGGCGGCGGCGTGGAGATCCTCGCGCTGCTGCCGCCGCAGGAATTCATCGCGTTCGGAGGGGTGCAGGCGACGATCGAGGAGGAACAGCGCCAGCACGCCGAGGATATGGTGACGCGCGCGGCCGGCACGCTGCTGACGGAATCGGGTGTCCGCCCGTCGATCACGGTGCGCAGCGGCGACGGGCCGAAGGTGATCCGCGAGATGATCGCCGACAATCCGCAGATCGCCGCGCTGGTGCTGGGCGCCGCCGCGGATGGTGCGCCGGGCGAGCTGGTCAGCCATTTCGCGGCGGAGGCCGGCACGCTGCCGGTGCCGTTGATGATCGTGCCCGGCGGGTTGCCGGAGGAGGCGATCGACCGGCTGAGTTGATCGGGCGCACTTGAGCAGGCGCGCATTGGCGGCCAGAAGCGTGTGATGAACCTCTCCCCGCTGCTCGCCGCCCTGCCGCTCCTGCTCGCCACGCCCGCGCTCGCGCGCGAAGCGCCCTCGCCGGCGCGGCAGCGTGCGACCGTCGAGAAACTGGTGTCGTTCGGGACCCGCCACTCGTTGTCCTCCGCCACCGACCCGCGACGCGGCATCGGTGCGGCGAGCGACTGGGTGGCGGGCGAGTTCGCGCGGCTGTCGCGTGGTTGTGGCGGCTGCATCGCCACCGAGCGGCTGTCCCGCCGCTTCACCGGCCCGCGCGCGCCGGACGGCGTGGTGATCGAGGATGTGCTGGGCGTGCAGAGGGGATCGGACCCGAACCGCTACGTGATCGTCGGCGCGCACATCGACAGCCGCGTGACCGACGTGATGAACGCGACCAGCGATGCGCCGGGCGCCAACGACGATGCCAGCGGCGTGGCGCTGGTTCTGGAGGCGGCGCGGATCCTGTCGAGGGAGCGGTTCCGCGCCACCATCGTCTATGCCGCCTTCTCGGGCGAGGAGCAGGGACTGTGGGGCGCGACGCTGCTCGCGGACACCGCGAAGGCACGCGGATGGCAGGTCGACGCGATGCTCAACAACGACATCGTCGGCAACACGCTGGGGCAGGGCGGGGTGACCATCGACGGCTATGTCCGCGTCTTTTCCGAAGGCATCCGCAGCAGCGAATCGCTGGCCGAGGCGATCGAGCGGCGCGGCGCCGGCGGCGAGGATGACGGCCCCAGCCGCGCGCTCGCCAAGGCGATCGACGGCATCGCCGGAACCATCCCCGGCGGGTTCGGCGTGTTCGTCGATCGCCGCCCCGACCGCTTCGGGCGCGGCGGCGACCATGAGCCGTTCCTGCGCAACGGCTATCCGGCGGTGCGCTTCTCGGTCGCGGCGGAGAACTGGGATCGCCAGCATCAGGACGTGCGCACCGAGAACGGTCGCGTCTATGCCGACACGATCGAGGGCATGGACTTCCCCTATCTGGCGAAGGTCACCGCGATCAACATCGCCACGATCGCGCGGCTGGCGCGGGCGCCGGCCGCGCCGGCGAGCGCGACCATCTCCGGCGCCTTGTCCTATGACACGAAAGTGACATGGGCGCCGGTCGACGGTGCGGCGCGTTACCGGGTCTATTGGCGGCGCGCCGATGCGACGGCGTGGCAGCAGTCCCGCGAGGCGAGCGGCACCGGCCTCGACGTGCCCGGCGTGCCGGTGGACGATCACTTCTTCGGCGTCGCGGCGATCGGCGCCGACGGGGCGGAAAGCCTGGTGACGTTCGCGGGGCGCGAGAAGCGCTGACGGCGCGTCGACCGACCGGAACGCGCGTCAGAGCCGCGCGGCGAGCAGGTCCATCAGCGCCTCGCAGCCGGCCGCATCCTCGGCGTCGAAACGCGCCGGGCGCGGACTGTCGAGGTCGAGTACGCCCAGCAGCGCGCCGTCGCGCATGATCGGCACGACCAGTTCGGACCGGCTCGCCGCGTCGCAGGCGATGTGGCCGGGAAAGGCGTGGACGTCCGCCACCAGTTGCGTCCGCCGCTCCGCCGCCGCCGTGCCGCACACGCCCTTGCCCAGCGGGATGCGGATGCATGCCGCCTTGCCCTGGAATGGGCCGAGCACCAGCGTGCCGTCGACCAGCCGGTAGAAGCCCGACCAGTTCAGGTCCGGCAGATATTGCGCGATCAGGGCCGATGCGTTCGCCATGTTGGCGATCGCATCCGGCTCGCCGGCGGTCAGCGCGTCCAGTGCGGCCAGCACCTCGCGGTACAATGCCGGCTTCGATTCGGCGTCGATGTGGAAATCGTACATGGTGGTCGGATAGGCGCTGACTAGCGGCTGCGCCAGAGAGAGCATGTCGCGCGACGAACTGAAATTAACAAGCTGGTAAATGAAGTAAACAGGAAGTAACCAGCAACATAGAGGCGGTCCCCTGAGTATCTATAATACTAATGAAAATAAACCAGAAGTGTTACATTATGTTAGGGAATTACCGCTAATCATCTCCCAACAGCGCGGCATCGGCCGTGCGGGTCGATACCAGCATTCGCGAAAGCAACAGTCGCTTTTCGAACGCCAACAACGCCAGGGACGATGATGAAGAAAATCTGGATTTCGGGCGCCATGCTTCTGGGCGCCTCTACTGCCTATGCCGCGACGACCGGCACCGACCTCGTCAGCACGATCACCAACGGCGTGACCGTCGTGGCCGCGCCGCTCGCGACCACCGCCGCCGCTACCACCACCAACGCCGCCGCTGCCGCCGCGCCGGCGATCGAGGCCGTTGCCGGCGCGGTCACCAAGGGGCTGGTCGCCGGACAGGGCCAGTTGCCGGCCGTTGCCGCCAATTACGACGCCGCGTCGCTGCTGGTGCCGTCATGGGGTACCGGCGAGATCCCGCAGAGCGGCGCGCCGGACATCGTGGGCGCATTCCGCTTCATCTGCACGCCGGGTCAGGTGCTGCGCGACGATCCGATCGTCTATCCGGGCCAGCCGGGCAAGTCGCACCTTCACCAGTTCTTCGGCAACACCTCCGCCAACGCATATTCGTCTTACGGCAGCCTGCGGTCGAAGGGCGACAGCACCTGCAACAACATCCTGAACCGATCCGCTTACTGGATCCCGGCGATGCTGGACGGCAAGGGCAAGGTCGTGCGGCCGGACTATGTCACGATCTACTACAAGCGCCTGCCCGAAAGCAGCCCGATCTGCCAGACGCAGGGCAAGGCGTGCGTGTCGCTGCCGCGCGGCATGCGCTACATCTTCGGCTACAACATGGCGACCGACAAGGCCGAGCATTTCTACTGGAACTGCGACGGGCCGACCGGCAAGCAGGGATATTACAAGGACATCGTCGAGGCGGCGCGCAACTGCCCGGTCGGCAACCGCCTGGGCGCGGTCATCAGCGGCCCGGATTGCTGGGACGGCCGTAACCTGAACAGCGCCGACCATCGCGGCCACGTGGCCTATGGCGGCTACAACCAGGACGGCCGGTACAAGTGCCCGGCGACGCACCCGTACATCCTGCCCACCTTCACGTTGGGCGCGTGGTACACGGTGGACGAGAACCTCGACATGTCGGGCGATTGGGATGGAAGCAAGCCGACCTGGTCGCTGTCGTCGGACTCGATGCCCGGCATGGCGCGCAAGCGTCCTGGCTCGACCTTCCACGCCGACTGGCTGGGCGCGTGGGACGACGCCACGATGAAGATGTGGATGGACAATTGCATCAACAAGCTGCTGAACTGCTCCGGGGGCGACCTAGGCAACGGCAAGCAGTTGAAGATGCATCCGGGCTTCTCCTGGAGCGCCACGCCGCGGCTGGTCGACATCCCCGCCTGATCGCTTTCCCGATCGCTCCGCCGCGCCCCGGCGCCGCGGAGCACGGTTCGTCCGCGGGCCGGTCGCACTCCGAGTGCGGCCGGCCCGTGTTCGTTCGTGCCGACGGCGGCGGCGCGCGATATAGGGGCGCATGGCACGCATCCCGGTCACCCGTACGATCAGCATCGACTCCGACATGATCGAGGAGAGCTTCACCCGTTCGGGCGGGGCGGGGGGGCAGCATGTCAACACGACCGATTCGGCGGTGCTGCTCCGCTTCGACGTGGCGCGTTCCGACCTGCCGGATCGGATGAAGTGGCGTCTGGTCGAACTGGCCGGTTCGCGAATGACGCGCGACGGCGTGCTGACGCTGCGGTCGGAGGGATCGCGCTCGCAGCACATGAACCGTGCGGAGGTGCGCGAACGGCTGCTGGCGCTGCTGCGCGACGCCACGCTGGTCCAGCCGAAGCGCCGCCCGACCAAGCCGACCAAGGCCTCGCAAACCCGCCGCGTCGACGCGAAGAAGGGCCGCTCGGCGGTCAAGTCCGCGCGGCGGAAGCCCGTGCACGACTGATCGCGGCGTTATCCGCCGCGGCCCGTCCCATCGTCGCGCAGCATCGTCGCGCTACGCCGGCGACGTCGTGCCCGCCTCGGCCTTGAAGCCCAGTGCCGCGAAGCGTTCAGGCCATGGCGCCTCGGCGGCCACGTCGGCCTTGCCCGCGCGCGGTAGCGCCAGCGCGATGGCGTGGAGCATCATGCCGCCGGGATGCGCCGCGCCGTAGACGGGATCGCCGGTCACCGCCGCGCCCAGTCCCTCCAGCGCATGGACGCGGATCTGGTGCGTGCGGCCGGTCTGCGGCCGAAATTCGACCAGCGCGCGCCCGTCATGCGCCGCCAGCACCCGCCAGCCGGTGCGGGCCGCCTTGCCGCGCGGGTTGCCGGTCATCCGCCAGCCACGCTCGGCGCTGGAGACCTTGGCGAGCGGCAGGTCGACCGTGCCCGCCGCAGCCGCCGGTACGCCGTCCAGGATCGCGACATAGCGTTTGGTGACCGCCCCGGCCTCGAACGCCTGCTGGAACCGGGCGTGCGCCTTGGGATTGCGCGACAGCAGCAGGCAGCCGCTGGTGTCGCGGTCCAGCCGGTGCACCGCGACCGGCCAGCGCCGGAAACCGAAGGTGAGATGCGAGAGGTGGTTTTCCAGGCTGATCCCGCCGGCGCGCGGCGGATCGACCGGCAGCCCGGCCGGCTTGTCGATCACCAGAGCCTCGCCATCGAGGAAGAGCACGCGTTCACCCAACATGGGAGCGCACTTGCCACCGACGGCGGAACAAGGCCAGAGGGCGACATGCGCCACACCTTCCATCGCGTCCTTGCCGCAGGGGCGCTGTCGCTGCTGCTCGCCACGCCGGCGCGCGCGCAATTGTGCGACGGCCGCAATGTCGCGATCGCCGGCGACGGCCGCGCGCTGGGCCACCTGCCGTACGGCGACGCGCCGCCGGGTGAACTGGTCGCAGCGCCGGCCGCGCTGTCGGTGGGCAAATGCGTGCTGCGCCGCGAGGTGCTGCCGGATCTCCAGCGCCTGCTGGCGGCGGCGGCGAGCGATCCGGCGGTCGGCGGCGGGATCGTCGCGCTGTCGTGTCATCGCTCGATCGCCTATCAGCAGGCGGTGTTCTGCCGCGAGGGGCAGACCGCGTCGGACGAACGCGCGCTATCGGTGGCGCCGCCGGGGCATAGCGAACATGCCACCGGCTTCGCGCTGGACTTCGCGTTCCGGCCGCGCCGCAACGACTGCCCGGATGCCGAGGCGTGCGTCGCGGCGACCCCGGCGTTCCGCTGGCTCCTGATCCACGCGCCGCGCTACGGCTTCGAGATGTCGTTCCCGGCCGGCAACGTCCAGCGCGTGAAGTGGGAACCGTGGCACTGGCGCTGGGTCGGCGCGGATGCCACGGCGCCGGGCGCGGCGCGCGCGCGCGCGTTGTTCGGGACCGCGCGGGCGCGCTTCCCCGCCAGCCCGGCGGTGCCGCGCGATCCGGTGGTGATCGCGCAGGTCGCTCCGCCGCCGGTCTATCTGGACGCGATCGCGCCACCGGAATGTCGCAAGGGCAAGTGCAAGGCGGCGCGGCGCAGGAAGCGGTAGCACCCGCCGAGCGGAGGATCCGCACCATCGCGGTTTCGCGCGGCGGCCCCGGCCTGCGCCGGGGTGCGTGCTTCAATCGGACGGGGCGGTCGGAGGCAGGCCGGGCGGGAGCAGGCCGGGCTGGCCTGCCCCCGCCGTCTCATCACGCCAGCTTGGCCGCCGTCTGCGCGATCCGCTTGCCCTGATAGCGCGCGCCGTCCAGTTCGACCTGCGTCGGCTGGCGGCTGCCGTCGCCATCGGCGATCGTGCTCGCGCCGTACGGCGTGCCACCCTCCACGGTGTCGACGCCCTGCAGCCCGGCAAAACCATAATCGAGGCCGACGATCGTCATCCCGTGGTGCAGCAGGTTGGTGATGATCGAAAACAGCGTCGTCTCCTGCCCGCCGTGCTGGCTGGCGGTGGAGGTGAACGCGCCGCCGACCTTGCCGATCAGCGCCCCCTTCACCCACAACCCGCCGGTCGTGTCCCAGAATGCCGCCATCTGGCTGGGCATGCGGCCATAGCGGGTCGGCGCGCCGACGATGATCGCGTCATAGCCCGCCAGTGCGTCCGGCCCCTCGATCTCGGGATGCGCGGTGTCGGTCTTGAAATGCGCCGCGGCGACGACCTCCGCCGGCGCGGTTTCCTTCACGCGGCGGATGTCGACCTCCGCACCGCCGGCGCGCGCGCCCTCGGCGACGGCATCGGCCATCTGCTCGATATGGCCGTAGGAGGAGTAATAGAGAACGAGGACCTTGGTCATGGCTTGGGCTCCTTGCGTATAAAGTCAGGCGGCGTCGACCAGGACCAGTTCGGCCTCGTCGAGCGCGGTGATGGTGATGGTGCGTCCGCCACGGATCGCGGCGCCATCGCGCGCGTCGAAGCGGATGCCGTCGATCTCGACCGCGCCGGTGGCGGGCACCAGATAGGCGTGGCGACCCGCGCCGACCTCGTGCGTCAGCGTCTCGCCCGCGGCCAGCGTGGCGGCGAGCACGCGCGCCTCGGCGCGGATCGGCAGCGCGGCCTGCGCGCCGTCGATATCGGCGTCGAAGCCGCTGGCCAGCGTCACGAAGCGTCCGGACCGATCGCCCTTCGTAAAGGGCTTGGCTCCCCAACTCGGCGCGCCACCGCGCCGCGTCGGCTCGATCCAGATCTGGAACAGCGTGGTCGCGCCCGGTTCCAGGTTATACTCGGCATGGCGCACGCCGGAGCCGGCGCTCATCACCTGGACGTCGCCGGCCTCGGTACGCCCGGTGTTGCCCAGCGAATCCTGATGGGTGATCGCGCCGCTGCGCACATAGGTGACGATCTCCATGTCGCGGTGCGGGTGCGGCGGGAAGCCGCTGTTGGCCGCGATCGTATCGTCGTTCCACACCCGGATCGCGCCCCAGCCCATGCGGGCGGGATCATGATAGCTGGCGAAGGAGAAATGGTGCCGCGCGTCCAGCCAGCCATGGTCGGCATGGCCCAGCGAGGAGAAGGCGCGGCGTTCGATGCCCTCCACGGCGGTGCGGGCAAGCGTGTCGGTGTCGGTCATGGTCAACCTCCGTTTCGCAGCCAAACTAGGAAGCCGGGCGGCATACGAAAACGGAAACGATTGAAACGGATCGTTTCGGCCCGTACGGAATGCGCATGCGACTCCCGGATCTGGAAGCGTGGGCGATCTTCGCCGCGGTGGCCGAACATCGCTCGTTCAGCGGGGCGGCGGATGCGATCGGGCTGAGCAAGGCGACGGTATCCAAGGCGGTGTCACGGCTGGAAGCGCATCTGGCGGTGTCGCTGTTCCATCGCACCTCGCGGCGACTGGCGCTTACCGAGGCCGGACGCCCGCTTGCCGACCATGCCGCGCGGATCGTCGCGGAGGCGCAGGCGGCGGAGGAGGCGGCGCGTGTCGGCGCCAGCGTGGCGAGCGGCCGCGTGCGGCTGGCCGCGCCGATGAGCTTCGGGGTGAAGAACGTCGCGCCGCTGGTCGCGCGGTTCCTCGTCGCGCATCCACAGGTCGAGATCGAGCTGCACCTGTCGGACGCGCGCGTCGATATCGTCGCGGAGGGGTTCGACGTCGCGCTGCGCATCGCCGACCTGCCCGACAGTTCGCTGCGCGCGCGGCGGCTGTGCTCGGTATCGACGCATCTGGTCGCCGCGCCGGCCTACCTCGCCCAGCATGGCACGCCGGTGCATCCCGCCCAACTCGGCGAGCACCGGCTGCTCGGCTATACCAACATCACCGGGCCGTGGCGCTTCAGGGGACATGAGGGCGCGGAAGTGTCGGTGAAGGCGCATGGGCCGCTGGCGGCGAACAGCGGCGAGGCGCTGGTGCCGGCGGTGGAGGCGGGGCTGGGGATCGCGCGGCTGCCCGGCTTCATCGTCGGCGACGCGCTGGCGGCGGGGCGGATCGTGGAGATACTGCCGGGCTGGGCGCCGGCGCCGATCGGCCTTCACCTGCTCACCCCGCCCAGCGCGCTGCGCCCCGCGCGCGTCGAGGCATTGATCGCCTTCCTCGCGGAGCGGCTGCGCGACTGATCCCCGGTCACGCGGGCGATTTGCGCTTTCCTTCGTCCCGCTTCCCGCGCCATGATGCGGCAAAAGGGGACGATCCATGACGATGTTCGATGCGCTGCGGGTGACCGCGGCCGTGCTGGCCGTGAGTGCGGCGGTGCCGGCCGCTGCGGAAAGCGTGGTGGTCACCGCCGCGCGGATGCTCGATGCGGAAAAGGGCGCGGTGCTGGCCGATCCCGTGATCGTCGTCACCGACGGGCGCATCGCGTCCGTGTCGACGCGCGGCACGGCGGCGGGCGCGATCCCGGCGGACGCGAAGCGCGTCGACCTGGGCGACGTCACGCTGCTGCCCGGGCTGATCGACATGCACGTCCATCTGACCTCGCTGGCCGAGATCGGCGGCTACCAGACCCTGAAATACACCGGCAGCTTCTGGGGCGCAGTGGGCGCGGCCAATGCCGTGAAGACGCTGCGCGCCGGCTTCACCACCGTGCGCAACGTCGGCGCGGACGATTTCCAGGACATCGGCCTGAAGGAAGCGATCGACGGCGGATGGCTGGCCGGGCCGCGGATCGTGCCGGCCGGCTATGCGATCGGCGCGACCGGCGGCCATTGCGACAACAATGCGCTGCCCCCGGCCTATGACAGGCAATTGCCCTCCGTCGTGAATTCGCCCGCGGAAGGCCGCGCCAAGGTGCGCTGGCTGCACAAATATGGCGCGGAGGTCATCAAGATCTGCGCGACCGGCGGCGTGTTCTCGCTGGGTGATTCGGTCGGCGGGCAGCAATTGAGCGAGGAGGAGATGCGTGCGATCGCCGACGAGGCGCATATGCTGCACATGAAGGTGGCGGCGCATGCGCATGGTGATGAGGGGATCAGGGCCGCGATCCTCGCCGGGATCGACACGATCGAGCACGTCAGCCTGGCGTCCGACGAGTCGATGAAGCTGGCGATCGAGCACAAGACCTGGTTCGACATGGACATCTACAACGACGACTACATCCTGGCGACCGGCACGAAGAACGGCACCGAGCAGGAGAGCCTCGACAAGGAGAAGGCGATCGGGCTGAAGCAGCGTCAGACCTTCCAGCGCGCGTTCCGCATGGGCGTGCCGATGACCTTCGGCACCGATGCCGGCGTCTATCCGCACGGCGACAATGCGCGGCAGTTCGCCAAGATGGTCGAATGGGGCATGACGCCGCTGCAGGCGATCCGCGCCGCCACGGTCAGCGCGGCACAGGCGCTGGGCCGCACCGCCGATGTCGGCGCGATCGCGGTCGGACGGTATGGCGACATGGTGGCGGTGGCGGGCGACCCGTTGCGCGACGTGCGCGTGCTGGAACGGCCGGTCGCGGTCATCAAGGGTGGCGTGAAGGTGGATTGAACCGGCGCCCTCCCCGATGCCGCCGGGTGGCGGGGGGGGGCGGCGGACACCATCTGCCGTGGCGATTGACCGATCGGCGCCGCATGGGTATAGCGCCGCCGGTCCGCGGGAGGCGACTCCTGTCGACGCTTGAACATTGCTGGATGCATCAAGGGCCATCCGGTCGCCGCGTCGCGGCGCCGCGGTCCTTTTCGTATTCCAAGTCTGTGTCAGGGCTCCAGCAAAGTAACCTACACGAAAGGTGAAGGCTTCAATGCCGACGATCAACCAGCTGGTCCGCAAGGGCCGCGACCCGCAGAAGGCCAAGTCCAAGGTCCCTGCGATGGAGCAGAACCCGCAGAAGCGCGGCGTTTGCACCCGTGTCTACACCACGACCCCGAAGAAGCCGAACTCGGCGCTGCGCAAGGTGGCCAAGGTCCGCCTGACGAACAGCCGCGAGGTCATCAGCTACATCCCGGGCGAGGGCCACAACCTGCAGGAGCACTCGGTGGTGCTGATCCGCGGCGGCCGTGTGCGCGACCTTCCGGGCGTGCGCTACCACGTGCTGCGCGGCGTGCTCGACACGCAGGGCGTGAAGGACCGCAAGCAGAGCCGTTCGAAGTACGGCGCGAAGCGTCCCAAGTAATCCAGCCAGAGTAAGCGCCGGACGGGTTCCGGGTTCGCTGAAGATCATTCAAGGAAATCTGAGATGGCTCGTCGTCGTCGCCCCGAAAAGCGGGAAATCCTGCCTGATCCCGTGTACGGGGATGAGGTTCTGTCCAAGTTCATGAATTCGGTCATGCTGGACGGCAAGAAGTCGGTTGCGGAAGGCATCGTCTATTCGGCGATGAACACCGTCGAGACCCGCGCCAAGCGCGAGCCGATCGGCGTGTTCCACGATGCGCTGAACAACATCAAGCCGGGCATCGAGGTCCGTTCGCGCCGCGTCGGCGGTGCGACCTACCAGGTGCCGGTCGAGGTGCGTCCGGAGCGCGCGCAGGCGCTGGCGATCCGCTGGCTGATCGCCGCGGCGCGCGGCCGCAGCGAGAACACGATGTCGGCGCGTCTGTCGGGCGAGCTGCTGGACGCGTCGAACAACCGCGGCAACGCGGTGAAGAAGCGCGAGGACACGCACCGCATGGCGGAAGCGAACCGCGCCTTCTCGCATTATCGCTGGTAACGCCGGCGATGCGGACGCGGCCTGTCTTGGAAGCGTCTCGAATCTGACCTATATCGTGGGGAGCCGGCGACATGCTGCGCTCCCCACATCGCTAAGGAAGCCTCATCATGGCCCGCAGCCATCCGCTCGAAAAGTATCGTAACATCGGCATCATGGCGCACATCGACGCCGGCAAGACGACGACCACCGAGCGCATCCTCTATTACACCGGCAAGTCCTACAAGATCGGCGAAGTGCACGAAGGCACCGCGACGATGGACTGGATGGAGCAGGAGCAGGAGCGCGGGATCACGATCACGTCGGCGGCGACGACCTGCTTCTGGAACGACCACCGCATCAACATCATCGACACGCCGGGCCACGTCGACTTCACGATCGAGGTCGAGCGCTCGCTGCGCGTGCTGGACGGCGCGATCACCTGCTTCGACGGCGTGGCGGGCGTGGAGCCGCAGTCCGAGACGGTGTGGCGCCAGGCCGACAAGTATCGCGTGCCGCGCATGTGCTTCGTCAACAAGCTGGACCGCACCGGCGCCAATTTCGAACGCTGCGTCGAGATGATCAAGGATCGTCTGGGTGCGCGCACCGCCGTGCTGTATCTGCCGATCGGCATCGAGAGCGGGTTCAAGGGGCTGGTCGATCTGGTCGAGAACCGCGCGATCATCTGGCTGGAAGAGTCGCTGGGCGCGAAGTTCGAATATCGCGACATTCCCGAGGAGCTGGCCGACGCGGCCGCCACGGCGCGCGCCGAGCTGATCGAGCTGGCGGTCGAGCAGGACGACGAGGTCATGGAGGCGTATCTGGAGGGCAACGAGCCCGACGTCGCCACGCTGAAGCGCCTGATCCGCAAGGGTACGCTGACGTCGGCGTTCGTGCCGGTGCTGTGCGGCTCGGCGTTCAAGAACAAGGGCGTCCAGCCGCTGCTCGACGCGGTGATCGACTATCTGCCGTCGCCGCTCGACGTTCCCGCGATCAACGGCGTGAAGCTGGACGGCGTGACCGAGGATACGCGTACCGCGGACGACAATGCGCCCTTCTCGGCGCTGGCGTTCAAGATCATGAACGATCCGTTCGTCGGCACGCTGACCTTCGCCCGCATCTATTCGGGCAAGCTGGAGACGGCATCGTCGGTGCTGAATTCGGTGAAGGACAAGAAGGAGAAGGTCGGCCGCATGCTGCTGATGCATGCGAACGATCGCGAGGACATCCAGGTCGCCTATGCCGGTGACATCGTGGCGCTGGCGGGTCTGAAGGACACCACCACCGGCGACACGCTGTGCGCGCAGAACAACCCGATCATCCTGGAGCGGATGGAATTCCCCGATCCCGTGATCGAGGTGTCGGTGGAGCCCAAGACCAAGGCCGACCAGGAGAAGATGGGCGTCGCGCTCAACCGTCTCGCGCGCGAGGATCCGTCGTTCCGCGTGTCCACCGATCACGAGAGCGGCCAGACCATCCTGAAGGGGATGGGCGAGCTTCACCTGGAGATCATGGTCGACCGCATGAAGCGCGAGTTCAAGGTCGAGGCGAATGTCGGCGCGCCGCAGGTGGCGTATCGCGAGTATCTCAAGAAGCCGGTCGACATCGACTATACACACAAGAAGCAGTCGGGCGGCACCGGCCAGTTCGGCCGCGTGAAGGTGAAGCTGACCCCGGGCGAGCGCGGCGCGGGCATCATCTTCAAGGACGAGATCAAGGGCGGCAATATTCCCAAGGAATATATCCCGGCGATCGAGAAGGGCTTCCGCGAGACCGCGGCGACCGGCTCGCTGGTCGGCTTCCCGATCATCGACTTCGAGATCGTGCTGTATGACGGCGCGTACCACGACGTCGACTCGTCGGCGCTGGCCTTCGAGATCACCGCACGCGCCGCGATGCGCGAGGCGGCGCAGAAGTCGGGCATCACGTTGCTCGAGCCGGTCATGAAGGTCGAGGTCGTCACCCCGGAGGAGTATCTGGGCGACGTCATCGGCGACATGAACAGCCGTCGCGGCCAGATCCAGGGTACCGACACGCGCGGCAACGCGCAGACGGTCGAGGCGATGGTGCCGCTGGCGAACATGTTCGGCTACGTCAACGCGCTGCGCTCGTTCACCCAGGGACGCGCCAGCTACTCGATGGAGTTCTCGCACTATGACGAAGTGCCGCAGAACGTCGCCGACGAAGTGAAGGCCAAGCTCGCGTAATCGCACGGTGCCCGGCGCTGCCGGGCACCGGGGCGATGCGAGCCGGCCGGCCTCGGGCGTGCCCGAGGTTTGACGACGGCGGATTTACCCCGCCGTCGGCCCACGCCCAAGCAGGCAGGGGTTTGCGCAACCGATAAACACCCGCTATGGGGCCGCGTTCTGGCGCGGCTCCGTTCGCGAAGACGAATCCAAGAAGGTAGGGACACAATGGCCAAGGCTAAGTTTGAGCGGACCAAGCCGCACCTGAACATCGGCACCATCGGTCACGTCGACCATGGCAAGACCTCGCTGACCGCCGCCATCACGAAGGTGCTGGCGGAGAACGTCGCGGGCAACGCGGCGGTCGATTTCGCAAACATCGACAAGGCGCCGGAAGAGCGCGAGCGCGGCATCACCATCTCGACCGCGCACGTCGAGTATGAGACCGCCAACCGCCACTATGCGCACG
>QFQI01000007.1 GCA_003243195.1 Sphingomonas taxi | reverse complement strand
TCAAGGCCAGCGCCCATCCTTGCGATCACCTCAGCCGAACCAGAAAGTCCGTCGCTGCGGTGAACAGCCCTCTAAGGGGGTCTTCGAAAGCGGTCAAGCGATTCGATGACAGTTTTTTTGCCGGGATGCGACGATTGTGTGGATCGGGCTTCGCCGACGCCGCCGGATGCGCCGCGAGCCACCATGCGCGTCGGGTTCTCGACCGCGCCCGCCTTCTGCTAACGACGCGGCCATGTCGATGCGTCTCCTCCTCGCCTTCCTGCTCGCGCTGCCGGCCGCCCCGTCCTCCGCCCAGGCGCCCGACGATCCCGCCGCGCGGCTCGCGCAGGCGGAGGCGGACGTGCGTGCAGTCGATGCGGCGCTGGACCGGCGGATCGAGGACGATGCGCGCGACGGCCTGCGCGACCGTGCGGTCGCCGCGCGCATCGCCGCCACCGCCGCCACCGCCGACCTGGCCGAGCAGGTCGCGCTGATCGACGCGCGTATCGCCGGCCTCGGCCCCGCCTCCAGGACCGAGGCACCCGACCTTCGCGCGCAGCGTCGCCGGCTGGCGCAGCAGCATGTCGCGCTCGATTCGCAGGTGAAGCGCGGGCGGCTGATCGGGGTGGAGGCGCAGCAGCTCGCCGCCGAGCTGGATCAGAATGCCGCCGAGCAGTTCAGCCAGACGATCGCCGCGCGCAGCCCGTCGCCGATCTCCCCCGCCTTCTGGACGGCGGTATTCCAGTCCGCGCCGCGCGACATCCGCCGGATCGAGGGACTGGCCCGGCGCGGCGCGGCGCAGATCGCGGACGACGGGCGCGCTACCCTGCCATGGCCAGCGCGGCTGGGACCGGCGCTGCTGGGGATCGTCGCCGCAATCGCGATCCTGCTGCCGGGCCGCGCCGCCGCGCACCGGCTGGCGCTGCGCTTCCTGGTCGAAGGCGCGCCGGGGCACCGCGTCCGCCGTTCCGCCAACGCGATCTGGCGCGTGCTGGTCGGCACGCTCGCCCCGCTGCTCGCCGCGACCGTGGTGATGGCCGGGCTGCGCTGGTCACGGCTGCTGCCGGAGGCGTGGGGCGGGCTGGCCGACGGCGTGATCGTCGCCGTCACCTTCGCCGGTTTCGCCGCGTCGGCGACCGGCGCACTGCTGATGCGCAGCCAGCCGAGCTGGCGCGTCGCGCCGATCGCCGACGACGTGGCGGCGGAACTGCGCCCGTTCAGCTGGCTGCTCGCCGGCGTCGCGTTCATCGGCTACATGCTGGACGCGTTCAACGTCGCGGTCGGCGCCAGCGCGGCGGCGCTGGGCGCGACGCAGGCGGCGGAGATCATCCTGCACCTGGTGCTGCTCGCCGGCGCGCTGCTCGCGCTCGGCCGGCTGCGCGCCAGCCGCGCGGACCAGGATGCCGCCGCGCCGGCGCGCACCGGGCTGGGCGCCGCCGCGCTGCTCGCGTGGATCGTGGTGATCCTCGCCTCGCTGGCGCTCCTGCTCGGCTTCCTGGGGTTCGCCCTGTTCCTGATGCAGCTCATCGCCTGGGGCGTGGTGCTGGGCAGCGCGACCTATCTGCTGATGACCGCCGCCGACGATCTCGCCACCACGCTGTTCGCGCGCGACAGCACGCTCGGCCGCTCGCTGTCGCGCGCACTGGGGCTGCGCGGCGCGGTGATCGACCAGTTCGGCGTGCTGCTCTCCGGCGTGCTGCGCGTCGTGCTGGCGCTGACCGCGCTGGGGCTGTTCTTCTCGCCCTTCGGCGCGGGCGGCGGGATCGGCACGGTGCTCGGCCGGCTCGGGCTGCTGGCGCAGGGGGTGCAGGTCGGCGGCGTCTCGATCTCGCCGGGCACGATCGTGCGCGGGGTGGTGGTGCTGTGCATCGGCCTCACGCTCGTGCGCGCCTTCATGGGCTGGCTGGAGGGAAAATACCTGCCCGCGACCGATCTCGACGGATCGGCGCGCAACTCGGTCGGGCTCGTCGCGCGCTACGTCGGCATCGCGCTGGCGGTGATCTGGGCGCTCGCCTCGCTGGGCATCGGGGTGGAGCGGATCGCGCTGCTGCTCTCCGCGCTGTCGGTCGGCATCGGTTTCGGGCTGCAGGCGATCACCTCCAATTTCGTCTCCGGGCTGATCCTGCTGGCGGAGCGACCGATCAAGATCGGCGACTGGATCCGCGTCGGCACCGACGAAGGCGATGTGAAGCGGATCAGCGTGCGGTCGACCGAGATCGCGCTGGCCGACCATTCCACGCTGATCGTCCCCAATTCGGAGCTCATCACCAAGTCGGTGCTCAACAAGACGCTCGCCAGCCCGCTGGGCCGCATCCAGATCCAGTTCGCGGTGCCGCTGGAAACCGATGCCGACCGCGTGCGCGCGATCGTCGCCGCCGCCTTCGCGCAGGAAGCGGCGGTGCTCGACGATCCCGCGCCCGCGATCTTCATCGATTCGATCGCGGACGGGCGCATCTTCTTCAACTGCTTCGCGCATGTCGCCTCGCCGCGCGCCGCCTACGGCGCGCGCAGCGCGATCTTCACCATGCTGCTGCGCCGTTTCCGCGAAGACGCGATCGACATCGGCACGGTGCCGCAGCGGCTGGAACTGGTGGACGGCCGCGACGCGATCGACACGCATCGTCCTTAGCCTCATCTTCAGATATATCGATTACCATTCGAACCGCATCCAGGAACGACCGGAAGATCGAAAGCATCATGTGGCATGTGCGCCTGTACCGTTGGTACGCCGGTATCGGAAACGAGCCGCGGATCGCGGTCGCGCAGGCGGTGCACCTGCAACGCCAGTTGCCGTTGCTGTACGGGCTGCTGGTCATCAACTCGCTGGCGGTGGCGATCACGCATTATGGCGAGGCGCCGACCTATCTGACCGTCGCCGCGCCGGCGCTGCTGTTCACGGTCAGCATCACGCGCATGACGCACTGGTGGCGGCGATCGCGAACCGGTGAGGAACCGACGCCCGAGGACGCGCGGCGCCGGCTTCGCACCATCACGCTGTTCGCCGCGTTGGTGGCGACTGCTTATGCCTGGTGGTTGCTGCTGCTGATGCGCTACGGCGGCACGTTCGAGCAGGCGCACGCCACGATCTACCTGACGACGACGGTGATCGGCTGCATCTTCTGCCTGATCCCGCTGCCACAGCTCGCGTTGCTGGTCGCGGGCATCGTCATCCCGATGTTCGCCGGCTTCTGCCTGATACGCCAGCAACCGACGTACACGATCATCGCGGTGAACGTCACGCTGGTGGTGGTGGTGCTCCTGCGCGTGCTGTTCAACAGCTTCGACTATTTCCGTTCGCAGGTCGCCGCGCAGGCCGAGCTGGAACGCCAGCATGCCGAACTGATGCGGCTGAACGAGGAGAACGACCGCCTGGCGCGCACCGACAGCCTGACCGGCCTGCCCAATCGCCGCCGCTTCCAGCAGGATCTGGAACGGCTCGCCGCGCGGGGCGGCGGCGCGCCGTTCGCGGTCGGGCTGCTCGACCTGGATCGCTTCAAGCCGGTCAACGACACCTACGGCCACCATGTCGGCGACATCCTGCTGAAGGAGCTGTCGCGTCGCGTGCGTGAGACGGTCGGCATGTCCGCCACCTTCTACCGGCTGGGCGGCGACGAATTCGGCCTGCTGGTGCCCGGCGACGCGGCGGCGGCGACCACGCTCGGGCACCGCATCTGCCAGGGCTTCGAACAACCGTTCACGGTCGGGGAGTTGCGCATCTGCGTCGGCGGATCGCTGGGGCTGGCGCTGTTCCCGACCGCGGGCGACACGGGCGCGGCGCTGTTCGATCGCGCCGATTATGCGCTCTATCATGCCAAGCGGGTCGACGGCGGCGGCATGTGCGTCTTCACGCCCAACCTGGAAACCGCGATCCGCCGCGACCGCGCGATCGAGGCCGCGCTGCAATCCTGCGTGTTCGACAACGAACTGCGCATCGTCGCGCAGCCGATCGTCCACGCGCGCACCGGCACGGTGCAGGCGCTGGAGGTGCTGGCGCGCTGGCGCAGCCCGCTGCTGGGTGACGTCGCCCCGTCGGACTTCATCGCCGTGGCCGAGCGTTCGACGCTGATCCACAGCATCACGCTGACCGTGTTCCGCAAGGGACTGGCCGCCGCGCGCGACCTGCCGGGCGAACTGGCGCTGTCCTTCAACATCTCCGCCTGCGACCTGCACTCCCCGGCCACCATCGCCGGGATCGAGCGCGAGGTCGCGGAATCGGGCATCGCGCCGTCGCGGATCTGGATCGAGGTGACCGAAACCGCCGTGATGCGCGATGCGCAGGCCGCCGCGCGCGTGCTGGGCCGGTTGCGCGACCTGGGCATGAAGGTGGCCCTCGACGATTTCGGCACCGGCTATTCCAGCCTCAGCAACCTGCACCAGCTTCCGCTCGACAAGGTGAAGATCGACCGCAGCTTCATGGTCAGCGCGGAAGCCACGCGCGGCTGGGCGGTGGTGGAATCCGTCGTCGGGCTGTGCCGCGCGCTGGAGCTGCAATGCGTGGCCGAGGGCGTGGAAACCGCCACGCAGCTCGAGGCGCTGCTGCGCATCGGCTGCGAGCAGGCGCAGGGCTTCCTCTTTGCCGAGCCGCTGCCGGTGGAGCGGCTGGCCGATCTCGATCCGGTCATCGGCCACCGCGCCGCGGCATAGCCGCCGGCCGGACGGAACCCGTATCGAACCGTGTGTTTCCGATCAGGCCGGAGCATCGGCGCGGCGGCGCTGTCGGTCGGGGGGCGGCGCGAGGAGGGTAGCATGCCGGAGCATCGCGACCGACGGGCAATGCACCCCCCGGGCCGAAAGCGCCCCGCCGCGTCGCGGCCGCCGGGCGGGGCGATGACGGTGGCTCGATCGGGTCGGGAAGCGCGCTATTCGCTGGATCGCCGGCGCTCACGCTCTACCATGGCACGGTCGCATGTCCCGTTCCGCCTCCCCTTCCCGGCTGCTGCTGCCCGCCTTCGGGCTTGCCTATGCGGGGGCCGTGATCGGCTACCTGCCGTTGCTGTCGCTGCTGTTGCCGATGAAGGTGGAGCGGATCGCCGGCGATGCGCGGATCGGCGTGTTCACCCTCACAATGGTCGTCGGGGCACTGGTGGCGAGCGCCGCCAATGTGCTGTTCGGCTGGCTCAGCGACCGTTCGGTGGCCCGGGGCGGCGGGCGGCGGCGGTGGATCGGCGGCGGCGCGGCCGGGCTGGTCGCGGCGTATGTGCTGGTCGCGGCGGCCGCCACGCCGGTGGCGATCATCGGCGCGGTGATGCTGTTCCAGATCGCGATCAACGCGATCCTCGCGCCGCTGATGGCGATCATGGCGGACGAGATACCCGATACGCGGCGTGGGCTGGCGGGCGGGCTGCTCGCGCTCGGCGCGCCCGGCGCGGCCGCCGTCTCGGCGCTGCTGGTGGCCTTGCCGTGGCTCGACAACGATGCGCGGCTGGCCTGCGTCGCGGTGGCGAGCGTCGCCGCGCTGCTGCCGCTGCTGGTGCTGCGCCGCCCGCCGATCGCCACGGCAGCGGCGGCGACCGACGCGGCGCCGGCGGACGGCGAACCGTCCGGGCGCGGCAGCCTGATCGTCGCCAGCGCGGCGCGGCTGCTGGTGCAGGTCGCGGGCAGCGCGCTGTCGCTGTACCTGCTTTATTACCTCCAGAGCCTGGCGCCGGGCACGCCCTCCGCCGAACTGGCGACACAGGTCGGTACGTTGCTGACGATCTGCCACGTCCTGCCGCTGCCGATCGCGCTGCTCGTGGGGCGGTGGTCGGATCATGCGCGGCGTCGCAAGCCCTTTCTTCTTTGCGCGGCGGTGACCGCCACGACCGGCCTGCTGGTCATGGCGCTCGTCCCGCACCCCGCCAGCGTGACGATCGGGTTCGCGATCCACGCCATCGGCTCGGCGGTGTTCCTGTCGCTGCACTCCGCCTTCGCGATCCAGTTGCTGCCCGACCCGCGCCATCGCGGGCGCGATCTCGGGCTGCTCAACCTCGCCAACACCCTGCCTGCGCTGCTCGGCCCGCTGCTGACGTGGACGCTGGCGACGCCGCGCGACTTCACCCCGCTGCTGCTGGTTCTCGCGGCCACCACCCTGTGCGGCGGGATCGCGATCGTGCCGGTGCGCGGCCGGCGCTAACCGCCGGCCTTGGACAGCATGAACGCGGCCAGGAAGCCCGCCACCGCGATCGGCCCCGAATATTCATGGCTTTGTTCGGTCGCTTCCGGGATCATCGTGTCGACCAGCATCGCCAGGATCGCGCCCGCCGCGACCGCCGTCACGGCGGCGATCACGTCCGCGCCCGCCCCCGCCAGCGCGAGATGGCCCAGCAGCGCCGCCGCGCCGGAAATCAGCGCGATGCCGCTCCACAGGCCGAACACATAGGTCGCGCTGCGCCCCGCGCGCTTCATGCCCGCCGCGCTGGACAGCCCCTCGGGCACGTTCGACAGGAACACCGCCGCGACGGTGACTTCGCTGACGCCGCTGCCGTCGAGCAGGCTGACCCCGATCACCACCGATTCGGGAATGCCGTCCAGCAGCGCGCCGATCGCCAGCGCCAGCCCCGCGCCCGATTGCGCATCGACCTGGCGCGCCCCGGAGTCCGATCCGGAGCGTTTGCGGTGCCGCGCGCCGCGCCGCGACACGATGATATTGGCGGCGGTATAGACGATCGCGCCCGCGATGAAGCCGCTGGCGGCCGCATCGAACCCGCCCTGCGTATAGGCTTCGTCCATCAGGTCGAAGGCGACGGCGGAGATCAGCACCCCCGATCCGACCGCCATCACCGCCGCGATCGCGCGCTGCGGCAACGGCGCGATCCAGGCGATCGCGGCGCCCAGCACCAGCGCCGAGCCGGACACCAGACCCCAGAAGGCGGCTTGCCAGGCGAGCGGGATGGCGACACCTTTCGGCTGAGGGACGGACACCATCGCAACGTCGCACGGGCCTGCGCGGTTGCGGTTCGCGCGCCGGCGGGCGCGGGATGGACGTCAGCTCAGCGCGACAGCGCTTCCACCAGCGCCTGCACCTTGCGCTGCCGCCATTGCGGCGTCGGCGCGACCAGCCAATAGCCGGCGCGCGACGGCTGCGCCGCGCCGACGCCGGTCACGCGGCCGGCGGCGATGTCGCGCGTCGCCAGCAGTTCGGGCACGGTCGCGCGCCCCAGCCCGGCCGCCGCCGCGTCGATCGCCAGTCCCGCGTCGCCGACGCGCACCTGCCCGCCGGCGTCCGCCTCGGGCGCGCCGGGCCACACGATCGCGGTGTCCGCGCCGCCGCCGGGGCGCTCCACCGTCACCAGCCCCTCGCTCTCGATCGCCTCGCCCTCGTGCGCGCCCGGCCCTTCGCCCCAGCGGATCGCGAGGTCGAGGTTGGCCTCGGTGAAGTCCATCCCCTCGTCGGTGGCGACCAGCGCGAAGCGCAGCTCCTTGTCGGCGGCGGCGATCTCGGCCAGCCGCGGCAGCAGCCACTTCTCGGTCACGTCACGCGGCGCGGCGATGGTCAGCGACTTGGACGATTGCCCGGCCTGCATCGCGCGCACCGCTTCCTCGAACTCCAGGAACGCCTGCCGCAACGGCGCCAGCCCCGCCTCGCCTTCGGGGGTCAGCTCCAGCCCCTTGGTGGTGCGCCGGAACAGCACCACGCCCAGCGTGTCCTCCAGCGCGCGGATCTGCTGCCCGACCGCCGCCGGCGTCACCGCCAGCTCGTCCGCGGCGCGCGTGAACGACAGGTGGCGCGCCGCCGCGTCCAGCACGCGCAGCCCGTTGAGCGGCAGGTGCGTCCGCTTCACGACGTCATTCCGCCACCGCCGGCGCCAGCAGCGCGAAGCGCGGGATCGCGACGTCGAACATCCGCCCGTCCTCCGCGACCATCCGGTAACTGCCCTGCATCGCCCCGCTCGGCGTCGCCAGCGGACAGCCGGACACGTAATCATAGCTGCCGCCGGGCTGGATCAGCGGCTGCTCGCCGACCACGCCTTCGCCCTCCACCGTGTGGCGCGCGCCGCGCCCGTCGGTGATGATCCAGTGCCGCGTCAGCAACTGCACCGGCCCCGCGCCGCCATTCTCGATGCGGATATGATAGGCCCAGAACCAGCGCCCGCGCCCCGGCTCCGACTGTTCCGCCAGATAGCTGACCGACACGCGCACCGTCACCCCGTCGGTGGTGGCGGCGTCCGGGAACAGCGCCCCCATGCCGGGTGCGGCGCTCACAGGCCGACCTGTCCCAGCGCGCGGTCGAGATCGTCGATCACGTCCTGCGGATCCTCCAGCCCGACGTTCAGCCGCAGCAGCCCCTCGGTCACGCCCATCTCCGCGCGCGCCTCCGCCGACACGCCGTAGTGCGTGGTGGAGGCCGGATGCGTCATCAGCGAGCGCGAATCGCCGATGTTGTTCGAGATGTCGACCAGTTCCAGCGCGTTGAGCAGCGCCTGCGCCTGCGCGCGGTCGGCGACCTCGAACGCGAAGATTGGTCCCGCCGCCGCCATCTGCGCCATCGCCAGGTCATGCTGCGGATGGCTGGGCAGGCCGGGGTGAAGGATGCGGGGCACGCGCCCCTCCAGGAAGCGTCCCACCGCCAGCGCATTGTCGGACTGGCGACGGATGCGCAGGTCGAGCGTCTCCAGCCCCTTCAGCACCACCCAGGCATTGAACGCGCTCAGCGTCGGCCCGGTGTTGCGCGTGAACGGCAGCAGGGTGTTGGTGATGAAATCCTCGCTCCCGCACACCGCGCCGGCCAGCACGCGGCCCTGTCCGTCCATCATCTTGGTCGCGGAATAGGCGGTCACGTCGGCGCCGAATGCCATCGGCCGCTGCAAGGCCGGCGTGGCGAAGGCATTGTCGACGACGCTCACGATCCCGCGCTCGCGCGCGATGCCGCACACCGCCTTCAGGTCCACCACGTCCATCGTCGGGTTGGCCGGCGTTTCGAAGAAGAACACCTTGGTATTCGGCTTCACCGCATCCTCGAACGCCTGCGGGTCGCGCGCGTCGACGGTGGTGGTGGAGATGCCGAACCTGGGCAGCAGCGTGTCGACCAGCCACCGGCACGAACCGAACGCCGCGCGCCCCGCCACCACATGGTCGCCCTGCTGCAACTGGCACAGCAGCACCGCGGTCATCGCCGCCATGCCGGTCGCCATCGTCCGGCACGCCTCCGCGCCCTCCAGCAGCGCGATGCGCTGTTCCAGCATCTCCACGGTCGGGTTCTGCAACCGCGAATAGGTCATGCCCGCCTGTTCGCCCGCGAAGCGCGCCGCCGCGTCCTCCGCCCGGTCGTAGCAATAGCCCGAGGTCAGGAACATCGCCTCCGACGTTTCGCCATATTCCGTCCGCGCCGTCCCGCCGCGCACCGCCAGGGTGGCGGGACGCCAGTGCCGCGTGATCGACCGATCCTGTCCGCTATGCCGCTTCATGGCGCACGCTTTGCTCCCGCGGGGCGCGAAGGACAAGACCTTGCCGCGGGGGCTTGCCGCGCGATGCCCGGTGCCGCACACCCGCCGCGACCGGAGGAAGCCGATCTTGCGCCCGATATCCAGCACCCCCGCCAGCCCGCGCCGCGTGACGCTGCTGGTCGCGCTTGCCGCCGAACTGATCTTCCTGTTTCGCCTGTCGGTGCCGACCAAGCCGGTGTTCGACGAAGTGCACTACCTGCCCGCCGCGCGCGCGCTGCTGGCGCTGTCGGGGCCGGTCAATATCGAGCATCCCTTGCTCGCCAAGGAACTGATCGCGCTGGGCATCGCGCTGTTCGGCGACGGACCGTTCGGGTGGCGCGTCGCCTCCACGGTCGCGGGCAGCGCGACCGTGGCGGCGGTGTTCGCGCTGACGCACCTGCTGACCGGGCGGGTGCGCGCCGGGTTGCTCGCGGTCGCGCTGACGCTGCTCGGCTTCACCGTCTATGTGCAGGCGCGGATCGCGATGCTCGACACCTTCATGCTCGCGTTCCTGCTCTGGGGCGTGGTGCTGCTCGCCGCCAGCATGCGCGACGGCAGCGTGGCGCGGTGGAGCGCGGGCAGCGTGGCGCTCGGGCTGGCCACCGCCTGCAAATGGGCGGCGGCGCCCTATGTCGCGGCGGCGGGCGTCACCTTCCTGCTGATGCGGCGCGGGCGCGCGGATCGCTGGCCGGGGCTGCGCCCGCTCCCCGCGCTGGCGCTGCTCGGCGGCCTGTCGGTCGCGACCTATCTGCTCACCTTCGCGCCGGCGTTCTTCTACGCCGCCGAACCGCTGACGCTGGCCGGCCTGCCGCGCTTCCAATGGGACATGTACCTGCGCCAGACGCAGCGGCTTCCCGCGCACACCTATCAGTCGAACTGGTGGACCTGGCCGCTGCTGATCCGCCCGATCTGGTATCTGTACGAGCCGGTCGACGGCGCGCAGCGCGGGATCATCCTGCTCGGCAATCCGGCGGTGATGTGGGGCGGGCTGGTCGCGATCGCCGCCTGTTACCGGGGCTGGGTGAAGACCGGCGCGGCGCGCCTGCTGGCGCCGGCGGTGATGTGGACCTTCGCGGTCGGGATCTTCGCGATCATCCCCAAGTCGCTCGGCTTCTATTATTACTACTACCCGGCCAGCGTGCTGCTGTGCGTCGCGATCGCGGTCGCGCTGGACCAGTGGCGCACCACGTTCGGGCGCTGGGTGGAGGCGTATCTGCTGCTGGTCTTCGCGCTGTGGCTCTATTTCCTGCCGGTGCTCTGCGCCGAACCGCTCGCCCACGCGCGCGCCTTCAGCCGCTGGACATGGTTCGCGACCTGGGTGTGACTCACCGATAGCGGCCCCAGGTGAAGCGTGACGACAGCGCGTAGTTCCACACCGCGCCGACCAGCACGCCGAACAGCGCGGAGGCCGCCCATGCGCCCTGCCGCACGTCGTGCAGGAACGCCGCCACGCCGACGTTCGCGACGGCGCCCACCGAGCACACCAGGCAGAAGGCGATCCAGCCGTCCAGCAACGCCCGCGCGCCGCGCAGCCGCCGGTCGCGATAGGTGAGCGCGTTGTTGAGGAAGAAGTTGAACGTCATCGCCGCGAAGGTCGCGACGATCTGGCCGGTCAGGAACGACCAGCCGAGCGCGACGTAGCACAGCGCCAGCACGCTCATGTGCACGCCCGCCCCCAGCGCCCCGATCGCGGAGAACATCGCGAAGCGCACCGGCACGACCCGCCCCAGCCGCCGGTCGTAGAGCGCGATCAGATATTCCATCGCCACGACATGATCGAGCTTGCTCTCGCCCGCCGCGCGCGTGCGGAACACGTACGGCAGCTCGACGACGCGCAGCCGCCGCGGGCTGGCGCTCATGATGTCGAGCAGGATCTTGAAGCCGATCCCGCCCAGCTTCGGCACCAGGGCGCGCAGCACGTCGGCGCGGATCGCGAAGAAGCCGCTCATCGGATCGCTCAGCTCGGTCGGCAGCACCAGCGCCGACAGCCGCGTGGCGAACGCGGACTTGGCGACGCGGTCGCGATCCCATTCGCCCGTCCCCCCGCCGGCCACGAACCGCGATCCGATCGCGAGGTCGAGCGTCGGATCGTCGCGCAGCGCCGCCACCATCCGCGGCAACAGCGTCTCGTCATGTTGCAGGTCGCCGTCCATCACCGCGACGATCGGCGCGGCGGTCGCGCACATCCCCTCGACGCACGCGCTCGACAATCCCCGCCGCCCGATCCGCTGGATCACGCGCACGCGCCGGTCGGCGGCGGCCAGTTCGCGCGCGACCCGCGCGGTGCCATCCGGGCTGTCGTCGTCGACGAACAGCACCTCCCAGTCCAGCCCCGCCAGCGCCGCCTCCAGCCGCGCCACCACCGCCGCGACATTGTCGCGCTCGTTGAAGGTCGGGACGACGACCGCAAGATCGAGCATCACGACCCTCCGGGCGGGATGCGGCAAGCGCGGAGGCGTTCCGCCCCCGTCCTCCCGGCGCAGGCCCGGATCCACGGTGCCACAGGTGTCGACGCCGCGCATCCCGTGGAACGGTGGACCCCGGCCTGCGCCGGGGTGACGATCGCGTGGGGCAAGACTCCCGCCTCCTCGCCGTCGGGATTACAGCGCCGCCAGCACCGCATCGCCCATCGCGCGCGTCGAGGCGGCGCCCCCCATGTCCGGGGTCCGCGCCCCGGTCGCCAGCGCCGCCGCCACCGCCGCCTCGATCCGGTCGGCGGCCGCGCCGGCGTTCAGCGAGTGGCGCAGCATCATCGCCGCCGACAGGATCGCCGCGCACGGATTGGCCTTGCCCTGCCCGGCGATATCGGGCGCGGAGCCGTGGATCGGCTCGTACAATCCCTTGCCCGCCGCATCCAGCGACGCGGACGGCAGCATCCCGATCGACCCCACGCACATGCTCGCCTGATCCGACAGGATGTCGCCGAACAGATTGCCGGTCACGATCGTGTCGAACGCGCCGGGATTGCGGACCAGCTGCATCGCGGCATTGTCGACATACATGTGCGTCAGCACGACCTGCGGGTAGTCGGCGGCGACCTCGATCACCACGTCGCGCCACAATTGCGACGTTTCCAGCACATTGGCCTTGTCGACCGAACACAGATGGCCGCGCCGCTTCGCCGCGGTCTGGAACCCGACATGCGCGATGCGCCGCACCTCGGCCTCGTCATAGCGCATCAGGTCGTGCCCTTCGCGCAACCCCGCGTCGGTGGTCCGCCGCCCCTTGGCACCGAAATAGACGTCGCCGTTCAGCTCGCGCACGATCACCAGGTCGATCGCGCGCGCCACCTCCGGCTTCAGCGTGGAGGCATCCTCCAGCCCGGCGAACAACTTCGCCGGGCGCAGGTTGGCGAAGGTCTGCAGATGCTTGCGCAACCCCAGGATCGCCTGCTCCGGGCGCAACGCGCGTTCCAGTCCGTCGAACTCGGGATCGCCGACCGCGCCGAACAGCACGGCGTCGGCGCGCTTCGCCAGCGCCAGCGTCGCGTCGGGCAGCGGATGCCCGCTCGCCCGGTAGCCCGCCCCGCCGACCGGCGCTTCCTCGAACGCCAGCCCCAGGTCGAGCGCGTCGAGCACGCGGCGCGCCTCCTGCGTCACTTCGGGGCCGATCCCGTCGCCGGGCAGAATCGCGATGAGCTTGCCATGTGTCATGGCCGCACCGCATGGCGCGGGCGCGCCGCTCACGCAACCGCCCTCTTCATCCGCTCCACCAGCCGCTCGCGCGCCGCCAGCGTGTCGCGGCGGCGATCGACCAGCACGTCGCGCGCCAGGAAATGGCCGGTGATCGCCAGCGCATCGAACACGTCGGGCCATGCCGCCGCGCCGCCGTCGATCAGGAACGGCGGCAGCGCGAACAGCCGCGCCTCATAGCCCGCCGCCGCCGCGCGACTCACCGCCGCGCCGCTTCGCGGGCTGACGAAGGCGAGATCGTCGCCCGTGCCGCTGGCGACGCACGCCGACAGGTCCAGCCCGAAACCCAGTTCGGCGAGCAGCAGCAGTTCGTAACGCGCCAGGCTCCCCGCCCAGCCGCGCGCCGCCGGCGCCGCCTCCACTGCCTCCAGCGTTGCGCCCAGCACGTCGTACAGGCGCGGATACGGCTGCGCCTCCGGCAGCGCGGCGGCGGTCAGCGCGCACAGCCATTCGATCGCCGCCGCCGGCAGCGGCTCGGCATAAAGCGGCGCGCGGCTATGGAGCAGTTCGACGCTCAGCGCCGCCAGATGCTCGTCGCTGCGCGCGCGCCACGCGCCGCGCACCATGTTGCCGGCCTGCAGCACCGGCCGCAGCCGCCGCGCATGGCCACCCCGCACATAGCCCGGCCGCACCCCGTCATCGCGCGTCAACGCCCGCGCCACCGCGCCATGCTCGCCATGCGCGCGCACGGACAGCAGGATCGCGTCGGCGGTCAGGTGCATATGCCCCCCCTACCCGCCCGATGCCGTTCCCGCGAAGGCGGAAATCCAGCCGCGCGGGCCTGTCGATGGAAACGCAACCGTCAGAGGTCTGGAGTAACCGCCTGCGCGGTCTCCCTCACCGCGCATGATAGAAATCATACACCTGCTGCGCCACCGCCGCGCTCACCCCCGGCGCCTTGCGCAGATCCTCGAGGCTGGCATTGCGCACCGCGCGCCCGGTGCCGAAATGCATCAGCAGCGCCTTCTTGCGCGCCGGGCCGATCCCCGGCACCTCGTCCAGCGGGCTCGCCCCGATCGCCTTCGCGCGCTTCGCCCGGTGCGCGCCGATCGCGAAACGGTGCACCTCGTCCCGCAGCCGCTGGAGGTAGAACAGCAGCGGCGCATTGACCGGCAGCGTCAGCTCGCGCCCGTCCATCAGGTGGAACACCTCGCGGCCCTCGCGCCCGTGGTGCGGCCCCTTGGCGACGCCGACCAGGCACACGTCCTCGATGCCCAGATCCTCCAGCACCGCCTTGGCCGCGTTCAACTGCCCGCGCCCGCCGTCCAGCAGCACCAGATCGGGCCACGTCGCGCCGTCGCGGTCCGGGTCTTCCTCCAGCGCGCGGGAAAAGCGCCGCGTCAGCACCTCGCGCATCATCGCATAATCGTCGTCGGTCGCCGCCTGCCGGATGTTGAACTTGCGATACTGGCCCTTGCGGAACCCCTCCGGCCCCGCGACCACCATCGCGCCCAGCGCATTCGTCCCCTGGATGTGGCTGTTGTCGTAGACCTCGATCCGGTCGGGCGGCTCGCCCAGCTCGAACAGCTCGGCCAGCTCACGGTGCAGTCGCGCCTGCGTGGTGCTCTCCGCCAGCCGCCGCTCCAGCGCCTCGCGGGCGTTGCGCGTCGCCTGGTCGAGCAACCGCCGCCGCACCCCGCGTTGCGGCACCGTCAGCTCCACCTTGCGCCCGGCCTGCTCCGACAGCGCCTGCACCAGCACATCCGCATCGGGCAGCTCGCGGTCGATCAGGATCGTCCGCGCCGGCGGCACCTCCTCATAGAATTGCATCATGAACTGCGTCAGCACCTCGTCCTCGGGCACGTCGGCGGTGTGCGCGGGGAAGAAGCTGCGGTGCCCCCAATTCTGCCCGCCACGGATAAAGAACGCCTCGATCCCGATCAGCCCCTCGTGGCACGCCAGCGCGAAGATGTCGGCATCGCCCACCCCTTCCGCATTGATGAACTGCGTGCCCTGGATGAAGGTCAGCGCCTTCAGCCGGTCGCGCAGGATCGCGGCCAGCTCGAAGTCCATGGCGGCGGCGGCCGCCTCCATCTGCGCGCCCAGCTTGGCCTGCACGTCGGTCGCCTTGCCGGCGAGGAACTTCTTCGAATCGGCGACCAGCTCGGCATAGCCCGCCGCGTCGATCCGCCCGACGCACGGCGCGGAGCAGCGCTTGATCTGGTACAGCAGGCACGGCCGGTCGCGCGTCTTGAAGAAGCCGTCGGTGCAACTGCGCAGCAGGAACAGCTTCTGCAACGCGTTCAGCGTGTTGTTGACGCTCCCGGCGCTCGCGAACGGGCCGTAGTAATCGCCCTTGGCGCGCCGCGCGCCGCGATGCTTCTGGATCCGCGGAAAGTCGTGGTCGGCGCGCAGCAGGATGAACGGGAAGCTCTTGTCGTCGCGCAGCAGCACGTTGTACGCCGGGCGATAGCGCTTGATGAGCTGCGCCTCCAGCAGCAGCGCCTCCGCCTCGTTGTTGGTCGTGACGATCGTCATCGACCGCGTCTGCGCCACCATCCGCTGGAGCCGCTTCGACAGGCGTTCGACCTGCACGTAATTGGCGACGCGGTTCTTCAGCGCGCGCGCCTTGCCGACGTACAGCACGTCCCCCTTGGCGTCGTGCATGCGGTAGACGCCGGGCTTCAGCGGCAGGGTCTGCAACACGTTGCGGATCGCCGCGACCCCGCCGTGCAGATCGGGCGCATCCGCCCCGCGGATCGCGTAGGTGGCCTTTTCCTCGTTGAACCGGTCGGGGGGGCCGTAGCTGCCTGTCATCCCCCGCGATCTAGGAAGTACCGCCGCCAGCCGCCACCCCCGCCGTGGCGCCGCCGCGACCGTCGTCAGCGATCGGGCGCGCTGCCGCCCCCGCGCTTCACCCATGCGGCGATCTTCTCCTCCAGCACCGACATCGGCAGCGCGCCGGTATCCAGCACCGCCGCATGGAAGGCGCGCGGATCGAAGCGCGCGCCCAGCTTCGCGCGCGCATCCGCCTTCAGCCGCGAGATCGTCAATTGCCCGATCTTGTACGCCAGCGCCTGCCCGGGGATCGCGATATAGCGCTCGACCTCGGCGGTCGCGTCGGTGCGCGGCATCGGCGAGTGGGCGAGCATATAGTCGATCGCCTGGTCGCGGCTCCATCCCTTGGCGTGGATGCCGGTATCGACCACCAGCCGCATCGCGCGCAGCATCTCGTCGTTCAGCCCGCCCATCCGCTGGTACGGGTCGCCCTCCATCCCCAGTTCGGGCCACAGCGTCTCGGCATACAGCGCCCAGCCCTCGACATAGGCGGTGTTCCCGCCAAAGCGCATGAACGCCGGCAGCGACTGGTCCTCCTGCGCCAGGCTGATCTGGAAATGATGCCCCGGCACCGCTTCGTGCAGGTACAGCGTCTCCATCTCCCACATGTAGCGGATCGGCAGGTCGTAGGTGTTGTAGTAGAACACGCCCGGCCGCGATCCGTCCGGCGTGCCCGACTGATAGGAGCCGCCCGCGTCGGTCTTCTCCTTGAACGCCGGAACCGGGCGGATCTCCAGCGGGGTCTTCGGGATCAGCGAGAATTGTTCGTGCACCCGCGCCTCGACGCGCCGCCCGATCGCCTCATATCCCTCGCGCAACTGGATCGCGGAGGCGGGCTGGAAACGCTTGTCGGTGCGCAGGAAGGTGAAGAAGTCGGCGAGCGTCCCCTTGAAGCCGACCTTCGCCTTCTGCTCCTCCATCGCCCGCGTGATCCGCGCGACCTCCTTCAGCCCCAGGTCGTGGACCGCATCGGCCTTCAGCGGCAGCGTGGTGTTGGATTCGATCAGGTAATCGTACAGCTTCGCGCCGCCCGGCATCGCCGACAGCCCGATGCTGTCGCGCGCGGCGGGCAGATACTCGGTCTGCAGGAAATCGCGCAGCCGGCGCTGTGCGGGGTTCAGCACCTCGGCGATCTGGCGCGCATAGGCGGCGCGCAGCCGCGCGCGCTGGCCCTCCGGCACGGCGGCCGGAAACGCCTTCACCGGCCCGTACAGCGGCGATTGCTCGGTGCCGCCGGCCAGCAGGTTGTCGAGCTGGCCGATCATGTTGCGCACCACCAGCCGGGGCTGGACGATGCCGGACGTCATCCCTTGCCGGAACCGCGCGATCGCCTGATCGAGCAGCGCGGCATATTGCGCATTGCGCTTCAGGTTGTTCTCGTAATCCGCGACGGTGTTGAACGGCGCGGCGCCCTGTCCCGACGCGAGTTCGGGGTAGAAGGTCTGCAACCCGAAGAAATGATCCATCGGCCGCACGATCGTCAGCGCGACCAGATCGGGCGCCAGCCCGCGCAGGTTCAGCAGCGTCTGTTGCCGGAACACGTCATAGGCGACGCGGTCGACGCGCGACAGCCGCGCACGGTCGATCGTCGCCAGCGCGGCCAGATCATGCTGCGCGGCGGCGCGCTCGGCGGCGATATAGGCATCGGAAAAGGGATCGCCGAGCTGGTCGGCGTACCGCAGGTCGCCGCGGAACAGCGCCTGTATCGGATTGCGGCGCAGGCTCGCCTCGTCGCTGGCGGCGAACAGCGCGCGCAGCTTCGTTCCGGCGGCGGTGGACGTGGTGGCCGGCGGCGTCGCCACGGTCCGCGCGGTGGCCGGCGCAGCGACGGTCGCGCTGGCGAGCAGCAGGGCGGCGAGAGGTAACGGGCGCATCGGCGAGGCTTCCTTGCTGGCGGGCAGCGGGAAGCACGATGCCGACCGCCGGATCAAGAGGGTCGATGGAGAAGGTGACGCGGCACGATGCCGGATGGAAGGTCGGCCGCGCGGCGCCTTCCGGCCTGCCGCCCCGCCATCGCGGACGGGGCCGGGCGCCCCGGAGCCGGACCCGCGACGCCCTGCCCACGGGGCGCCCTGCCCCGCAGCGCGCCCGGCCGGGCGATCAGTTCAGGCGACCGACCCCCGCGATCGCGCGGTCCACCAGCGCGCGATCGGCATCGACGCCGTGCCGTTCCGCGATCAGCGCGGCCGCGGCGGTGGCCGCCGCCTGCGCCGTGCGGGCGCGGACCTCGGCGATCGCGGCGCGCTCGGCGGCGGCGATCTTGTCCTCGGCCATCCGCGCGCGACGCTCCATCAGCGCCTCGGTATCGGCCTTCGCCCGGGCGACGATCTCCGCCGCCTCGTGATGCGCATTGTCGCGCATCTTGGCGGCATCCGCCTCGGCACCGCGCGCGCGCGCGGCATATTCGTCGCGCAGCGCCTCGGCTTCCTTGCGGAGCGTCGTCGCCTCGTCGAGCTGATGGCGGATCTCGGCGATGCGCTTGTCCAGCATCGCGCCGATCGCGGCCGGCACCTTCCACACGACCATGCCGATCAGCACCACCAGCGCGGCGATCCCGACCCAGCCGGTGTCGTTGAACCCCAATGCGGTGGGCGCGGCGTGCGATTCGCCGTCGCCCGCGCTGGTCGCACCATGCAGGCCGCTGCCGTTGGCCAGGTCCTGGCCTTCCAGCGGCTGCGCCTCGATATCCTGCGCGATGGTCGAATGGGCGGTGGACGGATTAGCCATGATGAAGCTGCCTGCGGACCGCCTCGTTGGCGGCCTCGAGAGGAACGGCGAGCCCGGACAGGCGCTGCACCAGCTCCTGCGCCGCTTCCGCCGCGATCGTCTGCACGTTCACCATCGCCGCCGCCTTGGCATTGCCGATGGCGATGTCGTGGTGCGCGACACGCTCGTGCAGGTCGGCGTCCGCCGAACGCAGTTGCGCTTCCGCCGCGGCCGCCGCGCGCGCCTTCGCCGCGGCGACTTCCGCCTGCGCGGCGGCCCGCGCCGCGTCCATGTCGGCGTTCCACGCCGCCTCGGTCCGGTCGGCCTCGGCCCGCGCCGCCTCGGCGGTGGCGAGATCCTGCGCGATCTTCGATTCGCGCAGGTCCATCACGCCCTGCACCCTGGGGACCATCATCTTGCCGATCCCGAAATACAGGATGCCGAAGGTGATGAGCAGCCAGAAGATCTGCGAGGCGTAGGTGGCGGCGATCTGACTGATTTGAGGCATGGTGATCCGCTTCCTAGGTCAGCCCCGCCCGACGCGGGCGGGGCCATGTCGTCGGCGTGGTTACGCGACGAACACCAGGATGATCATCGTCACGAAGGCGAGCAGGCCCAGCAGCTCCGCACCCGCGAAACCGATGAACAGGCGGCCCTGCTGGCCGTCGGCGGCACCCGGGTTGCGCAGCGCGCCTTCGAGGAAGGCGGCGAACACATTGCCCACGCCCAGCGCGGCGATGCCCATGCCGATCGCGGCGAGACCGGCGCCGAGCAGCTTGGCGGCGTTTGCGTCCATGATAATAACTCCCGTCAGTAATAGCGTTGGTTGGAAAGGAAACTCAGTGCAGGTTGACCGCGTCGTTCAGATAGACGCTGGTCAGCAGCGCAAAGACATATGCCTGGATCGCCGCGACCAGCAGCTCCAGCAGCGTGATGCCGATCATCAGCACGAAGCTGGGCAGCGACACGATCGCGATATAGCCCGGCCCCAGGTTGATGCCGTTGATGACGAACGCCGCCAGCACCTTCAGCAGGATGTGCCCGGCGGTCATCGCGACGAACAGTCGCAGACCCAGCGAGAACGGGCGCACCAGGAAGCTCAGCAGCTCGACGACGAAGATCAGCGGGATCATCGGCAGCGGAGTGCCGTGCGGCACGAACAGGCTGAAGAAGTGGAAGCCGTGCTTGCCGAAGCCGACGACCAGCACGATCCCGAAGCTGATGATCGCCAGCACGCCGGTGACGGTCAGGTGGCTGGTGATCGTGAACGGATGCCAGCCCGGGACGATGCCCACCGGCATCAGGCCCAGCACGTTGGCGAACAGGATGAACATGAACAGCGAGAAGACGTAGGGGACGAAGCGCTTGCCCTCCGGCCCGACGTTGGACGTCAGCATGTTCTGCACGAAGCCGGTGAAGCCCTCCACCGCCGCCTGCCAGCGGCCGGGCACCAGCTCGCGCTTCATGCCGCCCAGCATGAACAGCCACAGCGCGACCAGCGTGATGACCATCCACAAGGCGGAATTGGTGAAGGACAGATCGTAGCCGCCCACCACCCAGCGCTGACCGAGCACGGGCTCGATCAGGAACTGGTGCATCGGATCGATCTTGCCGCCTTCTGCCGCCACTGCCGGGTTCCCGCTTCTTACATACGTCAAGCGCCCGGATCGCCCGGGCGCCTGCTCGTCAACCGAATGATCTGCCTGAACGCCACCGCTATTCCGAGGAACAGCATGACGATCAGCCCCCACGGCGCGGTGCCGGACCAGCGGTCGATACACCAGCCGATCAGCGCCGATCCGACGAGACTTCCGATCAGGGCGGCGAGCACGCGATTGCCGAGCGAATAGCCCGCATCGGCATCGTCGTGCGCAACCCCCTGCCGCGCCGCTTCGTCCCGTCGCGCCTGCGCCAGCCGTTGATCGAGCTGCGTCAGCCGCGGGTCCGCCGCGTCGTGGAAATCCCGTCCGGAACCATTCTCCGCCACACCGCCACCCTCACCCTGGTTCTTCTAGGCCGGGGAGAGGACGCGCGCGGGCGGCGAGCAGCCCCGCCAAGGCACCGTCCGGTTAGACGGGGGGTCCGGGGGTGTCAACAGGTGTGGACGGCCGGTTAATCCGATCGCCCGTCCGCCGCCGGCGATATCCCGGCGCTAGACGCAGCGCGGGTCGCGCAGCGGCGCGCCGCCGCCGCGCGTCTGCCAGCTTCCGTCGGGCGCGCGATATTTCTCGCCCGCGCTGGTCTGCGCGATCAGGTTGCACCCGCTGGTGAAGGCGAGCTGCTCCACCGTCGCGCCCGACGCCTGCGCCTTCTGCGTATAGGCGGCCTTGCGCTGGATGTTGATGTTGCTCACCAGCGCGCGCAGCTCCGCGGAGCCGCCGCCGACGATGCCCAGGTAACCGTCCGGCTGTTCGCCGACCTGCCCGGCGGCGCGCGCGGCGGCATAGGCGGGATCGCGCTGCGCCAGCGCCGCGGCGGGCAGCGCGGTCGCGACCAGCGCGGCGATCATGCAGGAAGCCTTGATACGCATGGTCAGAAAATCCCCGGGTTCTGCTGGATCAGCGTCTTCGCCTCGTTGTCGAGTCGATACACCACTTCCTGCGTGACGTTGATGTTGAGGTTGATCTGGATCGGCTTGTCGGGCGCGGAGATGTTCACGCACCCGCCCAGCCCGCCTTCCAGCATCAGCATCGCCATGGTTGCAAAAGTCGTGATGCGCATCGCGTTCGTCAATCCTGTTGCGGTGGTGGCACGGTGTCGCTTGCGGGCGGCTGAACGCCGGTCCGCCGGTTCTGCTCGTCGATCAGCGCCTGCAGGTTGCGCTTCACCAGCCGCTGCGGGTCGTAGAAGCTGGCCGCCGAATCGATCAGCCCGCGAAAGGGCGCGCGGATGGTGATGTTGAACTGGATCGGCAGCCGCGTCAGCCGGCGCAGCAGGAAGTTGCTGGTCGCGCCCTTCCCTTGGCGGATGCCGGAGAAGCGCACGCCGGTCACCATCTCGCCTGCCAGCGGCCCGTTCATCTCCACCTCCAGGTTGCGATAGGTGAGCGAGCGCAGCGACTGGAAGGCGAGATTGCCCCAGAAGCCCAGGTCCTTTTCGGTCAGCGCGCCCAGATACGCGATGCCCCCGCCGCCGGGGCGCGCCGCCAGCCGGCCGCCCTCGATACGCCCGCCGCGCTCGTCGAAGACCATCGGCAGCACGCCGTCGAACGTGCCGGTGGCGTTGAGATTCTCGAAATCGAACGCCAGCAGGAACTTGCCCGCGTCCATCCCGTCGACGCGGAAGGTCATGCGCCGCTGCTGCTCGGCGGCGAAATCCAGCACGGTCGGCTCCAGCGTCAGCGTGCCGCCCGCGAACGGCCAGCGGCCGTCCTCCACCTGCACGCGCAGCCCGGGCAGCAGCCGGTAGACGATCCGCCCGTCGGTGACGGGCACGCCGGGGTTGATCGAGGCGACCGTCGCCACCTGCCCCGGCGCGGTGACCAGCCCCAGCAGGTCGGTGAAGCGGATCGTGCCGGACAATCCCTGCACCGGGCCGAACGCGGCGGCGAGGTCGGTGCCGGCGGTGGTGAAGGTGCCGCTGCTCGATACGCCCTGCGCGTCCCAGCGGATGTCGCCCTCCCCGCTCACCATGCCGCGCACGTCGGCGATCACGCCGAACGTCAGCCGGGTAAGCTGGTCGGGCTGCAACGTCTCGCCGAAGGTGATGCCGGGCACCGCCAGCCGCGCATGCCCCGCGCCGCTCGCCAGCGCGTGCGCGATCGTCACCTCCGCCACCTTCACGCCCGCCGCCTCCGCCCCGTGCGAGGGGGTGACCAGGGTGCCGTGCGCGTCGATCGCGCCACCGGCCAGCGACAGCGTGACGTCGCGCGCCAGCAGCGGCGCGAAGCGCGCGGGCGTCGCGGCGTCGCTCACCTGCAATCCACCCGTCACGCGCAGCACGCCCTGCGCGAAGCGCCATGCGCCGGCCGCGCCGGTCAGCTCCAGCGGCACCTCGGCGATCCGCCCGTCCGCCCCCGCGACATCGCCCGCCACGCCGTCGCCGCGCACCACCGCGCGCAGCCGCTTCGCCTCCAGCCGCGTCACGCGATCCGCCGCGCCGATCCGTGCCGCCACGTCGCTCAGCGTGACATCGCCATCCGCCAGCCGCACCGCCGCCGCGCCCACCGAGATGCGCAGCGGCGAATCGCCCAGCATGCCCGCCAGCGTGGTGGCGCCGATCCGCGCCGACCCGGCGACCCGCCCGCCCGCCACCTGCACCAGCGCGCCGCCCGCCGGGCACAGCCGCAGCGTGGCGGGCCGCAGCACCAGCCCGGACAGCGCGAGTCGCGCGAAACTGACCGGCGTGCACGCGCGATTCGCGTCCAGCCGCCCGCGCCCGTCCCAGCGCAGGTCGAGCGGCAGCGCCAGCCGCTCGATCCGCCCGCCCGCCAGCGGCCCCGATAGCGTGGCCCCGGCCGTGATCCGCGTCGCCCCGCCGCCGCCGGCGGTGAAGCGCAGCGGCGTCAGTGCCAGCGCCGCGCCGCCGCGCGCATACGGGGCGATCGTCGCCGTGCCGCGCACCGGCGCGCCCGGCGCGGCCTGATCCAGTCGCACCGTCGCGCGCGGCAGCCCGCCGCCCGCCACCGCCACCTGTCCCGCGATCCGCACGCCGGCGGGATGGCCGATCACCACCGCGCCGTCGTCGAGCGCCAGGCGCGCGCCGCTGGCCGCCGCGATCCGCGCACGCCGGAGCGTCAGCAGCGTCGGCGTGCCGGTCGCCAGCGCCAGATCGGCGCCCACGTCCATGGCGCGGGCCGCGCGCGCCACGTCGCGCGCCAGTCCGGCGGCCAGCGGCGCGACCGGCGACCCCGCCGCCGCCTCGCCCGCCGCCGCCACCCGCGCGCGCCACCGCGCGGCCACCGCCACGTCGCTGGCGGACAATCGCCCGGCCAGCGTCGCGCGGCCCTCCGCCAGCCGCCATGTCCCCGCGAACCGCGCCGCGCCGCTGCGCGCGCCGGTCGCCGCCACGCCGGCGGTGGCCAGTTCCGCGCGGCCGCCGGTCCGCGCGGCATCCCCGGCGAAGGCGACGGTTCCCGACACGCGCGCCAGCCGCGCCGCCGCCGTCTCCACCCCCGCCGCCGCCAGCGTCGCGCGGCCGCTCCAGCGATCCAGCGCCGGCGACAGCACCACGTCGATCCCGCTCGCCAGCGCGCGTGCCCGCCCGCCCGCGCAGCCGAGCGACGCGGCCCCCACCGGCCCCGCCAGGCGCGGGGCGGCGCGCGCGATGCCGATCGTCACGTCGGCCGTCAGCCCCTCGATCCGGCATCCCGCGACATCCAGCGCCGGCGCGCGCGCGCCCAGCCGCCCGCGAAATCCATCGTTCAGCTTCCCGCGTCCCGCCACCCGCAACGCCACCGGGCCGTGGGGCGTCGCCAGCGCGATCCGCGCATCGGCGACGTCGACGTTCAGCGCCGGCAGCGCGAACGGCGCGCCCGACGGCGGCGGCAACAGCCGGTCGATCGTGCCCAGCGTCACGCGCCCGTCCACCAGCCGCGCGGCGATCCGCACCCGCCCGGCGCGCACCGCCGTCAGTGTCGGCCCGGAAAGCGTCAGGTCGGTGCGCGTCTCCACCCAGTCGGCGACCAGATCGGGATGCGCCGGATCGCCGATCACCACGCCGGTCAGCCGCTGCCGCCCCAGCCCGAGGTCGGTGATGGCGTAGCGCGCCGGCACGCCGCGCGCGGCCAGTTCGCGGTCGATCACGCGCGTGGCGATCGGCACGCGCAACAGCCACAATCCGCCGCCCGCCGCCAGCGCGAGCACCGATGCGGCCACGACGATGCGGCGGCGCGCGCTGCTCACCGGAGCGTCCCCCCCTGCTGTCGTGCGCCGTCCATGCCCGCCATGCCATAGGACAGCCGCCACGGCCGGCGCAATTGCGCGGCTGTCCGATCCGACCTAACCGACGCATCATGGCAGATGACGACACGCCCGCGCTGGACGCCCGGGGGGACACGCGCGCGCTGGACGCCCGGGGGCATCGCGCACGGCTGCGCGCGCGGCTGCTCGCCGACCCGGACGGGCTGCTCGATCACGAGCTGGTCGAATATCTGCTCGCGCTCGCCATCCCGCGGCAGGATACCAAGCCGCTGGCCAAGGCGCTGCTGCGCGAGTTCGGCGATTTCTGCGGCCTGCTCGCCGCCGATCCCGCCGCGCTCGCCCGCGTGCCGGGCATGGGCGACACCAGCGCGGCGGCGATCCGCATCGCACACGCCGCCGCGATCCGGCTGGTGCGGTCGCGCACCCGCGCCGCGCCGGTGCTGTCCAACTGGCAGGCGCTGGCCGATTACCTCCACGCCGACATGGCGCACGACATGGTGGAACGGTTCCGCGTCCTGCACCTCAATACCCGCAACATGCTGGTGCGTGACGAGGTGATGGCGCGCGGCACGATCGACGAGGCGGCGGTGCATGTGCGCGAGGTGATCCGGCGCGCGCTCGATTTCGGTTCGGCGGCGCTGATCCTGGTCCACAACCATCCGTCCGGCGACCCGTCCCCCAGCCGGGCCGACATCGACATCACCCGCGCCATCGTCGCGGCGGGCAAGCCGCTGAACATCGCGGTGCACGATCACCTGATCGTCGGGCTGAACGGCCAGGTCAGCCTGCGCGCGAAGGGACTGATCTGAACCCGCCCCCCCCCCCCGCCCCGCTGACGGGGCACCGGCGGAAACGACGAGGCTGTCCTACATCGCGCGCACCTGTCACCATCGCCGCCATGCCATGCGCCGCATCCTCGCTGCCTTTCCCCGGCGGGCGGCATGCGGCGGGGCGCTTCCAGCCCCGACGTAGTGTGAGCTTTGTCAACTTCCGCCGCCCGAATCGCGCGATTTGCCCGTCGCGCGCCCCGCTGCTACCCGCCCGCCGGACTCCCCTTGCTCAAGGACCGCGCGCATGATCCCCCGCTATTCCCGTCCCGACATGGCCGCGATCTGGACGCCCGAGGCGCGTTACCGCATCTGGTTCGAGATCGAGGCGCATGCCACCGACGCGCTGGCCGGGCTGGGCGTCGTTCCGCAAAGTGCCGCCGACGCGCTGTGGCGCTGGTGGGCGACCCATCCCGCGATCGACGTCGCGGCGATCGACGCGATCGAGGCGGTGACCAAGCATGACGTGATCGCCTTCCTCACCTGGGTCGCCGAGCAGGTCGGCGAGGAAGCGCGCTTCATGCATCAGGGGATGACCTCGTCCGACGTGCTCGACACCACGCTGTCGGTGCAACTCGCGCGCGCGTCCGATATCCTGCTCGCCGATCTCGACCGGCTGCTGGAGGTGCTGGAGCGCCGCGCGAAGGAGCACAAGCTGACCCCGACGATCGGGCGCAGCCACGGCATCCATGCCGAGCCGGTCACCTTCGGGCTGAAGCTGGCGCAGGCGCACGCGGAATTCCGCCGCAACCGCGCGCGGCTGGCGGCGGCGCGCGAGGATATCGCCACCTGCGCGATCTCCGGCGCGGTCGGCACCTTCGCCAATGTCGATCCGCGCGTCGAGGCGCATGTCGCGGGCAAGCTCGGCCTCGCGATCGAGCCGGTGTCGACGCAGGTGATCCCGCGCGATCGCCACGCGATGTTCTTCGCCACCCTGGGCGTCATCGCCAGCTCGGTCGAGCGGCTGGCGACCGAGGTCCGCCACCTGCAACGCACCGAGGTGCTGGAGGCGGAGGAATATTTCTCCCCCGGCCAGAAGGGGTCGTCGGCGATGCCGCACAAGCGCAACCCGGTGCTGACCGAGAATCTCACCGGCCTCGCGCGCATGGTGCGCGGCTATGTCACCCCCGCGCTGGAAAATGTCGCGCTGTGGCACGAGCGCGACATCTCGCATTCCTCGGTCGAGCGCTACATCGGCCCCGACGCGACGATCACGCTCGATTTCGCGCTGGCGCGGCTGACCGGGGTGGTCGACAAGTTGCTGGTCTATCCGCAGCGGATGCAGAAGAACCTCGACCGCATGGGCGGGCTGGTCCACTCGCAGCGCGTGCTGCTGGCGCTGACGCAGGCCGGGGTGAGCCGCGAGGATGCCTACCGGCTGGTCCAGCGCAACGCGATGAAGGTGTGGGAATCGGACGGGCAGCTCTCGTTGCAGGAGCTGCTGAAGGGCGACGCGGAGGTCACCGCCGCGCTCTCCCCCGCCGAGATCGACGAGAAGTTCGACCTGGGCTATCATTTCCGCCACGTCGACACGATCTTCGACCGCGTGTTCGCCGACTGATCGCCACGATGCGCGCGAGTCGCTTACCGGATCGTCAACGGTCCGGCTGCAAAAGGTGCAAGCACGAATGCGTTGTACGATTATTGCGCATCTCGGCAATAAATCACACATAGCTCCGTGCCGGCGTTATCCGGCGAACGGAGACTATCCTCATGCGTATGTTCGAAACCGCCGCCAGCACCGCGCTGGCTATCGCGGCGCAGGCGCTTGTGGTCGGCGTGGTGTTCACCACGCTCTGACCCGGCGGTCCACCGCTCCCCGGCCGGGGGGCGGCATGGACCCGCTGCCATGACCCGCCTGTTGGGCGCGGTCCTGGCCGGCGGCCTCGCCCGTCGCTTCGGCGGCGACAAGGCGCTGGCGCTGCTGGATGGTCTGCCGCTGATCGACCACGCGCTGCGCGGCCTGTCACCCTATTGCGGGACGCTGGTCGTGGTCGGCCGCGACACCGCTTCGACCCCCACCATCCCCGATCTGCCGCTGCCCGGCCTGGGGCCGCTCGGCGGCATCGCCGGCGCGCTCGCCCATGCCGCCGATCACGGCTTCGATGCGGTGCTGACCACCGCCTGCGACACGCCGCACCTGCCGCCCGCGCTGGTGACCGCCTTGATGGAACGCGGTGCCGCCCACGCCGCGGAGGCGCCCACGGTCGGGCTATGGCCCGCTCGCCTCGCCCCAGCCCTGCTCGCGCACCTGCTGGCGGGCGGCGACCGTTCGATCCGTCGCTGGGCGACGACGGCCGGTGTCGCCGCGGTGCTGCCCGGCATGACGCTCGCCAACGTCAACACCCCGGATGACCTGGAGAGGCTGCGCCGGCGGTGAACCGCCGCCGCGTTCCCCGGTCCGGCGCGGCGGCGGAGCATCGGCCCGGTCGCGTGGCCGGCGGCAACCGCGTTCTGCCTCACACCTCTACGGATAGCCGAACTCGCCCTCGCGCGCCCCGGCGGCCGCCTCCATCGCTCCGGCCTGATCGTCGTCGGTGCCCGGGGTGCGCGGATCGGGGATCATTGACGCGTCTCCTGCATCCGCCGCAACGATCCGCCTGCGCATCCGCTGCCCGGTTCACGGCAACGCGCGGCGTACCGCCGGGACGATGCGCCGCACCAGCACCGCGACGCCGCGCGCATTCGGGTGCAGCCCGTCCGCCTGGAACAACCCGCGCCGCCCCGCCACGCCGTCGAGGAAGAACGGGTACAGCGCCACCCCGTGCCGCCGCGCCAGCGCCGGGTACATGCCCTCGAACGCGCGGGCATAGTCCGCGCCCATGTTCGGCGCGGCGCGCATCCCCGCCAGCAGCACCGGGATACGCCGCCGCCGCAACTCGGCCAGGATCGCGTCGAGGTTTTCGCGCGCCTGCGCCACCGGCAGTCCGCGCAGCATGTCGTTGGCGCCCAGTTCGACGATCACCAGATCGGGTGGCCGCTTCAACCCGCGCAATCCCCAGCGCAGCCGTGCGCGCCCCTGCGCCGCGGTGTCGCCGGCCACGCCGCCGTTGCGCACCGTGGCCGCGACGCCCTGCCCCCGCAGCGCCGCCTGCAATTGCGCGGTGAAGCCCTGCGCGGGCGGCAAGCCATAGCCGGCGGTCAGGCTGTCGCCGAACGCCCAGATCAGCGGCGCGCGCGGTGCGGCCTGTGCCGGCCCGGCGAGCAGCAGCAGGATCGGATGGACAAGCCACCACCACCATCCGTATCGGCGCATCCGTGACCGGCTTTCCATCCGCCCCAGATAGCGCCCCGATTCACGCGCGCAACGTGCGGCTGGCGCTCGGCCGCCCGCCCGCGCGCGTCGACATCCTGCACGGCATCGACCTGACGGTGGAGGCCGGCGAAACCGTGGCGCTGCTCGGCGCGTCGGGATCGGGCAAGTCGTCGCTGATGGCGGTGCTCGCGGGGCTGGAACGGCCGACATCGGGTGAGGTGCGCGTCGCCGGGCTCGACTTCGCCGCGCTGGACGAGGATGCGCTGGCGGTCGCGCGGCGCGGACGGATCGGGATCGTGTTGCAGGCGTTCCACCTGCTGCCGACGATGACCGCGCTGGAGAATGTCGCGGTGCCGCTGGAACTGGCCGGGGAGCCGGATGCGTTCGGGCGCGCCCGCGCCGAACTCGCCGCGGTCGGGCTGGTTGCGCGCGTCGACCATTATCCGGCGCAGCTGTCGGGCGGCGAGCAGCAGCGCGTGGCGATCGCCCGCGCGCTCGTCGCGCGCCCCGCCCTGCTGTTCGCGGATGAGCCGACCGGCAATCTCGACACGGTGACCGGCGCGGCGATCATGGACCTGCTGTTCGCGCGCGCCGCCGATCGCGGCACCACGATGCTGGTCATCACCCACGACCCCGCGCTCGCCGCACGCTGCGCCCGGGTGGTGGAGCTGGCGGACGGGCGGGTGGTCGGCGCACGATCGCCCGCGTGAGCATCGCGCTGCGCCTCGCGCTGCGCGACCTGCGCCACGGCGGGCGCGGGTTGCTGTTGCTGGCGATGTGCCTGTTCCTGGGCACGGCGGCGCTGGCCGGGATCGGCAGCCTCTCCGCCAGCATGCTCGCCGCGCTCGACGCGCAGGGCCGCGCGATGCTGGGCGGCGACCTGGAGTTGCTGGTGTCGCAACGCCGCGCCACCGTTGAGGAACGCGCCGCCCTGGACGGGGCCGGGCGCGTGGCGGAGGTGGTGTCGCTGCGCGCGATGGCGCACGCGGGCGCGGACAGCGCGCTGGTGGAATTGCGCGGTGTCGACGATCGCTGGCCGCTGGTCGGCCGCTTCCGCCTCGCGCCCGGCGCGCTCGCCGCGCGACCGCACGGGCGACAGGTGGCGATCGCCCCGGCGCTCGCCGCGCGGCTCGGCGTCCGCGTCGGCGGCACGCTGCGGCTCGGCGATGCGCCGTTCCGCGTCATCGGGCTGATCGCGGAGGAACCCGACCGGCTCGGCGCCGGCTTCGCGCTCGGCGCGCCGGCGGTGGTCGACATGGCCGGGCTGGATGCCAGCGCGCTGGTGCAGCCCGGCAGCCTGTATCGCAGCGGCTATCGCCTGCTGCTGCCGCGCCCGGCCGCCGCGGCGACACTCGGCGAGCGGCTGGTGAAGCGCTTCGCCGGCGCGGGCTGGAGCGCGCGCACGCCCGACAATGCCGCACGCGGCCTGCGCGGCGGCGTGGCGACGCTGGGGCAGTTCCTGCTGCTGGTCGGGCTCGCCGCGCTCGCCATCGCCGGGGTGGGCGTGGGCAGCGGCGTGTCCGCCTATCTCGCCGCCCGGACGCGGATGATCGCGACGCTGAAGGTATTGGGCGCGCGCTCGCCGTTGATCGCGCGGCTGTTCCTGATCGAACTGGGGCTGGTCGGCGCGGCCGGGATGCTGCCGGGAGTCGCACTGGGCGCCGCGGTGCCGTGGATCGTCACGGCGCTGGCCGGCGACGCGCTGCCGGTCGCGCCGCGACTGGCGCTCTACCCGCTGCCGTTGCTCACCGCCGCCGCGCTCGGCGTGCTGGTCGCGCTGCTGTTCGCGCTGCCCGCGCTGGCGCAGGCGCGGCGCGTGCCCGCCGCGACGCTGCTGCGCGACGCGCTGGCCGACACCGCCCGCCCGTCGTGGCGGGTGCTGGCGGCGATGGCGGGGCTGCTCGCCGCGCTGGTCGCGCTCGCGGTCCTGTCGTCGGGCAATCGCTTGCTGGCGCTGGGATTCGTCGCCGGGGTGGCGTTGCTGGTCGTGCTGCTGTGGGTCGTCGGCATTGGCCTTCGCCGGCTGCTCGCGCGCCTGCCGCGCCCGCGCCGCCCGCTGCTCCGCCTCGCGCTCGCGAACCTGCACCGGCCCGGCGCGGCGACCGACCGGCTGGTGGTGGCGCTCGGGCTCGGCTTCTCGCTGTTCGTCGCGCTGGCGGTGATAGACTCCAGCATTGCCGCCGAACTCGCCGGCGCCGCCCCCGCGCGCGCGCCGCGTTTCTTCGCGGCGGACGTACCCGCCGACGAGGCTGCGCGCTTCCGCGCCGCCGTCACGACCGCAGCGCCCGGCGCGCGGATCGAGGCGGTGCCGTCGCTGCGTGGCGCGATCGTCGCGGTCAAGGGAGTAGCGGTCGCCGATCTCAGGACGCTGCCCGCCGACGCCTGGGTGCTGCGCGGCGATCGCACGCTGACCTGGGCGGCGCGCGTGCCGCCGCGCAACCAGGTGGTCGCAGGACGCTGGTGGCCCGCCGACTATCGCGGCCCGCCGCTCGTCTCGATCGAGGATCGCGCCGCGGCCGCGCTGGGGCTGAAGGTCGGCGATGCGATCACCGTGTCGGTGCTGGGCGTCGACGTGCCGGCGCGGATCGCGGCGCTGCGGCGGATCGACTGGCAGGGGCTGGGCCTCAACTTCGCGATCGTCTTCTCGCCGGGCTATATCGAGGAAGCGCCGCACAGCCTGCTCGCCAGCATCTATGCGCCGCCCGGGCGCGACGGCGCGATCGCGCGCAGCGTGGCCGGGGCGCTGCCGTCGGTCACGCTGATCCGCGTCGGCGACGTCATCGCGCAGCTTTCCGCGCTGCTCGGCCAGATCGCGCTGGCGGTGCGCGTCGCTGCCGCCGCGACCGTCCTGGCCGGGCTGGCGGTGCTGGTCGGCGCGGTTGCCGCCTCGGGGCGCGCGCGCCGCTACGATTCGGTGGTGCTGAAGCTGCTCGGCGGCAGCGCGCGGCAGGTGCTGGCCGTGCAGGCGATCGAATATGCGCTGCTCGCGGCGCTGCTGTCGGGCATCGCGCTGGCGGCGGGCGCGGGCGCGGGCTGGTATGTCGTGCGCCACGTCTTCGACATGGGCTGGGCACCGGACTGGGGCGTGGTGGCCGCGACGCTCGCGGGTGCGAGCGCGGTGACGCTGGGCATCGGCGTGGCCGGCAGCGTGCCCGCGCTGCGCGCCCGCCCCGCCGGCGTCCTGCGCACGTTGTGACGGCCCGCCCGCCGGGCCGTTGCGCCAAAGCGGGAGCCATGCCGCACCGCGGCACTTGAACGGCGCGGCGAAGCGGACATATTGTCCGCTTCTTTCGACTCGCGCGCCGGCGCGGGCACCCCAATCGTTGCTGGACCCGATGACCCATGGCCGATGACGCTACGCACGCGACCGAGGATGCGATCGCCGACCGACCGGAACCGCGCCGCAAGCTGAGCACGCGCGCCAGGACGATCCTGATCGTCGTCGCGCTGGCGGTGCTGGTCGGCGGCGGGATCTGGTATCTGCGCTACCAGACCCACGGCCAGTATCTTCAGGAAACCAACGACGCGCAGGTGCGCGCGGACATGGTCACGGTCGCCCCGCGCGTCGCGGGCTATGTCGCCGAGGTGTTCGTGCGCGACAATCAGGACGTGCGCGCCGGCCAGCCGCTGGTGCGGATCGACCCGCGCAACCCGCGCGCGCAGGCCGCGCAGGCGGAGGCGCAGATCGCGGTGGCGGAGGCGCAGGTCGGCGCCGCGCGCGCGCAGGTCCGCGAACAATATGCCGCGATCGAGCAGGCGCGCGCGCAGCTCGTCGCCGCGCGCGCCAAGGCCGCGCATGACGCCGCCGAGGTCGCGCGCTACCGTCCGCTCGCCGCGTCGGGCGCGGAAAGCCGCCAGCAATTGTCGCAGCTCGAACTCGCCGCGCGCCAGTCCGCGCAGGACGTCCGCGCGCAGGAGGCGGCGGTGACGATGCAGCAGCGCCGCGTCGCGTCGCTCGACTCGCAGGTGCGCCAGGGCCAGGCGCAGGCGCAGGCCGCGCGCGCCCAGCAGAGCGCCGCCGACGTCGACCTGAACGCCACGCTGATCCGCGCCGCGATCGACGGCCGGGTCGGCGACAGGAGCGTGACGGTCGGGCAATATGCGCCCACCGGCACGCGGCTGATGTCGCTGGTGCCGCTCGACCAGATCTACATCGTCGCCAATTTCAAGGAAACGCAGCTCGCGCTGATGCGGGTCGGCCAGCCGGTGGAGATCAAGGTCGACGCGCTGGACGGCATCGCGCTGAAGGGACGCGTCGCCAGCTTCTCGCCGGGAACGGGCGCGCAATTCTCGCTGCTGCCGCCGCAGAACGCCACCGGCAACTTCACCAAGATCACCCAGCGCGTGCCGGTGCGCATCGCGCTGGAGGCGACGCCGGAAACGCGCCGGCTGCTGGTGCCCGGCCTGTCGGTGACGGTCACCGTCGACACCCGCTCGGCCAAGGGCGAGCTCGAGCGGCTGCGCGACCGGCAGCAGCAGATCAACCGGCAGGAACGCTGAGCGTGGCGAGCGCTGCTCCCGGCGCCGCCCCCGGCGCGGCGGCGCGCGCCGCCATGGCGGAGCAGCCCGCCGGCGGCGCGCAACGCGCCGATCTGGCGGCGTGGCTGGCGGTCGCGGCGGGGACGCTGGGCGCGTTCATGGCGACGCTCGACATCTCGATCGTCAATTCCTCGCTGCCGACCATCCAGGGCGAGATCGGCGCCAGCGGCACGGAGGGGACGTGGATCGCCACCGCCTATCTGGTCGCGGAGATCGTCATCATCCCGATGGCGGCGTGGCTGGAGCGGCTGCTGGGGCTGCGCACCTTCCTGCTGATCGCCGCGGTGCTGTTCACGCTGTTCTCGATCATCTGCGGCACCGCCGACACGCTGACGCAGATGATTATCGGGCGCGTCGGGCAGGGCTTCACCGGCGGCGCGATGATCCCCACCGCGCAGACGATCATCGCGCAGCGCCTGCCGCGGTCGCAGCAGCCGATCGGCATCGCCGCGTTCGGCATGACCGCGATCCTCGGCCCGGTGCTCGGCCCGCTGGTCGGCGGCTGGCTGACCGAGAACATCAGCTGGCACTACGCTTTTTTCCTCAACCTGCCGATCTGCGGCATCCTGGCGCTGCTGCTGCTGATCGGCCTGCGCCACGAACCGTCGCGGCTGCACCTGTTCCGCGAGGCCGACTGGCTGGGCATCGCGGGGCTGGCGCTCGGGCTCGGCGGGCTCACCGTGTTCCTGGAGGAAGGGCAGCGCGAGCAATGGTTCTCCTCCGAGTTGATCCGCTGGATGTTCGCGATCACCGTCGCCGGTTTCGCGCTGCTGATCGCGGGGCAGTTCGTCGCGCGCCGCCCGGTCATCAAGCTGCGGCTGCTGCTCGACCGGCAGTTCGGATCGGTCGCGCTGATGGGGCTGGTGCTCGGCATCGTGCTCTACGGCACCTCCTATGCGATCCCGCAATTCCTCGCCGCGATCGCCGATTACAACGCGCTGCAATCGGGCAAGGTCGTGCTGCTGGCGGGCATCCCCAGTTTCCTGATGATGGCGATCGTCCCGATCCTGCTGGTGCGCGTCGACATCCGCCTCGCGGTCGGCGCCGGGCTGCTCATCATGGGCGGCTCGGCGCTGCTCGACGCGAACCTCACGATCGATTCGGTCGGCGACGACTTCACCGCGTCGCAACTGCTGCGCGGCGTAGGACAGATATTGGCGATGCTGTTTCTCAGCCAGGCCGCGATCCGCTCGGTCCCGCCCTCCGAAGCCGGCGACGCGTCGGGGCTGTTCAGCGCGATGCGCAACCTCGGCGGCAGCTTCGCGCTGGCGGGGATCGCGATCATCCAGGACCAGCGTTCATGGTTCCACGCGCGCCGGATCGAGGAATCGCTCAGCGCCAATTCGGTGCGCGTGCAGGATTATCTCGCCGCCACCGGACGGTCGCTGGGCGGTCCGCAGGCGGCGTTGCGCGTGCTGGGCCAGCAGGTCCAGGCACAGGCGCTGGTGATGACCTACAACGATATCTTCTGGATCATGGCGATGGGCACGTTCGTCGTCCTGCCGCTGGTCCTGTTCCTTCGTCCGCTTCCCAAGGGCGCCGCGCCGGCGGCGATGCACTGATGCGACACGCGCTTGCCCTCCTTTCGCCCCTCCTGCCGCTCCCCCTGCTGGGTGCCTGCACCGTCGGTCCCGACTATAAGGGGCCACCCGCCGTCGCCGCCGATGCGGTGGCGCGCGGCGGTTTCGTGCGCGCGCGCGACGCGGCGCTCACCCCTGCCCCCGGCCTCGCGCGCTGGTGGGAGACGCTGGGCGACGCCACGCTGACCGCGCTGGTCGACGACGCGCTGGCGCACAGCCCGACGATCGACCAGGCGCAGGCGCGGATCCGCGAGGCGCAGGCGCAATATCGCCAGCAGCGCGCCGCGCGCCTCCCCAGCGTCAGCGGCAGCGCGGTGTACCTCAACGCGCGCCTGCCCGGCGTGGATCTGGGCGGCGGGTCGCAGGGGAGCGGCGGCGGGGACGACACCACGCTGGAATTCTACAACCTCGGCGGCACCGCGTCGTGGGAGCCGGACCTGTTCGGCGGCGGGCGCCGCACGCTGGAACAGGGGCGCGCCACCGAGGCGCAGCGCTTCGCGCAACTCGCCGACGCGCAGGTCAGCCTGTCCGCGCGGGTCGCGCAGGCCTATGTGGCGTTGCGCGACGTGCAGGAACGCGCGCGGCTGAACGCCAGCGCCAGCGCGTTGCAGCGCCGCCAGCTCACGCTCACCCGCCAGCGCTACGCCGCCGGCACCGCCTCCGCGCTGCAGGTGGAGCGGTTGCAGAACCAGCTCAACAGCACCGACGCGCAGACCATTCCCCTCCAGGCGCAGATCGAGGAATATCTGGGCCAGATCGCGATCCTCACCGGGCGCACGCCGGGCGCGCTGGACGCGACCCTTTCCACCATCGCCCCCGTCCCGCTGCCGCCGGCGCAGGTGCCGATCGGCGATCCCGCCGCGCTGATCGCGCACCGTCCCGACATCCGCGCCGCCGAGCGGGCGCTGGCGGCGGGCAATGCGCAGATCGGCGTCAAGACCGCCGCGATGTTCCCCTCGCTGCGCTTCATGGGCATCTTCGGGCTGGGCGGCACCGGGATCGCCGACGCGGTCGACCCATCGAAGCTGACCACGCTGGCCGCGCCGATGCTCAACTGGTCGTTCCTCGATTTCGGGCGCAACCGCGCCGCGGTGGCGCAGGCCGAGGCGCAGCGCGACGGCGCGGCCGCGCAATATCGCCAGACGGTGCTGGAAGCGTTGCAGGATGCCGAGACCAGCCTGTCGCGCTTCGGGAACACCCGCGCGCAGCTCGGCCAGTTGCTCCAGGCCGAAGCCTCCGCGAACCGCGCCGCGCAGCTCAACGCGCAACGCGTCGCGGCCGGCACCAGCACGTTGATCGACCAGCTCGACGTCGAACGCCAGCGCCTGTCGGCGGCGATCGCGGTGGCGCAGGCGCGCGCGCAGCTCACGGGCCAGTATATCGCGGTGCAGAAGAGCCTCGGCCTCGGCTGGCGCGATCCGTCAGCGCGGCCGTAGCCCGACCATCACCAGCGCCAGCGCCGCGTCGAGATGCGCGCAACGCTCCGCCTCGCTGTGCCGGGGCAGCATCACGCCGCCCAGCATCCGCATCGCCAGCACCAGCTCGCGCGCGTGCAGCGCCGGCGCCAGCGTGCCGTCGCGGTGGCAGCGCTCGACCAGCGGGCGCAGCAGCATCTCCAGCCGCTCGCGCAGCCCCTCGAACGCGGCGCGGTTCTCGCCGTCCAGCGGCATGTCGATCGCCAGCCGCGTGAACAGGTTGGTCGCGCCCGCGCCCTCGATCACGATCCGCGCCAGCGCGCGGTCCAGCGGCAGGTCGGGGTCGACCAGCGGGCGCAGCCGGTCGACCTCATGTTCGAACACCGCCAGCGCCAGCGCCATCCGGTCCTTGAAGTTGCGATAGAAGGTCCCGCGTCCCACCCCGGCCGCGTCGGCGATCTCCTCGAGCGGCACGAAATAGCCCGATCGCGCGAAGCAGATCCGCGCCGCCGCGATCAACGCCTCGCGGCGGGCCAGCGCATCGCGGCGCATCGCCCGGCCGTTCGTGTCACCTTCGGTCATGGCATTACGTTAGATCGGTTTCCGGCCGGGTTGAACCACCGTCATCGCCCGATCGACGTCGGCGCCGCCGCCTACTCCCCCGAGACCCGCACCGGCACATGCCCGATCTTGCGCGCCAGCGTCGCCGGATCGGTCAGGTGGACGTGGCCGGCCTTCCACTGCATGTCGCCCTCGCGCCGCGCCTGCTGCAACATGCGGTTGACGTGGACGGAGGTCAGGCCCAGCGCATCGGCGAGCGTTTCCAGCGTCAGCGGCAGGTCGAAGGCGTTGCCGTCCGTCATGCCGTTCAGCGTCAGCCGCTCGTGCAGTTCCAGCAGCAGGTCGGCGATCCGCTCCTGCGCGTTCAGCCGCCCCAGCCGCGTGACCTGCGCCAGCAGATACCCTTCGTCGAACGCGCGGCTGACCGCATAAGCGACGTGCAGCGGCGACCGCGCAACCGCCGGGGGCAGCGGGCACACCTGCACTTCGGACAGGGCCGTGATCGTCGCCACCGCCAGCGGACGCGGGTGATCGCAGGCGCCGATCAGGTCGCCGGGCAGCACGAAGCTGAGGAACTGTCGCCGCCCGTCGGGCAGCAACCGCACGCGCGCCGCCCATCCGGTCAGCAGCAGCAGCGGCTGGGTGATCTCGCGCCCCTCGCTCACCAGGTCGCGGCGCGCGCGCACCACCCGCGCCTCGGCCATCGCATCGCCCAGCGCGGACAATGCGGCGGGATCGAGCGGCGCGAGCGCGGAGAGGCGGATGATCGCCGGTGGCAGGCCGTCCGACACGTGCGTTGGCCGAATCATGAGGCGATCTCCTTCGTGGACAGGCGTTCACCGCGCTCATCGGCACCGGGGATCGGGAAGGACGTGTTCAGCGGCCCATCCCCTCCCCGGCAAGTGGCAGCATGATGGTGCAGTGAACACCGCCGCCCTGAAACGTCAGCCTGGTCTCTGCCCCGAGCCGATGCGGCAGCGCGTCCCGGATCAGCTGACTCCCGAATCCGTGACGATTCGGAGAGACCGACACCGCTGGCACCCCCTGTTCCCACCAGATAAGGTGAAGTCGCACGGCCGCTCCACAATCCAGATCAGTCGTCCAGTTGATCGCGAGCGACGCACCGGGCGTGCGCAGCGCGCCATATTTCACCGCGTTGGTCGCCAGTTCGTGGATCGCCAGCCCCAGCGCCTCGGCGGCGGCGGGGGGCAACGACACGTCGGGGCCGGTGATCGTCACCGCCTCCCCGTCCAGCACGCCGACGCTCAGCAGTTCGTCCCGGATCAGGTTTTCGAGATCGACATGCCCGTTCGCGGTCCGTGTCACCACCGCCTGGGTGCGCGCCAGCGCGTCCAGGCGTCCGCGGAAATGATCGGTGATATCCTCCAGCGCGCCGCCCGCCTCCACGGTGTGCGCGAACACCAATCGCACCGCCGTCAGGATGCTGCGGACGCGGTGCTGCAACTCGGCGAGCAAGCGCCGCTGCCGTTCCTCCAGCAGATGCAGTTCATGGATGTCGGTGGCCGCGCCGAACCAGCGTGTCACCGTGCCGTGCTCGTCGCGCAGCGGCACCTGCCGCGCCAGGAACCAGCGGCTGTCGCCGTCGCGACAGCGGATGCGCAACTGCCGCTCCAGCGGTTCGCCGGTGGCGACGGCGTGGCGAAACGCGGCGAGCGTCGCCTCCGCATCATCGGGGTGCAGCGCCGCCGCCCATCCGCCCTCCGCCATGTCGGCCGCGCTCTGCCCGGTCAGTTCGCTCCACTGGCCGTTGGACACCGGCGCGCCGCCGTTCGCGTCGGTGTGCCACAGCATCGCCGGCATCAACTCCATGCTCATGCGGCGGATGTCCTCGCTTTCGCGCAACGCGATCTCGGCGCGGCGGCCGAACAGCGCCTGCACGACCGCCGGCGCCAGCTCCTCCACCGCCAGCCGGTCGACCTCGCGGAACCCGCCGGGCCGATTGCCCAGGCCGATCATCCCGATCAGCCTGCCGTCGCGATGCAGCGGCACCCCCATGAAGCTGTCCAGCCCCGGATGGCCGGCGGGTGTCCCGATCCGGTCTGGGTGCGTCGCGGGATCGTTGACGATGACGCTGCAATCGTCGCGCAGCGTACGGCCATACAGGCCGTGGACGACCATGTCGGTGGGCGCGGCATCCGGCGCCCCGTCCGGCCAGGTGGCGGCGAAGGCCGCCCGGCCGCGGTCGCTGACCGCCAGGTCGTTCAGCCGGTCGCCCGCCGCGTTCAACTCGCCCATGAAGCCGAACGACGCGCCGGTCAGATCCTCGGCCACCGCCAGGCACAGGCGCCCCAGCGCCTCCTCCGACGACGCCGCCAACGCCTCGTGGAAGATGCGGTTGATGCCCTGCAACACCGCATTCTTGCGCGCCAGCGTGGCGAGAAGGTCGGTTTCGTCATGGAACTCCGCCTTCATCGCCGCCTCCTTGCCGCAGGGCCGGTGTCGCTACGGAACGCTGCCGTGCCCGCCGCGCGACTCCCATGATGCGATCCGCGCAACATGGCGCGCCGCGCGGCGCATGCAAGCCGTGTGCGCGGCGGCGCCGGTCCGCGGTTCCGCCGCGAACCGCCGCTCAGCGCCCCTCGCCGGCCAGATAGCGGGCGAGCGGGTCGATCATCTCCTCCGGGATGCGGCGCGCGATCACCGGCATGACATTCTGTGGCAGGCGCGCGTCGATCTCCTTCCCGTCGCCCTTCCACGCGCGCAGCCGCGCGGCGATGTAGCTGGCGTGCTGGCCGGCGAGCACCGGCTGCGGCTTGCCGGGGGCATGGCAACTCGCGCACGCCGGCAATTGCCGCGCCGGCAGCCCGCGTTCGACGATCGTCCGCGCGCGCCCGTCGCCGGCCGGGCGACCCGGCAACCCCGGCATCGCCGCGAAATGCGCCGCCAGCGCGCCGCGCTGCGCCGGCGTCAGCGTCGCGGCGGCATTGCCCATCACCGCGCTGTGCCGGCGCCCGTCGGCATAGGCCGCCAGCGCCGCCTCCAGATAGTCGGGCCGCTGCCCGCCGAGGATCGGGATATCGCCCTGCCCCCGCCCGCGCCCGTCATCGCCATGGCACGCGACACAGCCCGCCAGCACGCCGCCGCCGCCCGTATCCAGCGCACGGACGTCGGTGGTGCCGGCCCCGCGCGCCTGCCCGCTCAGCGCGCGATACTGCGCGGCGGACATGCCCGGCAGGCGGCGCACGAACGCCACCATCCGCCGGATCTCGTCATCGCGGCCCGGCGCGCCCCACGCCGGCATGCCGGTGAATTTCACGCCGTGGCGCAGGATGTAGAACAACTGCCGGTCGCTCCACTGGCGCGCATTCACCGCCAGATCGGGCGCATGCGGGGTGGCACGCTGCATCACCGGCGAGGGGCGCTGCCCCGGTGCGCCGTGGCAACTGGCGCAGGCGGCGGCGAAATGCCCCGCCGCGCTCACCAGCTCGCCGTCGCGGGCGATCACCTCCTTGGGCGCATCGAAATAGCTGTGCGTCTTCACCGAATTGCGCATCGTCCAGTGCAGGAACCAGTCGGTGACCGCCCAGTGCCCGGACGATGCGGCGATGTTGAACACCCCCGACCAGGCGAAGATCAGTCCCGCCGCCGCCAGCGCGACCAGCGTCGCCACGACGCGCTTCCATGTCAGCCGGATCGTCATGCCGGTGCGCGCTCCCTCAACAGCATGCCGAGCATCCACAATCCGCCCAGGCAGTAGCTGGCGCCGCCCACGACCAGCATCACCACGCCGCCCAGTTGCTGATCGGCCAGCGCGTCCAGCCCCGGTGCGGGATGCATCGCCATCATCGCGTACAGCGGTCGCGGCGCCAGCCCGATCAGCGCGCCCAGCAACGTCATGTGCATGGAGGTCAGCAGCAACGCCGCCACCCCCGCCGCCGGTTGCGCCAGCGCCGCGCGCCACAGCCCGACACCGACCGCGAGGAACATCGCCTGCTCCACCAATGCGACCGCGACCTGCGCGTCGACAAGCGCGCGCAACGCCGGGGCGTGCCATGCCCACACCACGACGAACTCGACGGTCGCCCACGCAAGCGGCGCCCCCACGCTGGCGTTCGACCAGCGTCGCCGGCGCCAGCCCCACGCCAGCACCGGCGCGGCGACCGCCACGGCGCCCATATGCGCGGCCATATGCCCGGTCATGCCAAGGCCCGCCACACCCAGCGCGGTGGCGGCGAGCGCGAGCAGCACCCCCGCGATCACCGGCAATCCGTCAGCAACAGCGCGGGCATCGCGGTGAACACCACCGCGACGAAGCTCAGCCCGCTCAGCAGCAGCGTCGATTTCGCCAGGAAGCGCAGGCGGTCGATGTCGGTGCCCTCGTCATGCGGCGCCGGATCGCCCGGCGTGCGCGCCTGCACCCAGGCGATCCACCCCGATGCCACGATGATCCCCAGCGCCACCAGCGTGCCGATCGTGAAGGCGGTGGTGAAGCGCGGAAACGCTCCCCACTTGGCGCAACTGACCGCGACCCACAGGTAGCAGAACAGGAAATGCACCGCCCACACGCCCGGCGGCACGATCAGCGTCCACAAGGTGACCCGCAGGTCACGGACGCGCGCGCGGAAGCTGCGCCGTCCTTCCTCGCGCGGGGCTTCCGGTTTCATGCCGCCCCCGGGAACAGGCCGATCGTCGCATAGGTGACGATCGCGGTCAGCGCCATGAAATGCTGGTAGACGGTGATGTTGCGCACGTCGGCGTCGTAACGCGGCGTCATCCGCCCCGCGATGCTGCGCGCCAGCGTGTACGATTGCATGATCGCCCCGACACCCGAATGCGCGGTGGTCCAGATCACCAGCGTCCACACGATCGCGGGATAGACGTGCAGCGTGGGCGCGAGCCCGCTGGTCCATGGCCCCGCCAGCCCGGCGCCGATCGCCGCCAGCGACGCCAGCGCGCCCGCGGCCAGCAATCCGCGCGCCGCGCCGACATGGCCGCGCCGGTTCGTCTCGCGCGCCGCCACCGTCATCGCCCATCCGGCCAGCGACACCGCCAGCGCAACCATCGGCCAGAACGCGCCCGGCCCGTCCATCCCCGGTCCCGACGGCGGGAAATCCGGGTGCCGCGTCCAGAAGAAATAATAGCCGAACACCAGCCCGGAAAAGGCGGTCGCATCCGCCAGCATCGTGATGAACATCGCCCACCACCCGCTCGCCGACGCGCCGGAGATATAGAGCGGCAGCTCGATTCCGTGCCCGATCGGCTTGCAGTCCTTTTCCGGGATCTCCGCGGTGCCGGTCCACAGCCACAGCAGCACCATGAACAGCGTCGCCACCACCCCGACCAGCGCCGCCCAGTAGAAATGATAGGTCGTCAGGATGAACACGCTGCCCAGCGCGATCGCGGTCAGCATCGGCTTGATGCTCGGCCCGCCCAGTCGCACCACCTGCAGCGGGCGCGCGTCGAGCACGCTGGTCACGATCGTCTCGCGCCGCCCTTCCTCGGCATCGGGCAGGAAGAAGCGGCCCTCGTCGACCTTGGCGACAAAATCCTTCTGGTCCCAGATCGGATAGCGGCTCTCGATCAGCGGGACCGAACGGACGCCCCAATCCTCGTCATCCGGGTGCGCCAGCCATTCCAGCGTGCCGGCGTTCCACGGATTGCGCGGCGACTTCTCGCGCCGCGGGCTGAGCATGAGGTCGACGCACACGATCGCCACGCCGGCGGCGAACACGTAGGAGCCGATCGTGGAGGCCAGGTTCAGCCCGCCGATCCCGAGTTCCTCGGGGTAGGTGAACACGCGGCGCGGCATCCCCAGCAGTCCGGAGAAATGCATCGGGAAGAACGTCAGGTTCGCGCCGCCGAACAGCAGCCAGAAGGCGATGCGCCCGAGCCGGTCGGACAGCTTCTTGCCTGTAATCAGCGGCCAGTAATAATAAAGTCCGCCGAACAACGGGATCAGCGTGCCGCCGATCAGCACGTAATGCAGGTGCGCGACGATGAAATAGGTGTCGTGCGCCTGCCAGTCGAACGGCGCGATCGCCACCATCACGCCGGTCAGCCCGCCGATCACGAAGATCGCGATCGAGCCGGTGACGTACAGCAGCGGCGTCGACCAGACGACCCGGCCCGCCCACATCGTCGCGATGAACGCAAAGATCTGGATCCCGGTCGGGATCGCCACCGCCTCCGACGCGGCGGAGAAGAACGCCAGGCTGATCTTGGGCAGGCCCGTGGTGAACATATGGTGCACCCACAGCCCGAAGCTGAGGAACGCCGTTCCCACCGCCGCCAGCACGATCCACGGATAGCCGAGCAGATGCCGCCGCGCGAAGGTCGGCACGATCATCGCGAACAGCGCGATCGACGGCAGGAAGACGATGTAGACCTCCGGATGGCCGAAGATCCAGAACAGATGCTGCCACAGGATCGGATCGCCGCCCTTCGCGGCGTCGAAGAACGGCCAGCCGAGCAGCCGCTCCAGTTCGAACAGCACGTCGCCCGCGATCAGCGGCGGGAAGGCGAACAGGATCATCACCGCCACGACCAGGATGTACCAGGCGTAGAGCGGCATCAGGTTCAGCCGCATCCCCGGCGGACGGCATTTCAGCACGCCGACGATCAGCTCCACCGCCGCCGCCACCGACGACACCTCTATGAAGGACAGCCCCAGCATCCAGATGTCCGCGCCCAGCCCCGACAGGTCGGTGCGGGTCGTGAACGGGGGATACATGAACCACCCGCCATCGGGCGCCACATCGAAGAAGATCGAGCCGGAGACGAACACTCCGCCGATCAGGAAGCTCCAGTAACCGAACGCGCTCAGGCGCGGGAACGGCAGGTCGCGCGCGCCGAGCAATTGCGGCAGCAGGATGATCGACACCGCCTCGAACATCGGCACCGCGAACAGGAACATCATCATCGACCCGTGCAGCGTGAACAGCTGGTTGAAGGTCGACGGGGTGACGAGATCGTTGCCGGGTTGCGCCAGTTGCGCGCGCATGATGAGCGCCAGCACGCCCGCGAACAGCATGAACCCGAAGGCGGTCAGCGTATACCAGACCCCGACCTGATTGTTGTTGGTGTCGGTCCAGCGGAAGAACCACCCCTGCGGCGGCTTCCACACCGCGCGCAGCCGTTCCTCCTGCGCGGCACGCAGCGCGGGATCGTCCTGCGCGTGGAGGCTCATGGCAATTGCTCCAGCCAGCGCGCGATCGTCGCGGCGTCCTTGTCCGTCATCCGGGGATAGGCGGGCATCCGCGCGCCCGGCTTCACGTCGGGCGCGTGCCGGATGAAGCGCATCAGATGCGCGGTGGTCAGCGGCTGCATCCCCGCCGCCAGCGTCTGGCGCGCGCCCAGATGCGTCAGGTCCGGCCCGATCGTTCCATCGGTCACCCCGCGCACCTGATGGCAACCGCCGCAGCCATGCGCGGCGAACAGCCGTGCACCGTCACCGCCGCCGCGCACCGGCGCGCGCTGCGCGGCCAGCCACGCATCGAACGCCGCCGGCTCCATCGCCACCACGTCGAACGCCATCAACGCGTGGCTCAATCCGCAGAATTCCGCGCATTGCCCGCGAAAGCGCCCAGCGCGGGTCGCGTGCACCACCAGCCGGTTGGTGCGGCCGGGCACCATGTCCATCTTGCCCGCCAGACCCGGCACCCAGAAACTGTGCAGCACGTCGCCCGCGTCCAGCAGCAGTTCGACGTTGCGCCCGACGGGGATGCGCAGCTCGTTGGCGGCGTCGAGGCGCGGCTGGCCGGGCGGCTCGTAACGCACCCGCCACCAGAATTGCTCGCCGGTGACGCGCACGCGCAGGTCGTCGGGGGCGGACCGGATCGGCCGCATCGCCGGAAGGGTGGAGACGAGCAACGTCAGCAGCACCACCGTCGGCACCACGCCCCCGGCCCAGAGCACCAGCCGCATGCCCTGTTTGTGGGTCAGCGCCCCCTCGCGTGAGCGGCTGGCGACGACCATCAGCGCCGCCACCGCCGCCGCGATCACCACCGCGCCCAGCACCATCCAGCCGGTCAGCCCGGCCAGCCATGCGGCCTCCGTTCCGAATGTCGTGAATGCCGATTGCCGCCCCGAACCGAAAATCGCCGCCCCCTTGCCGCAGTAAGACGGAAAGAGCCGATGCGGCTGCTTTGTTCCTCCACGACGGGTGACGAAATGTTGCCGGCCGCGGTGATGCGCGCGCCGTCGGGCGGGAAGGACGAAGGACGCGACGGATCGTCTCACGCCGCCCGCGGTTATCCCGCCGATGACGACCGACCGACACGATCGCCGCTCGCACCCGTGGTGGGAAAGCGGCACCGTCTACCAGATCTATCCGCGCTCGTTTCAGGACAGCGACGGCGACGGCGTGGGCGACCTCGCCGGGATCGAACGCCGGCTCGATCATGTCGCCGCGCTCGGCGTGGACGCGATCTGGCTGTCGCCGGTTTTTCCCTCGCCGATGGCCGACTATGGCTATGACGTCGCCGATTATTGCGGCATCGACCCGCTGTTCGGCGATCTCGCCGCCTTCGACCGGCTGCTAGGCGCGGTTCATGTGCGCGGGCTGAAACTGCTGCTCGATTTCGTCCCCAACCATAGTTCGGACCAGCATCCGTGGTTCGTGCAAAGCCGCTCCAGCCGCACCGATCCGAAGCGCGACTGGTACATCTGGCGCGACGCGAAACCGGACGGCGGGCCGCCCAACAACTGGATCAGCGATTTCGGCGGCTCGGCATGGGAATGGGACGCCGCGACTGGCCAATATTACCTGCACGCCTTCCTTCGCCAGCAACCCGATCTCAACTGGCGCAACCCGGCGGTGAAGGCCGCGATGCTGGACGCGATGCGCTTCTGGTTCGATCGCGGTGTCGATGGTTTCCGCATCGACGTACTGTGGCACATCGTGAAGGCGGAAGGCTTTCCTGACAATCCGCCCAATCCCTATTGGCGCCCCGGCATCACCGAACGCGACCGGCTGATCCAGCGCCACTCCACCGACCAGCCGGAAGCGCACGCCGTCGCCGCCGAGATGCGCGCGCTGGCCGATTCCTATGGCGAACGCGTGCTGATCGGCGAGATCTTCCTGCCCAACGACGCCCATGCGCGCTGGTACGGCACGCCCGAGCGCCCGCAGGTCCATCTGCCGTTCAACTTCCAGTTGATCGAAAATGCATGGGATGCCGCAACGCTGCGCGCGACGATCGCCGCCTATGAAGCGAGCCTGCCGCCGCACGGCTGGCCGAACTGGGTGATCGGCAGCCACGACGCCCCGCGGATCGCCGCGCGCATCGGCGAGGCGCAGGCGCGCGTCGCGGCGATGCTGCTGCTGACGCTGCGCGGCACGCCGACGCTCTATCAGGGCGACGAACTGGGCATCGGGCAGGTCGATATCCCGCCGCAGCGGGTCCGCGATCCGCAGGAATTGCGCCAGCCGGGGCTGGGCATCGGGCGCGACCGCTCGCGCACCCCGATGCCGTGGGACACCTCGCCCCATGCCGGCTTCAGCACCGCCGAGCCATGGCTGCCGCTCAACCCGGACTGGCCGGTGCGCAACGTCGCGGCGCAGGCCGGCGACCCCACGTCGATGCTGGCGCTCTACCGCCGGCTGCTGGCCTTGCGGCGCGCGCACCCCACCTTGTCGGTGGGCGACTTCCGCCTGCTGGAGGCGCCCGACGGCGTGCTGGCCTATGAGCGGCGCTATGGCGGCGAGGTGCTGCGGGTGGCGCTGAACCTGACGGCGCGCGCCATCACCTTCGACTGGGCCGGCAATGTGCTGGCATCGACGCTGGATGGCGACCCCGAACCCGGAATGCTCTACGCCAATGAAGGGCTGATCTTCCGGCCATGATCTCCACCGGCGCCGGAATGGACGGCACGCGGACGCGGCGCCAAGCCCCGCCGGCATTCGACGAACAAGAGAAACCCGAATGAAGATCGCCATGCTCGCCCCGATCGCGTGGCGCACGCCGCCGCGCCATTACGGTCCATGGGAGCTGGTCACGCACCTGCTGACCGAGGCGCTGGTCGCGCGCGGGGTGGACGTCACGCTGTTCGCGACGCTCGACAGCCTCACCGCCGCCACGCTCGACGGCGTCGTCCCCGCGCCCTATTCCGAGGATCCGGCGGTCGACGCGAAGGTCTGGGAATATCGCCATCTCGCGCATCTCTTCGCACAGGCGGACCGCTTCGACCTGATCCACAACCAGGCCGATTTCCCCGCGCACGCCTTCGCGCCGCTGGTCGACACGCCGATGGTCACCACCATCCACGGCTTCTCCTCCGACCGCATCCTGCCGATGTACGCACCGTTCCAGGATCGCGTGCATTATGTCGCGATCAGCGATGCGGACCGCCATCCGGCGCTGCGGTACGCCGCGACCATCCACCATGGCATCCCGCTGGACGACTTCCGCTTCTCGCCGGATGGCGGCGAGACGCTGCTGTTCTTCGGCCGCCTCCACCCGGACAAGGGCGCGGCGGAGGCGATCGCCGCCGCCCGCGCCGCGGGCCGCGCGCTCGACCTGTACGGGATCGTCCAGGATTCCGGCTATCACGAACGCGAGGTCGCCCCCGCGCTGGACGCGACGATCCGCTACCATGGCGCGGTCGGCGGCGCGGCGCGGATCGCCGCGCTGGGCGGCGCGCGCGCCTTGCTCCACCTCATCAACTTCGACGAACCGTTCGGCCTGTCGGTGGTCGAGGCGCTCGCCTGCGGCACGCCGGTGATCGCCACGCGGCGCGGTTCGATGCCCGAGCTGATCGACGACGGCGTGACCGGCTTTCTGGTGGACACGCCCGCGCAGGCGGTCGCCGCGATCGAGCGCGCCGGCGAGATCGACCGCGCCGCCTGCCGCCGCGCCGTCGCCGAACGGTTCAGCGTGGAGCGAATGGCGGACGATTATCTCGCGCTCTACCGCCGGATTCTCGGCTGAGCGCGCCTCGTCACAGGTGCCGCTTGCCCAGTTTGCGCGCCAGCGTCCGGCGGTGCATCCCCAGCCGCCGCGCCGCTTCCGACACGTTGAAGCCGCAGTCAGCCAGCGTCTGGTGGATATGCTCCCATTCCAGCGTGCGCAGCGAGGTGGGCGGCGCGACCAGCTCCACGCTGGCGTCCCCCGCGCCGGTCGCGCCGAACGCCGCCTCGATATCGTCGGAATTGGCGGGCTTCGACAGATAGTTGGTCGCACCCAGCTTCACCGCCTCCACCGCGGTGGCGATGCTGGCAAAGCCGGTCAGCACCACGATCCGCATCAACGGGTCCAGCGCGTGGAGCCGCGCCACGCACGGCAGGCCCGACGCGTGCCCCAGCCGCAGGTCGACCACCGCATGATCCGGGCGCAGCGTGGCGGCGACCGCATCCAGATCGTCGGGATCGGTGATCGCGCGCACCTGATAGCCGCGCCGCTCGAACGACCGCGCCAATGTCCGCGCGAGCACCTCGTCATCCTCGACGATCAGCAGTCGCCGTTCGCTCATGCGCTGTCCTCCGGGATCGAGATCGCCGCGATCGGCAGCGTCAGCGTCACCTCGCCGCCGCCCGCGTCGCGGTTGCGCGCCGACACCGCGCCGCCCAGCGTCCGCAGCACGTTCACCGCCAGGAACAGCCCCAGCCCCGCGCCACGCCGCGCCTTGGTGCTCATGTAGGGCTTGCCGAGCCCGTCGAGGATCGCCGGCGCGAAGCCGCTGCCGTCGTCGCGCACCGACAGCACCAGCCGGTCGCCGTCCCACCACGCGCACAGCGCGATCGACCGCCCGCCCGCCTCCTGCGCATTGTCGAGCAGGTTGGTGATCGTCTGCGCCAGCGCCTTGTCCGCCACGATCCGCGGATCGCCGGTCATCAGATGCTCATAGGCGGCCGCCACCCCGGTCTGGCCGCGCCAGTCGCCGACGATGCCCGACAGGAACGTGCGCAGCGTGGTGCGCACCGGCGCGTTGCCGCGCACCTCGCCCGATGCCAGCAGCACCTGGCTCAGGATATCCTTGCAGCGCGTCACCTCCGCCCGCATGTCGTCCAGGTCGGCGAGCAGCGCGGGTGAGCCGGCGATCGCCGGTTCGCGCCGCCAGTCGCCCAGCATCACCGCGATCGAGCTGAGCGGCGTGCCCAGCTCGTGCGCCGCGCCGCTGGCGAGCAGCCCCATGCGCACGATATGCTCCTCCTCCGCCGCGCGCTGGCGCAGCGCCGCGAGACGCGCGTCATGCTCCGACACGTTGCGCACGATGCGGGTCACGAACAGCGCCAGCAGCGCCGCGGTCAGCGTGAAGTTGAACCAGCTTCCCACGACATAGGGCGACGACAGCGTGGAGGCCCAGCCGGGCGGGAGCGCGAACGCCGGCGCGGCATGCGCCAGCCAGGCGAACAGCGCGCTGGTCAGCGCCACCATGGCCCAGCTCGCATGCTCGCGCAGCAGCAGCGCGGCGATCACCACCTGCAACAGGAACAGGGTGACGAACGGATTGCCGACCCCGCCGCTCAGGTACAATTGCGTCGTCAGGCAGGCCACGTCGACCAGCAGTGTCGCGAACAGCGCGCCATAGGTGATCGGACGCCGCCCGACGATCTGCGTGATCGCGACGTTGAGCGCGATCAGCACCGCCACCGCGCCGAGCATCGGCACCAGCGGCAAGCGCACGCCGACCACGAAATGCACCAGCAGGATCGCGGCGAACTGCCCCCCGACCGCCATCCAGCGCAGGATCGACAGCAGCCGCACGTTGCGAAGCCCGGCGTCCTCGCGCAATCCCGTGCCAGCGATGATGTCCGATGCCGCCATGCGCCGTTCCTACGACCGATCGCGCGATCACCGCCAGCCACCATCGTGGCGGCGGCCGCCGTTCAGTCGCCCCGCCCGATCCGCCACGCGAAGAAGGCCGCCAGCCCCGCCAGCGCGAACCACGTCACCGCATAGACGAGATGGTTGTTGCGGAACTGCACCACCGTCAACCCGCCGCGCGGCCACGCCACGCCCGGCACCGCCTCGGCATCGACGAAGAAGGGCGCGACCGTCCCCAGGGCGCGCGCGTGCGCGATCGCCGCGACGTCGCGCGAATACCAGCGGTCCCCGGCTGGATCATTGTCGCGCAGGAACGCGCCGTCCGGCTCGGTGACGCGCAACAATCCGGTCACGACCGCCGGCCCGCGCGGCGCGGCGGCCGCGTCGCGGCGCGGGATGAACCCCCGGTTGACCAGGATCGTCCCGCGCGCGGTGTCCAGCGGCGACAGCATCCAGAACCCGGGGCCGCTGTCGGTCACCGCCTGCACGAACACCGGCGGCACCGCGCGCCAGCGCCCCGCCGCGCGCAGGCGGGTATAGGCATCCTCCTCGCCGATCGCGGCCCAGCGTGACGGCGGCGGCGGCGCGACCGGCGGCGCGGTCAGTCGCGCCTCGACCCGCGCGATCAGCGCCAGCTTCCAGGCGCGCCGCTCGATCTGCCACACGCCCAGCGCCGCCAGCCCGACCGCCAGCAGCGCGGCGAGCGCGGCCAGGACGAAGCGGAGCCGGCGGCGCGCGCGCATCACATGCCGCCGCTCGACATCTCCGTCTGCATGCCCGGCATCATGTTCAGGTTCATGTGGTACATCACCCACAGCGATCCGGCGATCACGATCACCACGATGATGACGGTGAAGATCAGCGCCAGCATCGTCCAGCCGTTCTCGGACTTGGTGCTCATGTGCAGGAAGTAATGCATGTGCACGACGATCTGCACCATCGCCAGCGCCATCACGATCCCGGCGGTGACGCGCGGATCGGTGATGATGCCGCTCATCACCAGTGCGAAGGCGGGTGCGGTCAGCAGCACCGACAGGATGAAGCCGATCCAGTAACCGCGCCGCGAGCCGTGCGCGGCCCCGCCATGGTCGTGCTCGTGCCCGTGGCCATGATCGTGGTCATGGCCATGCGTCTCGGCGGCCATCAGCGCAGCACTCCCAGCAGGTAGACGAAGGTGAAGACGCCGATCCAGATGACGTCCAGGAAGTGCCAGAACAGCGACAGGCACTGCAGGCGCCGCACGTTGGCGGCGACCAGCCCGCCGCGCGCCACCTGCACCATCAGCGTCACCAGCCAGATGATGCCGAAGGTGACGTGCAGCCCGTGCGTGCCCACCAGCGTGAAGAACGCCGACAGGAAGGCGGAGCGCTGCGGTCCCGCGCCCTCGTGGATCAGGTGGCTGAACTCGTACAGCTCGATGGCGAGGAACGCCGCGCCGAACAGCCCGGTCACCGCCAGCCAGCCGAGCACCGCGCCCTGCTTCTTTTCGTCGGCGTTGATCATCGCGAAGCCGTAGGTGATCGACGACAGCAGCAGCATCGTCGTGTTCACCGCCACCAGCGGCAGATCGAACAGCTCGCGCGGCCCGGGTCCGCCGGCATAGCTGCCGCCGTACACGCCATAGGACGCGAACAGCATCGCGAAGATCAGGCAGTCGCTCATCAGGTACAGCCAGAATCCCAGCATCGTGCTGGCGCCCGGCGGATGCTCATGCTCGTCCAGATCGTAATAGACCGGGTTCTTCGCCCCCGGCGGGGTCTGCGTCATCGTGCTCATGTCAAACCCCCGCCGTCTGGAGCGCGTGGGTGCGCGCATCCTCGGCCTTCACGATGTCCTCCACCGGGATGTAGAAATCGCGGTCGTAGTTGAAGGTGTGGCCGATCGCGACCGCCAGCAGCGCGACGAACGCCACCGCCGCCAGCCACCAGATGTACCAGATCATCGCCACGCCGAAGACGGTGGACAGGCCCGCCAGGATCACGCCCGCGCCGGTGTTTTTGGGCATGTGGATCTTGCGGAAGCCCTGCGTCGGACGCTCGGCCTTCTTCGACTTCATGTCGTGCCAGGCGTCGAGGTCGTGCACCATCGGCGAGAAGGCGAAGTTGTAGGCCGGTGGCGGGGAGGATGTCGCCCATTCCAGCGTGCGCCCGTTCCACGGGTCGCCCGTGACGTCGCGCAGCTTCTCGCGGTCGCGGATGCTGACGTAGAATTGCATCAGCATGGCGCCGATCCCGGCGGCGATGATGAGCGCGCCGATCGCCGCGATCACGAACCAGATCTGCAGGCTCGGGTCCTCGAAGGCGCGCAGCCGGCGCGTGACGCCCATCAGCCCCAGCACGTACAGCGGCGTGAACGCGACCCAGAAGCCGACCACCCAGCACCAGAAGCTGATCGTGCCCCAGAATTTGTCGAGCTTGAACCCGAACGCCTTGGGCCACCAGTAATTGACGCCCGCGAACATCCCGAACAGCACGCCGCCGATGATGACGTTGTGGAAGTGCGCGATCAGGAACAGCGAATTGTGGAACTGGAAGTCGGCCGGCGGCACCGCCAGCATTACGCCGGTCATCCCGCCGATCACGAACGTCAGCATGAACGCCACCGCCCACATCATCGGCAGTTCGAAGCGGATGCGCCCGCGGTACATGGTGAACAGCCAGTTGAAGATCTTCGCCCCCGTGGGGATGGAGATGATCATCGTCGTGATGCCGAAGAAGCTGTTGACGCTCGCGCCCGATCCCATCGTGAAGAAATGGTGCAGCCACACCAGATACGACAGGATGCAGATCACGATCAGCGCGTAGACCATCGACGTATAGCCGAACAGCCGCTTGCCCGAGAAGGTCGAGACGACTTCGGAGAACACGCCGAACGCCGGCAGGATCAGGATGTAGACCTCCGGGTGACCCCAGATCCAGATCATGTTCACGTACATCATCGGGTTGCCCCCGCCGGTGTTCGTGAAGAAATTGGTGCCGACATAACGGTCGAGGCTCAGCATCGCGAGCACCGCGGTCAGCACCGGGAAGGCCGCGACGATCAGCACGTTGGTGACAAGCGCCGACCAGGTGAAGATCGGCATCTGCATCAGGCTCATGCCCGGCGCGCGCATCTTGACGATGGTGGCGAGCAGGTTGACGCCCGACAGCAGGGTGCCGACGCCCGCGATCTGCAGCGCCCAGACATAGTAATCCACGCCGACATCGGGTGAATAATCAATCCCCGACAGTGGCGCCATCGCCAGCCAGCCGGTGCGCGCGAACTCGCCCACGAACAGGCTCATCATCACGATAACCGCGCCGCTGACCGTCATCCAGAAGCTGAAATTGTTCAGGAACGGGAAGCTGACGTCGCGCGCGCCGATCTGCAACGGTACCACATAGTTCATCAGCCCGGTGACGAACGGCATCGCCACGAAGAAGATCATGATGACGCCGTGCGCGGTGAACACCTGGTCATAATGGTGCGCGGGCAGGAAGCCCTCGCTGCCGTTGAACGCCATCGCCTGCTGCGCGCGCATCATCAGCGCGTCGGCGAAGCCGCGCAGGAACATGACCAGCGCCAGCACGATATACATGATGCCGATGCGCTTGTGATCGACGCTGGTGAACCATTCGGTCCACAGGTACCGCCACAATTTGAAGTAGGTGAGCGCGCCCAGCACCGCGAGCCCGCCCAGCGCCACCACGGCGAACGTGCCGACCAGGATCGGCTCGTGGATCGGGAAGCTCTCGAGCGTCAGTCGCCCGAAGATGGTCTTTACGAGGTCGTCCGACATGATGTCCTCAAGCCTCCTTGGAGGCGTTCGCGCGCAGCGGCGCGGGAAGTTGCAGCCCGGTCATGTTGCGGTTGCTGCCGGCGCCCGGATCATTCTGACCCGGGGAGTTGCCATGCGGCGCGCTCAGGTGCGGGCTCTCGCCCTTTTCATCCGCATCGCGGGACAAGGCGCCCTCCGCCTCGCCGGCACGCGGCGCGCGGTCGTTGATCGCCGGCCCGGCGTGCGACATGCCCTCCATGCAGGACGCGCCGGGCTTGGTGCACATGCCGACGATGCGCTTGAACAACGCCGGGTCGACCGCGCCGAAACCGATCGGGCGCACCTTCTCGCTGGGCTTTTCCAGCTTCAGGTACGTGGCATTGTCCAGCCGCCAGCGGTTGCGCTTCACCCCCGCAGCCCATTGGTCGAACCGCGCCGGGGTCACCGAATGCGTCCAGAAGTTCATGTGCGAGAAGCCCGCGCCCGAATAATTGGCGGAGCGGCCCTCGAACCGGCCGGTGCGGTTCAGCACGGCGTGCAGCTCGGTTTCCATGCCGGGCATCGTATAGACCATGCCCGCCATGGCCGGGATCCACAAAGCGTTCATCACGCTGGACGAGCTCATCGTGAAATGCACCGGCCGGTCGACCGGCACCACCAGCTCGTTGACGGTGGCGATGCCCTGTTCGGGATAGATGAACAGCCATTTCCAGTCGAGCGAGACGACCTGCACCTCCAGCGGGCGGGCGTCCTTCGCCAGCGTCCTGCCCGGCGCGGTGCGCGCCAGCGGGCGGTACGGATCCAGCGTATGCGTCCCCACCCACGTCAGCGCGCCCAGCGCGATGATGATGAGCAGCGGCGCGGACCAGATCACCAGCTCCAGCCCGGTGGAATGGTCCCAGTCCGGCTCGTAGCTCGCCTCGGTATTCTGTTCGCGGTAGCGCCACGCGAAGATCACGGTCAGCGCCATCACCGGCACGATGATGAGCAGCATCAGCACCGTGGACCACAGGATCAGGCTGGATTGCTGCACCGCGACGTCGCCCGCGGGGCGCATCACCACGGTGTTGCAACCGCCAAGCGCCAGCAGCGCGGCCGCGGCGGTCAGGCGACGGAGGAAGGGCGTGCGGGCGGGCACACGTCGGGCGGGACGGCGGATCATGGGCGCGCAGCTAGACTTTGCTGCGGCGCAGCGGAATAGGACATTTTGTCCCATCCACCCCCCGCCGCCTTTGCGCTAAGGCGGCGGAAATACGTCCGACCGGGAACAGATATGGCCACCGCTTCATCCACTTCGCTAGAGCAGGACGCTCGGGCGCTCCACAGTCGCGAGGACGAGCATGTGCGCCCCGGCGAGATCGCGATCGGCGTCATCATCGGGCGGACCTCGGAATTCTTCGACTTCTTCGTCTATGCCATCGCCTCGGTGATCGTGTTCCCGGCGGTGGTGTTCCCGTATCTGGAGCCGATCGCGGCGACGCTGTGGTCGTTCGCGCTGTTCCCGCTGGCGTTCATCGCGCGCCCGATCGGCACGCAGATCTTCATGAAGCTCGACCGCCGCTACGGACGCGGCACGAAGCTGACGATCGCGCTGTTCCTGCTCGGCACCTCCACGGTGCTGGTCGCCTTCCTGCCGGGCTATGCGACGATCGGCAATTCCTCGGCGGTGCTGCTGGCGCTGTTCCGCATCGGACAGGGGATCGCGCTGGGCGGCGCGTGGGACGGCCTGCCGTCGCTGCTGGCGCTGAACGCGCCCGACAAGAAGCGCGGCTGGTGGGCGATGGTGCCGCAACTCGGCGCGCCGCTCGGGCTGATCGTGGCCAGCGCGCTGTTCGCCTTCTTCGTGTCGGTGCTGGAGCCGCAGGACTTCATCTCCTGGGGCTGGCGCTATCCGTTCTTCGTCGCCTTCGCGCTGAACGTCGTGGCGCTGTTCGCACGGCTGCGCATCGTCGTGACGCCCGAATATCACGAACTGTTCAAGAGCCGCGAGCTGACCCCGTCGCGCGTCACCGCGACGGTCAAGGCGCAGTGGCGCAACATCGTGATCGGCGCGTTCGCGCCGCTGGCCAGCTTCGCGCTGTTCCACATGGTCACCGTCTTCCCGCTGTCGTGGGTGGCGCTCTACACGCGGGAGGGCATCGCCACCTTCCTGATGATCGAGGTGCTGGGCGGGATCGTCGGGCTGGGCGCGATGGTGCTGTCGGGGCCGCTGGCCGACCGCATCGGCCGGCGCAGCGTGCTGGGCTACACCGCCGCCGGGATCGCGGCCTACAGCGGCTTCGCGCCGCAACTGCTGAACAGCGGCCGCGCGGGCGAGATCCTGTTCATGATCATGGGCTTCATCCTGCTCGGCCTGTCGTTCGGCCAGTCGTCGGGCGCGGTCACCAACAATTTCCCGAAGCGTGCGCGCTACACCGGCGCGGCGCTGACCTCCGATCTCGCGTGGCTGTTCGGCGCGGGCTTCGCCCCGCTCGCCGCGCTGGCGCTGACGCAGGCGTTCGGGCTGGTCGCGGCGGGCGGCTACCTGCTGTCGGGCGCGCTCGGCACGCTCGTGGCGCTGGGGCTGAACGTCGAACTGGCGCGCCGGCTGGACTGAGGCGAGGCGGCACCGTCACGCAAGCGGGCGGGCCACGAAAAAGGGCGGGCGCGGTGAACCGCGACCCGCCCTTTTTTCTCATCCCGCCACCGTCATGCCCGCGGCGGCGGGATCCCCACCCGCAGGCGGCCCGGTCGCGGCGACGGCAACCGGGGGTATGCGGCGAAAGCGGCTGAAAGGCTGTTTGGAGACGAATTGAAACGCGTTCGCGGTGCCGGCCCACTCCCCCGGCACCGCCTGCAAAACTCGCTCTTCCGCGAGCTTTCAAACGGCCTCTCAGTCCGGCTTCTTCGCCACCCCGACCAGCGCGGGGCGCAGCAGCCGGTCCTTGATCATCCAGCCCGACTGCATCTCCTGCACCACGGTGCCCGCCGGCTGGTCGCTGGGCATCTCCATCATCGCCTGGTGACGGTTCGGGTCGAGCGGCTGGCCCAGCGCCTCGATCCTGGTCAGCCCGTGGCGGCCGAACACGTTCGCCAGCTCGCGCCCGGTGGCTTCCAGCCCGGTCACCAGCCCCTTGAACCGCTCGTCCTCGCGCAGCTCCACCGGGATCGCCGCCAGCGCGCGCTCCAGATTGTCGCTCACCGACAGCACATCGCGCGCGAAGCCCGTCGCGGCATAGGCGCGCGCATCGGCGACGTCCTTTTCCGCGCGGCGGCGGACGTTCTGGATGTCGGCCTGCGCGTAGAGCGTGTCCTGCTTCGCGGCGGCGAGCTGTTCCTCCAGCGCGGCGATGCGCTGGGCGGCGGCGTCATGTTCGGCGACCTCGGGCGCGGCCTCGGCGGTCTCTTCCCGAAGGTCTTCGGGGCGCAGGTCGTCGGCGGGGTTGGCGTTGTCGGTCATTCGCTTCCTGTTCGTTGCTGTACGCCGCGCCCTCACCCGACGAGGCGGGCAAGCGTCGCGGCCGTGAAATCCACCATGGGCACGACGCGGGCGTAGTTCAACCGCGTCGGCCCGATCACGCCCACCACCCCGACCACGCGACCGTCGCGGCCGCGAAAGGGCTTGGCGATCACCGACGAGCCGCTGAGCGTGAACAATTTGTTCTCCGCGCCGATGAAGATCCGGGTCGCATCGCCCGCGCGCGCCGAATCGAGCAGCGCCGCCACCTCCTGCTTGCCGTCGAGATCGTCGAGCAAGGCCCGCACCCGGTCGACGTCCGCGCTGTCGGCATCGTCCAGCAACCGGCCGTGCCCGCGCACGATCAGCACCGGGCGCCTCGCGCTGTCCTCGCTCCAGACCGCCAGCCCGCGCTCCACCAGCGCGCGCGCCGCCGCGTCCAGCGCGGAGCGCCCCGCCGCCAGTTCGCGATCCAGCCGCGCGCGTGCCTCCGCCAGCGTCAGCCCGGCGAGCGTCGCGGTCATGTAATTGCCCGCCTCGACCAGCGCGCCCGGCGCCACGCCCGGCGGCAGGTCCACGACGCGATTCTCGACCGCGCCATCCTCGCCGACCAGCACCGCCAGCGCCTGCGCCTGTCCCAGCGGCACGAAGCCGATCGAACGCAGCACCGCCTCGCGCTTGGGCACCATCACCAGACCCGCGCAGGCCGACAGGCCGGAAAGCGCGGCGGTGGTCGCGGCCAGCGCCTCCTCCACCGGGCCGCCGGCGCCGGCGCGCGCCTCGATCTGCGCGCGCTCGTCGCTGGTCGGCTCGTGCGCCTGCATCATCCCGTCGACGAACAGCCGCAGCCCCGCCTCGGTCGGCATCCGCCCGGCCGAGGTGTGCGGCGCGGCCAGCAGCCCCAGCATCTCCAGTTGCGCCAGCACGCCGCGGATCGACGCCGGCGACAGGTTCAGCCCGGCCTGCGCCAGCGTGCGCGATCCCACCGGCTGCCCGCTTTCCAGATAGCCGTCCACCACGCGGCGGAAGATATCGCGCGCGCGGTCGGTGAGTTCGGCGATCGGCAGCGAGGGTGTCACGCCCGTCGATGTATGCGCGCGCGTCGCGCGGCTCAACAGGGTCGTCTTCTTCACCGATGCACATCTCCCCTGGCGCCGGTTCGCTGGCGCGGTTCCTTGCCGCTGGCGCCCGCGCATCAACCCGGCTAGGGCGTGCGCGATCCGACCTTGAGGAGAGTTGAATGCGCCCCAGCGGCCGCACCCCCGACCAGATGCGCCCCATCACCATCGAGCCGCGCTTCACGCGCCATGCCGAAGGTTCGGTGCTGATCGGCTTCGGCGATACCAGGGTGCTCGTCACCGCCTCCATCGAGGAGCGCGTGCCGCCGTTCCTGCGCGGCAAGGGCCAGGGCTGGGTGACGGCCGAATATGGCATGCTCCCGCGCGCCACCCACACGCGCAGCAGCCGCGAGGCGGCGAAGGGCAAGCAGTCCGGCCGCACGCAGGAGATCCAGCGGCTGATCGGGCGCTCGCTGCGCGCGGTCACCGACATGACGCTGCTGGGCGAACGGCAGATCACGCTGGACTGCGACGTGATCCAGGCCGACGGCGGCACGCGCACCGCGTCGATCTCGGGCGCATGGGTCGCGTTGCGGCTCGCGGTGGACGCGCTGCTCGCCAATGGCAAGCTGACGGCGGACCCGATCCGGCAGAAGGTCGCCGCGGTGTCGTGCGGCATCTATCAGGGCACGCCGGTGCTCGACCTCGACTATGACGAGGATTCGAACGCCGACGCCGATGCCAATTTCGTGCTGCTCGAAAACGGCCATATCGCCGAGGCGCAGGCGACCGCCGAGCATGCCACCTATGACGAGGAAGCGCTGCTGCGGCTGCTGCGCCTGTCGCGGATCGGCTGCGCGGAGATCTTCGCGGCGCAGGCGAAGGCGGTCGCATGAGCGGCGAGGGCGACCAGCCGCAGGCGATTCGCAAGCTTGCCCCCGGCAAGCTGGTGATCGCCAGCCACAATGCCGGCAAGGTGCGCGAGATCGGGGCGCTGCTGGACGGCCGCGGGCTGGAGGTCGTATCGGCGGCGGCGCTCGACCTGCCCGAGCCGGAGGAAACCGGCACCACCTTCGTGATGAACGCCGAGCTGAAGGCGCGCGCCGCCGCCGACCTGTCGGGCCTGCCCGCGCTGGCCGACGACAGCGGCCTGTGCGTCGATGCGCTGGGCGGCGATCCCGGCATCTTCTCGGCGCGCTGGGGGGGACCGGACAAGGATTTCGGCCATGCGATGCGGCTGGTCGAGGACAAATTGTCCGCCGATCCCACCGCCGCGCGCGACGCGCATTTCATCTGCGCGCTGGCGCTGGCGTGGCCCGACGGCCATGTTGAATGGTTCGAAGGGCGCGTCGACGGCACATTGGTCTGGCCGCCGCGCGGCGACAAGGGACATGGCTATGACCCGGTGTTCCAGCCGGTCGGCCACGCCCGGACGTTCGGCGAGATGGACGAACCGGCCAAGAACGCGATCAGCCACCGCGGCGACGCCTTCCGGCAACTGGTGGCGGCGGTGTTCTGATCTGCTCGGGGCGGGGCACATGCATCGCCCCTCTTCGCATCCCGCCACGTCGGCGTCGCCCGCTAATAGGCCCGCTCGCCCCGCACGTCGCCGCCGGGCGCGTAGCGGCACACCAGGAAATCGTCATCGCGCCCCGTGGCCATGGCGCAGCCGACCGCGGTGGTGGTGCGCCAGACGATCTGCGCATAATGCACCACGTCCTGCCAGCGTCCGGTGCGGCTGAACCCGGGTGCCGCGCGGTTCACGAAGTCGCGGCGCTCGTCCAGCCACATGTCCACCATCTCGCCATAGTCATACGCGCCGCGCGTGCCGGCGAACAGGTTTTCGCCCTGCCACCCGGCGCCCGCCGGCTGCTCGGCATGCGCGAAGCGTCCGCTGCGCGCCATCTCCTGCGCCTGGCCGCGCGCCGCCGTCGCCAGCGCGGCGCTCCACGCCAGTGGCGGCAGCCCCAGCGCGCCGCGCGCGCGATTGTGCGCCTCCAGCATCGCGCGTTGCAGCAGCGCCTCGCCGCGCGCCGCGACCGTCCGCTTCATCCGCCATTCGGGTGCCGGCTCCGCCATGGGCAGCGACACCAGCAATGCGAACAGAACAGCCATCCGCCGCGCGATGCACCAGCGCCGCGCACGCGACAATCCTTCACATAGGTAAGCGTGACCCGATACGGACCATGGCGCTTGCGCCCGCGCACCGCCATATCGCGCGCATCATGGCTTCCCCCTCCCCGCCGCTGGCGCTGTACATCCACTGGCCGTTCTGCGTCTCGAAATGTCCGTATTGCGACTTCAACAGCCATGTCCGCGCGACCGTGGACGAGGCGCAATGGCATGCCGCGCTGCTCGCCGATCTGGCGCACGAGGCGGCGCTGCTGCCGGGGCGGCGGCTGGGGTCGATCTTCTTCGGGGGCGGCACGCCCTCGCTGATGCCGCCCGCGACCGTCGCGGCGCTGATCGACGCCGCCACCGCCGCCTGGCCGCCCGTCGACGGACTGGAGATCACGCTGGAGGCCAATCCCTCCTCGGTCGAGGCGGCGCGCTTCGCGGACATCGCCGCCGCCGGCGTCAATCGCGTCTCGCTGGGGTTGCAGGCGCTCGACGACGCCGCGCTCGCCTTTCTCGGCCGCGCGCACGACGTGCGCGAGGGGCTGGGCGCGCTCGATGTCGCGCAGGGGCATTTCGCGCGGGTCAGCTTCGACCTGATCTACGCCCGCCCCGGCCAGTCGCTCGCCGGCTGGGAAGCGGAGCTGGCGCGCGCGCTGTCGTTCGGCACCGAACATCTGTCGCTCTACCAGTTGACGATCGAGCCGGGCACGCGCTTCGCCACGGAGGCGGCGGCGGGACGGCTGACGATCCCCGATGGCGACGCGGCCGCCGACCTGTTCGAGCTGACCCGCGCCCGCACCGCCGCGGCCGGGCTGCCCGCCTATGAGATTTCCAACCACGCGCGCCCCGGCGCGGAGAGTCGCCACAACCTCGCCTACTGGCGCTACCGCGATTACGTCGGCATCGGCCCCGGCGCGCACGGCCGGCGCCAGCGGCTCGCCACCTTGCGCCGCCGCAAGCCCGAGAACTGGCTGGCCGCGATCGCGCGCAACGGCCACGGCATCGAAAGCGAGGAGCCGCTCGACCCCGCCACGCGCGCCAGCGAGGCGCTGCTGATGGGGTTGCGGCTGGCGGAGGGGGTCGATCTCGACGCGATCGCGGCGATGAGCGGCCTGCCGGTCGCCGCGCTGGTCGATCCCGCCGCCATCGCCGCGCTGCCCGGCCTGATCGAGCGCGACGGCGCGCGGCTGCGCGTGACCGAGGCGGGGATGATCCTGCTCGACGCGATCCTGCCGCGCGTCGTCACCGCCGATGCGGTGGCGGCGTAGCCCGATCGCGCGCTACCGCTCCGCGAACCCGGTCGGGGCCGGGGAGACGGTCACCGTATCGCCGCCACGGATCTCCTGCACCTCCAGCGCGCGTTCGGCGACATTGTCGCGCCCGAAACGGAACGCGCCGTCGATCCCGGCGAAGCCGTCCGCATCGCGCAGCCGGTTCTCCGGGAACGGCGTTCCCGGCCGCCAGTCGCGCGCGATCCGCACCACCAGCAGCACCGAATCATAGCCCAGGCTCGACAGGCGATACGGCGCGGCGTTGAAGCGGGTGCGATAGTTGCGCGCATATTGGCGGTACAGCGTGTCGGGCACGCTGGCGAACCACGCCCCGTTCAGCGCAGCCGAGGAGGCCGCCGCGCCGTCGGAGTTCCACAGCTCGGTGCCCAGGATCTGCGTCGAGGGGCTGGCGCGGCGCAGCAGCGGCACCGCGGTCGCGGCGGTCGCCGCGCCATCGGCGACCAGCACCGCCTCGAACGGCGCGTCCTTGTCCATGCGCCGCACCGCCGCGCCCAGCGCGCCCGGCCCGCGATCATAGGTCTGGAGCGACACCACCTTGCCCCCGGCCTGTTCGACCGCGCGCAGGAAGGCGGTCGACGCGCGGCTGCCGTACAGCGCATTGGGCACCAGCCCGCCGAACTCGCCGATCCCGCGACCGCTGGCGTAGCGCACGACGCGCTCGATCGCCTGCGCCGGGGCATAGCCCAGCACATAGGCGCCATTGCCCGCCACGTCGGTGTCGTTGGAGAAGGACAGCACCGGCACCTTCGCCGCGCGCGCGATCGGCGCGACCGCGCGCACGTCCTCGGCCAGCAGCGGCCCCAGGATCAGTTGCGCGCCCTCGCGGATCGCGCGCGTCGCCGCCGCGCCCGCGCCGGTCGCGGTGTCGTAGCTGGTGATGCGCACCTGCTGGTTGCGGGTGTCGAGCAGCGCGAGCTGCGTGGCATTGGCCAGGCTGCGCCCGACCCCGCCGTTGCTGCCCGACAGCGGCACCAGCAGTGCGACGCGGTTGCGCGCGGCATCCTGCGGCAAGCCGGTCACCACCTCCGGCGCGGTGTCGCGCGGGGGTGGCGCGACCGGCCGCGTCGGCGCGGTCTGCACCGGCCCGCGCGGCACCACCGTGGAGCAGGCGCCCAGCAGCAGCGCGGCCGCGACCGCCAATGCTCGCGAAAACGCACCGGACCATTGCGGTCGCCCGATCGCCTCTGCCATGACAACTCCCGTGAACCCTTTGATCCCCGGCCTCTACATCGTCGCGACCCCGATCGGCAATCTCGGCGATCTCTCCGCGCGCGCCGCGCATGTGCTGGCGCACGCCGACGTGATCGCGGTGGAGGACACGCGCGTCACCGCCGGGCTGCTGCGCCACATTGGCACGAAGCGCCCGATGACGCCGTATCACGATCACAATGCCGAACAGGTGCGGCCGACGCTGATCGCGCGCATGGCGACCGAGGTGGTGGCGCTGGTCTCCGACGCGGGCACCCCGCTGATCTCCGATCCCGGCTTCAAGCTGGTGCGCGAGGCGCGGGCCGCCGGCCGGCAGGTCGTGACCGTGCCCGGCCCGTGCGCGGCGGTGGCGGCGCTGACGCTGGCGGGGCTGCCGACCGATCGTTTCCTGTTCCTGGGCTTCCTGCCCGCCAGGGAACAGGCGCGCGCCACCGCGATCGCCGAGGTCGCCGCGATCCGCGCGACGCTGGTGATCTACGAATCCGGGCCACGGCTCGCGGCGTGCCTCGCGGCGCTGGCGGCCGGGCTGGGCGATCGCGAGGCGGCGGTGACGCGCGAGATCACCAAGAAGTTCGAGGAAGCCGTCACCGGCACGCTGTCGACGCTGGCGGCCCGCTACGCCGATGCGCCGCCCAGGGGCGAGATCGTGGTGGTCGTCGCGCCGCCCGATCCCCCCGCCCCGGCCAGCGAGCAGGATGCCGACGCCGCGCTGGCGGCGGCGCTGGAGCGCCTGCCGGCATCGAAGGCGGCGGGCGAGGTGGCGAAGGCGCTGGGGCTGGACCGCAAGGCGCTGTACGCGCGCGCGCTGGAGATGAAGGCGGGCGACGACGCCTGACAGGTTCCGCCACGCCGGCCTGCGGCGTCACCCGGATGCCGCTCAAGGACCGGGTTCGCGCTACCGGCTGGATCGACCGCGTGTCATCCGGCCTCGGGCGTCCGCTGTCCTACATCGTCGTCTTCCATTACCATCGCTGCCGATGCCCGATCACGTCACCCGCTCCCGCACGACCGCGCCGGACGGGATGATCGCGCGGGGGGCATTCCGACGCCGACGTAGTGTGATCTTTGTCAACTTCCGCGCCGCCGCCGCGCGCGAATCACCGTCACCTGCCCTTGCGCCGCCGGGCCTCTCCGGCCATCGTTTCACCATGCGTCGACCCGTCCCACGTCCCGTCCGCGATCGTCGCATCGCGGAGGAAGCCGGGCGGCGCGGGGAGCGGCTGGCGGGGTGGTGGCTGCGGCTGAAAGGCTGGTCGATCCTCGATCGCCGCGTCCGCACGCCGCTCGGCGAGGTGGACCTGATCGCGAAAAAGGGCGCGCTGATCGCCTTCGTCGAGGTCAAGGCGCGCCGCACCGCCGCCGGGCTGGATCATGCGATCGACCAGCGCCGCCTCGCCCGCGTCGCCGCGGCGGCCGAGGCGCTGATGCCGCGCTACGCCACCGTCGGCGAGGATATCCGCGTCGACGTGATCCTGCTCGCCCCCGGCACCCGCCCGCGCCATATCGAGAATGCGTGGATCGGCTACTGACAGCCGCGCCCCCGCCCCCTACATCCCCCGCCATGACCCAGCCGCTTTCCGTCGCCGTCCAGATGGACCCGCTCGACCAGATCAACATCGCGGGCGATTCCACCTTCGCGCTGATGCTCGCGGCGCAGGCGCGCGGCCACCGGCTGTTCCATTACGCCGCGGAGGATCTCAACTGGTCCGACGGGCGGCTGTGGACGAAGGCGCATCCGGTCACGGTGCAGCGGGTCGCGGGCGACCATTTCCGCTTCGGCGACCCCGTGTCGCTCGATCTGGGCGCGCAGGCCGACGTCGTGCTGATGCGGCAGGATCCGCCCTTCGACCTCGGCTACATCACCGCGACGCACCTGCTGGAGCGCATCGCCGACCGCACGCTGGTGGTCAACGATCCGGCCAGCGTCCGCAACGCGCCCGAAAAGGTGTTCGTGCTCGATTATGCGCGCTTCATGCCGCCGACGCTGGTCACGCGCTCGCTGGAGGAAGCGCGCGCGTTCCTGAAGACGCATGGCGAGATCGTCGTGAAGCCGCTGCACGGCAATGGCGGCAAGGCGATCTTCCGCGTGCGGGCGGAGGGCGAGAACCTGTCCGCGCTGATCGAGGTGTTCAACCAGACGTGGCGCGAGCCGCACATGGTGCAGGCGTTCCTGCCCGACGTGGCGAAGGGCGACAAGCGCATCGTGCTGGTCGACGGCGAGGTGGCGGGCGCGATCAACCGCCTGCCGGGCGAGGGCGAGATCCGCAGCAATCTGGCGGTCGGCGGGTCGGCGCAGAAGACCGAACTGACGGCGCGCGAGCGCGAGATCTGCGCCGCGCTCGGCCCGGAGCTGAAGCGGCGCGGGCTGCTGTTCGTCGGCATCGACGTGATCGGGGGCGAGTGGCTGACCGAGATCAACGTCACCTCCCCGACCGGGATCGTCGCGATCGAGACATTCGACGGCACCGATGTCGCCGGGCTGATCTGGGATGCGGTCGACCGCAGACTGGCGGAACGCGCGCGCTGACCGCATTGTTGGCGAGGCGTGACCGACTTCATCGTCCACTGGATCGTCGTCGGCGGCTATCTCGGCATCTTCCTGCTGATGGCGCTGGAAAATGTCGTGCCGCCGATCCCGTCGGAGGTCATCATGGGGCTGGGCGGCATCGCGGTGGCGCGCGGGCAGATGGAGATGGTGCCGCTGCTGCTGTGGGGCACCGCCGGCACCACCGCCGGCAACGTCTTCTGGTACGTCATCGGCCGGCGGCTCGGCTATGCGCGCTTCCGCCCGTTCGTGGAACGCCACGGCCGCTGGCTGACGATGGAATGGGAGGATGTGGAACGCGTCCGCCACTTCTTCCACCGGCATGGCGGCTGGGTGATCTTCGTGTTCCGGTTCATGCCGACGTTCCGCACGATGATCTCGCTGCCCGCCGGCATGGCGGCGATGCCGGTGTGGAGCTTCCTGCTGATGACGTTCCTGGGCAGCGTCATCTGGAACGGCGTGCTGGCCGGCGCGGGCTTCTATCTCGGCAGCCGTTTCGCCGAGTTGGACCGCTACGTCGGGCCGGCCGGCATCGCGGTGACGGTGCTGGCGCTCGGCTGGTACGGCTGGCGCGTGGCGACGTGGAAGCCGCGCGGGTGATCGCGGCTATCCGCGCGGATGCGCCGCGCGATAGACGTCGAGCAGATGCGCCGCATCCACGCCCGTATAGACCTGCGTGGAGCTGAGCGAGGCATGGCCCAGCAGCTCCTGCAACGCGCGCAGGTCGGCCCCGCGTCCCAGCAGGTGCGTGGCGAAGCTGTGCCGCAGCGCGTGCGGCGTCGTCCGCTCCGACAGCCCCAGCCGCGCCCTGGCGGCGCGGACCTTGGTGCGGACGATCCCGCCGTCCAGCGCCCCGCCGCGCACGCCGCGGAACAGCGGCGCGTCGCGCGCCAGCGGCCACGGCACCCGGCGCGCATAATCCTCGATCGCGGCGCGAACGGGCGGCAGCAGCGGCACGATCCGCGTCCGGTCGCGCTTGCCCGTCACGCGCAGCGTCTCGCCCGGCGGCAGCACCGCCGCCGTCAGCGCCAGCGCCTCGCCGATGCGCAGCCCCGCGCCGTACAGCAGCAGCAGCACCGCCCAGTCGCGCGCCGCCACCCACGGCTCGTCGCTCTCCTCCGCGACGTCGGCGGCCAGCGCCACCGCCTCCTCCGGCGCGATCGGGCGCGGCAAGCCCTTCTTCACGCGCGGTCCCTTCAGGCGCGGCGCCGTTCCCGCCCCGCCGGCCCAGTCCAGAAAGGCGCGCACCGCGGACAGCTCGCGCGCGGCGGAGGCGTTGCCCAGCCCCTCGCCACGCCGCTGCGCCAGATAGGCGCGCAGGTCCGCCGCGCTCACCGCCGTCAACGCGGCCCGGTCCACCGCGCCGCCCCAGTGCAGCGACAGGAACGCCACCAGCCGCTCGGCCGTCGCGCGATAGGCGCGCACGGTATGCTCCGACCGGCGCCGGTCGCGCGCCAGATGGATGGACCATTGCAGCGGCAGGGGAAGGCTCGGGTCGCTCACCGCGTCTCATGTCGCGCGGCCGAAGGATCGTGGCAAACCAAAATTAACGATTGGATGTCATGCAGAACGCCATGGATCACGGCAGCGCAGCGACCATCTCCCGCGAAGAGGCACGGCGACTGGCCGCGCTGCAGGCGCTCGCCCTGCTGGACACCGAGCCGGAGAAGGAGTTCGACGCGCTGGTCGCGCTGGCGGCCGGGCTGCTCGGCTGCCCCACCGCGCTGCTGAACCTGGTCGATCACGATCGCATCTGGATCAAGGCGCGCACCACGCCGGGCGTCCGGGAGGTGGAACGCGACATCGCCTTCTGCACGCGGACGATCGCCACCGGCGGCGTGACCGTGATCGGCGACACGCTGGCGGACGAGCAGTTCCGCGACAGCCCGCTGGTGACCGAGGCCGGCGTGCGCTTCTATGCCGGCGCGGCGCTCCACGTTCCCGATCCGGACGGCGTGCGCCGCGCGGTCGGGACCTTGTGCGTGATCGACAATGCGCCGCGCAGTCCCGCGCCGGCCGAGCTGGCGGCACTCGCGCATCTCGCCACGCTGGCGGAGGCGTTGCTGGAGGCGCGCCGTACCGCGCTGAAGGCGATCCACATCGCCACCACCGGCGAGGAGCTGGTGACCCGGCTCGCGCGGCAGGACCATATCTTCCGCCAGGCCGAACAGCTCGCCGCGATCGGATCGTGGCGGCTGTCGATCGACGATCGCGCGCTGGAATGGTCGGACAATGTGTACCGCATCCACGGCCTTCCCGTCGGGCAGAAGCCGCTGCTGAGCGATGCGCTGCGCTTCTATTCCCCCGCGGACCGCGCGGTCGTGGCCGACACGCTGGAGACCGCGATCGCGGCCAGCCGCCCTTTCTCGATCGAAGCGGTGATCGTCACCGCCGACGGCCGCCAGCGCCGCGTGCGCGCGATGGGCGATCCCGAATGTGTCGACGGCCGGCTGGTGGCGATGGTCGGCGTGTTCCAGGACATCACCGAACGCCATGCGCTGGAGACGCAGCTCCGCCGCTCCGCGGACACCGACGCGCTCACCGGGATCGCCAATCGCGCGGCGTTCGACCGCGAGTTGCAGGCGGCGATGGAACGCGCGCGCCGCTCGCGCACGCCGCTGCATCTGGTGCTGATCGACCTCGACGGCTTCAAGGCGATCAACGACACGCTGGGCCACGGCGCGGGTGACGACGTGCTGCGCCTGACCGGCGCGGCGTTGAGCGAGCCGTGGCTGACGGGCAGCGTGGCGGCGCGGATCGGCGGCGACGAATTCGCGCTGATCGTCGAGGATGCCACGCTGGCGCGCGACCTGCCGCTGCTGCGCGAGCGGATCGAGAACGTGCTGCGCGTCAGCGTGGAGGCGAACGGCGTGACCATGACCAGCGCCGGATCGGTCGGCATCGCGGCGTTCGATGACGATTGCCACTCGCTGCGCGACTTTGCGCGCCGCGCCGATGCGATCCTGTATGCCGCGAAGCGCGAGCGCGTCGGCTCGCGCCGCTTCGCGGACCGGCGCCGGGCGGCCTGACACCGGGACGCTTCCCACGGAGTCGCGCCCGCCCCATATGAGCGCGCGATGTCCTCCCGCGCGCGCGTCCTCGTCCTGAACTCCGCCCTCGGGCCGCTCGACTACCGGGTGCCGCATGGCATGAGCGTCGCGCCCGGCTCGGTGGTGGTCGCCCCGCTCGGTCCGCGCCAGTTGCTGGGCGTGGCATGGGAGGCGGAGCGGATGCCGTCCGATGCGGAAGTCGGGGACAATCGCCTGCGCAACCTGCTCGCGGTCGCCGACGTGCCGCCGCTGGCCGCGCCGTTGCGGCGGCTGATCGAATGGACCGCGGACTATTATCTCGCGCCGCCCGCCGCGGTGGTGCGCATGACGCTGTCCTCCACCGCCGCGCTGGAGGGCGGGCGCAGCGTGGTCGAATATCGCGCCACCGGCCATGTTCCCGACCGGCTGACGCCGCAGCGCGAACAGGCGCTGGAACGGATCGGCGACCGGCAGGGGCTGATCCGCGAGCTGGCCGCCGTCGCCGATGTCAGCGACGGCGTGATCCGCGGGCTGGTCAAGGCCGGCGCGATCGAGGGCGTGGCGGTCGACATCGACAGCCCGTTTCCGGCGCCCGATCCCGATCATGCGCCGCCTGCGCTTTCCGACGACCAGCGCGCCGCCGCCGACGTGCTGGTGGCCGATGTCGACGCCGCCGCCTTTCGCCCCACTTTGCTCGACGGCGTGACCGGATCGGGCAAGACCGAAGTGTATTTCGAGGCCGTCGCCGCCGCGCTCCGCGCCGGTCGGCAGGTGCTGGTGCTGCTGCCCGAGATCGCGCTGACCGAGCCGTTCCTGAAGCGCTTCCACGACCGTTTCGGCTGCGAGCCGGTGGCGTGGCATTCCGGCCTGCGCGCGACGCAGCGCCGCCGGGCGTGGCGCGCGATCGCCAGTGGTGACGCGCGCGTGACGGTTGGCGCGCGGTCGGCCCTGTTCCTGCCCTATGCGCGGCTCGGCCTGATCGTGGTCGACGAGGCCCATGAAACCAGCTTCAAGCAGGAGGACGGCGTCCACTATCACGCGCGCGACGTCGCGGTGATGCGCGGGCTGTTCGAGGGGTGCCCCGTCATCCTCGCGTCCGCCACCCCGGCGATCGAGACGCGGCATCAGGTGGCGCTGGGCAAATATGCCGAGGTGAAGCTGCCCGGCCGCTTCGGCGCGGCGCAACTGCCAACGATCGAGGCGCTGGACCTGATCGCCGAGCCGCCGGAGCGCGGCCGGTGGCTCAGCCCGCGGCTGGTGACCGCGATCGGCGAGACGCTGGAGCGGCGCGAGCAGGCGCTGCTGTTCCTCAACCGTCGCGGCTATGCGCCGCTGACGCTGTGCCGCACCTGCGGGCATCGCTTCCAATGCCCGAACTGCACCGCATGGATGGTCGAGCACCGTCTGACCCGGCGGCTCGCCTGCCATCATTGCGGGCATGTCGAGCCGGTGCCGCGGCTGTGCCCGGCATGCCAGAACGAGGATACGCTGGTCGCCTGCGGTCCCGGCGTGGAGCGGATCGCCGACGAGGTGGCGGCGCTGTTCCCGACGGCGCGCGCGGCGGTCGTCACCTCCGACACGATCTGGTCGCCGGCAAAGGCGGCGGAGTTCGTGGCGCGCATGGAGGCGGGCGACATTGACATCGTGGTCGGCACGCAACTGGTGACGAAGGGCTATCATTTTCCGAACCTGACGCTGGTGGGCGTGGTCGACGCCGACCTGGGGCTGGATGGCGGCGACCTGCGCGCGGCGGAGCGGACCTTCCAGCAGATCCGCCAGGTGTCCGGCCGCGCCGGGCGGGGAGCGAAGCCGGGGCATGTCTTCATCCAGACGCACAGCCCCGGGGCGCAGGTGATGCGGGCGCTGGTCACCGGCGACGCCGACGCCTTCTACGCCGCCGAGACCGAGGCGCGGCAGGACGCCGGCGCGCCGCCCTATGGCCGTTATGCCGCGATCATCGTGTCCAGCGAGGACCAGGGTGCGGCGCACGACACCGCGCGCGCGATCGGGCGCGCCGCGCCGCAGGTGGAGGGCATGGCGGTCTATGGCCCCGCCCCGGCCCCGCTGGCGATGCTGCGCGGGCGGCATCGCTTCCGCCTGCTGGTCCATGCGCGCCGCGCGCTGGACGTGCAGGACGTAATCCGCGCGTGGCTGGCCACGCTCGACTGGTCGCCCAAGGTGCGCGTGGCGGTGGACGTCGATCCCTACAGCTTCCTGTAGTCACCCCGCCACGCGCACCCACAGCGCGGTGGCGTCGTCGCTGGCCTTGAAGCGCGCAAAGCGCACGCATGCCGCGTCCGCGCGTTCGATCGCGCGCAGCTCCTGCCCCAGCGCGGCGAGTCCGTCCGTCCGCACCGCCGCGAACAGCCCTGCCGCGTCATGGGCGCCGTACGCATCGACCAGCGCCGCGAAACCATCGCTCATCAGAAGCAGCGAATCGCCCGCCGCAACCGCCACCGTCGCATAGGTGGTCGCGGCGGCGCTGGCGGCGGCCGTCACCCCCAATACGCGCTGCCCCGGCCGCGCGCGTGCCGCGCGCCGGTCGGCGAGCACCGCCGGGGAGCGCAGCTTGCCCGCGCCCGTGCCGGGGCCGAGCGCCTGAGCCGCCGCACTCTCGCGCGCCCGGTCCGGCGCCGGCGTGCGCCATGCCACGCCGTGGCCGCCGTGGTGCAGCACCGCGCAGTCGGACGCCCATGCGACCTGCAGCTCGTCACCGACCAGTTGCACGGCCGCGAACGCCGCGCGGGGCCATTCCCACACCCCCTCCGCCGGCCGCCGCCGCGCGGTCGCGAAACGCGCCTCCACCGTGTCGAACACCTGCGCGCACGTCCCGCGCAGGTCGTCGGCGCACGCCGCCGCGAAGGCCGCGTCGGCGGTCGCCGCCAGCCACGCGGCACCGCCCTGCGCGCCGACCAGCCCCGGCGGCGACAGGTCGGTCGCGCCGTCGATCACCCATGCGTGGCGGGCACCCGCCCCTGCGCGATCATCGTTGGGGGTCGCGGCATCGCCGCACAGGCTGAGCGACTGGATCAGGTCGAGGTGCATGAACGGCTCCTACGTCCAGGATCGTGACGACGTTACGACTCTTTCATCGTAAAACGGCTTTTCACCACCCGCCGGACCGCACATATGGACTCGATCGCGCGCATGGGGCGGCGAGGTGCAGCGGGCTGGCAAGGAGGTCCCGGACGCGTGACGGCGCCATTCCGTTTCCCACGCTTCTTCGTCACCAGTCCGCAACCCTGCCCGTATCTGCCGGGCCGGCGCGAGCGCAAGGTGTTCACCGAGCTGTCCGGCCCGAACGCCGCCGAGCTGAACGACGCGCTCGGCCGGATCGGTTTCCGCCGCAGCCAGTCGGTCGCCTATCGCCCGAGCTGCGCGGGATGCGCCGCCTGCGTGTCGGTGCGCGTGCTGACCCGGCAGTTCGAGGCGAATGCGACCCAACGCAAGCTGATGCGCCGCCACTCGGATCTAGAGGTCGTCGCGTGCCGCCCATGGGCGACCGACGAGCAATATACGCTGATGCGCCGCTATCTCGCCGCGCGCCACCCGGGCGGCGGGATGGTCGGGATGGACGAGGGCGATTACGCCGACATGGTGGAGCAATCGCCGGTCAATTCGGTGATCGTCGAATATCGCGAACCCTCCACCACCGATCGTCCCGGCCGGCTGGTCGGCTGCTGCCTGACCGACCAGCAGGCCGACGGGCTGTCGATGATCTACAGCTTCTTCGACACCGACCGGGATGCGCGGCCGGGATTGGGCAATTTCATCATCCTGGACCATATCGCCCGCGCACGCGAGGCCGGGCTGCCGTACATCTACCTCGGCTATTGGGTGAAGGGGTCGGCGCGCATGGCCTACAAGACCCGTTACCGCCCGATCGAAACACTGGGGCCGAACGGCTGGGTGCTGCTGCCGGAGGATGAGGCGGAGGATCGGGCGCCGATCCGCGCCTGACCGCGGTCGCACGACGCCCGAACCGCGCCTCACGCCGGGCATTTCCACGCCATTGCCATCGTGGTAGATTTCCTGCGTCATCGTCCGGGGGGAACGTCATGGCATCCGTGGTCGTCGACCGGCCGAGCGCCGGCAACCAATGCTTCTTCCTGAAGGTGGCGGTGGCGATGGCGCTGGTCATCCTCATCGGCTTTCCGCTGCAATGGCTGATGGGGCGATCGACCTTCGCCATGCCGATCGCGGTGCATGTCCACGCGCTGCTGTTCCTTGGCTGGACGCTGCTGTTCGTCGCGCAGACCGCCTTTGCCGGTCGCGAGGACCGGACATTGCATCGCCGGCTGCGATGGATCGGCGCCGGCTGGGCCACGGCGGTGATGATCGTCGGCGTCCATACCACCGCGATGATGGTGCGGCGCGGCGGCGTGCCGTTCTTCTTCACGCCCGGCGAGTTCCTTTACATGAACGTGCTGTCCGTGATCGGGTTCGGCGCGCTGGTGGCGGCGGCGATCCGGCTGCGGCGGCGTACCGAATGGCACCGGCGGCTGATGATCTGCGCCATGGCGATCCTGACCGGGCCGGCGTTCGGGCGGATCCTGCCGATGCCGCTGATGATCCCTTATGCGGCATGGGGGGTCTTCGTCGCGGTGATGCTGTTCCCGCTGGCCGGGATGGTCGCCGACCGTCGCCGCCGTGGCCGCATCCACCGCGCCTGGTGGTGGGGCGCGGGCACGATCGTGGCGATCCAGGTGGCGATCGGCATCGTCGCCGCCAGCGCGCCGGGGCAGGCGCTCTATCACGTCGTGGTGCGGCGTGGCGCGGGAGAAGCCGTGCCGCCCGGCACCTACCCGCCGTTTCCCCGGATCTAGCCAGGGCGACGGCTATTCCTGCGCGCTGACCTGTACCTCGACATCCAGATGCTCGCGCCCTTCCCCCAGCCGCGATCCGGCGACCGGGGACGATCCCGCGGCGTCCAGCGCGACCGCGACGCGGACGTGATGCTCTTCCGGCGACAGGTTCAGCGTCGGGTCGAAGCCAATCCAGCCGAGCCCCTCCACCCAGGCATCTGCCCAGCCGTGCGGGGTCGGGCGGCCGCCGTCCTGCTGGTCGCAATAGCCGGTCACGTAGCGCGCCGGCACGCCCAGCGACCGCGCGGCGGCGATGAACATCTGCGCCAGGTCGCGCGGCGTGACCGTCTCGCGCGCGAACGCCTGCGCGGCGCCCAGCCCCGCCTCCGGCCGGCCGCCGTCCAGCGCGAATCGTCCGTGCAGCGCGGCGTTCAGCACATGCAGCGCGGCGATCGGGGCGCGGCCATCGGTGGCCGATCGCGCGAAGTCGGTAAGCGCCGCGTCCGCCTGCGTCGCGGGGGTGGTGCGCAGGTACAGCGCCGGCGAGAGTGGCTCGAACGTGCCGTGCAGCACCCCGTCGGAATGGCTGGTCACCACCTCTCCCGACACCGTGATCTCGATCGCGTCCAGCGGCCCTTCGGCATAGAGCATCGTCGTCAGATTGCCGAAGCCGTCGCGATGCTCGCGCAGCCGCGCGTCGCAATCGACCGCGATGTTCCACTCCGCGACGGTCTGGTCATGGGTGTTGCGCGGCGTCATGCGCAGCAGTTGCACGATCCGCCCCTGCGGCGCGGTGAAGCGGTAGCGCGTGCGATGATCGATGGAGAGCCGCATCAGCCGAACTTGAACTGCCGGCCGATCGCGTCGTGCAGTTGCGCATTCTCGACGATCAGTGCCTGAAGATGCTGGTGCAGCCCGGCGGTGATGACATCGCCGGTGCGGGTCTTGGCCACGCGCGCCTGGCGGGTGCGCGCCATGCGGTCCGCCTCGCCCTGCGTGCCGCTGGCGCGTGCCAGCGCGGTGAGCATCGCCACGGTCTCCTCGGTCGAGGCGGCCAGGCTGCGCGGCAGCTCGGGACGGCTGAGCAGCAGGTCGATGACATTGGCCGAGGTCAGCCCGTCACTGTAGAGCCAGCGAAAGGCGGTGACGGCGGACACGGTCTGCAGGATCGTCGTCCATTGATCGCGGTCGACGGTGCCGCCGACGCGCTCGCCCTCCGGCAGCAGGATGTGATATTTGACGTCGAGCAGCCGCGCGGTGTTGTCGGTGCGCTCCACCGCCTGCCCCAGCCGGATGAACGAGGTCGTCTGGTTGCGCAGCATCCGGTGCACCGCGCCCTCGAACCCGCGCGTCTCCGCCTTCACCGCATCGACGATCGCCAGCGTCGCGGTGGGGTCGAGCCGGCTGATCCGCTGGTCGAACACCAGCCATGCGGCGTTGATCGCCTGCCATGCCTCGCGGCTGAGCGCGGTGCGCACCGCGCGCGCATTGTCGCGCGCCACCGCCAGACAGCGCAGGATCGAGCCGGGATGCGTCGTGCCCGCCAGCAGGAAGCGCGCCACTTCCTCGCGCGCCAGCTTGCCGTGCGTGGCGGCGAAGGCGTCGTCGGTCTCGGTGACCGCCAGCGCCGATCGCCACGCATCCTCGCCCGCCGAGCGCGTCGACAGCACGTCGAGGCGCAATGTCGCCTCCACCAGCCGCGCGATGAAGTCGGCGCGCTCGAGATAGCGGCCCAGCCAGTAGAGCGAGGCGGCGGTGCGGCTGAGCATCAGCGCGACCCTCCGCTGCCCATCGTCTGCGTCGCGACGTCTGCCGCCTGCCCGGCCGCGCCCAGCGCCTGCGTCATGCCGTCCATCGTCTGCGTCATCGCGGTGCGTTCGGCCATCAGCACGAAACTGTCCTTCGTGCCGCCGCCCTGCGAGGAATTGACCACCAGCGATCCCTCCCGCAGCGCGACGCGCGTCAGCCCGCCGGGCACGACCTGCACGCCGTTCGCGCCGCTGAGCACGAACGGGCGGAAATCGACGTGGCGTGGCGCGACGCCCTGTTCCACCAGCGTCGGCACGGTCGACAGCGCCAGCGTCGGCTGCGCAATGTAACGCTCCGGCGCGGCGAGCAGCGCGGCACGGAACCGCTCCACCTCCGCCTTCGACGCGGTGGGGCCGACCAGCATGCCATAGCCGCCCGATCCGTCCACCAGCTTGACCACCAGTTCCTCCAGATGGTCTAGGACGTATTTGAGCATCTGCGGCTCGCGGCAGCGATATGTCTCGACGTTCGGCAGCTTCGCCGCGCCGCCGGAATAGAAGCGCACGATCTCCGGCATGTAGCTGTAGATCGCCTTATCGTCGGCGATGCCGTTGCCCGGCGCGTTGATGATCGCGACATTGCCTGCCGCATAGGCGGCGATCAGCCCCGGCACGCCCAGCATCGAATCGGGACGGAACACCAGGGGGTCGAGATAATCGTCGTCGACCCGGCGATAGATCACGTCGACGCGCACCCGCCCGCCGATCGTGCGCATGTAGACCATGTCGTCGTCGACCACGAGGTCGGCGGCCTCGACCAGTTCGACGCCCATCGAATCGGCGAGGAAGCTATGTTCGTAATAGGCCGAGTTATAATGGCCGGGCGTCAGCACCACGCATGTCGGCCGCCCGCCGCAGCCGCGCGGCGCGACCGAGCGCATCGTGTCCAGCAGCATGTCGGGATAGCTGTCCACCGCCGCGACACGGAACTTGGCGAACAGCTCCGGGCACAGCCGCACCATCGCCTCGCGATTCTCCAGCATGTAGCTGACGCCGGACGGCGTACGGGCATTGTCCTCCAGCACGAAGAACGCGTCCGGTCCGGTGCGCACCAGGTCGATGCCGCAGATATGCGCCCAGACGTCGTGTGGCGGGCGGATGCCGGCGATCTCGGGACGGAATTGCGCATTGCCCAGGATCAGGTCGGCGGGCAGCACCCTTTCCTTCAGGATGCGCTGCTCGCCGTAGATGTCGACCAGGAAGGCGTTGATCGCATCGACACGCTGCACCAGCCCTTCGGACAGGCGCGCCCATTCGTCGGCCAGGAACACGCGCGGCACGATGTCGAACGGGATGATCCGCTCGCTCGCCTCGCTCTCGCCATATACCGCGAACGTGATGCCGAGCTGGCGAAAGGTGGTTTCGGCGGCCTGCTGGCGGCGGCGCAGTTCATCCTCGGGCGTGTCGGCGAGCCATTGGCACAGTTCACGCAGTTCGGGTCGCGCACCATCGTCGGTGTCGGCGCCCATGATCTCGTCGAATGCGTTCGTCCCCATTGAACCTCGTAACGCGCAGGGTGCCGTTTCGCCGCATGCTGATCGAGATCACCGCCGCGCGCAACCACCCGCGTGATCGACGCGTCACGATCGGCCGCCCGGCAGCGCGGTCAGCATCCCGCCGGTCAGCACCTGCGGCAGCACGCGCGGGGCGGGCGCGGCGGGCGCGTACCACAGGTACAACGGCACGCCGGCGCGGTTGTGCGCTTCGATGAAGCGGCCCAGCGCGGGGTCGCCGTCGGTCCAGTCGCCGACCAGCACCGCCACCTTGCCGCGCGCAAAGGCATCGGCGACGGCGGCGGTTTCGATCGCCGCCTTCTCGTTCACCTTGCAGGTCAGGCACCAGTCGGCGGTGAAATAGGCGAACACCGGCCGCCCCTGCGCGCGCAGCGCCGCCAGCCGCGCCTCGGAGAACGGCTCCGCGCCGGGCAGCGCCGTCACCGCCGCACCGCCGCCGCGCGCCGGCCGCACCGTCGCCACGCCGGCGGTCGCCAGCAACAGCGCCGCCGCCGCCGGCACCCATGCACCGCCCGCGCCGCCATGCTGCCGCCGCCCGGTCCACCACAGGCCCAGCGCAGTCAGCAGCGCGGCGGCAAGCCCCAGCGCCATGCCGTCCACCCCCGCCTGTCGCCCCAGCACCCACGCCAGCGCCAGCGCGGTTAGGAACATCGGCACCGACAACAGCCGGCGCAACGTGACCATCCACAATCCCGGCCGTGGCATGCGACGGCGCAGCGCCGGCACGAAGCCGACCGCGAGGAACGGCAACGCGATCCCCAGCCCCAGTCCGGCGAACACCAGCAGCGCGGCGGCGGCCGGCAGCACCAGCGCCGCGCCCAGCGCCGCGCCCATGAACGGTCCGGTACACGGCGTCGCCACGAACGCGGCCAGCGCGCCGGTCATGAACGCCCCCGTCGTCCCGCTGCGCCCGGCGAACGCCGGCGTCGGCAGCTCGAACAGTCCGGCGAGATTGAGCGCAATGGCGACCACCAGCAGCAACAGCATTCCGACGACGCGCGGATCCTGCAACTGGAACGCCCAGCCGGCGCTCGCCCCGCCGGCACGCAGGCCCAGCAAGGTCGCACCCAGCGCCAGGCACACCAGGATCACGCCTGCGGCATAGGCGAGCGCCTCCGCGCGCGCCTGCCGCTCGCCCTCTCCCGACCGCGCTAGTCCCAGCGCCTTCAGGCTAAGGATCGGGAAGACGCATGGCATGACGTTGAGCAGCAACCCGCCCAGCACCGCGCCCGCGAAGGCGGCGAGCGCCATGCGCCAGCCTCCGCCGTCGCTTGCCGGCGCGACCGCGCCCGGCCGCGCGATCAGCGCCAGCCCGGTGCCGTCGCCGCTCGCCAGCACCCCCTCGATCCGGCCCGACGCCGGCGCGGCGGCGGCCTTTGTCTCGATCACCACGCGGTCGCCATCGCGCGTCACCGTCTGCGGCGCGGCATAGTCGATCGCGCCCGCCGCCACGGGGTAGAACCACGCATCGCCCAGCGGCGCGTCGCGCGGATAGGGCACCGACAGGCGGAAGCGCCCGCCGTCGTCCTGCCAGGTCGCGACACTGCCCAGCGGACGTGGCAGCGCGCGCCGCCACGCGTCAAACTGCGCGCGCCGCGCCGGGGCGACCGCCCCGTCGCCGACCGTCAGCCGCGTCGCCAGTTCCTGCGATTCGGGCACGCAGATCGACTCGGTGCAGACCAGGTAATCCAGCCTCACGCGGATCGGCAGCGGCGTGCCCGTCGCCAGCCCCGCGGGCACCGTCAGCGTGGTCAGCAACGCCCATGGCCGCTCGTAGACATGGTTCATCAATCCCGCGACCAGCAGCCGCGACGGCACCGGATAGTCGAGCGCGCCCGCGCTCGTCCCGGCCGGCAGCGTCCATGTCGCGCGGGTCGCCACGCCCGCGTCGCCGGGATTGCGCCAGTAACCATGCCACCCCGGTTGCGGCACCGCGCGGATCGCCAGCGCCACGGGCTCACCCGACGCCGGACGCGCGCTCTCGGCGACCAGCGTCATCGCGACATGGCGCGGTTGCCCCTGCGCCGCGCACGGCAGCAGCCAGCCTGTCATGAGGATGAAAAGCGCCGCGCGCACAGCTTGCCTGACCATAAGCCGCAGACCATAGCGGCACCGCCCCCCTGTTGCATCAAGGTTGCCCATGAAAGCCCTGCTCGCCGCCGCCCTGCTCGCCACCGCCGCCGCGCCCGCGCCGCTTCTGGCGCAAACTGCGCCCGCGCCCGCGCCGGCCGCCACGCCGCGCACCCCGCCGAAGCTGATCGTCGCCATCTCGGTGGATCAGTTCTCCGCCGATCTGTTCGCACAATATCGCAACCACTTCACCGACGGTTTCACGCGGTTGCTCGGCGGCGTGGTCTTCCCGTCGGGCTACCAGAGCCATGCCGCGACCGAGACGTGCCCCGGCCATTCGACGATCCTGACGGGGATGCGCCCCGCGCATACCGGGATCATCGCCAACACCTGGCTCGACCAGAAGGTCGGGCGGCCCGACAAGCTGGTCTATTGCGCGGAGGACGAGCGGACGCCGGGCAGTGACCATGACAAATATGCGCCGTCCGACCTGCACCTGAAGGTGCCGACGCTGGGCGACATGATGAAGCAGGCCAATCCGGCGACGCGCGTCGTCGCGGTGGCGGGCAAGGACCGCGCCGCGATCATGATGGGCGGGCACCACACCGATCAGTTGTGGTTCTGGGCGACCGACCATTTCATCACTTTGCCCTCGCGCAGCACCGCGCCGGTGCCGGCGGTGGTGACGCGCGCCAACGATGCGACCGCCCGGCTGCTCGCCGCCCCGCAGCAGCCGCTGCCGATGCCGGGCTATTGCAAGGCGCTGGCGCGGCCGATCGCGGTCGGGCAGCAGACGATCGGCGCCGGGCAATTCGCGCGCGCGGCGGGCGACGCCAAGTCGTTCCGCGCCTCGCCCGCGCTGGACGGCGCGGTGTTCGCGCTCGCCGCCGGGCTGATCCAGGACATGAAGCTCGGCCAGGGACCGGCCACCGATCTGATCGCGATCGGCGCGTCGGCGACCGATTACGTCGGCCATGCGCTGGGCACGCAGGGGTCGGAGATGTGCATCCAGATGGCGCAGCTCGACCAGACGATCGGCGCGTTCCTGGACGAGCTGGATCGCTGGAACATCGACTATGAAGTGGTACTGACCGCCGACCACGGCGCGCACGACATGACCGAACGGCAACTTCAGCGCGCGATGCCGATGGAGGAGCATGTCTCCCCCGCCGCCGCGTCGAAGGTCGTCGGCGCGGCGATCGGCCGCGACCTGGGTGTGGCGGGACCGGTGCTGCTCGGGCCGGAGAGCGACGTCTATGTCGCCGATTCGGTGCCCGCCGCGCAGCGCGCGCGGGTGCTGGCGGAGGCGAAACGCCGTTACCTGGCGTTGCCGCAGGTCGCCGCCGCCTTCACCCGCGACGAGATCGCCGCGACGCCAATGGCGACCACGCCGCCGGAGACATGGACGCTGATCGAACGTGCGCGGGCATCCTATGATCCACAGCGCTCGGGCGACCTGATGGTGCTGCTGAAGCCCCGCGTGACGACGATCGGCGCACCCGCCCCTTTCTATGTCGAGACGCACGGCAGCCCGTGGGACTATGACCGGCGCGTGCCGATCCTGTTCTGGCGCAAGGGGATGGTCGGGTTCGAGCAGCCGCTGTCGGTGGAAACCGTCGACATCGCCCCCACGCTGGCCGCGACGATCGCGCTGCCGGTGACAGGGCTGGACGGCCGTTGCCTCGATCTGGACGCGGGCGCGGGCGACACCTGCCCGGCCGGATCGCCGCGGAAATGACCGACGGGCGGGGGAGCGAACGCGCCGCTCCCCCACCGGCGGGTCACATCGCCTTCAGCATCTCGATATGATGCTGCACCACCGGCACGATCCGGCGTGCCGCCGCCTTCAGCGGGGCGGCGGTGCCGTCGGCGGCGTAGGCCTGCTGCACCGCCAGCGCCTGATTGTGCGCCGCCTTCTGTTGCGCGACATAGGCCCGGTCGCGACCCGTTCCCATCTCGCTGCGCAACTGCGCGATCATCTCCGCCTGTGCCGGCGTAAGCGTCGGCGGCGTGGCCTTCACACGCGCGCGGGCGGCGGCCGCCTTCACCATCGCGGTGCTCCGTCCGTGGTCGGTCACCATCATCTGCGCGAACGAGCGGACCTTGGGATCGCTGGTCGATTCGAGCACCAACTGGCTCGACGTCCGCTCGTACAGGTCACTGGCGCCGGCGGTCGCGACATAGGTCGCCGGGGTCATCACCTGCGCGGCGGCGGGAAGCGCGACGATCAGGCCGATCGCGGCAAGCGGAACATGGTTCTTCATCGTCACTCTCCCATCACATGCCGAAGGCGGTCTTCATGCGCGCGACCGCATAGAGGTTCGCGTCATATGCCCCGCGCACGATCTGCCCCATGCCGAAGAATTCGTGCGTCACGCCCGCAAAGGTGCGCTGCTCGACGCGCACGCCGGCGCCGCGCATCGCCTGTGCCAGCGTCTCGCCGTCGGAGCGCAGCGGGTCGATCTGCGCGTTGACGATCGTGGTCGGCGGCAGGCCGCGCAGGTTCGCGCCCACCAGATTGAGGCGCGGATCCTGCATGTCGGCCGGCGATGTCGCATAATAATGGCCGAACCAGCCGAGCATCGGCGTGTTGAGCGGCTTGGCGTTGAACGAATCGCGTCGCGACGGCAGCGTCATGTCGCTGTTGGCGATCGGATAGACCGACAGGATGTGCAGCGGCTTCGTCAGCCCGTTGTCGCGCGCATAGATGGCGGTGGCGACCGCCAGGTTGCCGCCCGCGCTTTCGCCGGCCAGCGCGATCCTCGCCGGATCGCCGCCCCATGACGCGGCGTTCTGCAGCACCCAGCGGTAGGCGGCGGCGGCATCCTCGTGCTGGGCGGGAAACTTCGCTTCCGGCGCGTGGCGGTATTCGACCGACACGACGATCGCGTTCAACTGCTTGGAGAGCAGTCGCGGCGTCGCGTCATAGGTGTTGACGTCGGCGATCACCCAGCCGCCGCCGTGATAATAGACGATCACCGGCAGCGCGGCGCCCATGCCGGCGGCGGCGCCGGGCTTGTAGATGCGCGCGAACTGCATCGGATCGCTGCCATAGGGCAGGTCCTGCGTCGTCACGGCCGGATCAGGGGCGGTCGATATGCCGGCCTTGCGCATCGCCGCCTTCGCCGCGTCGGCGGCGGATGGCTGGATGCGCGCCTCGACCGGGGTGAGCGTCTCGATCGGTTTGGTGCCGAGCAGGGCAAGCTGGTCCAGCACCACCTGCATGTCGGCGGCGGCGGCGGCCGGCTGGGTCGCCACCGGCGCGGGCGGTGGCGGGGGCGGTGTATTCAGGGAAGTGCCGGACTGCGCCAGCGCCGTACCGGAAACGCCGAGCGCAAGGGCCGCGGCGATGGAAAAGCCAAGGTTCATTCAGTCATTCCCTGTTCGGCGCCCCCGCCGCGGCCCATGAACATCGCGGACGAAGCGTGGTTCCGCCGCCCCGGGGAGCCGATCAACTTTCCCAGGACACGCCGCGACACCGCGCGGCGCGCCGATGGTCCGGTCAATAGTCGCGCGATACGCGCACGTTCCCGCTCTGACGGCCCAGCGTTGAGATCGACGATAACAGCGACAGCCAGCGCGTCACCTGGAACTCCACGCGCGTCGCGGAATAGCCGGCGCCATCGGTGATGATCTCGGCATACAGCCGCCGGCTGATATATTTGCCGGCGGCGATCGACGTGCCCTGTCCGGTCTGCGGGTCGGCGGGCAGGATGCGCAGCCGGTCGAGCCCCGCGGCGCGGCGCACCGCGTTGATCGGGTTCAGCCCGCCGTCGCCGTTCTGCAACGCCGCCACCGCCGCCGCGAGCTGCAGCGCCTCCGGCGCGGACAGGTTGGTGATGGAAGTGCCGAACAACAGCCGCGACAGCAATTCGTCCTGCGGCAGCGCGGGCGTGCTGGCGAAGCTGATCTCCGGCTTCTGCGCCACGCCGGTCACGCGGATCGTGGCGTTCAGCCCGGTGGTGTTGGCCGCCGCCTCGATATCCAGCGCGGGGTTGGCGGGCACCTCGCCCGCGAAGCGGATGATGCCGCGCGACAACTCGAACTCGCGGCCGGCGAACTCATAGTCGCCGCGAACCAGGTCGGCGCGCCCGGTGATCGCCGGGTTGGTCGGCGTGCCGGCGATCTGCACATCGGCCTGCCATTCGCTGGCCAGCCCCAGCCCCGACACCATCAGCCCGTTGCGCGCGCGCGCATGCACGTCCAGCCGCCATGGTGCGCCGGCGTCATCGTCCACCGCGTCGCCGCCCGGCACGTTGATCTCGCGCACCCGGATCTGCGGCAGCGCGCTGGCGACGGTCGCCTGCCCCAGCCGGTAGCGGCTGCTGTCCAGCCGCACGTCGCCGGAGATCACGCCGCCAACGCCGTCGGAGCGGAAGGCGATCGGGCCGGTCGCGGTCGCGCCGATATCGTCGCGGTCGATCAGCACCGCATGGTCGGCCTGCATGCGCAGGTCGAGCGCGACACCGTTCGCCGCGCCAAAGTCGAAGCTGCCGGTGCCGGTCACGCGTCCGCCGCGCCCGGCGTCGCCCGCGAAACGCTCGATGCGCAGGCGGGAGCCGTCGAACCGCCCGGCCGCCTGGATGCTGCTGACGATCGTGCCGGTGGTCGCGCTCTGGATACGCGCGCTGGTGGCGCGCACCAGGCCGCGGATCTGCGGATGCGCGGTGGTGCCGGTCACGTCGGCGGAGATGGCGACAGGGCCGGACAGGTCGAACAGCTCGATGCGCGTCAGCCGCCACAGCGTATCCGCCGGGCCGGCGTAGCGCAGTTGCGCGAACACCCCGGCCTGCGTCAGCCGCTCGACCAGATCGCCCGACCCCAGCGGCTTCAGCAACGCCTGCGCGCGGCCCACGGTGCGCCCGCCCGAGGCCATCACCACCCGCACCCCCAGCCGGTCCGCGCCCAGCACGCCCGCCACCCCGATGTCGATCGGCGCGGACGAGGTGAGCAGCCCGGAGCGCGTCAGCCCGCGGATCGTCAGGTTGGTGCGCCCGGTCGGCGCCGCGCCGCGCCGTGCGTCCAGTTCTAGCGTGCCGGTCGCGCTGCCGCCCAGCCCCAGCCCGCTGTAGCCGATGTCGAGTACGCCGAGCGGCAGGTTGGCCAGCGTCGCGCGCACCGCCGTCTCGCCGCCGCCGATCCGTCCGGCCACCTCGGCCTGCCCCCCCGCGAAGCGCAGCCGCGTCGACGCCAGCGACCAGCCGTCGCCGTCGCGGCGCAGCACCGCCGGCGTGTCGAGCGTGATCGGCTGCGCCCCGATCATGCCGTTCGCGCGCACGACATAGCCGTCGGCGGTCACCTGCGTCACCGTCTCGACCCGGAAACCGACCCCGCGCGATCCGGCGATGGAGGCGCGGATCTCGCCGGTGTCGCCGACCAGCGTCGCCTGCCCCGCAAAGCGCGATACCGACAGCGCGCCGCGCCGCAGCCCCGCGCCGCTCGTGGTCGCGGTGATCCGCGCGCCGTCCGGTTCGAGCAGCGCGGTGAAGTCGACGCGCCCCTGCCGCACGCTCGCCCCGCGGCCGATCCGCGCGTTGCGCGCCTCGATCCGCCCGGCGATCCGCTGCACGTCGCCGACGGGCGCGAAGTCCAGCGCACCGCCCAGTCCGCCGCCGGCAACGCTCAGACGCCCCTGGAAGCCGCCGTCGACGATATCCAGCGCGCCGGTCGCGCGCGTGCCGCTAACGTCCAGCCGCGCGACCGTGATCCGCGCCTGCCCGCCGGGTGGCAGCAGGATCTGCCCGTCGCCGCCGAACGGCCCCAGCCGCGATCCGCCCGCCGCGGTGAAGGCGAAGCCCTGCGGCGTGGGATCGAGATGCGCGCGCACGTCGCGCAGGCCCATCGCGGCATTGGGGCTGCGGAACAGCAGGTCGAGCGTCGGCTTCTCGATCCGCCCGTCCAGCTTGAGCTGGACCGGGCCGTAGCTCGCCTGCGTCCCCGCGCCCTCGAACACGAACGTCCCGTCGCGACGCCGATAGCCGTTGCCCGCCAGGCGCAGCGACGGCGCGGTCAGCACCAGCCGCGTGAAGTGCAGCACGCCATCGGGCGTCCGTTCCAGCAGCGTCTCGATGCGCGGCAGCCCGCCCGCCAGGCTGCGGAAGAAGCCATTGTCCAACCGCAGCATCCGCGCGGTGCCGCGCCCGATCACGCGCGTGCCGTGCCCGTTCGCGCCGGGCACGGCGCGCAGTTGCGACTGGACGTCGACCACGCCCAGCCCGGGGATCAGATAGCGCCCCAGCGCTCCCGACAGCGCCACGTCATAGCGTCCGGTCGCCAGATCGAGCCGCAGCCCGAAGCGCCCGGTCAGCTTGTCGGAGCGCAGCCGCAGGTCGTCGCCCGTGACCATCTTCGCGGTGACGCGCAGCACGCCGTCCAGCGACAGGTTGCGCAGGATGCCGCCCGCCACGTCGCCCACGCCGGTGACGCGCGCGGCCGTGAAGCGCACCGGCACCGCCACCGGGGTGCGCGACCAATGGCCACGCCCGGCGGCGCGCGCCTGCTCGAAGCCGGTGTCGTCGAACGCGAAGCGCCGCGCGGTCAGGCGATAGTCGAACGCGAAGGTGCGGAAGTTGCCGTCGAGGATCGCCCGCAGCCGCATGTCCTGCGCGCGCATGTTGCGGAACAGCGCGGCGGGCCGCAGCAGCCGCGCCGACACGCGCAGGTTGCGGAACGCGCTGGCGGCCAGATCCACCATCCCCTCGACCTGCACCGCCAGCGCGGGCGAGCGCAGCGCGAGCGTGCCGTCCAGCCGCCGGTTGGTGAACGTCCCCGCGCCGTTCACCGCCACGCGCGGCGCGGTGAGCGACTGGAGCTTGCCGTGCGTCACGCTGGCAGGCGCGACGGTGCCGGTCAGCGTATAGGCGCCCGCACGGTTGCCGAGCGTCAGGTCGGCGATCCGGACCGCGCCGGCCTGCGCCACCGCATGTCCGCTCCAGCGCCGCCAGTCGCCCGCGCCGGCCACGTCCAGCGCGATGTTGCGGTTCAGCCCGGTGAGCTGCGCCAGCACGCCCTGCGCCGCGCCGCGGGCATGCGCGTCGATCCCGAACCGCCCTGCATCGGGGTGCGAGTCCAGCCGCAGCGCGACCCGGTCGCTGCCCTGCACCACCGCATCCAGATCGACGATCGCGTGACCGTCGCGAATGTCGGCGCGCGCGCGAAGCCGCCCGTCGCGCGCCGGCCCCGCGACCCCGCGCGCGACGATCAGCCGGCCGATCGCCAGCCGCCCGATCGCGATATCGAACTTCGGCAGCAGCGGCCCCGACCGGCCGGTGTCGCGCGTTCTAGGCAGCTTCGCCAGCGTCGCGACGGGCACGTCGAGCGAGGTGATGTCCAGCCGGTTGTCGAGCCACGCGAACGGCGACCAGTCGAGCCGCGCGCGCGGGATCGCCAGCACCAGCCCGTAGGGATCGTAGAGCCGGAAATCGACCAGCTCCGCCTTCCCGTAGAGCGACCCTTCGATCCGCCCGAGCCGGAAGCGCAGGCCGTTGTCGGGGGCGAGCGCGTTGACGCGGTCGGCGACGATGCGATGGCCGATGTCGGTGTCGATCACCACCGCGACGACCGCCACCAGCGCCGCGAGCACCGCGACGATCCAGCCCAGGACGCGCAGCATGCGCATCAGAACGCCTGCCCCAGCGACACGTACACCGCCACGCGTGGATCCCCGCGCTGCGGATTGAGCGGCGTGCCGACGTCGACGCGGATCGGCCCGAAACTGGAATAATAGCGCACGCCGATCCCCGCGCCGTAGCGCAGGCCGGTCAGATCCGGCAGCCCGCCGGTGTAGATGTTGCCGCCGTCCAGGAACGGCACGACGCCGAAATTGCCGAACGCCCGGACGCGCGCTTCCAGCCCGAATTCGGCCAGGCTGCGCCCGCCGATCGGATCGTTGTTGGGATCGCGCGGTCCGATCGACTGGAAACCATAGCCGCGCACCGACGCGCCGCCGCCCGAATAGAAGCGCCGCGACGGCGCGATCTGGTCGCGCGGCGCGCCCAGGATCGTGCCCGCGCGCACCCGCCCGGCCATCACCACGCGCTGCGTCACCGGCTGGTACGCGCTGGCGTCGACCTGCACGCGGGTATAGCCGAACACGCGGTCCTGCAGCGACAGTTCGGGGCTGACGCGTCCCGACAGACGGAAGCCGCGCGTTGGGTTGAGCAGGTCGTCCGACCCGTCATAGCCCAGACTGGTGGGCAGCGCGCCGATCAGGAAGGTGCGCCGCCGCGGCGCGCCGGTGGAGGCGATCACGTCGCGCTCGTCGGTCGCGACCAGCTCGCCGCCCAGCGACCATGTCCATGTCTTCTGGAAGAAGATGTTGGTCTGCCGTTCGATCGTCGCCGACAGCGAGATCGTCTGCGCATCGAACGCGTCGCGTTGCAGGTGCGCGGCGGAGACCTGCGCGGTCAGCACACGGTCGCGCGCATGAAAATTGTTGCGGCGGAACGTGACCTGCCCCAATTGCTCGCGCGTGCCCGCCACGCCGCGCAGCGTCACCGCGCCTTCGGGGGGCAGCAGGTTGCGATGCGTCCAGCTCACTTCGGACCGCGCGCCCTCGCCGGTGCCGTAGCCCAGCTCCACCGCCACCGTGCGCGGCGGGGCCGGCTCCAGCCGCACCGCCACGTCCACCACGTCCGGGTCGGCGGCGGCGACCGGGCGCACCTCGGCGGTGGATACCAGCCCGGTCTGCACCAGCGCGCGACGCAGGTCGTCGACTTCCGACGTCTCGTACTCGTCGCCGGGAGCGAAGCGCGCGATGTCCTGCACATGCCGCGCGTCGAACACACCATTGTCGTCGTTGACGGTGATCCGGCCGAAGCGGCGCGCGCGGCCCGGCGCCACCTCCATCGCCAGCGTCGCGGTTCGCGTCGCGCGGTCGACCACCACTTCGGGATCACCGATCTGGGCAAAGGGGAAGCCTTCCTCCCCGGCGCGCGTGCGCAGGTTCGCCTCGGCGGCGGCGATGGCGTCGGCGTTCACCGCATCCGCTGCGTGCACGCCGAACGCGTCGCGTAGCGTATCGGCCTTTGCGCCCGCCGCCTCGACGCCGGCCAGCGTCACGCCCGTGAAGCGGTACAGCGCGCCCGGCGTCGCGGCCAGCACCACCACCGGGCGGCGATCATTCCGCTCCACCCGCGTCGCGACGGTGGCGTCGTAATAACCCTCACCCTTCAGCAGCGTGACCAGCAGGTCGGCATCCTCGCGCGCGCGGCGATCGAGCTGCGCGGCGTTGGCCTCCTTGCCATCCGCGCCGGCCAGCACCGACAGTTCCGCAAACCGTTGCCGCAGCAGCGATCCGCCGATCGCGTCCACCCCGTCGATCCGCCATCCGTAACGAAAGCTGGCGGCGACGTCGGTGCGCGCCGTGGTGGCGATGCCCGGCGCGCTGGCGAGATCGGGCCAGTCAACGCCGATATCGGGCAGCGGCGCCAGCGCATCGTTCGGATCCACCTCCTCCATCGGCGCAGGTGGCGCGACGACCGGGGTGTCGGCGCGGGCGGGCGCGGCGGCGGACGGCGTGGACGCCTGCTGGGCGTACGCCGGCCCCGTCACGATCATCACGCCGCACATGGCGTGGAGCAGCACGCCATGCCGCCCCACGTCCGGCCACATTCGTGTCGTTTAGCGACTCGCCCGGTGAAGAAGAAGGGCGAAAGCGCGGGCGGTCGCCGATGGCGCGGATCGCTGGCGTCGCCGCGCGCGACGTGGCATGCGCACCGCCATGGCAACCCCTCCCCGTACCCCGTCCGCCGGCGGCTTTCCGATCGCGGTCGGCGCGCTGGGCGGCACCGCGATCGGCCTCTACGCCGGCCAGCCGACGATCGGCTTCCTCATCGGCCTCGCCGCCGGCGTGGCGATCGCCGCGGCGATCTGGTGGCGCGAACGGTCGGGCGGGAACGGGTAGCGGATCACTCGGCCGGCGCGACCCAGCCCCGCGCAAGCGGCGTCACCGGCCGGCCCAGCCGCTTCGCGACCATATCGAGCGTGGCATCGTAGCTCGAACGCTCCGCCGCGCTCAGAAAGCCCTGCCGCCGCACGTCGCGCGCCACCCCCGTTTCGACCCGCGCCAGCGTGCGCGTCATGGCGGCGGCGCGCGCCGGGGGGACGGAGGCGCGCTGCTGCTCCAGCGTGGTGCGCAGCGATTCGACACGGCGCGCGAACCGCACCTGCTGCGCACGGTCGATCCGCCAATGGCCCTTGCGCGGCGCCGCCTCCAGCCCGGTGCCGCGCAGCGAGCGGAGCACCACCTGTTCGGTGGTCAGCCGTCCGCGCACCGCCGGGGCGCTGCGGTCGGCGAGCAGCGCCGGGTCGACCTGCATGAAACAGCCGGTGACATGCGCGAGTGCCTGCACCCGCTCGTCCAGCCGCTGCGCCGGCAGCTTCACCCTGAACGGCCCCTTCGTGCATTCCGCGGCGGCGGGCAGCGCGAGCAACAGCGCCGCGCCGGAACACAGCAGGGCCAGCGGGCGGGCGATCATCGTGCGCATGCAAAGCTCCGGTAGGGACAATGACGTCGCGTACCGCGTCCCGATCAGCCCGGCAACGCCTCGCCCGCGCGCCGCGCGCCTTCCAGTGACATGCCGAACACAAGGTGCGAGGACAGGCCGTAGAGGTTACCCGCCGCCTCCGCCTTCGGCCACGGCCCCCAGCCGGCGGCGGGCACCAGCAGGTCGTCGAGGAGCAACATCGTCGCCAGCCCGACCGGCGCGCCCAGCCCTTCGGCGGTGCGCGGCCAGCGCCGCACCACCAGCGCATAGCCGCCGCCGATCGCCGCCCCCAGCGCGTAGTGCAGCGCGGACCCGGCCGCTGCGCGATGCTTCTGCATCACCGGACGGCCTTCGACGGCCTCGCTGATCGTGTCGGCGGCCTTGACGGTGGAAGGATCGTCGTTGCCGCCGTCCATCCCGAACGCGGGCGCGGCGACATCCTGGAAGCGGTTCATCACGAACGAGGCGGCAAGGCCCGCACCGACGCCGATCAGCGCGGTGGTGAGAAGCGAGCGCATAGGGTTCTCCGATTGGTCGAGCCCGCTCAACGCGCGAGCGCGCCGATCGCGCCTGGCCTTCACCCCCCGCGGGTTTTGCGACGGCGCGGCGTCCCGGAAGGGTTCCGGACGGGGGCGGGCCGGCACCGCCGGATGCGCGGCCAGCGCCTGCCGCGACCGCGGCTCAGCCCTCCTCCTCGCGCGCGATCAGCCACGCGACGATCCGCTCCGCCGCCGCATTCGCGCTCTCGGTCGCGGTGTCGACGTGCAGTTCGGGCGCCTCGGGCGCTTCATACGGGCTGTCGATGCCGGTGAAGTTGGCGAGCGCGCCGCTGCGCGCCTTGGCGTACAGCCCCTTCACGTCGCGCGCCTCCGCCGCCGCCAGGGTGGTGTCGACATGGACCTCCACGAACTCGCCGCCCGGCAGCATCTGGCGCACCATGTCGCGCTCGGCACGGAACGGCGAGATGAAGGCGGTGAGCACGATCAGCCCGGCGTCGGTCATCAGCCGCGCGACCTCGCCGATGCGGCGGACGTTCTCCACCCGGTCGGCATCGGTGAAGCCCAGGTCGCTGTTGAGACCGTGGCGCACATTGTCCCCGTCCAGCAGGAAGGTGTGGCGGTTCATCCGCGCCAGCTTCGTTTCGACCAGATTGGCGATCGTCGACTTGCCCGCGCCCGACAGGCCGGTGAACCACAGCACCGCCGGCCGCTGGTTCTTCAGCCGCGCGCGGCGTTCGCGCGTCACATCGGTCGGCTGGCGGTGGACGTTGCTGGCGCGGCGGAGCGCGAAGCGGATCATTCCCGCCGCCACGGTGGCGTTGGTCGCCTTGTCGATCAGGATGAAGCCGCCCAGCTCGCGACTCTGCTCGTACGGCGCGAAGACGATCGGCCGGTCGAGCGCCAGCGTGACCACGCCGATCGCATTCAGCTCCAGCGTGCGCGCCGCCGTTTCCTCCAGCGTGTTGACGTTGACCTGGTATTTGGGCGTGCGCAGCGTGGCGGACGCCGCCTGCGTGCCGAGCTGGAAGGCATAGCTGCGCCCCGGCAGCATCGCCTCGTCCGCCATCCACACGATCGTCGCCTCGAACTGATCGGCGACCTCGGGCGGGTCGTCCGCCGCCGCGATCATGTCCCCGCGCGAGCAATCCACCTCGTCGGCCAGCGTCAGCGTCACCGACTGGCCGGCCTTCGCCTGATCGAGATCGCCGCCCATTGCCACGATCCGCGCGACCGAGGTGGTGCGGCCCGACGGCACGATCCGCACCGCAACGCCCGGCTTCACCTGTCCGCTGGCGATCGTGCCGGCGAACCCGCGAAAGTCGAGATCGGGACGGTTGACCCATTGCACGGGCAGGCGGAACGGTCCGCGTGCCTCGCGATCGGCATCGACCGGCACCTGCTCCAGATGCTCGATCAACGTCGGGCCGGTGTACCACGGCATCGCGGCGCTGCGGATGTTGGCGATGTTGTCGCCGGCAAGCCCTGAGACGGGAATGGCGGTGAAATCCGTGATCCCGATCTCGGTCGCGAAGGCGCGATAGGCCAGTCGGATACGCTCGAATGTTTGCGCATCATAGCCCACGAGGTCCATCTTGTTGACGGCCAGCACGATGTTGCGGATGCCGATCAACTGCGCGAGGTAGCTGTGCCGCCGCGTCTGCGTCAGCACGCCCTTGCGCGCATCGACCAGGATCACCGCCAGATCGGCGGTCGACGCGCCGGTCACCATGTTGCGCGTATATTGTTCGTGGCCGGGCGTATCGGCGACAATGAACTTGCGTCGTTCGGTCGCGAAGAAGCGATAGGCGACGTCGATCGTGATGCCCTGCTCGCGCTCGGCGGCCAGCCCGTCGACCAGCAGCGCGAAGTCGATGTTCTGCCCCTGCGTGCCGACGCGCCGGCTGTCGCTCTCCAGCGCGGAGAGCTGGTCCTCGAACACCTGCTTCGAATCGTAGAGCAGGCGGCCGATCAGCGTCGACTTGCCGTCGTCCACCGATCCGCAGGTGATGAAGCGCAGCAGCGACTTGGCCTCGTGCTGCGCGAGATAGGCGGCGATATCCTCGCGGATCAGCGCGTCGGGCTGGTAGGTGGTCATGTGATCCGCCCCCGCGCGGCAAGGCGTGCGACGCCGCCCATCAGAAATACCCCTGCTGCTTCTTCTGCTCCATGCCGGCGCCCGCATCCTTGTCGATCGCGCGGCCCTGCCGTTCGCTGGTGGTGGTCAGCAGCATCTCGCGGATCACGTCGTTCAGCGTCGCCGCCTCGCTCTCGACCGCTCCCGACAACGGATAGCAGCCCAGCGTGCGGAAGCGCACCGATCGCTCCACCGGCACCTCGCCGGGGGCCAGGCGGAAGCGATCGTCGTCGACCATCAGGATCAGCCCGTCGCGCTCGACGGTCGGGCGCGGCGCGGCGAAATACAGCGGCACGATCTCGATGCCCTCGCGCGCGATATATTGCCACACGTCCAGCTCCGTCCAGTTGCTGATCGGGAAGACGCGCATGCTCTCCCCTTTCGCATGGCGGGCATTGTAGAGATGCCACAATTCCGGCCGCTGCGCCTTGGGATCCCAGCGGTGCGCGGGCGTGCGGAAGGAGAAGATGCGCTCCTTGGCGCGGCTCTTCTCCTCGTCGCGGCGCGCGCCGCCGAACGCCGCGTCGAAGCCGTGGAGGTCCAGCGCCTGCTTCAGCCCCTCGGTCTTCCACATGTCGGTGTGGAGCGCGCCATGGTCGAACGGGTTGATGCCCTGCGCCACCGCCTCCGGGTTGCGGTGGACGATCAACTCCATGCCCGCCGCGCGCGCCGCCTTGTCGCGCAACGCGTACATCGCGCGGAACTTCCACGTCGTATCGACATGCAGCAGCGGGAACGGCGGCGGCGCGGGATGAAAGGCCTTGCGCGCCAGATGCAGCATCACGGCGGAATCCTTGCCCACCGAATACAGCATCACCGGCTTGTGCGCGAGCGCGGCGACTTCGCGCAGGATGTGGATGCTCTCCGCCTCCAAACGATCCAGATGCGTCAGCGTCATGGCAGGAACGGCCGCAGCGGCGCGGGGTCGTAGCCGCCGGTGGCGACGAAGCCGGCATTGCGGAAGCCGGGCTTGCCGTAACGGAACGGCGCGCCATCGACGTCGAGCGTCCGCCCGCCCGCCGCGCGCAGCACCGCGTCGCCGGCAGCGGTATCCCATTCCATCGTCGGTCCGGTGCGCGGATAGACGTCGGCCTCTCCGGACGCGACCAGCGCGAACTTCAGGCTGGAGCCGACCGAGACGCGCGTCGCGACGCCGCCGGCGGCCAGCCACGCGTCCAACCCCGGCATCGCGTGGCTTTTCGACGCCACCGCGCACGGCGCGCCGCCGCACGCGCGCACCGCCATCCCGCGTGCCGCGCCGCGCACACCCCCGGGCGCACGTGCGGCGACCCACGCCCCCGCGCCGACATCGCCCCAGTAAAGCGCGTCGCGCGCCGGCGCATAGACCACCCCCATGGTCGGCGCGCCGCGCTCGACCAGCGCGATGTTGACGGTGAAATCGTCGCCGCGCCGCACGAACTCCTTCGTTCCGTCGAGCGGATCGACCAGGAAGAACGCGGCCGCGACATCGGGCACGCGCCCGGCGGCGGCCTCCTCCTCCGCGACCACCGGCACGTGCGGCGCGGCGATCGCCAGCCCGGCGAGGATCACCGCCTCCGCCTCGCGATCGGCGATCGTGACCGGGCTGTCATCGGCCTTGTGCTGCACCGCGCAGCCGGCGGTGAAGTGCCGCCACACCACGTCGCCGGCCTCCTCGGCCAGCGTCAGCAGCGCGTTCATCAATGCGGGGCGGTCGGGGACCGCGACAGGATCGTTCATGGCGCGTCGATGTGGCGCGGCCATGAACCGACCGCCAGCAACTTGTGCATCGCGGCGGGCAAGTTGGGGTTGGTCGCGCGCCTACCCGCCACGCCGCGTCAGCGCCGGCGGAACGAGCCGCGCGCCAGCCATATGCCGAGCGCCAGCAGCAACAGCGGCGCCAGCCACAGCGGCAGCGTCGCAGCCCGCAGCGGCGGATCGTAGCTGACGTAATCGCCGTAGCGCGCCACCAGCCATTCGCGCACCGCGCGTGGGCTTTCGCCGCCCGCGATCCGGCGGCGGACCAGCGCGCGCATCTCGCCCGCCATGTCGGCGTCCGAGTCGGCGATCGACTGCCCCTGGCACACCACGCAGCGCAACGTCTCCATCAGCGCGCGCGCCTGCCGCTCCTGCGCCGGATCGCGAAGCTGGGTATAGGCGAGCGGCGGCAGCGCGGTCTGTGCCGCGACCGGCCCCGATGCCGGCAGCGCCACAAGCAGCGCGAGGAACGCCAGCCGCCTCATCGCGCCTTCGCCAGCGCCTGCAACAGCGTGGGCACGTCGTCGGCGCGGATGTCGCCGACATGCTGCGCGACGATCACGCCGCGTCCGTCGATCACGAACGTCTCGGGCACCCCCGACGACCCGAGCGCGAGCTGCACGCGGCTGTGCGCGTCGGCGCCGATCCGCGCATAAGGGTCGCCGTTGCGGCGCAGGAACGCCGCGACGTCACCGGGCGTGTCCTTGATCGCGATCGCGTCGATCGGCACGCCGGCGGCCTTGAGCGTCAGCAATTGCGGCGCCTCCGCCATGCACGGCACGCACCAGCTCGCGAAGACGTTCAGCAGCCGCGGCGTCCCCCTGCGGAAATCGGCGCTGGACAGCCCGGGCTTGCCGGGCGCGATCGCGGGCAGCACGAAGTCGGGCAGCGCGCGCCCGACCAGCGCCGAGCGCACCGTGCGGTCGGCGGGCCGCCACAAGCCCCAGGCGATCACCGCCGCCACTACTCCGAACGCGCACAGCGGCAGCCACACCAGCCAGCGCTTCACGCGAACGCCTCCGCGCGCCGGCGCGTCCGCCACGATCGCCACTGGTGCCCGACCAGCGACAGCAGCCCGCCGGCCGCGATCATCGCGCCGCCCAGCCAGATCAGCGTCACGAACGGCTTCCACCACAACCGCACCTGCCAGCGGCCGTCCTCGCCCAGCGCGCCGAGCACGGTATAGAGCTGCCCGTTCCACATCGTCGCGATCGCGCTCTCGTTGGTGGTCGTCACCGGGGTGGTGAAATAGCGTACCTGCGGACGCAGCACGAACCCGCCGCCATCGCCGTCGGTCACCGCCAGCCGCCCTTCCAGCGCGGTCCAGTTATCGCCCACCAGCGGGCGCACGCCCTCCAGCCGGACGGTATAGCCCGCGACCCGCGCCGGATCGCCGACGCCGACCGCCAGCAGCGTCTCCTGCGTATAGGCGGTGCTGATCGCCATGCCGGCCAGCGCGACCGCGATGCCGAGATGCGCGACGACCATGCCATAGAGGTGCAGCGGCGCGCGGGCGAGGTTGCGCTTCGCCAGCGGCGCGACGCTGGCCACCGCAAGGCCGGCGGCCAGCGCGATGCCGGCCAGCGGCAGCACGCCGATCGGCCCGCCGAGCAGGAACACGCCCACGCCCGCGAACAATGCCGCCGCGATCGCGGGGAACAGCCGCTGCACCACCGCCTCGCCCGTGTCGCGGCGCCAGCGCAGCACCGGCCCGGCCGCCATCACTACGACGAGCAGCAGCGCGATCGGTCCGGCGGTGGAATCGAAGAACGGCGGCCCGACCGACAATTGCACGTCGAACGCGCCCGCGACGATCGGATAGAAGGTGCCGATCATCACGATGCCGAGGATGACGGTCAGCAGCAGGTTGTTGGCGACCAGCGATCCTTCGCGGCTGAACGGATCGAACAGCTTTCCCTGCCGCACCGTGCCGACGCGCGCGCCGAACAGCGCCAGCGCGCCGCCGATATACAGCAGCAGCAGCAGCAGTATGAACGTGCCGCGCGACGGGTCGACCGCGAAGGCATGGACGCTGGTCAGGATACCGGAACGGACCAGGAAGGTGCCGATCATGCTCATCGAGAAGGCGACCACCGCCAGCATCACCGTCCACGCGCGCAGCCCGTCGCGTGTCGCCAGCACCGTCACCGAATGGAGCAGCGCGGTCGCGGCCAGCCACGGCATCAGGCTGGCGTTCTCGACCGGATCCCAGAACCACCAGCCGCCCCAGCCCAGTTCGTAATAGGCCCAGTAGCTGCCGGCCGTGATCCCCAGCGTCAGGAACACCCATGCGCCCAGCACCCAGGGCCGCATCGCGCGCGCGAACGCCGGCCCGACGTCGCGCGTCACCAGCGCGCCGACCGCGAAGGAGAAGGCCACCGACAGCCCGACATAGCCGGCGTAGAGCGTCGGCGGATGGAAGGCGAGGCCGGGATCCTGCAACAACGGGTTCAGCCCCGCACCGTCCGCCGGAGCCGGCTGCAACCGCGCGAACGGATTGGAGGCGAACAGCAGGAAGGCGTAGAAGCCCAGCGCGATCGTCGCCTGCGCCGCCAGCGTCGCGACCAGCGTCGGCTCGGCGAGCCGCCGCTCGAACCACGCCACCCCGGCGCCGGCTAGGCCCAGGATCGTGACCCACAACAGCATCGAGCCTTCGTGATTTCCCCACGCGCCCGCGAACTTGTAGAGCCACGGCTTCATCGAATGGCTGTTCGCCGCGACCAGCGCGACCGACATGTCCGAATCGAGGAAGGCCGCGATCAGCGCGGCCATGGCGATCGCCGCCAGCGCGCCCTGCGCGATCGCGATCGCGCGGATCGCGCCGGCCGCTTCCGCGCGACCGCGTCCCAGCGCCAGCACGCCGAGCATCACCTGCAACGCCGCCAGCGCCGCGGCGAGCCACAGGGCGGCGAGGCCGGTTTCAGCGGTCACGCGGGAAAAGCCATGGAGTCACCGCCCAGCCTTTAGGCCGGATCGGCGGCCCGCGTCGAGATCATGCCGTCACGCGGTCGACGCGCCGCCGTACGTGCTCGGCCCCGCCCTCGCGTTGCCGGCGATCGGGTTCGATGGCGCGCCGGAAAGCCGCCCGCCGCACGGCAGCTACCCGCCTGCCCCGGCCCGAAGGCCCGGCACCGGATCGTCACGCCCGCCGGTGCTTCCCGCCGTAACGCTGGCCGATATAGCTGCCGATCCGCGCCATCTCGGTCGCCGCCGCGCTGGTCGCCGCCGCGCAGCATGGCAGCGGATCGCGCTCAGCCGCGGCGGCGCGCATCGCGACCCGCTCGCACAGATCCTCGATATCGCTGCGCGTCAGCAGGTTCTTCTCACGCAACAGGCACAGCAGGGTCTGGAGGATCACGAGGCTCTCCTCCCCAGCATGCGCGTCCGGCATCACCATTGGCTCTCTCCTGTCGTATTTTCGACAGGAGAGTACGCCGATCGCGGCCCGACGCAAGACCCCCGTGTCGGCGTTACTGCAAGCCACCGCCCAGTGAGCGATATAGCTCGATCAGGTTGTTCGCCTGCGTCAGCCGGGTCGTCACGAGCTGCTGCTGCGCCGCATAGGCGGTGCGCTGCGCGTCGAGCGACACCAGGAACGAATCGACCCCGGCGCGGTAGCGCGCCTCGGACAGGCGCGCCGCCACCTGCGCGGCGTTTGCGCGGGCGCCCTGCGCCGACACCTGCTCGCCGATCGTGCCGCGTTGCGCCAGCGCGTCCGCAACCTCGCGGAACGCGGTCTGGATCGTCCGCTCATAGGTGGCGACCGCCGCCTGCTGCGACGCCTTGGCATAATCGAGGTTGCCGGCGTTGCGCCCGCCGTCGAACAGCGGCAGCCCGACCGACGGCGCGGCATTGTAGGTGAAGCTGCCGCCGCCGAACAGGCCGGAGAGGGCGGTGGAGATCGTGCCGATCGTCGCAGTCAGCGAGATGCGCGGGAAGAACGCCGCGCGCGCCGCGCCGATATTGGCGTTCTGCGCAATCAACTGATGTTCGGCCTGCAACACGTCCGGGCGACGCAGCAGCACCTCCGACGCGACATTGGCGGGCAGGGCGTCGCGGGTCACCGGCGTCGTATCCAGCCCGGTCGGCAGTTGCGCGGCGGGCACCGTGGTTCCCGCCAGCAGGTTCAGCGCGTTCTGGTCGCGGGCCACCTGCGTGCTGAGCGCGGCGATGTCGTTGCGCGCGCCCTGATAGTTTGTCTCCGCCTGACGCGCTTCCAGCTCCGACGCGACGCCGATGCGGAACTGCGCCTGTGTGAGCCGCACCGTCTCCTCGAAGGTCTTCAGCGTCTCGCGGCTGAGGCGCAACTGCTCCTGATCGGACGCCAGCGTCAGCCAGGCGGTGGCGATCTCGGCGATCAGGCTGATCCGCGCGCTGCGCTGCGCCTCCTCGGAGGCGAAATATTGCTCCAGCGCGGCCCGGTTCAGGTTGCGCACGCGCCCGAACAGGTCGAGTTCGAACGCGGAAAAGCCGGCGTTGACCGAATAGAACTGGATGTTGGTGGAAGAGGCGCCGATGCCGGCCCCTGCCCCCGCACCGCCGCCGGTCCCGGCGCCCGCCCCGCTCCCGGTTCCCGTTCCGGTGCCGGAGCCGGTCCCCGCGCCCGCTCCGGCGCCGCCGACCGCGCCCGCCGCGCCGATGAGGTTGTTGGTATAGGTCGCCGATCCCGAGACGGTGGTGCCGGGCACCAGGTCGGCGCGCTGGACGCGATATTGCGCGCGTGCCTGCAACACGTTGGCGGCGGCGACGCGCAAGTCGCGGTTGTTTTCCAGCCCGGTGGCGATCACCTGGCGCAGCCGCTCGTCCAGGAAGAAGTCGCGCCAGCCGATGCGGGTCACGTCGACCGCATCGGTGGCCGCGGCGGGGTATACCCCGCCGTCCGGCAGCGCGACCGGGATCGCCCCGGTCGGCCGTTCGTATTTCGGCGCCATGTTGCAGCCGGCGAGGGCGCTGGTCAGCGCCAGCGCGGCCAGCATCGTGGTGCGGGGGGTCGAGGAACTCTTCACATCAGGCTCCCTGAGGGGCGTGCCGGGTATCCGGATCGCCCGCCGGCCGGTCGTCATGGGTGTCATCGTGCTGCGGCTCTTTCTTGCCGTGCCCGAACAGCCGCAGCACGACCACGAAGAACATCGGGACGAAGAAGATCGCCAGCACGGTGGCGGACAGCATGCCGCCGACCACCGCGCGGCCAATGGCGTTCTGGCCACCGGCGCCCGCGCCGGTCGACACCGCCAGCGGCAGCACGCCGAAGATGAACGCCAGCGACGTCATCAGGATCGGGCGCAGCCGCAGCTTCGCCGCCTCCACCGCCGCCTCGAACGGACTCATCCCCTCGGCAAGCCGCTCCTCGGCGAACTCGACGATCAGGATCGCGTTCTTGGCCGACACGCCGATCGTGGTGATGAGCCCGACCTGCAGGTAGATGTCGTTGTTCAGCCCCGTCAGCCATGCCGCCAGCACCGCGCCGAGGACGCCCAGCGGCACCACCAGCAGCACCGAGATCGGCGCCGACCAGCTTTCGTAGAGCGCGGCGAGGCACAGGAACACGATCAGCAGCGACAGGCCGTACAGCGCCGGCGCCTGCCCGCCCGACAGCTTCTCCTCATATGACAGGCCGGTCCATTCCAGCGTCGTGCCCGGCGGCAGCTTGGCGTGGATCTCCTGCAACGCCTCCATCGCCGCGCCGGTGCTCTCCCCGGCGCCGGGCGAACCCTGGATCTGCATCGCCGGCTGGCCATTGTAGCGGGTCAGCTGCACCGGCGCGTTCGACCATTCCTGCGTCGAGAAGGCGGTGAACGGCGCCATCTGGCCGTTCGCGCTGCGCACGTACAGGTCGCCGACCGCCTCCGGGCTCATGCGATACTGGGTGTCGTTCTGCACATAGACGCGCTTCACGCGACCGCGGTCGATGAAGTCGTTGATGTAGCCGCCGCCCCATGCGGTCGCGATCGTCGAGTTGACGTCGGCGAGGTCCAGCCCCAGCGCGCGCGCCTTGTCCTCGTCGATCTTCACCTTGAGCTGCGGCGCATCGTCCAGGCTGAGCGGACGGACCTGCGCCAGCCGCTTGTCCTGCGCGGCCATGCCCAGCATCATGTTGCGCGCCTGCAACAGCTTCTCGTGGCCGATGCCGCCGGTGTCGACGAGCTGCACGTCAAAGCCGGTGGCGTTGCCCAGCTCCTGCACCGCCGGCGGGATCAGCGCGAAGATCAGCCCGTCCTTGTATTGCGAGAAGGCGGCCATCGCGCGGCCGACGATCGCCTGCGCGCGACTCTCGCCGCCGCTGCGATCCTCCCACGGCTTCAGGTTGACGAACACCAGGCCGGCATTCTGCCCCTGCCCCGCGAAGCTGAAGCCGTTGATGGTGAAGACGCCGTTCACGTTCGCCGCTTCCTTCTTCAGGAAGTGCTCGCGCGTCATCGCCAGCCCCTTGTCGGTGCGCGCGGTGGTCGACCCCGCCGGCCCCTGTACCAGCGCGAGGACGACGCCCTGATCCTCTTCGGGCAGGAAGCCGCTGGGCAGTCGCAGCATGATGACCGCCATGCCCGCGACGATCAGCAGGTACACCAGCATCGAGCGCTTCCAGCTGCGCGCGGTGCGCTTCACGCCGCCTTCGTACTTGTGCTGCGCGCGGTCGAAGCGATCGTTGAACCAGCGGAAGAAGCGCGCGAGCGGCCCCTTGCCCTGCCCCTTCTTGGGGTCGTGCGGCTTCAGGATCGTCGCGCACAGCGCCGGCGTCAGGATCAGCGCGACGGCCACCGACAGCACCATCGCCGACACGATCGTGATCGAGAACTGGCGATAGATGACGCCGGTCGACCCGCCGAAGAACGCCATCGGCAGGAACACCGCCGACAGCACCAGCCCGATGCCGATCAGCGCGCCGCTGATCTCGTCCATCGACTTGCGCGCCGCCTCCTTGGGCGGAAGGTGCTCCTCGACGATCAGGCGCTCGACGTTCTCGACGACGACGATCGCGTCGTCGACCAGCAGGCCGATCGCCAGCACCATGCCGAACAGCGTCAGCGTGTTGATGGTATATCCCGCCAGCGCCATCACCGCGAACGTGCCCAGCAGCACCACCGGCACCGCAATCGTCGGGATGATGGTCGCGCGCCAGTTCTGGAGGAACAGGAACATGACGAGGAAGACCAGCACCACCGCCTCGATCAGCGTGTGGATCACCTGCTCCACCGACAGGCGCACGAACGGCGTGATGTCATACGGGTAGATCAGCTTGACGTCGGGCGGCAGCGTCTTGCCGATCTCCGCCGCGCGCGCCTTCACCGCATCCACGGTGTCGAGCGCGTTGGCGCCGGTGGCCAGCCGCACGCCGAAGCCGGCGGCGGGCTTGCCGTTGTAGGCGACGTCGAACCCGTAATTCTCCGCGCCGATCTCGACGCGCGCCACGTCGCGCAGCCGCACCACCGCGCCGTCCGCGGAGGTCTTCAGGCGGATCGCGCCGAATTCCTCGGGCGTCTGCAATCGCGACTGCACGGAAACGGTGGCGTTGAGCATCTGCTCCTTGGGCGCCGGCTGTGCGCCGATCTGCCCGGCGGACACCTGCGCGTTCTGCGCCTGCACCGCGCTGGTCACGTCGGCGACGGTCAGCGCGTAATTGTTGAGCTTCAGCGGGTCGACCCAGATGCGCATCGCATATTGCGATCCGAACACCTGCAACTCGCCCACGCCGCTGACCCGGCTGATCGGATCCTGGAACTTCGACACCACCATGTCGGCCAGGTCGTTGTTGTTGTGCGATCCGTCCTCGGACACCAGCCCGACCACCGCCAGGAAGCTGGCGGCCGACTTGGTGACCTGGATGCCCTGACGCTGCACTTCCTGCGGCAGCAGCGGGGTCGCGGCCTGCAGCTTGTTCTGGACCTGCACCTGCGCGATGTCGGGGTCGGTGCCCTGTTCGAAGGTCAGCGTGATCGTGACCAGCCCCGCCGACGACGACGTGGAGGAGAAATAGCGCAGATTATCGATGCCGCGCAGTTGCTGCTCGATGACCTGCGTGGTGGTGCGCTCCAGCGTTTCGGCATCGGCGCCCGGATAGGTGGCGGAGATCGCGACGGCGGGCGGCGCGATCTCCGGGAATTGCGCGATCGGCAGGCTGCGGATCGCGATGACCCCCGCCAGCATCAGCACGACGGCAATGACCCATGCGAAAATGGGCCGGTCGATGAAATAGCGGGACATGAGGCGTTACTTTCCTGCGGCCTGCTGGCCCTGCGGCGCGGCGCCGGGCTGCTGCCCCTGCTGCGACGCGGCGTTCGGCGACCATGCCACCGCCTTCACCGGCATGCCGGGACGCAGCATCATCGCACCCTCGACCACGACCTTGTCGCCCGGCTTCAGCCCGGCGGTGACCAGCCAGCTCTCGCCGATCGTGCGTGGCGCGGTCAGCGCGCGCGACTGGAGCTTGCCGTCGGCGCCCACGACCATCGCGGTCGGATTGCCGCGCTCGTCACGTGTCACGGCACGCTGCGGCACCAGGATCGCGTCCGACTGCGTACCTTGCACCAGCTCGGCGCGCACGTACATGCCGGGCAGCAACAGCCCGCGCGGATTGGGGAACAGCGCGCGGATCGTCTGCGTACCCGTGGCCGGATCGACGCTGACATCGGCGAACTGCATCGTGCCCTGGATCGGATAGACGGAGCCGTCCTCCAGCCGCAACTGCACGCGCGCCGCCTTGCCGCCGCGCGACAGATCGCCGGCCGCGAGTTGCTGGCGCAGGCGCAGCAGGTCGGCGCTCGACTGCGTCACGTCGACATAGACCGGGTCGATGCGCTGGATCGTCGTCAGCGCGTTCGTCTGGGCGGAGCTCACCAGCGCGCCGGTGGTCGCCACCGACCGCCCGATCCGCCCGGAGATCGGCGCGCGGATCGTGGTGCGCGCAAGGTCGATCTCCGCGGAGCGCAGCGCCGCCTGCTGCGCGGCGACATCGGCGCGCGCCTGCTCGGCGGAGGTCACCGCATTCTCGAAATCCTGCCGCGCGATCGCGTTGATCTTCACCAGCTCGCCATAGCGGCGCTGGAGCGCGGCGCTGGAAGCGATCGCCGCCCGCGCACGGGCCAGCGCGGCGCGGGCATTGGCGACCTGCGCCTGGTACGGCTGCGCATCGATGCGGTACAGCGGCTGGCCGGCCCGCACCTGGTCCCCCTCGGTGAACAGCCGCGCGGTGATGAGGCCGTTGACCTGCGGGCGCACCTCCGAGGTCTCATAGGCGCTGGTGCGCCCCGGCAGCACGGTGGTCAGCGTCACCGCCTGCGGCTGCACGGTCACCACGCTCACCTGCGGCGGTCCCGCGGGCTGCTGCTGTTGCTGCTGCGCCTTGTCGCCGCCGCCGCATGCCGTCAGCGGTGCAAGCAGCAGCGCCGTCAGCGCGAACCCTGATTTCGGCCCCATTTTCAACATGGACATCTCTTTTGAAGTATGTGAATGATCGCTCACTCACGAATGCTGCTACTGCGAAGAGATGGCAGCGTCAAGACAGGAAGACGATGTCGGACGACAATATGGTCGAACACCGGGAGGGTGACGCGGACTCGGAAACACACGTGCCACGTGACCGCAGCGGCAAGGCGAACGCCCGGCGCGCGCGGATTGTTCAGGCCGCGCGCGAACTTTTCGCCGAACATGGCTTCCATGCCACCAGCATGGCGCGCCTGTCGGAACGCTCGGGCGTGCTGGTCGGGCAGATCTATCGCGATTTCGCCAACAAGGAGGCGATCGTCGCCGCGCTGGTCGAACACGATCTCGACGAACTCCTTGCCGCGGACAAGTTGCGCGCGGCGCGCTGCACCGCGGACCGCGACATGGTGCGCGAATGGATCGCGCGCTTCATCGCGTGCGACGACATGGGCGACACGCGGCTGGTGACGGAGATCATGGCCGAGGCGGCACGCAATCCGCGCGTCGCCGCGATCTTCCAGGCGGTGGACACCCGCCTGCGCCAGCAACTGGTCCGCGCGCTGAACATCATCACCCCCGGCAACGTCGACCAGCAGCGCGTCGCCCGGCTGGCCAAGTCGATCGACATCATCGCCGGCGGGATGTGCCAGCGGCGTCTGCTCCACATAAGCGGCGCGGCGCCCGAAGCGCTGGACCTGCTGATGTCGTTCATCGACAGCGAGATCGGGGCGATCGCGCGCACCGCGCCCGCCGAGTGACCGCGCGGCTGCGCTTGCCGCACGCAACAAGGCGCAGCCGGCGCCGCGAAACGCGTCTCGACGCCTTTCCAAACGGACTCTAAGGTCGTCGCATCGCGTTTCGGAGAAATAGCCTATTGTCCGCGTCGATGAAGCTGGCCGACCTCGCGGTGCTGGCGGGGGTTTCCACCGCCACGGTGTCGCGCGCGCTGTCCGGCCATCCGTCGGTCAGCAAGACGACGCAGGAGCGGATTCGCGCGATGGCGCGCGAACATGGCGTGCGCCCCAACCAGCTTGCCCGCAACCTCCGGCTGCGCAGCACCGGCGCGATCGCGCTCGCCATGCCGCTGGGCCATGCGCGCACGCAGCACCTGACCGACCCGTTCTTCCTCACCCTGCTCGGCTTTCTGGCCGACCGGCTGGTCGATCGCGGCTACGACATCCTGCTCTCGCGCGTGCTGCCCGACGGCGACGAATGGCTGGACCGGCTGGTGGACAGCGGGCGGGTCGACGGGCTGCTGCTGGTCGGACAGTCCGACCAGTATGACACGATCGAGCGCGTCGCCGCGCGCTATGCGCCGATGGTGGTATGGGGCGTCAACCGGCCTGGACAACGCCACCTGACGATCGGGTCCGACAATATCCTCGGCGGGCGCATGGTGGGCGAGCACCTGCTGGGGCTGGGACGACGGCGGCTGCTGTTCGTCGGCGACCCCGGCCCACCCGAATTCGCGGATCGCCTGACCGGCTTCAGGGCGGTGGCGGACGCCGCCGGGTGCGAGGTGGAGGTGCTGGCCTGCGAAATGGCGCCCGATCACGTCCATGCCACGATGCGGGCGCGGCTGGCGTCGGGAACGGCGCCGGACGCGATCTTCGCCGCGTCCGACGTGGCGGCGATGAGCGTGCTGCGCGCGCTGACGGAGGCCGGGCTGGATGTGCCCGGCGCGGTGGCGGTGGTCGGCTATGACGATGTGACGCTGGCGGCGCATACCTCCCCGCCGCTCACCACCATCCGCCAGGATCTGGTGACCGGCACCGCGCTGCTTGTCGACACGCTGCTGAACCGCATCGCCGGCGAGCCGGCCGCATCGGCGATCGTTCCGCCGCAACTGATCGTGCGCGCCTCCGCCTGACACCCTGATCCGCAATCGTCGACGGAAAGCGCTTTGCAAACGATTGCGGAGTAGCTATGCCGCTGATCGTCCGGCCTCGCAGAAGGCCGCATCCATGGTGAGGGCCTGACATGACATCACAGGATCCCACATGATGACGATGGAGCAGCGCCTCGCCGCGATCGGACCGCGGCTCCGGCGTCAGATCGACCGCCTCTACGGCGAGCGGGCCGATGCCGGCGAATGGTGGGAGCGTACCCGCGCGCTGCTGTGCGACCGCGCGGCCGAACGGCCCGCGGCGATGCTGGCGCTCGACGATGCGCGCGTTGCCGACCCCGACTGGTTCGTGCGCCCCGACATGCTCGGCTATTCCACCTATGTCGATCGCTTCGCCGGCACGGTCGACGGGCTGGCGGCACATGTCGATCACCTCGAGTCGCTCGGCGTCCGTTACCTGCACCTGCTGGCGCTGCTGAAGGCGCGTAATGGCGACAGCGACGGCGGGTTCGCGGTCGCGGATTATCTGGACATCGAGCCGCAACTGGGCAGCATGGCGGATGTCGAGCGGCTGGCCGAACGGCTGCGTGCCGGCGGGATCAGCCTGTGCGTCGACCTGGCGCTGAACCACACCGCCGACGACCATCGCTGGGCGCGGGCCGCGCGCGCCGGCGACCCGCATTATCGCGACTTCTACATCGTGGTGGACGCCGCCGAGGCGCGGGCGCGCGAGGCCGAGCTGCCGCAGGTTTTCCCGACGACCGCGCCCGGGAATTTTACGCCGGTGCCGGAGATGGGCGGACATGTGTGGACGACCTTCTACCCCTTCCAATGGGATCTGAACTGGCGCAACCCGCACGTCTTCCTGGCGATGCTCGACAATGCGCTGCGCCTCGCCAACCACGGGTTCGAGGCGTTCCGGCTCGACAGCACCGCCTTCCTGTGGAAGCAGGCCGGCACCGATTGCCGCAACCGGCCAGAGGCGCATTACATCGTGCGCGCGCTTCGCGCCGCGCTGGACATCGTCGCGCCGGCGACGCTGCTGAAGGCCGAGGCGATCGTGCCGACCGCGTTCGTCGCGCCCTATTTCGGGCAGGACGACGGCGACGGGTTCGAACCCGAATGCCACCTGGTCTACAACAATTCGCTGATGATCGCCGGCTGGGTGGGGTTGGCCGAACAGTCGGCGGCGCTACCCGCCGCGATCGTGCGGGCGAGCGGCGGGCTGCCGCGCGGCGCCAACTGGCTCAGCTATGCGCGCTGCCACGACGACATCGGCTGGGGTGCGGTACTGGGCGACCTGCGCGCGATCGACCCGGCACCGGAGGCGCGGCTGAAGGCGGCGGCGCGCTTCCTGGAAGGGGCGGACGGTAGCTGGGCGCGTGGCGCGCCCTTCCAGTCGGATGGTGCGGCGCTGCACGGCAGCAACGGCACGCTAGCCTCGCTCGCCGGACTGGAGGCGGCGCAGGACGCTGCGGCGCGAGAGGCGGCGTTCCGGCGCATCGCGCTGCTGAATGCGCTGCCGATCGCCACCGGGGGACTGGCCACCACCTATATGGGCGACGAGGCGGGGTTGCTGAACGACCATGGCTATGCCGACGATCCGGCGCGCGCCCACGAGGGCCGCTGGCTCCATCGCCCGCGGATGGACTGGGCGGCGCTGGACGGCGCGGCGGCGCGGCGCATCACCGCCGACCTGTCCGCCCTGCGCGCGGCGCGGATCGCCAGCGGCGGGGCGGGCGCGCCGGTGGCGATCGCGACCGGCCACGACGCGCTGCTGGGCGTGGCATGCGGCGGCGACCGGGTGTTCCTCAACTTCGGCGATCGCGCGCTGCCGCTGGGCGGCGCGGGACGCGACCGGCTGACGGGCGGACCCTGCGACACCGTTCCGGCATGGGGTGTCGTGTGGCTGGAGGGGTGACGATGGTGGCATGGTCCCGTTCGCGCACCCGTCCGTCCTTCCCGCGCCGGCGGAATGACGCAAGGCAAGAAGGATGCGTGAGATGACCAAGCCACGCCTGTCGCTCGCGCGCATCGTCGAGATGAACCTCGGCTTCCTGGGCCTGCAATTCTCGTTCGGGCTGCAACAGGCCAATATGGCGCCGATCTACGGCTATCTCGGCGCGGACGAGGCGACGCTGCCGCTGCTGTGGCTCGCTGGCCCGGTGACGGGCCTGCTGGTCCAGCCGCTGATCGGCGCGATGAGCGACCGCACCAACACGCGCCTCGGGCGCCGCACGCCCTATTTCCTGATCGGCGCGATCCTGTGCAGCCTGTGCCTATTCGCGATGCCGTACAGCCGCGCGCTGTGGGTCGCCGCCAGCCTGTTGTGGATCCTCGACGCCGCCAACAACGTCACGATGGAGCCGTATCGCGCCTATGTCGGCGACCGGCTGGCGGCGGACCAGCGCGCCACCGGATTCCTGACGCAATCGGCGTTCACCGGACTGGCGCAGACGCTCTCCTACCTGTCGCCGTCGCTGCTGGTGTGGATCGGGTTCGACAAGGATGCGGTCGATGCCAATGGCATCCCCGACATCACCCGCATCGCGTTCCTGATCGGCGCGGTCATGTCGCTGTCGACGATCCTGTGGTCGGTATGGCGCGTCCCCGAACTGCCGCTGCCGCCCGAGGAGCAGGCGCGGATGGACGCCGAACCGCTCAGCCTGCGCGGCGCGCTCGCCGACCTGAAGGTCGCGCTGGTCGACATGCCGAAGCCGATGCGGCAACTGGCGCTGGCGATGCTGTGCCAATGGTATGCGATGTTCGCTTACTGGCAGTTCATCACCTTCGCGCTCGCCCGTTCGCTGCACGGCGCGACCGACACGGGCAGCACCGCGTTCCGCGACACCGTGCTGACGGTCGGGCAGCTCGGCGCCTTCTACAACGCGATCGCCTTCGTCGCGGCGCTCGCGCTGATGCCGCTGGCGCGCCGGCATGGGGCGAAGCGCGTCCATGCCTGCTGCCTCACCGCGTCGGGGGCGGCGATGCTGGCGATCCCGGCGCTGTCGTCGGAGGGCTGGCTATTCGTGGCGATGGTCGGCATCGGCATCGGCTGGGCGGGGATGATGGGCAATCCGTACATCATGCTGACCGGCATGATCCCGCCGGCGCGCAACGGCGTCTACATGGGGATCTTCAACATGTTCATCGTCATCCCGATGATGATCGAGAGCCTGTCGGTGCCATTGTTCTACCGCGCGCAGCTGGGCGGGGACGCACGCGGCGTGATCCTGCTGGGCGGCGCGCTCATGCTGCTGGGGGCGCTGGCGACGGTGATGGTCGGGCGAGAACGGCGGATCGCGGCATAGTCGCGGGGAAACGGGCGCCACCCCCTGACAGGCGATCTACCTGTTGCGCGCCCACACCCGCTCCGCCAGCAGCGTCGCGAAGCCGAGCCACGCCACGAACGGCACCGCCAGCGCCGCCGCCGGCCGGTCGACCTTCGCCGCGCTCGCGGCATAGGCCGCCCCGGTCGCGATCATCGCCCCCGACGCCAGCGCGCTCGCGCCCAGCCTGCGCCGACGGAAGAACAGCTCGGTCCAGCCGCCGACCATCGCGGTGTTGAGCAGCCACAACCCCGCCGCCGCGTTACGATCGCTGCCGGAGGGCCGGCGCAGCAGGCGATAGCCACCGATCGCCAGCCCGGTTTCCAGCACCGGCCACACCATGCCGAACGCCGCGTCGGGCGGCGTGAACCCCGGCTTGTCGAGCCGCCGGTACCAGCGACGAATCGCCGGGTGCTGCGGATCGGGTGCGTTGCGACGGCCGAGAAGCGCGCTGACGCCCAGCACCCCCGCGACGATCGCCGCCGCGGCGGGGCGCGACAGGCCGCTCGCGCGCGTCATGCCGAAAAATGCCGTTCGAGCGCGTCGCTGCCACCGATCCGCTCGCCGTCGATGAAGATTTGCGGGGTGGTGGACACGCCCTGCTCCTCCTTGAACGCCTCCACCTCGCCGCGCGACGACAGGATGCGGTCGTCGACCTGATATCCGGCATCCTCCAGCATCTGGAGCGCGCGGACGCCGTACGGACAGGTGTGATCGGGCAGGACCATGCGATACAGGATCGCCTTCTTGCGTTCGGCCAATGCAAACTCCCGTGTCAGACGATCCGTAAAGCGAAGCACGGCGACGAGCGTTCCGCGCGCTGGCGCAGGTGGTGATGGCCGGAGGCGCCCGATGCGCGGCGGTTCGCCGCGCGGATGCTGCGCCAACCGGCCCGCAGCCACTGGCGAACGCCCGGTGGCACGGTTGAGTAGCGCGCCCGCCCGCCTTATATACCGGCCGTTATGAAATGCGCCACCGCACCTGCCCCGAAGGGACGTCCGCGCGGCTTCTGTGTCGACCAGGCGCTGGGCAAGGCGCTCGCCGTGTTCTGGGCGAAGGGCTATGATGGCGCGTCGATGGCGGATCTCACCGAGGCGATGGGCCTGACCAAGCCCAGCGTCTATGCCGCGTTCGGCAACAAGGAGGCGCTGTTCCACAAGGCGCTCGATCTCTACGAAGCGGAAAAGCTGGCTTATACCCGCGTCGCGCTGGAGCAGCCGACGGCGCGCGCGGTCGCGGAATATTTCATGCGCGGCGCGATCGAGGCGCAATTGAGCACGGGCGATCCCAAGGGCTGCCTGGGCGTCATCAGCACCACCGCCTGCGGCGCGGAAGCCGAATCGATCAAGGCCGACATGATCGCGCGCCGCGCCTCGTCACAGGCCGCGTTGGTAGAGCGCTTCCGCCAGGCGCAGCGCGACGGCGACCTGCCCGACCATGTCGATCCGGAGAACCTGACCCTGTATCTCTATGCGATCCTGCAGGGGATGGCGGTCCAGTCCGGGTCCGGCGCGACGCGCGCCGAACTGGAGCGTGTGGTGGACACCAGCCTGATGATGTGGCCCGGCGCTTAGAGGCGGCTGGGAAACGCGCCGATCGCACCGCTTCCGCCGGTTTCACGAGCCGGCTGTTAAATACCGAACGGTACAAAAAGGTCGTTGACGCCGCAGAAGGCGGCTTCTATACCGCTTGGTATTGAAAGGGTGCCGTGGCGGCGCCCGTGACGAAAGGACGCCGACATGCCTCCTTGCCCCGCCGGCGTTCGCCGCAGCCCGTAGCCGCGGCGCCCGATCCATCCACCACGGTCCGGCGGCGGGCCGCGCGCGGGGCGCGCGGCGGCCGCATCTACACGCCCCCGTCGTGATCCGGATCGCCGGAGGATGACGCGCGCCCGCTCACAGGGAAAACATCATGGCATATCTCGGCTTCGACGAATTCGGCGCGCTGTCACCGGCACACCAGCAGGCGCCGGGCCGCCCGCACATCGCGATTGCGGACGCGGACGATACGGCGGGCGGCGAGGAGGTCGCGGCGCGGCTGTCGCCACTGGAATGGGCGGTGGTGGTGGTCGCGCGCCACGACCAGCCCTCGTCGCTGCGCGAACCGGGGCGGCTGGCGATGGCGCTCGGCAACCTGTTCGGGAAGCGCCCCAACCCGCGCCTCGCCGATCCGCGGCTGGAAGCGCTGCGGCGGCTGGCGGTGCTGACCTGGCACGATCGGGTCGCGACGCACGGCCACGAGATGGCGGCGTTCCTCGCCGCGGGCTTCACCGCCGCCCAGTACCGGATCATGCGCGCGAGCATCCGGGCGGCGACCGTCAACAAGGCGCAGCGCGCGTGACGCCCGCCACGGCGCGCGCCACGCGCCGGGGTTGAGAAGCCTGTCCGGTTGACGCACGACCTCCACTGTTTACGAAGGTCGGCAGCGATGACGGCCGGCTTCGGCGCGGCACGCCCATTGCCCGATCTTCAGGAAAGATGCCTGCATGAAGCTCTGCCGCTATGGACCCAGGGGCACCGAGAAGCCGGGCCTGATCGACGCGGACGGGCGGATCCGCGACCTGTCCGGCGTGATCGACGACGTGACGGTGGCGGCGATCGCGCGGCTCGACGGGATCGACGCGGCAACCCTGCCGATCGTGGAGGGTGAGCCGCGCTACGGCGTGCCGGTCGCCGGAGTGGGGAAGATCGTCGCGATCGGCCTCAACTATCGCGATCATGCGATCGAATCGAACCTGCCGGTTCCGACCGAACCGATGATGTTCATGAAGGCGGTGACCAGCCTGAGCGGCCCGAACGACGACGTCATGCTGCCGCGCGACGCGACGCATGCCGATTGGGAGGTGGAACTCGGCGTGGTGATCGGCGCGACCTGCCGCTACGTCGATCGTGCGGACGCGCTGGATCATGTCGCCGGCTATGTGCTGGCCAATGACGTGTCGGAGCGTTTCAACCAGAAGCAGCGCGGCACGCAATGGTCGAAGGGCAAGAGCCACGACACCTTCTGCCCCGTCGGCCCGTGGCTGGTGACGCCGGACGAGATCGGCGATCCGCAAGCGCTGGACATGACGCTGGACGTCAACGGCACGCGGATGCAGACCGGCAACACGAAGACGATGATCTTCCCGATCGACGAACTCATCGCCTATGTCAGCGAATATGTGACGCTGGAACCCGGCGACCTGCTCATCACCGGCACCCCGCCGGGCGTGGGCGAGGGCAGGAAGCCCGACGCGATCTTCCTGAAGCCCGGCGACACCATGCACCTGACCATCACGGGCTTGGCGAACAGACGCAATCCGTGATCGCGTGGCGTCATCCGCGCGACGGCGCGGCGGGGTAACACCCCCGCCGGCGCCGCCTCGCTTGCCGTCGCCTGCCGGCGAGGACGCCGGAGGGTACTGCGCCGCCGGAACGCGGTGCCTTCGCCGGCCAGGTGTACGTTCCGCATGGGTCATTCGGCGTTCCGGCCGGATTTCCGTTCCCCGGACGGTATAAAACTCCCTTTCATCGGTGATTGTGGATAGCCTTGCCTGAAGGACGAGGCGATCATGTCCGAACGGGAGAGTGGCGACATGACCGTCATGGTCGATGGCAGTGCGGGCGCGAACGGAGCGGGCGTGGCGATCGCCGGCCGGATCCGCCCGCCGCTCGTCCGATTGGCCGCAGCCGGGGACCGTGGCATTGCGCGCGCGGGACGCGTGGCGGCGGACGTTCTGCGCGCGGCGCGGGCATGTCCGCGCCGATTATCACGCCGTGCCGATGGACCCGCGCGGGTTGCCCGGCGCAGGCTGCACGGCCGATGGTATCCATCCGCTCGCCGGCCCATGCCCCCACGATCGCGCCGAACCCCGCGCGCCACGAAAGGAAGCGTTGAATGATGCGTGAAGTCCCCGTCCTCGCCGCACTGCTCACAGCAGCGGCCCTCGCCACCGCCCCGATCGCCGCTGTCGCGCAGGCGATCGTGCCGGGCGATCCGTACGCCGACGACCCGGCCGGCATCGTCGCGCAACCCTGCCCCGACCATCCCAAGCCCGCCAATGGCGAGGAATGGCGCATGTCGAACCTGCACATGCTGACCCGCGACCACGGGCAATTGTGCCGTTACGCGGCGGCCAACGCGGAGCTGAAGCAGCCGGTACGCGTGGTCTTCATCGGTGATTCGATCACCGACGGGTGGATCGGCGCGGACCCGTCGCTGTTCACCGACGGGGTGGTCGATCGCGGCATCGGCGGGCAGACCACCTCGCAGATGCTGATCCGCTTCCGGCAGGACGTGATCGCGCTGCGTCCGCAGGCGGTGCACATCATGGCCGGCACCAACGACATCGCCGGCAACACCGGCGCGCAGACGATGGAAACGGTACAGGGCCATATCCAGTCGATGGCGGAGCTCGCCCGCGCGCACGGCATCAAGGTGATCCTCGCCTCCATCCCGCCGGCCGGCGCGTTCCCGTGGAGCCCCGCCCGGCGCCCGGTGCCGCAGATCGCGGCGATGAACGCGTGGCTGCGCGGCTATGCGCGCGCCAACGGCTTCACCTATGTCGATTATCACGGCGCGATGGCCACCGCCGACGGCGCGATGAAGCCGGGCCTCGCCACCGACGGGGTGCATCCGACGCCGGCCGGCTATGCGGTCATGCGGCCGCTGGCCCGTGCCGCGATCGCGCAGGCGCTCGGCACCCGGCGATGAGCCGACCGGGCCGCCGCGGCTTCCTGGCGGGCAGCGCCGCGCTGGGGCTGGCACGGGCGGTCCGGGCCAACAGCCCCATGGGGCAGGCGCGCGGGCCGGTGCGCCCCGACTGGCCGTCGCTGGTCGACCATTATCGCTGTCCGGACTGGTTCCGCGACGCGAAGCTGGGGCTTTGGGCGCATCGGGGTCCACAGTCGGTGCCCGAACAGGGCGACTGGTATGGCCGCTTCATGTACGTGCAGGGCCACCCGATGTACGAACATCATCTGGCGACATACGGCCACCCCTCTGTCACGGGCATGAAGGACATCCAGCACCGCTGGACCGCCGCACGCTGGAACCCGGACGCGCTGATGGCGCGCTATGTGAAGGCGGGCGCGAAATATTTCGTCGCCCTGGCCTGCCATCACGACAATCTCGACTGCTACGACAGCCGCTATCACGCGTGGAACAGCATGCGCCTCGGCCCGAAGCGCGACGTGGTCGGCGAATGGGAGAAGGTCGCGCGCCGCGCGGGCCTGCGCTTCGGCGTGTCCAACCATGCCGCGCACGCCTGGCACTGGTATCAGCCCGCCTATGGCTATGATCCGGTCGGCCCCAGGAAGGGGGTCCGCTACGATGCCTATACCCTGTCGAACGACGACGGGCGCGGGCAGTGGTGGGACGGGCTCGACCCGCGCGCGCTCTATACCGGACGCCATGCGGTGCCGCCCGACGGCATCGACTCGATCGCGGCGATGAACGCGTGGCACGATGCGCACAACGGCCAGTGGGTCGAAACCGCCCCGCCCGGCGCCGCGGGCTTCGTCACGCAGTGGCTGTTGCGGCAGACCGACCTGATCGACCGGTACAGGCCGGATCTGGTGTATCTCGACGATTACGGCCTGCCGTTCGGCCCGGTCGGACTGGAAGCGGCGGCGGACTATTACAATCGCTCGATCGCCTGGCACGGCGCGATCGACGTGGTGCTGACCGCCAAGCAGCTCCGGCCGCACGAGCGCTTCGGCGTCGTGCAGGATGTCGAGCGCGGCTTCACCGATCGGCTGTGGGACGAACCGTGGCAGACCGATACGTGCATCGGCGACTGGTTCTACAATGTCGCGCGGCTGACCGACCGCAGCTACAAGACCGCCGGGCAGGTGATCCAGCGACTGGCCGACGTGGTGTCGAAGAACGGCAACCTGCTGCTGTCGATCCCCCAGCCCGGCCATGGCGCGATCGACGCGGAGGAGGAGAACATCCTGGACGGCATGGCGGCGTGGGTCGCCGTGAACGGCGAGGCCATCTTCGGCTCGCGGCCGTGGCGCGTCTTTGGCGAGGGGCCGACCCGGCTGACCGCCGGCATGCAGAACGAGGGCGCCGCCGCCCCCTTCACCCCGCAGGATATCCGCTTCACCCGCAACAAGGGGGCGCTCTACGCGCTGTTCCTCGCCCCGCCGTCCGGCGTGGCGACGATCGCCGCGCTGGGCCGCGATCGCAATGACGGCGAGATCGAACGGGTGACGCTGCTCGGCGGCGGCCCGGTGCGCCATCGTCGCGACGCCGCCGGGCTGCACCTCGACATGCCGCGCGCGACGCCCGCCGGCTTCGTCCCCGTGCTGCGCATCGATGGACGGGGGCTGGCCTGACCCTCGCACCGCGAACGCCCCGGCGGCCGGCGGCGCGGGGTCGGGCCGCCGACCGTGGGAACCGGTCACTCGCTCCAGGCGCTTCCGGACGCCACTGTCAGCAAGGATCCCCAGAATGAAGACCATCGCGCTCGCGTTGCTGATCGGCAGCATCGCGACCCCGGCCACGGCATCGGACATCTCCACGCACGTGCTCGATCTGGCACGCGGCGTCGGCGGCAAGGCCGTGCCGGTCACGCTGTCGAAAAGGACCGAGGACGGTGGCTGGCGCAAGGTTGGTTCCGCGACGACGGACGCCGACGGACGTGTCCGCAGCTTCGGCGACACGAAGCTGTTCGACACCGGAATCTACCGGCTGCAGTTCGACATGTCCGGCTATCCCGATGCGTCGGCGGCCCCCTTCTTCCCGGAGATCACGCTGACGTTCCGCGTCACCGACCGCGCGGGCCATTACCATGTGCCGGTGGTCGTCAGCCCCTATGGCTATTCCACGTATCGCGGCAACTGAACACGGCGGAGGCGACGCGGTCGCTTCTTCAAGGTGCCGGCGCCGGCGATGGTCGCGTCCGGGATCCGGCACCCCGCCGGCCGCAACCATCACCGCCGCGCGGCGGTATGTTCAGCGTGCCGGCTCGACCGCCGCCCGATCGTTGAAGACCGGCATCGCGGGGGCATCGCCGCCGCGGACGAGGAACGCGACCAGGTCGACCGACGCGGTGTTGCGGAACGCATGTGGCAGGCCGACCGGCACGCTCAGCGTGTCACCGGCGCCCATGATGATCGCGCCATCCTGCCAACTGACCTCCAGCGTCCCTTCATGGACGAAAATGACCTCCACCTCGGATCGCGCGTGGAGCGGAACATAGGCGCCGGTCGTCATGGTCAGCCGCCGCAGGTTGAAGCCGTGCGGCCACCAGCCGGCGATCGGCCCGGCGGGAAAGCCGTCGTTCGTGGCCACCGGCGTGATGACCGGCGCCTCCTCCACGCCGTCGCGCGCCAGCGGCGAGGTGGGGCATGCGGTCATGGCATCCGCGGTGACCACGCATTCGCGCATCTTGTCCATCGGCGGGGTCTTCAGTGCGGCGGCGACATCGTCGCCGGTGGCGTCGGCCAGCTCGACGTCCTGCAACACGTAATCGCCCTGCGACGTGTCGATCAGGCGGCCGCCCTTGGCCAGCTTCAGCCCGTGATCGGCGGCCGCCTCGAACACCGCCGGCGCCCAGGTCACCTTGCCGGGATCGTCCTCGCCCAGCACGGTGAAGAGGAAGCCGACGCCCTCGTCCAGCTTCTCGAAGCCGCGGAACATGTGGATCGGCACGGACGCCACGTCGCCCGGCCCGATGTCGATCGAGCCGTCTTCCTTGTTGGGCCCGAACGGCAGGCGCCAGTGCCCGGAATGTACCACGAAGACTTCCGCGGTGTCGTGACTGTGCTGCGAATTGACGCAACCGAACGGCTGGCGCGCGGCGCCGATGTTGAAGCCGTGCCGCTCCGTGATGTGGACGTGCTGGTCGGCGCTTTCCGACACGCCGGCGCCGATGATCGTGAAATTCTCCTTTTCCGTCGATCCCGGGGTGCGCGTGTCGATGAACGCGGTACGACACGGCACCAGATCGGCATAACGTACCAGCCGAGCCTTCATGGCCTCTTCAGTCCAGTTCACGTCCGTCTCCCGTCGCGGCAAATGATCTTGCATCCGAATGCAGAACAGCTAGACCAAGTGCGAGTGACGTGCAAGGAGGCTTAGGCGAAGGCGTGACATCCCCCGATCGCCCCCCGACGATATCGCGTGACGTGCCCCCGGCGGTGCCGCTGGTACTGTTGCCGGGAACACTGTGCGACGAACGGCTGTTCGCGCCGGTCGTGGCGCGACTGGCGACGCGCGACACGGCGGTGCTGCCGATCGCGGGCGACGATCCGGTGGCCGTCGCCCGCGCGTTGCTCGCCCGCGCCCCGGCGCGGTTCGCGCTGCTCGGCTTCTCGCTGGGCGGTCTGGTCGCGCTGGAGATGGCGCTGCTCGCCCCCGACCGCGTCCTTGGCATCGCGCTGGTCGACAGCAACGCGCGGGCGCGGGCGTCGGACGCCCCCGCGCACCCCGGGCCGCCCGCCGCCGCCATCGCCGCGATATGGCCGCGCGCGGTGGGCGAACACCACCGCGCCGCCCCGCTTCGCGCGCTGCTGGAGGCGATGGCGAACGCCACGCCCCCCGGCATCCACGCTGCGCAGGAGCAACTGGCGTGCACGCGCACCGACAAGCGCGACCGGCTGCCGGAACTGACCATGCCCGCGCTGGTGCTGGCCGGGTCGCAGGATGCGCTCTGCCCCCAGCCGCTCCAGCAGGAGCTTGCCGACGGCCTGCCCGACGCCACGCTGGCGCTGATCGAGGGCGCCGGCCATTTCGCGCCGCTCGAAGCCCCCGATCAGGTCGCCGCGCATGTCGCGGCGTGGCTGGCGCGTGTCGATCACGCCGCGGCGTCCCTTCCCCCGCCCTCTTCCCGACCCTCTTCACCGTCCCGTACAGGAGATGACATGAACAAGACCGACACGCCCCCGCAGTCCGGCCGCCGGGCCGATGCGGCCAAGCAGGACAGTGCGACCGGAACGGTGCTGCAGGTGGAACGCCGCGACTTCACCGAACTGGTGCCGACCGGTCGCGAGCGCGTGCAGGGCATGCGCGGCTTCGATCCGGTCTACACCGACATCGTCGATTACATCGTGCGCTGCACGCACCGGATCTGGGACGAACGCGACGTCGGGCTGATCTACACGCACTACACCCACAATTGCGTCGCCTATACGACGATGGGCACGATGTACGATCGCGAGACGCACATCCGCGACACGATCCAGCGGCTCGTCGAATTCCCCGACCGGCGCGGGCTGGCGCAGCAGGTGATCTGGCGCGGCAACGATCAGGATGGTTTCTACACGAGCCACATGACGCATGGTCAGGCCCGCCACTCGCAATATGGCATGTACGGGAAGCCGACCGGGCGCAGCTTCCTGACGCGCACCGTCGCGGACTGCATGATCCTGGAAAACAAGATCTACAAGGAGTGGATCGTCCGCGACAACATGGGGCCGGTGATCCAGCTCGGGCTCGATCCGCACGCCTATGCGCAGGACATCGCGGTGCGCAAGTTCGAGGCGGGCGAGCCGATCATGGAGGTGGTCGAGAACCGCCGCCTGCTGGGACAATATCCGCCGGAAACCGAGGCGGATACGTCGATCGCGCACAATGACGGCGAGGCGCAGTTGCTGCGCGATCTCCACCATATCTACAACAAGCGGATGTTCGGGCGCATCCACGAACTGTACGCGCCGAATTGCCAATGGCACGGCCCGCTGATGCGCGAATATTACGGCGTGGCGGCGGTGTTGCAGCAGACAATGCGGCTGATCGCGCTGATCCCGGACGGCTATTACGTGCCGCAGCATATCTGTTCGGTCGACAGCGAGGAAGGCGGCACCAAATATGCCGTCCGCTGGACGTTGGACGGCCACCATCTCGGCTATGGTCCGCTGGGCGCGCCGACCGGCCATCCGCTGTTCGTGATGGGCGTCACGCACTTCCACATCCGCGACGGCAAGATCATCGACGAATGGGCGGTCTATGACGAGCTGTCGATGCTGGCGCAGGTGAAGCTGGCGGCGCTGCAACGCGCCGCCGGCTGAGCCGGGCGTCGCCGCGGCGTGACCGACGCGATTCCCGACGACATCCGGTCGTTCCTCGCCGATGCCGCGGCGGGACGCACCGGTTCCGCCGCAGCGGTCGCGGGCTGCCTGGCGCGGATCGCGGCGCTGGACCGGCACGGCGTCGCGCTCGCCGCGATGCTGCGCGTCCTGCCCGACGCGCCGGCCATCGCGGACGAACGTGACCGCGCGCGGCACGGCGGCGCGACGCCCGGCGCGCTCCACGGCGTGCCGATCGTCGTGAAGGACAATATCGACGTGGCGGGCACGCCGACGACCTCGGGCTGCCGGGCGCTGGCCGGGGCGCTGCCATGGCGCACCGCCCCGGCGGTCAGCGCGCTGCTCGCCGCCGGCGCGGTGATCGTGGGCAAGACCAACCTGTCCGAATTCTCGTTCGAGATCCGCTCGCGCAGTTCGCTGGTCGGCGACACCCGCAACCCGTTCGCACCGGCCGTCACCTCGGGCGGATCGAGCGGCGGCACCGCCGTGGCGGTCGCGGCGGGGTTCGCGCTGGCGGGACTGGGCACCGACACCGGCGGCTCGATCCGCGTGCCGGCCGCCTATAACGGGCTGGTCGGGCTGCGGCCGACCTGGGGCAGCATCGTGACGAAAGGGGTCGCGCCGCTCGCCCCCTCGACCGACACGGTCGGCACGATCACGCGCGGCGTGGACGATGCCGCGACGATGTTCGGCATCCTCACCGCCCGCGCTGTCCCGGAGATCCGCACGGTCGCCGGGATGCGCGTCGGCATCCTGCGCCAGTTGCCCGCCCCCGTGCCCGACGGCATCGACCGCGCGGTCGCGGCGTTGCGCGCCGCCGGTGTGGCGGTGGAGGATGCGCCGGACCTGCCCGCCGGCGTGATACCCGGCGGCGACCATATCGTGGATGAGGAGTTCGGCCCGGCCTTCGACCGTTATCTGCGCGCCGCCTTCCGTCCGGGCACCGCTCCCGCCTCGCTGGACGAACTGATCGCGGGCGGTCGCTTCCTGCCGGACTATGATGCGGTGCTGCGCGCGCGCGCCGCGCCGCGCGTGGCGGGCGTGCGCGCAGCGATCCTGGAGCGCCACGCCGCCCTGCGCGCCGCGCTGCGGGCGCTCGTGGCAAAGGGTGGCTATGACGCGCTGCTCTACCCGCCCTCTGCCGTGCTGCCGCAGTCGCTGGACAATCCGCGCGGCGGCTGGGCGCCGGAACTCGCCGCATGCAGCGGTTGGCCGGCGCTGGTGCTGCCGGTCGGGCGGACAGCGCACGGCATGCCGCTGTCGGTGGAGTTGCTCACGCCCGCGCAGGCCGAGCCGGTGCTGTTCGCGCTCGCCCGGTCGATCGAGGCGCGCACCGGCCCGCGCCCGGTCCCCGACCTGTAGCGCGCCCCGTCCCCGACCTGCCTAAAACGCGCGGCAACGCCGGCCCGCTCCCTGCGCCGCTCCCCCCCCCCCCCCAACATCCTTGAGCGGGGCGAGGTGGAGGAGCGGACCGGCGCCGCCGGATGCGCGTTCAGCGCATCTCCGGCCAGCCGCTCAGAACTTCACGCCGGCGCGCACGCCGTAGGTGGCGGGCGGCCCGTACGACACCTGCACCCGCTGCGCGCGGCCCACCACCGCGCTCAGCAGCACCGCCTGATCGGTGACGTTGTTGCCATAGCCCTCGACGTAGAAGCGGCCGTGTGCCTCGGTCCAGCGCAACGACACGTCGAACTTGTCATAGGCGCGCTGGAAGTCGAGCGCCGTGTTATAGTCGGTCGTGAAATAGCTGCTGGAATGCAACCAGTTGACGTACGGCGCGATCGTCCCCGCATCGCCCATGCCGATGTCGTAATAGACCGCCACCGTCGTCTTCAGCCGTGGCGATTGCGGGATGCGCCGCCCGGCCAGGTCGAGCGACACCGGATCGGCTCCGTTCGACGCGCCGTAGAAGTTGTTGCCGCTGATGTAGCGGGTGTATTCGCCGTTCAGATAGGCTGCGGTCGCATCGACATGCAGGTCCGGCAGCGGCAGCGTGCGCAGCGTCACCTCGCCGCCATAGCTGCGCGCGCGCCCGGCGCTGCCGAAATAGGAGACGAGCGGCGTGTAGACGTTGATCTGAAGGTCGGTATATTTGTTGTAATACAACGCCAGTTCGGTCTGGACGCGCCCGTTCAGGAACTGGTTCTTGATCCCCGCTTCGTATGCATTGACCTTCTGCGGGGCGTAGGAGGCCGGGATCGACGTGTTGCCGCCGGTGTCGTTGACGCCGCCCGACGCGAACCCGGTCGACGCGGTGGCATAGACCATCGTCCGGCGGCTCGGCGTATATTGGACGCCCGCTCGCCACGTGACGCTCTCGAACGACGGCGAACCCGAGGTGACGCTATAGGGGGTGGTGAAGGTATAGGTGTTGGGGATGCCGTCGGCGAAGTCGGCGAAATCGAACGCCTTCTTCTCATAGGAATAGCGGATCCCGCCGATCAGCCGCAATGTATCGGGGACGATGGCATAGGTCGCCTGCGCATAGGCGGCATAGGCATCGGTCTTCAGCGCGGCGTCGGCGCGGAATCCCGGGATCACCGAATTGGGGGCGTCGATCTTCTGCTGGTACGTCTCGAAGATGTCGTCGTGCAGGTAATAGCCGCCGACGATCCACTGAAACGGATCGGTGCTGTTCGACACCAGTTGCAGTTCCTGCGTGAACGTCCGCGCGCGGGTGTTCGGCTCCTGCTGGCCAGACCCGAACCCGATCGCCGTATTCTGGAAGACGACGCTGCTCTGGTCGTTGTCGGCGCTGCGATGCGCGCGGAAGAAGGTGTAGCCGGTGATCGACCGCACCGTCGCCGCCCCGACGTCATAGCCGATGGTGCCCGATACGTAATCCTCGCGGATATGCTCGAACGGCTGATAGTCCCAGTCGTTGGTATAGGCGCCGGGCGTCACGGCGACGCCGATATCGACGCCGTTGACCAGCACCGACCCGTTCTTGACCGACGGGTTCACGGCATAGGGCACGCCGTTGATCGACTGATAGCCGGTCTGCGGATCGATGAGCGTTCCGGCCACCTTGTAGCCGTACGATCCCGCGCCCGCGTCGTCACGACGCCAGAAGCCGCCGTGCAGCTCCACCTCCAGCCGGCTGTCAGGCGTCCATTTCAACGATGCGCGGCCCGCATATTCCTTCAGGTCCGCCATCTCGACGCCCGCGCTGCTGCGGACATAGCCGTCGTGGTCCTGATACACGCCGGCGACGCGCAAGCCGAGCGTGTCGCTCAGCGGGAGGTTGACGAACCCGTCGATCCGCTGCGCATTGTAATTGCCGACATCGACGTTCAGTCCGCCCTCATACTCCCCGGTCGGCGAGGCGGTGACGACGCTCAGGTTTCCGCCGAACGTGTTGCGGCCATACAGCGTGCCCTGCGGGCCGCGCTGCACCTCGACCCGCGCGATATCGAACAGCGGGATGCTCTGCTGCTGCGTGCGGCTCTGGTAGATGCCGTCGATGTAGAAGCCGATAACCGGATCGTTCTGCGCGCTGACGAGGCTGGTGCGGACGCCGCGGATCGCCGGGAACGAATCCGAGCCCTGGCTGCCCCACGTGAAGCCGGGGGCGATAAACTCCAGCCGGCCGACATTGTCGGCATGCAGCCGTTGCAGGTCGGCGCCGCTGACCGCGGTGATCGAGATCGGCACGTCCTGAAGGCGCTCGGCCCGGCGCTGCGCGGTGACGACGATGTCGCCCTGCTGCACGTCGCTGGTCTGGTCCGTGGACGATGAGGATTGCTGGGTCGCGGCGCTGTTGCCGGATGCGGAAGCCGCGCTGTCCTCAGCGAGCGCCGGCGTCGCCGCCACTGCGGCCATTCCCAGCGCCAGTACCGATGCGTTCCGAAGCCAATGCATATCGTTCATCGCAACTTCCTCCACATAGCGGGCCGCCGCCCTCCCCCCGTCCGGCATGGAACGGCTATGCGACATGGATGCATACGGATGCAGGTTTGAGCAAGAGCCGTGTTAATAAATATTGCGCTGGCGTGACGGTTATCGTGTGATCATTGCAAATATGGCACGGTTGACGTGCTATTCGATGCTCGGCGGCGGATCACCAAGCCGCTTTACAAACGACTGCGAATGCAATCTATTTGCGACTGGAGGCTGTGCATGACCCATCGCGACGAACCCGCAACGATCCCGCCGTCGCCGCCGCTGTCGCGCGCGCGGCGCATCGCGATCTTCGCGGCCCTGATGATCGGGGAATTCCTGTACGGCTGGGCGTGGAACAGCGTCGATGTGCTGCGCCCGTTCCAACGCTCCGCGCTGGGGCTGACGCTGGTGCAGGCCGGATCGACCTATTCGGCGCAGGGCGCGGGGGCGCTGGTCGGCGCCGTGCTGATCGGGCAACTCGCCGACCGCTTCGGCCGCCGCCGCGTGCTGGCCGCGATCATCCTGGGTTATGGCGTGTCGCTGCTGTCGGGGCTGCTGGTGGGCAGCTATCCGCAACTGCTGGTGCAGCGATTCGCGCTCGGCCTCTTTACCGGCGGCATCTTCCCGGTCGGGGTCAGCATCTACGTCAACCTGTTCGAGGAACGGCTGCGCGGCCGCGTGGCCGGCATGCTCAACGCCTGCTTCAGCTTCTCGATCGTCGCGCTGGGACTGGCACTGGGGGCGATGGGCGGACACGACTGGCACCTGCTGCTGTGGCTGGGCGGGGTGCCGCCGCTGCTGCTGGCACTCGTCATGCTGGCGCTGATCCCGGCGGGTTCCAGCGTCGATCGCCATGCCGTCCGGGGCGAAAAGCTGCCGGTGCGCGAACTCTTCCATCCCACGGTGCGTCGCCAGACGTTGCTGCTCGCCACGATGACCGGGCTGAACTTCTTCGGTTATCAGGCGTACAGCGGCTGGCTGACAACCTACCTGACCGATACGCGCGGCCTGTCCCCGGCGGTCGCGGGCAATCTGGTCGCCTGGCAGTTCGCGGGCAACATCGCCGGCGGATTCGTCTGGGGCTGGGCGGCGGACCGCTTCGGGCGACGCTTCAACGCGATCGGCTTCCTGATCGCCTCCGCCGCGATCCTCGTATATCTGGCAATGCCGACCAGCCTGGTGCTGTTCCGGGCCGTCGGGCTGGTCTATGGCGCCATGCTGTGCTCCAGCGTCATCTGGGGACCGTGGCTGGCGGAACTGTATCCGCCGCACCTGCGCTCGACCGCCGCGTCGATCTTCAACTGGGGGCGGATCATCAGCTTCTTCGCGCCGCTGATCACCGGCTTCCTGGCCGACCGCTACGGGCTGACCGCCGCGATGGCGTCCGCCGCCGCCGCATTCGGCGCCGCCGCGCTCATCTGGCTGAGCCAGCGCGAGACGCTGCCGTCGCGCATCGCCGCGCCCTATGTGCCGGTGCCGCCCGCGATCGACCCGTCCTTCGTGCCGGCGGACGGACCGCGCACCTGACGCCGACGTCCGGGAGGGGGCGGGCCGTCGTGGCGGACCGCCCCTCCCGCCCGTCACGCCGCGTTCGCGGCCTGATGCAGCCGATCGACGCGCACCTTCGCCGCCTTCATATGGCCATCGAGTCCCTCGCTGGCGCTCTGGCGCGCGGCGGGCGGCCCGACCTTCAGCACCGCCTCGTCGTCCAGCCACTGGTGCGTGGCGATCTTCACATAGCTGCCGACCCACAGCCCGCCGGTGTAGCGCCCCGCGCCCATCGTCGGCAGCGTGTGGTTGGTGCCGACCGTCTTGTCGGAATAGACGACGCTCGCGTTCTCGCCGATGAACAGCGAGCCATAGTTGCGCAGCTTCGCCGCCAGGCCATGCGGATCCTGCGTATGGACCTGCAGGTGCTCGGCCGCGACATGATCGGAATAGGCGATCATCGCCGCCTCGTCCGCGCACAGCACGATCTCGCCGTAATCGGCCCAGCTCGTGCCGGCGATCCCCGCCGTTTCCAGCGTGGCGAGCTGCCGCGTCACCTCGGCCGCCGTCTGCTCCGCCACCGCGCGATCGGTGGCGATCAGGCCGACGCGGGTGCGCACGTCATGCTCCGCCTGCGCCAGCAGGTCGGTCGCGATCAGCCGCGGGTCGCCGCTGGCGTCGGCGAGCACGAAGATCTCCGACGGCCCGGCAAGCTGGTCGATACCGACCGGCCCGAACACCTGCCGCTTCGCCTCGTTGACGAAGGCGTTGCCGGGGCCGACGATCTTGTTGACCTGCGGCACGCTCTCGGTGCCGAACGCCATCGCGGCGATCGCCTGCGCGCCCCCGATCCGGAAGATGCGATCCGCGCCCGACATGTGACAGCCCGCGATCATCGCGCGGTGCGCGTTGGGCGGCAGGCACGCGACCACCTCGCGGCACCCGGCCACCTTGCCCGGCACGATCGTCATGATCGGCGCGGACAGCAGCGGAAACCGGCCGCCGGGGACATAGGCGCCCACCCGGTCGATCGGGATCACGCGGTGCCCCAGGTGCAGCCCGGGCAGCGGCTCTACCTCCAGCGGCAGGATCGTCGAAAGCTGTGCCTCCGCGAAGCGCCGAACATTGGCGATCGCGAATTCGGTATCGGCGCGGGTCTGGGGATCGAGTTCGGCGACGGCAGCTTCGCGGTCGGCCATCGACACTTCGAACACGTCCAGATCGGCGCCGTCGAATTTGCGCGAATAATCGCGCACCGCCGCGTCGCCGCGCGCGCGAACATCGGCAAGCACGCCCTCGACCAGACCCGCGACGCCCTGCTGGTCGCCGATCGAGTCCCGTGCGGGCGCCTTGACATACACTGTGGTCTGCTCAAACCCCTTGGGTGCCGCGTCGGCCATTCCGTCCTCCTCTTGCATGCCACAACATGGCGTGACGGATGCTTATTGAATTCGAATTCACATGTCACGGGGGTCAGGTGCCCAAGTCGCGCAACAAAAGCGGAAAGACCAGCGAGCAGGAGGAGGCGCCCGTCGCCTTCGGCAGCGTGCGTCGCGCCACCTCCTATGACGTCGCACGCCTGGCCGGCGTATCGCAATCGGCGGTGTCGCGCTGCTTCGCGCCGGGGGGCAGCATCGCGCCCGCCACCCGCGACAAGGTGATGAAGGCGGCCACCGAACTCGGTTATCGCCCCAATGCGCTGGCGCAGGCGCTGATTACCCGCCGCACCAATCTGGTCGCGGTCTTCATCTCGCGCCTGACCAACCTCCATTATCCCGAGGTGCTGGCCGAGCTCAGCCGCCGGCTGACCGATCGCGACATCCGCGTCCTGCTGTTCGCGCTGACCGCCGAAAGCGAGATCGACTCGATCCTGGAACAGGTGTGGCGGCACGATGTCGACGGCATCATCTCCGCGGCCCGCCTCGACAACGATCAGATCGCGGGCATCCGCCGCCATGGCATCCCGCTGGTCCTCTACAATCGCACCGCCGGCGAGCACCTGACGCCCAGCGTGTGGTGCGACTCGGCGGCGGGGGAACGCGATCTCGTCGACCGGCTGCTGGCGGCGGGGCATCGCCGCTACGCCGTGATCGCCGGGCCGGAGGACAGCGCAGTTGGCGAGGAGCGAAGGCTGGCGGCGCTCCAGCGCCTCGCCGAAGCCGGGATCGAGGACACGCCCGTGGTGCGCGGCGATTTCAGTTATGCCAGCGGACGCGATGCGGTGTCGACGCTCGCGCGCTCCACCCCGTCGCTCGATGCGGTCATCTGCGTCAGCGACGTGATGGCGATCGGCGCGATCGACGGATGCCGCTTCGACCTCGGCATGCAGGTGCCCGGCGATATCTCGATCGTCGGCTTCGACGGCTCCGAACCAGCGGGCTGGATGAGCTATCAGGTCACCTCGATCCGCCAGCCGGTGCGCCGGATGACCGAGGCGGCGGTGCAGATGCTGATGGAGCGGATCGAGGATCCCTCGCTGCCCGCCGAACGCCGCTCGTTCGTCGGTGCGTTCGTGCCGGGGCAGTCGGCGCGACTCTAAGCGGCCCTGACGCCTGCATTCGGATGCGCATTTTAGTGGACAGCATTCGAATGCACCGATAGCCCTGTGCCCGAGGGGCGGCGAAGTCCGCACGTGAAACATGGGGGACGGGCATGACCAAGCGGGTGGCGAGCAGCATATCCTTGACGATCCTGGCCATGGCGCTCGCAACGCCCGCCACCGCGCAGACCGCGCCGGTCGACGCCGCGGCCGGATCCGCCGGGCAATCGCCCGCCGCCGCGGACACCCCCGCCAGCGGCGCGACCGAGAGTGGGACGGGCGCGCTCGGCGATATCGTCGTCACCGCGCAGCGCCGGACGGAGCGGTTGCAGGACGTGCCGCTGTCGGTCACCGCGATCGGGGCCGACGATCTGAACCGCGTGCGGATCACCGACGCCAGCCGCCTGCAACTCCTCTCGCCCGGCCTGACCTGGGGCCAGCAGGGCTCGGATTCCTTCCCCGCGATCCGCGGCGTGCGCACCCAGCTCGTCAGCGCGCAAAGCGATCCCGTCATCGGCTTCTACCTTGACGGCATCTACCAGAGCCGCACGCAGCAGCAGAGCATCCCGCTGTTCGACGTCGCGCGCGTCGAGGTCCAGCGTGGGCCGCAGGGCACGCTCTATGGCCGCAACACGTTCGGCGGCAATCTGAGCGTCACGACCAACGCCCCCACGAAGCGGTTCGAGGCGGGCGTGAACGGGACGATCGGCAATTACGATCTGTACCAGTTCGACAGCTACCTGAACCTTCCGGTCAGCGATGCGGTCCAGTTGCGCGTCGCCGCCTATCACAGCCAGCATGACGGCTATGTCCGCTCCACGCAGGGCTTCCGCCTGCTCGACGAGGATCAGACGGCGTTGCGCGGCTCGATCGCGATCGCGCTGACCCCGGACATCCAGATCGACGCGCGCGGCGGCTATTGGAAGCGCGACAACACCGGCGGCGGCGCTTATGGCTACCGGGTCGGCGGTACGCTCATCAACCCGGCAACCGGGCTCCGCTCGATCAGCGGGCGTCCCTATGCGGTCAATCCCAGCGCGCGCAACGGCAGCAACATCGTCAACGGCGTCGACATCGGCGTGTCGGTCAGCGACGATCCCTATACCAATTCATGGGATTACAAGCCGTTCGAGCAGCTCGACCAGGCCTATGGCAGCGGCTCGATCGCCTTCGACCTGGGGTTCGCGACGCTCCGCTCGATCACCGGCTACACCGATTTCCACGCCTATCGCAGCGCCGACCTGGACCAGACGAACATCGTCTTCCCCGCGGCCGGCACGTCGGGCGGCTTCGCCGCCGCGGGGTTGCAGGCCGCCAATACCTATACCACGTCGGTCACGCAGGAGGTGCAACTGGCCTCGGCGGGATCGTCGCGGTTCGAGTGGATCGTCGGCGGCTATTATTTCCACGACAAGATCACCGAATATTACCAGCAGGTCTATACGACATCCGCGACGCGCGGCACGCAGTCGCGCACCGACATCAACACCAAGGCCTATGCCGCTTATGGACAGGCCAGCTTCGCGATCGTCCCCGACACGCTGAAGATCATCGGCGGCGTCCGTTACTCCGACGAGAGCAAGGCCTATGTCATCACCAACTTCACTGCGCCGGCGGGAACGTTCGATTTCGACACGCGGACGGCGGCGCGCGCGGACGGCGAGCCGACGTTCAACAAGGTGACGTGGAAGGGCGGCGTCGAATATACGCCCAGTCGCGCGATGATGCTTTACGGCACGGTGTCGACCGGCTTCTCCTCGGGCGGCATCAACAACAATTCGTCGAACGCCGCCATCCCCTTCTCCTACGCGCCGCAGACGGTCACGGCCTATGAGATCGGCAGCAAGAACACGCTGATGAACGGCCGGATGATCCTGAACCTGTCGGCCTTCTACAACGACTACAAGGATCTGCAGATCACGATCCTCGATCAGCGGACCAACCTGTCCTATTATGCCAGCGCGGGCGCGGCGCGCAGCTATGGCGCGGAGGTGGAACTGCGCACCCTGCCGGTCGACGGGCTGCACATCGACCTGACCGGCGCGTTGCTCGATGCGCAATTCACCGCCTATACCCGGCCCAACCCCTTCTACACCGCCGCCAACGGCGATCCGGTCACCGTCGATCTGGCGGGCAAGGACGTGCCGATGTCGCCGACGTTCAAGGGCACGGCCAGCGTCTATTACGACCTCGACCTGGCGGACGGCGCGCGGATCACGCCGGCGCTCAACATGCTCTATTCGACCGCTTATTACTCCACCGACTATAACACCGCGATCGACCGGCAGAGAAGCTATGCGCTGCTGGACGCCAACCTGCGCTGGACCGCCGCGTCGACGAAGGTCTATGTCGAGGCGTTCGGAACGAACCTGACGAAGCACGCGGTGCTGTACAGTTCGACGGTCGGCAACAATCAGCGGATCCAGCAATCCTACGGCCCGCCGCGCGTCTATGGCCTGCGTCTCGGCCTGCGGTACTGAGCCGGTGGCATCCGCCAGCCTTCCGGCGGCGGATGCCGCGCTTGCGGGAATGACGGACGCGTCCGCCGCCGAACCGGACGTCGCGACGCGGCCGCCGCTGGCGCGGGCGGTCGTCGCCTTCGCGTTCCTGATGGTGGCGGAGTTCTTCTATAGCTGGGCCTGGAACAGCGTCGACGTGCTCCGCCCGTTCATGCGCGAGTCGCTCGGGCTGACGCTCACCCAGGCGGGGTCGGGCTATTCCGCGCAGGGCGCCGGAGCGCTGGTCGGTGCGATCGTGATCGGCCAGCTTGCCGACCGTTATGGTCGCCGCGCCATGCTGGCGCTGGTCATGCTGGGCTATGGCGCGGCGCTGATGGCGGGCAGCCTGATCGACAGCTACGCCGCCTATCTGGCGCAGCGGGTGGTGCTGGGCCTGTTCATGGGGGGCATCTTCCCGATCGTGGTCGGCATCTATGTCGGCCTGTTCGCGCCCACCGTCCGCGGGCGACTCGCCAGCCTCATCAACGCGATCTTCTCCAGCGCCATCACGATGCTGGGGCTGGCCAGCGGCTGGGCGAATGGCGACTGGCGCGCACTGCTGGTCGCCGGCGGCCTGCCGCCGATCCTGCTCGCCGGACTGGCGCTCGTCCTGATCCCCGCAAGCGTCGATGCGCGTGGCCGGGCGGGAGCGCGGCCCGCGCGGCTGCCGGTGCTTGACCTGTTCGCGCCCGGCCTGCGCGCCCGCACGCTCCTGCTCGCGGCGCTGACCGGGCTGAACTTCTTCGGGTATCAGGCCTATAGTGGCTGGCTGACGACCTATCTGCGCGATGTGCGCGGGCTTGATCCCGCCGCGATGGGCGCGCTGGTGGCGTGGCAGTTCGCGGCCAATATCGTCGGCGGCTTCGTCTGGGGCTGGGCGGGGGATCGGTTCGGGCGCCGCTTCAACGCGCTGGGCTTCCTCGCGGCCGCCGCGGCGATCCTCCTCTACCTGCATGTCGACACCGATGCGCTGCTGCTCGGCTGGATCGGGGTCGTCTACGGCTTCATGCTGTCGGCCAGCGTCATCTGGGGTCCGTGGCTGACCGAATTGTATCCCGCGCACCTGAAGTCGACGGCGGCGTCGATCTTCAACTGGGGCCGGCTGGTTTCCTTCTTCGCGCCGCTGGTGACCGGGTCGCTCGCCGCCCGCTTCGGGCTGGGCGTGACGATGGGCAGCGCGGCGGTGGCGTTCACGCTCGCCGCGCTGATCTGGCTATGGTTGCCCGAAACGCATCGCGCACCGTTGCTGCCCGGCCGCCGCGCCTGACGCTCAGCCGCGCGCGGCCGCCACCAGCGCCGCTGCGCCCGACAGGATGAAGCCGTGGTCGGACCCCAGCAGGAAGAAGGTCGCGCCGTGCGCGCGCCACTGCGGGATGTCCGACGGCCGCGCCAGGAACATGCCGACCGGCACGCCGTGGCGGCGACCCGCGGCGCAGATCGCCTCCACCGCCGCGACGACGCGGGGATCGTCCTGGCTGTCCGCGCCGTACGCGACGGTCAGGTCGACGCGCCCGACGAACAGCGCGTCGATCCCCGGCACGGCGGCGATCGCGTCGATCGCCTCCACCGCCTCCGGATCCTCGATCTGGGCGACCACCATCGTGCGCTCCGCCGATGCCGACAGATGCGCCGCCATCGCGCGCGTCGTATAGCCTGCCGCGCGCGACGACCCGGCATAGCCGCGCCCGCCGCGCCCGTAATGCGCCATCGCCACCAGCGACCGCGCCTCGGCCGCGCTGCGGATATGCGGCGCGACCACCCCGGTCGCCCCGCAATCCAGCGCATTCAGGACATGCTCGGGCGTCACCGCCGGGATGCGGACCAGCACGTCCATGCCACCCGCCCGCGCCGCCATCACGCCATGGTCGATCGCCAGCCGGTCGAACGGCGCATGTTCGGCGTCGAGGCACAGGCAATCCAGCTCGGTCAGCGCCAGCACCTCGACCACGATCGGCGACGGCGTCTTCACGAACGTCCCGACGATCGTCTCGCCCGCGGCCAGCCGCTGCTTCAACGCGCCGCTCATGCCGTGCGCCACAGCCGTGCGCTGGCGCGCGCCGCCCCTTCCGCCAGCGTGGCGAGCTTCGCATAGACGATCTCGGGGTCGACCGCACCGAACCCCGCAAAGGTCGAAAAGCCGCAATCGGTGCCCGCGATCACCCGCTCGCGCCCGACGAGCGCGGCGAACTGCTCGATCCGCTGCGCCACCACCTCGGGATGCTCGACGAAGTTGGTGGTCGAGTCGATCACGCCGGGGATCAGGACGCGATCCTCCGGGATCAGCGCGGCGAGATCGCGAAACGCCTGCCAGTCGTGCTGATGGCGGGGATTCGCCGTCTCGAACAACAATCCGCGCGGCTTCGCCGTCATCAGCACCGGCAGGATCGTCCGCATCTCCACGTCGCAGTGATGCGGCCCTTCGTAATTGCCCCAGCACACATGCATCCGCACGCGATCGGCGGGGACGTTGCGCAACGCGTGGTTCAGCACCTCGACATGGCGCGCGATCAGCGGGAGATATTCGGCCTCGCTGCGCTCCTTGTACATCATGTGCCGCCCCAGCCCCAGGTCGGGGCTGTCGAGTTGCAGGACGTGGCCCGCCGCCACGATCGCCTCATATTCCGGGCGCATCGCCTCGGCCAGCGCTTCCAGATACGCGTCCTGCGTCGCATAATGCCGGTTCGGCTGGAACAGCGCGATGACGCCCGGCGACGCGGCGTTCATGAAGCTCCCCGCCGGCGGATGCGCGGCGATCGCGGTGTCGAACCGCCGCAGGTCGTCGACCAGCGGCGCCAGCGTCTTCGGCGCGATCGGCCCGACGCAACACGGACGGCGATAGGTCGGCGTGCCGCCGCTGCCGGCCTGCCGCTTCAGGAACGACGGAAAGGCTTCCAGATCGGCGGGCGGCGTGCGCGGGCTGTCGCCATCGAACCCGGTGATCCGGTCCTTGATGTAGGTGGCGTAGGAGATCTTCGCCATCTCGCCATCCGACACGATGTCGATGCCGCATTCGACCTGCCGTGCGACGCAGGCGTCGACCGCTTCGGTCAGCACCGCGTCGAAACGCGCCGGATCGACCGTCTCGCCCTGTTCATGCGCGAAGATCAGTTCGGTCACCGCCGCGCTGCGCGGCAGCGAACCGACATGCGTGGTCACGATACGGTCAGCCATGATGCAATTCCTTCGGGTCGGGCATCAGTCGGCGGTCCACCCGCCATCGACGATCAGGCTGGTGCCGGTGACGAGCGCCGCCGCGTCGGACGCCAGGTACACCACCGCCCCCATCAGATCCTCGACCGTGCCCAGGCGGCCGAGCTTGATCTTGTCCAGCACGCCGGAGCGAAAGGCGGCGTCCTCGAAATACGGGCGCGTCAACGGGGTTTCGATGAAGGTCGGCGCGATGGTGTTCGATCGGATGCCAAACGACGCCAGATCCAGCGCGAACGCCTTGCTCATCCCCTCCAGCGCCCATTTCGATGCGCAATACAGCGAGCGGTTGGGGCCGCCAACATGCCCCATCTGGCTGCCGATGTGGATCAGCGCGCCGCGGATGCCGCCCGCGATCATCCGCCGCACGCACGCCTGCGACACGAAGAAGGCGGACCGGACGTTCAGGTCCAGCACCGCGTCATAATCGTCCGGCTCCACCGCCTGCATCGGCTTGGGCCGGTTGGTGCCGGCGTTGTTGACGAGGATGTCGAACGGCGCCTCCCGATCGAAGTAGGCGGCGACCGCCGCCACGTCGCCAACGTCGAGCACCGTCGCCCCCGCGTGGCCGCCCGCCGCCCGGATCGCCGCGGCCGCCGCCTCGACGTCGATCGCGGTGCGCGCGGCCAGCACGACGGTCGCTCCCGCCTCGGCCAGCGCCGCCGCCAGCGCCACGCCGATGCCGCGCCCCGCCCCCGTCACCAGCGCGCGGCGCCCGTCGAGCCGAAACGAGGGCGTGCGCGGCAGCGTCATGCCGGTTCGGCCACCGGCTCGGCCCGGCCGGCATAGGGGACGTTGCGTCCGCCATAGCGGCGCACGCGGACATTGGCCTGCTCGCCGTGCCCGACGAACCCTTCCAGCGCGCACAGGCGACTGCAATATTCGCCGATCATCGCCGACGCCGCATCGCTGGTGACGCGCTGATAGGTGCAGGTCTTCAGGAACTTGCCGACCCACAGCCCGCCGGTATAGCGCGCCGCCTTGCGCGTCGGCAGCGTGTGGTTGGTGCCGATCACCTTGTCGCCATAGGCCACGTTGGTGCGCGGGCCGAGGAACAGCGCGCCGTAATTGGTCATGTTGGTCAGGAAGTAATCGGGGTCGCGGGTCATCACCTGCACGTGTTCGGACGCGATGTCGTCGGCGATGCGCACCATCTCCGCGTCGGAATCGGCGACGATCACCTCGCCATAGGTTTCCCACGCCTTGCGCGCATGATCGGCGGTGGGCAGGATCGCAAGCAGCCGCTCGATCTCCGCCATCGTGTCACGCGCGAGCTTCTCGGAGGTGGTCAGCAGGATAGCGGGGCTGTCCGGCCCATGCTCCGCCTGCCCCAGCAGGTCGGTGGCGCACAATTCGCCATCCGCGCCATCCTCGTCGGCGATGACCAGCGTCTCGGTCGGCCCGGCGAACAGGTCGATGCCGACGCGACCGAACAACTGGCGCTTGGCTTCCGCGACGAACGCATTGCCCGGCCCTACCAGAATGTCGACCGGCGCGATCGACGGCGTGCCCAGCCCCATCGCGGCCACCGCCTGGATCCCGCCCAGGCAGTAGATCTCGTCCGCGCCCGCCATCGCCTGCGCCGCCACGATCGCGGGCGCCGGCTTGCCGTTGAAGGGCGGCGCGCAGGTCGCGACCCGCTTCACGCCCGCAACCTTGGCGGTGATGACGCTCATGTGCGCGCTGGCCAGCAACGGATATTTCCCCCCGGGCACGTAGCAGCCAGCGGCGTTCAACGGGATGTTGCGGTGGCCCAGCACGACACCGGGCAGCGTTTCCACCTCGACGTCGGTCATGCTCTCGCGCTGGATGCGCGCGAAGTTGCGGACCTGCGTCTGCGCGAACTCGATGTCGCGAAGGTCCTGCGGGTTCAACTGGTCGATGCACGCCTGAATCTCGGCGTCGGTCAGGCGATAGCTGTCGCGGTCCCATTGATCGAACCGGATCGACAGGTCGCGCACGGCATCGTCCCCGCGCGCCTCGATGTCGGCCAGAATGCCCTCCACCGTATCGCGCACCGCACGATTGTGCTCCGCCCGCGCGGCCGGTTCCATACTCGTCTTCAAATGGCGCACGATCACTCTCCGCATTGCATTCGAATGCAGCCTATTCGGTGCCGCCGGCTTTTGCAATGCCGCTTGGCGGCGACACGACAGCGCGATTACGGCAGCGGGGGCCAGCCCGGACGTGGGGCGGATCAGACGAGACAGGATGGTATGTGGCGGAGCGGGAGGGATTCGAACCCTCGATACGCTTTTGGCGTATACTCACTTTCCAGGCGAGCGCCTTCGACCACTC
>QFQI01000016.1 GCA_003243195.1 Sphingomonas taxi | reverse complement strand
CCAGCTTCAACAACACCATGATCACCATCACCGATGCGCAGGGCAATGCGATCAGCTGGTCGTCGGCCGGCATGATGGGGTTCAAGGGCAGCCGCAAGTCGACGCCGTACGCGGCGCAGGTCGCCGCCGAGGACGCGGGCAAGAAGGCCGCCGAGCACGGCGTCCGCACGCTCGAGGTCGAGGTGAAGGGTCCGGGTTCGGGCCGCGAATCGGCGCTGCGCGCGTTGCAGGCGGTCGGTTTCCAGATCACGTCGATTCGCGACGTGACCTCGATCCCGCACAATGGCGTTCGCCCGTCCAAGCGCCGTCGCGTCTGACGATCACGCTTCGCGTGGCCGCTGACGAGCGGCCACGTTCATTACCCGGCCGTGCGCGTCCCCCGCGTTCGGCCCAACCCCAGGGGACGAGAGCTTGTCTGTCAACGCAAAGAACTGGCAAGAACTGAAGAAGCCCAATCAGCTCGAAAAGAAGAGCGGTGACGGCAAGCGCAAGGCGACCTTCGTCGCCGAGCCGCTGGAGCGCGGCTTTGGCCTGACGCTGGGCAACGCGCTGCGCCGTGTATTGCTGTCGTCGTTGCAGGGCGCGGCGGTGACGTCGATCAAGATCGAGAACGTGCTGCACGAGTTCAGCTCGCTGGCGGGCGTCCGCGAGGACGTGACCGACATCGTGCTGAACGTGAAGCAGATCGCGATCCGCATGCAGGGCGAAGGCCCGAAGCGGTTGCAGCTTTCCGCCACCGGCCCGGCCGACGTGAAGGCGGGCGACATCGCGGTGTCGGGCGACATCGAGGTGATGAATCCCGAACTGGTGATCTGTCACCTGGACGAAGGCGCGACGCTCAACATGGAGCTGACCGCCGATGTCGGGAAGGGCTATGTCGCCGCCGTCAACAACCGTCCGGCGGATGCGCCGATCGGACTGATCCCGGTCGACGCGCTCTACTCGCCGGTGCGGCAGGTGTCGTACAAGGTCGATCCGACCCGCGTCGGGCAGGACCTGGACTATGACAAGCTGACGCTGACGGTCGAGACTGACGGCACCGTGACCCCCGAGGACGCAGTCGGCTATGCCGGTCGCATCCTGCAGGACCAGCTCGCGCTGTTCGTGCACTTCGACGATTCGCTGGTCACGCGGTCTGCGCCGGTCGGCGTCGCGGCGCCGGCGACGACGGGCGGCGAGGCACCCAGCGACACCGCGCAGATCAACCGTTACCTGCTCAAGAAGGTCGACGAGCTGGAACTGTCGGTGCGGTCGGCGAACTGCCTGAAGAACGACAACATCATCTATATCGGCGATCTGGTCGGCAAGACCGAGGCCGAGATGCTGCGCACGCCGAACTTCGGGCGCAAGTCGCTGAACGAGATCAAGGAAGTGCTGTCCTCGATGGGGCTGCGGCTGGGGATGGAAATCCCGGGCTGGCCGCCCGAGAACATCGAGGAAGTCGCCAAGAAGCTCGAGCAGGAGATCATGGGGTGATCGCAGTGGATTGGCGCAAGCTGATCCACGTTGCGGCGATCACCTCGGCCGGCGGGAGCCGAACGGCTTCCGACCGACGACGCGGCTTCGCCGCGGCGCCACCCGGCCACTCCTGTCGAAACAACCGGCGTCCCGAATGCCGGACCAGACATGGGCCTCTGCCCCGGCAGAGGTGACGGTTTCCCGGCCGGCCCCCGTCCCGACCTGTCCCGGGGTTTCCGTCAAACGGCCCCCTGACGAACGAGAAGGAAGAACATCATGCGCCATCGTGTAGGCGGTCGTAAGCTGCAGCGTACCTCGGCACATCGCATCGCGCTGTTCCGCAACATGTCGGCCGCGCTCATCAAGCATGAGCAGATCACCACCACCGTCGCCAAGGCGAAGGAACTCCGCCCGTATATCGAGAAGCTGGTGACGCTGGGCAAGAAGGGTGGCCTGTCCAACCGTCGTCTGGCGCACGCCCGGCTGCTGGACGATGCGCAGTTGGTGAAGCTGTTCGATGTGCTGGCGCCGCGTTATGCCGATCGCAACGGCGGCTATACCCGCATCATCAAGGCCGGCATCCGTGCGTCGGATGCCTCGCCGATGGCGATCATCGAATTCGTCGACCGCGACGTGTCGGCCAAGGGCCAGGATTCGGGTCCGGTCCAGAGCGACGACGAGGATTTCGACGCCGCCGCCTGATCCGGCGACAACGTTGACGAAAGGGCCGCTCCGGCAACGGGGCGGCCCTTTTTCTGTGGCGTGGAAAGCGATATGGCATGGCTGGTCAAACTGGCCTCACCCCGCTCTGAAGCCAGGGCGTTCTCCCATCGACCTGAACCGCGCTCCTGCGCAGGCAGTAGTTCAGGGCCACAGACGATGCGCCATGCGGCTCTGGGTTCCTGCACGCGCACGAACACGGGAACGGAGCAGGTTGACCTGAACCACGCTAACGCCCCTTGGACGGCAGCGCCTTGGTGGCAATGAAGTCCAGCACCGCTTCGCCGTTCGGCTTGCCGGGGGTGACGATATCGAAATGGTTGGCGTCGGGCGGCTCCAGCGTGTCGACGCGATCGCCGGCCCGTCGCGCGGCGGCGACATAGGGCCGTAGCAATGGTGCGAAGTCCGCGCCGATGATCAACTGGTGCAATCCGAGCGGCAGGTGATCGGCGGGCGACGCGTGGCGGTATTCGGCGGGCTTGTCCGCGGGTGTTCCCCCCATCAGTGGCACGATGACGGGGGCGCCGCACGCCTGCTTGTCGATGCCGATGAACGGGGCGAGCGTTCCCGGACCGTCGATTGCGACCACGCTGACCGGGCGGATCGCGGTGCGCGACCACGGAGCGGGCAGCCGCGGGCGCGATGCCGCCCATAACGCCAGATGCGCCCCCGCCGAATGACCGACGAGCACCACGCGTTTCAGGTCCAGCCCATAGCGCGGCGCGACGGCGGCCAGCTTGTCGACCGCCGCAGCCACGTCCTGAAAGGTGCCGGGCCAGCCGCCGCCGGCATCGCCGACGCGGCGATATTCGATGTTCCAGGTCGCGAACCCGCGCTTGCCCAGCGCATCGGCAAACCCGGCGATCCCCGATCGGTTGTCGACGCTGGCGCGCCAGCATCCGCCATGGATCACGATCGCCACCGGAAACGGGCCGTTGCCAGTCGGCAGTCGCAGGTCGGCCACCTGCAACGGGTTCGGGCCATAGGAGATCGTGGCCACGGGACGAGAGGCGGCATGCCCGACCGCCTTATACTCGCGCTCCGGATTCTGCGCCCCCATCGCCGCCGTCGGCGCAGCAGCCAGCATCATCGCCGCTACGATTAGATATCCACGCATAGCCGCTCCCCCTCGGTTCGTGATCGCGGGAGTGAACGCCCATTGGCGCATGGATGCAAGGCCGCCTCCGCAAGCGCGCGGTCCGCGGCGTACGCACGCCCTTCCACCATGGCGCGCCACCCGCTACACGCCCGCCATGGAGCATCCCGACAACATCCTCATCGTCGATTTCGGCAGCCAGGTGACCCAATTAATCGCGCGCCGCGTGCGCGAGGCGGGGGTCTATAGCGAGGTCGCACCGTTCCAGTCCGCCGCGGAGGCGTTCGCGCGGCTGAAGCCGAAGGGCGTGATCCTGTCCGGCGGGCCGGCATCGGTGGTCGACGAGGGCAGCCCGCGCGCGCCGCAGGCGGTGTTCGATGCCGGGGTGCCGGTGCTGGGCATCTGCTATGGCCAGCAGGTCATGAACACGCAGCTTGGCGGCCGCGTCGAGAAGGGCAATGCCGGCGAGTTCGGGCAGGCCTATGTCGAGGTCGACGGCACCTGCGGGCTGTTCGACGGCTTGTGGGAAGCGGGCGAGCGCCATCAGGTGTGGATGAGCCACGGCGACCATGTCAGCGCGCTGGCCCCCGGCTTCCGCCCGGTCGCGTCGTCGAAGGGCGCGCCGTTCGCGATCACCGCCGACGAGGAACGCCGCTATTACGGCATGCAGTTCCACCCGGAGGTGGTGCATACGCCCGACGGCGCGAAGCTGATCGCCAATTTCGCGCGCCACGTCTGCGGGCTGGCCGGCGACTGGACGATGGCGGAGTTCCGCGCGGTCAAGATCGCCGAGATCCGCGAACAGGTCGGGCGGGGGCGGGTGATCTGCGGCCTGTCCGGCGGGGTCGACTCGGCCGTGGCGGCGGTGCTGATCCACGAGGCGATCGGCGAGCAGCTCACCTGCGTGTTCGTCGACCACGGGTTGATGCGCAGCGGCGAGGCCGACGAAGTGGTCGGGCTGTTCCGCGGCGCGTACAACATCCCGCTGGTGCATGTGAACGCGGAGGAGCTGTTCCTGGGCGGGCTTGCCGGCGTCACCGACCCCGAGGCCAAGCGCAAGTTCATCGGCAAAACCTTCATCGACGTGTTCGAGGAGGAGGCGCGCAGGATCGGCGGCGCCGAATTTCTGGCGCAGGGCACGCTCTACCCCGATGTGATCGAGAGCGTCAGCTTCACCGGCGGCCCGTCGGTGACGATCAAGAGCCACCACAATGTCGGCGGCCTGCCCGAGCGGATGGACATGAAGCTGGTCGAGCCGCTGCGTGAGTTGTTCAAGGACGAGGTGCGCGCGCTCGGCCGCGAGCTGGGGCTGCCCGACGCCTTCGTCGGCCGCCACCCGTTCCCCGGACCCGGCCTCGCCATCCGCATCCCCGGCGAGGTGACGAAGGAGCGTTGCGACATCCTGCGCAAGGCCGACGCGATCTACCTGGAGGAGATTCGTGCGGCGGGGCTGTACGACACGATCTGGCAGGCGTTCGCGGTGCTGCTGCCGGTGCGCTCGGTCGGCGTGATGGGCGACGGGCGCACCTACGACAGCGTGCTGGCGCTGCGTGCGGTGACCTCGGTCGACGGGATGACCGCGCAGGCGTTCCAGTTCCCGGGCGACTTCCTGCCCCGCGTCGCCACGCGGATCATCAACGAGGTGAAGGGCGTGAACCGCGTCACCTACGACTATACCTCCAAGCCGCCGGGGACGATCGAGTGGGAGTGACGCCGTCGCCACTGCCGATCTCCCCTCCCGCGAACAGGAGTCCCCGATGGCCGTGACGCTCTACGGCATTCCCAATTGCGATACGATGAAGAAGGCGCGTGCGTGGCTCGACGCGCACGGCGTCGCCTTCGCGTTCCACGATTACCGCAAGGCGGGCGTTGATGCGCAGGCGCTGGACGCATGGCTGGATGCGCTCGGCTGGGAGGTGCTGCTTAATCGCGCCGGCACCACGTTCCGCAAGCTGCCCGACGCCGACAAGGCGAATCTTGATCGTGAGAAGGCGCGCGCGGTGATGATCGCACATCCGTCAGCGATCCGGCGGCCGGTGCTGGTGCACGACGGCGACGTGGAGGTGGGGTTCAAGCCGGAACGCTACGCCGCGCTGTTCGGCTGAGGAAGCGCGTCAGCGCCCGCCCGTCAGCAGCACGAACGGCACGCGCAGCACCGTGCGCAGGTCGGTGGCATCCTCCGTCGCGCCGACCTCGACCGACCAGTTGAGGCTGGCGCGATCGGTGACGCGGTAGGTGACGCCGAACAGGAAGCGCCCGATCTGCAGGTCGCGCGAGATCGTCTCGCGCTCGCCCGGCCAGGCGGCGGTCGGCTCGATCAGCATCGTGCGCGTCCGCGTGCCGAATGCCCAGGTGTGCGCATAGCCGAAATTGACCGTGGTGCGCTGATTCAGCGAGATGCCGATGCCCGCCGACCCTGAGATCGCGTCGCCCGGATCGACATAGGTGATGACGACCGGCGGAATGCGCGTGTTCACGTCGCGCGCCAGGTTGAACGTGTAGCCGAGCGTCCCGAACAGCACCACCGGATCGCTGGGCAGGATTGCGGTGACGCTGGGCGCGATGCCCCAGAAGCCCGCGCCGGTCGCGGCACGCGTCGGGCGACCGAGCTCGTCGCGGCGGATCGCGAAGGGATTGGTGCCGGTCGGGATGACGCCTTGCAGATTGCCGATCAGGAACGGCGTGCCGTTGCGCCCGCTGAGCAACTGATAGCGCGCGGTCAGCTCGATATCGCCGATCCCGGTTCCCTTCACCGAACTGTCGATCGTCGCGGCCTGATCGTTGCCGGTGCTGCCGGCGATCGGCGCGATGATCGACGAATCGGCGCGGTGGATGAACGGCGCGCGCACGCCGAACTCGAAGCGATCGGTCAGGCCGTAGCGCAGCGCGGCGGAGGTGGTGATGACGTCCTGGCGGCTTTCGTTGATGTCGAACACGCCGACCAGCACCGCTTCGACCAGCTCGACGCCGCGGAACACCGCGCGGCTGCGGTCGGCGCGCGCGTAATCGACCTGCAACTCGCCGGTGAGCTGCCCCTTGCGGGTGACGACACTGGCCTGATTGTCGAGCACCGCCAACTGGATCGGCTGGTCGCTGTCCTCCGGTGCCTGGCCGACGCGTTCCAGCGGCGGCTGGAGCACGCCGGCGGGATCGCCCGGCGCACCGGGTGCGGCGGCCTGCGCGGCGTTCACCGGCGGCACGCGCGGGGCAGGCGCGGCGGCGAGTTGCGGCAGGCCGGCGTCCGCGGCGGGCTGCTGCATGTCGATCCGGCGGCGCAGCTCGGCCAGCTCGGCGGCCTGCGCGTCGAGTCGCTGGCGCTGCGCCTCGATCAACTGCAACGCCTGGTCGAGCTGGCGTTGCAGCGGCGGGCGACGGGCCGGGCGCTGCGCCTCGGCCGGCACGGTGATGAGCATGGTGGAGGCGAGCAGCGCGATCCCGGCGCGCCGCATCACTGCGCCCTCATCGCGACCGCCGCGCCGGCGACCTCGCCGACCCGCAACAGCGCGGAGCCGGCCATCAGCTCGGCGCCTGCCGCGCCCAGGTCGATCGCGACGCTGGTCTGCGTGTCGATCGTCCGGTCGCTGCCGGAATTGGCGATCGCGGTGCCGAAGGCGTTGCCGGCCAGATGCGTGACCGTCAGGTCGCTGCCGCTCAGTTCCACCGTCCTCACCCCCCCCTGTGTCGCCTGCGTCACGGTGCCGTTATCGGTCACGCCGCCGGCGATCTCCTGCAAGCCCGGCGGAACCTCGGCGTTCCTGGCGCCGCCGGCAAGCGTGATCGCCGGAGCGCCGACCCCCGGCATCACGCTCAACCCGGAGCGCGAATCATAGGTCACGACCGGCGCGGCCGCGCCGCTCGCCTGTGTTGCGCCGCCGGCCGGCGCGGCGGTGACGGTTGCGCCGGCGCGCGGCGCATAGACGGTCAGCGTCGGTGCACCCTGACTGGCCTGGAAGACGGTGCGCAGCACCACCGCGCCGTTCACCGCGGTCTGCGTCTGCACGGTCAGCGCCACGTCGACGCCGTTCGGCAGCATGAACCCGCCGCGTTCGTTCGCCAGCATCTCGTCCGCCACCGGCGCGACCATGCCGAACAGCGCCTGTCCCATGCCCGCCAGAACCAGTGCCAGGCCGCTCATGATATATCTCCATAGAAGGGCGCGGTGATCGACAGCGCCTGCTGGCTGACCGGATCGGAGAAGCGCCCGCCGATCGGCGAGCGGGCGAAGGCCAGCCATTGCGAATCGCGGTTGAAGCGACGCTTCGCCAGCGCCTGATCGTCCGCCAGCACGAAGTAGATGCCGTTCCACACGCGCTCGAACTCGGCGCGCGGCATGACGGTGACCCCGCTGGAGGGGTCGCCGACCAGCACCTCGTCGGCGCGCACTCCCTTCACGACGACGAAATGGCGATAGTTCTTCACCGAGATCAGCGCGATCCCGGGCACGCCGGTCTGCCGCACCTTCTCCAGCGGAACCTTGTAGCCGTCGGCCTTCAGCCCGCGGCTGGCCAGCCAGCGCTTCATGTCGAGCAGCGAGAAGCCGAGCCGGCGGATCTGCGCGCGGTCGCCGCGCAGCCACATGCCGCGAAAGGCGAGATCCTCGCGCACGTCGAAGTCATAATGGTAGCGCAGCAGCGTCGCGAGCGCGGCCGAGCCGCAGCTGAAATCGAAGCGCTGGCGCACGATGCCGTCGAAGCGGCGATCCGCCACCGAGCGCACCGGCACGCTATAATCGCCGACCGGCCCCGCGCCCGCCGCACCGACAAAGCGCGACGTGCGGGAGACATCGCCCCCGCACGCCGCCGTGGCATGGGCCAGCGTCACCGCCATGCCGAGGACAAGCGCGCGCGCCCGGTCGATCATGGCGCCGGGGCGAGCGCGATGGTGACGTTCATCGCCGCGTTGATCGCGACATTGTTGCCGGTGTTGACGTTCAGCACCGACAGGCCGGACATGTTCTGGAACGCCTGCCCGTCGATCCGCGCGTCGCCGGTGCGCACATTGTCGCCGACGCTGTTCTGCGACACGCCGGCGGTCTGGTTGGCCAGCGCGGCCTGGCGGGTGTCCTCGCGCCCCGCGATCGCACCCAGCGCCGCTTCGTCGAGCGCTTCGGCGGCGAAGGTCGCCTCGATCGCCGGCCCCGCCGTTTGCGCGTGGACGGTCGCGGGAAGCGCGGCGATCGCCATGCCGCCCAGCATCAGGAGCGGCGCCCGCAGGATAGGTGACTTGGGCATCGGATGGCTCCTCGCAACGAAGGGATGGCCGGCGGCGGATCATCCGCCGCCGCCGGCCGGAGGGCATCAGAAGGCGACGTCGCCGGTCGACACCGCCACGGACACGCTCGCGTTCTGCGACGCGCCGACGCCGGTGTTCTGGTTGAGCGCCTGCATGCCGGCGAAGTTCTGGAACGCGCTGCCGTCGTTGCTCAGGTTGTTCGCCACGCCGGGGGTCTCGCCACCCTCGCCGCCGCCGTACGTGACCGACACGCCGGTGACGTAGCTGGACAGCGTGGAGCTGGCGACGATCGCATTGTCGCCGAACACGTTGGCGTTCGACGCCGATGCGGTGGCCGACGTGCCCGTCAGCGAGATCGAGTGATCCGAGCTGTCGTTGTTGCTGTCGTTCACCGAACTGTCGTTGTTGCTATCGGCCTGCGAATTGTCGTTGTTGCTGTCGGCCTGGGAGTTGTCGGTCGAATTATCGTTATAGCTGTCATTGGTCGAGTTGTTGGAATTGTCCGAATTGTCGTTGCCACTGTCGGCCGTGTTGGTCGAGTTGTTGTTGTAGCTGTCGTTCGTGGAATTGTTGGAGTTGTCCGTCGTGGAGTTGTTGGAGCTGTCGTTGCCACTGTCCGTGGTATTGGTCGAGTTGTTCGAGTTGTCGGTGGTGGAGTTGTCCGAACTGTCGTTGTAGCTGTCGTTTGTGGAATTGTTCGAACTGTCGTAGGCGTTTCCGCTGTCGGCGGTGTTGGTCGAATTATTGGAATAATCGTTCGTGGAGTTGTTCGAGTTGTCGGTGGTCGAGTTGTTCGAGCTGTCATTGCCGCTGTCGGCGGTGTTGGTGGAGTTGTTCGAATAATCGTTTGTCGAATTATTCGAATAGTCGTTGGTCGAGTTATTCGAGTTGTCTGTGGTCGAATTGTTGGAATTGTCGGTCGTGGAATTGTTCGAGCTATTGTTCCCGCTGTCGGCGGTGTTGGTCGAATTGTTCGAGTTGTCGGTGGTGGAATTGTTCGAGCTGTCGTTGCCGCTATCGGCGGTGTTGGTGGAGTTGTTCGAATAATCGTTGGTGGAATTGTTCGAACTGTCGTAAGCGTTGCCGCTGTCGGCCGTGTTGGTGGAATTGTTGGAATTGTCGGTCATGGAGTTGTTGGAATTATCGGTGGTGGAGTTGTTCGAGCTGTCGTAGGCGTTGCCGCTATCCGCGGTGTTGGTCGAGTTGTTCGAATAATCGTTGGTGGAGTTGTTCGAATTGTCGGTGGCGGTGTTGCCGCTGTCGGCGGTCCAGGTGTTGGTGGAGCTGTCGGTGTTGCCGCCGTTGTAGCTGTCGTTGATCGACTGATCGCTGGTGGCGGTGGCATAGCCGGCGGCGGCGTTCTGGCCCGCGCCTGCGCTGTTGCTGGGCGTGGTCTCGCTGGTCTGTGCCACTGCCGGTGCCGCGATCAGGAGTGCGGCGACGGAGCAGGTCTGGAAAAGTTGTGCTTTCATGGCGGCGTTCCTCACGTTCATGTGATCGCCACGCCCCCTGTTTTCCCGCCCGACGTTCATGCCGACAGGTGGAGCGGTGCGGCACCGTGTCTCCGGTACGCCTCCGATATGCGGGGTTGGCGGCACCCGTGCTGCCCCGGCTTGGGCAGTTCGCGTGCCCCGGAACGGGAGAACCAAGCCCCCCTGTTCAGGGGCGGTTCAGATAAAGCTGGTCCGATGGCCCGGGGCGGTGCGCACCGCGCTCTTGAGCATCAACCACACCAGTTCAGCCTGGCGATTGGTGTCGGTCTTCAGGAACACCTGCTTCAGATAGGAGCGCGCGGTCTGTTCGCGGACGTGCATCGCCACCGCCGCATCGGCCAGGCTGACGCCATCGGCCAGCAGGCAGGTCAGCCGGGTCTCCACCGGCGACAGGCCGTAGAGCTTGCAGGCCGGCTCCACCAGCGGACGCAGATCCTGCTCGGGATCGAAGACGTAGAGGATCGCGGCGCAATCGTCCGCGCCGGTCGGGGCAATCGCGCTCGCCATGATCGCGACCAGCAGCGGGCGGCGGTCGCGCCGGTTCACCGCCACCACCGGCGCGCCGGTGTGCGCGCTTTCCATCCCGCCGCCCACGACATGTTCGATCGCCGCCTGCAGCCGCAGCGTGTCGGACAGGCGGCTTCCGCTCAGCAGCGCGCCGTTGCGGCGCAGGCCGTCGTTGCGCTCGATCAGCGCCTGGGCGGTGGCATTGACGAACATCAACTGCCCGCGCGCATTGACCAGCAGCACGCCGATGTCGCTGTTGTTCACCGCTTCGGTCAGGCCGCGCAGCCGCGCCATCGTCCGCAGGCGCGTCGACCACAGGCCGAAGAACGGCTGCACGACCGGCAGGATCCGTGCCGCGGCCTCCCGGGCGCGGGCACGCGTGCCTTCCCCCAGGCGGTGGAACAGCGAGGTGATCGTGACCACCCCGCTGCCTGCCGGAATGCTGGTGGTCAGCAGCCCGCCGAGCGCGACGCCGACCGCGCCGGTCGTTTCCAGCGGCGCCCATTCGGAGCGCGCGGCCGTGTCGTGCGTCGCGGCATGACGGGAGGCCGTGTCGCACGCGGTGGCGCTCAGGCCCGCGACCGAATCGCACGCGCCGCCCGTGAAGAGCGTCACCGGCGCATGGTCGCGGTCGTGCCATGTCACCACCACGCCATCCGCCTCCAGCATGCGCGACAGCTCGCGCGCCATGCTGGCAATCGGTTCATAGGCGTCGTCGTCGATCGCGGGGGACGGCGGCGCGGCCGCGGGGTGGAGCGCCTGGATCGTGGCGTGTTCGATCGCCGGCACCATGATGGTCGGATGCAGAGCGCTGGCCATGGTTCTCTCCTGTTATTCGGCCGGGTGTTTCCCGGTCCGCGCCGCTATTGCTGCGGCAGTTCGATCGTGAAGGTCTTGATGCAATGGTCAGGGGGCGGATCGTCGGCACGCGCGGGCGGCGGCATCAGCAGCCGTCCGCGCACGCCGGCGAGCAGCCGGGAGATGAGGTCCAGTCCCGAACCGGCGCGGATCGGCGGGATCCCGGCCGGCAGCGCCGCCCCGTCATCCAGCACGCCGATCCTGATGACGCCGGCGCACGATTGCAGATGCACGGTGACGCTGCCGTGCGCCTCGTCGGGGAACGCATGGGTCAGCGCGTTGGTGACCAGTTCGTTGACCGCCATCAGCGCGATGGTGGTCCGCCGCTCGTCCAGCACGGGCGGTTCGCCTTCCAGCACCAGCCGCATCGCGATGCGATGTTCGTCGACCTGCGCGTGCAGCGCCGCGACGCAGGCGTGGAGCATGTCCGGGAACCCGCCCACCGCGGCGCAGCGGACGCGCGCCAGCGCGCGGACCCGCATGGCCGCGCCCTCCATCGCGGCATACAGCCGCGCGTCGCCGGCGCGGCGCGCCTGCTGCGACAACAGGTTGCCGACCAGTTGCAGGTCGGTGCCGCAGCGATGGCGATGTTCGTTCAGCAGCAATTCCGCCTCGCCGCGCGCCATGTCGAGCCGGTAGAGCAGGGTCGCGAATCCGCACAGCGCGCGCAGCGTCACGAACGCCTGTTCCGCCAGCCCGTCGCCGGTGCGGGCGATCCACAGGAAGCCGATATCGGGATCGTCGTCGATCGCGGAGGCGGCGTAATGGCGACGCGCGCCGGTCGGCGTCCACGCGACCAGCCCGGGCGTTCGCCGCAACCGCTCGCTCAGGAAGGTGACGTCGCCGTCGCCGAGGGCGTCGGGCGGCCCGGCCTGCCCGCGGCGGTGGTGCGCGGCGTCCAGCACCACGCCGGCGGCCTGCGCGCCGCAACCGGCGCAGGCGGCGACGCTGAACGCATCCCACAGCCGCGCGGGGGTCTCCAGATACTGACGGTTGAAGGCGGCCATGGCGGCGCCGGTCGGGAACGCGCCCGCGTGCGCGTCGGGGTCGAAGGGGAGCGTGCTCAACGGCGGGGCGCCCCCAGCGCGACGAGCGACGCCATGTCGCCGATGGCGGTACGACGGGTGGCGGCGCGAGTGTCATCACCGTCTGCGGCATGCGCGCGCCGCGGATGCTCTGGCATGGTTGGTCCCCTGTAGATGGTGGTCAGGTCACTGGGCAGCGCATCCTCGTTACGGTGGCTGCCGGTGCGACCCGGTCATCTGTCTTTTGCCCGCCCCCCGGAGGAACGCGGCGATCGGGCCGGGAAACAGGCGGCAAGAGCGGGCGGCGCGGGGACGAGCGATGCGGCTGCGCGATGGCGAAAGCGCGCGCAGCGATGCGGGCGGTCGTGCTCGGGAAGGCGCCTCGATCGGGCATTACGCTATCACCCGCCTCCGTACCCACGGAAGTCCTGGAACTCGCCCGGGACGGGGGAGGCCGGCACTTCCTTGGCCATTCATCGGCGGGAAAGCCTGATCGGCAAATTACCTACATCAAGGATGGTAAAATAAGTCGTTACCATCCCGGCACATAACGGCACTTTCCTACAAACAGCCGCATCATCGTCGAATGTCGCGGCGATGGCTGGCGCCACGTCGCGATTGATTCCATCGGGCGCGGGCGATAACGCCGCGCCACGTGCCCCCGTAGCTCAGCAGGATAGAGCGACGGTTTCCTAAACCGCAGGTCGTGAGTTCGAATCTCGCCGGGGGCACCAGCCGCGACGCGTCCGGGTCACGCCTTTTTCAGCGCGTCCGGCTTGTGGGCGGCCTTTCCGCCATTGTCGCTCCTGACCTGGAACTGCGGCGCGTCGCCGGACGCCGCGACCTTGTGGCCCTTGATCGAGGTTTCGGCGGTCAGTTTCTTCTCCACGATGCCATGCGCGGTGCCGCCGTGCGACTTCCACGTCACCCTGTCGCCCTTCTTCAGATCGCCGGCCACGGTCGTTCTCCTTATCGTGTCGGGTGTTCAACCCATGGCGGCGGGCGCGGTTGCGGCGGGCGACAGGCGCGCTTTTCGTGCTACAGCCGCCCCGTGACACGCCCGCGCGGCGACATGAGCGAGACGAGATGAGCGACACGACACGGGCGACGCCCGACGACGGCGATCTGGTGGCCGGGGACGGCAAGCTGCCCGTGCCCGAGGAGGTCGCCGCCGCGGTGCGCACGCTGCTGCGCTGGGCCGGCGACGATCCGACCCGCGAAGGGCTGGCGGATACGCCGCACCGCGTGGCGCGGGCGTGGAAGGAATATTGCGCCGGTTACGGCGAGGATCCGCAGGCGCATCTGTCCCGCGTGTTCGAGGAGGTCGGCGGGTACGACGAGATCGTGCTGCTGAAGGACATCCCCTTCCAGTCGCATTGCGAGCATCACATGGCGCCGATCATCGGCAGGGCGCACATCGCCTATCTGCCGCGCAACCACGTCGTCGGCATCTCGAAGCTGGCGCGCGTGCTGCACGCCTATGCGCGCCGCCTGCAGGTGCAGGAGCGGCTGACCGCCGAGGTCGCGGACTGTATCTGGACCGGGCTGAAGCCGCTGGGCGTGGCGGTGGTGATCGAGGCGAGCCATGCCTGCATGACCGCGCGGGGGGTGCGCACGCCGGGGGTCGGCATGGTGACCAGCCGCATGATGGGCGTGTTTCGCGACGACGATCGCAGCCGCAAGGAAGTGCTGTCGCTGATGGGGCTGGGCTGACGCGCATGCGGGTACTGGTCACGGGCGCGGCGAAGCGGCTGGGCGCGGCGATCGCGCGCGCGGTGGCGGCGGCCGGGCACCAGCCGGTGATCCACTATCGCCGATCGCGCGACGCGGCGGAGGCGCTGGCCGCCAAACTGGGCGCGGCGTGCGTCGCGGGCGACCTGTCCGATATCGCCGACGTGCCGGCGCTGTTCGCGCGCGCGTGCGCCGGCGGGCCGGTCGATGGACTGATTAACAGCGCATCGCTGTTCGCCTATGATTCGCCGGCCGCGATCGACGCGGCGCTGGCGGCGCGGCTCCACGCCACCAACGTCACCGCGCCCGCGCTGCTCACCGCGGCGCTGGCGGCGCAGGGGCGGGAGGGCGCGGTCGTCAACCTGCTCGACCAGAAGCTCGCCAATCCCAATCCCGATTTCTTCAGCTACTCGCTGACCAAGGCCGCGCTGGCCAGCGCGACGGTGCTGATGGCGCAGGCGTTCGCGCCCCGCGTCCGCGTCAATGCGGTGTCGCCCGGCCTGACCCTGCCGAGCGGGGACCAGAGCGCGGCCGAATTCGCCGCCGTCGCCCGCGCGAACCTGCTCGAACGGCCGGTCGGCGCGGACGCGGTGGCGGCAGCGGTGGTCTATCTGCTGGAGGCCGGCAGCGTCACCGGCCAGAACCTGTTCGTCGACGCCGGCCAGCGCTTTTGCCGGCGCGACGGCGACGTGATGTTCGAAGGGCGGGAGCGACCGCGCCATGGCTGAATATACGATCATCCTCGACGATCTGGCGGTGACGATGCGGCTGGGCATCCATCCGCACGAGGCGGGGCCGCAACGCGTGCTGGTGTCGGTGCGCCTGACCGTCGATTATCCGCACGCTCCCGATGCCGACACGATCGCGCAGGTGCTCGACTATGACAGCGTGCGCGATGGGGTGCTGGCGCTCGCGGCGGGCGAGGGGTTCGCGCTTCAGGAAACGTTGGTGGAGCGGATCGCCGCCCTGTGCCTCGCCGACCCGCGGGTGCGCCAGGTCCGCGTCCGTTCGGTGAAGCCGGACGTCTACCCGGACGCGCGGGTCGGGTGCGAGATCGTGCGCGGTCGATAGCCTGTTCGATCCGCTGTCCTACATCACGTTGTTCGTGTTATGTTCTCTTTCAGTCAAGGAGAACGACCATGATCGACGACCTCATCGACGCGGTGATCGACCGGGAGGGCGGCTATGTCCACCATCCCGCGGATCGCGGCGGCGCGACCCGTTACGGCATCACGGAGGCGGTGGCGCGCGCCAACGGCTATGCCGGGGACATGCGCCATTTCGCGCGCCCCGCCGCCGTGGCGATCTACCGCCGGCTCTACTGGACGCGGCCGGGCTTCGACCGCGTGGCTAAACAGGCGCCGCGCCTCGCCGCCGAACTGTTCGACACCGGCGTCAACATGGGGCCGGCGGTCGCCGCCGGCTTCCTGCAGCGCGCGCTGAACGCGCTCAATCGCGGTGCCAGCGACTATCCCGACGTGCTGCTGGACGGCCGGATCGGCGCGCAGACGCTGGCGGCGCTGGCCAGCTTTCTGGCGACGCGCGGCGCGGCGGGGGAGACGGTGCTGGTGAAGGCGGTGGAGGCGATGCAGGGCGAACGCTACCTGACGCTCGCCGAACGCCGCCCCGCCAACGAGGCGTTCCTCTACGGCTGGCTCGCGCAGCGCATCGGCTGACCTCCCGGGAACCTGTCGGGAGAAGCGGAAGACGACGAATTTGGAGACCGCCCCGGCCCGCCCCCGCACCCCGCCCCCCGCGTCGCTATGCCCATGGGGGGCGGGTGGGGGAGCGGTCCGGCACCGCCAACGCATTTCCCGACAGTCCCTTACGCTCGAAAGGACGGATGACGTGGCGATCGTCGATGCGATCATCGGCCCCGTGGCGGGGCTGCTCGACAAACTGATCCCCGACCCGCGCGCGCGCGAGGCGGCGCAGCGCGAACTGCTGCGGCTGGAGGGCACGCAGGAGCTGGAACGGATGAAGACGCAGATGGCGGCGGTGCTGGCGGAGGCCGGCGCCGCCGATCCATGGACCAGCCGCGCCCGGCTCAGCTTCCTGTACGTGATGTATGCGTTGCTGCTGTGGAGCATCCCGATGGGGCTGATCGCGGCGGCGGACCTCGCCACGGCGCAGGCGATCGCGCACGGCATGAACGCCTATCTCGCCGGCCTGCCCGAACCGCTCTACGCGCTCTTCGGCACCGGCTACCTCGGCTACACCGTGGCGCGCGAATGGGGAAAGGCGAAGGGGCGGTAGGAGGCGTTCGCCACTAGGCCCCGTCCGACACCCCGCCCACTCCGTCATTCGGGGAAGGCGGAGACCGCGCCGGCTCGATCCGCAACCTCACGGGTTACGGGTTCCCGCCGGCACGGAGCCAACGGATGGGCGGGGCAAGCGCTCCCGCTCCGTCACTCGCCCCCCGCCAGCCGCTGCGGGTCGGGGGGCAGGCGCATGTGTGCGCCGTGCGCGGCCTCCAGATACTGGGTCGCCATCGCATAATGCGCCTGGCAGACGGCGGGATCCTCCGCTTCGGCGGCCAGTTTCAGTTCGGCTTCGGCCCGTGCCTGGAAATACAGGCGGTCCCTGTCGGTAATCATCGACGCTACTCACTCTCCGCGGGCGATATGATGCGCGCGCCGGTGAAATGCCAACGCCCGCGCCCCCAATCCGGATGCGTTTGTCGCGCGCCCTTGCCTGCCGCCGCCGCGCGCCCCAAATCGCGGGGCATGAGCGGGAACGATCCACACGCCATGCCGGTCTGGCATGGCACCACCATTCTTTCGGTTCGACGCGGCGGCAAGGTCGTCGTGATCGGCGACGGCCAGGTCTCGATGGGCCAGACCGTGATGAAGCCCAATGCGCGCAAGGTCCGCACGCTGGGCGACGGCAAGGTGATCGGCGGGTTTGCCGGCGCGACAGCCGACGCCTTCACGCTGTTCGAGCGGCTGGAGGCCAAGCTGGAGCGGCACGGCGGGCATCTGATGCGCGCCGCGGTCGAACTGGCCAAGGACTGGCGCACCGACAAATATCTGCGCAACCTGGAGGCGATGATGATCGTCGCCGACAAGGAGGTGACGCTGATCCTGACCGGCAACGGCGACGTGCTGGAACCGGAAAAGGGCATCGCCGCGATCGGGTCGGGCGGCAATTACGCGCTCGCCGCCGCGCGCGCGCTGGTCGATTACGAACAGGATGCCGAGGTGCTGTGCCGCAAGGCGATGGCGATCGCGGCGGAGGTGTGCGTCTACACCAACGACCGGCTGACCGTGGAAGCGCTGGACAGCACGACCTGATTCCCCCCCGCGTGCCGCGCGCATCTTGTTCAACACCGCCGTTTCAAGGCTTTGCTATTCCATGAATGACAATCTGACTCCCAAGGCGATCGTCGCCGCTTTGGACGCCCATATCATCGGCCAGAAGGAGGCGAAGCGCGCCGTCGCGGTCGCGCTGCGCAACCGCTGGCGGCGGCAGCAATTGTCGCCGGACCTTCGCGACGAGGTGACGCCCAAGAACATCCTGATGATCGGGCCGACCGGCTGCGGCAAGACCGAGATCAGCCGCCGTCTGGCGAAGCTGGCCGACGCGCCGTTTGTGAAGGTGGAGGCGACCAAGTTCACCGAGGTCGGCTATGTCGGCCGCGACGTGGAGCAGATCGCGCGTGACCTGGTCGAGGAGGCGGTGCGGCTGGAGAAGGAGCGGCGCCGTGTCGCGGTGAAGGACAAGGCCGAGGCCGCGGCGATGGAGCGGCTGCTCGACGCGCTGGTCGGCAAGGATTCGAGCCAGGCGACGCGCGAGAGCTTCCGGCAGCGGTTCCGCGACGGGCATCTGAACGAAACCGAGATCGAGCTGGAACTGGCGCAGGCGCCGCAGATGCCCTTCGAACTGCCCGGCGGCGGCGGGTCGGTGGGCATGATCAACCTGTCCGAGATGATGGGCAAGGCGTTCGGCGGCGGGCCGAAGCAGCGCCGCAAGCTGCTGGTCCCCGCCGCGTGGGAGAAGCTGGTCGAGGAGGAGGCCGACAAGCGCCTCGACCAGGATGAGGTCAGCCGCGTCGCGTTGCAGGATGCCGAGGCGAACGGCATCGTGTTCCTGGACGAGATCGACAAGATCGCGGTCAGCGACGTGCGCGGCGGATCGGTCAGCCGCGAGGGCGTGCAGCGTGACCTGCTGCCGCTGATCGAGGGGACGACCGTCTCCACCAAATACGGGCCGATGAAGACCGACCATATCCTGTTTATCGCGAGCGGAGCCTTCCACGTCGCCAAGCCCAGCGACCTGCTGCCCGAGTTGCAGGGGCGCCTGCCGATCCGTGTCGAGCTGAAGGGGCTGACCGAGGACGATTTCGTCGCGATCCTGTCGGACACCAAGGCGAGCCTGCCCGCACAATATAAGGCGCTGATCGCCACCGAGGGTGTCGATGTGACCTTCACCGAGGACGGCATCCGCGCCGTCGCGCGCATCGCGGCGGAAGTGAACGGGGAGATCGAGAATATCGGCGCGCGGCGCCTGCAGACGGTTATGGAGAAACTGCTGGAGGAGGTCAGCTTCGATGCCGAGGATCGGCGCGGCGGGGCGCTGACCGTCGATGCGGCCTATGTCGACCAGCAACTGGCCAGCGTCGCGCGCAATTCCGATCTCAGCCGCTTCGTGCTGTGACCCGGTGGCGGTGCCTCCCGCCGGGAGGCACCCGCGCTATCCGATCAACCCGCCAGCGTAGAACAGGATCACCAGCGCCGCGATGAGCAGGAAGCCGAGGTAGATCAGCCCGCCCTTGATCGGCCGCTTCGATTCCCGGTCGAGCGTCGGTTCGTCCATCACATCGTTGCTCATGATCCGCTCCTGTATCCGTGCGGACCCAACCAGCGGGCGACGTGAAACGATCCACCGAAGCGGCGACCGTGTCGTGGCGCCGCCCCGATCGGCGGCCCCGCGCCGGGGTGACGGCGGTGGTGGAGCGCCGCGGCCGGCGCGAGCGGTCTTATCCCGCCGGCGCGATGATCGCGATCTGCCGGCCGTAGCTCGTTTCGCCGCGATGCGTCGCGCGGCGATAGGAGAAGAAGCGCACCGGATCGGCATAGGTGTCCAGCCCCAGCGCCTCGACCCGCGTCACGCCGGCAGCGGCGAGCCGGTGGACGACATAGCCTTCCAGGTCGAAGCGATGGTGCCCCGCGCGGCCGTCGGCGAAGAAGCGTTCGTTGGCTGCGTGCGCCGCCTCGAACCGGCGGCGAAAGGCGTCGTCGACCTCGTAGCTGGCGCGCGCGATGCACGGTCCCACCGCCGCGACGATCCGCGTCGCATCGGCGCCCAGCGCGACCATTGCGGCGACCGTCGCGTCGGTGACCCCCGCCAGCGCGCCCTTCCATCCCGCATGCGCCGCGCCCACCACCCCGGCGGCGACGTCGGCGAGCAGCACCGGGGCGCAGTCGGCGGTGACCACGCCGACCGCCAGCGCCGGGCGGTCGGTGACCAGCGCATCGGCACGCGGCCGCTCGGCAAGCGGCGCGCGCACCGTCACGCAATCGGCGGAATGGACCTGCCACGGGGTCAGCAGCGCCGCGCCACGCTTCACCGCCGCCAGCGCGGCGGCGCGGTTGGCGTGCACCGCCGCTTCGTCGTCGTCGGAACCCAGCCCGACGTTCAGCCCGGCGTGCACCCCGTCCGACACGCCGCCGCGCCGCCCGAAGAAGCCATGCGGCACCGCCGACAGCAGCCGTGCCGAAAAGAGTTCCGGCGTGGTCACAGATCGCGGCGCATCACGATGTCCTCGTCCTCGTGATCGCCGACCATGAAGGCATAGCGGCCGACATCCTCGAACCCGTATTTCCGGTAGAAGCGCCGCGCGCGGTGGTTGTCGGTGAACACCGACAGGTAGATCGACGCCATCCCGCGCTCGCGCGCTTCCGCCAGCGCCCATTCCATCATCCGCGGCCCGACGCCCGCGCCCTGCCATGGTTCCAGCAGGTAGAATTGCCGCAGCTCGATCGCGCCCGTCGCGGGCGTGAACGGCAGCCGCGGCGGCCCCAGCTTGACGTAGCCGACCGCGATATGCCCCAGTTCCACCACCAGCACCGCAAAGGCGGGGTCGGCGATCTCGCGCGCCCAGTCGCCGGGCGTATGCTGTTCGAGGAAGGTGGCGAGATCGGCCGCGGAATACAGCGTGCCGAACGTCTCGGTGAAGGTCGCGCGCGCCACCGCTGCGAGATTGGCGGCGTCCTCGACTGTGGCGCGGCGCAGCGTCGTTTTCTGCGTCATGCGAACCCCGCCGGTTGCGGCCAGTCCATGTGCGTCAGTGCGATCACCTTGAACAACTCCCCCATGTCCCCGACCAGCCGGTCGCGATCCCCCGTCACCCGTTCGCCCAGCGCCGCGGCGCGCGCGTCGATGCCGAGCGCGCGCAGGAAGGCGCCTTGCCCGACCGTGCCGAACACCCGCGCGCCCGACGCGGCGGCGACCAGCCGCAGCGTCGCCATGTCGACATGCGCGGTCAGGTCGTGCTCGCCCGGCGCCTCGAACGGATTAGCATAGGCATGGGCGCGCACGGCCTGCAACGTCTCGCCCGCCGCAGGGCCGTCATAGCCATAGTCGATCACCAGCGCCGCGCCGCCCTGCGCCACGATCCGCGCCGCCAGATCGGCCATCACCGCGACGCTGGCGGGCGATGTCTCGATGATCGCACCCGGCGGCGCGTCGGCCAGGTGCGGGGGGATGATCGTGTCGGGAACGCTGGCCCCCGCGATCGGAAGGAACAGCGTGTCCTGGCACGCCACCAGCCGTTCGTGCCACGTCGGCCCGCGCCGCACGAGCTGCCGGATCGGCAGCGCGTCGAAGAATTCGTTGGCGACGACGATCAGCGGCACGTCGTCCGGCAGCGTGGCGAGCGAATCGTGCCATGTCGCCGCCGCCACCCGCTCCGCCTGTCGTTCGCGCAGCACCGGGCTGGTCTCGACGAAATGCACCGGCGGCGTCAGTCCCGCGCGCGCCATCACGCGCAGCGCATCGGCGCTCAGCGTGCCGCGCCCCGGCCCCAGTTCCACCCATGCCACCGCTGGCCGTCCGGCGCGCTGCCACAGGTCGGCCGCCCAGGCGCCGATCAGCTCGCCGAACATCTGGCTGATCTCCGGCGCGGTGGTGAAGTCGCCGCCGCTGCCCAGCGGATCGCGCGTGGCATAATAATGCGCATTGGCCGCGGCCATGAACTGGCTGACCGGAATTGGCCCGCCCAGCGCGATCGCGCGCGCCAGCCGCTCGGGCAGCGGCGGCGCATTCATGCCCGGAGTTCCGGCCGGCGATTCACGCCACCGCATCCTGCCCTGCGACCGGCGTGACGCGCTCGCGTCGGCGCGGCGCGGTGGCGATCAGGAACGCGCCCGCCACGATCATCGGCACGCACAGCCACTGTCCCATGTGCAGCCCGGTCGTGGCGGCGAATTCGCGCAGTTGCGCATCGGGTTCGCGGAAGAATTCGACCGTGAAGCGCGCCACGCCATATCCGGCCAGGAACAGCCCGACCAGCTTGCCCGGCTGGTAGCGTGCGTTGGTGCGCCAGAAGAAGAACCACAGCAGCGCGAACAGCGCGATGCCCTCCAGCCCCGCCTCGTAGAGCTGGCTGGGATGGCGCGCCGGTTCGATCATGCCGAACGGCACGGTGCGCTCGAACACGATCGCCCAGGGCACGTCGGCGGGCTTGCCCCACAATTCGCCGTTCACGAAATTGGCCAGCCGGCCGAAGAACAGCCCGAACGGCACGCAGCATGCGACATAATCGTGGATGCGCAGCCAGTTGAGCCCGTTCTTGCGCGCGAACCAGATCAGCCCCAGCGACGTGCCGATCACCCCGCCGTGGAACGACATGCCGCCATCCCACAACCGCAGGATCGACAGGGGGCGCGTCAGCATTTCCGGCGCGTAGAACAGGACATAGCCCAGCCGCCCGCCCAGGATGATGCCCAGCGTGGCATAGAACACCAGGTCGTCGGCATGGCGCCGCGCCATCGGCGCGCCCGGTTGCGCCAGCAGCTTCAGCAGATACCACCAGCCGATGACGATCCCGGCGATATAGGCCAGGCTGTACCAGCGCAGCGTGAACACGCCGATCGAAAAGACGTCGGGGTGGAGGCCCAGATCGGAAAAATGTATGTGGCTTGCCGCTACGGCAGCCGTGAGCGCGGGCTGGATCAAGGCTTTCCCCTCGTGAATCGCGCCTCCATAAGATGCGCAAGGGATAAACCCAAGCGGAGAGAATGATGCGGACCGAGCTGGATGCACGCATGGATGCCACGATCGCGGCAATGACCGGGGAGGGGGGGCCGTTGCCGCTCGGCACGGTGCAGCGGTTCGGGCGCACGCTGCCGTGCATCGCCGCCGCGCCCCCGACGCTGCCGGCCTATTTCGCGCATTTCTGTGCCCAGCACCGCGACCTGACCTTCCTGGTCGCAGGGGAGGAGCGGCTGACGTACGGGCAGGTCCATGATGCCGCGACGCGCGTCGCGCATGCGCTGGTCGACGGATATGGCGTGCGGCCCGGCGACCGCGTCGGCATCGCGGCCCGCAACTCGCCGGCGTGGATCGTGCTCTACATGGGCATCGCGATGGCGGGCGGCATCGCGACCCTGCTGAACGGCTGGTGGCAGGCCGAGGAACTGGAGGCCGCGGTGGCGGAAGTCGCGCCGCGGCTGGTCTTCGCCGATCCGCCGCGCGTGAAGCGACTCGCCGGGCTGGACGGGCTGGTCCAGCCGTTCGACGACACGCAGCCGCTGGAGGCCGCGCTGGATGCGGTGCTCGCGCGCGCGCAGGGCGGCGCGCTGCCGGCGCTGCGCGGCGAGGATCCTGCGACGATCCTGTTCACCTCCGGCTCCACCGGGCGTTCGCGCGGTGCGCTGTCCACGCATTTCCAGGTTATGCAGGCCACGTTCAACTTCCTGTCGTCCGCGCTGATGATGCAGGCGATCGCTGCGCAGGACGGCGTGGTGAGCGGGCTGCAACCCGCGACGCTGCTCAACGTGCCGCTGTTCCACGTCACCGCCGAGATCACGGTGCTGCTCCAGAGCTTCGCCATGGGACGCAAGCTGGTGCTGATGACGCGCTGGGACGCGGAGGAGGCGATGCGGCTGATCGAGCGCGAGCAGGTCACCTATTTCGTCGGCGTGCCGTTGATGAGTTTCGAGATGCTCACCCATCCCAACCGCGCGCGCTACGACCTGTCGACCGTCACCGACATCTCCGCCGGCGGCGCGCCGCGCCCGGTGGAGCACGTCCGCCGCATCGACGCCGAGATGGAGGGCGCGCCGCTGATCGGCTATGGCCTGACCGAAACCAACGCGGTCGGTGCCGGCAACTGGCGTAGCAATTACCTGGCCAAGCCGTCGTCCGCCGGCCGCGCGTCACCACCGCTGTCGGAACTGGCGATCCTCGACGATGCGGGACGGCCGGTGCGGCAGGGCGGGGTCGGCGAGATCGGCATCCGCGCCGCCGCCTGTTTCGAGGGCTATTGGGGAAGGCCGGACGACACGGCCGCCTGTTACACCGATGACGGCTATTTCCGCACCGGCGATCTCGGCTATCTGGATGCGGACGGCTATCTGTTCATCGTTGATCGCAAGAAGGACATCATCATCCGCGGCGGCGAGAACATCAGTTGCCACGAGGTGGAGTCGGCGCTCTACGCACACTGCGACGTGACCGAAGCGGCGGTGTTCGGCCTGCCCGACGAACGGCTGGGCGAGGTGCCGGGCGCGGTCGTCCACCTCGCGTCGCCCGGCGCGGTGACCGCCGAGGAACTGGCGGAATTCGTTGCGCAGCACCTGGCCGCGTTCAAGGTGCCGCACCGCCTGTGGATCAGCCCCGACCCGCTGCCCCGGCTGGGCACGGAGAAGATCGACAAGCTGACGTTGCGCCGCGCCTATGCGGAGCGGGTGGCGGTGTAGCGCTTCGCCGCCCTCCGGTTCCGGCGCCCGGCGGAACGGCGTGCGCCGGGCGCCGGCCCGTGGGCAGCGCCGTGCGCTAGCGCCGTCGATCCAGATCCGGCAGCGCCGCCAGGAAGTTGCGCAGCTCGCGGCGTCGCGCGTGCTCGTCCGCGAACTCGCCGTCGACGCCCAGCCGCCAGCGCAGCGAGCGTTTGTCCGGGGCGCGGTGCAGATCATCGAAGTCGTCGGCGCGTTCGGCCACCTCCGCTTCGTTGTCCGCCAGCCCCGCCGTGACCAGATCCGCCGCCTGCCGGCGCAACGCGACCGCGATCTCGCCCAGCGCCAGCTCCGGGTGATATTGCACCCCCCAGAAGATGCCGCGATCGTGGCGGATCTCGGCGGCCTGCACCCGGGTCACGCCGTTGCTGGCAAGCAGCGTCGCGCCGGGCGGCAGCGCCGCCACCTCGTCGCCGTGGACCGCCGGCGCGTCCCAGGCCGGCGCGCGTCCGGCCAGCAGCGGGTGATCGCGCCCCGCCTCCGTGGCGACGATCTGCCGCGAAACGCCCGCCTCCATCCGGTCGGGCATCCTGCGCACGGTGCCGCCCGCGGCGGCGACCGCCACCTGCAACCCCGCGCACGATCCGAACGACGGCGTGCCCGATGCGAAGACGCTGCGCATGAACGCCAGTTGCCGCCGCACGGCCGGCGTGTCGTCATAGACGTGCAGCGGCGATCCGGTCAGGAACACCGCGTCATAGCTCGCCAGCTCCCCGGCGTCATAGCGCCGCGCGTCGTCATCGGCGGGTGCGATGATGTCGATCGCGCCATCGGGCGCAAGTTGCCGCAGCGTCGCGGCGTAGCTTTCGCCCGAGCTCTTGCCGGCATGGTCGCGACGCGCCTGTCGCTCGTCCGGCGTTTCGCTCTGTGCGATCAGAAATCGTGTCAAACCCGGCTCTCCGGTGCTGGTGGAAGCAGGGCAACGCACGACGGCGCGGTTGGGCGCGAGCTTTCCCGCTTCCGCCGCGCGATGCGGGCCGCTAACCCCGCGCGGATGGCGGATATTACCCGACGCAAGCTCCTGATCTCCGGCGGCGTCGGCGTCGGGCTGGTCGTGGCCTGGGCGGCGTGGCCGCGTACCTATCTGCCCAATCTCGCCGTCGCGCCGGGCGAACGCGTGTTCAACGCCTTCCTGAAGATCGCGCGCGACGGGCGCGTGATCGTCGCGGTGCCGCAATGCGAACATGGGCAGGGCGTCTATACGACGCTGGCGCAGATCGTCGCCGACGAACTGGGCGCGGACTGGCGCACCGTCGGCGTGGAGGCGGCGCCGATCTCGCCGCTCTACGCCAATCCGCTCGGTGCGGACGCGCTGTTCGGGCCGGCGTTCGCCGGGGTGCCGGACGGGCTACGCGGCGAATATTGGACGCGCGACGCGCTGATGGTGACCGCCGGCTCCACCTCGATCCGCCGGTTCGAGGCGCCGTTGCGCGAAGCGGGGGCGGCGGCGCGCGTGCTGCTGTGCCAGGCGGCGGCGGCGCGCTGGGACGCGGACTGGCGCGATTGCACCGCTGCCGACGGTTTTGTGACGCTGGACAAGCGCCGCCTGCGCTTCGCGGAACTGGCGGAAGCGGCGGCGGGCGGCGACCTGCCCGACGAACTGCCGCTGCGCATCGGCGACGAAGGCCGGCTGAGCGGCGAGTCGCTGCCACGGCTCGACGTGCCGGCGAAGGTCGACGGCTCGGCCAATTTCGTCGCCGACGTGCGGCTGCCCGACATGGTGTTCGCCAGCATCCGGCAGGGGCCGCACCCCGAATCGCGGCTGCGCTCGGCCGACATGGCGGCGGCGCGACGCGTGCGCGGGCTGCTGTCGGTGGTGCGCGACGATCACTGGATCGCGGCGGTGGCGAATAACTGGTGGGCGGCCAACCGCGCGCTGGAGGCGCTCGCGCCGCGCTTCGAAAGCGACGTCGCGCTGCCCGACGATGCGGCGACCGCGCGTGCGCTGGACGCTGCGCTGGCCGGCGAGGGCCACCGCGTGGCCGCGACCGGCGACCTCGACGCGGCGTTCCGGGGCGCGCGGCTCGTCGAGGCGGAATATGTCGTCCGCCCCGCGTTCCACGCCACACCGGAAACGCCCGCCGCGACCGCACAGTGGCAGAACGAGCGGCTGGAGCTCTGGATGGCGACGCAGGCGCCGACGCTCGCCCGCGCGGCGGCGGCGGCGGCGATCGGCGTCGCGGAAGCCCGGGTGATCGTCCACCCGATGCTCGCCGGCGGGTCGTTCGGCGCCGCGCTGGAGGTGGATGTGGCGCGACAGGTCGCCGTGCTGGCGGTGAAGCTGCGCCGCCCGGTGCAACTCGCCTGGTCGCGCGGCGAGGCGCTGCTCCACGACCGGGTCCGCGCCCCGGCGAAGGCGCGGATGGCGGCGCGGCTCGCCGCCAACGGCGCGATCCTCGGGTGGCAGGCGCGGATCGCAGTGGCGCCGACCGGGCGCGACATGGCGCGGCGGCTGCTGCCGCGCGACCCGCTGCGCCGGCTCGCCGCCGCGCTGCCGGCCGGGGCGGACGGCTATGCGATGTCAGGCGCGGTGCCGCCGTATCGCTTGCCCGCAGCGGCGGTGTTCCACCACCCGGTGAACGATGCGTTGTCGACCGGGCACCTGCGCGGTGGCGCGGACGGCTACACCGCCTTCTTCACCGAATGCTTTCTGGACGAACTGGCGCGCGTGTCGGGCAGCGAGCCGATGTCGTTTCGCGTCGGCATGCTCGCTGGCGACACGCGGCTGGCGCGTTGCTTGACCACCGCCGCGGCGCTGGGTGGGTGGAGCGGCGGCGTGCCGGGCAGCGGGCAGGGGATCGCCTGCCACATGATGGCGGGCAGCGCGATCGCGGTACTGGCGGAGGTCGGCATCGGCGACGGCGGGCGGCCGCGCGTCGACCGGCTGGTGGCGGCGGTCGATTGCGGGCGGACCATCAACCCCGACGTGGTGCGCCAACAGATCGAGGGCGGGCTGATCTTCGGCGCGACGCTCGCGACCGGCACGGCGGCGGGCTATCATGACGGGCTGGCCACCACGCGGCGCTATGGCGAGCTGTCGCTGCCGACGCTCGCCACCGCGCCCGAGGTGACGGTCGAGCTGATCCCCTCCACCGCCGATCCCGGCGGCGTCAGCGACCTGGGGGTGCCCGCCGTCGCGCCCGCCATCGCCAATGCGTTGTTCACCGTCGGTGGAACGCGCTGGCGCACGCTGCCGTTCAAGGGCGCGTGATGCTTCCCCCCGACCACCCGACCATCCCGCGCCCGCGTATCGGCGTGCTGCTCATCAACCTCGGCACCCCCGACGCGGCGGATGCGCGCGCGGTGCGCCGCTATCTCGCGGAGTTCCTGTCCGATCGCCGCGTGGTGGAGATACCGCCGCTGTTCTGGCAGCCGATCCTGCGCGGTATCGTGCTGACCACCCGCCCGAAGAAGTCGGCGCATGCTTATGGTCAGGTGTGGACCGACGCCGGCTCGCCGCTCGCCGCCGTGACGCGCGCGCAGGCGGCGGCGCTGAAGGACGCGTTCGGCGAGGACGTGCTGGTCGACTGGGCGATGCGCTACGGCAATCCCGCCATCGCCGGGCGGCTGCACGCGATGAAGGCGGCGGGGTGCGAGCGCATCCTGCTCGCCCCGCTCTATCCGCAATATTGCGCGGCCACCACCGCCACCGCCAACGACAAGGCGTTCGCCGCGCTGGCCGGCATGCGCTGGCAGCCGGCGGTGCGCACGCTGCCGCCCTATCATGACGACCCGGCCTATATCGACGCGCTGGCGCACAACGTGTCGGCGGCGCTGGCGGCGCTGGATTTCGCGCCCGACGCGGTGATCGCCAGCTTCCACGGCATGCCGCAGCGGACGCTGGAACTCGGCGACCCGTATCACTGCCACTGCCACAAGACCGCGCGGTTGCTGGGCGCGGCGCTCGGGCGACCGCTGACCGTGGCGTTCCAGTCGCGCTTCGGGCGCGCGAAATGGCTGGAGCCAGCCACCGATGCGACGCTGGCGGCGATGCCGGGGCAGGGCATCCGCAAGGTCGCGATCCTCGCGCCCGGTTTTTCCGCCGACTGCCTGGAGACGCTGGAGGAGCTGGCGATCCGCGGGCGCGAGAGCTTCGAGGCGGCGGGCGGGACGCATTTCGCCTATCTCCCGTGCCTGAACGACACGCGCGAGGGGGTGGCGATGCTGCGCACGCTGTTGTCGCGCGAGCTTGAAGGCTGGCGGCGTCCAGCCTAGGCTGCCGTAAGGTAACCGCCCGCTGCACGGGGCAACAGGAGAGGCAGGCATGGCTAGGGTGGCGATCGTCACGGGTGGAACGCGTGGCATCGGCGAGGCGATCAGCGTCGCTTTGCGGGATGCGGGGATGACCGTTGCCGCCAATTATGCCGGCAACGAGGAGCGTGCCCGCGACTTCACCGACCGTACCGGCATCGCCGCCTACAAATGGGACGTCGCCGATCACGCGGCGTGCCAGCAGGGCGTGGCACGGATCGCGGACGAACTGGGGCCGGTCGATGTGCTGGTCAACAATGCCGGCATCACGCGCGACGGCACGATCCTGAAGATGACCTACGACATGTGGAAGGAGGTCATCGACACCAACCTGGGCGGCTGCTTCAACATGGCCAAGGCGGTGTTCCCGGGCATGCGCGAGCGCAAATGGGGTCGGATCGTCAGCATCAGCTCGATCAACGGCCAGGCCGGCCAGTACGGACAGGTCAATTATGCCGCGGCCAAGAGCGGCGTGCACGGCTTCACCAAGGCGCTGTCGCAGGAAGGCGCGCGGGCCGGCGTCACGGTGAACGCGATCGCACCGGGCTATATCGACACCGACATGGTGGCGGCGGTGCCTTCCGAGGTGCTGGAGAAGATCGTCGCCAAGATCCCCGTCGGCCGGCTCGGGCAGGCGCACGAGATCGCGCGCGGCGTGGTGTTCCTGTGCTCGGAAGATGCCGGCTTCGTCACCGGCGCGACGCTGAGCATCAACGGCGGGCAGCATATGTACTGACGCGGCGGGACGGGCCGCCGACCGCCGCCAGGAAACACGGACCCGGCGCCTTCCGGCACCGGGTCCGCGCCCTCATACGCTACGCGAGGGAACTCAAGAGGGGCTGGGCCACTCGCCGAACCGGCCAGTCGCTCCGCGCGGTATCGCGCGGAGCATGATGGTCAGCGGCAACCGCGCGGGTTGTTCGACTTCTCGATCGCATTGCCCGCGACCGCGCCGCCGACGCCGCCCAGCACGGTGCCCAGTGTCCGGTCGCCGCGCGAGTCGATCACCCGGCCCAGCAGGCCGCCGGCGATCGCGCCGACCACGGTGCCGGTCGTGCCTTCCGAGCAGCGGCGGTTGTAGCTGTAGCGACGGCGATCGTCGCGGCGGTCGTAGCCGCGATAGTCGCGACGGTCGTAATAGCCGCGGTCGTCATACCCGCCGCGATCGTAGCGGCTGCCATAATAGCGCTGCGCCTCGGCGGTGGTGGGGGCGACGGCGGCGGTGCCGATGGCGAGCGCGACGCCGGCAAGTGCGAGATTCCTGAACATCTGTCGTCTCCCGTTTGCTGTTCCGGTCGGCGGGCTGCCCCGTCGATGAAAATGCTTATGGGTGATTCGCGTTGAGCCGACCCTGAATGCGCCCGTTATCGAAGGTTCATCCATCCACCCGTGGGCGGACGGCGCGGTGCGCGCGCCTGCCGGCCTGCCCGAAACGCCGTCGAGCCGCATGGATGCGCAGGAATCGCCTGCTGGGCCGGATCCGGTTCTGCCCTACAAGGGCCGCGTGCGAGGGCTGACGATCATCCTGCTGGTGCTGCTGCTGGTGCCATCCTGGAGCGGCGAACCGCGGCGCGTGCTGTTCCGCCGCGACCTGTCGGTCCGCGCGACCCGCTTCGTGCCGGCGGGCGGGTGGCCGGCACGTATCGGCGCGCTGCGACCGGTCGGCGCGCTCTCGCTTTCGGCGCGCCAGCCGGGGTTCGGCGGCTTTTCGGCGCTGGCGTTGCACCGCGACCATGCGATCCTGCTCAACGATGGCGGCAATGTCGTGCGGCTACGGATTGCGCGGGGGATGGTCCGGACCTTGCCCGGCAGCACGCTGGACGACGGGCCGGGCACCGGATGGCGCAAGGACAGCCGCGATTCGGAGTCACTGGTGGTCGATCCGGCGAGCGGCCGCGCGTGGATCGGCTATGAGCGCGTCAACGCGATCTGGCGCTATGCTCCGGGTTTCGGGCACGCCGAGGCATGGAGCCGTCCGCGCACGATGCGGCGCTGGGGCGAGAACAGCGGACCGGAGGCGCTGGTGCGACTGGCAGACGGCCGCTTCCTTGCGCTGCGGGAGGGTGCGCTGCGCGGCAGCGGCCCGCGCGCCGCCGCCTTGTTCGATGGCGACCCCGCCCGACCGGGCACCCGCAGCGCGACGCTCCGCTATTTGCCGCCGGACGGCTATGCGCCGAGTGATGCGGCGGTGCTTCCCGGTGGCGACGTGCTGGTGCTCAACCGGCGCTGGCAGCCGCCGTTGCGCTTCGATGCGATCGTGGTGCGCGTGCCCGCGGCGCGGATCGGTGCCGGGGCGCTGCTGCGCGGCCGGGTGATCGCGCGATTCGGCGCGACGCTGGGCGGCGAGAATGCCGAGGGGCTGGCGGTCTCTCGCGAGCGCGGCGCCACGATGGTCTGGCTGGTCACCGACAATGACGGCGCGGGATGGCGGCGCACGATCCTTGCCAAGTTCCGGCTGGTCGAGTGAACGCCGACGCGATGCGGCCCGCCGTCACACCGGACGGCGGGCCGCGATCGGATCGGTCGTGGGAAGCGTCAGGCCGCGACGGCGGTCGAGCGCTTCTTCACGATGTCGCGCTTCAGGCGGCGCGCCTTGAGCGACAGCTTGTCGTCGGAGGTCTTGACCAGCCAGTTGTCGAGGCCGCCGTTGTGCTCCACCGAGCGCAGCCCGTGCGTCGACACGCGCAGCCGGATCGAACGCTCCAGCGTGTCCGACAGCAGCGTGACGTTCTGCAGGTTCGGCAGGAACGTGCGCTTGGTCTTGTTATTCGCGTGGGAAACGTTGTTACCCACCTGCCGGCCCTTGCCGGTCAGCTCGCAGATGCGCGACATGTGACTAATCCTGATTTCGGTTGCCCGGAAAGTGGGCGCGGATAACCCCCATCGCGCGATCGGTCAAGCAAAAGCGGTGCAACCAGCGCGGCGAGCCGGCGTTGTTGCGATAACGAATCGATGCTTGCGGGAGTGAAGAGGATGCGGACGCTGTTGGTGCTGATCGGGATCGTCGCGCTGGTGATCCTGGCGGCGATGATGCTCGGTTTCGTGAAGTTCGATCAGACGCAGACCGCGCAGCTTCCGCGACTCGAGGGCGGTCAGGCGCCGAAATTCGACGCCGACGTGGCCAAGGTGCGGGTGGGCACCGAAAACAAGACGGTGGAGGTGCCCGACATCTCCGTGGAGAAGCCCGCGCAGTAACGCCGCTGGCCTTCGCACCCGCCTGAGGTTAGGCGGCGGGGCATGTTCCCGCTGCCAGCCCCGATGCGTGCCGCGCTGGACGCCGCGCGCGATGCGGCGGCGGCCGGGGAGGTGCCGGTCGGCGCGGTGGTGACGCGTGGCGGGGCGATCGTGGCGGTCGCCGCCAATGCGCCGCGTGCACGCTGCGACCCGACCGCGCATGCCGAGATCCTGGCGATCCGTGCCGCCGCGCACGCGCTGGGCCGCGACCGGCTTGGGGATTGCGACCTGTGGGTGACGCTGGAGCCGTGCACGATGTGCGCCGGCGCGATCGCGCATGCGCGAATCGCACGCCTCTATTACGGCGCGGACGATGCCAAGGGCGGCGCGGTGGAGCATGGCGCGCGCTTCTTCTCACAACCGACCTGTCATCATCGGCCCGAGCTGTTTCCCGGCATCGGAGCCGTCGAAGCGGCGGCGCTGCTGCGCGATTTCTTCGTCGCCCGGCGCTGAGGTAGCGGCGCGGATCACTCCCGGCGCCTGTGAACTATCGGGAAGACGCCGACGGCGCATGCCATCTGGCGGAGGCGCCCGCCTCGAACCCCGTCTTTCGCGTGCGTCCAAACCGACACGTGCCGCACCACCAGCCCGCGCGCGGTGGCGATCGGATCGTGGATCATCCGCCATGGCGCGCGCAGCGTCGCAACGCGCGCCATGGCGCAGCGTCGTTACCGCGCCGGCACGTCGTTCTGCGATACCGGCACCACCTTGATCTCCACCCGGCGGTTGGCCGCGCGACCCTGCTCGGTTTCGTTGGACTCGATCGGCTGCGTCTCGCCGAAACCGCGCGTCGCGATGCGCGCCGCCTGCACGCCGTGGCTGGACAGGTAGTCCGCCACCGATACCGCGCGCCGTTCCGACAGATCCTGATTGTAGGAATCGCTGCCGGTCGAATCGGTGTGGCCGTACACATCGACATAGGTCTGATTATATTCGGCCAGCACGCTGGCGACCTTGTCCAGCGTCGCGCGGAACTGCGGCTGCACCGCCGCGGAATTGTACGCGAAGTTGATGCCGGAGGGGATGTTGAGCAGCAGGTCGTCGCCCTGGCGGGTCACCTGCACGTCCGTGCCGCGCGTGCGTTCGCGCAGTTCGCGCTCCTGCTTGTCCATGTACGCGCCGATTCCCGCGCCGGCGATGCCGCCGATCCCCGCGCCGATGATCTTTTCGGTCCGGTCGCGTCGGCCGCCGACCAAATCACCCAGCAGGTACCCGCCCAGCGCGCCGCCGATCCCGCCGATCGCGGTCTTGGAGATCGTCCGCTGGCCCGTCTCCGGATCGGTGGTGCAGGCCGCTACCGTCACCAGCGACGCGCAGGCCAGCATCGCGCCCAGCTTCGACACAACCCTCATTCTCTTCCCTTTCACCGCATGATGCCGGTCAACCCGACGCCGCCCGGGATTGTTCCGCTGCCGGACTGAACCCGTGCTGAAGGACCGCGGCGGCCGGTCGAGGCGGGGCAGCGTGCCGGGGACCATTTTGCGGATTGTCGCGCGGTCGCTTTGCCGCCAAGAGGGGGCCGAGCCATGTTACCGCCATTTCCCTGGATCGACGTCGTCATCATCCTGGCGCTGGTGGCGTTGAATGGCATCTTCGCGATGAGCGAGCTGGCGATTGTGTCCGCGCGCAAGGCGCGGCTGGAGGCGATGGCGCGCAGCGGCCGGCGCGGCGCGGCGACCGCGATCGAGCTGGCGGCGGATCCCGGCAAGTTCCTGTCCACGGTGCAGATCGGCATCACGCTGATCGGGATCATCGCCGGCGCCTATTCGGGGGCCAGCCTGGGCACGCCCACCGCCGCGCGGCTGGAGATGCTGGGGCTGAGCCACGCGCTGGCGGAGCGGCTGGGTTATGCGCTGGTCATCGCGCTCACCACCTACGCCTCGCTGATCGTCGGCGAGCTGGTGCCCAAGCAGTTCGCGCTGCGCAAGCCCGAGGCGGTCGCGGCGCTGGTCGCGCTGCCGATGGCCTGGCTGGCGAAATTCACCAAGCCGGTGGTGTGGGTGCTCGACGCGAGCAGCGCGCTGGCCTTCCGCCTGCTGCGCCTCAATCGCGAGAACGAGGATCAGGTGACCGCCGAGGAGCTGCACCTGATCGTGGCGGAGGCCAGCAAGTCCGGCGTGATCGAGGAGCATGAACGCTCGATCATCTCGGGCGTGGTGCGGCTCGCCGACCGGCCGGTGCGCGAGGTGATGACGCCGCGCACCGAGGTCGACTGGCTGGACATCACGCTGGACGATGCCAGCATCCGCGCCAAGCTGCTGGAAACGCCGCACAGCCGCCTGCCGGTGGCGCGCGGTTCGATCGACGCGGTGGTCGGCGTGGTGCAGGCGCGCGACGTGGCCACCGCGCTGTTCCGCGGCGAGACGCTGGACCTGGCCCGGCTGGTGCGCAAGGCGCCGGTGGTGATCGACCAGATCGACGCGATGGACGCGCTGGACGCGCTGCGCCGCGCCGAGGTGCCGATGGCGCTGATCCATGACGAATATGGCCATTTCGAAGGGGTCGTGACGCCGGCGAACCTGCTGGCGGCGATCGCGGGCGAATTCGTCTCGGACGCCGACCCGCACGAAAGCCCGAACGTGGTGGAACGCGACGACGGGTCGCTGCTGGTGGCGGGGACGATGGCGGCCGATGCGCTGGCCGAACGGCTCGGCATCGACCTGCCCGAAGACCGCGACTATGCGACCGTCGCTGGCCTCGCGCTCGCCGCCTTCCGCAAGCTGCCCGAGGAGGGCGAGAGCTTCGAGGAGCAGGGCTGGCGCTTCGAGGTGGTCGACCTCGACGGCCGCCGGATCGACAAGCTGCTGGTGAGCAGCAGCAACTGACGCACCGGGCGCGCCGGCGCATGGCTGTTCCATCATGGGACAAAAAATGATGAGTCGGCAGCGCCAGCATTGAGAATCACCGCGCGCGCAGGTATCGCGTACGCGGGGGATCTAATGCAGCTTGGTAACAGGGATCGCGTGCGGCGTGTCGTCACGTCGCTGGCTTCGCTTGCCGTTGGCCTCGGTCTGGGGGCTGCGGCCTATCCACGGCTGGGGGCGGTGGAGGCGGCCATCATCGGGCAGTGGCACGACTGGCGGTCACTCGCGGCGACCGTCACGATACCGGCATCGGGGGCGGCCAGGGAGCAACGCGCACGCTTCTCCGCCGCCCCAAACATGGCGCCGCTGGTCGTCGATCTGCATCAATGGGGCGAAACCGAAGCGGGCAGCCTGGGTAATGACGTCCGGCTGGATCGCCTGGCGAGCGCGCGCGGCTGGAACTACATCCGTCCGGCGCTGGCCGGGCCCAACAACACGCCCGATGCCTGTTGCAGCCCGGCGGTGACCGATGGCGTCCGCGCTGCGGTCGATTACGCGATCGCGCATGGCCACGTCGACCAGCGCGCGATCTATGTCGTCGGAATTTCCGGAGGGGCTTATACCGCCTTGTGTTCGCTGCACGCCGGGAACATCCCCGTTCGCCGCTATATCGCCTGGGTGCCGATCACCGATCTGGAGGCATGGTACGATCACCACGCCTTCGACCATTATGGCAGCGACATTCGCCAGTGCACGGGATCGGGCAAGGGTGGGCTGAACGTGGCGGAAGCGCGTCGCCGCTCGCCGATGTTCATGCCGTTGCCGGCCCATATGCCGGCGATCCATTTGTATCATGGCATCCGCGACGGGATGGTCACGTCCGTGTCACCCGATCAGTCCGTGGCGTGGTTCAACCGTGTCGCGCTGCACAGCGGACATGCCAACCAGATGATGTCGGACGCCACCCGGCTCGACATGCTGGATCGCCGTATCGGACCGGACCAGATCGCCGGGCGCACGGTCGCGGGGCGCCGGATCCACTTCGACCGCCAGGCCGGAACGACGCGCCTGACGTTGTTCGAGGGCGATCACGAAGGCTTCATGGTGCCGACGATGGCGGAACTGGACGCGGACTATCGGACGCTTGTCGCGCCGCGTCCGTCGCCCGCCGCCAGGGTGCTGGACGCGGCGCGTGACGGTGCGCGGCAGATACGCGCTGCGGTTCACGACCTGTGACCCTGAGCTGAGCGGCCGCTACGCGCCAGCGACGGCCAGCACCTCGATCGCATCGTCGCGCCCGTTGAACGCGACCAGATCGCCTGCTTCGGCACCCATCAGCGCGCGGGCGAGCGGGGCGGAGAAGGCGAGCAATCCGGCGGGCGGATCGGCCTCGTCGTCGCCCACCAGCGTCACGACGCGTTCCTGCCCGTTCAGCGCGAAGCGGACGCGGCTGCCGAAACCGACCACGCCGTCACCCCGCGGCGCGGTTTCGATCGCGGTGGCGCGGCGCGTCTTCCAGTAGCGCAGGTCGCGCGCGATCGGCTTGGCGGCGTCCGCATCGGCCGCCGCGGCCAGTTCCGCCTCCAGCGCCGCGACGCGCGCCGCGATCAGCACGGCGCCGCGCGGCGTGACCAGATTGGGACCGGGCGGGATCGGCAGCTCGAAGCGCGGCTCCAGATGTTCGTCGTCGCTCTCGCGGCGGAAGGCGACGCTCATCCCAGCCGGCCGAACTGCGCCTCGTAGGTGGCGCGGTCGCCCTTCGCGAGCAGCCGCGCCTGTTCGCGCCAGCGGTCGCGCTCCATCCGTCCCTCGAACGCGCCCAACTGGCGGTCGAGATCGGCGGCCTCGGCGTCGTCGAGCCAGGCGAGCTGGTCCAGCCGGGTGATCCCCAGTTCCGCCAGCCGCGTCGCGATCTTCGGGCCGAGCCCCTTCAGGATCGTCACCGACTGCGCACCCGGATCATCCGATGACGGCCGGTCCAGCGGCGCGTCGGCCGCCACGCTGGCCGGGGAGGCGTCCAGCGGCGCGGCGGCGGCGATCGGCTCGTCGGGCAGTGTCGCCGCATGGTCGGCCGGTCCGGGCGCGGGGCGGGGATCGCCCGCAACGGGCGATGGTGCGTCGGGGGTGTTGGTCGCCTCGATGCCGTCCGCCTTCAGATCGTCGAGGCGCTGCTGTTCCTCCGCCTCGGCGGCGCGGCGCTGGCGCTTCAGCCGCGCGCCCCACAGCATCGCGATCACGGTCAGGATCGCGAGCACCCCGACCAGCACCAGCGCGATCGTGACGAGCACGCCGTCCTGCGAGATCGGTTCCAGAGCGTAGCTGCCTGAGTTCATTGACGGGGATCCTGCACGCATGAAGAGTGATCGTTCAACCGTCCGCGAGCGCCTTGGCTCCGATGTCGGAGCGGAAGAAGCCGGTCGGGAAGTCGATTTCCGCTACGGCATCATAGGCAGCACGCTGGGCCGCGGCGACATCGGCGCCGGTAGCGGTCACCGCCAGCACGCGTCCGCCGCTCGACACCAGCCGCTCGCCGTGCAGCGCGGTGCCGGCCTGGAACACGACCGCCCCATCGGCCTGCGCCGCGTCGAGGCCACGGATCTCGCCGCCCGTCTCCGGTGCGGCGGGGTAGCCGTTCGCGGCCATCACCACCGTCAGCGCCACGTCGTCGGCGAACGCGGGCGCGGGCTGGTCGGCCAGCCGCCCCTCCGCCACGGCCAGCAGCAGCGCCGCGAGATCGCCGGTGAAGCGCATCATCAGCACCTGGCATTCGGGATCGCCGAAACGGACGTTATATTCGATCAGCTTCGGCCCCTGCGCGGTCAGCATCAGCCCGGCGTAGAGCACGCCGACATAGGGCGTGCCCGCCGCGGCCAGCGCATCGATCGTCGGGCGCACGATCTCGCCCAGCGCGCGCTCCTCCAGTTCGGGGGTCAGCACTGCCGCCGGGCTGTACGCGCCCATGCCGCCGGTGTTGGGGCCGGTGTCGCCGTCCCCGACGCGCTTGTGGTCCTGCGCGGAGCCGAACGCGGCGACCGAGCTGCCGTCGGACAACACGAACAGGCTTGCCTCCGGGCCTTCCAGCCGCTCCTCGATCACCGCCGCGACCGGGCCGTGCGCGTACAGGTCGGCGATCGCCGCCTCCGCCTCGGCGCGCGTCTCGGCGACCACCACGCCCTTGCCCGCCGCCAGCCCGTCCGCCTTGATGACGCACGTCTCGCCGAAATCGTCGAGGCAGGCGAGCGCGCCGTCGCGCGAGGTGACGCGGAAATAGCGCGCGGTGGGAATGCCGACGCGCGCGCACAGATCCTTGGTGAAGCCCTTCGATCCCTCCAGCCTGGCCGCCTCGCGACCGGGGCCGAACACCGGCACCCCGATCGAGCGGACATTGTCGGCCAGGCCGTCGACCAGCGGCGCTTCCGGCCCGATCACCACCAGCCCGATGCGGTGGCGACGCACGAAATCGACGACCGCGCGGTGATCCGTCACGTCCAGCTCGGCGATCGTCGCATGCGCCGCGATGCCGGGGTTGCCCGGTGCGGCGAACAGCGTATCGAGGCTGGGCGACTGCGCCAGCTTCCACGCCAGCGCATGCTCGCGTCCCCCCGATCCCACCAGCAGGATGTTCATGGCCGACCCCCTCTACGATACTCAGGCGGGGCGGCTGGTAGCCGAGCCGGCGCCCGGCGACAATGCGATGGCGCTCAGCGTCGGCGAACTGTCCGGCCGGCTGAAGCGGATGGTGGAGGGCGAATTCGGCCACGTCCGGCTGCGCGGGGAGATTTCGGGCTACAAGCGCGCCACCTCCGGCCATGCCTATCTGTGCCTGAAGGACGAAAGCGCGGTGATCGACGGGGTGATGTGGAAGGGCAGCGCCGCGGGCCTCGCCTTTCGCCCCGAGGACGGGGTGGAGGTGATCGCGACCGGGCGGCTGACCACCTATCCCGGCCGTTCCAAATACCAGATCGTGATCGAGCGGATGGAGCTTGCCGGCGCCGGCGCGCTGATGGCGCTGCTGGAGAAGCTGAAGGCCAAGCTGGCGGGGGAGGGGCTGTTCGACGCCGCGCGCAAGCAGCCGCTGCCGTTCATGCCGCGCGTGATCGGCGTCGTGACCTCCCCGACCGGCGCGGTGATCCGCGACATCCTGCACCGGCTGGAGGACCGCTGCCCGACGCATGTCGTGGTGTGGCCGGTGAAGGTGCAGGGAGCGGGCGCGGCGGAGGAAGTGGCGGCGGCGGTGCGCGGCTTCGATGCGCTGGCGCCCGGCGGCGCGGTGCCGCGTCCCGATCTGGTGATCGTCGCGCGCGGCGGCGGCTCGATCGAGGATCTGTGGGCGTTCAACGAGGAAGCGGTGGTGCGCGCGGTGGCGGGCTGTTCGATCCCGATCATCTCCGCGGTCGGGCACGAGACGGACACGACCTTGTGCGACCATGCCGCCGATCTGCGCGCCCCGACCCCGACCGCCGCGGCGGAGATCGCGGTGCCGGTGCTCGCCGACCTGCGGCTGACGCTGGAAGCGATGGGCACGCGCACGCAGCGCTGCGCGCGGCGCTACGTGGAGCGCGGCCGCGAGCGGCTGGACGCGCTGGTGCGGGTGATGCCGACGCGTGACCGGCTGCTCGGGCCGCAGCGCCAGCGGCTCGACGATCTGGGCATGCGCACCGACCGGGCGCTGGAGCGGCGCGTGGCGCGCGCGCGCGGCGAGCTGACCCATGCCGCCGGCGCGATCCGCCCGGCGACGCTGGAGCGGCGTCTGGAGGCGGCGCGGCGGCGGCTCGCGGATGTCGGGCGGCTGGTCGACAGCCTGAACCCCGACCGGATCCTGGAGCGCGGCTATGCGCGCGTCGAGGCGGCGGCGGGCGGGACGATCACCACCGCGCAGGCCGCGCGCGCGGCGGGCGCGCTGTCCTTGCGGTTCCGCGACGGGGTGGTCGCGGTGCAGGTGGATGGCACGCCGAAGGTTGAGCGCGGCGCGCGTCGTCCCTATCCTGACAAGCCTGAACAGCCGCGCCTGATCTGAAAGTTCCCCGATGTTGATGTCCCATACCGATCGTCCCGCCAAGCTCCATTACATGGCCAACGGCTTCCGCGTGCTCGCGCCGGGCGATCATGTCGCCTGCGCGAAGACCGGCGCGCGCATCCCGCTGGAGGATCTGCGCTACTGGGACGTCGCCACGCAGCGGCCGTTCGCCAGCGGCGCGATCGCGATGGAGGAAATGGCGCCACGGTGATGCGCCCGATCCCGCTTTCGATCCTGCTGCTGCTCTGCGGGTGCGTGAGCGCACCGGCGCCGGCGCCGGTCGCGCCGCCGGTCGAACGTCCCGTGCTGCCGCCGCCCCCCGAACTGGTGTCGGCGGCGCGCTTCGGCCTGCCCGCGACCCTGCGGCAGGGCGGCCTGGCGCTGGGCCAGGCGCCGGCCGGCACGCTGCGGCTGACGCTGGACGGCGCGCCGGTGCACGTGGCCGATGACGGTCGCTTCCTGATCGCCTTCGACCGGGATGCGAAGCCGCAGGTGACGCTGGTCGCGGCGCTGGCGAACGGCGGCACGCTGACCGCGCCGCTGACCGTCGCGGCCGGCGCGTGGCGGATCGAGCGGTTGCCGACGCTGCGCAAGGTGCCGGTGCCCGATGCCGATTTCGCGCGCCGCCGCCCGGCGGAGCTGGCACGGATCGTCGCCGCGCGCGCCCGGACGAGCGACGCGGCGGGCTGGCGACAGCGCTTCGTCTGGCCGGCGACCGGGCGCATCTCCGGGCTGTTCGGCGCGCAGCGCATCTATGCCGGGCAGCCGGGCAGCTATCATGGCGGGGTCGACGTCGCCCGCCCGACCGGCGCACCGGTCGTCGCGCCCGCCGACGGCGTGGTGACGCTGGCCGCCGACCCGCCGTTCACGCTGGAAGGGCGGCTGCTGATCCTCGACCACGGCAATGGATTGAACAGCGCGTTCCTGCACCTGTCGCGCATCGACGTGCGCGTCGGCGAGCATGTCCGGCAGGGGCAGTTGATCGGTCGGGTCGGCAGCACCGGCCGCGCGACCGGCCCGCACCTGCACTGGGCGATGACATGGAATGGCGCGCGGACCGACCCGCAGCCGGTGGCGGGCGCGATGCCCGCCGGGTAGGGGCCGCCATGGCGGCGGGCGTTCCGACGGGGGTGGGCCTTGTCGACGTCGGCGATGACGATCGTCTCCGCCGCCCGGCGCCCTCAATCCGGTTCGCGTGGCACCATCACCTCGATCACTCCCGCCGCGACATGCGCGGTGACCGGCGTATGCGCCAGTACCTCGCCGTCGATCGAGATCGGCAGCGGCGGATCGGTGCGCACCTTGATCGAGGTGCCGGAGAAGCTGACGACCTCGTGATGCCGTTCGCGCCGGCCCAGGACGCTGTTCGCCCAGTTGGTCACCAGCCGCCGCTTGTAATGGCCCTTCACCGCCTGCACGACGATCTCGCCCGATTCGATCGACGCCTCGTCGACCAGCCAGGTGCCGCCATGATATGGCCCGTTGGAGATCCGCACCTCCACCACGCGCAGCTTCTTCTCGCCGCTGCCGTCGTCCACGAACAGCGTGAACGGCTTGAACCGCGTGAGCTGATATCCCGCCCAGCCGAGATAGCCGATGCGCCCGAGCACTTTCTTCAGGTTGTGCGGCACCGTCTCGGCGATCTGCGGGCTGATGCCCATCGCCGCGCAATTGGCGAAATAATCGTCGTCGATCATGCCCAGGTCGATGCGCTTGGGCATGCCGCTGCCCAGCACCTCGATCGCGCCGTCGATGTCGAGCGGCAGGCCCAGCGAGCGCGCGAAGCTGTTGGCAGTGCCCAGCGGCAGCACGCCCAGGATCACCCCCTTGCCGACCAGCAGGTCCACCAGCCCGCTGATCGTGCCGTCGCCGCCGCCCAGGATCACCAGGTCCGGCTTCTTCTCCAGCGCGCGGCGCACCGTGCGGTCGAGGTGCGCGGGCTCCTTCACCGCATAGGGGACGACGGGGAAGGGCAGGTCGCGCAGCCGGCGGCACGCGCGGCGGAACAGCTTGCGGCCGCGACGGGACTTTGCGTTCACGATCAGGGCGGCGGAGCGGATCTCGGTCATGACCGGCGGAACGCATGACGACGCGTTTCGCCCCCGTAACGCTTGCACGCGCGCGCCGATTGCGGGAAAGCGTCCCGATGCACGCCGCTTACCCCGCGCTGCGCTTGCGCCGCACCCGTGCCGCCGCCTGGAGCCGCCGGCTCCATGCCGAACATGTGCTCACCCCCGCCGACCTGATCTGGCCGTTGTTCGTGACCGACGGTTCGGGCGTGGAGGAGCCGATCGCCACCTTGCCCGGCGTGTCGCGCTGGTCGGTGGACATGATCGTCCACCGCGCGCGCGAGGCGCGCGATCTCGGCATTCCGTGTCTGGCGCTGTTCCCCAACACGCCGCACGACCGCCGCAGCGAGGATGGCGCGGAGGCGCTCAACCCCGACAATCTGATGTGCCGCGCGCTGCGCGCGATCCGCGAGGCGGTGCCGGAGATCGGGCTGCTGACCGATGTCGCGCTCGATCCCTACACCACCCACGGGCACGACGGGCTGGTCGACGCGCACGGCTATGTCCGCAACGATGCGACGGTCGAACTGCTGGTCGAACAGGCGCTGAACCAGGCGCGCGCCGGCAGCGACATCATCGCGCCCAGCGACATGATGGACGGCCGCGTCGGGCTGATCCGCGCCGCGCTGGAGCAGGGCGGCCATGTCAATGTGCAGATCATGGCCTATGCCGCCAAATACGCCTCGGCCTTCTACGGCCCGTTCCGCGACGCGGTGGGCAGCCGCGGGCTGCTGAAGGGCGACAAGAGCACCTACCAGATGGACCCCGCCAACGCCGAGGAGGCGCTGCGCGAGGTCGCGCTCGATCTGGCGGAGGGCGCCGACAGCGTGATGGTGAAGCCGGGGCTGCCGTACCTCGATATCGTCGCGAAGGTGAAGCAGGCGTTCGCGGTGCCGGTGTTCGCCTATCAGGTGTCGGGCGAATATGCGATGATCGAGGCGGCGGTGGCGGCCGGCGCGGCCGACCGCGACCGGGTGGTGCTGGAAACCTTGCTCGCCTTCAAGCGCGCCGGCTGTTCGGGCGTGCTGACCTATCATGCGGCGCATGCCGCGCGGCTGCTGGGCGCGTGATCGCCACCGCGCGCCTGATCCTGCGCCCGCCCGAGCCGCGCGACCATGCGGCGTTATGGGCGCTGTGGGGCGATCCGGTGGTGATGGCCGACCTGGGCGGCGTGAAGGGTGCGGCGGCGTGCGCGGCGGTGCTGGCGCGCCATGCCGGCTATGCGCCGCTCGGCTTCGGCGTGGTGGAGCACCGCGCGGACGGCGTGGTGATGGGGCATGTCGGGCTGAAGCCCGGCGCGCCCGACACGCCGATCGCCGGCCGGCTGGAGATCGGCTGGATGATCGCGTCTGCTTACTGGGGCGGCGGCTATGCGCGCGAAGCGGCGGCGGCGTGGCTCGACTGGGCATGGGCGAACCGCCATGAGGACGCGGTGTTCGCGATCACCGCGCGCCGGAACGCCGCCAGCCGCCGGTTGATGGAGCGGCTGGGAATGCGGCATGTGGCGGGGATGGACTTCCTGCATCCCGCGCATGCCGGCGATCCGGCGCTTGCGGACACCGTCGCCTACCGCATCGACCGCCCGTGAGGAGCACGGCGGTTTGGCGGGGTGCGGGCGATCGGCCGACGCGCATGGCGCGCGCCGGGCCGGCACGGATCCGGTGAGATCGTCCGCGCCCGCCGTCGCGGCGATGTCGTTGCCGCACGCCCGTAGACCGGCGTGGCGCGGATGTGGCCCGCGCCGCGACGACGACGGGTTCGCGACGTCCGCTATCGTCCCATACCGCCCCGCATGACCGGCCTTTCACCGGCGGGCGGCGCGGCGCGAGCGCTGTTCGTCGCGACCATTCTCACCGGCTCGTTCCTGCTGTTCCTGGTGCAGCCGATGATCGCGCGCATCGCCTTGCCGCGACTGGGCGGCGCGCCGGCGGTGTGGAATTCGGCGATGCTCGTCTATCAGGCGCTGCTGCTGGGCGGATATGGCTATGCGCACCTGCTCGGCCGGATCGTGCCGCGTCGGCAGGGCGTGGTGCATCTGGGCGTGCTGCTGCTCGCCTGCGCGTTTCTGCCGATCGGGCTGGGCGACCGCGTGCTGCCCCAGGGCGCGGAGCCGGCGCTATGGGTGCCGTGGCTGTTCGCGGTGTCGATCGGCCCGCTGTTCTTCGCGGTATCGGCGCAGGCGCCGCTGATGCAGCGCTGGTTCGCGCTCGCGCGACCGGGCGGCGATCCCTATGCGCTCTATGCCGCGTCCAATCTCGGCAGCTTCGCCGGGCTGCTCGCCTTCCCGCTGCTGGTCGAACCGCTGCTCAGCGTCACGCGGCAGCGCTGGTTGTGGAGCGGCGGCTATCTGTTGCTGGTCGCGCTGGTCGCCGCCTGCGCGCTGCGGCTGCCCGCCGGACACGTCCCCGCGATCGACCAGGCCGGCGATCCGCCGCCGACGCGCCGGCGCGTGCTGCGCTGGGTCGCGCTCGGCTTCGTGCCCTCGGGGATGATGCTGGCCACCAGCACGTTCGTCAGCACCGATCTGGTCGCGATGCCGCTGCTGTGGGTGATCCCGCTGGCCCTGTACCTGCTCAGCTTCTCGGTCGCGTTCGCGGCGCGGCGTGCCGTCGCGGACCTGCTGACCGCCTTCGCGCCGGTCACGATCCTGCTGTTCGGCGGCATCATGATGGGTGGCTTTCCGCAGGCGGCGACGCTCAGCACCGTCATGGCGCTGCTGCTGCTGTTCATGATCGCGGTCGCGCTGCACACGCAATTGTACCGGCTGCGGCCGGAGCCGGCGCGGCTGACCGGCTTCTATCTGGCGATGTCGCTGGGCGGGGCGCTGGGCGGGGTCTTCGCCGCGCTGCTGGCGCCGACGCTGTTCGACTGGACATGGGAATATCCGATCCTGATCCTCGCCGCCGGATGGATGGTGCCGCAATCCTATCCAACCGCCCGTCTGGCGGCGCTGTGGCGCCGGCCCGGCGTGGTGCGCGGCGCGATGCTGCCGGGGGCGATCGTCGTCGCCGCGGTCATATGGCACGCCGCCGGCGAGCCGGGCGGCCTGCGCACCGTGCATCATCCGCATGCGATCTTCGCGGCCGTCGCCGTTGCGGGGCTGCTCACGCTGGGCGCGCGCTGGCCGTACATGCTGGTGCTGGGCAGCGCGCTGCTGCTGTTCGGCGGGCTGCGCTCGGCATCGCTGTCGCTGGAGCCGGGCGCGCGGCTGCGCAGCTATTTCGGCGTCTACACCGTCGCCCGGGAGCCCGGGCGCCGCACGCTGATCCACGGCACGACGCTGCATGGCGTGCAACTGACCGGATCGCCGGCACGCGAGCGGACGCCGACCACCTACTACACGCCATCTTCCGGAGTCGGTCGCGTGATGCGCGCCGCGCCGCTGCTGTTCGGTGAGGACGCGCGGATCGGCGTCGTCGGGCTCGGCACCGGCACGCTCGCCTGCTACGCGCAGCCCGGCCAGCGGTGGCGCTTCTACGAGATCGACCCGGCGATGGCGGCGCTGACCCGCGCGCGCCGCTTCACCTTCGTCGCCGATTGCGCGCCGGGGGCGGAGATCGTGCTGGGCGACGCGCGGCTGTCGCTGGAGCGCGCGCCGCCCGCCAGCCTCGATATACTGGCCCTTGACGCCTTCTCCTCCGATGCGGTGCCGATGCACCTGCTGACGCGCGAGGCGTTCGCCGGCTATGCGCGCGTGCTGGCCCGGCGCGGGGTGCTGGCGGTGCACATCTCGAACCGTTTCGTGAACCTGGGGCCGGTGGTCGCCGCCGCCGCGCGCGCCGGCGGGTGGCGCGCGCTGATCCTGGATCACCAGCCGTCCGCGCGCGAGGAGGACGAGCAGGGCGCGTCGCCCTCGTCGTGGATCGTGCTCACGCGCGATCCGTGGACGCAGGCGTTGCTGGCCGGCGACGATGGCGAATGGCACGTGCTGCGCCGCCGGCCGGGCTTCGCGCCATGGACCGACGATTACGCCACGATCCTGCCGCTGCTGAAGTTCTGAGGGGGCGGCCCGGCATTGCCGGACAGCCTCCGCGCGCCGTTCAGGCGGCGGGCAGGCTGGCGGCCAGTGCGTCGATCCGCTGCGTCTGCGCGGTCGCGGCCGCGCGCGCGTCCGACAACGCACGGTTGAGCGCCGGATAGTCCGGCTGCAACGCCTGCGCGCGCGTGCTGGCGAGGTCGTCGAGCACGCCGACGATATCGGCATGGGCCGAACGCAGCGCGTCCAGCTCGGCGATGGCGGTCTGCGCGTCGATCCAGCGATCGCTGCCGACCTTTGCGGTGCGGGCGGCCCGCGCCAGCGTCTCCGCGCGGGCCGCGCCGCGCTCGAAGGCCTGCGCGGCGTCGGCACGCTGCTGCACCAGCGCGGCGATGCGCGCGTCCAGCGCGGGATCGGCGGCCACCGGGGCGGGCGGGGGCGCGGCCGGTTCGTCGAACCCCAGCTTCTCCACGGCACGCGGCGCAAGCGAGGGATAGACGGTCGGATCGGCGGCACAGGCCGCCGCGAGCGGCAGGAGGGCGAGCGGGAGAAACGGGCGCATCATGATAATTCGCCTAGAGGGCCGCAAAAAATGACGCAATGCACTTGCGCCCCCCCGATTCGGCGGCTAACAGCGCCGCTCCACAACGCGCCCGTAGCTCAGCTGGATAGAGCATCAGACTACGAATCTGAGGGTCGGACGTTCGAATCGTTCCGGGCGCGC
>QFQI01000006.1 GCA_003243195.1 Sphingomonas taxi | reverse complement strand
GCGGCGTGCCGCAGATCGAGGTGACGTTCGACATCGACGCCAACGGCATCGTCAACGTCAGCGCCAAGGACAAGGGCACCGGCAAGGAGCAGCAGATCCGCATCCAGGCATCGGGCGGCCTGTCCGACGCCGACATCGACAAGATGGTCCGCGACGCCGAAGCCTTCGCGGAGGAGGACAAGAAGCGTCGTGCGGCGGCCGAGGCGAAGAACAACGCCGAATCGCTGATCCACACCACCGAGCGTCAGCTTGCCGACAATGGCGACAAGGTGGACGAGAGCCTGAAGTCGGAGATCCAGTCGGGCATCGATGCCGCGAAGGCGGCGGTCGAGAGCGGCGATCCCGAGCAGATGAACGAGAAGAGCCAGGCGCTGGCGCAGGTCGCGATGAAGCTGGGTCAGGCGATCTACGAGAAGCAGCAGCAGGCCGATGCCGCCCCCGCGGGCGACACCGCGGAGGCGGATGCCAAGAAGGACGACGTGGTCGACGCCGAATTCTCGGAAGTCGACGACCACAAGGCGTAAAACCATGCCCCTTGCCCGTCATGCCGGCGCAGGCCGGCATCCAGAGCCGCGCACGATGGTGCATGCGGCGCTGGACCCCGGCCTCCGCCGGGGTGACGGAACAGGCGGACAGGCAACGTACATCCCTCCCGTCATGCCGGCACCGTCCGGTATCCAGCGCCGCGAACGGAACCGCGCGTGGCACTGGACCCCGGCCTTCGCCGCGGTGACGATGGCGGGAGCGGGGGCGTAAGATGACCGAAATCGACTATTACGAGTTGCTCGAATGTGATCGCAGCGCCGATGCGGCGACGATCAAATCGTCCTACCGCAAGCTCGCGATGAAATATCACCCGGACAAGAACGCCGGGTGCAAGGATTCGGAGGCGCGCTTCAAGGCGGTGAGCGAGGCGTATGACTGCCTGAAGGATCCGCAGAAGCGCGCTGCCTACGATCGCTTCGGCCATGCCGCGTTCCGTAACGGCGGCGGTGGGCATCAGGCGCAGGATTTCGGCGGCTTCTCCGACATCTTCGAAAGCGTCTTCGGCGAGTTCATGGGCGGCCAGCAGCGTGGCGGTGGGCGGCAGTCCCGGCGCGGTGCGGACCTGCGCTACGACATGGAGATCACGCTGGAGGAGGCGTATCACGGCAAGGAGACGGAGATCACCGTCGATATCTCCGCGCCGTGCGACACCTGCCATGGCACCGGATCGAAGCCGGGCACGCATGCCCACACCTGCCAGCATTGCCATGGCCACGGAAAGGTCCGCGCGCAGCAGGGCTTCTTCGTCGTCGAACGCGCCTGCCCGCTGTGTCACGGCTCCGGGCAGGTCATCACCGATCCGTGCGGCGATTGTCGCGGCGAGGGGCGCGTCGAGAAGACCAAGACGCTCGCCGTGTCGGTGCCGCCGGGCGTGGACGAGGGCACGCGCGTCCGCCTGACCGGCGAGGGCGAGGCTGGCGCGCGCGGGGCGCCGCCGGGCGACCTCTACATCTTCCTCCACGTCAAGCGGCATGCGATCTTCGAGCGCGAGGGCACGACGCTGTTCGCGCGCGCGCCGATCAGCTTCACCACCGCCGCGCTGGGCGGCACGATGTCGATCCCCGGCCTCGACGGCAAGCGCCACGAGATCCGGATCCCGACCGGCATCCAGTCCGGCAAGCAGTTGCGCCAGCGCGGCGCGGGCATGCCGGTGTTGCAGGGCCGCGGCCACGGTGATCTGGTCATCCAGATCGAGGTGGAGACGCCGACCAAGCTCACCACCCGGCAACGCGCGTTGCTGGAGGAGTTCCGCGAAACCGAGACGGGCGAGGAATGCCCGCAGAGCCAGGGCTTCTTCTCGCGGCTCAAGAGCGCGATCGCGGGCGAATGAGCGAGCGGAACGACAGCACGCCGGTGCGGCATTGCGGACTGGTGGCGGTGGTGGGCGCGCCGAATGCCGGCAAGTCGACGCTGGTCAACGCATTGGTCGGCCAGAAGGTGGCGATCGTCAGCCCGAAGGCGCAGACGACGCGCACCCGGCTGATGGGCGTCGCGATCGAGGGCGACACGCAATTGCTGCTGGTCGACACGCCCGGCATCTTCGAGCCGCACCGCCGCTTCGACCGCGCGATGGTCGCGGCGGCGTGGGGCGGGACCGAGGGCGCTGACGTGATCGCGCTGGTGGTCGACGGCAAGGGCGGGCTCGGCCCGAAGGTGACCGAGATCGCGGAAGCGCTGAAGGGCCGCCCCGAGCCGATCTATCTGGTGCTCAACAAGGTCGACCTCGCCGACAAGCCCAAGCTGCTGCTGCATGCCGAGCGGCTGAACGCGCTGCTGCCGTTCGCGGAAACCTTCTTCGTTTCCGCGCAGACGGGCGATCACGTCGCGCATTTCAAGCAGGTGCTGGCGAAGGCGCTGCCGGCCGGCCCGTGGCATTATCCCGAGGATCAGGTGTCGGACGCGTCCGAGCGCGCGATGGCCGCCGAGGTGACGCGCGAGCAGCTCTACCTGCAACTTCACGCCGAGCTGCCCTATGCCAGCGTGGTGGAAACCGAGAAGTTCACCGACCGCGAGGATGGATCGGCGGAGATCCACCAGCAGATCATGGTCGAACGCCCGTCGCAACGCGCGATCGTGCTGGGCAAGGGCGGCACGCGCATCAAGGAGATCGGCGCGCGCGCGCGGGCCGAGCTGGCCGTGCTGCTGGACCGGCCGGTGCACCTGTACCTGCACGTCAAGGTGAAGCCGGGCTGGGACGAGGACCGCTCGGTTTACCGCGATCTGGGCCTCGACTGGGTGGAGTGAGCGCACAGCGCGGACGTCGCCCGCACCGACCGGGATCGCGCGACGACGCACCGCTGTCGCCCCCCGGCGGCCGGCTGGATCGGCGACGGCCGGCCGGGCCGGTCGGAAGCGAGTGGCGCCTCAGAAGGTACCCGGCTCTCTCGTCGGCCGGGAACGGCGAAGCAGGCCGGCGAAGTAGATGACAAAATAGGCGATCGTCGGCAGCGACATGGCCATCTGCAGCACGTCAGTCGCCCCGGGCGACAGCCATCTGCTCAATAGCCATGCGATGCCGAGTGACAGGACCGCCCAGAAGATGCCGCCATGGATGCGGGCGTTCACGATCAGCCGGTGATCGGCCTTGCTCAATGGCACACTCATGCGCCCGCCTGTTGTTACCGGATAGCTCGATCACGGCGAGTGATGACGGCGCTGCCGACTGCCCGCAAGTGGGAAAGACCTGGAGGTTTCACCAACGCGGATCGCGTCCCGCACACGCCCGATCGTCGCATTGCCGCCTGAAACAGCTTGCGCGCAGCGATCTCCGCCATTCTCACGCCATCATGGCCAGCAGCGCGAACGTCGCGAGCCAGTGCGTCCCCATATAATCGTCGTCGAGGTGCGGCAGGCTCGCCGCCAGGTGCCGCTCCGCCGCGGCGCGCGCCACGCCCGACACCGGATGCCCCTGCCCCAGTGTCGCCGCGATCGAGCGCCAGCACCATGCGCGGCTGAGGTTCAGTCCGTCGAGATGCGCGATCTTCCCATCGGAACGGTTGGAGACATGCGCCGGAACGAACAGCGTCTCCGGCCGTCCCGCCGCCGCATCGGGCAGGAAAGCGTCGAACCACGCGGCGAAGTCCTCGCGCAGCACCCGACTCATCACCAGCGCTTCCGCCAGCGCCGGGGACAGGAATTCGTCGCCGCCCGGCTCCCACGCCTGACAGGCGCGATCGTGCGCGAACCATGCCAGCACGCGCGCCACGATCAGCTCCGCCAGCGCCGCGTCATGGTCCCCCGCCCAGTCCAGCGCCAGCGTGCACGCGAAGGCGGTGTTGAAATGCGTGCCCACCCGGATCGGATAGGTCAGTTGCGGCAGATGTGCGCGCAGCCGTGACGCGAGCAGTTCGGCCAGCGGTCGCAGCGCCTCGCCCCAGCCCGCGTCGTGCCGCGCGGCCTCGCCGTGCAGCGCCAGCGCCCACGCCCAGCCATACGGCCGCTCGAACCCCGCCGCCGTCGGTCGACTGAAATAGGCCACCTCACCCGCAACCTTCTCCGGCACCAGCATCGCGTCGGCGCGCGCGCGGATCGCGGCGGCCTCGGGCAGATCGGGGAACAGCCGCGCGATCGTCAGCAACTGCCACCAGCCATGGACGCAGCTATGCCAGTCGAAGCTGCCGTGGAAGACCGGGTGCTGCGCGGCGGGGCGGCGCAGGTCGTCGGGGCCGGTCGCGACATGCTGCAACACATACGGGAACTCCCGCCCGACATGCCCCAGCGTCAGCCGCGCGAAGCCGCCCGCGATCTGCGCGTCGATCATGCCACCACCCACCATAACAACACCATGTTGAACACCAGCAGCGGCAGCGCCGTCGGCAGTTGCGCGCGGATCACGCCGTTGCGATCCTTCAGGTCCAGCAGCGCCGCCGGCACCAGGTTGAAATTGGCCGCCATCGGCGTCATCAGCGTGCCGCAGAAGCCCGCCAGCATGCCGATCGCGGCGACCGGCGCCGGGTCGCCGCCGTAATGCCGCACCAGCAGCGGGATGCCGACCGCCGCCGCCATCACCGGAAAGGCGGCGAAGGCATTGCCCATCACCATCGTGAACAGCGCCATGCCGCCGGCATAGGCGATCGTCGCACCCAGCACGCTACCGCCGGGGATCGCCTGCCCGATCAGGCCGCCGACCACTTCGCCGACACCGGCGAGCGCGAAGACTGCGCCCAGGCTGGCGAGCATCTGCGGCAGGACCGCCGCCCAGCCGATATCGTCCATCAGCCCCCGCCCGGCGTGGAGCGGCGCGGCGGGCGCGGGGCGGTACATCGCGTAGCACAGCGCCAGCGCGGCCAGCACGCCGATCGTCAGCGCGACCAGCGTCGCCTGCTTTGGATCGACCAGCGCCGGCAGTTGCTTGAACGCCAGCGTACCGAGCAGCGCGGTCGCCGGGATCACCAGCGCCGGCACGAACACGCCCCGGCCGGGGCGCGGATCGGCGGCGGATGCGGCCCGCGCGCGCCGCATCCGCCCGCTCGCCGCGATCGCGACCAGCGCCAGCACGAGGCACCCGTTGGCGATATCGCCGATCCGGTCGCCGAGCAGGAAACTGACCGCGATCAGCGCGTGGAAGCCGCCGTTCGCCCAGCGCCGCTCCCGCAGGCCGTGCAGCGCGAAGATCGCGAACATCGTGCCCGCGACGCCGTAGATTAGGTTCAGCCCGATCATCGCCGCGCGCTCCGCCGATGGTCCAGCCACAACAGCCGTGCGCCATGGATCAGGAAGGCGGCGATCGCGGTCGGGATCGCCCAGACCGACAGGTGCAGCGGCTCCAGATGGATGCCATAGCCCTCCAGCACGCCCTTCATCAGCAGGATCGATCCGATCGCGATGAAGATGTCCTCGCCGAAGAACAGCCCGATATTGTCGGTCGCCGCCGCCAGCGCCTTCACCCGTTCACCATCGACGCCGCCGCTCGCCGCCTCCGCCATCGGCGCGATCAGCGGACGGACGGTCTGCGGGTGCCCCGCGACCGAGGTGAGGCCGAGCGCGGCGGTGATCTGGCGGAACAGCAGATATCCGATCAGCAGCCGCCCGGTCGTCAGCCCCTTCAGCCCCGCGACCAGCGCACGCGCGCGCGTCTGCAGACCCTGCCGCTCCAGCAGCCCGATCACCGGCAGCACGATGTAGATCGCGGTGACGTAGCGCGTGTCGTTGAACGCCTTGCCGAACGCGGCGAGGATCGCGAGCGGGTCGATCCCGGCGGCCAGCCCGGTGACGGTCGCCGACACCGCGATCACCAGCATGGGGTGGAAGCGCAGCAGGAACCCCGCCGCGATGACGACGATGCCACACAGGACCAGCATCAGAAGCGCGCCGGCAGGGAAGCGGCCACCGGCGCGGTACGGGGCAGCGGCATCACGCACCCTCCCCATAGCCGCCACCGCCGGGCGTCTCGACCACGAACACGTCGCCGGCCGCCATCGCCACGCTGGCAGTGCTACCGAGCGTCTCGGTGCGGCCGTCGGCGCGTTCGACGCGGTTCACACCCGTCACGCCGGCCGCGCCGCCCGCCAGCCCGAACGGCGGCACGCGGCGGCGGTTGCTCAGGATCGACGCGCTCATCGGGGCCAGGAAACGCAGCCGCCTGATCGTGCCGTCGCCGCCGCGCCAGCGCCCCGCCCCGCCCGAGCCGCGCCGGATCGCGAAGCGCTCCAGCAGGACGGGGAAGCGCTCCTCCAGCACCTCGGCATCGGTCAGGCGGCTGTTGGTCATGTGCGTCTGCACCGCGTCGGCGCCGTCGAAGCCCGGCCCCGCCCCCGCGCCGCCGGCGATCGTCTCGTAATATTGGAAGCGGTCGTCGCCGAAGGTGAGGTTGTTCATCGTCCCCTGGCTGGCCGCCAGCGCCCCCAGCGCGCCGAACAGCGCGTCGGTGACGATCTGGCTGACCTCGACATTGCCGGCCACCACCGCGGCGGGGTGATGCGGGTTGAGCATCGAGCCTTCGGGCACGCGCAGCGTCACCGGGCGCAGGAAGCCGTCGTTGAGCGGGATGGCGGTGTCCACCAGCGTGCGCAACACATACAGCACCGCGGCGCGCGTGACGCTGAGCGGCGCATTGAAGTTGCTCGGCCGCTGCGCGCTGGTGCCGGCGAAGTCGATCGTCGCGGTGCCCGCCGCCGGGTCGACCGTCACCGCGACGCGCACCACCGCGCCATCGTCCGCCTGATAGGCGAACGCGCCATCCGCCAGCCCGCGCAGCAGATGGCGCGCGGTCGCCTCCGCATGGTCCTGCACATGGCGCATATAGGCGGCGACAACGTCCGCGCCGTGCGCCCCGGCCAGCGCGAGAAGCCCGTCGCGACCGCGCGCGCAGGCCGCGACCTGCGCGACCAGATCGGCGACGTTCTGGTCGATGTTGCGCGCGGGGTGCGGGCCGGCGGCGAAGGCGGCGCGCACCGCCGCCTCGCGCAGCCGCCCGTCCTCGACGATCAGCAGGTCGTCCAGGATCACGCCTTCGTCGGCGATCGTGGCGCTGGCGGGTGGCATCGATCCGGGGGTGATGCCGCCGACGTCGGCATGGTGTCCGCGCGCCGCGACGAAGAAGGCGGGCGTGTCGCCGCCGGCGAACACCGGCATGATGACGGTGATGTCGGGCAGGTGCGTGCCGCCGCGATACGGATTGTTGAGCGCATAGACGTCGCCGTCGCGCATGCCGCGCCCGTCGTCGCTGCGCGCCGAGATGACGGTGCGGATGCTGTCGCCCATCGAGCCGAGATGCACGGGGATGTGCGGCGCGTTGGCGACCAGATTGCCGTCGGCGTCGAACAGCGCGCAGGAGAAATCCAGCCGCTCGCGGATGTTGACCGAGGCGGCGGAGCGTTGCAGCGCCGCGCCCATCTCCTCCGCCACGCCCATGAACAGCCCGGCGAACACCTCCAGCCGCACCGGATCGACGGCTGCGTCGGCGGTCGGACGCGCGCGCGGGGCGACGCGGGTCAGGATCAGGCTGCCGCCCGCGTCCACGGCGGCGCGCCAGCCGGGTTCGACCATCGTGGTGGACACCGCGTCCACGATCAGCGCCGGCCCGTCGACCCTTGCGCCCGCCGCCAGCGCGTCGCGGCGATACAGCGGCATCGTGCCGCCGGGCACATCGACGGTGAGCGGCGCGGCGCTCGCGGGCAGCAGCGCCGGCATCCGCGCCGGGGTCGCGGCATGCGCCACCGCCTCGACGCGCAGCAGATCGACGACCAGCGCATCCTCACCGACGAAGCCATATTGCCGCCGGTGCGCTTCCTCGAATGCGGCGCGCATCGCGATCGCCTCGCCGTAGGGCACCTCGATCCCCTGATCGGTACGCGCGTAGCGCAGCCGCGCGCCCGCCTCCACCGCGTCCGCTGCCACGCCCTGCGCCGACAGCGCGGCGCGCGCGTCCTCCGCCAGTCGCGCAAGCGCGCCGTCCAGCGCGCCGCCATCCTCCAGCGGCAGGTCCAGCGTCCGCTCGCGCACCACGCGCCGGTCGGCCAGCCCCATGCCATAGGCGGAGAGCACGCCGGCGAGCGGATGGATCATCACCCGCTCGATCCCCAGCGCGTCGGCGACCAGGCACGCATGCTGCCCGCCGGCGCCGCCGAAGCTGGCGAGCACATAGCCGGCCGGATCGTGCCCGCGCGCGACCGAGATCGTGCGGATCGCCTGCGCCATCGCGCCGACCGCGATCGCGATCAACCCTTGCGCCGCCTGCTCGCGGGTCAGCGCCGCGCCCGATGCGGCGATCAGCTCATCGATCCGCGCCGCCGCCGCCGCGCGATCGAGCGGCTGGTCGCCGCGTTCGCCGAACACGCGCGGGAAGTGATCGGGCTGGATCTTGCCCAGGATCAGGTTGCAGTCGGTGACGGTCAGCGGCCCGCCACGCCGGTAGCAGGCCGGCCCCGGCACCGCGCCCGCCGATTCCGGCCCGACCGTGAAACGCCCGTCGCGAAACGCGCAGATCGAGCCGCCGCCCGCCGCCACCGTATCGATGCGCATCATCGGCACCGCGACACGCGTCCCCGCGATCACCGCGTCGGTGCGGCGGTCGTATCGCCCGGCGTAGAGCGACACGTCGGTGGACGTGCCGCCCATGTCGAAGCCGATGACATGATCGAAACCGGCCGCGCGCGCGGTGCCCGCCATGCCGACGATCCCGCCCGCCGGGCCGGACAGCAACGCGTCCTTGCCGCGAAACGCCCGCGCACCGGCCAGCCCGCCGGAGGATTGCATGAACAGCGGTGCCTGATCGTCCCCCAGTGCCGCCGCCAGCGCGGCGGTGTAGCGGTCCAGCGCCGGCGACAGGTAGGCGTCGACCAGCGTGGTGTCGCCGCGCGCCACCAGCTTCATCACGGGCGCGACCTCGTGGCTGACCGACACCTGCGCGAAGCCGATCGCGCGCGCCCGCCCGGCCAGCGCCGCTTCGTGCGGGTGGTGTTTCCAGCCGTGCATCAGCACGATCGCGACCGAGCGGAGGCCGCGCGCGAAGGCGGCGTGCATGCCGGCTTCCGCCGCCGCGATGTCGAGCGGCACCAAAATGTCGCCGGCGGCGGATACGCGCTCGTCCACCTCCAGCACCTCGGCGGCGAGCGGCGGGGGACGGCGGATGTCGCGCGCGAAGATGTCGGGGCGGTCCTGGTAACCGATCGTCAGCGCGTCACCGAACCCGCGCGTCGTGACCAGCAGCACGCGTTCCCCCTTGCGCTCCAGCAGCGCATTGGTCGCGATGGTGGTGCCGATGCGGATGTCGGCGGGCGGCAGCGGCCCGTGCGCGATCCCGGTCAGCCGGCGGATCGCCGCCACCGCCGCATCGTCGTAGCGGCCGGGATCCTCCGACAGCAATTTGGCGGTTTCCAGCCCGCCGTCCGGCCGCACAGCGACGACATCGGTGAAGGTGCCGCCGCGGTCGATCCAGAAATGCCAGGTGCCCATCCGCGCCGATTGCCATCGAAACGGTGACGCACGCAACTTCGATCGGTGACAGCGGCGGCGGCCCGCGCCATGTAGGGGCCATGGCGATGCTGGCGCGGCTGCGCGACGTTTTTAGCGAGGAGCGATGGGAGTTCGCGGCCCACGAACGCCCGGTGATGCCCGGGTCGCCGGGATCGCCCGACCATCCGCTCCGGCGCCGGATCGCCTATGCGCTGATCGCGGTGCTGGTGGGGCTGACGGCCGGGTTCGGCAACGCGCTGATCGCCGCCAATACCGTGACGCTCGCGGGGGCGCTCGGGCTGGACCCGGCGGAGATCGCGTGGCTGCCCACCGTCTATGTGATGACCAACGTCAGCATCAACCTGCTGCTCATCAAGTTCCGGCAGCAATTCGGGCTGCGGCCGTTCGCGATCATCTTCCTGACGCTCTACCTGCTGCTCACGCTGGCGCACCTGTTCGTCCACGGCTTCTGGTCCGCCATTCTGGTGCGCGGGGCGAGCGGCATGGCCGGCGCCGCGCTCAACACCTTCGCGCTATATTATCTGATGCAGGCGTTTCCGGCGAAATGGCGGTTGCGCGCGATCGTGCTGGGGATCGGCATCCCGCAATGCGCGACACCGCTCGCGCGGCTGTTCTCGCCCGAATTGCTGTCGATGAGCCAGTGGCGCACCTTGTACCTGTTCGAACTGGGGCTGTCGGCGCTCAGCCTGGCGGCGGTGCTCGCCTTCCGCCTGCCGCCGACCACGCGGCAGAAGACGTTCGAGGCGCTCGATTTCGTCACCTTCGTGCTATTCGCGGGCGCGACCGGGCTGTTCGCGGCGGTGCTGGGGCTGGGCCGCTACCTGTGGTGGACGCAAAGCGCCTGGCTGGGCTGGGCGCTGCTCGCCGCGATCCCGATGTTCGCCGCCGCGCTCATCATCGAACATCACCGCGCCAACCCGCTGCTCAACACGCGCTGGCTGGGCAGTGCGGATATCGTGCGCTTCACGGTGGTCACAGTGATGGGGCGGATCGTGCTGTCGGAACAGACCTATGGCGCGGTCGGGCTGCTCACGGTGCTGGGGCAGAACAACGACCAGTTGATGCCGTTCTTCACGATCATCTTCCTGGCGACGGTCGCGGGATTCGTCGTCAGCGCGCTGACGCTGGACGTCACGCGACTGTCGCACCCGGTGATGCTGGCGATCGGGCTGGTCGCGGTGGCGGCATGGGCGGATTCCTATGCGACCAGCCTGACGCGCGCGCCGCAACTCTACCTGACGCAGGCGACGATCGCGTTCGCGGGCGCCTTCTTCCTCGGCCCGTCGCTGCTGTTCGGCATGACGCGCGCGCTGCAACAGGGCACCGGCCATGTCATCAGCTTCTTTGCGCTGTTCGGGATGATCAACTCGCTGGGGAGCCTGGCGGGCACCGCGCTGCTCGGCACCTATCAGATCGTGCGCGAGAAGGCGAACAGCGCCGCGCTGGTGCAGGCGGTCGACCCCACCGACCCGATCGTGCAGGCACGGTTGCAGGCCGGGGCGAGCGGTGTCGCGCGCGTGGTTGGCGACCCGGCGCTGCGCAGCGCGGAGGGCGGCGCGCTGTTGTCGCAGGCGGCGACGCGCGAGGCGAACGTGCTCGCCTATGCCGACACCTTCCGGCTGATCGCGGTGCTGGCCGCGCTCACCTTTTTCTACCTCATCTTTCTGCTGCTGCGTCGCCATTGGCGCGCGCGCGTTCAGGCACCGGCATGACCGACACCCGTTCCCCCGTTTCCACCACCCCCGCCACTGAGGAACGCGCCGCCGAGGTCGCCGCCGCCGCGCCGCCGGCCGGGTCGGGCTGGCGACCGCCCGCGCTGTCGCGCACCGCGCTGGCGCTGATCGGGCTGCTGGCGGTCGCCGGCATCGCGGCGGTGCTGGCGGCATGGCGGATCTTCCCGTTCACCAGCAGCTATGAATCGACCGACAACGCCTATGTCCGCGGGCGCACCACCGTGATCGCGCCGCAGGTGTCGGGCTATGTCACGCAGGTGCTGGTACGCGATTTCGAGAATGTCGCCGCCGGCCAGCCGCTGGTGGTCGTCGACAGCCGCATCTACCGCCAGCGAGTGGAACAGGCCGCCGCGCAGGTCGACACCGCGCAGGCCACGCTCGCCAACAGCCGCCAGAGCGCGGCGAGCCGGCAGGCGAGCTTCGGCGCGCAGGAGGCCGCCGTCGCCAATGCGCGCGCGCAGTTGATGCGCGCGCAGGCCGATATGAACCGCGTCAACGATCTGGTGACCGACGGCTCGGTCAGCCTGCGCGAGCGCGACCAGACGCTGGCGGCGCTGCGGCAGGCGCAGGCGCAGCTCGATCAGGCGCAGGCCGCGCGCGAGATCGCACGGCAGGACATCCGCACCGTCGAAGTCGGGCGCGGTGGGCAGCAGGCGGGCGTATCGGGCGCACGCGCGGCGCTGGGGCTGGCGAAGATCGACCTGGCCAACACCGTCATCCGCGCGCCGGAGGCGGGAAGGCTGAGCGAAGTCGGCGTGCGCGTCGGCCAATATGTCACCGCCGGGTCGCAGCTCATGTTCCTGGTGCCGCCCGAGACGTGGGTGATCGCCAATTTCAAGGAAGCGCAGACCGCGCGGATCGCGGTGGGGCAGCGCGCCAGCTTCACCGTCGACGGCCTCGCCAACGCGCGTCTTTCGGGCCATGTCGAGCGGATCTCGCCGGCGGCAGGCAGCGAATTCGCGGTGCTGAAGTCCGACAATGCGACCGGCAATTTCACGAAGGTGCCGCAGCGGATCGCGGTGCGGATCCGCATCGACCCCGGCCAGCGGCTCAGCCAGCGGCTGCGCCCCGGCATGTCGGTGCAGGCGCGCGTCGACACCAGCGGCGTGTCCGACCCGCGATGACGCGGCGCGCGCTCCTGCTGCCGCTGCTGCTGGCCGGCTGCGCCCTGCCCGGCCCGCGCCGGCCCGCGCCGGACGCGGCGGCGGTGGTGCCGCCGCCGGCGTGGCGGAACGCGCTGCCGGCGGGCGGCGCGGTGCGCGCCGACTGGTGGCAGGCGTTCGGCGACCCGGTGCTCACCGCGCTGGTGGAGCGGGCGCTGGCACGCAACATCGACCTGCTCACCGCCGCCGCGCGCGTCGAGGAGGCGCGCGCGGCGGAGGCGCTGGCGCGCGCGCAACTGCTGCCGCAGGTCGGCGGGACTGCGGCGGAGACACAGGGACAGACGATCAGCGCGCTGGGCACGACCGCGCGGTCGGCGGCGGTGCAGCCGGGGCTGACGGTCAGCTACGACCTCGACCTGTTCGGACGGCTGCGACAGGCGACACGCGCCGCGCAGGCGCAATTGCTGGCCACGGAGGGCGCGCGCGACACGGTGCGGCTCGCGACCGCGTCGGCGGTGGCGCAGGGTTATGTCACGTTGCGCGCGCTCGATCACCGGCTGGCGATCGCGCGCGCGACGCTCGCCGCGCGCGGCGACGCGCTGCGCATCGCGCGGCGGCGGTTCGAGAGCGGCTATACCTCGCGGCTGGAATACCGGCAGGCGCAGGCGGAATATGCCGCCACCGCGCAACTGGTGCCGGCCGCCGAGCTGGCGATCACCCGCGCCGAAAACGCGCTGGCGCTGCTGACCGGCGACACGCCGCAGGCGATCGCGCGCGGCCTGTCGCTCGAGCGGCTGACTGCGCCGGCGATACCGGCCGGGCTGCCCGCCGACCTGCTGCGCCGCCGGCCCGATCTGTTCCAGGCGGAGCAGACGCTGGTCGCCGCCGATCGCACGCTGGACAGCCAGCGCGCGGCGATGCTGCCGAACCTGTCGCTGACCGGATCGGGCAACCTCGTGCTGTCCACCGCGCTGGCGCAGCCGGAGGTGATCTTCTCGCTGGGGGCAAGCATCCTCGGCCCGATCTTCGACGGCGGGCGGCTGCGCGCGCAGGAGCGGGTCGCGACCGCGCGGCGCGATCAGGCCGCCTTCGCCTATCGGCGCACCGCGCTGACCGCCTTCCGCGAGGTGGAGGACGCGCTGGCCGGCGTGCGGCGCACCGGCGAACAGGCCGATGCGCTGGCGGAACAGGAAGCCGCCTCGCGCGGCGCGTTGCAGAACGCCAGCAACCGCTACCGCGCGGGCTATTCCGGCTACCTCGAGCAACTGGATGCGCAGCGTACGCTGCTGAACGCGGAGCTGTCGCTGGCGCAGGCGCGCGCGGACCGGCTCAACAGCTATGTGGCATTGTATCAGGCGATGGGGGGCGGCTGGTCGCGCGACGACGTGTCGGCCGTGACGCGGTAGCAGCCCCCGCCCCGCTCCTCATCCCGGCCGGCGACAGAGCCGGGCGGCGCGGAGGTCACGGCACGCCGGCGATCTTGTCCTCGTCCTCCAGCGGCACCTCGACCCCTTCCACCGCCGCTACCGGCGGCTGCTTCCACAGCGACGTCAGCAGGTAGAACACCAGGTTGCTTCCCTGTGTCAGCGCGCCGCCCGCCAGCAGCAGCCCGGCCATCGCCTCGCGCGGGCCGTCGATCGTGCCGCTCATCTCCAGCGCGGCGCTGAGGAACAGGAGGTCGCGGTTCGGCACGATCGGCAGGCGCGAGATCACCATCTGCGCGGTCAGGAACACCAGCCACACGCCCCATGGCTCCTGCGGCAGCACCACCGCCCATTGCGTCGCCTGCAACAGCACCACCGCGACGATCCGCGCGACATGGATCGCCAGCACCCGCGCCGCCTGCGTCGCCGGCATCGCGATCAACTGCCGCCGCAGCCGGAACAGCACCGGCGCCAGGAACACCGTCCCGACCACACCCGCGATCAGCAACGCCGGGCCGGGCGCCAGCCAGTGCGCGATCCGCCGCCCGTTGCCCGCGGCCGCGAACCCCAGCAGCAGCAGCGCGGTGACCAGCCCGGAGGCGACGGCGGACAGGATCGCATTGTCCTTCAGCCCGATCGCGATCGCGCGCTTGGGCAGCCCGATGGTCCGTCGCAGCCACACGAACAGATAGAGTTCGCCCGAGTAGCCGACCAGCGCGCTGTTGTAGACGCGCTTGCGGATCAGCACCGGCAGGCTGCCCGGCAGCGCCCGGCCGAAGATCGCGCGGAAGATCGCCGTCTCCGATACCGGCAACACCAGGAAGGTGACGACGAACAGCACGTAGAACAGCGGGTCGGTGGGCAGCGAGCGCGCGACCTGCGACCAGCCGATCGCACGCACCTTCAGCACCATCCACGCGATCATCGCGGCGAAGAATCCCCAGCGCAGCACCTTCGCGGCGACGCGCGTCCACGGCCGCTCGCTCAACGCGCGCAAGCGTGCCGTTGCGCTCAAAACAGCTCCAGCGCGCGCGATTGCGCGACATAGGCGTCGAACGCCGCGCGCTGCGCGGGCGACAGGCGGAAGGCGGAATAGCCGGCGGTGGTGCCGGTCAGTTGCCGCAGCTTCCACTCCACGATCTGCGCCGGGCGCAGCGCCAGCCGGCGTTCGAAATGGCCGCGATCCCAGGTGTTGCTGCCGTGGAAACACCGGATCAGCAGGTGCGCCTCCTCCCTGGGGATCAGCGCGGTGCCCAGCCGCAGCCATGCGTCGCGGAAGGTCGAATCCTCGCCCTTGCGTTCCTTGGGATAGCGGATGTCGTCGCGGCGGCGATGCACGATCGTGCTGGGCGCGCCGCCCTTGAACCAGCTCAGGTACGGGCGATCGAGCCACGCCGGATCGTCGAGGTGCATCAACGTCGCCTCGCCCCAGACCGCGGCCTTGTCGCCCAGCGTCGCGACCGAGCGCGACAGGCGGGCGGGCGCGAACCAGTCGTCGTCGTCCCAATGCGCCATCAGGTCGCCGCGCGCGAGATCGAGCGACAGGTTCCGCAATTCGCCCAGCGTCGTCGCCGGGTTCTTGGGCAGGCGATGGTGGATCAGGCGGTCGGCGGGCACGCGTGCGAGGATCGGCGCATAATCCTGCGTGCCGTCATCGACGATCACCAGTTCGCGATTGGGATAATCCTGCGCCAGGAAACAGTCGACCGAACGCTCCGCCAGCTTGCGGCGATCGGCGGTGACCATCAGGCACGAGATGCGCGGGCCGTCGTCGGCGAAGGGCATCGGGGCAGAAAGCAGCGGGGATGTGTTCACGGGCGTCGGTCAACCTAGGCAGCGCGTGCCGGCGCTGGTACGGCGCGGGGAAACCATGGCACGCATCGTTTTCGTCCTCACCTATCCGGCCTATCACAGCGTCGTCGATCCGGCGGAATGGCTGCGCTGGGACAATCGCGACCGGCGGATGCCCGCGCTCCTAGCCGCGATGGGGGTGGATGTCGAGTTGTGGGGGGTGGGCACGGACGCGGCCGAGCATGTCTCCGCCGCCACCTTCGGCGCGCCCTATCGCATCCGGCTGTTCGCGCGCAGCGGCGGCGGGGCGGCGTCGCGCGATCACTACAGCGACGCGATGGTCGCCGCGGCGCGCGCCGATCCGGCCGACCTGTTCGTGCTGATCGGCACCAACGGCGGTGCCGGCTACCGCCTGTTCGATCGCGCGCTGAAGCCCGATCGCCGCCGCTTCGCGCTCATCATCGGCGGCGACTGGTGGAGCCGGCTGGTGCCGCACGCCGCGCTGCTGTTCACCGAATGCGCGTTGCAGGAACAGGCGCTGGCGGCGGGCGGCTGGTGGCGGCGGGCGATCCCGCGCGACAGGATGGAGCGATTGCCCAAGACGATCGACACCGACCTGTTCCGCCCGCTGGAGGCGGAGCGGCGCTGGGACGTGCTGTCGGTCAGCCGCGTCACGCGCTGGAAGAGCTTCGCCGAGGTCGGCGCGCTGTCGCGGCGGCACCGCGTGGCGGTGGCGGGCGGCGGACCGCAGGCGGCGCGGATGGCGCGGCGCTACCCGGCGATCGCATGGCTGGGGCACATGCCGCATGTGCGGATCCCGGAGCTGCTGGCGCAGGCCGGCCTGTATTTCCACGCCGGGCGCCGCGACTATTTCCCGCGCGCGATCCCGGAGGCGATGGCGTGCGGCCGCCCGGTGGTGGGGTTCGCCGACCGGCTGGGTGACGATGTGATCCCGCCCGATTGCGGCTTGCGCGTGGGCGAGCGCGACTTCGTGCCGCTCGTCGCCGCGCTGCTGCGCGACCCGGCGGGCATGGCGCAGATGGGCGCGGCGGCACGCGCGCATGTCGTGGCGACGCATGGCCTGCGATCGAGCGCGGCGGCATGCCGCACGCTGCTGCGCGTCGCGGAGGCCGGCGCATGAGGTGGACGTTCGTCATCGCCTATTTCAACGAGGCGGATTATCTGGGCGACACGCTCGCCAGCCTGGCCGCGCAGACGCTGAAGCCGTTCCGGCTGGTGCTGGTCGACAACGGCTCGACCGACGGATCGGCGGCGATCGCGCGCGCGGCGGTGCTGCCGGGGGTGGAGGTGCTGCACCTGGCCGAGCCACGGCCGGGCAAGATCTTCGCGCTGGAAACCGCGATGCCGCACATCGCGACCGAGTTCGTCGCGTTCGGCGATGCCGACACCTTCTACCCTTCGCATTATCTCGCCACCGCGCAGGCGGCGTTCGGCGATCCCGCGATCGTCGCGGCGATGGCCACCGATGTGCCGGCGGACGAAGCGCGCGCGCGCCGGAAGCGCCGCCACAACCAGGTCGTCAGCCGGCTATGGCCGAAACAGACGCACACCGGCGGCTTCGGCCAGACGTTCCGCACCGCCGCGCTGCTGGCGGCGGGCGGCTATGCCGAGCATTTCTGGCCATACGTGCTGATGGATCACGAGATCATGCAGCGCGTGGTGAAGCAGGGTCGCGTCGTCTACCCCTACGACCTGTGGTGCGTGCCCTCGGACCGGCGCGCCGACCGCCGCCGCGTGCGCTGGACGCTGGCGGAGCGGCTGCTGTACCATTTCACGCCGGCCGCGGCGAAGGACTGGTATTTCTATCGCTTCCTCGGCCCCCGGCTGCGCGCGCGCAAGCTGGGCCACCTGAACCTGCGCGAGAAGACGTGGATGGCGTAGCCGCGCATGGAGGCGGCAGTGCGTGACGCTCACATGTCCGGTTCGACACCGCGTGCCAGTCGCCCGCGCGCGTAATCCAGCGCGCGGCGGATGCCCTCGTCGAGCGGGATCGTCTGGCGCCAGCCGAGTTCGTCGCGGATTCGCGATGCGTCCGAATAGCGCTCGGCCACGCCGACCGGCTTGCCCTCCGTGCCCAGCACCGGCGCGGCATATCCTTCCAGTTCCACCATCCGCGCGGCGAGATCGAGGAAGCTGGTCGCCACGCCCGAACCGATGTTGAACGCGCGCGCATCGCTCACCCCGCGGCACACCGCCAGGCACGCGTCGCACGCATCGTCGATGTGCACGAAATCGCGCGTCTGGTGTCCCGATCCCCATACCCGAACCGGATCGCGCCGCGCCGCAACGCGCAGCGCGATCGCCGGGAACGGATACACCACGTCCTGATCCTCGCCATAACCGGAGAACGGCCGCACCACCCCGACGCTCAGCCCGTATTTCGCATGCGCGATCCGCGCGAGATACTCGCCGGTCAGCTTGCTCCAGCCATAGGTATAGTCGGGCAGCCCCAGCCGCTTCTCGAACGAGATGTCGTCCTCGCGCAGCGCGCGGCTTTCGCCGGCTTCCTGCAGGTCGATCGGATAGGCGGCGCTGGACGAGGCGTAGAGGATGCGCTCGGGCCGCGACACCTTGGCCGCCCACAGGAAGAAGGCGCTGTCGATCGCCAGGTCGATGCCCACCGCCAGCGGATCGTTGTCGATCACGTTGCGCCCGCCGACGACGCTGGCGAGATGATAGACCTCGTCGAACGCCGGCAGCCGGTCCAGCCCCAGCGATGGGGTCATCCCCAGTTCCGCCTGCGCCACGGCGACGAAATCGGCGCGGACGAAGCGCACCACCGCGTTGCTGCCGACTACCTCGTGGAAGCCGACGCCGCGCTCCTCGCCCTTCGCGCGCAGTTGCGGCACTTCCCAGTCCGCCGGCGCCTTGCCGGTCGACAGATCGTCGATGATCCACACCTCGGCCCCTTCGGCCGCCAGCTTCGCGACCAGATGCCGGCCGACGAAACCACAGCCTCCGGTGACAAGGATTCGACGCGCCATGACTCTATCTCCGCGATTGCGCAGGCGGCGGTGCCAGCGTAGCTCTTGCGGCGCAAGCCACCCTCTTGTGTGGCCGATTGGCAACACCATCTGACACCCAAGAACCATAGGGGATCCAGATGAACCTCGAAAAACTTACCGATCGCGCGCGCGGCTTCCTTCAGTCCGCGCAGACCGTCGCCATCCGCCTGAGCCATCAGCAGATCGCCCCCGAGCATCTGTTGAAGGCGCTGCTGGAGGACGAGCAGGGCATGGCCGCCGGACTCATCACCGCCGCCGGGGGCGATCCGCGCCGCGCGGTCACCGAGGTGGACGCCGCGCTGGCCCGGATCCCCGCCGTGTCCGGCTCGGGCGCGCAGAACCAGCCGGGGCTTTCGGCCGATGCGGCGCGCGTGCTCGACCAGGCGGAGCAGATCGCGCAGAAGGCCGGCGACAGCTACGTCACCGTCGAGCGGCTGCTGGTCGCGCTGGCGCTGAGCCTCAACACCGCCGCCGGCAAGGCGCTGAAGGCGGCCGGCGCGACGCCGGAGGCGCTGAACGCCGCGATCACGCAGTTGCGCGGCGGGCGCACCGCCGACACCGCTAGCGCCGAGGACCGTTATGACGCGCTCAAGAAGTTCGCGCGCGACCTGACGCAGGCGGCGCGCGACGGCAAGCTCGACCCCGTGATCGGCCGCGACGAGGAGATTCGCCGCACGATCCAGGTGCTGGCGCGCCGCACCAAGAACAATCCGGTGCTGATCGGCGAGCCGGGCGTCGGCAAGACCGCGATCGTCGAGGGACTGGCGTTGCGGATCGCCAATGGCGACGTGCCCGACGGCCTCAAGGACAAGACGCTGATGGCGCTCGACATGGGCGCGCTGATCGCGGGCGCGAAATATCGCGGCGAGTTCGAGGAACGGCTGAAGGGCGTCATCGACGAGGTGAAGGCCGCCGAGGGCGACATCATCCTGTTCATCGACGAGATGCACACGCTGATCGGCGCGGGCAAGTCCGAGGGCGCGATGGATGCGGGCAATCTGCTCAAGCCGGCGCTGGCGCGCGGCGAGCTGCACTGCGTCGGCGCGACCACGCTCGACGAATATCGCAAGCATGTCGAGAAGGACCCCGCGCTCCAGCGGCGCTTCCAGCCGGTGTTCGTCGGCGAGCCGACCGTGGAGGATACGATCTCGATCCTGCGTGGGCTGAAGGAGAAATACGAGCTGCACCACGGCGTGCGGATCACCGACGGCGCGCTGGTGTCGGCTGCGACGCTCAGCAACCGCTACATCACCGACCGCTTCCTGCCCGACAAGGCGATCGACCTGATGGACGAGGCCGCCAGCCGCATCCGCATGGAGGTGGAGAGCAAGCCCGAGGAGATCGAAACGCTCGACCGCCGCATCCTGCGCCTGAAGATCGAGCGCGAGGGGTTGAAGCGCGAAACCGACGCCGCCTCGATCGACCGGCTGGAAACGCTTGAGGGCGAACTCGCCAACCTCGAGCAGCAGTCGGCGGAGCTGACGCAGCGCTGGCAGGCGGAGAAGGACAAGATCGCCGGCGAGGCGAAGCTGAAGGAACAGCTCGACGCCGCGCGGCTGGAACTGGAACAGGCGCAGCGGCAGGGCGATCTCGCCCGGGCGGGCGAGCTGTCCTACGGGCGCATCCCGGCGCTGGAAAAGCAGCTTGCGGAGGCGCAGGCCGGCGCGCAGGGCGCGATGCTGCGCGAGGAAGTGACCGCCGACGACATCGCCGGCGTCGTCAGCCGCTGGACCGGCGTGCCGGTCGACCGGATGCTGGAAGGCGAGCGCGAGAAGCTGCTGCGGATGGAGGAGGTGATCGGCAAGCGCGTCATCGGCCAGGCCGATGCGGTGCGCGCGGTGTCCACCGCCGTGCGCCGGGCACGCGCCGGGTTGCAGGATCCGAACCGGCCGCTGGGCAGCTTCCTGTTCCTGGGGCCGACCGGGGTGGGCAAGACCGAGCTGACCAAGGCGCTCGCCGAATTTCTGTTCGACGACGCAAGCGCGATGGTGCGCATCGACATGAGCGAGTTCATGGAGAAGCACGCGGTCGCGCGGCTGATCGGCGCGCCGCCGGGCTATGTCGGCTATGAGGAAGGCGGCGTGCTGACCGAGGCGGTGCGGCGGCGCCCCTATCAGGTGGTGCTGTTCGACGAGGTGGAGAAGGCGCACGGCGACGTGTTCAACGTGCTGTTGCAGGTGCTGGACGATGGCCGGCTGACCGACGGACAGGGGCGCACGGTCGATTTCTCGAACACGCTCATCATCCTCACCTCCAATCTCGGCAGCCAGTATCTCGCCAACATGGACGAGGGCGCGGATGTCGAGACCGTCGAGCCGCAGGTGATGGAGGTGGTGCGCGCGCACTTCCGTCCGGAGTTCCTCAACCGGCTGGACGAGATCATCCTGTTCCACCGGCTGGGACAGGCGCACATGGGACCGATCGTCGACATCCAGGTCGGCCGCGTCGGCAAGCTGCTCGCCGACCGGAAGGTGACGCTGGACCTTACCGACGCGGCGCGCGCGTGGCTGGGGCGGGTCGGCTACGATCCCGTATACGGCGCGCGGCCGCTGAAGCGCGCGGTGCAGCGGCACTTGCAGGATCCACTCGCCGAACTGATCCTGCGCGGCGAGGTGAAGGACGGCGCGACGGTGCATGTGGATGAAGGCGACGGAAAGCTGGCGCTGACGGTGGAGTAACGCCGCACGGGAGGAGCATGCCGCCGTCATCGCGAGCGCAGCGACGCGATGACGGCGCAGCCGGCCGGCGGGCGCCGGGAAGGAGGCTCCGGCTTGCGCCACGCCGCGCGCGGTGCCATCTGGCCTGCGAACGATCGAGAACGGGCGAGGATTTCAGCCGGATCGCACGCGGCGCATGGCCGCATCTCGCGATCCGAACGACCATCCGGCCACGCGTCGTCGTCACGCTGCAGGGACGGCGGTGCGTTGCCATAGCGGAAAGCTCGCGATGCAGCCCGAATCGAACCACACCCCCCTTCCCGGCGTCACCCGCCGCAACCTGCTGGGCGGCGCGCTTGCCGCGGGCACCGCCGCGATGGCGCCGTCCGCGCGCGCGGCGGCGACCGAGCGCAAGGTCGACGTGCTGCTGATCGGCGGCGGGATCATGAGCGCCACGCTGGGCGTGCTGCTGCGCCAGCTCGAACCGGGCTGGACGATCGAGCTGGTCGAACGGCTGGACAATGTCGCGGACGAAAGCTCCAACGGCTGGAACAACGCCGGCACCGGCCATTCCGCGTTGTGCGAGCTCAACTACACGCCGGTGAACATCGCCGACGGCCGCGTGGAGATCGCCAAGGCGATCGAGATCAACGAGCAGTTCCAGGTCACGCGCCAGTTCCTTGCCTCGCAGGTGAAGGCCGGCACGCTGGGCAACCCGCGCACCTTCATCAACTCCACCCCGCACATGAACCTGGTGTGGGGTGACGAGAATGTCGCCTATCTCCGGAAGCGCTACGACGCATTGGGCGCCAGCCCGCTGTTTTCGGGCATGGAGTTCACCGACGACCCCGCCAGGATCGCCGGCTGGGTGCCGCTGATGATGGAAGGGCGCGCGGGCGGGCAGAAGCTCGCCGCCACCCGCTCGCCGCTCGGCACCGACTGCGACTGGGGCGAGGTGACGCGCCAGTATATCGCGACGCTGACGAAGCAGCCGAACTTCACGCTGACCACCGGGCACGAGGTGCGCGCGCTGGAACGCAACGCCGACGGCACGTGGCGCGTGACGGCCAGGGGCATGAAGGACGATGGCGAGCAGATCATCACCGCGCGCTTCGTCTTCGCGGGCGCCGGCGGCGGTGCGCTGCCGATCCTGCAGAAATCGGGCATCCCCGAGGCGGACGATTATGCCGGCTTTCCGGTCGGCGGGTCGTTCCTGGTCACCGACAAGCCGCAGATCGCGCATCGCCATCTCGCCAAGGTCTATGGCAAGGCGGCGACCGGATCGCCGCCGATGTCGGTGCCGCATCTCGACACGCGCTATCTGGACGGCCGCCAGGTGCTGCTGTTCGGCCCGTTCGCGACCTTTTCCACCAAGTTTTTGAAACAGGGCAGCTTCTTCGACCTGCCCGCCTCGGTCACGCTCGACAATTTCCGCCCGATGCTGGCGGTCGGCTGGGACGATTTCGATCTGGTCGAGTATCTCGCCGGGCAGCTCATCATGAGCGACGAGGACCGGATGGACGCGCTGCGCGAGTATCTGCCGGGCGCGAAGGACGGCGACTGGCGGCTGTGGCAGGCCGGGCAGCGCGTGCAGATCATCAAGCGCGATCCCGAAAAGGGCGGCGTGCTGAAGCTGGGCACCGAGATCGTCGCATCGAAGGACGGCTCGATCGCCGCGCTGCTTGGCGCGTCGCCGGGCGCGTCCACCGCGCCGTCGATCATGCTCAACCTGCTGAAGAAGGTGTTCGCCGACCGGCTGGCGACGCCGGGATGGCAGGAACGGATCAGGACGATCGTGCCCAGCTACGGCGTGGCGCTGAACGACCATCCGGACCTGCTGGCGCGCGAATGGGCGGAGACCGCGGAAACGCTGAACCTCGCGGTGCCGTCCCCGGCGGTGCACGTCGCCACGACGCCGCGCCCGGCCGCGACGCGCGTGAAGGTGGATCGCAGTCCCGACCTGGCGCTGTAGGATGCGCAATTCGTCACGCGACCGGCCGCGGCGGGGTGCGGCGGGTCGGCCAACGATCTCCTGTGCCGCCCCGGCCTTTCATGCCAAAGGGAGGACCATCCGCATCATCCCCGCTAAGGATCCGCAATGACCAGCATCGGCATTTACGGCAGCAACGGCCGCATGGGGCGCGCCATCGCCACCATCGCCGGCGCGGAAGGCGCCACGATCGCGGGGGGCGCGGATGCCGGCAGCGATCCGCTGCCGCTGGCGCAGGCGGCCGACGTGCTGGTCGACTTCTCGACCCCCGCGGCGCTGGAATCGCATCTCGCCGCGGCGGTTGCGGCGCGCACCCCGATCGTGATCGGCACCACCGGGCTGCTCGCGACCCATCACGCGCTGATCGAACAGGCCGCCGACCTCATCCCCGTGCTACAGACCGGCAACACCTCGCTGGGCGTCACGCTGCTGAACATCCTGGTGCGCGAGGCGGCGGCGCGACTGGGCGCCGACTGGGATATCGAGGTGGTGGAAATGCACCATCGCCACAAGGTGGACGCGCCGTCGGGCACCGCGCTGCTGCTCGGCGAAGCTGCCGCCGCCGGGCGCGGTACGCGGCTGGCCGAGGTGCGCGTCGACAGCCGCGCCGGGCTGGTCGGCGCGCGCAGCGAGGGCACGATCGGCTTCGCCAGCCTGCGCGGCGGATCGGTGGTCGGCGACCATATGGTGGTCTTCGCGGGCGAGGGCGAACGGATCGAGATCGGCCATCGCGGCGAGGACCGCACGATCTTCGCGCGCGGCGCGGTGAAGGCGGCGCTGTGGCTGGCCGGTCGCGCGCCGGGGCGCTACGACATGGCGGAGGTGCTGGGGCTTTGAAGAAGGCCGATGTGGCCGAATTCTACCACCGGCTCGCGGCGGCGAATCCGCATCCCGAAACCGAACTCGAATCGGTCAACGATTATACCCTGCTGGTGGCGGTGGTGCTCTCCGCGCAGGCCACCGACGCCGGCGTCAACAAGGCGACGCGCGCGCTGTTCGCCGAGGTCGACACGCCCGGGAAGATGGTCGCGCTGGGGCTCGACGGACTGAAGCGCCACATCCGCACCATCGGGTTGTTCAACACCAAGGCGAAGAACGTCATCGCGCTGTCCGAAGCGCTGCTCGCCGATCATGGCGGGCGCGTGCCGGCGAACCGCGACGCGCTCGAAAAGCTGCCCGGCGTGGGCCGCAAGACCGCCAATGTGGTGATGAACGTGGCGTTCGGCGCGGAGACCTTCGCGGTCGACACGCACATCTTCCGCGTCGGCAACCGCACCGGTCTGGCGACGGGCAAGACGGTGCTCGCGGTCGAAAAGCGGCTGGACGCGGTCACCCCCGCCCCGTTCCGCGTCCATGCGCATCACTGGCTGATCCTGCACGGCCGCTACGTCTGCAAGGCCCGCAAACCCGAATGCTGGCGCTGCATCGTGATCGACCTGTGTGCGTTCAAGCCCAAGACGCCGCCGCCCCCGGTCCGCATCCCGCGCCCGACGCTGGCGGCGCCCACGGAGTGACCATGCGCCCCTTGCTGCTGATCCCCGCCCTGCTCGTCGCGGCGACCGCCGCCCCGGCGCGCGAGCGTCCGCCGGTCCCGGCGGCCACCCCGGCCGGCGCGCCGCGCACCTGCATCCCGCTGTCGTCGATCCGCGAAAGCCTGGTCCGCAGCGACCGCGTGATCGACTTCCGCGCCGCCGGCCGCCGCGCCTACCGCGTCACCTTGCCCCAGGCCTGTCCCGGGCTGGGCACGGAGCGGCGCTTCGCCTACGCGACGTCGATCGGCCAGCTTTGCGCGCAGGACATCATCACTGTCCTCTATCAGAGCGGCCCGGCGCGCGGCGCGAGCTGCGGGCTGGCGCCGTTCCAGCCGGTAACGCTGGCGCGATGACGATTACGCATCGAAACCGGGTAGCGCGCGCCGCCATCCCCTGCTAGGCGAGCGTCACCGGCACCCGTAGCTCAGCTGGATAGAGCGCTGCCCTCCGAAGGCAGAGGCCACAGGTTCGAATCCTGTCGGGTGCGCCAATCACTCATGAAAGTACGAAGCGCGTCGCCCCACGGCTTGCACCCCGCGGCGGCGCGTTCGCGCGGACGCGACAGGCCTGCGCCCGCGTTGGGCGGCACATGTCACCTTCTCCGGTGTGATCCGGCGCTTCTTCTTGCCCGTCCTGTGCCGGTGCCCTGCGACATGGGTGCGGCAGCCGTTGTGAAAGCCCGCATTGCGCGTCCCGGGCGACGCCTCGCTCACCCAGCCTTTCTGCACGCCGCCGCCATCGCCATAGGATGTGGCGGCGCGGTCGGGCGGCCGCGATCATCCATATGCATTCGGCCCCAGCAGGCCGGTCGCGCGCAGCAGCGCCGCCTGCGCGACCAGTACGTCGGCGCGCGCGGAGGCCACCGCAAGCTGCGCGCCGCGAAAGCTCTGGTCGGCGACGAGGATGTCGATCGTCGAGCGCAGCCCGAAACCATATTCGGCGCGAACCCCCTTCAGCGCGAGGTCGGCGGAGGCCAGCCCGGCGATGTTCGCCCGTAACCGTGCCTGCGCGGCGGTCAGCGACGCCCAGGCGCTGTCGGCCGCCCGCACCGCGTCGCGCGCGGCGGCGTCCGCCTGAAAGCGCTCGGCGCGGCTGGTGGCCTCGGCCTGGCGGATGCGCGACGGGATGAGGCCGCCGGTCAGGAGCGGCAGGCGGAGCGCGAGACCGACCGAAGCCGACGCGTCGAAGCTGCGCAGGTCGCCGCCCTCCAGCCGCGCGCCGCGGCCGTAGTCGCCGGCGAGGTCGAGCGCGGGCGCGCGTTCGGCGCGAGCCTGCTCGATCCGCGCGGCGGACGCCTGAACGATGCGGCGCTGCCGGAGGAGCAGCGGATTGCCCGCCTCCGCCGCGCGGCGCGCCGCATCGCGGTCGGGCGGGAGCGCGCCGGGCGCGGCGATCTCCGCGGAGAGTGCGCCGGCGTCCCGGCCGACCGCGGCGCGATAGGCGGCACCGGCGGTGGCCAGCGCCCCTTCGGCATCCGCGAGGTTGGCGACCACGGTCGCACGCTGCGCCTCCAGTTGCGCGACGTCGGTACGGGTCGCCTGCCCGAGGGTGAAGCGCGAGCGGGCCTCGGCGACCTGCGCGTCGAGCCGCTCGATACCGACACGCGCGACCTCGACCGCCTGCTGACTGTAGAGGAGATCGGCATAAGCGACGACGACGGTTTCGAGGATCGCGGCCTCGGCATCGCGCAGCCCCTCCGCCCCGGCCGCGACGTCTTCGTCGGCGGCGCGCACGGCGGAGCGGACACGGCCGCCGGTCCAGATCGGCAGCGCGGCGGTGACCGAGGCGGAACCGGCGCGGCCTTGACCCAGCCGGTCGTACCCGGCGGCCGCGGCTGCCGACACCGCCGGACGGGCGAGGGCACGCGCCTGCTCGGCCGCTTCGGCCAGCGCCTCCTGGCGGGCGCGGGCGGCGGCGAGCTGCGGATTGGTGGCATAGGCCGCCGCGATCGCGTCGCGCAGGGTTTCCGCGGCGGCGGGGGTGGCGAGGCATAGTGCCGTCAGGGCAGCGATCCAGCTATTCATGGCGCAGCGCCCACGCGGGCGCGGCGCGGCTGGCGCGCAGCGACTGGCCCAGGACGGTCAGGACCGCGATGGCGATGGCGAGGAGGCCCGCGCCGGCGAAGAACAGCGGCGACAGCGCGATGCGGTCGTCGAACCCGGCCAGCCACGCCCGCATCGCCACGAACGCCAGCGGCCATGCCAGCAGGTTGGCGACAAGCACCGGGCGCAGGAACTGACCGACGAGCAGCCGGACGATATCGGCCGACGAGGCGCCCAGCGTCTTGCGGATGCCGATCTCCTTCACCCGCCGCTGGGTGTTGAACGAGGCAAGTCCCCACAGGCCGACGCAGCCGATCAGGACCGCGAGCCCCGCGCCGATCGTGAAGAGCCGCGCCGCACGGTCGTCGGCCTTGTAATAGGCGCCCAGCGCCTGGTCGCCGGTGCTGAGGTTGAGCGGCACCTGCGGCGCCACCCGGCGCCAGATCGCCCGAACGCGGTCAGCCATCGTACGCGGATCGCCCGCGAAACGGATCGAGGCGACGGGCGCCTCGTCGATCCGGTCGCGGTAGAACAGGTAATAGGTCGGATCGACCGGCAGGCGCGGGGTGAAGAACCGTAGTTCGTCGATGACGCCGATGATCGTGCGCGGCCGGTCGCCGCCGACCGTCTTGCCGATCGCCTCGGCGGGCGTGCGGAAGCCGAGCTTGGTCACGGCCTGGCGGTTTATGACGATCGCCCTTGCCATGCCCGTGCGATCGGTGCTGTCGTCGGTGCGATGGGCGAGGTCGAACAGCCGCCCCGCCAGCACGCGCGGTGCGAAGACGTCGAAGAAGCCCGCCGTGATGCGGATCGCGCGTAGCGATGGCCCCGCCCCCTCCCGTCCGGGCAGCGGCACGTTGTCGGCATTGTTGTTGCCCGCACCACCCGGAGCCGTGTCGGCCAGCCCGACCGCCGTGACGCCGGGGATCGCCCGGAATGCCTGCACCAGGCTGCTCCGCTGGCTCTCGTCGAGGCCACCGTCGAAGATCGGGACCACCATCAGTCCCTGCCGCTGGAAGCCGAGATCGACGGTGCGCAGATGCCGCGTCTGCATGACCATCACCATGGTGCCGATCATGAAGGCGATGGCGAGCCCGAACTGGATCATCACCAGCGCCTCGCGCGTGCGCGTGCCGGCCCGCCCGCCACCCGGCGCCCGCGCCGAGGCGAGCACCGAGGCGGCCGGAAAGCGCGACAGCAGCACTGCGGGATAGAAGCCGGCGACCGCCCCCACGACCAGCGTCAGGATGGCGAGCGCCGGCACGACCACCGCATAGGGGATGGTCAGCGACAGATCGCCTGCCGCGTTGACGCCCGGCAGCGCCAGTTCCGCCAGGATCAGCCCGGCGAGCGCGGCAAGCGCGACGGTCAGCACCGCCTCTCCCAGAAATTGCCCGACCAGCGCGCGCCGGTCCGCGCCCAGCACCTTGCGCATCGCCACCTCGCGGGCACGCAGCCCGGCACGGGCGGTGGCGAGATTGACGTAGTTCAGGATCGCGATCAGCAGCGTCAGCACGCCGACCAGCCCCAGCGTCACCACGGTCAGCTTCGCGCTGGCGCTTTCACGGCCCGACGGCTCCAGATGCTGGCGGACGATCGGCAGCAGGCGGATGCCCATGCTCCGCGACGCATTCTCCCCGAGGTCCTTGAACGCGCGCCGGTCGACGAAGGCGGGCATCTTCTGCTCGAACGCGCGTGCCGCGGCGGCGTCGGGGAAGCGCAGGTAGGTGTACAGGCTGCTGCTGCCCCAATGGTGCCAGTAGTCGGGGTTGTCGGTGGCCGGGATGCGCATCAGGATGGAGAATTTGAAGTCGCTGTTCGCGGGCAGATCCTCGAAGACCCCGGCGATGCGATAAGGCTGGGGCTTGGCCCAGGCGACGTTCAGCGACTGGCCGATCGGGTTCGTCTCACCGAAATACTTGCGCGCGAGCGAACGGCTGATGAGGATGTTGCCGGGGCTGGTCAGGCCGCTCCGCCCGTCCCCCTCGACCATCGGCAGATCGAACACCTTGAAGAAGTCGGGATCGACACGCCCGACATCCTCCTGCATCGCAACGCCGCCGCGGATCACGCTGCCCGATCTCTCGCCGCCCTCGAACCGGGTGCCGATCACGCCGGGGAAGTCCTGGCGCATCTCCTCGATCAGGCCGCCCATCGTGTTCGGGTAGACGCCCATAAACGGGCTATCCATGCCCTTCCATTCGGTCTGGGCCAGGTAGATGCCATCGTGGCGGGGCAGCCACTTCTCGTAGCTCGTCTCGAACCGCACATAGAGGCCGAGGACGAGGAAGACGGCGATGCCCACCGCCAGCCCTCCGATATTGAGCGCCGCGTAGAGCCGGTGGCGGGTCAGCGAGCGATAGAGCGACAGAAGCGCGAAGCGGTTCATGGCCTTGTCCCTTGTGGATGCGGTCAGCCGCAGCGGACGGTGGAGAGACCGTTGTGGCGCACGGTGCAGCGGGGATGCCCCGCGACGATGACGCCGCCGGTGCCCGAGGCCGCGATCCGCGCCGTTCCGCTCGCCCGCGCCTTCACGTTTCCGGTGCCGGACAGGTCGACGCCCAGCGTCGGGGTGGCCAGGCCGGCGGTATCGACATCGCCCGTCCCGGTCAGGTGGATGGCGACGCTGCCCGCCTTGCCGGTCGCGATCAGGTCGCCGGCGCCGGGCAGCGCGATCGCGAGCGGCCCCCTCACCACGCCGTCCAGCATCACGTCACCCGATCCGGCGATGTCGATCCGCGCCTCGCCGGTGCGCAGGTCGCGCAGGCGCAGCGTTCCCGAGCCGTCGACGCGACCGGCGAAGCGGGCGACCGGGCCGGCCGCGGCCTCCATGTCGCCCGATCCGGTGATCGTCGCGGCGCGCAACGCGGGCATGGTCACGGTGACGAGCGCGCCGCGATCCTGCGAGCGGCCCGGCTGCCGCCCGATCCGGAGCGTCGTGCCGCGCACGTCGATCCGCAGCATCGCGAGCGCCCCGGGATCGCCGCTGGCCACGACCGAGACGGTGTTACCCGTCACGACGCGGACGTTGTCCGGCCCGGCGAGGTCGATCGCATCGAAACGGTGGACGGCGAAGCGGCGTTCGCCGGACGGGGCGGCGGCAGCGACGGCGATGCCGGCCGCGAACAGCGCGGCGGCAAGGGTGGCGGCGGGGATGAAGCGGTGCATGGGCTGCTCCTGTTCCGGGCGGTCAGATCGCGCGCATGGCGCTGGCGACGATGCGGCCATCGAGCATGTCGATGCGGCGCTTCGCCATGTCGGCGTGGCTGGGGGAGTGGGTGACCATCACGATGGTCGCGCCCTCCTCGTTCAGCCCGGTCAGGATGTTCATCACCTGCTCGCCATTGGCGGTGTCGAGGTTGCCGGTGGGCTCGTCGGCGAGGATCAGCCGGGGCGCGCCGACGATCGCACGGGCGATGGCCGCGCGCTGCTGTTGGCCGCCCGACAATTGGTGCGGATAGTGACGGGCGCGGTGGGCAATGCCGACCTTGTCCATCGCCGCCGCCACCCGGGCGCGACGGTCGCCGGCATCGTGGCGATAGGCGAGACCGAGCGCGACATTCTCCTCGATCGTCAGCTCGTCGATCAGGTTGAAGCTCTGGAACACGAAGCCGAGCGTGCTGCCGCGAAACCTCGCCAGCGCCCGCTCGTCGAGCACCGCCAGATCGCGATCGCCGAACAGGTAGCGTCCCCCGGTCGGGCGATCGACGGTGCCGAGCGTGTTGAGGAGCGTCGATTTGCCGCAGCCCGACGGCCCCATGATCGCGACGAACTCGCCGGCTTCCACATGGAGGTCGATGTCGTGGAGCGCGGTGGTCTCGACCTCGTCGGAGATGTAGCGGCGCTGGATGTTCTCGAGACGGATCACGGGTCTGCTCCCTGTCAACGGATGTTGAGGACGTCGCCCTTCACGGACGCGGTGTTGCTGGTGACGATGCGCTCGCCGGCGTGGAGGCCGGACAGGATCTCGACCTGCTCGGGATTGCGCCGGCCGGTCTTCACCGCGCGGCGGCGCGCATGGGCGCCATCAGCATCGAGGACATAGGCGAGCGTGCCGCCGCCCGACTCCAGCCAGCCGCCGACCGGCGCGACCAGCGCCGGCGCGGTGCTGCCCAGCGTGATGCGCAGATCGAGCGTCTGGCCGCGGTTGAGGCCGGCGGGCGCGGCGCCGTCGAACGTCAGCTCCACGCGGAAGCGCCCGTCCTTGACCGCGGGCAGCACCTTGGAGACGGTGAGCGGCACGCGCGCGGCGGTCGCCTTCTGCCCCACCGCGACCCGGCCGAGGAAATATTCGTCGACATCCGCCTCCAGCTTCCACGACCCCTGGCTGTCGACCTGGCCGGCGGGGTCGCCGGCCTTCAGCGTCTGGCCGGGCTGGACGGTGAAGTTGGTCAGCCGCCCGGCGGTGGGCGCGCGGATCACCAGCGCGTCCAGCCCGGCGCGCACCGCCGACAGGTTGCTCTCCAGCCGGCCGCGCGTATCCTCGAGCCGCGAGCCCTGGGTGGCGGTGATCCGCGCCTCCGCCGCACCGCCCGACTGGAGCTGGGCGAGGCGCTTTTCCTGGTAGGCGGTTTCCTCGGCGAAGCTCCTGACCCCCGCGTCGGAGACGAAGCCCTGCTCGTGGAGCTGCTGGCGGATGCCGAGTTCGCGACGCGCCTTGATGAGGTCGTAATTGGCCTGTGCGATCTGGCCCGCCCGGTCGAGGCGGTTGCGCTCGATGCCGAGATGCTCCCCCGCCACGCTGCCCAACTGGCTGGCGATCTGCGCCTCGCGGGTCAGCACGTCGAGCTTCAGCGTCGGATTGGCAAGGGTGGCGAGCGGCTGGCCGGCCGCGACCGTGGCGCCGTCCTGCACCAGCAACGTCTCGACCTGCCCGCCGGACAGCACCCCGACCAATGTCGTCACCCGCGGCGCGACCGTGGCACGCACCGGCAGATAGTCGGCGAACGGCGCATGGACGACCGACGCGGTTTCGATATCGGCGGCGGCGATGTCGGTCGATCCCCCGGCGGGCAGCGCGCGCCAGACCAGCACCGCCGCCGCCGCCAGCGCCATCACGATCAGCACCCCCCGGCGGCGCCACCACGGCGTCGGCGGGCGTTCGATCCGGCGATCCATGGTAGCCCCGGGAGAGATGGTTGCGTGCACGGGCTGTTCGGTCATCATGCGAACACTGTCGCCCGCCACAGCCGAAAAGCCTAAACCGCTATGAACGAAGCATTTTCCCCGCCACCTCCCTCGGGCGACCGTCCGGCGACGGACAGGGTGTCCACGGATGGACGGCCCGAACCCGTGTCAAGCCGCATGGCGATCCTGCTGATCGACGACAATCCGGCGGTGTCGCGGGCGATGGAGATCGCGTTCCGGCTGGCGGGCCACACGCTCGACACCGCCAACGGCCCGGAGGAAGCGTTCTCGCGGCTGGCGCTGACCCGCTACGACGCGATCCTGCTCGACATGAACTTCACGCCGGGCGCGTCGAGCGGGAAGGAAGGGCTGGCGTGCCTCGCGCGGATCATGGCGGACGATCCCGGCGCCTGCGTGGTGGTCATCACCGCGCACAGCGGCATCCGCATCGCGGTGGCGGCGATGCAGGCCGGCGCGCGCGACTTCGCGATGAAGCCGTGGCGCAATGCCGAACTGGTCGCCAAGGTCGAAGCGGCGATCGCGCGCGGCACCCCGGCCGACGCGTCTTCCCCGGCCGCGGTCCGCGTGGCGCCCGACGCCGGACCGGCACGGCTGCTGGGGGACAGCGCGGCCATGCAGGCGCTGCGCGAGTTGATCCGTCGCGTCGGGCCAACGCCCGCCGGGGTAACGGTCACCGGCCGGCCCGGGAGCGGGCGGACGCTGGCGGCGCTGGCGATCCATGCCGCCTCCGCTCATGCCGGCATCGCGCCGGTGCGGATCGACCTGCGCGACGCGGCGGCATGGGACCGGCTCGATCAGCTTCCCGGCGGCGGCGGCACCGTTATCCTGCGCCATCCGGACCTGCTGGATGCGATCGCGCAGTCGCGGCTGCTCGAGCGTCTTCCCGCCGGCGCGCGCTGCATCGCGATCGCCGACGGCGTCGCCGCGCTCGTCCCGGCGCTGCGGCGGCGGGTGGCGACCGTGGAGGTCGGCGTGCCGCCGCTTGCCGGGCGCGGCGACGATGCGGTGCTGCTCGCCCGTCATTTCGCCCGTATCGCGGGCGAGCGGTTCGGCCAGCCACGGGCGCGGCTAACCGAAGCGGCGGAGGCGGCGGTCCGCACCGCCGTGTGGCCGGACGAGGTGCGCGGGCTGGCGCTGGCGATCGAGCGGGCGGTGCTGTTGTCGAGCGGCGGCAGCGTCGACGCGGCCGCGCTCTCGCCCCCCGCCCCCCTGCGCGTCGAGGTGGCGGCGGGGATGCCGGACACGGGCTTCGACCTCACCGATGCCGAGCGCGCGATGATCGAGGCGGCGCTGCGCGAGCATCGCCACAACGTGACCCATGCCGCCGCCGCGCTGGGGCTCAGCCGCGGTGCGCTCTATCGCCGCATGGCGCGCCATGGGCTCTAGGCACGCCCTGCCCGTGATCGCCGCCGCGATCGTCCTCGTCGCCTGCGGGGTGGCCGGAGCGATGGCGTGGAGCCAACGACTCTGGGGGTTGCTGACGGGCGCGGCGCTGGTCGCGATCTGGCTGGCGGCGCTTCTTTGGTCGGCGGTGGCGCGGCCGCGCGAGGCCGTGCAGCCATCCACCGCCGGCGTGGACGCCGATGCGATGGTGCTGCGCACCCTGCTCGACGCCGCGCCGACGCCGATGCTGGGGATCGACGGCGACGCCGTTCGGGCGCTCAACCGCGCCGCGCGGCGCCTGTTCGCGACCGACGACCGCATTCTGCCGCCACCCGCCGGGCTGACCGACGCCGGCATGTCGCGCCTGCGCCACGAAGGACGAAGCTGGCGGATCGACCGCGTGGCGGTGGCTAACGGCGGCACCGTCGCCGCACTGGTCGATGTCGAGCAGGAGGAGCGAACGGCGGAAGCGCGGGTGGGAGCCGAGATGATCCAGGTGCTGGGTCATGAACTGCTCAACGGACTGGCGCCCATCGTGTCGCTGGCGGAAAGCGGGGCGATGGCGGTGGCGCAGCCGCGCGTCGATCTGGAGCTGCTCGGCGAAATCCTGGGCACGCTGGCGCGGCGCGCGGAGGGGTTGCAGCGCTTCACCGAAGCCTATCGCGCGCTGGCCCGGCTGCCGGAGCCGACGCGACGGGCGGTGCGACTGGCCGAGCTGGCGGACGATCTGGCGCGACTGTTCGCGGGGTGCTGGCCGATGGTGGCGCTGGCAGTGGACGCCCGCGACGCATCATGGCCGTTTGACCGCGACCAGATCTGCCAGGCGGTGTGGGCGCTGTTGCAGAACGCCGCCGAGGCCGCCGTCGCCATGCCGGACCCGCGTGTGACGCTGCGGATGCGGGCGGACGCGACCGGACTGTCGATCGAGGTGGAGGACAATGGCGCGGGCGTGTCGGCGGAAGCGGCAACCCGCATCTTCCGCCCCTTCCACACCACCAAGCCGGACGGCACCGGCATCGGGCTCAGCCTCGCCCGCCAGATCGCGCTGGGCCATGGCGGCACGCTGACGCTGACACCCGGTGCCACCACGCTGTTCCGGCTGGTTCTTCCAGCCCCTTGACGCCTGCCTCGCGCTCGCCTTTTCGCAAGGGCATGCGCGAGGTGGTGTCGCGTCGGCCGCTCAGGCGAGCGCTGCCCTGACCGCTTCGGCAAGCGGCGTCGTCGGGCGGCCGATCAGCGTGGACAGCGTGCCGCTGTCGTCGAACAGCGCCCCCTTCGCGGCGGCGACGTCATAGCTGGCGAGCGCCGCCGACAGGTCATGCGGCAGGCCGACCCCCTCAAGCGCCGCGGCATAGTCCGCTTCGGGCAGGTTGGTGTAGCGGATGTCGCGGCCGGTCTGGCGCGAAATCTCGGCGGCGAGATCGGGCAGGGTCCAGGCGGTGTCGCCGGCGAGTTCGTAGGTCCGGCCCTCATGCCCGCTGCCGGCCACGACGAGCGCGGCGGCTTCGGCATAATCGGCGCGAGTCGCGGACGAAATGCGCGCATCGCCGGCACTGCCGACCAACGCGCCGCCGGCGAGCGCACCGGGAATGAAGCCCGTATAGTTCTCCGTGTACCAGCCGTTGCGCAGGATCGTCGCCGGGATCCCCGCTTCGGCCAGCGCCGCCTCGGTCTCCTTGTGCTCGTCCGCCAGGCTGAGCGGCGAGGTATCGGCGTGCAGCACGCTGGTATACGCTATCCGCGCGACACCCGCCTGCTTCGCCGCGGCGATCACGTTGCGGTGCTGCGCTCCGCGCTGGCCGACCTCGCTCGACGAGATCAGCAGCAGCGTCTCCACGCCGGCCAGCGCCGGGGCAAGCTGGTCGGGCTTCGCATAGTCGAACGGGCGCGCGGCCACGCCGAGATCGGCGGCCTTGTCGGGAGAGCGGACCAGCGCCACGATCCGGTCGGCGGGCACCTTTGTCGTGAGGCTCTGGATAACGAGGCGGCCAAGCTGGCCGGTGGCACCCGTGATGGCGATGGTCATGTGATGGTCCTTTCGCGTGATTAATGGAAGCGGAAGCCGGAGATCGCGGTTTCCAGCACCTGCTCGGAATAGACCCGCTCTCCCCTGCCCTCCGCCGCCCCCGCGACGACCATGAGCGGCAGGAGATGTTCGGCCTCCGGATGCGACAGGCGCGCGGCCGGAGCGGCCTCCCACCGCGCGAGCGCCTCGGCGCGCGCCGCGCCGTCCTGCGCCACGGCGTCGGTGAGCCAGCCGTCGAACGCCTGGCTGGGCGCGGTGAAGCGCGGGTCGCCATAGCCGCGCATGTTGTGAAAGCTCATGCCCGATCCCAGGATCAGCACGCCCTCCTCGCGCAGCACCGACAAGGCGCGCCCCGCCGCCAGGTGCAGCGCGGGGTCGAGCCGGCGATCGACCGACATTTCCACCACCGGGATGTCGGCATCGGGCAGCGCGACCTTCAATGGCACGAATACCCCGTGGTCCAGCCCGCGTTGCGGATCGACCGACGCATGGATGTCCGCCCCCGCGAGCAACCCCGCCGCACGCCCCGCCAGCTCGGGCGCGCCCGGCGCCGGATAGCGCAGCTCGTAGGTATGCGGCGGAAAGTTGTAATAATCATAGAGCAGCGGCGGATGCTCGGCACCCGTGAACGCAAAGCCGTCGGTTTCCCAATGGCCCGATACGACCAGCACGGCACGCGGCCGTTCGGGGAGGGTCGCGGGCAGGCTGCGCAGGAACGCCGCCATGCCGGTCCAGATGCCGCGCGGGTCGTCCATGAAGAAGCACGGGCCACCACCGTGCGGGATGAAGAAGCTGGGCTGCTGCATGTCGTGTCCTTCCCGATGACGCGAATATGGATCGCCGCAGCCGGTGTGATAATACGTCCTTTCGTACGTGGACCTCGAACCCGGAGTGTTAAGTGGCGGATCGGCTGACCGGCATGGAGGTGTTCGTTCGCGCGATACGGCTGGGCGGGCTGTCCGCGGCGGCGCGCGCGATGGGCATGTCACCGACCATGGCCGCGCGGCACCTCGACCAGCTCGAGGCGCGGCTCGGCACGACGCTGGTCCATCGCACCACGCGCCGCCTGGCGCTGACCGATGCGGGGACGGCGTATCTGGAGCGGGCCGAGCGGATCCTGGCCGACGTTGCCGAGGCGGACGCCGACGCGTCCGCGCAGGCGCGCAATGTCGAGGGCCTGCTGCGTGTCAGCGCGCCCGCGACGTTCGGGGTCATGCACGTGGCCGACCTGGCGGCCGAGTTCCACCGGCTTCACCCCGGCGTCACGATCGAGCTGGGGCTGGACGACCGCTATGTCGACCTTCTCGAGGAGCGCTGGGACATGGCGATCCGCATCGGGCGACCGGCGGACAGCAGCCTCGTCGCGCGGCGGCTCGCGCCCATGCGGCTCGCGATCTGCGCCTCGCCCGCCTATCTGGCCGAACGCGGCACGCCGACCACGATCGCGGATCTGCGCGACCACGATTGCCTCGGCTACACGCTGGTGACCTCCCCCGGCGCCTTTGTCTGGGGTTTCGGGCGGGACGGCAGCCAGCAGCTTCCCGTGCGGGGATCGCTGCACGCCAACAACGGCGAGGCGCTGATCCGTGCCGCGCTCGCCGGCCAGGGTCTGGTCTACGGCCCGCGCTTCATCGCGGAGCAGGCGCTCGACCGCGGCGACCTCATCGAGGTGCGCCTTGACGCCGACTATATGGACCTCGGCGCCGTTCACGCGATGACCCATTCACGCCGCCGGCTGTCGGCGAAGATCAGGGCGTGGCTCGGCTTCCTCGCTGACCGCATCCCGCGCCGGGCGCAGGGATGGTAGCGGGCCGGCGATCGTCGCGGCGCCCGGCGGCGTTCAGCTCCGCCCGAACAGCCGCGCGACGGTCTTCAGGTCCAGCTTCACCCAGGTCGGGCGCCCATGGTTGCACTGGCCGGAGTGCGGCGTCGCCTCCATCTCGCGCAGCAGCGCGTTCATCTCGGCCGGGGAGAGGATGCGGCCGGCGCGCACCGAACCATGGCAGGCCATCGTGCCGGCGATCGCGTCCAGCCGCTCGCGCAGCGACAGCGCCTCGTCATAGGCGGCGAGTTCGTCGGCGAGGTCGGTGACCAGCGCCCGGGGATCGCCGCTGCCCAACAGCGCGGGCGTGGCGCGCACCAGCATCGCGCGCGCGCCGAACCGCTCCAGTTCCAGCCCGAAGTCGGCGAGTTCGGCGGCGCGTGCCTCCAGCCGGTCGCAGGCCGGCTCGTCCAGTTCCACCACCTCGGGGATCAGCAGCGTCTGGCTGGCGACGCGGCCGCCCGCCAGCGCGGCGCGCATCCGTTCCAGCACGAGCCGTTCATGCGCCGCATGCTGATCGACCAGCACCAGCCCGTCCTCCGCCTCCGCGACGATATAGGTCCTGGCCACCTGCCCGCGCGCGACCCCCAGCGGGAAATCGTCGCGCTCCGGCGGCGGGGTCCAGTCGGGCGCGGGGCGCGCCTGCGGCGGGGCGGCGAAGAAGGTCGGGCGGCGATCATGGACCGCCGGTGCCGCCGTGACCGGCGCCGGCCACGCGGTGTCGGGCGCCGCGACCGGCCCGGGCCGGAACAGCGCCGCGATCTCGGCCGGCGCGTCGTGGGACACGCGGTGTCCCGCCGCGTCCAGCGCACGCCGCAGCCCCGACACGATCATCCCGCGCACCAGCGCGGGATCGCGGAAGCGGACCTCGGTCTTGGCGGGGTGGACGTTCACGTCGACCTCGCTGGGCGGCACATCGAGGAACAGCGCCACCACCGCATGGCGATCGCGCGGCATCATCTCGGCATAGGCGCCACGGATCGCGCCGATCAGCAGCCGGTCTCGCACCGGGCGGCCGTTCACGAACAGATATTGATGGTCCGCCACGCCGCGATGAAAGGTCGGCAGCCCGGCGACCCCGCCCAGCACATGGCCGTCGCGCTCCAGGTCGATCGCCACCGAATTGTCGGCCAGCGCCCGGTCGGTGAGCGCGGCGACGCGCGCCGGCCGCCCCTCGGCGGCGGCGAGCGACAGCGTGCGGCGACCGTCATGTTCGACCGAGAAGGCGATGTCGGGACGCGCCATCGCCAGCCGCCGCACCACGTCCAGGCAGGCGGCATATTCGGCGCGCGGCGAGCGCAGGAACTTGCGCCGCGCCGGCACGTGCGCGAACAGCGCCTCCGCCACGACGCGCGTGCCCGGCGGCAATGCGGCCGGACCGTCGCGTTCCAGCACGCCATTGTCGATCGTGCGCGCCCAGCCCTCCGCGCCCGCCGGGCGGCTCTCGATCGTCAGTCGCGCGACCGACGCGATCGAGGGCAGCGCCTCCCCGCGGAAACCGAGCGTCTGCACCCGGTCGATGTCTTCGTCCGGCAGCTTGGAGGTGGCGTGCCGTTCCAGCGCCAGCGCGATCTCGCCGGGCGTCATGCCGCACCCGTCGTCGGCGACCTCGATCCGCTCCACGCCCCCGGCGGCCAGCACCACCGCGATCCGCGACGCGCCCGAATCGATCGCGTTCTCGACCAGCTCCTTCAACGCGCTGGCCGGTCTTTCCACCACTTCACCCGCGGCGATGCGGTTGACCAGATGCGAGGGGAGCCGGCGTATTGACACGGACCGGCACCTAGCCCAAGCCGCCGCTTCCCGCGACCCCGCAGATACAGATCCCAAACCGAATCCGGCGGCGGCATGCGGGGCCGTAGATTGGACGATCCCCGCCGGCTGCCCGCCGCGCCAGACAACGGACCACGATTTCAATGTTATTCTCGCGCCTGTTCAAGATGACCTCGCACGACATGGCGATCGATCTCGGCACCGCGAACACGGTCGTGTACGTGCGCGGCCGTGGCATCGTGCTGAACGAACCGTCGGTGGTGGCGGTGGAGACGATCAACGGCCAGAAGCGCGTCAAGGCGGTTGGCGAGGACGCCAAGCTGATGATGGGCAAGACGCCCGGCTCGATCGAGGCGATCCGCCCGCTTCGCGACGGCGTGATCGCCGACATCGACGTCGCCGAGCAGATGATAAAATATTTCATCGAGAAGGTACACGGGCGGCGGCGCTTCATGCGCTGGCCGGAGATCGTGATCTGCGTGCCGTCGGGTTCGACCAAGGTGGAACGCCGCGCGATTCGCGATGCGGCGCAGAACGCCGGGGCGAGCGCGGTGTACCTGATCGAGGAGCCGATGGCCGCCGCGATCGGCGCGGACATGCCGGTGACCGAGCCGATCGGCAGCATGGTGGTCGACATCGGCGGCGGCACGACCGAGGTCGCGGTGCTGAGCCTGCGCGGGCTCGCCTATACCACCTCGGTGCGGGTCGGCGGCGACAAGATGGACGATGCGATCGTCAGCTACGTGCGCCGCAACCACAACCTGCTGATCGGCGAGGCGACCGCCGAGCGGATCAAGCAGGAGTTGGGCTGCGCCAAGCCGCCGGTCGATGGTATCGGCAAGACCGTGCACATCAAGGGTCGCGACCTGGTGAACGGCGTGCCCAAGGAAATCCAGATCAACCAGGCGCAGATCGCGGAGGCGGTGAGCGAGCCGGTGGCGGCGATCGTCGACAGCGTGCGGATCGCGCTGGAGAACACCGCGCCGGAACTGGCCGCCGACATCGTCGACCAGGGCATCGTGCTGACCGGCGGCGGCGCGCTGTTGCAGGGGCTGGACGAGGTGCTGCGCGACGAAACCGGGCTGCCGGTGACGATCGCGGACGATCCGCTGGTCTGCGTCGCGGTGGGCACCGGGCGCGCGCTGGAGGATCCGAGGTTCCGCGCGGTGCTCCAGAACGGCTAATCTCGAAGGCGGGAGGTGACGGCAATGGCGCCGTCGCGGGATCGGCGGCCGGGTTTCTCACGGCGCGCGCAATATGGGCTGTTCGTCACCTACATCCTCGGCATCGCCGGGGCGGTGGTGGGGGCGGTGCTGCTCGCCTTGTCGACCTTCGATCCCGCCGCCTTCGCCGTGGCGCGCGCGGCGGTGGCGGAGGCGACCGCGCCGGTGTCCTCCGCCACCGGCGCCGTGGTGCGCGGCGTGGCCGGCGTACCGCAGGCGATCAGCACCTGGCTGCGCGTCCATGACGAGAACGCCGAGCTGCGCGCGCGGCTGGCGCGCGCGCGCGGCGCGTTGCTGGCGGGACGACAGGCGCAGCTCGACAATGTCCGCCTGCGCCGGCTGCTGGCGCTGCGCGACCGCCTGCCCGATCCCGTGGTCACCGCGCGGATCGTCAGCACCAGCGCGTCGAGCACGCGCCGCTACGGCCTGCTGAACGCCGGCACCTGGCAGGGCGTGGCGGACGGACAGCCGGTCAGCGGACCGGAAGGGCTGATCGGACGTGTCCTCTACGCCGGCCCCAATACCGCGCGCGTCCTGCTGGTCACCGATGCCGAGAGCGTGGTGCCGGTGCGCCGCTCGCGCGATGGCCGCCCGGCGCTGGCCGCCGGGCGCGGCGACGGCTTGCTCGACATCCGCACCATCGACACCGCCGACGGCCGTTTCCGCCCCGGCGACATCTTCGTGACGTCGGGCACCGGCGGCATCTTCGTGCCCGGCGTGCCGGTCGCGCGCGTCCTGAACGCCGGCACCGACAGCGCGCCGGCGCGCCCGTTCGCACGGCCCGACGTGCTGGATTTCGCGGTCGTCCACCGTGCGTTCATGCCGCCACCGCCGCCCGCGCCTGTGCCCTCCCCCACACCGACTCGCGCCGCCGCCACCGCTCCGTGACCCTGCCGCCGCGCCCCCCCTTCGAGGAACCGCTGGGGCGGGGCCGCGCGCGGCTGCTGCCATGGGCGACGGTGATGGCGGGGTCGCTCGTCACCGTGCTGCCATGGGGTGCCACCCTGCCGCTGCTGCCGCCCGTCGGTCTGTTGATGCTGCTGTCATGGCGGCTGCTGGCGCCGCTGTCGCTGCGCGTCTGGGCGCCCGCGCTGCTCGGGCTGTTCGACGATCTGGTGTCCGGCCAGCCGATCGGCAGCGCGATGCTCCTGTGGACGCTCGCCTATTTCCTGGTCGAGGCGATCGACGCACGGTCCGGCGTGCGCGACTTCGTGCAGAGCTGGGCGATCGCCGCGCTCGCCATCGCCTTCGCGCTGGCGGGCGGCCGGCTTGTCGCGACGCCGCTGGGTGCGCATGTCGATAGCGTGCTATTGATTCAGATCATGATCTCCGTCCTGTTCTTCCCGGCAGCCGCGCGGCTCGTCGCGTGGATCGACCTGCGGCGCGCGCTGTGAAGCCGCGCGCCCCCCGCGTGATGACCGAGGCCGCGCAGAGCTACAGCTTCTCGCGGCGCGCCTGGCTGCTCGGCGCCGGGCAGTTCGGGCTGGGCGGGCTGCTGATCGCGCGGATGGGCTATCTCGCGGTCGCGCAGAACGAGCATTACAACCTGCTGTCCGAGAAGAACCGCGTCAGCATGACGATGATCCCGCCCCGTCGCGGCTGGATCGTCGATCGTCACGGCCAGCCGATCGCCAGCAACCGCACCGATTTCCGCGTCGACGTGATCCCCGACCGGCTGGAAGACCCGGAGCGCGTGCTGGCCGCGCTGCGAACCCTGCTGTCGCTCGACGACGAGGCGCTGGCGCGCATCCGCGCCGAGCTGGAGCGCGCGCCCGGCTTCCGTCCGGTGGAGATCGCCGAGAACATCGACTGGGATCGCTTCGCCGCGGTGCAGGTCCGCCAGCCCGAGTTGCCCGGCGTCGCCCCGACCCGCGGCTTCGCGCGCCATTACCCCGCCGGCGCGGCGGTGGCGCATCTGGTCGGCTATGTCGGCGCCGCCACCGCCGAACAGTTCCGAAAGACCCGCGACCCGCTCTATGTCACCCCCGGCTTCAAGCTGGGCAAGGACGGGCTGGAGAAGACCATGGAGCCGCTGCTGCGCGGCACCGCCGGCGCGCGGCGCGTGGAGGTCACCGCGCGCGGCAAGCTGGTGAAGGAGCTCGCCACCCGCCCCGACGTGCCGGGCCGCACGTTGCGCTTGACGATCGACGCGGGGTTGCAGGAATATGCCGCGCGGCGGCTGGGCACCAACTCCGGCTCGGCGGTGGTCTTCGATTGCCAGACCGGCGAGATGCTGGCGATGGTGTCGGTGCCCGCCTACGACCCCAACAGCTTTTCCGAAGGGATCGGCCAGCTCGAATGGAAGATGCTGAGCGAGGACGATCACGTTCCGCTGATGAACAAGGTGACGCAGGGGCTGTACCCGCCGGGATCGACCGTGAAGCCGATGAACGGGCTGGCACTGCTCGCCGCCGGGGTGCGCGCCGACGAGCGCGTGTTCTGCTCGGGCGCGCTGCGCGTCGGCAACGGCGTGTTCCACTGCCACAAGCGCGGCGGCCACGGCCCGCTCGACCTGAAGAACGCCATCATGCAGAGCTGCGACATCTATTTCTACGAGATGGTGCGCCGCGTCGGCTATGACCGCATCGCCCCGGTCGCGCGCGCGCTGGGGCTGGGGCAGAAGTTCAACCTGCCCTTCGCCACGCAGCGTTACGGCACCGTGCCGGACAGCGCGTGGAAGCGACGCAAATACCACACCGACTGGAAGGTGGCGGATTCGCTCAACGCCTCGATCGGCCAGGGGTACGTGCTCGCCAACCCCCTCCAGCTCGCGGTGATGGCGAGCCGGCTCGCCTCCGGCCGCGCGCTGGTGCCCACGATCATCCGCGATCCCTTCAAGCCGCATGCCGAGGCGTTGCCGATCGACCCCGAGCATTTCCGCCTGATCCGCGAGGCGATGAACGGCGTGGTCAACGGCGGCGGTACCGGCGGCGCGGCGCGGATGCAGGTGCCCGGCATCGGCCTGGCCGCCAAGACCGGCACCGCGCAGGTGCGCCGCATCACCATGGCGGAGCGGCGGTCGGGCGTGCTCCGCAATGCACAGCTTCCGTTCAAGCTGCGCGACCACGCGCTGTTCGTCTGCTTCGCGCCGTACGACAATCCGCGCTACGCCGCCGCGATCGTGCTGGAACACAACGGCCATACCGTGCGCAACCTCGACACGCCGATGATCGGACGCGACATCATGACCTATCTGTTCGACCGCGAGCGCGCGATGAAGAGCCTGGCCGACGTGGAGCCGACATGGGGCGGCGACATCGCGACACGCATGGCCGCACAGCGCGCCGCCTATCGCGCCGCGCACGCCCCCGCCCCGCCGCCGGTGCCGGACGAGGCGGAGGACCTGCCCGCCTCCGGCTCCCCGGCGGTGGAGGCCGCCACCGCGGCCTCCAACGCCAGCGCGGAGGCCGCCGCGCGCGACACCGCGGCCGGCGACGGCGTGGCGCGCACCGGCTCGCCCGAACCCGAAACGGATGCAGAATCGCGCGCCGTGCCCCCCGACCGCGTCACGGCCTCGCAATGAGCGGCTTCGTCCCCGCCCCGCTCGCCACGCTGCCGTGGCGGATGCTGCTGCTGGTGATCGCGATCGGCGGCTTCGGGCTGGTGGTGCTCTATTCCGCGGCGGGCGGCAGCCTGCGTCCGTGGGTGATCCCGCAGGGCACGCGCTTCGCGATCTTCCTGGTCGGCGCGGTGGTGCTGTCGCGCGTGCCGCTCGACTGGTGGAAGCGTTCGGCATTCTGGATCTACGCGGTGATCCTGGTGCTGCTGGTCTTCGTGGAACTGCTCGGCGCTGTGCGCGGCGGCGCGCAACGCTGGCTCGGCGTCGGCCCGATCCGCATCCAGCCATCCGAGTTGATGAAGCTGGCGATCGTGCTGGCGGTCGCGCGCTTCTACGACATGCTGCCGGCCGCCGAGACGCGCCGGTTCCAGGCGATCTGGCCGGCGGCGGTGCTGATCGGGCTGCCGGCGCTGATCGTCATGGCGCAACCCGATCTCGGCACCGGGCTGATGATCTGTGCCGGCGGCGCGACGGTCATGTTCCTGGCCGGTATCCCGCTCCGGCTGTTCGTCGGCGGCGCGCTGGGCGCCGCGCTCGCCATCCCGCTGGCGGTGAACTACGTGCTGCACGATTACCAGCGCCACCGCGTGCTGATCTTCATGGACCCGGAAAGCGACCCGCTGGGCACCGGCTATCACATCAGCCAGTCGAAGATCGCGATCGGATCGGGCGGGCTGTTCGGCAAGGGCTTCCTGCAGGGGACGCAGAGCCACCTCGACTATCTGCCCGAGGGTCATACCGACTTCGTCTTCGCCACCATGGCGGAGGAATGGGGGCTGGCCGGGGGCACGTTCCTCATCGTCGCCTTCCTGCTGGTGATCCGCTGGGGCGTGAACGTCGGCGTGCGCGCGGAGGACCGCTTCGCCAAGCTCGCCGCGGCCGGGCTGGCGACGACGATCTTCTTCTACATGGCGATCAACCTGATGATGGTGATGGGCCTGGCGCCGGTGGTCGGCATCCCGCTGCCGCTGGTCAGTTTCGGCGGATCGGCGCAGATGACCGTGCTGATCTCGATCGGCATCCTGATCGGCATCGACCGCTCCACGCAGCAGCGCCAGCGCTGGTGAGAAAAAAGAGGAAAAAAGGGGTTTGCGAATCCCGGAAGCGCTGTTAGAGGCGCGCTTCCCGATCGCGGCGCGGTTCTCCAACGAACCGCAACACAGCCCAAGATCATGGACGCATAGCTCAGTTGGTAGAGCAGCTGACTCTTAATCAGCGGGTCCTTGGTTCGAGCCCAAGTGCGTCCACCAGTTTTTCCGACGGCCTCGCGAGCGATCGCGAGGCCGTTGTGCTTTGGGTCTACCCTGACCTGCGACGTTCAGGAGCGCATGCGGCCTGGCGGCGTCAAGGGAGCCGGATCCGGCGCTCCACGCGCCGCGGACGGCCTCCGTCACTCTTTCGCCATGCCGGGTCCGGCCCTTGCCGAAAGCGCACCGCGCTGGCCGCAGGATGCAGCCGAGCACCGGCCTCGATCCGTCAGGAGCGGGAGCCACCAGCGGCGCGGCAACGATGTTCGGGGTCGACAATACTGCGGGAGCGGATGGTGGAAGGGGCTGGATTCGAACCAGCGTACACTTGCGTGGGCAGATTTACAGTCTGCTGCCTTTAACCACTCGGCCACCCTTCCACGAGCAGCGCTGTCGAAAGCGAGGGCGCCCAATGCCCGCGCCGCGCCACCGTGTCAACGGCGTCGGCGGCGGTTTTTCGATAATCATCGTCGCGGTTGCGCTCACGCGGCGCGGCGCATAGCGTCGGCGGCGACACTCCTGCTTCCCTTCGGACCCGATCGCCATGCGCCGACCCCTGCCCGTCGTTTCCTTCATCGCGCAGGCGCGCCGCTGATGGCGCGTCGTGGCCACCGCCCGAGCCAGCAGCAGGGTCACCGCCCGCGCCTGTGGGGCCGTCACGCCGTGATCGCGGCGCTCGCCAACCCGGAGCGGGTGGTGCGCAAGATCTGGGGCACGCGGGAGGCGCTGGCGGCGCTCGACCTGCCGCCGGTGCTGCCGGTCGTCTATGCCGATGCCGCCGATCTCGGCAGGCTGGTGCCCTCCGATGCCCCGCACCAGGGTCTGGTGGCGGAGGTCGATCCGCTGGAGGACGTGTGGCTGGGCGACCTGCTGGAACAGGGTGCCGCCGATCCGGCCGAACGCCCCCGCCCGCTGGTGGTGCTGGATCAGGTCACCGATCCGCACAATGTCGGCGCGATCCTGCGCTCGGCGGCGGCGTTCGATGCGCTGGGTATCGTCACGCAGGACCGCCACGCCCCGCCCGAATCCGGCGCGCTGGCGCGGGCGGCCAGCGGCGCGCTGGAAACGGTGCCATGGGTGCGCGTGGTGAACCTGGCCCGCGCGCTGGAGGAAATGGCGGAGGCCGGTTACTGGCGGGTCGGGCTGACCGGGCACGCCGCGCAGACCCTGCCCGATGCGCTGCGCGACATCGGCGAGGGGCGGCGGATCGCGATCGTGCTGGGCGCCGAAGGCGAAGGCATGCGCCAGAATACCGAGACGCATTGCGACGAACTGGCGCGGCTGCCGATCTCGTCGCGGGTCGAGAGCCTCAACGTCTCGAACGCCGCCGCGATCGCGCTCTATGCGGTGAGCACACGCTAGGAGCGATCGTACGGCCGCCAGGCGCGGCGTGGCGGTCCGGAGCCGCGCTCGCCATGCGGCGCGCGCCGCGCGATCACAAGAGGGGCGGACGCGGTGACGTCGCCCGCCCCCCTTGCGCTCAATCCTCCGCGGCGATCCGCACCCGCAGCCCGTCGAGCGCCGGGCCGAACTCGATCTGGCACGACAGCCGCGAGGTCGCATCGCGCTCGGCCGCCGAATCGAGCAGGTCGTTCTCGTCCTCGCTCATCGGGGGCAGCAGCTCGGCGAAGGCGGGATCGACATGCACGTGGCAGGTCGCGCAACTGCAGCAGCCGCCGCACAGCGCCAGGATCTCGTCGATGCCCGCGTCGCGGATCACCTCCATCACCGAAAATCCGGTCTGCCCCTCCAACACGCGTTCTTCCCCGTCGCGCGTCTCAACGATAAGCTTGGCCATATGCACTCCACCAACGATCGCGTCGCCCATGGCGGCTGCCGCCGGCCAGCGCAATGGGGCTGAGCGCCGCCGACCTCAACGCCGGCGTGGACGAGCTGGCCGCGCGCGAGCCGGCGTTCGCCGCGGCGCTGGCGCGTGTCGGCTATCCCGCGCCGCGCATCCGCACCCGCGGCTATGCCACCTTGCTGCGAACGATCGTCGGCCAGCAGGTGAGCGTGCGCGCCGCCGATGCGGTGTGGCGCAAGCTGGAGGTGCTGGGAGACCCGACCGACCCGGCCGTGGTCGCCGCGCTGGACGACGATGCGTTGCGGGCGTGCGGCTTTTCGCGCCAGAAGACCGGCTATGCCCGCAGTCTGGCCGAGGAGGTGACCAGCGGACGGCTCGACCTCGCCAACCTGCCCGCCGACGACGAGGAGGCGATCGCGCAACTGGTACGCGTGAAGGGCATCGGCCGCTGGTCGGCGGAGATCTACCTGCTGTTCGCCGAGGGGCGAGCGGACGTGTGGCCGGCCGGCGACCTGGCGGTGCAGATCGAGGTCGGGCGCATCCTGGGCCATGCCGAACGCCCCAGCGAGAAAGTGACGCGCGCGGTGGCGGAAGGCTGGCGCCCCTATCGCGGCGCGGCGGCGATCTTCGCCTGGCATCATTACGGCGCGGGCAGCGACGCCGCGCCGGTGTGAAGGTGGATGCAGGGCAGACGGCCGTGCCGGATGCCCTGCCCGCTGCTCATCCGTCGCTCCGGCGACGGCAGGGCGTCACCGGCGCGGGCCGGGCCCCGTGCGCCGCCGGATGCCCGGCATCGTTACTTCGCCGGATGCCACACCTGCGACTGGCAGAAGAAGGCGATGCAACCCTTCACGTTGAGTGTCCCGTCCGGGTTCTTCGCCACGATCGACTTGTACGTCTTGCCGTTGCGCGGATCGTAGATCTTGCCGCGCCAGTCCTTGCCGTTGTCGGAGAAGCCCGAAAGGATCGGCATTCCCAGAACGGGACGGCTGCGGAGCGAGGGATCGGAATTGTTGACGTCGGTATCCGCCGCGCCGGGGCGCTTCTTCAGAATCGTGGTCAGCTTTCCGCAGACGGTGTTCCCGCACGGGCCGACGGTGACGACCCCGGCTCCGTCCTCCGTGACGTAGCGTCCGGCGATCGGGGTGGCGGCGGAGGCCATGGTGGGCACCATGACGGCGAGCAGCGCGAAGGCGCCGGGGAGGGTGAAACGCATGGCCAGGACTATCGGGGATCGCCGATGAACGCGCAATGGATCATCGGCGTCGATGGTCGGAGGGTGGGGCTGCAAGCCGCTGGCGTCAGGCGGCGAACCCGGAGCGTTCGTGCCGGGCGTGTCGAAGCACATCTTCCCCGTGGCACCCCCGTGACGGACTCCCGCCGGCGGGGCGATGCGCCGGACGTGACGATCGCCTTGCCGTCGACCACGCTCCACGCGACCGGCCGGCGGGGGCGAGCCGACGACATCATGGCAGCCGGTAATGATCCGCGACCCGGTCCAGCGCCAGCATCAGCACCAGCCGTCCGCTGCGGGTCGGCCAGCCGAGCGCCCGCTCGCTGTCCGGCAGGCTCTCGCCCGCACACACCACGCGCCACAGCACGTCGCGCAGCCCCGGTCCCGCCGCGGCCATCGCCCCGTCGAAGCGCCGCTTGGCCGCGACCTGCGCCTCGCCGGGGTCGAGCCGCGCGCCCGCGCCGCCATCGACGCGTGCCTCCCAGCGCATCGTGACCGATACGCCCAGCGCCGCGCGTTCGTGATCGGCGCTCAGCCGCTCGCCCGCTTCGCTCTGTCGAGCCGTCACCAGCCCGCGCGCCGTCAGCCACGCCAGCGGCGATTCGCGCCGGTTGACCGTGATGGTGCGCCCGGTCCGCGCCCGCGCGACCAGCGCGCCGCGCCGGCCCGCGCCGTCGATTTCCTGCTCCACGAGATCCCGCATCGTCCGCTCCGTTGGTTGACGACGGCGGCGCTCGCAAATGTTGGAGCATGTAGGACAGGGGAAATGTAGCGCTGACCACTGTTTCCACCGCAGTCCGGCATCACACCGCATCGTGGCGCGCGGACCATCGGCGGACCAAAGCGGGACGTCGCGCCATCATTGTGGTTGCGCGCGAGTGGGGCAAAGTGCGAGTTTTGCGTGGCTTTAAGGATGGTGGGCGCTGACGGGTTCGAACCGCCGACCTACTCGGTGTAAACGAGCCGCTCTACCAGCTGAGCTAAGCGCCCGACGGGCGAAAACCGCGCCGGCCGCGCCTTCCTTACAGCGCCTGCCCCCGCAATCAAGAGCGGCGGCGCCTCGACGCGCCGCCGCCCACTCAGAGCCGGTCGGAAACCTCGCCAGACGGCGCCTCGCGCGGCGGTGCCGGCGCCGCGAGACACGCTTTCCGTCCGGGCAGCCGTTCAGGTCCGGGCGGCCAGCCTGTCGGGGGCAGGACGCCGGCGCCGCAGCGCCATGCCCGCCGCGGCAAAGCCCAGCACCATCATCCCCCATGTCGCGGGCTCCGGCACGGCCGCAAAGCTGATCGTGCCCTTGAACCCCGACGCGGCCGGCCCGCTCACCGAAATTTCGAAGAAGTCCGGTCCCGCGAGCGGCGGTCGCATGCCGTCATAATAACGATCGAGCGTCGCGGATGCCAAAGGCGCGCTGGCGAGATCAGCATACCAGTATTTGTTGGCCCCGCTTGCTCCACCGGAGATCAAGGCGAAAACACTGCCGAACGTCAGACCGCTACCCGCATTCTTCTCGGACAGGTCGATGGTCAGGTGCCCGGGGATCGCCGGCAGCGGCAGGACCTGAAACGTATAATAGCTGCGCGTCTCTCCCGGAAAATAGTCGGCGATGCTCACGTCGAAGTCATAGGTGAAATTGCCGTTGGGCTGGGTCGTGAGCGTGTACGGAGCCGGTCGGGCGTGCGCGGACAGCGGCGCGACAACCAGCATCGCCCCCGCCACCAGCAGGTTCGTGAACAGCTTCATATGGTTTTCCCCCGTTAACCACATCGGTATCACGCGCCCGCGCGCCGGCAGCAACGACGGATTTTTGCAATTGCGCGATGTGCAGCGACGATCCGATCGCCATGGCCGCCCCGGCGAGAGGACGATGCCGCCCACGGGTCCGGCGATCCATCCCCTGCCCCGGCATTGCGCCTGCGATCGTCTCGCAACGTCCCGGCAGCACGGCAAGGCGCGGTCCAATATCCCGGCGATTGTTTGAAAGGGTCGCGCGAACGCGCGTTCGAGCCGGCGCCGACCCGCTCCCCCGCCACCATCAGGAAGACCGATGTGGCAGGCGGGCGAGGAAGCGGGCGGCACGGCGAGATGCGCCTTCAGGCATCCCCGCCGGGCTCTCAGAGGCCGTTTGAAAACTCGCGGAAGATCGAGTTTTGCAGGCGGTGCCGGCCCGCTCAAACGTGTTCCAACGCGCTTCCAAACAGCCGCTCAGACCAGCGGCAGGCGTGCTTCCGCCAGCGCCGCGACATAGCGGCGCATCGCATCGAGCGCCTCGTCGGTCAACGTCACGAACGCGCGACGGCGGTCGCTGGGGTCGGGCGCGCGCAACAGCAGGCGCGCGGCGGTCAGCCGGCCGATCCAGCGCAGCGCGGTGGTCGGCGCCACCGCCGCGGCGATGCACAGGCTGGACACCGACACGCGCCCGCCCTCCAGATGGGCGGCGAACAGGTCGAGCAGCATGTCCCAGGCCGGATCCTCGAACAGCCCGGCGCCGAAGAACCGATCGCGCAGCCGCCGCGCGCGCAGCACGTCGCGCACCGTGCCGGCGGTGATCGCCACATCGGCCGGTGCGGGCGCGAAGGTGGTGTGGCGATCCTCCGCCCGGCCGCCACCGTCGCGCTCGCCGAACCGCGCCAGCAGCTCCGCGATGCGCGCCACCTCGGCGTTCAGGCGCGCGAAATGGGCGCGCTCCTCGTCGCTGGCGCGGACGCCGCCGTCGCTGCGCGCGCCCGCGACCGCCAGCGCGCCGATCCACTCGGCCTGATCGGGCGCACAGAGCAACTGCGCCGCATCCGCCCCCTCGCCCAGCGCCGCGACGACCAGGTCGATCTGCGCCACGCTCATCGCGATCACGGTGCGCCACGCCCGCACCGCGGCCAGCGCGTCGAGCGCCGCCACGACCTCCTGCGCCAGATCGTCGGGCGCACCGGCGAGATCGAGCACCAGCACCGGCGCGCCGTCGACACGGGCCAGCGCCGCCGCCGCACCGGCCAGCGGGACATGCGCGATCACCTGCCCGCCGATCAGCGCGATGGCGTCCTGCGCCGCCACGCCGCCGGCGGCGTCCATGGTCGCCAGCGCGAAGGACGCGCGGCGCGCGCCCGCGAACCCGTGGTCGAAAGGGGTGGCCATGGCTCAGTCCAGCGCCTTGACGATCTCTTCTACCATCTTCTTCGCATCGGCCAGCAGCATCATGGTATTGTCCCTGTAGAATACGTCGTTGTCGACGCCGGCATAGCCGACCCCGCCCATCGAGCGCTTCACGAACAGCACCGTTTTGGCCTTTTCCACGTCCAGCACCGGCATGCCGTAGATGGGGGAGGTCTTGTCCGTCTTCGCCGCCGGATTGGTCACGTCGTTGGCACCGATCACGAAGGCGACGTCGGTCTGCGCGAATTCGGAGTTGATGTCCTCCAGCTCGAACACGTCGTCATACGGCACGTTCGCCTCGGCGAGCAGCACGTTCATATGGCCGGGCATGCGCCCCGCGACCGGGTGGATGGCGTATTTGACGCGCACTCCTTCCGCCTTCAGCTTGTCGCCCATCTCGCGCAGCACGTGCTGTGCCTGCGCCACCGCCATGCCGTAGCCGGGGACGATGATGACCTGTTCGGCCTGGCGCAGCAGGAACGCGGCGTCCTCGGCCGATCCGCGTTTCCACGGCCGGTCCGTTCTGGTGGCTTCTCCCCCCGATGCGGCTTCCGCGCCGAAGCCGCCGGCGATCACGCTCACGAAGCTGCGGTTCATCGCGCGGCACATGATGTAGGAAAGGATCGCGCCCGACGATCCGACCAGCGCGCCGGTGACGATCATCGCGCTGTTGTGCAGCGTGAAGCCCATCGCGGCGGCCGCCCAGCCGGAATAGCTGTTCAGCATCGACACCACGACCGGCATGTCCGCGCCGCCGATCGGCACGATCAGCAGGAAGCCGATCACGAAGCTCAGCCCCGTGATCGTCCAGAAAACCCACGCGCCCTGGTCGAGCGTGAAATAGCCCACCAGCGCCACGATCGCGGCGAGCACGCCCAGGTTGATCGCGTGGCGCGCGGGCAGCAGGATCGGCGCGCCGCCCATGTTGCCGTTGAGCTTGAGGAAGGCGATCACCGAACCGGAAAAGGTGATCGCGCCGATCGCGACGCCCAGCCCCATCTCGATGCGGCTGACCGGGTTGATGAGCGTCACGGCGCCGTCGGGGGTCAGCACCGGCACCGCGATCCCGAACGCCACAGGATTGAGGAACGCCGCCGCCGCGACCAGCACCGCCGCCAGCCCGACCAGCGAGTGGAAAGCCGCGACGAGCTGCGGCATCGCGGTCATCGCGATCCGTCGCGCGGTGACGAGGCCGATCGCCGCGCCCAGGCCGATCGCGGCGAGGATCTCGGCGGCGGCGATCCAGTCCACCCCGCGCAGATCGAAACCGCCGTTGGCACCGTCACCGGGCGACGGCGTTAGCGGCACGTGCGTCACCAGCGTGGTGACCACCGCGATGACCATGCCGATCATGCCGAAGCGGTTGCCGCGCTGGCTGGTGGTCGGGCTGGACAGGCCGCGCAGCGCCAGGATGAAGCACACCCCCGCGACCAGATAGGCCAGCGCGACCCACGGATTGACGGCGACGTGTTGCATCCCACTCCCCCTGTTCGTCACCCCGGCGACCGCCGGGGTACAGCTCTCCACCGGCGCAGGCCGCGCGATGGCACCCGGCGCTTTACCGGGACGACGAGCCTATTTGTGTCCGCCGGATACCGCCGGCCGTTCCTTCTTCTTGTACATCGCCAGCATCCGGTGCGTCACCGCGAAGCCGCCGAAGATGTTGATGCTGGCCAGCACCACCGCCAGCAGCCCCAGCCACTTGCCGCCGACGCTCCCCGCCGCCGCGCTGGCGATCAGCGCGCCGACGATGATGACGCTGGAGATGGCGTTGGTGACCGCCATCAACGGCGTGTGCAGCGCCGGAGTGACCGACCACACCACATAATAGCCGACGAAACACGCCAGCACGAAGATCGACAGGATCGCGACAAAGTCCATGACGGCGGCCTCCCTCAGCGCTTGGCCAGAACCAGCCGCGCGAGCAGCCGCTGGATCGCGGCGGGATCGGCGGCACGGCTGATCTTGAGCGTAAGCGGCGCCGGATTGCCCGACACCCAGATGTTCAGGTCCGAATCGAGGTCGAACGAGCCGGCGCTCTCCACCGCGAAGCGCGTGATCGAACGGTAAGGCACGCTCTGGAATGAAACCTTGGCGCCGGTCAGCCCCTGCACGTCCACGATCACGAACCGCAGATCGGCCAGAAAGGCCGTGTCACGGATCGAGCGAAAGGCGGCAAGCACCTCTTCCCCTTCGAGCAGGGCATGACCGAACTTCTCGCGGACTTCCGCCGGCTCCACTTCGTGGCTGCTGAACAATCCCATACGCGTTCCCCCTCGGCTCCCCTAGCCTCTGCCCGATCGCCGCGCGACCCGCTTCGCGGACAGCGCGCGGTCGGCGGCGACATGGCGCTCGCCTCCGTGGCCGGCGACGGTTTCGCCGTCGCAGCGCGACACCACCGCCCACCGCGATTGCCGCGCCGGATCATGCGACGCCCGGCTCTCCGGATCGGCCGTCCGCGACGGATCGGCCGCGACGGGGCTCGCCGCCATCATGGCAAGCGCCGTGATGGCGAGCCATTGCCGATCAGTCACGCCAGCAACCGCGCATTCACCACCTGTCCGTCCTTCGTCAGCCGGATCGCGTCGCCGATCTCGGCGTCCAGCACCGGGCGACCCTGATCCTTGTCCCAGAAGGTCGACAGGAAGTTGTAGAGGTTGCGCGCGAACAGCGCCGAGGCGTCGGCGGGCAGGCGTCCGGCGACGCCGCGGTGGCCGACGATGCGCACACCGTGCCGCTCCACCACCTCGCCCGCGACCGCGCCCTCGACATTGCCGCCCTGTTCCACCGCCAGGTCGACGATCACCGATCCGCGCCGCATCGAGGCGATCTGCGCATCGCTCACCAGTCGCGGCGCGGGGCGGCCGGGGATCAGCGCGGTGGTGATGACCACGTCCTGCTTGGCGATGTGCGACGATACCAGCGCGGCCTGCGCGGCCTGATATTCGGCGCTCATCTCACCGGCGTAACCGCCCGCGCCCTCCCCCTCGATCCCGGTGACATTCTCCACGAACACCGGCTTGGCACCGAGCGACTGGATCTGCTCCCTGGTGGCGGAACGCACGTCGGTCGCCGACACCTGCGCGCCCAGCCGCCGCGCGGTGGCGATCGCCTGCAACCCCGCCACGCCCACGCCCATCACGAACACGCGCGCCGCGCTGACCGTGCCCGCCGCCGTCATCATCATCGGAAAGGCACGGCCATATTCCGCGGCGGCATCCAGCACCGCCTTGTAGCCGGCGAGGTTGGATTGCGAGGACAGGATGTCCATGGATTGCGCGCGCGTGATGCGCGGCATGAATTCCATCGCCAGCGCCTCCACGCCGGCCGCGGCATAGCCGTCGACCCGCGCCCGCGCGCCGAAGGGATCGAGCGCGGCGACGATCCACGCACCGGGCGCGACGCCGGCCAGCCGCGCGGGATCCGGCCCCTGCACGCCCAGCACGATGCCCGCTTCCGCCAGCGTGGCGGCGCGGTCGCCAAGCGTGGCGCCGGCGGCGGCATAATCCGCGTCCGCGAACCACGCCGGGTCGCCGGCCCCCGCCTCCACCGCGACCGATGCGCCCAGTGCGGCGAACTTCCTGACCGTTTCGGGCGTCGCGGCCACGCGGCGCTCGCCGGGAGCCTCCTCCCTGAGGATCGCGATCTTCACCGCGGTGCTACGAGATCAGCCAGATGACGAGGAAGGCGATGATAAAACAGGCGATTGCGCCATATTTCAGCAGACCGATCATGCTGAAGTACGTCGCTTCATGCGCCTTCATGTCCGCAGGTTCGGCCATCGTGATCCTCTCGCCTGTCGATTTCCCCGGCAACCGTAGATAAGCCATGCGCGCGAGGCAATATGGCGATCACCCCAGCGATGCGACGATTTAAGCCGGCCTTTACTTCGACACGCTACGTCACCATCGGACGCAACATGGGGTCGGCCGGGAAATGACGCGCAACGGGCAACGTCTGCTGATGCTGATCGACGGCGACGCGGGTCGCCGCCGCACCGTGACGGCGCTGGCGGCGCGGGGCGGCTGGCGGACGATCGTCGCCGACGATGGCGCGGGCGCGCTGGCGACGCTGGCCACCCATGACGGCATGCAGCTCGACGCGATCCTGCTGGACCAGAGCGCGGCCGATGCGGATGCCGCGCCGGTGATCGCGCAACTGCGCGCCTATCGTCCGCAATTGCCAATCCTGCTGCTCACGGCGCATGCCTCGGTGTCGGACGCGGTCAGCGCGATGCGATCGGGCGCGACCGATTACCTGACCAAGCCGCTGGCGCCCGAACGGCTGCTCCACGCGCTGGAGGCGGCGGTGGCGGACACGGTCGCGGGCGAGCTGCGCCCGTTGACCGAGAAGATCCCGGCGATGCTGGGCTTCGACGAGATCATCGGCTCCGCGCCCGATTTCCGTGCCGCGCTGGCGATCGCCGCCAAGGCCGCGCGCGCGCGCATCCCGGTGCTGATCGAGGGCGAGAGCGGCGTCGGCAAGGAAGTCACCGCCGAGGCGATCCATGCCGCGTCGCCCCGCGCCGCCGCGCCGTGCGTCGCCGTGAACTGCGCCGCCTTGTCCGCCAACACCATCGCCAGCGAGTTGTTCGGGCACGAGCCGGGCGCGTTCGCCGGCGCGTTCGAACGCCGGCAGGGACGCTTCCTGGCGGCCAGCGGCGGGACGTTGTTCCTCGATGAGGTCGATTGCCTGCCGCTCGACGCGCAGGCGCTGCTGCTGCGCGTGTTGCAGAGCGGTGAGGTGGTGCCGCTGGGCGCGCGCCACGCGCATCCGGTGGACGTGCGCGTGATCGCCGCCACCAGCAAGCGGCTGCTGGACGAGGTAGCCGCCGGCCGGTTCCGCGAGGACCTGTTCTATCTGCTGAACGCCGCGACCGTGACGATCCCGCCGCTGCGCGACCGCGCCGGCGACATTCCGGCGCTGGCGCGGCACCTGCTGGAACGGATCGCGGGGCAGCCCGGGTTGCGCCATCTGGGGATCACCGACGACGCACTGACGTTGCTGACGCTCTACGACTGGCCCGGCAACGTCCGCCAGTTGCAGAACGCGCTGTTCCGTGCCGCCGTGCTGTGCGAGGGCGACATGCTGACCCGCGCGGACTTTCCGCAGATCGCGGCGCTCGGCAATCGTCCCACCGTGCGCCAGGGCAGCGATGCCGCGGGTGGGGTCGCGCTGTTCCGGGCCGACGGCCATCTGCGCGCGCTGGAGGAGATCGAGGCGGACGTCATCCGCCTGGCGATCGGCCATTATCGCGGACGGATGACCGAGGTCGCGCGGCGACTGGGGATCGGTCGTTCGACGCTGTACCGCAAGCTGAGCGAACTGGGCATCGACACCGCCGCCTGAGCCGGGCAGACATGGCGGCATCATGTCGTTGCCGTTTTCCAGCCGCGCCTATCTGGTCACCGGCGCCGCCTCCGGGATCGGCCTCGCCACCGCGCGGCACCTCGCCGCCGGCGGTGCGACCCGGCTGGTGCTGGCCGATCGCGACGCGGAGGCGCTGGCGCGTATCGACGTCGGCTGCACGCTGGACCTGCTGCCCGGCGACGTCACCGACGAAGGCTTCTGGGACGATGCCGCACCGGCGCTCGCCGGCATCCACGGCGCCGTGGTCAACGCCGGCGTCGCGGGCGCCGGGCCGATCGCCGACCTGCCGCTGGCGGAATGGCGGCGCATCCTGTCGGTCAATCTCGACGGCGCGTTCCTGACGCTGCGCGCGGCGATGCGCGCGATGCGGGGGACGGCGGGCGGTACGCGGCCGGGCGCGATCGTCGCGGTCGCCTCCGCCGCGGGGATCAGGGCCGAGCCGGGCGTGGCGGCCTATGGCGCGTCCAAGGCGGGGCTGATCCAGTTGGTGAAGGTCGCCGCGAAGGAAGGCGCACGCGACCAACTGCGCGTCAATGCGATCGCGCCGGCGGGGGTGGAGACGCCGGTATGGGATGCCGTGCCGATGTTCGCGGAACGCGCCGCCGCGATCGGGCGCGATGCGGCGTTCGCCGAGCTGGCGGCGCTCGCCACGCCGCTGGGCCGCTATGCCAAGGCGGAGGAGATCGCCGCGCAGATCGGCTTCCTGCTGTCCGATGCCGCCGCGCTCGTCACCGGCGCGGTGCTGGTCAGTGACGGCGGATATACGTTGTAGTTCCACCCTTCGGGCTGGCGCTCACCACAGCACGCCCGTCTTGTCCGCGACCATCGGCTCGGGCGCTTCCTCGCCGATGGATTGCAGCAGGTCGATCTCGATCGTGCGGCACATGGCGGTCAGCGGCAGGTCGTGCACCGTATTCGCGAACGGATCGACCAGATCGTCGCCGATCGCCAGCACCGCCAGGAACATCAACCCCGCCACCGTCGAGCCGAGCGGGGTGGTGAAGCCCAGCGTCTCCACCAGGCCGATCGGCAGCAGGATGCAGAACAGGTGGGTGAACACCGTCGGGAAGAAGCGATACTGGTTGGGCAGCGGCGTGTTCTTCAGCCGCTCCATCCCCCCTTGCGCATTGGCGATGTCGATCAGCACGCTTTCCATCGACGCCTGCTGGATGGTGTCGATCCAGCCGTTGCGGCGGCACAGGTCGATGCGCCGGCCGGTTCCGTCGACGATCCCGTTGGCGGTGTTGGTGCGCGACAGCGCGAAATCCGCCTCACCCTTCGACAGGAATTGCAGCACCACGTCGTCGACCTTCTGCTTGCGCAACTGGCAACGCAGCGCGTTCACATAGGCGATCTGGCGCAGCACGATCGTGCGCTTCATGTCATACGCTTCGGGATCGGGCAGGAAATTGCGCGCGGCACGCGCCAGGTTGCGGCTGGCGTTGATCATCAGCCCCCACAGCGACCGTCCCTCCCACCAGCGCTGATAGGCGGAGTTGCTGCGGAAGCCGAGGAACAGCGCCAGCGCGGAGCCGAACAGCGTCAGCGGCAGCTCCGGCGCGCGGAACGGCAGCACGAAATAGGTGATGGTGACGATCACATCCCAGACGAACAGCACGAGAAGCGGCTTCCAGACTTCGCGAACGATCTGGGTGAAGCGGGGTACGGCGGTGACGATCATGCGCGGCCAACGCACATCGATTTGATCCGTTTCCCGAACGTCACGACTTTGGCGCGCAGCATTGTTTTGCTACGATCGCGTCAGGAACATGGCATCGCGGTCAGCGCGCGATCGCGCAGACCGCGCCAGACGCGCAGCGCCTGCACCGTCTCCGCCACGTCATGGACGCGCAGCAACTGGACGCCGGCCTGCGCACCGGCCAGCGCGAGCGCGACCGATCCGCCCAGCCGCGCCGCCACCGGCGCCTCGTTGTCGAGCGCACCGATCAGGCGCTTGCGGCTCGCGCCCAGCATCACCGGGCACCCCAGCCCGTGGAAGATCGCCAGCCCGTTCAGCAACGCGAGATTGTCGGCCAGCGACTTGCCGAAACCGATGCCGGGATCGACCATCACCTTCGCGCGCTCCACGCCGGCCGCGACCACCGCGTCGACCCGTGCCTCCAGCCAGTCGAACACCTCGGTCACGACGTCGCGATAGGCCGGCCGGCCATGCCCGCCAGCGCGCGGATCGGGCGAGTGCATCAGGATCACCGGCGCGCCGGTGCGCACGACCAGATCGAGCGCGCGATCGTCCCACAGCAGCGCGGACACGTCGTTGACGATCCCCGCGCCGGCCGCCAGCGCCGTTTCCATCACCGCCGCCTTGCGCGTGTCGACCGACACCAGCGCGCCACCGTGGGCCAGGCGTTCGATCACCGGCGCGACGCGACGCGCCTCGTCCTCCTCCCACACCAGCGCCGCGCCGGGCCGCGTCGATTCGCCGCCGACGTCGACCACCGCCGCGCCCGCCGCCGCCATCGCCATGCCCGCGGACGCGGCGCCGGCGGGGTCGTCGACATGCGCGCCGCCGTCGGAGAAACTGTCCGGCGTGACGTTCAGGATGCCGGCGACCAGCGGCTGGTCGAAGCGCAGCGTGCGATGCGCCAGCGTCCATGGCGCACGCGGGGCGGTGATGCGCGCGTGGAGCGTGGCGGCGCGCTCGCCGAGCGTCGCGATCTGCGCGACCGGCACGATGCGACGGCCGCCCTCCCCGATCGCCTCATAGGCGGCGAACCACTGCATCCCGCCCGCCAGCCGGGCGACCGCGCCGTCCGGGTAGGCGAAGGGCGCGTCGGTGAAGTGGATCGGGCGGAGGTGCAGGGTCATGGTGTCGCCCTAGCCGCCACACCAGTGCCGCGAAAGCGCGGCGGCGATCGCCGCGACATCGTGGGTCACACAGACGCGGCTAGGGCTGCGTCGCGAGCAGGTACGTCTGCCGCAGCCGGTCGATCGGCTGCAGCGCGCCGTCCGCCTCGTAATGCCAGAAGGTCCAGCCGTTGCACGCCGGCGCGCCCTGCACGCCCGCGCCCAGCTTGTGGATCGAGCCGCTCGCGCCGCATACCGATGCCAGCGATCCGTCCGCGCGCACCATCGCCTGATGGCGCCGTTTCGCGTCGGTCAGCATCGTGCCCGGCGTCAGATAGCCGTTCTCCACCAGCACGCCGAACGCGACCTTGGGCTGCGAGCGCGGGCTCTGCATGGTGGCCAGCGCCGATTCGTCGAGCGGTAGCGCGGCGGCGATCCGTTCCTGCGCCGCCTCGATATAATCGTCCTCGCGCTCGATCCCGATCCAGCGCCGGCCGAGCCGCCTGGCGACCGCGCCGGTGGTGCCGGTGCCGAAAAACGGATCGAGCACCACGTCGCCCGGCTTCGTGCACGCCAGCAGGATGCGATAGATCAGCGCCTCGGGCTTCTGCGTCGGGTGGACCTTCACCCCGTCCTTCTTCAGCCGCTCCGCCCCGCCGCAGATCGGGAATTCCCAGTCGGAGCGCATCTGAAGCTCGTCGTTCAGCGTCTTCATGCTGCGATAGTTGAAGGTGTATTTGGCCTTCTCGCCCTTCGCCGCCCAGATCAGCGTCTCGTGCGCGTTGGTGAAGCGCGTGCCGCGGAAATTGGGCATCGGATTGGCCTTGCGCCACACGATGTCGTTGAGGATCCAATAGCCGATATCCTGCACCGCCGCGCCGACGCGGAAGATGTTGTGATAGCTGCCGATCACCCAGATCGCGCCATCGTCCTTGAGGATACGGTGCGCCTCCGCCAGCCACGCACGCGTGAAGGCGTCGTACTGCGCGAAGGTGTCGAACTTGTCCCAGTCGTCGGTCACCGCATCGACATGGCTGCCGTCGGGGCGAAACAGCTCACCGCCGAGCTGGAGGTTATAGGGCGGATCGGCGAACACCATGTCGACCGACTTCGCCGGCAGCGCCTTCATCGCCGCGATGCAGTCGCCGCGCAGGATCTCGTCGAGCGGCAGCACGGCCGGCGTTTCCGCGACCGTCGCGCGCCGCCGTCCCGCGACCTTTTCCATCACCCCCATCGTCACCTGCTCCCCCGCGTTCGCGGCCCAGAAGGGCGGCAAAGCCGGAGTCCGTCAAGCGGCGTGCGGCAAGGCGAGTCCGCCCGCGAGTCGTTGTGAAGGCGGAACAAGAAGAGTCCGTTTCCACATGTTGAGTCTGTCGCGACTCGCGAGACTCAAGCGGTGGTGGTGTGGCGCAAAAGACTCACAGCGGCAGAACACATTGCGCGACCGGCGCGAAGCTGCGCCGGTGCAGCGGCGTGGGCCCGTGTTCGCGCAACGCGGCGAGATGCTGCGCGCTGCCATAGCCCTTGTTCGCGTGCCAGCCGTAATGCGGGTGCGATTCGGCGGCGGCGATCATGATCTGGTCGCGGGTATGCTTGGCGACGATCGACGCCGCGGCGATCGAGCGGCTCTGTGCGTCGCCACCGACGATCGCGGTGGCGGCATAGCCCCAGCGCGGCAGGCGGTTGCCATCGACCAGCACATGCCCGGGCACGCACCCCAGCACCGCCGTCAGCCGGTCCACCGCCAGCGTCATCGCCTTCATCGTCGCCCAGTAGATGTTGAGCGCGTCGATCTCCGCCGGTTCGACGATGCCGACGCCGAGCGCCGCGCAATCGGTGAGCCGCGCATACAGGCGCGCGCGTTCGGCGGCGGGCAGCCGCTTCGAATCATCGATCCCGCGCGGCACGCCCTTCACCGGCAGCACCAGCGCGCAGGCGACCACCGGCCCGGCCAGCGGCCCGCGCCCCGCCTCGTCCACCCCCGCCACCGGGGGAAGGCACAGCTTTTCGTGCTTCAGACCGGGCATGGCGGGTCCAGCGCGTCGAAGGGCGCGACGCCCAGTGCGTGTCCCATCGGCCCGTGCCCCGCGCCCAGCCCGGGCGCGGCGGCGAGCGCGGCGCGGACATAGCGGATCGCGCGCGCGATCGCCGGCTCCAGCGTCAGCCCCGCGGCCAGCCCGGTGGCGATGCCGCTCGCCAGCGTGCAGCCGGTGCCGTGGCTGTGGCGCGTATGGATGCGCGGGTTCGACCATTCCGCCACCGTGCCGGCACCGTCGATCAGCCGGTCGACCACCATCTCGCCGTCCGCGTGGCCGCCCTTCACCAGCACCGGCGCGCCGATCGCGGCGGCATAATCGCGCGCGGCGGGCGCGGCGTCGGGGGCATCCAGCCGCGCGCGCCCGCACAGGACCGCGAGCTCGGGAAGATTGGGCGTCACCAGCGTGCTGATCCGCGCCAGCCGTGCAAAGGCGGCGACCGTCGCCGGATCGGCCAGCACCGCGCCGCTGGTCGCCACCATCACCGGATCGAGCACCACCGGCACGTCGGGGCCGCCCGATTGCAGCGCGTCGGCCACCGCCGCGGCGATGGCGGGGCCGCCGAGCATCCCGATCTTCACCGCGTCCACGCCGATGTCGTCCGCGCAACTGCGCATCTGCTGCACCACCATCTCCGGGGGCAGCGGGTGGACGGCCTGCACCCCCAGCGTATTCTGCGCGGTGACGGCGGTGATCGCGGTCATCGCATGGCCGCCGAGCATCGTCACGGTCTTGATATCGGCCTGGATACCCGCTCCGCCGCCCGAATCGGAACCGGCGACGATCAGCACGCGCATCGTCATCCGCGAAACCGCCGTTCGGTAGAGGCGGGATGCGTCTTCAGCGCCGCGCCGACGCGCGCCGGGCGGTCGAGGAGTTCGCCGCCGCAGTTCGGGCAATGATCGTCCAGCACGTCCGCGCAGTCGGCGCAGAAGGTGCATTCGAACGAGCAGATGAACGCGCCACCCTCGTCCGCGGGCAGATCCACGCCGCAGCGTTCGCAATCGGGTCGCATCTCCAGCATCATTCCGCCTCAGAGTCCGTCTGAACACTTGCGAAGGGCGCGTTTCGCGGCGGTGCCGTCCCGCTCCTCCACATGCGCGCTCAGCGCATGTCCGGACCGTCTCTTACAACGGCGCGCGACCGATTCCATCCGTCGATCACACCAGCGCCTTGCCGGTCGCGAACGTCACCAGCGCGCCGAAGCTTTCCAGCATCTCGCCGTCCACCTCGTCATCCTCGATCACGATGCCCAGCCGGTCCTCCAATTCGGTCAGCACGCCGGCCACCGCCATCGAATCCAGCTCCGGCAGCGCGCCGAACAGCGGCGTGTCGGCGGTGAAGGCGTCCACCCGCGCCGGCGCCAGCGCCAGCACATCGACCAGCACCGCGCGCACGGTGGCCTCGATCTCGCTCGTGCCTTCGGGAATCACGCATCCTCCACTTCGTCGCCGCTCGGTCGCAAGCTGGCGGGTCGGCGTGGCGTTAGGCGCAAGGGGTGAATTTCGCAACGGCTGGCCGTAAGGGGGGCGTCATGGTCCCGCTCGACCCCCATCCCCGCCCGATCGACCACGTCCTGCGCGGCGCCCCGGACGCGCCCGCGCTGGTCGATCGCGCCGGCACGGTCGATCATGCCGCCGCGCGGGAGGCGGTGGCGCGGCTGGCGGGGTGGCTGGCCGCGCTGCGGCTGGCCCCCGGCGCGCGCGTCGCGACATGGCTGCCCAAGACGCGCGAGGCGTGCTGGATGCCGCTGGCGGCGGCGCGCGCCGGGCTGGTGCACGTCCCCGTCAACCCGGTGCTGCGCCGCGCGCAGGTGGCGCACATCCTGTCCGACAGCGGCGCGTCGCTGCTGCTGACGCAGCCGGCACGCGCCGCCACGCTGGAGGATGGCGACGTGCCGTCCGGCTGCGCGGTGGCGATTGACGCCGGCACCGGCGACGCGCTGCCGGCGTCGGCGGCGGACACCGACGCATTGGCGGCGATCCTCTACACCTCCGGATCGACCGGGCGGCCCAAGGGGGTGATGCTCAGCCACGCCAATCTGTGGCTGGGGGCGATCAGCGTCGCGCATTATCTGGGGATCGAGGCGGACGACCGCGTGCTGGCGGTGCTGCCGTTCGGCTTCGATTACGGCCAGAACCAGTTGTTCTCGACCTGGGCGGCCGGGGCGAGCGTCGCGCCGCTCGATTATCTGACCGCCCGCGACGTGGTGAAGGCGGTGGAGCGCACCGGGGCGACGACGCTCGCCGGCGTGCCGCCGCTGTGGACGCAGTTGCTGGAGGCCGACTGGCCCGCCACCACCGCGGCGCGGCTGCGGCGGCTGACCAACTCCGGCGGTGCGCTCACGCCGGCGATGGTGCGCGCGCTCCGCTCCCGTTTCGATCGCGCGCGGCTGTTCCCGATGTACGGGCTTACCGAGGCGTTTCGCTCCACCTACCTGCCGCCGGAGCTGGTCGATGCGCACCCGGAATCGATCGGACGGGCGATCCCGTTCGCGGAGGTGCTGGTGGTGCGCCCCGACGGCCATGCGGCGGCGGCGGGCGAGCCGGGCGAGCTGGTCCATGCCGGCCCGCTGGTCGCGCAGGGCTATTGGCGGGACGCCGCGCGCACCGCGCAGCGCTTCCGCCCCGCCCCGCCCTTCGCGCGGGCGCCCGGCATGGCGGTATGGTCCGGCGACACGGTGGTGGCGGATGCGGCCGGGCTGCTGCGCTTCGTCGGCCGTAACGACGAAATGATAAAGACCGCCGGGCACCGCGTCAGCCCGACCGAGATCGAGGAAGCGGCGACCGCGCACGGCGACGTCGCGGAGGCGGTGGCGGTCGGCGTGCCCGACGCGCGGCTGGGACAGGCGATCGTGCTGGTCGCGCGCGGCGCGGCCGATCGGGAAGCGGCACTGCGCGAGCGGCTGAAGCGCGACCTGCCGCTCTATATGCAGCCGCAGCGCATCGACTGGCATGCCGACCTGCCCCGCAACGCCAACGGCAAGCTGGACCGCGCCGCGATCGCCGCCGCCGTACGGGGAGACGGACGATGAAGCCGATGGGGCCGATCCCGCCCGAATTCGCCGGCCAGCACGGGATGCTGACGATCGGGGGGCGCGTGGCCGAGGCGCTGGTCGCCGAACACGGCTCGCCGCTGTTCGTCCATGACGCGGCGATCGTCGCGGCGCGGATCGCGCGCTTCCGCGCCGCGATGCCGGCGGCGATCGACCTGCATTATGCGATCAAGGCCAATCCGCTGCCGGCGTTGCTGGAGCGGATAGCGCCGCTGGTCGACGGGCTGGACGTCGCCTCGGCGGGCGAACTGGCGCGCGCGCTGGCGGTGAAGCCGGCGGCGGCGATCAGCTTCGCCGGCCCGGGCAAGCGCGATGCGGAACTGGAGGCGGCGATCCGCGCCGGCGCGACGCTGAACCTCGAATCGGCCGGCGAGGCGCGCCGTGCGCTGGCGGCGGGTGAGCGGCTGGGCATCGCGCCGCGTGTCGCGGTGCGCGTCAACCCGGATCTGGAACTGCGCGGGTCGGGGATGAAGATGGGCGGCCGTGCCTCGCCCTTCGGCGTCGATGCCGAGGATGCGGCGGCCGTGGTGCGCGCGGTGATCGACGCCGGCGCGGACTGGCGCGGCTTCCACATCTTCGCCGGGTCGCAGGCGCTGGACGCGGCGGCGCTGGTGGAGACGCAGGCGGCGACGCTGGCGCTGGCCGCGCGGCTGGCGGAGCAAGCGGGCGCGGTGCCGCCGCTCGTCAACCTGGGCGGCGGGTTCGGCGTGCCGTATTTCGCGGGCGACGTGGCGCTGGATGTCGAACGGGTCGGCGCCGCGCTGGGCGAGGCGCTGGCGGCGCGCCCCGCGACGTTGCGCGACAGCGGCTTCGCGATCGAACTGGGACGCTGGCTGGTGGCGGAGGCGGGCGTCTATCTGACGCGCGTCGTCGATGTGAAGCGCAGCCGCGGCGAGACGTTCGTGGTCGTGGACGGCGGGCTGCACCACCAACTGGCGGCGAGCGGCAATTTCGGCACGGTGGTGCGGCGCAACTATCCGTTGGCGGTGGCCACGCGGATGGGCGCGGCGGCGGAGGGCGAGGTGTCGGTGGTCGGTTGCCTGTGCACCCCGCTCGATCGGCTGGGCGACCGCGTCGCGCTGCCGACGGTCGCGGACGGGGATGTCGTCGCGGTGTTCATGGCCGGCGCCTATGGCCTGACCGCCAGCCCGAGCGCGTTCCTGGGCCACCCACTGCCGGCGGAGATCGTCGTGCAAGGCGAACACGCACGCGGGTGACGCCCGTCATCCCAATATGTTAGTGTCGGCGCGCAGGCGACCCGACCGGCGGCATGGCGGCGGGTGGCGCAGCGCGGAGAGAGGTCATGCGGCGGATTCTGTTCGGACTGGCGACGCTCACCACCAGCCTTGTCGGCGGTCCCGCCACGGCGGCGATCTTCACCTATGTCGTGACCGGCACCGTCGTCGGCGGCGGGAATGAAGGCAATGCGACGTTCGGCGACGATGTGATCGGCCGCGCCTTTTCGGCCAGCTTCGAGGTCGACGACGCCCTGCCCACCGCCTTGTATGCGGCCAGCGCAACCGGATCGTCGGCGCAGGGCGGCGGGCTGGTGCAGCCCGGCACGCGCCCGCCGGTCACCGCGACGCTGACGATCAACGGCATCAGCTACGCGATCCGCACCGGCGAGCGGAAGCAGGAGCCGACCTGCTACCCGGAGATCGGCGAATGTTTCGGCTCCACCTGGACCGAGGATGACCGGGGCGGGATCGTCAAGGATGCCGGCGCGCGCCAATTGTCGCTGTTCGGCGGCTACCGGAGCTTCGACAACAGCCCCGGCCTGTTCTTCCGCAATATGGCCGACGCGCTGGATTTCACGCTGCGCAGCGCCGATTTCACCGTGCCGGACTATCGTCAGCCGGGTAGCTATGCGGTGACGGGCACCGGCAGCTTCGCGACGAGCTACGATCTTGTCGCCTATTCCGGCGGCAGCGAATACAGCGCGACCCGGCTGTCGCTCGCGCCGACGCGGCTCAGCGTCGGCGGCGGCGTGCCGGAGCCGGCGACATGGGCGATGATGATCCTGGGCTTCGGCCTGATCGGCGCGGCGATGCGTGCGCAGGCCAGGCCCGTGGCGGCGCGGGCGTAGCGGGGGCGATCCGCCGCTGCGCGCGGCGCGGTCATGACGAAGCTGCCGGTGGCGGGCGCCCCCGCCGTCGTTACGCCGCGCGTGCCGCGCCGCCATGGTGGTCCATGCGGATATGGCCGTCGATCGCGTCCACGATCCGCGGCACCAGCGGCGGCGGCAGCGTGTGGCCCATGCCGTCGATTTCCAGCAGCCGCGCGCCCGGAATCGCACGCGCCGTCTCGCGCCCGCCACTGGGCGGCACCAGTGGATCGTCGCTGCCGTGGATCACCAGCGTCGGCGCGTTGATCGTGCGCAGCCGCGCGGTGCGGTCGCCATCGGCGATGATCGCCGCCATCTGGCGCAGGAAACCGGCGGGACAGCGGTTGCGCAGCGTCTCGGCGCGGATCCGCTCCGCCATGATCGCATCCTCCATCGGAAAGCGGCCGCCGACCGCGCGCCCCGCCATCGTGCCGTGCGCCACGATCGCCTCGATATCGTCGCTGCGCGGGTGACGCAGCAGCAGCGCGGTGGTCCGCATCGTCGGGCGCGAGCAGCCGGGATGGCCGGTGGTCGACATGATCGACGTCAGCGTCTCGACGCGATCCGGCCAGCCCGCCGCCATGAGCTGCGCGATCATCCCGCCCATCGACGCGCCGACGACGTGGGCGCGCCCGATCGCCAGCGCATCCATCAGCCCGATCGCGTCCTGCGCCATGTCGGTCAGCGTGTACGGCACCGCCGGCGTGCGTCCGAACTGCATCTGCATCGCGGTCCACACGATATGCGGCGGATCGAGGTGATCGAACTTGCTGGACAGGCCGACGTCGCGATTGTCGAAGCGGATCACCCGGTAGCCGCGCGCCGCCAGCGCCTCCACCATCGCCAGCGGCCAGCGCACCAGTTGCGCGCCCAGCCCCATCACCAGCAGGACGACCGGGCCATCCCGCGGCCCGTGTTCCTCGTAATCGATATCAATCCCGTTCGCGCGTACCAACGTCATCACCTGCTCCGTCGCGCCACCACGAACGCGTCATGCCGTTTATTGCTGTCACCATCCTAGTTGCGTAACATTAATGCAACATTTCACCGCTCAGTTCCGCTCCCCGCGATCCCGTGTTAGCGCAGGTGTCCCATGACCGAACGTTTGGACCTCGATCATTTCCTGCCCTACCTGCTGTCGGTCACGTCGAACCGCGTCAGCGGGCGGATCGCGCGCGCCTATGACGCATTGTTCGGCCTCACGATTCCGGAATGGCGACTGGTCACGCTGATCGCGGAACATGCGCCGATCACGCAGGCGCAATTGTGCGAACGCAGCCGGATGGACAAGGTGACGGTCAGCCGCGCCGCCATCGCGCTGACGGCGCGCGAGCTGCTGGGTCGCACGCCCAATGCCAGCGACCGCCGCTCGCACCATCTGCGCTTGAGCGCGGCCGGCGAAAGGCTGTACGCGCAGGTCGCGCCACAGGCGGTAGCGCTGGAGCGTCGCATCTTCGGCCGCTTCACGACGGACGAGCTGGCGCAATTCACGGACATGCTGCGGCGGATCGACGCCGCGGCCGAGGAGGAAGACTGAATGGCGCAATTGCCGTTGATCGCGGGCGTGGAACTGGGCGGCACCAAGTGCATCGCGGTGCTCTCCAGCGGCCCGGACGCGATCCTGGAGGAAGTGCGCGTGCCGACCACCCGGCCGGAGGAGACGCTGCCCGCGCTGGAGGCGGCGCTGGACAAGTGGCGCGGCTTCGGCGCGATCGGCATCGCCAGCTTCGGACCCGTTTCGATCGACCCGCAATCGGCCGATTACGGCAAGATCACCTCGACCCCCAAGCCGCACTGGGCGGGGACCGACATCGCGCGGCGGCTGGCGGCGCGCTACGACGTGCCGGTCGGCTTCCACAGCGACGTGGTGGGCGCGGCAATGGCGGAGGCGCGCTGGGGCGCGGGTCAGGGTCTGACCGACCTGGCCTATGTCACGGTCGGCACCGGCGTCGGCGCGGGCATGATCGCGCACGGACGCCCGGTCGACGGCCTCACCCATTCCGAATTCGGCCACGTCCGCCCGCCGCGCCTGCCCGGCGACGACTGGGCGGGGGTATGCCCCTATCACGGCGCCTGCGTGGAAGGGCTGGCGGCCGGCCCGGCGATCGCCGCGCGCACGGGCATCAAGGGCGAGGATCTGCCCGCCGACCACCCGGCATGGGAAACGGTGGTGGGCGCGCTGTCCTCGCTGTTCGCGACGCTGACGCTGACCGGCGTGCCGCGCCGCATCGTGCTGGGCGGCGGGGTGATGGTCGGCAATCCGTGGCTGCTGCCACGGCTGCGCGCCGCGACCGCGGCCAGCCTGAACGGCTATGTCGCGCTGCCGGCGGTGGCGGACATGGACACGTTCATCGTTCCCGCGGCGCTGGGTGGCAATGCCGGGCCGCTCGGCGCCGTGGTGCTGGGCGCGCTGGCGCTGGAGGATCGGTTGGGGGTGGATGTCATGGCCGGGTGACGAACGGCGCGGGAGTGGCGCGGCGCGTCGGACATGACGTTCGCCGCGTCAGGCGCGCAACGACGCGCGCCGCTTCGCGCCCGTCGTCATCCCCCCGGGTTCCACTCCCCGGGGGTTCGGCGATGTCGCCTCAACCGACGAAGGCGCGCTCGATCACGAACTGGCCGGGGCTGGCGTTGGAGCCTTCGACCAGTCCCTGCTGCTCCAGCATCGCCGCGATCTCGCGGATCATCGCGGTGGAGCCGCACAGCATTACGCGATCGTTCTCGGGATCGAAGCGCGCGTCGCCCTCCAGCCCCTGGAACAGCCGCCCGCTCTCGATCAGCGCCGGGATGCGGCCGGTGGTGTGGAAATCCTCGCGGGTCACGGCGGGCAGATAATGGAATTGCGTCGCCGCCTGTTCGCTGACCAGCGGGTCATCGGCGAGCCGCGCCTCCAGCATCTCGCGGCAGGCGAGATCGTCGACGCGGCGGGTGCCATGGACGATCACCACCTGCTCGAACCGCTCGTACACGTCCGGATCGCGCGCGACGCTGAGGAACGGCGCAAGCCCGGTGCCGGTCGACAGCAGGAACAGCCGCTTGCCGCCCAGCAGCGCGTCGAGCACCAGCGTCCCCGTCGGCTTCTTGCCGAGGTACAACTGGTCGCCCGGCTCCACCGCCTGCAACCGCCCGGTCAGCGGGCCGCCGGGCACCTTGATCGACAGGAACTCCAGCTCCTCGGCCCAGGACGGGCTGGCGATCGAATAGGCGCGCATCACCGGCTTGGGGGGCTTGCCGTCGCCCGTCGGCTCGCCGGGCAGGCCGATCATCACGAACTCGCCGGAGCGGAAGCGGAACGACGCCGGGCGCTCCACCGCGAAACTGAACAGATGCTCGTTCCAGTGATGCACCCATTTCACCGTCACGCTGGCAAAGGCGGCGGACTCGGGGATAAGCACTGGCGCGCGGAGGTCGGTCATCGGCGATCCGGTTTCGGAGAATGAGGATTTTTGCGAATGGCGCGCATTATGGCGCGCGCCGGGCGCGGTCAACCATAGCTGGGCTTGGGCACCGGCAAGGTGGGCGGTTCAATCGCGCTGCACCAGCGGCGCCTGCACGAAGCGCAGCGCCACCCATTCCGCCGCGGTCGCCATCCGACGGATCGCGGCCGGCGGGGTGATATCCGCCACCAGCGTCGCCGCGATCCGCCGCACCGCCAGTGCATCGCCGTCGAGCGCGGCGGCGAACAGCGCCAGCAGCACCGCCTCGTCGGCGGTGACATGCTCCGCACCCGGCATCCCGAACCGCAGCCAGCGCGCGGCATGCCCGTCGAGCAGCGCCATCAGCGCCGTGAAATCCGGCAGCGCCGGCGCGACCCCGCGCCATGCGAAGCCGGGGGCGAGCGCCGCGCACGGGCAGCGTCCGGCGCGCGCCGCATTGGTCCATTGCCGCATCGCGCCGATCAGGAAATGGTGGTGCTCGTCAAGGTTGGAGGGCAGCCGGTCGACGAAGCGGTACATGGGACACCTCGATTTGCGATTGACTCTCAATAGCTGCATAGCCGGCGCGGGTCAACGCGCCCTTTTCCCCTTCCCGTACCGCGCCCATATTGCCGCGCATGGCGATCCAGATCCGCACCAACCTGGCCGAACCCGAGACGGGGGAGGACTTCGTCCCGCACCGCCCGCAGCGACCGCCCAAGGTGGAGGGCGGACGGCCGTTCAAGCTGGTCAGCGACTATCAGCCGTCCGGCGACCAGCCAGCGGCGGTCGCCGAGCTGGTCGCGGCCGCGTCGGCGGGCGAGAAGGACCAGGTGCTGCTGGGCGTCACCGGGTCGGGCAAGACCTTCACCATGGCGAAGGTGATCGAGGCGATGCAGCGCCCGGCGCTGGTCCTTGCCCCCAACAAGATCCTCGCCGCGCAATTGTACGGCGAGTTCAAGTCGTTCTTCCCCGACAACGCCGTCGAATATTTCGTCAGTTATTACGATTACTACCAGCCCGAGGCATATGTCCCGCGCTCCGACACCTATATCGAGAAGGAGTCGAGCGTGAACGAGGCGATCGACCGGATGCGCCATTCGGCGACGCGGTCATTGCTGGAGCGCGACGACGTGCTGATCGTCGCATCGGTATCGTGCCTGTACGGCATCGGCTCGGTCGAAACCTATTCGGCGATGATCTTCGACCTGAAGAAAGGACAGAGCGTCGACCAGCGCGAGATCGTCCGCAAGCTGGTGGCGCTGCAATACAAGCGCAACGACGCCGCCTTCCAGCGCGGCAATTTCCGCGTGAAGGGCGACAATCTCGAAATCTTCCCGTCGCATTATGAGGACAGCGCGTGGCGCGTGTCGTTCTTCGGCGACGAGATCGAGGAGATCGTGGAATTCGATCCGTTGACCGGCAAGAAGTCCGCCAGCCTCAATTCGATCCGCATCTACGCCAACTCGCACTATGTCACCCCCGGCCCGACGATGAAGCAGGCCGCCGATGCGATCCGCCATGAACTGACCGAACGGCTGAAGGAGCTGGAGATCGAGGGCAAGCTGCTGGAGCGGCAGCGGCTGGAGCAGCGCACCAATTTCGACCTGGAGATGATCGCGGCGACCGGAAGCTGCAACGGCATCGAGAATTACAGCCGCTTCCTGACCGGCCGTCTGCCGGGCGAGCCGCCGCCGACGTTGTTCGAATACCTGCCCGAGAACGCGCTGCTGTTCGTGGACGAGAGCCACCAGACGATCGGCCAGATCAACGGCATGTCGCGCGGCGACCATCGCCGCAAGATCACGCTGGCCGAATATGGATTCCGCCTGCCCTCCGCGATCGACAACCGCCCGCTGCGGTTCAACGAATGGGACGCGATGCGCCCGCAGACGGTGTGCGTTTCCGCCACGCCGGGCCATTGGGAGATGGAGCAGGCCGGCGGCGTCTTCGCCGAACAGGTGATCCGCCCCACCGGCCTCATCGACCCGCCGGTGGAGATCAGGCCGGTCGAGGAGCAGGTGCAGGACCTGATCGTCGAATGCGGCAAAACCACGGCGCTGGGTTATCGCACGCTTGTCACCACGCTGACCAAGCGGATGGCGGAGGATCTGACCGAATATATGCACGAGGCGGGGATCAAGGTCCGCTACATGCACTCCGACGTCGAGACGCTGGAGCGCATCGAGCTGATCCGCGACCTGCGGCTGGGCGTGTACGACGTGCTGATCGGCATCAACCTGCTGCGCGAGGGGCTGGACATCCCCGAATGCGGGCTGGTCGCGATCCTCGACGCGGACAAGGAGGGGTTCCTGCGCTCCGAAACCTCGCTGATCCAGACGATCGGGCGCGCCGCGCGCAACGTCGACGGGCGCGTGATCCTCTATGCCGACCGCATCACCGGCAGCATGGAGCGCGCGATGAACGAAACCGCGCGCCGCCGCGAGAAGCAGGAGGCGTACAACATCGCGCACGGCATCACGCCGACGACGGTGCGCAAGAACATCGGCGACATCATCGCGCATGTCGCGTCGAAGGATCAGGTGACGGTCGAGATCGACGAGGACCGCCCGCACATGGTCGGCCACAATCTGCGCGCCTATATTGAGGAACTGGAGAAGAAGATGCGCAAGGCTGCGTCCGACCTCGAATTCGAGGAAGCGGGCCGGCTGCGTGACGAGATCCGGCAGCTCGAGCAGGAGGAGCTGGGCCTGCCGGTCGACCAGCACAAGGCGCCGCTGATGGGGCGCAGCAACGAAGGCAAGCCGGGCACGCGCAAGACGCGCTTCGGCAAGACGCAGCGCAAGTTCGGCAAACGGTAGCCGCGCCTCGCATCAGGTGGGGCCAGTGACACGATGCCGCGGAAATGGCCCGCCCGCACGATATCGGCCGTCACTCACTCGCGGTTCAGCGCCGGCGCCCCATATCCCTGCGGCATGTACGCGCAGGCGAAACGCGAACGGATCGGATCGGCGCTGGCCGCGGCGGCGCTGACGACGGCGCTCGGCTGGGGGCTGTTGCTCGGTCTCGCGGGTGACGCGGTGCGGGCGAAGGTGGATGCCGGGCTGGCGTTGTTCCGCGTCGATCCGCCTCCGCCCCCGCCGGCGCGCGTCGTGCCCCGGCACGTCGCCACGTTGCGCCCGTCCGGCCGCGCCGCGCCGGCGAATCGGCGCTCGCAGGCGACGGCGGTTGCCGCGCCCCGGCCGGTCGTCGTCGTGCCGGTGCCCCCGCCCCCGGTCACGGTGGCGCTGACACCGTTCGCGGGCGATCAGGCGACGCAGGGTGCCGCACCACGCTCGGGTCCGGGCACCGGCGCGGGCGGCGTCGGCGATGGCACGGGCAGCGGCGGCCGGGGCGACGGGGACGGCGGAGACGGCGGCGCGGAAACCCCGCCGGTGTGGAAACGCGGCCGGCTGACCGACGCCGACTATCCGCGCGAACTGGGAGAGGCCGGCTTCCAGGGCATCGTCTCGGTCAAGTTCCTGGTATGGAGCGACGGCCGCGTGCGTGATTGCGAGGTGACGCGAAGCAGCGGCAATGCCACGCTGGATGCGACGACCTGCCGCCTGATCCAGCGTCGCTTCCGATACGCGCCGTCGCGCGATGCCGACGGCCGCCCGGTGCCGGCATGGCTGCTGGAGAACCACGAATGGGTGATCGTCGCGGAGCCGGGGCAGCGACGCCAGACGGTCCCGGACGCGGGGTCGCCGCCGTAGCGCGGCCCGGTCGCGGCGACACGTCCCCCCATCACCGTGGCGGCGGGCGATCCTCCCGCGGCTCCGCGTCGATCGTCTGCGGCGGCGGGGCGCTGTTGCCCTTGTCCGGCGCGTCGGGATCGGTCAGCAACTCCTACGTCGCCTCCTGCACGTCATTGTCCTTGCGATCGGTCATCGGTCCCGCTCCTATGCGACGTTCAGGTTTTCGCCCTGCACCTGATAGTAGCTCGCGACGCGATCGGCATAGGCCTGGTCGAACACCGGCGCATTGTTCGCCCAGCTCGGCCCGCCCTCCAGCAGCCGGCGGTCGATCGTCACCACATAGCGGTCGCGAACCGGATCGAACTGCAACAGCGCGAAGGGCAGCGGATAGAAGCTCTTGCCGATGCCCAGGAAGCCGCCCAGGCTCAGCACGGCGTGCGTCGTGCGGCCCGTGCCCTTGTGGACCATGAACGCGTGCACCGCGCCCAGATGGTCGCCGTCGCGCGTGTCCACCTTCATGGACTCGCCCAGATTGGCGTGCACGAGAATCTGGGTCGGCGCTTCCTCAGCCATGATCGGCTCCCTTTCCGAAATGATCGTTGCGCGGTGAACCGTCGTCCGGGCGCGGCGGTTCCGGGGGTGGCGCCGGCGCGGCGGTTGAGCCGGCGGGGACGATCCGCCATAGCGGCGCGGTGACCCACGTTCCCGCGATCCGCCCGCTTTCCGTCCGCCCGCGCTCCGTTTGCCCGCTCGCCATCGTGGCCGGCATCGCGCTGGCCGTCGCCGGATGCGTGCCGCGTGCGGTGCCGCCCGCACCAGCCCCGGCGCCGCCCCCGCCCGCCCCGACACCGCCGCCGCCACTCGCCGCCGACTGGCAGGACTGGCCATGGACGCCGGGCGGGTGGCGCTACACCCGCGATGCGACCGGCAGCCGCGCGTCGTTCGGACAGCCGGTGCGGCTGGAGCTGCGCTGCGACCGCGCGGCGCGCGCGCTGCTGTTGTCACGCCCGGGGGGCGCGCCCGCGCCCTTCACGATCCGCACCAGCGCCACCACCCGCACGGTGGCGACGCAGCCGGTCGCGGGCACGATACCGGCCGCGACCGCGCGCTTCGCGGTGGACGACCGGCTGCTGGACGCGATGGCGTTCACGCGCGGGCGCTTCACGGTGGAACAGCCCGGCGCCGCACCGCTGGTGCTGCCGCCGTGGGCCGAGTTCGCGCGGGTGATCGAGGACTGCCGCGGCTGACCGCGAAGGCCGGAGAGAATCGTACAAAGCCCGCCGCATTACAAGTCTTGTATCCACCACCGCCGCGTCGCACATTGGTGATGCGGCTGACGCGGTCGCACTTGTTATCAACCAGCGAAAGGAGGTGATCCGATGTCTCATGGTTCAGCAATGGGGTCGGTTCAGTTCGTTCGGGAGACGCGCTTCTAGGATCGGCGCCGTCGCTCCGGGAGGTATCATCCTCCATTCAACGGGGCTGATGTCGTGATACTGGAGGCCCACATGGTCTCCCGGGCTGGAGCTCTCCGGCCGCTGACCATGTCAAGGGGTTGTCGGGCGTCCGTTCGCGGACGTTCGGCAACCTCTTCTCATATCTGCGCCTCGTAACGCCATGTGTCGCTCGCCGGGCCCGGACGGACGGTGCGCCGGGTGGCGCAAAGGCTGGTGGGACATGTGCCGGGCGCGCATGTGGTGATGCCTGCGCCGCCCCGAGACTCGGCCTCCCGCGAGCTCCCAACGACCTGTCAGTGCGTCCGATCTGACGGTCACCGCGCCGGCGGGGTCGCCGTTTCACCCGCCGGGCGCTTCATCCTTTGCCGGTACAGGTCGATCCGGCCCGGGGGAACATGACACCGGCGCGGGGCGGTATGCGCCCCCGCCCCTCACGCGCCGACCAGCAGCCGCTCGCGCGCGATCTTTTCCTTCCACACCAGCGGCGCGAGCTGGTGGACGTTGTTGCCGTCCGCATCCACCGCCACCGTCACGGGGAAGTCGCTGACCTCGAACTCGTAGATCGCCTCCATGCCGAGGTCCGCGAAGCCGACGACCTTGCTGCCCTTGATCGCGCGCGCGACCAGATAGGCCGCGCCGCCGACCGCCATCAGATAGGCGCTGCGATGGTCGCGGATCGCCTCGGTCGCGGCCGGGCCGCGCTCGGCCTTGCCGACCATCGCCAGCAGCCCCTGCTCCAGCATCATCCGCGTGAACTTGTCCATGCGCGTCGCGGTGGTGGGACCGGCGGGGCCGACCACTTCCTCGCCGACCGGATCGACCGGCCCGACGTAATAGATCACGCGCCCCCTGAACTCGACCGGCAGCGGCTCGCCCCTCGCCAGCATGTCGGCGATGCGCTTGTGCGCGGCGTCGCGGCCGGTGAGCATCCGGCCGTTCAGCAGCAGCCGGTCACCATGCCTCCACGACGCCACCACCTCCGGCGTCAGCGTGTCGAGATCGACGCGGATCGCCGCCTTGTCCGGCGTCCAGTTGACGTCGGGCCATTCCGCCAGCTTCGGCGCTTCCAGGAAGGCCGGCCCGCTGCCGTCGAGCGTGAAATGCGCATGACGGGTCGCGGCACAGTTCGGGATCATCGCCACCGGCTTGCCCGCGGCATGGCACGGCGCGTCCTTGATCTTGACGTCGAGGATCGTCGACAGCCCGCCCAGCCCCTGCGCGCCGATGCCGAGCGCATTGACCTTGTCGAAGATCTCGATGCGCAGCGCCTCGATATCGTTGCGCGGGCCGCGCGCCTTCAGCGGCCCCATGTCGATCGGCTCCATCAGCGCCTGCTTGGCGAGCAGCACGCAATGTTCGGCGGTGCCGCCGATGCCGATCCCCAGCATGCCCGGCGGGCACCAGCCCGCGCCCATCTGCGGCAGCATCTCGATCACCCAGTCGACGATCGAGTCGCTGGGGTTCATCATCTTGAACTTCGACTTGTTCTCGCTGCCGCCGCCCTTGGCCGCGACATCGACCGAGACGGTCGCGCCCGGCACCATCTCGACATGCAGCACGCACGGCGTGTTGTCGCGCGTGTTGCGGCGCGTGAAGGCCGGGTCGGCCAGCACCGACGCGCGCAGCTTGTTCTCCGGGTGCAGGTAAGCGCGGCGCACGCCGTCATCCACCACCTCCTGCAACGAGCGCGACGTGTCGTCGAGGCGACAGTCCATGCCCCATTTGACGAAGACGTTGACGATGCCGGTGTCCTGGCAGATCGGGCGATGCCCCTCCGCGCACATGCGGCTGTTGGTCAGGATCTGCGCGATCGCGTCCTTGGCGGCGGGCGACTGCTCCGCCTCATAGGCGGTGCCCAGCGCGCGGATATAATCCATCGGGTGGTAATAGCTGATGAACTGCAGCGCGTCGGCCACGCTCTCGATCAGGTCGGCTTCGCGGATCACGGTCGTCATGTGCGCCCGTGTATAAGCCGCGCCGCGCGGGAGCAACATGGCGGCGGGGCGCATGGGGCAGCGGAAAATATTTTTGCGTCGTCGCGCGCCGCCTTGCTTTCCGCGAACCCCGCAGAAGTCCGTGCGTCGTCGTGCGCCGGGCATCGGCGACGCGGGGATAGGGCTGCTTCCGGCCGCTTTATCGGCTTGCCTGCCGCGCGCATCTGCCACAATCTGTAGAGGTAGAGGCCGCGGCGCGGCGCTATCCGTGGTAAGCTGAAGCGACCGGCGCGCACCGCCCGCTCCTTCCACGATCCCGCGCCCGGTCCGCGATATCGTAGACACACGGTCCGCACGGATCGACCAGACAGCGGGAACGACGTCAGCATGGACTTCAGGGAAATGGACGGTGACGCGATGACCACCGACACGATCGAGGCGACCACCGATGCCGCGGACGCGACCGTCGCGCGCCATGGCGCGCGCAACGAACCCTATCCGCTGGAGGTCGATCACGGCCGCGACGCGCTGCTGACCGACTTCGGCAAGGAGACGCTGAAGGACCGCTACCTGCTGCCCGGCGAAAGCTACCAGGATCTGTTCGTCCGCGTCGCCTCCGCCTATGCCGACGATGCCGCGCATGCGCAGCGGCTGTACGACTATATCTCCAAATTGTGGTTCATGCCCGCCACGCCCGTGCTGTCGAACGGCGGCACCGGGCGCGGGCTGCCGATCTCCTGCTACCTGAACTCGGTGCCCGACAGCCTGGACGGCATCGTGCAGACGTGGAACGAGAACGTCTGGCTCGCATCGCGCGGCGGCGGGATCGGCACCTATTGGGGCAATGTGCGCGGGATCGGCGAGCCGGTCGGGCTGAACGGCAAGACCAGCGGCATCATCCCGTTCGTGCGCGTCATGGATTCGCTGACGCTCGCGATCAGCCAGGGTTCGCTGCGCCGGGGTTCGGCGGCCTGTTACCTCGACATCTCCCATCCGGAGATCGAGGAATTCCTGGAAATCCGCAAGCCGTCGGGCGACTTCAACCGGAAGGCGCTGAACCTGCACCATGGCGTGCTGATCCCCGACGCGTTCATGCAGGCGGTGCGCGACGGCGCGGAATGGCCGCTGCTGTCGCCCAAGGACGGGTCGGTGCGCAGCACGGTCGATGCGCGCGCATTGTTCCAGAAGCTGGTCGAGACGCGGCTGGCGACCGGCGAGCCGTACATCGTCTTCGCCGACCATGTGAACTCGACCATGCCGCGCCATCATCGCGAACTGGGGCTGAAGGTGTCGACGTCCAACCTGTGCAGCGAGATCACGCTGCCCACCGGGCGCGACCATCTGGGCAACGATCGCACCGCGGTATGCTGCCTGTCGTCGCTCAACCTGGAAACCTGGGACCAGTGGAAGGACGAGAAGGGCGTCATCGAGGACGTGATGCGCTTCCTCGACAACGTGCTGCAGGATTATATCGACCGCCACGAACCGGGCATGGAGCGGGCCGCCTATTCGGCCGCGCGCGAGCGTTCGGTCGGGCTGGGCGTGATGGGCTTCCACTCCTTCCTCCAGGCGCGCGGGCTGCCGTTCGAGGGCGCGATGGCGAAAAGCTGGAACCTGCGCATCTTCAAGCAGATCAACGCGCAGGTGAACGAGGCGTCGATGGTGCTGGCGCATGAGCGCGGGCCGTGCCCCGACGCCGCCGACGTCGGCGTGATGGAGCGCTTTTCCTGCAAGATGGCGATCGCGCCGACCGCGTCGATCTCGATCATCTGCGGCGGCACCAGCGCGTGCATCGAACCGATCCCTGCCAACATCTACACGCACAAGACATTGTCGGGCAGCTTCGCGGTCAAGAACCCGTATCTGGAAAAGCTGCTGAACGAAAAGAGCAAGAACGCCGAGTCGGTGTGGAACTCGATCCTCGAACATGGCGGGTCGGTGCAGCACCTCGACTTCCTCAGCCAGGAGGAGAAGGACTGTTTCAAGACCTCGTTCGAGATCGACCAGCGCTGGCTGCTGGAGCTGGCGGGCGACCGTACGCCCTATATCGACCAGGCGCAGTCGCTGAACCTGTTCATCCCGGCGGATGTCGAGAAATGGGACCTGCTGATGCTTCACTTCCGCGCATGGGAACTGGGCATCAAGTCGCTTTACTATCTCCGCTCGAAGTCGGTGCAGCGCGCCGGCTTCGCGGGGGCGGAAGGATCGGGCGGCGTGGAGGCCGACAATACGATCGCCACGCCGAAATTCTCGATCGGCGAGACGACCGATTATGACGAATGCCTCGCCTGCCAGTAACGCCTGCCGTGAGGGGGAACGCGCCGTCGCATCGGCCCGCTGCGGCGGGCCGATGACGGACGCTGGCCTGCACGAGTCCGCGCGCGGACACCCGGACGGACCCCCGAGCGTACCGGAGTGAACCCGGTCGCCATCCGACGCCCCCGCCCCGCCTGACGTCCTCCGCCGCTACCGCCCGCCCTGTCGCCGCAGCCGCACCAGCGCGGCATCGAGCGCCGAGAGGAAGCGGGAGCGGTCCTCCTTGCCGAACGGCGGCGGCCCGCCGATCCGGTCCCCGCCGGCGCGCAGGTCGCTCATGATCGCGCGCACCGCCACGGCATTGCCGATCGAGCTGGTGGTGAACGGCCTGCCGTTCGGCGCGATCACGGTCGCCCCGGCCTTCAGGCAGCGATCCGCCAGCAGGATGTCGGCGGTAACGACGACCGCGCCGCCGTCCGCGCGCGCCGCGATCCAGTCGTCGGCGGCGTCGAACCCGTCGTCCACCACCACCCGCGCGACCAGCGGATGCTGCGGCACGCGCAGATGCGCGTTGCTCACCACGGTCACCGGCACCACCAGCCGATAGGCGACACGGTAGATCTCCTCCTTCACCGGGCAGGCGTCGGCGTCGACCAGGATACGGACGGCATGGGTCATCGCCGTTCCATGCCACGTCGCGGTCGCGAGGCGAACCCGCCGCGAGTGCCCGCCGCCCGCGCTTTCACGAAACCGTCACCGGGGCGTCATCGCTGCGCCACCAATCGGTCACGGGCGCGCAAGAACTCGCGCGCAATGCGCCGTCAACGACGGCCGCAAGGGGCCGCGCCGCCAGGGGACAGATCATGTTACGTTCGATGCCGCTCGCCCGCGGCGCCATGCCGGCGCTGGCCGTGCTTCCTGTCGTCGCGCCGACGCCGCCATGCGGGGCGACGCGGCCCGGCCACGGCCTGTGATCCTTCCTTCCATGAAAGTTACCGACATGCGTTCGATCCTGTTCGCGGGCGTCGCCCCGCTCGCCCTTGCGCTGCCGATGCCCGCCATCGCGCAGAGCGTCGTCACCGCCTCCACCGCCGCCGACGCCGAGACGACCGGCAGCGACGACATCGTCGTCACCGGCGCCGCGACGCGTTCGGTGTCGCAGATCACCGGCGTCGAGATCCAGAAGATCCTGCCCGGCATCAGCCCGCTGAAGGCGCTCCAGACGCTGCCCGGCGTCACCTATCTGACCGCCGATCCGTGGGGCAATAACGAGCAGAACATCTCGCTGTTCGTGCACGGCTTCAACGCGCAGCAGCTCGGCTACACGCTGGACGGCGTGCCGCTGGGTGACCAGCAATATGGCAATTACAACGGCCTCAGCCCGCAGCGCGCCGCGATCTCCGAAAATGTCGGGCGCGTGCTGCTCGCCTCGGGCGCGGGCGACCTGGGCACCGCCTCGACCAGCAATCTCGGCGGCACGATCGACACCTTCACCAGCGATCCGCGCCCCGACTTCAGCATCACCGCCGCGCAGACGGTCGGCAGCTACGAGGCGACGCGCAGCTATGTGCGGCTGGACAGCGGCGACATCGGCCAGAACACGCGCTTCTACGTGTCGGGCGTCAGGCAGCGCGCGCGGGCGTGGGACTTCGAAGGGTATCAGAAGGGCTGGCAGGCGAATGCGAAGCTGGTCCACGACGATGCCACCGGCAAGCTGACCGCCTATTTCGCCTATTCGGACAAGGCGGAGCCGAACGAGGACGCCACCGTCGTCTCCGCGACACAGACGTACCGGCCGTACATCCGCCCGTTCCTGTATCCGAACTTCGCCGGGATGCAGGCCTATCTCGCGAACCGGCTGCCCTACAATGGCGCCGCCAGCTATGCCGCGTCAGGATCGAACTACAGCAATTACTACAGCGCCGCGCTGCGCACCGACTATCTCGGCTACGTCAAGTACGACTGGAACGTCAGCGACCGCGTGACCTTCTCCAACCAGGCGTATTTCCACCACAATGACGGCGTCGGCATCGTCGCCGGCCCGATCACCGTCGCCGGGCTGCCACAGCTCTTCTCCTTCTATTATCCCGGCGTCCCCGGCAGCAGCCCGACCTCGCCCGCCAATCTGGCGCGGCTGTCGACGATCTTCGGCAATTCCGGCCTCGCGACGCGCACCACCGAATATCGCATCGACCGCGTCGGCGGCATCTCCACGCTGCGCGCCGAATTCGGCAACCATCAGATCGAGCTGGGCGGATGGTACGAACACCAGAGCTCGTCGGCCTATCGCCGCTGGTATGCGCTGGACGTCAACGACCCGTCCTCGCCCTATGAGCGTCCGCGCGACCTCGCCGAGCCGCTCATCACCCAATATGGCAGCGAGATCCGGGTCGAGGAGATCCAGACGCATATCCAGGACGCATGGCGGATCGTGCCGACGCTGACCCTGCAGGCCGGGTTCAAGAGCACCTTCCAGCGCGCGCGCCAGCGCGTCCCGGTGCAGCCGATCCCCGGCTCCTTCACCGGATCGCGCGAGCTGCCGGTCGGGCGGATCAACACCAGCGAATGGTTCCTGCCGCAGGCCGGCGTGCTGTGGGACGCGACCGCGAACGAGCAGGTGTTCGTCAATGCGCAGAAGAACATCCGCCAGTTCCAGACCAGCGCCGCCGCCGGGCTGTCGCCGTTCGCGCTGGGCAGCCAGACGCTGTTCGAATTCTTCAAGGACAATACCAAGCCGGAGACGAGCTGGACCTACGAGGCGGGCGTGCGCACGCGCCGCGCGCTGGACCTGGGGCCACTGACCGGGTTCGAGGGCCAGATCAGCTATTACCACGTCGACTTCTCGAACCGGCTGCTCGCGCGCAGCCCGACGCAGGTCATCACCGCCATCGCCAGCGGCGCGCCGATCATCGACAACGTCGGCGACGTGAAGACCGATGGCGTCGACTTCGCGGCGACGCTGCGCTTCGGCGAAACCTTCACGCTCTACAATGCGCTGTCGTACAACAATTCGCGCTATGCCGACGATTACACGACCGGCAACCCGCCGACCGTGGTCCCGACCTCCGGCAAGAAGGTGCCCGGCTCGCCCGACTGGCTGAACAAGACCGTGGCGACGCTCAGCGGCGACGGGCTGGAGCTGCAACTGATCGGCGACTATATCGGTCGCCGCTATGCCACGTTCACGAACGACCTGCGGGTGCCGGGGTATTTCACGCTGTCCGGACGCGTCGGCTTCGACCTGCCGGTGTCGGGCGAGGGTCTGGCGAAGAAGCTCAACGTCAGCCTGAACGTGACCAACCTCACCGACAAGAAGGCCTATTCGACGATCAGCGTCGGCGCGGCATCGGGCACGTACAATTTCTTCCCGCTCGCGCCGCGTCAGGCGTTCGTGACGCTGAGCGCGGGGTTCTGAGCGTGATGACGCGTCGCGCCGCCCTCGGCTCCGCGCTCGCGCTGGGGGTGGCGTCCTCGGCGGGGGCGGCGCCCGCCCGGGCGAAGCCGCTCGTCTTCGCGCACCGCGGCGCGTCGGCGCTGCGCCCCGAACATACGCTGGGGGCCTATGCCCGGGCGATCGCGGACGGCGCGGACTTCATCGAACCCGATCTGGTGCCGACCAAGGACGGCGTGCTGGTCGCCCGGCACGAGAACAACATCGCCGAGACCACCGACGTCGCGGCGCATGGCGCGTTCGCGAACCGCCGCGCGACCCGGACGATCGACGGCGAGACGCAGACCGGCTGGTTCACGGAGGACTTCACCTTCGCCGAGCTGAAGACGCTGCGTGCGAAGGAACGGCTCGGCGCGGTGCGGCCGGAAAGCCGAAGCTATGACGGCCAGTTCCAGATCGTCTCGTTCGAGGAGATCGTCGACTTCACCGCGGCGGAGGCGGCGGCGCGCGGACGCACGATCGGGCTGGTCCCCGAACTGAAGCATTCGACATATTTCAGGGGCGTTGGCCTGCCGGTGGAGGATCGCTTCCTCGCCCTGCTCGCCGCGCATGACTATACGCGGCGCGCGCCGGTGCAGGTGCAGTCGTTCGAGGTCGCCAACCTGCGCTATCTACGCACCAGGCTGCCGCGCACCGGCAACGTGCGGCTGGTGCAGCTACTCGGTGCGCCCGACCAGCGGCCGGCGGACGTGGCGGCGGCTGGCGACGCGCTCACCTATGGCGCCATGGCCTCGCCGGCGGGACTGCGCGAGATGGCGCGCTACGCCGACGTGGTCGCCCCCAACACCCGCGCGCTGATCCCGCTCGGCCCGGATGGCCGGCTCGCCGCGCCGACCACGCTGGTCGCCGACGCGCATGCCGCCGGGCTGCAGGTGTGCCCATGGACGTTCCGGCCCGAGAACCGCTTCCTCGCCGCCGACTTCCGCAGCGACGCCGGGGCCGACGCGCGCCACGACGCCGGGTCCATCGCCGAGATGCGCCGCTATATCGCACTGGGTGTCGATGCGCTGTTCACCGACGATCCCGCGCTGGGGCGCGCCGCGGTCGACGGCGGGCGATAAATCGGTTGCGTGCCGGGCCACCATCCCGTAAGACCCATCCTTGGTGACAGGATTGCCAGGGCGGCCCGCGGGCGACGCCAGACGCATCCTCCATTCCACTGACGGCCTCGCAGCGATGCGGGGCCGTTGTGCTATTCGCCGGTGAAATCGGTGACCAAGGAGAACATCCCAGCATGGCAGGTTACAAGGCTCCGGACTTCAATCAACGCGCCGCCGCCGCGCGCGACGCCAAGGCGCGCGCGCTTGAGGCGTTGAAGAACAAGCCCGCGCCCGATCCCGAGGCGATGGCCGCCCGCGCCGCCGCCCGCGAGGCCAAGGAAGCCGCCGAGCAGGAAAAGCGCGCAGCCCGAAAGGCCGCGATCGAGGCGGAAAAGGCCGCCAAGGAAGAGGCGCGCGCCAAGGCGAAGGCGGAAGCGGAAGCGGCCGCCGAAGCCGCCGCCGCGGCGAAGCGGCCGCCGGTCCTTCCCACCGCCGCCGAGCTGAAGGCGGCGCGCGACGCCCGCTACGCCGCCCGCAAGGCGCGCCAGAAGAAGTGATCCGCCCCGAACTGGTCGGCGTGGCGGAGGTGCCGGACGGCCCGCCGCTGCGGCTGTTCCGGCGCGGCGCCGACTTCATGATCGTGCTCGACCGCAACGAGTTGATGAGCACGCGGATGAGCGGCTCGGAGGTCGCACTGGGCGACATGACCTGCGAGCGGATCGCCGGTCGCGCCGCGCCGGCGCTGCTGATCGGCGGCTATGGCATGGGCTTCACGTTGCGCGCGGTGCTGGCCCGGCTCGGGGCGGACGCGCGCGTGACGGTCGCCGAACTGGTGCCCGGGATCATCGAATGGGCGCGCGGGCCGATGGCGACGCTGACCGACGGGTGCCTCGACGACCCCCGCGTCGCGCTGGTGATGGGCGATGTCGCCGCCGCGATCCGCGCCGGCGCCGGACGCTATGACGCGATCCTGCTCGACGTCGACAATGGCCCGGACGGACTCACCCGCCCCGCCAACGACGGCATCTACACCACGCGCGGGCTGTCCGACGCGCGCGCCGCCTTGCGCCCCGGCGGCGTGCTGGCGGTGTGGTCGGCCGGTCCCGACGCGTCGTTCGCGCGCCGGCTGGCCAACGCAGGCTTCGCGGTCGACGAGGTTCGCGTGCGCGCGCGCGAGAACGGCAAGGGCGCGACGCACGTCATCTGGTTCGCCACGCGCCGCTGATCGCCGCCACGGCGGCGCCGGCGCGAGGCTTTCCACCCGGCCGTCCGCGGTGGTAAGCGCGCCCGCATGGGTCACGGGCATCACCATCACCATCATCACGGGCACGATCATGGCCCCGGACGCGACCATGGCCATGGGCACGCGCACGCCGCGCCGCCGGAGCGGTGGGACCATATCTTCGCGGTCGGCATCGCGCTCAACCTCGCCTATGTCGTGGCGGAGGGCGCGGCGGGAATCGCCTTCGGCTCGATGGCGCTGCTCGCCGATGCCGGGCACAATCTGTCGGACGTGCTGGGGCTGGCGGTCGCCTGGGGCGGCGCGGCGCTGGCGCGCGCTGCGCCGTCGAAGCGCTTCACCTATGGGCTGAAGGGGTCGACGATCCTCGCCGCGCTCGCCAACGCGCTGCTGCTGCTGGTCGCGATCGGCGCGATCGCGCTGGAGGCGGTGGAGCGCTTCGGTGCGCCGCCGCATGTGCCCGGCCTCACCGTCTCGGCGGTCGCCGGCGCGGGGATCGCGGTGAACGCGCTGACCGCATGGCTGTTCGCGCGCGGGCGCCGGGGCGATATCAACGTGCGCGGCGCGTATCTGCACATGCTGTCCGACGCGCTGGTGTCCGCCGGCGTGGTCGCGGCGGGGGTGGCGATCTGGCTGAGCGGCGCGGGCTGGATCGACCCGCTGGTCAGCCTGGGGATCGCGGTGGTGATCTTCTGGCAGACCTGGGGGCTGCTGCGCGAAACGGTGGAGATGGCGCTGGCGGCGGTGCCGCGCGGCATCGACTATGACCGGGTGCGCGACGCGCTCGCCGCGCTGCCCGGCGTCGGCGCGGTGCACGATCTGCACATCTGGCCGATGTCCACCACCGAACCGGGCCTGACCGCGCATCTGCAGATGCCAGCCGGCCATCCCGGCGACGATTTCCTGCACCGCGCGCAGGACATGCTGCACCACGATTTCGGCATCGGCCATGCCACGTTGCAGGTGGAGACGGGCACCACCTGCGCGCTGGCCGACGACACCCGCGTGTGACGCGGCGCTGAGCCTTCGCCGGGAGACGCGCGGCCGGCGCGTGTCCCGGCCGCCTCCTATTTCCCCATCAGCTCGCGGCGCAGGAAGGCGTCGAGCAGCGCGGCGCGACGGGCGTCCTCGGCATGGTCGGCGCCGACCGAATGGCCGCCTTCCAGATATTCGTGGAAATAGACGCGGTTGCCGTTCTGCCGGAGCAAGGCCGCCAGCTTGCGTGCGTGGCCGGGATGGACGCGATCGTCCTTGGTGGAGAGATAGAAGAACACCGGCGGATAGCGCACCCCGGCCTTGACGTTCTGATAGGGCGAGTAGCGGCGGATGAACGCCCAGTCCGCCGGCTTGTCGGGGTCGCCATATTCGTCGATCCATGACGCGCCCGCCGACAGGTGCGAATATCGCCGCATGTCCTCCAGCGGCGAGCCGGCGATCACCGCGCCGTACAGATCGGGGCGCTGCTGCATCGCGACCCCGACCAGCAGCCCGCCGTTGGAGCGGCCCGAGATCGCGATCCTGCCCTTCGCGCTCACCCCGGTGCGGACCAGATCGTCGCCGACCGCATGGAGATCGTCGAAGACGTTCTGGCGCTTGCTGCGCAACCCGGCCTGGTGCCAGCGCGGCCCATATTCGCCGCCGCCGCGCAGGTTGGCCAGGACATAGGCGCCACCCTGCTCGACCCAGAACAGCGCCAGCGGCCCCGCCCGATACGGCTGGCCGGTCAGATAGGTGGGCGTCTGCGCGAGGCGGAAACCGCCATAGGCATGGATCAGCGCCGGAGCCGGCGCCGTCGCGCCCTTCTTCGTGACCAGGAAATACGGCACGCGCGTGCCGTCGCGCGACGTCGCGAAACGCTGCACCACCGTATAGTTCGACGCGTCGAAGCGCGCGGGCAGCGCCTGCACCGCGCGCGGGGGCGCGCCGCTCGCGATCCGGTAGAGCGTCGGCGGGGTGAGCATCCCTTCGACCGTCACGAACGCCTGGTCACGGTTGCCCGCCGTCGCGGCGAGGTGCAACGTGCTGTTGGCGGGCAGCGCCACGGGCGACGGCTGCCACCGCCCGTTTGGCATCCGGCGCAGCGCGAGCAGCCGGCCGGACACGTCGTCGAGCATCTTGACCCACAACAGCCCGTCGCTGGCCGCGACCTCCTCGATCGCCTGCCGCGCGCCCGGCGCCATCACCAGTTCGCCCTTCGGACGCCCGCCGGCGACGATCTCCGGCAACGACCAGGCGACCAGCGCGCCGGCGGGGAAGCCGGCCGCCGCCTCGTTCAACCGCGCCACCGCGCGCCCGTCGATCACGTCGAGCACGTCGGCGCCTTTCGGCAGGCCCAGCGGCACGAAACGCCCGTCCGCCGCCTGTACCAACAACTCCCGTTCGAAGAAGGTGCGACCCACGCTCACCATCGGCCAGCGGCGATTGCGGTCGACGAAGGCGGTGGCGCTCACCTCCACCGCGTCCGCCGGCGACTGGTGAACGGTGCGCGCGCTGGCAAGCGGCGTGCCGCGCCGCCACAGCTTCGCGATGCGCGGATAGCCCGATTGCGTCAGCGACCCCGCGCCCCAGTCGGTGGTGACGAGCAAGGTATCGCGGTCGACCCAGGCAACGTCGCTCTTCGCCTCCGGCAGCACGAAGCCGCCATCGACGAAGCGCCCGCTGTTCAGGTCGAATTCGCGCACCACCTGCGCGTCGGTGCCGCCGGGGCTCAGTCGCACCAGACAGCGCGCATGATCCGGCTCGAGGCAGCTCGCCCCGTGCCACACCCAGCTCCTGCCCTCCGCCTTGCCGAGCGCGTCGACGTCGATCAGCGTGCGCCATTGCGGCCGGCCGGCGGCATAATCGTCCAGCGCCGCGATCCGCCACCGGCCGCGCGGGTTCTTCGCATCGCGCCACAGGTTCACCACCCGGTCGCCCAGCACCGCATCGGGCATCGCGATCTGCGCCTCGTCGTCGAGGATCGCGCGCGCACGGGCGCGATCCTGTTCGAAGCGCGGATCCTTCGTCAGCAGCGCCTCGGTCTCGGCGTTCCACGCCTTCACCTGTTGCAGCGCACGCGGGCCTTCGATGTCCTCCAGCCAGCGATACGGATCGGCGGCGGGAGCGGCGGCGAGGATGGCCGGGACGAGGACGACGGGGGCGAGCGCGAGCGGCAGGAGACGTTTCATCGCCGACCTGCGTAGCGGCCGTCCCGCCCGATAGGAAGGCGGCTTCGCGCGAGCGGGGCGACGGTCACGACCCGCGCCATCACCTGGGAGGACGAGCGCGATACCGGGCAGGGATGACGCATCGGCGGCGGGCGGACACGCCCGGCCGCTTCAGTCCCCCGTGACCTTCGCCGGCCCCAGATCGCCCTGCCCCACCGTCGCGCTGGCCATCGCCAGCATCGCGTCGAGGCTCTTCTTCGCCTTCAGCCGCAGGTCTTCCTCGATCTCGATCCGCGGGGTCAGGTCACGCAGCGCGACATAGAGCTTCTCCAGCGTGTTCAGCGCCATGTACGGGCAGATGTTGCAATTGCAGTTCCCGTCCGCACCCGGCGCGCCGATGAAGGTCTTGCCCGGCAGCGCCTTTTCCATCTGGTGGATGATGTGCGGCTCGGTGGCGACGATCAGCGTGTCACCGGGCATGGCATAGGCATATTCGAGGATGCCGCGCGTCGAGCCGACGTAATCGGCATGGTCGAGGATCACCGCCGGGCATTCCGGATGCGCGGCGATCGGCGCGCCGGGATGCTGCGCGCGCAGCTTGAGCAGCTCGGTTTCGCTGAACGCCTCGTGCACGATGCACACGCCGGGCCACAGGATCAGGTCGCGCCCGGTCTTGCGCGCCAGATAGCCGCCAAGATTGCGGTCGGGGCCGAAGATGATCTTCTGGTCGGCGGGGATCCGCGCCAGGATCGTCTCGGCGGAGGAGGAGGTGACGATCACGTCGCTCAGCGCCTTCACCGCCGCCGAGCAGTTGATGTAGGTCAGCGCGATCGCGTCCGGGTGCCGGGCGCGGAACGCCGCGAACTGCTCGGGCGGGCAACTGTCCTCCAGGCTGCATCCGGCATCCATGTCGGGCAGGATCACCGTCTTTTGCGGCGACAGGATCTTGGCCGTTTCCGCCATGAAACGCACGCCGCAGAAGGCGATCACGTCGGCGTCGGTCGCCTGCGCCTTGCGGCTGAGGTCCAGGCTGTCCCCCACGAAGTCGGCGAGATCCTGGATCTCCGGCTTCTGGTAGTAATGCGCCAGGATGACGGCGTTGCGCTCCTTGCGGAGGCGGTCGATCTCGGCGCGCAGGTCAACGCCCGCAAGGTTGGTCGGCTGTTCCATTGCGATGGCAGATGGCCCGTGCGTGGGCCGGGATCAAGTCATTGGATGTTGCCCAGCACCTCGTCCAGCGAGCGGGTGAGGTCCCATTGCTCGCGATTGTCCGGGCGCGGCTCGCCCGCGAAGCGCACGTGCACCGTGACCGGCAGCCCGGCGGCCGCCAGCGTGCCGGCGAACAGCCGTTCCAGCGCGGTGCGGCCGTTCTCGCGCGCCTTGCGCATGTTCTCCGGCTCGCGCGCCTTCTCGCCGACGACGCGCGTCGCGGTCGCCGACACGCGCTTCTGCAACTCCGCCATCGCCTCGCGCGAGACATAGACGCCGGAGGTCTGGTCGACCGTAACATTGCCCTCGTCGATGTTCGGATGGCCGACCACCACGTCGGGCACCTCGACCAGCAGCACCTTCGCCTTCGGATCGTAGCGGAAATCGCGCGGGGCCAGCGTGCGCAGGTCGACGTGGTAATCGACCTCGTACGGCGCCTTCACGACGCGGCTGGACGTCAGCCAGCCCCACCAGCGGCTGGTCGCGGCCGTCGCCTGCACGGTCCCGGACAGGCGGCTGACGCGCAACTCGCTGCCCGCGTACAGCCGCCCGGCCACGACGCGCGCCACCGCGACCCCGCCATCGTCGGTCGCCACCGCGTAACGCTCGGTATAATGGCGATAGCCGACCCAGGTCGCGACGAGGATCGCGGCGGCGATCGCCAGAGACACCGCCAGCCGGCCCACACCGCTCACCCGATCCGCCACGCGTCATCCTCCCGCCTCGCCAGCCCGCGCCTTTCCAGGTCGATCAGGTGCGCCAGCACCGATCGCGACGCCGCCCCGGCGAGTCGCGGGTCCAGCCCGACATACATCCGCTCGACCAGCGTCGCGATCGCATGCGGCCCCTGCTCCAGCAGCCGCAGGACCTGCCCCTCGCGCTGCCGGCGATGGCCCAGCATCCCGCGCACCAGCCGCTGCGGCCGGTCGACCTGCTCGCCATGGCCGGGGTAATAGACCCGGTCGTCGCGCGGCAGCAGCTTTTCGAGACTGGCCATATAGGCGCCCATGTCGCCGTCGGGCGGCGAGACGACGCTGGTCGACCAGCCCATGACATGATCGCCGGAAAACAGCGCGCGCGTCTGCGGCAGCGCGAAGGCGAGATGGTTGGTCGTATGGCCGGGGGTGGCCAGTGCCGCCAGCGTCCAGCCGTCGCCCTCGATGCGATCGCCTTCCACCAGCACGCGGTCGGGCGCGTAATCGGGATCGAAGGCGGCGTCGGCACGCTCGCCGCCTTCGCGCACCACCAGCGGCGCGGCGCCGGCGATCGGCGCGCCCGTTTCGCGCGCCAGCGGGATCGCGCCCGGCGAATGATCGCGGTGGTGATGGGTGATGAGGATCGCGCGCACCGGCCGTCCGGCGATGGCGCGCAGCAGCGCGGCGTGATGCGCGGCGTCGGCGGGGCCGGGGTCGATCACCGCCACATCCTCCGCGCCGACGATGTGCGTCTGCGTGCCGGTGTGGGTATAGGCGGAGGCATTGGGCGCCAGCACGCGCGTGACCAGCGGTTCCAGCGTCATCGCCACGCCGGCAGGGAGGTCGTCTGTCATCTGCCCGAACAGATGGCGGCAGCGCCCGGCCGGCGCAAGGGCCGGGTGTGGAGACCGCGCACGCCCAAGGGCTGGCTGAACATGCACCGAACGCGCGTTCGCCGGTGCCCCCACTCCCCCACCGCCTGTCCTCGATGTGGGAAGGGGCGGGAGCGCGGGGGTGGCCTTTCCGACCGGAGGCTCAGTCGCGGGCGGCGAGCTGCTCGCGCAGGTCGGCGAGCGCCTCGTCGATCCCGGCGAGCGCATGGCGGCGCTGCTCGTCGCTCAGGTGGGGGTTGCCGACCATCCCGGCGCGGGCGCTTTGCAGCCCGGACAGCGCGGTCCTCAGCGACTGCCGCTCGATACGGCGGGCGTCGACCGCGGCGCGCGCGCCCTCGGCCGCGACCCGCTCGATCCGGTCGGTGCAGATCACCGTGGTGCGCGATGCGCCCGTGCCGGTGCTGACGACCATCTGGCGTTCGCCCGACGCCGTGCCGCCGCAATTGTGCTCCACGACCTGCGCGACGGTGGCGGGGATCGGCGGCGCCGGCGGACTTGGGGGAACCGGCGGGACGGGGGCATCGCCCGGCGCCGGCCCGGCCGGGGGTGCCGGTGGCGCGGGCGGAACCGGTGCGGGATGCGCGGCGAGATATGCCTCCGCGGCGGCGCCGGTGTAGGTGGTGGTACGGCCGTCGACGGTCACCGTCACCCGCGTGTCGCGGCCCGTGCGACGTTCGGCGACGATGTGCTGCGGGGTCCGTGCGGCCGGTTCGGTCATCTCGATCCCCGTGGCGTCTTCCATGCCGGCGCGCACCCGCTCCGCGGCCTGCGTTCCCGATGCGGTGAACGCCAGCCCGCCGACCGCCAGCGCGGTGATCGCCGCGCCGCCCAGCGTCATCTGCGCGCGCGTCGCCCTTTTCCGGCCGAGCATCCGCAGCCGTCCCTTCAGATCCTTGACCGTGTTCAGGTGGCAGGCCGGCGACACCGCGCGGCCATGCGCCGCCTTCACGATCGCGCAACCATAAGCGTGGCGCGCGTCGCCGCCGATCCGCTCCAGCACGCGCGCGTCGTTCGCCATCTCCTGATCGGCGCGGAAGGCGCGGAAGGCGATCCACGCCAGCGGGTTGAACCAGTGCAGCGCCAGCACCGCCAGCGCGACCCAGTTCGCGACCAGATCGCCGCGCGCATGGTGGCCCAGCTCATGCTCCAGCGCCAGCGCGCGCTCCTGCGGGTCGAAACGCGCCGCGAAATCGCGCGGGAAGGCGACCACGCGGTCGAACACCCCGAACGCCAGCGGCCCGTTGGTCGCCGCGCTCTGCACCACGGTGACCGAGCCGATCCGGTCGACCGCGATCCCGTGCCGCAGCACGCGGTAGCGGAAGCGCAGATAGCCGACCCCCTGCCAAACCAGCAGCGCCGCCGCGCCGGCCAGCCACAGCGACAGCACCACCGTCGGCCAGCCGACGCCGCCCTCCACCGGCGCGACCGGCAGCGTGGCGACCGGGTGTCCCAGCGAGATGATGATCGGCTCGGCCGCCGGCAGCACCGGCAGCGCGTCGCCGCGCCATCCTTCCGGCAGCGTCGGCAGCACCAGCCGCAGCGCCGGCATCGCCCATAACGCATAGGCGACGCGCGCGCCGAACATGCGCCGCACCGGGCCGCGTAGCGCCAGCACCGCCAGCATCAGCAGCGCCGATGCCAGCAGCGCCTCGATCGCCCAGCCGGTCATTGTTTCAGCGCCTTCAACAGCGCCTCGATCTCGCTGATGTCCTGATCGCTCAGCGCGTCACGCTCGGCGAGATGCGCCACCAGCGGGGTGAGCCGCCCGCCGAACAGCCGGTCGATCAGCCGGTCGGATTCGCGCGCGACATAATCCTCGCGGCGGACGGCGGGACTGTAGAGGTAACGCCGTCCGTCGACCTCGTGGCGGACCGCTTCCTTGGTCAGCAGCCGCCCGAGCAGCGTCTTGACCGTCGCCGCGCCCCAGCCGCGCTGGGGGTCCACCCGTTCCGCCACGTCCTGCGCGGTGAGCGGGCTTTCGTCCCACAGCACCTCCATGACCGCATGTTCGGCATCGCTGATCCGCTCGACCACGACTCGCTCCTCGTCCGCTGTCTCGACTACAGATGTAATCGGATTGATTACATCTGTAGTCAATAGCGGCGGGAGTGATGTTTCTTACAGTCGCACCGGCCCTGAACGGGCTGTCGCAACGGTCGCCCGCCAACCCGGCCGGCGCAGGGATGACGAACGGGACGCCGGGTGCGCGCCTACGCCGCCGGTGCCGCCTTCGCCCCGGCGTTCTGGAACAGCTCGGCCAGTTCGCCGGCCTCGTACATCTCCATCATGATGTCCGATCCGCCGACGAACTCGCCGCCGACGTAAAGCTGCGGAATGGTCGGCCAGTCGGAATAGGCCTTGATGCCCTGTCGCACGCCCTGGTCCTGCAGCACGTCGACGCCCTCGAACTCGACGCCCAGCCGCTCCAGGATCGCCACCGCGCGGCTGGAGAAGCCACATTGCGGGAACAGCGGCGAGCCCTTCATGAACAGCACCACGGGGTGGCTCTTGACCAGCGCGTCGATACGGGCCTGGGCGTCGTCGGTCATGTCGGTCATCCTTGCTGGCGCAGCGCGCGGTTCGATCATGCGCTTACTTCGGAACGGCGGTGGTCAACTGCAAGGCGTGCAGCACGCCGCCCATGCGGCCGCCCAGCGCGGCATAGACCGCCTGATGCTGGCGGACGCGCGGCATGCCGGCGAACGACGCCGACACGACGCGCGCCGCCCAGTGATCGCCGTCGCCGGCCAGATCGGTCATCTCCACCTCGGCGTCCGGGATGCCGGCCCGGATGAGCGCCGCGATCTCCTCGCCCTCCATCGGCATGCGTCCTACTCCGGCTGCATCAGCTGGCGGCGCGCCTCGACGGTCTGCTCGTCGAGCGCGCGGCGCACCGATGCCTCGTCCACGTCGACATTGGCGGCGGTCAGGTCGCCGAAGATCTTGCGCACCACGTCGTCGTCGCCGGCCTCCTCGAAATCGGCCTGCACCACCGCCTTGGCATAAGCGTCGGTTTCGGCCGGGGTGAGCTGCATCAGTTGCGCGGCCCATTGCCCGACCAGGCGGTTGCGGCGCGCGATGATGCGGAAGGCGACCTCCTCATCGCGCGCGAACTTGGCCTCGAACGCGCGCTCGCGGTCGTCGAAGAGTGTCATGCTGGCTCCCGTCGGTACATGACCGACGGATAGTCCGGGCGCGGCGATGGCGCAACGCCGCGCTCAATCGGCGACGCGCACCACCATCTTGCCGATCGCCGAGCGTTCGCCCAGCGCCGCGATCGCGTCGCCGCCGCGCTCCAGCGGGAACACCCGCGTCACGCGCGGGCCGATCCGGCCCTCCGCCCACAAATCGAACAGCCGCGCGATATGCCGGCGGTTCGCCTCGGGATCGCGCGCCGCGAACGCGCCCCAGAACACCCCGCACACGTCGCAGCTCTTGAGCAGCGTCAGGTTCAGCGGCAGCTTGGGGATGCCGGCCGGAAAGCCCACCACCAGATAGCGCCCTTCCCAGCCGATCGCGCGCAACGCCGGTTCGGCGTAATCGCCGCCGACCGCATCGAACACCACCTGATAGCCGTCCGCGCCGCCATGCTGCTTGAAACGATCGGCCAGCGCCTTGGACTGCTGCTTGTCGAACGGCGCGCGCTCATAGACGATCACCTCGTCCGCGCCGGCGTCGCGCACCGCCTGCGCCTTCTCCTCGCTCGACACCGCGCCCACGACATGCGCGCCGAACGCCTTGCCCAGCTCGACCGCCGCCAGCCCGACGCCGCCCGCCGCACCCAGCACCAGCAGGCGATCGCCGGCCTTGATGCGCCCGCGATCGACCAGCGCGTGGATGGTGGTGGCATAGGTCAGCAGCAGCGCCGCGCCTTCCTCGAAGCTGCGGCCCTCGGGCAGCGCGTGCAGCGCCGCCTCGCGGAACGCCAGCCGTTCGGAAAGGCCGCCCATCATCGTGCTGCCCATCACCCGGTCGCCGACCTGCCAGCGGGTGACGCCCGCGCCGACCTCCGCCACGACCCCGGCGATCTCGCCGCCGGGCGCGAACGGGCGCGGCGGGCGGACCTGATAGCGATCCTCGATCACCAGCACGTCGGGATAGTTGATCGCACAGGCCTTCACCGCGACCACCAACTCGCCGGCGGCGGCGACGGGATCGGGCAGCGTGCCGATTTCCAGAGTTTCAGGTCCGCCCGGCGACCTCGACAGCAATGCCCGCATTTGTCCGCTCTCCGCCAATCCAGGGCCGCTCATGATCGAGCCGCTCCTCGAATTTCGAAATCGCGGTATCTTTTGCCAGCGTCAACCCCACCTCGTCCAGCCCTTCCATCAGGCAGCGGCGGCGGAAGGCGTCCAGCTCGAACGGGAAGCGATCCTGATAGGGCGTCGTGACGGTCATCGTCTCCAGGTCGACGGTGACCGGCTGGTCCCTGGCGACCTCCAGCAGGCGGTCGATCGCGTCCTGCGGCAGCACGACCGGCACGATGCCGTTCTTGAACGCATTGCCGGAAAAGATGTCGGAGAAGCTCGGCGCGATCACCGCCGTGATCCCCATGTCGGCCAGCGCCCACGCCGCATGTTCGCGGCTGGAGCCGCAGCCGAAATTGTCGCCCGCGATCAGGATTGGCGCGCCGGCGTAGCGCGGATCGTCGAAGATGTTGTCCGGCTGCGCGCGCACCGTCTCGAACGCGCCCCTGCCCAGCCCGGAGCGCTTGATGGTCTTGAGCCAGTGCGCCGGGATGATGACGTCGGTGTCGATATTCTTGGCACCCCAGGGATAGGCGGTGCCGGAAACCTGCGTGACCGGCTGCATCAGCGCGCCGGATGGCTGGGCTGGATGGGGGGACGCGCGATCGCCGCATAGGCGGCCACGCCGCTCAGCACCGAACCCGCGATCAGGAACATCAACACCTTCTTCATCTTGCCCGTCCCTTCATTCCTGTCCCATCAGCTCGCGCACGTCGGCCAGCCGTCCGGTAACCGCGGCCGCGGCCGCCATGGCCGGCGACAACAGATGGGTGCGCGCGCCCGGCCCCTGACGCCCCACGAAATTGCGATTGCTGGTGGAGGCGCAGCGCTCGCCCGGCGGCACCTTGTCCGGGTTCATCGCCAGGCACATCGAACAGCCCGGCTCGCGCCATTCGAAACCGGCCTGGGTGAAGATGCGGTCCAGCCCCTCCGCCTCGGCCTGCCGCTTGACCAGCCCCGATCCGGGCACGACCATCGCGCGCACGCCATCCGCGACATGCCGGCCGCTGGCGACACCCGCCGCGGCGCGCAGATCCTCGATGCGGCTGTTGGTGCAACTGCCGATGAAGACATGCTGGACGGCCACGTCCTGCATCCGCGTGCCGGGCGCCAGTCCCATGTAATCCAGCGACTTGCGCGCGGCGACCTGCTTGGACGGGTCGGCGAAGCTCTCCGGCTCCGGCACGACGCCGGTGATCGGCACCACGTCCTCCGGGCTGGTGCCCCAGGTGAGGACGGGCGCGATCTCGTCGGCGTGCAGCACGACGCTGCGGTCGTAGCGCGCGCCGGCATCGCTGGGCAGCGTGCGCCACCAGTCGACCGCCCGGTCCCAGTCCGCGCCGGTCGGCGCCATCGGACGCCCCTTCAGATAGGCGAAGGTCGTCTCGTCCGGCGCGATCATCCCGGCGCGCGCGCCGCCCTCGATCGACATGTTGGCGATCGTCAGCCGCCCCTCGATCGACAGGTTGCGGATCACCTCGCCGGTGAATTCGATGACATGGCCGGTCCCGCCGGCCGCCCCGATCCGCCCGATGATCGCCAGCACCACGTCCTTGGCGCTGACGCCATAGCCCAGCGTGCCGTCGACGCGCACCTCCATCGTCTTCGACGGCGACAGGATCAGCGTCTGCGTGGCGAGCACATGCTCGACCTCGCTGGTGCCGATCCCGAACGCCAGCGCACCGAGCGCGCCGTGCGCGGAGGTGTGGCTGTCGCCGCACACCATCGTGGTGCCCGGCAGCGTGAAGCCCTGTTCCGGGCCGACGACGTGCACGATCCCCTGCCGCGCCGACAAGGCGTCGATATAGGGCACGCCGAACTCGGCGACGTTGTGGCGCAGCGCGCCCAGTTGCTCGGCGCTCTCGCGATCGGCGATCGGCAGCTCGCGGCCGTCGGCGTCGACGCGTGCGGTGGTGGGCAGGTTGTGGTCCGGCACCGCCAGCGTCAGCTCCGGCCGGCGCACGCGGCGACCGGCGGCGCGCAGCCCCTCGAACGCCTGCGGGCTGGTCACCTCATGGACGAGGTGACGGTCGATATAGATCAGGCAGGAACCATCGTCGCGACGCTCCACGACATGGGCGTCCCAGACCTTCTCATACAATGTGCGGGGGCGGGTGGACATGATGCGGTGGCTGTTATCCCAAAAGCGCCGCCGGTCCAAGCCGGGAGCGCCGCCGCCGCCGGGGTCGCACACCGTCGGGCGGCGACCGGGAGCGCATCGTCCGCGCGCGTCCGCGGACGCGTCCTCAGACGGCGCGATGATCCGCGGTCACGCGCCCGACCGCCGCCACCTCGGCCTCGTGCCCCACCTCGCGGAACGTCTCGGCCAATGCCTGGCGCTCCCACGCGCGCATCGCGGGCTGACGCAGCATCCACGCCACCCACCCCGCCCCCGCCGCGCCGACGTCGAGGCCATAGGTCCGCACCCGGAACACCACCGGCGCGAAGAACGCGTCCACCGCGCCGAACGCGGCCCCCGCCAGCCACGGTCCGCCGAACCGCGTCAGTCCCTCGCTCCACAGCTCGCCGAGTCGCGCCACGTCGCGCGCCAGCCGCGCGGAGCCGCCGTGCGGCGCCACGCGCTGTCCGACCGTCATCGTCCGCTCGGCCCGCAACGCGCCGAAGCCGCCGTGCATCTCGGTCGCCGCACACATCGCCCAGGCGCGCGCCGCCGGCTCGGTCGGCCAGACGCCGTCATGCCGCTCGCCCAGATACAAGGCGATGCCGAGCGACTCCCACACCGTCCGCTCGCCATCCAGCAGCACCGGCACCTGCCCGGTCGGCGAGAAGGCGCGGAACGCGGCGTGATTGTCCAGCGACGCGAACGGCGCGACCCGGTCCACGAACGGGATGTCGAGCATGGTCATTAACAGCCACGGGCGCAGCGACCAGCTCGAATAATTGCGGTTGGCGGTGATCAGCGTGTAGTCCATCGCCTCAGGCCCGTCGCGTCACACGTCGTACCGCGCGGTCGTCTTCGCCGCCACCTCGTCCGCGCTGACGCCGGGCGCCAGCTCCACCAGCCGGAACGGCGCGTCATGGTCCGGGCGCTGGAACACCGCCAGGTCGGTGACGATCATGTCCACCACGTTGCGCCCGGTCAGCGGCAGCGTGCAGGCGGGGATGAACTTCGGCGTGCCGTCCTTGGCGACATGCTCCATGACGACGATGATCTTCTTGACGCCCGCGACCAGATCCATCGCGCCGCCCATGCCCTTGATCATCTTGCCGGGGATCATCCAGTTGGCGATGTCGCCGCCCTCGCTGACCTCCATCGCGCCCAGCACGGTCAGGTCGATGTGCCCGCCGCGGATCATCGCGAAGCTCTGTTCGCTGCCGAAATAGGCGGACGAGGGCAGCTCGCTGATCGTCTGCTTGCCGGCGTTGATGAGATCGGCGTCGACCTCGTCATCGTACGGGAACGGCCCGATGCCCAGCATCCCGTTTTCCGACTGCAACGTCACCGTCATGCCGGCGGGGATGTTGTTGGCGACCAGCGTCGGGATGCCGATGCCCAGGTTGACGTAATAGCCGTCGCGCAGCTCGCGGGCGGCGCGCGCCGCCATGCCGTTGCGGTCCCAGCCCCTGGCGTCCTGCGGCATCGTCACTGTCCTTCGTTGGCCGGCGCGATGTCGCGCCAGCGCTTGTCCTGCGGGAAGGTGTCGTCCCATCCGGTGCCCAGGCCGCTGCCGTACACCGGATTGGGCAGCACGAACCAGCCATTGCCCCAGCGCGCCTTGATCGCGCCCACGCCGCTCAGCATCCGCCGACCGACCGCCGGCGCGGGGCCGGGCGGGTTGAACAGGTCCGCGAAGTCGCCGAGCTGGTCGCCGGCCAGCGCGAGGACGCAATATCGTGCCGCGATCGCGGCGCGGCGGCCGTCCTTGCCCGACCGGCCGTCCGCGTCGCCCTTCAGGAACAGCGTCTCGCCGTGGCGGAACTCGCCCAGCCCGACGTTGGCGAGCGCGCGCGCGGTGTCGGCGGCATTCGCGGCCGAACGGTTGGTGTTGACGATCACCGTCACCCCCATCGCGCGCAGCGCGCGGAACGCCGCCACCGCGCCCGGCACCGCGATCACCTTGTCCGCGCCGCCCTTCTCCCAGCGGTCCCAGCGTTTCGCGTCATAGCCGCGCCCGCCGTACGCCTCGTCATATTCATAGCCGAGGTTGAGCACCGCGGTTTCGTCCATGTCCAGCACCACCGCCGGCGGCAGCGCGCCGCACGACAGCGTGTCGGGCGTCGCGGCGGTCGCGCCGGGGGCCAGCACCACGGACGCCGGCCACGCCGGCCGCGTGCCCGCGCGCCGCTGGTACGGCAACCGTCCCCGCGCGTCGCGGGCATGGTCCAGCACGTCGCGGACATAGCGGACCATGCCGTTATACGCCTGTTCGGACAGCGCGGCGGCCTCGCCCGATCCGTACAGCCACGCCATCGCCGGCGGCACGGCGGCCATCGCGGCGGGCGCGTCGGCCGGCGGGGCGACCGCCCGCCCCGGCGACGCCTCGCGCGACGCCGCGCACCCGCCGAGCGGCACCGCGACCGCCAGCATCGGCGCCAGCATGGGCGTCCGCAGGGCGGCGAACCGCTTCACGCCGCCTCCGGCCGCGGGCGCGTGGTGCGGAACTCGATCTTCTTGTCATAGGGCGCGCCGACGATCATCCGCTTCACATAGATGCCGGGCAGGTGGATGTGGTCGGGGTCGAGGCTGCCGACCGGCACCACTTCCTCCACCTCGGCGACGCAGATCTTCCCCGCCGTGGCCATCGGCTGGTTGAAGTTGCGCGCGGTCTTGCGGAACACCAGATTGCCCGCCTCGTCCGCCTTCCACCCCTTGATGATCGACAGGTCGGCGCGGATGCCGCGTTCGAGGATATATTCCTCGCCGTCGAACACCTTCACCTCCTTGCCCTCGGCCACCTGCGTGCCGACGCCCGTCCTGGTGTAGAAGCCCGGGATGCCCGCCCCGCCCGCGCGGCAACGCTCGGCCAGCGTCCCTTGCGGACAGAATTCCACCTCCAGCTCACCGGACAGGAATTGCCGCTCGAACTCCTTGTTCTCGCCGACATAGGAGGAGATCATCTTGCGCACCTGATGCGTGCGCAGCAGCTTGCCCAGCCCCTCGCCGTCGATGCCGGCGTTGTTGCTGGCGATCGTCAGCCCGGTGACCCCGGCATCGCGGATCGCGTCGATCAGCCGTTCCGGGATGCCGCACAGGCCGAAGCCGCCCGCGCAGATCGTCATGCCGTCGAACAACAGCCCGTCCAGCGCGGACGCGGCGTCGTCATACACCTTGTTCACCACGGCTTGCCTTCTCCCTTCCCGGTCAGAACTGGCCCGGTTCGATGCCCAGCGCCGCGCACAATTCGCCCAGCGCCTGCCCTTCGCCCGTCACCTTGATCGCGACCATCCCCAGCGCGGCCGCCGGCTTGCAGTTGATGCCGAGGTCGTCGAGGTAGACGCAACGTTCCGGCGGCTTGTTCAGCGTCTCGCACATCATCGCATAGATGCGCGGGTCGGGCTTGCGGATGCCGACGCGGCTGCTCTCGATCACATGATCGAAACGCGCCATCACCCCGGCCACGGCGCCGGCGTCGCCACCCATGCCGCCCGGCACATTGTTGGTGATGCACCCCAGGTGATAGCCCTCGCGCTTCAGCCAGTCGAGCGCGTGCACCATGCGCGGGCGGATGTCGCCGGCCAGCAGCGCCAGCACGTCGCGGCCGCGCAGTTCGTGACCCAGCGCGCGCGCCTCCGCCGCGAACGCGTCGTCGAAGCCCGCCGCGTCGATCTCCGCGCGCTCGAACCGCGCCCAGGCGTTGTCGTCGGGATCGACCGCGTTGATGCGCCGCACCAGATCGTGCGGCAGGCCGCGCTCGCGCTCCATGCGGTTGAACGCTTCGAAGGGCGAGGTGGTCATGACGCCGCCGAAGTCGAAGATCACCGTGTCGCGCATGCCTGTTCCTTAGCGCGCGCCGCGACGAAGGCAACGGGCGGTGGCGGACACGACGATCCCCCTTGCGGCGAGCGGTCGGCGCGATAGGTTGCCGGTCATGGCAAACCCAAGGAACGGCGGCCGAATCCTGGTCGACCAGCTCGTGGCGCAGGGCTGCGACCGCATCTTCACCGTGCCGGGGGAGAGCTTCCTGGCGGTGCTCGACGCGCTGCATGATACGCCGTCGATCGACCTGGTGACGTGTCGCCAGGAAGGCGGCGCGGCGTTCATGGCGTGCGCGGACGGCACGCTGACACACCGGCCGGGCGTGGCGTTCGTCACGCGCGGGCCGGGCGCGACCAATGCCGCGATCGGCGTCCACGTCGCGATGCAGGATTCGCAGCCGATGATCCTGTTCATCGGCGACGTCGATCGCGGCACGCGCGACCGCGAGGCGTTTCAGGAGATCGATTTCGCGGCGATGTTCGGCGGCTTCGCCAAATGGGCGGCGCGGATCGACGATGCGCGGCGCATCCCCGAATATGTCGCGCGCGCCTATGCCACCGCGATGAACGGCCGCCCCGGCCCGGTGGTGCTGGCGCTGCCCGAGGACATGCTGCTGGAGGAGGTGGAGGCGGTCGACCGCGCGCGCGTCGAACGCGCGGACCAGGCGGTGGACGCCGACACGCTCGACCGGCTGCGCGACCTGCTCGTCACCGCCGAACGGCCGCTGGCGATCGTGGGTGGCGCCGGCTGGGACGTCACCGCCGCCACGTCTTTCGCCGATTGGGCGACGCGTGCCGGGGTGCCGATCGCCGCCGCCTTCCGCCGGCAGGATGCGATCGCCAACGACTGCCCGGCCTATGCCGGCAATCTCGGCTACGGTCCCAACCCCGCGCTGGTGGCGCGCGTGCGCGCGGCGGACCTGCTGCTGGTGGTCGGCGCGCGGCTCGGCGAGGCGACCACCGATGGCTATACGCTGGTGACGCCGGATCATCCCGGCCAGCGGCTGGTGCACGTCCATCCCGATCCGCAGGAGCTGCACCGCACCTATGCCACCGATCTGGCGATCTGCGCCGGCATGGCCGATTTCGCCGAGGCGCTGGTCCCGCTCGACGGTCCGGCGCACCCGCATGCCGAGGAGGCGCATGCCGAATATCGGGCGTGGAGCGTCCCGGCCGCGCGCGACGGCGTGACGCTGGACCTGGGGCCGTGCGTGGCGGCGATGCGCGACGCGCTGCCGGCCGACACGATCATCTGCAACGGCGCGGGCAATTTCTCGGGCTGGTGGCACCGTTACTGGCAATATTGCGGGCCGGGCACGCAACTGGCGCCGACCGCCGGGGCGATGGGCTATGGCACGCCCGCGGCGGTCGCCGCCGCGCTGCGCCGGCCGGGGCGCAGCGTGGTCGCGGTGGCGGGTGACGGCGACTTCCTGATGAACGGACAGGAACTGGCGACCGCGGTCCAGCACGGCGCGAACCTGCTGGTGATCGTGGTCGACAATGGCGCGTATGGCACGATCCGCATGCATCAGGAGCGCGCCTTTCCCGGCCGCCCCGCCGCCACCGCGCTTACCAATCCCGATTTCGCGGCGCTGGCGCGCGCGTACGGCGCGACCGCCGAGACGGTCGAGCGCACCGCCGACTTCGCCCCCGCGCTGGAGCGGATGGCGGCGACCGGCGGCGTACGGCTGATCCACTGCCGCACCGATATCGAGCAGATCACGCCCGCCGCGACGCTGTCGGCGCTGCGATCGTCGCGCTGAACGTGCAGGGCATCGAACGCCGGACCTGATCCACGGCCGGTTCGCGCGGAGGGCGCGAAGCGGCGCACCCGCTCCGGACGGCAGTTCGACCCCGGCCGCTGCCTCCCCGGCACGACCGGGCCTGACGCCGTCGCCAGACACATCGGCGGGTCGCGCGACGGCCGGGACGACCGTTGCGCGGGGAAACAGGCGGCTTCGTCACGCCGGTCCGCCGACCGCCAGCCGGCGGGCAACCACCGCCCTCACCCATGGGTTGACCACCACATGGCGAACGAACCGCACAGCGTCGGCGACATTCTCGACGCGATCGAGAAGCTGGCGAACAAGGACGATCGCGTCACGGTCGGCCACGTCGTGGAGGCGCTCGGCAGTCGCGGTTTCGGACCGTTCCTGATCGTCATGCCGCTGATCGACATCTCGCCGATCGGCAGCATCCCGGGCCTGCCGACCGCGATGGCGGCGGTGATCGTGTTGATCGCGGTGCAGATGGCGCTGGGTCGCCGGCACCTGTGGCTGCCCGGCGTCGTGCGCCGCCGCTCGATCGACGCGCGCAAGGCGGGTAAGGCGGTGGAGAAGACGCGTGGCATCGCCCGGTTCATGGATCGCTGGTTCCACGGGCGCATCCCGGCGCTGACCACCGGACCGTTCGTGCGCATCGCGGCGATCGGCGTGATCGCGCTGGCGTGCACCGTCCCGCCGCTGGAACTGCTGCCGCTTGCCACCACCGTGCCGATGCTGGCCATCGCCGCCTTCGGGCTGGCGATCACGGTACGCGATGGCGCGCTGATGATCGTCGCGATGATGCTGGCGGTGGCCGCGGCCGGGCTGGGACTGGGATTGCTGAGCGGCAAGTGACGTAGATGTGACCTGCGAGGGTCACGCACGGGATCCGACATTGCGGCGCGCAACGAAGCAACCCCATGCGTCGCGCCTGTTCTCTCCCCGGACCGACTCGCTGCACCGGCAATCACGACCGACCGGCAGACACGCAAAAAAGCCGCCCCGACACTGGTCGGAACGGCTTTTTTCTCAGCTCACGCGATGACGATCAGATGTCGTCGCCCAGCGCGCCCTTGACCTTGCCCTTGAACTGCTCGCCCTTGCCTTGGACCTGCTGGCCCTTGCCCTCGGCGGCAAGATCGGCGTCGTGGTTGTGGTGGCCGACGGCCTCCTTCACCTTGCCGATCGCTTCATTGACATTGCCCTTGATCTTGTCGGTCAGCTCGCCCATCGTCGTTCTCCACTCTGTAACCCTGTGACGACACAACGGTGGTGCATCAAAGCGGTTCCGTGGGCGATGCGGCGAGCCTGCTTCAGATCAATCCCGCCAGCGGGCTGGACGGATCGGCATAGCGCCGCTGGCCCATCCGCCCGGCACGGTAGCTCATGCGCCCGGCCGCCACCGCCGCCTTCATCGCCGCCGCCATCAGGATCGGATCCTTGGCCTCGGCGATCGCGGTGTTCATCAGCACGCCGTCGCAGCCCAGCTCCATCGCCACCGCCGCGTCGCTCGCCTGCCCCACGCCGGCATCCACCAGCACGGGCACCTTCGCCCCCTCCACGATCAGCCGGATCGTGACCTTGTTCTGGATGCCCAGGCCCGATCCGATCGGCGCGCCCAGCGGCATGATCGCGACCGCCCCGGCCTCCTCCAGCTGCTTCGCGGCGATCGGATCGTCGACACAATAGACCATCGGCTTGAACCCCTCGCGCACCAGCACCTCGGTCGCCTTCAGCGTCTCGCGCATGTCGGGGTACAGCGTGCGCGCCTCGCCCAGCACCTCCAGCTTGACCAGGTCCCAGCCGCCCGCCTCGCGCGCCAGCCGCAGCGTGCGGATCGCGTCCTCGGCGGTGAAGCAGCCCGCGGTGTTGGGCAGGTAGGTGATGCGCTTCGGGTCGATGAAGTCGGTCAGCATCGGCGCGTTCGGATCGCTGACGTTGACGCGGCGCACCGCCACCGTGACGATCTCCGCGCCCGACGCCTCGACCGCCGCCGCGTTCTGCGCGAAGTCCCGGTACTTGCCGGTGCCGACGATCAGCCGCGACCGGAAGGTGCGCCCCGCGACGGTCCAGCTATCGTCCGCGAGCGCCCCGGCATGGTCGCCACCGCCCCCGGTAACCGGATGGTCGCCACCACCGACGAAGTGGACGATCTCCAGTTCGTCGCCATCCTCGACGCGCACCTCGCCCAGCGTCGAGCGCGGCACCACCTCCAGGTTGCGCTCCACGGCCAGCTTCTCGGGCACCAGCCCCAGCGACTGGGCCAGTTCGGCGATGGTCAGGCCCGCGGTGACGCGCTTGTGCTCGCCGTTCACGGTGATGGTGATGGTGCCGTCGGAATGTGCCATGCGCGCCATCTAGGGAGGCGCGCCGGCAGGGGCAACGTTGCGCGAGGGCGTAACGGATGCGATGGTGCGCGGATGACCGATACCGTCTACGTCCTCAACGGCCCGAACCTGAACCTGCTCGGCACGCGCGAGCCGGAGATCTACGGCCACGACACGCTGGACGACATCGCCGGCGCGCTGGAGGACCGCGCCCGCGAACTCGGGCTGGCGATCGACATGCGCCAGTCCAATCACGAGGGGCATCTGGTCGACTGGCTGCACGAGGCGCAGGCGCATGACGCGCGCGCGGTGATCCTGAACGCCGGCGCCTTCACCCACACCTCGGTGGCGGTGCACGACGCGATCAAGGCGATCCGCACCCCCGTGATCGAGGTGCACCTGTCCAATCCGCACATGCGGGAGGAATTCCGCCACACATCGTTCGTCGGGCGCGCCGCGAAAGGAACCATCGCGGGGTTCGGCGCCTTGTCCTACCATCTCGCGCTTGAAGCGGCGGCCCGCTTCTGACAGGAGGCGCGCCCTATATTGGGGAACATCAGGGTTGCATGGCTGACATCTCTCACAACGGCGGCGCGATGCAGGTCGACGTCGATCTGGTGCGCCAGCTCGCCGAGCTGCTCGACACCACGCAGTTGACCGAAATCGAGGTCGAGGACGGCGACCGCAAGATCCGCGTCGCGCGCAAGGCGGCGGCGGTGAATGCCGCGCCGGCCGTGCATTACGCGCCGGCGCCGGTCGCCGCCGCGCCGCTCGCCACGCCGCCGCAGGTCGACACCGCCGGCCCGTCGGCGCCGTCCGACGCCAATGCGGTGCGCTCGCCGATGGTCGGCACCGTCTATCTCGCCGCCGAGCCGGGCGCCAAGCCCTTCGCCACGGTCGGGCAGAGCGTGGCGGCGGGCGACACGCTGCTGATCGTCGAGGCGATGAAGGTGATGAACCCGATCACCGCGCCGTCCGCGGGCGTCGTGAAGGCGATCCTGGTCGACAACGGCCAGCCGGTGGAATTCGACCAGCCGCTGGTGATCGTCGAGTAAATGGCGAAGATCAACAAACTGCTGATCGCGAATCGCGGCGAGATCGCGCTGCGCATCCATCGCGCCTGCCATGAAATGGGCATCAGGACGGTGGCGGTGCATTCCACCGCCGATGCCGATGCCATGCACGTGCGGCTGGCGGACGAGGCGATCTGCATCGGCCCACCGGCGGCGGCGGACAGTTACCTGAACATCCCCAACATCATCTCCGCGGCGGAGATCAGCGGCGCGGACGCGATCCACCCCGGTTACGGCTTCCTGAGCGAAAACGCGAAGTTCGCCGAGATCGTCGAGCTGCACAACCTGATCTTCGTCGGGCCGAAGCCGGAACATATCCGGATCATGGGCGACAAGGTGGAAGCCAAGCGCACCGCCGGCGCGCTGGGGCTGCCGCTCGTTCCCGGCTCCGACGGCGCGATCGGCGACGTGGCGGAGGCGAAGGCGCTGGCGGAGCGGATCGGCTATCCGGTCATCATCAAGGCGGCGTCGGGCGGCGGCGGGCGCGGCATGAAGGTGTGCCAGTCCCCCGATCAGATCGAGACGCTGATCCAGCAGGCCGGAACCGAGGCGAAGGCGGCGTTCGGCGACGCGACCGTCTATATGGAAAAATATCTCGGCAACCCGCGCCATATCGAGTTCCAGGTGTTCGGCGACGGCAACGGCCATGCCATCCACCTCGGCGAGCGCGACTGTTCGCTGCAACGCCGCCACCAGAAGGTGCTGGAGGAAGCGCCCTCCCCGGTGATCTCGCCCGAGGAGCGCGACCGCATGGGCGGGATCGTCGCGAAGGCGATGGCCGACATGGGCTATCGCGGCGCGGGAACGATCGAGTTCCTGTGGGAAGACGGCGAATTCTACTTCATCGAGATGAACACCCGCCTGCAGGTGGAGCATCCGGTGACCGAGGCGATCACCGGGCTGGACCTGGTGCGCGAGCAGATCCGCGTCGCCGAGGGGCATCCCCTCACGCTGCGGCAGGAGGACGTGGTGTTCCGCGGCCATGCGATCGAATGCCGCATCAACGCCGAGGATCCGCGCACCTTCATGCCGTCGCCGGGGCTGGTGAAGCAATATCACGCGCCCGGCGGGATGCACGTCCGCGTCGATTCGGGGCTGTATGCCGGCTACAAGGTGCCGCCGCATTACGACAGCATGATCGCCAAGCTGATCGTCTACGGCACCACCCGGCAGGGTGCGCTGCGCCGCCTGCGCCGCGCGCTGGAGGAATTCGTGATCGAGGGGATGAAGACCACCATCCCGCTGCATCAGGCGCTGCTCGACGATCCGGAGTTCCAGGAAGGCGCGTACACCATCAAATGGCTGGAGGAGTGGCTGGCGAAGCAGGGATAAAGGTGAATGTCCGGCGGACATTCGCCCCCGGCGCAGCCAGCCACTCTGGCGAAGCAGGGATAGAGGTGAATGTCCGGCGGACATTCGCCCCCGGCGCAGCCAGCCACTCTGGCGAAGCAGGGATAAAGGTGAATGTCCGGCGGACATCCGCCCCCGGCGCAGCCAGCCATTCCGGCTACGCAGGAGTGAGCGGGGGCGTCCGGCGGGGCAGTTCCCTGCCCACTCGCGCCGCGTCTGACCCGGTACGCCGGCACCGGCCTGCCGCGCCCCTCATCCTCGCGCGAAGGCCGCTTGCCGGCCGGCCCCGGACTCAAGCTATCGGGGCCGGCGGGGGCTCGGCGCTTAGCGGCTCGCCCCGGCGAGCGTCCGGCAAACCAGCCGGAGATGCAGCGCATGGATCGCGACCAGCGCGGCCGACAGGACGAGGGTCACGGGAAGCGCCACCCCCTCCCTGCCCGGGGCGCGGCGTCATCGTCGTCGCCACGACGATCGTCATCCCAAGCGTGATCGCGCCGAGCACCGGCATGAAGGACAGCGCTGGCGCGCGCGGAGCCGTCCAGTTGACCGATCCCGTGAACGACCATCGCAACGGCAGCCGCGACTCGTCCGCAAGGGCGCGGTTCGCGCGAACCGACGTCACGATCAGGGCGGCAACGGTCAGCCGGGCGATGCGGGCATAACCCCGGGCCGCCATCGTCAACGGCGCGGTTCGTCACCCGGCAAGGCGTGCCGTCACACCAGCGCCAGCAAGCGGTCGCGCGTGTCGAGCGCCTCCGCCATGTCGCCGGTCGGTGCCAGCCTGCCCGCCATCGCGCGGTCGAGCCGCTCGCGGCCTGCGGGCGTGATCTCGCCCAGCCGCGCCGCGATCTCCTCCATCTCCGGCATGCGCGCCCAGCAATCGAGCACCACGTCGCAGCCGGCGGCGATCGCCCCGGCGGCCTTGTCGCCGGCGGTGCCGGACAGCGCCTTCATATCGATGTCGTCGGTCATCAGCAGCCCGTCGAAGCCGATCCGCCCACGGATCACCTCCCCGATCACCACCGGCGACAGGGTGGCGGGGCGTTCGGCGTCCCACGCCTGATAGACGATATGGCTGGTCATCCCCATCGGCGCATGCGCCAGCGTGCGGAACGGCGCGAGGTCGTCCTCCAGTTCCTCGGCCGACGCGGTGACGGTCGGCAGGTGGTAATGGGTATCCAGCAGCGCGCGGCCATGGCCGGGCATGTGCTTGACCACGCCGACCACCCCGCCGGTCGCCAGCCCTTCCAGCGTCGCGCGCCCCATCGCGGCGACGCGCATCGGCTCGCGCCCGAACGCGCGCGTCGCGATCGCCTCGGTCGTCCCGGACCGCGCGACGTCGAGGATCGGGTGGCAATCGACCGTGATGCCGACCTCCGACAGCATCAGCCCCAGCGCATGGCCGTTGGCGCGCGCCGCCTCGATCCCCGACATCGGCGCCCGTTCGTACAGGCGATCGAAGTCCGGTCCGGCCGGAAAGGCCGGCCACTCCGGCGGGCCGAGCCGCGCGACCCGCCCGCCCTCCTGATCGACCAGGATCGCCACATCGTCGCGGCCCTCCAGTTCGCGCAGCGCGTCGGTCAGCGCGCGCAGTTGCGCCCGGTTCTCGACATTGCGGCGGAACAGGATGTAGCCGGCGGGGCGGACGTTGCGGAAGAAGGTCGCCTCCACGGGCGTCAGTACCGGGCCGGACAGGCCGAAGATCACGGGCTTCATGCGCCCGCTTCTAGGGTGCCGGCCGGTGAGCGGCAATGGCACGGCCGCGACGGAGCCGGGGCGGAATTGGCTTTCCCCGGCCGGTTCGCCTAGCGTGCCCGCCGGGGATCAGGAGACGATGATGCGGCGGAGCGAAACGACACTGGCGATCGGCATGGCGATCGCCAGCCCGGCCGCCGCGCAGGAGGCCGCCGATGAGGCCACGCCGCCAGCCCCCGCCCTGCCCGCGGACGCGCCGGTCAAGCCGCCGCTGCGCGTGCGCGTCGCGCTGGGGCCGCAATTCCAGCCGGGCTTTCCCGGGAACGACACGCTGCGGCTGAACCCGATGGTGAGCATCGCGCGCACGCGCGGCGACACGGGGTTCCGGTTCGGCGCGCCCGGCGACGGCCCGTCGATCGCGCTGCTGCGCCGGAACGGGCGGCTGGAGGTGGGGCCGACGTTCCTGCTTACCGGCCGACGGCGCAGCGGCGATCTGATGCCCGGGCTGCCGGTGGTGGACCGGACGTTCGAGGCGGGCCTTTTCGCCTTGTGGTGGCACAGCGACACCGTGCGGCTGCGCGGGACGGTGCGTCGCGGCGTGGGCGGGCACAACGGCTGGATCGGGCAGTTCGGCATGGATTATGTCCGTCGCGACGTCGACCGCTGGCTCGTGTCGCTGGGGCCGCGCGTGACCGTCGCCGACGCGCCGTTCCAGCGCAACTGGTTCGGCGTGTCCCCGCAAGCCGCCGCGGCCACCGGCCTGTCGCCATACAATCCCGGCAGCGGGCTGTATTCGGTCGGCCTGACCAGCCGCGCCAACCTGGAGCTGACCTCGCACTGGGGGGTACAGGCGCAGGCGATGTACGAGCGGCTGATCGACGATGCGGCGCGCTCGCCGATCATTCGCGGGCCGGGGTCGGCCAACCAGCTCTCGGTCGGGCTGGGGCTGACCTACAGCTTCACGGTGCGGTAGCGGCCGCTCGTCGCGGCGCGCGGCCTCATCCGGTGACGAAACACGCCTCGCCCGCGACCTTCAGCCGGCCGCAGATGTCCGCCGCCGCCGCCGCGCTGCCGGCGTTGACGCGCAGGCGATAGACCGTGCGGCCATTGACGGTGGCGGGCTGCACCACCTTGGCCAGCGAGCCGACATAGCCGAAGCGCCGCGCGATCTGGCTCCATGCCGCGTTCGCGACCGCTTCGCTGGGGAAGGCGCCGAGTTGCACCAGCGTGCCGCCCGACGCGGCGCCGGGCACTGTCGCGCGCGGCGTGGACACCGGACGCTGCGCGCGCAACGGCGCGCTCGCCGCCGGCACCGCGATGCTGGTCGACGGCGCGCCCGACGCGACCGGCGTCGGCGTGGGCGCGGCGGCGGGCGCGCGCGCGACCGGCGTCTCGGGCACCGCATGCAGGTCGATCGCGGCGTTGGTGGGGCTGCCGGCGCTGGCGGCGATCGCCGAATCGCCCTCGCCGATCACCTTCATCCCGCCGGGCTCCTCGGGCCGGACCTTGTAGTCGCCCGGCGGCGCGGCGATCAGCCGTCCGTCGCCGCCCGCGCCGCCGAACTGCCACTTGTAGAGGCCGAACAGCAGCGCGGCGAGCAGCAGCAGCCCGATCATGACCAGCGCGACGATCCGCCCGACCGGCACCGCGTGCGGATCGTCGGCCTCCACCGTGTCCAGCCACGGCAGGCGATCCTCGTCGCGAACACTGCCGATCGGGTCGCCACCGCGCATCAATGCATCTCCGTCACCGCCTCGACGCCCATGATGGCGAGGCCGTTGCGGATAATCTGGCCGATCGCCGCCGCCAAGCACAGTCGCGCGGCGGTGACCGCATGATCGTCGGGCACCAGGAAGCGCCGGTCCGGCCGGTCGTTTCCGGCATTCCACAGCGAGTGGAATTCCGCGGCCAGATCATACAGATAGAAAGCGATACGATGCGGCTCGCGCGCCGCCGCGGCGGTTTCCACCACGCGCGGGAACTGGCTGGCGAGCCGCACCAGCGCCAGCTCCTCCGTATCAAGCCGGGACAGATCGGCACCCTCCGCCGCGATGCCCGCCTCGGCGGCGCGGCGATGCAGCGAGTGGACGCGGGCGTGCGCATATTGGACGTAGAAGACCGGATTTTCCTTCGACGCCTCCACCACCTTGGCGAAGTCGAAGTCCATCTGCGCATCGGCGCGGCGCGTCAGCATCGTGAAGCGCACCACGTCCTTGCCGACCTCGCGCACCACATCGGCCAGCGTGACGAAATTGCCGGCGCGCTTGGACATCTTCACCGGCTCGCCGCCGCGCAGCAGCCGCACCATCTGCACCAGCTTGACGTCGAAGCGCGTCCTGCCCTCGGTCAGCGCCGCGACCGCGGCCTGGATGCGCTTTACCGTGCCGGCGTGATCGGCGCCCCAGATGTCGATGAGCTGGTCGGCGCTTTCGGCCTTCTGGTAGTGATAGGCCATGTCGGCGCCGAAATAGGTCCAGCCGCCGTTCGACTTGCGGATCGGCCGGTCCTGATCGTCGCCGAATTTCGTCGAGCGGAACAGCGGCAGCTCGACCGGCTCCCAGTCCTCGGGCGTCTCGCCCTTGGGCGCTTCCAGCACGCCGTCGTAGATCAGGTCGCGCGCGCGCAGCACCGCCTCGGCCGCCTCGGGCTTGCGCGCCGCCTGCAACTCGGCCTCCGAGGAGAAGACGTCATGGTGGATGCCCAGCAGCGCGAGGTCATCCTTGATGAGCGCCATCATCGCCGCCACCGCGCGGGTGCGGAACAGCGCCAGCCACTCGCCCTCGGGAGCGGCGGCGTAACGGTCGCCGAACTCCTGCGCCAGCGCCTGCCCGACCGGCACCAGATAGTCGCCGGGGTACAGCCCCTCGGGGATCGCGCCGACATCCTCGCCCAGCGCCTCGCGGTAGCGCAGGTGCGCGGAGCGGGCGAGCACGTCGACCTGCCCGCCGGCGTCGTTGACATAATATTCGCGGATGACCTTGTGCCCGGCGAACTCCAGCAGGCTGGCCAGCGCATCGCCCACCACCGCGCCGCGGCAATGCCCCATGTGCATCGGCCCGGTCGGGTTGGCGGAGACATATTCGATGTTGACGGTCGCGCCGGCGCCCTTCGTCGAGCGGCCATAGCCGTCGCCGCCGTCGCGGATCGCCGCGATCTCGGCGCGCCACACGTCGTCGTGAAGGCGCAGGTTGATGAAGCCCGGCCCGGCCACCGTCACCTCCGCCACCTCCGGCAGCGCGCGCAGCGCCCCCGCCAGCGCCTCGGCGAGCGCACGCGGGTTGGTGCCGGCCGGCTTGGCGAGCACCATCGCGGCATTGGTGGCGAGGTCGCCATGCGTCGCGTCGCGCGGCGGCTCGACGGTGACGTTGCGGCGATCCATGCCGGCGGGCAGCGTCCCGGCGGCGGTCAGTGCATCCAGCGCGGCATCGACATGGGCGGTGAAACGGGTGAAGAGCGTCATAGCCGCGCCGCTTAGCCGATGGCGCACGGCGGTGCAAAAGCGAAGGGCGGCGCGCGCGGATTGCAGCGGCTGCAATCACGGATGCGCGCCCCGCAGTTGCGTTTGTGCGCTGCAACATGGACGCTGGCGGCATTGTCACCAGCACGGGATGCCCGATGATGCGCTTGCTTATCCTCTTCGCCGCCGCCGCCCTGATGCCGGCGGCCGTGCAGGCCGCCGAGCGGACCTTCACGCGCGACGGCCATACCTACGTCTATTCCACCTCCACGCGCGACGACGGCCGCACGCTGATCGAGGGGCATGAAGTCGGCAGCGCCGCGCGTTTCCGGCTGCTGGTCGACGGTACGCGCGTCGCGGGGCAGGCCAACGGCCACCCGGTGTCGTTCCGCACCAGCCGGCCGCTGGGCGGGGACGCCGCGATCGCCAACTGACCCCCGCGCCCGTCACTGCGCGCATCGCGGGGCAGTGACGAGTCGCGTGCTGGACTAGCCGAGCAGCGCGTCGATATCGGCGGCCAGATCCTCCGGCTTCGTGGTCGGCGCATAACGGCGCACCGTCCGCCCCTCGCGGTCGACCAGGAACTTGGTGAAGTTCCACTTGATCGCCTTCGAGCCGAGCACGCCCGGCGCATCGGCCTTGAGCCGCTCGAACAGCGGGGCGGCGGCGCTGCCGTTCACGTCGATCTTCGCGAAGACCGGGAAGGTCACGTCATAGGTCAGCGAGCAGAAGCTGGCGATCTCCGCCGCGTCGCCCGGCTCCTGCGCGCCGAACTGGTTGCACGGAAATCCCAGCACCGCGAAGCCGCGGTGGCGGAACCGGCGGTACAGCGCCTCCAGCCCCTCATATTGCGGGGTGAAGCCGCATTTGGAGGCGGTGTTGACGATCAGCAGCACCTGTCCGCGATACGCCTCCAGCGTACCCGGCGATCCGTCGGCGGCGGTGACGTCCAGTGCGGTGATCGGTGTCATGCGGCCGGCGCCCCTTCGAGTTGCCCTTCGTGCAGCCGCACCACCCGGTCCATGCGCGCCGCAAGGCGTTCGTTGTGCGTGGCGACCAGCGCCGCCGAGCCTTCGCCGCGCACCAGACGCAGGAATTCGCCGAGCACGCGGTCGGCGGTCGCCTCGTCGAGATTGCCGGTCGGTTCGTCGGCCAGCACCAGCGCGGGGCGGTTGGCCAGCGCGCGCGCCACCGCGACGCGCTGCTGCTCGCCACCCGACAATTGCGACGGACGATGCGTCAGGCGATGCCCGACGCCCAGCGCGGTGAGCAGCGCGGTGGCGCGCTCCTCCGCCACCGCGCGCTCCGCGCCATGGATCAGTTGCGGCAGCACCACATTCTCGATCGCGTTGAAATCGGCGAGCAGGTGATGGAATTGGTAGACGAAGCCCAGCCGGTCGCGGCGCAGCGCGGTGCGGCCGGCCGCGTCGAGCTTCGCCGCCTCGGTGCCGGCGATGCGGATCGAGCCGGAAAAGCCCCCCTCCAGCAGCCCCACCGCCTGCAACAGCGTCGACTTGCCCGACCCGGACGGTCCCAGCAACGCCACGATCTCGCCGGGCGCGACCGTCAGGTCGACACCGCGCAGCACGTGGATGGTGGCCTCGCCCTGCGTGAAGCTGCGCGCGAGACCGCTGGTCCGCAGGACGGCGTCGCCGGACACGGCGGGACCGCGCCGGCCGTGCGCCGCTTCGCCCGCGCCGTCGGACGCGGCGGGGCCGCGCCGGCCGTGCGCCGCTTCGCTTGCATCATTCATACCGCAGCACCTCTACCGGGTCGGTGTTCGCGGCCTTCAGCGCCGGGTAGATCGTCGCCAGGAACGTCATCAGCAAGGTGATGACCACGATCGCGGTGACCTCCACCGGATCGACCTTCGACGGCAGTTCGGTGAGGTAGCGGATCGACGGATCCCACAGGTTCTGCCCGGTCACGAGCTGCACGGCATTCACCACCGACTGGCGGATCTGGAGAAAGCCGAACCCCAGCACCAGCCCCGCGGCAGTGCCCAGCACGCCGATCGCGGTTCCCACCGTGATGAAGATGCGCAGCATCGCCCCGCGGCTCGCCCCCATCGTGCGCAGGATCGCGATGTCGCGCGTCTTGGATCGCACCAGCATGATGAGCGAGGAGGCGATGTTGAACGCCGCGACCAGGATGATGATGCACAGCACCACGAACATCGCCACGCGCTCCACCGCCAGCGCGTCGAACAGCTCCGAATTCAGCCGCCGCCAGTCGCTGATGATCGCGACCCCCTGCACCTTGCGCGCGAGCGGGGCCAGGATCTCGCCGACGCGGTCGGCATTGGTGGTCTGCAACTCGATCATGCCAACCGAATCGCCGGTCAGCAGCAGCGTCTGCGCATCCGCCAGCGGCATGATGACATACGCCTTGTCATAATCGTACACGCCGACCTCGAAGATCGCCGACACGGTGTAGCCGACCTGCCGGTACATGGTGCCGAACGGCGTCGATTGCCCCTGCGGGTTGTAGATCGTGATCTGCGATCCGATCGTCGCGCCGAGCTGTTCGGCCAGCCGCGCCCCGATCGCGACATTGCCGCTGTTCGGGGTCAGCGTCGCCAGGCTGCCGACCACCACCTTGCTGCGGATCGTGGGATTGTTGCGGATGTCGGCGGGCTGCATGCCGCGCAGCAGGATCGCCTCGGCGCGGCCGTTGGAGGTGGCGAACAGCGGCTGCTCGATCATCGGCACCGCGCTGGTGATGCCGGGCGTCGCCTTCGCCTCCGCCACGATGCGCCGCCAGTCGGGCAGGCGATTGTTGTAGCCCTGCACCACGGCATGGCCGTTCAGCCCGACGATCTTGTCGAACAGCTCGGCGCGAAAGCCGTTCATCACGCTCATCACGATCACCAGCGCGGCGACGCCCAGCATCACCGCGCCCAGCGAAAAACCCGCCACCAGCACGATGAACCGCTCACCCTTGCCCGGCAGCAGATACCGCCGCGCGATCATGCTCTCATAGCGCGACAGCAACATGGGGGCGGCTGTAGGATGCCGCACGCGGTTGCGCAACGGGCGCTGTGGCGGATTCGACACAGGGCCGTATCAATCGGTTTAGCTGGCGTTCATTTCCATCGACAGCACCGGCGGCGCGCAGCATAGCTATGGGCACTGGCACACAGGCAAACGGCCGTGGTTCGGGGAACGCCTTCAAGCCCCGCTTTCCTTCGGGAAAAGCGTGCGGGCGGATGGCTGGATAGGGGGCTGACGAGCGATCGTCACGCAGGCGCCCGGGTCGTGGATAACGGCCCGGGCGTTTGCCGTTCGGGCGGAGTTCCGCCACGCGGAACGTCGCGCGCAGCGCGCCGCCCGAACCGGCCGGCGGGTCGGCGTCAGCCGAACCCGTCCGACGTCACGCCGGCGGCTTCGCCGTCGGCGCTTTCGGCTCGCAGCAATGGCGCGCTATCTGGAGGAGCCTTCCGGACTGCGCCCCGCCCTCGCCGGGGACGCGCCCTTGGTGAGCGTGCACTCCCCGCTCAGAACCCGAAGCCGATCGTCAGCCCATAGGTCCGCGGGTCGCCGACATTGCCCGCGATCAGCCCGGTGTTGCCCGGCGTGGTCGCCAGCACCTCGTAATATTCGACGTCGAACAGATTGCGTACCCAGCCGAACACGTTGATGCCGCTTTCGGTGCGGAAGCCCAGTCGCGCGTTCGCCAGCGTATAGCCGTCGATGTCGGTGTAGATCGACCGCGACGCATTGGACGAGAATTTCGTGCGCGAATTGGCGTCGATGCCGACATACGCCTGCCCCGGCTTGCCCAATACGGTCGCGGGCACATTATATTCGCCGCCGTAGGAGAAGGCGAACTTGGAGATGCCCGGCAGCCACTGGCCGGAGATGTCGCACGCCACCGGGCTGTTCGTCCCCGGCGCGCCCGGCGCGCCGATCGTCGCCCCGCTGCCGCCGCCCGACAGTTCGGGCGGGCACGGCGCGTTCTTGAAGTCGACATATTCGTGGTCGGTGAAGGCGCCGTTGGCATACAGGCTCAGCCGCTCGCTGGGGCGCACCGAAAAGTCGGCCTCGACCCCGCGCACGCGCACCTTGCCGGCATTGGCGAGATACCCGCGCAGCGTGGAGGTGGAACTGTTGTTCACCACCGCCTGATAATCGCGGATCTCGGTCCAGAAGCCGGTGACGTTCAGCGTCACGCGGCGATCCCAGAACTGCGATTTCGCGCCCAGCTCGAAATGGTCGACCTTCTCCGGATCGACCTGCGCCAGTTGCGTCTGCACCACCCCGCCGACGACCGGCACGCCGTTCAGGTTCAGCCCGCCCGATTTGAAGCTGTGCGCATAGGTGGCGTAGAGCAGCACGTCGCGCGACGGCTTGTACGACGCGGTCAGATCGTAGGAGACGTTCCATTCGCGGAACTTCTGGTCGCGGAACTCCTGCGGCTGGATCGCGTCGCGCTGCGCCGCCTGCCGCGCGGTGCCGCCGGTCGCGGGGACCAGGTTGCCCTGTCCGTCGCGCACGATGCTGACATAATCGCCGGTCTTGTCGTCATAGTTGAGCCGCACGCCCGGCGACAGGGTGAAGGCGTCGCCCAGCTTCCAGTTGAGCTTGCCGAACACCGCGCCCGAGAAGTTCTTCAGCCGGATGTCGTTGCTGGCGGTCAGGCCGTCGAGCACCGAGGGATCGCGCGACAGGGCGTTCGTCGGGTTGATGAGCCAGCGGCTCGCCGCCGGCCCCTGCCGCTGCGTGCCGGTGGTGTGGATGTCCTGGTAGAAGCCGAACAGTCCCAGCACGTAATCGAAGCCGCGCCCTTCGCCGGCGTAGCGGAATTCCTGCGTATACTGATCCTGCCGCGTCGGGTTCTGCGACAGGGTGGTGATCGGCAGCCCGGTGAAGTCGCGGTCGTTGGCGGGCAGCCAGTCCCAGAAGCGCCATGCGGTGATCGAGGTCAGCGTGCCCGAGCCGAGCTGATATTCGCTGCGCAGCGACAGCCCGCCCAGCGTGTTGCGCGCGTTGAGATCCGCGTCGAGATCGGTCAGCCGGTCGAAGGCGTTGCGGCTCGGCGGCTCATATCCCTGCGCCGCGGCCAGCGCGTCATATTGCCGCGCCAGCGGGCGCTGCGTCGCGCCCACGCGCACGAAGATCTGCGCGCAGCATTCCGGGTTCTGCCGCGTGAAGTCGCCGGACAGCGTGACGTTCAGATCCTCGGCCGCTTTCCACAGCAGCGACGCGCGCACGCCGAGATTGTCCTGTTCGTTGACGTAATTGCCGCTGGCGACGTTGAACACCGTGCCGCGCCGGCTGGTGGTCGACACGCCCAGCCGGATCGCGACGTCGTCGGTCAGCGGGCCGGAAACGGACGCCTTGGCCTGCTTGAACTCCAGATTGCCGACCGTCACCTCGGCGCGGCCCTCGGGCGTGAAGCTGGGCGCCTTGCTGGTGATGTTGATCGCGCCCGCGACGGTGTTCTTGCCGTACAGCGTCCCCTGCGGCCCGCGCAGCGTCTCGATCTGCTGCACGTCCAGGAAGTCGAGCGTCGCCGCCGCGACGCGGCTGAGATACACCTGGTCGATGTAGATGCCGACGCCCTGGTCGATGCCGTCGTTGGTCAGGCCGAGCGGCGCGCCCAGCCCGCGGATGTTGATCGACGAATTGCGCGGGTTGGTGGAATAGAATTGCAGCGTCGGCTGGAGTTGCTGGAGCCGCTGGACGTTGAAGCTGCCGGTCGCGTCCAGCTCCTTCACCCCCACCACCGAGATCGGGATCGGCACGTTCTGCGCCGATTCGCGGCGGCGGCGCGCGGTGACCACCACGTCGGCGGCGGCGGAACTGCGCTGCACGTCCGCCTCGGTCCGGTCGGGATCGCCGGGCGTCTCCACGGTCGGATCGCGTCGTTCGCGCTCCCCGACCACGACCGGCGTCGGCGGCGGCTGTTGCACGTCGACCTGTGCCTGGGCCGCGAGCAGCATGGCGAGCGTGAGCGACATCGAAATCCCCTTTGTTCGTCTTCACGCCCTACCTGCCCGTGCCAGAAATGCCCATCAACAAAGTAGGAGTTTCAGCCACCCCTTGAAACGCTTCGCGGCGGACCCATTTTTCCTGATGTGTGGTGCCGGTCACCGGGCCGCACGAAACGGGGCGCTGCGGACACCCGGGCGCCGCTTTCAAATAGCTCATCGGAGGATTTGACCATGCGTTTCGATCTGACCCCCTATCGCCGCTCCACCATCGGCTTCGACCGTTTGTTCGACCTGATCGAGGCCAATGCGCGCAGCAGCGCCGAGAATTATCCGCCCTTCAACCTGGAGCGTGTCGCCGACGACCGCTACCGCATCACGCTGGCGATCGCCGGTTTCTCGCGTGACGAGATCGAGATCACCGCGCAGCAGAACCTGTTGCTGGTGTCGGGCAAGAAGGACGACCGCACCGAAGGGAACCAGTTCCTGCACGTCGGCATCGCCAACCGCAGCTTCGAGCGGCGGTTCGAGTTGGCCGACTTCGTGTTCGTGGAGGATGCGCGGCTGAACGACGGTCTGCTCGTGATCGACCTGGTGCGCGAGGTGCCCGAGGCAATGAAGCCCAAGAACATCGCGATCCGCACCGGCGCGCCGCTCGCCGCGGTCGAGAGCAAGCCGGCCGACGAAGCACAGGCCGCCTGACCGGGATCGGCGTCTCTTTGCTCCCTTTCGAGGCGCCGGTGGGGGCGTCCGGGCCGCGAGGTCCGGGCGCCTTTCCCATATCCGCCGCGCCGTTGCCACCCAAAGCGGAAGGATCGCCGCCCCGGAGGTGACGGCCGTCACGCTACGGGTGCGTGGTCGCCGTCGGCGTCGTGGTGAAACGGAACGCGAGATGCCCGTCGCGGATCGCATCCGGGTCGACGTGCCACGCAACCGCGGGAAGCGGGCGCGCGCCCGCCGCGATCATCGCCATGCCGGTGGTGCGCCACCAATGGTCCACGATCTCGGCGACCGGCGCCGGACCCGCGCGATCGGGACCGGCGATCCGCACGACCGGCGGCGATCCGCGCGGCGTGGCGGCGGCGAGTTCGGCGTCGCTGGCCGGCGGCGCGCCGATGGCGGCGGCGATGGTCGCCAGGGCGTGGATCAATGGCATCGGCTCGCTCCAATCAGGACGCAGGCCATAGTGATTGCCGGGACTTAAGAAGCGGTTGCGGCCCGACGCCGCGAGCGGTCCCGGCGCGCGCCACCCGGCCCGCGCCACGGGTGCGGCGTCAGACCAGCCGGCTCTGCTTGACCGCCGCCGCGATGAAGCTGGCGAACAGCGGGTGCGGCTCGAACGGCCGGCTCTTCAGCTCCGGGTGGAACTGCACGCCGACGAACCACGGATGGTCGGGCCGCTCGACGATCTCGGGCAGCGTGCCGTCGGGCGACATGCCGGAGAAGACCAGCCCGCCCTGCTCCAGCGCCTCGCGATAGGCGGTGTTCACCTCATAGCGGTGGCGGTGGCGCTCGCTGATCGCGCCGCTGCCGTAGATCGACGCCACCACGCTGTTGCCGGTCAGCGCGGCCGGATACGCGCCCAGCCGCATCGTGCCGCCCAGATCGCCGTTCGCGGCGCGCTTCTCCAGCCCGCGCTCGCCCATCCATTCGGTGATGAGGCCGACCACCGGCTCCTCGGTCGGGCCGAATTCGGTCGACGAGGCCCGTGCGATGCCGGCGAGATCGCGCGCGCCTTCGACGCATGCCATCTGCATGCCGAAGCAGATCCCGAAATAGGGCACGCGACGCTCGCGCGCGAAGCGTACCGAGGCGATCTTGCCCTCCGCCCCGCGCGATCCGAACGCACCCGGCACCAGGATCGCGTGGCACGGCTCCAGGTGCGCGGCGATCTCACCGTCATCGTCGCCCTCGAACAGTTCGGCGTCGATCCAGCGGATGTTGACCTTCACGCGGTTGGCGATCCCGCCGTGGACCAGCGCCTCGTTCAGCGACTTGTACGCGTCCTGCAACCCGACATATTTGCCGACCACGCCGACCGTCACCTCCCCCTCGGGATGCGACAGCCGCGCGACGATCTCCTCCCAGCGCGACAGGTCGGGCGGCGACGACGGCGTGATGCCGAAGGCGCGCAGCACCTCCGAATCGAGTCCCTCGCCGTGATATTGCAGCGGCACCGCATAGATGCTCTTGGCGTCCAGCGCCGGGATCACCGCGCTTTCGGGCACGTTGCAGAACAGCGCGATCTTGGCGCGCTCCGATTCGGGCAGCGGCTGTTCGCAACGGCATACCAGCACGTCGGGCTGCACGCCCAGCGCGGCCAGTTCGCGCACCGAATGCTGCGTCGGCTTGGTCTTCAGCTCGCCCGCCGCCGCGATATACGGCACCAGCGTCACATGGACGCTGATCGCGTTGCCGCGGCCGACCTCGTTCTTCAACTGGCGGATCGCCTCGATGAACGGCAGCGACTCGATGTCGCCGACGGTGCCGCCGATCTCGCACAGCACGAAATCCAGATCGTCGGTCTCGGCCCGCGCGAACGCCTTGATCGCGTCGGTGACGTGCGGGATCACCTGCACCGTCGCGCCCAGATAGTCGCCGCGCCGCTCCCGCTCGATAATCGTCTTGTAGATGCGCCCCGAGGTCACGTTGTCCGACTGGCGCGCCGACACGCCGGTGAAGCGCTCGTAATGGCCCAGGTCCAGATCGGTTTCCGCGCCGTCGTCGGTGACGTAGACCTCGCCGTGCTGGTACGGACTCATCGTGCCGGGATCGACGTTCAGATAGGGGTCGAACTTGCGGATGCGCACGCGATAGCCGCGCGCCTGGAGCAGCGCCGCGAGGCTCGCCGCCATGAGACCCTTGCCGAGCGAGGAAACCACGCCGCCGGTGATGAAGATGTACCGCGCCATGGGGGGCAATCCCTACCTCTCAAATACGCAAAAGGGCAAGCGCGCGGGGACACCGCGCGCGACGAAACGACGGGGAAACGGCGATCAGCGCGCCAGCGGCACGCCATTGTCGGCCGGCGCCTGCGCGGCGGCGGCGGCATTCTGCGCCGCACCCGACAGGCCGTCCTCGCCGCCGGTGGTCGGCGCGACCTGCGTCTGCGCGGCGGGCGCGCGACGCTGGAGCGAGGTGTCGACCGAGGTCGCCCCGCGGCTGGCGGCCAGAAAGGCGAGCACGATGCTCATCAGCACGAACAGGCTGGCGAGCACCCCGGTGGCGCGGGTCAGGAAGTCCGCCGCGCCGCGCGCCGACATCAATCCCGACGGGCTGCCCGAGGACGTCAGGCCGCCGCCTTCCGAACGCTGCATCAGGATCACGGTGACAAGGGCAGCCGCGATGATGGCCTGGAGAACGATCAGGAAGGTGAACATGGGCTGCGCGCGAATCCGATGAAAGCCGCCGGCGCGGGTCGAGCCGCGCCGGATCGCCCGCCACATAGGGGAGCGCCGCGCCGGGATCAACCGCGCCGCCCCGGCCGCCGCCGGCCAAATTCGTAACATGCCTGAAACCAGCCGCGAAAGCGGGCGTTTATCCCGCATACATCCGGCAAGCGGCCGGCCCTCCAAACGATGACGGGAAGAGGACGTGGCAACATTGGCTCAACCCGAACTGAGTTCGTGGATGAACGCACTGGTCGATTACGTGCGGTCGGGCGAACCCGATCTGACCAACCGGCAGATGGCGCTGCTGCTGGTCGTCTACCTGCGGCCCGGGCCGCATACGGTGCGCGGTCTGGCGCGGGTGCTGAACGTGTCCAAACCCGTGGTGACGCGCGCCTTGAACAGGCTGGGGGCGCTGGGCTATCTGCGCCGCCAGCGCGACGACAGCGACAAACGCAACATCTTCGTCGCGCGCACGAACGAAGGGGCAGATTTTCTTGAGGAGTTCGGCCAGTTCATCGGTGAAGGGGACGCCACCCCCGCCGCCGCCCGCGTCGTCGGTGCCGCCAGCGCGGTCCGCGCGTAGCGGCTTCGCGCTCACCGGCCGGTCGCGCGTGTTGGATCCGCGCGTTCATGCCGTGCGTCCCGATATCGCCGACGTGCGGCTCGCTGACCGTGTCTTCGCGCCGCATTATGCCGCGCCGCTGCGCCGGGTGGTCTTCGCCGAGACGGTGCTGCGCGAGGGGCGCGATCCGGCCAGCGCGGTCATCGCCACGCTGCCGCGCGGCGCGGCCTTCGACCTGCTCGACCTGACCGGCGGCGTCGCATGGGGCATCGCGGTGGAGCTCGGACAGGTCGGCTATCTCGATGCCGCCGCGGTGCAGCCGCAATGAGCGTGCGCGTTTTCATCGACGGCGCCGTCGGCACCACCGGGCTGGAGATCCGCGAGCGGCTGGAACAGCGCCGCGACGTGGCGCTGGTCACGCTGGACGAGGCGCGGCGCAAGGACGATGCGGCGCGCGCGCAGGCGATCAACGACGCCGACATCGTCATTCTGTGCCTGCCCGACGACGCCGCGCGCGCCGCGGTGGCGATGATCGCCAACGACCGGACGCGCGTGATCGACGCCTCCACCGCGCACCGCGTCGCCGACGGCTGGACTTATGGGTTCGCGGAGTTGGAGCCGGATCAGGCCGAACGGATCGCCGGCGCGCGCTTCGTCAGCAATCCCGGCTGCTATCCCACCGGCTTCCTGGCGCTGGTCCGCCCGCTGGTGCGTGCGGGGCTGCTCGCACCCGATGCGCTGCTCAGCGTCAACGCCACCTCGGGCTATTCGGGCGGCGGCAAGGCGATGATCGCCGAGTTCGAGGGCGGCGAGGCGAACACCGCCTTTCGCCCCTATGCGCTGGGGCTGGCGCACAAGCACGCGCCCGAGATGCGGCGCCACGCCGGGCTCACCCATGCGCCGATCTTCCAGCCGGCGGTGGCGCGCGCCTATCGCGGCATGGTGGTGCAGGTGCCGCTGCATCTGGCGCAGCTTGGCAGGCGCGCCACGCTGACCGACGTCGCGGAGGTGCTGGCCAGCGCCTATGACGGCGGGCGCGTGGTCCGCTTCGCGCATGAGGCGACCAGCGTCGCGCGGATCGAGGACGATGCCGGCACCGATCGCATGACGCTGCGCGTGACCGGCAACCAGGCCGCGGGGCAGGCATTGCTGATCGCGACGCTCGACAATCTGGGCAAGGGCGCCGCGGGCGCCGCGGTGCAGAACCTGAACATCATGGCCGGGCTCGATCCCGTCGCCGGCCTGACCCTTTAAGTATCGCTAAGGAGACGCGAGTTGGAGCGCAACCCGGTCGGCAAGCTGCTGTTGTTCGGTGCGACGGGCGACCTCGCCAAGCGGATGCTGCTGCCCTCGCTATACGGCCTCCACGCCGACGACCTGCTGCCGCCGGGGCTGACGATCACCGGATCGGCGCGCGCCGATCTCAGCGACGACGGCTTCCGCGAGGTGACGCGCAAGGCGCTCGACGAATTCCTGCCCGCCGATCGCAAGGATGAAAAGGCGCTGGCATCGTTCCTGGAACGGCTGTCGTTCCAGCCGGTCGACCTGTCGGACGCGTCGACCTTCCAGGCGCTGGCCGACAAGATCGGCGACGTGTCGGGCGGGCTCGCCATCTACCTGTCGACCGCGCCGTCGCTGTTCGAACCGGCGGTGCGCGGGCTGGAAAGCGTCGGCTTGGCCGGCGACACGGTGCGGATCGGGCTGGAGAAGCCGCTCGGCTACGACCTGCAATCCAGCCGCGAGATCAACGACACCGTCGCCTCCGCCTTCCCGGAGGAGCGCATCTTCCGCATCGACCATTATCTCGGCAAGGAGACGGTGCAGAACATCCTCGCGCTGCGCTTCGGCAATTCGATGTTCGAGCCGATCTGGAACGCGCAGGGGATCGACAACGTCCAGATCACGATCGCCGAGACGGTCGGGCTGGAGGATCGCGCCGGTTATTACGAGGGCGCGGGCGCGCTGCGCGACATGGTCGCCAACCACATGCTGCAACTCGTGGCGCTGATCGCGATGGAGCCGCCGGCGCTGTACGACGGCACCGCGATCCGCGACGAAAAGGCCAAGGTGTTCCGCTCGCTGCGCCCGATCGCGCCCGAGGCGGTGCAGACCTCCACCGTCACCGGCCAGTATGAGGAGGGCGCGGTCGGCGGCAAGGTCGTCAAGGGGTATGACGACGAGCTGGGCTACGACAGCGACGTCGAGACGTTCGTCGCGATCAAGGCGCATATCGACAACTGGCGCTGGCAGGGCGTGCCCTTCTACCTGCGCACCGGCAAGCGCATGGCCAAGCGCCGCAGCGAAATCGCGATCCAGTTCAAGCCGGTGCCGCATTCGATGTTCTCGGGGCGCGGCGGCGTGCTGCAACCCAATACGCTCATCATCCGTCTCCAGCCGGAGGAATATGTCCAGTTGCTGGTGATGACCAAGGAGCCGGGACTGGACCGCGAGGGGCTGCGGCTGCGCGAGGTGCCGCTGAACCTCAGCCTCGACGCCGAATTCGCGGGCAAGCGCCGCCGCATCGCCTATGAACGGCTGCTGCTTGACCTGATCGAGGGCGACCAGACGCTGTTCGTGCGCCGCGACGAGGTGGAGGCGCAGTGGCGGTGGATCGATTCGATCCGCGCCGGCTGGGCCGCGAACCGGACGAAGCCGAAACACTATACCGCCGGCACTTGGGGGCCGGCGGGTGCGATCGGTCTGACCGAGCGTGACAACGTGACCTGGCAGGACGACTAGGGCAGGACGACCAAGGCAGGACGGCTGGTTTCGTCCCTTTCCCGGTCCGGGAGGGGGAGCAGAGGAATGAAGAATGACCGAGATCGAATGGTGGGAATATGACGACGCGGCCGAGCTGGCCGATGCGGTCGCGGGCGACATCCAGTTCGTGATCGAAAGCGCGATCGACGCGCGCGGCTCGGCGGTGATCGCGCTGGCGGGCGGCAAGACCCCCCTGCCCGCCTATGAGAAGCTGGCGAAGGCCAGGCTGGACTGGAAGCGCGTGACGATCATCCCCGGCGACGAGCGCATCGTGCCGCTGGGCGACGCGCTGTCGAACGTCACCGCGCTGGGCAAGATCTTCATCCCGCGCGGCGCGCGCGTGATGCCGATCGTTCCCAAGGCGACCGACGATTACAAGGCGGCGGGCCGCTCGGCCGATGCGCTGATGCAGGATCTGCACTGGCCGCTCGACCTGTGCCTGCTCGGCGTCGGCGGCGACGGGCATACCGCGTCGATCTTCCCCGGCCCCGATTACGACGAGGCGCTGAACGGCCCGAAGGAGCGCCGCGCGCTGGGCGTGATGCCCGATCCGCTGCCGCCCGAGGCGCCGGTGGCGCGCGTCACGCTCAGCCGCCAGGCGATCGCCTCCGCGCGCGCGCTGATGATCGCGGTGACCGGCGATGCCAAGCGCAAGGTGATCGAGGATGCGATACGGCAGGGCGCGGGGTCGGTCTATCCGATCGGCCGCGTGCTGGCGGACGTGGAATTGCCGGTCGACATCCACTGGGCGGCCTGACCGCCGACCGAATACCGGCGTCCTTCGTCACCCCGGCCTTGAGCCGGGGTCGATCGTGCCGCTAGAAGCGCGACGCGGGCGTGCGCGGCGCCATGGACGCCGGATCACGTCCGGCACGACCATGCGCGGTGTTGCGTCCGTATCGCCAAGTTCGAGGCCAGCCACATGAATCCCGCCGTCACCGCCGTCACCGACCGGATCATCGAACGCAGCCGCCCGACGCGGCAGGCGTATCTGTCGCTGATCGAACGCGAGCGGCAGGGCTGGATCGGGCGCCCGCGGCTCGGCTGCGCCAACCTCGCCCACGCCTATGCCGGCACGCCCGACGATCGCGAGGCGATGAAGACGCAGGCGGCGGCGATGAACATCGGGCTGGTCACCGCCTACAACGACATGCTGTCCGCGCATGCGGTCTATTATCGCTATCCCGAACAGATGAAGGTCTGGGCGCGCGAGGTCGGCGCGACCGCGCAGGTCGCCGGCGGCGTGCCGGCGATGTGCGACGGCGTGACGCAGGGCTATGCGGGCATGGAGCTGTCGCTGTTCAGCCGCGACACGATCGCGCTGTCGACCGCGATCGCGCTGTCGCACGGCACGTTCGAGGGCGCGGCGCTGCTGGGCATCTGCGACAAGATCGTGCCCGGCCTGCTGATGGGGGCGCTGCGCTTCGGGCATCTGCCGATGATCCTGATCCCCGGCGGCCCGATGCCCTCGGGCCTGCCCAACAAGGCCAAGGCGGCGGTGCGCGAGCGCTTCGCGGAAGGGGCGGCGACGCGCGACGAACTGCTGGATGCCGAGATCCAGGCCTATCACACGCAGGGCACCTGCACCTTCTACGGCACCGCCAACACCAATCAGATGATGATGGAGGTGATGGGGCTGCACATGCCGGGCGCCGCGTTCGTCAATCCGGGCACGAAGCTGCGCCAGGAACTGACCCGCGCGGCGGTGCACCGGCTGGCGGCGATCGGCGCGCACGGCGACGATTACCGGCCGCTGGGCGCCTGCGTGGACGAAAAGGCGATCGTCAACGCCGCGGTGGGGCTGCTCGCGACCGGCGGCTCGACCAACCACCTGCTCCACGTCCCCGCGATCGCGCGCGCGGCGGGAATCGTGATCGACTGGGAGGATTTCGACCGCCTCTCCGCCGCGGTGCCGCTGCTGGCGCGCGTCTATCCCAACGGCTCGGCCGACGTGAACGGCTTCGAGGCGGCGGGCGGCATGCCCTATGTCATCAAGGAACTGCTCGGCGGCGGCTATCTGCACCGCGACATCATGACCGTGGCGGCGGACGACCTGTCCGCCTATGCGCACGCCCCCGTGATCGAGAACGACGCGCTGACCTGGACGCCGGCCGGCGACAGCCGCGACGACACGATCCTGCGTCCGGTCGCGCAGCCCTTCTCGCCCGATGGCGGGATGCGCATCCTTCAGGGCAACATCGGCCGCGCCTGCATCAAGGTGTCGGCGGTGGACCGGGCGCGCTGGATCGTCGAGGCGCCGGCGCGCGTCTTCGCCGACCAGTTGGAGGTGCTCGCCGCCTTCCAGCGCGGCGAGCTGGAGCGCGACGTGGTCGTCGTGGTCCGCTTCCAGGGGCCGCGCGCCAACGGCATGCCCGAATTGCACAAGCTCACCCCGCCGCTCGGCGTGCTCCAGAACCGCGGCTTCAAGGTCGCGCTGGTCACCGACGGGCGGATGTCGGGCGCCAGCGGCAAGGTGCCGTGCGCGATCCATTGCTCGCCCGAGGCGCTGCCGGGCCGGGACGGCACCGGCGGCGCGATCGGGCTGATCCGCGACGGCGACCTGATCCGGGTCGATGCGGAGGCGGGGACGCTCGACGCGCTGGTGGATCCGGCGGAATGGGCGGCGCGCGAGCCGGCGCCCGCGCCGCCCGCCGCGACCGGCATGGGCCGCGAATTGTTCGGCATGTTCCGCGGCCTGTCCGACGAGGCCGAGAAGGGCGCGAGCGCGATACTGGCGGGCGCCGGCCTCTGACGATCGTCGCCGCCACGCACACGGATCGGACCGCGGCATGATGGATGCCGGCAACAGGTCCGGCATGAAGGAGGATTGCTGATGCAGGTCGTAGCGGTCGATATCGGGGGCACGCATGCGCGCTTCGCCATCGCGGAGGTGGAGGGCGGCCGCGTCGTTTCGCTCGGCGAACCCACCACGCTGAAAACCGCCGAACACGCCAGTCTCCAGACCGCCTATGAGGCGTTCCGGGAGCGGGCGGGCGGCACGCTCCCCAATGCCGCCGCGATCGCGATCGCCTCGCCGATCACCGGCGACGTGATCCGCATGACCAACAATCCATGGGTGATCCGCCCGTCGCTGATCCCCGAGCGGCTGGGCGCGGACACCTGGACGCTCATCAACGATTTCGGCGCGATCGGCCATGCCGTGGCGCAATTGCCCGCGGCGGATTTCGAACATCTCTGCGGGCCGGACACGCCGTTGCCGGCGCAGGGCGTGACCACGGTCTGCGGCCCCGGCACCGGGCTGGGCGTGGCGCAGGTCTACCGGGATGACGGCCATTACCGCGTGCTGCCCACCGAGGGCGGGCACATGGACTATGCCCCGCTCGACGGGATCGAGGATGCGCTGCTCAAGCGGCTGCGCAAGACCTATACGCGCGTGTCGGCGGAACGGATCGTCGCCGGCCCCGGCATCGTCGCCATCTACGAGACGCTCGCCGAGCTGGAGGGGCGTCCCTATATCCACAAGAACGACACGGCGATCTGGACCGAGGCGCTGGAGGGCACCGACTCGATCGCGCTCGCCGCGCTGGACCGCTTCTGTCTGGCGCTGGGCGCGGTGTCGGGCGACCTGGCGCTGGCGCATGGCGCGAAAGGCGTCGTGATCGCCGGCGGGCTGGGGCTGCGCATCAAGGACAAGCTGCTGCGCTCGGGCTTCGACCAGCGTTTCGTCGCCAAGGGCCGGTTCCAGTCGCTGATGGCCAGCCTGCCGGTCAAGCTCATCACCCATCCGCAGCCCGGCCTGTTCGGCGCCGCGGCCGCCTTCGCGCAGGAGCATCACGCATCATGAGCACCATCGAAACCGTCATGCGCACCAGCCCGGTGATCCCGGTGCTGGTCATCCACGACGCCGCGCAGGCGCGTCCGCTGGCCGAGGCGCTGGTCGCCGGCGGACTGAAGGTTCTGGAGGTCACGCTGCGCACCCCCGCCGCGCTCGACGCGATCCGCGAGATGCGGCAGGTGCCCGGCGCGATCGTCGGTGCCGGCACCGTGGTCACCCCCGATCAGGTCGCGCAGGTCCATGACGCGGGCGTCGAGTTCATCGTGTCGCCCGGGCTGTCGACGCGCACCGGCGACGCGATCATGGCGGCGGGCATCCCGTGGCTGCCCGGCGTCGCCACCGCCGGCGACATCATGCGCGGACTGGACATGGGGCTGTCGCACTTCAAGTTCTTCCCCGCCGAGACCAGCGGCGGCGTGAAGGCGCTCAAGGCGCTCGCCGCGCCCTTCTACCAGTGCAGCTTCTGCCCGACCGGCGGCATCACCGAGGCCAGCGCGCCCGACTGGCTGGCGATCCCGCCGGTGCTGTGCGTCGGCGGAAGCTGGGTGACGGAGGGCACGCTCCCGGAGATCGAGGCGCGCGCCCGCGCCGCGGCGGCGCTGGCGCGCTAGGCGCCCCCACGCGCTCCACCGGCCGTCATCGCCGCGCCTTGCCCGCGATGACGGCCAGCCGCTACTCCGCGTCGGGCTGATTCTCGGGCGCCGCGTCGCGGAACGCGGCCAGCGCCAGGCACGCCGCCTCCACCGCCAGCAGCCGCGGCCAGCGCAGTTCGACCCCGAAGCGCCGCGCATTGACCAGTTGCGGCACCAGACACAGGTCGGCCAGCGTCACCTCCGCCCCGAAGCAGAATGGCCCGTGCCCGTCCGCGATCAGCGCGTCGCACGCCGCGAGGCCCATCGCGATCGTGTCATGCGCCCAGCCGGTGACCTGCGACGGCGCCAGCCCCAATGCCTTCAGGCGCTCCAGCACGCCCAGATTCTGCACCGGATGCACGTCGTACGCGATCACCTGCGCGAACGCGCGCACCCGCGCGCGCGCCAGCGGGTCACGCGGCAGCAGCGGCGGCGCGGGCCGCACCTCGTCCAGGAACTCGCAGATCGCCAGGCTCTGCGTCAGCACCGCGCCGTTCCATTCCAGCGCCGGCACCAGCCCCTGCGGATTGAGCCGCAGGTAATCGGCGGCGCGCTGCTCGCCGTGGCGCAGATGGTGGAAGGCGTCGCGCCACGCGATCCCCTTCAGGTTGAGCGCGATCCGCACGCGATAGGCGGCGGTGGAGCGGAAATAGCCATGCAGCACGGGCCGGTCGTCATCAGCGGCGGTCACGTCACGATCTCTCCCAACCCGTTGCGTCGGGGCACCCTATCCTGTCCGGCGCGTCACGTCGCGGGACCGCGAAGCGCCTCCGCGATGACGCGATAAACGTGGTCGAGATCGTCGTCGTCGATGCAATAGGGCGGCATGACGTAGATCGTGTCGCCCAGCGGCCGCAGCAGCACGTCGCGCTCGCGGAAGAACGCCATCAGTCGCGGCGCGACATCGGCCAGATATCCCTCGCCCGCGCCGATCTCGAACGCCGCGATCGTGCCCAGCGTGCGCGCGTTCCGCACCCCCTCCAGCATGGCCAGCCGCGCCGCCTGGCGCCGCGCCAGCGTCGCGATGCGATCGCGCACCGGCTCGTCGCGCCAGATCGCCAGGTTCGCCGCCGCCGCCGCGCACGCGATCGGATTGGCGGTGTAGCTGGACGAATGGAAGAACATCCGGCTCCGGTCGTCCGAGCGATGCGCGGCGAAGATCGGCTCGCTCGCCATCGTCACCGCCAGCGGCACCGCGCCGCCGGTCAGCCCCTTGGACAGGCACAGGATGTCGGGCACGACGCCGGCCTGCTCGCACGCCAGCAACGTGCCGGTGCGGCCCCAGCCGGTCATCACCTCGTCGGCGATGAACAGCACGCCGGCCTGCGCGCAGATCGCGCGCATCTGCCGCAGGATATCGGCGGAATAGAACAGCATCCCGCCCGCGCCCAGCACCAGCGGTTCGACGATGAACGCCGCCGCGCCCGCCGCGCACGCCCGCTCCAGCGCGTCGAGCGTCGCCTGCTCCGCGCCCGCCGCGGGGAAGGGAATCGTCTCCACGTCGAACAGCAGCGGCGCATAGGCGCGGTTGAACACGCCGCGCTGCCCGACCGACATCGCCCCGATCGTGTCGCCGTGATAGCCGTGCTCCAGCACCAGGATGCGGTGCCGCGCCTGCCCGTGCGCCAGCCAGTAACCCAGCGCCATCTTCAGCGCGACCTCGACGCTGGTGGAACCGGAATCGGAGAAGAACACCCGCGTCAGCGCCGCGGGCATGATCGCGCGCAGCCCGGCGGCGACCGCCTCGGCCGGCTCGTGCGTCCAGCCGGCGAAGATGATCTGGTCCAGCCGTTCCGCCTGCGCGCGGATCGCCGCGACGATGCGCGGATGCGCATGGCCGTGCGTCGTCACCCACCACGACGAGATCGCGTCGATCACCCGCTGCCCCCCGGCGGTGAACAGCGCCGCGCCCTCGCCGCGCACCACGCACGGGATCGGCTCGTTCAGCCCGTGCTGGGTGAAGGGATGCCAGACCGCGCTCACCGGAAATCGTCCAGGTCGAACGCGTCGGCGAACGCCGCCGCCAGCGTCGCGGCGGTCAGCTCGGGCAGGATCGGCAGCCGCCCCAGCCGACGGACGCGCCCGATCGCGCAGATCGTCGCCTCGCTGTCCTCCACGCCCGCGCCGACGAACGCCACGCCGCGCACCGCCACGCCGCGCGCGCGCAGCGCCTCGATCGACAACAGGCTGTGGTTGATCGTGCCCAGCGCGGTGCGTGCGACCAGCACCACCGGCGCCCCCCAGCGCGCCGCCTGGTCCGCGAACGACCAGGTGCGGGTCAGCGGCACCAGCACCCCGCCCGCACCCTCCACCACCAGCGCGCCCTCCCCGGGCGGCAGCGCCAGCCGTTCGGGGTCGATCGTCACCCCGTCCAGCGCGGCGGCGCGGTGCGGCGAACAGGGCGTGCGCAGCCGGTACGCCTCGGGCACGACATGCGCGGGATCGACGCCGAGGCGCACCACGCTGCCCGCGTCGCTGCCGTCGGCCAGCCCGGCCTGCACCGGCTTCCAGTAGCGCGCGCCCAGCGCCACGGTCAGCGCGGCGGCGAACACCGTCTTGCCGACGTCGGTGTCGGTGCCGGTGACGACGATCGCGCTCACAGCACCTGCTCCAGCACATCCGCCAGCGCGGCGATGTCGCCCGGCGTCACATGCAGCGTCAGCGCGATGCGCAGCCGCGCGGTGCCCGGCGGCACGGTCGGCGGGCGGATGCCGCGCACGTCGAAGCCGGCCGCCTGCACCGCCGCGGCGACCCGCATCGCGGCACGATCGTCGCCGATCACCAGCGGCACGATCTGCGATGCGACACGCGCGCCCAGCGGGGTCAGGTGCCGCTCCGCCGCCGCGATCAGCGCGTGGAGGTCGGCGCGCCGCTGCGGCTCGTCCGCCACCGCCGCCAGCGCCGCGCGCGCCACCGCCGCGCTCAGCGGCGCGGGCGCGGTGGAGAAGATGAACGGCCGCGCGCGCGCCACCAGGAAGTCGCGCACGATCGCCGGCCCGCACAGCAACGCGCCCTCGCACCCCAGCGCCTTGCCGAAGGTGTTGAGCGTCACGACGTTCGCGCGGCCGCCCAGCGCGGCGGCGAACCCGCGTCCGCCCTCCCCCCACACGCCGGTGGCATGCGCCTCGTCCACCACCAGCATCGCGTCGTGGCGATCGGCGACCGCCGCCAGCGCGTCCAGCGGCGCGCGGTCGCCATCCATGCTGTACAGGCTTTCCACCGCGATCCACGGCGTGCCGGCGCCGCCCTCCGCGCGCCACGCCGCGATCGCATCGTCCACCGCCTGCGCATCGCCATGCGCCGCCGCGACGCAGCGCGCGCGCCCCAGCCGCATCCCGTCGTGCATGCTGGCATGGACCAGCGCGTCGTACACCACCAGGTCGCCGGGCTGCGGCAGCGCGGACAGCAGCGCGCCATTGGCGGCATAACCGCTGCCGAAGAACAGCGCCGCCTCCGCCCCGAAGAAGCGCGCGCCCTCCGCCTCCAGCGCCTCATGCTCGGCATCGTTGCCGCGCAGCAGCCGCGACCCGCCCGATCCCAGCGCCACGCCGCGCGCCAGCGCCGCGCGCGCGGCATCGGCCAGCCGCGCCGATCCGGCGAGCGCGAGATAGTCGTTCGACGACAGGTCCACGCCGGCGCGCGGGCGCAGCGTGCGCAACCTCCCGGCATCGGCCAGCGAGGAAAGATGGGCGCGTTGGGCGGCAAGCTGCATCGGTGCGGCTATGGCGACACGCGGCACGCTTGGCCAGTGGACACGCGGTGCCGGTGGCGCGTTGCGGTCCATGTCCCCGTCATGCGGCCCGGGCGCGGGACGACGACGCCGAAGGAGAAGCAGCATGACCCGCAACGGCAGACTCGCATGGGGCGGCGCCGCGATCGCCACCGCCGCACTCGCCTGGATCGTGCTGCGCGAGCGGCGCAGCGACGCGTCCGCCAACTACCCGCCGCTCGACACCCCCAAGCCGCTCGCGGAGAATGTGTGGATCGTCGACAGCGGCCCGATCAACACCTCGGGCCTGTCGCTGCCGATCCGCATGACGGTGGTGCGGCTGGCGAACGGCGAGCTGCTGCTCCACTCCCCCACCGCCTGGTCGCCCGAACTGGCGGCGGCACTGGCCACGCTGGGCGACGTCCGCCACCTGATCGCGCCCAACGTCGCGCACTGGACGCTTGTCGCGGGCTGGCAGCGGGCGTTCCCGGACGCGATCACCTGGGGCGCGCCGGGCCTGCGCGCGCGCGGCGCCGTGAAGCGCGCGCGCCTGCGCATCGACCGCGACCTTACCGCCGGCGCCCCGCCCGAATGGGCCGGCGAGATCGCGCAGGGCGTGATCCGCGGCGCGGCGGGTTTCCGCGAGGTCTGGTTCTTCCACCATGCGTCGCGCACCCTGCTGCTCACCGATCTGGTGCAGGACATGGACGCCGATCGCCTGCCGCCGCTCACCGCGCTGGTGGCGCGCGCCAGCGGCGGCGCGGACGGCACCACGCCGCGCTACCTGCGCCCGGTGCTGACCGCCGGCGACGGCGACGCGCACCGGACGTTCGCCGCGCTGGTCGCGCTGGAGCCGCGGCAGGTGGTGTTCGCGCACGGCCGGCCGTTCGTGACCGACGCCACCGCGCGGCTGCGCGACGCGCTGCAATGGGCCGGCCTGCCCGATTGACGCCGGCCGGCGCAGCCGCCACACCCTGCCGCGCGTGCGAAGGGTAACAGGTGCGGATCGTCATCGTCGATGACAGCGGGGAACGGGCCGACGTGCTCGAGGAAGGTCTGCGCGATGCGGGCTACGACGACATCCACGTCGTGCCGCCGCGCGGCGGCTTCGTGTCGCGGATCGAGCGCATGGCGCCGGACGTGGTGCTGATGGACCTCGGCAATCCCAGCCGCGACACGCTGGAGGAGATGCTGACCGTCAGCCGCGCGCTCGCCCGCCCGATCGCGATGTTCGTCGACCAGTCCGACGATGCGATGATCGGCGCGGCGATCGACGCCGGCGTGTCCGCCTATGTCGTCGACGGGCTGCGGCGCGAACGCGTGAAGCCGATCATCGACCTGGCGGTGCGGCGCTTCAACGCCTTCGCGCGGATGCAGGCCGAATTGCACGACGCGCGCACGCAACTCGCCGATCGCAAGACGATCGACCGGGCGAAGGCGATCCTGATGACGTCGCGCGGCCTGTCGGAGCCGGATGCCTATGCCGCGCTGCGCAGCGCGGCGATGAACCAGGGGCGCCGGATCGTGGAGGTCGCCGCCGCGCTGATCTCCGCCAGCGAGTTGCTGGGGGGTGCGTCGTGACGCCGGTGAAGGCCGGGTTCCTCGCGCTCACCGACGCCGCGGTGCTGGTCGCGGCGCGCGACCGCGGCTTCGCGGAGGAGCAAGGCGTCGCGCTGACGCTGGTGCGCGACACCAGTTGGGCGACGCTGCGCGACCGGCTGGTCTACGGCCATGTGCAGGCCGCGCACATGCTCGCCCCGCTGGCGGTCGCGGTGACGCTGGGGCTGAGCCAGCAGCCCGCCGCGCTGGCGACGCCGCTGAAGCTGAACGTCAACGGCAACCTGCTGGTGATGGCGCCCGCGTTCGCCGCCGCGCTGGAGCCGGACCTGCGCGCGCGGCTCGACGATCCGCTCGCCGCCGCGCACGACTTCGCCGCCGCGATCGGGCTGCACCGCCGCAAGCCGGTGATCGGCGTGGTGCACCGCTTCTCCAGCCACGCGCTGATGCTGCGCTACTGGCTGGCGGCGGGCGGCGTCGATCCCGATCGCGACGTCGTGCTGCGCGTGCTGCCGCCGTCGCTGATGACGGAGGCGATGCGCGCCGGCGAGACCGACGGCTTCATCGCCGGCGAGCCATGGGGCAGCGTCGCGATCGACGCCGGGCTGGCGGAGGCGGTCGCGGTCGGCGAGCGGATCTGGCGGCGCGGCGTCGAAAAGGCGCTCACCTTCCGCACCGACTGGATGGAGCGCGAGCCGGAAACGGTCGATCGCCTGCTGCGCGCATTGGCCCGCGCGGCGGCGTGGTGCGACGAGCCCGCGAACCGCCCCGCGCTCGCCGCGCTGCTCGCGCGCGCCGATGTGGTGGACCAGCCCGCCGACCTGATCGAACGCGCGCTGTCGGGCCGCATCGTCGCGCGTGCCGGCGACGCGGCGCTGCCCATCGACGATTTCATGCTGTTCGGGCGCGAGGCGACGGGCTTCCCGTGGCGCAGCCAGGCGCTGTGGATCTATTCGCAGTTCGTGCGCTGGCACATGGTCGAACCCGGCGCGGAGGCGCAGGCGCGCGCGGCGGCGGTGTTCCGCCCCGACGTCTATCGTCGCGCGCTGGCCGGCACCGATGCGGCGATGCCCGGTGCCAGCATGAAGCTGGAAGGCGCGCTGGCCAGCGCGCTGCCGGCAGGCGCGCACGCCGGGCGGCTGACACTGGGGCCGGACCGCTTCTTCGACGGCCGCGTCTTCGATCCCGATCACGTCGCGGCCTATCTCGCGGGCTTCTGACCCGCTCCATCGACGACCACCCGATCCGTTCGCCACCCGTAACGATCCGGTATGGCGCTTTGCCGGCGCCCGGTCTCGCATCGCCCCGCCATGCCCGCGGCGGCGATCGTCCGCTCGGGCGCGCTGTCCTACATGCAGCGCAAGCGGTAGAAGCGCGTGACATGCCCCGCTCCCTCGCGCCCTCCCCTGCAACGCTGCGCCGCCCGCGCCCGTCACCGGGGGCGTTTCCGGCCCCGACGTAGTGTGATCTTTGTCAACTTCCGCGCGGTGACGCATGATTGTGCCTTGCAACACGCCGCGATTCGCGTGATGGTATCCGCCGTCGCGCGACGAAGCGTGGCATTGAGGCGCGCCCCCAACGCCGGGATGGCCGTCTTCCCCATATCGCAGCAGAGCCGCTGACCGGATTCGCCCGCATCGACCGCGCGCGTCCCCGGCCCGCGGCTTCTTTTTCGTGTCCACTCCTCATCAGGGGACCGACCATGGCCACCGTCTTCGCCGATCCCGGCGCCCGCGCCGGGCGCACCGCCACCGACCCGTCCGGCTTCTGGAACGCCGGGCACAAGCCGACGCTGATCGCCGCCTTCCTGTATTTCGACCTCGCCTTCATGGTGTGGGTGCTGCTCGGTCCGCTCGCGCCGGAGATCGCGCGCACGCTGGCGCTGACTCCGGCCGAAAAGGGGCTGATGGTCGCCACGCCGACGCTCGCCGGCGCGATCCTGCGCGTCGTCAACGGCCTGCTGGTCGATCGCGTCGGTCCGAAGCGGTCGGGCGCGATCAGCCAGCTCATCGTGCTGGGCGGCCTCGCCAGCGCCTTCCTGCTCGGGGTGAACAGCTTCGCGGGCACGCTGGTGCTGGGCGTCATCCTCGGTTTCGCGGGCGCCAGCTTCGCGATCGCGCTGCCGCTCGCCAGCCGCTGGTATCCGCCCGAGCATCAGGGCAAGGCGATGGGGCTGGCCGGCATGGGCAATTCCGGTACCGTCTTCGCCGCGCTGTTCGCGCCGATGCTGGCGAAGGCGTTCGGCTGGAACGCCGTCCTGGGCCTCGCCTGCCTGCCGCTCGCCGCGGTGTTCGTCGCCTATATGCTGATGGCGAAGGATCCGCCGAATCCGCCCGCGCCAAAGCGGCTGGGCGAATATTTCGCGCCGCTGCGCAGTACCGACGCCTGGTGGCTGATGGCGCTGTATGCGGTGACGTTCGGCGGGTTCGTCGGGCTGGCGGCATCGCTGACGATCTACTTCACCGACATGTTCGGGCTGACCACGATCACCGCCGGCTATTGCACCGCCGCCTGCGTCTTCGCCGGTTCGCTGGTGCGGCCGATGGGCGGGGCGCTGGCCGATGCGGTCGGCGGGGTGAAGGCGCTGACGCTGGTCTATGCGGTCGCCGCCGTCGCGCTGGCGCTGGTCGGATTCGCGGGCAGCGTCGGCCTCGCGCTGGCGCTGTTCGTGCTGGCCATGCTGGCGCTGGGCACCGGCAACGGCGCGGTGTTCCAGCTCGTGCCGCAGCGGTTCGGGCAGGAGATCGGCATCGTGACCGGGCTGGTCGGCATGGCCGGCGGGGTTGGCGGCTTCTATCTCGCCTCCTCGCTGGGGGTGGCCCGGCAACTGACCGGCAGCTTCGCGCCCGGTTTCCTGATCTTCGCCACGCTGTGCGTCGCGGCGCTGGCCGGGCTGACGCTGGTGAAGCGCCGCTGGCGCGCGACATGGCGCACCGCCGCACGAATCTGACTTGACCGCGGCCCGCCGGCCGGTAGGCTGGCGGGCAAGAGGACAGGGTTGTCCTCACCGACATAGCCCGACCGGCCCGACGATGGGTCGCAAGGGTACAGATGATGGCAAGGCCGCCATCCGGTTCCGCTTCCACGCGGTCCCCGGATGGCGGCCTTTTTCGTTTTGGAGGCACGTTCATGGACTTCCACGATTTCGGACCGGACACCACGGCGGAGGCGCTGGCGATCGGCGCCGCCGCCGACCCGCGCAGGCATCTGGTCGTGATCGGCAACGGCATGGCCGGGTGCCGCGCGGTCGAGGAGCTGCTGGCGCGCGACGGCAGCGGCCACCGCGTCACGATCTTCGGCGCGGAACCGCACGTGAACTACAACCGCATCATGCTGTCGCCGGTGCTGGCTGGCGAAAAGACGTTCGACCAGATCGTCCTCAACGACCGCGACTGGTATCGCGACAACGGTATCGAGCTGGTGGCGGGCGACCCGGTGGTCGCGATCGACCGCGCCGCGAAGACCGTCACCGCCCGCTCCGGTCGCCGCGTCGGCTACGACAAGCTGGTGATCGCCACAGGCTCCGATCCGTTCATCATCCCCGTGCCCGGCCACGAACTGCCCGGCGTGATCGGCTTCCGCGACATGAAGGACGTCGACGCGATGCTCGCGGCGTGCGCGGCGGGCGGCGACGCGGTGGTGATCGGCGGCGGGCTGCTGGGGCTGGAGGCGGCGCACGGCCTGTCGCTGCGCGGCATGAAGGTGACGGTGCTGCACCTCATGCCGACGCTGATGGAGCGGCAACTGGACGAAGCCGCCGCGTGGCTGCTGAAATCGGCGCTGGAGGCGCGCGGCCAGACCGTGCTGTGCGGCGCCGACACCGCCGCGATCGTCGGCGACGGCAAGGTGGAGGCGGTGCGGCTGAAGGACGGGCGCGAGATCCCGGCGAGCCTCGTCGTGATGGCGGTCGGCATCCGCCCCTCGGTCGCGCTGGCGCGCGCCGCCGGCCTGGCGGTCGGGCGCGGCATCCAGGTCGACGACCATATGGTGACCAGCGACCCGGACGTGCTGGCGGTCGGCGAATGCGTCGAGCATGACGGGCAGGTCTACGGCCTGGTCGCGCCGCTCTGGGACATGTGCCGCAGCCTCGCCGACGGGCTGCTGGCGCGCGAGAACCCGTATCGCGCCGCCGCCACCTCCACCAAGCTGAAGGTGGCGGGGCTGGACGTCTTCTCGGCGGGGAACTTTTCCGGTGGCGAGGGGTGCGAGGACATCGTGCTGCGCGATGCGGCGCGCGGGGTCTACAAGCGCGTCGTGCTGAAGGACGATCGCGTCGTCGGCGCGGTGCTGTACGGCGATACCGCCGATGGCGGCTGGTACTTCGACCTGATCCGCAAGGGCGAGAACGTCGCCGCCTCCCGCGACGTCCTGATCTACGGCCAGGCCTTCGCCGCCGGAGGTGGGCTGGCGGACCCTAGGATGGCCGTTGCGGCGCTTTCCGACGATGCGGAAATCTGCGGCTGCAACGGCGTGTCCAAGGGCAAGGTGATGGCGTGCATCGCCGCCGGCGCGCGCAGCCTCGACGCGGTGCGCGGCACCTGCAAGGCATCCGCCAGTTGCGGATCGTGCACCGGCATCGTCGAGAACCTCCTCGCGCTCGCGCTCGGCGATCAGGTGCAGGCGGGCGCGAAGACGATGTGCAAATGCACCAGCTTCGCGCACGACGACGTGCGCCGCGAGATCGTCGCGCAGCATATGGCGTCGATCCCGGAGGTGATGCAGAAGCTGCACTGGACAACGCCGGACGGCTGCTCGTCGTGCCGCCCCGCGCTCAATTACTATCTGCTGTGCGCCTGGCCTGACACTTATGTCGACGACCAGCAGAGCCGCTTCGTCAACGAACGCCTGCACGCCAACATCCAGAAGGACGGCACCTATTCCGTCGTCCCGCGCATGTGGGGCGGGCTGACCAATCCACGCGAGCTGCGCGCGATCGCCGACGTGGTGGAGAAATACAACGCGCCGATGGTGAAGGTCACCGGCGGCCAGCGGCTCGACATCTTCGGCATCCGCAAGGAGGATCTGACGTCGGTCTGGGCGGACCTGAACGCGGCGGGGATGGTCAGCGGCCATGCCTATGGCAAGAGCCTGCGCACCGTGAAGACCTGCGTCGGCAGCGAATGGTGCCGCTTCGGTACGCAGGATTCGACCGGGCTGGGCGTGAAGATCGAGCGCATGAGCTGGGGCAGTTGGATGCCGCACAAGTTCAAGATCGCGGTCAGCGGCTGCCCGCGCAATTGCGCCGAGGCGACGATCAAGGACTTCGGCGTGGTGTGCGTCGACAGCGGCTACGAACTGTCGGTCGGCGGCAACGGCGGGATGAAGGTGCGCGCCACCGACTTCCTGTGCAAGGTCGCGACCGAGGCCGAGGCGATGCACTATTGCGCCGCCTTCATCCAATTGTACCGCGAGGAGGCGCGCTATCTGGAGCGCACCGCCCCGTGGATCGAGCGGGTGGGCGTCGACTATCTGCGCGAGCGGATCGTCGACGATGCCGCGGGCCGCGACGAACTGGCCGCGCGCTTCCACCATGCGCAACGCTTTTCGCAGGACGATCCATGGGCGGCGCGTGTCGCGGGCAGCGACGCGCGCCTCCACCAGCCCCTTCTCGCCGCCGCGGAGTGACCGACATGACCGACTGGATCGACATCGGCACGCTGTCCGACATCCCGCTGCGCGGCAGCCGCACGCTCGACCTGCCCGGCGCGGAGCCGATCGCGGTGTTCCGCACCCATGACGATCGCGTGTTCGCGCTGGTCAACCGCTGCCCGCACAAGCACGGGCCGCTGAGCGAGGGCATCATCCATGGCCATGCGGTCGCCTGCCCGCTGCACAATTGGCGCATCAGCCTCGAGACGGGTCAGGCGCTGGGCGAGGATCGCGGCTGCACGCCGGTCGTCGCGGTACGGCTGACGGGCGACCGCGTGGAGATCGCCGCGCCGCTGCGGGTGGCGGCGTGATCGAGGCGCGCCGCACCACCTGCGCCTATTGCGGCGTCGGCTGCGGCATCCTCGCCACGCCGACGGGCGGCCGTGCGCTGGACATCAGGGGTGACCCCGATCACCCCGCCAATCACGGCCGACTCTGTTCCAAGGGCACGCACCTCGGCGAAACGGTGGCGCTCGACGGTCGCCTCCTTCACCCGATGATCGGCGACCGTCGCGCGACATGGGACAAGGCACTGGACCTGACCGCGCGCCGTTTCCGTGAAACGATCGCCGCCCATGGGCCGAACAGCGTCGCCTTCTACGTCTCCGGCCAGTTGCTGACCGAGGATTATTACGTCGCCAACAAGCTGATGAAGGGGTTCATCGGCTCGGCCAATATCGACACCAATTCGCGGCTTTGCATGTCCAGCGCGGTCGCCGGACACATGCGCGCGTTCGGCGAGGACGTGGTGCCCGCCGACTACGACGATCTCGACGCCGCCGAGCTGGTCGTGCTGGTCGGATCGAACACCGCCTGGTGCCACCCGGTCGTCTATCAACGGATCCGCGCCGGGCGCGCGAAGCTGGTAGTGATCGACCCGCGCCGCACCGAGACCGCGGACGAGGCCGACCTGCACCTGGCGCTGAAACCGGGCAGCGACGTGCTGCTGATGAACGGGCTGCTTGCGCATTGCCGGCGCGAGGGGCTGCTGGATGCGCGGTATCTCGACGCGCATGTCGCGATCCCGGACGATTTCTGGGCGAAGCTGGACGACGGCCACGACCTGTGGAGCGTCGCGCGCGGCTGCGACCTGCCGGTGGCGGACGTGCAACGCTTCTTCGAGCTGTTCGCCACGCATCCGCGCACCGTCACCCTGTTCAGCCAGGGGATCAACCAGTCGGTACGCGGCACCGATCAGGTCAATGCGATCCTCAACCTGCACCTTGCCACCGGGCGCATCGGCACGCGCGGCGCCGCGCCCTTCTCGATCACCGGCCAGCCCAATGCGATGGGCGGTCGCGAGGTCGGCGGGCTTGCCTCCACGCTGGCGGCGCACATGGACTTCGCGCCGGAGAACCGCGCGCGCGTCCAGCGCTTCTGGGCCTCGCCGACGATCGCCGACCGGCCCGGCCTGAAGGCGGTCGACCTGTTCCGGGCGATCGAGGGCGGGCAGGTCAAGGCATTGTGGGTGATGGCGACCAACCCCGCCGTGTCGATGCCCGATGCCGCGCGGGTCCGCGCCGCGCTCGCCGCCTGCCCGTTCGTGGTCGTCAGCGACGTGATCGCGGATACCGACACCAGCGCGCATGCCCATGTCCGCCTGCCCGCCGCCGCCTGGGGCGAGAAGGACGGCACCGTCACCAATTCCGAACGCCGGATCAGCCGGCAGCGCGCGGTGCTGCCGCTCCCCGGCGAGGCGCAGCCGGACTGGTGGATCATCGCGCAGGTCGCGCGACGGATGGGCTGGGGCGGTGCGTTCGCCTATGACCGCCCGGCCGAGATCTTCCGCGAGCACGCGCGCCTCTCCGCCTATCAGAACGCCGGCGCGCGGCTGTTCGACCTGCGCGCGCATGCCGCGATCGGCAACGCCGCCTATGACGAACTCGCGCCGTTCCAATGGGGCGGCAGGCCGTTCGCGGATGGCCGCTTCCCGACACCGGATGGCCGCGCGCGGCTGGTGACGGTAAGGCAACGCGCTGCCGAGACGCCGCTGCCGCGCTGGCCGCTGACGCTCAACACCGGGCGCTACCGCGATCACTGGCATACGATGACGCGTACCGGACTCAGCCCGAAGCTGGCGCGGCACCGCGAGGAACCGCTGGTCGAGGTCCATCCCGCCGATGCCGGCGAGCTGGCGGACGGCGGGCTGGCGCGCGTGTCCACGCCGCAGGGGGAGAGCATCTACCGCGTCCGCATCACCGATGCGCAGCGCGCCGGCGAGTTGTTCGTGCCGATCCACTGGACCGACCGTACGGCGAGCGGCGGGCGTACCGGGCTGCTGCCGCGCGCGCTGGTCGATCCGCATTCCGGGCAACCCGGCTTCAAACAGACCCCGGCCGCGATCGCTGCCGTCACCGTCGCATGGCGCGGCTTCGCGATCCTGCGCGGCGCGGCCGGCACGCGCCCGGACGCCCTGTGGGCGACGCGCGTCGCGGTGCCGCAGGGCGAGTTGTGGGAGGTGGCAGGCAACGGCGATCTCGCCGCGATCGAGCGCCTGCTCCCGGGCGGCGAACGGATCGAGGCGAGCGATCCCGCACGCGGCACGCGGCGGATCGCGATCCTCGACGACGGGCGGCTGAGCGCGGTGCTGTTCGTCACCCGCGACGGCGAACTGCCGCCGCGTGACTGGCTGGCGGCGCAGCTCGGCGAAGCGCACGGGCCGGCGGTGCTCGCGGGTCGCGCGCCGGGCGCGGTCGTGGATCGCGGCGCGATCGTCTGCGCGTGCTTCGATGTCGGGCTGAACACGATCGTCACCGCGATCGCGCGCGATGCGCTGGTCGATGTGGCGGCGGTCGGCGCGGCGCTGAGGGCGGGCACCAATTGCGGATCGTGCCGGCCGGCGATCGCGCGGCTGATCGCGGAAACGCGGGTGAAGGAGGTGGCACATGGCTGACGCATTCGCGCCGGGTACGATATGGCTGATCGGCGCCGGACCGGGCGATCCCGACCTGCTGACGCGCAAGGCCGAGCGCTTGCTGGCGGCGGCGGACGTGGTCTTCTATGACGCGCTGGTCGGGCCGGCGATCCTCGCGCTCGCACCCGGCGCCGAGCTGATCAGCGTCGGCAAGCGGTCCGGCCGCCATTCGAAGGATCAGGCGACGATCGACGAGCTGATCGTCCAGGCTGCGCTCGCCGGGCGGCGCGTGGTGCGCCTGAAGGGGGGCGACCCGTCGATCTTCGGCCGCTCCGCCGAGGAGCTGGCGCATGGCGCGCGCCATGGCATCACCGTGCGGATCTGCCCGGGCATTACCGCCGCCAGCGCGGCGGCCGCCAGCGCGCAGACCTCGCTGACGCTGCGCGGCCAGGCGCGGCGGCTGACATTGCTGACCGCGCACGTCCGCGCCGGCGAACCGCTCGACATCGACTGGGACACGCTTTCGCAGCGCGACGCGACGCTCGCCATATACATGGGCCGCGCCGCCGCGCCGGAGTTGGCGCGCGCGCTGATCGACGCGGGCCGCGCGCCCGATACGCCGGTGCTGGTGGCGGTGAACGTATCGCTGCCGGACGAACGGCTGATCCGCGGACGGCTCGACGCGCTGCCGTTCCTGGTGCGCGCGATCGGCCGCAACGATCCGACGCTGCTGCTGATCGGCGAGGCGATGGCGCATGGCACGCCGGTCGCCTCGCGGGCGGCGGAGGCGCCGGCGCTCGAAATTTGTTAGACAAGTAATCGCGTCCTCCCTTGCTCCGCCCGCCCGCTCCTGCCTAGACTGGCGCGGCAGGGAGAACGGACGTGACGAAAGCGGAGCGGCGCGGACCGGCGCATGTCACGATCGCCCATGCGCTGGGCATCGCGATCGTCACCGGCACGCACCCGTGCGGGGCCACGTTGCCGGGCGAGGTCGAGCTTGCCCAGCAATTTGCCGTCTCGCGCAGCGTCATCCGCGAATCGCTGCGCATGTTGAGCGCCAAGGGGCTGGTGGAAAGCCGCCCGCGCGCGGGCACCCGCGTGCGCGACCGCGCGCACTGGAACCTGCTCGATCCCGAGATGCTGGCGTGGATGTTCGAAGGCGCGCCGTCGCTCGGCTTCGTGCGCAGCCTGTTCCAGTTGCGGATGATCGTCGAGCCGGCGGCGGCCGAACTGGCGGCGATCCAGCGCAGCGCGGCGCAACTCTCGCGCATGGGCCATGCGCTGGAGATCATGGCGGCGCATGGCCTGCGCACGCAGGAGGGCCAGAGCGCCGACCAGCGGTTCCACGCCACGATCCTGGAGGCGACCGGCAACGAATTGCTCGCCAGCCTGTCGAGCAGCATCGCGGCGGCGGTACGCTGGACCACCTTCTTCAAATATCGCACACCGACGCACTATCAGGATCCGATCCCGCTCCACCGCGAACTGTTCGAGGCGATCGCGAACGGCGATGGCGCGGCGGCGCGCGTGGTGACGGAGCGGCTGATCGCCCAGGCGCAACGCGACACCGAAGCCGCGCTGGCGGCATAGCGCGCCGTGTCACGGCCGGCGCCGGTTCGGTCACGCCAGCGACGCGCCGATCCGCCCGCTCGGCCGACGCGGTGCGCACGCGCCGATGGGGCGGAGGTGATGGGGCGGTCCGGCGGGGCCGCCGTTCCTCATCCCCGCGCCACCGGCGCGACGACGCGGGGGGTGTCAGGGGTGCGCGGCGGTCGGCGCCGTGACCATCAGTGGTTGTCGCGCGGCAGGCCCATGGTCTGCGCGATGCGCTGATACTTCTCCGCGCCCTCCAGGATCGC
>QFQI01000015.1 GCA_003243195.1 Sphingomonas taxi | reverse complement strand
GCTTCTTCGCTGGCATTCGTCGTCCCTTCCTCGATCCAGACTGTCATAGTCGATGGACCACTCAGAAGGGGGCAGCTCAACGCCGAGGCAGTGGCGAACAAGGCCCACTTCAAGGGACAGAAGGGTGCCGCCCGACTGGCTGACGACGACTACCGGGTGAAGATGGAGGGCATCTTCGCCGAGTGCCGCCGCGTGCTCAAGGACGACGGCATCATGACCGTCATGTTCACCCACAAGGACACCGGCGCCTGGGATGCGCTCGCCATGTCGCTGATGGACGCCGGGTTCGTGATTACGGCGTCTTGGCCGGTCAATACCGAGGCGTCGGGATCGCTGCACATCAAGGACAAGGCGGCAGCCAATTCGACCATCTTCCTCGTCTGCCGCCCCCGCGAGGATGCACAGGGCGAGACGATGTATTGGGAGGACGTGGAGCCGGAGGTCGCCCGCGCCGTTCGTGCACGCGTCGACGAATTCCAGCAGGCCGGCATTCAGGGCGTCGATCTGTACCTTGCCAGCTTCGGCCCAGCGCTTGAGGCGTTCTCGCGCCACTGGCCGCTGACCCGCGGCACCCCGGCGCCCGAACCGAAGAAGAAGCGGCGCACGCAGGGCGACATGTTCGAGGAGTTCGATCCCTATGCCGTGCGGCCGGAGGACGCGCTCAACGCCGCGCGTCGCGAGGTGAAGGCCTGGCGCCTGGCCCAGCTCGCCTCCGCAAAAGCGCAGGCCGACATGGACGGACCGACGGCGTTCTACGTGCTGGCTTGGGACGCGTTCAAGGCAGTCAGCTTCCCGTATGACGAGGCCCTACGGCTCGCCCGCGCGATCGGTGTCGATCTGGAGGCGCAGGTGATCGGCCTGCTGGCCGAGAAGAAGGCCGCCGAGATCAAGCTGTGGGACTCCGCCACTCGCGTCGCCAAGGGTGCGGTCGGCCCCGCCGACGGGTCGCGCGGCATGATCGACGCGCTGCATCACGCTGCCCACGTCATGCGCACGCGCGGCGCCGAGGCGGCGCAGGAGATGCTGGAGCAGGCCGGTGTCGCGAAGGAGGACGAGTTCAAGGTCGCGATGGAAGCCCTGCTGGAGGTGCTGCCGCCATCTAAAACGTTCTCGGGCATCGACGCCGACAAGGCGGTGAAGCCGGCGGCTGACGACTTCGATGCGCTCGAGAAGCTCCGCCGCATCGCCTATGAGGGCGAGATCGGCGAGCCGCAGCAGCTGGAGCTGTACCGCGAGCTGATGGCGGCCGAGTGAGATGCTGCTGCAGGACCGAACCTGGAAGCTGAAGTACAGCCGCGAGGACGGCGACCTGGTGTCGCGGTTCTGGGTCCCGGCGCTGTCGTCGGCGATCCGCTACGACCGCACGACCGGATACTTCCGGGCGGGCAGTCTGGCGCTCGCCGCGCGCGGCATCGAGCACCTTGCCCTCAACCAGGGCAAGATGCGCCTGCTCGTCGGCTGCACCCTCGATGATGGCGAAGTGGAAGCGATTGAGCGCGGCATGTCGATGATGGACGTCGTCGCGGCCAAGGCCGACTTCAGCCTGCCGGAAGCGGTATCGACCAGCGAGCGGGAGGCCCTCGAGCTTCTCGCCTGGCTGGTCGCCCGCGGCATGCTCGATGTACGCGTCGCCCTGCCCTGCCATCCGGTCACGCGCGAGCCGGTCGCCGGCAACGCCATCTTCCACGAGAAGACCGGCATCATCGAGGACAAGACCGGCGACCGCATCGCGTTCACCGGCTCAGTCAACGAGACGGTCCAGGGCTGGATGAGCAACGGCGAGACCTTCACGGTCTTCAAATCCTGGACGCCTAACGTCGAGTATGTCGACGAGGAGGACCGGTCCTTCGCGCTGTACTGGGCCGACCGCGCCGAGCGGATCCGTACCTATGACGTGCCGACCGCCGTCCGCCTCGACCTGCTCCGCTTCCTGCCGCCCGACGACCAGCTGCCGACGCGGCTGCAGGAGAAACCGACAGCGAAGCCGGAACCAGTTATCCTACCCGAGCCAATGGCTCCACCGGTTCCGTTGCACGACTGGGATCAGGAGCGCGCGGACCTCTGGCAGCGCGTGCGCACCGCAGCCCGGGACACGAATGGCGGGATCTGGGTTGGCGAGGCGACGTCGCCAGTCGAGGCTTGGCCGCATCAGCGCCGCGCCTTCCTGCGCATGTACGGCGAGGTGCCGAACCATGCCCCGCGGCTGCTCATCGCCGACGAGGTCGGCCTCGGAAAGACGGTCCAGGCCGGCCTGCTTGTGAGGCAGGCGTGGCTCGCCGGGCGGCTGAAGCGCGGGATAATCCTGGCGCCCAAGAACGTCTGCACCCAATGGCAGGCCGAGCTGCGCGAGAAGTTCGCGCTCGACTGGCCAATCTATGACGGCAAGTGCTTCCGCCGCTACGATGCGGCCACGCAGTCGCTCGTCGACACACCGGTCACCCGTGACGCCTGGTCGGCCGAGCCGTTCGTCATCATGTCAAGCCACCTCGCCCGCCGCAGCGACCGACGGCCCGAACTGCTGGAGGCCGAGCCCTACGATCTGGTGGTGGTCGACGAGGCGCATCACGCCCGGCAGAAGCGGACCGGCGGGCGCGTGACGCCGAACATGCTGATGCGGCTGCTGCGCGACCTGCGCCATCGCACGCATGGTCTGATCCTGCTGTCGGCGACCCCGCTCCAGACCCACGCGATGGAGCTGTACGACCTCCTGTCGCTGCTAGGCCTGCCGCACGAGTGGGATGCGGTGGCGTACGAGCGATACTTCGCCGCCCTTGCCGACCCGCATCTGCCGGTCGAGAAGATGGAGGACTGCGCCGGTCTCTTCCGGGCGACAGAGACCTTCTTCGGCGCGCTGCCGCCCGAGCGTGCGGCCCGCATCGGCGGCACCGGGGGGCAGCCGCTATCCACGATCCGCACCCGCCGGATCCTGGGCGCGCTCCGGGGCGCGGCTTCGATCCCGCGGCGGCAGCTCAGCGGCGAGGATCGCGCAGCGGCCGTGCGCATCATGAAGCGCTGGACGCCGGTCGCCGCGCTCATGTCGAGACACACGCGTTCGCTGCTCCGCCGCTATCAGGCTGAAGGCAAGCTCCAGGCGAGGATCGCGGTACGCGACGTGCAGGACCGCTTCATCCACATGGAGCCGGCCGAGCGGGACATCTACGAGCGGGTCGAAACCTTCATCCGCTCCGCCTACCAGAACGCGGACCAGTCGCAGCGCACCGCCATCGGCTTCGTGCTGACGATCTACCGCAAGCGCCTGTCATCCAGCTTCGCCGCCCTCGCCCACAGTCTGCAAGGCCGGCTCGATCGCCAGGTCGAGGACGACCAGTTCGATCTCGAGGAGAGCGGCGAGGAGGTCGAGACGGACGAGGTGAAGGAGAAGGAGGAGGTCGCCCGCCGGCTACTCGAGAGCGCCGCGATCCGTGACATCCTCTCCGACCTGCAACGGCTGCCGATCGACACCAAGGCTCGCGCGCTCAAGGACGAGCTCACACTGCTGGCGGCCGAAGGCTACCACCAGACGATGGTGTTCACCGGCTACACCGACACCATGGACGGGTTGCGCGACTGGCTGGCCGATCAGACCGGTCGCGAGGTCATCTGCTTCTCCGGACGTGGCGGCGAGATCCGCACGCCGGACGGCAGCTGGCGGCTCGTGTCCCGGGCCGACATCAAGAAGCGCTTCCGCGAAGGAAAGGGCGACATCCTGCTCTGCACGGACGCCGCCGCCGAAGGCCTCAACTTCCAGTTCTGCGGTTCGCTGATCAACTACGACATGCCGTGGAATCCGATGCGTGTGGAGCAGCGGATCGGTCGTATCGACCGGCTCGGCCAACGTTTCGACAGCATCCGGATCGTCAACCTGCACTATCACGACACAGTCGAGACCGAGGTCTATCTGGCGCTGTCCGGCCGCATCAAGCTGTTCGAGGACATGGTCGGCGGACTCCAGCCGATCCTGTCGGCGATCAGCCGCGAGATCGGGTCGCTGGCGCTGGCCGGCGCGCATGTTGATGTCGACGCAATGGTTGCGAACACCATCAGTGCCGCGGACACGCCTACCGTCGACATCGATGATGTGGACGATCTCGGTGACATGCCGGAGATGGGGCGTCCCGCCCTGTCCATCGAGGACCTCAAGACCATCGTCGCTCAGCCACGGCTCTTGCCCCAGGGTTATGAGCTCCAGCGGCTGGACGGCGACGACTTCGCGGTCGAGGAACCCACGTCCAGACGTCGTCGTCGGGCAACCCTGTCGCGCGGGTTCTACGCCAACCACTTTGATCACACCGACTTCTGGACGCCGGGCAGTGCATCATTCCCGCTCGAAGGATCACCCGAACCCGTCGCGGCGTAGCGCAGCAAATTATGCGAATCTCACCAGAAGCCGTTGCGTGCCAAGGTCATCGTGCATAGCATTCGATCTGTCCGGGTGACGCTCGTCATGCCGATCGGGGGAGGCATGAAGTGGGTCTTGCACCCAACGCGACCAACATCACCGTGCGCCAAGTGCTGGAGAAGCTCGACGGCGAATTCGCCACCACCGCGAAGGCCGTCGAGAACGGCGAGTTCGCACTGTGGGTCGGTTCGGGGATCTCGCGGAAGGCACCAAGCCTCGGCGGCCTCATCGCAGCGGCGATGGAATACCTTCGCGTACGGGCTGTCGATCCGGCGACCGAAGCCGCATACATGCCCGCGCTCGACGAGGCTCTGCAGCTAGCCGGTACGGATCGAGCGGCAGTCGGCGCCGACCTCCATTCGGCGTTCGCGACATGGGGCGCACGCGATGCGATCGTCAACGCGCTCTGGAACAGCTATTCCCGCGTCCTCGATATCCGCGTCGGTGCCGAACCCGGCGACTTCATCCTCTGGACGGCGATCGACATCCGGCGCCAGTTCGAAAATCTGCCACCACCGGCGGCGGCGCACCTCTGCATCGCGCTCCTCGTGCTCGAGGGTGCCGTCAAGACCATTGCATCCGGGAACTGGGACGGCTTCATCGAAGCCGCCGTCCATCGTCTCGGCGGCGGCATTCCTGGAATCCTCCAGGTCGTCGTCGACCCAGGCCAGCTCCGCGATCCTCCTGGTCAGGCTAGGTTGCTGAAGTTCCACGGATGCATCATCCACGCCGAGCAGGACGAGGGGCGATATCGCCGTTTTCTAACTGGCAGCCACACGCAGGTCACAATGTGGCCGAACAACCCGGACTTCGCCGCCATGCGGAACGAGGTGCTTGGGATTGCCACGAACAGCAAGACGATGGTCCTGGGCCTGTCGATCCAGGACATGAACCTGCAGGGCGTGTTCGCCGCGGCAACCGGAATCAACAAGTGGCGCTGGCCATGCGCACCGGATGCCCCGGGCCACGTGTTCTGCGAGGACCAGATCACCCAGGGTCAACGCGACGTCCTGCGGATCGTCTATGGCGACGACTACAACGGAAACGTCGCAGCGATAAACGCGGCCAGCCACATGCGGGCTTGGGGCGAACAGGTCCTGGTGGCGTTGGTGCTCAAGATGGTCGCCGACAAGCTCAACTGCCTGATGGGGCTCGCGCTCGACGCGACCGGCAGACGTGCGCTTCTCGCCCCTCTGACCACCTCCGTGAACGCGCTCCGCGACGAGATGGCCGACGGCGCCGTCGTCGACCCGGCGGACCAGAGCCGGACTCCCGCCGTCAACAACGGTATCGCCCTCTGGTCACGCGCAGTGGCCGTCTTCCGAGGCGGGCAGCTCCCGCATGACCCGTCGGCCTACGAGCCGATCAGTCCGAACACCATCGGTTTGCTGGCGACGGACCAGAACGCCCGGGCAAGCAGGCTCGGGCATCTCGCCATCGTGGTCGCGCTGCTGGAGCATGGCCGGTCGACAGCCCAGTGGTCGCTCGCGGCGCCAGCGAACGACGATCTTTCCGCCGGCATCGCCTCGCTTCAGGCGAATCGCGCCGGAGCGCCTGCCCGCCCCGTCTTCTTGGTGAAGTCGGCGTCAGAAGCGATCCGCCTTCAGGCCGATGGCGCCTACGCCAACGACAATGCCCTCGTCATCCACTCCGACGACACCTGGCATCTCACGATGGCCTCTCGCTCGAGTAGGTCGCCATCAAGCGCGCCGGGTCGGACAGGATCGCTCGCCCCCTCCCATGTGAGCGTAGAGAGCCTCCTCCAGGCGTCCGGCGACATCGACGAACTGCGTGCATCCTTCGCCGCCGAGGTGCTGCTATGACCTCGTCGCCCCTGATCGCCGCCGTCCGCCAGCGCCTCAACGACGCCGGATACGACGACCTGCCGACTCCGTTCAGAATGGCTGGCGTCGAGTTCCAGTTCACCGGGGCGCTTCGCGGTCGGCACGGCCGGGCACTCGATCTCGTGCTTTTGGTCGACACCACGTCGGGATCGTTTGGCGACAGCGATGCCGCGCGTGTTCGTGCCCGGGTCCAGGCGCTGAGCCGCGCGCTCGATGTTACGGCATCCCGATACGTTCTGACGGTCGTGCTCGCCGGGGCGACGCTGCCCGGCGACGTCGAGGCGCTGGCGGACACCGCACGCGTTCTGCACGTCGACACGCTTCCCGTCGACCAGGCGGGATCCCCGGACTTCGATCGCCTGGAAGACAGCATCCGCGTGCTGCTGCCCCTGTCGATCCCGCAGCCGGCCGCCGACGAGCAGGACGGCACGGCGCAGGACCAGCTGGAGAAGGCGTTGAAGAACGTCGTCGACGGAGCGACAATCAAGACCATCATGGACGCAGCGGAGCGCGGCGACGAGGCCGTGACCGAGGCGATCGCGAGCCTGATCGATGCGGCGCTCGTCAAAAAGGAGGAGGTGGAGAAAGCATGACCGACCTTCTTCTCAAGGAACTGGATGTCAGCGACTTCCGCAGCATACGCGGTCGCGTGCACGCCCCGCTCGACGCGCAGGTCGTGCTGGTGCACGGCGAGAACGGCGCCGGCAAAACGAGCCTTCTGTCGGCCATCGAGCTTGCGCTGACAGGAGGGGTCCAGTCGCTTCGGAGGGCAGACCCTGACTACGCGACGCAGCTGATGCACCGCTCCGCCGCACAGGGCAGCGTGTCGGTGGCGACGGTGGGTACTGGTGCGGCCAGGTACGGCGCCACGCTGTCCGCCGACGGAATTGCATCATCGACCTCCTTAGATGCGAAGCTCTCGTCGTTCTTCAGCGAGCGCAGCTACCTGCCGCAGGCGCTGCTCGGACAGCTCCTGCAGATCTACCAGGATTCGGGAAGCGGCGCGGATTCCCCGCTGGCGAAGTTCGTCGGCGAACTGCTGCGCCTGGACCGCCTTGACGCCATCGAAACCGGGCTGAAGCCGCTCGGCGACGTGCGCAACGTCCGTAAAGTCGTGGATGGCTGGTCGGAGAACGAGCTGGAGAAGACGCGGCTGGACGCGCTCATCAAGGACCAGAAGCTCAGTCTGCTCCAGATCATCGAGGACATCGGCGTCCAGATGTCGGGTATCAAGAAGGCGGCGGACGCGCTGGGGCTCGTACTGGAGCTAGACGACCGCAAGCTGGACGCCATCGAGCAGGCGCTTTCGCCAACGGACGACGAACAACGCCTGGGGACGATCACCGACCGCCGACGTGAACTGGGTTCCATCCGGCGGGATCTCGTGCGGGCAGCGGGCGCGGGTCCGTCCGCATCCATCGCCGCGGAGTCGTCGTCCGACGTGTACGAGCGCTGGGCCACAACCTACCTGGAGCGCTACTCGGCGCTTCGCTCGAGGATCGAGGCACTCCTCCCCGCTACGTCAATGCCTGGCGACATGGCGGCCTTCGGCGACGCCGCGCTCCGCCACCTCACGCTTCACGCCGACCAGGCGACGTCCCGCGCGAGCAAGGCCAAGGCCGACGCCGAGCGGCTTGCTGCGGCCACGAGCGAGATCGAGGTCGCGCGATCGCGCCTCAAGTCCATCAGCGCCGAGATGGAGGGAATCTCGACGTCGGCGGGCGGCCTCGCCGCCATACTGTCGGAAGTGACGACCTTCATCGACGGCGAGACCTGCCCCGTCTGCGATCGCGACTATGCCGAGCTTAACGCCGGCACGCTGATAGAGCACGTCCACGGCAAGGTGCGTCGCCTGTCCGCCTCAGCCCAGCGCCTGCTGGAGCTCGGGCGTACGAACACGCAGGCGCAGGCGCTCGTCGACAGGCTCGACCGGGAGATCGCCACGCTGACCGACGCGATCCCGGACGAGCGGATGCTAGCCGATCTCGACCGCGCCGCCGCCGAGGCGAACTCGGCGCGGGCCGAACTCGCCAGTATTCTCGACACGCTGAAGGAAGGGTCGCGCCTGCGCGCAGCTCAGGTGGCGGCGCAGCGTGCCGTCACCGAGGCGCAGTCGCGCAGCGTGGCGCTGACCGCAGCCCGCCAGACCCTATCCGACTTCGCCGTGGCCGTCGCCACGACTCCTATCGTCGACGGCGAGGACTTGGGCGTGGCGGCCGAGCGGATCCAGTCTCTCCTCGACGCCGAGAACAGACAGCTCGAGGAAAGGCTGTCGCTGCGGCGCGAGGGCCGCAGCGCCGTTGCGACGATCCGCTCGCTCCAGTCGCGGGCCGACCGTCTATCGGACGAGCTCGGGCAGCACGAGGCGACACTAAAAATCGTCGCTGAGGCGCAGCAGCGGGCCCAGAAGGTCAGGGTGCAGGGGACAAAGATCCGCGACGCCGTCGACGCGATCCGATCGAGCATCATTCGCCGGGAATTCAACGAGCGGCTCAACCGTCTCTGGCGAGACCTTTTCGTGCGCCTTGCGCCGGGCGAGCCGTTCATTCCAGCGTTCCGGATCCCCGAAGCGGAGACGCAGCGCATCCAGCCGCGCCTCGTCACCGACCATCGCGCCGGAGGCGCCGCTGGCGGCACGCCGGGAGCGATGCTCAGCGCGGGCAACCTCAACACCGCGGCGCTGACGCTGTTCCTCTCGCTCCACCTATCGGTGCCGAAGACGCTGCCTTGGCTGATCCTCGACGATCCCGTCCAGTCGATGGACGACGTCCACATCGCTCATCTCGCTGCTCTCCTGCGTACGCTATCGAAGGAGCATGGGCGGCAAATCGTCATCGCCGTCCATGATCGCCAGCTCTTCGAGTATCTTCGCCTGGAGCTGAGTCCCGCGTTCCCGAACGACAGCCTGCTCACGCTCGAGCTGGCCCGTGGCCCGCATCAGGACACGCGATGCCTGTCGCGGCGATACAGCTTCAAGGAGGAAACGTCGCTGCTAGCGGCTTAGACATGAACCAGCCTGCGACGTGACTGAGCATCAGGACGGCTCGTCGAGACGAACCACTGTGCGGCGACACGCAGAGGCGATCGAGAGGACGCAAGATTGACGACGTCTACACGAACGACGAGCAGGCCCGATGACCAGCAGCTTGCCACCCTGCAGTTCCGCATCGACGACCCCGCCGCGACGGAGCACTACAGCCGGTCGAAGCCCGACACCGGGCTCGAGCCCACGATTGTCGGTCACTACGATCTGCGGCCAAGGGGTGGACGGAAACGCCTGAAGGAAGAGCCGTTCTTTTGGTGCTGCCACTGCCAGAAGGACAATCACTGGTCGGGCTTCGTCGTCACCAACGAGACTGGCCGCAGCTACTCGGTCGGCAAGGACTGCGCCGCGAGCCACTACGGCGTCGAGTTTACCCGCATCCGCCGCAACTTCTCTGACCTCGCCAGCCGACAGGGCGTTCTGGAGCGGCTCGGGCGCATCAACGGCGGAGCGGCCGGGCTCGATGCCGCGATCGCAGTCGTCCTGAAGGGCCCTGCCCTCGCCGCCATCGACGCCAAGCGCAAGGAGATCGAGAAGGCGCATCCCAACGCGGCCTATCTGCTCAGCGCCGCCGCCAACTCGGGATCGGACCTGCACGAGGACGTACAGGTGCGAGATGTAGTGGCCGAGCGGAAGCGCGCGGACAGGCTCGGCGATCGCGATCCGAAGACGCCGATCTGGCGTAGCGAGCGCGGGTCCTTGGGACCGCTCGACGGCGGCGCGCTGATGCGCACGCAATTCGACTGCCGCGATCGGCTGCTCGCCTTGAAGGGGAGCGTCGCCGGGGCAGTAGCCGCATTCCGGGCCGACACCAATGCAATGACCACGGCCGACCTCACGAAGGTGGTGAAGGCGGTCGAAGCCGCACATGCGGACGCTATCGGCGGGATATCGGCTTACCGACGCGCCCAGGCCTTCTTCTCGCCGCGAAACCTCGACCGGATCTCGCGCTGGTCGGCATCCTATCGCGACTTCAGCCTCTCGGTGGTGGACGGCGGCCTCGTCATCCGCTCGGCGGATGGCGAGGGGCGGCGGATCACGCCCCTGTCAGCGGTGGTCATCCCGGGGCTGCCGGAGCTGGGGGTTCCACCACGCGAAGAGGAGGTCATCGCTGCGGAGGAGGACACGATCGCGACGGACGGTGAAGAAGGCGCGGGTGCAGCCGGATCCCAGGCCTCGTCGCCATCGAATGCCTGGCCGGAGGGCCGGGTGGAGCAGTTGCGTACACTTTGGCAGACCGGCGCATGCGCCTCCGAGATCGGCGCAGCACTGGGTGGCGTCAGCCGTAACGCCGTCGTGGGGAAAGCTAAGCGGCTGGGACTTCCGTTTCGTTGATCCGACGTTTCTGGATGACTCATCCATCCTGAAAATCTACAGCCGTTCCGTCGCGGCACCGCCGCGGCGCGGACGTGTCGCTGGTATAGGGTCAGGTCGGTCCCACAGGTATAGAAGCCGATGGGGCACCATCTGAAAACCTGCGGATTTCCGCCGTTTCCAGGAGATGGCGATCTCTCCCGTAGGGATCGCCTTGGTCGAGCGGTGATTCACGGAATGCACGCAGCGAGACGGCGTCATTGGCGTTCCGGACGCGCGGGTCGCGGAGCCCGTCTCGACGTTGGCAACAGCCTGGTCGAACTTGAGCGCAGACGATCCGTTACCGTGGGGATTTGGTCCACCGCTTCCTTCAGCCGGCTCAGGCGTGCCGCTTTCGAATAGCGCCCAGCTGTCTCGCCGGACATTGCGTGCCCGACGAGGTCAGCTCGCGTTTCGAGGAAGACCTCGCGATGCTTCAACTCGGTCGTGACCGTGTGCCTGAAGCTATGGATCGCCTGACCGGGCTCTATAAAGTCGAGCTTGCGGGCGATCTTCGTCCACCAGTTTTTGTAGAACACGTCGCCGTAGCCTCGCTTGCCGGATGCGGTCTGCAGTTCCGGAAACAGCATCGTCTCGCCGGCCGCCCTCAGCGCCTTGACATAATCGGGCAGCCCCAGCCGTACGAGTTCTTCGGCGAAGGGCACGAGGCGTATCGACGCTCGGTTCTTCACGCGCCCTCCGTTCTCGTCGGTGATCGTGAAGAACCAGATGCCGTCCTCTAAGCCGATGTCGGTGAGCGTCAGCTGGCAGATTTCCTCCCGCCGACAGCCGGTATACCAGGCGATCGGCAGCACCCAGAAGCCTGCGTCGTGCCAGATGTCGGATCCCGGATCGAGCCGGCGGCTAAGCGAGCGCGATCCGGTCCAGATCGGCAGGCGGAACAGAGCCCGCCCTTCCTCCTCGGTATAGGCATCGCGCTGCTCGCGCGCGTTACGATCATCCTCGTATACGAAGTCCGACCAGTCGATCACCGCTACACCAGGCACCTGCTTCGCTACCCAGCCGACCAGCTCCTTGAGGAACAGGAAGTGCCGGTTTGTGCTTGTCGCCTGAAGCCCGATTGTCTTTGCATCACGCTTGCCGACCTGCACCTCCGCTGCAGCCTCGCGACAAATCTCCTCCAGCGTCATCCCATAGTGCTGGCGCGACTTGTGATGGCTGACAGGAAGGCGGGAAAAATGATCATTGAGCCGCACCACGTCTTCGCGCGCGAGAAGCCGGATTGGACGGGCGCCATAGCTTTTCTCCAGGAGCCGGGCGGCCGAGACGAACTGACTGCGAGTCTTGTCGCTCCATCGCGCCTTGCGCCTGGCATCGCCGACAATCTTGGGATTGTCGGCGATGAAGCGGGCCGCCGCCTCCGTAGGCGTCATGGACGCCCAAGGCTCCGCCACCTCCGGCTCGACGGCTATCGACGCCTCCTGCTGCCGCACGATTGACGCAGGCGATGTCGAAACGATGGGAGCGTGATCAACGGCAAGGCTCGACCACATCGAAGCCGGATCCGTAAGCCGACGACGATACTCGAGCGCCGCGGCAAGCCGGCCTTCGAAGTTGACCTTGCGCGCCATGTCGACATTGTCGTCGGTATCAGCAACCCCGGCGGCGGCAAGCTCGGCCGAGGCTTGGACGCGGGAACGCTGGCGCCAATCCGGCCGGTTCCCGAAGAAGTCGAGCAGGGTCTCCTTCTGCTCATCCGACAGCGTCGGGAACCGGGCCTCGACATGCTCGCGGGTGCCGGCATTCTCGGGCACCCCGTGGACGACGAAGTCGCGCAGCATTGTCTCGTAGATCTCGACCAGACCCTCGATCATGTAGGTCGCGTTCGATTCGGTCCGCTGGAACGCCACGTGCGATTGATCAAGGTGATCGCGCATCTCTTCCATGGCCCTGCGATAGATGCCCGCCTTCTGCTGAGTCGTAAGGCTAGCAGACCGAGCGGCCTGACCAAGGGTCATCTTCAACGTCTCGCTCTTGGCGGTCATCGCGCAGCCCATGCTCCGCGCGACCGACTGAATGGTCGTTCTGAGGCTGAGACGTAGAGTGAAAGGCTTACCATCCTCAAAACGGACGGTGCGGCGCCAGTAGTAGACGGCGCCTCGGCGCTCGACGTTCTGGATAGCAGGCACGGCATCTCCACATGGAGCCGTCACACCCACCGGCCCAATCCAGTGACTGCGAGCGATGTTCTGCCGCTAAAACAAAGGCTTAGATAAGAAACTGGCTGGGGCGGCAGGATTCGAACCTGCGAATGCCGGTACCAAAAACCGGTGCCTTACCGCTTGGCGACGCCCCAACGAGCCGCGCGCCTTATCGTGACGCGCGGGAAAGCTCAACCGATACGATGCAGCCAGCCGTGTGAATCGTGCGCACGCCCGCGCTGCACCGCGCTCAGCCGCTCGAGAAAATGCGCGGTCAGTTGCCCCGTGCCGCCGCTGCCGATCGTGAGTTCGTAATCTGGGCCGGCCACGCGGCCGATCGGCGTCACCACCGCCGCGGTTCCGCAGGCGAAACTCTCGACCAGCCGGCCGCTCGCCGCATCGGCGCGCCAGTCGTCGATCGAATAGGATTCCTCCTGCACGGTCAGTCCCTGATCGCGCGCGAGTTGCAGGATCGAGTCACGCGTGATGCCGGGCAGGATCGTGCCGGTCAGCGGCGGCGTGCGCAACGATCCGTCGTCGAACACGAAGAAGATGTTCATGCCGCCCAGCTCCTCGATCCAGCGCCGCTCCGCCGCGTCGAGGAACACCACCTGGTCATAGCCGCGCCGGATCGCCTCCTGCTGCGCGATGAGGCTGGTGGCGTAATTGCCGCCGCACTTGGCCGCGCCGGTGCCGCCGGGCGCGGCGCGGGTGTAATCGTGGCTGACCCACAGCGACACGGCCCGCGCCCCGCCCTTCCAATAGGCGCCCACTGACGACGCCAGCACCATGTAGAGATATTCGGCGGACGGCTTCACCCCCAGGAAGGCTTCCGACGCGATCATGAACGGGCGCAGGTACAGCGAGCCGCCCTCCACGCTCGGCATCCAATCGCGCTCGGTCAGGACCAGTCGCTCGACCGACTCGACGAACAGCTCCTCCGGCAGCTCCGGCATCGCCATGCGCCGCGCCGAGGCGTTGAAGCGGCGCGCATTCGCCTCGGGACGGAACAGCGCGAGGCCGCCATCCTCCAGCCGATAAGCCTTCAGCCCCTCGAAAATCTCCTGCGCATAATGGAGCACCGAGGAGGCGGGATCCATGGTCAGCGGCACGCGCTGCCCGATGCGGCCGTCATGCCATCCGCGCCCCTCCGAATAATGCATCACCACCATGTGATCGGTGAAGACGCGTCCGAAGCCCGGGTCGACCAGCCGTGCAGCACGTTCGTTCGCGGAAACAGGGGACGGGTGCGGTTCGAACGCGAAGTTCACAAAAGCCTCCAAGGATCGCGGCGGTGTGCGACGGATCGTCGGCCCGCCGGGGTTGCAGTGGCCTAGGGCGGATGGCAAAGCCGGTCAACATGGCTGCCCCAACCCATTCCGCCTCGCCGCTATTCCTGCGCGAAACCGAGATTCGGCGCGGGCTGGAGCTGCTGTATTTCGGCAATGCGCACATCACGCGCTCGATCGATCGCGGGCTGGCCAAACAGGGGCTCGGCCGCGCACACCACCGTGCGCTATACTTCATCGCGCGCAAGCCCGACATGCCGGTCAGCGACCTGCTCGCGCTGCTCGCCATCACCAAGCAATCGCTGGGTCGCGTGCTGAACGAACTGATCGAGCGCGAACTGGTGGAAACCCGTGCGGGCGACCGCGACCGCCGCCAGCGGCTGCTGCGGCTGACGCCGGCCGGGGTCGAACTGGAAAACAGCCTGTACGAGGCGTTGCGTGAAAAGATGTCGGCGGCCTATTCGCGCGCCGGACAGGGCGCGGTCACCGGCTTCTGGGCGGTGCTGGAGGGACTGGTGCCCGCCGACGAGATCGCGCGGGTGGAGGCATTGCGCGGCTGAAACCCGGGCGCCACCCTACCCCGCCGCCATCTCCGCACCGCGCCGCGCCACCGCCCGAAGCGTCCGCTCCAGCAGCGTGGCCATCGCCGCATCCTCATCCAGCACGTTCAGCCCGGCGCGCGTCATGCCGCCCGGACTGGCCACCGCATCCGCCAGCGCGGCTGGCGACCGGGCATCGGCGGCAACCATCGCCGCCGCGCCTTCGACGGTGGCCAGCGCGATCGCCGCCGCCTGTTCGGCGGTGAGGCCGGTCGCGACGCCCCCGGCCGCCAGCGCATCCACGAAGCGGAACAGGAACGCCGGCCCGGTGCCCGACAGCGCGCCCGCCGCGGCGAAGCGCGCCGGATCGTCGAACCATTCGACCAGCCCCAGCGGGGTCATCAGCCTATCCACGACTCTGCGCGCAGCCTCGGGCGCGGCGGGCGCATGGATCGCCACCACGCCGCGGCCGATCTCGACCGGCAGATTGGGCATGGTCTGCACCGCGACCGGCCCGGGAAACGCGGCCGACAGCCGCGCCGGATCGGCACCGGCCAGCATCGACACGAGCAGCGGCGCGGCGCGGAGACGATCGCGGTGCACGGCGGCGACCGCCTCCAGTTGCTGCGGCTTGATGCCCAGCACCACCACGTCCGGCATCGGCCCGTCCGGCAACGTGCGCGCCTGTCGCACGCCGGCGGGCAGCGCGCGATCGGTACGGTTCACGACATCCACATCCTGCGCCGCCACCACGCCGCTCGCGATCCAGCGGCGCAGCATCGCCGAGCCCATGTTGCCGCACCCGATCATCCACAGCCGCATGATGTCCTCAAGCCTCGCCCTGCGTTTCGACCATCGCGGCGGCGATCGCCTCGACCGGCGACTTGCCGCCCCACAACACGAACTGAAACACGGGATAGAAACGCTCGCATTCGTCGATCGCCGATTCGACCAGCAGCTCGGCGGTGTGCAGCGACATGGTCGCCTCGCCCTCACGCGTCTCGATCGCGGTGCCGCTGCGGTACAGCAGGATGCCACTGGACGACCACATCTCGAAATGGCCGAGCCACAATTGCTCGTTGACCAGCCCCAGCGTCTCGTAGATCGCGGCGCGTCGCCCGTCGGCCACCTTGACGTCCGGAAAGGCGAGCAACTGGGCGACGCCGTCCTCCTCGCGCCACAGGGCGCGAAGCTCATATTCGGTCCAGCTACCCTTTACGGTAGCGGTGATCTCATCATCATGGCGCTCGCACGGCCAGCTGTGCGCCGTGAAATAGGATTCGAGCATGTCGAGCGGCGCTTCCGGCTCCGCATATTGATCGGCTTCGTCGAGCATCACATTCTTATCGCACGCGTGGTGGCGCGCGTCATCCCCACGGACGCCGCGCCTTATGCCTCAGGCCAGCGGATCGACCGGCGTCGCCTGCGCGGCCAGCGCCGCCTCCAGCTTCTCGATCCGCGCGCGCAACGCATCGTTCTCGTCCCGCGCCGCGACCGCCATCGCCTTCACCACCTCGAACTCCTCGCGCGCGACGAAATCGAGTCCGCCGATCCATTCGCGGGCGCGGCTGCGGGCATTGGCCTCCGCCTCGCGTCCCATGCCGGCCAGCGTACCCGCCGCGCCGTTGAACAGCTTGGCGACATCGCCGAACAGATGATTTTCGGACTGCATGGGCACATCTTCCTGCAAGACAAAAGCGTCAACGGATCATCTGGGACGCCGCGACGGGTTGCACAAGCCGTTCCGCATCGGGATTGAGCCGCCCGATCTCCCAATTGAGCGCCCCGGCGAAACACAGCCACAGCATATAGGGCACCATCAGCCACGCCGCCGCGCGCCGGACCTGCGCGAACACGATCGTCGTGAGGATCGACAGCCCGAGGATCGCGACGATCAGCAGGAAGGCCGCGTCGACGCGGTGCGCGCCGAAGAACAACGGCGTCCATGCCAGATTGCCGGCGAGCTGTGCGACGAACAGCGCCACCCCCAGTCCGCGCAGCCGCGCGCCGCGCGCGCTGAGCACCAGCGCGAGCGCCAGCCCGATCATGACGTAGAGCAGCGACCATGCCACCGGAAACGCCCAGCCCGGCGGCGTGAAACCGGGCTTGGAAAGAATGGCGTACCAGCCATTCTGCTCACCCGATGGCACCACACGCCCTGACAGGAAGCCGAGCAGCAGCACCGCCGGCACCGCCAATGCCGCCCAGCGCAGGAACGACATCCGCAATTGCTCCTTCGTCGCCACGCCGTTCACGGTTCCGCCCTTTCGCCGCCCATGCCATCCGCTACATGGCGCAAAGTACGATCCCGCGCGACGGTTTCATGCGCTATGCGCGGCGAGCAGATATTCGACATTGCCCTCCGGCCCGGTGATCGGGCTTTCGACGATCCCGTCGATCCGCCAGCCGCGCCCCTCGAACCACGCCGCGACCTCCGCGCAGACGCGCGCGCGGATCGCGGGATCGCGCACCACCCCGCCCTTGCCGACCTCCGCGCGACCGGCCTCGAACTGCGGCTTGACCAGCGCCAGCGCGCGGCCGCCAGCGCGGACGAAGCCGAGCGGCACCTCCAGCACCTTGGCAAGCCCGATGAAACTGGCGTCGCACACCAGCAGGTCGATCGGTTCGGGAACGTGTCGCGCCGTCAGGACGCGGGCGCTGGTCTGTTCGTGCACCACCACGCGCGGATCCCGCCGCAGCTTCCAGGCGAGCTGGTTGGTGCCGCTGTCGACCGCATAGACGCGCGCGGCGCCGCGCGTCAGCAGCACGTCGGTGAAGCCCCCGGTCGACGACCCGATGTCGATCGCCGTCGCGCCGCTCACGTCCCAGCCGAAATGATCCAGCCCGTGTGCCAGCTTGATGCCGCCGCGCGACACCCAGGGGTGATCGCGCCCGCGCACCTCCAGCGCCACGTCGTCCGGCAGCAACTGCCCCGGCTTGTCGACCTTGCGCTCGCCCGTGAACACCAGCCCCGCCATCACCAGCGCCTGCGCACGCGTGCGCGACTCCGCCAGGCCACGGTCCGCGAGCATCTGGTCGACACGTTGTTTCGAAGGGGGCGCCATCGCCCGGCTATCGCGTGTCGCGGGCGGCGGGGCAAGCCGCGGAACGGTTCGTCGCACGGGCCGCTCCCCCCGTGCGAATTGCTGCGCCGCAAGATTGCTCATCGGTTTAATAGGGATTACATGAGATCACAGAGGCCGCGGCATGCCCGACCCCAGGAACATCCGCCGCGGCCTCGCTGGACCTTATGGGCCGGAGAAGGCGCGATACGGCAAGCAGGAGGTACGTCATGGGACATGCCACGTTCGACCTGTCGGTGCAGCCGACGGTCCTGACCGTTCCCGGGCTCGGCGGTTCCGGTCCCGCCCACTGGCAGACCTTGTGGGAGAAGAGCCGCCCCGACACCTCGCGGATCGACCTGGGGATGTGGGATCGCCCGCACCGCAACGCCTGGGTGACCAAGATCGACCAGGCGGTGTCGACCGCGCGCGCGCCGGTGATCCTCGTCGGTCACAGTCTGGGCTGCGTGGCGATCGCATGGTGGGCGTCGATGAGTCCGCAGCCCTACGGCTGGCCGGTCGCGGGCGCGCTGCTCGTCGCACCGGCCGATGTCGATCGCCCCGGCACCGCCGCCGAACTGGCGCCTTTCGCCCCCGCACCGAAGCAGCCGCTGCCGTTCCCGTCGATCGTGGTGGCCTCCACCGACGATCCGTGGATCTCCATCGACCGGGCGCACAGCCTGGCGGTGGATTGGGGCAGCCATTTCATCGACTATGGCGCGAGCGGCCATATCAATGCGGCGAGCGGGCTGGGTCACTGGCCGGAGGGGCTGCAGCTGCTCGGCCGGGTCATCGCCGCGGCCGGCGGGCCGCATGGCGAAGCGCGCACCCCCGGGGATGCGCGCGCCATCCTGTCGCGTGCGTCATGGGAAGGTGCCCGCCCCCACGCGTGACGGGGTGATAGCCCGGCTTCCGTTCGTCATTCCCGCCTGCGCCGGAATGACGAACGTACGCGCGACGCGAAGCGCGGCGCTCAGCGCTGCAATGCGGCCACGCCCGGAAGCTCGCGCCCTTCCATCCACTCCAGGAACGCACCGCCGGCGGTGGAGACGAACGTGAAGGCATCCGCCACCCCGGCCTGGTTCAGCGCGGCCACGGTGTCTCCGCCGCCGGCGACCGACACCAGCCCGCCTTCCTTGGTCAGCGCCGCTGCGGTGCGCGCCAGCGCGACGGTGGCGGTGTCGAACGGCGGCGTCTCGAAGGCGCCGAGCGGGCCGTTCCACACCAGGGTGCGGCAATTCTTCAGCACATCGCCCAGCGACTCGGTGGCGGCCGGGCCGATGTCGAGGATCATCTCGTCGGGCGCGACCTCGTGCACGTTGACGGTGCGCGTCGCGGGGTTCGCCCGGAATTCGGTGGCGACCACCACGTCATAGGGCAGGTGCACGGTGCATCCCGCCTTGTCGGCGGCGTCGAAAATCTCTTCCGCGGTGCCGGTCAGGTCGTGTTCGCACAGGCTCTTGCCGACATTCACCCCGCGCGCGGCCAGGAAGGTGTTGGCCATGCCGCCGCCGATGATGAGGTGATCGACGCGCGTGACGAGATGCTTGAGCACCGCCAGCTTCGTGGACACTTTCGCGCCGCCGACGACCGCCGCGACCGGATGCTCCGGCGAGCCGAGCGCCTTTTCCAGCGCGTCCAGCTCCGCCTCCATCGCGCGCCCGGCAAAGGCGGGCAGCCGGTGCGCCAGCCCCTCGGTGGAGGCATGCGCGCGGTGCGCAGCGGAGAACGCATCGTTGACGTAGAGGTCACCGAGCGCGGCGAAACGCTCCACCACCTGCGGGTCGTTCTTTTCCTCGCCGCCGAAGAAGCGCGTATTCTCCAGCACCGCGATGTCACCCGGCTGCAAGGTCGCGACCGCGTCCGCCGCACCTTCCCAGTCGACGTAGCGGACCGGACGACCGAGCACCGCCTCATAGGGCTTCACGATCTGCGCCAGCGACAGCTCCGGCGAGGGCACGCCCTTCGGACGGCCGAAATGCGCCAGCACCAGCACGATCGCCCCCTTGTCGGCCAGTTCGGCGACCGTCGCCACCGTGGCGCGCAGCCGGGTGTCGTCGCTGACCTGGCCGTCGTGCAGCGGCACGTTCAGATCCTCGCGCACCAGCACGCGCTTGCCGGTGACGTCACCGATATCGTCAAGCGTTCGGAATGACTTGCTCATGGTTCCTCGATCCTGATCCCATCACCGACGGCGATCCAGCCGCCCTGCACCACCATCGCGCACGCGCCCCCGCGCCAGTCCGGCGTCAATGCCGCGCGCAGGCCGGTCGCCAGCCCCTCCATGCGCTCGCACGGGTCGCACTCGCGCGTGATCTCCAGCACCACATCGGCCCCGATCGCGACGCGGACGCCCGCCACCTGCGGCAGATCCACGCCATCGACCAGCAGGTTGGCGCGGCGTTCCTGCCACGCGATCGCATGACCGACCTCGGTCATCGCGGCTGCCCAGTCGGCGCGCTCGATCAGCGTCACCTGCCGCTTGTACGGCTTGCCACGCATCGCGCCGCGGAAGTCGCCGTGAATGCCGCCCTCCACGCTGACTGCGACGCGCTCGACCAGTTCCATGGGCGCGCGCGAACGGGCATGCCGCGCGATGCCCAGCAGCGTGCCGGTCAACGCCATGCCGTCACGCCGGCGCGGGCCGGCACCTCCCCTGCGCGGGGAGACGCCGGCGTGCGCCGGAACGACGGCACGCGGCCGCTCACCCCAGCTTCGCCATCGCCGAGGCGGTATCGACCATGCGGTTGGAGAAGCCCCATTCGTTGTCGTACCAGCTCACCACGCGCACCAGCTTTCCGTCGAGCACCGCCGTCTCCAGGCTGTCGACCGTCGAGGAATAGGGCGTGTGGACGATGTCGATCGACACCAGCGGCTCGTCGGAGAAGTGCAGCACGCCCTGCATGGGGCCGTCCGCGGCCGCCTTCAGCAGCGCATTGACCTCATCCCTGGTGGTATCGCGCTTCGGCGTGAAGGTCAGGTCGATCAGGCTGCCGTCCGGGACGGGCACGCGCACCGCCGAGCCGTCCAGCTTGCCCTTCAGCTCGGGCAGCACCTCGCCCACCGCCCGCGCGGCGCCGGTGGTGGTCGGGATCATGCTCATCGCCGCGGCGCGCGCGCGGCGCAGGTCGGGGTGGATCTGGTCGAGGATCTTCTGGTCGTTGGTATAGGCGTGGATCGTGGTCATCAGCCCGCGCTCGATCCCGATCGCGTCGTTCAGCACCTTGGCGACCGGCGCCAGGCAGTTGGTGGTGCACGATGCGTTGGAGACGATCGTGTGCCCCGCCTCCAGCTTGTCGTCGTTCACGCCGTAGACGACGGTGATGTCGACGCCCTTGGCCGGCGCGGAGATCAGCACCTTCCGGGCGCCCGCGTCGATGTGCTTCTGCGCACTGGCGCGGTCGGTGAAGAAGCCGGTGCATTCCAGCACGATGTCGACGCCGAGTTCGGCATGCGGCAGGTTGGCCGGATCACGCTCGGCGGTCACGCGGATGCGCTTGCCGTCGATCACCATGTCCTGTCCGTCGGCCTCGACGGTGCCGGCATAGCGCCCGTGGACGCTGTCGCGGCTGAACAGCCAGGCGTTGGACTTCGTATCGGCCAGGTCGTTGATCGCCACCAGCTCCAGCTCGCTGCCGCGTTCCAGCAGCGCACGCGCCACCAGCCGGCCGATGCGTCCGAAGCCGTTGATCGCCACCTTCGTCATCGTCAATCCTCCAACCGGGTCTGCACAGATGCCGCGGCTTTTGCGCAGGTGGATGCGCAACCGTCAACCGCCCCGCTGCATCGACTTGGCGCGCAACGGTCTTGTCGCCGGGCGCGCGCGATCCTATCGCCCCCGCCATGGACAATCCCGCGATCGCCCGGCTGGAAGCCGCCATCGGACGCGTCGAGCAGGCGATCGCGCAGCGCCGCGCCGCCGACGCACTGCTCGAACGCCGTCACGCCACGCTGAAGGCGACCATGGCGCAGGCCGTGGCGGCGCTGGACGCGATCATCGACAACGATCCCGCGGCGGAAGGAACCGACTGATGGCGCTCGTGAATCTGCGCATCGGTGAGACGACGTACGACCTGGCGTGCCGGGATGGCGGGGAGGCGCGGCTGATGCAGGCCGCCGCGCTGATCGACGAGCGGTGGAACGATGCGCGGCGCGCGGCCGGCGGCGGCGGAGTCAATCGCGCAATGCTGCTCGCCGCGCTGATGGTCGCCGACGCGCTGATCGACGCGCGCGACGCGCCGCCGCCGGAAACCCCGGAAGGAGTCGCGCTCGATCGGCTGTCCGAACGACTCGAATCGATCGCCGCCGCCCTTGAGCAAACGCTGCCGAGCGCCTAGATGGGTGTTGGCGGGTTCTGCCCGGTACGAGTCAGACATATCCCTGAGGCTATTCATCATCCATGGGGGTTGTCCCTGCCCGGATCCTGGTCCGACGTACATGATCCCCACCTGACGTACCGAGCGTCAGTGGATACCCCGGCAAACGGCCATGGCGGTCCCGCCACCCGCCCCCTTCCCCGCCCATGACCGACAAGCGCGCCCTGCGCGCGGCCGCCCGCGCCGCCCGCGACCGTTTCGTCGCGACGCCGCACGCGCCGGTGCGTGTCGACCCGGCGTTCGTGGCGCTGCTCGCCCCCGGCCGCGTCGTCGCAAGCTACGTACCGATCGGCAGCGAGGCGGACCCGGAACCGCTGGAGGCGGCGGCACGCGCGGCCGGGTGCCGGCTGGCATTGCCGCATGTCGTCGATCGCGCGACCCCGCTGCGATTCCTGCCGTGGCGCCCGGGTGCCGTGCTGGAACATGGACCGTTCGGCTTGCGGCAGCCGGCGGACGCCGGTGCGCCGGTCGTGCCCGACGTGGTGCTGACCCCGCTGGTGGCGTTCGATTCGCGGCTGAATCGGATCGGACAGGGCGCCGGTCATTACGACCGCGCCTTCGCCGCCTTTCCCGATGCGTGGCGCGTGGGCGTCGCATGGAGCGTGCAGATGCTGGATCACATCGATCCCGACCCGTGGGACGCGCCGCTGCACGCGATCGCCACTGAATGCGAATGGATCACGCGATGACACCCTCGTGGCGCAAACCCGTCGGCATGCTGGCCATCCTGCTGCTGATCGCCCTGTGGTGCGTGGCGGTCGCCTCGCTCTCCGGGATCGTCGGGCGCTGGCCGGCGATCGTGCAACTGGCCTTCTACCTGGTGACCGGGATCGTCTGGATCGCGCCGCTCAAGCCGCTGCTGCGATGGATGGAAACCGGGCGCTGGCGCTAGGCGGCACGCGCGGAAACCACTGCGCGTCGCTCCCGTTCATCGCGGTGCGCTCATCGAAAAGGGCGCGTCGGCCGGGCGTGCGCCCCATGCCCTGTTCGGTGTCGGCCCCATCACGAAGCGCAGCGTGCCGCCGGCCTGCAACGCCTCGCGCGATACCCATGGCGTGTCGTACGGCAAGCCGTTGAGCGTCGCCGACTGGATGTAGGGATTGTCGCGACTGTTGTTTTCCGCCTCGATCGTCAGCAGCCTGCCGCCGGGCATCGTCACGCGCACGCGCCGGAACAGCGGGCTGCCGATCGCATATTGCCCGACCGTCGGGGTGACCGGATAGAAGCCCAGCGCGGAGAAGACGTACCATGCCGAGGTCTGGCCGTTGTCCTCGTCGCCCGGATAGCCGTCCGGCGTCGCGGCGTAGAGCTTGTGCATCACCTCGCGCGCATGCTGCTGCGCCTTCCACGGCGCGCCGGCCCAGTCGTACAGATAGATCATGTGCTGGATCGGCTGGTTGCCGTGCGCATATTGACCCATGTCGACGATCTGCATCTCGCGGATTTCATGGATGACCTGTCCGTAATAGCTGTCGTCGAAGATCGGCGGGGTCGAAAAGACCGAGTCCAGCCGCGCGACGAACGCGTCGCGCCCGCCCATCAGGTCGATCAGCCCCCGCACGTCCTGCGTCACCGACCAGCTGTAATGGACCGAACTGCCCTCCGTGAAGGCATCGCCCCATTTGTAGGGATTGAACGGCGTCGCCCATGATCCGTCGCGGTTGCGCCCGCGCATCCAGCCGCTCCGCGCGTCGTACAGCTTGCGGTAGTTCTGCGCCTGCCGCTCATATCTGCGCGCATCCTCGCGCTTGCCGAGCGCGGCGGCGAGCCGCGACAGCGAGAAGTCGGCGGTGGCATATTCCAGCGTCCGCGCCGCATTCTCGTTGATGCCCACGTCATACGGCACGTAGCCGAGCCGGTTGTACAGTTCGACCCCTTCGCGCCCGACCGCGCTCAGCACCTTGCCGCCCGCATCGCGCGGTCGCCCCTGCGAGGTGGTCGCGTTCTTCACCAGCGCCTCGTACAGCGTGTCCACGTCGAATCCGCGCACGCCGTTCAGCCAGGCGTCGGCGATCAGGTTCGCGGAATCGGAGCCGATCATCACGCTGCGATGCCCGGGGCTGGCCCATTCGGGCAGCCAGCCGGACTCCCTGTAGGTGGCGACCAGCCCCTGCATGATCTCCGCGTCCCGCTCCGGGTACATCAGTGCGAGGAACGGGAAGACCGCCCGCCATGTGTCCCAGAAGCCGTTGTCGGTATAGAGCGCCCCGGCGTGCACCTGCCCGTCATACGGGCTGTAGTGGACGATCCGCCCGCGTGCGTCGACCTCATGGAACTGCCGCGGGAATTGCAGCATCCGCCACAGCGCGGAATAGAAGGTGCGGCGATGGTCGATATCGGGATCGTCGACCACGATCCGCTCCAGCTCGCGCTGCCATGCCGCCTTCGCCCTGGCCTGCGTCTGCGCGAAACCGTCGCGCCCGATCTCACGGTCGAGATTGCGCTGCGCCTGTTCGGCACTGATGAACGACGACGCGACGCGTACGCCCACCTGCTCGCCCGCCTGCGTCGTGAAGCTGACCACCGCGCCGACATGATCGCCCTCGGCCCGGCTTCCTCGCGTCACCGCTCCGGCACCGTCAAAGGTACGCGTGACCGCGAAGTCGTGGTCGAATTCGGCGACGAACCAGTTGCGGAAGTTGCCCGGCACGCCGCCATGATGGTTGCGGACATAGCCGGTGATGCGCCGCCGCCGCGCGTCGATCGACACCATCGACCCGCCGGCATAGCCGTCGAGCAGGACATGCGCCTGATCGCTTCTGGGGAAGGTGAAGCGGAAGTGCGCGGCGCGTTCGGTCGGCGCCACCTCGGCGGTCACGTCGTAATCGGCGAGATAGACCTTGTAGCCATAGGCGGTGCTGACCTCCGCCTTGTGGCTGAACCACGACGCGCGGTCCCCCTCCTTCACCTTCAGCGCGCCGGTCATCGGCAGCAGCGCGAAGGCGGCGTAATCGTTCATCCACGGGCTCGGCTGGTGCGTCTGCTTGATCCCGTTGATCCGGTGCGCGCGGTACGTATAGCTCCAGCCGTCGCCCATCCTGCCGGTCACCGGCGTCCAGGCGTTCATGCCCCATGGCATCGCGATCGCCGGATAGGTGTTGCCGTACGACAGGTCGTAGCTCGAGGCGGGCCCATCAGCGGGTTGACCAGATCGACCAGCGCGGGCGCGGACTGCTGCGTCATCGCCGGTGTCGCGAACATCGTGCCGGCGCACAGGAAAAGGACGCAACGGCCGGCGATCCGGCGCCGGTGGATCATGGTGGTCACAGGCGGTCCTTCCTACGCGACAATGCTTGCGGCCGCCGTCTTACAGGGACACTCGCGGGTTCGCGCAAGAACATCCCGCGGGACCGACCCGGACATGAAAAAGGGCGCGACGGTTTCCCGCCGCGCCCCTTCGCGAACCATCGGATCGCCGGTGCTTACTGCGCCGACGTGCGCGGGTCGCGACGCTCGGCGATACGCGCCGACTTGCCGGTACGGCCGCGCAGGTAATACAGCTTGGCACGCCGCACCGCGCCCTTGCGCACCACCTCGATCGAATCGATGTTGGGCGAATACAGCGGGAAGACGCGCTCCACGCCCTCGCCGAAGCTGATCTTGCGCACGGTGAACGACGAACCCATGCCCTTGTTGGAGCGCGCGATGCACACGCCCTCGTAATTCTGGACGCGGGTGCGCTCGCCTTCGACCACCTTCACGCCGACCTTCAGCGTGTCGCCGGGGCGGAACTCGGGCAGCTTGCGGCTTTCGTTGAACTTGGCGATCTGCTCGGCTTCGAGCGTCTGGATCAGGTTCATGTGTCTTCGTCCTCAGTCCGTCGCCGCGCGCCAGAGGGCGAGCCGACCCGAGCGCCCTCATGACGCTCCCACAGGTCCGGCCGCCGTAGCCGTGTGTCGATCTCGGCCCGTGACTGACGCCACGCCGCGATCCGCGCATGATCCCCCGATCGCAGCACTTCGGGGATCGTGCGCCCCTCCCATTCGACAGGTCGGGTATAATGCGGATATTCGAGGAGGCCGCTTTCGAAGCTCTCCTCCACCCCGCTGGAAGCCGCGCCCATTACGCCGGGAAGCAGCCGAACGCAAGCGTCCAGCAGCACCAGCGCCGCCATCTCGCCACCCGACAGGATGTAGTCGCCGATCGACACCTGTTCGACGCCCCGCACCTCCAGCAGTCGTTCGTCGAACCCCTCGAACCGGCCGCACAGCACCACCGCGCCCGGTCCGGCCGCCAGTTCGCGGACGCGCGCCTGGGTCAGCGGACGCCCGCGCGGCGTCATCGCGATCAGCGGGCGGCCGTCGGCATGCGCATCGACCGCGCGGCCGAGGACATCGGCGCGCAGCACCATCCCCGCGCCCCCGCCCGCCGGCGTGTCATCGACGGTGCGATGCCGATCGGTGGCGAAGTCGCGGATGTTGACCGCGCCCATCGCCCATCGCCCCTCGCCCAGCGCCCGTCCGGCCAGCGAGAGGCCGAGGGGGCCGGGGAACATGTCCGGGTAAAGCGTCAGGATCGTCGCGCGGAAAGTCATCGTGTCCAGTTCTCGACCGGCGGCCTGGGGATCGCGGCGACGTCGCGCTCGTTGTCCGCATCGCCTGTATCCGCGGGCTGTATATAGGGCGAAAGGGCGCGGCAAGTTGGACGATTGCATCATCATCGGCGGCGGGCCGGCGGGATTGACCGCGGCGATCTATCTGTCGCGCTTTCTGTTGTCGATCCGGCTGTTCGACAGCGGATCGAGCCGCGCGGCGATGATCCCGTGCACGCGCAACCATGCCGGCTATCCGGACGGGATCTCCGGCAAGGAGCTGCTGCGCCGGATGCTGGCGCAGGCCGAACGCTATGGCGCGGTGCGTGAGGCGACGACGGTCCGCGATCTCGCGCGCGATGGCGACCGGTTCGTGGTATCCACCGACCAGGGCACACATCGCGCGCGCACCGTGCTGCTGGCGACCGGCGTGGTCAACCACCGCCCCGCCGGGCTGCTGCCCGACGTGCACGACCCGGCGCTCGCGCGTGGCTTGCTGCGCTATTGCCCGGTCTGCGATGGTTATGAGGTGACCGACCGGCGCGTCGCGGTGATCGGCACCGGCGATCACGGCATGCGTGAGGCGCTGTTCCTGCGCAGCTATACGCCCGACGTCACGCTGGTCGCGCCGGACGCGGAGCATCTGCTGGACGCCGCCTGCGCACGTGCGCTGGACGACGCCGGCGTCAAGCGGGTCGATGGTCCATGCGGCGGCTATGCGATCGAGGGCGAGCAGCTCGCCTTCGACACCGCCGGCGGGCGGATGGCGTTCGACAGCGTGTATCCGGCGCTCGGCTCGCGGATCCGCTCGCGGCTGGCGGTGGGCGCCGGCGCACGCGCGACCGAGGAGGGCTGCCTGGAGGTCGACGATCACCAGCGCACCAGCGTGCCGGGGTTGTTCGCGGCGGGTGACGTGGTGAAGGGGCTGGACCAGATCAGCCATGCGATGGGCGAAGCCGGCGTGGCGGCGACGACGATCCGCAATCTGCTGGCGGAGCGGCGACCGCTCAGGCGATGAGCGACGCGCCGAACACGGCGCGTTACTCGACGAACGCGGCGTCGATCACCAGCCGTTCGCGATCCCATTCCGGCACCGCGGCGATCGGCACCATGAAGGTCTTGCCGTTCGGGCGTTCGACCTCGATCACGTCGCCGGCGCCGAAATTCTCCACCTCCACGACGATGCCCAGCGGCTCGCCGTCGGTGGAGACCGCCGCCAGCCCCAGCAGGTCGGCGTGGTAATATTCACCCTCGCCGAGCGGCGGCAGCGAGTCGCGCGGCACGGTCAACACCGTCCCGCGCAACGCCTCCGCCGCGTTGCGGTCGCCGATCTCCGCAAAACGCGCGATCGTGCCGTCGCGCAGCTTCACCAGCGTGAGCGCACCGCCGTTGAACGAGCGGTGCGCGGCCAGATCGTCCGCGAAGACCTTCAATCGCACCTCACCGGCGATGCCGTGCGCGCCGGCTACCGCGGCGAGCACGACGGTGTCGCGATCGACGTCAGTCGCCCGTGTCGTCGGACGAACCGTCATCGGGCGATCCCCCGCCGCCGGCGGGGGCGTCGTCGCTCCCTTCGGCGGGCGGGGTGGCCGAGACGCCTTGGTTGGTCGCGTCTTCATGGTCCTCGGGCGCGGTGCGCGGATCGGGATCGCTGGTCATCGTCGCTTTCCTGCTTGTGAGAGCAGCCAACGCACGATGACCCGATCGGATGCTTATTCGGCGGTCGCCTCGGCGTCGGCCTCGGCGGGCGCCGGCGCGGCGGCGGCTTCTTCCTGCGCCTTCAGCTTCTCGGCGCGCTCCTCGGCACGCTCGCGCGCCTTCTCGCCCGGCTCGCCCTTCTTCGGGTTGCTGCGCGCCGCGCGCTCCTTCACACCGGCCGCATCCAGGAAGCGGGCAACGCGGTCGGTCGGCTGCGCACCGACGCTCAGCCAGTGCTTGGCGCGCTCGCCATCGAGCACGATGCGCTTCTCGTCGTCCTTGGCGAGCAGCGGGTTGTAGTTGCCGATCTTCTCGATGAACTTGCCGTCACGCGGCGACCGCGCGTCCGCCACGACGATGCGGTAATAGGGACGCTTCTTCGAGCCGCCACGCGACAGGCGAATGCTGAGTGCCATGTTCGTCTTCTTCCTTCTTTCAATCGTCGCCCGGACGAAAGCCGGGCCTGTTCGTTGTCGATCGCCCCTGCCGCCGAGCGGCACGGGCGGGTTATTTCTTGCCGAACCCCTTGAACCCCGGCGGCAGTCCGCCGCCCGGCAGACCGGGGAGCCCCGGGCCGCCGCCCAATCCCCCGCCCAGTCCACCGCCCGGCCCGCCCAGCTTGCCCATCATGTCGCCCATGTCGGCGCCACCGATCGCGCTGCCCAGTCCGCCGAGCCCGCCCTTGCCGAGCATCGCCATCATGCCCTTGATTCCGCCCATCTTCTTGATCTTCTTCATGGCGGTGGACATTTCCTGATGCATCTTCAGGAGCTTGTTGACCTCCTGCACCGTGGTGCCGGAACCCTTGGCGATACGGATCTTGCGCTTGGCGTTGATAAGCTCGGGCCGGGCGCGTTCCTTGATCGTCATCGATCCGATCATCGCATCCATGTGCACCAGCATCTTGTCGCTGCCCGGCACCGCGTTCATCGCCGCCTGCGCCTTCTTCATGCCCGGCAGCATCCCGGCGAGCGCGCCCAGGCCGCCCATGCGGTTCATCTGCGCCAACTGGCTGCGCAGGTCGTTCATGTCGAACTGACCCTTGGCGAGCCGGTTCGCCATCCGCTCGGCGTCTTCCTGCTGGATCGACTCCGCGGCGCGCTCGACCAGCGACACCACGTCGCCCATGCCCAGGATGCGGCCCGCCACGCGGCTGGGATGAAACGCCTCCAGCGCGTCGAGCTTCTCGCCGACGCCCGCGAACTTGATCGGCTTGCCGATCACCGCGCGCATCGACAGCGCCGCGCCGCCGCGCGCATCGCCGTCCATGCGGGTCAGCACCACGCCGGTCAGCGGCACCTGGTCCGAGAAGTTCTGCGCGACGTTCACCGCGTCCTGCCCGGTCAGCGAATCGACCACCAGCAGGATTTCCTGCGGGCGTGCGACATCAGCCACCGCCTTCATCTCGTCCATCAGCGCCTGATCGACGTGCAGGCGGCCCGCGGTGTCGAGCATCAGCACGTCGAAGCCCTGCAGCTTCGCGGCCTGCACCGCGCGGCGCGCGATCTCCACCGGCTGCTGCCCGGCGACGATCGGCAGCGTCGCGACCTCGACCTGCCGGCCCAGCGTGGCAAGCTGTTCCTGCGCAGCGGGGCGATTGACGTCGAGCGACGCCATCAGCACCTTCTTCGCCGAACGGCCGGTCACCGAGCTGGACGATAGCCGCCTCGCGATCTTCGCGGTGGTGGTGGTCTTGCCCGACCCTTGCAGGCCGACCATCATCACGATCGCCGGCGGCGCGACGCTCAGGTCGAGCTCCGCGCCCTCCGGATCGTCGCCACCCAGCATGCGGACCAGCGCATCGTTGACGATCTTGACGACCTGCTGCCCCGGCGTGACCGAGCGCAGGACGTTCTGGCCGATCGCCTCCTCGGTCACCTCGTCGACGAACTGACGCGCGACCGGCAGCGCGACGTCCGCCTCGAGCAGCGCGACGCGCACCTCGCGCATCGCCTGACGCACGTCGGCCTCGGTCAGCGCGCCACGGCCACGCAACCGGTCGAACACACCGCCAAGACGATCGCTGAGGCTATCGAACATGCAAATCCTTCCTTTCCCGCCGCCAAACACAAAAGCGCCGGCGGGCGAAACCTCGCCGGCCAGCGTGCGCCACAGGGGCGCGTCTCGATGCGTTCACCAACGGAACTTGGGTCGCCGGTTAGCGGAATGTGGCGCGCGGAGCAAGCCGCTTTGCCCTTTTCCCTCGCACTCCGTCATTCCCCGCGCGGGAATGACGACCGTGCGTCACGCTACCAGCCGCCCCCGGCGTCGAGATACGCCTGTTCCACCGCGGTCGTCTCCCGCCCCAGCGCGGCATTGCGCGACGGGAAGCGGCCGAAGCGCGCGAACACCTCCGCATGGTCGCGCGCGAAGGCGAGATTCTCCTCGATCCCCAGCGCCTCGAACATCGCCACGCTGCGTGCCTGCCCCGCCGCATCCTCGGCATGCATCAGCGGCATGTAGAGGAAGACGCGTTCGGCGGGCGAGAGCGACCGGTCCCAGCCCCTCTCGATGGCCCGCTCGGTCAACTCGCGGGCCAGCGGGTCGGCGGCGAACGCCTCAGCCTGTCCGCGAAACAGGTTGCGCGAGAATTGGTCGAGCAGGATCACCGCCGCCAGGACGTGGCGGGCGCTGTCGCGCCATTCCTTCGCGCCGGTCGCCGCGACCCGATCGCGCAAGGCGCCGAAGCGGTCGCGGATGTCGGCGTCCAGCGCATCGTCCTTGCCGAACTGCCGCTCGGAGGGCAACGCGAACCAGAAGTCGAGGACCGATTGCGCCGCGGAGTCGACTTCATCCTTCGTCATAACTAGATCGCCCCCATGTCGTCTTCCCATCAGCCCGAGGTCGTGACGCTCGGCTGCCGCCTCAACATCGCCGAAAGCGCGGCGATCCGCCAGATGGCGGGCGCGCACGTCGCGGTGGTGAACGGCTGCGGCGTCACCAACCAGGCGGTGAAGGACACACGCGTCGCGATCCGCCGCCTGCGCCGCGCGCGGCCGGACGCCGAACTGGTGGTGACCGGCTGCGCGTCCGAGATGGACCGCGCCGGCTTCGCCGCGATGCCGGAGGTCGACCGCATCGTCGCCAACGCCGCCAAGCTGCTGCCCTCCACCTGGGGCGCGCGGCCGAACGCCCCGCGCCCACGCGCGCAGACCCGCGCGTTCATCGGGGTGCAGAACGGCTGCGATCATCACTGCACCTTCTGCGCGATCCCGCAGGGACGTGGGCGCAACCGCGCCGATCCCGTCGGCGAGGTCGTGATGCGCGTCGCGGCGCTGGTCGAGGCCGGGCAGCGCGAAGTGGTGCTGAGCGGAGTGGACCTGGCCAGCTACGACGATCGCGGCGCGACGCTGGGCGTGCTGGTCGAACGGTTGCTCGCGGACGTGCCGGGACTGGAGCGGGTGCGGCTGTCGTCGCTCGATCCCGCGGCGGTGGACGATCACCTGCTCGCGCTGCTGACGCAGCAACCGCGGGTGATGCCGCATGTCCATCTGTCGATTCAGGCTGGCGACGACCTGATCCTGAAGCGGATGCGACGCCGCCATTCGCGCGGCGACGCGCTGCGGCTGATCGAACGGCTGAAGGCGCGGCGCGACGTCGCGATCGGCGCAGACCTGATCGCGGGCTTTCCCACCGAGGACGATGCGATGTTCGCCAACACGCTCGCGTTCGTCGAGGCGGGCGACGTCAGCCACGCGCATGTCTTCCCTTATTCGCCGCGCGCGGGCACGCCGGCGGCGCGGATGCCGCAGGTCGCCGCCACCGTGGCACGTGCGCGTGCGGCGCGGCTGCGCGCGGCGGCCGGCGCACGCCTCGCGGCCCGGCTCGCGGCGCAGGTCGGCACCGTGCAGGCGGTGCTGGTCGAGCGCCCCGGCGATCGCGGCCATGCTCCCGATTTCGCGGAGGTTCGCCTCCCCGCCCCCCATCCTGTCGGCAGCATCGTCGCGGTGACCGTCACCGCCGCCGCGCCCGACCATCTCACCGGAACCATTGCATGAGCACGAGCTGGCACGACAAGCTGCTGGGCGGCTTCCGCCGCACGTCCGACCGGCTGGTCGGCAACCTAGCCGGGCTGGGCGGCGCACGACTCGACGAGCGGACGCTGGACGAGGTGGAGGAGGCGCTGATCGCGTCCGACCTGGGTCCGCAGACCGCCGGCAAGGTGCGCGAACGGCTGGCGGAGGGGACGTTCGAGCGCGACATGGAGGAGCTCGGCATCCGTCTGGTCGTCGCCGAGGAGGTGGAAAAGGTGCTGGCGCAGGTCGCGCGCCCGATCGGGATCGACGCGTTCCCGCGACCGCAGGTGATCCTGGTGATCGGCGTCAACGGATCGGGCAAGACCACGACGATCGCCAAGCTGGCGCACCTGTTCCTCGAACAGGATTATGCGGTGATGCTGGCGGCGGGCGACACGTTCCGCGCCGCCGCGATCGGGCAACTGAAGACATGGGCGGAGCGGATCGGCGTGCCGATCGTCACCGGGCCGGAGGGCGGCGACGCGGCCGGGATCGTGTGGGATGCGGTGAAGCAGGCGACCGCGATCGGCACCGACGTGCTGATCGTCGACACCGCCGGGCGGCTCCAGAACAAGCGCGAGCTGATGGACGAACTGGCGAAGATCCGCCGTGTGCTCGGGCGGCTCAACCCCGCCGCGCCGCATGACGTGCTGCTGGTGCTGGATGCGACCACCGGGCAGAATGCGCTGAGCCAGATCGAGGTGTTCAAGGAAGTGGCGGGCGTCACCGGGCTGGTGATGACCAAGCTGGACGGCACCGCGCGCGGCGGCGTGCTGGTGGCGGCGGCCGAACGCTACGGCCTGCCGATCCACGCGATCGGCGTCGGCGAGCAGATGGACGACCTGCGCCCGTTCGACGCGCGCGAGGTGAGCCGGATCATCGCCGGTGTCGATGCCGCGATCGAGGGGAGCAAGCGGCGATGAGCGGGCGGGAAGGCACGCAGCGCGATGGCCACGGCGGCGTTCGCGCGCTGGTCGACTATGGTCCGCTGGCGCTGTTCTTCGCGGCGAATTTCCTGCTGCCCGGCGAAACGGCGCGCCGGATCGTCGCGACGTTCACCTCCACCCTGTCGGATCTGGGGCGGGTCGAGGCGCTGCTGCTGGCACGGGTGATCGTCGCCACGGCGGTGTTCGTGATCGCCAGCGGCGTCGCGCTGGTGATCGCCAGGGCGAAGCTGGGGCGGGTGCCGCCGATGCTGCTGATCTCGGCCGGGCTGGTGATCGTGTTCGGCGGGCTGACGATGTATTTCCGCGACCCGCGCTTCATCCAGACCAAGCCCACGATCGTCTATGTGCTGCTGGCGGCGGTGCTGGGGTTTGGCGTGGCGACCGGGCGCCCGTTGCTGCAGCAATTGATGGGCAGCAGCTATCCGGGCCTACGCGAAAGCGGGTGGCGGCGGCTGACGCTCAACTGGGTATGGTTCTTCGCGATCATGGCCGTGGCGAACGAGGCCGTGTGGCGTGGCGCGGCGGTGGCGGTGGGCGCGCAGCGCGGCTGGGATCTGTGGGCGATCTACAAGGTGTGGGTGGTGATCCCCATGACGATGCTGTTCGCGATCGCCAACGTGCCGATGCTGATGCGCCACGGGCTGACGCTGGGCGACGACGCGCCGCCGGTGCCGCCGGAAGGGTAAGCGCGCCACCGGCCGCGTCATTGCCCGGATCGCTTCCCGGGCGAACATGGGGTCGTCACCGCGCTCGCGACGGACGGCTCCCCGCTTCCATCGCCGCCGGCGATCAGTCCGGCGTGCCGCCGGCCTGCTGCACCAGATCGAGGTCGACCGGCTGATCGAAGGCGACGCCCGTGCGCCCCTCGGTCTGCCAGACGACGCGTCCGGCGGTCCAGCCGATGCCGTTCAGCTTCACCGCCACCGTGCTGTCGGGTGGCAGGGGATGCGGCAGTTCGGCCATCAGCCCGCCGGGCGACAGGTTGCGGATCCGCACCAGGAAACCGGCGTCGTCGTCGCTGATCCGCATCCGCGCGGAGACGTGGACGTCGCCGCGTCCCCGGTCGTCCCGCTGCACGGATGTCGTCTGCCGGTCCACCACGCTGCGTTCCAATTGTCCCATCACGCTCACCGCCCACAATCCATGGCAGCGCTACCGCCCGAAAGGTTTACCAATCATTACCGGCGTGCGCGCGCGTCAATCGTCGCGGGAAACCTTTTCGGCGCGTTCGTGCCGTTCCTGCGCCTCGACCGTCATCGTGGCGATCGGTCGCGCCTCCAGCCGTCCCAGGCTGATCGGCTCGCCGGTCACTTCGCAATAGCCGTACTCGCCTTCTTCCAGGCGGCGCAGCGCGGCGTCGATCTTCGAAATCAGCTTGCGCTGGCGATCGCGGGTGCGCAGTTCGAGCGACCAGTCCGCCTCGCTGGACGCGCGATCGTTGAGATCGGCCTCCCGCAGCGAATCGACCTGCAATTGCGACAGCGTTCCCTGCGATTCCCGGCGGATCGCTTCCTTCCAGTCGAGCAGCTTGCGCCGGAAATACGCCTGCTGGCGCGGGTTCATGAACACTTCATCCGGCATCGGACGATAGCCGTCCGGCGCGTCGTTGGCGGGTGCCAACGTTTCGTCGAGCCTGTCACCGATACGCATCATCGCCGTCGCCATCGACTTACCTCCCGCCGCGTTCAGGATGTCGTCAGCATCTCTGCACGCCCCCGTCGGGGCGCCTATAGTCGCGCGTCGGGCGTACGACAAGCGAGCACGCCGCCCTTACGGACGGCGTGCTGTCGCAATAGTGAACAGGTGGGTAAGCGCCCCGTCAGGCGGAAAGCAGCGCCTGTTCGATGTCGGGGATCGGATGGCCGGTCAGGTCCTTGTCCAGCTCCCCGGCCAGCCGCTGGCTGACTTCCTTGTGATAGTGTTTGCGCAGCTCGCCCAGTGTGCGCGGCGGCGCGATCACGATCAGCGATTCGTAATCGTTCGACAGCGCACGGCGCTTCAGCAGGTCGGCGGCGTCGGCGGCGAAGCGATCCTCCTCCAGTTGGTGGAAGTCGGTCGGCTCCACCGAGCTGCGCGACGCGCCCTGCGGCGAGGAAGCGCCGCCGGCGGCGTCGGTCGCCTGCTCGCGGGTCGGCGGGTTGCTGCGCTCCTCGGCATGTTCGACCTTCAGGTTGGGATGGACGTCATCGCCCTCGTTGCGCAGGAACAGCAGCTTGCGCCCGTCGGCGACCAGCACCACCGATTTGTAGGGGACCTGCATCGTGGGTTCTCCTTTTCTCGTTGCGTGTCGGTTGGTGAACGCAGCGGGCGCGGGCCGGGTTGCCTCCCGCCCGCACGCCGGTCATAGCGCGGCGATGCACGACATCCGCCTGATCCGCGACGATCCCGCCGCCTTCGACGCCGCGATGGCGAAACGCGGCCTCGCCGCCTGCGCCGACACGCTGGTCGCGCTCGACCGCCGCCGCCGCGAGGCCGCGACCGAGGCGCAGGCCGCGCAGGCGCGTCGCAACGAAGCGTCGAAGGCGATCGGCGCGGCGCGCGCCAGCAAGGACGAGGCCGCGGCCGCCGCGCTGATGTCGGAGGTCGCGACGCTGAAGCAGCGCCTGCCGGAGCTGGAGGCCGAGGAAGCGCGCGCCGCCGCCGAGCTGGACGCCGCGCTGGCCGCCCTCCCCAACGTGCCCGCCCCCGACGTGCCGGACGGCGCGGACGAGGACGACAACGCGCTGGTTCACGAACGCGGCACGCGCCCCGACTTCGCCTTCGCCCCGCGCGAACATGACGCGATCGGCCCGGCGCTGGGGCTGGATTTCGAAACCGGCGTCGCGATCGCCGGCGCGCGCTTCACGCTGGTGCGTGGCGGTGCGGCGCGGCTGCAACGCGCGTTGGGGCAGTTCATGCTCGATCGGCTGACGCAGCAGCATGGCTTCGAGGAAGTCGCGCCGCCGCTGCTGGTGCGCGACGAGGCGGTGTTCGGCACCGGGCAATTGCCCAAGTTCGCCGAGGATCTGTTCCGCACCACCGATGGCCGCTGGCTGATCCCGACCGCCGAGGTGTCGCTGACCAATATCGTGCGCGAGAAGATCCTCGCCCATGAAGCGCTGCCGCTGCGCTTCGCGGCGCTGACGCCGTGCTTCCGGTCGGAGGCGGGAGCGGCGGGACGCGACACGCGCGGCTACATCCGCCAGCACCAGTTCGACAAGGTGGAGATGGTGTCGATCGTCGCGCCGGAGGCGAGCGAGGAGGAGCATGAGCGGATGACCGCCTGCGCGGAGGGCGTGCTGGACGCGCTGGGGCTGGCCTATCGCCGGATGAAATTGTGCAGCGGCGACATGGGCTTCACCGCCGCGCGCACCTATGACTTGGAGGTCTGGTTGCCCGGCCAGCAGCGCTATCGCGAGATTTCGAGCTGCTCGACCTGCACCGATTTCCAGGCGCGCCGCATGAACGCGCGCTATCGGCCGGAAGGCGAGAAGGCGACCCGCTTCGTGCATACGCTCAACGGCTCCGGGCTGGCGGTCGGGCGCACGCTGGTGGCGGTGCTGGAGAATTATCAGCAGGCGGACGGATCGGTCGCGGTGCCCGCGGCGCTGCAACCCTATCTGGGTGGCCTGACCGTGCTGGCGCCGCGCTGACGCGATGCGGATCCTGCTGTCCAACGACGACGGCTACCACGCCCCCGGCCTGGCGGTGCTGGAGCGGATCGCGGCGCAACTGTCCGACGACGTGTGGATATGCGCGCCGGCGGAGGAACAGTCGGGCACCGGGCGCTCGCTGTCGCTGACGCGACCGCTGCGCGTGCGGCGCATGGCCGACCGGCGCTACACGGTCGCGGGCACGCCGACCGACGCCGTGATGTTCGCGCTGGCGGAGGCGATGAAGGACACGCCGCCGGACCTGATCCTGTCGGGCGTCAATCGCGGCGGGAATGTCGCGGAGGACGTGATGTATTCCGGCACCGTCTCCGCCGCGATGGAGGGCGCGCTTGCCGGCGTGCGTTCGGTCGCGCTCAGCCAGCGTTACGGCCGGCGCGAACCCGGCGACGACGTATCCTTCGCGATCGCGGAGGAATGGGGCGCACGCGTGCTGCGTCCGCTGCTGGAGGCCGACTGGGCGCCGCGTTCGATGGTCAACATCAACTTCCCCGCACCCGAGGCCGGGCCGGTGAAGGGCGTACGCGTCGTGCCGCACGGCCTGCGCGACTATGGCCGGGCGCGCTTCGACCGGCGCACCGATCCGCGCGGCTACGATTATCACTGGCTGTCGCTGGGCGGCGTCGCGCCGGGGGACGACAACGACACCGACCTGGCGGCGGTGACGCAGGGGTGGATCGCGGTGACGCCGCTGCACCTGGACATGACGCGCCATGCGTCGCTGGCCGCGCTGGCCGACGCTTATGCCGGGACCTAGCGCCGCGCGATGAGGACGGCGGCAAGCGCGGCGGTCGCGGTGCTGCTGGCGGGGTGCGTTCCGGCCGCCATCGCCCCGACGCCGCCCGCGCCAGCGCCGGCGCCGGCCCCTTTCGCCCCCCCGCCGACGCAGGAGCGGGTCGAACAGCTGCCCGCCCCGCGCCCCGCGTGGGAAGCGCGGCCGGTCACCCCCGATGCGCGATCGGTGCCGGCGCAGGAGATCATCGTGCGCAGCGGCGACACGCTCGGCCGGATCGCGGAACGCAGCGGCGCATCGCTGGAGGCGATCGCCCGCGCGAACGCGCTCGCCCCGCCCTATGCGCTGCGCGCCGGCCAGCGGCTGGCGATCCCCGGCGGCCGCTATCATCGCGTCGCGCCGGGACAGACGGGGATCGCGATCGCCCGCGCCTATGGCGTGCCCTGGTCGCAGGTGGTCGCCGCCAACGCATTGACGGAACCCTATCTGCTGAAGGCCGGGCAGCGCGTGCTGATCCCCGCGCGCCCCGCCTCCGCCGCGGCGCGCGCCGCCGCCTTCACGCTGGACGTCGACACGATCCTGACCGGCGGCGAGCCGGCGGTGGCCAGCGCCGGCGCACCGAAACGCCCGGTCGCGGGCGCACGTCGTGTGCTGCCCGCCACCGTGCCGGTGACCGCGCCCGCCGCCGCGCCGGGCCGGTTCATCTGGCCGCTCGCCGGGCGCGTGGTCCGCCGCTTCGGCGCGGGCGCGAGCGGCGAGCGTTTCGACGGGATCGAGATCGCGGTGGCGGCGGGGACGCCGGTCAAGGCGAGCGCGGCCGGCATCGTCGCCTATGCCGGCGACGGGATCGCCGCCTTGGGCGGGCTGGTGATCGTCCGTCACGGCGACGGCTGGACGTCGATCTACGGCCATGCCGGCAAGCTGACGGTGCGGCGCGGACAGGCGGTCGCGCGCGGGCAGGTGATCGCGCTGAGCGGCGCGAGCGGCTTCGCCGATCAGCCGGAACTGCATTTCGAGCTGCGGCGCGGGCGTACGCCCGTCGACCCCATCACGCAATTGCCGCGCCGCTGACGCGCGTGTAACCGGGCGCGCACCATGACCAGCTTCCAATCCGATCTGCTCCGCACGCTGTCGTCGCGCGGCTACATCCACCAGACCACCGATGCCGCCGCGCTGGACGCGCTGGCCGCCAGGGAGGTGGTCCCGGGCTATATCGGCTTCGATCCCACCGCGCCGTCGCTGCACGTCGGCAGTCTGGTGCAGATCATGCTGCTGCGTCGCCTGCAACAGGCCGGGCACAAGCCGATCGTGCTGATGGGCGGCGGCACCGGCAAGATCGGCGATCCCAGCTTCAAGGAGGAATCGCGCCAGTTGCTGAACGACGAGCGGCTGACCGCCAATGTCGCGGGCATCCGGCGGATCTTCGAACGATTCCTCACCTTCGGCGACGGGCCGTCCGACGCGGTGATGCTGGACAATGCCGAATGGCTGGACCGGCTGGAATATATCCCGTTCCTGCGCGAGGTGGGGCAGCATTTCAGCGTCAACCGCATGCTCAGCTTCGATTCGGTGAAGCTGCGGCTGGATCGCGAGCAATCGCTCAGCTTCCTCGAATTCAACTACATGATCCTGCAGGCGTATGATTTCCGCGAGCTGGCGCTGCGCCACGGCTGCCGCCTGCAAATGGGCGGCAGCGATCAATGGGGCAATATCGTCAACGGCATTGAGCTGGCGCGTCGTATGGACGGTGCCGAGGTGTTCGGCGTGACCACCCCGCTGCTCACCACCGCCGACGGGCAGAAGATGGGCAAGACCGTCGCCGGCGCGGTGTGGCTGCACGAGGACCAGTTGCCGCATTTCGATTACTGGCAATTCTGGCGCAACACCGATGACCGTGATGTCGGGCGTTTCCTGCGGCTGTTCACCGACGTGCCGCTGGACGAGATCGCCCGGCTGGAGGCGCTGTCCGGCGCGGAGATCAACGAGGCGAAGAAGGTCCTCGCCAACGAGGCCACCGCGCTGTGTCGCGGGCGCGCGGCGGCGGAGGCGGCGGCGGAGACCGCGCGCCGCACCTTCGAGGAAGGCGCGGCCGGGGACGCGCTACCGTCGATGACGGCGAGCGGGCCGGTGGCATTGGTGGATGTGCTGGTCACGCTGGGCTTCGCGGCATCCAGGGGCGAGGCCCGCCGGCTCATCAAGGGTGGCGGCGCGCGGATCGACGGGCAGAAGGTGTCCGACGAAGCGGCGCTGGTGAGCGTCGCCGATGCGCCGGTGCGCGTCTCCGCCGGTAGGAAGCACCATGGGATCGTCACCGGCCGACTCACGTAACCTTAACGATTACAGGTGGATAGCGGGAGGGTCAGCAGGAGCATGTCATGGCCACCCGTCCCGCCCCCCTGGCGTATGAGGATCGCGTCGAACCGCGCGACACGACGCTGTACCGTGCGCGGCTGGTGAGCGACGATGGCGGCTGGCGCCACGCGACCGTGGTGAACGTGTCGCCGAACGGCTTCATGGTGCGCTGCGACGCACCGCTGGAGCCGGGCGCGCGGGTCACGATCACCTTGCCGGTCGTCGGCGCGTTCGTCGCCGAGGTGCGCTGGGCACTGGGCGGACGGATCGGTTGCCGGCTGGACCGGGAAGTGCCGCCAGCGCTCTATCAGTTCATGCTCGCGGCGATGCGCTAGGCACCCGCTATCCGCGCCGGAACACGAACACGCCCAGCAGCACCAGCGCGATCCCGGCGAGCCGGGTCGGCGTGATCGGCTGTTGGGGCAGATTCAGCAGCCCGAAATGATCCAGCGCCATGGCCGCGACGAGCTGGCTGGCGATCGCCACGCTCAGCGCCGTCGCGACTCCCAGCCGGGGCGCGGCGAAGGCGAGCGCGGCGACGAAGCCCGCGCCGTAGAACCCGCCCAGCCACGCCCACCACGCCGCGCCGCGCAGCGCCGCCAGCGGCGTCCGGTCCACCGCCCAGACCGCCAGCAGCGTCGCGCCGCCGATCGCGAAGGACACGAGCGCCGCCAGCCATACCGAACCCGACGCCCGTGCCAGCGCGGCGTTGGTCGGCGGCTGGAGCGCCAGTCTCAGCCCCGCGAAGATCACGACGATGGTCGACAACAGTCCGGACACGTGCCTTCCTCTCAACCCGATCGCAGCAACGCGACTCCGGCGTCGCGCTCGAACAGGTACAACGCGGTTCGGGCCGCCTGCCCCCGCGTACCCTGCAACCCGCCGTCACGGTCGATCAGCAGCCGCGCGTCGTCGGTGGCCGCCGGCAACAGCTCGGACAACAGGTCCGGGGTCGCCAGCCGGAACATCGCCTCGCCCGACTGGCGCGTGCCGAGCAATTCCCCCGCCCCGCGCAGCCGCAGATCCTCCTCGGCGATGCGGAAGCCGTCATTAGTCTCACGCATCAGCGCCAGCCGCGCGCGCGCCGTTTCGCTCAGCGCGTTGCCGCGCAGCAGCAGGCACACCGAACGCCCGCCGCCCCGCCCGACGCGCCCGCGCAACTGGTGGAGCTGCGCCAGCCCGAAGCGGTCGGCATGTTCGATCACGATCAGCGTCGCGTTGGGCACGTCCACGCCGACCTCGATCACGGTGGTGGCGACCAACACGCCCGTCTCCCCCGCGGAGAAGCGCGCCATCACCGCGTCCTTCTGCGCGCCCTTCATGCGCCCATGGACCAGGCCGACGCGATCCCCGAAACGGGCGGCGAGCGCGGCGGCGCGGGCCTCGGCCGCCTGCAAATCGCTCGTCTCGCTTTCCTCCACCAGCGGACACACCCAATAGGCCTGCTTGCCCTCCGACAGATGGCGGCCGAGCGCGTTCACGACCTCGTCGACGCGCTCCTCGGACAGCACGCGCGTCTCGATCGGCTCGCGCCCCGGCGGCATTTCGTCCAGCCGGCTCTGATCCATTTCGCCGTGCAGCGCGAGCGTCAGCGTGCGCGGGATCGGCGTCGCGGTCATCGCCAGCACGTGCGGCGGGGTGTGGCCCTTGGCCTGCAACAGCATCCGCTCCGCGACCCCGAAGCGATGCTGTTCGTCCACCACCACCAGTCCGAGATCGCGATAGCCGACCGCTTCCTGGAAGATCGCATGCGTACCGACCAGGATATGGATCGACCCGTCCGCCAGCCCCATCAGCGTCGCCTCGCGCGCGCGGCCCTTGTCACGCCCGGTCAGCACCGCGATCTCGACTGGGAGGCCGACGAGCGTGCGGCGCAGCGTCTCGTAATGCTGGCGCGCGAGGATTTCGGTCGGGGCGAGCATCGCGCCCTGCGCGCCGGCCTCCACCGCGATCAACAGCGCCATCGCCGCGACCAGCGTCTTGCCGGCGCCGACATCGCCCTGCAACAGCCGCAGCATCGGTGCGGCCTGCGCCAGATCGCCCTCGATCTCGCGCACGCTGCGCGCCTGCGCGCCGGTCAATTGATAGGGCAGCCGCAGCAGATCGCGCAGCCGCCCGTCGCCGACCAGCGCCCGGCCGCGACGCCGGCGCGTGTCGGCGCGCACGATCGACAGCGCGAGTTGGTTGGCGAAGACCTCGTCATAGGCGAGCCGCGCCCGCGCGGTCGCGTCGGCGGGATCGGCGTGGAGCCGCGTCATCGCCTCGCGCCAGTCCGGCCAGCCGCGCTGCGCCTTCAGGCTCGGCTCGATCCACTCCGGCAGGTCGGGCGCACGGGACAATGCCTGTTCGATCAGTCCGCCGAGCCGGCGCGAGGTCATGCCCTCGGTCAGCGGATAGATCGCCTCGCGCTCGCGGAAGTCGTCGTCCTCCCCCCCGACCTCGGGATGGATCATCTGCAGATCCTGTCCATATTGATCGAGCCGTCCGGACACGCGCCGCGCCTCGCCGATCGGCAGCAGCTTGCGGACCCGCCCCGAACCGCCGCCGAAGAACACCAGCGCGACCTGGTTGCCGTGCGCGTCGCTCGCCAGCACGCGGGTCGGCGCGCGGGGGCTGCTGCTGGTGCGATAATCGGTGGCGGTCAGCGTGATCGCGATCGTGCGCCCCACGTCGCCGTGGGTCAGCGCGTCGCGCCGCAGCCGGTCGACCCAGCCGGACGGCAGGTGGAACAGCAGGTCCAGCACGCGTGCGATGCCGAGCCGGTCGAGCGGCCGCGCCAGGCCGGGGCCGACGCCCTTCAGCGCCTCCACCTCGGCGAACAGCGGATTGAGGATATCGGGTCGCATGGCTATCTGGTGCCGATACCCTGCCCCGACGGTCGCCGCCAGCGCCCACCGGGCGTGTTTCGCATTGGACGATCATGGACCACGATATCCGCCTGAAACGCCTCCGCTTCCGCGCATGGCATCGCGGCACGCGCGAGGCCGATCTGATGATCGGCGGCTTCTTCGACGCGCATGGAACGACCTGGAATGACGCGCAGCTCGACTGGTTCGAGCGGCTGCTGGAGGAACAGGACGTCGACATCATGGGCTGGGCGATCGGCTCGATCCCGTGCCCGCCGGAATGGGACGGTGCGATGATGGACACGATGCGGCGTGTCGATTTCGTGACGGTGCTCGATACCGGCATGTGACCGCCCCCGCCCCCGCCGCCGCCCCGCACAGCCCGGGCCATGGCGGCGCGATGCCGGAGGGTCCGGCCCCGCCCGCGCGGGAATGACGATCAAGGGGAGACCGCTCCCCCAACCAAGGTTCCCGATGCCCGATCTGTCCACGATCCTGAAGGCCACGGTCCCGCTCACCCTGTCCGGGGTGCCCGCGGGGTTCCTGCCCTCGCTGCTCGCCGATCTCGCACGCGCCGCGCCGCGCCGCGCGGTGTTCGTCGCCGCGGACGAGGCGCAGATGCGCAGCGTCGCCGCCACCGCGCCGTTCTTCGCGCCCGAGCTGGAGGTCGTGCAGTTGCCGGCGTGGGACTGCCTGCCGTACGACCGCGCGTCGCCGACGTTGCGCATAATGGCCGAACGGATCGGCGCGCTGCATCGCTTGCAACAGCGGCCGGCGGGACCGCAGCTCGTCATCACCACGGTCAACGCGCTGACGCAGCGCACGCTGACGCCGTTCCGCATCCGGCAACTGGTCGCCGAACTGAAGCCGGGCGTGCGGATCGACCGCGACCGGCTCGCCGGCCTGTTGCAGGCGAACGGCTATGTCCGCACGGATACCGTGCATGACCAGGGCGAATATGCGGTGCGCGGCGGGATCGTCGACCTGTTCCCGTCGGGCGAGGAACAGGCGCTGCGGCTCGATTTCTTCGGCGACGAGATCGAGAGCGTGCGCACCTTCGACCCCGGCGACCAGCGCACCACCGGGCGGTTGGACGGATTCGTGCTGCTGCCCGCGTCCGAAGCGCTGCTGGATGAGGCCAGCGTCAAGCGCTTCCGCACGCAGTATCGCGAGAGGTTCGGCGCGACCGCGACCGGCGATCCGTTGTACCAGGCGGTGAGCGACGGCCGGCGGCTGGCCGGGATGGAGCATTGGCTGCCGCTGTTCGAGGAAAAGCTGGCGACGCTGTGGGACCATCTCGGCGACGATGCCGTGGTGGTGCGCGACGCCGGCACGCCCGCGGCGGTCGAGAGCCGTCTGGAAGCGGTTGCGGATTATTACGAGAACCGCAAGCGCGCCGAGGCGGCCGAGCCGGGCAGCTATCGCGCGCTGCCGGCGAAGACGCTCTACCTGGATGACGCCGAGTTTCGCGCCGAGGTGGCGGGCATGCCCGCGCACCTCGCCACGCCCTTCCACGAACCCGAATCGTCAACCGTGCTCGACTTCCAGGTCGACGGCCCGCGCGATTTCGCACCGGAGCGCGCCAACCAGGCCAATATCTACGAAGCGGTGGTCGCGCATGTCGCGCGGCTGAAGAAGGACGGGCGCAAGCCGGTGCTCGCCAGCTATTCGGTCGGCGCGCGCGATCGGCTGAAGAACCTGCTCGACGACCACGGTCTGGTCGGTTCGCGACTGGCCGGGACATGGCAGGAGGCGCTGGGCGCGGCCGAGCGCGGGGTGGCGCTGACGGTGGTCGGGCTGGACCATGGCTTCACCGCGCCTGACGTCGCGGTGCTGACCGAACAGGACATGCTGGGCGATCGGCTGGTGCGCCGTGCCAAGCGCCGCAAGTCCGCCGACGCCTTCCTCGCCGAACTCGCCACGCTCTCGCCCGGCGACCTGGTCGTCCACACCGATCACGGCATCGGCCGCTACGTCGGGCTGACGCAGGTGCCGGTCGCCAAGGCGCCGCACGATTGCGTGCAGCTCGAATATGCCGGTGGCGACAAGCTCTACATCCCGGTCGAGAACCTCGAAGTCCTCTCGCGCTACGGATCGTCGGAAGAAGGCGCCAGCCTCGACCGGCTGGGCGGCGAGGCGTGGCAGCGCCGCAAGAGCCGAATGAAGGAGCGGATCCGCGAGATCGCCGGCACGCTGATCGCGGTCGCCGCCGAACGCGCGCTGCGCGCGGGCGAGGTCGCGGAGCCGGACGCCAGCGGCTATCCGGCGTTCGTCGATCGCTTCCCTTACGAAGAGACCGACGATCAGGACCGCGCGATCGCCGACGTGCTCGGCGATCTGGCGGCAGGCAAGCCGATGGACCGGCTGATCGTCGGCGACGTCGGCTTCGGCAAGACCGAGGTCGCGCTGCGCGCCGCCTTCGTCGCGGCGATGGCCGGGATGCAGGTGGCGGTCGTCTGTCCCACCACCTTGCTCGCGCGCCAGCATTTCCAGAACTTCTGCGCGCGGTTCGAGGGATTTCCGCTGGAGATCGGCCGCCTTTCGCGGCTGGTGACCGCGACGGAGGCGAAGAAGACCAGGGAAGGCGTCGCGAACGGCACGATCGACATCGTCATCGGCACGCATGCGCTGCTGGCCAAGGGCGTCGACTTCAAGCGGCTCGGGCTGGTCATCGTCGATGAGGAACAGCGTTTCGGCGTGACGCACAAGGAGCGGCTGAAGACGCTGCGCGCCGACGTCCACATGCTGACGCTCACCGCCACCCCGATCCCGCGCACGCTGCAGATGGCGATGGGCGGCCTGCGCGAATTGTCGGTGATCCAGACCCCGCCGGTCGATCGGCTCGCGGTGCGCACCTATGTCATGCCATGGGATCCGGTGGTGCTGCGCGAGGCGCTGCTGCGCGAACATTATCGCGGCGGCCAGAGCTTCCTGGTCACGCCGCGCATCGCCGACCTGCCCGATATCGAGGATTACCTGCGCCGCGAGGTGCCGGAGATCCGCTACGTCGTCGCGCACGGCCAGATGGCACCGAGCGAGGTAGAGGAGCGGATGAGCGCCTTCTACGACAAGAAGTTCGAGGTGCTGGTGTCGACCACCATCATCGAAAGCGGGATCGACATCCCGTCCGCCAACACGATGATCGTCAACCGCGCCGACCGCTTCGGGCTGGCGCAGCTTTATCAGTTGCGCGGGCGGGTCGGCCGGTCGAAGACGCGCGCCTATGCCTATATGGTCGCGCCGCCCGAGCGGCAGATGACCGAGGCGGCGGAAAAGCGCCTGAAGGTGCTGAGCGACCTCGATTCGCTGGGCGCGGGGTTCCAGCTCGCCAGCCATGATCTCGACATTCGCGGCGCGGGCAACCTGCTCGGCGACGAACAGTCGGGCCATATCAAGGAGGTCGGCTACGAACTCTACCAGTCGATGCTGGAGGAGGCGATCCTGGAGGCGAAGGCGGGCGGCCTGCGCGAACGCCAGCGCGACTTCTCGCCGCAAATCAGCGTCGACGCGCCGATCCTTATCCCGGAGGATTATGTCCCGGATCTCGACCTGCGCATGGGGCTGTACCGTCGCCTGAACGACGTCGACGAGGTGCAGGGACTGGAGGCGTTCGCGGCGGAGATGATCGACCGCTTCGGTCCGCTGCCGGAGGCCACCGACAATCTCGTCAAGATCATGGAGATCAAGCTGAACGCCAAGAAGGCGTGCATCGCGAAGCTGGACGTCGGGCCGAAGGGCGCACTGGTCGCGTTCCACGACGATACGCCCCCCAACGTGCCCGGCCTGCTGGCCTATGTCGACAAGCTGGGCGGCATCGCCAAGCTGCGCCCCGACAGCAAGCTGGCGCTCACCCGCGCATGGGGCGATCCCAAGGCGCGGCTGCACGGTGCGCTGCAATTGTCGAAGGGGCTGGCCAAAGCGGCGGGGTGACGAGCACCCTGCCCGCCTAGCTGCTGTGATCGGAAATGATCCGCCAGCCGTCCTTGCGGCGCTCGAACAGCAGCGTCGTCAGCCCGGTCTGCGGTGCGCCGTTCGCCGGGGTCAGCGTCCAGCGCGCGACATGCACGACATGCACCGCGCTCAGCGTCCGCCACGCGAGCGGCTGGAACGTCAACCGTCCGCGCTTATTGCCATCATCTGCAAAGCTTCGGGCATAACGCTCCGCAATCGCGGGCTTTCCCTGTACGACCTTGTCGCCGGCCACATACATGGCATCGGGCGCGTAGATTGCCATGAAGCGTGGCAGGTCGCCGGTGTTCCAGCCCGCGGCGCTGTCCGCCATCGCCGCCTCGATCGCGGCCTGCGGCGTGGTCGCGGCGGCGATCAGCGCCAGCGTTGCGATCATGCCCATGGTTCGGACTCCTGGCGCATCGTCAGCGCGACCATCGCCGCATCGTCGAGCGGCTCGGCGCAGAGGAATCCCTGATAGAACGTACAGCCGCGGGCGGCGAGCAGCGCGCGCTGTTCGTCGGTTTCCACCCCCTCGGCGATCGTTTCCAGCCCCAGCCCACGCGCGATCGCCAGCACGCCTTCCACCACCACGCGATCGCGCGCGCCGCCGGCGATGGTCTGCGTGAGGCTGCGGTCGATCTTGAGATAGTCGAGCGGCAACCGCGTCAGATAGGCGAGGCTGGAATAGCCGGTCCCGAAATCGTCCAGCGCCACGCGACATCCCGCGGCGCGCAATGCGGTCAGCGTCGCGGTGGCATCGTCGAGATCGTCGATCAGCGCGCCTTCGGTGATCTCGGCCGTCACCCGGTCGAAGGCGATGCCGGCCTCCCGCACCCGCGCGAGGAAACGGTCGACGAACGGCCCGCGCGACAGGTCGGTCGGCGTCACGTTCACCGCGATGCGCAGCGACGCCAGCCGCGCGGGCCAGCCGCTCGCGCGGCGAAGCGCCAGCGCCTGCACATGATCGGAAAGCGCGACGCCCAGCCCGGCGCGCTCGGCGGCCGCCAGCAGCGTCTCCGCCCCCAGCTCACCCAGACGCGGGTGATGCCAGCGCGCCAGCGCCTCCACCCCGGTGATGCGGCCGTCGGCCAGGCGCACCTGTGGCTGGAAGCGCACCTCGATCTCCTGCCGCTCGATCGCGCGGTGCAGGTCCGCCGCCAGCGCCGCGAGCGGAACGCCGCTGCCCTGCGCGGCGACACGCGTCGTCGCACCATCGCTGGTCCGCGCCCGTGCCAGCGCCTCCGCGGCGCGGCTCAGCAGATGATCCAGCGGCTCGTCATCGCTCCGGCGCGCCACACCGATGCGCGCGCCGAGATGGATCGTCTCGTCACCGATCGGGAACGGCGGCTCCAGCGCGCGCTCCACCGCGCCGACCGCGGCGTCTCCGGCCCGCGCGTCGCCCGCGACGACGATGGTGAACGTCGCGCCGCCGCGCACCGCCGCGCTGTCGTAATCGGCCAGCGCGCGGGATAATCGTTCGTCCATCGCGTTCACCAACTGGTCGCCGGTGGCGCGCCCAAAGGCGGCGTTCACGATCTCGAAACTGGTCGGCGCGACCACGATCGCCGTCACGCCCCCGCTGCCATTGTCATGCGCCAGCCGCAACTGATCGTCGCTCGCCAGACGCACGCCACCACGACGACCCGCCGCCCGCTGCATGGTTCGTGATTGACGCTCCATTCCCGTGTCGTACGACCCGCAGCGCGGCGCGGCAATCCGGTCTTGCCCCGGGATGAACGACTCCCTAGCCTTTTGCGTTGTGGAGGCGATGAACCAGACCAACAGCACGGCCGAGCCGCTTGTCGACGGCTTCGGCCGCACCATCCGCTACCTGCGCGTGTCGGTGACGGATCGCTGCGACCTGCGCTGCCGCTATTGCATGGCCGAACATATGACCTTCCTGCCGCGTGACCGGATCGCGTCGCTGGAGGAACTGGCGATCATCGCCGAGCGGTTCATCGCGCGCGGCGTGCGCAAGGTGCGGCTGTCGGGTGGAGAGCCGCTCGTGCGCCGTGACGTGATGCTGCTGGTGCAGCGGCTCGGAAGGCATGTCGGCGGCGCGCTCGACGAACTGACCATGACCACCAACGGCACGCGGCTACGCCAGCATGCCGACGCGCTGGCCGATGCGGGGGTACGCCGTGTCAACGTCAGCATGGATAGCCTTGATCCCGCACGGTTTCGTCACATCACCCGCCACGGCGACGTGGCGCAGGTGCTGGACGGGATCGTCGCAGCGCGCGACGCCGGATTGTCGGTCAAGATCAACATGGTGGCACTGAAAGGTGTCAATGAAGATGAAATCGCGACGATGCTGGAATGGTGCATCGGCGAGGGGCACGACCTGACGCTGATCGAAACCATGCCGCTGGGGGCCGTGGACGAGGATCGCACCGATCGCTTCCTGCCGCTGACCGTCGTCAAGGAGCGGCTGGACCGCCGGTTCGCGCTCACCCGCGACAGCCATGGCTCGGGCGGTCCGGCGCGTTACTGGCGGGTCGACGGCGGATCGACGCGGCTGGGACTGATCTCGCCGCTGACCGCCAATTTCTGCGACGGCTGCAACCGCGTGCGGCTGACCACCGAGGGGCGGCTCTACACCTGTCTCGGGCACGACGACCAGCGCGATCTGCGCGCGGCGTTGCGCGACGGCGGCGTCGGCGCGCTGGACGCCGCCATCGAGGACGCACTGGCCACCAAGCCGCGCCGGCACGACTTCCGCATCGCGCACGGACAGGCACCCGCCGTCGCGCGCCACATGAGCGTGACCGGCGGATGACACTCTACCCGCGGCGGGCGCTGGTCGCCTCGCCGACCGCCCCCGCGCAGGCCGCGCGCGCCGAAATGGCCGACGCGTGGGACTGGTGTCCGCTGGAGGACGCCGATCTGGTGGTGGCGCTGGGCGGGGACGGCTTCATGCTCCAGACGCTGCACGTGCTGCTGGAGCGGCGGCGCGCGATCGTCCCGGTGTTCGGGATGAACCTGGGCACGGTCGGCTTCCTGATGAACGAATGGCGGCCGCACGATCTGGTCGGGCGGATCGAGCGCGCGCGTGCATTCAAGGTCACCCCGCTCACCGCCACCGCGACCGCAAGCGACGGGCGCGTCCACACCCTGCCGGCGATCAACGAGGTGTCGCTGCTGCGCGAAACGCGCCAGACCGCCAAGCTGGAGGTCAAGGTGAACGAGCGCGTCGTGCTGGACGAATTGTCGTGCGACGGCATCCTGGTCGCGACGCCGGCCGGCTCCACCGCCTACAACCTGTCGGCGCACGGGCCGATCCTGCCGCTGGGCTCGCAGATGCTGGCCCTGACGCCGATCAGCGCGTTTCGCCCGCGGCGCTGGCGTGGCGCGATCCTGCCCGATCGCACGCGTGTGTCGCTGCGCGTGCTCGATGGCGCCAAGCGTCCGGTGTCGGCGGTCGCCGATCACCGCGAGATCCGCGATGTGGTGCAGGTCGACATCGCGATGGACCGCGCCCGTGAGCTGACCTTGCTGTTCGACCCCGAACATGCGCTGGACGACCGCATCACCATGGAACAGTTCGTCGCGTGAGCAAGGAAGATGCAATAAGGGTCTTGCGTGACACGAATCCGCCTTTATAGACCCCCTCCACAACGTTCCCTGATAGCTCAGCGGTAGAGCTCTCGACTGTTAATCGAGCGGCCGTAGGTTCGAATCCTACTCAGGGAGCCACTTCCTTACAGCGACGATGATGCGACACGCGACAGCGCGGGCGCCATGAACGAACCGATCGTTCCTTGTTGTGGCGTGGAGCCAATCTGTTCATCGCACGTTCCACTCATCTCGGCTGAGCGACGATTCGTCGCACCGCCGTGGTGCGTTGGAGTTTTACGCCATGCTAAGAAAGTTGGGTCGCACAGCGGTGATCGTGGCGCTGGCGGCCAGCACGACATTGGTGGCCGCTTGCGCCACGGAAACCGCCTATCGCCCCGCCACCGGATCGGGCTTCTATCGCACCGGCTACAGCGACACGCGGATCGAGCCGAACCGCTTCCGCGTCACATTCGCCGGCAACACGGTCACCGACCGCGATGGGGTGGAACGCTATCTGCTGTTCCGCGCCGCCGAGCTGACGTTGCAGAACGGCTTCGACTATTTCGTGATGGCGGACCGTGACACCGATCGTCAGGCGCGCACCTACTCGACACCGGGCTTCGGCGGCGGATGGGGACCGGGCTTCGGCGCGTTCGGCGGCGGATTGTGGGGGCCGCGCTGGGGCTTCTACGGCCGGGGCTTCGGTTATCGTGCCTGGGATCCGTTCTGGGGCGGCCCATGGGGCGGCTGGGGCGGCGGCGCTGATGTCCGCACGGTCGACCGCTATGAAGCCTCTGCCGAGATCGTGATGTTCAAGGGCACGCCGGAGCGTGGCAACGTTCGCGCCTTCAACGCCCGCAACATCGTTGAGACGATCGGGCCGACCGTGCGACTGCCAAAGGCGTCGTAAGGATACGGCGAACGCTGAGAAGGGTGCCGGTCGGGTCGATCGGCACCCTTTTGCGTCAGTGCGGCACGACGCCCAGTTCGACGCCCGTCTTGTCATGCAGCGCGAAACGATCCACCAGGTCCGCGCTCGCCGCGTCGTAACCGACGACCTCGACCGTGCAGCCATCGCGCCGCAACCGCGCCACGATCTTGTCGAGCGCACCGACCCCGGAAATGTCCCAGAAGCGCGCCACCGACACGTCGATCACCACTGCGCGCGCCTGCTCGCCGGCGAAGGCGCCGATGAAACGGTCGACCGAGGCGAAGAAGATGTCCCCGCTCACGCGGTAGCGGACCGGATCGCCCGCATCGCGCACCACCGCGACCATGCGGCGAACCTTCCCGGCGAAGAAGATGCCGGACAGCAGCACACCCGCCAGCACGCCTTGCGCCAGGTCGCGCGTTGTCACCACCACCGCGACCGTCACCAGCATGACGATCGACGAGGTCGGCGGATGGCGGCGCAGGTTGGTGAGCGAATTCCAGCTGAACGTGCCGATCGACACCATCACCATCACCGCGACCAGCACCGGCATCGGGATACGCCCGACGACCGGCCCGAGCACGGCGAGCAGGAACAGCAGGAACGCGCCGGCCACGAACGTCGACAATCGCTTCCGGCCACCGGAGGTGACGTTGATGACCGATTGGCCGATCATCGCGCACCCGCCCATGCCGCCGACCAGCGCGGCGGCGATATTGGCGCCGCCTTGCCCCATGCACTCGCGGCGCTTGTCGCTGTCCGTATCGGTCATGTCGTCGACGATCTGCGCGGTCAGCATCGATTCGAGCAGCCCGACCGCGGCCATCGTCAGCGAGAACGGCAGGATGATGCGCAGCGTTTCGATCGTCAGCGGCACCTGCGGCAACGTGAGCGTGGGCCACCCCTCGGGCAGCCTCCCCATGTCGCCGACGGTGCGGACCGGCACACCGGACCAGACCGCGACGACCGTCAGCACCACGATCGCGACCAGCGGCGACGGCGCGGCCCTGGTGACGCGCGGCAGCAGGTAGATGATCGCCAGCCCCGCAGCGACCATCGCGTAGCTGTGCCACGTCACCCCCAGCAATTGCGGCCATTGCGCGACGAAGATCAGGATCGCGAGCGCGTTGACAAAGCCGGTGATGACCGAGCGCGAGACGAACTGCATCAGCAAATCGAGCCGCAGCAGCCCGGCGCCGATCTGGATGACGCCCATCAGGATCGTCGCGGCGAACAGATAATCGACGCCGTGATCGCGCACCAGCGGCGTCACCACCACCGCCACGGCGGCGGTCGCGGCCGAGATCATCGCCGGGCGTCCGCCGAGCAACGACACGGTGATCGCGATCGCGATCGACGCGTAAAGGCCGACGCGCGGATCGACGCCGGCGATGACCGAAAAGCCGATCGCCTCCGGTATCAGCGCGAGCGCGACCACGATGCCGGCAAGGATCTCGCGGCGCGCCTCGCCCGCGTCCGCGCACCATGCGGATCGAAAACGGGAAACGATGTGGGTCATAAGCCTGTATGTGAACACAACACGCACCAGCCTCCGCCCGGAAGCGTCTCGTCGAACGGTGCGTGGAGGTTGCCCGGCGGATCGGCGGCCGGGATAGCCACCCGGGGTTTCACCGGGTCCATGTGGATGCCCGCACTCCTAGGCCAGCGCAGACGGTGATGGCAAGGGCGGGTGGCGGTGGACCGGAACCGCCGGGATGCGCACGATGGGATCATACCCCGACGGCATCGCAACATCGCCACGAATCACGCGGCGCGCATTGCCATCATCATGGTCGACCCCGGGATGCCGGGCGCAGCGATGATCGGCCGGATCGGCGCAACGTCCAGCGACGCCGCCATCTTCAAATTAAACGTATAGTCAGTTGCTTACCTGGACTTCCTCTTGCGTGGAAGAACCCCAGCGGTGGGGACGAGCGACGCCGACGCGTTCGTCGCATCCTCGTCCCATCACCGTTATGCGCGCGTCAGGCCGCGCCGTGGCAGTGCTTGTACTTGCGGCCCGAACCGCACGGGCACGGTGAATTGCGGCTGACCTGCCCCTCCCAGTTGGCGGGATCCTCGCCGATGTCGGCGGCGCTCGGCTGCGGGATCTGCAGCGGGGGCAGCCGCGTCGTCACCAGCCCGCGCGTGCCCGCGTCGATGTCGTTGGAATTGTCCTCGCCGGTGAACGGATCGAAATGGGTGGTGATGAAGTCGGGCAGCTCCGGCAGCGGCGGCGGCTCCTGCATGCGGAACGAGGCATGGGCGATCGTGCGCGTCACGTCCTCGCGGATCGCGTCCAGCATGCGCTGGAACAGGTTGAACGCTTCCTGCTTGTATTCGTTGATCGGCGTCTTCTGCGCATAGGCGCGCAGGTGGACGACCTGCCGCAGCGCGTCG
>QFQI01000005.1 GCA_003243195.1 Sphingomonas taxi | reverse complement strand
CGCGCGCGGCCTCGATCGTCGCGTTCAGCGCCAGCAGGTTGGTCTGCCCGGCGATATCGCGGATCAGCCCCAGGATCGATTCGATCGACTTGGCATGGTCGCTCAGCGCGCTGGACACGCTCACCGCGTCGCCGGCCTGCGACGCGGCGCGCGTCGCGATGTCGGCGGCGACCTCCACCTCGGCGCGCGCATCCTCGATCGCGCGGATCAGCCCGGCGGCGGTGGAGGCGGCGTCGCGCATCGCGACCGCGGACTGCTCGGCCGCGGCCGCGACCTCGCTGGTCTTGCCCAGCATGCCGCGCGCCGACGACGACGCGCCGGACGCCTGCGCGCGCAGGCTGTGCCCCTCGCGCGTCGTTTCCTCCACCGTGGCGGCGATGCCGTCGCGGAATTCCAGCGCCAGCCGGTCGCGCGCCGTCTGCGCGCTATGGGCGCTGTAGACGGCGTAGATGGCGACGGTGATCTCGCCTTCCAGCGCCGACAGCCGCATCAGCGTATCCACCAGCCGCGGCAGGCGTTCGTCGTCACGCGCCACCCCGGCCATCAGCACGTTCAGCGCGGCGCGGTCGCTGGCGCTGATCATCGACAGCAGCGCCATCGGCGGGATGTCCTTGGCGTAGGCGGAGGCGACCGAGCGCTCGATCGCCTCGATCCACGCGCGTTCGCGGGTGTGCAGGAAGCGGTTTTCGAGGAACGAGGCGCCCAGCTCGATCATCCGCTCGTTTTCATGCGGGGCGATCTGGTCGATGCTGCCAAAGCAGCGCTGCCAGTGCGTCCAATAGGCCGCGGCGACATCGCGGATCCGCGGCCGCAGCACGTCCCAGACATCGCGCGCGGCGCGCGTCAGCTCGCCATCCAGATCGAACACGTCGAACCGTGCCGCAAGGTCGAAGGATGCGGCGACCGATCCGATCGGCGGCAAGTCGTTGGGCAAGAAAGGTGCTCCCGCGAGGATGTTGTCGGGCGCCTTGCTAGCGCATGCGGGTTAACAGTCGGTTAGGCAACGGCGACGCGCCGCGCTTGCATCGCGCGCGTCGCCGCCGCATAGACCGCCCCAAATCCGTCTCGTCTCGACCTGCTTTTTTCCGAGGAACCCCGCGCTTGGCTTCCAAACCCGCCCGCCCGCGTAGTCCGCATCTGTTCAGCGGCCCGCTTGCGATCCACTATCGCTGGTCGCCGGCGATGACCGCGTCGATCATGCACCGGGTCACCGGCAGCGGCATGGCCACCGTCGGCACGCTGCTGCTGGTGTGGTGGCTGGCCGCGATCGCGGCCGGGCCGGGCGCGTACGGCGTGTTCCTCGACGTGTTCACCACCTCCACGGGCGCGCTGAACGTGCTGGGCTGGATCGTCGGCGTGGCGCTCACCTGGGCGCTGTTCCAGCACATGATGAGCGGCATCCGGCATCTGGTGATGGATACCGGCGCGGCGTTCGAGCTGAAGATCAACCGCACGCTGGCGGTGCTGACCTTCGTCGCCTCCGTGCTGCTGACGGTCGGCTACTGGCTCTACCTGGGGGTGAAGTGATGGGAACCGAGATCGGCCGCGTCCGCGGCTATGGCAGCGCGCATCACGGACCGCAGCACTGGTGGCACCAGAAGCTGACTGCGGGCAGCAACTTCCTGCTGGTCGTCTGGCTGCTCGCGTCGATCGCCATGCTGCCGTCCTATGACCATGGCACGGTGCGGCTGTGGCTCGGCTCGCCATGGGCCGCGGTGCCGATGGCGCTGCTGATCGCGTCGGTCTTCTATCATTTCCGGCTCGGGCTGCAGGTGGTGATCGAGGATTACTCGCACAAGGAAAGCCGCATCGTGCTGACGGTCCTGGTCAACCTGTTCACCGCCGCGACCGCCGGGGTCGCCATCTTCTCGATCCTCAAGGTCGCCTTCGGAAGCCAAGCCTGATGTCTGACGCGTACAAGATCATCGACCACACCTATGACGCGGTGGTTGTCGGCGCGGGCGGTTCGGGGCTGCGCGCCACGATGGGCATCGCGGAGAGCGGGCTGAAGACCGCCTGCATCACCAAGGTGTTCCCGACCCGCAGCCACACCGTGGCGGCGCAGGGCGGGATCGCGGCGTCGCTGGGCAACAATTCGCCGGACCATTGGTCGTGGCACATGTTCGATACGGTGAAGGGTTCCGACTGGCTCGGCGACCAGGACGCGATCGAATATATGGTGCGCGAGGCGCCTGCCGCGGTCTACGAGCTGGAGCATGCCGGCGTGCCGTTCAGCCGCAACGACAACGGCACGATCTACCAGCGCCCGTTCGGCGGGCACATGCAGAACATGGGCGAAGGGCCGCCGGTGCAGCGCACCTGCGCCGCCGCCGACCGCACCGGCCATGCGATGCTGCACGCCTTGTACCAGCAGTCGCTGAAGTATGACGCCGACTTCTACGTCGAATATGTCGCGCTCGACCTCATCATGGAGAATGGCGCGTGCCGCGGCGTGATCGCGCTGTGCATGGAGGACGGCTCGATCCACCGCTTCCGCTCGCACGCGGTGGTGCTTGCCACCGGCGGCGGCGGGCGCGTGTACCAGTCGGCGACCAGCGCGCACACCTGCACCGGCGACGGCAACGGCATGGCGCTGCGTGCCGGCCTGGCGCTCCAGGACATGGAGTTCGTGCAGTTCCACCCGACCGGCATCTATGGTGCGGGCGTGCTCATCACCGAGGGCGCGCGCGGCGAGGGTGGCTATCTGACCAACTCCGAGGGCGAGCGCTTCATGGAGCGCTACGCGCCGTCGGCCAAGGATCTGGCGAGCCGCGACGTCGTGGCGCGCTCGATGGCGATGGAGATGCGCGAGGGCCGCGGCGTCGGCAAGGACAAGGACCATATCTTCCTGCACCTCGACCATATCGACCCCGCGGTGCTGCACGAGCGGTTGCCGGGGATCACCGAGACGGGGAAGATCTTCGCGGGCGTCGACCTGACGCGCCAGCCGCTGCCGGTGACGCCGACCGTCCACTACAACATGGGCGGCATTCCGTGTAATTATCATGGCGAGGTCGTGCGGCTGAAGGACGGCGATCCCGACTCGGTCGTCCCCGGGCTGTTCGCGGTCGGCGAGGCGGCGTGTGTCTCGGTGCACGGCGCCAACCGGCTCGGCTCCAACTCGCTGATCGACCTGGTGGTGTTCGGCCGCGCCACCGGGTTGCGGCTGAAGGAGATGCTGAAGCCGAACACCTCGCACAATCCGCTGCCCAAGGGGTCGGAGGAACTGGCGCTGGGCCGCCTCGACCACTTCCGCCATGCGCAGGGCGGCACGCCGACCGCGAAGCTGCGCGCCGAGATGCAGCGCACCATGCAGCGCCATTGCGCGGTGTTCCGCGACAGCGCGCTGCTGCGCGAGGGCGTGGAGAAGATCGAGGCGGTGTATCAGGGGATGCAGGACATCGGCGTGTCCGACCGTTCGCTGATCTGGAACACCGATCTGGTCGAGACGATGGAGCTCGACAACCTCATCAGCCAGGCGGTGGTGACGATGAAGAGCGCCGACAACCGCAAGGAGAGCCGCGGCGCGCACATGCACGAGGATTTCCCGGAGCGCGACGACGCGAACTGGATGAAGCACACCATCACCACCTTCGATGGCTGGGGCGGCAAGGGCGGGGCGACCACGATCGACTATCGCCCGGTGCACGACTACACGCTCACCGACGACGCCGAATATATCAAGCCGAAGAAGCGGGTATATTGATCGTCGCCTGACGGTTTCGCCGCATCGCCCGGATGCGGCGGAACCGTATCCGCGCCCGTTGTTTGTGCGCGGCATGAACCAGAACAACGCCATCAACTATCCGCTGCTCGCGGTGCCGCACATCCAGCTGTACGGCACCGTCGACGAAATGATGTACGCGCGCTTCAAGGACCAGCTTGCGGGCGCGCCGACCGAGGGGCCGCTGGTGGTGTCGCTCACCACATTGGGCGGCGACCCGGAGATGGCGCGCGCGATGGGCGATTCGATCCGGCTGCTGCGCGAATATACCGGGCGCGAGACGCTGTTCCTCGGCAAGGTCGCGGTTTATTCGGCGGGCGCGACCTTCATGTCCGCCTTTCCGGTCGACAAGCGCTTCCTGACCCGCAACTCGCGACTGATGATCCACGAGCGGATCATGAATTCGACGATCCAGTTGTCGGGGCCGCTCAACACGCTCGCCCCGGTGCTGCGGGCCAAGCTGCACGAGATCGAGGATTCGATCCGCATCCAGGAAGAAGGGTTCGCCGATCTGGTGCGCGGCAGCCAGGTGTCGCTGGACACACTGAAGGCGAAGGCGCCGGAGAACTGGTATATCGAGGCAGCCGAGGCGCGCGAGCTGGGGCTGGTGCTCGACATCATCTGAGCGATGGTGCGCTGGCGCCACCGGAGTTGCGACGCGCGACCGACCCGAGATCCCGGCTGCCGACTCTGCGATAACGGAACTGCGCCTATGCGAACGCCGGCGCGCGGCGAAGGTGCTGGTAGGCGGCGATGACCTTGCCCAGCATCGCCTCGTGGCTGCGGTCGCCGCCGTTGCGATCGGGGTGGTAGCGGCGCACCAGTTCCGAGTAGCGCTTGCGCAGCGCACTGCGGTCGGCATCGGAGGGGAGGCCGAGCACGTCGAGGCTGCGGCGGTCCTCACCGGACAGGGGCGGCGCGCCGCGCCGGGACGCGCTGCGGGCATGACGCGCGCTGATCGCCTCCAGCGGGTCGGCGAAGTCCGCCCAGCGCGGCCCCTGATCGCCCATCCGCGCCGCCGAGAAGGCCCGCGTCTCGCGCTCCCAGCCGGCCAGCGGACGCTGCGCCTGGTGGATCTCGTCGGCGGTCATGCCGTCGAAATAGTTGTAGCCGGCGTTGAAGGCACGGACATGCTCCAGGCAGAACCAGCGGAAGCGCGGCGGGCCGTCATGCGGCCCGGCGCCTTCCAGCGGCGGAGCGCGGAATTCGCCGGCCTCATCGCAACCCGCCTGATCGCAGTCGCGGCCGGTGTCCGCCACCCGGCCATGGAAACGGGTATGGGGTCGGTCCTTGCTCGGCACGCACTCACTCGTCGATTGCTGTACGAAAGATGGTATATGGGACGGATGAGCCACGCTTCCACCACCCCCCTGACCGGCCCCGTTGCCCAGACGATCGCGGCGCGCCTGACCGCCGCGCTCTCGCCGACGCACCTCGACGTCATCAACGAAAGCGCCCAGCATCGTGGTCACCTGGGAGATGACGGCAGCGGGGAGAGTCACTTCCGCGTGGTGGTGGAAAGCGCCGCCTTCGCCGGGCAGTCACGGGTGGCACGGCAACGGCTGGTGAACCATGCGCTCGCCGATCTGCTTGCGGAGCGGATCCACGCGCTGGCGATCGCGACGCGCGCCCCCGGGGAATGAACCGTCCCCATGACGCCGGGCGATCCCGCCGAGACGCGGGAGATCAGGCGGCGCGGCATGAGGATCATGACGGCGTTAGAGGCGGCCTGCGCCATATGTGGGCCGCGACCGGGCCGCGCGCCCGGTGACAGGCGGGAACGACGCGTGACCGCCGTCCCCACCACAGGCGGCTAGTCCTTCAGACCGGCGGGAACGGTACCGCCGTTCTTCTCCAGTTCGCGCATCACCGCCTTGTGCAGCCAGATGTTCATCTCCGCCGAACCGTCGGTCGCGCCCTGATATCCCAGCTCCGTCGCCAGTTCCTTGCGGTTGGCGAGGCTGGAATCGAGGTCGAGCAGCTTCATCAGGTCGACGATCGAGGTCCGCCAGTTGAGGTCGGGATTGCCCTTGCGCTGCGCGATCCCGGTCAGCACCGCCTCGACGTCGACCGGCTGCTGCGTCGCGGGGGCCGCGGGAGACGGAGCGGGCGTGGGCGCGCCCTGCGGGGCGGGAACCGGCTGCGACGTGCTGGTGGGCGCCGGCGCGGCATCCTTGTGGCCGGAGAACTGGCCACCGAGCGGACCCTTGTCGCCGAAGATCGCCTTCTTGATCGCGCCGAAGATGCTCATGTCATGGACTTCCTTCACAAGTGGGTGCCGGCAGGAACGCCGTCGCCGCGCGAAGGTTCAGCCACGCCCCCGCCGTCTCATTCCGCCGCCACCTTCGCCGCGCCGCGCTCCAGCAGCGGCGCCAGATAGCGGCCCGTGAAGCTGCGGGGTTCCGCCGCCACCGCCTCCGGCGTGCCCTCCGCGACGATCTCGCCACCCTTGACGCCGCCTTCCGGCCCGAGGTCGACGATCCAGTCGGCGGTCTTGATGACGTCGAGATTGTGTTCGATCACCACCACGGTGTTGCCCTGTTCGACCAGCGCATGGAGCACCTCGAGCAATTTGCGGACGTCCTCGAAATGCAGCCCGGTGGTCGGTTCGTCGAGGATGTACAGCGTGTTGCCGGTGGCGCGGCGGCTGAGTTCCTTGGCCAGCTTCACGCGCTGCGCCTCGCCGCCCGACAGCGTGGTCGCCTGCTGCCCGACCTTGACATAGCCCAGCCCCACCTCGACCAGCATCGCCATCTTGTCGCGGATCGGCGGCACGGCGGCGAAGAAGGCGGCGGCGTCCTCGACGGTCATGTCGAGCACTTCCGCGATCGAATGGCCCTTGTGCTTCACCTCCAGCGTCTCGCGATTGTAGCGCGCGCCGTGGCACACGTCGCAGGTGACATAGACGTCGGGGAGGAAGTGCATCTCGATCTTGAGCACGCCGTCGCCCTGGCACGCCTCGCAGCGCCCACCCTTGACGTTGAAGCTGAAACGCCCGGGCTTGTAGCCGCGCGCCTGCGATTCCGGCAGCCCCGCGAACCAGTCGCGGATCTGCGTGAAGGCGCCGGTGTAGGTGGCCGGGTTGGAGCGCGGGGTGCGCCCGATCGGCGACTGGTCGATGTCGATGACCTTGTCGAGATGCTGCAGCCCGCTGATCCGGTCGTGCTTGCCCGCCAGGATGCGCGCACCGTTCAGCGTCCGCGCCGCCGCGGCATAGAGCGTGTCGATCGTGAAGCTCGACTTTCCCGAACCGGACACGCCGGTGATGCAGGTGAAGGTGCCGAGCGGGATCGACGCGGTGACGCCGGTCAGGTTGTTGGCGGTGGCGTTGTGGACGGTCAGCTTCTTGCCCGATCCCTTGCGGCGCTTGGGCGGTACCGGCACCTCGCGCGTGCCGTTCAGGTAATCGGCGGTGACCGAGGTCTTGCTCTTCAGGAGCTGCTTCACCGTGCCCTGCGCCACGACCTGCCCGCCATGGACGCCCGCGCCCGGCCCCATGTCGATCACATAATCGGCCATGCGGATCGCATCCTCGTCATGCTCGACGACGATTACGGTATTGCCGAGGTCGCGCAGCCGCCGCAGCGTGGCGAGCAGCATGTCGTTGTCGCGCTGGTGCAGACCGATCGACGGTTCGTCCAGCACGTAGAGGACGCCGGACAGGCCGCTGCCGATCTGCGACGCGAGCCGGATGCGCTGGCTCTCGCCGCCCGACAGTGTGCCGCTGGTACGGTCGAGGTTGAGGTAATCGAGCCCGACGTTGTTGAGGAAGCCGAGCCGTTCGACGATTTCCTTCAGGATCCGCTCGGCGATCGCGCGCTGCTGGTCGCCGAGATGGTTGGGCAGATCGGTGAAGAACGCCAGCGCGTCGACCACCGACAGGCGCGTGGCGTGGCTGATGTCCTGTCCCGCGACCTTGACCGCCAGCGCCTCGGGCTTGAGCCGCGCGCCCTTGCAGACCTCGCACGGCTGCGAGCTCTGGTATTTGGACAGTTCCTCCTTCATCCACGCGCTCTCGGTCTGGAGCAGGCGACGGTTGAGGTTGCCGATGACGCCCTCGAACGGCTTCTTCACGTCATACGACTTCTTGCCGTCGACGAAGGTCAGCGTGACCGGCTTTCCTTCGGTGCCGTAAAGGATCTTGTCGGCGACCTCAGGGTGAAGCTCCCGCCACGGCGCATCCAGCGAGAAGCCGAATTCGCGCGCGAGGCTTGCCATCACCTGCATGTAGTAAGGCGACGGCGGGTTGCTTTTCGCCCACGGCACCACCGCGCCCTTCTTGATCGACAGGTCGTGGTTGGGAACGATCAGATCCTCGTCGAAGATCAGCTTCTCGCCCAGTCCATCGCACGCCGGGCAGGCACCCTGCGGCGCGTTGAAGCTGAACAGGCGCGGTTCGATCTCGGCGATGGTGAAGCCGCTGACCGGACAGGCGAACTTCTCCGAAAAGACGATGCGGCCCGGCGGGGCGTGGTCGCCCAGCACGACGCTTTCCGGCGTGCGCGGCTCCACGGGATCGGCGGGATCGACATAGGCGAGGCCGTCGGCGAGCTTCAGCGCGGTCTCGAAACTCTCCGCCAGCCGCGTGGCGACATCCTCGCGCACCACCAGCCGGTCCACCACGACCTCGATGTCGTGTTTGTATTTCTTGTCGAGCGCCGGGGCGTCCTCGATCTCATGCACCTCGCCGTCGATGCGGACGCGGGTGAAGCCGGCCTTCTGCCACTCGGCCAGTTCCTTGCGATACTCGCCCTTGCGCCCGCGCACGACGGGCGCGAGCAGGAACAGCCGCGTACCCTCCGGCAGCGTCATCACGCGATCGACCATCTGGCTGACGGTCTGCGCGGCGATCGGCAGGCCGGTGGCGGGCGAATAGGGCACCCCGACCCGCGCCCAGAGCAGGCGCATGTAATCGTAGATCTCGGTGACGGTCGCCACCGTCGACCGCGGGTTGCGGCTGGTGGTCTTCTGCTCGATCGAGATCGCCGGCGACAGCCCCTCGATATGGTCGACGTCGGGCTTCTGCATCAGCTCCAGGAACTGGCGCGCATAGGCCGACAGCGACTCGACATAGCGGCGCTGCCCCTCGGCATAGATGGTGTCGAAGGCGAGCGACGATTTGCCCGATCCGGAAAGGCCCGTGATGACGGTCAGCGTATCGCGCGGGATGTCCACGCTCACGTCCTTGAGGTTGTGCTCGCGCGCGCCGCGGACGGAGATCGTGGTCAGGGCCATGTAGCGGTCTGTTCCATATTTGTTCGGCGACGTCCAGCCCGACCTGGGGCTCCCGCTTGCCGCCGCGATGTGGTGCGCTACGATCGCCGCGACAAGGCGGGCGGACAGGCGGCTTGGTGAGGCGATCGTTGCGAACCCGCAGCGCTGTATTATATCGCTGACACAGACGATGATGAGGATCGCGCGGGTGGCGAAGAAGAAGGCGAAGGCGGGCAGGTTGCCCAAGGAAGTACTGGGCGTGAAGCTGCCCAAGGAACTGCGCAAGGCCGGAGACCGGCTGATCGAGCAGGTGCAGGGGCCGGCGGGGCGGGAGGCGATCGCCGGTGCGCTGACGGCCGTGGCGGGGGCGGCGGTCACCGCAGCGCTGTCGCGCGAGGCCGGGCGGGCGACCGCGGCGGAAGGCGGCGCGCGCACCGACGCCGTCGAGGCATTCACGCGGGCGGCGGACGCCTTCGTGTCGCGGGTGCTCGACCGACGCGGCTGATCGACGACGGCGGCCGCGCGGGAACCATGACCGTCGCGGCACGTCCGGCAGGCGAGCGGCGGAGGAGCATGTGGCGCAGGACGACGACAAGCGGCTGGCGGCCGAAGCGGCGGTGGCCGAGGTGCAGGCGGACATGTGCGTCGGTCTGGGCACCGGATCGACGGTGCGCTTCGCGATCGACGCGCTGGCCGCGCGGGTGCGCGACGGGCTGCGGATCGCGGCGGTGGCGACCAGCGAGCGTAGCGCGGTGCAGGCGCGCGTCGGCGGCATCGTGGTGCGCGACTTCGCCGACGTGGCCACCGTCGACCTGACGATCGACGGCGCGGACGAGATCGACGCGCGGCTATGGGCGATCAAGGGGGCAGGCGGGGCGATGCTGCGTGAGAAGGTGGTGGCGGCCGCCTCGACGCGGATGGTGGTGATCGCCGACGCCTCGAAACAGGTCGCCGCGATCGGCGCGGCGAAGCTGCCGGTGGAGGTGTTGCCGTTCGCGCGCGCCTTCGTCGCGCGGCGGCTGGCGGCGCTGGGCGCGCAGGTGACCGTGCGCGCCGAGCCGACCGATAACGGCAATCTGGTGCTCGACGCGACATTCGCGGTCTTCCCCGAACCCATCGCGCTGGCGGCGGCGATCGACGCGATCCCCGGCGCGCTCGGGCACGGGCTGTTCCTGCGCGAAGTGGATGCCGCCTATGTCGCCGCGAACGGGGTCGTTACGCGGCTGGAACGCGGAGCGGGGAGCGGTTAAGGGGTTGGGGACTCGGCAACCGGCGTCGCGCCGGTGCGTTCGACGGCTGACTCCCGACATTGAGGTTTGCATGACCGACACCGCCATCCCGCCCGCCGACGTCCACGAAGACGGCAGCCCGGAGCGGCTGCAGATCGACACCATCCGCACCCTGTCGATGGACGCGGTGCAGAAGGCGAATTCGGGGCATCCCGGCACGCCGATGGCGCTGGCGCCGGTCGGCTGGACCTTGTGGACGCAATTCCTGCGCTACGATCCGGCGCATCCCGACTGGCCGAACCGCGACCGCTTCGTGCTGTCGGTCGGCCACGCGTCGATGCTGCTCTATTCGCTGCTGTATCTCGCCGGCGTCGAGGAGATCGGCGCCGATGGCGAGAAAAGCGGCAAGCCGGCGATCTCGCTGGACGACATCAAGCAGTTCCGCCAGCTTTCGTCGAAGACTCCGGGCCATCCCGAATATCGCCATACGACCGGGGTGGAGACGACCACCGGGCCGCTGGGCGCGGGGTGCGGCAATTCGGTGGGCATGGCGATCGCAGAACGCTGGCTGGCGGCGCGCTACAACCGGCCCGGCTTCCCGCTGTTCGATCATGACGTCTACGTCCTGTGCGGCGACGGCGACATGATGGAAGGCGTGTCGGCGGAGGCGGCATCGCTGGCCGGGCACCTGAAGCTCAGCAATCTGTGCTGGATCTACGACAGCAACCATATCTCGATCGAGGGCGCCACCGACCTGGCGTTCGACGAGGATGTGGGGAAGCGCTTCGAGGCATATGGCTGGCGCGTCATCCACGTCGACGACGCCAACGACATCGTCGGTCTGAAGGCGGCAATCCAGACCTTCCGCGAGGAGGATGAGCGCCCGACGTTCATCGTCGTCCATTCGGTGATCGGCTGGGGCAGCCCGCGCGCTGGCAGCGAGAAGGCGCATGGCGAGCCGCTGGGCGCGGAGAATATCGCGAAGACCAAGGAGGCCTATGGCTGGCCGAACGAGGATTTCTTCGTGCCGGACGGCGTGAAGGATGCGTTCGGCAAGGCGGTGAAGGAGCGCGGCGGCACGGCACGCGACGAATGGGTGGCGTTGTTCGACCGTTATCGTGCCGAGCACGCGGACCTGGCCGGTGAGCTGGACCTGCTGCTGAAGGACGAGCTGCCCGAGGGCTGGGACAGCGAGATCCCGGTGTTCGACGCCGACGAAAAGGGCGTGGCGAGCCGCGACGCGGGCGGCAAGGTGCTGAACGCGATCGTGAAGAAGGTGCCGTGGCTGCTGGGCGGCTCCGCCGATCTCGCCCCGTCGACCAAGACCGACATCAAGGGCGCACCCTCGTTCGAGGCGGCGAACTACGGCGGCACCAACTTCCACTTCGGCGTGCGCGAACATGCGATGGGCGCGGTGGTGAACGGCATGGCGCTGTCGCACCTGCGCGCCTATGGCTCCACCTTCCTGGTCTTCCTGGACTATATGCGCGCGCCGGTGCGGCTGTCGGCGATCATGGAAATCGGCGCGGTGTGGGTGTTCACGCACGATTCGATCGGCGTCGGCGAGGACGGGCCGACCCACCAGCCGATCGAGCATCTGGCGACGCTGCGCGCGGTCCCCGGGCTGGACACGATCCGCCCGTGCGACGCCAACGAGGTCGCGGCGGCGTGGCGCGCGGTGCTGAAGGACGCCAGCACGCCGGCCGCGCTGGTGCTGTCGCGGCAGGCACTGCCGACGCTCGACCGCAGCAAATATGCGTCCGCCGCCGGGCTGGAGAAGGGCGGCTATGTGCTGGCCGGCGGGGAGGAGACGCCGGAGGTGATCCTGATCGCGACCGGGTCGGAGGTCTCGCTGGCGGTGCAGGCGTATGAGCGACTGGTCGCGGACGGCGTGAAGGCGCGCGTGGTGTCGATGCCGAGCTGGCACCGCTACGAGGTGCAGGACGACGATTACAAGGAAAGCGTGCTGCCGAAGGCGGTGAAGGCGCGCGTCGCGATCGAGATGGCCGGGTCGCTCGGCTGGGATCGTTACGTCGGCTATGAGGGGCGTCAGATCACCATGTCGACCTTCGGCGCGTCGGCGCCGCTCGCCAAGTTGCAGGACAAATACGGCTTCACGGTGGAGAATATCGTGAAGGTAGCGAAGGAAGCGATGGGCAAATGAGCCGCGGCCCCCTGCGGATGCGGGGGGCGCTACCTATATCGTCAGGCAAGCGAGAGACATGCACCCGCCGATGCGGGGCGACGGGATCGGAGATCGGGTATGAGCAAGTTGCAGCAATTGTCGCAGGCCGGCACCGCGGTGTGGCTGGACTTCGTGGACCGCAAGTTCCTGGAACAAGGTGGCCTGAAGAAGCTGGTCGATACCGACGGGCTGACCGGCGTCACGTCCAACCCGACGATCTTCGAAAAGGCGATGGGCGCGGGCGACGCCTATGATTCCGGTTTCGCCGAATTCGACCGCGCGCATCCGGGCGCCGAGCCGATGGCACGCTACGAAGCGCAGGCGGTGAAGGACATCCAGGCGGCATGCGACACGCTGCTCCCGGTCTACGAGCGGCTGGATGCGAAGGACGGCTATGTCAGCCTGGAAGTGTCGCCGTATCTGGCGCTGAAGGGACCGGAAACCGCCGAGGAGGCGGCGCGGTTGTGGGATGCGGTCGACCGGCCGAACCTGATGATCAAGATTCCCGGCACCGACGACGGCGTCCGCGCGATCCGCGACACGATCGCCAAGGGCATCAACGTCAACGTGACGCTGCTGTTCGGGATCGAGGCGTACAAGCAGGTCGCGCTGGCTTATGCCGAAGGGCTGGAGGAGCGCGTGTCGAAGGGCTTGGACATCGCGCGGATCGCGAGCGTGGCGAGCTTCTTCGTCAGCCGCATCGACAGCAAGATCGACGATGCGATCGACGCCGGCACGGGCGGTGAGGAGGCCAGGCCGCTGAAGGGCAAGGTGGCGATCGCCAACGCCAAGCTCGCCTACGCCTGGTATCAGGAGTTCGTCGCCTCGGAGCGCTGGCAGAAGCTGGCCGCCAAGGGCGCGCAGCCGCAGCGGTTGCTGTGGGCATCGACGGGCACCAAGAATCCCGACTATCCCGACACCCTGTACGTCGATGCGCTGATCGGCCCGGACACGGTGAACACCATGCCGCCCAAGACGATGGATGCGTTCCGCGACCATGGCACGGTGGCGCAGACGCTGACTGCCGACGTGGACGGCGCGCGGCACGTGCTGGCCGAGGCGAAGCGGCTGGGGCTGGATCTGGACGGCGTGACGAAGACGCTGGTCGACGAAGGTGTCGCGAGCTTCTCCAAGTCGTTCGACGATCTGCTGAAGGTGATCGGAGGCAAGCAGCCGGCGACCGCGTGACCTCGCGCGCCGGGTGACGCGATGGCGGTGATCTGCACGGACGTGCCGATGTGGGTCGCCGCCGCCACTGAACGACGCGCGGTGGTCAGGATGTGGAACCCTGACCCGTCCGCGCCGGGACGGTAGCGCGGTGTCGAAGTGCCGCCCGGAAGTCCATGCTACCTTCGACGGCCTGCAAAGGCGCATCGCCGTTCAGGCGCTGGTGCCACGTTTGCGTAGCGGAGCGTGTCTCCGGGGCGCTGCCCTCAAAGTGTGATGATCGACGGCATCATCGTCCGCTCCACGAGCGGGCCGCATCCGACGCGTGTCGAAGTTCCGGTCAGGGGTAGGGCGCTGGTGCGTTTCCCAGCCGGGATGACCACCAGGGTTCGTAGGGTTCTCCGTCGGCCGCGGCGCTTCATCATTACTGCCGCCGGGGCTGACGCACTGCCTCATGGCCAGACGGGCAATGCCGTTTGCGCCGCCACCGCCGGGAACGGCGATGCCTTACGGGTCATCGCCGCCTAGATGGGCGTCTGGAGCCGTGATCTCTCAAGCCGGCGCAAGGTCGCCGTCTCCCAAAAGCGACCACGCACAGGCGGCGCACCCGTATCGGACGATGCCTTGGCCGCCCCAAACACGTCCGGCGGTTCGCAATCCGCCATGATCGCCGAACCATCCACTCCGCGGCGCCGCCGCCATGATCGCATGACGCCGCACGTCGGGCCGCGCTAGGCCGGAAACACTCCGCAGCGTGTCGCATAGGCCGCGAAGAGTTGCGGCCATGCCGATGCTGGCGTCGTTCCTGGCAGGCGGACGCCGAAGCCGTGGCCGCCCTTGTCGAAGGCGTGCAACTCCGCAGGACGTCCGGCGGCGAGCAGCGCCTGATAGAGCGCCAGGCTGTTGGCGATCGGCACCAGATCGTCGTCGCTGGCATGCGCCAGGAACACCGGGGGTGTCTGCGCGTCGACGCCTCGCTCGACCGACGCGTGGCGCCGCGCGCTGTCGTCGGACGGCGTGCCGAGCAGATTGTCGCGCGAGCCGGCATGCGTGAACGGTTCCGAGAGCGACACGACGGGATAGACCAGCCCCGCCAGGTCGGGACGCGCGGACAGGTGATCGGCGGCGTCGACCGGCGTATAGGTGGGTTCGGCATGGCGGGTGGCGAGGCTGCCGGCCAGATGCCCGCCGGCCGAGAAACCCAGCACCGCCACGCGACCGGGATCGACGCCATGGTCGGCGGCGCGGGCGCGGATCAGCCGCACCGCGCGTTGCGCATCCTGAAGCGGCACCAGCGAACGGGCGGCCCAGCCTTCGCCGGGCAGGCGATAGCGCAGGATGAAGCAGGTCACGCCGCGCGCCGTCAGCCAGCGCGCCTGTTCCTCGCCCTCATTGTCCCACGCCAGGAAGCCGTAACCGCCGCCGGGCACCAGCAGCAGCGCCGCGCCGTTCGGTTGCGCGGGCCGCCGCACCGTCAGCGTCGGGGCGGCGATGCCGGTCAGCCAGCGATCGTCGACGCCGGGCATCTTCGCGCGTTGCTCGGTCTTCGCGACCGGCAGGCGCGCCGGCGCGCCCGGCGGCGACCCGGGCCACAAGGCGATCGTGTCGGCCGGGGTTTGCGCATCGGCGAACGCGGCGACCACCGGCGCGGTGGCGAGCGCGCCCAGCAGCGCGCGGCGGGTCGGCTGTGCGGTCACTTCGGGCACACCGCACCGGTCGGATCGGTGGCGAGGCGGATGTCGGAGATCGCGATCGCGAACGGCGCGCCGGCGCTCAGCGCGAACGGCGCGGCCACCGCCTGCATGTTTGCGCCATGCGCGCGGAAGCATTTCAGCGGGACGCGCAGCACATGCCATCCCGCGCCGCGATCGAGCGCGTCGGCCACGTCGACCTTCCCCTCGCCGACCGCCAGCGTCACCGGCGCGGCGGCGGGCGTGTCGATCCGGTAACTGATCTGCAGGTTGAGGTCGGCGTTGGTTTCGCGCTCCAGCATCAGCGGCGGGCCGGCGATGCGCGCGATGCCCGCCGCGCTCCATGTCAGCCGCACCGCGCCTTCCTGCGCGGTGGCGCTGTCGACGGGCGCGCTCGTCACGCCCGGCGTCAGCGACAGCGCGAACGGCGCCGGCACGCGGCCGCGTGCGAAGAACAGCGTGGTGTTGGCAAGGCTGGCGTCCACGCCCGGCACCTCGTCCAGCGTCGGCACCGCCCCGCCGCGCGCATAGCTGAGTCCGTAGCCCAGCGGGAACAGCGGATCGTAGCCGGGCGCGCCGCGATTGAGCGCGAACTGCCCGGCGGTCTTCGGCCAACTGAACGACAGCCGGCCCGTGAAGTCGCGCTTGCCGCCGATCAGCACGTCGGCGACACCAGCCCCCTCCGATCCCGGAAACCACGCCGCGACGAACGCATCGGACTGGTTCAGCTCCGGGTTCACCCACAGGGGGCGACCCGACAGGAACACCGAAACGGTCGGAATGCCCGCCGCCTTCAGCTTCTTCAGCAGCGCCAGCGCCTGCTTGTCGCCGGCCTCGAACTCCAGCGTCCGCACGTCGCCGCGCATCTCGGCATAGGGCTGCTCGCCGAAGACCACGATCGCCACGTCGGGCTTCTGGCCGAAACTGCCGTCCACCGACAGCGTCGCGGATCCGCCGCTTGCCGTCGCCGCGGCGGCGATGCCGGCGTAGATCGAGGTGGCGCCCGGGAAATCGGCATTGCTGTTGCCGTCACCCTGCCACGACAGCGTCCAGCCGCCCGCCTGGCGCGCGATCTGGTCGGCGGCCTCGCCGGCCACCAGGATGCGCGCGCCGGGCTTCACTGGCAGCACATTGTTGTTGTTCTTCAGCAGCACCAGGCTCTTGGCGACCGCCTCGCGCGCCACCGCCCGGTGTGCGGCGGAGCCGATCTCGTTGCTGCGCGCCTCATAGGGGCGGGCAGCGTCGAACAGCCCCAGCTTCATCTTGACGCGCAGGATGCGGCGCACCGCGTCGTCGATGCGTGCCATCGGGATCGTACCCGATTTCGCCGCCGCCAGCGTCGAATCGAACAGCCCCTTCCAACTGTCCGGCGCCATCGCCATGTCCAGCCCGGCGTTGAACGTCGCCGGGCAATCCGTGTTGGTGCAGCCGGGGATCTGGCCATGGCCGTTCCAGTCGCCGACCACGAAGCCGTCGAAGCCCATCCGCCCCTTCAACACGTCGGTCAGCAGCGAACGGTTGCCGTGCATCTTCGCGCCGTTCCAGCTCGAAAAGCTGGCCATGACGGTCATCGCGCCGGCCCTGATCGCGGGTGGGTAGCCCGCGCTGTGGATGCGCACCAGCGTGTCCTCGTCCACCTGCGTGTCCCCCTGGTCGATGCCGTCGTGCGTGCCGCCGTCGCCCAGGAAGTGCTTGGCGCTGGCCGCGACATGACCGCGCTGGATCCCCCATTGCCCCGGTGCGCCCTGCAACCCCTCGATCATCGCGCCGGCGTAGGAGGCAACTAGCGTGGGATCCTCCGAATAGCCCTCGTACGCGCGGCCCCAGCGATCGTCCTGCGGCACCGCCAGCGTCGGGCCGAACGCCCAGTCGATCCCCGCCGCGGCCGTTTCGGCGGCGGTCGCCGCGCCGATGCGGCGGATCAGTGCGGGGTCGTGCGCCGCGCCCAGCGCGCTGTTGTGCGGAAACAGCGTCGCGCCGACGACATTGTTGTTGCCGTGCACCGCGTCGACGCCGAACATCAGCGGGATCGGCGTATGGCCGGGGCGCCGCTCGGTCGCCACCGCGTTGAACGCGCGCGAGGTCGCGATCCAGGGCGCGACCGGCGAGCGATCCGGGCTGCCGAGCGGCGGCGAACTGCCGCCCGCCAGGATCGAACCGAGCGGATAGCGGCGCAGGTCCTCCGGCGTGATCGCGCCGATGTCCGCCTGGATCATCTGGCCGATCTTCTCCTCCAGCGTCAGGCGCTTCATCAGAGCGGTGACCTTCGCCTCGGTGCCGGCGTCGATCAGCGCGGGGCTCTTCGCTGCCGGCCAGCGATCCGGATGCGCCACCTGCGCCGCGGCGATCGCCGCCGTCGCGCACCACCATCCCGCCAGCGCCACACGAGCCCAACGCTTCATCGCCATCCCCTCCCACTTTGTGCCCGCATCGTACGGCGCGGGATATGGGAACGCTATCAGCATTTTCGCGCTGAAGGCTTCCCGGCGGGCGATCACCTGCTAATCATCGGCATCATGACGGGGGAGAAACGCAAGCGGCAGACCGGCGCGCCGACGATCGCGGACGTGGCGCGGCTGGCCGGCGTATCGCCGATGACCGTGTCGCGGGTCATCAATGCCGAGAACAACGTCCGCCCCGACACGCGCGACGCGGTGAACGCCGCGATCCGGCAGCTCGATTATGCGCCCAATCCGGCGGCGCGACGACTGGCCGGAGCGGTGCAGGCGCGCTTCGGGCTGTTGTTCAGCAATCCCAGCGAAGCGTATCTGAGCGCCTTCCTGCTCGGCAGCCTGGATCAGGCAGGCCGTTCGGACATCCAGCTCGTGGTGCAGAAATGCGACCTGGGCGACCACGAACGCGAGGTAGCGGAGCGGCTGATCCGCAGCGGGATCGACGGCATCATCCTGCCGCCACCGCTGTGCGATTCGCCGATCGTGCTCGACGCGCTGCTCGCCGCCGGCGTTCCAACCGTCGCGGTCGCCACCAACGCGCCGCCGCCGCGTGTCGGCGCGGTGGCGATCGACGATCGCGCCGCGGCGCGGGCGATGACCGCGCATCTGATCGCGCTGGGGCACCAGCGGATTGGCTTCATCACCGGCAACGCCAATCTGGCCGCCAGTGGCGATCGGCTCGCCGGCTATCGCGCGGCGATGGCCGAGCACGGCTACGTGCCCGACGATGCGCTGATCGCGCGTGGCCTGTTCACCTATCGCTCCGGGCTGGATGCGGCGGAGGAACTGCTCGACCTCCCCGACCCGCCGTCCGCGATCTTCGCCAGCAACGACGACATGGCGGCGGCCACCGTCGCGGTGGCGCACCCCCGCGGGCTGGACGTGCCCGGCGACCTCACGGTGTGCGGCTTCGACGACAGCACGCTGGCGACCACGATCTGGCCCGAACTGACCACCATCCATCAACCGATCGCGGACATGAGCCGCGCGGCGGTGAACCTGCTCGCGGGGATGCTGACCGACCGGCGCGACGGGGTGCGGGCGGACGCGCGAAAGGTGGTGCTGGATTATACGCTGATCCGGCGCCGTTCCGACGCCGCGCCGCGCCGCCGCCCGGACGTACGGGGTCGCTGATCGCCGCGCCGCATGGTAGCGCCCGCCGCTGGCAAGCGGGCGCGGAGGTGACGGCGGGTGAAGTGGCGGGATGATGTGACGGCGGCGGTGGGAGCGCGCTGACATGGGGGCGATCGCCGGGCTGTTCCATCCCGCCACCCCGAAGCCGGTCGATCCCGCTCGCCTACGCGCGATGGCGGCGGCGATGGCGCATCGCGGCCCGGACGGGGCGGGGGAGTGGACCGCGCCGGGCGTCGGGTTCGCGCACCGCCGGCTGGCGGTGTTGGGCGGGACGGGCGCGGCGCAGCCGGTCGCCACCGCCGACCTGCGCTACGCGCTGGTGCTCGATGGCACGATCCTGAACCACCGCGCGCTGCGCGCCGAATTGCGCGCGGCCGGCCACGACGTTCGTGGCGAGGGCGATGCCGAGATGCTGTTGCAGGGGTTCGCCGCCTGGGGGCCGTCGCTGCTCGCCCGGCTGGAGGGGGCGTTCGCGTTCGCGGTTCATGATGCGGCGACGCAGACGCTGTTCCTCGCGCGTGACCGGATCGGCGCGAAGCCGCTGCATTATGTCACGCTGGCGGACGGCGCGCTGGCGTTCGCGTCGGAGCTGAAGGGGTTGCTGGCGCATCCGCTGCTGCGCCGCGCGCCGGACGCGCGCGCCGTCGACGACTTCCTGGCGCTGGGCTTCGTGCCCGACGACGCCTGCGTCATGGCGGGGGTGTGCAAGCTGCCGGCGGCGCATTTCCTGCTGATCGAGCGCGGCGGCGTGTCGCGCCCGCCGCGCCGCTGGTGGCAGATGCGCGGCGACGGCGCGGCACGCGCCGACGACCTGCTGGGGCACATGCGCACCACGATCGCGGAGGCGGCACGCGATACGACGCCCACGGCGCTGCTGTCCGCCGATGTCGCGGATGCCGCGATCGTCGCGCTGCTGGCGGAAAGCAGCGGCAAGGCGGTACGGACGGTAAGCGTCACCGCGCCCGATCACGCGGCGGCGGTGGCGCGGCGCTTCGCCACCGCGCATCTGGGCCGCGGCGTCGCGAACGACGAACTGCGCGCGGCGGTCCCGGCGCTGGTCGCGGCGTTCGACGAACCGTTCGGCGATCCGGCGGCGCTCACCGCGATGGCGGCGGCGCGCCTCGTGCGCGAGCATGGGGCGGTGATGCTGGCGGGCAGCGGCGCGGCGCGGCTGCTGAACGGCGCAGCGCGTTACCGTGGCTTCGCGATGCGGGAGCGGTGGCGGCGGATGCCATGGCTTCCCGGAATCGCGCGCACGCTGCTGGGCGAGCCGGCGCACGACCATGCGCGGGCGGCCGGCGTGCTGCACCCGGCGCTGTTCAGCGCGCACGGGCGGCGGGTGCTGGGCGATCATCGGCCGCGGGAGCGCTATGGCGCGGCGATGCGCGCGGTCCCGGCCGGCGATCCGCTCGACGCGGCGCACCATGCCGATCTGGCGGTGGCGCTGCCCGCGCACGATCTGACGCTCGCCGATCGCGCGGGGATGGTGGCGGGGGTGGAGTGGCGCGCGCCGCTGGCGGATCATCGCCTGGTCGCCTTCGCCGCCGGCCTGCCGCGCGCGGTGCGTGCCGGTGCCGCATCGCCGATCGGCGCGGCGCTGTCGCGGTATCTGCCCGCGATGCCCGCCGCGCCCGAGCCGCCGGTGCCGGTCTCGCTGTGGTTGCGCGGGCCGCTTGCCGACGATGTGGGGCAACTGGCGCGCTCGCGGCTGTTCGATGAACTCGGCTGGTTAGATCGCGACCGGATCGCGCAACTGGCGGACGCGCATCGCGGCGGGCAGGCCGATCACGGCGTGATGCTGTGGCGGCTGCTGATGCTGGAACGGAGCCTCAGCCGGTTGTTCGGCTGACGGACGTCCGGCGCATCCAGCGATCGAACAATTGCGGCCACTGCGACCCCGGCAATTCGTCGGGCAGGTAGGCCGGGCCGAAGCCATGGCCGCCTTCCTGCAGGAAATGCGCTTCCACCGGGACGCGCGCGGCCTGGCAGGCGGCGAGCATCGCCAGCGGCTGCGCGGCGGGCACGATCGGATCGTCGAGCGCGTGGACGATGAACACCGGCGGCGTGTCCGGCCGCACGCGGCGGTCCGTGTCGAAGCGCGACGCGCCGAGCGCGCCGACGCGCATGACATCGGCGGAAATGACCGGATAGATCAGCCCCGCGAACGCCGGCCGCGCGCTGCCGTCGTCGGCGGCATCGACGCGGTCGTAGACCGGGTCCGCGTGCGCCACCGCAAGACTGGCGGCCAGCAGCCCGCCGGCGGAGAAGCCGACGATGCCCAGCTTCGCGGCGTCGATGGCGAAGTCGGAGGCGCGCGCCCGGATCAGCCGCATCGCGCGCTGTGCATCCTGCAGCGGCACGTCCTGCGGCTCCAGCCAGCCTTCGCCGGGCAGGCGGTAGGCGAGGACGAATACGGTGACACCCAGCGGGTTGAAGGTCCGGGCGACGTTGATCCCTTCGTTCTCCACCGAAATGAAGCGATACCCGCCGCCCGGCATCGCCAGCAGCGCACGACCGTCGGGCCGGGCGGGCCGGTAGACGGCGACGATCGGCTCGGCGACGCCGCGCAGGTGCAGCTCGCGACGCGGCGGCGTGCCGTTCATGCGATTGTCGGGGGTGGGCAGGCGGCGTGGACTGTTAGGCGGCTGCTTCGGCCAGAGCCTGAAATGATCGCGCGGCGGCCACGCGGTGGTGGCCTCCTGTGCCAGCGCGCGCGGTGCGGTGGCCAGCGTGGCGAGCCCGGCGGCCCCGCCCATCAATGCGCGTCGGTCGATCTGCATCCTCTTGCCCCTGCGTCGTTCCTGTCGGCCAGGACTTATGGCAGCGGGGTCATGGCGGGTGCAACCGCCGCCTGTCGGACATTGCGGCGGTCGGCGGGGGAGGTGGATGGGGAGGGGGCGGCGGTCGCCCCCTCCCGGTCAGGTCACTTGTCGGTGAACAGCTTCGCCCAGGCGCGGGTCGGACGATCCTTCCACAAACCACGGTGATAGGCGTCGGACGCCAGCAGCGGCATCACCGAGCCGGCCTCCGCGAACACCATCTGCTCGATGCCGGTGTTCACCTTGCCCCAGCTTGCCGCTTCCTGCAGCGTCGAGGACGAGCAGGCGCCGTCGCGGACGTCGGCGACGGTGATCTGCACGGCATATTTGTGCACCTCGACATCGTCGTGGCCGAGGATCTCGGCGCACACCACGGTGTCCTGGATGAAGTTCTTCGGCACGCCGCCGCCGATCATCAGCAGGCCGGTCGTGCCCGCCTTGATCTTGATGTCGGTCAGCTCGCGGAAGTCGGCCACCGCGTCGATCATCAGATACGGCTTGCCTTCCCTGGCGCGGTCGACCTGATGCTTGACGAGGCCGAACCCCGCCGAGCTGTCGACGAACGCCGGGCAGAAGATCGGCACGTCATGCTCATAGGCGAGCTTGACGAGGCTGTTCTCCTTCTTGCCGTGCTCGACCAGATACTTGCCCATCTCGCGGATGAAGGCGCGCGACGAATAGGCTTTCGGCTCGATGGCGTTGCAGATCTCGTAGATCGTGTGGTCGCAGTCCTGAAGCTGCTCCTCGTCGATATACGTGTCGTAGATGCGGTCGATGTAGAGCGAGCGCAGCGTATCGTCATCGGGCACCTCGAGCGCCTGATAATGCTTGTGGCCCAGCCCCTCGAAGAAATCCATGTCGACGATGGTCGCGCCGGTCGCGACGATCACGTCGACCATGTTGTTGCGCACCAGTTCGGCGTACAGATCCATGCAGCCGCCCGCCGAGGTCGATCCGGCGATGACGAGGACGACGGTGCAATCCTTGTCGCCCAGCATCTGGTTGTAGATCTTCGTCGCGCGGCCGAGGTCGCGGCTGGTGAAGCTCATGTCGCTCATCGCGTCGACGATCGGACGGGCGTCGAAGCTCTTGATGTCGATGTGCTTGACCTGCTTCGACAGCAGTTCGGCCTTGCGATGATCGTTGATCTTGGTGTCGGTCATGGGTGCTCCCACAGGGAAATACACGTCGTTCAAAGGGGACGCGAAGACCCGTACGACGGCGGCGCGCGGAACATCCGCACGCCGCCACCGGATCACTGAAGCCGTTGCGTTACAGCTTCACGACGTTGCCGGTAACCTGCTGTGGCAACGCGATATACAGCGACTCCATCGGCTCGTCGGTGGCGACCACCGTTTCCTCCGACGTGAAGCCGTTGAAGGCGGTGCGCATCGCGGCGCCATACGCCCCGAGCATCCCGACCTCGATATAATCGCCCGCCGTCACGTCCGCGGGCAGCGGAAACGGTCCCGGCATATGGTCGAGATCGTCGCAGGTCGGACCCCAGAAGCTGAACGCATGGTCGCGCACCATCGACTCCGGCTCGCGCAGCAACGCGACGGGATAGCGCCAGCCGATGTGCGCCGCATCGAACAACGCGCCATAGGCGCCGTCGTTGATATACAGCTCCTCGCCACGGCGACGCTCGACGCGCACCACGACCGAGCTGTATTCCGCACTCAGCGCACGGCCCGGCTCCGCCCACAGTTCGGCCGAATAGCTGACCGGCAGGCTCTCGAATGCGCGGTGGATCGTCTCGAAATACCGCTCCAGTGGCGGCGGGGTCATGCCCGGATAGACCGAGGGGAAGCCGCCGCCGACGTCGATGACGTCGACCGTCACCGCCGCGGACACGATCGCCTGGCGCACGCGCTCCATGGCCTGCGCATAGGCGTCCGGGGCCATCGCCTGCGACCCGACGTGGAAGCAGATGCCGAGCGCGTCGGCGACCTGCCGCGTGGCGAGCAGCAGTTCCTTCGCCTCGTCCGGCGCGACCCCGAACTTCGCGCCCAGACTCAGCTTCGAATGTTCCGACGAGACGCGCAGCCGCACGCACAAGGTGAGGTCCGCGGCGCCACGGGTCGCGCGCACGATCTTCGCCAGCTCTTCCATGCTGTCGAGCGAGAAGGTGCGCACGCCGTGCGTGAAATACGCCTCGGCGATCGCTTCCTCGGCCTTGACCGGATGCATGAAGCACAAGGTCGCGTCCGGCAACGTGCGGGCGACCAGACGCACCTCGGCGATCGAGGCGACGTCATAGGCCGTCACGCCATTGTCATAGAGCGTGCGTAGCAGCTCCGGGCTCGGGTTCGCCTTGACCGCATACATGGTCCGGCCCGGAAACTTCTCCGCGAAGAAGCGGGCGGCCCGTGCCGCGGCATGCGGACGAACGATCGTCACCGGCTGAACCGGACGACGAGCGGCGATGTCGATGGCCCCGGCGACGGAATCGGCGGGAACGGTCGAAAGGGGCGCTAACCCCAGCGCGCGATGATGCTGGTGCAACTCAAGGGACCTCCAATTGCCTTGCGGCATACGGTGACAAAAAGCTGCCTTGCGGTTGGAAGTCCCATGGGGCAGCGGAGGCGCGAAATATGATCGGTTGGCCGCGTTGTAAAGTGGCCAATGCGGCGAAAGGTTCATTTGTGACGTTCATGCGACACCCGACCCGCGCCGGGGTGCGCGACGCCGCCGCGAAGGTGGCCGCGATCCTGCCGCCGACACCGATATTCTGTCGTCAAATCAACGGCGTGGACGTGGCGTTCAAGGCCGAGTCGGTGCAGCCGATGGGTGCGTTCAAGGTGCGCGGTGCGTGGCATCGACTGACCGCGTTGAGCGACGAATCGAGGCGCAGGGGCGTCGTGGCGTTCTCGTCCGGCAATCATGCGCAGGGGATCGCCTGGGCCGCGCGGCGGCTGGGGATGGCGGCGACGGTGGTGATGCCCGCCGATGCGCCGCGCGCCAAGCGCGATTCGACGCTGGCGCTGGGGGCGGAGGTGGTCACCTATGACCGCGCCACCGAGTCACGCGAGTCGATCGCCGCGCAACTGGCCGAGGCGCGCGGCGCGACGCTGGTGCCGAGCTTCGATGATCCGTGGGTGATCGAGGGACAGGGCAGCGCCGGGATCGAGGCGGCGGCGCAGATGCCGGCGGCGGGACTGGGCGCGCCGCGGCATGTGGTGGTGCCCTGCGGCGGCGGCGGGCTGGCGGCCGGCATCGCGCTGGCGCTGCCCGACGCACGGGTGACGGTGGTCGAGCCGGACGGCTGGGACGACATGCGCCGCAGCCTGGAGGCGAGCTGGATCGAGCCCGTCGGCCCGAACCCGCCGCCCACCGCGTGCGACGCGTTGCAGACCACCCGCGTGTCGCCGCTGACCTTCGACGTGCTGTCGCGCCGCGACGCGATCGGCGTGGCGGTGAGCGAGATGGAGGTGCGCATCGCGCAGCGCTGGGCGGCGGCGAACCTGCGGCTGGTGGTGGAGCCGGGCGGCGCGGTGGCGCTCGCGGCGCTGTTGTCGGGAAAGGTGGCCGCCGAGCCGGGGACGCTGGTGGTGCTGTCGGGCGGCAATGTCGACATGGCCGCCTATGCGCGGGTGCTGGCGGGGGAGGACGCGTGAACGGGATCGCGGCGGTCGCGCCGGCGGTGGCGATGCTGGCGGCGTTCGCGTGCCTGCTCGGTGGTGGCTGGCTGATCGCGACGCGGCGTGACCGGCTGAAGGGCGTGCTGATGCTGGTGATGGCCGCGGTGCTGGTCGGCAACGTGCTGATCTGGACGATGTGAGCCGCGCGCATTGCGGGCGCGGGAAGTGACGAAGGTTATGCCGTTCCGGGACTGAAGGCGCTTCGCGCAGGGTCGGTACGAAGGGACGCCGCGGGCAAAGCCCGCGTCGTCGGTCGGCGCCGGCGCGCCGCCGGCCGGTGAGCCGCGCAAGGCGGGCGCAGGCTGGGTCGCCTGCGCTTCCGCGCGGCTCACTTGATCGGCGAGTTTGGGTCCAGTCGCATGTCCAGGTAATTGTCGACCGAGCGCATCAGGTCGTCCATCTCATGTTCGAAGAAATGGTTCGCGCGCGGGATCACGTCGTGGTGGATGGTGATGTGCTTCTGCGTGCGCAGCTTGTCGACCAGCTTCTGCGAGGCGAGCGGGGTCGCCACCTCGTCCTCCGCGCCCTGGATGATGATGCCCGACGACGGGCAGGGCGCCAGGAACGAGAAGTCGAACATGTTGGCCGGCGGCGCGATCGAGATGAAGCCGCGGATTTCCGGCCGGCGCATCAGCAACTGCATCGCGATCCACGCGCCGAAGCCGAAGCCGGCGACCCATGTCGTCTGCGCCTCGGCATGGAAGCTCTGCACCCAGTCGAGCGCGGAGGCGGCGTCGGACAGTTCGCCGACGCCGTTGTCGAACGTGCCCTGGCTCTTGCCGACGCCGCGGAAGTTGAAGCGCAGCGTGGCGAAGCCGCGCCGCTGGAAGGTCTTGTAGAGATCCTGCACGATACGGTTGTTCATCGTGCCCCCGGCGTTGGGATGCGGGTGCAGGATCATCGCGACGGGTGCGCGCGGACGCGGGGCGCGGGCGAAGCGGCCCTCGATGCGGCCTTCGGGTCCGGGAAAGATGACTTCGGGCATGGTGACTCGTGTGTTTCGGGCGGCAGGCGTTTGGGCCTCGGGGAAGCGCGCTATATAGGACGCGCTCGCGATAATGGAACTTTTCTTGCCGCACCCTCCTGCTCACCCGCTCTATCTGGATCACGCGGCCACCACGCCGATGACGCCCGCCGCCATCGCCGCGGTGGGCGACGGCATGGCGCGCTGGGCCAATCCGTCCTCGCCGCACGCCGCCGGCCGCGCGGCGCGCGCGGCGCTGGAGGACGCGCGCGCCGCGATCGCGGCGGCCTATGGCTGGGGGCGGGAGGTGCTGCTGACCAGCGGCGCGAGCGAGTCGCTGGCCATTGCGCTGGGGCGCAGCACGGCGGCGCGGCGGATCGTGTCGGCGGTGGAGCATGACGCGGTGCTGCGCGCGGCGGGCACCGCGCGGATGCTGGCGGTCGATGCGCTCGGACGGGTCGAGCCGGACGCGCTGGGCGATGTCGCGGACGCGCTGGTGGCGGTGCAATGGTGCAACAGCGAGACGGGCGTGATCCAGCCGATCGCGGACATCGCGGCAGCGGTGAGGGCAGGCGGCGGCCGACTGCTGGTCGATGCCGCGCAGATGCCGGCGTCCCGCGAACTGGCGGAACATGCCGATTTCGTCGCAGTGTCGGCGCACAAGCGCGGCGGCCCGCCGGGCACGGGCGCGCTGCTGGTCCGCGAGCTGGGCGATCTCCACCCCAGCGGCGGCCAGGAGCGTGGCTATCGTCCGGGCACCGAGAACCTGCCGGGCGTGCTGGGCCATGCCGCCGCGCTGGCCGAACTGGAGCCGGACCATGCGGCGCGACGCGCGCGGCTGGACGACGCGATCCGGCGCTCGGGCGGCGTGGTGGTCGCGGAGGCGGCGATGCGGCATCCGGCGATCGGCGCCTATCGGATGCCGGGGATCGCCTCGGCCGCGCAACTGATCCGCTTCGACCTGGCCGGGATCGCGGTGTCGGCGGGCAGCGCCTGCGCCAGCGGCAGTTTGAAGCCCAGCCACGTGCTGCGTGCGATGGGGTGGAGCGAGGAGACGACGCGCGAGGTGGTGCGGGTGAGCTTCGGGCGCACCACCACCGACGCCGATGTCGATCGCTTCATCGCCGCATGGCGCGCGGTGGCGCGCGCGACCGGGCGGTTCGCGGCATGACCTATCTCGATTATCAGGCGACCACCCCGTTGGCACCGGAGGCGTTCGACGCGATGCTGCCATGGCTGCGCGACGCGCACGCCAATCCGCACTCGCCGCACCGCGCCGGCCGCGCGGCAAAGGCGGCGGTGGAGGTAGCGCGCGAGCAGGTCGCCGCGCTGCTGCCGCCCGGCGGGCGCGTGGTGTTCACCAGCGGCGCGACCGAGGCGCTCAACTGGGCGATCAAGGGCGTCGGGGGCGCGATCGTGACGCAGGCGACCGAACATGCCGCGGTGCTGGACACGGTGGCGGCCACCGGCCGCCCGGCGACGGTGCTGCCGGTCGATCGCGACGGGCGGGTCTACGCCTCGGCGGTGGCGGACGCGGCCCGCGCCACCGACGCGCGGCTGGTCGCGGTGATGCTGGTCAACAACGAGATCGGCACGATCCAGCCGGTCGCGGAGATCGCGGCGGCGGTGCGGCCGCTCGGCGCGCTGCTGCTGTGCGATGCGGTGCAGGGCTATGGCCGCGTCGCCATTCCCGACGGGTGCGACATGGTGGCGATCTCTGCGCACAAGATCCACGGGCCGATGGGGGTGGGCGCGTTGTGGATCCGCGACGGTGTGATGCCGGCGCCGCTGCTGCACGGTGGCGGGCAGGAGGGGGGGCGATCCGGAACGCTCAGCCCGGCATTGTGCGCGGGGTTCGGCGTGGCGGCGGCGGTGGCACGGACGCGGGTGGATCAGGATCGCGACCATGTTGCGCGGCTGTTCGCGCTGGCGCGCGCCCGGCTAGCGGGCTGGCAGGTCAACGGCGCGCTGGATGCACGCTATCTCGGCAATCTGAGCGTGCGGCGTGCCGGGCTGGACGTGAACCGGCTGATGAGCGAGGTGCGCGACGTGGCCTTCTCCGCCGGATCGGCGTGCGCAAGCGGATCGGGGCGAACCAGCCACGTGCTGCGCGCGATCGGGCTGGACGATGCGGCGGCGCGCGGCACGATCCGGCTCGGCTTCGGGCGCTACACGGGGGAGCGGGAGCTGACCGACGCGCTCGACCGGATCGTGGCGGCGGCGGATGCGCAGCGGGTGGCGGCATGAGGATACGCTTCGTGGAAGGCGATGCGATACGCGAGGTTGAGGCCGTGCCCGGCGAACGGCTGCTCGACGTCGCGCGGCGCGACGGGCGCGCGCTGGAGGGGACGTGCAACGGCGATCTCGCCTGCGCGACCTGCCATGTCATCCTCGCCCCCGACTGGTTCGACCGCGTGCCGCCCGCGCGCGAGGAGGAGGAGGACATGCTGGATCTGGTCGCCGATGCGCGCCGCACCAGCCGGCTGGCGTGCCAGATCGTGCTGACCCCCGCGCTCGACAATCTGTCTGTCAGCTTACCATAGGGTTCAGGGTCGATGCAGCGCGCCCGGCGCACCTTGCGAGGCAGCAGGGGTTACGGGAGTGAGGCGTATGAAACAGATGACCTTGGGCTTCGCCGGGTTGATGGCGCTGGCGGCATTGGCCCCCACGACGGTGAGCGCGGCGCAGCGCTGGGACGACCGGCGCGGCTGGGATGACCGGCGTGGCTGGGATGGCCACCGCGACTGGCGTGACGACCGCCGCGGCGCGCGGAACGACCGGCGGGACTGGCGCGACGATCGCCGCTATGCCCGCCACTGGAACCGCGGGCCGCGTGCGCGCACGGTGTGCCATTGGGAGCGCGGCTATTACGGGCCGGTGCGGCGCTGCTTTCGCGTCCATCGCTAGTCGCACTTGATCGCGCCGCCCGGCTCCGCCATAGGGCGGACGGGAGTCGGGCGGACGTGGTCGTCGCCAACTTGGTCAGGTCCTGACGGAAGCAGCCACAACGATTTCGCCGCGGGTCGTTCCGGCTCCCACCGCGCCGCCGATCCGGCGCCTGATCGAATCCATGCCCCTGTCGTCGTTTCCGCCCCCGCCTGGGACGAGGGCAGATGGTTGCGCGCGTGACGGCTGCGGGATCGTCCTGGCGCGATCATGTGTTATGATCCGCGTGACACGAACACGCGAGGTTGAGCGATGCGTTTCCTCATCACCTTCCTGGCCGCGGGTGCGCTGGGCGCGGCGGCGGTGGTCGCCGCGCCGGGGCAACGGCCCGATCGTGGCCCGGATCGCGCCGAGGCCGCCTACGCGAAGCTGCTCGCCGGCAAGACCCCGGGCAAGGAGGAGGCGTGCATCGACACGCGCTTCACCAAGCCGCAACTGAGCGCCCATGGCACCCGCCTGCTGTACCGCGTCAGCGACCGGCTGGTGTACGTCAGCGAGACGGGCGGCGGGTGCGAGAACGTGGCGCGGGGCGACGCGATGGTCACGCGGCAGTTCCAGACGCGGCTGTGTCGCGGCGATATCGCGCAGACCGTCGACCTGCCCACGCGCATGCCAACCGGCAGCTGCGCGCTGGGCGGGTTCGTGCCGTACCGCTCGAAATAGGCGAAGCTGATGACCGAACCGACCGAAGACGACCTGACCGGCGTGGAAGTGCGCCGCTCGACGAAACCCGAACCCGATGCGATCGGCGGGCGCAAGCTGAAGCCCGCGACGCTGATGATGGGGCACGGCTATGATCCCGCTTTGTCCGAAGGCGCGCTGAAGCCGCCGGTATTCCTGACCTCCACCTTCGTCTTTCCCAGCGCCGCGGCGGGCAAGCGCCATTTCGAGGGCGTCACCGGCAAGCGGCCGGGCGGCGCGGAAGGGCTGGTCTATTCGCGCTTCAATGGCCCCAACCAGGAGATTTTGGAGGACCGGCTCGGCATCTGGGAGGGTGCGGAGGATGCGTTGGCCTTTTCCAGTGGCATGTCGGCAATCGCCACGCTGTTCCTGTCGCTGGTGCGGCCGGGCGACACGATCGTCCATTCCGGCCCGCTCTATGCCGCGACCGAGACGCTGATCGCGCGCGTGCTGGGGCGCTTCGGGGTGCACTGGCTCGACTTCCCGGCCGGCGCGACGCGCGCGGAGATCGACGCGGTGCTGGGCAAGGCGGCGTCGGGGCGCGTAGCGCTGATCTATCTGGAAAGTCCCGCCAATCCCACCAACGCGCTGGTCGACGTGCAGGCCGTGCGCGACAGCCGCGACGCGATCTTTACCGGCGCGGACAAGCCGCCGATCGCGATCGACAACACCTTCCTGGGACCGCTGTGGTCGCAGCCGTTGCAGCATGGCGCGGATGCGGTGGTCTACAGCCTGACCAAATATGCCGGCGGCCATTCCGATCTGGTGGCGGGCGCGGTGCTGGGCGCGAAGCCGCTGATCGACACGATCCGCGCGATGCGCAACACGATCGGCACGATCTGCGACCCCAACACCGCGTGGATGCTGATGCGCAGCCTGGAGACGCTGGAGTTGCGCATGAGCCGTGCGGGCGAGAATGCCGCGAAGGTCTGCGCCTTCCTGCGCGATCATCCCAAGGTGGAGCGTGTCGGCTATCTGGGCTTCCTCTCCGATGGGCAGGGGCGGCAGGCGGACATCTATCGCCGCCACTGCACCGGCGGGGGATCGACCTTTTCGCTATATCTGAACGGCGGTGAGCCGGAGGCATTCCGCTTCCTCGACGCACTGAAGATCGCCAAGCTGGCGGTCAGCCTGGGCGGCACCGAGACGCTTGCCAGCCACCCCGCCGGCATGACGCACCTATCTGTGCCGGACGCGCGCAAGCAGGCGCTGGGCATCACCGACAATCTGGTGCGCATCTCGATCGGGGTCGAGGATGCCGACGACCTGATCGCGGATATGGAGCAGGCGCTGGCGGCGGTGTGACGCGGCGCCGAGGCAGACGGTGCGGCGGTCGCGCGACGATGCGATCGCAGCGCGCCGGCCGGGGCGGGTGCGCTGAACGCGGTTCACGCGGTTGACGGACCTCACCGGCTGGGAATACGCCCCGGATCGGGAGACGTGGCCGCTGATCCACGAATGTCTCTCCACTCGCGGAGTGCCGGGAGGCGACAAGCGCGCCCGGTGCCCGTAGCCTAAGCCTATGCCGAGGATGGCGCTCGCCATAGCGGCGACGCGCGGGTGGCGGCTGCCTGTCGAGGGCTCGGGTGACGCTCCCCCCCGGGGTAGCAAGCGGTGAGGCGCCTCGTTGCGCCGTGCACGCTTGTAGACGGTTGCACGACGTTGCGGAGGTCGCCGCCGGGCACCGACCGGATCGCGGGATGTCGAGACAGGGCCACCCCATCTGACCTGCTTGGTCCGTGGCGGGGTGATGACCTCGCACGTCCCGGCGAGCATCACGCGGGATCCATCCCACACCAGCTTCGCCAGCAAAAAAGGGGCGAGCCGAAGCCCACCCCCTTTTCAGGTTCGATAGCGGAAACGCGGATCAGAACTTGATGCGCGCGCCCACGTTGAAGCGGCGACCCAGCGCGTCGTAGGTCGACGGATAGGTGTTGCCGCTGTTGTACGACACCGAGCCGACCGTACCGCCCACCAGCGGCGGTTCGCGGTCGAGCAGGTTGGTGACGGTCACCGTCAGGTCGAAATGGTCGCTGACGCCGAAACGCGCGGCCAGGTCGAGGTAGTTGTAGGCGCCGATCTTGCCGAAGTTCACCTCGCGGCCGGCCAGCGCGCCGGTAGCGATCGTGCCGGCGTAGGTGGTCACGCCCGGCTCGACCCGAACCGGATTGAGGTGACGCCACAGCACCGACAGGTCGACGTCGCCGAAGCTGAGCGTCGTGCGCTGGTTCCAGGTGAACGCCGGCTGGATCGAACCCGCCGACGAGCTGGGGCCGGCCGAACCCGGCGAACCGCAGTTCGCGCTGTAGAAGCCGGTGCACTCGCGGATGCTGGTCGTCGGCAGCGACAGACCGGACCCGATCGGGCTGCCCACCGGCACGGTCGAGCCGGGCACCAGCGCCTGGAACTTCGAACGGTTGGTCCAGTTGCCGTTGAAGCTGAGGTTCAGCTTCGCGAAGCCCAGATCGCGACGGTAGTTGACGCCCAGGTCGATGCCGTCGGTCAGGATGCGACCGGAGTTGGTGGCCGGGAACAGCATGCCCTGCGTCGTGGCGGGATCGCCGTCCAGCGCGCCGGTCACGCCGTTGCGCCGGAAGAGCGCGCAGATCGGGTTGTTGACGCTGGCGGCGGTGATGCCGCTGGCGTTGCTGTCACCGAAGCAGCCCGCAATGAGGTCGCCCGGCACCGGCTGCGAGATCGCGTCACGGATCGAGATGTTGTAATAATCGACCGTGATCGACAGGCCGGGCACGAAGTTCGGCTGGAACACCGCGCCGAGCGTGTAGCTGTCCGAGGTTTCCGGGCGCAGCGTGGTCGACCCGGCGGTGGTGGAGTTCGCCTGACCCGCGGTCGGGTTGGCGATCGCACCGATCGTCGAGGCTGACGCGCCCTGCGCGAGGCAGACCGCGGCCAGGTTGGGATTGCTGGCCGGGCCGGCATAGGTGGCCGTCGTGCGGCACGGATCGACCGACAGCGAGGTCAGGCCGGTGTTGAGCGGCGAGAACAGCTCGGCGATGTTCGGGGCACGCACCGCGCGCTGATAGTTGCCGCGCACCTTGAAGCCGTCGAACGGCTCCCAGCTACCGCCGCCCTTGTACGTCCAGGTATCGTAGCTGGGGTTGCCCGGAGCGTCGACCTTGTAGCTGGAGTAACGCAGGCCGCCTTCGACGGTCAGGCTGTGGAAGAACGGCTTGTCGGACACCAGCGGAGCGATGACCTCGGCATAGCCTTCCTTGACGTCGTAGCTGCCCCGGAAGTTCGGCACCGCACCGCCGGCACCGCCCAATTCACCCGCGGTCTGCGACAGTTCGTCGGCGAACTGCTGCGCGGTGTACTTGCGATACTCGGCGCCGATCGCGAAGCCGATCGGCTCGTCGGCCCACGGCAGCGACGCGCCGATGTCGCCACTCAGCAACGCGCGCGCCTGTGCCAGCGAGGTGTTCTGCGAGGTGGTCGCCGCCGCGGTCAGATACGGGATCTGGTTGGGCAGGATCGAGCCATCCGCGCCGAACATGTTGACGGGAACGCAGCCCGTGCCCGCATTGGTGCCGGCACCGGCATTGGCGAGCGGCGGCAGCGCCGGATTGGGGTTCAGCACCGCCGGCGACGAGCCGAGGCAGGTCGACGTGTTCGTGGCATAGACCGCGGTGCGCAGCCGCGAGATCAGCACGTAGCCGGACTGGGTCTGACGATTCTCCGATTCACCATAGGCGCCCGACACGTCGAGCGAGATCGAGTCGGTGATCCCCAGCTTCAGGCCCGCACGATAATCGAACATCTGCGTTACGTAGTCGGAGACACGCGGCCCGGTTTCGGTGAGACGGCGACCCACGGTGGTGGTGAAGGAGCGGAAGTTCGGGTCCGTCGGCGAGGTTGCCGTCGCAGCCGCCGCGCACTCGGCCGCCGTCAGCGTCTGGATGCCGGCGAGCGTCGGATTGAAGTCGTTGTTGGCACAGAATTGCGCGCGCGCAGCGGCGGGCAGGTACGGGTTGCTGACCGGGATCGTCAGCAACTGGCCGAAGATGCCCGACGGTGCGATGATCGTGCTGACCGTGTTCTTGGAGAACATGCCACGGCCGTAGACTTCGATATTGTCGGACAGCTCGTAGTGCCCCGCGCCGTAGATGTTGTAGCGCTTGAACGGCGTCTGGAAGATATTGTACGGGTTGAAGTTGAACCCGTCACGCGAACCGACATAGGGGCGCAGCGTGCCCGAATCCGGCTGGATCGAGTTGTACGCGCTGCCCAGCGTGAAGCGCCCCGGAACGGTGGTGCCCGATCCGCCACGGCCGCCCGAGGTGGAGGTGTAGTTGTTGCGCGAGAAATCGCGCGCGCCCTGATAGACCGGGTCGACGTCCTGATAGCCGAACGACACCACCGCGTTGCCGCGACCGTCGTCGAAGTTCGCGCCCAGCGTCAGGTCGGCGCGGAACGCCGCGCCGTCGCCGCGCTCGGTGATGCCCTGCGAAACGTTGGCTTCCATGCCCGAGAAGTCGGAGCGGGTGATGAAGTTCACCACGCCCGACACCGCGTCGGCGCCATAGGTGGTCGCCGCGCCGCCGGTCAGTACGTCCGTACGCTCGATCAGCGCGAGCGGGATGTTGTTGAGGTCGACGCGACCGACGGTGCTGGCCGGCGTGATGCGGGCGCCGTCGAGCAGCACGATGTTGCGGAAGTTGCCGAGGCCGCGAAGGTCGACATAGGCCGAACCGCCGTTGCCGTTGTTCACCGACGAACCGATGCTGGGCGCGACGCCCGGCAGGTCGCGCAGCAGTTCTTCGGCGGTGTTGCGCTGACGAAGCTGGATTTCTTCCTGGCCGACGACGGCGACCGGGCTGGACGACACCAGGTTCGGGTTGCGGATCAGCGTGCCGGTGACGACGACGTCGCCGGTCGTGGTCTCGGCGGCGGGCGGCGCGGATTCCTGGCTGGAGATGCCGGCGGCGGGCGCGGCCGGATCGGTGCTCTGGATGCCGGTCTTCGGCTGGCTGGCGGGATCGGCCGTCTGGGCCAGCGCCGGTTGGGCGAAGGCCGCGGCGCCGACCAGCAGCGTCGAAGTGAGCAGGCGCGAACGATAGGCGTTCAGCATGTCGGTAGTCCCCTTTGTGTCGCCGGTTGTCCCGGTATGTCGACGTTCATGCTCCGCGGCAGCCGTGGCGACCGGGAATGATGGATGGCTACGTGTACCTGTGCGGTGCGGCAATATCGCGCGCGTCACATTGCGTCTTTTTGCAAGAGTGTAACCTCGTGGACACACATGTGCGGCTTGTCGGCAGCCGGCCGCCGCCGGTAAGTGCGGCGCCATCGGCAAGAGCGGCGGAACGACGGGACATATGGCAAAGCATATCGGTATGATGGCGATGGCAATCGCGCTGCTGGCTGCTCCCGGGGTGGCGGCGCAGGAAGGCGCGTCGGGGAGGGTGCTGGACAGTTTCGGGCGCTGTCGGAGCATCCCGGACGCCGCCGCCCGGCTGGCGTGTTTCGACGAGGCCGCCGCCGTGCTCGAAGCGTCGGTCAAGGCGAAGGATATCCGCATCGTGGATCGCAGCGACGTGCGCAAGGCGCGCCGCTCGCTGTTCGGGCTGAATGTGCCCGATCTGGGGGTGCTGGGCGGCGCCGACAGCGGCGAGCGCGAGGCGTTCACCGAGATCAACACGACCGTGCGCGCGGCTCGCGCCGCGGCGAACGGCCGCGCGGAAATCACGCTGGCGGACGAGGGCGCGGCGGTGTGGCAGACGACCGATCCGATGCCGTTCCCGCCCAAGTCCGGGGCGAAGATCCGTGTCCGCAAGGGGGCGATGGGGGCGTTCTTCCTCAATGTGGAGGGGCGAAGCTACCGCGCGATGCGGCTGCGCTGAGTGTTCGTCCGGAAACGCGCGAGGAAACGCGTTTTTTTCGATCCCGCCTCCCGCATCATTATCCTTGACGGGAGAGGGCGAGCGGGCCGGCACGGCGGAATGCGCTTTCACCGCCATTCCAAACAGCCTGTGACGCGCGCTACACCGCCTGTCCCGCCGCCCAGCCGCTCGCCCAGGCCCATTGGAAGTTGTAGCCGCCCAGCCAGCCGGTGACGTCCACCGCCTCGCCGATCGCGTACAGGCCGGGCACCGTGCGCGCCTCCATCGTGCGGGACGACAGCGTCGCGGTGGCGATGCCGCCGACCGTCACCTCGGCCTTGGCGAACCCTTCCGTGCCGTTCGGGTGGAAGCGCCAGTCCGACAGGCGGCGTTCCGCCTCGCCCAGCAGGCGGTCGGTGGCCGCGCCCAGCTCGCCGATGCCCAGCCGCTCTGCCAGCGTGTCGGCGAGGCGGGCGGGGAGGTCCAGTGCGGCGGCGAGCGTGGCGCGCGGACGGGCGCGCTTGGCCTGGACCAGCCAGCCGGGCGCGGCACCGGGGCGAAAGTCGATCGCGATCGCCTCGCCGTGCCGCCAGTAGCTGGATACCTGCAGGATCGCCGGGCCGGACAGGCCGCGATGCGTGAACAGCGCGGCCTCCGCGAACGATGCCTTGCCGGCGCGCGCCACCACCGGCGTGGCGACGCCCGACAGCGCGCGGAACAGCGCCTCCTCGCCCGGCAGCGTCAGCGGCACCAGCGCGGGGCGCGGCTCCACGATCTTCAGCCCGAAGCGTCGCGCGATATCATAGGCGACGCCGGTCGCGCCCAGCTTGGGGATCGACGGCCCGCCGGTCGCGATCACCAGTGCCGGCGCGGCATAGTCGCGCGTGCCGTGACGCACGGTGAAGCGCCCGTCGGCATGGCCGATCTCCCCCAGCGGCTGGCCGAGCCGGATCGTCGCGCCGCCGCGTTCGCATTCATCGAGCAGCATTGCCACGATCGCGCGCGCCGGGCCGTCGCAGAACAACTGCCCAAGCGTCTTTTCATGCCAGGCGATCCCGTGCCGCTCGACCATCGCCAGGAAATCCTGCGCGGTGTAGCGGCCCAGCGCCGACTTGGCGAAATGCGGGTTGGCGGACAGGTAGCGGTCCGGCGCGGTGTGCAGGTTGGTGAAGTTGCAGCGGCCGCCGCCCGAGATCAGGATCTTCCGGCCGGGCGCGTCGGCATGGTCGAGCACCGCCACGCGCCGGCCGCGCTGCCCGGCGACCGCCGCCGCCATCAGCCCGGCCCCGCCCGCGCCGAGGATGATCGCGTCATATGCTTCCATGTCGCGGCCGTGTCACAGGCGGGCGGGCGAGGCTAGGGGCGATATGACGGTTGCGCAGACCTTGCCGGCACCGGAGGTGGCGAAGCGCAGATGCTTCGACAAGCGCGGCGCGCGCGCCTATATCGCATGGCGATGTCCGACTCCTTCGATCTCGGCACGCCGCCGCAGCCCGCGGCAAGCGCGCAGCCCTATCGCGTGCTGGCGCGCAAATACCGACCGCAGACCTTCGCCGCGCTGATCGGGCAGGATGCGATGGTCCAGACGCTGGGCAATGCGATCCGGCGCGACCGGATCGCGCATGCGTTCCTGCTGACCGGCGTGCGCGGGGTGGGCAAGACCTCCACCGCGCGGCTGATCGCCAAGGCGCTCAACTGCATCGGCCCGGACGGGCAGGGCGGGCCGACGATCGACCCGTGCGGGCAGTGCGAGCCGTGCCGCGCGATCGCGGAGGGGCGGCATATCGACGTGATCGAGATGGACGCCGCCAGCCACACCGGCATCGACGACGTGCGCGAGATCATCGAGGCGTCGCGCTATGCCGCGGTGTCGGCGCGCTACAAGATCTACATCGTCGACGAAGTGCACATGCTGTCGAAGGCGGCGTTCAACGGGCTGCTCAAGACGCTGGAGGAGCCGCCCGCGCACGTCAAGTTCCTGTTCGCCACCACCGAGGTGAACAAGGTGCCGGTGACGGTGCTGTCGCGTTGCCAGCGCTTCGACCTGCGCCGCATCCCGGCGACGCTGCTCGCCGAGCATTTCGCGCGCGTGGTGGCGCAGGAGGGCGCGGAGGCGGAGGCGGAGGCGCTGGCGCTGATCGCGCGCGCGGCGGAAGGATCGGCGCGCGACGGGCTGTCGATTCTCGACCAGGCGATCGCGCATGCCGATCTGGAGGGCGGGGGCGTGCGTGCCGCGGCGGTGCGCGAGATGCTGGGCCTGTCGGACCGCAACGCGGTGCGCGACCTGCTGGCGCTGGTGCTCGCCGCCGACGCGCCGGGGGCGCTCGCGGCGCTGCGGCGTCAATATGATCTGGGCGTCGATCCGCTGGGCGTCATCCGCGCGCTGCTGGAGGCGGTGCATGGCGTGACGCAGGTGAAGGTCGGCGCGCCGGACGATCCCGCGCAACCTGCCGAGGAGCGCGCCGCCTATCGCGAATGGGCGGGGCGGCTGTCGTTTCCGGCGCTGCACCGCCTGTGGCAATTGTTCCTGAAGGGGCATGAGGAGGTGGCGCGCGCCGCCTTGCCGATCGAAACCGCCGAGATGGCGATTTTGCGCGCGATCCATGCCTCGACGCTGCCCGATCCGGGCGAGCTGGCGCGGCGGATCGCGAGTGGCGACGTGGCGGCGCCGACGGCCGTCGCGCCGCCCGTTGCGCCGCCGGAACCGACCCCGGCGGATCGCGCGCCGACCGAATTCGCGGGCGTGCTGGCGCTGCTGGACGAGCGCGGCAAGCTTGATTTGCTGGTGCGGCTGCGGCGTGGCGCGAGCCTGGTGCGCTATGCCCCGCCGGAGATCGTGTTCAGCGGCACGCGCCCGCTGTCCACCGACACGCTGACCGAACTGGCGGCGGTGCTGCGTGAAGCGAGCGGCACGCCGTGGAAGATCGCGATGGCCGACGTGCCGGGCGCGCCGACGATCTACGAGGCCGAGCAGGACGCGGTGCAGGCGCGCCACGATGCCGCGCGCGCGCACCCGATCGTCGCCGCCGCCTTCGACGCCTTTCCCGCGGCCGAGCTGGTCGACCCCAAACCCGCGCAAAGGAGTATTACGTGAAAGATCTCAACGACATCCTGGCCATGGCGCAGAACGTCCAGAACGAGTTGCAGAAGGCGCAGGACAGCCTCGACACGATCGAGGTCGAAGGCGTCGCCGGCGGCGGGCTGGTGAAGATCAAGGCATCGGCGAAGGGGCGCATCATCGCCGTGGCGATCGACGATTCGCTGATCGTGCCGTCGGAAAAGCAGATGCTGGAGGATCTGGTCGCCGCCGCGATCAACGATGCGCGCGCGAAGGCCGATGCGGCATCCTCGACCGAGATGTCCAAGATGACGAGCGGCCTGCCGCTGCCGCCGGGCTTCAAGCTGCCGTTCTGATACGGGACAATGCGGTCCTGACGCAGGCGGAACAATAATCCCCACCTCGCATTCGTGGCGTATCGTGAAAAGGAGAGCGCCGTGAACGAGGATCGGGTGACGCAGACGCCGCATACCACGGTGATCGAGCGGCGCGGTGGCGGTGGCGGCGGCCTGCTGGTCGGGCTGGCGGTGCTGATCGTCGTGGTCGTGGCGGCCTATTTCCTGCTGGTCCGCAACGACAGCGAGGTCGCGAAGAACAACGCGATCACCTCCGCGGCCAAGAGCGTGGAACATACCGCCGACAAGGCCGGTGCGGTGATCGACGGGGCATCGGACGCGAAATGACGCGAGGGGGCGCATGCAACGCGCCCCCCCCCGCTGGCATTGAGTGGACCGTCCGAAGCTTGTCGAAGGATAGGTCGGCTGCACACCCCCGCCAACCGCATGGCTTAAGGCCTCGCGTGTTGATCCCGCCCTTTTCTTCGCGCCAATGAGCGCTGTGGAAGCGCGGCAGACATGGCACCGCCTCCGCCGCCTGAACCCGGCACAGCTTTCAGGCTCGACGCTTCAACGATGGAACGGCGCGCCCGCGTGATGATCAGGAGAGCGGTCCAGACGACGCGAGGGTAGGGTACGCGATCGCATCGCCGCGAACGGCGCGCGCTGGCTGTTCAGCGCAGGCAGGCATCCAGTCCGGCGCGTCGGACGATGCCGACGTACCGGGCGATCTGATTGCCACGACGGCGCACGAAGCCGGTCGGGGCGACCGCCTCGCGCTTCTTCGGCAGCGGCAGCACCGCGGCGATGCGCGCGGCCTCCAGCGGGGACAGATGCTCGGCGGAGTGATTGAAATAGCGGATTGCCGCCGCCTCGGCGCCATATGTCCCGATCCCGGTTTCGGCGACGTTGAGATAGACTTCCATGATCCGCTTCTTGCCCCAGATCGTCTCGATCAGCAGCGTGAACCACGCCTCCAGCGCCTTGCGGACATAGCCGCCACCCTGGAAGAGGAAGACGTTCTTGGCAGTCTGCTGGCTGATCGTCGAGCCGCCGCGGATCCGCCCGCCATCGGCGTTGCTGGCCGCCGCGCCGGCGATCGCGCCCCAGTCGAAGCCATGATGGCTGCAGAACTTGCTGTCCTCGCCCGCGATCGCGGCGCGCGGCATGTCCGGGTCGATCCGCGACAGCGGCGTCCAGTCCTTGGTCACCGAATGGCCGCCGGTCAGGTCGCCCAGCATGGTGAGGGTGAACGGTACCGGCACCAGCGCATACAGCCCCACCCAGAGCAGCGACACGACGACGAAGCCGACGGCGACCTTGAGCAGCAGGCGAAGCGCGGTGAACATGCGCGTCTGGTTACGGCTGGGGGACGGGCGGCTCAAGCCCCTCGCCATGGGTCATGGCCCGCCACGCTCCCGCCCGAGGATGGCGGCGGCGGCGAAAGGGTCGCGCACCGCACGCCGGTTTGTATCGCCAGACCGAGGGCGTTCCGGGCGACCGTCGGCAGGGCGCTTGCCCCACGTACAGCGCGACGGCCGCCGCCGGTCAGGCGGTCAGCAGCCGCTTGTCGCCGGCCAGCCGCATCATCGCGCGTTGCAGCTTCTCGAACGCGCGCACCTCGATCTGGCGGACGCGCTCGCGCGACACGCCATACACCTGCGACAATTCCTCCAGCGTCTTGGGATCGTCGGTCAGCCGCCGCTCGGTCAGGATGTGCTTCTCGCGATCATTCAGGTCGCCCATCGCGTTGACCAGCATGTCGTGGCGCACGTCGGCCTCCTGCTGGTCGGCGACGACACTGTCCTGCAACGGCGCATCGTCCTGCAGCCAGTCCTGCCACTGGCCCTCGCCATCCTCGCGCATCGAGACGTTGAGCGACGTGTCACCGCCCATCGCCATGCGACGGTTCATGCTGACCACGTCCGCCTCGGTCACGCCCAGGTCGGTGGCGATCTTCTGGACGTTCTCGGGCGTCAGGTCGCCGTCCTCGAACGCATCCAGCCGCGCCTTCATGCGGCGCAGGTTGAAGAACAGCTTCTTCTGCGCGGCGGTGGTGCCCATCTTCACCAGCGACCAGCTACGCAGGATGAACTCCTGGATCGAGGCGCGGATCCACCACATCGCATAGGTGGCGAGGCGGAAGCCGCGATCGGGCTCGAACTTCTTCACGCCCTGCATCAGCCCGATATTGCCCTCGGAGATCAGCTCGCTGACCGGCAGGCCATAGCCGCGATAGCCCATTGCGATCTTGGCGACGAGCCGCAGGTGGCTGGTCACCAACTGCGCCGCGGCATCGGTGTCGCCATGTTCCTGAAAGCGCTTGGCGAGCATATATTCCTGCTCGGGCGCCAGAATCGGAAATTTCTTGATCTCGGACAGATAGCGGTTGAGACTCTGCTCGCCGCCGAGCGCAGGAATCGTCGCGGGGACGTTGCTGCGGGTTGCCATGATCCTTGATCTCCCTTCCTTGCGGAAAACACGCCGGTCGGTCCTGCACAGGCGCCGTCGTCGCGTGGTCCGAACCTATACGTGAAGCTGCGTGAACAGTTCCTGCATATCGGGCGGCATCGCGCTGTCGAATGACAGCGCCGCGCCGGTGATCGGATGGATGAACCCGAGATGCGCGGCATGCAACGCCTGACGCCGGAAATTCAATGTTTCCAGCACACCCTTGTGAGCATGTTTTGTTCTACCATAGACCGGATCGCCGAGCAAGGCGTGACCGATCGACGCCATATGGACGCGCACCTGGTGCGTGCGCCCGGTTTCGAGCCGGCATTCGACCAGCGTCGCCTCGCGCAGCGGCTCCAGCGTGCGGTAATGCGTCACCGCGCGCTTGCCGCCCGCCACGATCGCCACCTTCTTGCGGTTGTTGGGTGATCGCGCCAGCGGGGCGTCGACGCTGCCCGCCACCGGCACCGGCCGACCGCCGACGATCGCGCGATAGCGGCGATCGATGCTGTGCGCGGCGAACTGCTTCGCCAGCCCTTCATGGGTGCGGTCGGTCTTGGCCGCCACCATCAGCCCGGACGTGTCCTTGTCGATGCGGTGGACGATCCCCGGCCGCGCCACGCCGCCGATCCCGGAAAGCGAGCCATGGCAATGATGGAGCAGCGCGTTGACCAACGTCCCGTCGAGGTTGCTGGCGGCGGGATGCACCACCAGCCCGGCGGGCTTGTCGACGACGATCAGGTGCGCGTCCTCGTACGCGATCACCAGCGGGATGTCCTGCGCCTCGTTATGCGCGGGGGCGGGCGCGGGGACCGCGACGTGGAACACCTCGCCGCCGCGCGACTTGCGCGACGGATCACGCATCGCCGTGCCGCCCTGCGTCACCTGCCCGGCGTTGATGAGCACCTTCAGCCGCTCGCGCGACAGCGTCGGCACCGCCTCGGCCAGCGCACGATCCACCCGCCACCCGTCGGCGGTCGGCGCGATCGTCGCTTCGATGATGGAAACCCCCCGGTCCATTGCTGTATCGTAGATGGGGATGACGCTGACCATTGCAATCGCTGACCGCGACGAACTGTGCCGTCGTGCGGCCGGGAGCCGGAACGAGGTGTGCGGCCTGCTGCTGGGAAGCGGTCTGCGCGTCGAACGATTGCTCGCGTGCCGCAACGTCGCCGCCGATCCGGCGGTGCGCTTCGAGATCGACCCGGCGGCGCTGATCGGCGCGCACCGGGCGGCCCGTAACGGCGGGCCGGCGGTGATCGGCCATTATCACTCGCACCCGTCCGGCGATGCGCGGCCCTCGCCACGCGACGCCGCCGATGCCGCGCCCGACGGCAGCATCTGGATCGTGGTCGCGGGCGATACCGTCACCGCGTGGCGCGCGGTGGCGGCCGGAGCGTGGCACGGGCGCTTCGATCCGCTGCCGATCACACCGGGGCCGGACCGACTCTAAGCGGTTGCGCGCATCGCGGCGACTGGGCAGAAGGTGGGGACGCTCCTGCCTGCGAGGTTGCCGATACTGCGATGCCCATCAGCCCGGTCGATTTCGCCTCGCTGCTCTGTTCGCGACTGTGCCACGACCTGTTGTCGCCCGTCGGCGCGCTGAACAACGGGCTGGAACTGCTCAGCGACGAGACCGACCCGGACATGCGGGCGCGTTGCCTGGAGCTGCTCAACGAAAGCGCGCGGGTGTCCGCCAACAAGCTGAAGTTCTTCCGGCTGGCGTTCGGCGCGGCCGGCGGGTTCGGCGAGCGCGTCGACGTGCGCGAGGCGCGGCAGGCGGTGGAAGGGCTGCTGGGCGACAGCAAGCGGCTGCAACTGCAATGGCTGATCGAGGAACCGGAACTGCCCAAGGCGGCGGTGAAGGTGCTGCTGAACCTGGCGCTGATCGCGGGCGATACGCTGGTGCGCGGCGGCACGGTGACGATCGGGGCCGAGGAGACGGCGGACACCACCGAGATCGTGCTGCGCGCGGAAGGGATGCGGATCGTGCTGGACCCCGATCTGCGCGCGACACTGACCGGCGAGGCGAGCGATGAGTCGGTCACCCCGCGCGCGGCGGCGGCGTTTCTGGTCCGTGCGATCGCCGCCGACGCCGGCGGATCGGTGATGGTCAGCGAGCCGGTGGACAATACATTGCTGTTCGGGGCGACGCTGCCGAACAGGTGAGCGGCGCGGTGCCGGCCCCCCGGCACCGCCCCGACCCGCTTGCGCAATGATGAACCCGCACCTGCGGTAAAGACCCTTTTAACCCATGCCGTGCCATGTCGCCGTCGAAGCGAGGGCTATGGGGCCGCATGGACGATCTGCTGCAGGAATTCATCGCGGAAACGCGCGAGACGCTGGAAGCGCTCTCGGGCGAGATCGTGGGGTGGGAGGCCGACCCCGGCGATCGCGCGCGGCTGGATGCGATCTTCCGCTTCGTCCACACCATCAAGGGAAGCTGCGGCTTCCTGGACCTGCCGCGGCTGGCGCAACTGAGCCATGCCGCGGAGGACGCGCTGGCATCGGTGCGCAGCGGCGAGCGGGTGCCGGACCCGGCGCTGGTCACCGCCATCCTGGCGATCATCGACCGGATCGGCGAGATCGTCGAGGCGCTGGACGCCGGCGAGGTGCTCGCCACCGGTGGTGAGGCGCTGCTGATCGCGGCGCTCGACGGGGCGGTTGCGGGTGAGGGCGCCCGCTGCGGCACGCTGATGCCCGCCGCCGATGCGCCCGCCGCCGTGCACGCGGCGCGGCCGGGGCAGAAGCGGTCGGTGCGGCTGTCGGTCGACCTGCTCGACCGGATGATGAGCGGCGTGTCCGACATGGTGCTGGCGCGCAACCAGCTCGCCCGCCACCTGCGCATGATCGACGATCCGCGGCTGGAGGCGATGCTGGAACGGCTCAGCATTTCGGTCGACGAGTTGCGCGACACGGTGACGCGTACCCGCATGCAGCGTGTCGAGGCGCTGTTCTCCGCGCTGCCGCGGCTGGCGCGCGACGCGGCCGGGTCGCTCGGCAAGTCGGTGGCGCTGACCATCGAGGGCGGCGATGTCGAGCTGGATCGCGAGATGATCGAGTTGCTGCGCGACCCGCTGGTACATCTGGTGCGCAACGCGGTGGATCACGGGATCGAGGACCGCGCCGACCGCATCTTGGCCGGCAAGCCCGCCACCGGCGAGCTGCGCATCGTCGCGCGGCAGGCGGGCAACCTCATCATCATCGACATCGCCGACGACGGGCGCGGGATCGACAGCGAACGGTTGCTGGCGAAGGTGCGGCGCGAGCAGCCCTCGCGCGCGGCGGAACTGGCGGGGCTGGACGAGGAAGCGCGGCTGCGGCTGATCTTCGAGCCCGGGCTGTCGTCGCGCGACGAGGTCACTGCGCTGTCCGGACGCGGCGTCGGCATGGACGTGGTGAAGGCCAATGTCGAACAGGCCGGCGGGCGCATCTCGCTGGCCAGCCGGCCGGGGCACGGGCTGACGATCTCGCTCGAGGTGCCGCTGACGCTGGCGATCCTCAACGCGGTGCTGGTCGATGCGGCCGGGACGCGCTTCGCGATCCCGCGCCAGTCGGTGGACGAGCTGGTGGCGGTGGACGGCGGCGCGGTGCGCGTCGATCGCGTCGCGGGCGGCGCGGTGGTGCTGCTGCGCGGGCAGCGGCTGCCGATGGTGTCGTTGCCGGCGCTGCTGGGACAGACGGGCTCGCGACAGGCGGGAGAAGGGCAGGCGGGCGAGGCCGCGCCACGCTATCTGGCGATCGTCTCGTTGCGCGAAGGGCGGTTCGCGCTGGCGCTGGACGGTGTGCGCGACACGCAGGAGCTGGTGGTGAAACCCGCCGCGCCGGCGGTGATGCGCGCGGGCATCTATGCGGGGCAGATGCTGCCCGACGATGGCGCGCCGATCCTGCTGCTGGACTGCGCGGGCATCGCCGCGCGCGCCGCGCTGACCTTCGAACAGGCGAGCGCGGTGGCGGAGGAGGAGGTCGCGACCGAGGCGATCCGCGCGCTGCTGTTCGACGATATCGACGGGGTGCGCCGGATGATGGTGTCCGACGCCGTCGACCGGATCGAGGGCGTCGCCACCGGCGCGGTGCGCGCGCTGGCGGGCGGGCTGTGGCTGACGATCGACGGCCGCTCTATCCCGGTGTGGGCGGGCAATGGCGCGGCGGCGGGCGCGGTGCGCACGGTATTGCGCCTGCAACTCGACGGACAGGAGCTCGCCTATCCGATCTGCGACGCGATCGAGATCGTGCCGCTGCCGCAGGAGATCGCGCCAGCGGCCGATCCGCATGGGGTCGTCGCCGGGCTGGCGGTGATCGCGGGCGAGCCGATCGAGCTGGTCGATCCGCTGGCGCTGTTCGCCGCGATCCCGGTCGCCGCCGAACGGCCGTTGTGCCTGCTGCACGGCAGCGAGAGCGGCTGGATGGAGGCGTTCCTCAAGCCGGCGATCGAGCAGGCCGGCTATCGCGTGGTGCGCCATGCGCGTGCCGGAGAGCCGATCGCGGTGGCGCTGGCGATCGAGGATGAGGCGGAGACCGCGCCGGCCCCCGCGCTGCGCCTCAGCCGGCAGCGCGGCGCGCCGCTCTATCGCTACGATCGCACGGCACTGATCGCCGCGTTGAAGGAATATCGCGCATGATGGGTTCGCTGCATCTGGTCGCGCGCGTCGGCGGCTGCGGCCTGCTGTTCGATGCCGAGCGTGTCGACTCGGTCGTGGAGGTTGCCGCCACGGTGCCGGCGCCGGGCGCCGGGCCGGCGGTGATCGGGCTGGCGGCGATGCGCAGCCGCGTCGCCACCGTCCTGGACGTACGACCCCTGTTCGGGGCGCCGCCGGTCGCGCGCGACGGCCAGGGCGGCCATGCGGTGGCGACGATCGTCGACGGCCATCTCTACGCCATCGCGGTCGACGCGCTGGAGGATGTCGCGACCTTCACGCTCGGCACCGCGCCGGCCAGCCTGGGCGCGGCGAGCGACTGGGACTTCGTGACCGGCGTCGCCGACGGTGCGAGCGAGACGTTGCTGGCGGTCGATCTCGACCGGCTGGTCGCCCGGGCCAGCGCCATGGACTGACCGCGCGCCGCTCCGCTCGGGAGCACCTTTAACCTCAAAGTTACCGCGGGGGCGCCATGACGGACCGCCGCCAGAGAGAAGGCCGGAGAACCGGGCCAGAGGACCAGAATGGTTATGAAGACTTGCCTCATCGTCGATGATTCCAAGGTGATCCGCAAGGTCGCGCGCCACATCCTCGAGACCCTCGATTTCGCGGTGGCGGAGGCCGGCGACGGGCGCGAGGCGCTGACCCATTGTCGCCAGTCGTGTCCCGACGTCATCCTGCTGGACTGGAACATGCCGGTGATGAGCGGGATGGAATTCCTGCGTGCGCTGGGCGAGGAGACGCTACCGCACCGCCCCAAGGTGGTGTTCTGCACCACCGAGAACGGCATGGCGCACATCCGCGCCGCGATCGAGGCGGGCGCCGACGAATATGTCATGAAGCCGTTCGACCGCGACACGTTGCACAGCAAGCTTCAGATCGTCGGCGTCGCCTGACGCCCGCGTCCCGCGTGTCCCCCGCCGCCATGTCACCTCCCGCCGACTTCCGGCCCGCCGCCGGCGTCCGGCCGCCGCGCGTGCTGATCGTCGACGATTCGGCGGTGGCGCGCGCGGCGCTGGGGCGTTTCGTGACGGCCAGCGGCCGGTTCGAGCTGGCGGGCGCGGTGGCCGATGCGCAGCGGGCGCTCACCTTCCTGCGCGCGCAGTCGGTGGACGTGATCCTGCTCGACCTGGTGATGCCGCATCAGAACGGCATCGACGCCCTGCCCGAATTGCTGGCGGCCGGGCGCGGGGCGCGCGTGCTGGTCGTATCCAGCAGCGCGGTGGAGGGGGCGGAGGTGACGATACGGGCGCTGGCGCTCGGCGCGGCCGATACGCTGGTGAAGCCGACGATCGGGGCGTTCGCGACGCGGTTCGGCGAGACATTGATCGCGCGGCTTGACCTGTTGGCGGCGCCCGGCAAGCCGGCGCGTGCGCCGCGCCGTGCGACCGTGACGCCGCCGCCCGCGTTCGATGCGGTCGCGATCGGCGCGTCGACCGGCGGTATCCACGCGCTCGCCTCGCTGCTGGCGCAGGTGCCGGCGGCGATCACGCAGCCGATCTTCGTCACGCAGCATCTGCCGCCGGCCTTCTCGCCCTATTTCGCCGCGCAGGTCGGCATGTCGGCGCAGCGCCCCAGCGCGCTGGCGGAGGATCGCGGGCGCGTTCGTGCCGGGCAGGTGCTGATCGCGCCGGGCGACGCGCATCTGGTCGCCACCATGTTGCCCGACGGCGGCGTCGGCACGCGGCTGTCGCGCACGCCGGCCGCGACCGGCAACCTGCCGTCGGTCGATCCGATGTTCGCCAGCCTGGCGCGCGTCTATGGCTCGCGCCTGCTGGCGATCGTGCTGAGCGGCATGGGGCGCGACGGGCTGGAGGGCGCGCGCGCGGTGCGCGCCGCCGGCGGGACGGTGGTGGTGCAGGACCGCGACACGTCCGTCGTGTGGGGCATGCCGGGCGCGGTGGCCGGCGCCGGGCTGGCGCATGCGGTGCTGTCCCCCGAGGAGATCGGCGCGATGATCGCGGCGCGGCGCGGCGCGATGCGCGCATGACCGCCGTTCCGGGGATCGACGCCGGTTCCGCACGCGTCCTGGCCGCGCTGCTGGAGGCGCGCACGGGGCAGTGCATCGCGGCCGGGCGAAGCTGGCGCTTCGATGCGGCGCTGGGGCCGCTGTTGCAGTCGCTGGGGCTGGACAGGATCGAACAGCTCACCGCCCGGTTGATCGAGGGGAAGGACAAGACGCTGGGCGACCGGATCGTGGACGCGCTTCTCAACCAGGAAACCTCGTTCTTTCGCGACGCGGGCATCATCGAGGCCGCGGCGAAGGTGGCCGGCGAGCGTTCGGGAACCCCGCGCGTCTGGTGCGCCGCCTGCGCCACCGGGCAGGAGCCGCTGTCGCTCGCGATGCTGTTCGCGGAAAGCGGCGGCGTGATGCCGGAGATCGTCGCCACCGACGTGTCCGCCGCGGCGATCCAGCGTGCGCGCGCCGGCTCCTACACGCAGTTCGAGATTCAGCGCGGGCTGCCCGTGCGGCGCATGGTGCGCTGGTTCGAGCCGGGGGCCGACAATCACTGGGCCGCGACCTCCGCGCTGCTGTCGTCGATCCATTATCGTCGCCACAATCTGGTCGTGGATGCGCCGCCCGCCGGTGCGTTCGACCTGATCCTGTGCCGCAACGTGCTGTTCTATTTCGCACCGCACCTGCGCGAACAGGTGCTGGCGCGGCTGGCCGATGCGCTGAAGCCCGGCGGGATGCTGCTGCTGGGCGCGGGCGAGACGGTGATCGGCCAGTCCGAGCGGCTGCGCCCCAGCCAGCGCGTGCGCGGCTTCTACGAGCGCGCCGATGACGATCCGGGCGGCAAGCGGGTTTACACCGCGCCCTGATTTCGCGACGGACGTGGCTGCGATGGGCGGGAGAGACGATCGTGGCGATCCGGTGGGCGGCAGGCGAGGCATGGGCATGAGGTGCAAGGACGCGCCCTCGCCCAATTTCAACGAACGCACGTTGCCGATCTCGATGATCGTGCTGCACTACACCGGCATGAAGACCGCCGCGGAGGCGCTGGCGCGGCTGCGCGACCCGGCGGCGGAGGTGTCGTGCCATTATTTCGTGGACGAGGACGGCACGATCACGCGGCTGGTCGCCGATGACAAGCGCGCATGGCACGCCGGCCAGTCGCACTGGCGCGGCGTCACCGACGTCAATGGCGCGTCGATCGGGATCGAGATCGTCAATCCGGGGCACGACCATGGCTATCGCGCCTTTCCGGAGCCGCAGGTGGAGGCGGTGATCCGGCTGGTCGCGCACCTGAAGGACGCCTATGAGATCACGCGCGGCAACGTGGTCGGCCATTCGGATGTCGCGCCGCAGCGCAAGCGCGATCCCGGCGAGCTGTTCCCATGGGCGCGACTGGCGCGGCTGCGACTGGCGCTGCCGCGCCCCACGAAGAACCTGGTCGATCCGATGTGGGGGGAGGCGGCCTTCTGCCTGGCGCTGGAGCGGTTCGGTTATGACGTGAGCGACCGCATGGCCGCGATCATGGCGTTCCAGCGCCGGTTCCGCCCCGAGCTGATCGACGGCGAGATGGACGCGGAATGCCGCATGATCCTGCTCGCGCTGCTGCTTCCCAAACCGCAGGGAGACGAGTAGGAGGACCGCGTCAGAGGGCCGGGCGGCCGCGTCGCGCACCTGTGTGCGCGCCGAGGAAAGTCCGGGCTCCGCGGAACAACGGTGGCGGGTAACGCCCGCCGGCCCCGGTTCGCCGGGGTCAGGGACAGTGCAACAGAGAGCAGACGGCCTGGGCTTCGGCCCGGTCATGGTGAAAGGGTGCGGTAAGAGCGCACCGCGCGGCCGGCAACGGTCGTGGCACGGTAAACCCCACCGGGAGCAAGACCGAATAGGGGCGGCGTGGGTGCTTTCGGGCATCCGGGGTGTGTTCCCACCTGCTGCCCGGGTTGGTTGCTGGAGCGTGTCGGCAACGGCACGCCGAGAGGAATGGTCGCCTATCCCCTGCTTTGCGGGGGTGGACAGAACCCGGCTTACAGGCTCTCTGGCAAATTCCTGCGCACGCTTGCTTGGCGCATCGTGCCCGTCACCTTATGTGCGCAGGTCGATGGCACGCACTCCGACCCGATCAAACGACTGGGGCTTTCCCCGCTGGCGCAGCTACGGCGCGAACCGCGAGGCGACCACCGTGCGACTGTGCGACCGTCACGGCTGCACCGAACCCGGCAACTGCCCGGCGCCCAAGTCGCCCAACAGCCCGGACCGCTGGTATTTCTGCCAGGCGCATGCCGCGGAATACAATCGCGGCTGGAATTATTTCGAAGGCCTGTCGGCCGAGGAAGCGGCGCAGCGCGAGGCGGACGAGCGCCGCGATGCCGGCGGCTTTTCGCAGTCGCGGCATCAGGCGTGGGCCGGGCCAGGCGACGGCACCCGTTCACGCGACGAGATGCGCGCGCTGGAGGTGCTGGAGCTGGAGGTCGACGCCTCGTTCGATGACGTACGGCTGGCGTGGCGACGGCTCGCCAAGTCGCATCACCCCGACGTGCGCCCCGGCGACAAGGACGCCGCAGCGCGCTTCCAGGCGATCCAGGCCGCCTATGACGTGCTGCGCGTCGCGGAGGAAGCGCGGACGTGGAAGCCGCGCGCCGACGCGTGAAGGATCACGTGCGGGCCGGCTGGACCGGCGCGGTGCTGGTGTGCGGCAAATGTTCGAGGAAGCTGGACGGCGGGTTCGGACGCAAGGGCCGCGAGGGGCTTGCCAGGGCGCTGCGCGGCCAGCCGGGGTTCGGCAAGGGGCGCAAGGCCGACGTCGGCGTGGTCGAGACGCGCTGCCTGGGCATCTGTCCCAAGGGCGCGGTGACGATCGTCGATACGCGCGATCCCGGACGCTGGCGGATCGTGGAGGAAGGCGCCGACGTGGAGGCACTGGCGGCGGAATTGCGACCCTCCCTGATTCCCGCGACGGCGCAAACCCGGGATCCGTGACGGGAGCCTGCACGTCCGGCCCCCGCGCTGGAGCATCGCGCATTTGGACTCGACGCGTTCGTTCCCGGGCACTCCGTCCGGACGAGGCGCCGGCAGGCTCAGCCGCTCCTCAGGTCGGGCGGGCGTGGGTCAGCCTAACCGCTCGATGCCGTAACGGATGACGGGCGCGGTGGAGGCGCGCGCCGCTACGCCGCCGCCATCCCCTTCAGCACCTTGTCCAGCGTCAGCGGATAGTCGCGGATACGGACGCCGCACGCATTATATACCGCGTTCGCCACCGCCGCGCCCGCGCCGCACAGCCCCAGCTCGCCGACGCCCTTGGCCTTCATTGGTGAGGTCTTGTCGTCCAGCGTGTCGAGGAACACCACCTCCTGATGCGGCACGTCCAGATGCACCGGGACGTGATATTCCGCGAGGTCGTGGTTGACGAAATAGCCGAAGCGCGGGTCGACCACCGCATCCTCCATCAGCGCCGCGCCGATCCCCATCGTCATGCCGCCGATCACCTGGCTGCGCGCCGCCTTGGGGTTCAGGATGCGGCCGGCATCGAACACGCCGGACATGCGCCGCACCCGGATCTCGCCGGTGTACGGGTCGACGCCGACCTCGACGAAATGCGCGCCGAACGTCGCCTGTGCATAATCCTTTTCCAGCGTGCCATATTCCAGCGTGTCCTCGCCGCTGATCCCTTCGTCGCCGGCTGCCTTCGCAAGATCGACCGAACGGTTGCCGCTGCTCACCTTGCCATCCGCGAAGGCCACGTCGGCGGAGTTGAAGCCCAGCTTCTGCGCGATGCGCGCGCGCAGGTCGACGCACGCGGCATAGACGCCGGCGGTGGAGCTGTTGCCGCCCCATTGCCCGCCCGAGCCGGCCGAGGCGGGGAAGCGGCTGTCACCCAGCAGCACCACCACCTTGTCGATGCCGACGCCCAGCATCTCGGCGGCGGTCTGTGCGATGATCGTGTAGCTGCCCGTGCCGATGTCGGTCATGTCGGTGGCGACGGTCACCACGCCCTTGCGATCGACGCCGACGCGCGCGCCCGATTTCATGTTCATGTTGTTGCGGAACGCCGCCGCCATGCCCATGCCGACCAGCCAGCGCCCGTCGCGGACCTGCCCCGGCTTCGGATTGCGGCGCGACCAGCCGAAGCGTTGCGCGCCTTCCTCCAGACACCGTACGAAATTGCGGTCCGAAAACGGCCGCTCCGGCTGTTCGGGATCGACCTTCGTATCGTTCAGCACGCGGAAGCGGACCGGATCGACGTTCAGCTTCTCCGCCATCTCGTCCATGGCGATTTCCAGCGCCATCAACCCCGGCGCCTCGCCGGGCGCGCGCATCGCATTCGCCTCGGGCAGATCGAGCACGGCCAGACGCGTCTCGGTCAGCCGGTTCGCGCCGGCATAGAGCAATTGCGTCTGGTTGGCCGCGGTCTCCGGCCCGCCGCCCGGCAGGTCGCCCGACCATGTCTGGTGCGCGATCGCGGTGATCCGGCCGCTGCGGTCCGCGCCGATGCGGATGCGCTGGATCGTCGCGGGGCGATGCGTGGTGTTGTTCATGATCTGCGGCCGCGCCAGCGCCACCTTCACCGGCCGCCCGGCCGCGCGCGCGCCCAGCGCCGCCATCACCGAGTCCGACCGCACCCACAATTTGCCGCCGAAACCGCCACCGACATAGGGCGAGACGACGCGGACCTTCTCCCTGGGCATCAGCAGCGTCTCGCTCATGTCGCGCACCGCCCAGGCGATCATCTGGTTGCTGGTCCAGATCGTCAGCGCGTCGCCCGTCCACGCCGCGATCGTCGCGTGCGGCTCCATCATCATATGGCTCTGGTCGGGCGTGGTGTAGGTCGCGTCGAGCGTCACCGGGGCCGCGGCGAAGGCGCCGGCGAAATCACCGCGCGCGGTCTTCATCTTGTCGCCCTCCGCGATCGGCGCGCCATCTTTCGCCGTGGCCAGATCATAGTGGCCACCGGCGCGCGCATAGTCGATGCGGACGCGCTTCGCGGCGTCGCGCGCCTGTTCGAACGTCTCCGCGACGACGATCGCCACCGCCTGGTCGTAATGCTCCACGACCGGCCCGGCCAGCATGGCCGCGGTATGCGCCTTCGCCTTGCCGAGTTTGCCGGCATTTTCATGCGTGACGATCGCGATCACGCCGGGCGCGCGGCGCGCGTCGGCGGTGTCGATGCGCGTGATCCGCCCCTTGGCGATCGCGCTGCCGACCACCACGCCATAGGCATGGCCGGGTGCGACGTCGTTGCGCTCGAACGCATAGGGCGCGGTGCCGGTCACCTTCAGCGGCCCCTCGACGCGGTCGGTCGGCCGGCCGATCACCTTGCCCTGGTCGATCGGGTTGCGCCCGGCGGGGGTGTCGAACTTCATGCCGCATCTCCCTCGGCCATGACCGAGGCGAGCGTGCGCTCCACCAGCGGGATCTTGTAGGCATTCTGCGTGGTCGGACGCGCGCCGGCCAGCGCGGCGGCAGCGATCGCCTTCGCACCGCCGTCGGCACGCGCCTCCGCCGCCGCGACGCGCCACGGCTTGTGCGCCAGCCCGCCGAAGGCGAAGCGCGGCTGTCCCTGCGCCGGGTGCAGCACCGCCGCGACCGACACGGTGGCAAAGGCATAGGAGGCGCGGTCGCGCACCTTGCGATAGACGTGCGTGCCGCCGATGGGTGGCGGCAGCGTCACCGCGGTAATCATCTCGCCGGGCTGCAACGCGGTTTCCACCCATGGCGTGTCGCCGGGCAGGCGGTGGAAGTCGGCGATCGGGATCGCGCGCGTCGCGCCACTGCCGTTCACCGTCTCGACGGTGGCATCCAGCACGCGCATCGCCACCGCCATGTCGCTGGGATGGGTGGCGATGCAATCCTTGCTGCTGCCGATCACCGCCAGCGCGCGGCTGTACCCGCCGATCGCGGCGCACCCCGACCCCGGCCTGCGCTTGTTGCAGGCCATGTTGGTGTCGTAGAAATACGGGCAGCGCGTGCGCTGGAGCAGGTTGCCGGCGGTGGTCGCCTTGTTGCGCAACTGCCCCGATGCGCCCGACAGCAGCGCGCGGCTGAGCACGCCATAGTCGCGCCGCACGCGCGGGTCCGCCGCCAGCGCGGTGTTGCGCACCAGCGCGCCGACGCGCAGCCCGCCCTCGGCGGTCGGCGCGATCGTGTCCAGCCCCAATCGGTTCACGTCGACCAGATGCGTCGGCACCTCGACCTGCAGCTTCATCAGGTCGAGCAGGTTGGTTCCCCCGGCGACGAACTTGGCGCCGGGCCGCGCCGCCACCGCGGCCGCCGCGGCGGCAGGGCTGGCGGCGCGTTCATAGGTGAAGGGCTTCATGCCACGTCCTCCCCGGCGACATCGGCGATCGCGGCGATGATGTTGGAATAAGCGGCGCAGCGGCAGATATTGCCGCTCATCCGCTCGCGCAGTTCCTGACCGTCGATCGCGGGCGCGGCGTTCAGGTCGGCCGAGACGTAGCTGGGCACGCCGTCGCGGATCTCCTGCAACACCGCGACCGAGGCCATGATCTGGCCGGGGGTGCAATAACCGCATTGATAGCCGTCGTGCCGGATGAACGCGGCCTGCATCGGGTGCAGGTCGCCGGGCTTTCCCAGTCCCTCGATCGTGGTGATCGCGTCGCCGTCGTGCATCACCGCCAGCGTCAGGCAGGAGTTGATCCGCTTGCCCTCCACCATCACCGTGCACGCGCCGCACTGGCCGTGGTCGCAGCCCTTCTTGCTGCCGGTCAGGTGCAGGTGTTCGCGCAGCGCATCCAGCAGCGTGACGCGCGGATCGAGGTCCAGCGTGCGGCGCCTGCCGTTGACGGTGAACGACACCGGCAGCGTCGTGGCGGGCGCCTCGGGCGGGAGGGGCTGGGCCTCGCCGGGCAGGGCGCCGGCGGACGCCGCCGCGACGCCGCCGACCATGGCATTGCGGCGGGTGAGGGTGAATCCTGGTTCGTCGCTCATGTGCTTCCCGCTGGCGAAGCGGCGGGAGAGGCCGCTTCCTGTTCGATGGAACGATCCCGATGCCGGTGGTATCCGACGGCATTCCGCCGCATGCCCCCGCAAATGGCCTAGGCGGCGATTGTGGCATGCGGTACACCCGATGCCAAATGAAAGTGGAGAGGATCGGGCATGGCGAGCGTGGCAGCGAACGACCCGTCACATCTGGCACCGGGCGAGTGGGAAGCGCGCGTGGATCTGGCCGCGGCCTATCGGCTGGTGGCGCTGTACGGATGGGACGATCTGATCTTCACGCACCTGTCCGCGCGGGTGCCGGGACCGGAGCACCATTTCCTCATCAATCCCTATGACATGATGTTCGAGGAGATCACCGCCTCGTCGCTGGTGAAGATCGACGTCGATGGCCAGCCGGTCGGTCCGGCCAGCCACCCGGTGAACCCGGCCGGCTTCACCATCCACTCCGCGATCCACATGGCGCGCGACGATGCGCAGGCGGTGATGCACCTGCATACGCCGCACGGGCAGGCGGTGTCGGCGATGGCGTGCGGGCTGCTGCCGCATACGCAGACCGCGATGATCTCGGCCCACGACGTCGCCTATCATGATTACGAAGGGATCGCGACCGACCTGGACGAGCGCGAGCGTCTGGTCGTCGACCTGGGGACGAAGAACGCGATGATCCTGCGCAACCATGGCACGCTGACCGTCGGCGCGACGGTGGCGGCGTGCTTCCTGCGCCTCTACTTCCTGGAGCGTGCGTGCCAGGCGCAGGTGCTGATGCTGGCGGCGGGAACGGACGGCCTCAACGATCCGCCGCATGGCGTGGAGGCGAAGGTGGCGCGGCAGGCGAGCCCGGCCGGCATGGGGATGCTGGCGCAGGCGCTGGCGTGGCCGGCGTTGCTGCGCAAGCTCGACCGGATCGACCCCTCCTATCGGGAGTGAAGGGCGGGCGCCTGCACGGACCGGCCCTCACGCCGGTGCCTCCTCCACTGCGGCTGCTCCCTCATCCACATCCGGTTCATGGTCGGCGTCGGCGCCGCCATCGTCCGGCGTCGCCTCGTCACGCGCCAGCGCCGCCGCATCGTCGCCGGTGATGCCGAAGCGCGCCGCGATATCGGGGGCGTAGCGCAGCAGGTCCGGGCGCAGCTTCAGCAGGCTGACGTCCTTCGACTTGCCCTCCATCATCACGTCGAACGCCAGCCCTTCCGCCATGCGCATGAAGGTCGCGAATTCGAACGGGTTGGTGAAGTCGGAATGGCCGGTCCACACCGGCGGGCGCAGCACGGTCTTGACCCGCGCCGTAGCCGCGACCGGCGCCTTGACCAGTTCGCCCTTCCTCACCGTCGTACCGGCGGCGCGCTGCCGGGCGGTGATCTTCTGCTTGATCTCGCGCATTTCGGTGCGCGGCGACGAGAAGTGGATCTTCGGGCGCACCCCGGCCGGCCAGGTCGCGAGAAAGCGCTCCAGCGTGTCGCGCATGTCCAGCCGCTCCGGGTTGAGGCACCAGAAATGCTGATAGTCGAAGATCAGCCGAACCCCCGTCCGCTCGTGGATCCACAGCGCGTCGGCGGCGGAGAAGCGCAGGTCGTCATTCTCCAGCACCAGCCGGCGGCGGACGTGGTCGGGGCATTTCTCCCACCCCGCGATCCAGCGCGCGCGGCTGGCGTCGTGATCGTCGTAGACGCCGCCGACATGGGTGACCATCACCGCCTCGTCGTCCAGCCCCATGCGGTCGAGCATCTCCGCCTGCGATGCCAGATCCCAGATCGACTTGGCGGTCAGCTTCACGTCCGGGCTGTTGAGCAGCACATATTGCGACGGGTGGAACGACAGCCGCATGTCGAGCGCGCGCGCCTTCGCGCCGAACGCCGCCAGTTCCGCGTCGCTTTCGGCGACCTGGTCGTGGAACTGCGGCAGGTCCGGGTGTGTGGCATAAGGCGCGAGGTCGGACGATAGCCGGTACATGTCGAGCTTCTGCGCGGCGAGATAGTCGAGGATCGCGTCGACATGCTCCAGCGAGCATTTGAGATGCGGGTTGGCCTGCCAGCGACGCGTGTCGTTGCTCCTGAAACCGGGTTTTCCCATGACCTTCACGGGGAAGCCGAGGCGTAGCGGGCGGTCGGGGGCGGTGGTCATGTCGCGCTCAACGCGGCGCGGGCACCCGGGGTGCCGTGGCGAACGACCGGCTGACGACACCCCGAACGAAAAAGCCCCGGCATCGCTGCCGGGGCTCTTCGTTGGCGCGGTCGCGTGGATCAGTCGCGATCGTTGGTCAGGAACGCGGGCGCGAAGGCCGGAGCGTCGCCGTCGTCCTTGGCGCCGCCCTCGCGACGCGGACCGCGACCCTCGCGGCGCGGGCCACGATCGCCGCCCCGGTCACCGCCCCGCTCGCCACCGCGACCGCCGCCGTCACGACGCGGACCTCGGTCGCCGCGCTCGCCGCGATCGCTTCGCGGCTCGCGTGCCGGACGGGTATCCTCCAGCTCGGCGCCGGTTTCCTGATCGACGACACGCATCGACAGGCGCACCTTGCCGCGCGGGTCGATCTCCAGGACCTTGACCTTCACGGCCTGCCCCTCGGACACGACGTCGCCCGGCTTCTCGACGCGCTCGTTCTTCATCTCGCTGACGTGGACGAGGCCGTCCTTGCCACCCATGAAGTTCACGAACGCACCGAAATCGACGATGTTGACGACCTTGCCGTCGTAGATCTTGCCGACCTCGGCTTCCTCGACCAGCCCCTTGATCCACTTGATCGCGGCGTCGATCTGTGCGTGATCCGACGACGACACCTTGATGACGCCCTCGTCGTCGATGTCGACCTTGGCGCCGGTGGTGGCGACGATCTCGCGGATCACCTTGCCGCCCGTACCGATCACTTCGCGGATCTTCGACTTGTCGATCGTGAAGGTCTCGATGCGCGGCGCATGCGCCGACAGCTCGTTGCGGGTCTCGCCCAGCGCCTTGGCCATCTCGGCCAGGATATGCGCGCGGCCCTCATGCGCCTGTGCCAGCGCGACCTTCATGATCTCCTCGGTGATGCCGGAGATCTTGATGTCCATCTGCAGCGCGGTGATGCCCTCGCTGGTGCCGGCCACCTTGAAGTCCATGTCGCCGAGGTGATCCTCGTCGCCCAGGATGTCGGACAGGACCGCGAAGTTCTTGCCCTCCAGGATCAGGCCCATCGCGATGCCGGAAACGGGGCGCTTCAGCGGCACGCCCGCGTCCATCATCGACAGCGAGCCGCCGCACACCGTCGCCATCGACGAGGAGCCGTTGCTCTCCGTGATGTCGCTGGTGACGCGGATCGTGTAGGGGAACTCCTCCTTCGACGGCAGCACCGGGTGCAACGCGCGCCACGCCAGCTTGCCGTGCCCGACCTCGCGGCGGCCCGGCGCGCCGAAGCGGCCGACTTCGCCGACCGAATAGGGCGGGAAGTTATAGTGCAGCATGAAATGCTGGTACGACAGGCCGTTGAGGCCGTCGATCATCTGCTCCGCATCGCGGGTGCCCAGCGTCGTGGTGGCGATCGTCTGCGTCTCGCCGCGCGTGAACAGCGCCGAGCCGTGCGCGCGCGGCAGGAAGTGGACCTCCGACGCGATCGGACGGACCGTCGTGGTGTCGCGGCCGTCGATACGGCGGCCGGTCTTCAGGATCGCGCCGCGCACGATATCCGCTTCCAGCTTCTTCACCAGCTTCAGCGTGCCGAGATATTCGGCCGGGTCGCTGTCCTTCAGCGACGCGAACGCCTCGCGCGCCTTGGTGCGCGCGGCGTTGACGGCGGTCTGGCGGGCCTGCTTGTCGGTCAGCTTGTAGGCCGCCTCCAGGTCCTTGCCGATCGCCTTCTTCAGCTTGGCCATTTTGGCCGACTTGTCCTCGACGGGGGCCAGTTCCCACGGATCCTTCGCGGACTGCTCGGCCAGGTCGATGATCGCCTCGATGACCTGCTGCGACGCCTTGTGCGCGAACATCACCGCGCCCAGCATCACGTCCTCGGACAGTTCCTTCGCCTCGGACTCGACCATCATCACCGCGTCGTGCGTGGCGGCGACGACCAGGTCCAGTTCGCCTTCCAGCACCTCGGCATCGGTCGGGTTGAGCTGATACTCGCCGTCCTTGTAGCCGACGCGCGCGCAGCCGATCGGGCCCATGAACGGCACGCCCGAGATCGTCAGCGCCGCGGAGGCCGCGACCATCGCGACGATGTCCGGCTCATTCTCGCCGTCATACGACAGCACCTGCGCGATGCAGTTGATCTCGTTGTAGAAGCCCTCGGGGAACAGCGGGCGGATCGGGCGGTCGATCAGGCGGCTGACCAGCGTCTCACGCTCGGTTGCGCCACGCTCGCGCTTGAAGAAGCCGCCGGGGATACGGCCGCTGGCCGAGAACTTCTCCTGATAGTGGACGGTCAGCGGAAAGAAATCCTGCCCTTCCTTCACGGTCTTGGCGGCGGTCACCGCGCACAGCACCACCGTTTCGCCGAGCGTCGCGAGCACCGCGCCGTCGGCCTGGCGGGCGACGCGGCCCGTTTCCAGGGTCAGCGTCTTGCCGCCCCACTGGATTTCCACCTTCTTGGTATCGAACATATCGTTTCCTTCACTCCCCGCACCCGATGCGCGGGGGGCCTGCGAGTGAGCCATGAGCGGCTCGGAGGTCGGACCTTATTGTCCTTCCTCCATCCCGGCTCCAGCGGGCCGGATGAACGCCTGCGCGCTCGTACGTGCTGGATCCCGGAATCGATGTCCGGGATGAAATAAAGGCGCCTTGCGGCGCCTTTATGTCACTTGCGGAGGCCGAGCTTGGCGATGAGCGCGACGTAGCGGTCACCGTCCTTCTTGCGGAGATAGTCGAGCAGCGAGCGCCGCTTGTTGACCATCATCAGCAGGCCGCGCCGGGAATGGTTGTCCTTGGCGTGACCCTTGAAATGCTCGGTCAAATTCTTGATCCGCTCCGTCAGGATCGCGACCTGCACCTCGGGCGAACCCGTGTCGCCCTCTGCGCGGGCGTGGTCCTTGATGACTTCCTGACGGCGTTCTGCGGTGATCGTCATTATACTTCCTTCGACATCTTACAGGTTGAAGCCGCGCACGACGCGGACGAAGCCGCTGTCCACCTCGACCAGCGCGACGGGTATGCCGTCCAGCATGGCGAGAGATGAGCCGTCATCGGCGGCGATCCCGGCCAGAACGCGCCCCTGACGGAGCGCCCCTGCCTGGTCGGGGTCGAGCGCGAGAGCCGGGATGTCGTCCAGCCCTGCACCCAATGGCAGGAGAGATTGTTCAAGACCGCGCGCCTTAGCGAGTTCGTCCAGTTTGTCCAGCGTAATCGCGTGGGACAGGTCGAACGGCCCGGCCTTCGTACGGCGTAGATAGGTGACGTGCCCGACCGTGTCCAGCGCCAGCGCGATGTCGCGCGCCAGGCTGCGGATATAGGTGCCCTTGCTGACGTGCGCGGTGAGCGTGGCCTCGGCAAGCGCGCCTTCCCCCGCCGGCCCTTCCCCCGCCGGCGCGGCGAGGGCAAGCGCATGGATCGTCACGTCGCGCGTCGCCAGTGCCACCTCCTGCCCGGCACGCGCCAGGTCATAGGCGCGTTGGCCATCGACCTTCAGCGCCGAATAGGCCGGCGGCACCTGCGCGATTCGTCCGGTGAAGCGTGGCAGCACCGCTTCCAGCAGCGCGCGGGTCGGCCGTACGTCGCTGGTCGCGATCACCGCGCCTTCGCGATCGAGCGTGTCGGTCTGCTCGCCGAAGCGGATCGTGAAATCATAGACCTTGTCGCCGTCGAGCATCCGTCCCGCCAGCTTGGTCGCCTCGCCGATCGCGATCGGCAGCACGCCCGTGGCCAGCGGGTCGAGCGTGCCGCCGTGCCCGACCTTGCTCTTGCCATAGCCGCCGGTACGAAGCGCGCGCTTCACCGCCGAAACGCCCTGGGTCGAGCCGAGTTCGAGCGGCTTGTCGAGGATCAGCCAGCCGTGCACCTCAGCCACCGATCGCGCCGGCGAGCGACAGATACCATTGCGCCAGCGCCTGTGCCGGCGGCGCGACGAGCCGCTGGACGATGTTCGCCCCCGGCACCAGCGACGGCAGCACCAGCAGCAGCACGATCAGCAGCGGGAAGCCGAACCGCGCGAGGCCGTCCCAGCGCTGCGCCAGCCGCTCGGGCAGCAATCCGGCGACGACATGGCCGCCATCGAAGGGCGGCAGCGGGATCAGGTTGAAGATCGCCAGAAAGACGTTGATGATGACGAAGTTGAGCAGGTTGGCGGCGGCGAAGGCGGTCAGGCTGCCGGGCGGCACGCCGTAGATGTCACGCGTGAACAGCCCCAGCAGCACCGCGCCGAACAATGCGAGGATCAGGTTCGATCCCGGCCCGGCCAGCGCGACCAGCATCATGTCGCGGCGCGGATGGGGCAGGCGACGCGCGTCGACCGGCACCGGCTTCGCCCAGCCGAACACCGGCGCCTTGGCGATGGCGAGCAGCAGCGGCAGGACGACGGTGCCGATCGGGTCGACGTGGCGCAGCGGATTGAGCGACAGGCGCCGCTGCTCCTGCGCGGTCGGATCGCCGAGCGCGCGCGCCGCGAGGCCGTGGCTGACTTCGTGAAAGACGATCGCGATCACCAGCGGGATGATCCAAATCGCCGCCGACCAGATGATGCCGTTGGGGTTCATGCCCGCGCAGATAGGGCGGGGGCGGGGGGATGGCTAGATGAACGCCGCCTGCGGTGCTCGGATGGCCGATGCGTCAGGACCGGCGCTGGCGGTTCAACCCGGCCCGTGCGCGTCGCCCCGCAGCGCTTCCGCGAAATGCCGACGGCATAGCGCCACGTAACGATCGTTGCCGCCGATCTCGGTCTGGCGGCCTTCCGCGACCGGGCGGCCCCCGGCATCGACGCGCAGGTTCATCGTCGCCTTGCGCCCGCATGCGCACACCGACTTGATCTCCACCAGCGCGTCGGCCAGCGCCAGCAGGCGCGCCGATCCCTCGAACAGCGCGGCGCGGAAATCGGTGCGCAGGCCGTAGGCGAGCACCGGAATGTCGTGGATGTCGGCGAGCTGTGCGAGCTGATCGACCTGGCGCGCGGTGAGGAACTGCGCTTCGTCGACCAGTACGCACGCTAGCGGCGTTCGCGCGTGCTGCGCCCGCACGCAGGCGGCAAGATCGGTCGCGGGATCGAACATCGTCGCCGGCGCGGACAAGCCAATGCGCGAGGTGATCGTGCCGGCTGCGAAACGATTGTCTACGGCCGCGGTGAACAGCATCGTCGCCATGCCGCGTTCGCGATAGTTGAAGTCGGCCTGCAGCAGGTTGGTCGACTTGCCGGCGTTCATGCTGGCGTAGTAGAAATAGAGCTTCGCCATCAGGCCAGCGTCTCGACGCGCAACGGGGTGTCGGATCCCGCGGCGCGCGCGATGCCGGGATCGAAGGTCGCGAACGTGTCGGCCTCGGCGGCGCAGGCGCCCGCGATGTGGAGCAGGTCGGCAAGGTCGCCGGCCACGGCGTAGCGGCTCAAGGCCCAGCGTACGTGCTCGTCGGCCTGAACGTTGATCGTGGGATAGTCGAACAAGGCCATGAACAAGGCGGTGAGCGTCACGCGATCGAAGCCGTAGCGCGATTGCAGCACCGATCCTGCTTCGATCAGAACGGTGATCGGCAGCCATACCGGCCGACCCAAAAGGGCCAGCGCCGTGGCATGTTGCGCGCGATCATCGGCCGTCAGCAGTCGGATGACGAGGTTGGTGTCGAGTGCTCTCACCAGGCGCCACGCGAACCGCTGTTCGCCCGGTGGCCGGCGATCGTCTCGTTCATGTCCTCGACCGACACCGCCGATCCCTTGTAGGCGGCGGCGATCCGCCTGATCCGCTCGGTGACGTCCGCGACGGACTGCCCGCTCCTGCGCGACGCCGGACGCAGGATGATGGCCTCGCCAGACAAGAGGACGTCGAGTGGCTGCCCGGGGCGCAGGTGCATCGCGTCGCGCACGTCCTTCGGGATCACGGCCTGCCCCTTCGCCGACATGGTGGTGTGCGCCTTCATCGCGGTAAGATGCGTCTACCTCATTCGCCGTCAAGATCGCGCGCCACTTCCGGACGGCGCAGCAGCGCGTCGATGTGGCTACCCTCGTCGAAGCTCTCGTCGGCCAGGAACTTCAGCTTCGCGGCATACTTCATCTTCACGCGGGCGGCGACCTCGCGTTGCAGATAGGCGGTGTTGGTGCGCAGCGCCTTCAGCACCGCTTCCTCGTCGCGGCCGAGCAGCGGCTTCACGAATACGGTCGCGTGGCGCAGATCGGGTGACATGCGCACTTCCGTGACGCTCACCAGATGCGAGTTCAGCGTGTCATCGTGCACGTCGCCGCGCGCGAGGATTTCCGACAGGATATGGCGGACCTGCTCGCCGACACGCAGCGTACGGACGGATTTTTCGGGCTTGTCGGTCATGTGGCTCTCTCTCCCTCTGGAACGAGGGTGGGCAGGGCGGCCTTGCGCCGCGGGCGGCGTCCGCGACCGCTCCTGTCCCGCCCCCCTCCCGCCGGGGAGGGGGGCGACAGCGGATTACAGCGTGCGTTCGCGCAGTTCGACCTCGAACGTCTCGAGATAATCGCCGGCCTTGATGTCGGTGAAGTTCTGCGTGAACGTCACACCGCATTCCAGCCCGGCGCGCACCTCCGCCACATCGTCCTTGAAGCGGCGCAGCGAGGCGATCTCGCCGCTGTAGATGATGACGTCGTTGCGCGTAATGCGCGCCTTGAGCGCCTTGCGGATGACGCCCTCGGTGACCAGCAGGCCCGCCGCGCGACCATGCTTGCCCGCCGAGAAGACCTCGCGGATCTCCGCGCGACCCACGACCGTCTCGAACGCTTCCGGCCCAAGCTCGCCCGCCATGCCGGCGCGGATCTCGTCGATCAGGTCGTAGATGACGTCGTAATATTTCAACGCCACCTTCTGCCGCTCGGCGATCTCGCGCGCCTTGGCATTGGCACGGACGTGGAAGCCGATGATCGGCGCGCCGCTGGCACCCGCCAGCGTCACGTCGCTCTCCGTGATGCCGCCGACGCCCGAATGCAGCACCCGCGCGCGGATCAGATCGGTCGAGATCTTGTTGATCGACGCGACAATCGCCTCGACCGTACCCTGCGTGTCGGCCTTGACGACCAGCGGATATTCGATCGCGGCATTGGCGCGCAGCGCCGAGAACATGTTCTCGAGACTGGTCGGCGCCGAGGTGGTGCGCTTCTGCAGCACCACGCTCTGGCGATATTCCGCCACCTCACGCGCGCGAGCCTCATTGTCGACCACCTGCAACTGGTCGCCCGCCGACGGCGTGCCCGAGATGCCCAGCACCTCGACCGGCATCGACGGTCCCGCCTGCTTGAGCTGACGGCCCTTGTCGTCGACCAGCGCACGGACCTTGCCGCTTTCCGCGCCGACGACGAACACGTCGCCGACCTTCAGCGTGCCGCGCGTCACCAGCATCGTCGCGACCGCGCCGCGCCCCTTGTCGAGCTTGGCCTCGATCACGCTGCCCTCGGCCTGACGATCCGGGTTGGCGCGCAGGTCGAGCAGCTCGGCCTGAAGCTGGATCTTCTCGATCAGCTCGTCCAGCCCGGTCTTCTTCAGCGCCGACACCTCGACGTCCTGCGTCTCGCCGCCCATCGCCTCGACCTGGATGTCATGCTCCAGCAGGCGCTCGCGCACCCGCTGCGGGTTGGCGTCGTGCTTGTCGATCTTGTTGATCGCGACGATCATCGGCTTGCCGGCCGCCTTGGTGTGGTTGATCGCCTCGATCGTCTGCGGCATCAGCCCGTCGTCGGCGGCGACCACCAGCACCACGATGTCGGTGACGTCCGCGCCACGCGCACGCATCTGCGTGAATGCCTCATGGCCCGGCGTGTCGAGGAAGGTGATCTTCGACTTGTCCTTCAACGTCACCTGATAGGCGCCGATGTGCTGGGTGATGCCGCCGGCCTCACCCTTCACCACGTCGGTGCCGCGCAACGCGTCGAGCAACGACGTCTTGCCGTGATCGACGTGACCCATGATCGTCACCACCGGCGGGCGCGGCTGGAGCGTGTCCTCCGCATCCTCGGTCGTGTCCATCACCAGGTCGATGTCCGAATCAGACACGCGGACGATGTTGTGGCCGAATTCCGTGACCAGCAGCTCGGCGGTGTCCTGGTCGATCGTCTGCGTCATGGTGACGGGCATGCCCATCTTGAACAGCGTCTTGACCAGATCGGCGCCGCGCTCCGCCATGCGGTTCGCCAGCTCCTGCACAGTGATCGCCTCGGGCACCTGCACGTCGCGGACCTGCTTGGCCTGCGGTTCGCGCGGGCCGCCGAAGCCACGCTTTTCCTTTTCGCGCGCACGCTTCAGCGCCGCGAGGCTGCGCGCGCGCGCGCCGTCCTCGTTCAGCGCACGGTTAACGGTCAGCTTGCCGCCACGCCGTTCGTCGCCCTTGCGGTCACGCTGCTGCGGACGCGCGGGGACGCCGGCACGCGGGGTCGCCTGCCCGCTCGGCAGGCTGCGCGGCGCGGAGGCGTTGCCCGACGCGGCCGATGTCGCGGCCGGCGCCGGTGCCGGGGTGGGCGCCGGTGCGGGCTTGGGCTGCGGCTTGGGGATCTCGGGACGCGCGACCGGCGAGAAGCGGCGCGGGGCCGGCATCGACGGATCGCGGGTCAGCCCCAGCACCGGCGGCGGGGTGGGAGCCGGTCGCGCCGGCGCGGCCGGGGCCGCACGCGGGGTGGCAGGGGCCGGCGTCGGCACAGGCGCGGCGGTCGCCGCCACCGGCGCAGGTGCGGGCGTCTCGGGCACGGGCGCCGGCGCGGTCACGATCTCGGGCGCCGCGGCCGGCTCCGGTGCCGGCGCGGCCGCGGGGGCCGGCTGGTCCGCAACCGGCTGCGGTGCCGGCGCGGGTTCCGGGCTGGTGGCCTTGGCGGCATCCGCCTCGGCGCGCGCGCGCTCTTCCGCACGCTCCTCGGCGCGGCGCCGCTCCTCGTCGGCGGCGCGCTGACGCTCCGCGTCCTCGCGACGGCGCGCGTCTTCCAGCGCGTGCATGCGCTGGTCCTCGGCCTCGCGCAGCAAGCGGGCCTGGCGCTCCTGCGCGCTCTCGTTCGACACGGGCGGACGCGGCGCGGGGCGCTCGGCGACCGCCGGAACCGGCGCCGGGGCGGGAGCGGGCGCAGGTGCCGGGGGTGCCTCGGGCGTGGCACCCTGCGGACCGAGCACGCGGCGACGCTTCACTTCAACCACCACCGTGTTGGAACGGCCGTGGCTGAAACTCTGCTTCACCTTGCCGGTCTCGACCGTGCGCTTCAGCCCCAGCGGCTGGCGCATTCCGAGTTTCGGCTTGTCGTTGTCGGTCTCGCTCACTCACATTCCTCGTTTGTCGTCACGGCCCCGGTAACACCCGGCGTCGCCCGGTCGGAACCGGGCGCCGATGCGCCTTGCGCGGCCGTAGCGCAAGGTGCGGAATTCAGATCAGGGCCGATAAAGTGCAGCCAACGATCGAGCGCTTCGCTGAGTCGTTGAGCCGCCGCGCGGTCGATGACGCCAACGTGTACCACATTCTCGCGGCCCAGCGCCAACGACAATATGGGTCGCGCCACCGGCAACGCCAAGCCCCTGAGGTCACTTCCCTCACGATCGCGCCCGACGCGCCACGCCTGCGCCAGCTTGCGGCATCCGTCCTCGCTGGCGTCGGCGGCGTGATAGAGGGCGTGGAGCTTGCCCGATCGCGCCGCCGTCTCGATCCGCTCGGACCCGGTCAGCACCGTGCCGGCGCGCGACTCGAGGCCGAGCCGGTCGAGCGCGTTGCGCTCCAGCGCCGCGGCGATCAGCGCGGGCAGATCGTCCGGGATGGCGAAATCGCCGGTGCGCAGCGTCCGCGCCAGCGCGCCGCGCAGCCTGCCCCTGGCGATCGCCTGTTCCAGCTCGGCGCGCGTCACGCCGATCCACGCGCCGCGTCCCGGCGCCTTGGCGCGCACGTCGGGCAGCACGCGCCCGTCGGGCGCATGCGCCAGCCGGATCAGCGTGGCGGCGGAGGCACGCTCGCGGGCGAGAATGCAGGAGCGTTCGGGGGTGCTGCTCAGCGTATCATCGCCGGGGGTCCGCATGTGCGTCTCCCTCGGCCTTGGGGGCGTCGCGGTCGGCGAGCAATTGCCCGCCGGCACCATAGTTCTCGGGCGACACTTCCTCGATCACGACCTGCACCGCGGCCGGGTTCTTTCCCAGCCGCGCGACCAGCGAGGAGGTGACGTCGGCCACGATCCCCGCCTTCTGTTCGCGCGTCGCCGCGCCCGCCAACCGGATCGAGACGAACGGCATCAGGCCTGCTCCGCCTCCGTCCCGGCGTCGGCATCCGCGTCGGCGGGCGCCGCCGCGGCCGGCTCGTCCTCGAACCAGTGCGCGCGCGCGGCCATGATGATCTCGTTGCCCTGTTCCTCGGTCAGACCATATTCGCCCAGCACGCCGCCCTTGTTTTCCGGGCGGTCGGTACGGCGCGGCGCGTCGTCGTTGCGGCGGCGCGGCTCGGCGCGCTTCTTCTCGACCAGCTCGTCGGTCGCCAGATCGGCCAGATCGTCGAGCGTCTTGATGCCCTTCTTGCCCAGCGTGACCAGCATCGCCTCGGTCAGATAGGGCAGTTCGGCCAGCGCGTCCTCGACGCCCAGTGCCTGCCGCTCCTCGCGATTGGCCTGCTCGCGGCGGTCGAGCGCCTCCTGCGCGCGGCTTTGCAGCTCCTGCGCGAGATCCTCGTCAAAGCCCTCGATCGACGCCAGCTCGTCCAGCTCGACATAGGCGACCTCCTCGAGCGCGCCGAAGCCTTCGGCGACCAGCAGTTGCGCCAGCGTCTCGTCGACGTCCAGCTCGTTCTGGAACGTGTCGGAATTCCGGACGAACTCCTGCTGGCGCTTCTCGCTGGCGTCCGTCTCGGTCAGGATGTCGATCGCCTTGCCGGTCAGTTGGCTGGCAAGCCGCACGTTCTGGCCGCGCCGGCCGATCGCCAGGCTGAGCTGGTCGTCGGGCACCACCACCTCGATACGATCCTCCTCCTCGTCGATCACCACGCGCGCGACATTCGCGGGCTGGAGCGCGTTGACGACGAAGGTGGCGGTGTCGGGCGACCAGGGGATGATGTCGATCTTCTCGCCCTGCATCTCCTGCACCACCGCCTGCACGCGGCTGCCCTTCATGCCGACGCACGCGCCGACCGGGTCGATCGAACTGTCGTGGCTGATGACGCCGATCTTCGCACGGCTGCCCGGATCGCGCGCGGCGGCCTTGATCTCGATGATGCCATCGTAGATCTCGGGCACTTCCTGCGCGAACAGCTTCTTCATGAAATCGGGATGCGCGCGCGACAGGAAGATCTGCGGCCCGCGATTCTCGCGCACCACCTTCAGGATCAGCGAACGGATGCGATCGTTGACGCGCACCACTTCGCGCGGAATCTGCGCGTCGCGGCGGATCACGCCCTCAGCGCGGCCCAGATCGACGACGATATGGCCGAACTCGACACGCTTGACGACGCCGGTGATGATCTCGCCGGCACGGTCCTTGTATTCCTCATACTGGCGCTCGCGCTCGGCGTCGCGGACCTTCTGGAAGATCGTCTGCTTGGCGGCCTGCGCCTGGATGCGGCCGAACTCGATCGGGGGCAGCGGATCGACCAGATAGTCGCCGACGCTCGCGCCCGCCTGGAGCTTCTGCGCGCCCTGCACGTCGACCTGCTTGTACAGGTCGTCGACCTCCTCGACCACTTCCACGACGCGCCACAGCCGCAGGTCGCCGTTGCTGGGGTCCAGCTTGGCGCGGATGTCCATCTCCTGACCGTAACGGGTGCGCGCCGCGCGCTGGATCGCATCCTCCATCGCCTCGATGACGATCGCCTTGTCGATCATCTTCTCCGACGCGACCGAATTGGCGATCGCGATCAGCTCCGCGCGGTTGGCGGTGACGCCGGTGGCCATCAGTGGTTTTCCTCTTCTTCGCCGTCCGCGTCCGCGGCGGTGTCGTTAATCTCTTCGTCCGCACCCTCCATGGAGAGCGGAACGGTTGCCTCGATCAGTCGGTCGGTCAGCACCAGCTTGGCATCGGCGATCAGCGCGAAGGGAACGTGCGCCAGCGCGCCGGTGCGCGGGTGGCGGATCGCGATCGTCCCGCTATCGTCGATGCCTTCCAGATCGCCCTTGAACTGCTTCTGGCCGTCGACCGGCTCGGTCAGCACGATGCGCGCCTCGTGACCGGCCCAGTCGGTGAAATCCTGCATACGGGTCAGCGGACGGTCGATGCCCGGCGACGACACTTCCAGCCGGTACGCGCCGTCGATCGGATCCTGCCCGGCTTCCTCCAGCGCATCCAGCCGGTCGGACACGCGGCGCGACAGTTCGGCGCAGTCGTCGATGGTGAGCTGGCGCGTGTCGGGGCGCTCGGCCATCACCTGCAACGTGCGCTCGTCATCCTTGCCGAACAGGCGGACGCGCACCAGCGCGAAGCCGAGCGCCGCGGCCTCCGGCTCGATCAGTCGGACGATGGGAGTGATGTCGTTCAAAGGCACCTTCCGCACATGCGTTTCCTGCCGCCGCGGAGCGAACCCCGCAGCCCCTTGCACCTCGCGATGTAAGAGAAAGCACGAGCCATATAGCGCCGTCGCCGCGCCGTCGCAAGCGTGATGGGGAACAATGCCGCGCACGCGGGCTTTGACCCGCGATACAGTCCGGAGGATCGCCGCCTTGTTCCATCGTCTCGCCCTTGCCGCGCTTGCGCTGACCTCGGCCGCCGCCTGCAACGGGGAGGAGGCGGACGCGCCCGCGCCGGTGGCCAGCGCCACGCCCACCCCGGCTGCGACCCCGGTCGCGAACACGCCGTTCGCCAGCGCGGTGGTCGCCGACCTCGATGCGCCCTGGGCGATGACCTTCCTGCCCGATCGCCGCATGCTGGTCACCGAGAAGCAGGGACAGATGCTGCTGCTGTCGGCGGACGGCGCGTCGAAGCGCGTGGTCGCCACCATCCCGGTCAGCTCGGCCGGGCAGGGCGCGCTGATGGACGTGGTGCTCGCGCCCGATTTCGCGACCAGCCGGCGCGTCTATTTCAGTTATTCGGCGGCCGGCGAGGGAGGCAAGGGCGTGGTGCTGGCGCGCGGCACGCTGTCGGGCGCGGCAGGCGCGGAGCAGTTGACAGGGATCGAGACGCTGTACCGGGCGACGCCGCTGGTGGACGGCGACGGGCATTTCTCCGGCCGGATCGCCTTCTCGCCGGACGGCCGGTATCTGTTCTTCACCAACGGCGACCGGCAGAAGTTCACGCCGGCGCAGGACAAGCAGGCATCGCTCGGCAAGGTGCTGCGCCTGACGCCGGACGGCAAGGCGGCGGCGGGCAATCCCGTGGCCGCGCAGGGTTTCCTGCCCGAGGTCTGGAGCTATGGCCACCGCAACCTGCTCGGCATCGCGTTCGACGCGCAGGGTCGTCTGTGGGAGCAGGAGATGGGCCCGAAAGGCGGGGACGAGGTCAACCTGATCCTGCCCGGGCGCAACTATGGCTGGCCGAACGTGTCGAACGGCTCGCATTATGACGGGCGCGACATCCCCGATCATGCGCCGGGCGACGGTTACGAGGCGCCCAAGGTATCGTGGAATCCGGTGATCTCGCCGGGCGGGCTGATGATCTATTCCGGCGACCTGTTTCCGCAATGGAAAGGAGACGCGTTCATCGGCGGCCTGTCCTCCCAGTCGCTGGTGCGCGTCCACCTGGACGGCACGACCGCGACCAAGGGCGACCAGTTCCCGATGGGCGCGCGGATCCGCGAGGTGGAGCAGGGGCCGGACGGCGCGATCTACGTGCTGGAGGACGGTGACGACGGCTCGCAGGGGCGGTTGCTGCGCCTGACCCCCGCGCGGTGATCCGTCGCCCGAGCCCGGCCGTGCCGGCGCCGGGTGCGTACCTACGCCCCGACCGCCCCGGGTTCGCCATGCCGCTGCCGTCGCTTTTCGCCGTTAGGCCGGCCGAGCCTTGACGCTGCATTGCAGCATCGCCAGCTAGGCGGCTCGCGCAACACGCAGCAATCCGGGGAATTCGCATGGCCACCGCCATCGCCGACGTGCGCGCCGCGCCGGTCGGCCTCATCCATTTGTCGCTCGCGGTCGGCGGGTTCGCGATCGGGACGACCGAATTCGCGTCGATGAGCCTGCTGCCCGACATGGCACGGGCGCTGGACGTCGACGCGCCGACCGCCGGGCACGTCATCAGCGCCTATGCGCTGGGCGTGGTGGTCGGCGCGCCGACACTGGCCGTGCTGGGCGCGCGCATGGCGCGGCGGCACCTGCTGATCCTGCTCATGACGCTGTTCGCGATCGGCAACGGGCTGTCCGCGCTTGCGCCCACTTATGGCTGGATGATGCTGTTCCGCTTCGTCGCGGGCCTGCCGCACGGCGCCTATTTCGGGATTGCGATGCTGGTCGCGGCATCGCTGGTCGAACCGCACCGGCGGACGCAGGCGGTGGCGCGGGTCATGCTGGGGCTGACCGTGGCGACGATCGTCGGCGTGCCGCTCGCCAACTTCATGGGGCAGTTGATCGGCTGGCGCTCGTGTTTCGTGGTGGTCGCCGGGCTGGCTGCGCTCACTGCGCTGCTCGTGTGGGCGTTCGCGCCGCGCGATCGCGGCGACCCGCAGGCAAGCCCGCTGGCGGAGCTGAAGGCGCTGCGCCGCGTGCAGGTGTGGTTGACGCTGGGCGTGGGCGCGATCGGCTTCGGCGGGCTGTTCGCGGTCTACACCTATCTCGCCGATACGATGGCGGCGGTGACGCATGTCGGGCCGCGCATGGTGCCGTTCGCGCTGGCGGCGTTTGGATTCGGGATGACGGCGGGCAATCTGATCGTGCCGAGGTTCGCCGATCGCGCGCTGCTGCCGACCGCGGCGGCGGTACTGGTGTGGAGCCTGGTCGCGCTGCTGGCATGGCCGCTGGCCGCGCAGCATTTCTGGTCGGTGATAGTCGCGATGGTCGCGATCGGCATCGGCGGGTCGTTGGGCACGGTGTTGCAGACGCGGCTGATGGACGTGGCGGGCGACGCGCAGTCGCTGGCGGCCGCGCTCAACCATTCGGCATTCAACACGGCCAATGCGCTCGGCCCGTGGCTGGGCGGGCTGGCGATCGCCGGCGGCTATGGCTGGACCGCCACCGGCCCGGTCGGCGCGGCGCTGGCGGTCGCCGGGCTGGCGGTGCTGGGCGTGTCATGGGCGTTGCAGCGGCGCGCCGCATGATCCCTACATGACGATGCCGGGCTTGGCCTCGGCCAGCGCGGCCAGCATCATCCGTTCCCACACCGCCACGTCGCCCGCCGCCGCCATCGCCGGGCTGGGCGCGCGCATCGTGTGCAGCACCGCGATCGCATCGTCGCGGTGATCCTTCCACTGTGCGTCGACCTGCGCGCTGGCCGATTCGGTGGTGCCATGGCCGTTGGCGCTCAGATGCTGTGCGGCGAGCACCCGCGCGATCCGTTCGACGACGGGTGAGGTGGCGGTGTCCATGTTTCTCTCCTTTTCCCGAGGTGATGAACGTTCCGATCCCGTGACGGCTCCAATCCGCGATTGACTCAAGGAACGGCGCGCGTACAGCCGCCGGTGTCGATGCCGGGCAACCGGCATGGGCAGGCGCGGGAGAGCGCGGCCGGCCTTGCAGGCCGATGGCCGCCGCCGAAGGAGCAACCACCCCGGAATCTCTCAGGCACCAGGGACCGCGCCGGCTTGTCTCGACACTCTGGAAAGCGGCACCGGCGTGACCCGTCGATGCCCACCGAAGGGGTAACCCGCGCTGGCGGGGAAAGCTCTCAGGTTCCGTGACAGAGGGGGATCAGGATCGCAGCCCGGCGTCTAGCCGTTGCGACCCGCCCCCTTGCGACGGAAGACCGAACACGATGAGCGACCATCACACCGACCATGGCGGGAACAACCACGGGGCCGTGGATGACGACGGGTTCGAACCGCTCGAGATCCTGACGCTGCCGCTCGACGCCTGGCACCGCGCGAAGGGTGGCCGGATGGTCGAGTTCGCCGGCTACCACATGCCCGTCCAGTATGAAGGCATCATGGCCGAGCATCTGTGGACGCGCGCGAGCGCGGGGCTGTTCGACGTCAGCCACATGGGGCAGTTGACCATCACCGGCCCGAACGTCGCCACCGCGCTGGAGGCGCTGATGCCCGCCGCGATCGCCGACGCGCCGCGCAACAAGGCGCGCTACTCGCTGCTGCTGAACGACGACGGCGGCGTGCTCGACGACCTGATGCTGACGCCGCTGGGCGACGACCGGATCTACATGGTCGTCAACGGCGCGACCAAGTACGACGACGTGGCGCACATGATCGAGCATCTGCCCGACGACGTGACGCTGAACATGATGGAGGACCATGCGCTGCTGGCGGTGCAGGGGCCGAAGGCGGTGGAGGCGGTCGAGCGGCTCGTGCCCGGGATCGCGACGCTGACCTTCATGCAGGCCGGCGCGTTCACGTGGCAGGGTCACGACCTGTGGATCAGCCGTTCGGGCTATACCGGCGAGGATGGCGTCGAGATGTCGGTTCCGGCCGAGGCAGTGGAGGCGCTGGCCGACGCGCTGGTCGCTCAGCCCGAGGTAAAGCCGATCGGGCTGGGCGCGCGCGACTCGCTGCGGCTGGAGGCCGGGCTGCCGCTTTACGGCCACGATCTCGATCCGCATATCACCCCGGTGCAGGCCGATCTCGGCTTCGCGCTGTTCAAGCGCCGTCGCGAGGCCGGTGACTTCCCGGGTGCCGCGCGCATCCTGGCCGAGCGCGAGCATGGCCCGGCGACGAAGCGCGTCGGTCTGCTGATCGACGGGCGCCAGCCGGTCCGCGAGGGCGCCGACGTGCTCGATGCGTCCGGCGCGGTCGTCGGCCGCGTCACCAGTGGCGGCTTCGCGCCGAGCGTCGGCGCGCCGATCGCAATGGCCTATGTCCCCGCCGCCGCCGCCGCGCCGGGCACGGTCGTCACCCTTTCCCAGCGCGGCAAGGCGCACCGCGCCACCGTCGCCGCGCTGCCGTTCGTTCCCCACCGCTACTTCCGTGGAGTGAAGTGAGATGAGCCGTTTTTTCACCGAGGACCATGAGTGGATCGAGGTCGATGGCGCCACCGGCACGGTTGGCATCAGCGACTATGCGCAGGGGCAGTTGGGCGACATCGTGTTCGTCGAGACGCCCGACGCCGGGCGCCAGCTCGCCAAGGGCGATGAGGCGGCAGTGGTCGAATCGGTCAAGGCCGCATCCGACGTCTACGCGCCGGTGTCCGGCACGGTGCTGGAGGGCAATCCGGCGCTGGCCGACGAACCCGCGCTGGTGAACAGCGACCCGGAGGGCGAGGGCTGGTTCTTCAGGATCACGCTCTCCGATCCGGGCGAGCTGGACGCGCTGATGGACGAAGCCGCCTACGCCGCGTTCGTCGCGAAACTTTAGTCTCCGGTCCTCTCCCGGCCGGGGAGGGGACCGCGAGGGGAGCGTGCCCGCGTGCGGCCGGCGCCGCGCGATGCCGGTCCCGTATATCCGGATGCGACCCCTCCCCGCCGGAGAGGGGATGGAGTATCGAATGCGCTACCTGCCCCTTACCGACGGTGATCGCCGCGACATGCTCGGCGTCATCGGCGCGACGTCGATCGACGACCTGTTCGCCGACGTACCCGAAGCGGCGCGGCTCGACGGCCCGATCCGCGACCTGCCGACCCATGCCAGCGAGCTGGCGGTGGAGCGTCACATGACCGCGCTCGCGCGCCGCAACGTCGTCGCGGGCGAGGTGCCGTTTTTCCTGGGGGCGGGCGCGTATCGCCACCATGTGCCCGCCAGCGTCGATCACCTGATCCAGCGCGGCGAGTTCCTGACCGCCTATACGCCGTATCAGCCGGAGATCGCGCAGGGCACGCTCCAGATGCTGTTCGAGTTCCAGACGCAGGTCGCCGCGCTGCTCGGCACCGATGTCGCCAACGCCAGCATGTACGACGGCTCCACCGCATGCTGGGAGGCGATCGGCATGGCGCGGCGGATCACGCGCCGCGGCAAAGCGATCCTGTCGGGCGGGCTGCATCCGCATTATGTCTCGGTCGCGCGGACGATGGCGAAATACACCGGCGACGTGCTCGACGTGGCGCTGCCGGAGCTGGACGCCAACACCGACCTGGATGCGCTGATCGCGAAGATCGACGACGAGACGTCGTGCGTGGTCGTGCAATATCCCGACATCCTCGGCCGCATCGCCGACCTGACCCCGCTGGCCGACGCCTGTCATGCGAGGAAGGCGCTGCTGATCGCGGTCGTCACCGAGCCGGTCGCGCTGGGCGCGTTGCGCTCGCCGGGCGAGATGGATGCCGATATCGTGGTGGGCGAGGGGCAGTCGCTCGGCGTCGGGCTCCAGTTCGGCGGTCCGTATGTCGGGTTGTTCGGGTGCAAGGACAAATATGTCCGTCAGATGCCGGGGCGGCTCTGCGGGCAGACCGTGGACGCGGAGGGGCGGCGCGGCTTCGTGCTGACGCTTTCGACGCGCGAGCAGCATATCCGCCGCGAGAAGGCGATCAGCAACATCTGCACCAATTCCGGGCTGTGCGCGCTGGCGTTCTCGATCCACATGACCCTGCTGGGTGAGGCGGGATTGCGCCGGCTGGCGGCGCTCAACCACGCCGGCGCCTGTCGCGCGGCGGATCGGCTGGCGCAGGTGCCGGGCGTGCGGGTCGTCAACGACCGCTTCTTCAACGAATTCACGCTGGACATCGGGCAGGAGGCGCGCCCGGTGGTGCGCGCGCTCGCCGACCGCGGCGTGCTGGCGGGCGTGTCGCTCGGGCGGCTCTATCCCGGCGAGGCGCGCCTCGAAAACGGGCTGATCGTCGCGGTGACCGAGACGGTGACGGAAGAGGATATCGAGGCGCTGGCGACCGCGCTGGAGGAGGCACTGGCATGAGCATCAACGCAAGCGGCTGGAAGCCGAGCGCACCCGTCCAGGGCGATGGCGCCGCGCCGACCTTCACGGGCAACAAGGCACTGATGCTGGAAGAGCCGCTGATCTTCGAGATCGGATCGACGGAAACGACCGGGGTCGACTTCGCGGACGGTCCTGTCGCCGGCACGCGGCTCGGCGATCTGGCGCGCACGGCACCGCTCGGGTTGCCGGGTCTGTCGGAGCAGGAGACGGTGCGCCATTATACCCGCCTCAGCCGACAGAATTATGCGATCGACCTGGGGCTGTTCCCGCTGGGTTCGTGCACGATGAAGCACAATCCGCGCCTCAACGAGAAGATCGCGCGGCTGCCCGGTTTCGCCGACGTCCACCCGCTCCAGCCGGTCGACACGGTGCAGGGCGCGCTGGGGGTGATCCACCAGCTCGCCCACTGGCTGGTGACGCTGACCGGCATGCATTCGGTGGCGATGAGCCCGAAGGCCGGCGCGCATGGCGAACTCTGCGGCATCCTGGCGATCAAGGCGGCGCTGGAGAAGCGCGGCGAGGGCCATCGCAAGGTCGTACTGGTGCCCGAAAGCGCGCATGGCACCAATCCGGCGACCGCCGCCTTCGCGGGCTTTTCGGTCGAGGACATCCCGGCCACCCCGGACGGACGCGTCGACACCGCGGCGCTCACGGCGCGGCTCGGGCAGGACGTCGCGGCGGTGATGATAACCAACCCCAATACGTGCGGCTTGTTCGAACGCGACCTGAAGGCGATCTCCGACGCGGTGCACGCCGCGGGCGGCTACGTCTATTGCGACGGCGCGAACTTCAACGCGATCGTGGGGCGCGTGCGGCCCGGCGACCTGGGGGTGGATGCGATGCACATCAACCTCCACAAGACCTTCTCCACCCCGCACGGCGGCGGCGGACCGGGATCGGGGCCGGTGGTGTTTTCCGAGGCGCTGACCCCGTTCGCGCCGCTGCCGTTCGTCGAGAAGCATGGCGACACGTTCGCGCTGGTCGAGGAGGAGACCGCGCAGGAACATCACGCCGACAGCTTCGGGCGGATGGTCGCGTTCCATGGTCAGATGGGCATGTTCACCCGCGCGCTGGCCTATATCCTCAGCCACGGCGCCGACGGACTGAAGCAGGTCGCCGAGGATGCGGTGCTCAACGCCAATTACGTGCTGCGCTCGCTGGAGGACGTGCTCGACGCACCGTTCGCGGACGCAGGTCCGTGCATGCACGAGGCGATCTTCTCCGATAAGGGCTTCGCGCCCGGCTTCTCGACGATCGACGCGGCCAAGGGGCTGATCGACGAGGGGTTCCACCCGATGACCATGTATTTCCCGCTGGTGGTGCACGGCGCGATGCTGGTGGAGCCGACCGAGACCGAAAGCCGCGCGGCGCTCGACCAGTTCATCGGCGCGCTGCGCTCGGTGGCGGCGCGCGCCAGGGCGGGTGACGCCTCGCTCAAGACCGCGCCGCATTTCGCGCCGCGCGCGCGGCTGGACGAGACGCTGGCGGCGCGCAAGCCGGTGCTGGTGTGGAAGCCGCCCGTCGCGCAGGCCGAGGCGGCCGAGTAAGACGACCCGCCGCCGCCACAACGATCCTTGCGGGGCGGCGGCGATGGCCGGGGATCAATCCTCCGGCGCGGTGGTCACCGTCTGTTGTCTGCCCAGACGTTGTTCGCGCCACACGATGAACAGTCCGCTGGCGATGATGATCGGCGCGCCGACCCACGTCATCGGCGTCGGCAGCACGCCGAACAGCAGCCAGCCGTAGAGCGTCGCCCAGATCAGCCCGGAATAATCCATCGGCACCACCGTGGTGACCGGCGCGAGCTTCGCCGCGCCGGTCAGCGCCAGTTGCCCGGCGCCGCCGACCACGCCGACCGCGGCGAGATTGAGCCAGGTCAGCGGATCGTGCGGTTGCAGATGGAAGGCATATGGCACCGCGATCAGCGGCAGCGTGAGGATCGAGAACCAGAACACCGTCGTCCCCGACGGCTCGTCACGCAACTGCCGCAGCAGGATCGCGACCAGTGCCACGAACAGCGCCGCGAGCAGGCCGACGATCGCGCCGCCGACCGGCACGTTTCCATGTCCCGGCTGCGCCACCACCAGCACCCCGGCGAAGCCGACCAGCACCGCGCCCCAGCGCTTCGCCCCGGTCCGTTCGCCGAGCACCAGCGCGCCCAGGATCGTGGCGAAGATCGGCACGGTGAACTGGAAGGTGGTCGCCTCCGCCAGCGGCAGCAGCAGCACCGCGCCGAAGGTGAAGATCATGCCCACCCCGCCGACCAGCGAGCGCGCCAGATGCCCCTTCAGCCGCGTCGTGCGCAGCGATCTCAGCCCGCCGGGCGATCGCGCGACGAACGCCAGCACCACCGGCAGCGCGCACGCCTGTCGCCAGAACATGGCCTCCGGCAGCGTCGCGCCGCGCGTTTCCGCCAGCTTCACCAGCGCCGACATCGTCGACAGGAAGAAAATGGCGAGCAGGCGCAGGCCGATACCCTTCATCACGCGATCGCCCGACATGCCCGCGTCCCTAGCCGCTGCACCGCGGCGAAGGAACCCCCCGGGGCATATGCGCATGGCGGCTTGGCGCGGGCGCGGTTTTGCCGCTATCGCTCGCGGCCATGAAGCACGCTCTGCCCGTCACCCGCGACGCGGATTTCTCCGCATGGTATCAGTCCGTCATCACCGAGGCCGATCTGGCCGAGGAATCCGGCGTGCGCGGCTGCATGGTCATCCGCCCGTGGGGCTATGGCATCTGGGAGCGGATCCAGCGGCTGCTCGACGACCGCATCAAGGCGACCGGCCACGAGAATTGCTATTTCCCCGTCTTCATCCCCCTGTCCTATTTCGAGCAGGAGGCCGCGCACGTCGAGGGGTTCGCCAAGGAGATGGCGGTCGTCACCCACCACCGGCTGATCGGCGACGGCAAGGGCGGGCTGATGCCGGACCCGGCCGCGAAGCTGGAGGAGCCGCTGGTGGTGCGCCCGACCAGCGAGACGGTGATCGGCCACGCCTTCGCACGGTGGGTGCAATCGTGGCGCGACCTGCCGGTGCTCATCAATCAGTGGGCGAACGTGGTGCGCTGGGAGATGCGCACGCGCATGTTCCTGCGCACCGCCGAGTTCCTGTGGCAGGAGGGCCATACCGCGCATGCCACCGCGCAGGAGGCGCGCGCCGAGACGCTGAAGATGCTGGAAGTCTATCGCGAGTTCGCCGAAACCTGCCTGGCGCTGCCGGTGGTGGCGGGCGAGAAGCCGGAGAACGAACGCTTCCCCGGCGCGGTCGGCACCTGGTCGATCGAGGCGATGATGCAGGACGGCAAGGCATTGCAGGCCGGCACCTCGCACTTCCTCGGCACCAATTTCGCAACCGCGCAGAACATCCGCTTCCAGAATGCCGAGGGGCAGCTGGAATATGCGCAGACCACCAGCTGGGGCGTGTCGACGCGGATGATCGGCGGGCTCATCATGGTGCACGGCGACGACGACGGACTGCGCGTGCCCCCGATGGTCGCGCCGTGGCAGGTGGTGATCGTGCCGATGCTGCGCGACGCGCCCGAGGATGAGGCGCTGGCCGCCTATTGCCGCGAGTTGCAGCAGCGGCTCGCGAAGGAAAGCGCCTTCGGCGAGCCGGTGCGCGCCTTGCTCGACCTGAAGGCGGCGAAATCGACCACCAAGCGCTGGGGCTGGGTGAAGAAGGGCGCGCCGGTGGTGATCGAGGTCGGCGGACGCGACATGGCGGCCGGCAACATCTCCGTCATCCGTCGCGACCGGCTGTACCGTGCCGATGGCAAGCTCGACAGCGCCGGCGTGGCGCGCGACGGCTTCGCCGCGACGTTGCCGGGGCTGCTGGCGGAGATCCAGGATTCGCTGTTCGCCGAGGCGCAGGCACGGCTGCGCGCCGCGATCACGCCGGCAACGGCGTGGGACGAGGTGGAAGCGCATTTCGCGGACGGCGTGAAGAACCCCGGCTGGCTGGAGGTGCAATGGTCGCGACCGACCGGCGCTGCGCTGGACGCGGTGGTGGAGCGGTTGAAGACGCTCAAGCTGACGCTGCGCAACGCGCCGCTGGGGCAGGCGGCACCCGATGGCGCCTGCATCTTCACCGGCGATGTGGCGTTGGAGCGGGTGCTGGTCGGACGGTCGTATTGAGGCTCACCCCGCCACATTCCCGCCCATTGCCGTTTGCCGGAACCACGCCTAGCTTCGCCGCATGAACACCTTCCTCGTCATCCTGCTGGTCGCGGCGATGATCGCCACGGTGGTCGCGCTGGTGCGCGGCATCGTCTCGTTCCTTCAGTCGGCGTCGGCGGAGGCGCGCGGGGAGGGCGGCGGGCCGACCGCCGCGCAGTTGAAGTCCAACCGCATGATGCAGATGCGCATCTTCTATCAGGCGCTGGCGGTGCTGATCGTCGTCGTGATCCTGTTCGCCGCCGGGCGCACCTGATGGTCCGGCTGAACCGCATCTACACGCGCACCGGCGATGCCGGCACCACCGGGCTGAGCGATGGGAGCCGCGTCGCCAAGACCGACGCGCGGATGCATGCGATCGGCGACGTGGACGAGGCGAACAGCGCGATCGGCGTCGCGATCGCGGCGCTGGACGATGCGGCGCTGGCGCAGCAACTCGCGCGGATCCAGAACGACCTGTTCGATCTGGGTGCGGATCTGGCGACGCCGGGCGTGGACTTCACCCCGTCCGACACCGCGCTGCGCATCGTCGCGGCACAGGTCGAGCGGCTCGAGACGGAGATCGACGCGCTGAACGCCGACCTGGAACCGCTGCGCAGCTTCGTGCTGCCGGGCGGCGCGGCGGCGTCGCTGCATCTGGCGCGCGCGATCGTGCGGCGCGCCGAGCGGTCGGCGGTGGCGCTGGCGCCGCATGCCAATCCGCAGGCGCTGACCTATCTCAACCGCCTGTCGGATTTTCTGTTCGTGGCCTGCCGCCATGTGAACCTTAACCGTGGCGGGGACGTTCTGTGGGTCGCAGGGGCAAACCGATAACATAGGCAGTCCCGTGCACGCCCGCTCTCCCGGGTGGCTGCAGGAGGATGACCATGGATACGCTGCCCCGGCCCGACGCCGCCGTGCCTTCGCCGCTGGCCGGACGCTTTGCACGGGTGCGGCGGCTCAGCGAGGCGCTGGTCGCGCGCCTGTCGGACGCCGACGCGACCGTGCAGTCGATGGAGGATGCGTCGCCGGCCAAATGGCATCTGGCACATACGACATGGTTCTTCGAGACGTTCGTGCTGCGGGACCATGTGCCCGGCTATCGGCTGCACGACGAACGCTTCCCGTTCCTGTTCAACAGCTATTACGAAGCCGAAGGGCGACGACATGCGCGCGGGCGGCGTGGCATGGTCACCCGCCCGACGCTGGACGAGGTGCTGGCGTATCGCAATGCGGTGAACGGCGCGCTGCTCGACGCGTTCGAGGCACTGCCGGCGGCGGCGCGGGCGCTGGTCGCGCTCGGTTGCCATCACGAGGAGCAGCATCAGGAACTGCTGGTCACCGACGTGCTGCACCTGTTGTCGGAGAATCCGCTGGAGCCGGCGCTGTGGCCGGCCGAGCGCAAGGTGCCGGTGGCGATGCCCGGACCGATCGGGTGGCTGGCGAGCGACGAGCGCGTGGTCGAGGTCGGTCACGACGGCACGGGCTTCGCGTTCGATTGCGAAGGGCCGCGCCACCGCGCGCTGCTGCCCGCGCATGCGATCGCCGACCGGACGGTGACCAATGGCGAATGGGCGACCTTCATCGCCGACGGCGGCTATGCCGATCCGCGCTGGTGGCTGTCGGACGGCTGGGCGTGGGTGACGCGCGAGCGTGTCGCGGCTCCGCTCTACTGGGAGGAACGGGACGGCGGCTGGACGCGCTTCGGGCTGGACGGCCGCCGCGCCATCGACCCCGCCGCGCCGGTGACGCACGTCAGCTTCTACGAGGCGGACGCCTATGCGACCTGGGCCGGCGCGCGGCTGCCGACCGAATTCGAATGGGAGGCCGCGGCGGCGGCGCACGATCCGGCCGCCGGCAACCAGATGGACACGGCCGGCGCGGTGGAGCCGCGACCGTCGGGCGGCGGCCCGGCGTTCTTCGGCGACGTGTGGGAATGGACCGGATCGGCATACCGCCCCTATCCCGGCTTCCGTCCGGTCGCGGGGGCGGTGGGCGAATATAACGGCAAGTTCATGAGCGGGCAGTTCGTGCTGCGCGGCGGCAGTTGCGCGACGCCGCGCGGCCATGCGCGCGCCAGCTACCGCAATTTCTTCTACCCGCACCAGCGCTGGCAGTTCACCGGCGTGCGGCTCGCCAGGGACGTGTGACGCGATGCTGAAACCCGAAGCCGAGGACGGCCAGTCCGGCCTCGCCGATCCACAGTTCCGCGCCGATGTGCTGGCGGGGCTGGCGCGGCGTCCGCGCGCGATCCCGGCGCGGTGGTTCTACGACCATCGCGGATCGCAATTGTTCGAGCGGATCACCGACCTGCCGGAATATTATCCGACCCGCACCGAAACCGCGCTGCTCCGCGGGATGTGCCCCGAATTGCGCGACATCGTCGGCGAAGGGCGCGCGGTGGTGGAATTCGGTTCGGGATCATCGACCAAGACGCCGATCGTGCTGCGCTGCCTGCGCCCGTCCGCCTATGTGCCGATCGACATTTCGGGGGCGTTCCTGCGCGAATCGGCGCGCGCGCTGTCGGATGCCTTCCCCGACCTGCTGGTGCTACCGTTCGAGGCGGATTTCACGCGTCCGCTGACCTTGCCGCACACGATCGCGACCGCGCCGAAGCTGGGGTTCTTCCCCGGGTCGACGATCGGCAACCTGATCCCGCATGCCGCGGTGGACCTGCTGCGCGCGATGCGCGCGTCGCTGGGGGAGGGCGCGATGCTGCTGATCGGGATGGACCGGATCAAGGATCCCGCCGTGCTGGTGCCGGCCTATGACGATGCGCAGGGGGTAACGGCGGCGTTCAACCGCAACCTGCTGGAGCGGATCAACCGCGAGCTGGACGGCACGATCCCGGTGGAGGTGTTCGTGCATCAGGCGCGGTGGAACGACGATCGCGCGCGGATCGAGATGCATCTGGCGGCGACGCGCGACGTGGCGTTCACCGTCGACGGGCGCGACTTTTCGATGGCGGCCGGCGAGACGATCCACACCGAGAACAGCCACAAATATGGCGAGCGCGATGCGCGTATCCTGCTGCGTGCCGGCGGGTGGACGCCGGTGCGCGAATGGAGCGACGCGGACGGTCGCTTCGCGGTGATCCTGGCGGAAGCGCAGGCGGAGCGCCCCGCGCCGTGATGGCGGCGGGATCGTCCGCCGCTCGGGTCACGGCCGGCGTCAGTGCACCGCCACGCGCGCCTGCCACGTCGTGATGTGGTGCGTGGTGCGGCGGCATTCGGCGACGACGCGCTCCCGCGCCAGCCGGAAGCGCGCACCATCCCACGCGAACTCGCGCAACGTCCCGCAATCCCGTCCGGGATGCGCGGGCAGGAGCGTGGCGACACGCCGACCGACCGGATCCCACGCGCCGTTCACGCGGTGCGAGGGCGGATCGGCGGCGGGCACGTCGAAGGTCGCCGCTACCGGGGCACCCTTCTCGGGCACGACGAACAGCCACGTAGACGCCGCGTCCCCGCAGCGCGCTTCGAGCGCCAGCAGGCTGTGCCGCGCGTCGAGGCGATAGCTGCGCGGCAAGGCCGGGCCGCACCCGGCCTGCGCGGGGTCGGTCAGGCGGACGAGCTGCGCGCGCGACAGCGTTCGCGCGGGGCGGCCGGTGACCTCGGGCTGGTCGATCACCGGCAGCGGCGGGGCGGGCGGTACGGCGTCGGCCGTGCCGCGGCCCGGTCGGAGCAGCGCGGTCCGGGTGCCCGTGCGCCCCTGTGCGGTGTCGATCGCGGTCAGCGCGGCGCCCAGCCCGGCCAGCGACGCCCGTGCGCGCACCCGCCGGCACGGATCGGCGAGCGTCAGCACACGTCCGCGCGTGATCGCGGCGGCGAGCGTGCCCGTGAAAGGCAGCGCCAGCCCCGCGCCGCCGCCCGGCGCCACCAGTTCTGCGATGGTGCGCCCATCGACCGCCAGCGACAGTCGCGTGCCCGCGGCGATGCCGGCCGGGATCGGAAGCTCAAGGGCGGCGGGCGCGGCCGGCGCGGCGTCGCGACGCAGCACCACGAGCGGATAGTCGGCGTCCGCTCCCCCTTCGGGCACGCGCGACAGCGCCTCGCAGACGCGCCGGTTGTCGCAGCCGACCGTCCAGTCGCCATGCGTCGCGACGGCGGCGGCGGCCTGCATCGCCAGCACCAGCAGCGCCGCGATCATGGCCGCACCACGGTCGCGCGCCACACGGTGAGATAGTCGGGATTGCCGCGGCACTCGCCCATCGCGCGTTGCTCCACCAGCCGCAGGCGACGGCCATCCCAGACGAAGCCCTGCGTGACTCCGCAATCGCCCAGCCCGCGTCCCTTGGCGTAGCTGGTGACGAGATCGCCGTCCACGGCGCCGTTGACGATGCTGTGCACGGGGGTGGCGGTGTCGGCGCCAGTCACCTCGAAACCGGCCGGCGCGTCGACCTCGGCCGGCGCGATCCGGCCGTTTCGCACCACGAACAGTGCGTCGATCTCGTTATACGCCCCCGACGAACACGGCAGCAGCACCAGCGTCGTGCCATCGGCCAGCCCCTGCGTGCGCGGCGGCCATTGCGTCGCGCGATCCTCGCACGTCGCGGTTCGCCGCATCCCGGCGAGCTGTGCCGGCGTGAGCGTCGCCGCCGCGCCGGCCGGGGCGATCGCACGGACGCGCGGCGGGTTGGTGGCGGCGGGGACCGTCGCGGCGGTGCGCGTCCCGGTCGCGACGGTCGCGGTGACGGTGCCGGCGCGTCCCTGCGCCGCGTCGATGTAGCGCAGCGCGGCGGCCGCGCCCGCCAGCGAGATGCCGCCGATCGCCGCGCCCGTGGTATCCCGCACGTTCAGCACGCGGCCACTGGCGATGGCGGCGGCGAGCATGCGTGCCGCCGCGCCGGCCATTCCATCTCCGGAGAGCGGGAAGCGGCGCCCGTCGACGATCAGCGCAGCCGGGCCCAGGGTGTCGTCCGAGAGGGCGGCGATCGCGATCTCGTAGCCGCCGTCCGGGCCGGCTTTACGGGTGAGCTGCGCGGTGACTGGCGGGAACGCGCCGTCCGCTCCGCCCAGCGAGGCCATGGCGCAGCGGCGGGTGTTGTCGCACGCGACCGTCCAGTCCCCGAAGGTCTTCTGCCCGCCGGGCGCGGGGCGAGCGTGGTCGTCCTCGACCCGGGCGGGTGGCGGCGGGGTGGACGACGATGCGGTCGGCCGGCTGGCGGGCGCGCCTTCGGGGGCGTAGGCGGCGAGCAGCCATGCCGCCGTCACGATCATCTTGCCTGCCACCATGCTGCTCTCCGCTGGCGCGTTACCGATCGCGCGGGTTAAAGGCGACGGCAGATGAACAGGAGATGGGCATGCAGGTGATCGGCGTGATCGGTGCGGGGCAGATGGGCGCGGGCATCGCGCAGGTGTCCGCCGCGGCGGGCTTCCGCGTGTTGCTGAGCGATGTGGACCATGCGCGGGCCGAGGCCGGCAAGGCGGGGATCGGCAAGCGGCTGGCGCGCGGCGTGGACAAGGGGCAGATCGACGCCGCGACGCGCGATACGACGCTGGCGCGGATCGAGCCGGTCGACGCGGTGGCGCGGATGCGCGACTGCATGCTGGTGATCGAGGCAGCGACCGAGCGTGAGGAGATCAAGCGGCGGATCTTCGCGGACGTCGGCGCGGTGCTGGGTAACGATGCGGTGCTGGCGTCCAACACCTCCTCGATCCCGATCACGCGGCTGGCGCAGGCGGCGCCGGATGCGGCGCGCTTCATCGGCGTGCACTTCTTCAACCCCGTGCCCGTCATGGGGCTGATCGAGGTGATCCGTGGGCTGGCCACGTCGGACGCGACCGTGGCGGTCATCGAGGATTATGCCGCCGCGCTGGGCAAGCAGGTGGTGCGCGCCAACGACGCGCCGGGCTTCATCGTCAATCGCGTGCTGATGCCGATGCTGAACGAGGCATGCTTCGCGCTGGGCGAGGGCGTGGCGACGATCCGCGACATCGACCTGGCGTGCCAGCTGGGGCTCAACCACCCGATGGGGCCGCTGACGCTGGCGGACTTCATCGGGCTGGATACCTGCCTGGAGATCACGCGCGTGTTGTTCGAGGGGACCGGCGACCCCAAGTTCCGGCCCGCGCCGCTGCTGGTGAAATATGTCGAGGCGGGCTGGTACGGCCGCAAGAGCGGTCGCGGCTTCTACGATTATTCGGGCGCGGAGCCGGTGCCGACGCGATAGGAGGCGCCGGGAGCGTGGCACCGGAACAGGGCACGGGAACAGGGACCGTATGCTCGTGTTACCATAATTCACCTGCGTTATTAACAGGAACGGCATGAGCGAAGACACGCAGCCCACGGATGCGACCCCGCACGACGACGTGGACGCCACCGGCCTTGCCGCCGGGCGTCCGGCCGGCGGGACGATGGACGTCGGCGCGTCCGAGCCGCTGGGGCGATCGGGCCTGCACCACTGGCGCGAGAGCACGATCACCGATCCAGATCTTCAGGACCGCGGCGGCGTGTTCTTCGCCGCGATCGAGATGACGCGGATGCCGATGCTGCTCACCGATCCGAACAAGGACGACAATCCGATCGTCTTCGCCAACAAGGCGTTCCTCGATCTGACCGGATATGAGGAATCCGAGGTGCTGGGGCGCAACTGCCGCTTCCTGCAAGGGGCGCAGACCGATCGCAACGCCGTCGCCGAGATGCGCGATGCGGTGCGGGATCGCTCGTCGGTCGCGCTCGAGCTGCTGAACTATCGCCGCGACGGATCGGCGTTCTGGAACGCGGTGTTCATCGGCCCGGTCTATGACATGCAGGGCAAGCTGCAATATTTCTTCGCCAGCCAGCTCGACGTGACGCGCCGCCGCAATTCGGAGCAATCCTACCGGCAGGCGCAGAAGATGGAGTCGATCGGGCAACTGACCGCCGGCCTGGCGCATGATTTCAACAATCTGTTGCAGGTGGTGACGGGCAACCTGGAACTGGTGGCCGCCGCGCGCGATCCCGAACGCGCGCGCCGCTACGTCGCCGCCGCACAATCGGCGGCGGAGCGCGGGGCGAAGCTGACGCGGCAATTGCTCGCCTTCGCGCGCAAGAGCCGGCTGGAGCCGCGCGCGCTGGACCTCACCGATCTGGTGTCCGACTTCAGTGAGCTGATCGAAAGCTCGGTCAACGGTCAGGTGGAGGTTCGGCTGAACCTGCATCGCGGATTGCCGCATGTCGTGGTCGATCCCGACCAGCTTGAGATGGCGGTGCTGAACATCGTCAACAATGCGCGCGATGCGACGCCTGAAGGTGGTCTGGTCACGATCTCCACGCTGCCGTTGCGGCTGAACGGTGATATCACGCACGACCTGCCGCCCGGCGACTATGTCGCGCTTCAGGTAGAGGACGACGGGCAGGGGATGCGGCCCGAGGTGCTGGAACGCGCGACCGAGCCGTTCTTCACCACCAAGGGCACCGGCAAGGGCACGGGGCTGGGGCTGGCGATGGCGAGCGGCTTCGTGCGTCAGTCGGGCGGGCGGCTGGAGATCGAGAGCAAGCCCGATCGCGGCACGCTGGTACGGATGCTGTTCCCGGCCATCGCGCCGGACCGGCCGCAGCGCGTGGACACGCCGCAGATCGCGACCGTCGTCCATGACGAGGACCATGGTGCCGAGCATATCCTGGTGGTCGAGGACAATGACGAGGTGCTGGCGGTTGCGCGCGAGATCCTGGAAAGCTCCGGCTATCGGGTATCCAGCGCGATGAATGGCGAGGAAGGGCTGGCGCTGTTCGACGCGACCCATGCCAGCGCGCGGATCGACCTGTTGTTCACCGACCTGGTGATGCCGGGCGGGATGAACGGGCTGATGCTCGCCGATGCCGTGACGAAGCGCGACCCGGCGGTGTCGGTGCTGATGACCACCGGCTATAACGAGGAACTGGTCGTCGGCGGCCCGCACACCGGCGCGTCGGACGTGCTGAGCAAGCCGTACCGGCGTTCAGAACTGCTGGACCGCGTGCGGCTGGCGCTGAACCGGCGCGGCGAAGGCGGCGCGCGCCGGCGACGGTCGGATTTCGGGGTGGTCGAGGCGTAGCGCGAAGTCGGCCGGGCGGCCCGCACGGCGCTCGCCCGCCACCGCGCCGGTCGCGATCGGCCGGCGACGCTGGCGTATCCGACAGGTTCCCGGTGGCGGCGACGCCGCGCCATTGACGTTCGGATGAAAGCCGCGCAGGCTTCGGCATGACGAACGGCGCGACCGCGCGGTGGACCGGCGCCGGCGAGCCGCCACCATGATCCCGGACAGGTCGGCTGGCGCGCTCCGCCGACCGATCGGGCGATCGGCGCCCGCGCCGTGGCGCTGGCGCCGCTACGCTGGGATCTGCTGGCTGATGCAGTGGAAGCTGCCGCCGCCGGTCAGGATCGCATCGGCGCGCAGGCCCACGACCTCGCGGTCCGGGAAGATCGCCTGGATCGCGGCGATACCGGCCGCGTCGCGATCGCTGCCATAGGTCGGCACCACCACCGCGGCATTGCCGATGTAAAAGTTCATGTAGCTCGCCGGCACCACCGCGTCGTCGCGGATCACGCGGCCGGGGGAGGGCACCTCCACGACCTCGACCCCCGCGGCGCGCGCGCGCACGGCGGCGTCCTGATAGACCTGCCAATTGGGATCGTTCTCCGCCGCGACCGGCAGCGCGAGCCGGTTCTCGCCGACGAAGCGGGCGAGATTGTCGACATGGCCGTCGGTGTGATCGTTGCGCAGCCCGTTGCCCAGCCACAGCACGCGCGTCAGGCCCAGGTCGTGCGCCAGCCGCCGTTCGATCGCCTCGCGATCCAGCGTCGGGTTGCGATTGGGATTGAGCAGGCATTGCTCGGTGGTGACGACCAGCCCGGTGCCGTCGCCGTCGATCGCCCCGCCTTCCAGGATCCAGTCGCACGGCAGCAGCGTGATGCCGCGCCGCCGCGCCAGCCGCGCGCCGATATCGTCGTCGCCCGGCAGGTCGTACTTGCCGCCCCAGCCGTTGAAGCCGAAATCACGCGCGTGTCCGTCGCCGCCCAGGATGGGCGCCGTGTCGCGCAGCCAGATGTCGCCAAACGGCTCCACCACCACCTCCGCGAACGGCGCGCGCGTGCGTGCATCCGCGGCGGCCTCGTCATGCGCGGCGACCAGCACCACCTGCTCGCCGCGCCCGCCGGCGTGCACAGCCTGCGCGAAGGCGGCGACCTCCACCTGTGCCTGCTCCAGATCCTCCAGCCACAATTCGGCGTGGCTGGGATAGCCGATCCAGACGGCGGCGTGCGGTGCCCATTCCGGCGGCGGGGTCTTGGTCATCGGGCGGCCTTTCACTTTGCGGCGCGGCTCTTGTCGCGGATCGCGCGGAATTCGTCGCCCGGCACCCAGTTGGGCCAGGCGTCGCCCTCGGCCAGCGCACGGCCGAGGCTGTAATAGAGCTGCACGTCCTTCACCGTGCCCGCCCAGTTCCAGTTCGGATCATATTCGTCCTTGGGGCCGTGGTAGCGATGCTCCTCGTAATCCTTCGCCGCCGCCGCGCCGGCCGCCTTGCCACCCGCGACCAGATCGTCACCGGCGTCGAAATAGATCATCGGCACGCCGCGCTTGGCGAGGCTGAAATGGTCGGAACGGTAGTAGAACCCCTTCTCCGGCGTCGGCTCGTCGCTCGCCACGCGCCCCTGCGTCTTCAGCGCGGCGGCGAGATAGGCGTCCAGTTCCGACTTGCCCTTGCCCACGACGATCACGTTCTTCGCCGGCCCGGCGAGCGACAGCGCGTCCATGTTGACCCCGCCGACCGTCTGCGCGAGCGGATAGACCGGGTTGGCGGCGTAATATTCGGAGCCGAGCAGCCCCGATTCCTCGCCGGTCACCGCCACGAACACCTGGCTGCGCGCCGGGGCGCCGGCCTTCACGTTCGCCTCCGCCAGCGCGACCAGCGCCGCGGTGCCGGTGGCGTTGTCGATCGCGCCGTTGCAGATGTCGTCGCCATCCGGCGCCGCCTCGCAATGGCCCAGATGGTCCCAGTGCGCGCTGTAGAGCACATATTCGTCCGCGCGCTTCGTGCCGGGCAGGATGCCGATCACGTTGCGCGACTTGTGGCGGCGGATCACATTGTCGAACGACACCGAGGCGGTGACGCCGGACAGCGGCCGCGCGTGAAAGCCCTTGCGCTTCGCCGCGGCGCTCAGCGCGTCGAAGTCCAGCCCCTCGCGTTCGAACAGTGCGCGCGCCTGCGCCTCCTGCATCCAGCCGATCACCGCGCTGTCGCCGGCATGGTTGTCGGCGGCGTCGGCGACCTGCTGCGCGCCGGTCCAGCTCGATTGCACGACGTTCCAGCCATAGGCGGCCGGCTCGGTCTGGTGGATGATGATCGCGGCGGCCGCGCCCTGCCGCGCGGCTTCCTCGAACTTGTAGGTCCAGCGACCGTAATAGGTCATCGCGCGGCCGTTGAACGGTCCGGTCGTGGTGGGCGTCTGCCAGTCGGGATCGTTGACCAGGATCAGCACCGTCTTGCCGCGCACGTCCAGCCCGGCATAATCGTTCCAGCCCTTCTCCGGCGCGTTGATGCCATAGCCGACGAAGACGACCGGCGCGTCCTTCACCTCGATGCGCGGCGCAATCCGCCACGTGCCGGCGACCATCTGCGGCCCGTAGGTCAGGCTGATCGGCTCGCCCGCGCCCTTGAAGACCAGCGGCGAGACATGGGTCGCGGTCATCTCCACCAACGGTACGTCCTGATACCAACTGCCCTTGTTGCCCGGCTTCAGCCCCGCGGCGGCGAAGCGCTTCGCGAGATAGGCGACCGTCTTCTCCTCGCCCGCGGTGCCGGGCGCGCGGCCTTCATAGGCGTCGGAGGACAATTCCTTCGTCACATCCTTCAGCGTCTGTTCGGAGATCGGCGCGACGGGGGCGGTTTGCGCGACGGCGGTGCCGGCGAGCAGCAGGGCGGGGATCAGGGAAAGGCGACGCATCGGGGACTCCGCATGGGGGTGGCGCGCCTTGTGCCAAGTGCCGGGGCGGCTGTCCATGTGGGGGTGGGTCGGAAGGTGCGTCGGTCGTGGCCGCGCCCGCAATGACGAAAATGCGCGAGACAACGAAAAAGGGCGGCCCGTTGCGGGACCGCCCTTTTCTTCTTCCGGGGTGCGACGTGGCGGCGCCACGCCGTTCGTCCGCGCCTGGGCGAGGCCGCCCGGCCGCTGACCGATGCTGGCCCTGGCTGCGCCAGGGCGTCGCGTCAGCGGCTGTAGAATTCGACGACCAGATTCGGTTCCATCTTCACCGGATAGGGCACCTCGTCCAGCGTCGGCACGCGCACCAGCGTCACCTTGGCCGCACCGTCCTGCGCGACGTAGTCGGGCACTTCGCGCTCGGCGAGCTGCTGCGCTTCCAGCACCAGCGCCATCTCCTGCGCCTTGCTGCCCAGCGTGATCTCGTCGCTGACGTTGCAGCGGCGCGAGGCGATGTTGCACTTCACGCCGTTGACGCGGATGTGGCCGTGGCTGACCAACTGGCGCGCGGCCCAGATCGTCGGCGCGAACTTGGCGCGATAGACGATCGCATCCAGGCGACGCTCCAGCAGGCCGATCAGGTTCTGCGAGGTATCGCCCTTCATGCGCGACGCTTCGTCATAGGCGTGGCGGAACTGCTTCTCCGTCACGTCGCCGTAATAGCCCTTCAGCTTCTGCTTGGCGCGCAGCTGGATGCCGAAGTCCGACACCTTGCCCTTGCGGCGCTGGCCGTGCTGGCCGGGGCCGTATTCACGCTTGTTGACCGGGCTCTTGGGACGGCCCCAGATGTTCTCGCCGAGACGGCGGTCGAGCTTGTACTTGGCGCTATGGCGCTTCGACATGATATTTCCTTGGCAATAGGCGAACGACGTTGGTCCCGGTATCGCGCTGTGGCTCCTGAACGGAACACAGGCCCGCCGCTTCACCGGGGTGCGGGGGCGATTGCGAAGCGGCGCGCCTAGCCGGGGTGGCCGGGCAAGTCAAGCTGGACAGGTGCGTGCCCAGCGGGCAGGCAGCGCGCCATGAGCCAGATCCTGCCCGGACCCGATTGCACCAGCATGGCGGAGGTGCGCGCCGGCGTCGACGCGCTGGACCGTGAACTGGTGGCGCTGCTGCGCCGCCGTTTCGACTATATGGACGCCGCCGCGCGCATCAAGCCGGCACGAGGCGCGGTACGCGACGAGGCGCGCAAGGCGCAGGTGATCGCGCAGGCCTGCGCCGAGGCTGAACGGCTGTCGCTGCCCGCCGACGCGATCGCCGCGTTGTGGGAGCATCTGGTGGAGGCGTCGATCGCCTATGAACTGGCGGCGTTCGACGCGCGCGGCTGACCGCCTGCGGCCCGCCCGATGGCCGCCGGTGCGAGCCTATACCTTCGCCGCGTAGATCATCCGACCCGGCCCGAGCCGTTCGAACACCTCGGTCAGCTCGCTCTCGCCGACCGCGAAACAGCCCTGGCTGCGGCCGAGCATGCCGCGCTGGCGGATCATGTCGGGGTTGGCATACCATGCCGCATGCACCACGATCGCGCGATCGAGCGCATTGTTGTTGGTGCCGTCCAGCCCGATCAGCCGCTGCGACCGGCCATGCTTGCCGACATAATAATCGGCGGTCGCGAACGCGCCCTCGCATGAGGCGTTGGAGCCGTTCTGGTTCGAGAAGCGCTGGAGATAGCCGGTATGCGCCGGGTCCGATCCGCTGCCATGCGCCACCAGCTTGGAGACGGTGCGGCCGCTCTCCAGGTTGATGAGGTGGAAGCGCGGGACGCCCGAGCCGGCGGAGAAATCCGCCACCGCGATCCGGTCGCGCTTGGCGATGCGGCTGCCGTGCTGTTCCAGCGCGGCGAGCGCGCGCTTCAGCAGTCGCGGGTTGACGCCGGGCGCCTCGATTGACGGCTGCGCGGTGGCGCTGGCGAAGGCCGGGCGCGGCGCCGGGGTGCGCGACGGATGGTAGAAATCGTCCGGCAGCAGCGATTCCGGCGCCCCGCGGCGCGCGTGGTTGCGAACGCCCGCCGACACCGCTCCCGGGATCATCAAGGTGCCGACGAACAGACCGCCGGTCTTCAGCAAAGCACGTCGCGATGTGGCCGTATCATGCGGCATGGTCATGAGTTACGCTAATCCCCGCTACAATGGCGATCATGTACCACGGAACTGGTTAACAATCCTCAACGTTTACCACTGTTTGCCAGGTGTCGGCGCCTATTGGCCGCAGATGTTGAACGCTTCGTCGGGCACCGGCGGCGTCCCCATGCGTTCCTTCACCGCAACGGCCCGGCAGACCGGGCGGATCAGCGAGTGGAAGCCATGCGTCGAATCACCCCGTTCCTCATCCTGTCGCTGCTGGCCGCGGCGCCGGCGGCTGCGCGACCGATGGACGGGCGCGCGATCACCGAGGCGGCGGCGGCGCTGCCCCCGAACCACTTCCTGTGGGCCGACGAGGCCGGCGCGACGGGAGCGGTGAGCGTGCTGATCTCGATCCCGGACCAGCGGGCCTATGTCTTTCGCGGACAACGGCTGATCGCGGCCTCGTCAGTATCGACCGGTGCGGACGAGAAGCCGACGCCGCTGGGCTCCTTCACGATCCTGCAGAAGAAGCAGGATCACCGCTCCAACCTCTACGACGATGCGGCGATGCCATATATGCAGCGGCTGACATGGGACGGCGTGGCGTTGCACGCCGGGCGCAACCCGGGCTTTCCCGCGTCGCACGGCTGCATCCGGCTGCCGACAGCCTTCGCGAAGAAGCTGTTTGCGGTCACCCGGCTAGGCGCCACCGTGGAGGTGACGGACGAAGCCTATGTCTCTCCATCGCTGGCCGACGAAGCGGGCGGCAGGCTGATCGCCAGCCGATAAGAGGCGCGGGGCCGGGGTAGACCGCTCAACCGTCCGGGCGCGGCAGCAGGTGCCATATCGGATTGGCCGGGTCGGCGAGCAGCTTGACGGTCAGCGCCAGCGACATGGCGACCAGCAGCGGTCGCACGCCCTTCCCGCCATGGCGCAGCGCCAGGTACGCGCCGAGCTGGTTGCCCGCGACGTTCGCCGCCGCCATCGCGCCGCCCAGCAGCCACAGCACCTTGCCCCCGGCGATCATCGCCGCCAGCGCGGCGACATTGGTCGCCAGGTTCAGGAACTTGGTGTTGGCGATCGCGCGGACCAGCCCCAGTCCGCCCAGCGCGACGAGTGCGGTGGTCAGGAACGATCCGGTGCCCGGCCCGAAGAACCCGTCGTAGAAACCGAGCGCCGCCGCCGCGATCGTCAGGCCGGCGCGCCCGACGCGCGCGTGGCGGTCGATCTCGCTCATCGGCGGGGCGAGCAGGAAATACAGCGCCATCGCGATCAGCAGCACCGGTACGAACGCGGACAGGAAATGCGGATCGACGTGCTGGACCACCACCGCGCCCGCCACCGATCCCGCAAAGGCGCCCGCCGCCGGCAGCGCGAAGCGGCGCAGATCGACATGGCCCGCGCGGTGGAAGGTGAGGAACGCCGACGCGGTGCCCGCGGCGCTCTGCAGCTTGTTGGTCGCCAGTGCGGCGACCGGCGGGATGCCCGAGGCGAGCAGCGCGGGAATCGTCAGCAACCCGCCGCCGCCCGCCAGCGCGTCGATCGCGCCGGCGACGAAGGCGGTCGCGATCAGCAACAGGAAGGTGTCGATGGCCAGCGTCATATCGCGTGCCTAACCGCGTTTGGCGCGCGCGGCCATGCCGGGTTAGGGTTGCGCACATGAGGAACATCGTCATCCTGACCGGCGCCGGCATTTCGGCCGAAAGCGGCATCGCCACCTTCCGGGGACCGGGTGGGCTGTGGGAAGGCCACCGCGTCGAGGATGTGTGCACGCCCGAGGCGCTGGCGCGCGATCCGGCGCTGGTGCACCGCTTCTACGACCTGCGTCGAGCCGCGCTGGCCAGCGTCACGCCGAACGACGCGCACCGCGCCCTGGCGCGGCTGGATCGCGAATGGCCGGGCGAGTTGCTGATCGTGACGCAGAACGTCGACGACCTGCACGAGCGCGCGGGCGCGCGGCGGATGCTGCACATGCACGGCGAGCTGTTGTCGGCGCTGTGCGCGACGTGCGGCGAGCGACGCGCATGGGAGGGGGCGCTGCCGCCGGGCAGCAGGTGTACGGCCTGCGGTGCGGCCGCGCTGCGGCCCGATATCGTGTTTTTCGGCGAGATGCCCTACGCGATGGCGCGGATCGAGGCGGCGCTGGCGGCGGCCGACCTGTTCGTGTCGATCGGGACCTCGGGTGCGGTCTATCCCGCGGCGGGGTTCGTGCAGATGGCGGACGCCTATGGCGCGGCGACGCTGGAGCTGAACCTGGAGGTGTCCGCGGGTAGCGACTGGTTCGCCGAGACGCGGCTGGGGAGCGCCGGCACGCTGGTGCCGCTGTGGGTGGACGAGGTGCTGCGCACCGCGACGTGACCGGCGCCGGCCTGGCACGCGTGCTTCGCCGGTATGCTCCGAACGCCGCCGGCGGTCCCGGCCGGAGCCGGGGTCTGGCGCGATCGCGCCCCCGCCACGCCGGGGCCTCCGCCATGCCGGGATCGCCGCCGCCAATGACGCGGCGGTCGATCCCGTCGTGCCGTGACGCGCTACACGTCGAGATTGGCGACGCTCAGCGCGTTCTCCTGGATGAACTCGCGGCGCGGCTCCACCACATCGCCCATCAGCCGGGTAAAGATTTCGTCCGCGACATCGGCCTGTTCGATCGCGACCTTCAGCATCGTGCGGTTGGATGGATCGAGCGTGGTTTCCCACAATTGCTCGGCGTTCATCTCGCCCAGCCCCTTGTAGCGCTGGATCGCCAGCCCCTTGCGCCCGGCGGCGAGGATCGCGTCGAGCAGTTGCGACGGGCGCGCGACGAGCGACTGGCCGCGACCGACCGTCACCGTCTCCTCGCCCTCCTCGTCGGTGGGAAGCGCGTCGGCCGGCGCGTCGGGCACGGGCGCGTTCTTCACCGGCACCAGCTTGGCGGCATGCGCGAACGTCTCGGCCTGTTCGCTGGCCAGCGTGTGCAGCTTGCGCCCCTCGGCGGAGGTGAGGAACGCCGCCTCGACGATATGATGGTCGGTCACGCCGCGCCACAGCCGCTCGAAATGGATGCTGCCATCCTCGGTGAGCCGCGCGCTCCATGTCGCCTCGGTATCGCCCTGGTCGAGCCGGCGCGTCACCTCGGCCACCGCCGCCACCTTAGCGTCGCGCGGTGCCTCGGGGTCGAGCGCGCCGCCCAGCGCCAGCGCCTCGATGATGACCGGATCGTAGCGGCGCGGCACGTAGCGCATCAGCGTGCGCATCCGTCGCGCATGCTCGACCAGCGGGCGCAGGTGCGCGCCGGTCAGCAACTCGCCGCCCCGCTCCAGCGCCATCGCGGCCAGCCCGCCATCGACGAGATAATCGTCGAGCGCGTGGTCGTCCTTCAGATACACTTCGGACCGGCCCTTGGTCGCCTTGTAGAGCGGCGGCTGCGCGATATAGAGGTGCCCGGCCTCGATGATCTCGGGCATCTGGCGATAGAAGAACGTCAGCAGCAGCGTGCGGATATGTGCGCCATCGACGTCGGCGTCGGTCATGATGACGACCTTGTGATAGCGCAGCTTCGCCAGGTTGAAATCGTCACGGCCGATGCCGGTGCCCATCGCCTGGATCAGCGTGCCGATCTCGCGCGAGCCGAGCATGCGGTCGAAGCGCGCGCGTTCGACGTTCAGGATCTTGCCGCGCAGGGGCAGGATCGCCTGGAAATGGCGGTCGCGGCCCTGCTTCGCCGAACCGCCGGCGGAATCGCCTTCGACCAGGAACAGTTCGGACTTGGCGGGGTCGCGCTCCTGGCAGTCGGCCAGCTTGCCGGGCAGGCTGGCGATATCCATCACGCCCTTGCGCCGCGTCAACTCACGCGCCTTCTTCGCGGCCTCGCGCGCGGCGGCGGCGTCGATCACCTTGCCGATGATCGCGCGCGCGTGCTGCGGATTTTCCTCCAGCCATTCCGCCATCTTGTCGGCCATCAGGCTTTCGAGCGGCTGACGCACCTCGGAGGATACCAGCTTGTCCTTGGTCTGGCTGCTGAACTTGGGATCGGGCAGCTTGACCGAGACGATCGCGGTCAGCCCCTCACGCATGTCGTCGCCGGTCAGCGACACCTTCTCCTTCTTCAACAGCCCCGATTTCTCCGCGTAATTGTTGAGCGTGCGGGTCAGCGCGGCGCGGAACGCGGCGATGTGCGTCCCGCCGTCGCGCTGCGGGATGTTGTTGGTGAAGGCGAGGACGTTCTCGTAATAGCTGTCGTTCCATTCCAGCGCGACGTCGATGCCGATCTGGTCGCGCAAGCCGGTGACGGAGATCGGATCGGGGAACAACGGCTGCTTGTTGCGATCCAGCCATTTTACGAACGCCGCGATCCCGCCTTCGTAGAACAGCTCCACCGATTTCGGCTCCTCATGCCGCGCATCGGTCAGGAACAGCCGCACGCCGGAATTGAGGAACGCCAGCTCGCGATAGCGATGCTCCAGCTTGTCGAAATCGAACTCCACGATCTTGAAGGTGGCGGGCGAGGGGAGGAAGGTGACGCGCGTGCCCTTCTTGCCTTCGGCCGGGCCGACCACCTTCAGCGGCGCCACCGCGTCGCCGTGGGCGAAGCGCATGTAATGCTCCTCGCCATCGCGCCAGATCGTCAGGTCCAGGAACTCCGACAGCGCGTTGACCACCGACACGCCGACGCCGTGCAGCCCGCCCGACACCTTGTAGGCATTGTCGTCGCTGGTGTTCTCGAACTTGCCGCCGGCGTGGAGCTGGGTCATGATGACCTCCGCCGCCGACACGCCCTCCTCGGGGTGGATGCCGGTCGGGATGCCGCGGCCATTGTCGGTGACCGACACCGATCCATCGGCGTTCAGCACGATGTCGATCCGGTCGCAATGTCCGGCCAGCGCCTCGTCGATGGCATTGTCGCTCACCTCGAACACCATGTGGTGCAGGCCCGAGCCGTCGTCGGTATCGCCGATGTACATCCCCGGACGCTTGCGCACCGCGTCCAGGCCCTTCAGCACCTTGATCGAGGAGGCGCCATATTCACTGGTATTCTGCTGTTCTGCCATGGCGATCATATAGGCAGGCGCGCCCCGTAACGGAAGCGAAACCGGCGCGGCTCAATGCGCGGCCGGCGGCGCGCGGTCGGTGAGCGAGAGGAACAGTAGCGCCGCGGTCACCAGCGCGGCGGCGGCGATGCCCAGCGCGACCGCGTCGCCGCCCGTCGCGTCGTGCAGCCGGCCGAAGCCGACCACGCCCGTCGCGGTGCCGGCCAGCGCGATCACGATCAGCGTGCCGTAGATTTCGCCATAAGCGCGCAGGCCGAACAGCCGCGCGGTGAAGAACGGCAGCAGATCATTTTCCGCGCCGTTCATCAACCCGGCCAGGAACACCGCGGCCACCAGCAGCGCGAAACCCGGCTGCCCGGTCTGGAGCAGCGCGAACCCCGCCGCCGACAGCGCCGAGACGGTGGCGGCGATCCGCTGTGGCGAACCGCGATCGACCAGCGCGCCGACCGTCAGCCGGGCGACGATCTGCGACGCGCCGAACGACACCAGCAGCAGCGCGGCATCGCCGGCGGACAGGCCGTGGTCGACGCCGAACGGCACCAGTTGCGTGACGAAGCCGATCGTCGCCAGATTGACGCAGAAGCCGGTCAGCGCCAGCCGCCAGAAGCGCGCGTCGCGCCGCGCCGCGCGCGCGGTGGCGCCCTCCGCCATCCCGTCGCGGTCGTGGCGCGTCGGGGCGGCGTCGGCATGGCGGATCGCCAGCAGCGCGACGGGCAGCGCGACCAGCGTGGCGAAGATCGCCAGCGCCACGAACCCGCCGCGCCAGCCATGGCCCGCAATCACCGCCACCAGCGCCGGTGGCAGCAGCAGCGTGGTGAGCGGCAGGCCGGAGGTCGCGATGCCCAGCGCCAGCCCGCGATGCAGGTGGAACATCCCCGCGATCAGCCGGCCATAGACCACCGAGCTGGTGCCCGACACGGTGGCCGCCAGGCACAGCACGAGCAGATGATATTGCCAGATGTCGCCGGTCATGTGCGCCAGACCCAGATAGGCGCCGCCCAGCAGCAGCATGCAGCCGGCGATCACCGGGCGCACGCCGACGCGGTCCGCGATCCGCCCCAGCAGCGGCGCGACCAGGCTGCCCAATATGCCCAGTCCGCTGGCGGTGGCGATCTCGCCGCGCGTCCAGCCGAATTCGGCGACCAGCCCCGGGATGAACAGGCTCGACAGGTTCTGGAACAGGCCCGGGCCGGCCCCGATGCCGATCAGCGCGCCCAGCACCACCGGCCAGCCGCGGCGCCATTCGGCACGGGTGACGCTCCGATTCGCATGCTGCATCGGCCCATTGCTAACCGGACGCGGCGGCGGCGTCATCCATCCGTTCCGGCAGGATCAGGAAGCAGACCGCCGCCAGCAGCAGCGCCGCGCCGCCCAGCGCCAGTGCCGCGCCATATCCCCCCGACATGTCGTGCAGCCGCCCGAAGCCGATGATGCCGATCGCGCTGCCGGTGATCGCGATCGGCATAGCGCTGCCATAGATTTCCGCATAGGCGCGCAGCCCGAACAGCCGCGCGGCGAAATAGGGCAGCAGGTCGTTCTCCGCGCCGTTCATCAGGCCGGCCAGGAACACCAGCACCAGCAATACGCCCAGCCCGCCGGGCGCGAACGCCAGCAGGGCAAAGGCGGCGGCGGAGACGAGCGCGAAGGCCGCGGCGACCGGCTGCGGACGCAGCCGGTCGATCAGCCAGCCGACCAGCAGCCGCCCGGCGATCGCGCTCGATGCGAAACTGGTGAGCAGCAGCGCCGCGCGCGATGGTTCCACCCCCAGTTCAATCCCGATCGGCACCAGTTGCGTGATGAAGCCGGTGGTGGCGGCGTTGATGAGCCAGGCGGAGGCGACCAGGATCCAGAAGCGCCGGTCGCGCCGAGCACGGCCCGCATCCACGCCGGTCAGTTCGACCAGCGGCGACAGCGCGAGGGTGGGCTCCGCGGGGCGCAGCCGCAGCGCCAGCACGATCAGCGGCAGCGCCAGCACCACTGCGCCCGCCGCAAGCGCCACGAAGCCGGCGCGCCAGCCCGAGCGCGCGATCACCTGCCCGATCACCGGCGCCGCGACCAGCGTGACCAGCGCCAGCCCGGACGTGCCGAGCGCCAGCGCCAGCCCGCGTCCGCGCCGGAAGCGCGCGGCGATCAGCTTGCCATAGGCCAGGCTGCTGGTCCCCGGCAGCGCCAGCACCAGCAGCACGACGCCCAGTTGATAGCGCCAGATCGCGCGGCCGCCGTTCATGCCCATCGCCGCCAGCCACAGATAGGCGACCCCCAGCAGCAGCATGGAGACGACGATCACCGGACGCACGCCGATCCGGTCGGCGACCCGCCCGACCAGCGGCGCGACCACCGCCGCGCCCAGCGCCAGTCCGGCGGCGGTGGCGATCGCGCCCCGCGACCAGCCGAAGCTCGCCTCCAGCCCCGGGGTGAACAGGCTGGACAGATTCTGGTACAGCCCCGGTCCCAGCCCCGCACCGAGCATCGCCGCCAGCACCACCGGCCAACCGGCGCGCCATTCGGCGAGCGTGGCGTGCGCGGGGCGATCGGGCGTCGGGCGGGCGGGCTGGGTCAGGCGGGATCGTCCCCGATGAAGGTGTTGGCGATCACAACGCGGCATGGGCCGATTGGTTGTGGGCGAAACGGCTTCGCGGTCACCCCGCGTCAATTCGCGGTCACCATGCGTCACAGGGCGATCCACGTCGCGGCGTCGCGCGCGACCGCGTCGAACAGCGCCGCCTCGGTGCCGGTCATCCACACCTGTCCGAGCGGCGCGAGCCGGGCGAACAGCGCGGCGCGGCGTACCGGATCGAGGTGCGCGGCCACTTCGTCGAGCAGCAGCACCGGCGCGCGGCCCGCCAGACGCGCCACCAGTTCGGCATGCGCGAGCACGATGCCGAGCAGCAGCGCCTTCTGCTCGCCGGTGGAGGCGGTGGCGGCCGGCCGTCCCTTGTCGACATGGGTGACGATCAGGTCGGCGCGATGCGGCCCGGTGAGCGTGCGGCCCGCAGCGGCATCGCGCGCTCGGCCCAGCCGCAGCGCGTCGGCCAGCGCGGCGGCATCCCCGCTCCATCCCTCCAGCGCGACGCGCGCGCGCGCGACGTCGCCGGGCGGTTGGGCGGCGAGCGCCGCGTCCAGCGCGGCGACGGTGCGGCGGCGCGCGCCGTCCAGCGCCGCGCCGTGTCGCGCCATCTGCGCCTCCACCGCCGCCAGCCAGTCGCCGTCGGGCGGCGTCTGCGCCAGCAGGCGGTTGCGGTCGCGCATCGCCGCTTCGTAGCGCGCGCCGTGCCGGGCATGGCCGGGTTCCAGCGCCAGCGTCAGCCGGTCGAGGAAGCGGCGTCGCCCGCCCGCCGCCTCGGTGAACAGCCGATCCATTGCCGGCGTCAGCCACAGCACCGCGATCCGTTCCGCCAGTGCGGTGGAGGCGGCGGCGGCGCCGTTGATGCGCACCACCCGCCGCTCGGGCGCGCTCGCCAGCGTGCCGGTGGCCAGCGTCACCTCGTCCGCCAGCGTCGCGGCGACCCCGAAGCCGCCCGCGCCGTCGCTGCGCGCCATGTCCGGCAGCGCGGCGCGCCGCAGTCCGCGGCCGGGGGCGAGCAGCGACACCGCCTCCAGCACGTTGGTCTTCCCCGCGCCGTTCGCGCCGGTCAGGATCACGAACCCCGCGCCCGGCGTCAGCGTCATCGCCGGGTGGTTACGGAAATCGGTGAGGACGAGGCGGGACAGCATGGTGGCGCGACGCTGGTAAAGCAAAGCGCGGCCTGTGCGAATCTTTCCTCTGTTTCACCCCAATCGTGTCCCGGCACGGAGCGGACCGCTGCCAAGACCCCTTATCGTGTCTCAAACTGTCTTGGGGGGCAAAGCCGACGTCCGCACTGGTCCGATCATATGAGGGGCGACACGATGTTCGTACCCCACACCCTTGCCTCGCGCGCCGCCACCCGCGACAGCGCGCCGCATGACCACTGCCTCTTCCACCCGCACCGGCCTGCTGCTCGGCGTTGGCGCCTACGCGATCTGGGGATTGCTGCCGCTGTACCTGCGGCTGTTGCACGGCGTGCCGGCGTTGCAGGTGCTGGCGCATCGCGTGATCTGGTCGCTGCTGCTGCTGGGGGGCGTGGTGCTGGCGATCCGGCGCGGACCGGCGATCGTCGCCGCCGCGCGCGGACGCACGCTGTTGCTGCTGTGCGGATCGGCCGCGCTGATCGCGGTCAACTGGATGGTCTATATCTGGTCGGTCCAGAACGGACATGTGCTGGAGGCGAGCCTCGGTTACTTCATCAATCCGCTGGTCAATGTCGCGCTGGGCATGGTGGTGCTGGGCGAGCGGATCGGGCGCGTGCAGGTGATGGCCGTGGCGGTCGCCGCGGTCGGCGTGGCGGTGATGGCGGTTTCGGGCGGGGGCGCGTTGTGGATATCGCTGACGCTGGCGGTTTCGTTCGGTCTGTACGGGCTGCTGCGCAAGGTGGCGGCGATCGACGCGCTGGGCGGGCTGACGGTGGAGACGGCGCTGCTAGTCGGCCCGGCGCTGGCGGTGCTGCTGACCGGCGACGCGCCGGTGTTCGGGCGCGGCGTGACGATCGACGTGCTGCTGGTGCTGGCCGGCGCGGTCACCGCCGCGCCGCTGCTGATGTTCGCCGCCGCCGCCCGCCGCTTGCGCTACGCCACGATGGGGCTGCTGCAATATATCGCGCCGACGCTGCAGATCCTGGAGGCGGTGCTGATCTTCCACGAACCGCTGCGCCCGGTGCATATCGTGACCTTCGCGCTGATCTGGGGCGGGTGCGCGCTCTATGCGATCGGCAGCCGTCCACGGGCTGCGCGCGCGTCACTCCCTAGGCGCGCGCCGCCCCAGCCACGCGGTCGTCGCCAGATCCATGGTGACGTTGCCGACGGTGCGCACGATGTCCGGGATCGTCTCCACTGCGACCAGCAACCCCAAAGGCGCGACCGGCGCGCCGATCGTGCCCGCGATCGGCGCGATCGCGCTGACGTAGCTGACCGTGCCGGGCAGGCTGACCGATCCCAATGAGGTGAGCGTCGCCACCACCACGCCGATCGCCAGTGTGGCCGGAGACAGCGGCACGCCGAACCAGGTCGCGACATAGATCGCCACCGCCAGGTTCATCGCCGGCCCGGTTGCGCGGAAGATCGCGACGGCGAGCGGCAGCGTGACGCCGGCGGTGGCCACCGGCACCCCCAGCGACCGCGCGCCTTCCAGCATCGCGGGCACCGAGGCGAGCGAGGATTGCGTGCTGATCGCCACCGCCTGCGACGGCAGCGCCGCGCGCGCGAAATCGCCGAGCGGCAGTCGCGCGCCCAGCCGCGCCAGCGGATAGGCGAACGCCGTCACCACCACACCGACGCTGGTGACGACCAGGATGTAGTGGACCAGCGCCCCGAACGCGCCGGTGCCGGCGCGCGCGCCGACCACCAGCGCCAGCGCGAAGACTCCGGCCGGCGCGATCCACAGCACCCAGTCGATCACCACCAGCATCGTGTCGCGCACGGCGGTGAAGAAGCGCACCAGCAGCGCGCGTCCCTCCGCCTCGATCCGTGCGATCGCGAAGGCGAAGACCAGCGTGAAGATGATGAGCGACAGGAAGGCGTCGCTCGCCGCGGCCTGGACGATGTTGGTGGGCACGATGCGGGCGAAGAACTCGGCCAGCGGCGGCACTGCCGGCACCTCGTTCGCGCCGACCAGCGCCGCGCGCAATGCCGTGGCGGAGGCGACGGGCAGCGGCGCCAGCGCCAGGATCAGCGGCGTGACCATAGCCGCGATCGTCGCGGAGCAGAACAGCAAGGTGACGTAGAGCGCGATCGCGCGGCCGGCGAGCCGCCCGGCCTTTGCCGCCTCCGCGGTGGCGGCGACCCCCGTGACCAGCAGCGAGACGACCAGCGGCACGATCGTCATCTGCAACCCGTGCAGCCATGCGGTCCCGACCGGCTCCGCCACCGTCACCGTGCGCGGCACGGCGGCCGGCGCGAACGCCGCCAGCGCGATTCCCGCCGACAGGCCGGTCAGCAGCGAAAGGAGGATCCGGGTGGCTTGCGACATGCGAGATATTCGCCCTTTGCGCGGCTTGTGGCTATGAGCGCTTCAGGCCAAGCGAACGGAAGGCACGATGGCAAGGAAATATTTCGGCACCGACGGGATCCGCGGGCTCACCAATGCCGGCGCGATGACCGCGGAAATGGCGATGAAGGTCGGGATGGCGGCGGGGCGGCACTTCCTGCGCGGCGATCACCGCCACCGCGTGGTGATCGGCAAGGACACGCGGCTGTCGGGCTATATGCTGGAAAGCGCGTTGCAGGCCGGCTTCACCAGCGTCGGCATGGACGTGACCCTGGTCGGGCCGATGCCGACTCCGGCGGTGGCGATGCTCACCAAGTCGATGCGCGCCGACATGGGCGTGATGATTTCGGCCAGCCACAATCCGTTCTTCGACAATGGCATCAAGCTGTTCGGCCCCGACGGCTACAAATTGTCGGACGACGACGAGCTGGCGATCGAGGCCGCGATCGACGGCGACGTGGTGCTGGCGCCAGCCGGCGAGATCGGCCGCGCCAAGCGCATCGACGACGCCCGTGGCCGCTACATCCACTTCGCCAAGTCGACCTTTCCCACCGACCTGCGGCTCGACGGGCTGAAGGTGGTGGTCGATTGCGCGAACGGCGCCGCCTATCAGGTCGCGCCGGAGGCATTGTGGGAACTGGGCGCGGATCTGGTGCAGATCGGCGTCCATCCCAACGGGCTGAACATCAACGACCAGATCGGCTCCACCCACCCGGAGGCGCTGTCCGCCGCGGTGCTGGAGCATCAGGCGCATATCGGCATCGCGCTGGACGGCGACGCCGATCGGCTGATCGTGGTCGATGAAAAGGGGCGGGTGGTCGATGGCGACCAGTTGATGGCGACGATCGCCGCCGGCTGGGCGCGTGCCGGGCGGCTGATGGGCGGCGGGCTGGTCGCCACCGTCATGTCGAACCTGGGGCTGGAGCGGCATCTGTCGGCGCAGGGGCTGGGGCTGGTGCGCACCGCGGTCGGCGACCGCCACGTGCTGGAGGCGATGCGGCGGCGCGGCTACAATGTCGGCGGCGAGCAGTCCGGGCACATCATCCTGTCCGATTACGCGACCACCGGCGACGGACTGGTCGCGGCGTTGCAGGTGCTGGCCGAGGTGTGCCGCGCGGGCGCGCCGGCCAGCGAGGTGCTGCATCGCTTCGATCCGTTGCCGCAATTGCTCAAGAACGTGCGTTTCGCGGGCGGCAAGCCGCTGGAAACGGACGGCGTGAAGGCGGTGATCGCGGCGGCGGAGGCGGAGCTGGCGGGCAGCGGCCGGCTGGTGATCCGCCCGTCGGGCACCGAGCCGGTGATCCGCGTCATGGCGGAGGGCGACGACCCGCTCATCGTGGAACAGGTGGTGGACCGCATCTGCGACGCGGTGCGCGCCGCGGCGTGATCCCCCGGCGTCATGCCGTCGCTGCCGTCGTCCCGGCCTTCCGGGGCGACGGCAGCGGATCGGCGATCAGCGCTCGTTGAGGTAATAGCGATCCGTCGCGTTCAGCGCGTCGTCCAGTTCGTAGACGATCGGCTGCCCGGTCGGGATCTCCAGCCCGGTGATCTCGTCGTCGGGGATGTTCGACAGGTGCTTCACCAGCGCGCGCAGCGAATTGCCGTGCGCGGAGATGAGCACGCGCTGTCCCTCCTTTAGCGCGGGGGCGATGCGACCATCCCAATAGGGCAGCACGCGCGCAATCGTGTCCTTCAGGCTCTCGGTCGCGGGCACCGTGATCCCCGCGTAGCGACGGTCGCGCGACAGGTCGTAGGCGCTGCCCGGCTCGATCGGCGGCGGGGGGACGTCGAAGCTGCGCCGCCAGACATGCACCTGCTCGTCGCCGTGCCTGGCCGCCGTCTCCGCCTTGTCCAGCCCGGTCAGGCCGCCGTAATGCCGCTCGTTCAGCCGCCAGTCCTTTTCCACCGGCAGCCACAGCCGGCCCATCGCCTCCAGCGCGAGGTTCAGCGTCTTGATCGCGCGCGTTTGCAGCGAGGTGAAGGTCTGGTCGAAGTCGAGCCCCTTCGCCGCCATCAGCTCGCCCGCTGCGCGCGCCTCGGCCGCGCCCTTCTCCGTCACGTCGACGTCCCACCAGCCGGTGAAGCGGTTCTCCAGGTTCCAGGCGGACTGGCCGTGGCGGATCAGAACGAGCGTGGGCATGCGTGTCTCCTTCAAAGGGCGAGCGTCAGGAACTGGTTGTGCGGGCTGGGCGCATAGCCCGCAAAGGCGTCGCACGGCACGAAACCGGCGCGACGATACAGCGCCAGCGCGGGTTCATAGGCGGCGGTGGTGCCGGTTTCGAGCGACAGGCGAACATAGCCGCGCCCACGGGCCTCCGCGATGATCGCGGACAGGATCGCATGGCCGACACCCAGCCCGCGCCGAGTCGCGCGCATCGACTTCACCTCGCCGCTCGACCGGTCCAGCGCCCGCAGCGCGCCCATGCCGATGGGTAGGTCGCCGTCCCATGCCGACCAGAACGTGATGTCGGGCGCGGCCAGTGCGCCGGCATCGAGCGCGAACGCGAATCCCGGCGGCGTCATCGCGCGCTGTTCGGCGACGTGCGCGTCCAGCAGCGCGGCGAGCGCAGGATTGGCAGGATCGTCCTTTCTGATCTGCATCGCGGCTCCCCCTCGCTCGTTCGACCAGCGTCCTCGCTCTAGCGGATGACGGCCGCGACACAACAGGGGGAGTGTCAGGGGACGCGGCCGACCCAGCGATGGACGGGCATCAACAAGGGCGGGGCGTGACGACATGCAGTTTCGTACAATACGCGAGGCGTAAACTTAACGATCACCATAAAAACAAGTTGATCGGCATCAACATGTGTCGGATTGGAAACAATCACGCTGGTAACGTCGCCGATCATTATTCTAGGTTCGTGCGGGATCGGGGAACGACATCTGGCATGGGAATCACCGTATACGAACCTGCGCCGACGCCGCTCGACGAGGTGGCGCGCGAGCGTGCGGTGTTGTCCTCCCGGGCGCTCGCCATCCGTAACGACGCCAGACTGCAGGAACTGGTGGAGGAAGGCCGGCGCAAGCTGGGCGCCGGCATGGCGGCGGTGTCGATCCTCTATCAGGACTGGCAATATCTGATCGCCGCGTCGGGCGTGATGTCGCGCACCTACAGCCGGCGCACGTCGCTGTGCGCTTATGCGATCATGACGCGGGACGTCTTCTATGTCGGGGACGCGCGCGCCGACGAACGCTTCGCCGACAATCCGATGCTGGTCGACGGGCAACACCTGCGCTTCTACGCGGGCGCGCCGCTGGTGGGCGAGGAACAGATGCCGCTGGGGACATTGTGCGTGTTCGATCGCCGGCCGCGCGCCACGTTCAGCGACTGGGATCGCCAGCAGTTGCGCGGGCTGGCCGACATGGCGACGGCGCGGCTGGCGGAACTGCGCGCGGGCTGACCGGCCGGCCGGGGGGATCAGCCCGCGGCGGCGGCGGCGCGGTGGTGGCGGATCACCTCGTCGATGATGAAGCGCAGGAACTTCTCCGAAAATTCCGGGTCCAATTCGGCTTCCTCGCTCAACTGCCGCAGCCGCGCGATCTGCGCGTCCTCGCGCCCGGGATCGGCGGCGGGCAGGCCGGTGCTGGCCTTGTACGCGCCGACCGCTTGCGTGATCTTGAACCGTTCCGCCAGCAGGCAGACCAGCGCCGCGTCGATATTGTCGATGCTCTTGCGATAGCCCTTCAGCACGTCGTCGGTCATCGCCTTCCCCTTCCTGCCGTACGGGCGCCCTCATGCGGACAGGTGCGCGATCGGGCAAGCCCGCGCTTGCGTTGCGCGCGTGCCTCCCCGTAAGGGCAGCAACAGATGAGCGCTATCCTGCACCGCCGTTCCGGACACACGCCCTCGCTCGATCCGATGATCGGGCTGGTCGCGGATGACATGGATCACGTCAACGCCGTGATCGTGGAGCGGATGCGATCCGACATTCCGCTGATCCCGGAGCTGGCGGGGCATCTGATCGCGGGCGGGGGCAAGCGCATGCGCCCGATGCTGACGCTCGCCGGCGCGCGGCTGGTCGGCTATGCCGGCGACCGGCACCATCTGCTGGCCGGGGCGGTGGAGTTCATCCACACGGCCACCTTGCTGCACGACGATGTGGTGGACGGGTCCGACCTGCGCCGGGGCAAGCGCACCGCCAACATCATCTGGGGCAATCCCGCCAGCGTGCTGGTTGGCGACTTCCTGTTCTCGCGCTCGTTCGAGCTGATGGTGGCGGGCGGCAGCCTGCGCGCGCTGGAGATCCTGTCCAACGCCTCGGCGGTGATCGCGGAAGGCGAGGTGAACCAGTTGACCGCCGCGCGGCGCGTCGATCTGGCGGAGGAGCGCTATCTCGACATCATCCATGCCAAGACCGCCGCGCTGTTCGCCGCCGCCTGCCGCATCGCCGCCGTGATCGCCGACCGGCCGGCGGTGGAGGAACTCGCGCTGGACGCCTATGGCCGTAACCTGGGGATCGCGTTCCAGCTCGTCGACGACGCGATCGACTATACCAGCGACGCGGGTACGATGGGCAAGGACGCGGGCGACGATTTCCGCGAAGGCAAGATGACGCTGCCGGTGATCCTGGCCTATGCGCGCGCCGCGGAGGGGGATCGCACCTTCTGGCGCGATGCGGTGGAGGGGCGGCGGTCGAGCGATCAGGATTTCGCGCATGCGGTGGAGCTGGTGCAGCGCACCCGCGCGGTCGACGACACGCTGGCGCGCGCGCGGCATTACGGCGAGCGCGCAATCGAATCGCTGGCGGTGTTCGCCGACAGCGCGATCAAGGACGCGATGATCGAGGCGGTCGAATTCGCGGTCGCGCGGGCGTATTGAGGTAGCGCGTGTCGCGATGGCGGCGCGTGGCTGCCGGTGCGTGGCACGCTCCGCCCGGTTCGCCACCCCGGCGCGGGCGACCCGGTTCCGACGGATCAGCTCTCCGCGCTGCCGTGCACGTCGAACAGGTGGCGATACTGGCGCGGTTGCGAGCGGAGATACTGGTCGGGCGCCTTCACCCGCGCGCCCAGCGCGGCGGCGGCGTGCCACGGCCAGCGCGGATCGTAGAGGATCGTGCGGGCCAGCGCGATCATGTCCGCGTCGCCGGTGCCCACGATCGCTTCGGCCTGTTCATAGTCGGTGATGAGGCCGACCGCGACGACCGGCATCCCCACCGCCTGCTTCACCGCGCGCGCCAGCGGCACCTGGTAGCTGGGGCCGACCGGAATGTCCTGTCGCGGGTCCAGCCCGCCACTGGAGACGTGGATCGCCGCGCAGCCGCGCGCCTCCAGTGCCCGCGCGAAGGCGATCGTCTGTTCGGCGTCCCAGCCGCCGTCCACCCAGTCGCTGCCCGACACGCGTACGGTCACCGGCCTGTCGGCCGGGAAGGCCGCGCGCACCGCGTCGAACACCTCCAGCGGAAAGCGCATCCGGTTCTCCAGCGAACCGCCATAATCGTCGTCGCGCCGGTTGGAGAGCGGGGACAGGAACTGGTGGAGCAGATAGCCATGCGCGCCGTGCAGTTGCACCGCGTCGATGCCGAGGCGCGCGGCCCGTACCGCCGCCGTGGCGAAGGCGTCGCGCACCCGCGCCAGCCCGTCACGGTCGAGCGCGACCGGCGGATGCTCGTGCGCGGCGAAGGGGAGCGCGGAGGGGGCGACGGTCTGCCAGCCGTTCGCATGGTCGGGGGCGATCTGCGCACCGCCCTTCCACGGCAGGTCGGTCGACGCCTTGCGCCCGGCATGCGCGAGCTGGATCGCGATCGGCATGTCCGAATGGCGGCGCACCGATTCGAGCACGCCCCCCATCGCCGACTCGGTCGCATCGTCCCACAACCCGACGTCGCCATAGCTGATGCGCCCTTCCGCCTCGACCGCGGTCGCCTCGATCGTCAGCAGCGCCGCGCCGGACAGGGCAAGCTGGCCCAGATGGATCAGGTGCCAGTCGGTCATGCAGCCGTCCTGCGCCGAATATTGGCACATCGGCGCGATGACGATGCGATTGGCAAGCGACAGTCCGCCAACGGACAAGGGCTGGAAGAGCTTGGGTCCGCTCATGTTTCGGCTCCGGTGCAGTGAGCCGGTCCTACGCCCGAACGGGCGATTGGGTCCAGCCGGCGACCGATGCGTGCCGCCGGTCGGGGAAAGAGGATTCGAACCTCCGGCCCCTGCCTCCCGAAGACAGTGCTCTACCAGGCTGAGCTATTCCCCGACCAGGGTTGCCAACCGGATGAACCGGCGACAGGGCGCGGCTTATATCAGCGGATTTCTTGCGCGCAAGCGGGGAATACGGCTGTTTTTGCCGGGCATGATCGTTACACCTCGCGATCATGTCGCTGCTGGAATGGGTCGCAACCGTGCTGGGGATCGCGTGCGTCGCGCTGGCGGCGGTGCGCAGCATCTGGACCTTCCCGACCGCGATCGGATCGGTGACGCTGCTGGGCGTGGTGGTGTTCGATGCGCGGCTGTATAGCGACGCCTTGCTGCAGCTCTTCTTCGTGGCCGCCAACCTGTATGGCTGGGCGACCTGGCATCGGGCGCAGGCGCGCAGCGGCGATGTGCCGGTGCGCTGGCTGCCCACCCGCGCGCGGTGGCACTGGGCCGGCGGGATCGCGCTGGCATGGCTGGCATGTGGCGCGGCGATGCACGCGCTGACGAACGCCGCGCTGCCGTGGTGGGACGCGGGGATCGCGGCGGCGAGCGTCGCGGCGCAGATCCTGCTGGCGCAGCGGCGGCTGGAAAACTGGTGGTTGTGGATCGCGGTGGACGTCGCGTCGGTGCCGCTCTACCTGCTGAAAGGATTGCACCTGTTCGCGTTATTGTACCTTCTGTATCTCGCGCTGGCGATCGTCGGGCTGGCGAGCTGGTGGCGCGCTGCGCGACCGGCCTTGCAGGCGATGCCGGCGTGACATTGCGTTCCATCTGCCTGCACGGACCGGAAAGCACCGGCAAGTCGACGATGGCGCCGCGGCTGGCGCGTCAGTTCGACACGACCTGCATCGCTGAATTCGGTCGCACCTATTGCGAGACCTACGGCATCGACCTGACGATGGCCGATCTGGTGGTGATCGCGCAGTCGCAGGACATCAAGGCGCGCAAGTCGCTGGAGGCCGGCGCGCGCCCGCTCATCATGGACACCGATCCGCTGATGAGCGCGGTGTGGGCGGAGATGCTGTTCGGGCGACGCGATCCGTGGTTCGACCGCTGGCACGATTATGCCGACCTCTACCTGTTGTTCGACATCGACCTGCCGTGGATCGAGGACGGGACGCGCATGTTCGGCAGCGTGGCGGAGCGGCGGCGCTTCTTCGACCTGTGCCAGCGCGAACTGGAACGGCGCGGGGTGCGCTGGGCGTTGGTCAGCGGGCAGGGATACCGGCGCTATCTCAACGCGCTGGCGGCGATCCACGCCGCGATGTGACGATCGCGAGCCCGTCGCCGTCCGCGCCCGCGCGGATACGGCGGCGGATCTGCCCCGACGCGAGATCGATCTCCGCGATCGTGTCCGGGCCGGTTTCGGCGACATAGAGCATCCGTCCGTCGGGTGAGAACAGGATCGTCACCTGCTGCGCATCCTTCGATCCGCTCACCGGGATCGTGCGGATCACCCGGCGGGTGGCGGCATCGACCAGCGTGACCGAGCCTTGCGCGAAGCTGGAGGTGGCCACCGTCCGCCCGTCGGGGCTGGCGACGACGCGGATCGCATGCGGCGGCACCGCGACCTCGCCGAGCGGTTCGAGGGTCGCGGTGTCATAGACGCGCAGCCGCCCGGAGCCATTGTCGCCGACCCACAATTGCCGGCCGTCCAGCGCGACCGCGATCCCCTCCGGCTCGCCGCCGACCGCCAGGTCGCGCAGCTTCGTCATCGTGGACAGGTCGAACACACCGACGCTGCCCGATCCGATATTGGCGACAAACGCACGCCGCGCATCGGGCGTCACCGCCACCATGTGCGAGCGTTCGGCGCCGGTCGGGATGCGCTTCACCACGCCGTCCGCCGGGGCGATCACCAGCAGCGCGCCGGGCTTCTCGCTCGCGGCGATCAGCCGGCCGTCGGCCAGCCACACCAGCCCGTGCGCGGCGGCGTCGGGCGACAGATCGATCGAGCGGAGGCGACGACGCCCCGGCACGTCGATCAGGTCGATCGTGTGCCCGCCATAGGCGACCACAGCGGCGACGCGCCGGTCGGGCGAGACGGCGATCTCGTGCGGTTTCGGCCCGGTCGGCACCTTCGCCTGCTCGCGGCCGCCGGGCAGGTCGACGATGCTGACGCTATCCTCGCCCTTGTTGCCGATCAGCAGCGTTTGCGCGCCTGCCGGAGCGGCGGCGGCGGCGGCGAGGAGGGCGGCGATCGGCAGCAGGTGGCGCATGGCTGGCCTTTGCGTCGGGGCTGGTCTAACGCGCGGAACAACGCTTCTCCCTTCCGTTCGGACGCACCCCTTGACCACCCCGCCTGGCCTCATCCGCAATTTTTCGATCATCGCGCATATCGACCATGGCAAGTCGACGCTCGCCGACCGTCTGATCCAGGCCACCGGCGGCCTCACCGATCGCGAGATGAGCGAGCAGGTGCTCGACAACATGGAGATCGAGAAGGAGCGCGGCATCACCATCAAGGCGCAAACGGTGCGCCTGGCCTACAAGGCGAGCGACGGTGAGACCTACACGCTGAACCTGATGGACACGCCCGGCCACGTCGATTTCGCCTATGAGGTGTCGCGGTCGCTGGCCGCGTGCGAGGGCGCGCTGCTGGTCGTCGACGCCGCGCAGGGGGTGGAGGCGCAGACGCTCGCCAACGTCTACCAGTCGATCGAGCACGACCATGAGATCGTGCCGGTCATCAACAAGATCGACCTGCCCGCCGCCGAGCCGGAGAAGGTGCGCGCCGAGATCGAGGACGTGATCGGCCTCGACGCGTCGGAGGCGGTGCTGGCCAGCGCGAAGTCCGGAATCGGCATCGCCGATATCCTGGAAGCGATCGTGCGGAAGGTGCCGCCGCCCAGGGGCGATGCCGACGCGCCACTGAAGGCGATGCTGGTCGATTCGTGGTACGACCCGTATCTGGGCGTCGTGATCCTGGTGCGCGTGATCGACGGCGTGCTGAAGAAGGGGCAGCAGGTCACCTTCATGCAGGCGGGCACGCAGCATCTGGTCGACCGCGTGGGATGTTTCCGCCCGAAGATCGAGCAACTCGCGGATCTCGGGCCGGGCGAGATCGGCTTCATCACCGCGCAGATCAAGGACGTGGCGCAGGCGCGGGTCGGTGACACGCTGACCGACGCGAAGAAGCCCGCCGCCGAGGCGCTGCCGGGGTTCAAGGAAGTCCAGCCGGTGGTGTTCTGCGGACTTTTCCCGGTCGACGCCAATGACTTCGAGAAGCTGCGTGAGAGCATTTCGAAGCTGCGGCTGAACGATGCGTCGTTCAGCTTCGAGATGGAGACGTCGGCGGCGCTGGGCTTCGGCTTCCGTTGCGGCTTCCTCGGGTTGCTGCACCTGGAGATCATCCAGGAGCGGCTGACGCGCGAATATGACCTGGACCTCATCACCACCGCGCCCAGCGTCGTCTATCAGATCGAGCTGACCCATGGCGGCGGGCACGTCGACCTGCACAATCCCGCCGACATGCCCGATCCCAACAAGATCGAGACCATCTCGGAGCCGTGGATCGAGGCGGTGATCTATGTTCCCGATGAGTATCTCGGCTCGATCCTGAAGCTGTGCCAGGATCGCCGCGGCATCCAGAAGAATTTGACCTATGTCGGCGGTCGCGCGCAGGCGACCTACGAACTGCCGCTCAACGAAGTGGTGTTCGACTTCTACGACCGGCTGAAAAGCATCAGCCGCGGCTACGCCAGCTTCGACTATCACCAGATCGGCTATCGCGAGGGCGATCTGGTGAAGATGAGCATTTTGGTCAACAACGAGCCGGTCGATGCACTGAGCATGATCGTCCACCGTTCCAGCGCGGAGACGCGCGGGCGCGGGATGTGCGAGCGGCTGAAGGATCTGATCCCGCGCCACATGTTCAAGGTGCCGATCCAGGCCGCGATCGGCGGCAAGGTGATCGCGCGCGAAACGATCGCAGCGCTGCGCAAGGATGTGACCGCCAAATGCTACGGCGGCGACGCAACCCGCAAGCGCAAGCTGCTGGAAAAGCAGAAAGAGGGCAAGAAGCGCATGCGCGAATATGGCAATGTGCAAATCCCGCAGGAAGCGTTCATCGCCGCGCTGCGCATGGGCGACGAGGGGTAGCAGCGGCTGTCCGCCACGATCGTGCCCAAGCGTGTAGGATGACGCGGCGCGACACCTTGCCGTAACGCCTCCGGCCAGCCGGCGTGGCGCGCACGTCCATCAGGCGCCCGCGAGATGACGCACCGAACGCGTCGCTGCCCTCACGACGACGGTGTGGTTGTATCCGGCCATATACAATGCGAAGACCGCCACCATGCGCTACCTGCTTTCGCTGCTCGCCCTCCTCTTTGCCATGCCGGTCGCGGCGCAGGACAAGGCGCCGCTCGTCCTCGCCGCTGCCAGCATGCAGGAGGCGATGACCGACGCCGCCGACGCATGGGCGAAGGCCGGCCATACCCGCCCCGTGGTGTCATTCGCCGCGTCGTCGGCGCTGGCGCGGCAGATCGCGGCGGGCGGGCGTGCGGATCTGTTCGTGTCCGCCGACAGCGACTGGATGGACGATGTCGAGAAGCGCCGGCTGATCGTACCGGGGACGCGCGCGGTGCTGGCGCGCAACCGGCTGGTGGTGGTCGCCCGAACCGGCGCACGCGATGTGGCGGCGACCCGCGGCGCGGCGCTGGCCAGGGTGCTGGGCGCGGGGCCGCTCGCGATGGCCGATCCCGCCGCGGTGCCGGCCGGCCGCTATGGCGAGCAGGCGTTGCGCCGGCTCGGCGCCTGGGAAGCGGTCGCCCCGCGCGTCGTGCGCGCCGAGAACGTCCGCGCGGCGCTGGCGCTGGTGGAGCGCGGCGCCGCGCCTTACGGCATCGTCTACGCCACCGACGCGCGTTCCTCCGCCGGCGTCCGGGTCGCGGGCGTGTTCCCCGCGCGCAGCCATGCGCCGATCGTCTATCCGATCGCGCGGCTCACCGCCGGCACCGCGAGCGAGGCGGAGGGTTTTCGGCGCTTCCTGTTGTCGCGCGCCGGTCAGGCGATCCTCGTGCGGCGCGGGTTCGGTCCGCGTTGAACGAGCTGCTGCCGATCGTCCGGCTGAGCCTGCTGGTCGGCGGCACCGCGACGCTCGCCGCGCTGCCGGTCGCGTTCGTGCTGGCGTGGGTGCTGGCGCGCTGGCGCTTTCCCGGCAAGGTGCTGCTCGACGGGCTGGTGCATCTGCCGCTGGTGGTGCCGCCGGTCGTCACCGGCTGGCTGCTGCTGCTGGCGTTCGCGCCGGCCGGACCGCTCGGCGGCCCGCTGGAACGATGGCTGGGCATCAGCATGCTGTTCCGCTGGACCGGCGCGGCGATCGCCGCCGGGGTGATGGCGCTGCCGCTGATGGTGCGGGCGATGCGACTGTCGATCGAGGCGGTCGACCGCCGGCTGGAACAGGCGGCGCGCACGCTGGGGGCGAGCCGGTGGCGCGCCTATGCGACGGTCACGCTGCCGCTCGCCGCGCCGGGCGTGGCGGCGGGCGCGGTGCTGGGTTTCGCGCGTTCGATCGGCGAGTTCGGCGCGACGATCACCTTCGTTTCCAACGTGCCGGGCGAGACCCAGACGCTGCCGCTGGCGATCTACGCGGCGCTCCAGCGGCCCGGCGCGGAAGCGGAGGTGTGGCGGCTGGCGGCGGTGTCGGTGGCGCTGTCGCTGGTCGCGCTGGTCGCGTCGGAGGCGCTGGTGCGGCGCGCGGGGCGGGGCGTGCATGTCCTTTGACATCGACGTGCGCGCGCGGCGAGGCGACGTGGAGGTCGGCGCGGCGTTCCACGCGGGTGACGGCCTGACGGTGCTGACCGGCCCGTCGGGGGTCGGCAAGACCAGCCTGCTCGACATGATCGCCGGGCTGCTGCGGCCGTCGCGCGGGCATGTGCGGGTGAACGGCCGGGCGCTGTTCGATGCGAGGGGCGGCGTGAACCTGCGGCCGGAACTAAGGTGTGCCGGCTATGTGTTTCAGGATGCGCGATTGTTTCCGCATCGCCGCGTGCGCGCGAACCTGTTGTACGGCGCGCGTGACGCGGCGCGGCTGGCGGAGGTCGCCGCGACGCTGGACATCGCGTACCTGCTGCGCCGCTGGCCGCGCACGCTGTCTGGCGGCGAGGCGCGGCGCGTGGCGATCGGACGCGCGCTGCTCAGCGAGCCGGCGTTTCTGCTGCTCGACGAACCGCTTTCGTCGCTCGACCCCGCGCGGCGCGAGGAGGCGATGCGCGCGATCGAGCGCGTCCGCAATGCGCGAACGGTCCCGATCCTGATGGTGACGCACGACGTGCGCGAGGCGGAACGGCTCGGCGACCGGGTGATCGCGCTGGGATAACGGCGGAGCGGGGACCGGGTGGCGTGCCCGCCGCCCGCGTGGATCAGTCCGCCGCCTTGTCGTTCAGGAACGCGCGCAGCCGATCGGCCATGTCCTGCAGGGTCACGCCAGCGACATCCGGCACGTCGGCGCCACTGCGCAGCAGGTCGGCGACCGCCAGTTGCATCTGCGTCACCTGGTCGATGCGTTGCAGGCTGGCCATATGGCGGCGCAGCGTGTCGCCATCGCTGCCCAGATCATAGGCCAGATCGGCCAGCATGCCCGACGCGAGCACCAGCTCGGCGGCGAGCGCCTGCGCCAGCGGACGCGGGATCGCGCCCGCCACCGCCATCCCGCCCGCCGCGGCGCTCATTTGGAGCACATCTTCAGGGCGCCGGCCGCCAGCGCATCGCCGGGCACCGGCTGCGACACCATGCCGCGCGTCAGCGTGAAGCCGCCGGTCTCGGCGGGCGCGAATGCATAGCCACCCGCCGCGTTCATCGCGCGCAGCCCGCCGGCGCCGTCCTCGTTGGCATCCAGCAGCAGCACGGCGACCGCATTCGCCGCCGCCGCCTTCGCGGCGGAGGCGAACAGCAGCGATATCGACGGCCGCTCGCCCGCGACCGGATCGCGCGGCAGCAGCCGCAGCGTGCCGTTCGGCCAGGAGTCGATCACCAGATGCGCGTCGCCGTGCGGGGCGAGATAGATGGTGCCCTGTTCCGGCTTCATCCCGTCGGCGGCGACCACCACCTTGGGCGCGACCTGTTCGGCGAGCTTCTCCACCATGCTGTCGATCAGGCCCGGCCCGAGATGCTGGACGACCAGCGTGGGCGGGCAATTGGCGGGAAAGGCGGCGAACAGGTCGAAGATCGACTTCGTGCTGGACGCGTCGCCGCCGACCAGCAGCAGGCGACCGTTCCAGTCGATCGGGGGGGACTTGGCGGCCTTGGGCGCGCTCTTCGGCTTCAGCTCGGCCTTTTTCGCCGCCTTCAGCCGCTTGGCCAGCTTGGCGATGATCGCGTCCAGCTCGGCCGGGGCGGCGACCTTCGGCTTGGGAAAGCAGTCGATCGCGCCCAGCCGCAGCGCCTCGATCGACTCCGCCGCGCCGTCCTGCGTGCGCGTCGAGAACATGATGACCGGCATCGGCCGGGTGTCCATGATCTCCGCCAGGTAATCGAGGCCGCTCATGCCGGGCATCTCGACGTCCAGCGTCATCACGTCCGGGCGGGTCGATTCCACCAGCCCGCGTGCCTCGGCCGCGCCATCGGCCATGCCGACGACCTCCACGCCCGGGATCCGCTCCAGTGCGCCCGAGATCAGGGCGCGCATGGTCAACGAGTCGTCGACCACCAATACCTTCGTTCCAGCCATGACCCGTTCCTACACCTTTACGCGTTAACTAATTGTAATCAGGCTGCATCGGCCATCGCGGCGCGCTCCACCAGCCGGTCGAGCGCCAGCACCAGGATCAACCGCTGGTCGATGGTGGCAAGCCCGTCGAGGAACTGCTGCGCCGCTGCGTCGCCCATGTCGGGCAGCGGCTGCATGTCCTCGGTGGAGACGGACACGATGTCGTTCACCGCGTCGACGATGATCCCCTGCAACTGCTCGCCGATGCGCACGACGATGATGACGTGGCGCGCGGTCGGATCAGTCATGCCCCAGCCCAGGCGATGGCGCAGGTCGAGCACCGGCAGCACGACGCCGCGCAGGTTCACGACGCCGCGCACGTGGCTGGGCACGTTGGGCAGCGGGGTGGCCGGCGACCAGGCGCGGATCTCGCGGATCGCCATGATGTCGACGCCCAGATACTGGTCGCCGAGCTGGAAGGTGATGAGCTGCCGGGACATGGCGGACGTTCCTTGTGTCATCAGTGCAGCACCCGCCGGATCGCGGCGGCGAGCTTTTCGGGGTGGAAGGGCTTGACGATCCAGCCGGTCGCGCCGGCCTGGCGCGCGCGCTGCTTCTTCTCGTCGCTGCTTTCGGTGGTCAGCACCAGGATCGGCAACGTGCGGCGGCCATCGGCGCGGATGTTCTCGATCAGCCCGAACCCGTCCATGCGCGGCATGTTGATGTCGGTGATGAGCAGGTCGGGCTCGTCGTCCACATCGAAACCGGCCAGCGTTTCGAGCGCGTGCACGCCGTCCTCCGCTTCCACGACCTGGTATCCCAGGTCGGTGAGCGCCGCGCGCAGCAGCATGCGCATGCTGGGCGAGTCGTCCACGGTCATGATCGTCTTGTTCACGGGCAGGGGCTCCTGGGGAAAGTGCATGTCATCGTCAGAAGAATTCGACGTCGCCGAGCGAGGCGGGCGGCGGTGGCGGCACGACCGGGCGCGCGCGGACGACTGGCGTCGTCACGGCCGCGCCGTCGGTCACCACGCGGCACCGGGCGAGGCCGACCGCGGGACGGAACTCCACGCGGCGCGCGCCGTTGCCGCCGACATCCTCGGCCACCAGCGGGATCCGCTCGTCGCGCAGGAAGCGGCGCGCGAAGGCGATGTTGTCGCCGCCGATGTCCCGAAAGCCCGTGCGCATGGTCGCGCCGCCGAAGATCCGCGCCTTGAGCCGGTTCCGCGACGCGCCCATCGCCAGCATGGCGTTGATGAGCACTTCCATCGCATAAACGCCGTAGCGCTGCATCGAGGCGGGGTCGGAGGCACTCCCCTCGGCTAACAGATAGTGGTTAATACCCCCTACCTTCGCCAGCGGATCGTAGAAGCATGCCGCGATGCAACTGCCCAGGACGGTGGTCAGCACCACGTCCTCCTCGTCGCTGACGCGGGTCTCGCCCTGTGCGACGGTCAGCCGGCGCAAGCCGTCGCGAAGCTGGAGCGCGGTCATGCGCGACACTCCTGCAACAACCGCGCGGCGATGCGGCGCAGCGGCATCTGCTGCACCACCGCGCCGATGCGGTGGGCGACGGCGGGCATTCCGTAGACGACGCTGGACGCCTCGTCCTGGCCGATCGTCACCGATCCCGCCTGGCGCATCGCCAGCATGCCCTCGGCACCATCGGCGCCCATGCCGGTCAGGATCGCGGCGACCGAATCGGCGCCCGCGACACGTGCGACCGAGTGGAACAGCTGGTCGACCGACGGCTGGTGGCCGCTGATCTTCGGGCCGGGCGACAGGCGGCAATGGCGGCGCGTGCCCGATCCGGCGATTTCCAGATGCTTGTCGCCGCCGGGCGCCAGATAGACCTTGCCGACCTGCAGCACCGCGCCCGAGCGCGCTTCCTCGACGCTGGGCTTGCACAGCCGGTCCAGCCGCGCCGCGAAGCTGGCGGTGAAGCTGGGCGGCATGTGCTGCACGATCACGGTCGGCGGGCAATTGGCGGGAAAGCCGGACAGCAGCTCGATCAGCGCCTCCACCCCGCCGGTCGACGCGCCCACCGCGATCATCGCATTGTCGCGCGGGTGGTAATCGGCCTGCGGCGTCTCGGCGCGCGGCGCGGCCGCCGCGAGGCGATGGCGCGTGCCCGATGCGGCCTTCACCAGCGCGGGCAGGCGGATCGCCTCGCCCTGACGGCGCAGCGCCAGCTTGTCGAAACACTCGAACGCGCCCAATTCCAGCGCCGCGATGCTGGCGTCGGCGCCTTCGGACGTCAACGTGGAGAGCATCACCACCGGCGTCGGGCGCAGCCGCATCAGCCGTTCGAGGAAATCGAGGCCGTTCATGCCCGGCATCTCGATGTCGAGCGTCACCACGTCCGGGTCCAGTTCCTTGATCCGCGCGCGCGCCTCCTCCGCGCTGGAGGCGGTGCCGACCACCTGGATGCCCGGGTCGGCCGACAGCGTGCGGCTGATGAGCGCCTGCATGGTGAGCGAATCGTCCACGACGAGGGTGCGCACGCTCATGCGGCGACCTTCAGATAGGCGGTGCGCCCGACATTGTCGAAGCGCCGCGCGACGTCGGGCGACAGCCGTTCGGAATGGCCGATATAGAGCATGCCGCCGGTCTCCAGATGATCGGCCAGCCGGGATTGCAGCCGCGCCTTCGTGGGTTCGTCGAAATAGATCATGACGTTGCGGCAGCAGATCGCGTCGAACCGCCCCTTGATCGGCCACGGACCGAGCAGGTTGAGCGGCCGGAACGAGATCGCCTCGCGCAACAGCGGATCGACTGTCAGCGCCGTGCCGCTGCCGCCGATCCAGGTGGAGCGCAGCCTGGCCGGCACGGTGCGCAGCGTTTCCGCCGAATAGCGGCCGGCGCGCGCGACATCGAGGACGCTGGGCGACACGTCGGTGGCCAGCAGGCGGAAGTCGCCCTTCAGCAGCCGCTGCGCCGCCGCGCGGTCGCTGCCCAGCGCCGCCATCAGCCAGGTATAGGGTTCCTCGCCGCTGGAACAGGCCGCCGACCACAGCCGGACGCGCCCGCCGCCCGCCAGCCGCTGCGCCAGTCGCGGCCACAGGCGCTCGACGAAATCGTCGAAGTGGTGGCTTTCACGGAAGAAGCTGGTGTGGTTGGTGGTCAGTGCGTCGAGCATGCGGTCGCGCTCGTCCGCGTCCTGCTCGACGAGCTTCACATACTCGCCCACGCTGTCCAGACCGCACGCGCGCACGCGCGGCGCGACGCGACCATAGACGAGCTGCGCCTTGCCGTCGGGCAGCAGGATGCCGAGCTCGTCATAGACCATCCGCGCGATCGCCTGATGATCGGTCGGCGCGAAGCGGAACTCGCGCTTCGCGTCCGTCGCGCCGGTCATGGCGGCCAGCGCGCTCATGCTGCATGCGCCAGCGCGGCGCGCGCGGAACGCGCACGTTGCGCGGTGAGCGCGTCCACGTCGATGATAAGCGCGACGCGCCCGTCGCCCAGGATCGTGGCGCCGGCCAGTCCGTCGATCGCCTGGTAATTGGCCTCCAGGCTCTTGACGACGACTTGCCGCTGATCCTGGATCGAATCGACCAGCAGCGCGGCCTGGCCCTGATCGCCTTCCACGACGATCAGCACCGCCTTCGCCGGATCCCGCTCGCCGCCGGTCAGGCCGAGTTGTTCGGCGACCGGATAGATCGGCACATAGGATCCGCGCACGTCCAGCACCGCGCCGTCAAGGCCGATCGCGGTCACCGCCCGGTCGGTGGGACGCAGGCTCTCGACGATATGGCTGAGCGGGATCACGAAGGTCTGGTCGCCCACCGTGACGATCATCCCGTCCACCACGGCGAGCGTCAGCGGCAGGCTGAGCGAGAAGCTGGAGCCGGAGCCGAAGCGCGACTGGATGCCGATGCGGCCGCCCAGCGCCTGCACGTTCTTGCGCACCACATCCATACCGACGCCGCGACCCGAGATGTTCGATACGGTGGCGGCGGTGGAGAAGCCGGGCGCGAAGATGAGGTTGTCCACCTCCTCGTCGCTCAGCACCGCATCGGGCAGGATGATGCCGCGTTCCACCGCCTTGGCGCGGACGCGGGTGCGGTCGATGCCGCGCCCGTCGTCGGCGACGGTGATGACGATGCGGCCGGAATGGTGCGCGGCCGACAGCGTGACCACGCCCGTCTCCGACTTGCCGGCGGCGATGCGCTCCTCGGTGGTTTCCAGCCCGTGGTCGACGGCGTTGCGGATCAGGTGGGTCAGCGGCTCGCCGATCCGCTCCACGACGGTCTTGTCGACCTCGGTCATCTCGCCCTCGATATCCAGGCGGACGCGCTTGCCGGTTTCGCTCTCGAGCTCGCGGATGATGCGCGGCACGCGGCTGAACACGGTCTTCATCGGCTGCGCCCGGATCGCCATGGTCGATTCCTGCAACTCGCGCGTCAGGTGATCGAGGTCGGTCAGCTCGGAAATGCCGGCCATGTCGTTCTCGCTCAGCCGCTGCGCCAGCATCGCCTGCGTGATGACCAGCTCGCCGACGAGGTTCACCAGCCGGTCCAGCTTGTCGAGGTCGACGCGGATCGTCTGCGCCACCGGCGCCGGAGGCGGGGCGGGGGCAGGCGCGGGCCTGACCGCCGCAACGGCGGCGGGAGCGGGCGCGGCGGAAGCAGGCGCGGATAACGGGGCGACCGGCGCCGGGGCAACCGTCACGGGAGCGGGCGGCGGGGCGGGGGGAAGGGCGGGGGGCGGCGCCTTCACCTCGACCGGCGCAGGCGCATCGCCGCGTGCCAGCGTCACCGCGCAGCCGTCGGTGAACTCGAACACCGAGCGGATATCGTCTTCCTCGACACTGCCGGGCAGCGCGATCTGCCACGACAGGTACGACGTCTCGGGATCGAGCGACGCGAGCGGTGGCAGCGCATGGCTGTCGCACGACAGCACGCGTCCGCCCATCCGGCCCAGCTCGCGCAGCAGCAGCAGCGGTTCGCCGCCATTGTCCAGCGCATTGGCGGGCGGGCGGAAGGTGACCAGCCAGTCGAGCCCGGCGGCCGTCGCCGGCTCCGCTTCCGGCGTTGCGGCGGGGATCGCACCGCCGACGTCGTCGAGCATCGCCATCAGGTCGTCGAAATCGTCGGCGATGCCGGTCGCCGCGGCGGCCGGCGACGCGACCTCCGCCATGGACGGCGCGGCGGCCTCGCCGCTGGAGGCCGCCGACAGTCGCGCGAGCATCGCGGCATCGTCGGGCGCGTCGCCGCCGTCGCGCGCCGCGGCGACATGGTCGGCGAGCATGTCGAACGCCGCGACGATCAGATCGACCAGCGGCGGCGTCAGCGCCAGCGATTCGCTGCGCAACAGGTCGAGCAGCGTTTCATACTGGTGGGTGTACGCCTGCAACCGCTCATGGCCGAACGCGCCCGCCCCGCCCTTGATCGAATGGACCGCGCGGAAGATGCCGTTGATGGTTTCGCCGTCATATTGATCGGCGCGGATGGCGGCGAAGGCGCCTTCCATGCCGGCCAGACCTTCCTCGCATTCCTGGAAGAAGATCTGCTGGATTGCGTCGAGATCCAAGGGAAAGGCTCCTGCGGCTCGGAAAAGGGGGTCAGGCGGCGGCGAGAATGTCGAGCGCGGCGAGGCCGCCGGCCTCGACCAGCGCGACGCTGGCGCCGCTGACCTGGTAGGACAGGCCGTTCGCCAGCGCGGCGGCGCGCGCCGCCGCCAGCACCTGGAGGCACGCCTGGCCGATCTGGTCGACGCCGCTGCCGTCGATCGCGATCGGCTGCGCCTGTTCCACCAGCTTCTTCAGCGCTCGCTGCAACGGCGCGGCGGCGGCGGTGTCCAGTCGGGAGGTGAGGACGATCGACATGACCCTGGATCCTGTCAGGAGGCTGCGGAAGGGGGCGTCGGGCGATGGCAGGCAGTCATTCGGTCAACCCCCTCATTCTTCGTGTCGCCGCCCGGATGGTCGTTGCGGTTCGGCGGCGGATGGAGCGTGATGTGCCCGACTCGTCCTAAAATGCCGTTAATCAAGCAGCCTTCCCGTTCGCCCCGCCTGTCCGGCGCCACGGGGTTAATGGGATGACAACCAATCGGCCGCATGTGCGGATCGGGGACGATCACGCGTCCCGAAGGGTGTTCGAGTTGTACATGACGGCGGAGATGGTGGTGCCGGACGCGGATCGCGGTGAACTTGCGCGCCAGGCCGAGGTGGCGCGCGCGATCGGGTCGCCGTTCGTCGCGGACGTGCTGGCGGCGAGCGCCCGTCTGCTCGCGCACGCGCCGCGCACGGCGGCGATGCTGGCGCAGTGGCGCGGCGATCCGGCGGCGGCGGCGGTGGCGATGCGCTTCAACGCCGCGCTGCACGCACTGGCGCGCCGCGATACGCCGGCGGTGCTGGGCGCGCTTTATCGTGGCGAGCATCGCGACGTAGCGGCGGCGGTGCGCGCCGCGCTGGCGGAGCACGATACGTTCATCGCCGATTGGATGCGCGATCCGCCCCAGACCAACGAGGTCGGGCGCGCCGCGTCGATCCTGGCCGCGCTGATGGTGGTGCGCCGCCGCTTCGACCTGCCCGTGGAGTTGCTGGAACTGGGCTCCAGCGCCGGCCTCAACCTCAACCTCGATCGCTATGCCTATGATCTGGGCGGGGTGCGCGCGGGCGACCCGGCCTCGCCGGTGCGGATCGCGCCGGAGTGGCGCGGGGCGCCCGCGCCGGAGGAGCCGGTCGCGGTGGCGGCGGCACGCGGCGTGGACCTGTCACCGCTCGATGCGCGCGACCCCGCGACATGCGATCGGCTGATGGCCTATGTGTTCGCCGACCAGCCGGCGCGATCGGCGCGGCTGGGACATGCGCTGGAGATCGCGCGCCGTCATGCGCCGTGCGTCGAGCGCGCGGACGCGGCGACCTGGCTGATCGAGCAGCTCGCCCGGCCGCAGCCGGTCGGGCGCTGCCGTGCGGTGTTCCATTCGATGGTGCTGCAATATGTCGACGCCGCCGCGCGCCGCCGGATCGTCCGGTCGATCGCCGCCGCGGGCGGCCGCGCCGACGAGAGCCGGCCGCTGGCCTGGATCAGCTTCGAATGGACAAGGCTGCGCACCGCCGTGGAGCTGCGCCTGACATGCTGGCCCGGCGGCGAAACGCGCGTGCTGGCCACCTGCCATCCCTATGGCGCGTGGATCGACTGGCACGAGGTGGCAAAGAAAGACCTAAGTTAGTGTTACGCTTTATCCGACCTTAACTAATGCGCGCTACACCGCCCGGCGAACAGGTGAACAATCAAAGGGTGGTTCGTGAATATTCGTGCATTGCTGACGGCTGTTTCTCCTCTTGCGATCTTGGTGTCGCCGTCGGTGTCGGCGGAAACAACCTCGGTGGACGCCGGCCAGGCGCCGACCGCGGCGCGGGACAGCGACACGATCACCACCGGCGTGGCCAAGGGTCGCGACCGGCTGGACAGCGCCACCTCGACCAGCGTGCTGCGGCAGGCGGAGATCGACAAGCTGGCGCCGCGCTCGATCGGCGACGTGCTGCGCGACATCCCCGGCGTCCGTTCGGAAGCATCGAACGGTGAAGGCTCGCTGAGTTTCTCGGTGCGCGGCCTTCCGATCGCGTCGTCGGGCGCGAAGTTCGTGCAATTGCAGGAGGACGGCCTGCCGGTGCTGGAATTCGGCGACATCCTGGGTGCGACCGCCGACACGTTCATGCGCATCGACCTGAACCTGGCGCAGATCGAGGTGATCCGCGGCGGCTCGGCCTCCACCTTCGCCTCCAACTCGCCGGGCGGCATCATCAACTTCCAGTCGAAGACCGGCGAGGTCGAGGGGGGCGCGATCGCGCTCGCCGCCGGACTGGACTATGACTCGTACCGTGCCGATTTCGACTATGGCGCGCGGCTGAGCGACAATCTGCGCTTCCATATCGGCGGCTTCTATCGCCAGGGCGAGGGGCCGCGCCGCACCGGCTATGACGCGCAGAAGGGCGGGCAGATCAAGCTGAACGTCACGCGCGACTTCACCGGCGGCTATATCCGCTTCTACGGCAAGTATCTGAACGACCGCACCCCGTTCTACGACGCCGTGCCGTTCCGCGTCACCGGCAGCAATGCCAAACCCGCGTTCGACAATGTCGCCAGTTTCGATGGCCTGCGCGATACGTCGCTGTCGCGCAACATCCGCTCTAACCTGGTGCTGGACGGCGCGAACAACGTTGCCGACCATGACGTCGCCGAAGGGCAGGGCGCCGAGGCGAGCAGCTTCGGGGTGGAGACGCGCGTCGACCTGTCGGGATGGACCGTGACGGAGCGCTTCCGCTACGCCGCGATGTCCGCCACGCTGATCTCGCCGTTCAGCAGCGTGTTCGCGCCCGCGGGTGTCCTGGCGCAACGGCTCGGCGGCGCGGGGGCGACGCTCAGCTATGCCAATGGCGCGCGTGCCGGCGAGGCGATCACCGACCCGGCAACGCTGAACGGCAACGGCCTGCTCGCCGCGATCAACATGCTCGACCTGCGGCTGAACAGCTTCGACAACGTCACCAACGACATCCGCGCCAGCCGCGTGTGGAACGTGGGGGCTGGCGATCTGACCACCACCGCCGGATTCTACGCCGCGCGCCAGACGATCGACCGTGACGCGCTGTGGACGACGTTGCTGTCCGACGTGCGCGGCGATGGCGACGCGGCGCTGGTGAACCTGCGCACCGCCGGCGGCACCGCGCTGACGCAGGACGGCTTTTACGCCTTCAATCTGGCGCTATCCAACGGCACGCGCCGCCGCTCGCTGCGGATGGACTATGCGGTCAACGCGCCGTTCGCGTCGGTCAACTACCACGTCGGCCGCGTCGCGATCGGCGGCAGCATCCGCTACGATTATGGCAGCGCGGAGGGGCAGATCCTGGGATCGGACCTGGGTGGCGGTCGCGTCGGCACGGTGGCGCGCGACATGAACGGCGACGGCGTGATCTCGGCGGCCGAGCGCCAGGTGGGCATCACCCCGCGGGGCGCGCCAGCGCCGGTGGACTATTCCTACGATTACCTGTCCTATTCGGCCGGCATCAACTTCCGCATCGCCGAGCCGCTGGCGGTGTTCGCCCGCTACAGCCGCGGCGCGCGTGCCAATGCCGACCGTCTCCTGTTCAGCCCGGCGGTGAGCACCGTCGACGGGAGCCTGCTGGAGAAGGAAGCGGCGGTTGATCCGGTCAAGCAGGCGGAAGCCGGCGTGAAATACCGTACCGCCAACCTGACGCTGAACCTGACCGGCTTCTGGGCCAAGAGCCAGGATTCCAACGTCGATCCGGTCACCTCCGCGCTGATCTTCCGCGAATACAAGGCGCTGGGGCTCGAGTTCGAGGGCGGTGTGCGGTACGGCGTCTTCGCGCTGAACGGCGGGGCGACCTACACTGACGCGGAGATCGTCAGCGACTATTTCACTCCGCAGGTGGAGGGCAACACCCCGCGCCACCAGGCCAAGCTGATCTTCCAGGCGACCCCGCAGGTCACCACCGATCGCTTCAGCATCGGTGCGGTGTTCATCGGCACCACCGGCAGCTTCGCGCAGGACGACAATGTGCTGCGCATGCCGGGCTATGTCACCACCAACGGCTTCGTGCAGGTGCGCGCGAGCCAGCGGGTGACGCTGTCGCTGAATGCCAGCAACCTGTTCGACGTGCGCGCCTTCACCGCGATCGACGATGCGGCGATCCCCGCCACGGGGATCGTGCGCGGACGGGTACTGAACGGCCGCACCGTGTCGGCCACCGCGCGGCTCGACTTCTGATGGGGGCGGCACCGTGCTCCGGCGGGCGGCGCGGTGCCGCCCGTACGCGCCTTCCCGAGAGAGATGCATGATGTTCAAGACGCTGAGCATACCCAGGAAGCTGGGCCTGTCCTTCCTCGTCATCAACGCCTCGGCGGCGATCATGATGGTGGTGTTCTTCGCCAACATCTGGATGATCCGTTCGTCGACGGAAGGGAACAACCACAGCCAGCTTGTCTATGCCAAGGCGCTGGCGCTGGAGACGTCGATCCTGCGCGAGAACAGCCAGTTGCGCGGTTACCTGGTGACGGCGGATGCGACCTATCTGAAATCGTACAACGAGGCGCGCCGCGAATATGACGACACCACCGCGGAGCTGGAGGCGGCGCTGACCGATCCGGTGCAGCGCGAGCTGGTGCTGACCTCGCGGCGCGAGACGGACGCGTGGCGGCGCGACTGGAGCAATCGGCTGGTGGCGATGGTCAAGGCCGGGCAGCGCGAGGCGGCCGAACAGGCGGTGCGCGACGCCGGCAAGGCGGTGCTGACGAGCAAGATCGTGCTGCCGCTGCGCGACCTGCGCGATCAGGAAACCGCCGCCATCAAGCGCAACGCCGCGCGGCAGGAAAGCGCGCTTGCCACGGCGACGATCGCGCTGGTGATCGGCGGACTGGCGCTGATCGGCGTCGCGGTGATGCTGCAAATGGCGCTCAGCCGCAGTCTGGCGCGCCCGATCTCCGCACTGACGCGGCGCATGGCCGATCTCGCCGCCGGCAAGAACCAGATCGAGGTGCCCGAAGCGGGGCGCGCCGACGAACTGGGCGACATGGCGCGCGCGGTGCTGGTGTTCCGCGACGCGGCGCAGGCCAAGCTGGTCGCCGACCAGGAACGCGAACAGGCGATGGCGACGATCGGCGACGGGCTGCACCGCCTGTCGGCGGCCGACCTGACCGTGCGGCTCGCCGGGCTGCCACCGTCGTTCGGGGTGCTGGCGCAGGACTTCAACAATGCGGTCGGCAAGCTGGCGGACCTGACCACCAACGTGCGCAGCAGCGTGGAAACGATCAAGGAGAATGCCGAGGAGATCAGCCAGTCCGCACGCGACCTGTCGGCGCGCAGCGAGCAGCAGGCGTCGTCGCTGCGCGAGACTGCCGCGGCAATGGATGAGATCACCGGCACGGTGCGCGAGGGGGCGGCCAACGCCGCCAGCGCCAACACCGCCATGGCCGAGGCGCGCGACGCTGCGGAGCAGGGCGGCGAGGTGGTGCGCAAGTCGGTGGAGGCGATGAACGGCATCGACAAGGCCAGCCGCGAGATCGCCGACATCATCAGCGTGATCGACGGCATCGCGTTCCAGACCAACCTGCTGGCGCTGAACGCCGGGGTCGAGGCTGCGCGTGCCGGCGAGGCCGGCAAGGGCTTCGCGGTGGTCGCCAGCGAGGTGCGCGCGCTGGCGCAACGCTCGGCCGATGCCGCGGCGGACGTGAAGACGCGCATCCTGTCGGCGATCAACCACGTTCGGTCGGGCGTGCAACTGGTGGACGAGACGGGACAGGCGCTGCACCGCATCATCGAGCGGGTGGCGAGCGTCAGCGTCGTCATGGAGGCGATCGCGCGATCGTCCGATCACCAGGCGGAGAGCCTGGGGCAGGTGAACGTCGCGATCAACGAGATGGACGCGGTGACGCAACAGAATGCCGCGATGGTCGAGGAATCGACCGCCGCCGCCAACCTGCTGGCGCGCGAGTCGGAGCAACTGGCCGGCGCGGTGGCGATCTTCACGGTCGCGGACGACGGGCGCCGGGCGCCATCGCCGCCGGTGGTACGGCGCGCAACGCCCGCGCGATCCGCGCCGCGCCCGGTGCGCGTCGTCGGCAACACCGCGCTGGCGACGGTCGACGACGACTGGTCGTCGTTCTGAAAGCCCGCCCGGGATGCTCGCGAGAAGGCGGGTTTCCCGGGCGGGGTTCGCTCCCGCATCCCGGCGCTCACCGGCCCCGCACCGCCGATCCCGCATCGCGCCACCTGCGCGCCTCACCTCACCGCGTGAACGCTCCGATGTCGGCGATCGTCATGTGTCCCGCCGACACCGCCGGCGCATCGAAGCGCAGCCGCAGGTAACGTGCCTCGCGCGCCGCGAAGGCGACGCGCTGTGTGGCGAGCGCATAGGCCATGTTGCCGAACTCGCCGGCCCCGGCCGCCGTCCAGCTACGGCCATCGACGCTGGTGTCGGCGTGGTAGCCGCGCGGCGGCGCGGTGTCCCTGGCAACCGTGCGCGACGGCGTCAGGCTGAAGCCGGCGAGCGCGACCGCGCGGCCGAAGTCGATCGTCACCGCGGCGGGCGCCGCCGCGGAGGGCGAGGGGACGGTCCAGCGCGTCTGCGCGTCGCCGTCGATCAGCGCCTCCGCACCCGGACCGGAGGCGGCGGCGATCGCCCAGCCGTCGCGCGGCAGGATCGTCGGATCGGACGCACGCGGCGCCGCGACCGTCACCGGCGCCACCTGTCGGAACAGCGCGATCTCGCTGATCGCGGGGCAGGCGGGAGCCTCGACGATGCGCAGCCGCAGCCGGCGCGCGGACGACGGACGCGACAGGCGCACGATGCGCTGCGCGCCGACGCATTCGTGCTCCGCAACGGTGCGCCACGCGCCGCCTTCCTCCAGGTCGATCGCGAAGCGGGTGACGCGCACGCCAAGCGGCAGATATTCGCGCAAGCGGATCACGTCGAAGCTGCGTCCGGGCGGCAGGTCGAGCGTCAGGCTGGGCGTGGTCACCTGATCGGGCGTCGACCAATAGGTGTCGCGTCGCCCGTCGAGCACGCGCGCTGCGGCGAACGCGCGCCCCCGTTCCGCGCTGGCGTGCGCCACTGCGCCCTGCGCCAGATCGCGCGCATAGGTCTGCGCCTGCGCCGCGCCGAAGCTCCTGAGCACCGCCACGTCGTGATCGGCCAGCCGGCCGCGGCGATCGGGCGGCAGGTTGAGGTTCAGGTTGGTGCCCCGTCCCACCGACTCGTCGTAAAGGCGCAGCAGCCGCGCCGGATCCTTGACCTTGGCATCCTCGTCCGGGTGATAGAACCAGCCGGGGCGGATCGAGACGTCGGTTTCCGCCGGCCACCACAAGGGCGCGCCGCGCACGCCCGAATTGCCTTCCGACTGGACATAGGGATGGTTCGGCATCGTCGGCCAGCACGGATCGCCGGCCACGCCGTCCTCATTGCCGACCCAGCGCACGTCGGCACCCAGCGGGTCGAAGGTGCAGGCCATCGGCTGATGCTGGTGGACCAGCGCGATGATCGACGGCCAGTTGTAATATTTCGGCGCGTCGATCTTCCGCGTCTCGCGCGCGCCGCCATAATAGCCGTCGCCGCCGTTCGCGCCGTCGAACCAGAATTCGAACAATTCGCCATAGCGCGTGCACAATTCGACGATCTGCGCGCGGAAATAGTCGATATAGGCCGGCCGGCCGTATTCGGGATGGTTCCGGTCCCACGGCGACAGGTACAGACCGAAGGCCAGTCCGGCACGACGTGCGGCCTGTTCCATCTCACGGACGATGTCGCCGCGGCCCCCCCTGTAGGGGCTGTTGCGGATGCAATGTTCGGTCAGCGTCGTCGGCCAAAGGCAGAAGCCGTCATGGTGCTTGGCGGTCAGGATGATCCCGCGCATGCCCCCCGCCTTGGCGCCGGCGACGATCTGGTCGGCGTCGAAATCGCTCGGATCGAACAGCTTCGGGCTTTCGTCGCCATAGCCCCATTCGCGATCGGTGAAGGTGTTGATCGAGAAATGGACGAAGGCATATTGCTCGCGCATGTGCCAGGCGAGCTGGCGCTTCGAGGGGGTGGCGCCCCAGGGACGCGGCGCGGCGACCCCCTGTGCGGCGGCGGCCGGGAGCGCGGCGGACGCGGCGCCGGCGGCCAGCACGGTGCGGCGGGTGATGTCGGTCATTCTTGGCTCCATGAGCAGGGGCGGGCGGCGCGGGGAATCACGCCGGGGTCCGTCCGAACGACGGCGGCCGGTCGTTCATCGCGCGGCCGAACGCGGGTTCGGGCGTCGCGCTCATCGTGAAGCGCAGCCGGCCGCCCTTCACCAGATCGGCATGGCCGATCCAGCTTCTGGTCCACGGACGACCGTTCCACGTCACCGCCTTCACATAAGGAGTGGACGGTCCATTGCCGGGTGCCTCCACCACCAGCCGCCTGCCACCCGGCAGCGCGACCGTCGCGCGTTCGAACAGCGGCGAGCCGAAGACATAGACGGCCTCCACCGGGTCGACCGGGTAGAAGCCGAGCGCCGACAGCACGAACCACGCGCTCATCTGGCCGCAATCGTCGTTGCCGATCACGCCGTTCGGATCGTTCCGGTACATTTCGGTACACAGGCGGCGCACCATCGCCTGCGTCTTCCACGGCGCGCCGACATAGGCATAGAGATAGGGGACGTGCTGGTCCGGTTCGTTGCCATGCGCATATTGGCCGACCAGCCCGCTGATGTCGGGCGGCGCGTTCTTCGGTAGCGTGGAGGGCGCGGAGAACAGCGCGTCCAGCTTCGCCTCGAACGCGCGCTCGCCACCCATGTGCGCGATCAGGCCATAGATGTCGTGCTGGTTCAGGAACGTCGCCTGCCAGCCGTTCGCTTCCGTATAGTCGCGCCACCATGGCTTGGGCATGTGGCCGAGCTGGATCGGGTCATAGTCCTTCCACCACGATCCGTCGGCGAAGCGCGGCCGCGCGAAGCCGATCGCCGGGTCGATGACGTTGCGCCAGTTGCCCGAGCGTTTGAGCAGCCGCGCGGCATCCGCCTCCTGCCCGGCGGCGCGCGCCAGATGTGACGACGCCCAGTCGTCATAGGCATATTCCTGCGTGCGGCTGACGCTTTCGAACCATTTGTCGGCGGGAACATAGCCCCGGGCGTCGTAGAGGTCGCGGCCCTTGCTGTTGTCGAGATCGGGCGCGGTGAAGTCGAACGAGCGCTTCGCGATCGCGGGCCAGGCCGCGGCATAGTCGGCGGCGATACCCTTGACCTGCGCCTCGGCAAGCACCGACACGCCGTGCCAGCCCATCATCGTGCCCGTCTCCACCCCCTGAAGCGGCCAGACGAGCGGACCATACGGGCTGTGCGCGGTCTGGCGGATCAGGTCGTCGACCAGCGACTTCACGCGATCCGGGGCGATGATCGTCAACAGCGGGTGGAGCGCGCGATACGTGTCCCACAGCGACCAGGTGGAATGGGCGCGCTGCCCCGCCGGGAGCCGGTGCACCTGCCGGTCGAGCCCGACATAGCGGCCGTCGACGTCGGAAAAGAGCGTCGGCGCGAGCATCGCATGGTAGAGCGCCGACGCCATGATCGTCCGCTGGTCGGCGGTTCCGCCCTCCACCGCGATCGCGCCCAGCTCACCTTGCCAGCGGCGGGCGGCGGCGCGGCGCGTGCGATCGAAGTTCCAGTCGCGCGCCTCGGCGGCGAGATTGGCGCGCGCGCCGCCGACGTCCACCGCAGAGATGCCGCAGCGGATCACGATCGGGGCCGCGCCGGCATCGTCGTAGAACAGCACCGCCTTCACGCGCTTGCCCTTCACGGCGGTCGCGCCGGCGGGCTGTTCCGCATCGTCCTCCCCGTAGAAGGCGATACGGTCCGGTCGGCGCGAGAGCTGCATCGCGAAATGGATGCGGCGTCCCTTCGCCCAGCGATGTACGCGGCGGCTGCCGGTCAGCGTGCCGTCCGCGTCGACCTGCAGGCTGCTGTCGTCGATCAACGGGGGATTGTCCCATTTGTCGAGGATCATGTGCGCCAGGTCGATCAGGATGTGGCCCGACCCGGCGGGGAAGGTGTAGCGGTGCCAGCCGGTCCGCTCGGTCACGGTCAGCTCGGCCCGCACCCCGCTTTCCAGCGCGACCCGGTAATAGCCCGGCTCGGCATGCTCGTCGGAATACCGCTGGCGAAAGCCCGCATCGGGATCGTTCAACGGTCCGGGTTGCAGCTTCACCGGCCCGCGGGTTGGCACCACCAGCACATCCAGCATGTCGCCGATGCCCGTGCCCGACAGGTGCGTATGGCTGAACCCCATGATCGACCCGTCGCCATGGTGATAGCCGGAACAGGTGTCCCAGCGTGCCACATCGGTGTCGGGCGACAGTTGCACCATGCCGAACGGCAGCGTGGCGCCGGGATAGGTGTGGCCGTCGCCGCCGGTGCCGACGAACAAATTGGGCGCGGCGCGCGGGCTGCGCGCGGCCAGCGCCGGCAGCGGCGCGGCGACCGCCACCGTTGCGGCGGAGGCGAGCAGCGTGCGGCGCGTCACCGCCGCGCGGTCGGGTTGCCACGCCGGATCGCGGGACATGGTCGTGTCGCCCATTACAATGCTTCCTTCAATATGGCGGGCCGCGTCCTGGCCAGCCGCATGATCAGTTCACCGAACAGGCCGTTGGCCCAGGCGAACCAGTGACGGGTCCATTTCGACGGATCGTTCCGGTCGAAGGTCTCGTGCATGAAGCCGGTGCCGGCATCGGTGTCGCGCAGCGTCTTCAGACAGGCGCGGATCACCGCCGGATCGGTGGACGACAGCGCGCGCACGATCAGCGACATCGGCCAGATCTGTCCTAGTCCGACATGCGGGCCGCCGATCCCCTCGCCGGCGGTGCCGCGGAAGAAATAAGGGTTGGCGCCGCTCCACGCCGCCGCCTCCGTGCGCCGCCACAAGGCGTCGTCCGGGCGGACGCAGCCGAGATAGGCAAGCCCCGACAGCGACGGCACGTTGGCGTCATCCATGAAGATGGCGTTGCCGAAGCCGTCGACCTCGAACGCCCAAACCTCCGACCTGTCGCGTAGCCGCATCGTGCCCCATTGCCGCAGCGCCGCCTCGACCTCGCCGGCCAGCGTCGTCGCGTCGGTGGCGAGCGCCGCGTCGTGTGCCGCCTCGTTCGCGACGATCGCCAGTTCGCGCAGCGCGGTGACCGCGAACAGGTTCGACGGGATCAGGAACGGATACAGGCATGCATCGTCGGACGGACGGAAGCCCGAGACGATCAGCCCCACCGGACGCATCGGATTGCCCCAGCCCTCCAGCGGCATCATCTCGGTGTTGCGGTTGGACGTGCGCAGGAAACTGTACGGGCCGGGGCCATCCTTGCGCTGCTGCTCCCGGAACGTGCGGATGCTCGCGCGTGCCGCCTGCGCCCAGGTGGCGTCGAACGGGCGCGCGTCGCGCGTCGCCTGCCAATAGCCGTGCGCCAGCCGCATCGGGTAGCACAGCGAGTCGATCTCCCACTTCCGCTCCGCGACGCCCGGCTTCATCTCGGTCTGGTCCTTCAGCGACCATTCGAGGTCGGTCTTCGCCGCCGGATCCTCCATGAAGGCGTTGGCATAGGGGTCGATCAGGATCGAGCGCGCCTGTCGCGCGATCAGCCCGCGGAACAGCTCGCCCAGCTTCGCGTCCGCGCGTACGAGGTGCAGGTAGGGCGTGACCTGCGCCGAACTGTCGCGGAGCCACAGCGCATTGATGTCGCCGGTGATGACGAACGCATCCGGCCTGCCATCGACCACCCCCATCCTGACCGTGGTGTCGAGCGTGTTCGGATAGCAATTGCCGAACATCCAGCGCAGCTTCGGGTCGGCGATCAGCCTCGATACCTGCGCAAGCTCGCGTTCTACCGCCGGCGAGACGAAGCGGCGGTCGGCAGGCGCGGGGCGCTTGCTGGCGAACGCCGGCGCGCGCGTGGCGGCGGTCGCGGGCGCGGCGGCGAACGCGGCGGCGCCGGCGACGAAGTGGCGTCGGTCGATCTTCATGCGGCAGTCCCTTGTGCCGTCTTCCATACGGGCAGCGGCAAGCGGCGGGTGATGGTCATTTCGGCAACTCCTTGTCCGCGCCGGTCACCGTGAAGGTGGTCCACGCGCCTGGCGCGGCGTCCGGCTGGCCGCCGCCGATCCACAGCCGATACGCGCCCGGCGCGATGTGGCGGCGGCCGTCGCGGTCGACGATGCTCATCATCCGCGGGTCGATGGTGAAGCGTGCGGTGCCGCTGCGTCCCTTCTTCAGCGCGAGCCGCTGGAAACCGACCAACTGGCGTTGCAGCACCGGCGCGGTGAGCGTGCCGCCCTTCACCGCCGGTGGGACGAGATACGCCTGCACCACCTCCTCGCCGTCGCGCGCGCCACGGTTGGCGACACGCGCGGTGACGCTCAGCGGTGCACCGCTGGCGACATCGGCCGCGGACGTGAGCCGGTCATAGCCGAAGCTGGTATAGGACAGGCCGTGCCCGAACCCCCACAGGGGCGTGCCGGTGAAATAGCGGTAGGTGCGCTCCTTCATGCCGTAATCCACGAAGGCGGGCAGGTCGGTCGTCGCCTTGTAGAAGGTGACCGGCAGGCGCCCCGACGGATTGGTGTCGCCCGCCAGCACGTCCGCCAGCGCGGTGCCGCCGGCCTCGCCGGGATACCATAGCGCCAGCACCGCGTCGGCCAGCGTCGGGTCCACCGCCACCGCGCTGCCGCTGGCCAGCACCAGCACGATCGGCTTGCCGGTCGCCTTCAGCGCGGTGAGCAAGCGCTGCTGCGCGAACGGCAGCGCGATGTCGCTGCGGTCGCCGCCGACGAAGCCGGGCACCTGCACCTGCAACGCCTCGCCCTCCAGATCGGGCGACAGGCCACCGACCACCACCGCCACGTCGGCCGCGCGCGCGGCGGCCACCGCCTCCGCGATCATCGGTTCCTCGGGCGGCAGCCACATCAGGCGGAAGCTCTCGTCCTCGCTCCTGTGATCGAGCACGATCTCCAGCGGTTGCGCGCCGCCATCGCTGTCCCACGCGATCTCGACCCGCCCCTTCGGCAGCGGACCGTCGTGGAGCACGCGCCCGCCGACGGTCAGCGTCACGGCGTCGTGCGTCGTGCAATCCTTCCAGCATTGCACCTGATCCAGCACCAGCCGGTACGCGCCGGGGCCGGGCGGGCGCAATGTGCCGGTCCAATGCGCGACATAGCCGGTGACGGGCAGGCCGGGGGCGGCGGGGACGCGCGTCAGGTCCAGGTCGATGCGCCGCTCGCGTCGCAACAGCAAGGCGCGCCCGCCGACGCTGTAGCGTGCGGAGAGCCCGGGCAGCGCGGTTTCGGGCACCACCACCGGCGCGCCATCGACCAGTACCGACCCCTGCGCATAGCTGACGGTGCGGAAGCGGCGGCGCAGTCCCTCCAGCGGGGTCACCGGCTGCGCGGCGGTGCCGTGGTAATTGGCCTGTAGCACGCCCAGATCGTCGGCATTGGCGCCGATCACCGCCAGCTTCGTCGCGGGCGACAGCGGCAGGCGATCATGCCCGTTGCGCAACAGCACGATCGCCTTGCGCGCCGCCTCCAGCGCCAGCGCGCGATGCGCGGGCGCGCCGATCGCGTCGGGCTTGATCGACGCCCATGGCGTCTCGCCGCCGAACGCGATGCCGAGCGCGTGGCGCGCCTTCAGCGAGCGGAGTAGCGCGGTGTCGACCTCCGCCGCGCTCACCAGCCCGCGCGTCACCGCCTGCGGCAATGCGCCATAGGTGGTGCCGCAATTCAGATCGGTGCCGCCCTTCACCGATGCTGCGGCGGCCGATGCGGCGTCGAGCCGGTAATGGTGGAACAGGTGGATGTTGGCCGCCGCATCGCAGTCGGTGACCACGAATCCGTCGAAGCCCCAGTCGCGCCGCACGCGATCGTTCAGCAACGATGCGTCGGCGCAGGCCGGCGTGCCGTGGATAGAATTGTAGGCGCACATCAGCGACAGCGCCTTGCCCTCGGTCACCGCCATGCGGAACGCCGGCAGGTAGGTCGCCTCCATATCCTGCGGGCTGGGATCGACGTCGAAACCGTCGCGTCCCGCCTCCGGTCCGCTGTGGACAGCGAGGTGCTTCGGCGTCGCGATCACCTTGGGATGCGTAGGGTCCGGTCCCTGCAGCCCGGTGACGAAGGCGACGCCCAGCCGGCCGGTCAGATACGGATCCTCGCCATACGTCTCCTGCCCGCGGCCCCAGCGCGGATCGCGGAAGATGTTGATGTTGGGCGACCAGATCGTCAGCCCTTCGTAGATGCGGCGGTCGGCGGAGGCGGGACGCGCGTTGAACTTCGCGCGCGCCTCGGTTGCGACGACGTCGCCGATGCGGTGCACCAGATCGGTGTCCCAGGTCGCGGCCATGCCGATCGCCTGCGGAAAGACCGTGGCATGGCCGTTGCGCGCCAGCCCGTGCAGCCCCTCGTTCCACCAGTCATAGGCGGGCAGACCCGCCTTGGGATCGGCGGGCGCGGTGCTCTGCAACTGCGCGGCCTTTTCCTCGATCGTCATCGTCGCGATCGCGCTCGCCACCGGATCGGCGGCGGCGCCGGCGAGCAGCAGCCAGATCATTTGCGTCCTCCCAGCGAGCGCAGGGTGAGCGCGCGACGCAATCGTGCGGGCGTCGCGTCGGACGCCACGGTCACCGTCCGGCTCTCGCCGGGCAGCAGGTCGAAGCCGTCGTCGGACGGCTGCGCGGGCGTCGCGCCGAAATCGAGCATCACCGCGCGCGCCAGCCTGGTGGCGGTGACCGTCAACTCGCGCCCGTTCCACCGCGCCGTAAGGCCGGGGTCGGGCCAGCGCACATCCTTGGGGAGCACGCGCTCGACGATGCGGCGGTCCGCGACCTTGCCGTCGATCAGCAACTCGGCCACCGCATAGCTGTCAGCCGGCGCGGCGGTGCCGAACAGCTCGGCGTCGGGCAGGCTGGCGATCCCGGCTGCCGCGAGCGGCGCGAGCGTGGCGTCGCCGCCGCGCTCACCGAGCACGCGACCATCCATCGCATAGCCGCGCACGCGCCACCGCGCGGCGATCGGCGTGGTGGCATCGGACACCAGCGCCACGCGCGTCGCGCCGTCCTTGTGCTCGGTGACGATCACCTGCGCGGCGAAGAAGCGGCGCGCGGCATGATGGAGCAGCTTCCAGCGTCCATCATGGTCGATGCTCGACCAGGATATCGCCGGCCATACATCGTTCAACTGCCAGTAGAGCGACCCCATCGTCACCGGGCGGCAGGCGCGGTGATGGAGCGCGGCCATCTCGATCGCCTGCGCCTGGTTGACCTGGCTGAGATACACATAGTCCGCCAGCCCCTTCGGTTCGCCGAGCCGCTCGCGGATGTAGAACAGCAGCCTGTCGTTGCCTTCGCCGGCCAGGAACTTCTGGTGCGCCTTCATCACCGCATCGGTCGGCTGCACCTTCAGCGTGCCGGCGAAGGCGTTGATCGTCGACAGGTCCGGCATCGCCTGGAACCCGTATTCGGACATGAAGCGCGGGCAGGTGTTCACGTAGTTGGCGACCGGCTTCGACCCCGACCAGACATCCCAGAAATGCCGGTCGCCCGACGCGTCGGTATCCACCGGGCCTTCGTAATCGGTTGAAGGCGAGCCGGGCCAATAGGGGACGCCCGGATCGAAGTCGCGCACGGCCTGGCGCAGCACGCGGTCGAACAGCACCGCCATGCCGGTGCCGATCCGCTCCTGCTCGTCGGCGCCGACGCGCTTCTTGAACGCCTTGCGATCCGACCAGTTCTCCCAGCCGGACAGCACCTCGTTGCCGCCCGCCCACAGCACGATCGAGGGATGGCCGGAAAGGCGCGCGACCTGCTGCTCCGCCTCGATCCGCACATTTTCGCGGAAATCGGCATCGGGGGGCGTGACCGCGCCGCCGAACATGAAGTCCGACCAGATCATCACCCCCAGTTCGTCGGCCGCGTCGAAGAACGCATCCTCCAGATAATGTCCGCCGCCCCAGATGCGGATCATGTTCATGTTCGCGACCTTCGCGTCCGCCAGCATCGCCCGCATCTGCGCCGCGGTGGTGCGCGCGGGGAAGCTGTCGAACGGGATCAGGTTCGCGCCCTTGGCAAAGATCGGCGTGCCGTTGATGCGGAAGCCGAACGCGCCGCCGCCGCGGATCAGCTCCACGGTGCGCAACCCGATGCGGCGTTCGGCGCGGTCGCTTTCCGCGCCGTCCTCGATCAGCGCGCCGGCCACCGTATAGAGCGGCTGCGCGCCATAGCCGACCGGCTGCCAGCGCTGCGGCTGCGCGATCGTCAGCGGCACCGTGACGCGGTTCTGCCCGGCGGCGAGCGTCACCTGCTGCTCGGCGGTCACGACGCGGCCGTCGGGGCCGGTCACGCGCGCGCGGACCAGCGCGGGGCCGGCGCGGTCGGCGGCGACCTCGAACTTCGCGTCGAGCCGCGCCTCGGCATCGTTCAGCGCGACCTGTTCCACGCGCAGTGATGCGAGGCGGGCGTCGTCCCACGCCTCCAGCGTCACCGGCCGCCACGGCCCGATGGTGATGATGCGCGGCCCCCAGTCCCAGCTCCAATGGTATTTGGGCTTGCGGATGTAGGGGGAGGTCTGCCGGCCCTTTGGCTCGTCGCCAAACGCGGAATCATATTCGCCCGGCAGCGGGTTCCCCTCCGCCAGCACGCGCGGTTGCAGCGTGCGGATCGGTGAGGCGAAGGTGATCGTGATCGCGTTCTCGCCCGCCGTCAGCCACTTCTTCGCGTCCACCCGCCACGTGCGGTGCGCGTTGTCGGCCTCCAGCACGACATGACCGTTGATCGCGACGCGCGCGAACGTGTCCAGCCCGTCGAACACCAGGTCGAGGTGGTCGCGCGCCAGCATCGCCGGGGTGACGTCCAGCGCGCGGCGATATTGCCAGGCGGTCAGCCCGGCCCATTGGATCGCCGCCTCGTTGGTGCCCTTGAACGGATCGGGCACCTGCTTCGTCGCGATCAGATCCTGCTGGACGCTGCCGGGCACGACCGCACGGAACCACTTGGCCGCGCGTGGATGCGCGCTGGCGGCGGCGCTGTCGGCGGGGTCGATGCGCACGCTCCATCCGTCGTCGAGGCGCATCACCGCCTTCGGCGCGGCCATGGCGGCGGTGGAGGCGAGCAGCAACGGCAGCGCCGCGAGATATCGGCGCATCAGCGGCGCTCCGTCAGTTGAACGCGTTCCACCGCGTAGAAGGGATCGCCGACCGGCGAGGTGAATTGCACGCAGATGTCACGGTCGCCGCCCAGCGCGGTCACCGCGGCGGGGAAGGTGCCCGCGAAGCGCATCCGCTGCGGCGCGGTCGCGGGGTCGGGCAGGGGGAAGCTGCCCGCGATCACCGGCGCGGGCGCGTTCGGATCGGCCGGCCCCTTGCGCCCCGCCTGACAGCCGACCAGCACCAGCAACTCGCCGTGCGGGGTCACGTTGTAATGGCGACGGACCTTGTCGAAATCGTGCGCCAGCCCCCAGTTGCGCGCCAGCCGCGCCACGTCGACCTCGAACCCGGCGGCCAGGTCCATGGGCGCGGCGGGATAGGCGATGCAGGTGTCGAACAGATTGACGTTATAGGCGGGCGTCTCCCCGGTCGCCTCGGTGGTGAGCGGCACGCGCAGCGCCAGCGCGTTGTCCGCCGGGCAGAGCGCGAAATCGGACGCGCCCTTCGCGAGCAGCGCGGTGCGTGTGGTGGCGAAGTCGCGCACCGCCGCGACGCGCTCGCCCGCCGCATCGAAGGCGGCGGCGCGGATCGTCGCGCCGGGCGCCATCGTCAGCGGCGCGGTGTAGCGGCGCGCGGTCCTGCCGGGTTCGCTGCCGTCGGTGGTGTAGCGGATCGTGCCATAGGGCGCCTGCTGGCCCAGCGACACCGTGATCCGGTTGGCGCGCAGCGCGTCGCCGCGCGTCCCCGTCAGCCGGAACTCCACCGCGGTGGCGCTGTCCGCCACCTCCACGCCGGCCCGCCGCCAGCGCGCCATCTGCGGTTGCAGCCGGTCGAGGAAGTGGGGAAAGTCGCGTGGCGCCGTGCTCCAGCTATTCTCCGCCAGCGCGGCGATGCGGGGGAAGATGGCATGCTCGACCTGCCACGGCGTGACCAGATACTCGCTCCACGCATTCATCTGCGCACCCAGCACATGGTGCGCCTTCGCCGGGTCGATCGCCATAGGCATCGGATCGTAGCCGTAGACGTCCGCCAGCGTCTGGACCGCGGCCGGGCGACCCGGCGGCTCGTCGCCATGGCCGCTTTGCAGATTGTCGAGATACAGGATCGGCGCGGGTGAGAGCACCACGTCGTGGTTCTGGTTCGCGGCGGCCACCGCGCCCTGTTCGCCGCGCCACGACATAACGGAGGCGGAGGGCGGCAGCCCGCCCTCCAGTATCTCGTCCCAGCCGATCAGGCGGCGACCCTTCGCGGCCAGATAGGCGCCGAACTGCTCGATCATCCAGCTTTGCAGCGCATTCTCGTCCTTCAGGCCCAGCGCGCGGATCTGCGCCTGCACCACCGGGTTGCGCTGCCACTGGTCCTTCACCGCCTCGTCGCCGCCGAGGTGGATATAGGTGCCGGGGAACACCGACAGCAGCTCGTCCAGCACCTCCTTGACGAACGCGATCCCCTTTGGCCCCGGATTGAACAGATAGGGCATGACGCCCCATTCGTTGCTCACCGCCGGCCGATCGCCCATGATGCCCAGGTCGGGATAGGCGGCGACCAGCGCCTGCGCGTGGCCGGGCAAGTCGATCTCGGGCACGATCGTGATGCCGCGTTCGGCGGCATAGGCGACCAGCGCGCGCAATTCGTCCTGCGTGTAGAAGCCGCCGACGCGCTGCGTGGGGGGCGCGCCGCCGGTGCCGGGGCCGAAGCGCCATGCGCCGACCTCGGTCAGCTTCGGATAGCGCTTCACCTCAAACCGCCAGCCCTGATCGTCGGTCAGGTGGAGGTGCAAGGTGTTGAGCTTCACCGCCGCCATCTGGTCGATGATCCGGCGCAGGACCGGCAGCGGCTGGAAATGCCGCACCGGGTCGACCAGCAGCCCGCGCCACGCGAAGCGCGGGGCGTCCGCGATCGTCATCGCCCGCACGCGCACGGGCGCGCCGACCTTCGCGTCGGGGCTGAGCAACTGCACCAGCGTCATCGCGCCATGCACGAAGCCGGCGGGGGCGGCGGCGAGGATGCGGATGCCGTCGGGCGCGACGATCAGGCGGTACGCCTCGTCACCCGTCACCGCGTCACTGCGCTCGAAGCGGATCCGCGCCGCGCCCTGCGTGGCGGTCAGCGTCAGGCCGCGCGCAATGCGGACATGCTCCACCAGCAGGCGGGCGGCCGCGCCGGCCTCCGGCACGGTGGCCGACACCGTCGCGCCATCGGCGATCGTGATGCTGCCGGCGCCCGCGACGACCGATTGCGGCAGCGGCAGGAGGCGCGGGGCGGTCTGCGCGACCGCGGGGGCGGCCAGCGCCATGGCCATCGCCAGACCGACTGTCGCGTGCGCGGGCCTGCGGCTCATCTCAACTCCCTGGTACCGTTTTGGTATTAGGAGGTATCATGCCCGCCTCGATCCGGCGCGTCCATGCCGCGCGCAAAAAAAATGGCCCCCCGTCGACGACGGGAGGCCAGGGAGGGAACAGGATCGACGGCGTCTAGAGGCGGAAGGTGACACTGCCCACGAAGGTACGGCCGTTCTTGTAGAAGGCCGACGGGCGATCGCGCGTGCCGCTATATTGCAGGTAGGTCTCGTCCAGCAGGTTCTGCGCATTGACGGTCAGCGAGATGTTCTTCGTGAGCGCCAGCGAGGCCGAGGCGTCAAGCTGGTTGTACGGCGCGACCATTTCCTGCGACCCGAGCCGGCCGATCGTGCGGAAATATTCCGAACGATAATTGTAGCTGACGCGCGCCTGGAACGGTCCGCTCTCGAAATACGGAATCACGTTGACGGTGTGCTTGGACAGGTACGGCAGGTTCAGGACCGCGGTGCTCGCGATCGTGGTCGAGGTGCTGCTGTCCTGATACGAATAGTTCGCCTGGATGCCGAACCCGCCCCAGATCTCCGCCTGGCCATTGACCAGCACGCCGTTGACCTTGCCCTTGCCGGCGTTGATCGGCCGCTGAACGGTATAGTCGTTCTCCAGCCGCCCGGTCAGCGAGTTGAACAGCGTCTGGCCGGTCACGCGCTCGTTCAGGATGTAGTTGCTGATCTCGCGGCGATAGAGTTCGACCGACAGCAGCGCACCGGCGCGCGGGTAGAATTCCGCGGTCAGCTCGTAATTGGTCGCCTCGTACGGCTTCAGGTTCGGGTTGCCGCCGCCGGCATCCTTGGTGACGTCGTTCTGCGTGATCGCGGCGGCCAGATCCTGGTAGCGCGGACGCGAGATCACCTTGGCGACGGCACCGCGTACGATAAACTGCGGGCTGACCTCGTAAGCGACGTTCAGCGACGGCAGGAACTTCAGGTAATCGGTGCTGCTGCTGGTCGGCACCGGGCGCGGCTGCGGATTGGCGAGCGTCGGCAGGGTCAGCGCATAGTTCGACACGTCGCGGGTGTAGACCAGACGGCCGCCGACGTTGCCGCGCAGCCCGCCGCCCTCGAAGTTCGCCTGCACGTAGCTGGCGGCGATCCGCTCGTCGACGCGGATCGTGGCGCCGATCTTGTCGACCAGCGGCGAGTTGACCGCGTTGGCGAGGATGTCGATCACCGCCTCGCGCGGCAGGTTCAGGAACTGCGTCGCCGACCCGCTGCCGCCGGTGCCGTCGAAGATGCCGTCCGGGGTCACCGTCGTGTCGACACCGAGCTGCGCGCCGGTCAGCGAGGTGCGCAGATAGGTGTTGATGCCGCGCGAATCGACGCGGTTGACGTGATCGGTGACGCGCGCGCCCAGCAGCAGCTCCTTGAAGAAACCGCCGACCGGGATCGTCGCGTCGAAGCCGCCGAAGATGTCACGATCGGTGGTGACGCTGTAGTCGAGGCCGCCGATCTGCGCCGCGACGAGCTGCTGCCCGCCGACCAGCACCGGATTGCCCTCGATATTGGCATTCTGGTTGCTGGGGTTGGTGAAGTAATTGGCCGGGTTGGTGAGGTCGCCGACGAAGTTGACGTCCGCCGAGGTCGGCGTGATCGAATAGCTGAATGGCAGCTTGGTCTGCACGTTGAACAGATATTCGGGATTGCGCCCGCCGGTCGCCTTGCTCCAGCCGCCGGCGAACGACACCTTTGCGCCGTCATCGCCCTCCCAGTCGGCGTAGAAGTTGATGTTGTCGGTCTTGAGCTTGGTGCTGCGCACCAGCGTGTCGAGCTGGGCGCTCTGGCCGGTGGCCGCGGCGAAGTTCGCCTGCGTCACCACGCCGTTGGAGATCGTCGCGGATTGCAGCACGTCGCCGGTCCACGCGCCGGGGATGGTGTACATCGCCTGGCTGTAGTTGTTGTAATTGCCGTCGATGTGCAGGCCGTTCAGCGTGAACGTCAGGTCGGGGGCGGGGCGCCATTGCATCGTGCCCGCCACGCTGGTGCGTTCACGCTGCTGCTGGAAGTATGCGTAGTTGATGCCGAAGGGCGACGCCGCCTTGTCCAGATCGGCGATCGAACCGCCGGTGATGACGGCATTGGGGTTCTTCAGCACGCGCTGCCCGGCGGCGTTGGTGGTCAGGAACGGGCTGCCCGAGCCGTTGGCATTGTCGTAGCCGAAGAACTCGACGCCGGAGCGCACCAGATTCTGCTTGTCGTAGGTGGCGGCGACCAGGACGCCGAACGTCTCGTCCGCGTTCTTCCAGCTATACAGGCCCGATCCACGGACGCTGCCCTTCTCGGAGCGATCGTTGTAGGTATAGCCGCCCGATGCGAACAGCGAATTTGCGTCCAGCTCCAGCGGACGGCGCGTGCGTACGATCACCGTGCCGCCCAGGCTGCCTTCCTCGATGCGCGGCTCCGGCGACTTGTAGACCTCCAGCCGGTCGACCAGTTCGGGCGCGAGCAGCGAATAGTTGAAGGTGCGGCTGCTGGGATCGTTGTCGTTGCCGCCCCAGTCGGCCGAGGCCAGCGCGTGGCCGTCCAGCAACATGCGGTTCAGCGCCGGATCGGTGCCGAGGATCGCGACCTTCTCGCCCTCGCCGAAGCGACGGTCGATCGACACGCCCGGGATGTGCGCGAGCGATTCCGCGACGTTGCGGTCCGGGAACTTGCCGATGTCCTCGGCGGAGATCGCGTCCACCACCGCATTGGCGTTGCGCTTCAGCTCGATCGCCTGACGAAGGCTGCCGGCATAGCCGGTGACGACGATATCCTCGCCCGCGCCGTCGTCGGATGCGGCCTGGCTGGGCGGCGTGTTCGATGGGGGCGTGGTGGAGGTGTCCTGCGCCTGCGCCGCGCCGGCGAAGCCGACCAGTGCAGTGGAAAGCAGCATGAACTGGCGCAACCGCATGAATAAACCCCTCTCGTTGACGCGGTCCTGCCCGCGTCGCTCCGTCCCTGAAGCTGGCTGCGTGTAGCCGGCGATCGTGCGCCAGCCTTCTCCGCAGTGGCTTCAAAGTGGTCCTATAACCAAAATAGACCAACGGAACAAGAAAAGTTACGTATCCGTGTCAGTGCGGGGTGCGTTGGTGTTTGTTCCGGGCCGATTGTGGTATTCATGCCGCACCCGGCGACGGGCGCGATTGTCGCGCGCGCGCGGGTCGGTTACGGCGTAAACGGGAAAAGCCCGGCGACAGCGGGCGGTGCGGGGGATGCTGAATGTCGTTTTCGGATGAGGTGGGACGGTTTCGCGCGGGCAATGCCGCGCCGCTCTATCTCCAGCTTCAGCAGGTGATCCGCGAGGCGATCGGCGGTGGCATATTGAACCAGGGCGACGCGATCCCGGCCGAGCGCGACCTGGCCACCGAATATGACGTGTCGCGCATCACCGTGCGTAAGGCGATCGGCGGGCTCGTCGAGGACGGCCTGCTCACGCGCCGCCGCGGCGCGGGGACGTTCGTCGCGGGGCGTGTCGAAAAGAGCTTCTCCAAGCTGTCGTCCTTTTCCGAGGATATGGCGGCACGCGGCAAGAGCGCGTCGAGCAGCTGGATCAGCCGCGTCGCCAGCACCGTGAGCCCGGAGGAGAGCATGGCGCTGGGCCTGTCGCCGGGCGCGCCGGTCTATCGTTTCCAGCGCATCCGCCATGCCGACGACGAACCGATGGCGTTCGAGATGTCGACGATCGCCGGCTATTGCCTGCCGGCGCTGGAGGCGGTGGAGGATTCGCTCTACGCCGCGCTGGACAGGGCGGGCAGCCGCCCGGTGCGCGCACTGCAACGGCTGCGCGCGGTGCCGTTCGGGCCGGACCATGCGCGGATGCTGGGGGTGGACGCCGGCCATGCCGGGTTGCTGATCGAACGGCGCGGCTTTCGTCGCGACGGTCGCGCGGTGGAGTTCACGCGCTCCTATTATCGCGGCGACGCCTATGATTTCGTGGCGGAGCTGTCGGACCTCTGACACCCTCCCCGCCGATGCGGGGAGGGCGGTGGTCAGCGGTCACGCGGTGAGCGTCGCTGTATCCACGACCAGCAGATGCACCGTGCCCGCCGCCGGCCGCGCCACCGCGCGCACGCCGAGGCCGCGCAGCGCCGCCTCGTCGATCGGGCCATGCCCCAGCGCCACGCGCACGCGGCCCGGATGAACGCTGGCGTCGCGGACGTTCGCCATGCCGCCCAGCGCCTTCACCACCGGCGCCGACAGCACCACCGGCGCCGTCGCGATCTCCTCGACCGCCGGCGCGGCGGCGACCATGACGCCACTCGTCGCCAGCGCGTCGCGGATCTCCACCGCCACCACGTCGGCGACCGGGCCGAGCACCACCTGCAGCGCGGTGGCGGACGGACGGATCAGTCCGCGCGCGCCCAGCGCCTTCAGCGCCGCGTCGTCCACCGCCGCCTGATCGCGCACGTTCAGCCGCAGGCGGGTGGTGCATGCGCCCACCTCGGTCAGGTTCGCCGACCCGCCCAGCGCGCGCGCGAACGCCGCGCCGCGCTCCCCCGCCACCACGACGGGGGCGGCACCGGCCTCCTTCGGCTCGCGGCCCGGGGTCTTCAGGTCGAAGCGCGCGATGAAGAAGCGGAACAGGCCATAATACAGCACGAAATAGGCCGCGCCGACCGGCAGCAGCACCAGCGGGCGCGTCGCGCGATTGAAGTTCAGCACATAATCGAGCAGCCCGGCGGAGAAGCCGAAGCCCAGCTTCACGCCCAGCGCGTCCATCAGCGTCATCGACAGGCCGGTCAGCACCGCATGCACCGCATAGAGCAGCGGTGCGAGGAACATGAAGCTGAACTCGATCGGCTCGGTCACGCCGGTCAGCGCGGAGGTGAGCGCGAGGCTGAACAGCATCCCGCCGACCGCCTTGCGCCGCTCCGGCGCGGCGGCGTGGTACATCGCCAGGCAGGCGGCGGGCAGGCCGAACATCATGACCGGGAAGAAGCCGGCCATGAACGCGCCCGCCGTCGGATCGCCCGCGAAGAAACGCCGCAGGTCGCCGGTCGCGCCCTGATAGTCGCCCATCACGAACCAGACGATGTTGTTGAGCAGGTGATGCAGCCCGGTGACCAGCAGCAGCCGGTTGAGCAGCCCGAACAGGAACAGCCCCGCGCCGCCGGAGCGCACGATGCCGTAGCTCAACTGGTCGATTCCGCCGGCGATCGTGGCGAAGCCGGTGCCGAACGCGAGCGCCAGCACCAGCCCGGCGACCCCGCTGACGATCGGCACGAAGCGGCGGCCGCCGAAAAAGGCAAGATATTCCGGCAGCTTGATCGTCGAGAAGCGATTGTAGAACAGCCCGCCGATCAACCCGGAGAGGATGCCGGCCGGGACGTCGAGCCGCGCGATCGCCTTCGCCTTCCACGCCGCGACCGCCAGGTCGGCCGCGGGTCCGGTCAGCCTCAGCGCGACCTCGTTGGGGACGACCAGCAAGACCTTTGCGGCCTCGGTCGCGACCAGGAAGCAGACCACGCCGGCAAGGCACGCCGCGCCATTGCCGTCGCGCGCGAAGCCGGTCGCAACGCCGATCGCGAACAACAGACCGAGATGCGCGAAGATCGCATCGCCCGCCGCGCTGACGAAGGCGATGTCGAGCAGGTCGGGCTGGCCGAGTCGCAGCAGCAGCCCGGCGATCGGCAACACCGCGATCGGCAGCATCAAGGCGCGGCCCAGCGGCTGGAGCGCGCCGAGGATGTTCCGGCCCCCCATGATCTTCATCGCGCAAACTCCCGTGCGAGGCGTCGGACAGTGGCGGCATCCGGGCAGTTCAGCGCCGCGCGGGCATGGTCGCGCGCGGCGGACAGGTCCAGTTCGCGCACCAGCGCCTTGATCTCCGGCACTGCCGCAGGCGCGACCGACAATTCGGTGACGCCCAGCCCGAGCAGGATCGGCACCGCCAGCGGATCGGAGGCGAGGCTGCCGCACACGCCGGTCCAGCGGTCATGCATCCGGCCGCCGCGCACGGTCTCGCCGATCAGCCGCAGCACCGCCGGGTGCAGCCCGTCGAGCGCCCCGGCGACCGCTGCATTCCCCCGGTCCATCGCCAGCGTATATTGCGTCAGGTCGTTGGTGCCGATCGACAGGAAGTCGGCCTCGCGCGCCAGCAGGTCGGCGCCGATCGCGGCGGCGGGCGTTTCCACCATCACGCCCAGTTCGACATCGCGCGCGCCGCCGGTCAGCCGATCGAGCACCGCGCGGACGCGCAGCAACTCGTCGACCCCGGCGATCATCGGCACCATGATCCGGCAGCGGCCGCGCGGTTGCACCGCCAGGATCGCGCGCAACTGATCCTCCAGGATGTGCGGATGCGCGAGCACGACGCGCACGCCCCGCAGCCCCAATGCCGGGTTCTCCTCACCCTCGATCGGCAGATAGGGCGCGGGCTTGTCGCCGCCGATGTCGAGCAGGCGCACGATCAGCGGCCGGCCGTCCAGCGCATCGACGACCGCCTGATAATCGGCGGTCTGCTCCGCCACGTCTGGCGCGGTGTCGCGGTCGAGGAACAGCAATTCGGTGCGCAACAGGCCGCAACCTTCGGCGCCATTGCCGACCGCCGTCACCGCATCGGCGGGCGAGCCGCAATTGGCGAACAATTCGATGCGAACGCCGTCGGCGGTGCGGCATTCCTCGGCGGCGCGGGCGAGTGCGGCGGCGCGGCGGGCGCGCGCGGCGGCGACGCGCGCCTGCGCATCGGCCAGTACGGCGGGGGAGGGGGCCGTGTGGAGCAGCCCGGCGTTCGCGTCGAGGATCACCTGCGTGCCCGCCGCGACGGCCTGCGCCGCGTCGCCCAGCGCGACCAGCGTCGGGACACCGCGCGCGGCGGCCAGGATCGCAACGTGCGAGGTCGGGCCGCCGCGCACGATCGCCAGCCCCGCGAGCCGTTCGAGATCCAGCGCCATGAATTGCGACGGCAGCAGATCGTCGGCGATCAGGATCGCGCCGTCCGGCAGCGCGACGCCGGCATCCTCGACGCCGAGCAGGCGCGCGATCAACTGCCGCTCCAGATCGCGCATGTCGTCGGCGCGCTCCGCGAGCCGTGCGTCACGGCCGGCGCGCAGCAGTTCGGCCTGCGGGCGGATCGCCGCGCGCCATGCGTGCGCGGCACTCGCGCCGCGCGCGATGTCGGCGCGGGCGGCATCGAGCAGGGTCGGATCGGCGAGCAGCGCGGCATGCGCGTCGACGATCGCGCGCGCCGGCCCCTTCGCGGCGGCGGCGCGCTCCGCCAGTTCGCCGGCCAGCGCCTGACGCGCCGCCTCGAACGCCGCTTCCTCCACGGCGATCCCGCATCCCGTTTCGGGAACCGGCAGGTCCCGCGCCTGCCAGCGGATCGCCGGACCGATCGCCAGACCGGGCGCGGCGGTGACGCCGGCGATGGCGCCGGCCGGTACGTCGACCGGGGGCGCGTCGACCGATGGCGGCGGGGCGGGGGCCGCTTCCTCCTGGATGCCATGCAGGATCAGGTCGGCGACCGCCGCCACCGCCTCCCCGGCCTGCGTGCCGGTCGCGGCGATCGTCAACGAATCGTGCTGCGCGACGATCAGCGACAATAGAGCGACCGGGCTGGTCGCGCTGACCGGCGCGCCCTCCTTGGCCAGTGTCACCGCGGCGTCGAAGCCGCGCGCGACCTCGGCGATGCGCGCGGCGGGGCGCGCGTGGATGCCGTGCGGCAGGGGCACGACGATGGTGCGCGTCGCGCCCGGGCCGTCGCTTTGCGTCGCCGGCGCCGGCGCGTCGCGGCGCACGAGCGTCAGCAGCGTGGCGTCATGCCCCACCATGCCCTCCGCCGCGCGCTGCTCGATCGCGAACGCCTCGCCGTTGGTGACGACGATCGGCGTGATCGCGGCGCGCGCCTCGCGCACGATCAGGTCGAGGTCGAAGCGGATCAATGGCTGGCCGCGCGTCACCTGCTCGCCCGCGCCGACCAGCGGGGTGAAGCCGCGCCCGCCCAGCGTCACCGTGTCCAGCCCGAGGTGGATCAGCAGCTCCGCGCCCTCCGGCGTCGCCAGCGTGATCGCATGGCCGGTCGGCTGCACGGTCAGCACCCGCGCGTCGCAGGGCGCGACCAGTACGTCGCCAGTGGGGTCGATCGCCAGTCCGTCACCCAGCATCCGTTCGGCGAACACCGCGTCGGGCACCGCGTCGAGCGTGGTGGCCCAGCCTTCCAGCGGTGCGGACAGCGATAGATGCGGGGCCATGGCGTCTCCGGGGGAAGGCAAGGTCAGGCGACCGGCTGCGCGCCGATCCAGGTACTGGCGGGGTGCAGGTCGCGCGTCAGCACCGCCCAGTCGGCGCGCCGTCCGGGCGCCAGCGTGCCGCGCTCGTGCGACAGGCCCAGGAACGCCGCCGGGCTGGCGGCGGCAAGCCCGGCCGCCGCCTCGGGCGACAGCCCCAGCCGCGTCACCGCGCCGCGCACCGCGCCCGCCATGTCGAGGTCCGAGCCGGCGAGCGTGCCGTCCGCGCCGACGCAGCGCCCGCCCTCGACATGGATCGGCTTGCCCTGCAACACGAAGTCCTTCCGCTCCGCGCCGACGCACGGCATCGCGTCCGACACCAGCATGAAGCGATCGGCCGGACGCGCGCGCAGCGCGATGCGCAACGCGGCATCGTCGACGTGGAAGCCATCGACGATGATCCCGCACCATGCGTCGGGATTGTCCAGCGCCGCGCCGACGACGCCCGGTGCGCGGTGGATCAGCGGCGACATGGCGTTGAACAGATGCGTCACCCCGCTCGCCCCGGCGGCGAAGGCGGCGGTGGCGGTCGCGTAATCGGCATCGGTATGCCCCAGGCACACGCGCACCCCTGCCGCGACCAGCGCGGCGATCTGAGCGGTGGAGACGCGCTCGGGCGCCAGCGTCACCATCACCCGCCCGCGGCGCGGCGCGGTGAGCAGCGCCAGCAATGCGTCGTCGAGCGGCCGGAACCGCGCCGGATCGTGGATGCCCTTGCGTGCGACCGCGATCACCGGCCCCTCGACATGGATGCCCAGCACGCCCGGCACGCCCGCGTCGATCGCGGCATCCACCGCATCCAGCCCGCGCGCGATCACGTCGGGCGTGTCGCTGATGAGCGTCGGCATCAGCCCGGTCGTGCCGTAACGCGCGTGGGCGGCGGCGATCGCGGCGACGCCGTCGATGGTCGGCGCGTCGTTGAACAGCACGCCGCCGCCGCCGTTCACCTGCGTGTCGATGAAGCCGGGCATCACCCAGCCGCCGGCGAGATCGACGGCATCCGCCCCGGCATCCGGCGTGATCGCCGTGACGACCCCGCCTTCCACCTCGATCGTCGCGGCGTTCAGCGTGCCGCCGGAGGTGACGACATGGCCGTTGGTGAAGCTGTGCAGCGTCATAGCGTGCGGGTTACCTTGCTCAGGTGGCGGGGCGCATCGGGATCCAGCCCGCGCGCGACCGACAGCGAATTGGCCATGCGATAGAAGCTCTGGATGGTCAGGATCGGCTCGATGGCGGGATGGTCGGCGAGGGCGGGCGGCGAGCCAGCGCCGTCCGCCCGCGCATCGGCCAGCGCGACGCGCGCACCGCGCGCGGCGAACTCCGCCGCCGCCTCGCGCACGCCGTCGCCGGCGGCGTCGGAGGTGGCGAAGGCGAGCAGCGGAAAGCCCGCGTCGACGATCGCCATCGGGCCGTGGCGGACTTCCGCGGCGCTGAAGGCCTCGGCGTGCAGCGCGCAGGTTTCCTTCAGCTTCAACGCCGCTTCCTGTGCGATGCCGAAGCCCAGCCCGCGTCCGATCACGAACAGGTTGGTGGCGTCCGACAGCAAGGTCACCACGTCGCTCCAGTCGAGCGCCCATGCGGCGGCGAGGCGCTGCGGCAGCCGTTCCACCGCCGCGCGCAGATCATCGTCGTCGGCCCATTCCGCGACCAGCAACGCAAGCGCGGCGAGCGCGGTGATATAGGATTTGGTCGCCGCGACCGACTTTTCCGGACCCGCCATCAGCGGCACCAGCGTATCGGCGGCCTCCGCCAGCGGCGAGCCGGCATCGTTGACCAGCGCCACGATCCGCGCGCCCGCCGCCTTCTGCGCCGCGACCGTGGCGAGCAGGTCCGGGCTGCGGCCGCTCTGCGAGATCGCGATGCACAAGGGCGCGGCCGGGGTGGTCACGCGCGATTCGTACACCGACGCGACCGACGGCGCCGCGGATGCGACCGGCACGCCGACCAGCGTCTCGATCAGATATTTGCCATAGGTCGCGGCATGATCGGACGAGCCGCGCGCGCAGGTGACCACCACCGCCGGCGGCGTGGCGCGCAGCGCCTGTGCCAGCGTGCGCAGCGTCGCGCGGTTCGCATCCAGCATCCGCGCCACCGCCGCGGCGGACTCGCCGGCCTCGGCATGCATCAACGTGCGGTCGGCGGCGCTGTCGTGCTGGACGGCCATGGCGGAATGCTCCCTCGCGGCGGGGCGAACCTGAACCGACACCCCTTCGGTAAAGGGATTAAGTCCTAGATTGGTATTATTCAAGTCCGGTTCGTTCGCGCAGCATATGTACCAGCGCCGCGACGGCAGCCGGGTCGGTGGCCCTGGCCTCGGCTGCGGTGAAACCGAAGCGAAGCAGCGCCGGATCGGCATCCGCAACGACCGTACGGCACGACGCGTGCACCTCTCGTACGCCGCTGCCGAGGATCGCGGGCAACGTCGCGGCGGAAATGCCGCTTCCCGCGAGGATGCCGATCCGCTCGCCCGCCTGCGCGACGAGGCGGCGCAGCACCGGCAGCGCGTCGATGGCCCGCGGCTGCCCGCCGGAGGTCAGGATGCGCGCGAAGCCCAGCGATACCGCTTCCTCCAGTGCCGTCGGCAGGTCGGGCACCAGATCGAACGCGCGGTGCAGCGTCAGCGCCAGCGGGCGACCGCGCGCCGTCCCCAGCGCCCGCGCCTGCGCCACCCAGCGCGCGAGGCACGCGGTGTCGAGTCGTCCGTCGGCGGTGCTCGCGCCGATCACCACGCCGGCGAGGCCGGCATCGGCGGCGGTGCGGATGTCTTCGGCGACCAGCGCCTGATCGGCGGCGTCATAGTGGAAGCCGCCGACGCGCGGGCGGGCGAGCAGGTGGACGGGCAGCGGGGCGTGCGCGGCGGCGCGCACCAGCGACACGGGCGGGGTGAGGCCGCCGATATCGAGCGCCGCGCACAATTCGATCCGGTCGGCGCCGCCCGCCACCGCCGCGGCGATGCCCCGTGCATCCTCGACGCAGACCTCCAGCAGCACCCGGTTCATGCCGCGAACAACGACCGCGCCTTGCGAACGACGGTGCGACCGGCCGCGTCGGTTACCGCATAGGTGAAGCCCGGCAGCAGGCAGAAGGCGCCGACCCGCCCGCGCGGGTCGAGCGCGAGAAAGCCGACCTGCACCCCCCTGATGGCGTCGCCGCGCAGCCGGGCGATGTGGCGCACCACCTCCTCGCACGCCGCCTGCGCGCTCTGGCCGGCGCGCATCGACGCGACGACGCGCGCGGTGCCCGATACGCGCGTCACCTCCTCGCCCAGTCCGGTCGAGGTCGCCGCGCCCACGCCGCGCTCCACGTACAACCCGGCGCCGACCTGCGGCGAGTCGCCGACGCGCCCGCGCATCTTGAACGCCATGCCCGACGTGGTGCACGCGCCGGCCAGTCGCCCGGCGGGGTCGCGCGCCAGCAGGCCGATCGTGTCATGGTCCAGCGCGCCGCCGGGCGTGACGTGCCGGGCCTGGCCGTAGGTGCCCGTCTCGCTGTTCGCCTGCGGCCGGTAATCGGCGGTCTTCAGCCACGCGCGCCATGCCTGTTCGGCGTCCGGGGTCAGCAGCTTCTTCACCGGAAAGCCCTGATCGCGGGCGAAGCGGGTCGCGCCGTCGCCGACCAGCATCGTGTGCGGCGTGCGCTCCATCACGCGGCGCGCGACCGAAATGGCGTGCACCGTATCCTCCAGCGCCGCGACCGCACCCACGCCGCCGGCATCATCCATGATGACCGCGTCGAGCGTGACATGCCCGTCGCGATCCGGGTAGCCGCCAAAGCCGACCGAATGGTTGGCCGGATCGGCCTCCGGCACCATCGCACCGGCCTCCACCGCGTCGATCAGGCTGCCGCCGCGACGCAGCACCGCAAAGGCCGCGTCGTTCGCCGCCGCACCGAAATCCCATGTCGAGACGATCGTCGCGGCCTCCGCCTGCGCGCTGGCGATGCGCGGCATGCCCGCGCCCAGCACGGCCATTCCCGCCATCAACGATCGTCGATTCGTCATCATCCGTTCCCCCGCGCCCGCGCAGTCGCTTACCATGCACGTCACACCGCCGGTCGCAACGCAAAGCTGCATTGGTCATGTCAAAGGTTCTGATGAGGTATCTACATCGCGGGTGCGTCTGGCCGGCGCAACAACCGGCGGGATGCGCGCAGGCGGAGCGGCGATCGCCGGCTCGTCGCGGCGGGGACGCGATGCGTCCATGGCAGTTCGGGCAAAGGGAGGGGGGGCACCACGGTGCCGCCCCCTCTTATCGAAGAACGGGGCGCGTCAGCGTTGCGGCGCGCGGCGTGCCAGAACCACGACCATCGCCAGTGTCGCGAGCGCACCCACGCCGCCGACGCCGATCACCATTATGCTGGGTATGTCCATCGTCCTCTCCCTGCCGCATGGTGCGGCTTCTCGTTTTGTGGACGGGAGAGTGGACCCAAGCGCCCACCGCCGCAACCGTCTTGTAACGGCAGCGGGCGTCGCGGCTATTCCAGGTCGCTTTCGCTCACCACGATCGGCACCGCATCGCCGTTGCGTGCCAGCGCCGACAAGGCCGCGTCGCTGATCGGATCGGAGAAGCGATGGAACGTGTCGATGGCATCGCCATCGGGCGCATCGCCGCTGAGCGCTTCCAGCACGTCATATTGAACGGCGAACTCATATTCGTCGCCATCCACTTCGGCGGTGAATTCCACCTGGCGTTCGTCGATATTGTCGAGCAGCGAGCTGGTGTCGATCTCGAGCCGGTCGGCGGCCATTCCATTCCCTTTCGTTGCGGTTCGGGAATGTAAAGGCGGCAGACGCGCCGATGTTCCACGACGGGTATCGGTGGCGGCGGCGCGGATGCGGATGGCCGTTGCCTCGCCGGTTGCCGCATGGTTAACTCGGTTGGTCGCAGCGCGGATGACGGCGGTCGCTGCGATGCCCCAGCCGTGTGACCACAAGGCCGTGGGCGGTGAAAGCCGATCGCGGGAGAGGGAGACAGTTGATGCGTTTTCGTTCGATCATGCTGGCCGGATGCGGCATGGTGATGCTCGCCGCCTGTGCGAAGAAGGAGCCGCTGCCTCCGCCGCCGCCCCCGCCGCCGCCCGGTGCGGTTGCCGGCAGCAGCGCGGCCGACCGCGATGGCGACGGGATCGTCGACGGTTACTATACGTCCGACGGCATCTATCACCCCTATGCGCCGCCGGCCCCGCCGCCGCCGCCGCCCGCGCCGACGCGTCGCGGGGAACGGGGCTGATCGCGCCTTTCGGGGGAAGGGGGCCTCGCCGCCTTCCCCTGCGGTGGACGGCTGTATTGCTGGTCGCGGCGCTGCCGCTCGCACCTGCCACGGGGCAGAGGGCGGGTGGCGTGCGCGCCGCGCGGGCCGATGACGCGCGCGATCAGGCGATGGCGGTGGCGATCCGCGACGAAGCGGGTGGCTGGATGGCGCGCGTCTATGCCGAGCGCGGCTATCGCCCGTTATGGGCGCCCGGCGGCCGGATCGGCGCGTCCGCCGAGACGCTGCTGGATTACCTCGACCATGCCGACCTCGACGGACTGAAACCGTCGTCCTACGACGTCGCGAAGCTGCGGGAACGGATCGCGGCGGGGCGCGGCGGCGATCCGCGTCTGGTGGCCAAGGCGGAACTGGCGCTGTCGGCCGCCTTCGTCCGCTATGTCCGCGATCAGCGCCGGCCGCGCGACGTGGGGATGATCTGGGCCGACCCGGCGTTGAAGGCGAAGCGCCCGAAGGCGGAGGCGGTGCTGCGCGCCGCGAGCTTCCCCCGGGCGTTCGGCGGCTATGTCGCGGGCATGGCGTGGATGAGCCCGCGCTATGTGGAGTTGCGCGAACTGGCGGCGCGCGCGCGGCAGGACGGCGCGGCCGCAACCGCGCGGCTGCGGCTCAACATGGACCGCGCGCGCGTGCTGCCGGGACCGTGGACGCGGCATGTGGTGGTCGATGCGTCGTCCGGCCGCCTGTGGTTCTACGAAGCCGGCGAGCAGGCCGGCACGATGCGGGTGGTGGTCGGCGCGCGCGAGACGCAGACGCCGATGCTGGCCGGGACGCTGCAATGGGCGATCGTCAATCCTTACTGGAACGTCCCCACCTATCTGGCGCGCAGGAGCATCGCGCCCAAGGTGCTGGCCGGGCGGTCGCTGGCGTCGCTGAAGATGGAGGCGCTGTCGGACTGGAGCGCCAATGCGCGGACGCTGCCGGCCTCCGCCGTCGATTGGGCGGCGGTCGCGTCGGGCGCGCGGGAGGTGCGGCTGCGCGAGCTGCCGGGGGCGCACAATTCGATGGGCAAGGTGAAGTTCCTGTTTCCGAACGACGAGGGCATCTACCTGCACGACACGCCGGATCGCGCGCTGTTGAAGGCCGATGATCGCCATTTCAGCAACGGCTGCATCCGGCTGGAGGATGCCGCCGCGCTGGCGCGCTGGCTGATGGGACGTCCGCTGCGCCCGGGCAAGCAGCCCGAGCAGGCGGTGGCGCTGTCGGTGCCGGTGCCGGTCTACCTTACCTATCTGACCGCCACCGCGACGCGCACGCGCGTGGCGTTCCGCAACGACATCTACGGGCGCGACGGGCAGGGCAGTTAGGCCGTATCTGGAAACTCGCGAGAAGGCGGATTTCGCAACGGCGTCTCAGCGCGCGGCCGGGTCCAGCGCGGGCACCAGCCGCGCCGCATCCGCCGGGTCGATGCCGGGGCGCGGCCCGGTCGGCAGGCGTTCGTCGCCGCGCACCGCCCGCGCGGCGTGCAGGATCGCCTCCACCAGCCGCGGGTAGATGCCGCAGCGGCAGATGTTGGTGATCGCGCCGCGCACCGCATCCTCCGACGGCATCGGATCGCGCTTCAGCAATGCCGCGGCGGCCATGGTGATGCCGGGGATGCAGAAGCCGCATTGCGGCACGTTGCCGGCGATCAGCGCCAGTTGCACCGGATGCGTCCGCTCGCGCGACAATCCCTCGATCGTGGTGACGAACGCCCCCTCGGCCTGCGCCAGCGTCAACTGGCAGGACCGCACCGCCCGCCCGTCGACATCGACCGTGCACGCCCCGCAACTGCCGGTGCCGCATCCATACTTGGTGCCGGTGAGGTTCGATGCGTCGCGCAACGCCCACAGCAGCGGCGTGTCGGGCGCCATCACATATTCGATGGCCTCGTTGTTGACGGTCAGACGGGTCATGCCCCGTCCTAGTGCATCAATCCCCGCGGCGGCGATAGGCGTCGTGGATGTTGTTCATCCAGCCGGCCTTGGCGGTGGGGCCGGCGGCCTTCTCGCGGTCGCGCGGCTTTCGTGCCTCCGCCAGGTCGATCGCGCCGCTGGTGAAGTGCAGGCCCGCCAGCGTCCGCGATGTCCACATCACCTCGGCTGCCAGATCGGTCAGCGTGCCCATGGTGACGTCCACCTTGCCACCCTTGGTCAACTCGCCGGGATTGTCGATGCACGCGCCGGTCGCCGACAGGTTGCGCACGCGCACCTCCGCCGCCCGCTCGCCCATGACGATCCGGGCGTAAAGGATGACGCTGGCGCGGGGTTCTCGGATCGGATTGTTCGACATCGCCGCTGCGCTATAACGGCCAACGCGCAAAAGGAAGGTTAATGCGGCGGAGATCGTCGTGCCGAAAAGCGCCTGATTCACGTAAGATCGGTTGTCACGACCGGCCATGCTGCCGTATCATGCGGAATGGATTTGCAACCGGCGTCCGATGGCGCACCCGCTTCGGAGGCGATCGAGCTCACGCGTTGCGATCGTGAGCCCATCCATCTGGTAGGGGCCGTGCAGCCGCATGGCCTGATGCTGGTCGCGGATCCGCGCACGCTTACGGTGGTTGCCGGCGCGGGCGCGCTGGAGGAGATCCTCGCCCCCGACTGGCTGGGGCGTAGCGTGTCCGACCTGCTGCAACAGGATGTCGCGGCGCTGGCGGATGCCGCCCCGGTCGGCCCCGGCGGCACGGTGCTGGCGATGCCGGTGGCGGGACATGACGTGGCGCTGCATCGTTCCGGGCCGTGGCTCATCGCCGAACTGGAGCCGGTGGGCGACGACCGGCGCGGGGTGGCGGGCACGCTGGGGTGGCTGGACGCGATCACCGCCGGTTTCGAACGGTCGAGCACGCTGAAGGCACTGTGCGAGCGCGCGGTGAGCGCCTTTCGCGCGCTGACCGGATTCGATCGCGTGATGATCTACCGCTTCCTGGACGACGAGGCCGGCTGCGTGATCGCCGAGGATCGCGATCCGGCGCTGCCGACCTTCCTGCATCATCATTTCCCCGCCAGCGACATCCCGCGTCAGGCGCGCGCGTTATATGTCCGCAATCGCACCCGCGTGATCCCGGACGTATCCTACACGCCGATGCCGCTGCGCCCGGCCGGCTTCGCGGACACCGACCTGAGCGACGTGGCGATCCGCAGCGTGTCGCCGGTCCATGTCGAATATCTGCGCAACATGGGCGTCGGCGCGTCGGCGTCGATCTCGATCGTCAAGGATGGCGTGCTGTGGGGACTGGTCGCGTGCCACAACGGCACGCCGCGGCTGATGCCGCGCAACGTCCGTGCGGGGGCGGCGGCGCTTGCCGGGGCGCTGGCGCGGCAGATCATCGCCAAGGAAGAGGCCGATGTTTATCGCAGCCGGCTGGCGCTGCGCAATGCCGAGGACGTGCTGCGGCCGCTGCTGATGCAGGACGACGATGCCGCGAGGGTGCTGGAAGGGCGCGGTGAGGAACTGCGCCGGATGCTCGACGCGGATGGTTTTGCGCTGGTGCGTGGGACAGGGGTCACGGCCTTCGGCATCACGCCCGCGCCCGAGAGCCTGGTGAGTTTCGCGCGCTGGCTGCCGCTGCGCGACGACGCCGCGCCGTTCGCCTCGCGCGAGCTGGCGAAGGACTGGCCCGACGCCGCCGCCTTCGGCCCGATGGCGGGCGTGGTCGCGGTGCGGATCGATAGCAGCCAGGTGCTGGTGTGGTTGCGCGCCGAACAGGTCGAAGAGATCGAATGGGCCGGCAATCCGCACAAGGCGGTGCCGCATGCCCCGGAGGCGCCGCTGCGTCCGCGCGCGTCGTTCGAATCGTGGAGCGAGACGGTGCGCGGTCGCTCGCGCCGCTGGACGCTGGAGCAGATCGAAGGGGTCAACCGCCTGCGCCGCATCCTGCGCGAGGCGCGCGCGGCGGGCGAGATGCGGCGGCTGAACCGCGAGCTGGAGCGCACCGGCGCCGAGAAGGACGCCTTGCTCGCGCAGAAGGATCTGCTGATGCGCGAGGTGGATCACCGGGTGCAGAACAGCCTGCAGCTCGTGTCGTCGTTCCTGGCGTTGCAGGCGCGCGATGCCGGTCCGGGCGCGGTCGCCGAACAGCTCACCGAGGCGCGGTCGCGGCTGTCGGCGGTCGCGCTGGTCCATCGACGGCTCTATCGCGACGATCAGATTGAGACGATCGACCTGAGCCGCTATCTGAGCGAGTTGCTGGAGGACATGAAGGCATCGCTGGGGGACGAATGGGGCCAGCGGATGTCGCTGGACCTGACCCCGGTGCTGATCCCCACCGATCGGGCGGTGAATGTCGGGCTGGTGGCGGCGGAGCTGGTTATCAACGCCACCAAATATGCCTATCCGGGCGGGCGCGGCGGCCCGATCGACGTCGTGCTGGAACGGCACCGCCATCGCCTGCGGCTGATCGTCGCCGACCAAGGGGTTGGCAAGACCCATGAGGATGAGGGGTTCGGCAGCCGGATGATGAAGGCCGTGGTGCAGCAGATCGACGGCACCATGCATTATCTGAACAACGAACCCGGCCTGCGCGCCGTGCTGACCGCGCCGATCGAGGCGGCGTGAGCGGGTGGGCGGTCATGCGCGGAGGCGGCCATGGCGTGCGCGGCAGGATCGCCATCATGAAGCTGGTCGGCGGGTCGTTACAATCGTGGTGAGGGCCTGAACGCCGGTTCCGCCGCCGCCTGCGCGTAAAGCGCGAAGGTGGCGAGCGCTCCCGCGATCATTCGCGCGGTCCAGTCGGCATCCTGTCCCGCCGCCGCATCGTCCAGCGCAGCGCGGATCGTGCGCCACTGGCCGGGCGGATGCACCGCGCCCAGATAGGCGTGCGGCAGCCCGGCCGGCACCTGACGCGCGAGCAGCGCGCCGCCCAGCCGCGATCCCTCCACGACGTACAGCACGCCCCACAGCGACGCCGCGTCATCGCCCGGCGTGAACGGCAGGGCGGCTGGCGGCGGTACGTCCAGCGCGGCGAGATCGGCGGCGAGCAGCGGCGCGCGCGCCGGCAGCGTGCGCGCGAACGGCAGCGCCTGCATCGCGCGCTCCGCGGCCGGCAGCGCGCGGGCATGCGCGTGCAGGAACGCGCGATAGGAGGCAGGCGACGCCAGGTCGTGCGCACCGAATGCGGCATCGACCGTTTCGTGCGCTGACGCGGTCGCATGGCGCAACATGGTGATGGCGGACATGCGCGATCAGTCCAGCCCGCGCTCCAGGAAGCGCTCGGCGACCGCGCAATGCATCGCCACGCCGCTTGCCATCACCGCCTCGTCGATCGTCATGCGCGTATTGTGCAGGGGCGGGTTGGTGCGCGGATCGCTGTCCGCCGCCGCCACGCCGATGAACGCCATCGCGCCCGGCATCTCGCGCAGCACGTAGCTGAAGTCCTCGCCGCCCATCATCGGCGCGGGCATCACCGTCCAGCCCGCGGCGCCCGGCACGTCGTCCGCCAGTTCGCGCAGCAGCCGCGTGGCGCGCGGGTCGTTCATCGTCACCGGATAGCCTTCGTCGATCGACGTCTCCGCGACGCAGCCATGCGCGGCGGCGATCCCCTGCGCGATCTGGTGGAAGGCGGCGCGCATCGCCGTGCGAGTCCTATCGGACAGCGTGCGCAGCGTGCCCATCAGCCGCACCTCGTCGGGGATGATGTTGTGCGACGAGCCGGCGTGGATCTGCGTCATGGTCAGCACCGCCGGGTCGGCAACCGGCACGCGCCGCGCGACATGCTGTTGCAGCGCGGTGACGATCGCGCAGGCGACGGGGATCGGGTCGATCGCCTCGTGCGGCATCGCGGCGTGGCCGCCACGGCCGCGCACCGTCGCCACCACCGTGTCGGTGGACGCGAGCATCGCGCCTTCGCGTCCGACGAACATGCCGGCCGGCGCGTTGGGGGTGATGTGCAGCGCGAACGCCGCCTCGGGACGCGCGATGTCCAGCAACCCGTCGGCGATCATGTGGCGCGCGCCATGATGTCCTTCCTCGCCGGGCTGGAACATGAAGACGATCGTCCCCGACAGTTCGTCGCGCCGGGCGCTGAGCGCCCGGGCCGCGCCGACCAGCATCGCGGTGTGCGCGTCATGCCCGCATGCATGCATCCGACCCGGGATGGTGGACGCGAACGGCAGGCCGGTCTCCTCGGTCATCGGCAGCGCGTCCATGTCGCCGCGCAGCAGCACCGTACGTCCGTTGGAGCCGGCCGCCCCCGCGCGGCCGCCGCGCAGGATCGCGACGAAGCCGGTGGTGCTGGTGCTGTCGTGGATTTCCAGCGGCAGGCCGGCGAGCGCCGCCTTGGCCTTGGCGGTGGTCAGCGGGCAGTGCAGCCCCACCTCCGGCTCGGCATGGATCGCGCGGCGCAACGCGATGATGTCGGCGAGTTCGGCGGCGCCGATCGCGTTCCAGTCGGTGCGGGTGGCGAGCGTGCTGGTCATGGACAACTCCTTTGCGGAGTCGTCTACCGCATCCACTCCCCACGCGGAAGCACGTCAGGGCGCCCGGCGCGCGCTGGTGATGCGGATCGGGGGAGCGAGCATCTGCCCCTTCATCGCGCCTTCCCCCAGCGTCGGCGATACCGGCGCGGCCAGGATCATGCGGATCACGTCCATCCCCTCCAGCACGCGGCCGAACGCGGCGAAGCCCGGCTGGCCATCCTTCGCGTCCATCGACGGCAGATCGCCGACCACCACGAAGAAGTCGCCCGCCGCCGTGCCGGGCGCGCCCATGGCCATCGAGATCGTGCCGTCGGTGTGGCTCAGCCCGGTCTGCGTGGTCGGTTCGTGCGGGATCGCCGGCAGGGTGCGTCGCGCCTCGTTGCGGGTGCCGAACTGCACCAGTCCATAGCCGTCGCCGACCTTCACCGCGCGGTAGAAGGCGATGCCGTCCAGCTTGCGGCCGTCGACATACTTCAGGAAATTGCCCGCGGTGACGGGAGCGGCGCGCGTGTCGACGCCGATCACGACCGGGCCGGCTTCGGTGGTCAGCACGACGCGCGTCAGGGCTGCCGGCGCCGGCGCCGGCGCGGGAGGTGCCGCCGGCGCGGGCGGAGCGGCCGCCTGCGGCGCGGCGAGCAGCAGCAGCGCGAGCGTCGCGGCGATCATGCCGCCGCCCGACGCGAGCGCGCGATCATGACCGGCAGTGCCGTCGCCTGCGCCCCGGTCAGTTGCAGGACGTAGCGCCCGGGGGTCAGCCGGAAGTCGACAATCTTGCGGATGCCGGTGCACATCGGTCCATGGCCGTGCGCCACCGACGGCAGCGTGCGGCCGGCGCGCACCACGTCGATCCACGCCGGCGCGCCCAGCGCGACGCGATAGGTGCCGGGTTCGGTGACCTGGAACAGCGCCAGTCCGGCGCTGGTGCCGGGTTCCACGGCGCGTGCCGGCGGCGCGGCGACCGTCACCCGGTCCAGCGCCACCAGCCGCAGTTCGGCCGCGCGGCCGATGACGATCACCGGCGCGTTGCGCGCGCTGGCGCCGGCGGCGAGCGGTTCGCGCGTGCCCCATGTCTCCAGCCCGGCCGGCCAGGCCGGCCGCGTCGTCGCGCACGACGCGTCGGCGGCAACCGCGGCATCCTGCGGCGGCAGGGGCGCGGCGGCGAGCAGCAGCGGCAGAAGCAGGGCAGGGGACATGATCGCGCTCCGTGAGATGCGCGTCCTCTACGCAAACGCTGCCCGCTCGACCAGCCCGTGGATGCGGGTGGCGGCAACCAAGCACCGCCTCGCCGGTTTGTGGAAGGACGGGCGGCATCACGTCGTCCGCGGGAGAGGGACGATGGGCGACAACAGGGACGACGTGACGGGCGCGACCGATCGGCTGCGGGCATCGGGCCAGCACCTGCTGGAGAACGGCTCCGCGATCGGCACGAAGATCATCGACCAGGTCGAAGCCAACGCGCAGGAGGCGTTCGCGGCCTTGCGCGCCGCCGCGCAGGCGAAGGATCTGTCGCAGGTCATGCAGATCCAGGGCGACTATCTGCGCGCGCAGGGGCAGCGTTCGATGGAGCAGGCACGCGAGATCGGGCAACTCATCATGCAGTTCGGTCGCGCGGCGGTGCAGCCGGGCGGCGCCGACGACAAGCCGGCCTGAGCGACGGGCAGCAGCGCGGCGTCAGGCGGGCGCGGCGTCCGACACGGCGGCGGGCAGGTGCGCGAGCACGATCAGGTCGTGCAATTGCCCGCCGCCATCGCGCGCGTGGTGGCGCAATCGCGCCTCGGGCGTGAAGCCCAGCGCCTCGAACAGGGCCAGCGTGCCGGTCTGATCCGCGGTCATCGCCACGGTCAGCTTGAGGAGGCCGCGCGTCGCCGCGACCTGCATCACCGCCTGCAACAGGTCGCGGCCGACGCCGGTGCCGCGCCGCTCGGGCGCGACCAGCAGGCGGATCTCGCCGACATGCGCACTCCACCCCAGCGGATCGCGCACCAGCGCGGCGGTGCCGACCAGCCCGCCGTCATCCTCCGCGATCAATCCGTCGATCCAGCCATCGTCGATCGCGGTCAGCCATGCGGCGATCACGCGCGGCTGGCGCAGGTCGCGGCCCAGGAACAACAGGTCGTGCTCGGGCAGGTCGCGGGCGAACGCCTGCATCGCGAGCCGATCGTCGCTGCGGAAACGTCGTATGCGGTGCTGCGGCATTTCCGGTCCTCGTTCGGGCGGGTACGCAGCGTTCCCGTTCGGCGCGCGAACGTCAAGGGAGCGCGCCGCTCAGCGCACGACCGGCTGCGGCCCCTGGTCCGTCGCGTCGAGCAGCGAGTCGCCGCCGAGCGTCCGGTACAGCGTCACCAGATTGGTCGCGCGCACCAGCCGCGTCTGCACCAGCGTACGCTGCGCGGCGTAGAGCTGCCGCTGCGCGTCGAGCGAGGTGAGATAGGTGTCGATCCCGCCGCGATAGCGCGCGTTGGTCAGGTTCAGCGTGTCGGCCGCCGCCTCGTAGAAGCGCTGGTTGGCGGCAAGCTGATCGGTGATCGTGCCGCGCCGCGCCAGCGCGTCGGACACTTCGCGGAACGCCGTCTGGATCGTCAGTTCATAACTGGCGAGCACCGCGTCGCGCTGCGCCACGCTATAGTCGACACCGGCGCGGCCCGCGCCGGCGCGGAAGATCGGATAGCTGGCATTGGGCGCCACCGACCAGTTGAACCCGCCATCGAACAGCGTGCGCAGCGCGGTGCTGGCGAAGCCGACCAGCCCGGTCAGCGAGATGCGCGGGAACAGCTCGGCCCGCGCCGCGCCGATCTCCGCATTGAAGGCGCGCAGCGAATATTCGGCCTGCACCACGTCGGGTCGACGCAGCAGCACGCCTGAATCGATCCCGGCGGGCAGTTCGCCGATCGCCTGCGCGGCCTCCTCGATCGAGCGCGGCAGCAGCGCGGGGTCGACCGGCACGCCGACCAGCAGTTGCAGCGCATTGACGTCCTGCGCCAGCGCGGTGCGCTGTTCGGCCAGATCGGCCTCGGCGGTGGCGAGGATCTGCTCGGCCTGCCGCACGTCGGTGCGCGGGGCGACCCCGCCGCGCCGTCGCGCATCGGTCAGCCGCACGCTGACGCGCGCGGCGGCGGCGGTCTGTTCGGCCACGGTCAGCAGGCTGTGGTCGGCGGCATAGGTGAGCCAGGCGGTGGCGATATCGCCGACCAACGTCAGCCGCGTCGCGCGCGCCGCCGCCTCCTGTGCGAAATAGCGCGACAATGCCGCGCCGGTCAGCGAGCGGACGCGGCCGAACAGGTCGATCTCGAACGCGGTGAGGCCCAGTTGCGCCTGGAAGCTGCTGTTCGAGGAGGATAACACGGTCGTGCCGGTGCCGCCCGTGCCCGTACCGCCGGTGCCGGTGCCGGTTCCCGTATTGGTGCCCGTCGCGACGCCATTGCCGCCGTTGTGGCGATAGCTGTACGCACCCGTCGCATTGACCTGCGGGAACAGGTCGGCGCGCTGGATGCGATATTGCGCGCGCGTCGCCTCGATGTTCGCCACCGCGACGCGCAGGTCGCGGTTGTTGGCGAGCGCGCGGTCGATGATCGCCTGCAGGCGCGGATCGCGGAAGATATCGCGATAGGTGACGCTGGGCAGCGCCGCCTCGCTCTGGCGCAGATAGGCGTCGCCGGTCGGCCAGGACGGCGGCACCGGGGCCGCCGGGCGGACGTAGCGGGGCGCCAGCGAGCAACCGGCGAGCGAAGCGGAGGCGAGGAGGACTCCGAGGGGCCGGATCATCGTGAACCTTCCGGGGCGGGCAGTGCGGGCGTACCGATCGGACGGGGGAGCAGCGGCGGGGTGTCCGGCGGACCGCCGTCGTGGTCGCCGTCGCCGGCATCGTCGCCGGCGCTCGGGTCGGCACCGCGCCGCAAGCCCCGCCATCCGTCGCGGAAGCCGCGCCGGACGAGCACGAAGAACAGCGGGATGTAGAAGATCGCCAGCACGGTCGCGGTGATCATCCCGCCGATCACCGACGTGCCGATCGCGATGCGGCTGTTCGCGCCCGCGCCGGTCGAGATCGCCAGCGGCAGCACGCCGAAGATGAACGCCAGGCTGGTCATCAGGATCGGACGCAACCGGATCCGCGCCGCCGCCAGCGCGGCGTCGATGACGCGCTTGCCCTTCTTCTCCTCCTGCTCGGCGAATTCGATCATCAGGATCGCGTTCTTCGCCGCCAGCCCCATGGTCGTCAGCAGGCCGATCTGGAGATAGACGTCGTTCACCAGCCCGCGCAGCGTGGTGAACAGGATCGCGCCGATCAGCCCCAGCGGGATCACCAGCAGCACCGCGAAGGGGATCGACCAGCTTTCGTACAGCGCCGCCAGGCACAGGAAAACGACCAGGATCGACAGGCCGTACAGCAGCGGCGCCTGCCCCGACGACAGCCGTTCCTGATAGGACAGGCCCGCCCAGGACACGCTGGTGCCCTTGATCTGGCCCGCCAGTTCCTCGATCCGCGCCATCGCGTCGCCGGAACTGCGCCCCGCGACCGCCGCGCCCTGGAATTCGTAGGAGGGCACGCCGTTGAAGCGCGACAGGATCACCGGCGCCTGGCTCCAGCCGATCTGCGCGAAGGCGGAGAAGGGCACCATCTGCCCGGTCGATCCGCGCACGAACCACTGGTTCAGGTCGGTGGGGGCGGCGCGGTACGGCGCGTCACCCTGCACGAACACGCGCTTCACCCGGCCGCGATCCACGAAATCGTTGACGTAGCGCCCGCCCCATGCCGTGGAGAGCGTGGTGTTGACGTCGGCCTGCGTCAGCCCCAGCGCGGCGAGCTTCTGCTGGTCGACCTCGACCTTCAGCGTGCCGACATCGGGCAATTCGGTCAGCCGCACCGAATCGAGCACGGGGTCGCCCTGCGCCAGTGCCAGCAGCCGGTCCTTGGCGTCGCTGAACGCCGCCGCGCTCATTCCGCTGCTGTTCTGCAATTCCATGGTGAAGCCGTTCGACTGGCCAAGGCCACGCACCGCCGGCGGCACCAGCGCGAAGACGCGCGCGTCGCGCAGGCCGCGGAACGCGGCGGAGGCGCGCGCCACGATCGCGTCGGCGGTATTCTCCTTGCCCTTGCGATCGTCCCATGGTTGCAGATTCACGAAACCCTGGCCGGTGTTCTGCCCGCTGACCCCGCCGCCGCCGCCGCCGCTGACCGTGAACATCGTGCGGACGTTCCGGCCCTCACTGGTCGCCAGATAGTCCTCGACGCGGTGCTGCACCTCCTCGGTACGGCCGCGCGTCGCGCCGGCAGGCAACTGGAACTGCACGATCGCGCTGCCCTGGTCCTCGGTCGGCAGGAAGCCGGTCGGCATGCGCATGAACAGCAGCACCAGCAACGCCAGCGTGGCGGCGTAGATCAGCAGGAACAGCCACTTGCGGTCGATGACGCGCCGCACGCCCGCGACATAGCGCGTCACGCCGCGATCGAACGTGTCGTTGAAGCCGTCGCGCGCGCGTTCCAGCGCGTGCGCGACGCGCGGCAGCTTGCGGCCGATCCAGCTTTCCTCGATCGGATCGCCGTGCTCGTCGTGGGTCTGCTTCAGCAGCGTCGCGGTCAGCGCCGGTGACAGGATCACCGCGACCAGCACCGACAGGATCATCGCCGAGACGATCGTCAGCGAGAACTGGCGATAGATGACGCCGGTCGATCCGCCGAAGAACGCCATGGGCATGAACACCGCCGACAGCACCAGCGCGATCGCGACCAGCGCGACGGTGATCTCCTTCATCGATTCGATCGTCGCCTCGCGCGGGGTCATGCCGGGGTTTTCCTCCAGCAGCCGCTCGACATTCTCCACCACCACGATCGCGTCATCGACCAGCAGGCCGATCGCCAGCACCAGCCCGAACAGGGTGAGCGTGTTGATCGAGAATCCCGCGACATAGAAGATCGCGAACGTGCCCAGCAGCACCACCGGCACGGCGATCGCCGGGACCAGCGTGGCGCGCCAGCTTTGCAGGAAGACGAACATCACGATCACGACCAGGATGATCGCCTCGATCAGCGTCTTCACGACCTCCTCGATCGACAGTTTGATGAAGTCGGTCGTGTCGTTGGCGAAGGCATATTCCAGACCGGGCGGGAACGCCTTGGCGGCGCGCGCGACCTCCGCCTTGACCAGTTCGGCGGTCTTCAGCGCGTCGGCACCCGGCGCCATCAGCACCGCGATGCCCGCACCCGGGTGGCGATTGACCCGGCTGAACGCATTATAGCTTTCCGCGCCCAGCTCAACGCGCGCGACATCGGCCAGCCGCACCGTGCCGCCGTCGGTTTCGGTCTTGAGGATGATCTTGGCGAATTGTTCGGGGGTCTGGAGCCGCGACTGCGCGGTGACGACCGCGTTCAGCATCTGCGTGGACGGACTGGGCTGCCCGCCGATCTCGCCGGCCGCGACCTCGGTATTCTGGTTGGTGATCGCGGTCACCACGTCGCCGGGCATCAACTGGAAGCTGTTGAGCCGCGCCGGATCCAGCCAGATGCGCATCGCATATTGCGATCCGAACACGTTGGTGTCGCCCACGCCGGGCGTCCGGCCGAGCGGATCCTGAAGGTTGGACACCAGATAGTCCGACACGTCCTGGTTGGTCAGCTTGTCGGTGGAATCATAGACGCCGACGATCAGGAGGAAGTCCCGATTGGACTTGCGCACCACCAGCCCTTGCTGCTGCACCTGCTGCGGCAGGCGGCTGAGCGATTGCTGGACCTGGTTCTGGACCTGTACCTGCGCGATATCGGGGTCGGTACCCTTGTCGAAGGTGGCGGTGATCGTCACCGAGCCGCGGCTGGAGGAGCTCGACTGGAAATACAGCAGCCCGTCGATGCCGGTCAGCTGCTGTTCGATCACCTGCGTGACGCTGTTCTGGATCGTCTGCGCATTGGCGCCGGGGAACGTGGCGCGGATCGACACCTGCGGCGGTGCGACGTCGGGATATTGCGCGATCGGCAGCGACAGGATCGCGCCGACGCCGGCCAGCATGACGATGATGGCCAGCACCCATGCGAAGATGGGGCGGTCGATGAAGATGCGTGACATGGGAGCCTAGTTCGCCCCGCCTTTTGACGCCTGCCCTTTTGACGCCTGCATCTTCTCCATCTGCTCGGGCGAGGGGGCTTTGACCTCCTGCGGTGTGTTGGCGGGAACCGGGGCGATCGCCGCGCCGGGGCGCAGGTTAGCCAGCCCCTGCGTGATGACGCGATCGCCGGCCTTCAGCCCGTCGGTGACGACCCAATAGGCGCCCTGCGTCCGGTCGGCCTTGATCGTACGCTGCTCGGCCTTGTTGCCGGCACCGACCACATACAGCGTGGCATTGCCCCTGGCGTCGCGCGTGATCGCCGCCTGGGGCACCAGAAAGGCATTCCGCAGCACCGATTGCGAGAAGATCGCGCGCACGAACATGCCCGGCAGCAGCAGGCCGTCGGGATTGGGGAAGCGTGCGCGCAGCGTCACGGTGCCGGTGGTCTGGTCCACCACCACCTCGGCGAACTCGACCGTTCCCTTCGGTCCGTAATCGCTGCCGTCCTCCAGCTTCAGCGTCACGACCGCGCGGGCCGGCGCGGCGCCGCCGCTGGCGAGGCTGCGGCGCAGCGCGAGCAGATTGGCGCTGGATTGCTGGATGTCGACGAACATCGGGTCGAGCTGCTGGATTGTCGCCAGCGGATCGGTCTGCGTCGCGCTGACCAGCGCGCCGACCGTGAACAGCGAGCGGCCGATCCGCCCGCTGATCGGGGCCGGTACGGTGGTGAAGCGCAGGTTGACCCGCGCGGTATCGAGCTGCGCGCGGTTCACCGCGATCGTCGCCGCCGCCTGCCGCTGCGTGGCGACCGCGTCGGTGTAGTCCTGCGCGCTGATCGCCTCCATGTCGGCCAGCGGCTTGTAGCGGTCGGCGCGGATCTTCGCGGCGTTGAACGTCGCCTGCGCATTGGCGACGTTGGCGCTCGCCTGATTGGCGGCGGCGCGGTACAGTGACGGGTCGATCTGGTAGAGCGGCTGGCCACGTTTCACCAGCGCACCCTCCGTAAAGAAGCGCTTCTGGATGACCCCGGTGATCTGCGGGCGCACCTGCGAGCTTTGGTAGGCGACGGTACGGCCCGGCAGTTCGCTGACCGTCTCCACCGCGGTGGGTTGCAGCACCACGAAGCCCACCTGCACCGGGCCGCCACCTTGCCCGCCGGCCGCGCCCTTTTGCCGGGGCTGCTCGCCGCCGCCGCTGCACGCGGCCAGCGCGATCAGACCGGCGGCGCCCGCCAGGTGCAGCATCGTCGTCCGGGCCGGCCCTCTCTTCATACGCTTCGTCACTTTATGCTCTGCCTGATCCGGATCGTTCGTCGGCTAAGCGCTATTTGTCGCAAATGTTTCGCAACGACGACCCTTTATTTTTCGCGCGTCCGATTTGCCGGATTTCGCCCGCGAGCGTGCGGCACGGCGCAACCGATCGCGTGCTTGGGCGTTGCGGTGGTTCGGGGGAACGGATCGGAAGACTGGCCGCCCCCTGGTCAAAGGGGCGTAATTCTTGGCTTTCACCGTTCGTCACTCCCGCTTGCTGCTCGCCACCGCCGGGCTGGCATTGATCGCGGGGACCGCCGGAGCGCAGATGCAGACCCCTGGCACCGCTCCCGCGCAGGGACCGGATGCGCCGCGCCCCGATGCGGCGGCGGGCGATCCGCAGGGCAACGCGCCCATCGTGCCTGACGCGGAGTTCAACAGCGCCCTCCCGCCGCTGTCCGGGGACATCAACGCGCCGCTGGAGCCGATGCGTGAGCCGGCCGAAACCGCGCCCGCCGACAGTTCGCAGGCGCAGGCGCAAACCGCCGCGGAGCAGCCGATCACCCCCGGCACCCTGCCACCGGCCCCCGCGCAGGATCCGGTACTCGCGCAGCCGCTGGAGCCGCTTGGTTCGTACAACACCGTGCCGTTGCAGACCGTCGCCGACGCAAAGGACGCGGACGCGCCGGAGATCAGATACGCCAGCGAGGTGCGCGGACTGGATCCGCTGGGCCTGACCGACGAGTTCGATTCGCTGTCGGCGCTGAAGGAGGGCAAGGGCAAGGCCGCCAACGCCACGCAGGTCGCGGCGCGCGCGCGCGAGGACGAGCAGCTCGCGGTGCGGCTGATGAAGTCGCTCGGCTATTATGACGGCACCGCGATCTCGACGATCGAGAACGTCGCGGGCCAGCAGGCCGGGCTGCGCGCGATCGTCAGCGCGACGCCCGGCCGGCAATATACGCTTGGCACGATCACGGTGAACGCGCAGCCCACGACGCCCCCGGATCTGGTCCGGCGCGAGCTGCCGCTGAAGGTCGGCGACCCGATCGAGGCGGCGCGGGTGCAGGGCGCGGAAGCGAACGTCAGCCTGAAGCTGCCGCAGCAGGGATATCCCTTCGTCAAGGTCGGGGAGCGCGACGTGTTGCTCGACGACCAGACCGGCAAGGGCGACTACACCCTGCCCGTGGACACCGGCCCGCGCTCCTCGTTCGGCGTGCTGCGCACCGAGGGCGATCCGGTGTTCGACCTGAAGCATCTGAACGTCTTCCCGCGCTTCGATCGCGGCGACCTCTACGACAATCGCAAGGCCGACGACCTGCGCGAGGCGCTGGTCGCGACCGGCCTGTTCAACGGCGTCGGCGTGGAGCCGGTGCGCACCGGCACGGTCGCGGCGGACGGGACCGAGCAGGTCGACCTGCTGGTGCGGCAGACGCGCGGGCCGGCCAAGAGCCTGGCGGGGGGTGTCGGGTTCCAGACCGGGCAGGGGGTGACGGCGGAAGGCACGTTCACCAACCGCAACCGCTTCCCGCCCGAAGGCGCGCTGATCCTGGGCGCGATCGCCGGCACGCAGCAACAGGGCGTGTCCGCCACCTTCCGGCGCCAGAACGCCGGCCGGCGCGACCGCACCGTCACGTTGCTCGCCAGCGCGCTGCGCGCCAATTACGATGCGTTCGAGGCGTTCACGGGCAGCGTCGCCGGACGCATCTCCTATGATTCGACGCCGATCTGGCAGAAGCGTTTCACCTATGCCTATGGCTTCGAACTGGTCGGCACGAACGAAAGCGTGTTCGATTTCGCGCAGTTCGACCGCACGCGCCGCACCTATGGCGTGTTCGCGCTGCCCGGACAGGCGCTGTTCGACACATCGGACGACCTGTTGAACCCGACGCGCGGTTACCGGCTGAAGCTGAACCTCAGCCCGGAAGTGTCGGTGCAGGGCAATGCCTCGCCCTATGCGCGCACGCTGATCGAGGGCACCGCATATTATCCGGTGTCGGACAAGCTGGTGATCGCCGGGCGGGCGCGTGCCGGCGGCATCTTCGGCATCGCGCGCGACGACATCGCGCCGTCGCGGCGCTATTACGGCGGCGGTGGCGGGTCGGTGCGCGGCTACGGCTTCCAGCGGCTCGGGCCGCTGGAGCCGGAAGCGTCGCTGGTGCCGGGCCAGGACGATCGCGATGAGCTGCGCGACCTGCGTCCGATCGGCGGGCGCAGCCTGAACGAATTCTCGATCGAGGCGCGCTATCGCTTCGGCAATTTCGGGATCGTGCCGTTCATCGACGCGGGCAACGCCTATGAAAGCAGCCTGCCCAAGGGAAGCGACCTGCGGTTCGGCGCCGGGATCGGCGGGCGGTTCTACACCAACTTCGGGCCGATGCGCGTCGATGTCGCGACCCCGCTCAACCCGCGTGACGGCGATGCCAAGATCGCTCTCTATATTTCGATCGGGCAGGCGTTCTGATGACTGACGATAACGTGGCATCGAACGATGGCGTCATCGCGGCCCGCCCGCATCGTCCGCTGTGGCTGCGCATCCTGAAGTGGATCGGCATCGCGATCGTCGCGCTGCTGCTGCTGGTCGTGGCGATCGTGTTGGGGATCAATACCGACCCCGGCCGGCGTTTCGTCGCCGACCAGATCGGCGGCTACACCACCGCATCGGGGCTGAACATCAAGGTCGGGCGCATCGACGGCTCGCTGTACGGGCAGATGCGGCTGAGCGACGTACGGGTCAGCGACCCCAAGGGCGTGTTCCTCACCTCGCCGCGGCTCGACGTCGACTGGCGACCGTTTGCCTTCATCAGCAATCATGTCGACGTGCGCAGCGTCGGCAGCGATCTCATCACGCTGCGGCGCAATCCCGAACTCAAGCCGTCCACCGAGCCGACCGACCCGAACGCGCCGCTGCTGCCCGACCTGGACATCGACATCAACCGGCTGCGGGTCGCGCGCTTCGTCATGGAGCCGCCGGTGTCGGGCGCGCGCCATATCGCGCGCTTCGACGGACAGGCGCATATCGCCGATCGCCGCGCGCAACTGCTGGTCGATGCGGTCACGCTCCGCGCGCCCGGCGTGGCCGGCGGCGATGTCGCGCGGCTGCGGCTCGATGCGGTGCCGGACGACAACAAGCTGGACATCGACGTGCGCCTGACCGCACCGGCCGGCGGCGTGGTCGCGCAGCTTGCCGGGCTGAAGGCGCCGCTGATCGCGACCGTCAACGGCCGTGGCAACTGGGCGGCGTGGCAGGGTCGCGCGGTGGCGACGCTGGGTGGCGGTCAACTCGCCAATCTCGTGCTGACGGCGCGCAACGGGCATTTCGAGGTGCGCGGTCCGACCCGGCCCGGCCTTTATCTCGAAGGGCCGGTCGAGCGGCTGACCGCGCCGGCGCTACAGGTCGCCGCCGACGTGACGCTGGGCGAGCGTCGCGCGGATACCCGCATCCGGCTGACGTCCGACGCGCTGGCGGTGGATGCCGGCGGGCTGATCGATCTCGCCAACAGCCGCTTCGGCAATTTCGCGGTGGACGCGAAACTGCTCACGCCGGGCGCCATCGCCCCCAACCTGCGCGGGCGCGACGTGCTGGCGCGCGTGGTCCTGAACGGCGCGTTCGCGACGCCAACCGTTGATTACAAGGTGCGCGCCGCCGCGCTCGGCTTCGCCGACACCAGCGTCGAAAACCTGTATGCGGAGGGGCTGGCGCGCGTGAACAAGGATCGCATCATGGTGCCGGTCCATGCCCGCGCCCGGCGCATCACGGGGCTGAACCCGGCGCTCGGCGGCCTTACGACGAATGCGCGCATCGACGGCGATATCGCGGTGCAGATGCCCAACATCCTGTCGGACAATCTGCGCATCCGCTCCGACACGATCGACGCCACGGCGATCATCGCCGCCAACATGCAGACGGGTCGCTACACCGGCGCGTTGCAGGGGCGCGTCAACAACTTCCGCGTCGACAGCGTCGGCATCCTCAACATTCGCACCAACGCCGATCTGGTTACCGCGCCGGGTGGCGGCTTCGGGATCACCGGGCGCGTCGCGGTGCAGACGAAGCAACTCTTCAACGCGGGCGTGCGCAACTTCCTGGGCGGCAATGCGGTGCTCAGCACGCGGTTCGGCTATTCGCCGCAGGGCGTGGTGACGTTCCAGAACCTGCGCATGAACGCGCCGCAATTCCGCATCACGCGCGGGCAGGGGCGCTTCGATCCGGCGAGCGGCGCGGTGCTGGTCGACGCCGATGCCTTCTCGACGCAATACGGCCCGCTGTTCGCGCGCGTCACCGGGACGGCCACCGCGCCGGCAGTGCGGCTGCGCGCGCCGCGACCCGGCGTCGGGATCGGACTCGCCAACCTCGATGCACGCGTGGTGGGCCGCGGCGGCGCGTATCAGGTCAATGCGACCGGCGGCACCAATTACGGCGCGTTCAACGCCGACGTGCTGGTGACGCCCGGCGCGCGGCTCGCGGTCGACATCCGCCGCGTGCTGTTCGCCGGCATCCAGTTCGCGGGCCGCGTGGTGCAGACCGCGGCTGGACCGTTCGACGGACGGGTGCGCTTCAACGGACAGGGGCTGAGCGGCAATGTCGCGCTGGGTGCGCAGGGCAGGTACCAGCGCGCCAGCGTCGACGCGCGCGCCTATGGTGCGACGATCCCGGGGATGGTCGATTTCACGATCGGCCGCGCGCTGATCGCCGCAAACGTGATCCTCTATGACAAGCCGCAGGTGGTGGCCGACGCGCAGGTCGCCGACTTGCGTTACGGCGCGACCGTGTTGCAGAGCGGGCGCGTCAAGGTGAACTATGCCGGCGGCTCGGGAACCGCGCAGGCGCTGTTCACCGGATCGAACGGCGTTCCGTTCCGCGTGGCGGTGAACTCGCGCCTGTCGCCCAGCCTGTATCTGGTCGCGCTGCAGGGGGCGGCGAACGGCATCAACTTCCGTACGGCGGCCCCGGCGCGGATCGTGCCGGCGGGCGGCGGTTACCGACTGGAGCCGGCGCGGCTCGACTTTGACAAGGGTTCGATGCGGCTCGCCGGGCGGTTCGGTGGCGGCGCGACCCAGGCGCAGGCGCGGCTCGATCGCCTCGATCTGTCGATCGTCAGCGCGCTGGTGCCCAATCTCGGCGTCGGCGGACAGGCGACCGGCAGCCTCGATTACCTCCAGGCCGCCGGGCAGGCGATGCCGAACGCCGACGTGCGCCTGAACGTCGCGAACTTCACCCGCTCCAGCCTGGCGGCGGTATCGGAGCCGGTCGACATCGTCTTCCAGGGACGGTTGTCGAACGCGGCGGGCGAGGGGCGCGCGCTCATCAAGCGTGCCGGCACGCCGGTCGGACGCATGGTGGCGACGCTGAAGCCGGCCGGCAGCGGTAGCTGGTCGACACGGCTGATGCAGGGGCTGCTGTCCGGCGGCATCCGCTACAACGGGCCGTCCGGGGTGCTGTTCAGCCTTGCCGGACTGGCGGAGCAGCAGCTTTCGGGGCCGATCGCGATCGCGGCGGACTTCGGCGGCACCGTGGGCGCGCCGCGCATCAACGGGCTGATCCGCGCCGACAACCTCACCTACGACAACGAAACCTATGGCACGCGGCTGTCGAACATGCGGCTGGCGGCGCGCTTCAACAACGACCGGCTGGAGCTGTCACAGCTTCAGGCGCGCGCCGGACAGGGCACGGTGCAGGCGCAGGGCAACGTCAGCCTTGCGGCGGCGCAGGGCTTCCCGCTCGACCTGCGTGTCGCGATGCGCGACGCGCAACTCGCCAAATCGGACGCGCTGGGCGCCACCGCCAGCGGCAACATCCGCATCCAGAACGGCGCCGGCGGCGGGCTGATCTCCGGTGACATCAGCGTTCCCAACGCCCGCTACGAGATCATCCGGCAGGGATCCGCCGAGGTGCCCGAGCTGACCGGGGTACGCAAGAAGAGCGAGATCCGCGTCGCGCGGCCGACCGATCGGCCCGCCGCGCCGCCGGTCGGGTTGTTCAAGCTCGACCTGCGCGTCCATGCCGACAACCAGTTGTTCGTGTCGGGCATGGGGCTGGAAAGCGAATGGGAGATGGACCTGCGCGTCGGCGGCACGTCGGCGGCACCCACCATGGCCGGCGGGCTGGACCTGGTGCGCGGCACCTATTCTTTCGCGGGCAAGCGCTTCGAGGTCGAGCGCGGGCAGGTGCGCTTCCGTGGCGGCGCGCTGACCGACCCGGACATCAACATCCTCGCGACGACCGTCAACGACGGGGTGACGTTCAACATCAACATCACCGGCACCGGACAGCGTCCGCAGATCGCCTTCACCTCCACGCCGTCGCTGCCGCAGGACGAGGTGCTCAGCCGCCTGCTGTTCGGCACCAACCCGGAGAACCTGTCGGCGACCGAGGCGATCCAGCTCGCCTCCGCGCTCAACTCGCTGCGGGGATCGGGCGGCGGGCTGAACCCGCTCGGCAAGCTGCGCTCGGCGACCGGGTTCGATCGCCTGCGCATCCTGGGTGCGGACGAGGCGACCGGACGCGGATCGGCGCTGGCGGCGGGCAAATATCTGACCGACGATATCTATATCGAGATCGTCACCGATGCCCGCGGCTTCACCGCCACCCAGTTGACCATCGCACTGACCAGGGCGATCAGCGTGCTGTCGCAGGCCGGGTCATTCGGCGGATCGAACGTGCAGCTCCGCTACTCCCGCGACTTCTGAGGACCATCGCCTCGCGGCCGGCAGCGGCGACCGGGACAGGCCAGCGTTCCGCAATCGGAAGCTGGCCTGTCTTGTCACAGGGAGGGTGGCGAGCAGCGGGACGCCGCCGCCGGCGTGGCGTGGGGTGCCAACCAGCGGATGCGTTCGTCTCACGCCGCGAACCGTCCTTGGAGCGTGTATGTAGGCTACGTACCTGTCACGCCCAGCGTCCGACGGTGATGGGGCGGGGCTGTCGGTCGGGTCGGGCTGACCGGCCTGCAAGGTTGACGTCGGTCGGGCGTTGCGCGGCGAACGTCAGATCTGACGCGGGATGCACCCGCTCTCCGTTCGCCCCCAAAGTCGTCGATGGGCGTCGGCCGGCACCACATATTGCAACCGCTTTTGTACGACCGGGTTCAGGTTTGGCGCCCAGCGCTTCGGGCGACTGTCGCAACATCTGTCCAATCGCTTGCGGAAGTGCGTGGCCGGTTGCGCGCCGAAACGGCCCTCAACCCGGTCGCACGACCGCCACCGGCGTCGCGTGTGTTACCAGCCACGTGCGATCGCATGAGCGTTGGGGCCGCGCCTCCCGTGAGGCGGGTCCTGCGCGGCTCGTGTCCCAAAAAGGGAAAGGCAGCAGCGCCGGATGTGCGCGAGCTGCCGCATGGACCGATTTGCCGCCAGCGAAGGCAGCGGTCCCGGGCCTGTATGATTTGCTTGCAAGCCCGCTACCGCGCCGTCAGCCGTGACGCGACAGAAGGCACAATGCGGAGCGGGGAATGCGATCGACCGTGGCGGGTTCGCGGGTCGATGGCGATGACATCAAGAGTATCTCGACCGGCTGCCGCGTGTCACCGAACAACTACACGTGGGAGGTTCAGTGCTTTTCCGCGAGCCGGCGGGTTGGCGGTCCGGTGTGAGGGAGGCGACCCCGTGGGGGCTTCCTCACACCGGACCGCCGGTCGATTTTACCAGGGCTTGATAACCGGACCGGAGATCAGAGCGAAGATGAACGCGAGCATGGCTTTCTCCCTTTTTATAGCCGACCCAGATGGGTGACTTGTGCTTAACGCTACGTTAAGCAAAGCTCAATACCGTTAACCATTTATTTACCAGAGCAACCGAGGACTTAAGTCATTCTTCAAGACTGGGCCCTACAGCCGGAAAGACATGGCCAGCTCGCACCGTCTTGCCCCGTCGGCACGCCTATTGCGTAGCCACTCGTCCGACCCGCCGGGCGGCATGAAGCGCGTCCGCGCGTGCGTCCTCGTGCAAGTCGGCAATTTCAATGCCTTGCGCCGGCAGATCGGTGTGAGTGGCGCACGGCGGACGATGCATGAACTGGTGGAGCGCCTCACGGCGTCGCTCCCGATGGCGCATGTCGCGTGCGCGGGACGGGATGTGGTGGAGGTCATCGTCGACACCGACCTGCCCGACGCATTGGCGTATGCGCTGGCGGCAAGCCGTCAAAGCTGCGCCGCGCCGGTGATGGTCGATGGCGAGCCGTACGACATCGATCTCGTCCTGGGCGGTGCGGTCGGGGCGATCCACGGGGAAGCCGCGATGCTGTTCGAGGAGGCGGAAGCGGCGCTGGTCGAGGCGCGCGCCGCGACGGCGTTGCTGCCGGCCGCGGCGCCGGTGCCGTCCAACGAGGCCGCCGATATCGTGTCCGCGATCGATCGGGCGCTCGGCCGCGACGAGATGGTGCTCCACTACCAGCCCAAGGTGCACGTCCGACGCCAGACGATCGAGAGCGTCGAGGCGCTGGTCCGCTGGCAGCATCCCGAGCGCGGGCTGATCTCCCCGGCCGATTTCATCCCCGCGCTGGAACATGCGCAGCAGATGGAACGGCTGACGCTGTGGACGGTCCGCCGCGCGATCGAGGATCAGCGCCGCCTGCGCGCGCTGGGGCAGGAGCTGCGCATCTTCGTCAACATCTCCGGCCACTTGCTGGCGGACGCTGCCTTCGCTCACAAGGTGTGCGATTGCGTGAAGGCGGCACCGGATGCGCAGATCGGCTTCGAGGTGACCGAGACGTCGGTGATCCGCGATCCCGACATCGCGATCGCCCACCTGCAGGCGTTCGACGCGATCGGCGTGCGCATCTCGATCGACGATTACGGCGCCGGCCTGTCGAGCCTGGCCTATCTGAAGCAATTGCCGGCCAGCGAGCTGAAGATCGACAAGCTGTTCATCACGCAGCTAACCAGTTCGAATCGCGATCCGTTGATCGTCCGCTCGACGATCGACCTGGCGCACGCGCTCGACATGGAGGTGGTGGCCGAAGGGGTCGAAACCCATGCCTCGCTCGCCTTGCTGTCGGTGATGGGGTGCGACATGGTGCAGGGATATCTCATCAGCCGTCCGATCGCGCTGGAGGCGCTCGCCGCCTTCCTGACCGAAGAGCATCACCGGCGCGCGACGCAGGAAACGCGCGCTTCCTTCACCCGGCTGGCGGCGGCGTGGAAGCGCGCGTGATCCGTCGCGCGAGGATCGCGTCATGCGCGGTCCTCGCATTGTGGTCGTGGAGCGTTCCGGCTTCCGCCGCTCCGGCCCCTGCCGTTCCGGTGTACGCCGACGAACTCGCCACGATCGAGCGGCGGATGGCGACCGATCCGGAGCGCGCGCTCGTCATGGCGCAGCAGGCGCGCGCGAGCCTGCCCGACGGGGCCGAGCGCGGGCGGCGGGAGGCGACCCTGCTGTGGCTGCAGGGCGAGGCGCAGGTCAGGATCGGCGATCCGCATCGTGGATTGCAGAGCCTGCGGGAAGCGGGGGTGGTTGCGGCATCGGCGCACGCGCCGCTGCGCCTGATGGCCAACATCCTGTTGTCGCAAGGCAGCGGCCTGACCGACGTGGGGCGGATCACGGAGGCGTTGAACACGTTGCAACGCGCGCACGACATGTTCGTGCGCCTGGGCGACCAGCGCAGCCGTGCGCGGGCATTGATCCTGATCGCGCTGCTTTATGTCAGCGGCCATGACAACGAAACCGCGCTGCGCTACTTCGACCAGGCGCGCGAGAATTACGGCAGCGACCCCGGGCTGGCGGTGGCGGTCGACAGCGGGCGCGGCACGGCGCTGCTCGCGCTGGGGCGTACCGCCGAGGCGGAGGCCGAGTTCCGCGGTGCACTGGCCGCTGCCCGGACGTTGCGCAGCGCGCCGGCCATCGCCCAGTCACTCGGCTATATGGCGGAGGCGCAGTTGCGCGGCGGCGACGTGGCGGAGGCGTCGCACAGCATCGCGCGGGCGTTTGCCGCCGCGAGCCGTGCGGAGGCGGCCCCGACACGCCCGCAACTGGTCGCATTGGCCGCCGCCGCCGCCCTGCAACAGGGCGAGATCGCCAAGGCGGTCAGGCTGGTGCGCGAACGGTTCGACGGGGTGACCCTGGATCGCACCATGCTGGCCGATCGGTACGCGCACGACACCGCCTATCGGGTCTATGTCGCGGCGGGGCGGCCGGCGGAGGCGCTGCGGCACCTGATCGCGTTGAAGCGCCTGGACGATCAGGCGACCGAAATCGCGCGCTCGACCAGCGCGGCGCTGGCCGCCGCGCAGTTCGATTATGCCAATCAGGAGTTGCGCATCGCGCGGCTGAAGACCGCCGCGCTGTCGCGCAGGATGGCGTTCGAACGCGCCACGGCCGATACCCAGCGGCTGATGTTCTATGGGGTGATCGGCACCACGCTGCTCGTCATCACCTTGCTGGCGGTCGGTCTGGCGATGATCGGGCGGAGCCGCAATCGCGTGCGCGCGGTCAATCAGGATCTTGCCGCCAGCAACGCGCAACTGGAAAAGCTGTCGCGCGCCAAGACCGAGTTCCTCGCCACCACCAGCCATGAGATCCGCACGCCGCTGAACGGGATTCTGGGCATGACGCAGGTGATGCTGGCCGATGGCGGGCTGGACGCGCTGACGCGCGACCGGCTGGGCGTGGTGCATGGCGCCGGCGTGACGATGCGGGCGCTGGTCAACGATATCCTCGACATGGCGAAGATCGAGACCGGCCGCATGACGGTCGAGAACGTCCCGTTCGATCTGCACGCGACGGTCGAGGAAGCGGCGCGGCTGTGGCGCGAACCCGCGGCGGCGAAGGGGCTGGTCTTCGATGTCGCGATCGGGGCGGTGCCGCGCTGGATCATGGGCGATCCGGCGCGGTTGCGGCAGATCGTGTTCAACCTGTTGTCCAACGCGGTGAAGTTCACCGCCGCGGGATCGGTGTCGCTGCTGGTGGCGGAGGAGGAGGGGCGCCTGCGGCTCGCGGTCGCCGACAGCGGGATTGGCATCGACACCGCGGCGCACGGCATCATCTTCGATTCCTTCCGGCAGGCGGAGGCCGGCACCACGCGCCGCTTCGGCGGCACCGGGCTGGGGCTGTCCATCTCCCGCAGTCTGGCGCAGGGAATGGGCGGCGACGTGACGGTGACGAGCCGCGTCGGCACGGGATCGTGCTTCACGCTGGACCTGCCCTGCGTCGTCGCGGAGGCGCCAGGCGAAAAGGGCGTGCACGGCGGCCTGCTGGTGGTGGAGCGCAATCCGATCAACCGGGCCATGTTCCGCTCGCTGTTCGCCGGTGCGGGCGTGGTGTCGTTCGCCGACGCCGATGCGCTGGCGGAGATCGCGCGGATCCGTCCCGATCGGGTGCTGGTCGATGCCGCGACGCTGGAGTTGACGGGCGGCGTGCTGAGCGAGCTGGTCGATGCCGCGAACGGCGCGCCGGTCGCGCTGCTTACCACCGTGCTGGACGAAGAGACACGTTGCGCGATCTATGCGGCGGGTATTACAAGGATCGTGGAAAAGCCTGTTTCCAAAAGGGTGTTGGTGGCGGCAATAGCCGCCATGCCCGACGGAGCGGTTCGCGACGCGGCGTGACGTGTAGACGATGGAAGACCGCGGCACTCCGGGCCGCGCGCCGTGCAGGAAAGGACCGGACATGGCGACGATGACCGTGCTGTTCATCGAGGATGACAGGATGAACCGCCGCGTCGTGCGTGACATGCTGGACGTTGCGGGCGCCAGCATGGTCGAGGCGGAGAGCGCCGAACTCGGCCTTGCGCTGATCGACGCGCACGACTTCGACATCGCGCTGGTCGACCTGCGCATGCCGGGCATGGACGGCATGACCGCCATCCGCCACATCCGCGCGCGTACCGATTACAAGGCGCGGTTGCCGATCATCGTCGTCACGGCGGACACCGCCGTCGACCTGCGCCATCGCTGTATCGACGCGGGCGCGGACGACGTGATCTTCAAGCCGGTGGCGATGGACGAATTGTTCGACGCGATGGGCCGGCTGCTGGCCGATGACGGCGGGGCCGACCTGATCTGAGCGCCTCCGGGGCTTGATGTCCGGCGCCCGATGACGCCGCAGATCATTCCGCGCGGACACGGTGGAGCGTGGTGCCGTGCGCGACCGTTTCCCGATACGGATGCCCGACAAAGCCCGATCCCCCTGGCGGCCGACGGCGCGTGATGATCGGATGCTATCTGACAGAAACACCGGGCCCGGGGCAGTGGATCTGCGCCCCGGTTCCGGCACCCAAGGCCGGGCGTCGATCGGACCGGCAGGGTGTGGATGTTCGATACGCGGGCAGCAAGACGCGCCGCCGCGCGAGCGTCAGGAGCGGCGTCAGGAGGGGTACGCTTCTCCTACAGATGGTGGAGACTGTACCTATCGGCAGTAGGGTAAGGTTAGAACTGCGGGTCGGTTGGATCGCGGCGGAAACGCAGCAGATAGTGACGATAGGTTATTGATCTAACGAGTGATTATCATCGCCGGGGGTGAGGCATCGTTGCTGGCGGCGCTTCCCCGCAGAGCGCTCAAACCTGACAAGCTGACGTGAATAGAACCGACACGCGCTGGAGCCGGACGGTGCGCGGACTTGTCGCCGGGACCGTGCGCTTTATGCTGACCTTCGTGTCGGGATCGTCTGCCGGAGGCACGACGGGATCGGGCGTCCGGGAGGCGGCGGCATCCGCGCGTCCATGCGATGGGCGACACGTCCTATGGAAAGGGAATGCCGGAGATGAGCGAGCAGGGCATCGAGGGTCAGGACGCGGCCGGCCGAGGCGGGCCGCTGTCGGGGATCGTCGTCCTGGATATCACGCGCGTCGTGGCCGGTCCCTATTGCGCGATGATGCTGGCCGACATGGGCGCGACGGTCATCAAGATCGAGAATCCCGCCGACCCCGACTACACCCGTACCTTCCCGCCGATGGTCGACACCGCCAGTGGACCGTCCAGCGCCTTCTATGCGCAATATAACCGCAACAAGCACGGCATAACGCTCGACCTGCGGCTGGAGGCCGCGCGCGAGGCGTTGCTGGCACTGGTCCGGCAGGCGCACATCCTCATCGAGAATTTTCGCCCGGGGGTGATGGATCGCCTGGGCGTGGGGTATGACGTGCTGCGCGCCGCCAATCCCGCGCTGGTCTATACCGCGATCAGCGGTTTCGGCCGGACGGGGCCGAGCGCCAGTCGCCCGGGATATGACAACAGCGGGCAGGCCGCCGGCGGCCTGTGGTCGATGAACGGTTATCCCGATCAGCCGCCGGTGCGTGTCGGTACGATCATCGGCGACCTGTCCGCCTCGCTCTATGCGGCGACCGGAACGCTGGCGGCGCTGCGCGAGGCCGAACGCACCGGCATCGGCCAGATCGTCGACATCTCGCAGCAGGATGCCGTCCTGTCGCTGACCGAGAGTGCCGTCGTCCGCTATACGGTGGACAAGGAAGTCGCCGGGCCGCTCGGCAACGACCATCCCTTCGTGCGCCCTTATGGCCAGTTCCCGTGCGCGGACGGCTATGTGTTCTTCGGCGGCTATACCGACAAGTTCTGGGCGGTGACCTGCGCGCTGTTCGGCGAACCCGAACATGCACGGGATCCGCGCATCGACACGATGGAGAAGCGGTTCGCGCCCGACACGTACGAAGCGATCGTCCGGCCGCTGCTGGACCGCTGGTTCGCGCGCCATACCAAGGCCGAACTGGAGACGATGGCGGCGGACAAGGTGCCGCTGAGCGCGATCAAGTCCATTGCCGAGGTGGTCGCCGATCCGCACGTCCGCCATCGCGAGATGATCGTGGATGTCCCGATCGGAAGCCGCATGGTGGAGATGCTTGGTTCGCCGATCAAGCTGTCGAACGGCCCGCGCCGCCCGCACGCACCCGCGCCGGGCCTGGGGCAGCATAATGATGCGGTGCTGCGCGGCATGCTGGGCCTGTCGCCCGCCGCCATGGCCGCGCTTGCGCCCACGAAGGGGAATGGCTGAGATGACCGCCGACGTCGCCCCCGACCTCGCCCCCACGCTGGAGCTTCTGTCGCGGCTGGTGGGCTTCGACACCACCTCGCGTAACTCGAACCTCGCATTGCTGGACGCCGTCGAGGAGCATGTCGCCAGCTTCGGCATCGTGGCGCATCGCGTGCCCAACGCCGACGGCACCAAGGCGAACCTCTATTTCACGGTCGGCCCGCGCGCGCCGGGCGGGGTGATCCTGTCGGGGCATACCGACGTGGTGCCCGTCGATGGCCAGTCCTGGTCGAGCGACCCGTGGCGGATCGCGGTGCGCGATGGCAAGGTGTTCGGCCGTGGCACCGCCGACATGAAATCCTTCATCGCGATCGGTCTGGCGGCGATCCCGGAGATGCTGGCCGCGAACCTGCGCCGTCCGGTCCACTTCGCCCTGTCCTACGACGAGGAGGTCGGCTTGCTGGGCGCGCCGGCGATGATCGCGGAACTGGTCGAGCGGCTGGAGCCGCCCGCCGCGGTGATCGTGGGCGAGCCGACCGAGATGCGGATCGTGGACCGCCACAAGGGCATCGTCGGCCTGCGCACGACGGTGATCGGCCATGAGGCGCATTCCGGCCTGACCCATCTTGGCGTGAGCGCCAACATGATCGCGGCGCGGCTGATCGCCAGGATCGACGAGATGGCGCAGCGCCTCGCCGCGATCGGCCCCGAGGAGGAGGGCGAGCTGCGTCCGGCGCATACCACCTTGACCGTCGGCCTGATCGAAGGCGGCACAGCCCCGAACATCCTGGCGGGACGGTGCCAGTTCATCTGGGACATCCGCCCCGCGCCCGGCGACGATCCGCAAGCGCTGATCGCCGAGTTCATGGAGCATGGCGCGACGCTGGAGGCCGCGATGCAGGCGCGGTTTCCCGACTGTTCGATCACGACCGAGATCCTGTCGAACGGCCCCCCGTTGCGACCGGAGCCCGAAGGAGAGGCCGCACAATTGCTGGCGCGACTGCTGGGCGCCAATGCGCGGCACGCCGTATCCTATGTGGCCGAGGCCGGCCAATTCCAGCGTGCGGGCTTCTCCACCGTCATCTGCGGCCCTGGCTCCATCGCGCAGGCGCACCAGCCCAACGAGTTCATCACGCTGGATCAACTGGCGGCCGGACGACGGATGATCGTGCGCCTGATCGAGGATCTGGCACGGTGAGCGTCATCGGCGTTCGTACGCGCCGTTATGTGCTGGCGATCCTGACGGCCGTCTACCTGGTCAATTTCATCGACCGCCAGATCCTCTCGATCCTCTTGCAGCCCATCAAGGAGGAGTTCGGTGTCTCGGACGCCGCGCTGGGCCTGCTGATCGGACCGACCTTCGCGCTGTTCTACTCGGTGATGGGGTTGCCGATGGCCATGCTGGCGGATCGCATCAGCCGTAAGACGCTGATCGGCGTTTCTCTCGGCCTGTTCTCCGCCATGACCGTGCTGTGCGGGCTGGTGGGCCAGTTCTGGCAACTGGCGGTCGCGCGGATCTGGACCGGGATCGGCGAGGCCGGAACCGGGCCGGCGAGCCAGTCGATGATCTCGGACCTGTACCCCGCCGGCGAGCGCGCCCGTGCGCAGGCCGTCTATGCGACCGGATCCAACCTCGGCATCCTGGTCGCGTTCGCGCTGGGCGGTCTCGTCGCGACCCATTTCGGCTGGCGCGCCGCCTTCCTGCTGGCCGGCGTCCCCAGCCTGCTGCTGTTCGCCCTGTTGTTCGCCACCTTGCCGGACGTGCCGCGCGGCCGATCCGACGCCACGGAGGACATGGCGGATGCGCCGCCGTTGCGCGTCGTGCTGTCGCGCCTGTGGGCGAGCAGGACGTTCCGGTTCACCGCGCTGGGGGCATGCGCGACCTGTTTCACCGGCTATGGCGTGTTCGGCTTCTTCCCGGCCTTCCTCGCCCGGTCGCACGGTCTGGACCTGAGCCAGATCGGGTTCGCGGTCGCGCTGATAACGGGCGCGGGCGGTGCGATCGCGACCTATCTATCCGGCCATCTGGCCGACCGGCTGGGCCGCCGCGACGTCCGCTGGAACCTCTACATTCCGGCCATTGCCGCGTTCCTGCCGCTGCCGCTCGCGCCGATATGCTTCCTGTCCGACGACACGACCGCGACGTTGATCGCCGCCGTCCCGATCCTGGCGCTGACCGCGGCCTTTGTCGGTCCGGTCATCGCGATCATCCAGCGGCTGGTGCCGCTGCGCATGCGCGCGACCACGATCGCGACGCTGATCCTGATCGACAACATCGTCGGCCTTGGCCTCGGACCGCAGTTCGTGGGGACCGCGAGCGACTGGCTGCGGCCGGGCTTCGGACAGGATTCGCTCAGGGTCGCGCTGCTGATGGCGATGCTGGGGTCGCTCATATCGGTGATCGGCTTTGTGCTCGCCGCGCGCCATGTGCGTGGCGAGCTGCGCGAGGTGGCGCAATGATCCGATCCACCCCCCCATCGAACCAGTGTCCGGGATGTAGCGAATGACGATCGATCCAGAACTGCGCCTGTTTCTTGCGACGCTGCGCGCGGGATGGGCCGATTATCCGCCGTTCGAAAGCCTGAGCTACGCCGACCGCCGGCGCGTGGCCGATGCGGTGCGCGCGCGGTGGAACATCGGAGGTCCGGCCATGGCGCGCACGATCGAGCGGCAGTTCGATCCCGGCGCCGGTGCTCTCAGGATCCGGCTGCATGTCCCCGCGGGCGTGACGGAGCCGGCGCCCACCCTGGTCTACCTCCACGGCGGCGGGTTCACGCTGTTTTCGATCGACTCGCACGATCGGCTGATGCGCGAATATGCCGAACAGGCGGGCGTCGCCGTGCTGGGCGTCGACTATCCGCTGGCGCCCGAGCACAAATATCCGGTCGCGCTGGACCGGATCGAGGCGCTGTTGCTGTGGCTGGAGCGGCATGGCGCGGAGCTGGGCGTCGATGCGCGGCGGTTGGCGCTGGGCGGCGATTCCGCTGGGGCGAACATGTCCTTTGCGCTGGTGCAACGGCTGCGCGCGTTGGGGAAGTCCGCGCTCATCCGCGGGATCCTCGCCAATTACGGCGGCTATTCGGACACGATCTCCGATGAGGCGGAAGCCGCGCATGGCGGCCCCGACGCGATCATGAATCGCGAGGAGGCGTATGAATATTATGGCAATTACCTGAACGGCGCCACCGCGGCCGACGATCCGCAGGTCTATGCACTGAAAGCCGACCTCACCGGCTTTCCCCCGGTCTTTCTGGCGACCGCGGAGTGCGACATCCTGGCCGAGCAGGGGATCGCCATGGCGGCGCATCTGACGAGGTTCGGCGTCGAGACGCATGGCCGGGTTTATCCCGGGGCGATCCACAGTTTCCTGGAGGCCATGTCGATATCCGCGGTGGCCAGGGCGGCGATCGCCGAGGGGGCATCGTTCATTCGCAACAGGCTGTCGGCCTGAGGGGCGCCACGAGAACGGGAGCGGGACATGGGTATCGACATCGTTCAGGATGGCGCGGTCGCGATCGTCAGGTTCGCGCGGCCCGAGAAGCTGAACGCGCTGACCCTTGGCATGTACGACGATCTGGGGCGGGCGTTCCGGGAGATCGGGCGGGACGACCGCATCAACGCCGTCGTGCTGGCCGGCGCGGGAAGCCGCGCGTTCTGCGTCGGGGCTGACCTGACCGAATCCATTCCGGCGCTGTCGTCGGGCCGGTTCGACATCAGCGCCTGGAACCCGGCCCACCTCAAGGATGGCGGTTTCTACAAGCCGATCATCGCGGCGGTGCGCGGCCTGTGCATCGGCGGGGGGTTCGAATTCATGCTGGGCACCGATATCCGCATCGTGGCCGAGGATGCGGTGTTCCAGTTGCCCGAGGTCGATCATGGCTTCGTTCCCGCCGGCGGCACGCTGGTGCGGCTGACGCGGCAGATCGCCTATGCGCATGCGATGGAGCTGATGCTGTCCGGCCGGCGCTTCTCGGCCGCCGAGCTGCTGGCGTGGGGCGTGGTCAATCGCGTGCTTCCGGCCGGCGAGGTGGAGCCGGCGGCGATCGCGCTGGCCGCCGACATCGCGGCGAAGAGCCCGCTCGCCGTGCAGACGATCAAGGAGGCGGCGCTGACGCTGCACGACCTGCCGAGCGCGGAGGCGTTCGCCCGTGAGGCCGCGCTGGGGCAGCGCACCTTCACCAGCGACGCGGCCAGACGTTCGCTGTCACGCTTCGCCGGCCGGGAACGCGGCTGAAGCCGTCACGGGCGGCGCGCGGCATCCTTCAGCCAGGCGAGGAAGGTCGGGTTGCTGCCATATGCGACGTTGACCCGCATCCCGGGGCGCGGATCGGGCGTGGTCGAGAAGTTGGCGGCGGGCGCGATGAAGATGCCCTGATCGGCCGCCGCGTGAACGATCTCGTCGCCGCCCATGTGGTCGGGCAGGTCGATCCACAGGTAGAAACCGCCGCCGATCGGCCGGCGGACATCGAAGCCGATCGCCTCCAGCGCGGCGACGCTGTCCACCGTCGCCTTGCTCGACCGGGCGCGCAGCCGGCGCAGGTGCTTCAGGTAATGGCCGTTCTCGATCAACTGGAAGATCAGCCGCTCGTCATGGGCGGAGGTGGAGACGGTGGTGATGATCTTGAGTTCGTTGAGCTCGGCCGCCAGCGTCGCCGACGCCGCGATGTAGCCGCAACGCAGACTGGCGGCGAGCGTCTTGGAAAACGTGCCGATGTAGATGACGCGGTTCAACTGATCGAGCGCCGCCAGCCGGGGCGCCGAATACGGCAGGATGTCGGCGAAGGGATCGTCCTCGACGATCAGCATGTCGGCCGCGTTGGCGATCCGCAGCATGGCATAGGCCGCCCCCAGCGTGATGGACCCGCCGGTCGGATTCTGCGCCAGCGACTGGGTGAAGAACAGCCGCGCTCCGCTGGCGCGCGTCTTCGCCTCCAGATCGGCTATGTCAGGCCCGTCGTGGGTACGGGCGACGCCGATCGTCCTGGCGCCGGCCAGCGCCAGTTTCGCCAGCAGCGGATAATAGCCCGGGTCGTCGACCAGCACCGCGTCGCCCGGCGCGACGTGGCGGCGAATGATGAGATCCATCGCATGGTTCGCACCGTGCGTCATGAACAACTGCTCGTCCTCGCAGGAGATGCCGCGCTCCGCGAGCGCGCCACGCAACCGGTCGCGGAGCGGCGCGTGACCCCAACTGGAATTGTAGGAATCGCCCTCCTGGAATCGCTGATAGGCGAGGTAGCGGCGCAGTTCGGACGTTTCCAGCCATTCGGAGGGCGGGCGGCCGTCGCCGGGCCGGATCGGCAGCCGCCGGTCGAGCTGTTCCGACAGGAGCGACATGCGATCGCTGGCGGCGGCGCGGGGCAAACCGCTGTTGGAGCCGGACGGTGCCGGCTCGCGCGCCACATAATAGCCGGATCCTGGCCTTGCCTGGAGGATGCCCTGACCGACAAGGCGCAGGTACGCCTCGACGATGGTGTTCTTGCTGACGCCGAAACGCTGCGCTTCCTCGCGGATCGAGGGCAGCCGCTGACCCCGGCGCAGCGTGCCGGTGCGTAGCTGCATGACGATGCTGTTGATGATCAGATCGATCTTCAGCGGCTGCGGCGACATCGACCGTCCTTCAGAACACTACCTGTGTCCCCGGTAGATCGTTCGTAATTGTACCTGCTTCGCCGGGTCCGTAAAGTCTAATGTCGATGCACCGGCGGTCATGGGGCCGACAGGAGAGGCAAGGTCCGACCGGCGGATCCTGCTCGCGATCAGGGGTGGCGTCAGTGACCGAGGCAGCAACAGGTGGAAGCTCGCGGATATCCGGTTTCCACACATGGACGGCGGAACAGCGTATTGATCGCGTCGCCGACTTCGCTGGCCTGTCCGACGACGCGCGCGCGCAACTGCTTCGTCCTTCCAATATCGATGCCGAACTCGGCGACCACATGATCGAGAACTACGTCACGACGATCGCCATTCCCGTGGGGATCGCGGCCAACCTGCTGATCGATGGCCGCGACGTGCTGGTCCCGATGGCTACCGAGGAATCGTCGGTGGTGGCCGCGGTCGGCAATTCGGCCCGCCAATGCTATGATGGCGGCGGCTTCATCACCTCGATGTCCGGCACCGAGATGATCGCGCAGGTCCAGTTGCTGGACGTGGCCGACCCGCGGAATGCCCGGCTGATGATCCTTGAGCGTCAGGCCGACATCGCCGAAATCTGCGACGCCTGCGATCCCACGCTCGTCCGGCTGGGCGGCGGCTTTCGGTCGCTGGATGTGCGCGTCATCGACACGCCCGCCGGGACGATGGTCATCACCCATGTCGTCGTCGACACGCGCGACGCCATGGGAGCCAATGCGGTCAACACCATGGCGGAGCGTCTTGCGCCGCATATCGCGCGGTGGACCGGCGGGCGCACATTGCTGCGCATCCTGTCCAACCTCGCCGACCGCCGCGTCGCCCGTGCGCGGGCGGTGTGGCCGTGCGCGGCGATCGGGGGCGAACACGTCCGCGATGCGATGGTCGCCGCCTATGAGTTCGCCGACAACGACCCCTATCGCGCCGCGACCCACAACAAGGGGATCATGAACGGCGTCTCGGCCGTCGTGCTCGCGACCGGCAACGACACGCGCGCGGTGGAGGCCGGCGCGCATGCCTTCGCCGCGCGCACCGGCCGCTATCGCAGCCTGTCCACCTGGGAGGTGACCACCGCCGGCGACCTGGCCGGCACGATCGAGCTGCCGCTGGCGGTTGGCCTGGTGGGCGGCGCGGTGAAGATCCATCCGACCGCACGGGCGCTGCTGGCGATCCTGCAGGTGACATCGGCGGAGGGACTGGCGCGGATCATCGCCGCGGTTGGGCTGGCGCAGAATTTCGGCGCGATGAAGGCGCTGGCGACCGATGGTATCCAGAAGGGCCATATGTCGCTTCACGCGCACAACATCGCCTTCGCGGCGGGCGCGAGCGGTGACGAAGTTGCCGAGATCGCGCGCCAGATGGTGGTCGAGCGGACCATCAACGAAGACGCCGCCAGGCGCCTGCTTGCCGAGCGGCGCGGTGAATGACCCTTCCCAGCGCGGTCAGGATCGTTGAGGTCGGCCCCCGCGACGGCCTCCAGAACGAGGTGCAGCCGATCGCGGTGGAGCAGCGCATTGCGCTGATCGACGCGCTGTCGCGCACCGGGTTGCGTGCGATCGAGGCCGGCAGCTTCGTCTCGCCTCGCGCGGTTCCGCAAATGGCCGGCACCGACGCGGTGCTGCGGGGCATCGCCAGGGCCGCCGGCACCAGTTACCCCGTGCTTGTGCCAAATGCGGTCGGCATGCGGCAGGCGATCGCGGCGCGCGCGCGCGAGGTCGCCGTGTTTGTCGGGGCGAGTGAACGCTTCAGCCACCGCAACATTAATTGTTCGATCGAGAGGTCGCTGGAACGCGTCGGCGACGTGGTCGCGCTCGCCCGGCCGGAGGGCATCAGGGTGCGCGGCTATGTCTCATGCGTGCTCGGCTGCCCGTACGAAGGCCCGGTGTCGGTCGCGCGCGTCGCGGAAATCGCGAAGCGGCTGATGGAGCTGGGCTGCTACGAGATCTCGCTGGGCGACACGATCGGCAAGGGGACGCCGCGCGCGGCGGGCGAGATGGTCCGCGCCGTGGCCGCGCATGTGCCCGTCGATCGGCTGGCGCTGCATTACCATGATACATTCGGTCAGGCGCTGGCCAATGTGCTCGCCTGTATCGAGACGGGCGTGACCGTCATCGACGCCGCGGTGGGCGGACTGGGCGGCTGTCCCTATGCCACGGGGGCGAGCGGCAACCTTGCCACCGAAGACCTGCTTTACATGCTGGACGGCATGGGGATCGACAGCGGCGTCTCGCTGGACGGCGTGCTGGATGCGGTCGCCCTGATCGACGGTGAACTGGGCATTGCGTCCCGATCGAAGCTCTACGCCGCGCGCCGGAGGGCGGAAGCGAACGGAGCGGTACATGCCGGCTGAGGCCACCGGCGCCGGGCCGCCGACGGTCCCGACCCTCGGCCGCGCGTCCGCGCAGCACCGGGCAGGGCGTATCCGTGTGCCGCCTCGCGACCCGGCGGCAGCGATCCGACTGGCGGCGCTGGGTCGCGATGGTATCAACAGCCTGCCGTGGATTACGATCGACGCGGTGCATCGGGGTGCGGGGCACATGGGCAAGGACGACATAGCATGAGCCGATATGCTCCCCGGCGCCCCGGCGATGTCGCGCGCGCGATCGACGATGAGGTGCTCGCGATCCTCACCACCCACGACGATGCCGGCTATATCGCGACTCCGCTACCCCTGCTGGCGACGGTAGACGAAGCCGGTTCCGTGACGGAATTGATCGGGCATTTCGCGCTGTCCAATCCGCATGTCGAGCGCGTACGGCGGACGCCGGCGGCGCAGGTCACGTTCCTGGGCCCGCACGGATATGTCGCGCCGGCGATGGTGTCGCGTTGCGGCTGGGCGCCAAGCTGGAATTACCGCTTCGTCCAGATGGAGGTCGATATCGAGCTTCGCCCGGAGGAAAATGACGCGGCGATCCGCGCGCTGGTGGCCAGGATGGAGGGCGTCGGCGCGGATCGCTGGTCGATCGACGTGGTGGGGGCACGCTATGCCGCGATGATCCGGCACGTCGTGGCGTTCCGCGCGCGGGTGCGGCGGGTCCATGCGCGCTTCAAGCTGGGGCAGGACGAGGATCCGCAGTCGTTCGCCGAGATCGTCGCCGCGCTGGGCGACGCTCCCCTGGCTGCCGCGATGACCGATCAGGCGCGGGATGACGGCGGGGAGGGCGCATGATGCGCCGGTCAGCGACACTGCTGGCGGTGGTCGCCTCCCTGTCGGTTCCAGCGGCGGCGCAGCGTGACCCCGCTCCCGCGCCGCCGCCGCCTTACCCGCAGGAGTACCGGCTGCGTCCCTTCACCCTGCCGGATCCCGGGGGCGATCACGGGATCGGCACGATCGCCTACACCGTGGCGAGCGCGGCGAGCGCGCCGCTGCGGGTCATCGCATGGTATCCCTCCGACCGGATGTCGGGGCCGACCGTCCCCTATCTGACCCCGGCCGAGGCGCAGGTGCAGGCACCGGCGGTGGCGCGCAACTTCCAGTGGCCGCGTGCGCTCCTGGCCGATGTGGCGGGGATACCGACGCACGCGCATCGCGATGCTCCCGTGGCCGCCGGGCGTTTCCCGCTCGTGATCTTCAACCACGGCCTGATGAGCTACCCGCGTCAGAACACGGCTTTGATGGAGTGGCTGGCGGCACGGGGCTATATCGTGATGTCGCTGGCTCATCCGGGTGACGGCGCGGACCTGCCCACCGAACATGGAACCATCGCGACCCTGCCAGCGAAACCGCCGACCGCCTCGGCGATCGAGCGCCTGCAGGCTTTCTGGATGGGGAAGGACCATCAGGCGCGGACCGCCGCACTGCCGCGTTTCTGGGAGGCGGTGGAGGAATCGGGCACGGTCGAGAAGCTCGGCAACTGGCGGCGCGACACCACGGCGCTGGTCGATGCGGTGGCCAGCGGACGCGTGCCGGTGGAGGCCCGGGCGGTCGCACGGGCATCCGACGTGCGGCGGATGGCATTCGCCGGCATGTCGTTCGGCGGTTCGACCGCGGTATCGGCGTGCCAGATCGACAGACGCTGCCGCGCCGCGATCAATCTGGACGGCTACGAGTTCGACCGGCGGCTGTACGACACCCGCCTGCGTATGCCGCTGCTGCTCATCCAGAGCGACTGGACCGTGTTCCCCAACATGGGGCCGGCCCGTCCGGATCGCACGATCTATGATTATGCCTATGAACGCTGGAACCGGGCCGGGAAGACCGGGACGATCCACCGCTACCGGCTCGTCGGCGTGCGTCACCTCGGCCTGACGGACCTCGCCCTCGCGCCCGCCGACCCGGTTCGGGACCGGATGTTCGGGCCGGCCGACGGCCGGACCAGCAATGCGCAGGTCGCCGACCTGGTAACGGCGTTCCTCGGGCGATACGTCGCCGGAACGGGCGACGACGTTCGCGCCGCCGCGGCCCGCCACCCGGGCGTGGTCGCACACACCGCCGACGGTCTCATCGAATAGGCCGCGGCGTCGGTGGATCGCATTAGCGTCATGTCCCCTCCAACGGAATGGATGTCCATGAACAAGCCGGCCGGCCGTCTGCCGCACACCGTGTCGCCTGCGCTCCCATGACCATCGGCAGGAACGATGCCTGGGCGCTGGGGCGGCTGGATGCCCACGCACAGGCGGCGCTGGTTCGCAACGGAACGCTGCCGCCCGAGGCGCTGGTCGAGGCCGCGATCCTGCGCATCGAGGAACTCGATCCGCGGCTCAATTCGGTCAGCTACCGCGCGTTCGATCATGCGCGCGCGGCATGCCGGACGCTTGACCGGTCGACCGCGCTGGCCGGGGTGCCGACCTTGCTGAAGGCCTCGCTGGCCTTCGCCGGCTTTCCGCTCACCTCCTGTTCACGCGCGCAGCGGGATCTGGTGGCAACCACTACCTACCCATATGCCGAGCGGCTGGTGGCCGAAGGGCTGGTGCCCATCGGTATGTCGACCATGCCCGAATATGGATTGCTGTGCAGCGGGGAGCCGCTGCTGACCGGGCCGACGCTGAACCCCTGGAATGCGGGCCGAAGCGCCGGCGGGTCCAGCACGGGGGCCGCCGTCGCCGTGGCGGCGGGGCTTGTCCCGATCGCGCATGCCAGCGACGCCGGCGGCTCGATCCGCATCCCGGCCGGCAATTGCGGCGTCGTCGGCTTCAAGCCCAGCCGGGGATGGAATCTGCGCGCCCGCAGCCACCACCTGATCGACGACCTGCTGTGCAGCGACAGCATGATCGGCCGGTCGATGCGCGACGTCGCCTGGGCGGCGCGGGTCGAGCGGCCGGCTGACCTGTCATGGCGGACCGAGGAACGGCGGCCGTTGACCATCGCGCTGGACATGGCCGGGCTGGATGGCGATCCGGACGTGGCGGTCGCGGCGCAGATCCACCATGGCGCCGACCTGCTCCGCTCGCTCGGGCATCGCGTGACCGCGCTGTCCGTGCCCTACGATCGCAGCGCGTTGCGCGACGCCTTCCTGACGTTGATGCCCTATCTGGGTGGTGCGGTGGTCGATCACGTCTCCGCCCTGCACCCCGGCGTCGCATTGGAAGACCTGCTGGAGCCGTGGACGATCGGGCTTTGGCGAAAGCGCCAGTCCATCCCGGCCGAGCGGCTGGGCCATTGCTATGCCGCGATCGGCCAGGCGATCAGGATCGCGGACGATTTCCATCGCGAATGGGACGTCGTGCTGTCGCCGGTCGCTCGCACGCTGCCGCTGGAACTCGGGAGGATGGCACCGACACAGCCGTTCGAAGCGCTGTGGACGACGTTGTTCGACTATATCGACTACACGCCCGTCCATAACATGCTCGGCCTGCCCAGCATCTCGGTGCCGCTCGGCATGGTGGACGGCCTGCCCGTCGGAACGCTGCTCTCCGCCGGTCATGGATGCGACGAACGGCTGCTGACGCTGGCCGGGCAACTGGAGGAAGCGGCGCCGTGGGGCGATCGCTGGCCGGCGATCGTGCCCGGCGCGACGCGGGGTGGCGACCACACGCGCCTCGACTGAACGCGCGCGGGAGCGCCGTGCGGTCGCGCCGAGATCGGCTCGTCCGGCGCGTCGCGACAGTGGTGCAATGAGGTGTCGACCGCGATCGACACGGCGCTTCCCGCCTGATGCTGCGGTCGCCCGGCGAGGCAGCTCGCCGACCCGAACCCGCTCGGTCGCTTCGCTTGGAATTGTACCTTCTAACCGATGGGTACGGACCCTCATAGAAGGCTGTCCACTGTCCCTCAGATGTTTGCGCCGGGCGGTTACAGTTACGCTCGCCGTCAAGGCCATCAAGTGGACGGGCGGCATGATCTGTCCGGCAGATCGTCACTATCCGGCATTGGGGGGAGTAAGGAAATGGTACGTACGCACCACCGACGGATGCTGATGGCGTCGGTCGCCATTGTCACGGGGATCGCGATCAACGCTCCGGCGCAGGCACAGGATTCCGCGCCCGTCGCGCGGGCGCGCGCCACCGAGTTGACGCCACAAGATACGTCGGACGGGGATATCGTCGTTACCGCACAGCGCCGCGACGAGTCGCTGAACAGCGTTCCGATCTCGATCAGCGTGCTCAGAGGGGAGCAACTGGACGCCGCGTCGTCGGAAGGCGTGATCGAGGCATTGCGATCGGTGCCCGGCGTCACCACCACCGAATATTTTCAGAGCGGCGGCTCGGGTATCTCCGTTCGCGGCGTCACCGCCAATGCGCCCACGCTCAATGGATCGAACCCGGTCAGCTACTATCTGGACGAGGTGCCCTTCAGCTTCGTGAAATCCGCGATCGCACCGGATTCGAGCGCCTATGATCTCAAGCGGGTGGAGGTGCTGCGCGGCCCTCAGGGCACGCTTTACGGCGCCAGCGCGCTGAACGGTGTCGTGCGCGTCCTCAGCAACGACGCCGATCTGTCGAAGATCGACTACAAGGCGCGCCTGTCGTCGTCCTACACCGAACATGGCGGCGTCAATTACCGCGCCGACGCGATGGTGAACATCCCGCTGGTGGAGGACAAGCTCGGTGTGCGGCTCGTCGCGGGGTACGTCAACAACGACGGCTGGATCGATCGCCCGGGGAAAGAGGATGCGAACGATGTGCGCAACTTCTCGCTGCGCGCCAAGATCGGCTTTCGCCCGGCGGAGGGCACCCGCATCGACCTGTCCTACTGGCGTGCCCGCAACAGGTCGGGCGGTCTTTCGGTGGGAACCGAGGATTTCTTCCGGGACACCCGCATCCCGGAGCCGCAGTCGTTCGACTATGACACGCTGGGGTTGAGGATCGAGCAGGATCTCGGCGGTGTCGTTCTCACCAACTCGACCGGATATCTGGACCTGAAGAACGACGGCATCTTCGACTATGCCGGCACGTCGTTCGGGATCGCGCTGGGCAGCGTCTTCGGCACGAAGATCTTCAGCAACGAGCTGACGTTGAGTTCCGATACCACGGGCGCGCTCGACTGGAGCATCGGGGGCAGCTATCGCCGGGCGCGCGATCGACTGGACCAATACACATCGCCACCGTTCTTCACCTACACGGCATTCGACAATTCCGACGCCTATGCCGTGTTCGGCGAGGCCACATACAAGGTCGGCCAGATCGAATTGACTGGCGGGTTGCGGTACTTCCACGACGATGTGTCCGCGCGCGCGTCCGACCCGCCCACGCCGACCGCGGAGGAAGGGTATGATGCGGTAACCCCACGTGCGGTCGTCACCTGGCTGCCGGATGACAGAACAACCGTCTACGCCTCATACTCCCAGGGCTTCCGCAGCGGGTCGATCCAGTATCAGGGCCTGGTTCCCCCGGAATTTCCGGGCGTCCGCCCCGACCGACTCCACAATTACGAAGTCGGATCGAAGCTGGGATTGCTGGGCAATCGCGTTCAGTTCGAAACCGCGGCCTATTTCATCGACTGGAAGAACGTACAGCAGTCGCTGAGCGTCCCGGCGATCACCGTCCCCGGCGCCTTTGTGACCGCGCTGGTCAACGCCGCCTCGGCGAGCGGTTTCGGCGTCGACGCCAAGGTCTCCGCCCGGGTCGCGCCGCAGCTGACGGTCTCGGTCGCCGGCAGCTACAACGACCTGCGCGTCGACGAGCCGGTGGAATCAAGCGGCATCGTGCTGTTCCGAAAGGGCGAGCGCCTCAACCGGTCGCCGTCGACGATCCTGGTCGGTACGGCCGATTATGGCTTCTCGCTCGGCGGACGCGATGCGAGCCTGTCCGGGTCGCTGAACTATACGTCACGGCAGTCCGACCGGGGCATCAGCGGGGGACAGACGCTCGTCGCGCGGGGGCAGGAGCAGATCATCGGCGGTGCCCGCTTCTCGGTCGGGCTGACCGAGATGCTGCGTGCCACCCTGTTCGTCGACAACGTCACCAACCAGAACCCGCGCATCATCGGTTCCGCGACCATTCCGACAAACGACTTCGACCTGCGCATTCGCCCTCGCACCTTCGGGATACAACTGGAGATCCGATAGGCTGCGGGGCAGTCCCACGACATTCCACGTTTGACGATTAAGATAATCATCACTATCGTTATAACCGCGCACAAACCGGGACCGCCGTTCGGCGTGTCGCGGCGGCGGTAAGTAACAGGAGGTGATATGATCGACTTTTCGGGGAAGAACATATTCGTCGTGGGTGCCTCGTCCGGCATGGGGCGCGGGCTGGCACGGCGTCTCGCGGCGGAAGGCGCGCGCGTGGCGGTCAGTGCGCGGCGCGCCGAGCTGCTGGAAACGCTGGTGCGCGAGATCGAGGAGGCGGGTGGTGAAGCCTTCGCCTTCCCGGCCGACGGGTCCGACGAGGCGCAGGCCGCACGCACCGTGGAAGCGGTGCAGCAGCAGCTTGGCTCCATCGACATCGTCGTGCTGAACGCCGGCGGAGCGCCCGCGCTCGACCTGACCCAGATGACCGCCGGCGAGGTGCGCCGCTACATGGAGTCCAATTACTATACCGTCATCAACTATCTGATGCCGGTGCTGCAACTGATGAAGGCGCAGGGGAGCGGAACCGTCGTCCACACCAATTCCGGCGCGGGCTTCATCGGCGTGCCGCTGCAAGGCCCGTACAGCGCCGCGAAGGCCGCAGCGAGGTTGCTCATCGACACCGCCCGGGTCGAATTCGCTCCGTTCGGCATCAAGTTCACGACCCTGTATCCCGGTTTCGTGGCGACGCAGGCCACTCAAGGGGACGGAATGCCCGCACCCGACGAGATTTCCGAGGAGGAGGCGGTCAACTACATGATCGAGGCGATTCGCGGCGAGGAATGGGACAGCATCTTCCCGCCCGCGCACAAGGAGCAGATCGAACACGCCCTCGAGGTGACGAAGGAGGAACTGGCCGAAGGTCTGCGCCGGATCTTCCTGGCCGGCGAACCCGCCTGATCGCCCCCTCGCGCAAGCGCGCCGGCCGTCGGGAGTCTCCCGAGCACCGGCGCGCTTGCGATGGGGACTCGCGGCCCGGGGCAGGGGGGCTGCGATCATCGAATGCCGCGCCATGGTTGCACGCGGGCGCGCACGGTTTCATGGCCGACATGCTGAATTCGGGCAGGGAGTGAGCCAGAGTGATACGCGATGATCGCCCGCAGGACCGGCATGGGAGATAGAACGACCGCCGCCGGCCACGTCGATGTTTCGGAAAAGCGCCGCCGCCCGTCACAGGAACGTGCGGTTCAAACGGTCGAGCGGCTGCTGGATGTCGCGGGGGAACTTCTCGCCGAGGTCGGTATCGAACGCATCTCCACGAACATGATCTGCGCGCGGGCCAGAATGACGCCACCCGCGCTGTATCGGTATTTCAAGGACAAATACGCGATCCTTGAGGCATTGGGCCGTCGCCTCCTGGATCGCCAGAACGAGGTGCTGTTCGAGTGGCTGGCGCAGAACGAGCGGCATGGTGTGGCCGGCATGTCGGCGGCGCTGGAGGACCTGTTCAGCCGCAACGCGGAGGTCACCGGCGCGCAGGCCGGGGCGGTCTGGATTTTGCGTGCGCTGCGTGCCGTGCCGCAACTGGCGCATGTCCGCCTTGAATCCCAACGCATGGTGACGGACCGCTTCGTCGAGATCTGCGTGCGGGAATATCCGCAGATCGACCGGGAGCGTCTCTGGCGTCGGTTGCGCATCGCCACCGACTTCAGCTTCGCGCTCGAAGAGATGTTGCATGAGGAGACGTTGATCCCCGCCGAGGTCATGATCGCGGAAGCCGCCGAAATCCTCCGCCATGCACTCGCCGATCTGATCGCCGGCGAGGACGATTAGGGTAGCCGCCATGGTCGCGTTGGCGGAACGGACCCTGACGGACGTGGCGCCATGATCGTCAGCTCGCCGCACGAGGCTGCCGCCGCTCCGCTCCCTCCGCGCTCGCCCGCACCCGTCAGTCGGGGCGCGCGGGTATGGCGAGCCCCGATTGCACCGCCGGACGCGCCAGCATCCGGTCGAGCCATGCCGGCACGTGACGCAGGGCGGCGTAGTCGACCAGCTCGTCCGCCCCATAGAAGGCGGTCACCGCCCTGACCCAACCGACCAGTGCGATGTCGGCGATCGTATATTGCTCGCCGATGATCCAAGTGCGGTCCGCCAGCCGCTGTTCCAGCACGCCCAGCAGCCGCTTGCTCTCGGTCGCGTAGCGGTTCAGGGGCCGCTTGTCCTCGATATCGCGCCCCGCGAACTTGTGGAAGAAACCGAGCTGGCCGAACATCGGGCCGATCGCCGCCATCTGAAAGAAGACCCATTGCAGCGTCTCGTAGCGGCCGGCCGCGTCCGCGGGCAGCAGCGCGCCGGTCTTTTCGGCCAGGTAGACCAGGATGGCACCGGATTCGAGCAACGCCAATGGCTGGCCGTCCGGGCCGGCGGGATCGATGATCGCCGGGATCTTGCCGTTCGGGTTCAGCGACAGATATTCGGGCGTCCAGCTCTGGTCCTGCCCGATGGCGACGAAATGCGGCTCGTAGGCGAGACCCAGCTCCTCCAGCGCGATCGACACCTTGACGCCGTTCGGGGTCGGCGCGGAGTAGAGCTGGATCACGTCGGGCCGCGTCGGTGGCCAGCGGCGGGTGACGGGAAAGCGGGACAGGTCGGTCATTTCAACTCCGGCTGGATCGAGGGAAGGGGGCGGGGGCGTGTAGCGGGCCGCGTCTCGATCCGGTCGAGGCCGCTGACATGGATGTTGCGTCGCTGCGCGGGATCGGTGTGGGGATGGTCGCTGCGTCGGTGGAGACCGCGCGATTCGGTTCGCTGGTCGGCCGCGCGGTAGATCCAGCGGGCGGTCAGCGCGAGGGCGGCGGCTTCGCGCGCGCGCAGCCGCTCTCGCCCGGTGCCACCGGGAGCGAGCGCCTGCCGCGCGTCGCCCCATGCCGCGTCCAGCGTCGTCAGCGATGCGGCGATGCCGTCCGCGCTGCGGTAGAGTGTCTTCTCCAGCGGCAGGATTTCCGCCTGTACCGTTCGTTCCAGCGTGGTTGCCGTGGTCGTGGCCGCGGCGCCGTACGGGCGCATGCCCGCCCCGCCCAGTGGCGCGCCCGGACGCGTCGCATGCGCCGGACCCATGACCCGCGCGAAGCCCGCGGCGCTTGCGCCCGCCCATTCGCCCGACGCGACGCACCATGCGATGGCGGCGCCCGCGCCGCTCATCTGCGCGCCCGTCAGCCGCGTCTTGTCGGCAAGGTCGCCCACCGCGTACAGGCCCGCCACGCCGGTCGCGCCATCGTCCGCCACCGCCAGCCCGCCCGCCGCGCGCACCGTGCCTTCCAGCACCAGACCGACCGGCCAGCGGTTGTTGAGCGGCTCCACGCCGTTGCGCTCGAAATAGGCGAAGAAATTGGGCATCATCCCGCGCACCGCCGGCTCGCTTCCGGGGGGCACGTCGATCTGCGCGTAGACGCGCTTGCCCGCCATCATCGCGCGCCCCGCCGCCGGCACCGCCGCCCAGCCCGGCTCCGGGTCGAGCTTGCGCCCGTCCTCGTCGAAGATCTGGCCGTAGAGGTGGTACATGCCGCCCTTGGTACAACTGCTGCCCGCCGCGACGAAGCCGTAATGGCCGGAAAACTCCATGCCGACGGCCCCCGCGCCGGCTTCGGCCGCGAGCAGATAGCCGTCGCCGGTCGAGCCGCCGGTGCCCATCGCACCCGAACGAAAGGCGTTGCCGCCGGTTGCCAGGATCACCGAAGCGGCGCGGATCGTCCATGCCTCACCGGTCTTGCGATGCACGCCGGCGGCACCGACGATTGTTCCCGCCGCGTCCGCCAGCAATTCCAGCGCCGGGCTGTGATCGAGGATGCGCACGCCCGCCTTCTGCAATCGCCGCCTGAGGAAGACCATCGAGTCGGGACCGCGGAAACTGCCCATGCGACCGGCGCGGAAACCCCATTCGTCCAGCCTGCGATAGCAGCGGTAGCTTTGCTCATAGACCTTTTCGCAAAAGCCGAGGTCGTCCAGCCCGTCTGCCTGATCGTGGCGGATGCGGATGGTGCGCGCGCGCTGTTCCGGATCGTCGGGCAGCAGGAAATAGCCGCCGCCGGTCGCGGCCGCCACGATGCCGGCGGTGCCGATCCACCCCTTGTCCACGATCGCCACCTCGGCGCCGGACGCGCGCGCACTGAGCGCCGCCCACGCGCCCGACAGGCTGCCGCCGATCACCAGCACGCCGGTCGCCAGCGTGGCGTCCGCGCTCATACCCTGTCGCTCCGGCCCGCGCGCGCCGGGTCGATCCCCCACGCCGTGGGCTGCGGCGGTGGCGGCGGCTGATCGGGTCTGGGCGGCTCGACGTTCGCGGCGCCGGGCTGGTTCCGGTCCCAGCCGAGCGCGCGGCGATAGCTGCCGAGCATGCCGGAGGCGACCACGGCCGCCTCGTCCACCGGCTCGGGCCAGGCATTGGGCGCAACGAACATGGCATCGACGGGGCAGAACGCCTCGCAGATGAAGCAGGTGACGCAGTCCGCCTGCCGCGCGATCACCGGCTGCTTGCCCGGTTCCTTGTCGAACACGTCGTTGGGGCAGACGTTCGAGCACAGGTTGCAGGCGATGCAGCGGTCGGCGACGATCAGCTCGATCATGCCGCCTGCTCCGCGCCCAGCGTGGTGACCGCCGGCGGCGGGGCGGCCCTGGCCTCGCGCGGGCGGCGTACGGCATCGTAGGGCGGCAGCGTCATCAACAAGGCGACGCTGACCGTTATCATGCCGCCGAACAGCAGCACGCCGCTGCCATAGCCGCCGGTGGCATCGTGCAGCAGCCCCATGGACGCGGGGCCGATCGCGGCGGACAGGCCGATGAACAGGAATTGCAGTCCGAACACCTCACCGAAGGCGACGTTGCCGAAATATCGCGCGTGCAGATACTTGGCCAGGCTCATCTCCGCGCCGACGCTCGCCCCCAGCAGCACGCCGCCCAGCACCGCGACACCGGGGGAGGCCGCGTTGTAGAGGATGACCAGCCCGGCCGCACCCACCAGCAGGAACGGCGCGATCCGGCGCGGCGATGCCGATCCGTCCAGCGCCAGTCCCATCGCCAGTTGCGCCGCGATCGAGGCGAGCGCGTAGAGCGACAGCGCGTTGGTGGCGGTGATGCGGCTCAGCCCCTCGGCGACGAGCAGCGGCGCCATATGGGCGTGTATCGCCTGCACGCCGATGCTGCACAGGGTGATGGCCGAGATGATCCGCCAGTAGATGCCGCTGCGTCGCACCTCTGCCGCCGTCATGCCGGTGGCGAGCGGTGGCGGCGCGTCCTGTCGCCGCGCGAGGCCGCGTGCCGGCTCGTGCAGCAGCAGCGCCAGCACCGGCAAGCCGACCGCCACGATCGTCGCCCCCAGCCCCAGATAGGCGCCCCGCCAGCCAAAGGCGTCGATCAGGCGCCGCGCCGCCTGTGGAACCGCCGATCCCAGGATGGCGGCGCCCACGCCGTAGCCCGACAGCATCAGCCCGCGCCGCTGCGAGAACCAGGCTGACACGATCTTGCTGTAGGGCAGCATCGTCACCAGTGACGACGTCGCCCCGACCAGCAGGAACAACAGGTACAATTGCGCGAGCGACCCGCTCGCCAGCGACAGCGCCATCACGCTGCCGCCGTACAGGACGATGCCGGGCAGGTCGACGCGGCGGACGCCGACCCGGTCGATCAGCCGCCCGACCAGCGGCGACAGCGGCGCCTGCGCGAGCGCCGCGACACTGAGCAGGCTGGCGGTCTGTCCCATGCCCCATCCGAATTCCTGCGTCATGGCGATCATGAACAGGCCGAAGGTGGCGATGATGACCGTGCCGAACGCGAGCGAGAGGCCGATGCTCGCGGCCACGGCCGCGGACAGCGAGTGGCGGTTAAACTCTGACATGGTCGCCTCCTGCGACGGGAACGGGATCGGGCGCGTGGACGCCGTGGCGTGCGGGAAGCGCGCGGGCGTCGTCGGACAGGACGGCGATGTGCGGCGCGGCGGCGCGCATCGTCAGAACCGCTGGTTCAGCGTGGCATACAGAAACCGCCCGTTCGATCCATCCGGGTGGATGAAGCCGTAGCGGTTGATGCCGTTGACCTGATTGGCGCGAATATATTGCGCCGGATAGCTGTTGAAGAGGTTCTGCGTCCCCACCGCGACGCGCGTGGTGTCCGTCAGTTGATATCCCGCTTCCAGGTCGGTCACCCATTGCGCGTCGTAGCGCTGGTCGTTCGCGCCGACAGTCGGATGGGTATAGGTATACGGGCCATAGACCGCCTGGTTGAGCGACGCGTCGATCCGGCCGAGTGTGCCGCGCGCGCCGGCCACCGCCTTCCAGCGCGGCACGCCCTTGTCGATGTCCGCCAACCGCGCGCGCGAGAAGTAGGTCAGGCCCGAACCGGCCGGCGCCGTCCTGACGTTGGAAATGCGCGTGCGCCCGGTCGAAAAGGCGAGCGACAGGTCGACGTCGCTGTCGGTCGCCACGTCGAAGCGATAGCGTGCCACCGCGTCGATCCCGCGCGTGCGCGTGTCGAGTCCGTTCAGGAAGAAGTTGACCGTGCGGACCGTCGGCAGCCCGGCCGCGGCGGTCACCGCCTGAACGAACGCGCCGGTCAGGCCGTTCGCGTTCGCGCCGTCGGTCAACAGGATGAAGCCGTCGACCCTGATCTGATAGGCGTCGATCGTCAGCGACGCGCCGGGCAGCGGCTGAAGCACCAGACCGGCGGACAGGTTCTGCGACTTCTCCGGGTCCAGCGCGCGCGCGCCCAGCGCCGCCACCGCCGGATCGTCGGGCCGGAACTGACGCGTGCGCGAGGCGAGGCTCTCGTCAAGCTGGCCGGAGAAGGAGAAGATGGTGGTTGACGCGGTCACCTGCGTACCGAGCGCCGCGATGCCCGGCGCGTGGAAGCCGGTGCTCCATCCGCCGCGCACGGCCAGCCAGTCGGCGATATCCCACCGGGCGTTCACCTTCCCCGTGGTAGTGCCGCCGAAGTCGGAATAATGTTCGTAGCGGATCGCGCCGCCGATCGTCACGCCGCTGACCGGAAACACGTCGATGCCGGCAAAGCCGCCCCACACGTTGCGCGACACCGCATACAGGTCCGCCGGGGTCAGTCCCTGCACGTCGGCGCCGAAGCGCGCCGCCTTGCCCGCATTCGGCCCGTCGAGGATCGCGACGCCGCCATTGTTCCACGACTGCACGTCGCCCGGGGAGGCGGAGCGCCAGCGTTCCTTGCGGTAGGTGACGCCCGCGCTCAGGTTCGCGGGTCTGGACAGGCCCAGGTCGATGTCCCTGGCGTAATCGAGGTTCGCCACCACCTGGCTGCTGATGTAGCGCCCCAGGTAGAAATCGCGCTGGCTGGCGAGACCGTAGCTGGGCGACGCACTGTCGTACAGATAGGTGCGGATCAGGTTACGCCCCACGCTGACCCCCAGGTCGAAGGCGCCCGCGGTGCCGCCGTCGAGCCTGAGGCCCGCCGTGGCCGCCATGTCGTACAGCTTGCCCCGGATCTCCGGCTGGGTGCCATCGGGGTTGAAGGCGCGCAGGTTGCCGTCGTTCTTCGGCTCGGTCGGGTTCACGCGGTTGCGCGTGTCGGTGATCGAGTAATTGGCGTTGCCATAGAAGCGCAGGGTGTCGGACAGGCCGACCTCGTAATTGGCCAGCAACGCCAGATTATCCGTGTCGGCGTTGCCCCAGCGTCCAACGGCGTCCCGGTCCGCCGTCTGTTCACGCGGGTCGCCGGGGAAGTAGCGCTGCCGCCAGTCCGGGCCGCTGCGATCGGTGGCATCCCGCGTGGAGCCGTTCGCGCTCAGATCCACGAATCCGTCGCCGGGCAGCGCGGTGGCGACGGTGACGCCCAGCGACTTGGTGAAGCCATCCCCCTTCGTAAACTCACCGATCTGCGCATTCGCATCGACGCCTTCCGTCCTCTTCTTGAGGATCAGGTTGACCACGCCGGCAACGGCGTCGGAGCCATATTGCGCCGACGCGCCGTCGCGCAGCACCTCCACCCGCTCGATCGCGTTCTGCGGAATGGCGGACAGGTCGACGAACTGCCCGACACGATACGGGTCGACCGCGAACAGCCGGCTGGACGGATTGCGGCGCTTGCCGTCCACCAGGACCAGCGTCAGGTCGGGCGGCAGCCGCCGGAGGGAAGCGGAGCGGGTGCCATAGGTGCCCTTCACCGCATTTTGCGTCTGCGGGAAGTTGAAGGACGGCAGCAGCCGTTGCAGCGCCTGGTTGAGATTTACCGTGCCGGTGCGTTGCAGCACGTCCTGCGACACGACATCGACGGGCACGGCGCTTTCCAGCGCGGTGGTGGCGCGCTGGCTGCCAACCACCACGATGTCGTCATCCGGACCAGGGGACGCACGCTTCTGTACCTGCGCATCGCTCGCGTCCGCTGGCGCGCCCGGCGGTGGCGCCGGCGGGGTCGTGGGATCGGCGGCGAGTGCCGTCTCGGGGACAATCAGGATCGTAGAAATCAACGACGCCGCCAGCAACTTCCTCATCAATGTCCCCCGTTCGAATCCACATCAGATTAGTGGGGATTGAACGGCGGAGGCGCTAATTTTGATTGGCCGGCTGAAAGCGGGAGTTCCTCGATCGCTCGATTGTGTGGCGGCGGCAGTTCGAGAGGTGCCCATGACCAGCATCACGACGAGCGCCCGCGCCGCGCACCCCGCAGCAGTCCGCCTCGTTCAAGAGATATGTCGATATAAAGATATCGTTATATCAGCTTGACATCGGGTAGGCCATGGTGTTGAACCACCGCGTCGAGGTTCCCCATCCCAGGCATGGCGATGGGGCTAAGACGGGAAGCCGGTGGTGCCCGCATGGGCAGAATCCGGCGCTGCCCCCGCAACTGTAAGCGGCGAGAGGCGGCTCCAATTCATGTCACTGGGCTTTGCACCAAGCCCGGGAAGGCCGGAGCCACCGCGTTGACCCGTGAGCCAGGAGACCTGCCTATCGACGCCATAACGTTCCTCGGACGGGGGTTCCTCCGGTGGATCGCGCTTGACGCAACGTCCATGGCTCGACGCCATCCGGGCCCGTTCACGCCTTGCGCGCTCTTCCCTGGCCCCTAACCACAAAGCCAGGTGAGTCATGACGAATAGCGGGTTCACGTTCACGATAAGCACCATCCCGTTCGATGAGGATTATCGGCCGGCCGACAACACGCGCATCACCACCAACTTCGCCAATCTCGCACGCGGGGAAAGCCGTCGGGAAAATCTGCGCAACACGCTGGTGATGATCGACCATCGCTTCAACGCGCTGATGCACTGGGACAATCCCACGGGTGATCGCTATACGGTGGCGTTGAACATCATCTCGGCCGCGCTCAGGATCGGCGCGGACGACGGCGACGAGGCATTTCCGCTGATCGAGATGCTGCACACCAGCGTCACCGACCGGACCAGCGGCGAGCGCGCCGACGGGATGGTCGGCAACAACTTCTCGTCCTATGTGCGCGATTACGACTTCAGCGTCGTGCTGCCGGATCATCACAGGTCCGGAAACGGCGGGGTGCCGGAGAAGTTTGGCGAGCTTCACGGCGGTCTGTTCAGGCACTTCCTCCATTGCGACGCCTATCGCGATCATTTCCGCAAAGCGCCGGTTATCTGCCTGAGCGTTTCCAGCAAGGAAGTCTATCACCGGACTGCCAACGTGCATCCGATCCTCGGCGTCGAGTACCGGAACGACAAATTCTCGCCGACGGACCAGTATTTCGCGAAGATGGGGATGAAGGTGCGATACTTCATGCCGCCGCACAGCGTCGCGCCGCTGGCCTTCTACCACATCGGCGATCTGGTCAGCGACTATACCAACCTGGAGCTCGCCAGCACGATCAGCACGATGGAGACGTTCCAGAAGATCTACCGGCCGGAGATCTACAACGCCAATTCCGTGGCGGCGGAGCGTTATCAGCCGAGCCTGACCTATCAGGACTATTCGCTGACCCGCATCGTCTACGATCGTGAGGAACGGAGCCGCCTCGCCGTCGAGCAGGGCAGGTTCGCCGAGGAGCACTTCATCAAGCCGCATGGCGCCGCGCTTCAGCGCTGGTCCGCGACCTGCGGCCTTTGATCCCCACGCACACGAAGGTACTCGCATCATGACGACATTGTTGCCGACAACGACCGCGGGCAGCCTGCCCAAGCCTTCTTGGCTCGCCCGGCCCGAAACCCTGTGGTCGCCGTGGAAGCTGGAGGGCGAGGAACTGGTCGCGGGCAAGCAGGACGCACTGCGCCTGGCGGTCGACGATCAGCGGCAGGCGGGCATCGACATCCTCGGCGACGGCGAGCAGACGCGGCAGCATTTCGTCACGACGTTCGTCGAGCACCTCGACGGCGTGGATTTCGAGAAGCGCGAGGTGGTGCGCATCCGCAACCGCTACGACGCCAGCGTGCCGACGGTCGTCGGGGCCGTCTCGCGACCCACATCCGTGTTCGTCGAGGATGCCCGCTTCCTGCGCGCGCAGACCGATCGGCCGATCAAGTGGACGCTGCCGGGGCCGATGACGATGATCGACACCCTTTACGACGCGCACTATCGGAGCCGCGAGAAGCTGGCGTGGGAGTTCGCCCGCATCCTCAACGAGGAAGCGCGCGAGCTGGAAGCGGCCGGCGTCGACATCATCCAGTTCGACGAGCCCGCGTTCAACGTCTTCTTCGACGAGGCCAACGACTGGGGCATCGCCACGCTGGAACGCGCGGCCGAAGGGCTGCGGGCCGAGACCGCCGTCCACATCTGCTACGGCTATGGCATCAAGGCCAACACCGACTGGAAGAAGACGCTCGGCTCCGAATGGCGGCAGTATGAGGAAACCTTCCCCAATCTGCGGAAGTCGACCATCGATATCATATCGCTGGAATGCCAGAACTCGCGCGTGCCGATGGACCTGATCGAACTGATCCGCGGCAAGAAGGTGATGGTCGGCGCGATCGACGTCGCGACGGATGTCATCGAGACGCCGGAGCAGGTCGCCGAAACCCTGCGCAACGCGCTCCGCTTCGTCGATGCCGACAAGCTCTATCCCGCGACGAACTGCGGCATGGCGCCGCTCTCCCGAAAGGTCGCGCAGGGCAAGCTGAAGGCGCTGGGCGCGGGCGCGGAGATCGTCCGGCGCGAACTATCGACCTGACGGGACGATCCGGCACGCGGCGGTGCGGACGACGGGTTCGCGGAGGCGCAGGCGCGCCGCATTGCCCCCGGTGGCGGCGATCGGCATCGCAAATCCACTGGTCCTGATGATGACCGCGCTGATTTCGGCAACACGTTCGACGCAAACTTGCGCTTCCCGCCACCACCGGCTTGGGGCAGGTGTCGTGCGTCGCAACGGGGGTATCGCCATGGCGCCGGATGAACGATGGGCCTACATCGACGCGGTTTTTGGCCTCGTCGGACTGGTTATCCCGCCTGCGTGCCGGCCCGGCGTCGAGGCCAATCTGGCGCTGTTCCTTCACCATGCCGCGATCGTCGCGGCGGCCGACGACGATCCGACGCGCGAGCCGGCCGAGGTGCTGCGTCCGTGAGCGCCGGGGAGGCGGTCGCCGCGGCACTGGCGCGGGCGCGCGCGCGGACCGATCTCAACGCTTTCACCGCGCTTCTCGACGAGCGCGCGATCGCGACCGCCTCGCAGGTCGACCGGTCGGGACCGCTCGCGGGGGTGCCGTTCGCCGCAAAGGATCTGTTCGATGTGGCCGGCCGCACCACGCTGGCGGGATCGGTGGTCAACCGCGCCGATCCGCCGGCGCGCGAGGATGCGACCGCGGCCGCCCGGCTGGAGGCGGCCGGGGCGGTGCTGGTCGGCATCGCCAACATGGACGAATATGCCTATGGCTTCTCGACCGAGAACGCCCATTACGGGCCGACGCGCAACCCGCATGATCCGACGCGGATCGCCGGCGGCTCGTCCGGCGGCTCGGCTGCCGCGGTCGCGGCGGGGATCGTGCCGCTGGCACTGGGTTCCGACACGAACGGCTCGATCCGCGTGCCCGCGTCGCTGTGCGGCGTATGGGGGCTGAAACCCACCTTCGGGCGCCTGGGGCGCGGCGGCTGCTATCCGTTCGTCGCGGACCTCGACCATGTCGGGCCGTTCGCGCGGGACCTGTCACTGCTGGCGCGCGCCTATGACGCCATGGCGGGCGCCGATCCGCGCGATCCGGCCTGCACCGGCCGCACCGACCCGGTAACGCCGACGCTGGAGCCCAGGCGCCTGCGCGTGGGCGTGCTGGGCGGATGGTTCGCGAGCGGGCTGACGGAGGACGCGCGTATCGCGGTCGCGGTCGCTGCGGAGGCGCTCGACGCGGTGCCGGTGACGCTCGACGGCGCGGAGGCGGCGCGTTCGGCGGCCTTCTGCCTCACCGGTATGGCGGGCGCCAGCCTGCATGCCGACCGGCTGAGGACGCGCGCGATGGACTATGACCCGGCGGTGCGCGACCGGCTGCTGGCGGCGATGCTGCTGCCGGCCGACCTCGCCTTTCGCGTGCGACGCGTACGGCGGAAGGTGATGGCGGAGGCGGCGGCGCTGTTCCGCAATGTCGACGTGCTGCTCGCCCCCGCGACGCCATGCGCGGCGCCTCCAATCGGCGCGGCGACGATCGAAATCGACGGACGGGAGGTTCCGGTCCGCGCCAACCTGGGCATGTATACGCAGCCGATCAGCTTCCTGGGCCTGCCGGTCGTCGCCGCGCCGATCCGGACGGCGGGGCTGCCGGTCGGCGTGCAACTGATCGGTCCGGCCTGGGGCGAGGCGGCAGCCTTCTCGGCGGCGGCGCGGCTGGTGGAGGCAGGAGTGGCGAAGGTGATGCCGGTGACCGAAAGCGCGACGGCATGATCCACACACCCCGTTGTTATCGCGGCATCGTCACCGCGCCGCATCATCTGGCCGCGCAGGCGGGCCGGGACGTGCTCGCCGACGGGGGCAGCGCGGTGGAGGCGGCGGTCGCGGTCGCGGCCTGCCTCGCGGTCGTTTATCCGCACATGACCGGGATCGGCGGCGACGGCTTCTGGTTGATCGCCGAGCCGGACGGGCGCGTCCGGGCGATCGACGCCTGCGGCGGTGCGGCGGCGGCGGCGACGCTGGCGCTGTACGAGGGGCATGGCGCGGTGCCGTGGCGCGGCCCGCTCGCGGCCAACACGGTGGCGGGGACGATCTCCGGCTGGGTGCAGGCGCTGACGACCGGCGGGTCCGGGCTGCCGGTCGCGCGCCTGCTGCGCGATGCGATCCACCATGCGGAGGCCGGCGTGGCGGTCAGCGCGGGCGGCGCGGCGATCGCCGCCGCCAAGGGCGATGAGTTGCGCGAACAGCCGGGACGCTGGGCGCAGACGTTCGAACCCGTCGGTCGCCCGCTGGTCGAGGGCGAACGCCTGCGCCAGCCGCAACTGGCCGCGACGCTGAATGTGCTGGCGACGGACGGGCTGGACGGCTTCTATCGCGGTGCGCTGGCCGGGGCGATCGCGGCGGATCTTGCCGCACTGGGCAGCCCGGTGAGCGCCGCCGACCTCGCCGCCCATCGCGCGACGACCCCGCCCGCGCTGTCGGTCGCGATCGAGGGCGCGACGCTCTACAACACCGCGCCGCCGACGCAGGGGCTTGCGTCGCTGCTGATCCTGGCGCTGTTCGACCGGCTGGGCGTGACGGAGGGCGAGGGCTTTGCGCACGTCCATGGGCTGGTCGAGGCGACCAAGCAGGCGTTCCTGATCCGTGACGCGCATGTCGGTGATCCCGCGCTGATGACGCTGGTGCCACAGGCGCTGCTCGACGATGCGGCGGCGCTGGATGCGCTGGCGGCGCGGATCGACCCGGCGAAGGCGCTGCCATGGCCGCAGCCCTCGGCGCTGGGCGACACCTGCTGGTTCGGGGTCGCCGACGGGCGCGGGCAGGTGGTGTCGTGCATCCAGTCGACCTATTTCGAATTCGGGTCCGGGTTGGTGCTGCCGCAAACGGGCATCACCTGGCAGAATCGCGGCGCGAGCTTCCGTCTGGCGGAGGATGGCTGGAACGCGTTGAGGCCGGGGCGCAAGCCGTTCCACACGCTCAACCCGGCGCTGGCGCGGTTCGCGGACGGGCGCGTGATGGCGTATGGCACGATGGGGGGCGAAGGGCAGCCGCAGACGCAGGCGGCGGTCTTCAGCCGCTACGCGCGGTTCGGCGCCGGGTTGCAGGAGGCGGTGTCGCGCCCGCGCTGGCTGCTGGGGCGGACTTGGGGCGAGGACAGCACGTCGCTGAAGCTGGAGGCGGACATGGATCCGGCGCTCGTCTCGGCACTCGCGGGGGCGGGGCACCAGGTCGAGACGGTGCCGGCGTGCAGCGCGACGATGGGGCATGCCGGCGCGATCGTCCGCCACGCGGACGGGTTGCTGGAGGGCGCGACCGACCCGCGCAGCGACGGCATGGTGGCAACGTGGTGAACGGCGCGCTGCACGGCGGGGCGCGCGCGGTGGCGCGCTGTGACGCGCTCGGGGTGCCGCCGTACAGCGACCGGGCCGACGGCCTGTTTCGCGGCTATCTGTCGCCCGCCTATCTTGCGGCGCAGGACCGGCTGGCGGAATGGATGCGCGACGCGGGGATGACGGTGCGACGTGACGCCGCCGGCAACCTCGTCGGGCGCTACGACGGGACGCATGCGGAGGAGCGCACGCTCGTCATCGGCAGCCATCTCGACAGCGTGCGCGACGCGGGCCGCTATGACGGGCCGCTCGGCATCATGCTGGGGGTGGAATGCGTCGCGGCGCTCCATGCGCGGGGGCGGCGGATGCACTTCGCGATCGAGGTCTATGCCTTTGGCGACGAGGAGGGGTCGCGCTTCCCGGCCGCGATGCTGACCAGCCGCGCCGTCGCGGGCACGCTGGATCCGGCGACGCTCGACACGGTGGATGCGGACGGCGTGGCGCTGGCCGACGCGCTGCGGACGGCGGGCCTTGATGTCGCGCGGTTCGGCGAGGCGCGGCACGCGCGCGCGCTGGCCTATCTGGAGGCGCATATCGAGCAGGGGCCGGCACTGGAGGCGGCGGGTACGCCGGTCGGCGTCGTCACCGGCATCGCCGCGCAGCTTCGTTATCGCCTGACCTTCCATGGCGTTGCGGGCCACGCCGGGACGACGGCGATGCCGCTGCGCCGCGACGCGCTGGCCGCCGCCGCGGAGCTGGTGCTGGCCGCCGAGCACGCCGCGTCCGGCGGATCCGCCGATCTGGTCGCGACGGTCGGCATGATCCAGGCGGAGCCGGGCGCGGCGAACGTCATTCCGGGACGCGTCGTCGCGACGCTCGACGTCCGCGCGCTCGATCCGCACGTGCGCGACGCCACCGCCCGCGCGATCCTGGCGGCGGGCGAAGCCGCGGCCACGCGGCGCGGGGTGACGCTGACGGTGGAGCCGATTCACGACCTGCCGGCCAGCCCGTGCGACCCGACGCTGACCGGTCTTCTCGCCGCCGCCATGCAGGAGGCGGGGCAGCGCGATACGCGCCTTGCCAGCGGGGCCGGACATGATGCGATGGTGATGGCCGCGCTGTGCCCCACCGCGATGCTGTTCGTCCGCTGCCGGGGCGGCGTGAGCCACAATCCCGCCGAGCATGTCGATCCCGCCGACGCCGATGTCGCGCTGCGGGTGATGCTCGGCTTCATCGAGCGTCTGGGAGCATGTGCGTGAACCTGTACGGAGAGATCGACCCGCCGCAGCGGCTGCTGATGGGGCCGGGGCCGGTCAATGCCCATCCCCGCGTGCTGCGCGCGATGGCGGCGGACCTGCTTGGCCAGTTCGATCCCGAGATGACCGATTATATGAACGAGGTCATGGCGCTGTACCGCCCGGTGTTCGGGACGCAGAACCGCTGGACCTTCCTGGTCGACGGCACCGCGCGCGCGGGGATCGAGGCGGCGCTGGTCAGTCTGGTCGCGCCGGGCGAGACGGTGCTGGTCGTCAACTTCGGCCGCTTCGGATTGCTGCTGACCGAGATCCTCGGCCGCATCGGCGCGCGGATCGCGACGGTCGATGCGCCCTGGGGCGAGGTCGTGCCGATGGACGCCATCGCCGCTGCGATCGAACGCTGCGCGCCGCGCGTCATCGCGACCGTGCACGGCGACACGTCGACGACGATGGCGCAGCCGCTGGAGGGACTGGGGGCGTTGTGCCGCGAGGCGGGGGCGTACAGCTATGTCGACGCGACCGCGACGATCGGCGGGATGGAGATCGCCGCCGATCGCTGGGGCGTCGACGTGGTGACGGGCGGGTTGCAGAAGTGCCTTGGCGGTCCCTCCGGTTCGGCGCCGATCACGATCTCGGACCGCGCGGCGGCACATATCGCGCGCCGCCGGCATGTCGAGCAGGGCATTCGCCGCGAGGACATCGACGATGGCGAGGGGCCGCGGATCGGCTCCAATTATTTCGATCTCGCGATGGTGATGGATTACTGGTCGGAGAAGCGGCTGAACCATCATACGGAAGCGACGACAATGCTCTACGGTGCGCGCGAATGCGCCCGTGTCGCGCTGGGGGAGGGGCTGGCGGCCCGCTACCTGCGCCACGCCCGCGCCGGCGCGGCGATGGGGGCGGGGCTGGAGGCGCTGGGTCTCGGCCTGTTCGGCGACGCGGCGCACCGCATGACCAACGTGACCGCCGCCTACATCCCGGACGGCATCGACGGCGAGACGGTGCGGCGATTGATGCGCGAGCGTTTCGAAATCGAGATCGGGACCGCCTTCGGCCCGCTCGCGGGCAAGGTGTGGCGCTTCGGCGCGATGGGGTACAACGCCATGCGGCACAAGGTGCTCATCACGCTGGGCGCGCTCGAGGCGGTGCTGCGCGCGGAGGGCTTCGCCTGTCCTGCCGGTGCCGCGGTGCCCGCCGCGCTGGTCGCATGGGACGCGGTGGCATGAGCGCGCGCGACCTGGTCGGCTATGGCGCGCACCCGCCGCTGGCGGACTGGCCGGGCGGCGCGCGCGTGGCGGTCAACTTCGTCGTCAATTACGAGGAAGGCGCGGAGAACAGCGTCCTGAACGGCGACGCGCGATCGGAGGCGTTCCTGTCCGACATGGTCGGTGCCGCCGCGCACGAAGGCCGCGCGATGGCGATGGAGAGCCTGTATGAATATGGCAGCCGCGCCGGCTTCTGGCGGCTGCACCGGCTGTTCACCCAGCGGCAGGTGCCCGTCACCGTCTTCGGCGTCGCGCGGGCGATGGAGGCCAATCCGGCCGCGGTCGAGGCGATGCTCGCCGCGCGCTGGGAGGTCGCCAGCCACGGGCTGCGCTGGATCGACTATCAGCATGTGCCCGAGGACGTGGAACGCGCGCACATCGCGCAGGCGATCGCGCTCCACACCCGGCTCACCGGCGAACGCCCGCTCGGCTGGTATCAGGGGCGCACCTCGCCCAACACCGCGCGGCTGGTCGCGGAGGAGGGCGGGTTCGTCTATGACGCCGACAGCTACGCCGACGATCTGCCCTATCATGCCGCGTCCGGGCAGTTGATGGTGCCCTACAGCCTCGACGCCAACGACATGAAGATGGTGGCGCTGAACGGCTTCACCGAGGGTGAGCAGTTCTTCCGCTACCTGCGCGACACGTTCGAGCAGTTGCGGGCCGAGGGCGGGCGGATGATGTCGGTGGGCCTGCATGGCCGGATCGCCGGGCGGCCGGCGCGCGCGCTGGCGGTGGCGCGCTTCGTCGACCATGTGATCGCCAGCGGCGACGCCTGGGTGACGCGGCGGATCGACATCGCCCGCCACTGGCTGGAGCGGCACCCGCGATGACGATCGACGATCCACGCGTGCTGGCGGAAGTCACCGCCGCCTTCCACGCGTATGAGCGCGCGTTGATGGCCGACGACATCGCGGCGATGGACGCGCTGTTCCACGACGCGCCGACCACCAACCGCTATGGCGTGGGGGAGGTGCTTTACGGGATCGCGGCGATCCGGGATTTCCGCAAGGGCCGGGGCGGATCGCCGCGGCGCACGCTGGGTCGCGTCGCGATCACCACCTATGGCGACGCCTTCGCCACCGCCGACGCGGAGTTCTTCCGCGAGGGTTCCGAGCGGCGCGGGCGGCAGAGCCAGGCGTGGGTGAAGTTCGCCGACGGCTGGAAGGTCGTCTCCGCCCATGTCTCTCTGGAGGGCACGACCTCGTGACCACGCACGGACCGGCATTGTTCGAACACTCGCCCTGGGTCGAGGCGCGCGCCGACGCCCGGCCATCGTCGGGGGACCGGCACGCGGACCTGATGGCGGTCGTGCGCGACGCGACCGATGCGGAACGGCTGGCGCTGATCCGCGCGCATCCCGAACTGGCCGAGAAGGTGCAACTCACCGATGCTTCGGCGGCGGAGCAGGCCTCCGCCGGTCTCGACCGACTCGGCCCGGAGGAATATGCGCGCTTCCACGCGCTGAACGCCACCTATCGCGAGCGGTTCGGCTTCCCCTTCATCATCTGCGTCCGGCTGGCCGACAAGGCGGGAATCCTCGCGGCGATGGAAGCGCGCCTTGCCAATACGCGCGAGCGTGAGATCGACGCGGCCGTGGACGAGATCGGGAAGATCGTCCGCCTGAGACTGGAGGATGCGCGATGACGCTGGACCGTCACGACGCGCGGGTCGCGCATGATCTCGCCTGTCTCAACTATGGCGGCCCACGCTGGACCAGGCCACACCGGCACGAGGGCGCCGATGTGCTCGACGTGGTGATCGTCGGCGGCGGGCAGAGCGGCCTGGGCGCCGCGTTCGGGCTACAGCGCGAACGGGTGCAGGACGTGCTCGTCATCGACGAGAATCCGGCCGGCTACGAGGGGCCGTGGGACACCTATGCGCGGATGATGACGCTGCGCACGCCCAAGCACATCACCTCGATCGACTTCGGCATCCCTTCGCTCACCTTTCGCGCCTGGTGGGAGGCGCAGCACGGGCCGCAGGGCTGGGACGCGGTCGACAAGATCCCGCGACGCGACTGGATGGCGTATCTGCGCTGGTATCGCCGCGTGCTCGACCTGCCGGTGCGCAACGACACGCGGCTGACGCGGATCGAGCCGGTGCGGCGCGGGCTGTTCCGGCTGCATCTGGCGGACGGCGCGCCGCTGCTCGCGCGCAAGGTGGTGCTGGCGACGGGCATCCAGGGCGGGGGGCATTGGCACACGCCCGCGATGGTCCGCGACGCGTTGCCGCCGCATCGTTATGCGCATACCTCGGAGATGATCGACTATGCCGCGCTCGCCGGCAAACGGATCGGCATATTGGGCGGTGGCGCATCCGCGTTCGACAATGCGCAGCACGCCTTGGGGCTGGGGGCGGGGGCCGTCCATGTCTTCGTCCGGCGCGCGGCGCTGCCCACGGTCAATCCGATCCGCTTCATGGAGGGCGCCGGGCTGATCCCGCGCTTCCCGGCACTGCCCGATGCGGCCAAATACCGGATGATGGTGGACTTCTTCGCGCGGAACCAGCCGCCGACCAACGACACGTTCGCGCGCGCCGCCGCGCATGGCAATTTCCATCTCCACCTCGGCGCGCCGTGGCTGAACGTCGAGGACATCGGCGACGCGGTCGCGGTCACCACGCCGCACGGCCGACACGCCTTCGACTTCCTCGTGCTGTCGACCGGCCTCGTCACGGACCCGGCGCTGCGACCGGAACTCGCCGATGTGGCGGACGGCATCCTGCGCTGGTCCGACCGCTACCTTGCCCCGGCGGGGGAGGGCAATGCGGTGGTCGACGCGCACCCCTATCTGGGGCCGGGGTTCGAATTCCTGCCGCGCCATGCCGCCGGCGCCGACGCCTTGTACGGCCTGTTCGCGTTCAACTATTCCGCGCTCATCAGCTTCGGCCTGTCGGCATCGGCGCTGTCGGGTCTGAAACAGGCGCTGCCGCGTCTGGCGACGGGGATCGCCGACCAGCTCTTCCTCGACGATGCCGATCGCATAGCGGCGGATTATCATGCCTATGACGAACCCGAGTTCGTCGGCCACTGGACCGCGACGCGCGAGGAGAATGCGGCATGACGCTTTCCACCCATGTCCTCGACACCGCCGTCGGCATCCCCGCCGCAGGGGTCGCGCTGACGCTGGAGCGTGACGGCATGACGCTGTTCCTCGGGCAGACCGATGCGGACGGTCGTTGTCCGGCGCTGCGGGAAGTGGCGGTGGACGCGGGCCGGTATCGCCTCACCTTCGCGATCGCGGCCTACTTCCGCGCGCGCGGGGTCGCGCTCGCCGATCCGCCGTTCCTGGAGGACGTGACGATCGCCTTCGGCATTGCGGATGCCGTGGCACACTATCATGTGCCGCTGCTGGTTTCACCCTTTGCCTATTCCACCTATCGCGGGAGCTGAAGTGCGCGCCCTTCTTGCCTTTGTCGAACCGTTCATCCTCATGCTCCTCGGGACCGTCGCGCTGGCGTCGCTGCTGCCGCCGACGGGCGTGTGGAAAGGCGTGTTCGATGCGATCGCCGATGCCGCGATCGTGCTGTTGTTCTTCCTGCACGGTGCCAAGCTGTCGCGTCAGGCGATCATCGACGGCGCGCGCCACTGGCGGCTGCATGCCGCCACGATGGGGATCACCTTCGTGCTGTTCCCGCTGCTGGGGCTCGGCATCGCCTCGCTGCACCTGCTGGGCGGGGCGCTGGCGACGGGGATGCTGTTCCTCTCGCTGCTGCCGTCCACCGTCCAGTCGTCGATCGCCTTCACCGCGATGGCGCGCGGCAATGTGGCGGCGGCGGTCTGTGGTGCGTCCTTCTCCAATCTGCTCGGCATCGCGATCGTGCCTGCGCTGGTCGCGCTGCTGATCCATGGCGGCACGGGCGCCGGCATGTCGTGGCACTCGATCGAATCGATCCTGCTGCAATTGCTGCTGCCGTTCGTCGCCGGTCACCTGTTGCGCCCGTGGATCGGCGGGTTCGTGGCGCGGCACAAGCCATTGGTGACGATGGTCGATCGCGGATCGATCCTGCTCGTCGTCTACACCGCGTTCGGCGCGGCGGTGGTGGAGGGGCTGTGGCACCGCGTGTCGCTGGGCGACCTGGCGGTGGTGGCGCTGCTGTCCGCGGCGCTGCTCGCGATCGTCATGGTCGCGAGCTGGGCGCTGGGTGGTGTGCTGGGCTTCGCGCGTGAGGACCGGATCGTGCTGCTGTTCTGCGGTTCCAAGAAGAGCCTGGCCTCGGGCGTGCCGATGGCGGGCGTGCTGTTCCCCGCCGCCGCGCTCGGCACGATCATCCTGCCGCTGATGCTGTTCCATCAGCTCCAGTTGATCGCCTGCGCGGTGGTCGCACGCCGGCTGGGCCACGACGCGGCGCCGGCGGGAGCGGTCGCCCGATCGACCGGCTGACCTTCCCGGCCAGCGTCGCCTGCGCCGGGGGCGTGTTCCATGGACCCGGCGTCACGCATCTCGCGCCGTGCGATCGCGAACGCCACTGCCGGCGTCGGGCGGCGGGACGGTTCGTGGCGTGCAAGCGTTGTCGCGCATAACCTGCCCGACAGCGGCGTCGCCTCCCGCTTCCGAACCCGCCCGCAGCCGGGGGCCGCGCGTTCAGGCAGCGGCCCCGTCGCGGACGGCAGCGGGAACGGCCAGGGCCGACGCCCGCCGGCCGCCGTTCTCGCGGGTCAGCCAGTCCAGCTCCGCCTTCAGCGCGTCGACGAACACGCCGACGTGCAGCGGCAGCACGAAGCCGGTGCGGACCAGCAGCGACACCGTCACCGGACGGACGATCCCCCGCCGCAACGGCACCCAGGCGAGGCGTCGCTCCGCCACGTCCGCCTCCACCCCTACCATCGAGATGAAGCCGATGCCGGTGCCGGCGCGCACCAGGCTCTTCATCATCCCGATCCGTTCGACCTGCGCGACGACCCGGAACGGCACGCCGGCCTCCTGGAACAGACGCCCGATCGTGCTGTGCTTCAGCCAGTCGAGCCCCGGCGCAACGACGGGGTAGGGCAGGCAGTCGGCGAGGGTGAGGCCGTCGGTCGCGGCGGCCAGCGGGTGGTCGACCGGCATCAGCACGCCGATCGGCGAGGTGATCCGATGCAGCGTGTCGGTGCGTGCGCCCTCCGTCACGTCGAACGCGCACACCAGGTCGGCATCCTTCGCGGTCAGTTCGGAGCGGATCCGGTAATTGTCGCCCGAGATCAGCGTGAAGTCGACCAGCGGAAAGCGTTCGCGCACGCGCGCCATCGCGCGCGGCACGACCTCCTCGATCAGGCTTTCCGCCGCCGCCACGCGGATCGTGCCGCGCACGCCGCCCTTCAGTCGCGCGATCTCGTCCTTCAGCGCGCCCGCATCGCCATGCCAGCGGCGGATGCAGCCGAGCAGCGCCTCGCCCGCGGCGGTCGGCCGGATTCCACGCGGCAGGCGGACAAACAGCTCGACGCCCAGCTCCGCCTCCAGCCCGAGCAACTGGCGATTGATCGCCGACGACGCGATGTGCAGGTTGTCCGCCGCCTTGCGGATGGAGCCGTCGCGGATCGCCTGATCGAAATAGATCAGCGCCGTCTTCACCAGCGGCATGGTTCTGCCTCCCGTGCTGCCTTTTCTAGATCGGATCATCGCAGATTCGGCGCTGGTCGCAAGGCGCGCGCCGCCCGTATCGTGCACGCCCACGCCGCGCAGCACGACGGAGACCGCTTCGATGCCGTCCGCCACATTGCTCTTGCCCCGCCACGATCCGGTCGCGGCCGAATCACCGATCGACGACGGCGTGGATGCGCTTCTGCCGCCACGCCGGCTGCTGCCCCTGTCATTGCAGCACGTTCTGGTCATGTACGCCGGCGCGGTCACGGTGCCGCTGGTCGTCGGCCGCGCGCTGAACCTCGCGCCCGCGCAACTCGGGCTGCTCATCAGCGCCGATCTGGTCGCCTGCGGCATCGCGACGCTGATCCAGACGATCGGCATGCCCAGGATCGGGGTGCGTCTTCCGATCATGATGGGGGTGACCTTCGCGTCGATCAGCCCGATGCTGGCGCTGATCGGGACGGAGACGGCCGCGGGCACGCCGCCGGCCGCCGTGCTGACCAAGATCTACGGCGCGGTGATCGTTGCCGGCCTGTTCGGTTTCCTGGTCGCGCCGTTCGTCGGGCGGCTCTCCCGCCTGTTTCCGCCCGCGGTGACGGGCACGGTGATCCTGACGATCGGTCTGAGCCTGATGGGCGTCGGCATCAACTGGACCGCGGGGGGGCAGCCCGACGATCCGTCCTATGGCGCGCCGGTGAACCTGGCGCTGGCCGCCGCGACGCTGGCGGTGGTGCTCGGCCTGATGCGCTACGGCCACGGGCTGGTGCGCAGCGGCGCGGTGCTGACCGGCGTCGTCGCGGGCACGCTGCTCGCCTCCGCGATGGGGATGGTCGATGTCGCGCCGGTGACCGAGGCGCCATGGTTCGCGTTCGTCCGCCCGTTCCAGTTCGGCCCGCCGACCATCGATCCGCCGGCGTCGATCGCGATGTGCCTGGTGATGATGACGGTGATGATCGAATCGTTCGGGATGTTCATGGCCGCGGGCGAGATGGTCGGCCGGCCGGTGGACCGCCGCACGATGGTACGCGGCCTGCGCGGCGATGCCGCCGGCACGCTGGTCGGTGGCGTGTTCAACACCTTCCCCTATACCTCCTTTGCGCAAAATATCGGACTGCTCAGCATCACCGGGGTGCGATCGCGCTATGTCTGCGCGGGCGCGGGGGTGATCCTGCTGGTGCTGGGATTGTGCCCGAAGCTGGCGGCGCTGGTCGCGGCGGTGCCGCTGCCGGTGCTGGGCGGCGCGGCGCTGGTGATGTTCGGGATGATCGCGGCGACCGGCGTGCGGATCCTCGGATCGGTCGAGCTCACCTTCGAACGGCTGGTGACGGTGGCGGTGTCGATCGCGGCCGGCCTGATCCCGGTGCTGTCGCACAAGTTCTTCCAGGCGATGCCCGCTGCGCTGGCGCCGTTGCTCAATTCAGGCATCGTGCTCGCGTCGGTCAGCGCGGTAGGACTTAACGCCTTCTTCGCCGGCCGCCGCACCGCCGAGGAAAACGTGCTGTAAGCCTGCTGTCGCAACCCGGCCGCTACATCCGGTGTCAGGCGGTCTCGCGCAGCCGGGCGAGCGAGCGGCGCGCGTTCGCAAGGACGTCGCCCAGCGGTGTGCTGACCAGTTCACCGCCGCGCACGACCTCGCGACCCTCCACCATCAGGTCGCGGACGCGCGCCGGCGGGCAAAGGACCAGCGCCGCCACCGCGTCCCATGCGCCGGTGCTGGCGATCTCGCCCATGTCCCACACCGCCAGATCGGCGCGCCGGCCCACCGCGAGCGCACCGCAGTCGGGTCGGCCGAGCATCTCCGCGCCGCCGCGCGTCGCCAGCCGCAGCGCCGTGCGGGTGCCGAACGCCCCCGCGCCGCCGGCCACGCGCTGGAGCAGCAGCGCCTGTCGCGCTTCGTGCAGCAGATGCCCGGCGTCGTTCGATGCCGATCCGTCGACGCCCAACCCCAGCGGCACTCCCGCCGCCGCCATGGCGGCGAGCGGCGCGATGCCGGAGCCGAGCCGGCAATTGGAGCACGGGCAATGCGCCACGCCCGTTCCGGTCCGCGCGAACAGCGCGATCTCCCGGGCGTCGAGCTTTACGCAATGCGCCATCCATACGTCGGGCCCGACCCAGCCGAGCCGCTCGGCATAGTCCCCCGGCCGGCAGCCGAACCGCTCCAGCGAGAAGGTGACGTCGTCCTCGTCCTCCGCCAGATGGGTGTGCAGCATCACCCCTTTGTCCCGTGCCAGCATCGCGGCGTCGCGCATCAACCCCTCGCTGACCGAGAAGGGCGAACAGGGGGCGACGCCGACGCGCACCATCGCGCCGTCGCGGGGATCGTGGAAGCGGTCGATCACACGCACTGTGTCGGCCAGGATCGCCGGCTCCCGCTCCACCAGACTGTCGGGCGGAAGGCCGCCCGCGCTGGTCCCCACGCTCATGCTGCCGCGGGTCGGATGGAAGCGGATGCCGATGTCGGCGGCGGCGGCGATCGTGTCGTCCAGCGTCACGCCGTTCGGGAACAGGTAGAGGTGGTCGGTGCTGAGCGTGCAGCCCGAGAGCGCCAGTTCGGCCAGACCCAGCCGGGTCGCCGCGAACACGTCCTCCGGCCGCATCGCCGCCCAGATCGGGTACAGGCGCTTCAGCCATCCGAACAGCGACTGTTCGGTCGCCCCCGGCACCGCGCGGGTCAGCGTCTGGAACAGGTGGTGGTGCGTGTTGACCAGCCCCGGCGTCACGACGCAGCCGCGTGCGTCGATCACCTCGCTCGCGTGCGCGCGCAGCGGCGCAAGGTCACTGGAGGTGCCCACCGCCACGATCACCCCGTCGCGCCACGCCACGGCACCATCGGCGATCTCGCGCTCGCCATCGTCCATCGTGACGAGCACGTCGGCGCCCGTCAGCAGGCGCAACGTCACCGAGGTATGGTCTTTTCGTAACGCGGCCAGTGCGTGAGCAACTCATCGACGACCTTGCTGCCGACGCGGTACAGGCTCTCCAGCGACGCCGCCATCCCGGCATAACCCTCGTTCTCACGCAGCAGATAGTCGGCGGGCGCGACGCCGGGCGGCGGCATCGAGTAATTGCTGCCGGCGCGCAGAACGAGAACCCGGTCCTTGTCCGCGCGACCGATGCGCGACAGGTATTCCATGGCCTGCAGCGTGCCGCTCTCCTCCATCGCGCTGGTGACGTAATTGCCCTTTCCGCCGGTGAAATAACGGGTGCGGGCGTTGGCCCAGCGGTTGAGCAGCGCGCCGTGCCAGAAGGTCATCGCCGAAAACTGGTCGCCGATGAGCACGAACGGCGGCTTCTGCGCGTTGGGATAGCCGGTGTAGCGCGCGCGCTCCTTCGCGATACCCGGATCGTCGGGCAGCGCCACGTTCCTGGTCAGCGCATAGGCCCAGTCGGCAAGCGCGGTGTTGAGCGTGAACACCTCGCCAGCATCGGTGCGCGGTGGCGCGGGATCGTCGGGCCCCTTGCGGTCGAGCGGGAAATAGCCGCTCGACCAGCCGGGCGGGATCTCCCGCGCATCGATCTCGTGCGCAAGGTCGCCGTCGACGACATGATGCGCCCAGACGGCCGATCCGATCGAGGCGTCCTCCGGGTCGATCCCGGCGATGCCCGATACCAGCCAATATGCCTTCGATACGTCAAGTCGCGGATCGAGCCCGATCGCGGTGACGGTGGTCGCCGCGCGGATCGCGCCGACGCCGGTGACGACGCCCAGCACCTGCGTGTCGGGATTGTAATAGAGATCGTGATAAGCGTTGGGCAGCAGGATTCGCGTGTCGAGCCGGCGCCGTTCCTTCCATAACTGGAATTCGCCGGCCGCGTCGCCGGTGTCCTTGCCGATCTCGAACATCGTCACGATCACCACCCGGACGGGCAGGGGGTGGCTACACGGGGCGGCGACCGCGCATGGCGGCGCCTGGCGGGCATTCGCCGCAGCGGGGGAAAGGGCCGCTGCCGCGGCGGCGAGCACGAAGGCCGGTCGCATGATCCGCATCCCGGTCAGAAGCGGTGCGACACGGTGGCCTGGAAGCTCCGCGGCCGTTCGGGAAGGACGATGGTGCTGCCGAACAGCTCGGTGAAGTTGGCGCGGAAATAATGCTCGTTGGTGACGTTCTTCACGACGACACGGAAGAGCCAGCCATCCTTCTCATACGAAGCGCCGAGGTCGAGCAACTGATAGCCGGGCAGTCTCACCACGCGCGACTGGCCTGAAAAGACCGAGTCGACCGCGACGAAGCTGCCGGTGAGCGCCAGTCCGTTGTCGAACGCATAGGTGCCGGTGAGCGAATACATGTTGGTCGGGATGCCCTGCCGTCGTGCGGCCTCCTCGTTCGGGATCTGCACCAGTCCGCCCACCTGGCCACCGAGCGACGCCGCCTGGTTGGTGACGTTGACCAGATCCTCGATCCCGAAGAAGCTGAACGTCGAACCCGCGTCGAGGAAGGTGAGGTTGACCACCTTCATGTGGGTGTAGCCGCCGGTCAGCAGCAGGTGCCGGTCGACCGCCCAGCGCGCCTCCGCCTCGATACCCTTGGTGCGCACCGACTGGTTGACGGTCGACGACTGGATGTTCCGGTCGACGCGCTCCTGCTGGTAGACCGACACCGCGCCATAGAGCCGCGAGTCGAGGAAGCTGCCCTTGACGCCGCCCTCGTACAGCTTCGACGCGGTGAGGAAGCCCTCGGCGGCGGCGGTCGCGGGGTCGATCTCCGATCCCTGACCCGCGATCACCGTCGTCTGCCGGGCGATCGTGGCATAGGGGACGACCCCGAACGGCAGCTTGTACGACACGCTGCCGTTCCACGACCAGCCGCCATCGGTGCCCTTGCCGTACAGCACCGCCGGCGCCACGCGATATTTGGTCGGGTCGGCGGAGGATACGACCTCCACCGAGTCATACCGAAGTCCGCCCAGCACATCGAGGCCGAAGTCGAAATCCAGGTCCACCAGCGCCGCCGCGCCGATGTCGGTGAAGTGGCCCTTGACGTAGTTCGCGTAGTTGCAATCGCATTCGGTGGACAGCAACCGATCCGACAAGGGCGTGTAGCCGACCGTCAGGTCCACGCGATGGAAATATTCGAAGTCGAAGTCGTCGCCGTGATCGAATTTCGTGTACCGGACCGACGGCGAGAGCTGGAAGGAAAACTTCCCGGCATTGGTGGTGAAGGCCTTCGCGACCACCACCTTGTCCTCGATCACATAGGACTTATGGAATTGTGAGAAGCCATAGGCATTCTCGTTGATGTTGTCGATCCCGTCGTAGAACAACTGCGTGTGGATCTCCAGATCATCCGGACCTTCATAGATGAAGTCGAGATAAGCGGTCTTGGCGGTGTTGTTCAGCTTGTCGTTGGGGCCGGTCAGCACGTCGCGCCTGCTGAGCTTCGCGGTGCCGACGTTGGTCAGCGCAAGATAGGGATAGCTGGCGGCGAAGCAGGCGTCGGTGAAGTTCGCCGCCGACGTGCCGGGCGTCGCCGTCCCCGCCGCGCAGCCAAAGGTGCCGAAGGGATTGAAGCTGCCGCGCGCCTGGAACTCCGATGGCGCCAGTTGCCCGTCGCCGTTGGTGTCCAGCGGCTGTGCGCTGCCGGTGATGTAGGTGCCATTGTCGACCAGCGCCTGCGTCAGCCGGTTCCAGCCGCCGTTCTGCTGCCCTTCGTAACGGTGGTACATGCCCCCGAACTCGACGCGGAACGTGTCGGTGATCTGGTTGTCGAACGACGCCTGCAGAATCGTCTGATTGGTCGACATGTTGCGGTAATAGCTGCCCGAATCCTCGACCTCCGCATACAGGCTGTAGCCGAAGTCGGTGCCCGCGACATGCGCCGGGCCGCGCACCTGTCCCTTCAGCACGTTGCCGTTCCAGCTGCTGCGTGTGTAGCTCAGCTCGCCCTCGGGCCGCGACATCAGCCCGCCACCCTTCACGCGTGCCGAACGGGGCACGAAGTTCATGTAGCCGCCGGTCTTGGACGGGCCGTAGACGGGAGAGGCGGGGCCGCGCACGATGTCGATCCGGTCCGACGCGCCGATCGGCGTCGGGTAATTGCCGGGATTGTCGAGCCGGCGGACGCCGCGGAAATAGACTTCGCCGGGCGTGCCGCGAATGTCGAGCGCGCCGCCGACGCCGAAGAAGGAATTGGTGAAGGTGCCCGGCGATTGCGCCACCAGATCGTAGATGTTCTGGACGCCGAAGCGATCGAGCTGTTCCTTGCTGATCGTCGAGGCCGAACGCGGCGTCTCGAGCAGCGTCTTGTCGAAGCCGAAGACCGAGCCGACATCATCCACGGGCAAGGCGTTGAGCGATCCGGTGACGACCACGTCATCGCCGGCCTGCGCCTCCGGCCGCTGTGGATCGTCGGCGGACGTGGGCGCCGCGGCGGCGCTCGCGGCGGCCGGGATCTGCTGCGCCAGCGCGGGCGCGGTCATCGCGGTACAGGACATCAGCAGCGCGACCGGCGCGGTCGTCAGGCCGCGAACATGCGGCAACGGAACCGCGAAGCGTGGATGCGTCATCGTCGAAACCCCCCTTTGCGGCCGGGTCCGCTGCATCGTCGGCCCCGCTCACCGCCGATTGCGATGGTCGCCTCTCCGACAGCCGATACGTCTCCGCGACAACTCGCGACGGATCGCGGCAGACGGCGGGTGCGAGGTGACGGTGCCGGGCGATCGTCCCCCGATCGCCGCGCCGGTCCGTCCCTCAATGGCCTTGGCACAGGTTAGGCCACGTGCAATCGTCCGATCAATTGCAATGAATCCGATGAGCCGTTGCAGAAAGGAGCGCACCCCATCATGCCCGCGCTATCGCGCTTCCTCCGCTATTTTCTGGCCGTCGGCCGTTTGGGGTCGATCCGCCGTGCGGCGGACGAGCTCAACGTGTCGTCGTCCGCGATCGACCGGCAGATCCTGAATGTCGAGGCGCAACTCGGTGTGCCGCTGTTCGAGCGGCTCCCGACCGGGCTGCGGCTGACCGCCGCGGGCGAATTGCTGATGGCGGCGGGCGGCGGGTGGCAGAAGCACCTTCGCGAGGTGGTGGGCCAGATCGAGGATCTGCGCGGGCTGAAGCGCGGGCATGTCGAGATCGCGGTGATCGACGCGCTGGCCAAGGGATATCTGCCCGCCGCGGTCCGCACCATCCAGGAGCGTCACCCCGGCATTACGATCGGCGTGCGCGTGCTGGGCAACGATCAGGTCCGCCGGGCGATCGCCGCGAACGATGTCGATTTCGGCATCCTGTTCGAGCCGCAATCGTATCGCGACCTGACGGTGCGCGCCTTCGTGGAGGTGGTGCTCGGCTTCGTCACCCCGCCCGGTCATCCGCTCGGCCAGCAGCGCGAGGTCCGCTTCTCCGCGTGCGACGGCATGGGGCTGGTCCTGCCGGCCGCGCCGCTCGCGGTGCACCAGCAGGTCGCCGTGCTGGAGGGCGTGTCGGGGATCGCGGTGGACCGCCGGGCGACCTCCGACAATATCCAGATGATCGCGTCGCTGGTCCAGGGGGGCACCGGCGTCGGCATCCTGACGTCGCTCGACGTGATGACCGAAGTGGCGGCGGGCGCGCTGTGCTTCACGCGCATCACCGACCATGTGCTGCGGCCGATGACGCTGGCGCTGTGCACCGCTACGGCGCGCCAGCCCTCCTATGCGGCGGCGCTGGCACTGCGCGAGATCGAGGCGGGGATGGCACAGCTCGCCTATGCCGCGGGCGCCGGATCAGCGGGCGCGTGACCTCACGGCCGGCGCGCGCAGCAACCGGATCATCAGCGCTTCCACTCGCGCCGGGTCGACCGTGCGGATCACGGTGGCGCGGCGTTCGCCGACGCCGGGTTGGTAGCCGGGGTGCCAGCTCAGCATGTCGCCGTAATGCGGGCCGAACATCGTGTCATAGTCGACGAACACGTCCTCCGTGCGCGTGGCGATCGCCGGATCGAGCCAGACGGCCGCCGCCACCTCGTCCCACAGCGGAAAGCCCGGCTCCATGCCGCCGATCCAGCGCGCGACGTCGGGCGCCGCTTCGGCCTTCAGCCGGGCGAGCAGCGCGGGGGTCAGCTCGGTCGCGGTCGATGGATCGACGGGCACGACGGTGAGCGAGCGCCACGGGCTGCGCGAGACGATGCTGGCCGCCTCGGGATCGAACCGCGCGTTGAACTCGCGACGCGGCGAGTCCGCGAACTCGCGGGCGAATTCGGTCGCCGACGTGCCGGGGCGTACCTGCTGCGGATTGAGGCTGCCGCCCATGTAAACCAGTTCGCGGGCAAGCCCGGCGAAGGCGGGGTCGAGCCGGTGGGCGAGCGCGAGATTGGTCAGCGGCCCCAGCGCGATGATCGTCACCTCGCCCGGATGCGCGCGGACCGTGCGGATCAGGAAATTGGCGGCGATCTCGGGCGACGCCCGGGTCGCCGGATTGCCGTCGGGCAGGTCGACCGGGTCGTCGGGGCCGTGATAGGGTGGGGTGCTCTGGCGGGTCGGCTCGACCCACGCCTTCATCCACGCGCCCTTCCAGGTCAGCTTGCCGTACAATGCCTCCCAGCGGTCGGACAGCGCCTCCGAATTGACGAGCGGATAGGTCGCGCCCTGCACGACGGGCACTTCGGTGCGGCCCATCCGCTCCAGCCCGCGCAGCGCCAGCGCGGTGGCGCGGTTGGCCCACACGTTGCCCGAGCTGGTGGTGATGCCCAGCACCTCGACCTCCGGCGCGTCGAGCAGCATCGCATGGCCCAGCCCGAACCCCTCGTCGTCGATCACGACGAGCCGACGTTCCTGGGCCGCGGCCGGCAGGCCCAGCAGCAGCGCCAGCAGCGCGAGCAGGAGGGTCAGGCGTCGCGATCCCATGCACAATCTCCCATGATGTAGGTTCGCCGCACCGCGCGGTCGTCGCCCAGCACCTGCAACGCGAACAGCCGTTCGGCGAGGCTGGCGCCCGCAGTGCGGCGGGCGAGCAACGGGGTGGCCGCGGTGTCGAGAACGACGAAATCGGCCTCCTGTCCGGGTTCCAGCGCCCCAACGCGATCGCCGATGCCAAGCAGCCGTGCGCCCGCCGCTGTCGCGAGGTACAGCGCACGGAACGGATCGAGGCGAAGCTCGCGCGCCAGCGCCGCCTCATAGGCCGCCCCGGCGGTGCGCAGCAGCGAGAAGCTGGTGCCGGCGCCGATGTCGGTCCCCAGACCGATCGGCACGCCGAAGCGGTCCGCCTGTGCGAAGTCGAAGAAGCCCGAGCCGAGGAAGAGGTTCGACGTCGGGCATACCGCGATCCCCGCGCCGCTCTCGGCCAGCCGCGCGCAGGAGCGGTCGGGCAGGTGGATGCCGTGGGCGAACACCGATCGCGGACCGACCAGCCCGAAGCGGTCGTAGACGTCGAGATAGTCGCTCGCCCGGGGGAAACGTTCCGCGACCGCCGCGCATTCGTGGCGGTTCTCGGCGAGATGGGTGTGGAGCAGCGCGTCGGGATGGTCGGCGAGCAAGGCGCCGGCGACGGCGAGCTGCGCGTCGGACGAGGTGAGCGCGAAGCGCGGCGTTACGGCATAGCCCAGGCGTCCGCGCCCCCGCCAGCGGCGGATCAGCGTCTCGCTCTCGCTGCGTGCCGTCGCGGGCGTGTCGCGCAGCCCGGCGGGGCCGAGGTCCATCAGCGTCTTGCCCGACACGATCCGCAGCCGGCGCGCCAGCGCGGCCTCGAACAATGCGTCGACGGAGGCGCTATGGACCGTCGCGAACACGAGCGCGCTTGTCGTGCCGTGCCGCAGTAGTTCGGCCAGAAAGGCCCGCGCGACGGCGCCCGCATGGCCGTGATCGGCAAAGGCCATTTCGGCGGGGAAGATGTGCCGCGTTAGCCAGTCGAGCAACTGCTCGCCGTGTGAGGCGATGCGGTCCATCTGCGGATAATGGATGTGCGCGTCGACGAAGCCGGGGACGATCAACCCGCCAAGTGGCTCGACCGGCAGCCCGGCGAAACGCGGCGCCAGCGCCGCATGGTCGCCGCGCGCGACGACCATGCCGTCCTCCACCACCAGCAATCCGTCCGGCTCGTGGCGGATCGCGGCGGGATCGTTGCGCGGATCGGTCGCGACCGACAGGAGTTCGCCGCGAAAGCCACGAAGCGTCATGGCGTGCCCAGCGCCAGCAACTGGGCGAGCGCGGCCACGGCGATCACGTCAGGTTCCTTTCCGGTCACGCCCGCCACGCCGATCGGGCAGGTGAGGCGTGCGCGCACCGCCTCGTCCACGCCGTCGCCCGCGAGGCGGGAGAGGAAGCGCGCGCGCTTGGTGGCCGATCCGATCAGCCCGACGAAGGCGGGCGGGCGCCGGAGCGCGGCGCGGGTGAGCGCATAGTCGAGCGCATGGTCGTGGGTGAGGATCAGCATCGCGGCGTCGGCCGGCGCGTCGTTCACGCAGTCGGTCAGGCCGTCCGGCGGAACGATCGTCAGCCCGTCGATGCCCTCCAACTCCGTGCGTGGATCGAACCAGGCGAGCCGGAGCGGCAGGCCCGTCAGCCGGCGGGCGATCGCCTGCCCGACATGGCCCGCACCGAACAGGTACAGCGGCCGGCTGCGCTGTCCCAGCCGCTCGACCAGCCGCGCGCCTGCCGCCGGCCGCGCGCCACGGGCGCTCGGCGGCGCGGGTTCGGCGGTCGGATCGAGATGGCGCATGACCCGCGTGTCGAGGGTGGTCACCAATGTCGCGCCATTGCCGGCCGCGGCGGTCCAGCCGAGCGCCGCGGGATCGACATGCTCGACCAGTAACCGCACGCGACCGCCGCAGCACTGGCCGAGCAGCGGCCCGAGCGGATAGTCCTGCACCCGCCACGCGCCCGGTGGCTGGGCCAGGATCGCGCGCGCCTGCGCGACCGCCTGATGTTCCAGCGCGCCGCCGCCGATCGTTCCGCGCAGGTGATCGCGCGTCACCAGCATCCGTGTCCCGGCCTCGCGCGGGGCGGACCCCTCGGTCGCCAGCACGCTGACCAGCGCGGCCGGTTCCGCGACCGCCAGCCAGCCGATCCACTCGGGCGTCATGCGCGGTGCGCGGCGATCGCGCGCAGGATCGCCTCCGGCGTCGCGGGCGCGTCGAGCGGGGGCAGGGCGCGTTTCGCCGGCACGGTCGCCGCGACCGCCGCCCCCAGTGCCGAGAACACCGCATTGGCGAGCATGAACGGCGGCTCGCCCACCGCCTTGGAGCGGCCGATCGTCGGCTGCGCATTCTCGCCGTCCCACAACGCGATCGACAGGTGCTTCGGCCGGTCCGATGCGGTGGGGATCTTGTATGTCGCTGGCGAATCGGTGAGCAGCCGGCCATCGGCGGCATAGACCAGCTCTTCGGTCGTCAGCCATCCCTGACCCTGGAGGAACCCGCCCTCGATCTGGCCCATGTCGATCGCGGGGTTCAGCGACCGGCCGACATCGTGGAGGATGTCGACCGCCAGCACGCGATGCTCGCCCGTCAGCGTGTCGACCACCACCTCCGCGCAGGCCGCGCCATAGGCGAAATAATAGAAGGGTCGCCCACGGTGCGCTTCGCGGTCATAGGCGATGTCGGGGGTCGCGTAATAGCCGGTCGACGACAACGATACCCGCCCGAGGTGCGCCTTGCGTGCGAGCGTCGCGAACGGGATCGTCTCCGCTCCCGCGACCACACCGGCGGGCGTGAACTGCACCGCCGCCGCGTCGCAGTCGCCGATCGCGGCGGCGACGCCCGCCAGCCGGTCGCGGATCACCGTCGCCGCTTCGAAGGCGGCCATGCCGTTCAGGTCGGCGCCCGACGACGCCGCGGTGGCGGAGGTGTTGGGCACCTTGTCGGTGCGCGTCGCGGTGATGCGCACCTGCGCCACCGGCACCGCGAACACGTCGGCGACGATCCGCGCGACCTTGATGTAGAGACCCTGGCCCATCTCGGTGCCGCCATGGTTCACCTGGATGCTCCCGTCCGCATAGACGTGGACCAGCGCGCCCGCCTGATTGAGATGCGTGGTCGTGAAGCTGATCCCGAACTTGACCGGGGTGAGCGCGATGCCCTTCTTCAGTACGCGGTGGGCGGCGTTGAACGCCGCGACACCGGCTGCACGTTCGTCATAGCGCGCATCGGCGCGGAGCCTGGCGATGAGGTCGGGGGCGATATTGTCGGTGACCGTCATGCCATAGGGGGTCACGTCGCGGCCCGGCGCGTAGAGGTTGGCGACCCGCACGTCGAGTGGATCGCGGCCGAGATGCGCGGCCACCGCGTCCATCACCCGCTCGATCGCGAGCATGCCCTGCGGCCCGCCGAAACCGCGAAACGCGGTGTTCGAGACGGTGTGGGTCTTCAGCCGTTCCGAGGTGATCGCGACGTGCGGCAGCCAGTAGCAATTGTCGGCGTGGAACATCGCGCGGTCGTTGATCGCCGGCGACAGGTCTACGGTCGCGCCGCAGCGCGCGGCGAGGCGCAGGTCGAGGCCCGTGATCCGCCCGCCGTCGTCGAAGCCGACGTCATAGGCGACCGTGAAGTCGTGGCGCTTGCCGGTCAGCACCATGTCGTCGTCGCGGTCGCAGCGGAACTTGGCCGGGCGCCCGGTCGTCGCCGCCACCAGCGCGCAGGCGGCGGCGAAGGGGGCAGCCTGCGTCTCCTTGCCCCCGAACGCGCCGCCCATGCGCCGCACCTCGACCGTCACGTCGGCCGAGAACACGGCGAGCAGATCGGCGACCAGATGCTGCACCTCGCTGGGATGCTGGGTGGAGGAGAGGATGTGGACCTGCCCGTCCTCCCCCGGGCGGGCGAGCGCCACCTGACCCTCCAGGTAGAAATGATCCTGCCCCCCCATCGCGAAGCCGCCCGTCAGCCGGCGGGGCGCCTCCGCCAGCGCCGCCGCCGCGTCGCCGCGCGCCATGCGCTGCGTCGCCTCGATCAGCGATCCCGCCGCCTGCGCGTCGGCGATCGAGACCAGCGGCGGGCGGGGAGCATAGTCGACCCGGCCGAGCAGCGCCGCCTTGCGCGCGGCGTCGCGGCTGGTCGCGGCGACGAGGAACAGCGGCTGACCCACGTACAGCACCTCGCCGTCCGCAAGCAGCCGGTCGTCGTGCGCGACCGGACTGACGTCGTTGCGCCCCGGTATGTCGGCGGCGGTGTAGACGGCGACGACACCGGGCGCCGCGCGCACCGCGCTCAGGTCCACCGCCGTGATCGTCGCATGGGCGCGCGCGGCGGTGCCGAAGGCGAGGTGCAGCAGGTCCGCCGCCTCAGGCTCGTCGTCGACGTAGCGTGCTTCGCCCGCGACATGGAGGCTGGCACTGTCGTGTGGCGGCGAGCGCGTGGCAATGGCCGCCCGCCACACGGGATCGCGCTCCGCCATCACGCCGCGTCCGAGACGGACACCGGCTCTCCCTGCGCGCGGTGCCATAGCCGCCACAACAGGTTGCCGGCTGCTTCCAGCCGATACGCGGCGCTGCCGCGAACGTCGTCGAGCGGGGCGTAATCGTCGCGGAGCGCCATCGCGGCGCGGGTGATCGTCGCCTCGGTGAAGGGACTGCCGCGGAGTGCCGCCTCGCACGCCGCCGCCCGCTTCGGCGTGCCCGCCATCCCGCCGAACGCCACGCGCGCGGCGGTGATCGTGCCGCGCTGCACCGTCAACCTGAACGCCCCGCAGACGGCGGAGATATCGCTGTCGAACCGGCGGGACAGCTTGGAGATATGGATCAGATCGTCCCCGCCCGGCCGGGGCACGCGTACCGACTCCACGAACTCGCCGGGGCGGCGGTCCTGCCGGCCATAGGCGAGGAAATATTCCTCCAGCGGCAGCGTACGCCGCTCGCCCGCGCGCCGCAGCGTCAGCGTCGCGCCGAGCGCGATCAGCGCCGGCGGCCCGTCGCCGATCGGCGATCCGTTGGCGATGTTGCCGCCGATCGTGCCGGCATTGCGCACCTGCAACCCGCCCAGCCGCCGGACCAGCTCGCCCACGTCGGGGTGCAGGCGTGCGAATGCGGGGTGCGCCTCGGCATAGCGCACGCCCGCGCCGAAGGTGATGCCGTCCGCATCCTCGACGATGCCGCGCAGTTCGGGCACGTCGCCCACGAAGATCAGCGTGTCGAGCGTGCGCAGCCCCTTTGTCACCCACAGGCCGACGTCGGTGGCGCCGGCGACCAGCCGCGCGTCCGGGTGCTTCACGAGCAGGTCGGCGAGCGCATCGGCGCTGTCGGGCACGAACCAGCGCCGCCCCTCGAACGTGCCGGACGCGGGGCCGCCGATCGCGGCGAGCGCCTGCGCCATCTTATCGTCGGCGCGGTCGATGCGCGGCACCGCCTCCGCCGCCGCCAGGATCGGGCCGTAACCCGTGCAGCGGCACAGATTGCCCGCGAGCACGTCGGTCACCGGCAGATCGTGCCCCGCGGCCCCGATCGCCCGTCCATAAAGCGACATGACGAACCCGGGGGTGCAGAAGCCGCATTGCGATGCGCCGTTCGCGGCCATGCACGCCTGCAACGGGTTGAGCGAACCACCGCGGCCAAGGCTCTCGACCGTCAGCACCGCCTTGCCATGCAGCATCGGCAGGAACAGGATGCAGGCGTTGACCGCGCGCCATGCGACCTGCCCGTGCGCCAGATCGCCGACGAGCACGGTGCACGCGCCGCAATCGCCCTCCGCGCACCCTTCCTTGGTGCCGGTGCGCCGCAGCCGGTAGCGCAAATGGTCGAGCAAGGTCGCGGTGGGGTCAACGACGGCGACCTCCTCGATCGCATCGTCCAGCAGGAACCGGATGGCCATGTCGGTCAGGCCGCGCCCATCCAGGCGAAGCGGACCACGAACAGTCCGGCCAGGACGAACAGGAACCAGTCGGCGCGCGTCGCGGTGCCGCGCAGCAGCTTCAAAATCGCATGCGCGGTGATCCCGAAGGCGAGGCCGTTGGCGATCGAGAAGGTCAGCGGGATCATCGCAACGGTCAGGAAGGCGGGGATCGCATACAGCGGATCCTCCCACGCGATCTCGGTCACCGGCAGCAGCATCAGTCCGCCGACGACGATCAGCGCCGGGGCGGTCGCCGCGAGCGGCACCAGCTGCGCATAGGGCGCCACGAACATGGTCAGCAGGAACAGCACCCCGGTCACCACCGATGCCAGCCCGGTGCGCCCGCCGGCCTGCACGCCGGCGGCGCTTTCGACATAGCTGGTGACGGTGCTGGTGCCCGCCAGCGATCCCACGATCGTCGACACCGCATCGGTGACGAGGATGCGGTTCAGTCCGGGGATGCGTCCGGCGGCGTCGATCAGCCCGGCCCGCTTCGTGACCGCGACCAGCGTGCCGATATTGTCGAACAGGTCGACGAACAGGAAGACGAACAGGATTTCCAGCAGGCCCAGCCCGTGGCTTCCGCCCAGGCCGATCGCACCGGCCACGTCCAGCTTGAAGGCGGTGCCGGTCAATGCGGCCAGGCTGTAGGGCTGCGGCGTCACCGTCACCTGCCCCAGAACCCAGGCGAGCGCGGTGCTGGCGACGATGCCGATGATCATCGCGCCGCGCACCTTCCACACGCTCAGCACGCCGATCAGCAACAGCCCGAACAGCGCCAGCATCGCGCCCGGCGCGCTCAGCGGCCCCAGCGCGACGATCGTCGCCGGGCTGGCGACGACGATCCCTGCGTTCTTCAGCCCGATGAAGCCGATGAACAGCCCGATCCCCCCGGCCACTGCGGCGAACAGGTGCGGGGGGATGACCGCCACGATCAACTGCCGCACGCCCGTCAGCGTCAGCGCCAGGAAGGCGATGCCCGAGATCAGCACGCACCCCAGCGCGACCGGCCAGGGCACGCCCATCTGCTGCACCACCGTGAAGCTGAAATAGGCGTTCAGCCCCATGCCCGGCGCCAGTGCCAGCGGCACGTTGGCGACCAGTCCCATCAGGATGGAGGCGAATGCCGCGGCGAAGCAGGTCGCCGCCGCGACGGAGGCGACCGGCATGCCCGCCTGGCCCAGCACGGCCGGGTTGACCAGCACGATATAGGCCATGGTCAGGAAGGTCGTGGCCCCCGCCAGCATCTCGGTCCTCACCGACGTGCCGCGCTCGCTCAACGCGAAACGGCGCTCCAGCATGCCGTCGGCGGCCGGCGCGGCCCGCGCCATGGTATCGGTCATCGTCCTGGCCCCCAAACTGCCCTTGCCCGTCATGCCCATTGGCAGGCGCACGATCTACCGCAATCATCGCGACGAGGCGTTGCGCTTTTGAGGGCGGGGGTGGTCAGAAGCGAAAGCCCGTCGAAACCGCCCAGGCACAGCCGGCACCGATCGCCAGCGCCGCGCCGGCGCGCCACGCCGATCCGCCGAGCGGGACGGCGGGCTCGCCCGTGCCGGCGCGCGCGCGGCCGTGGATCATCGGTCCGATCAGGTTCCGGCGCCGCACCACCAGATAGAAGAGAATCGCGGCGACATGCAGCGCGATCAGGACCAGCAGCAGGTTGAAGATCATCGCATGCACCTTCGCTGCGGCACGACCGGCCTCGAAGCTGACCCGATCGGCCAGCGGCCCGGATTCCAGCCCGTCGACGTCGACCGCGACCAGGCCGGCGCTCACCATCGCCACCAGCGTGGCCAGCATCGCCAGCACGCTCCACCCGCCCAGCGGGTTGTGCCCCGGCGTATCCGGCACCGATGCCGGTCCGCGCATATAGGCGATCGTCGATCGCGGCCCCTTCACGAAATGCGCGAACAGGGCGGTGCGCCCACCCACGAAACCCCAGATCAGGCGAAAGACCAGCAACGCCAGGATCGCGTAGCCGGAGCGGCGGTGCCACTCCATGCGATGGTTCTCCGCCGACCACCAGGAGAAGGCGATCAACCCGACCAGCACCCAGTGGAACAGCCGGACGGCCGCATCCCACACCGGCACGCCGCGCGCCGCACGTGCATCGGCCACCGATCAGTCGTCCGCGCGGAACTGCGTGTGACAGGCACGGCATACCGCGCCCGTGGCGCGGGCCTGTTCGCGGATCGCGGCCAAGTCGCCGCCGGCGGCGACGGTCGCGAGCTTGCCGGTTTCGGCGACCAGTTTCGCCATCTGCGCGTCGAAAGCAGGGCGCTGGCTCCAGACCGCGGGCAGCGCGTCGTTCGGCACACCGGCGCTCGCGCCGCTGCCGGCCGGGAACAGCGCGGGTTGCGCGCGCGCGGTCGCGGCGACGATGCGCGCGGCGGCGACGATCTGGTCCTTCGCGGGCGCATCCGCCTTCAACTGGTCGTTGATCGTCTTGAACGCCGCGCCCATCCGCTTGAACCCCGCCTGCCGCGTCGCGACCGCCGCTTTGGGGTCGAGCGCGGCCGCCGCTTTGGGGTCGAGCGCGGCCGCCGCGATCGCTCCGGCGGAGAGCGTGACGAGCGCGAGCGCGGCGAGATGTCGGTGGTACGGACGCATCATCGGGACTCCTGGAGGATCAAGGGTTGGCGGCGAGCCGGGAAGGCGCCGTCGGGAACACGGCGTGGAAGGCGGTCCGTACGTCGGCCAGACCGCCGTCCGCGATCGCGGCGGGGGTCATGCCGCGCGCGTCGCGGCGGTCGGCACGCGCCCCGCCGGCGGCGAGCAGGCGAAGCATCGGTTCGAGTTCGGAGGTCATGCCGCCGGCGAGCAGGCGATGCAGCGGGGTCGCCCCCTGCGTGTCCGCCACGTCGGCACCGGGCGCGATGTCGAGCGCACGGGCCAGGGCGGCGGCGCTCCCGCCGCGCGCGGCGGCGAGCACGACATTGGTCCCGTCCGCCGCCACGAAACGTGGGTCCGCGCCGCCCGCCACCAGCGCCGCCATCGCCTCCGCATAACCGTTCAGCGCCGCGACCAGCAGCGGCGTCATCGGCGGCGGCACCGGCGGAGCGACGCCGAAGTTCGCCTCCGTCACCCAGGTGATCCGCGACGGACCGGTCAGCCCCTTCGCATCCGCGCCCGCGCCGAGCAGCGCCCGCACCAGCGCGACGTCGCCGCCCGCCGCCGCGACGTGAAGCGGCTGGTATCCGTTCCGATCCCGCTCGACCAGGTTGGCGCCGCGCGCCACCAGCGTGGCGGCGACCGGCCAGTTCCGCTGGTACAGTGCGATCTGCAGCGCGCTTGCGCCTTCCGGGCCGCGCACGTCGGTCCGCGCGCCCGCCGCGATCAGCGCGTCCGCCGCCGCGGGCACGCCGCTCGTGATCGCGAACAGCAGCGGCGTGAAGCCGGCCTTCGTGACCCGGTTCGCGTCCGCGCCGGCGTCCAGCAGCATCGCCATGACGGGTACGTCGCCGCGCGACGCCGCCCACATCAGCGGCGTCTGTCCGCGCGCGTCGGGGCTGTCGACGCGCGCGCCGGCCTTCAGCATCCGCGCCACCGCATCGGCGGGACCGAAGCGCGCGCAGATCGCCAGTGGCCCCGCGCGGTCCGGCCGCGTGGCGCGCACATCGGCCTTCGCGTCGAGCAGCGCGGCGACCACGCCCGCTCCGCCGCGCTCGCAGGCGAGGCCGAGCGGCGTGGTGCCGTCGACGTCGGCGACGTCGGGCTTCGCGCCCGTCGCCAGCAGCATTGCCACGAGCGCCGCGTCCTGTGTCTCCACCGCAGCGGTGAGCGGCGTCGCGCCGAAGTCGATCCGCCGGTTAGGATCTGCACCGTCCGCCAGTGCCGCCCGCGCCGCCGCCATGTCGTCGGCCGCGATCGCCGCCATCAACGCCGCATCCGCCGGCCGCTCAGCCGCCTGGACGGGAACGGCGGTCGCGAGCAGCGCGAGGGGCAGCGGCAGCAGGCTACGCACCGGCCAATGCCTTCATCGGCCCGGTGCTGTCGCCGAACGACGTCGCCGGCACGTCGAGCAAGTTGAGTCCGGCGAGCAGCAGGTTCGACATGGTCGTGCCCTTTTCCGCGACGAGGTGCCGGTTCCCCGGCACCAGCCCGCCCGCGACCACCACGGGCAGGTCCATGTAATCATGGTCGTTGGGGTCGCCGAACGCCGACCCACGCAGCACCAGCGTCCGGTCGAGCAGGTTGCCCGTGCCGTCCTTCGTCTCGCGCATCCGCTTCAGGTAATAAGCGAAATGCTCCATGTGATGGCGGTTGATCCGCTGGAGCTTGGCGATCTTCTCCGCATTTCCGCCGTGGTGGCTCAGCATGTGGTGGGAGTCGGGCACGCCGATCTCCGGATAGGTGCGGTTGCTGATCTCGCGGCCGATCATGAAGGTGCCGACGCGCGTGATGTCGGCCTGCATCGCCAAGACCTGCAGATCGATCATCAGCCGGACATGCTCCTCGAACGAGGCCGGAATACCGGCGGGCCGTTCCAGCGTCGCCGCCTGCGCATCCGGCGCGGACAGCGTGGCGCGCTGGATGCGCTTCTCGATATCGCGCGTCGCTTCCAGATATTCGTCGAGCTTGTGCCGGTCGGCCGCGCCCAGGTCGCCCGCCAGCCGGCGCGTATCGTCCAGCACGAAATCCAGGATGCTCGCCTGCCGCCGGAACTGCGCGGCGCGGCTCGCGGCGTCGAGCGCGTCGCCGTCGCCGAACAATCGCTCGAACACGTCGCGCGGGTTGACCGTGACCGGCAGCGGGACGGTCGCGTTCCGCCATGAGATGCCGTTGGTGTAGGTGCAGCTATAGTTGATGTCGCAACTGCCGAGCAGGCTGGCCTGGTCGATCCCCAGCTCCAGCGACGACAATGGCGTCGCCTCGCCCAGCGCCTGCGCGAACACCTGGTCCATCGAGACGCCGCAGCGGATGTCGCTCCCCTCCGTCTGGCGGACGTGGACGCCGGTCAGGAAGGCGGGGCAGGACCGGCCGTGCCCCGCCGGCGCGTCGCCCAGCGCGGCGGCACTGGGGTGGCCCAGCCCGGTGACCACCGTCACCTGCTCGCGGAACGGCGCCAGCGGCTCCAGCGTCGGCGGCAGCACCAGCGCGCCCGCGCCTGCCGGGCGGAAGCCGTCCATCATCATGCCGTTGGGCGAATAGAAGACCTGCAACCGCTTCGGCCGCGCGGCGGCCTCCGCCGCCGCCGACGACGGGATCATCGCATCGAGCAGCGGCAGCGCCATCGTCGTGCCGATGCCGCGCAACAGCGCGCGCCGGCTCATCGCGGGACGGATCACCCTCATGATGTCGGAGCCTTTCTCAGCGTGAAGGCGTCGCTCGCCACGATGCCGCGCACGATCGTCTGGATGCGATAATCGTCCGCCGCCGCGCGCCGCCCGATCGCACGCACCGCGGGCATGTCCTTCGCGGTCAGCCCGCGACCGAGCGCATAGGTCATCAGCCGCTCGGTGAAGGCGTCGACGAACTCGCCGCGACGGGTGAGCAGGATCTGCCGCAGCCCGGCGATGCCGCTGAACTTCGTCCCGTCCGGCATCACCGCGCCCGCGTCGATCGACTGGCCCGCGTCGCGGGTGCGGAACGCGCCGGTCGCATCGAAATTCTCCAGCGAGAAGCCCAAAGGGTCCATGCGGACGTGACAGGACGCGCAGGCCGGGTTGGCGCGGTGCAGCTCAAGCTGTTCGCGCGCGGTCAGCAGCCGACCGCCATGCTTTTCCTGCAACGCCGGCACGTCGGGTGGGGGCGGGGGCGGGGGTGCCGCCAGCATGTTGTCGAGGATCCACTTGCCGCGCTTCACCACCGATGTGTGATTGCCATAGGAGGTGACGGTCAGGATGCTCGCCTGCCCCAGCAGCCCGCCGCGATGCCATGCGGGGTTGAGTGCCACCTTGCGGAAGGCAGGCCCGCTGACGCCCGGAATGCGATAATGTTCGGCCAGCCGCTGGTTGAGGAACGTATAGTCGGCGGCGATGAAGTCGAGCACGCTGCGGTTCGCGCGCAGCACATGCGCGAAGAACATCTGCGTCTCGGTCGCCATCGCCTGGCGTAACCGGATATCGAAGGCGGGAAACACCGCCGGGTCGGGACGCTGTCCTTCCAGGTTGCGCAGGTACAGCCACTGCCCGGCAAAGTTGCGGGTGAGCGCCTCGGCGCGCGGGTCGGCGAGCATCCGGGCGATCTGCGCGTCCATTTGCGCGGGATCCTGCAGCCGGCCCTGCTCCGCGGCGTGCAGCAGCGCCTCGTCGGGGATGCTGCTCCACAGGAACAGCGCGAGCCGCGACGCGATTTCCGGGTCGGTCAGCCGGTGTACCGCGCCCGGCGCCGTCCCGGCGGGATCGCGCTCGACCAGGAACAGGAAGTGTGGCGAAACGAGGATCGCCTCCACCGCCGCCTCGATGCCGTGGGTGAAGTTCGCGCCCGCGCGTTCACGGGCGTAGACGCGCAGCAGCGGCGCGATGTCCGCCTCCGTCACGGGCCGGCGGTACGCACGCCGCGCCAGTCCGGCGACGATCGAGCGGGCGCACGCCGCCTCCGCGGTGACGCCGCGCGGCCGGCAGGTGAAGATCGCGCGGCGGCTGGGCGTGTCCGCGCCCCCGCCGGGGGCATAGGGACCCGCGACGTCGATCTGGAGCACGTCGCGCGGGAAGTTGCGCTGCGAGAAGCGGGGCGACAGGCGGTAGGACGGCACCGACAGGGTCGCGACCCGGCGGCCGTCGACCGAGATGTCGAGCGGCAGCGCCACCGGCCCGTCCGGCGGCAGCGGCACCGCGTCGGTGGTGTTGCGCAGCGTCTGGACGCTCTCGTCGGGGGCGAGCGTCCGGCGGAACGACATGCCGACGACATGCGCGCCCGCCGTCATCGGTATGCGCGCGGCATATCTGTCCTCGGGCAGATGGTCGGTTTCGTTGTTGGTGTTGGCGTTCAACCAGCCCGCCACCTCATAGGTCGCGTCGGCGCGCGCGTAATAGCGGAACGCACCCCCGCCGCGCGAGCCGAGCGGCAGCGCCTCGTTCGCGCGTTCGTTGTAAGCCGGCCGGCCGGAATTGCGGATCGAGCCATCCTTGGGCACTTCGTACGAGGTCACGAACGCCTTGGGCGAGGCGAGTCCGGTCGCCAGCCGCGCCACCTTGCCCGCGACCGCGACATAGCGGTCCATCAGCGTCGGCGAGACCGACAGCACGTCGGCGATATTGTCGAAGCCATAGCCCGAATTGTCGGGCGGCAGGTCGCGCGCGACATCGACGTCGAGCGCCAGCAGGTCGCGCACCGCATTGGCGTATTCGACGCGGTTCAGTCGCCGGATCGTCGCCCGGCCGGGGTCCGGCGCGCTGGCGGCATGCGCGTCCAGCCCATGGCCCAGCCACGCTACGAAGGCGGCGCGGTCGGCCGCAGACGGCTGCGCCTTGCCCACGGGCGGCATCTGCCCGGTCGCGACCTGGCGGAAGATCTTCTCCCATTGTTCGCTATGCACGCCGCGCGCGATGTCGGTGCCGCGCAGATCGTCGATCGACAAATTGCCCTTCATGTCGATGTCGTTGTGGCAGCGCGCGCAATGCTCGGTCATCAGCGTCGGCGGCGCGCTCGTTGCCCCGGCACCGGTTGGTTGCGGCACTTCGGCGGCGCGCGCCACGACCGAGGCGGCGAGAAGCGTGAGGCCGACCGCCAGCACGCCGCTTTCAGCCCTCGCTTGCCACCAACCCCGCATAGCCGCCGATCCGCCTCCGCGCGTGGCGGCCAGGTTCCGCCGACGCCCGGATGCACTGGCTATGCTGCGGGCGCGAAGGCGTCCATTGCCGTTAATCGGACGAAGCGTGCGCTTTAATGCGGTACATGGCCGCCGCCGCAATCGTTAGATCCTGACGGTGTCGACCTGCGCACGGGGGTGGCGGGCGACGTTCCGGGGAGCCTTCATGCGTCATCCACGTATCCGCAGCCGCGCGTGCCGGCTGCTTCCTGCGACCATCGCGGCGGCGATCGCGCTGACCGCCGCCGCGCCCGTCCCACCCGAGGACTCGCCGGAGGCGCGCACCGCCGCCTATCTCGACAGCGTCGCCGACAGCCCGCCCCGTCTCCGCATCTTCCTCCAGCGCATGCCCAAGGGCGGGGACCTCCACAACCACTCCAGCGGCGCGGTCTATGCGGAGGACTTCCTGCGCTGGGCGGCGGCGGGCGGCCTGTGCCTCACCGCCGATCCCGTGCGGGTCGTGTCGCCGCCATGCGATGCGCCTGGCCGCTTCCCGGCGGCGGGGCTGGAGCATAGCTATCCGCGCTATGCCGAGACCATCAACGCGCTGTCGACGCGCGGGTTCGAGGCCGGGATCGGCGACCCGCGTATCTCGGGCTATGATCGCTTCTTCTCGACCTTCGATGCCTTCTGGCCGGCCGCGCGGGGACAGGAGGGCAAGGTGATCGCGCTCGCCCGCGAACAGGCCGCCGCCGACCGCGTCTCCTATGCGGAGTTCAGCACCGGCGCGAACGCGGCCCGCCCGCTGGCCGACAGCATCGGGGATGTCGATGCGAGCGATCTGCCCGCATTGTACGCACGCCTCGCGCCGGGCCTGCCGGGCGCGGTCGCAGCCGCGCGCGCCGAATATGATCGCTACGAGGCCGACATGGAGGCCATGGAGGGCTGCGCGACCGCCGCGCCGAAGCCCGCCTGCGCCACCGAGGTGCGTTACCTTTACACCGCGATCCGCACGCTGCCGCCATCGCAGGTCTTCGCGCAAATGGCGCTCGGCTTCGCCCTGGCGGAGCGCGATCCGCGCTTCGTGGGCGTCAACATCGCCGCGCCCGAGCACGATCCGGTCGCCGTGCGCGACTATGCCCTGCACATGCGGATGTTCGCCTTCCTGAAGGCGCGCCACCCCGGCGTGCCGCTGTCGCTTCACGCCGGCGAACTGACGCTCGGGCTGGTGCCGCCGCGCGACCTCGCCTTCCACATCCGCGATGCGGTGGCCGTCGCGGGTGCCAGGCGGATCGGCCACGGGGTCGACATCTCCTATGAAACCGACCCCACCGCGCTGCTCGCGCGCATGGCGCGCGATCGTGTCGCGGTGGAGGTCAACCTCACCAGCAACGCGGTGATCCTAGGCGTGAAGGGGCGTGACCACCCGCTGTCGCTCTATCGACAGGCGGGCGTGCCCGTATTGCTGTCGACCGACGATGAGGGAGTCTCGCGCAGCGACATGACCAACGAATATCTGCGTGCCGTGGTCGAACAGAAGCTGCGCTACCGCGACCTGAAGCAGATCGCGCGCGACTCGCTCCATTATGCGTTCGTGGGTGGGGCGAGCCTGTGGACCGATCGCGCGGGCGGCGCGCGGGCGACGCCGTGCCGGACGATGGCCACGGCGGCATGCGCGGCCTTCCTGTCCGCAAATCCCAAGGCGCGGCTGGAGGCTGCGCTGGAACGCGACTTCCAGGCATTCGAAGCGCAAACCCACGGCTGACATTCCGCCTGCGGTCGACGCGATCGCTCCGCACCGGATCGCTGGGGCGGAGAATATGGCAGCGTCGTTCAGATGGCCCCTTGATGACCATCCGCGCGCATGCGAACGGACGGCGCGGCTAACCCGGACTTGCTAACGCTAGTGACTCGCACTAACGTTGCCGCAAGAAAGGGAAGCATTCATGACATCCGCATATCTGCTGCGCGGCGTTGCCGTCGCGGCCCTGACCCTCTGCGTCCTGCCGACGGCGGCCGGTGCGCAAGCGGTCGTTCAGCCCACCGCCGGCGCGAACGATCGCGCCGATGACGGGAAGGACGGCGCGAGCGATAATCGCGTGGTCACGGTGATCGCGACGCGCGGCGAAAAGCTGGTCGAGGACGTGCCGCAGACCGTGTCCGTGATTGATGCCGCGACGATCAACGACCGGCTGATCGGCGATGTGAAGGATCTGGTCCGCTACGAACCCGGCGTGGCGGTACGGCGCGCTCCCGCGAGGTTCACGGCCGCCGGCTCGTCGACGGGGCGTGACCGCGACAGCGGCTTCAACATCCGCGGGCTGGAGGGCAATCGCGTCCTTATCACCGTCGACGGCGTGCGCGTGCCCGATGCGTTCAGCTTCGGTGCGCAGTCGGTCGGTCGCGGCGATTATGTCGACCTCGATCTGCTGAAATCGGTGGAGATCCTCCGCGGTCCGGCGTCCGCGCTGTACGGCAGCGATGGGGTGGCAGGCGCCGTCAGCTTCATCACCAAGGATCCACAGGATTTCCTGCGTGGCGACCGCCTGGTCGGTGGGGGCGCACGGGTCGGCTATGATTCATCGGACGATAGCTGGACCAAGGGGCTGGTTGTCGCCGGGCGGCAGGGCGACATCCAGGCGATGGTCGCCTACACCCGCCGCGACGGCCACGAGCTGGAAAACAAGGGAACAAACGACAGCGCGACCACCGATCGCACCACCCTGAACCCGCAGGACATCGCCTCCAACGCGCTGCTGGGCCGGCTGGTGTGGACGCCGAACGACGCCAGCCGGATACGCCTGACCTACGAACGTTTCGACTCCGTCGTGGAAACGAACGTGCTGAGCGCGATCGCCAAGGCGCCTGCCACGGGTTCGCCGGCGGCAACGGCGGTATTGGGCCTTCAGGCACGCGACACCACGGCACGCGACCGGGGCACGATCGACTATCGCTACATCGGCGACGGGATCGTCAGCGGCGTGCGGGCGGCGGCCTATTACCAGAAGAGCGGCACCGTACAGACCGGCTGGGAAGATCGCGTCGGCACCGACCGCATCCGCATCAACCGCTTCGACAACGAGGTATATGGCGGCACGCTGCAACTGGAGAGCCGCGCCGCGACCGGCCCGGCGGCACACCTGTTCGCTTATGGTGTCGATTATTCGAAGACCCGGCAGACGGGCGTGCGCGACGGTACGGTGCCTCCTGCCGGCGAAAGCTATCCGACCCGCGCTTTCCCCACCACCGACTATGAACTGGTCGGGGTGTTCGCGCAGGATGAGATCGCCATCGCGGACGGTCTGCTGACGCTGTTCCCGGCGATCCGCTACGACCATTACCGGCTCGATCCGAAGAACGATCCGCTCTTCACCACCTTCGTGCCGCGCGCGCAGAGCGGATCGCGCGTCACCCCACGCCTTGGCGTGGTGGCCAGGGTGGTGGACGGCGTCCGACTCTTCGCCAATTACGGCCAGGGCTTCAAACCGCCCGAACCCAACCAGATCAACAACGGCTTCGCCAATCTCGTCGCCAATTATCGTTCGATCCCCAACCCGGACCTGAAGCCGGAGATGAGCAAGAGCATCGAAGGCGGCATCCGGCTGAGCGGTGCGCGGTGGTCGCTCGGCGGCACGGCCTTCAGCAGCCGCTTCCGCAACTTCATCGACCAGGTGCAGGTCTCGGGCACGTTCACCGCCGCCGATCCGGCGGTCTACCAATATGTCAATCGCGGCCGGGTGACGATCGAGGGGGTGGAAGCGCGGGGTGAGGTACGATTGCCGGTCGGTGTCGGCGCGCGCGCGACCGCGTCCTATGCGAAGGGCACGATGCGGACCGATGACGTTCCCGGTACGATGCCGCTCGACAGTGTCGAGCCGGTCAAGGTCGTCGCGGGGCTGTTCTACCAGCCCGATGACGGGCCGTTCCGCGCCGAGTTCATCGCGACGCATTCCAGCGGCAAGGACCTGTCCGACACCAACAACAGCTGCAACGTCGCCGCGCAGCCGGCGACGGGAACCCGGCCCGCCGTGCCCGGCACGTCCTGCTTCACGCCGGGCGGCTTCTGGGTGTTCGATGCCACCGCTTCGCTGCGCGTCCGCGAGGTGGCGACGATCCGCGCCGGTATCTTCAACATCACCGACAAGCGCTATTTCTGGTGGAGCGACGTGCGGGGGCTGACATCCACCTCGCCCATCCGCGACGCCTTTTCGCAGCCGGGCCGCAACGCCGGCATCTCCTTGTCCATGGCTTTCTGAGGTCCGATCCGATGAACCATCCGCATCTCTTGCTCGCCGCGACGGCCCTTGCCACGCTGCCCCTGCCGCCCGCGCTCGCACAAACCGCGCCGGCCACGATCGCCACCGCGCAATATGGCGATCAGGCGCGCGACCATGCCGCGATCCTGAAGATGGCCGGCACCTTCAAGGTGACGTTCGACATGCGTGAGACGACGCCGCTGGTCGCCGGCTACACGCCCTATCCGGCCAAGGTCAGCGGGGGGCATGAGGTGGTGCGGGCGATCGTCGATACGCCCGGCCATGTCGTGCTCCAGCATCTGCTAGTGGTGGACGACGGCAACGGCAAGACGATCGTCGTCAAGCACTGGCGACAGGACTGGACGTGGCAGCCGGCGACGGTGCTGGTCTATGTCGGGCCGGGGCGCTGGGCGTTGCGGCAGGTTCCGGAGCAGGAGCGGCGCGGCGCCTGGTCGCAGACCGTGTGGCAGACGGACGATTCCCCCCGTTATGGCGGGATCGGCCGCTGGCGCTATGATGACGGCGTCACCCGCTGGACCAGCGACGAAACCCGCCGACCGCTCGCGCGCCGCGATGCCACGCGTCATCCGCCCTACGATCATTATATCGGCACCAACCGCCACGTCCTGACGCCAGCCGGCTGGGTGCATGAGCAGGATAACGCGAAGATCGGCACGAAGGATGGCCGCCCGGCGACCTTCGTGCACGAATATGTCGTCAACACCTACGTTCCCGCCACCGACTTCCCGATCAAGGCCGCCGATGATTATTGGGAGAAGACCAGCGGCTATTGGGCGGCGGTCCGTACCGCGTGGGATTCCGCGATCCGCCGCCAGTCGGGTCTCGCGCTGGGGGAGGTTGCCGATGTCGGTTCCTCGACGGCGCACGAGCTGATGTTGCTGGCCGACGATATCGCCTCGGGAGAGGCCACGCCCGCGGCGGCGAGCGCCGAGGCAACCGACCTGATCCAGAAGGGCGCACACCATTGAAACGATGACCATGCGGGAGAGGGGGCTACCTTTCTCCCGCACGGCCGCGCCGGGCATCAGGCAAGCGACCGCCGGACGCTGCCGTAGCGCCGCCTCCGGCAGTACCTCTGCCAAGACGGGCCGGATCGCTTCATCCCGGATACGGCAAGGTCAGGTGCCTAACCCGGCCGCTTCGCGCCCTGATCGGGGAAACAGGCCGCCAGAATCCATCCGATCAGGGCCGAGCCGCCGAGCCAGAGCATGAAGGCCGCCGCATCGCCCATCAGCAGGCAGGCGATGCCGGGAATGCAGGCGGCGAGAAGGAGGAGGCGCCGCTGTCCGCTTGGCATGCCCGCATGTCGACCGACGGTACGGCGGCGTTTCGGGTCGCCGATGCACAATCCGAGGATCGGGAGCGCCGACAGCGCGAGCGCAAGGAGCGCGACGCCGACCATCGTCAGGCCTTCGCTGCTTCGAGCGCCGGGGCCGGCAAGCGTGTCGCACGGGACGCGGTCGCCCAGCAGCGGCGGATCAGCCAGATCCCCGTCGCCGCGAACGCCAGGTCGAGCGCCGCGATGATCGGCTGGCCGACCGCAATCGCCTCGCTCCACCCCGGACCGCCGGCGACGAACAGGCGCAGCAGCGGCAGCATTACCATCACGCCGCCCGTGGCACCGATCAGCAGGCGCACCAGAACGGCGTTGCTCGCGGCTAGGATGCCGGCCAGGATCGCCGCGCCCGACGCGATCAGGAAAGCGGCGGTGGTCCAGTAGACGGCCGTGCCGCGCGGCATGGTGACAAGGAACGCCGCCGCCGACACCACGAGCGCGAACGGCAGGCCGAAGCCGACGACGCTCAGCGTCCGTTCCAGCCACACGAACGATCGCGCGTCATTGCCGCGCCGGACCACCCACAGCCGCATGCCGGTATAAGTGACGTAGCACATCGCGAAGCCCAGCCCGAACCAGATCGCCTTCGACAACATGCCGGCGAAACTGCCGAAATGCAGCGGTCCCATGATGCCGACGAGCGTGCCGCCGGCGGACGGAACGGCGCCGACATTCGGCTTGGCGCGGATGAACGACGCGTTCGCGCCATCGTACAGCAACGCCACCGGCTCCAGATCCTCCGCCTTGGGGTTGTGGTAGCTGGTGACCCGGGCGTCGGCCCGCCCGAAATTCTCGATCGTGACGAAGGTCGGGATCTCGCCGGTGCGGCGGATCGCATCGGCGGTGATGCGGTCGAGGTCGCCGGGCGGAGCGGGGCGCGGATCGGGCGTGCCGGGATTGCCGAACACCGCCTTGCTCAGCGCCTCGACATCGCCGCTGAAGGCCGCCATCGCCACCACCGGAACCCCGACGGTGCCGTAGAACGAGAAGAAGCTGCCGGTGAAGGCCAGGACGAAGGCGAAGGGCAGGCTCCACGTGCCAGCGACGCTATGCTTGTCGCGGTTGACCAGCACCGGATTCGCGTGGCGACGCAGCGTGAAGATGTCCTTGAACAGATGGCGATGGATCAGCAGCCCCGAAATCGCCGCCACCAGCATGGCCAGCCCCAGGATGCCGGTCAGCAACAGGCCCCACGGGTTGGGCACGTGCAGTCGCACATGCGTGTCGACCAGAAAGGCGCTGAGCGCGTCATCGTTGCGCGGGCCGAAGATGTCGTCGATGTTGCCGGTCAGGGTGCGACGGACGCGGCCCGCATTGTCGAGCTGGTAATAGACGCCGCTTTCGGTCGGCACGCCCTTCGCATTCACTTCATGGTGGTGGAAGAAGACGCCCAGCCCGTGATCTCCGATCTCGAACAGGTTGACCGCCTCCCGGTCGCGCGGCGGCGTCGCGGCGGTGAGGCGGCGGATCGTGGCGTCGATCGGCTGTTCGAAGGACGAACGCGTGGCGACGTGGCCGGCGGACCAGGCGCCGATCTCATGCGCGAAGACGGCGGTGGTGCCGGTCAGCACGACGGCATACTGGAGCAGGCCGAGCAGGATGCCCGACCAGCCATGCACCGCGACCATCGCCTTGGTCTCGTCACGCTCCAGGTGGATCATCGGCCGGCTCCCGACGCGGCCGGCGGGGACATGAAACGCGATGCGACCATGCCGCCGTGGATCAGGAACAGCGCCGCGGCGATGATCGCCACCCGCGACAGCTTGCGGTCCAGACAGGCGTGGAAGAACAGCAGCGCCCAGATCAACGGCGCCAGCACGAGCGGAAAGGCCAGATTGTCGATCCCGGCGGCGCCCCCCGGCAGCCACAGCGGCATGCCAGCCAGCAGCGCGAGCGTGACCAGTATGGCGCCCGGCCCCGCCAGCAGGATGCGCATCGTTCGATTCGCGGAGCGCGGTGAGGCCATGTGCGTCGCGTTGGACATCGCGACGGGATAAAAAGCCCGGCCGGTTCTGGCAAGAAGAATGCTATTGATACTTCGTCGCAGAACCGCATCACGCTTGCACCGGCCAGCCCATCGCTGCCGCGCTGCCGATCAGGCGCCCGGGTCATGCAGCGGCGCGATCGAGCCGGCGCGTTGTTTCGATGCCCTAGCCTACGACGATCGTGTCGCGCGCGCATGCTCGTTCCGGGCGGCGGCGCTGGCAGCGGCAGGATAAGCGCTGCGGCGCTTGCGCGGAACCGCACATGGTCGCGGTGCCTTGAACGACCGGAAAGGGGAATGGCGTTGACGCGATGGCAATGGCTCATCCGCCTGCTCACGCGCAGGATGTGGTTCCGGGCGGGATGGGTCTGCGCGTTCGGCGGTGCGCTGGCGCTCGCCGGCGCGCTGGTGGGGCACACGATATCCTATGAGTTCGCCGCGACGATCGGGGCCAAGTCGGTCGACGGAATCCTCAACATGCTGGCGTCGAGCATGCTCGCGGTCACGACCTTCTCACTGACCGCGATGGTGTCGGCCTATTCCGGCGCCACCAGCACGATCACGCCGCGCGCGGTGCAGTTGCTGATCGACGACAGCACGGCGCAGAACACGCTCGCGACCTTCCTCGGCAGCTTCCTGCTCGCCATCGTCGGCATCGTTGCGCTGTCGACCGGCATCTATGGTGATACCGGGCGGGTGATCCTGTTCTTCGGCACGATCATCGTCATCCTGTTCATCGTCGTGACGCTGCTGCGCTGGATCGAGCATATCGCGCGGTTCGGGCGCGTGTCGGACACGATCGACCGGGTCGAGCGGGCGGCGGTGGCCGCCATCGACAAGACCGTCGTGCCGCTGGCGCTGGATGCCGAACCGGTCGCGCCCGACGCGCACGGCATGGCGCGGGTCGTGCCCGCAACCATGGCGCGGGTCACGCACGTCGACATCGCGCTGTTGGGGGATGTCGCGGCGGCGATCGGCGCCGACATCCACGTGCTCGCGCTGCCCGGGAAGCTGGTCGAACCCGACCGGCCGATGGCGCTTATTGCGGGCGACTGTGACGACGCGACCGTCGCGAAGGTCGAGCGGGCGTTCACCCTGTCCCATCACCGCGCGTTCGACCACGATCCGCGCTTCGGACTGGTCGTACTGTCGGAGATCGCGGCGCGGGCCTTGTCGGCGGCGGTCAACGATCCGGGCACCGCGATCGCGGCGATCGAGGCCAGCGCGCGCGTGATGTTGCGCTTCGTCGACCATCGACCGCAGGAGGGCGCCGCGCTGCCCGCCCGGGTTCACGTCCCACCGCTCAGCCTGACGGATCTGATCGGCGACTGGTGCCGCCCCATCGCGCGCGACGGCGCGGCGAGCGTGGAAGTGGGCATCAGATTGCAGAAGGCGCTCGGCGCGCTGGCGCGGCATGCCGCCGCCGCCCGGCCGTTCATCGAGCGCGAGGCCCGCGCCGCCGTCGCGCGGGCCGGTGCAGCGCTGACGAACGATGCCGACCTGGAGCAGCTCGAACGCGCGCATCGTCTCGCCTTTACGGAGCCGGCGGTCAGTTCCCCGCGCTGAGCGCCCGCGCCGCGGTCCACAGCGCCATCGCGACCATCATCACATTCTCGGTCAGCGACAGGAAGCCGAGCGGCACCTTGCTCGCGCCGCCGACGCACGCGCATGTCAGGTCGCGGCGGTCGATGTAGACCGCCTTCACCACGGATACCGCGCCGATCGTGCCGATGAACAGCGCGATCGGCACGGACAGCCACGGAAGCACGCCCGCGATCATCAGCACGCCCGCCAGACCTTCGCCGAACGGGTAGAGATAGGAATAGGGAACCCAGCGTCGCGCCAGCAGGTCGTAGTTGAGGAACATCGTCGCGAAACGCTCGACATCCTGAAGCTTGAGCAGCGCGAGGACCGCCATGCTGAAGGAGATGAACCATTCGGCGGCACGCTCCGGCAGGGGTGTGCCATGGACGGCGGTCGACGCGGCGAGCGCCATCAGCGCCGTGACGGTGAACAGCACCACGACGGGGCGATAGGTCTTGGCATTGGGGTCGGCGACGCGCTTGCCGAAGTGGCGACGAAGATCGTCGTACCCGCCGATCCGTTCCCCGCCGATGAACACCTGCGGCGTGGTGCGCACGTCATGTTCCGCCTTGAAGGCGTCCGTTTCCGCACGGGTGCGCAGCCACCGGTCATCGACGGCATATCCCTGTCGACGCAGCAGATCGACCGCCTTCAGCCCGAAGGGGCAGACGTGCTGCGGCATGACCATGCGATAGACGGTGGCGGTCTTTGTCGTTGCGGTCATCGTCACGTCCTCGGCAGCGCAAAGGCCAGCGTATAGTCGCCGTACCGCGTCCCCAGCGCCCCGTGCCCGCCGGCGGTGATGACGACATACTGCCGCCCGTCCCGGCCCCGGTAGGTCATCGGCGTCGCCTGCGCCCCGGCAGGCAGCCGTGCCTTCCATACCACCTCGCCGGTGTTGAGGTCATAGGCGCGCAGATATTGATCGGTCGTCGCGCCGATGAAGGCCAGTCCGCCGGCGGTGATGATCGAGCCGCCGAGATTGGGCACCCCCGTCTTCAGCGGCACGCCGAGGTGCGATCCGAACAGCCCGGTATCGCGCGCCGTGCCCAGCACCTTCTTCCACAGGATACGGCGGGTGTCGAGATCGACCGCGGTCAGGTGCCCCCATGGCGGCGCGACGCACGGCGCGCCGAAGATGCCGACCCATGCCTTCACCACCGCCACATAGGGCGTGTTATACTGCGTCTGCAACTGCGCCTGCATGGCGTTCTCGCCGCCCTGCTTCTGCTTCATCAGCGGCGCGACGCGCGGATCGTCGCGCCGCATCAGCCACAGCTTGAACGGCATCTCCATCGTGTTGACCGTCATCACGCCGCGCACCGGGTCCACCGCCGCGCCGCCCCAGTCGGTGACGCCGTCGAACGCCGGATGGCCGATGATCGGCTTCAACCCCATCGGCTGGTAGATGCCGGTGCCCTGCGCGCGGCGGATGTCGATGCGGCAGAACAACTGGTCGATCGGCGTCGCCCCCCATGTGGCGACCTCGCTGGGCGCGGGCGGCGTGAAGCTCGGCATGCCGGTCGAGAAGGGCTGGGTCGGCGACACGCGGACCCCCGGCGTCGCGCCGTCCGTGCGCACCGGCCTTTCGGTGATGGCGGCGATCGGCGCGCCGGTCAGGCGGTTCAGGAAGAAGATCTGACCCATCTTCGTTGTCTGGATCAGCGCCGGGATCACCTGTCCGTTCGGCGCGCGATAGTCGAACAGCGACGGGCCGATCGGCAGATCCATGTCCCACATGTCGCGGTGGACCAGTTGCCGCGTCCAGCGCAGCTTCCCCGTCGCGATGTCGAGCGCGACGATCGACGAACCGAAGCGGTCGTCGAATGGCCGCCGATAACCGATCCAGTAATCGGGCGACGCGTTGCCGGTGCCCAGGTAGACGAGGCCATTGGCCGCGTCCGCCGTGATGGCGCCCCAGACGTTCGGCGTCCCGCGCGTATAGGTCTGGCCGGCGGGCAGCGGCGCGATCGCGTCCGGCGACCGGCCGACGTCCCACGCCCAGGCTGGCGCGCCAGACACCGGGTCATAGGCGCGCACGACCCCCGACGGGATGTCGCGGTTGACGTTGTCGATGATCCGCTCGCCGATGATCAGGCGGTTGTTGACCACCACCGGCGGCGTGGTGCCGATCTGATCCGACGGCTTCGACGTGCCCATGTTGGCGCGCAGGTCGATCGCGCCGCCGTTGGCGAAGCCGGGGCATGGGCGTCCGGTGTCCGCGTCCAGCGCAACCAGCCGCGCGTTGAAGGTCGGCGCGAAGATGCGGCGCGGGCAGGGCGTTCCTGCCGGTGCCTCGAAATAGGTGACGCCGCGGCAGACCAGATAATTGTTGCCCTGTATCGGCGCCTCCTCGTGCCAGCTCCATTTCGTCCGGCCGGTGGTCGCGTCGATCGCCTGGACGAATGAATGCGGCGTGCAGGTGTAGAGCGTGTCGCCGATGTGGATCGGCGTCGCTTCCGAGTGATATTCGCGCTTGTGCTCCTTCGTCTCGGCGGCCACCGGCAGGTCGCCGGTGCGCTGGGTCCAGGCAAGCTGCAGCCGGCCGACGTTCTGCGGAGTGATGTCGGCAAGCGCCGAATAGCGCCGCCCCGACAGCGTGCCTCCATAGTCGCGCCAGTCGCCGTCCGCCTCGCCGGTCGGTGCGGGCGCGAGCGCAGCGGCGCCCGGCGCACTCCGGGCCTCGACCCCGTTGCCGTGCAGGAGCAGGCCGCCGACGCCGAACGCCACGAGCATCGCGGCGGCGGCAGGCACGGCGTGACCGGGCGACCGCCATGATCGCGCCCGCCAGCCGGTCAGCAGCACCAGCGCCAGCAGGACCGTCGGCGCGACCAGGCGCGGGAACAGTTGAAGGCCGTCGACCCCGACCTCCCAGACGGCCCACATGAGCGTGCCGGCCCAGATCGGCGACGAAGAGCCGCCGGCCAAGCGGGCTGCCGCGACCGAGCAGCGCGCCGCTGGCGACCATCGCGATGCCGACGATCAGATAATAGGGCGACCCGCCCAACGAAACGAGGACGCCCCCCGCCACCGCGAAAAAGCCGCCGAGCACGGCCACGCACCACGCCACCGCCAGCCTGTAAAGCCGAGCCATCCCTGTGTCCCTCCAACCTTTCCCGGCTGAACGCCCGGGAACGGCCGAAGTCTCAGGCGGCTCGTCGATGCGGGTGCGTGCCCGCTGGCGACGCCGATCCTGTGGTGCGGTGGAAACCGGCCGAGGCCCGGCAGCCGCTAGCGTAGTACGATACCGCACCGGACCCGATGCTGACCGCGCGCAAAATCGTATCGCTATAGGGGGCAACCGCTTCCGGGCAGATCGCGAGAAAAGGCTGATTTCTGCGGTTGGTGACCCCTACGGGAGGCGTTGATCCAGCGTAAAAGCACGTGATTCTGCGGTTTTCGCGGGTCGCTTACCCATCAGTTTGTACACACGGCCTGTACCCGTGTGTATGAAGATATGAGCCCGCTAACTGCCATCGGTCAAGGAGAAGCTGGGTGAATAGCTGCTCGTCTGCTTTCGGGTGCACGGCTGGGCAAACCGGCCGTTCGTTTAGGAAGCAGGGGGGCGCTCGAACGCCTGCGAAGCGTGGTAGCACGAACCCGCTGCGCGGGAGGGGTGTGTGCGGCGCGATTGAGGTGATGGAACGAGCGTTGCTCCTGCATTGAGCGCGGCAGGAGGCAGGCAGAGCATCGGGACTCCACCAGAAGGAGTCCTGCCATGACCACCCTCGTTCCTGTTGCCGTCAGCCCGCTACGCCAGCGGCTTATCGACGAGATGGAGATACGGCGCTTCGGCCGCGAGACGCAGCGCAACTACATCCGCGATGTCGGCCGGTTCGCGACGTTCCTGGGGCGCTCGCCGGATACCGCAACGGCGGAGGACGTCCGGCGCTTCCAGATCGAGCAAGGCGAACTGGATGTCCCGGCGCCGACCATGAACGCCATCGTGTCGGCACTGCGGTTCTTCTTCACGCAGACGCTCGACCGGCCGGACCTGGCGCGCAAGTTGGTCCGGATGCGGCATGAGCGCAAGCTGCCAGTGGTGCTGAGCCGGGACGAGGTAGCGCGGCTGCTCGACGCGACCACGTGCCTCAAGCATCAGGCGGCGCTGTCCGTCGCCTATGGCGCGGGTCTGCGCGCGGCCGAGGTCGCCGCCCTCAAGGTGCGCGACATTGACAGCGAGCGGATGCTGCTGCGGGTCGAGCGCGGCAAGGGCGGGCGGTATCGCAACGCCATGCTACCGACGGGACTGTTGGCGTTGCTGCGGGAGTGGTGGCGGGTCGGTCGGCGGGAGCGTGTGTTGCACGTCGACGGCTGGCTTTTCCCCGGCCAGCACTACCTCAAGCCGCTCAGCACCCGGCAGCTGCACCGCATCGTCGTGGAGGCAAGTGTGGCGGCGGGTATCGGCAAGCGCGTCGGGCCGCACACCTTGCGGCACTGTTTCGCGACCCACCTCCTCGAGGACGGGATCGACGTCCGCATCATCCAGACGCTGCTGGGGCACGCCAAGCTGGAAACCACCGCTTATTACACCCAGGTCGCCACGCGGGTGCTGCGCAACGTGACCAGCCCGTTCGACCGGCTGGCGACGACCGCGGCGGAAAGGAGGGCGCCCAAGGGCTGAGCGGGTGTTGCGCACCTCGATCGAGGTTGCCGACATCTTCCGCGCTGCCGGTCCTGCGTACCGGGCCGCTCGCACTGGCCATCTGAGCCTCGACCAGCTCAAGGTCATGTCGGCCATCGAACATTGCCGCACCGCTGTGATGGGCGGCCACGTCGAGGCCTGCACCGACTGCGGGCACTGGCGGGTCGCCTATAACTCCTGCCGCAACCGGCATTGCCCGCGATGTCAGGGGGCAGCGGCACGAACGTGGCTCGCCGAGCGTGAGGCTGACCTGCTGCCGGTCGGCTACTTCCACGTCGTGTTCACGCTGCCAGCGGAGATCGCCGACATCGCGCTCCAGAACAAGGCGGCGATCTATGGCCTGCTGTTCCAAGCCGCCTCCGAGACGATGACGACCATCGCTGCCGACCCGAAGCATCTCGACGCCCGCATCGGCATCACCGCCGTGCTGCACACCTGGGGCTCGGCCATGACCCACCATCCGCATATCCACATGATCGTGCCGGGTGGTGGCCTTTCGCCGGACGGCAAACGCTGGGTGTCGTCGCGTCCGGCGTTCCTGCTACCGGTCAGGGTGCTGGGCAAGCTGTTCCGCCGCCTGTTCCTCACCCGGCTGATGGCGCTGCATAATGCCGGGCGGCTCGCGTTCTACGGCAGCCTCGCCCACCTCGGTGACCGGCGCGCCTTCCTGCGGCACCTGGCGCCGGTCAGGAAAAAGCGCTGGGTTGTTTACGCCAAGCCGCCGTTCGCTGGGCCGGAGACGGTGCTCGCCTACCTGTCGCGGTACACCCACCGCGTCGCCATCTCGAACAGCCGGCTGCTGCGCTTCGACCAAACCGGCGTCACCTTCCGCTACAAGGACTACCGTCGGGGTGGCGCCGACCGGCAGCAGGTCATGACCCTTGCCGCCGACGAGTTCATCCGCCGCTTCCTGCTCCACGTCCTGCCCAAAGGCTTTCACCGCATCCGCCACTACGGTCTGCTCGCCGGAGCCACCCGCAAGGTCGTGCTCAGCCACGTCCGCCAGCTGCTCGGGGCGGCACCGCCCGCCACAGCCGATGCGCCGGCCGAGCCGGACGACACTCGTACGCCATGCCCGTGCTGCGGCGGCCACATGGTCGTCGTCGAGACCTTCGAACGTCAGCGCCACCCCCGCGCGCCGCCATCTCCTGCGCTGTCACCCGAGAGACTGGCGTCGTGACCCGGCACGGCTTGGCAGCACCCAACTCCGCGGCTTCCGTGCTTGCGGTGCCGGTGCCACCTGCGCAGATCGCCATCAGCGGGGTGGCTACCTCGCCCCAAGCCGAAGTTTGCGCGCTGGTCAGCCCGTCATGGCGACCTAAATACAGACCGTCCGCATCCAGGACCCTGCCCGCAACCGCCGTGCCGACCAACGCCCCAGCAGGCCAAAACCCGAATTCCCCATAGGTCAGCGCTCGTGGCCCGCGGGTTCGGGCTTCCAAGACTTTCGTACGCCTGCCGGCGCCCGAAACCCTTCAGGGAAGCTGCCATTCCAATTTGGGGTGGCGATCGCCCGCAAACGTACTCGTCGCCCGGCCCGCATCGGACCGAAATGGGGCTGTCGCTACCCGGATCGCGGTTCGAAGGAGTCACCTACCACACGCCCTACCTAGATTACGTCCACTGCATGTCGGTGAATGCGTCGTTCCCTGCTGCAACCTTCCAGAGGACAGCTCGCCAGTAATTCTGCGCTAGGCGGCCTCTTGACCGAGCCATGCTCGAACAAAGTTTTCGAACACCCTCCGCACCAGAGGCGTCGAAAGAGTCAATAAGTGTGTCACACATATCGTTGATCTCTCGAGCACCTTCGACATCGTAGAGGTCGAAAAGGTCAAGCTTAGTCATATGAGAGATCAACCTTGGTAACAAGCTCACATTCACATTAGCCGAGCGGATGTAAAAGGTGGGCGTGCAAAAGCCATCCTCCATGACAAGTTCGCACCATAACCATTCGTCCCCGTCTATGTCATCGAAGTAAGGATGAATGATGGAAGAAGCTCTATCCCGAGCCGCTTCTTCGTCCTTCTCGCTATTGCAGTCTCTACAGCAGGGAACCAGGTTCTGCGGCAGCACGGAATAGGCGCCAAATTTTTTCTTAGGTAAGTAATGATCTAGGGTCTTGACGACGCGATGTAGGCAAAAGGGGCAGACGCGGGATGGCGAGGAAACTCTAAGCCGCTCATACAAGCGGCGAGCATCCGAGTTTCGTCGTAGAAAGCCGCTTTTGTATAACGTCTGCATGTCACCAGCTAAGATGTGGTCTGGCACGGCGGCGTTCTCAGGCAACTCATGCAGAAGCCCGCCCTGAGCTCTGGCTACGTAGTCGTCGCCAAGCGCGAGTACATCAGACTGTCCTTTTTCAAGACGCCTTTTATAATCCTCGTCGATAAATCGCTCACGTGACAGGACGTACACGTGCTTGTGATCCAGCGTTGGAACAGGCAGTTTCATCATGATTATCTGACCCGAACCTTCTCTTTGGGAAGAAGTGCGCGGACAATGGCGATTGCCTCGGTTCCAAGCTGCCCTTCAAGCTCCGCCATTATCGCGTCATAGTTCCCCACGCGGGCGACTTCTTTTCGCAAGAGCTCGTAAAAGCCGGTCTCAGTGACCTCTAAGCCAAAAACCTCATGCGTAAGCAAAGCTACATTCTCGCCGAAGGTTTCTTGCACCGGGCGACGCGCGCGCGCAGTATTTCCGCTTCGATCTAATATCCATGCGCAGCTTTTAGGAGTTTCCTGCAGAACGACCGGAGAGTGAGTGGCCACTATCGCTACACCGTTCTGTGCGCTCAATAAGCTCGATAGCGCTCGAATGAACGCTGACAGCAACGGAGGATGTAGATGGCTTTCCGGCTCATCAAGAAGAACAAGCGAGCGCTCTTCAACCAACTCGACTAAACGAGTGATCGTTAGTAGCACAATCTTATGCCCGGAGCTTAGCCGCCTAAATACACGCGACGCCTCATCTCGCCAGTCCTCGATCGAGGCGAAGCTTGAGCTAAGTTCAATAATTTCGCTCTCTTCGAATATCGGATCTGCAGCTAAATCCTCAAGGGCTTGGGTCCACCTTCGGCGCTTCGGATGGTCGAGACAGATCTGCGCAGAGTCGATGAAATCGGACGTCAGATCTTCGGGATTCTTAATGCGAAAATCAAAGTTTGTGCCCTCAATGGCCGCCTTTTTTGCGTCGGACAGGCTCTCTTTCAGCCCTATGTAAGAATAACGACCTTTTGTTTGCGTTGATTCTGTAAAGAATGGATCGAACGCACTGAATGTGACAGATACTAGATTTGCAAACGAGCCGCCAGCATCATCAGATGATATTCGCAGGCGCGAAGGTAGGCTACCTGTAGTTCCTGCATGGGTCTTCAGGGAGTCAACGTATGATCGAACGATATTATTTAATAAGGTTGTCTTGCCAACGCCATTCCGGCCGATAAGGGTGTGCACATTTGATGGCGGCTTAGAGTTGGGTCTGACATCGAAGGTGATGACAGCGCCGTCATCCGAGGAAAATTCCTCATCTAGGACGTACTCAAACGCATAGTCCGTTAGCTCGGCGTTTCCATGAGCTAATCTATTGAACTTATTTATGATCCGATCACTGTCTACTGTACGGAAGAGCGAAACAGTGGCGACGCGCTCGTCCTTATAGCGCTCGAAAATGTCGAGATTGTACGCTAGATCGTTCAACCCAACCAGGACCTGCTCAGATAAGCCAAGGTCAGCAAGCGCTTTGTAGAAGTCCTCGGTCAAGCCTACTGAAAAAAATTTCTCATCAAGCTTTGAGAACTCACGGGGTAGAGTTGGCCTTCGACCTTTCTGCCCGGCCTCGCCAATCTTTACCCCTCCAATCTTGAACTGCTGCCCAGCACCGTCAAATACGTGAACGGTATGCGTAGTTTCAAACTCGAACCAATCGTCCCAATCATCGTAGCCGAGTACCACGAGGTTGGCACCGGTCCGAGGCACATACTCCGACTTAGCCAAGGTAAGAAATTGTGGATCGGCGTGGAAAAGGGACCCCGGTAACGGGGTGATCGGCGTCGAAAAGGGACCCCTCATCCCGGTGGTCTA
>QFQI01000014.1 GCA_003243195.1 Sphingomonas taxi | reverse complement strand
ACCTCTACCCACCACAGGAGTGCGCCAACTACTTCGCCAACGCCGGTTACGATGCAGACTGATCGGAAACCGCTCTAGCCGCCATGTCGTCGGAACGTTTCGGTCCGTCGTAGCGGTTCCACTACAGGGCGGGCGAGATGCGGCGACGTAGCGAAGGATGTGCTGGCCGCCCTTCCTGTCCGTCCCGCATTGATGTGCATTAATACAAGTTTTACGCCTGTATAATATGACAGCCCTGTGCATTTATGATGATCTGGAGAAGACGAGCGCAGATATGAATCTGCGCGTTCGTGCTGTACGTTGTCAATGGCAGGACATTTTCTGCGGCTGATGTCAGTGCGGCGGCTGGCGGTATAATATCGTACGGTTCCAACAATCTACAATATTGGATTGTCTCATGTCGACCACGACCCTGATCGCGGCTGGTGACTTGCGCTTGGCGGTGGTTGGATGCCTTGCTGAACAACTGCGGGGGGCCTTTGCCGGACCCGGCGCGGTGCGGCTCGACCTGTCGGCCGTGATCGCTCCCGACCTCAGCGTCCTGCAACTGATCCAGTCGGCGCGGACCACGGCGACGATGGCGAACCGTGACTTCGCGCTGGCCGCCCCCGGCGACGCGACGCTGCGCCGCCTGCTCGATCGTGCCGGTTTCCTCAGCGGTGCGTCCGACGACGATCGCCGCTTCTGGCTCCATGAAGAAGCGACCCAATGGGTGGCATGATGAACAGCGGGGATCCGACAGCGACCTTTCGCATCGAGGCGGGCGAATTGCTCGAACAGGTCGAACAGAGCCTGCTCGATCTCGATCGCCGGCTCGGCGACATGGATCTGGTCAACGCGGTCTTCCGCGGGTTGCATACGCTGAAGGGCTCGGGCGCGATGTTCGGGTTCGACGCGCTCGCCGCCTTCACCCATCCTCGGCGATGGTGGCGTGGCGCTGATCCTCGACGTTACGCAGCTCGTCGCGATCGGCCACAGCCATGAGGAGACACTTCGTGCAGCCGGATGACCAGGCCCATGTCGCCGATGTGCCATGGAGCGAGGCCGGCGCGGTCGAAGTCCTGACCTTCGACATGGGCGGTCAGACCTTCGCGCTGGAAGCGGCGCTGGTGCGTGAGATCCTCGATCCGCTACCCGAAATCCGCGTGCCGGGTGCGCCCGGACTGGTTCCGTCGGTCGTCAACTTTCGGGGGCGCATCGTCCCCGTCGCTGATCTCCGGCTCGCCTTCGGCATGGTGGCGTCGGTCGCCGGAGCCGACAGCCGCATCATCGTCATCGAACTCGATCTCGACGAAGAACCCACGCTTCTCGGGCTCAAGACGGACCGCGTCCACGAAGTTACAACCTTATTCGCGGATACCAGCGAACCGCCGCCCGTCATCGGCCTGAAATGGCGGAGAGACTTCGTTCGAACTCTTGTCCGGCAGCATAACGATGTCGTGGTCTTGCCTGACCTAAATAACATCTTCGCCACACCGTTGGCCGGTACAATGACAGTCTGATTCTTCAAGAGGAATAGCCATGCGGTTTCATGTTTCGTTCAAGGAGTCGTCGCACATCGACGCGGCCACGTCCGAGGTCCGCCGTCTGCAGCGCGTGTTCGCGAGCGGCGATACGTCCCAACGCGCGGATCTGTCGGCCGCGACGGGAGCAGTGCGCGAGTTGCTGACGTCGGTGAACGAGATGCTCGATGTCGCGACGATGCCGCCCGCTGCGTTCGCCCAGGGATTGGCGCGCATGGCGGTCGAACATGATCGAGGTGAGATCGACGTCGTGCTGCCAGTGAGCGACTATCACGGCGAGCTGGCGGCCGCGGCTCGCTCGGTGAACGACTTGGTCGCCAGCCATATCGCGGCGAAGAGGATGGCGATGTCCTGCATCAAGGCACTGGGCGAGGGTGACTTCGACACTCCACTTCAGCAACTGCCCGGTAAAAAGGCGTTCATCAATGATGCGATCGAGTTGCTGCGCGGCAACTTGAAGGGGTTGATCGCCGAGATGAATCATATGTCGGTCGAGCACAACCGCGGCGACATCGACGTCTTCGTCCCTACCGAAAAGTTCCGTGGCAGCTTCGCTGTGATGGCGAAGGGGCTCAATGAAATGGTGGCCGATCATATTGCCGCGAAGAAGAAGGCGATGGCCTGCATCAAGCTGTTTGGCGAAGGCGATTTCAACGCGCCCATGGAGCAACTGCCAGGCAAGAAGGCGTTCATCAATGATACGATCGAGCTGCTGCGCGCGAACTTCAAAGCGATCATCGGCGAGATCCAGCGACTGATCGACGCCTCGACCGCCGGCCGGCTGCGCGAACGTGGCGATGCGACGCAGTTTCCTGGCGATTTCGCCCAGCTGATCGGTGGCATCAACGGCATGCTCGACGCAATCCTGCTGCCGATCGGCGAGGGTAATCGCGTACTCGACCTGGTTAGCACCGGATCTCTGCTGGAGCGTGTCGAGATCGACTGCGATGGCGATCACCGTCGTATGAAGGATGCGATCAATAATCTGGTCGACAATCTGACGCGCTTCGCCAGCAACGTTTCGGGCGCTGCGGAGCAGGTCGCATCGGGCAGTCAACAGCTGTCCTCGGCGTCGGAGCAGGTGTCGGGGGGTGCGACCGAGCAGGCGGCGGCGGCTGAGGAAGCCTCGGCATCGATGGAGCAGATGGCGGCGAACATCAAGCAGAACGCCGACAATGCGGCGCAGACCGAAAAGATCGCGCGCCAGTCGTCGCATGATGCGCAAGTCAGTGGCGCGGCGGTGCAGAAGGCGGTGGCGGCGATGCGTACGATCGCCGAAAAGATCGGCATCGTCCAGGAGATCGCACGGCAGACCGACCTTCTGGCGCTCAACGCGGCAGTCGAGGCGGCACGCGCCGGGGAGCATGGGAAGGGATTCGCGGTAGTCGCTTCGGAAGTACGCAAGCTCGCCGAGCGCAGTCAGACCGCCGCGGCCGAGATCAGCGCGATGTCTTCCGAAACGGTGATGGCGGCGGCGCAAGCCGACGACATGCTGACCAAGCTGGTGCCCGACATCCGCCGCACTGCCGAACTCGTCTCCGAAATCAGCGCCGCCTGCCGCGAACAGGATATCGGCGCCAGCCAGATCAACGAGGCGATCCAGCAACTCGATCAGGTGACGCAGCAGAATGCCTCGGCATCCGAGCAGATCTCGTCGACGTCCGAGCAACTGGCCGAGCAGGCGGAGGATCTGCAGGAAGGCATCTCGTTCTTCCGTATGGAAAGCGATGCGGCGCGCCCCAGGACCGCGCCGGCCCGCAAGGCGGCGGCACCGGCCAAGCCGCCCGTCAAGGCGACCCGCAAGCCGGTCAAGGCAAGGACCAACCCGGGATCGGTCGTCGACCAGCAGACGCGCGTGCGCGGCTTTGCACTCGATCTGGCACAGGGCGGCGCGGACGGCGAGGATGCCGAATTCGGTCACGCGGCATGACCCGACCGGCCGACGTGCAGGCTGTCGTCTTCCGCCTGGAGGGAGAAGCTTTTGCCCTCCCGGTCGGAAGGGTTCGCCAGATCCCCGATTTCCGCCCGGATCTTCCCCTGGTTTGACGGACACCGATGATAGGCTCTTCGGAGCCAGGAGGTGCATGATGGCGAATACGACGAAGCGCCGGTTCACGGGGGAGTTCAAGCGCGAGGCGGTAGCGCTGTGGGAGACGAGCGGTCGGATGCGGACCGAGGTGGCCGCCGAGTTGGGGATCATGCCGACGACGCTGCGTCGCTGGCAGCGCAAGTTGCACGAGAGCGGTGCCACGCCGGCAAGCCCAGCGGCAAAGCCGCCAGTATCGGTGATGGCGTCGCCGGCGGATCAGGCATCCGAGATCGCGCGGATGCGGCGTGAGTTGGACCGGGCGCGGATGGAGCGTGACATCTCAAAAAAGCCGTCGGCATCTTTGCGGAGATGCCGCGGTGAAGTTCGCTTTCATCGATGAGCCGCACCGGCAACTGCTATGATAATGCCCCGATGGAGAGCTTCTTCCACACCCTCAAAGTCGAACTCGTCCATCAATGCCGATGGGCGACCCAGGCCGAAGCCCGAAAGGCGCTGTTCGGATACATTGAGGGATACTACAACCGGCACCGCATGCACTCGGCCCCCGGCTATCTAACCCCCGAGCAACGCATGACCGGTAAACCAGCGTGTCCGCCGGGCTAGGGGAAGATCACGCTCTCCTAGTCCGCCGCCACGGGCAACCACACGGCGCTCGCGGTGTCGCCGCCCCAGCGGATCGTCTGTGTCGCTTTCACGTAGTCGCCGGGCTTGGCGGACATGATCGAGGGCACCCACGACTGCGGGTTGCGGTCGTAGAGCGGGAATAGCGAGGACTGCACCTGCACCATGATGCGATGCCCCGGCTGGAACACATGGTCGGCATTGGGCAGCGACCAGCCGAAGGCATAGGTCCTGCCCGGCTCCAGCGGCGCGGGGGTGGCGAAGCCGTTGACGTAGCGCCCGCGGAATATCTCGATTCCCACGCCGAGCTGGTACCCCGCCATCGCCGGGTCGGCGGCATTCTCCTCGGGATAGACATCGATGAGCTTGACCACGAAGTCGCCATCGCGGCCGGTCGTTGCGGCGTGCAGGTCGATGCGCGGTGCCCCTTTGATATGCACGGGCTTGTCGAGAACGGGGGTGGTGTAGCTCAGCACGTCGGTGCGCCCGTCGACGAAGCGCTGGTCGTGCACCAGCCAACTGCGCCACTCATCGCCGGACAGCTTGATGGGGCGCGGCAGCATCGGCACCGGCTTGGCAGGATCGGAGACGTAGCTGTCGCTACCCGCCGCCGGTTTCGTCCAGCTAAGCGTCGCATTGCCCGCCAGATACAACGGGGTCGACGTGCCCGCGGGCCAGGTTGAAGAGGTTTCCCAGCGATTCGCGCCGGTCGCGTATGTGAACACGCCTGCGGGGGCACATGGCGGCGGAGCGATCGTCTTCAGCCGGCAATCGAGGAATGGCTTCATCAAGCGGGTGCGGAACTGCGCGCCGGTATCGCCTTCGAATTTCAACGACCCAAGCTGGCGCCCGTCGGCCATGTTCTGGCCGTGGAACCACGGGCCGATCACCAGGCTGACCGGTGCATTGGCGCGTCCCGATAGCGTCAGGGCACGGTAAACCGCGGGCGCGCCGTAGCTGTCCTCCTGATCCCATTGTCCAACGACCAGCATCGTCGGCACCGTCAGCGTTCGGGCTCCCAGAAGCTTGTCAACGGCCTGCCCCTGCCAATAGGCGTCGTAGGTCGGATGTTCCAGCACCTTGCGCACCACCGGCAGCGCGGTCAGCCCATAGGCGTTGGCGTAATCATAGGCTGAACCCGCCGCGAGATAGGACGCGTAATTGTCCCCCGTCCCCTTGGGCACCTCGCCCGAACCCTTTCCGACCGTCTGTGCCAGATCGTAATCATAGCCGAAGGTGCGAAACGCGCCGTTGTGAAACCAGTCGTCACCGATCCAGCCGTCGACCATCGGGCTGGACGGCACCGCCGCCTTCAGCGCCGGATGCGGGTCGATCATCGCCATCAAGGTGGTGAAACCGTCATAGGAGACGCCGGTCACGCCGACGCGCCCGTTGCTCTCCTTCACGTTCTTCACCAGCCAGTCGATCGTGTCGTAGGCGTCGGTCGCGTGATCGACCTTCGTCGCGTTGAGCGGCCCGCGCAGCGGGCGGTTCATCACGTAATCGCCCTCCGAATTGTGTTGCCCGCGCACATCCTGATAGACGCGGATATAGCCGTCCTCGACGAAGGGCGCGTCCCCGACGCGCACGATCTCGGTCAGCTTCTGGCTGCGCTTGCGACTGGTGTTGGCGTCCGCGTCATAGGGGGTGCGCGTCATCAGGATCGGCGCATCGTGCGTGCCCTTTCTGAAGACGATGACGGTATAGAGCTTCTTGCCATCGCGCATCGGGATCATGACCGTGCGGCGCACGAAATCCGCCTGTGGGCGGACCCAGTCGTATTCCTTCACCTGCTCGTTCAGCATTGTCGGCGTCTGCTGCGCGGCGAGCGGGCTGGTGAGAGCGAGCGAGACTAGCGCGAGCCGGGGAAAGATCGTCATGGGCGTGAGCGTGGCGCGCGGCACGGTCACCGTCAAGATTGCGCATTTCGCCCCCGTGAGGATCGGGCGGCGGCGAGCAGCAACCGGAGTGTACGGATGGCGCCATCATCTGCAAACGTGCGAGAGCGCCGAGACGCCGCCGCGAGGCTGACGTCGATGGTGGGTTACGACACTTCTTTCTTATAAGCGCGCCTTCGCGTGGTTCACCTGAGGGGAGATCTTCGCGGCGGGTTTGCTCCACGCAAGGTCGGCGCCCGGCGACGGGGTCACTCTTCACACATTGCCTGGCTTCCTGACACCCGTCAAATAGGCTGCTGCCCCGGGCGGGGGATCGCCGACACTCTCGCTGTCGGCATGGATGAGACGCCGCGAACCTGTGAAAGCCACGCTTTCGGGAGAACGTGACCGTGACCGTGACGCCGAATGCCGCGATCACCGCGACCCATGCCGCGGGCGAACTGGGCACCAAATTGCGTCTCTGCCAGGAGCAGGTCCGCGCGCGTCCGCAAAGCGCCGTGGCGGAGCATAATCTCGCCGCGGTTCTTGGCGACCTGGGCGACGCTGCCGGTGCGCTGCGGGCGACCGAGCGGGCGCTGGCGAAGGGCGGGCGGGCGCCCGAAACACAGCTCGTACGGGCGCGGGCCTTGCAGGCGCTGGGGGCACTGGATGAGGCCGAACAGGCGTTCGTCGCGGCCATCGCCGCCCGACCGGATTATGCCGTCGCGCATCGTGACCTGGCGCAACTGCGGTGGATGCGTAGCGCCGACCTTCCTCACGCGATGCGACAACTCGACGCAGCGCCTGACACGCTCGAACTCGCACTGGTCCGCTCGATCGTGCTGCAAGCCGGAGGCCGCGAGGATGTGGCCGCCGGGGTGCTCGGCGCGGCGCTGGCGCGCGCGCCGACCGCGCTCCCGCTGTTGATCGCCGCCGCGGCACTGGAAGCGCGCCGCGGCCGCCCTGAAGAGCAGCTCCGTCACGCCACGGCGGCTCTGCGCGCGGCACCCGGGGACATCGCGGCGGCGCGCGCCGCTGTCGAGGCGCTGCTGCACGTCGGGCGTACGGGCGAGGGGGCGGAACTCGCCGAGCGGATCGTTGCCGCGGCTCCCGGGGATCAGGGCGCAGTCGCGCTGCTCGCCACCGCGTGGCGCCTCACCGGCGACGCGCGATACGCGGCGCTGTGCGAGGATCCGGCTCTGGTGTCGACCGAACTGCTCGTGCCGCCGGCGAGCTGGCGCGATCTGCCCGCGTTCCTGGGCGACCTTGCAGGCGCACTGGAGGCGCTGCACGCGTGGCGGACCCACCCGCTGGAGCAGTCGCTGCGCCATGGATCCCAGACCCAGATCGACCTGACAAAGGCCGACGTGCCCGTGATCCGCGCGCTCTTCGCGGCGTTGGACGTGCCGATCCGCGCGCATCTCGACCGGCTCGGCACCGGCAGTGATCCGGTGCGATGCCGCCTGACGGGCGGGTACCGCTTCGCCGGTGCGTGGTCCGTCCGGCTGATCCCGGGCGGCTATCACACCGACCACGTTCATCCCGCCGGCTGGATCTCCTCGGCATTCTACGTCGCTTTGCCGGAGGCCGACCGGGCGGCGCCCGAGGGCTGGCTTTCGCTCGGCCGGCCCGGCGTGCCCACGCGTCCGTCGCTCCCGCCCTCGAGCAGGATCGCCCCGGCCCCGGGGATGCTGGCACTCTTTCCCTCCTATATGTGGCACGGCACGGAGCCGTTCGGCGGCGAGCGGCCGCGGCTGACCGTCGCTTTCGATCTCTTGCCCGCCTGATGCGGCTTTTTTTCTTGGCCGGGGTGGGGTGGGCCGCACCGGCTGCGTCTTCCATGCGAACCGGGATAAGCAACGAGGGGAACGAGATGAGATCGGCCATGCTGTTCGGAGCCGCCGCTTTGGCCTTTGCCGCGACCGCGCTGGCCGAGCCGATCACGCCCGCGACAGGGGCTCTGCCATCGCCGGCCGAGGCATTTCCGACCGAGCCGGGCAGCGATTACTATCTGGCCAACTACGATGCCTATGAGCGCTATCTCAAAGCGCTGGCAGCGCGTTCCGACCGTATGAAGCTGATCGACATCGGCCGCTCGGCGGAAGGGCGCACGATGTGGGTGGCGGTGGTCTCCTCGCCCGAAAACCTCGCGAAGCTGGATCGCTACAAGGAGATCGCGCGCCGGCTGGCCAAGGCCGAGGGGGTGAGCGAACAGCAGGCCGCCGCGCTGGCACAGGAAGGCCGCGCGATCGTCTGGATCGACGCCGGGCTGCACGCCACCGAAACCGTGACGACGCAAAGCCAGATCCACGTCCTCTATCGCCTGCTGAGCGGTCGGGATGCCGAGACCCGGCGCACGCTCGACGAGACGATCATCCTGTTTGGTCAGGACAATCCCGACGGGCTTCAGCTCGTCGCCGACTGGTATATGCGCGACAAGGACCCCAGGAAGCGCGAGTTCCGCACCATCCCCCGGCTGTATCAGAAGTATGTCGGCCACGATAACAATCGCGACAGCTTCATGTCGCAGATGCCGGAGACGACCGCGCTCAACCGGGTGTTCTTCCGCGAGTGGTTCCCGCAGATCATCTTCAACCAGCACCAGACCGGCCCGGCGGGGATGGTGGTGTTCGTGCCGCCCTTCCGCGACCCCTTCAACTACAATTACGCGCCCCTGGTCATGAACGAGCTGCAGGAGGTCGGTGCCGCGATGCACAGCCGGCTGGTGGCGGAAAACAAGGGCGGCTCCGGCGCGCGCTCGGCCGCGCCATATTCCACCTGGCACAACGGCATGGTGCGCTCGGTCGCCTATTTCCACAATTCGATCGGGCTGCTGACCGAGATCATCGGTGGGCCGACCCCGGAGAAGATCCCGCTGATCGCCGACACGCAGTTGGCGCGCAACGACGAGACGCTGCCGATCGCCCCGCAGGAATGGCACCTGCGCGACAGCCTGGAATATCAATGGTCGCTCAACCGCGCCGTGATAGACTATGCGGCGCGTAATCGCGAACGTCTGCTGATGAACATCTGGCGGATGGGCGACGCCGAGATCCGGCGCGGCCAGCGCGACAGCTGGACGATCACGCCCGCGCGCATCGATGCGCTTAAGGAAGCCGGCAAGTCGGCCAAGGCGGATGAAGGCTTTGTCGGGTACAACAGCCGCGCTCGTGAGGGGATGGTCGCGTCCCCGCTGTACGACAGCGTGCTGCACGATCCGGCCGCGCGCGACCCGCGCGCCTATGTGCTGGTGCCCGGGCAGCAGCGCGACCTGCCGACCACGATCACCTTCCTCAACGCGCTGCTGAAGAACGGCGTCGATGTTGAGCGCGCGGCGCGACCGTTTACGGCGGGAGCCAAACGCTACCCCGCCGGCGCCTATGTCGTCCGCACCGCGCAGGCTTATCGCCCGCACGTGCTCGACATGTTCGAGCCGCAGGATCATCCGCACGATGCGGAATATCCCGGCGGGCCGCCCAAGGCGCCCTATGACATCACCGGCTACACGCTTGCCTACCAGATGGGGATCGGGTTCGATCGCGTGCTCGATAGCCTGTCGGGCGAGTTCGCGCCCGTCACCGCGGAACAGCTCACGCCGCCGCCCGGGCGCGTGATCGGCACCGGCGGGGCGGGGTGGCTGATCGGGCACGAGAGCAACAACAGCTTCATCCTGACCAACCGGCTGCTGAAGGCGGGCGTGCCGGTCCGCTGGCTGGCCAGCGAGCAGCGCGTGGCGGGAAGGACGCTGGCCGCGGGCGCGCTCTTCGTCGCGGCCTCGCCGCAGGCGCGCGCGATTATCGCGGCGGCGGCCCCGCTTGGCGTCGACGCTTATGCCGTCGCCAGGGTGCCGGCGGCGGCGAGCTGGCAACTCCGCCCGGTGCGTGTCGGGCTGGTGGACCGTTATGGCGGGATCATGCCGGCGGGGTGGACGCGCTGGCTGCTGGAGCAATATGAATTCCCGTTCGAGGCGGTGTATCCGGGACAGCTCGACGCCGGCGACCTGAAGCAGCGCTACGACGTCCTGCTGTTCGCTGACGGCACGGTGCCGGTGCCGCGCGACGGCGCCTATCCCGGTGGCTATCGCTTCGACCTGCCCAAGCCGGAAGCGATCCCCGACGCCTATCGCGGCTGGCTCGGCGAGGTGTCGCGCGAGACGACGCTTCCCGCCGTGGCCGCGTTCGCACGGGCGGGCGGCACCGTCATCACGGTCGGCAGTGCCAACGCGCTGGCGACGATGCTGAGCCCGACGGTCCAGCCGGCGCTGGTTACTCGCAAAGCCGACGGCAGCGTCACCGCGCTCGACAAGAAGGATTTCTACATTCCCGGCGCGCTGGTGCGGGCCAGTGTCGATACCCGCCAGCCGCTTGCGTACGGCATGGCGCCGCAGGTCGACATGTTCTTTGACGAGAGCCAGCCGTTCGTCCCGGCATCTGGCGCCACCAGGGTGGCGTGGTTCGACGCGCCCCAGCCGCTGCGCAGCGGCTGGGCGGTGGGACAGCAGCGGCTGCGCGGGACGGTGGCGGTGGCCGACGTGGATCTGGGGCGCGGCAAGTTGTTCGCGATGGGGCCGGAGGTGACCCAGCGCGCGCAGCCCTATGCCACGTTCAAGCTGCTGTTCAACGGGATCCTCTACGGCCCTGCTGTAGCCGCCACGCGCTGAGGCGCACCCGCACGTTGATGACGTCGAGCCGACCGCAGACGAACTTTTTTTGCAGCGCGGCGTGAGGTGGCGAAACAAGCCTGCGTCTTTTCCGGTGAAGCCGCTCAACGAGGCGGCGCGCATCAGGGAAAGACAGAGCATGAAACAGCGCCATCTCCGCCGCACTCTTCTCGCCAGCGGCGTCTGCTCATGGGCACTGGTCGCCACCGCGGCAAGCGCGCAGGTCGCGGTGCCGACTGCGGAGAACCCGCCGGCAGCCGCGGCCGAGGCGATCGCGGAGGCGCAGGATCCGAACGCGCCACCCCCACCGTCTGATGAAGTGATCGTCACCGGCTCGCGCATCGCGCGGCCCGACTATGTCGCCAACTCGCCGATCGTGTCGCTGTCGAGCGACACGATCGAGAACAGCGGTCGCGTGACGGTGGAGAGCGCGCTGACGCAGATGCCGCAGTTCAGCGGCGCGTTCGGCCAGGGCAACGGCGGCAGCACCTCGACCGGGCTCAACGGCGGCCAGGCCTATGCCTCGCTGCGCGGACTGGGCTCGAAGCGCACGCTGCTGCTGCTCGACGGGCGCCGCATCCAGCCGTCCAACCCCGACGGCTCGGTCGACCTCAACATCATCCCCGAGGCGCTGATCGAGAATATCGAGGTGATTACGGGCGGCGCCTCGACCACCTACGGCTCCGACGCGACCGCCGGCGTGGTCAACTTCCGCCTGCGCCGCAATTTCACCGGGCTGGAGCTGAGCGGGCAGACCGGCGTCAGCGACTATGGCGACGGCAACACCTACCGGCTTACCGGCACGCTCGGTTCCAAGTTCGCAGACGGTCGTGGATCGGCGATCCTCTCGGTCGACTACACCAAGCGCAAGGCGGCCATCCAGGCGAAGCGCGACTATTACGTGTTTCGTCAGACGACCCCGGGACTGGCGACGATCCCGCAGGGCAACACCATCTTCGGCGCGAACACGCCCACCCTGGCCGCGGTCAATGCGGTGTTCGGCGGCTATGGCACGCCCGCGCTGACGAGCACCAACGCGCGCTACAACGGCCAGATCGGCTTCAACACCGACGGCACGTTGTTTTCCACGCAGGGGGTTCCGGTCTACAACTTCCGCGATCCGCAGACCGACGAAGCCTATATCGTCAACAGCGGCCCGAACGCGCAGCAGATCAACTTCGGCTACAATGGCGGCACGCTCCAGCCCGATCTCGATCGCTGGTCGATCTTCGGCAAGGTAGACTATGCGCTGAGCGACAATGTGCGCGCCTTCGTGCAGGCGACCTACACCACCTACACGTCGCTGGGGATCAGCAATCCGACGCTGGCCTCGAACGTGTACGGACTCAGCGTGCCGGTATCGAACCCGTTCATCACGCCCGCCTTCGCCTCGATCCTGGCGTCGCGCGCGAACCCGAGCGCGCCCTTCACCTTCTACAAGGCGCTCAGCATCCTCGGCCCGCGCTATCAAAGCTATTCCTATGATGTCTGGCAGGTCACGGCCGGCCTGTCGGGCAAGCTGGGCGTGGGCAACTGGACGTGGGACATTTACGGCTCGACTAGCGAGGCCAAGTTCCAGAACGAGCAGACCGGCGGCGCCAGCGCGAGCGCGCTGAATCGCCTGCTGACTTCGCCGACCGGCGGCACCGAGCTGTGCGAGGGCGGCTTCAATCCCTTTGGCAATCAAATTCCGTCGCAGGCGTGCGTGGACTATATCTCCCGCCGCACGCTCAACACCAACTCGCTCCGGCAACGGACCGTCGAGGGCAATATGCAGGGCAGCCTGTTCACGCTGCCCGCCGGCGACGTGCGGCTCGCGATCGGCGCCGACTATCGCTACAACGGTTACGGCTTCCTGCCGGACTCGGCGCTGGCGCAGCCCGACGGCACCAGCGACATCCTTGGCTACAGCGTGCTGCGCCCGGCGAGCGGGACCGTGGAGACCGGCGAAACCTACGCCGAACTGCTCGTGCCGTTGCTGCACGACCTGCCGCTGATCCGGGAGCTGGAACTCGACCTCGGCTATCGTTATTCGAACTACAGCTCGGTGGGCGGGGTCCACGCCTACAAGGCCGATGTGACGTGGAAGGTGTTCGAGCCGCTGCGGCTGCGCGGTGGCTACAATCGCGCGATCCGCGCGCCCAGCGTGGGCGAGCTGTTCGCGCCGGTGTCGACCGGCTCGGTCGCAATCGGCACCGCCACCGCCAGCACCACGAACGGCGATCCGTGCGACGTGCGTTCCTCGTATCGGCGTGGCGGCGACGCGGCGGCTGTACGTTCGCTGTGCCTGGCACAGGGGGTGCCGACGTCGATCATCGACACCTACCAACTGGGCACTGCGCAGGTCTTCGCACTGACCGGCGGCAACCCCGACCTGGAGGAAGAAACCGCCGACACCTATTCCGCCGGCGCGGTAATCCAGTCGCCCTTCTCGGGTGCCTTCAGCAACCTGTCGCTGTCGGTCGATTTCTACAAGATCAAGATCAAGGACGCTGTGGGGCCGCTCTCGATCTCGCAGGCCTTCCAGTTCTGCTTCAACTCGGGCGGCAACAATCCCGGCTTCGATCCGAGCAACTATTATTGCTCGCTGATCCGGCGCAACGCCGGCTCCGGCGTCCCGCTCAACCCGACGCAGCCGCTGCTGAACCTGGGCACGTTCAACGTCCAGGGCGTCGATGTGCAATTCGACTGGCGGATTCCGCTCGACCAGCTTGGCCTCGGCGATGCGGGCAGTATCGCGCTCAACAGCGCGGTGAGCTACCTCGACAAGTTCACCATCCAGGCGTTGCCCGGTGCGCCGACCTACGATTATGCCGGCTCGACCGGCGTCGGCGTGGAAACCACCGCCGGGCTGGCGCACCCGCGCTGGAAGGCGATCACCTCGCTGACCTACTCGTTGCAGCAGGCGAGCATCGGGTTGCGCTGGCGCTTCATCGACGGGATGATCAATTCGGCGAAGGTGGTGAACCCGACCAGCACGACGCGCGGCGTTGCGAGCTACAACGTGTTCGACCTCAACGCCCGGTTCGAGGCGAGCGAGCGCGCGGAGTTCCGGCTGGGCGTCACCAACCTGCTCAACCGCAAGCCGCCGCAGGTCGGCGATACCGAGGGCAATTACGACGCCCAGAACTATGACGTGATCGGCCGCTATTTCTTTATCGGTGCAACGACGAAATTCTGATCAGGGGAGCATTATCCATGACGACCAAGACCATCGCGTTCGCACTCGCGCTGCTCGCCGACAATGCCGGGGCCGCCGGCGCTCAGACGCTCGGCGCCGCTGACCAGGGACAGATTCTCGCCAACGTCACGCGTGACGCGCCGGCGCTGTCCGATACCGCGCTCCAGATCTGGAAATATGCCGAGGTCGGCTATCAGGAGACGCAGAGCTCGGCGCTGTTGCAGAAGCGTCTCACCGCGGCGGGGTTCACGGTGACGCCGGGCGTCGCGGGCGAGCCGACCGCCTTTGTCGCCTCGTTCAAGAACGGTGCCGGTCCGGTGATCGGCGTGCTGGCGGAATATGACGCGCTGCCCGGTTTGTCGCAGGCCGCATCGCCATCGCGCGCGCCGCTCGGCGGGGACGCGGGGCATGGTTGCGGGCATAATCTGTTCGGCGCCGCGTCCAGCTATGCCGCGATCGCGGTGAAGGAATGGATGATCCGGAACAAGGTGGCGGGCGAGTTGCGCGTATACGGCACGCCCGCCGAGGAGGGCGGATCGGGCAAGGTCTATATGGTTCGCGACGGCCTGTTCCGCGACGTCGACACGGTGCTCCACTGGCACCCCGGCAACGCCAACTCGGCGGCGCAGGGGCCGTCGATGGCCAATATTTCCGGCAAGTTCCGCTTTCATGGCCGCTCGGCGCATGCCGCCGGCAATCCTGACAAGGGGCGCTCCGCGCTTGACGGCGTCGAGGCGATGGACGCGATGGTCAACCTGATGCGCGAGCATATCCCCGACCGGACGCGCATCCACTATGTCATCACCAAGGGCGGCAAGGCACCCAATGTGGTGCCGGACGAGGCGGAGGTCTATTATTACGTCCGCCATGTCGACCCGGCGGTGGTGAAGTCGGTGTGGGCGTGGGTGAAGCAGGCCGCCGACGGCGCCGCGCTCGGCACGCAGACGAAGGTCGATGTCGAGGTGACGGGCGGGGTCTATTCGCTGCTGCCCAACGCGGCGCTGATGAAGGTGATGGACCGCTCGCTGCGCGCCGCCGGGACGATCAGCTGGACGCCGGAGGAAGCCGCCTTCGCACAGCAGATCCAGACGACGCTCGCGCCGGGTGCGCCGCCGCTCTCGAGTGTCGGCCAGATCCAGCCGGCGACGATCGTCGACGACGCGCTCGGTGGCTCGACCGACGTGTCCGACGTAAGCTGGGTGACGCCGACCGTGGGTCTGTCCACCGCCACGTTCGTCCCCGGCTCGGCGGGGCACAGCTGGCAGAACGTCGCGGCGGCGGGAACGAGCATCGGCGTCAAGGGCGCGGTGCTGGCGGCCAAGACGCTCGCGCTCGCCGCGGCCGATCTCTTCCGTAACCCCGCCACGATCGCGGCGGCGAAGAAGGAGTTCGGCGAGCGGCGCGGGGCCGGGTTCGAGTACAAGGCGATGCTGGGCGATCGCAAGCCGCCGCTCGACTATCGCAAGACCGCCGAGGAATGAGCGGCTGCCCGGAACGGCGCTGAACGCGTATTGTCCGGGGCCGGCCCGCTCCCCGTCACGAGGGAAGGGCAGCGGGCCGGCCCCGCCGCGACATGCAGCCTGTCGCGCATCTCCAAACGACGTCCGGGCGTCGCCCCGTGCGCCAGGCGCGCGGCGCGATCCGTCAGCGCGGCGCCAGTTCGATCATGTCGGCATTGCGCGCGCTCACCCGCGCCACGCCATAGGTTTCCAGAGCGGCGATCAGCGCCGACGTGCCGTTGCTGGTACGCAGCGAGCCGCTGAACGGATGCGCGGCCAGCGCGGCGTTGCGGATGACGAGCCGGCGCGAGGTGTAACGGTTCAGTTGCGCCGCCACCTCGCCCAGCGGGACCGCGGAGAAGGTGAGCCGCCCGCGCTGCCAGCCGGTTTCGGCCTCGGCGGCCTTTGCGGCGACGGCGATCGTCGCCTCACGCGCGGTCAGCACTTGCCCCGGCGCGAGCACGCGGGCGCCTGCCGGTGTGGTAACCCGCACCGAGCCCTCGGTGAGCGCGACCACGATGCCTTTAGGGCGGCATTCCACCGCGAAATGGGTGCCGAGTGCGGTCACCGTGCCCGCGCCGCTGGTGACGACGAACGCATGCGCCGGGTCGCGCGCCACCGCGAACAGCGCGCGACCCGCGACGAGCTCGACCCGCCGCGTCCCGTCTGGCGGGTAGACGAGCACGGTCGAGGCGGCGTCGAGCGTGACCCGCGTCCCGTCGGCGAGCCGCACCGTCCTGAGCTCACCGATGCCGGTGGCGAGGCGGGTCGCCGGTGCGGGCGTCGCGGCGCGTGGTCCCGGGCGCGACACAACCAGCAGCGCGGTCGCGCCCAGCGCGATCGTGCCGCTTACCGCGGCGGCCGCTGCGAGCGGCAGCCAGCGCCGCGACCGCGCCGGTGGCGCGCGAAGCGCCGCGGCGCGCAGTTCGGCGATCGCGGGATCGTCGCGCAGCGCATCGAGAGCCGCGTCGGCGCGCTCGACCTGCCGCCATGCCGTGTCATGTGCCGGGTTCTCCGCGCGCCAGTGGCGTAGCGCCGCGTGTTCATCCTCTCCCGCGTCGCCTGAACGCAGACGCGCGTATCGAGCGGCCGCCTCCGCTGCGGAATCGCTGCCGGCGTGGTGCGGCATCAATCGATCGCCGCCGCCAGAGCGCGGATCGCCTTCATGATATGCTTCTCCACCGCGCTCACCGATATCCCCATGTGCCGGGCGATGGCCGCGTAGCTCATCTCCTCGAAGCGGTGAAGCACGAATGCCTGACGGGTCCGATCCGGCAGGTCGCTCACCGCCGCGATCAGCCGCGACCAGCTTTCCTTGCCGAGCATGACGCGCTCGGGCGAGCGGCCCTCAACCGGATGGTCGATTTCCTCGAGCGGACCGTGCTGCGCGCGATGTCGCACCTTGTCGCGGCGGGCGCGGTCGGCCAGCACGCTTTGCGCCACCTGAAAGACATAGCCTTCCATGTTGGCGATCTCGCGGTCGCCCTCCCGGACGTGCATCCGCATCGCTACGTCCTGCATCAGGTCGTCGACGTCCTCCGGCCTTGCTCGCTTCATGAGGAAGCGGCGTACTGCCGGCAGCAACGGCGTGACCAGTCCGTCGGCCGCAGCATTACCCGCTCGTTTGGCATAAGCGCCCAGCACCGATCCTCGCCCCCTGACGATCGTCCCCAAGCCTGTCGTGCATCCCCTGTTGTGGTGCGGAAGGGACCATGTTGTAACCCGCCCGTCAAGAACGCAGATGCCGCGCGGACGCAGCGGCACGCCGGTCAGCAGGGGACGGGAGGTGACACAAGCGCCGCAGGCGCGGAGGTGGTGAAGTTGGGGGCGACATGTGAAGTGCGGGGCAACACGCTCGCGGTGGTGCTGGCCGCTGTGCTTGCGGTGACGTGCGTGGCGCCGGCACGCGGGGAAGGCACGGCGCGGGTGCCGGTGACGATCCCCGCGGGCCGCACGGAGGCGACGCTCGCCCGGCTGACGGCGGAAGGCGACGAGCAGATCCTGTTCGATCCGGCGCTGGTGCGCGGGCGACGCTCGCCGGTTATCCCGCGCGGCATGCCGCTGTCGCTCGCGCTGGAGCGTGCGCTTGACGGAACCGGACTGCGATTTCGGCGCGTCGGCCCGGGCGTGCTCGTCGTCGTGCCGGTCGCGGCGGCGGAGCCGGCGGTCGCGACGGGACCGGACGTCGTGGTCACCGCGTTGCGCCGCCCGACGCTGCTGAGCAAGACCAATACGAGCCTCGTGCTGGTATCCGCCGAGACGATCGCGGCACGGCGCCTCACCGATCAGCAGAGCCTCGCCAAGGTACTGCCCGAACTGGCCTTGACCCCGACCGGCCCGCTCCAGCGCCGGCTTGCGATTCGTGGGGTCAGCGGCACGGGCGAGGGGACGGTGGGTGTGTACCTCGGTGAGACGCCGGTGAGCGCGCCCGGTGGCACCAGCGCCGATCCGGCGGCGATGGCCCCGGACGTCGATCTGGTCGACATCGAGCGGATCGAGCTCTTGAAGGGGCCGCAGGGCACGCTGTACGGTGCATCGTCGATGGGCGGTACGCTGCGCACGCTCTTCCGCCGTCCGGACGTCGCCGCAACCACGGGCGAAGTGGCGGCAGAGGGCGGGCTCACCGCGCGCGGAGCCCCAATCCGCGCGGTGAGCGCGGTGCTCAACGTCCCACTGGTCGCCGATCGGCTCGCCGTGCGCGGAGTCATTGCGAGACGACGCACCGGCGGGGTCATCGACAATGCGCTGCTGGGCTACAGGGATGGCGACGCGGTGACTCGCGAGAGCGAGCGTCTCGCACTCGCCTGGATGCCCACGGCGTCGTTCCGCCTCGACCTGCTCGCGCTCACCCAGCGGCAGCGCGCCGATGATGCCGGTGCGTGGCGCGGGGAGGACGGGCGTGACCGTGCCAACACCGCCACGCGTCCACGCAGTACGTCGGCCCTGTCGCTCGGGTCGGCGACGCTGCAATGGTCGCCGTCCAGCCTGCGCGTGACCGCCACGGCGTCGCACTATCGCTGGACGTTCGTGCGCGAGCTCGACTTCAGCGCGGTGATCCAGCGGCAGCGCGACGACGCCGGCGCCTGCATCCGGGTCACCGCCGCGGCCGGCGGGATCGGGTGCGACCGCGCGGCGCTTACCGCTTATGTGGACGCACGGTCGCCGTCGTTGCTGCACCAGCCGATGCAGCTTCGCAGCACCAGCGGGGAGCTGCGCGTGTCAAACAGCGGCGTGGGGCCATGGCGCTGGACGGCGGGTATGTTCGCTGAGCATCGTGTGGAGACGACCGCGAGTTTCACGTTGCGTGCCGACCCGGTTACCGGCGCCGCGACGCGGCCGTTCGACATAACCGGCCTGCGGCTGCTTGGCTCCAGTCTCGATCAGCAGGCGGTCTACGCTGAGGTCGAGCGCGACCTCACCAGTGCGCTCACCGCGGTCGCGGGCGCGCGCCTGTTCCGTTATGTGCGCGCGGGTGACGGGGCGGTGCCGGTGGCCAATCTGCTGACCGGCACGGGCGGCATCGCGTCCGGCGCGCGCTATCGCACGGCGGCGGGCGGCAGCAACCTGAAGACCGCGCTCAACTGGCGCGTCGGCGAAGACACCCTGGCGCGGCTGGTCGTCTCCGAAGGCTTCCGCCCCGGCGGCGTCAATATCACGCCGGAGCTGACCGAGGCCGAGCGCGTGTACCATGCCGATCATCTCTGGAGCTACGAAATCGGCGTGCGGTCGCACCGTCTCGGCGCCGAGCTGGCCGCGTTTCACATCGACTGGGACGACACGATCGTCGCCGCCAACAGTGTCAACGGCGCCTTCCTCTACAACACCAATCTGGCCAGCGTCGACATCAACGGCATCGAGGCGCTGGCGAGCCGCGTCGTCGGGCCGGCACGCGTGAGTGCAGCGCTGACCTGGGTCGATGCCCGGCTTGCCGCGGACACGTTGCTGGGGACCAGCGACGGCGTCGGTCAACGCGGCGACCGGCTGCCGAACATACCGTCAGTGACGCTCGCCCTGAGCGCTGAACTGCGGCTGTCGCGTTCCTTATCATCGCCTGTCGCCGGCGCGGCGCTCGCCTTCGCGGGGGCAACCCAGTCCACCTTCAACCAGAGCAGTTCGTACTACGAACGCATTTCACGGCGCGCGACCGTTGACCTGTACGCGCAGTGGACGGCGCGGCCTTGGTCAGTGCGGCTGGGGATCGACAACACCTTCGATGCGCGAGCTGTCACGCGCATCCAGTCGAGCGCGTTCGGCGAACAACAGGTCTATGCCGCGCGACCGCGCACCGTCACCTTGTCCGCCACCGTTTCGTTTCAATGAGCGGGCTTACGCCATGATCGCAGTTCGGGATGCGCGCGTCGGGACTCATTTCAACACGCGTCGGTCGCCGGCGCGCGGCTTGCGGTGGCTCCTTTGGGAAATCGGTCGCCGTTGCTCCATCGGCTTGTCTGCCGACCCTGTAGGGAATGGTGGCCGCCGTCGCTGATCAGCCATGGGTGTGGGCCCTGCACGACCGGCCGTGCGTTCGCCGGCTTATCCGCCGCTCGAGAGGATCTCCATGAGCACAGACTTCGCCCGTGCCGACAATGAACATCGCGCGCCTGTCCGTCATGCGTTCACCGCAACCACCAAGCCGCTGATCGTCACGCCCACGTTCGTCAGTCGTGTCGATGACACCCCCCGCGAGGCGCGTCCCCAGGATGAAGGCTCGTCCAGAGACCGGCATGGCGACGAGGTTGAGAACCCCGACAAGCGCCCGCATGACCTTGCGATCGAGCCTGATCCCAACCTCTCCTTCGAGCATTGGGATGAGTATTGGCGCAAGGTGCATGGGCCGAAGTTTGCCTGGGACGAGCCGGGCAGTTCCTCGGACCGGGTGCTGCGCTATGATCAGGTGCACCGCGTCGCATCCGGCCCGTCCTGCTTCTTCCGACCGCCTTACCGTGCGATGGTGGACGAGAGCGGCCGATTGCCAGGCGATCCCGAACGCCGCGTCCCTGCCTTCGGCCGTCCGCGCTGGGATGGCCTTGCCTATATCACCTACGCCGAGGAACGCGACATCGAGCGGGTGCTTGGGCAGGAAAAGTTCGCCAAGCGCATCATCGCCGACGAACAAACCGCCTTTCGCATGGTGACGCGTGAAATCACGCGTGAGTTCATCCTGATCCCGTCCGCTCGCCACCGGGATCCGATCAGCCTGGTGAAAATACACATGCGCCGTCCCGAGCTATCGCGTGAGGCGTTCCAGCAGCGTTTGCTCCACGAACACGCCGCGGTGGTGCTGAAGGCGCCCGCGACGCATGAGTTCGTACGCCGCTATGCCCAGCTTCACAATATCGGCTCCACGCAGGATGATCCCGAAGGCTCCAGGATCGACGCCGTCTCTATCCTTGCCTTTTCCTCGATGAACGATGTCGAGGATTATCTGGTCAGCGATGACCATGCGACGATCGAGACGTCTGAAAACGCACTGGCGGGCAGCGGATCGGAGTGGTGGACCGCGATCAATTATTCGGTCATCAATCGTTTGCTGCCGGAGCTTGCGACTGACCTGAATGGAGAAGGTCGATGAAACCCTACAAGGCAGCGATCGTGGGAGGCTTGGTGGCGGGCGTGGTCACCACGCTGGTGATGGCAGCGGGGCGCAAGAGCGGCGTGCTTGGCAAGACGCTCGACCGCGATGCGGTGGACTGGATCGACGACATGACCGGAAGCCGGGCGGTGATCGGCGACGCCGGGACCAGCGCGGTCGAGTTTGCCAACCATCTTGGCGCGTCCGCCGCATTCGCAGCGGGCTGGCCGCTCCTGCGGCGCCGGGCGCCTGCTGCCCCGGTGTCGATACTCGCGGCCGCTTACGGGACCATGCTCTATGCCGTGAACATCGGGGGAATCGCGCCCCTGCTCGGCATCACCGAAGGTGAGTTCGAAGCGGGTACGCGCAAGGCCACCGAACGCTGGGCGGTTCACGTCATCCAGACGGTCGTCACAGCGCTTGTTGCCGAGCGCTTGGCAGGTCGCACTGACGTTGCAGTAAGAGGTTAGGTGCCAGTTGGTGGTTCGCACTTCAGATGGAACGGTCTCGCCCTGACGTCCAGGACATGGCGATGCACTCGTAGGGCGTGACCGCCCCGCCGCCCGGCGGCGAGGCGGTGTAGGTGACGAAGCGGTCACAGCCGAGCGGGGCGGCAAAGGCGCGAACCGTATCGTGGAACGCGTCCTCATCGGCGCTCCGCTCGATCGCGGCGACCGCCGCGGCGGCGCCGGTGCGTGCCGCCGCGCTCACCGTCAGGCGACCGCGACCTCGGCCAGCAGAGTCTCGGCCGCCAGCTTGCCGAGATTGTTAGCCGCAAACGGGCTGGAGCCGGTCAGCAGCCTGCGGTCCTGGTGCGTCGACTTGTCGACCTCGGTATTGAGGATGGTGACGCCCAGCGCCTTGAGCTTCTCGCCGAAATGCCAGGTGAGTTGCCCCGGCATGTAACCGACCTCGGGCGTCTGGCGGTCGGCGGCATCGGGAAAGGCGGTGATGCTGTAGCCGGCGAACGGGAACGGCTCGCCATCCACCTTGGGCGTGCAGGCGAGCAGGGCGGCCGGACCATGGCAGATCGAGATGATGTGTCGTTCGTTGTCCAGCGCCCAGCGCAGCACGGCGCCCACCTCGTCGCTGAATGGCAGCCCCGCGAGCGGACCGTGGCCCCCGGGGATGAACACCGCGGCATAATCGCTGTCCGGCCCGAGCCGCGCCACCACATCGGCGAGCTTCAATGGCTTCTGGAATGCTTCGAGATACGCTTCATGCAAGCCGGTGATGGCATCGTCCTCGTTCGGCATCGCCCAGAACTCGAATTTGACGGGATTGCCCGACACGGTCGCGATGTCGAACTCGAACCCGGCCTTGTGCAGATGGTACATCGGCACCAACGTCTCGACCGGGTGGTTGCCGGTCGAGAACAACGTGCCGTTCTCCAGCTTCACGTAACGCTCGTCGGTACCGACCAGCAGGATACGGCGCGTGCCGGTGTAGGGCTGCGGATAGTCGGCGCCCTCCAGATCACTCTTGGGACTGGTGAACTGGGCCAGCGAGAATTTGGACGGAAAGAAGGCGTTATACTCCGCCTCGTCGGGCTGCGGATCCTTGCTCAGCGGGAAGATGCTCATCGTCGGTTCTCCTTCGGCTAGCGATGACAGGATCCCCAACGCACCGGGAAATGCGGGATTTCCCTCAATCCCCGCTTTCCATCCACATCTCGCCACAACGTCGCCGCTGCCGGAGAAGCCGACGGTCATGATGGTGGGAGGAGCGCCACATGCGGGTCATCGACGGTGCCGGGACGCGGCCGCCCGTCTCCGGGCGTCCCTCACGTCAGCGCGAAGCCCGGTCCGACGAGCGATGGGCACGCGCATCGGCCAGCGCCGGCCGCTCGCCGGTGCGTTGCGAAGCCCGGCTACCGGCCGGGCACGCGCCCGGCCCGGTTCAACGATGCCGCTCGCTTTGCAGGGCCGCGTTTTCGGCGTCCTCGAACACGCGCCCGCGCGTCAGGAAGCGACGCTCGCGCCCATTGTCGAGGCTGAACATGCCGCCGCGGCCCGGCACGACGTCGAGGATCAACTGCGTGTGCGCCCACGCGGCACCCTGCGCGCGACCGATATAGACGGGCACGCCGCCGACCTCGCCCAGCAGGATGTCGCCGGCACCGATGCGGAACTCCGCCGCCGGATAGCACATCGGCGACGATCCGTCGCAGCAGCCGCCCGACTGGTGGAACAGGATGTCGCCATGCTCCGCCTGGATTTCCGCGATCAGCTCCAGCGCCGCCGGGGTGGCAACGACACGCTTCACGCTGTCCACCCCGTCGGCCATGCCTTCCTTCCTCAGTTCGCGAGGTCGAGGACGATCCGGCCCTCGATCTTGCCCTTGTGCATGCGGTCGAAGACGGTGTTGATGTCTTCCAGCCGGGCGGTTTCGATCGTCGCCTTCACCTTGCCCTGCGCCGCGAAGTCGATCGACTCCTGAAGGTCGAGCCGGGTTCCGACGATCGAGCCGCGCACCGTGATGCCGTTCAGTACCAGGCCGAAGATGTTGAGCGGGAAATCGCCGGGCGGAAGGCCGTTGAGCGCCACGGTGCCGCCGCGAGCGGTGACGCCGATCGCCTGTTCGAACGCCTTCTCGCTCACCGCCGTCACCAGCACGCCGTTGACGCCGCCGCCGGTCTCGCGCTTGATGACCTCCGCCGGATCCTCGTTGCGGGCGTTGACCGTCACCGTGGCGCCCAGCCGGCGGGCGAGGTCCAGCTTGGCATCGTCGACATCAATGGCTGCGACGTTCAGGCCCATCGCCCGGGCATATTGCACCGCCATGTGGCCCAGCCCGCCGATGCCGCTGATGGCGACGAAATCGCCCGGCTTCGTGTCGGTCATCTTCAGACCCTTGTACACCGTGACGCCGGCGCACAGGATCGGCGCGATTTCGTCGAAGGGAATATTGTCGGGCAGGTGGCCGACATAATTGGGATCCGCGATCACATAATCGGCGAACCCGCCGTTCACCGAATAGCCGGTGTTCTGCTGCGATTCGCACAGCGTTTCCCAGCCCCCCAGACAGTGGGTGCAATAGCCGCAGGCCGAATAGAGCCACGGCACGCCGACCCGGTCGCCTTCCTTCACATGGGTGACGCCCGCGCCGACCTGGCTGACGAAGCCGACGCCTTCATGCCCCGGAATGAAGGGCGGGTTGGGCTTGACCGGCCAGTCCCCTTCCGCGGCGTGCAGATCGGTATGGCAGACGCCCGATGCCTGGACGCGGACCTGGATCTGGCCGGGTCCGGCCTCCGGCACCGGAACCTCGTCGATGGTGAGCGGCTTGCCGAATTCGCGCACGACGGCAGCCTTCATGGTCTTGGCCACAAAGTTTCTCCTTGCAAGTGATGGGGTGGGGCGCCGGCGGACGTGCCGGCGCCCCCGGGAAGCAGGATCAGAAGAAGCCGAGCTTCTTCGGGCTGTAGCTGACCAGCATGTTCTTGGTCTGCTGGTAGTGGTCGAGCATCATCTTGTGGTTTTCGCGCCCGATGCCGGACTGCTTGTAGCCGCCGAACGCCGCGTGGGCGGGATAGGCGTGGTAGCAGTTCGTCCATACGCGCCCCGCCTGGATCGCGCGGCCGAACCGGTAGCAGGTGTTCGCGTCGCGGCTCCACACCCCCGCGCCCAGGCCATAGAGCGTATCGTTGGCGATGCTGAGCGCCTCGTCGGCATCCTTGAAGGTGGTGACCGACAGGACGGGGCCGAAGATCTCCTCCTGGAAGATCCGCATCTTGTTGTGGCCCTTGAACACCGTCGGCTGGACATAGTAGCCGCCCGACAGCTCGCCGCCGAGATCGGATGCGCCGCCACCGGCGAGCAGCTCGGCGCCCTCCTGCCGACCGATGTCGATATAGGACAGGATCTTCTCGCGCTGTTCCGACGATGCCTGCGCGCCGATCATCGTCTCGGGATCGAGCGGATTGCCCTGCCTGATCTGTGCCACGCGCTTCAGCGCCTTCTCGATGAAGCGGTCGTAGATCGATTCCTGGATCAGCGCGCGACTGGGACAGGTGCAGACCTCGCCCTGGTTGAGCGCGAACATCACGAAGCCCTCGATCGCCTTGTCGAGATAATCGTCGTCCGCGCGCATCACGTCTTCGAAGAAGATGTTGGGCGACTTGCCACCCAGTTCCAGCGTGACCGGGATCAGGTTCTCGCTGGCATATTGCATGATAAGCCGGCCGGTGGTCGTCTCGCCCGTGAAGGCGATCTTGGCGATGCGCGGCGACGAGGCGAGCGGTTTGCCCGCTTCCAGCCCGAAGCCGTTGACGATGTTCAGCACGCCCGGCGGCAGCAGGTCGCCGACCAGGTCGATCCACACCATGATCGAGGCCGGGGTCTGCTCGGCGGGCTTCAGCACGATGCAGTTACCCGCGGCAAGCGCCGGCGCCATCTTCCACGCCGCCATCAGCAGCGGGAAGTTCCACGGGATGATCTGTCCGACGACGCCCAGCGGCTCGTGGAAATGGTAGGCGACGGTATCGTGGTCGATCTCGGAGATGCCGCCTTCCTGCGCGCGGATCGCCCCGGCGAAATAGCGGAAGTGATCCACGGCCAGCGGCAGGTCGGCCGCGCTCGTCTCGCGCAGCGGCTTGCCGTTGTCCCACGTCTCCGCGGTGGCCAGCAGTTCGAGATTCTGCTCCATCCGGTCCGCGATCCGCGTCAGGATCAGCGCGCGCTCGGCCGGGCTGGTTCTGGCCCATGCATCCTTGGCGGCGTGCGCGGCGTCGAGCGCGGCCTCCACATCCTCGGCCTGCGACCGCGCGATCTGCCCGACGACCTTGCCGGTGATCGGCGACGTGTTGTCGAAATAGCGACCTGCCTTGGGAGGCGCCCATTTCCCGCCGATATAATTGTCGTAACGGGCGGCGAAGGGATGCTTCAGCTCGCCGGTGGTATCGGTCTGCGGGCGTTCCCGGGTAAGGGCATCCATCTGTTCTGATCCTCTGCCATGCCGGAACGGTCTCATGCCGTCGGCTTCACCGGGGACGAAGGGACCATATCGGCGTCCGGAAGGAAAGGTCGCGGCCGACGTGACCGGCTGCGCCTGTCTCGCTCGTGAGACAATCGGACAGGTGGTTCAGCGCCTGATCCCGGCGCGCGCCATGCGCCGGTACAGCGTCGCCCGCCCGATGCCGAGCGAGCGGGCGGCCTCGCTGGCGTTGCCGCCGGCCCGCGCCAGCGCCTGTCGCAACACCGTGCGGTCACCATCCCCGAACGACGCGGGGCGAGCGGTGCCGAGCAGGCGGTCGACCGGCTGCGGCATCGACAACGCCGCATCGTCGATCGACAGGAGCGCGCGTGCCGCATGGCTGGCGCCGACCACCAGATCGTCGCGGTCGACAGCCAGCAGCGCGGTGCCGCTGTTGTCGTCGGACAGGAAGATGATGCGACGTTCACCGAAGTGGTCGCAGAACAGGTCGCGTTCGATACGCCGCGCCGCCTCGCGCACCAGCACGACGATCATCTCCGCCATCGCGGGACCGTGATCGTCGCGGCAGCTCGACACGTCGAGTGCGGCGATCAACTGCCCGAACGGGTCATGGACCGGCGCGTCCATGCAGCTGATGGCGATGTTGCGGCTGGCGAAATGCTGGTCGCGGTGGATGACGATCGGGCGATCCTCCACCAGACAGGTGCCGATGCCGTTGGTGCCTTCGTGATCCTCGCTCCAGCTTACGCCATTGACGAGGCCGGCATCGCCGAAATGGTCGGCATCGCCGAGCGGCACGCGGCGTTCGAGGATGACGCCGCTGCGATCGCTGAGGATGACGCCGCACCCGGTCTGCCCAACCGAGCGGTACATCATGTCGAGCACGGGATTGGCGACGGTCAGCAACCGTCCATGTTCCTCCCGCAAACGGGAGAGCTGTCCCGCGTCGAGCGGTTCACGATGGCCGCGCGCCTCGGGATCGAGGTTGTGATGCAGCGCGGAGCGGCACCACGATGCCGCAAGTGGCGACGTCGCCGCGCCGCTCGGCGAGCTCACCGCTTCCAGCACCGCTTCGGCATGCGATAGATCGTTCATGCGGACCTGCCCTGACCCTTGCTGTCCCGCGCGGCCGGCGAAGTCAACAGACGACGGTCACGCGCGCGATATCCGCCGCTCAGTCCAGCCGGATCGAGGCGCGCAGGCGGGTGTTGAGCAGGTCGACCAGCCATAACAGCCCCCCGCGCCAGAAACCGTGCAGCCGTGCCTGGTGGCTGCGATACAACAGGACATGGCTAAGCTGCGCCAGCCGCCCGCGGAAGGTGACATGGTCGAACAGGCCGAACTTGCCGAGCGACCCGAAGGCGTCATAGTCCCCGAGCGACACCAGCGACCCCATGTCGCGATACACGAAGTCCGGGATCGGCCTGTCGCGCAGAAGCGCGCTGGGCAGGTGGCGGATCAGGTGCCGGGCCTGCTGATGGGCGAGCTGCGCGGTGGGCGGCAACGGTCGCTCCGCATCAGGGGGCGTCAGGCTCGCGCAGTCGCCCACCGCGTAGATGGCCGGATCACGCGTGGTCCTGAGCGACGGCTCGACCACTAACTGGTGATTGCGACCGGCTTCCAGACCACCGAGGCCGGCAAGGAAGTCCGCCCCCTTCACGCCTGCGGCCCATACCTTGAGCGCAGCCGGCACGATGCTGCCGTCCTTCAGCACATATCCCTCGGGAGTGGCCGCGTTGACCTGGGTGGCGGTCATGACGGTGACGCCGATCGCCTCCAGCCGTGACCGCGTTGCCGCCGAAATATCTTCGGGAAAGGCCGGCAGCAGCCGCGGGCCGGCCTCGATCAGCGTGACCCTGATGCGCGAGGCGAGGCCGTGCGCCCCATAGCCGACCGAAAGCTCGACAAGCTGGACCAGCTCGGCCGCCAGCTCGACCCCGGTCGCCCCGCCGCCGACGACGGCGATCGACAATTCGCCTTCCTGCGCGACGCACTGGAGCACGCGCAGGCGCAGTTCCTGATTGAAGACATCGGCCTGCGCACGGGAATCGATCATGAAGCAATGATCGGCGACGCCCGGCGTGCCGAAATCATTGGCCTGGCTGCCCACCGCGAGCACCAGCGCGTCGTAGCGTAGGCGCCGTCCGGGCACCACCAGCCGCCCGTCCGGCGCGAGCAGCGGTGCGATCTCGATCTCGCGCGCGTCGCGGTCGAGCCCCTGCAACCGTCCGGGCTGATAGGAGAAGCCGGCGTCGTGCGCCTGCGCGACATAGCTGGTCTGCTGCTGCGACAGGTCACGCGTCCCGGCCGCGATGGTGTGCAGCATCGGTTTCCACACATGCGCGGGTTCGCCGTCCACCAGCGTGATCGCGAACCCGTCGTTCCGACGCCGCTCGCGCCGACCCAGCGCCGTGGCGATCTCCAGTCCCGCGACGCCACCGCCGACGATGACGATCTGTTGTCGATCCTGATGTTTCATGGGGCACCTTTCCTGCCGGTCAACGGGGCGCAGGCCGGCGCCCGTGCCCCGTCGGTGACGCCCGCGATGCGGGCGCGCTTCATGCCTGGTCAGGCGGCCTCTTCGAACCGCGTGCCCGCGCCGCCCAGCACGACGCCGCCATCCACCGCCAGGCTGTGCCCGGTGACATAGGCGGACGCGTCCGAACACAGCCAGAGCACGGACTGCGCCATCTCCTCCGCCGTGCCCAGCCGCCCGGCGGGCGTCGCGAACACCAGCCGCTCGCGGGACGACGGCGGCAATTCCGCGATGAAGGGCGTGTCGATCGGCCCGGGGCAGAGCGCGTTCACCCGGACGCCCTGCTGGCCGTAATCCATCGCGGCGGCCTTCGTCAGCCCGACGACACCGTGCTTGGCCGCGGTGTAGACCGACAGGTTGTAGCCGCCGATCAGCCCGGAGGCTGAGGCGGTGTTGACGATCGCGCCACCGCCGCGCTTGAGCAGTTCGGGAATTTCCGCCTTCAGGCAGTAGAAGACCGACGACAGATCGACGTCGATCACGCGCCGCCAATTGTCCGACGGAAGCTCGCAGAGCGGCACCGTCTTGCCTTCGATCCCGGCATTGTTGTGCGCGATATCGAGCCCGCCGAACCGCGCCACCACCGCCGCCACCATTGCCCGCACGTTGTCCTCGTCACCGACGTCGACCTTGAAGAAGGCGGCGGTGCCGCCCGCCTCCTCGATGGCGCGCACGGCGGCGGTGCCGTTCTCTTCCGAGATGTCGGCGACCGCCACGTTGGCGCCGGCGGCGGCGAAGGCTCGCGCCGTCGCCAGGCCGATGCCCGAGCCGCCGCCCGTCACCAAAGCGGTCTTGCCGCCGAAATCGAATGTCACGGTCATGTCTTGTCTCCTGTCGGGGAAGGGGTGTGCGATCGGAGCGACGGCACGTGCGGGGCGTCGCCGATGCGCATCGTCGACATCAGGCCGCCGATCGCCGCCGTGCCGACCTCGGTCAGCGAAAAGACGCGGTCGTTGCGCAGCCATTCGTGGAACAGGCCGGTGATCGTGCAGTGGATCGACCAGGCCGCCGTCTCCGCGCTCCATTGCGGCGAAAGCTGCCCCTTGTCGCGCGCGGATCGGACCATCTGCAGCAGCCGCGCCTGCGCGTCCGCCATCGCCGCCGTCAGCCGCGCGGTCACGTCGGGATGCTCGCCGGTCGCCTCGTAGCGCAGCGACAGGATGGCGTGGATCCGCTGCTGCCGCTCGTCGCGCGACAGCGCCTCCAGCACCATCCGGCACGCTTCCTCGATCAGCAAGAGCGGGTCGTCGACGCCTTCGGGCGTGAACGCCGGCTCGATGAGATCCTCGTGCGGCAGGCGCGCATCCTCGATCAGCGCGCGCAGCAGGGCGTCCTTGTCCTTGAAATGCCAGTAGACCGCGCCGCGCGTTACCCCCGCTTGTGCCGCGATCTGCGCCAGCGTCGCGCGCGACACGCCCTCTTGCAGGAAGAACGACGCCGCCGCGTCGAGAATGGCCTCGCGGGTCCGTTTGGCTGCGATCCTGGTGCCGCCCACACATTCCTCGTCGTCAATGTCCAATCACCATACATACATGGATGTATGGTGATTGGATTGCAAGGTTGGCTTGCGTATTCGCGGCTGCACCTCTCTGCCAACGCCGCATGGTCGCAGGAGGCATTGTGTTCGCCGACGTGCGAACGCGCCGCGGGCAGGAACGCCGCGTTGCCATTGCGTATCAACTTGTGGCTGTCACGCTCCAGCCTTGTCTCCCCACGCGCCGTCGGGCTAATGCGGATTACTCGCAAGGCGGAGAGTTGAGATCAGACCTGTCGACGCCAACCTGTTGATGATCCTGGCCGTCCTGCTGCAAACCCGAAGCATCACCCGCGCGGCCAAACGTCTGGGCATGAGCCAGCCGACCGTCAGCCGTGCGCTCGGCCAGCTTCGTCAGACCCTCGCTGATCCGCTGCTGGTCCGCTCGGGTGGCAAGATGACGTTGACGCAACGCGCGGTGGAACTCGCCCGGCCGCTCGAATCGTGGATGGCGACGACCTCGACGCTTCTCCAGCCAACCGCCTTCGCGCCGGCGGCGCTCGACCGTCGCTTCGTCATCGCGTCGAGTGACTATGGGGTGCTCTCGGTCATTCACCCGTTGCTGCCCGCCATCCGCGACGAGGCACCCGACTGCCGGATCGAGGTGTCGGCATATAGCGAGGACATGTTCCAGAAGCTCGCGTCGGGAGAGATCGACGTCATCATCACCGGCTTCGAACCGGACCTGTCGGTGGGCTATGCGCGCCGGCTGTTCGCCGAAACCCATTCCGTCATCCTGCGGCACGGTCATCCGCTGGTTTCGGTCGGGAGCGGATCCGTGCCGCTCGACCAATATCTGGCCTGGCCGCATATCGCGGTCAGCGTCGGGACCGAGGGCTATGATCACGTGGCCTTCTGCCTGGCCGAACTGAACGTGGAGCGGCAGGTCCTCGTGCGCGTGCCGTATTTCTACGCCGCGCCCGACCTGATCGGCACCAGCGATGCGATCCTGACCATGCCGACCCGCGCCGCCGCGCACTTTGCGCGGCTGCACGGGCTGTCCTGCCTGCCTGCACCCGGGCAGATCAGCGGCTTCGACTATTGGGCGCTGATGCATGAGCGGAGCGTTCGCGATCCGGCGACGCAGTGGCTGATCGACATGTTGTCGTCGGCACCGTCCGGGGACGGCGCGGTGCCGGACAGGCTGGTGGACGCGCGCGAGGTCCGGCTGGAGGGATCGCCTGTGGAGCCGGCCCGATGAGCCGGACGGGCGGCTATGTCTCCGACGTTCGCTACCCCGCCTTCTTCTACAAGGAGATGCAGCCGCTCTGGCTGACGACGGTCGCCGGCTTTCTGGGCTTTGCGGCGCCGGATGTGTCCGGCGCCTTCTCCCTATGCGAACTGGGGTGTGGCGCAGGCGTCAACCTGCTGGTGGCGGCGGCGTGCCACCCCGGGGCGCGCTTCGTCGGCGTGGACGTCAACGCCGCGGACCTGCACGAGGCGCGTGAAGCCGCCGCGGCGAGCGGCATCGACAATGTCGAGTTCGTGCAGGGCGATTTCGCATCCTTCGCGACGCGCAACGAGCGTTGCTTCGATCTGGTCACCTGCCACGGCGTCTGGTCGTGGGTCGCGCCCGAGGATCGGGCGCTCATTCTGGAGACCGCCGCGCGCGGCCTGTCGGCGGGTGGTCTGCTGTACCTGCACTATATGTGTCACCCCGGCTCGACCGACATGACGCCGTTGCAGCACATCCTCCATCTGTGCGCGCATCACATGCCCGGCCCGTCGACCCGGCAGGCGCAAACGGGCATGAAGCTGCTCGCGCAGATGATCGAGGCCGGGGCACTCGCGGACCAACCGGCGATGCGCAGGCACCTGGCGAACATGGCGCGGCGCGATCCGGCCGACCTCGCGCACGAGTTCCTGACCGACCACTGGCAGCCGCAGCATTCCGCCGACCTGCACCAGCAGGTCGGCCGGTCCGGGCTGCGGTACCTCGGCAGCGCCGACGTCTTCAACAATCTGGACGTGTCGCTCTCGATCCCCGGCCGGTTACAGCCGTTGATCCGCCGCACCGCCGTGCCCGCGCTGGCCGAGACGTTGAAGGACGTGGCCCGCAACGCTCACCAGCGGATGGATCTGTTCGGGAAGGATGCAGGCCCGCGTCCGCCGTCCGCGATCGGGGCGACCGTCTTTCGCGCCTTGCCGGGCGCCCCGCCGACCGGGCCGGTCACGTTCCGCACCCCCATCGGCCCGATCACCGGGCCGGAAGCGATCTTCACGCCGCTGCTCGAACGGCTTGCCGCCGGCCCGGCGAGCGTGGCGGAGTTGGCGCGCCTGCCGGTCTTCGCGGACGACGCGGCAGCGCTCCTGCCATCATTGCAGTTGCTGATGATGCAGCAACTTGCCCATCCGATGGTCGCGACGACGCCGGACGCGGCGGAGCGCGCCGCGCGCCTCGCACACTGGTTCGCCGGTCGCGGGATCGCCCTGCGCCCGATTCCGGAATGCGGGACTGCGGTGCCGCAGGGGACGGCGGACTGAGCGATCCTGCCAAGCCCGCCGTGACGCGCGGGGGACTATGGGCGCGCCGCGTCCAGCACGGCGAGCGTATCGGCGGCGCTCCTCGACAGCCCCCCGATGCCCGCCCCGACCAGATACCAGATCTTCGGATCGAGGTAGATCACCCGTCCCGCCTGCCACGCGCGGGTGGCGGCGATACCGGGATCGGCGGCAAGCCTTTGTGCGATGGGGGCGGGCGGACTGCCGGTCGCCGCCGCGCGGTCCAGGACGATGAGCCAGGTCGGATCGGTCGCCAGCGCGGCGCGGAGCGCTGCCTCGCGCTTCCGCGCCGCGACGCCCGCTTCGGGAGAGCCGGCCGCCGGGCGGCGACCGGAGGCCGCCGGTGCGACCGGCGCCACCGACGGGCGTATCCCGATGAAGTCATAGGCCGTGCCGAAGCGGTCGCCGGGGGCGTGGACCATTGCGCCCGTGCCAGCCACGAACAGCACCAAGCCGGTTCCCGCCTTCGCCGCTTTGGCGTGCAGGCTGGCGAGTTGCGCCTCGAAACCGGCGATGCGCTGCTCGGCCCGGTCGGTGACGCCGAAGATCTCGCCCAGCTTGCGGGTGTTCGTGATCGCGGCATGCGCCAGCCCCTCGCCGGACGGGGACAGGTCGATGGTCGGCGCGATCGCTGTCAGACCGTCATATCTGCCGGCCGACCGCCCGCCGACGATGATGAGGTCGGGCTTGAGCGCATGGAGCGCCATGTCGTCCGGTTCGAACAGCGTTCCCACGTTGCGGTAGCGCGCATCCGCATAGCGGGCGAGGTACGGGGGAAAGTTGCCCTGGCCATCCGCCCCTTTGGGAACCCCTGCCACCGCGTCGACGCCCAGCGCGCTGAGGTTGTCGAGTGTGGCGAGATCGAACACAGCCACCTTGCGCGGTGCCTCCTTCAGCACCGTCTCCCCTTTGGCGTGAGCGACGACGACGTCCCCGGCCATGACCGAAGCGGGTAGCCCGACGACAGCAAGCGCCAGCGCCACGGCGGCGCGCGCGGTCAATCCGGTGCGATTCATAGGGATGCGGCCTTCCGATGTGATGATGTCGCGGGTCACGTGTCGATCAAAACCTGAGGTTCGCCGACACGCTGAAGCGGCGACCGTCGAGCACGTAGGCGAAGCCGTCCTCCGGCGTGACCTGCTTGTTCGTGAGGTTGTAGACGCCCGCGTTCAGGATGATCCGCCGCGTCACGTCGTAGCCGACGCCGAGATTGTAGAAGGTGTAGGGCGGGTAGCGGAAGTCGTTGGTGGCGGAACCGCTCGCATTGACCGTGCGGCCCGACGTCTCGCCGCGATAGTTGAGCTGCCCCCAGAAACGCAGCGCGCGGGTGGGATTCCAGTCGAGCGACGCGTTGAACATATGCTCCGGGATGTCATTCAGCGGCTTGCCCGCGTTCGCGCCGGAGGTCTGTTCGGTCTGCGCATAGGTATAGCTGTGGCGGTAACGCAGCGCGCGCAGCACCTTCCAGTCGACCGTCCATTCGACACCCTTCAGCTCCGCGGTGTCGACGTTGACATAGGAGGTGTAGCCGAATTGATGCGCGGGATAGGTGGTGCCCATATATTCGCACACGACGTTCTGCGCGCAGATCCGGCCGGTCCGCAGCAGCTTGTCCTTGAAGTCGCTCTTGTAGGCGGTGAGGCTGGTCGACAGTCCCAGGCCGGGGTTCACATACGCAGCGGCGACCTCGTAGTTCGTCGTGATCTCGGGCTTCAGGTCGGGATTGCCGATGATGACGCCCCCCATCGACGTCGATCCGAAATCGGTCGCGGCCATGCGCAGGCTGGGCACCTTGTAGCCCCGCGTGACGCCGCCCTTCACCGTGAGCGTGTCGGTCAGGTTGAGGACGGCGTAGGCTTTCGGGCTGAACCGTGTGCCGAACGTCTCGCTGTGATCGACACGTCCGCTGAGCAGCAGCGAGAGATCGTCCACGATCTCCCAATTGTCCTCGAGGAACCCGGCATATTGCTTCCGGTCCATGGTGACGATGTCGGTGGGCACCACGAACCCGGGAAGGTTCAGGCCGTTGGTGGCGCCGTCCTGCAACTTCTCGTGGAAGTAGTTCACGCCGCCGACGATCTTGTGGTTCGCGACGGCCGCCGCGATCTGGCTGTTGGCGACCAGCGTGTCGAAGTCGATGCCGTTCCCCGTCGTCGCGTTGATGCGGGTCGGGTTCGTCGAGGTGTCGTACGTGACGTAGCTGTTCCAGGCGATGGCACCGTACTTGCCCTCGTGAGTCAGGAAGTAATTGTCGCGCAGCGTCTTGCTGTAGGTGCGCGCCGCGGTCGGGGCGAGGCTGCGGCCCGGATTGGCGGTGCGTTCCTGGATCGTGTGGCCGATGCCCGCGGTGAAGGTATTGGCATCGTCCAGTCGGAACCCGAGCTTGCCGGCGATGTTGCGGCGCTCGAAATCCGGATCGGCCGCCGCGGAGTCGCTCCCGCCGACGAAGTCCGCTTCCTGTTGCAGGCGTAGCCCGCCGGTGACCTGGAGCGAGAGACGATCCCGTAGGATCGGCACGTTCAGCGCGAAGCTGCCGTTGAACCCGTCCTTCGTGACGTCATTCCCCGGCCCGGCCGCGATATATTCGGCGGTCACGCTGCCACCGAAGTCGTTCAGCACCTTCTTGGTAATGATGTTGATGACGCCGCCGATCGCGTCGGAGCCGTACAGCGACGAGGCGGGACCGCGGATGACCTCGATCCGCTCGATCGTGTCGAGCGGCGGCAGGAAGTTGATCGGCGTACCCGCCTGCGCGCCGTTCAGGCCGAACGCCTGATTGTCCTGCACGCGCTTTCCGTCGATCAGGAACAGCGTGTAGTCGGAACTCGTGCCGCGGATCATGATCGACTGCTCGACACCGCCGCCCTGGATGTGGACACCCGGTACGTTCACCAGCACATCGGTGATGTCGGTATAGGAGCGTTGCCGAATCTCCTTTTCGGTGATGATCGAGATCGTGGCGGGCGCCTCGCGGACGTTCAGCTCATATCCGGTCGCGGTCACGACAACGTCGTCCGGCAGATCCTTCTTGCCCGAATTCGACGCGGCCTCGATCCGGTCCTGTGGCGTGGCCAAGGCCTGCTGCGCGTTTGCCGATGCGACCGACAGCGCCGATGTCGCGAGGAGTAGCTTCTTCAAGTTCAAGACGATCGCCCCCATTTCCTTCGCGCGAAGCACGTGCCGACCATCAAGCCGCAAGTGGCGACCGTGTCCTCGCGGACCGATCGGTTAGCCCTCCGATGCAGCGAAAGAGGATGCGTGCTAATGCGAACCGTTCGCAGCGCCTAGCCTCGGGGATGACGCCCGGCAACAGTCAGAACCGGAAATGCGCTATTCATCTTTGAAGGTGGCATGGTTGAGCGTCCGATTATCTCAACAAGCCGTTCGACAGCGAGGAACTGCTCGCGCGCCTCCGGGTCGCGTTGCGTCGCGGGGAAGCAGAGGGCGTCGGGCTGATCCGGGCAGGGGAGGTGACGGTCGACCTGTCGGCGCATCGCGTCGAGCGGGGCGGAGCAGAGGTCCATATGAACAGGAAGGAATATGACGTGCTGTCGCTACTCGCCGGACATGCCGGCCGGGTCGTCCCGCACAAGCTGATCCTGCAGCGCGTCTGGGGCGGGCACGATCCCCCGGATCGAATATCTCCGCATCGTGATACGCAACCTCCGCCAGAAACTGGAAGCGCCCCGTGCCGTCGGGAGCCTGATCGCGAATGAACAGGGGACCGGATATCGACTGGTCGGGTGATCGCCCTCCTGTCGCGGCACGATGCGGCCCGTCGCGGGCGGCCGTCACCGCTCCTTCATCACGTCCGCCACCTTCGCCGACAGCGCTTCCATCGTGAACGGCTTGGTCAGCAGTTGCATGCCCGGCTCCAGATGACCGTTCCCGAACGCTGCCTTCTCGGCATAGCCGGTGATGAACAGCACCTTCAGCCCGGGGCGTAGCGCGCGTGCGGCGTCGGCGACCTGGCGGCCGTTCAGGCCACCGGGAAGGCCGACGTCGGTGACAAGCAGGTCGATGCGCGCGCCGGACTGGAGTATCTTCAGGCCCGAAGCGCCGTCTGCGGCGCCGATGACCGTATAGCCGCACTCGTCCAGCACCTCGTCGATCAGGTCGCGGATCGTCGCCTCGTCATCCACGACCAGCACCGTTCCGCTCGATGCGGCGGGCGCGCCGGTGACGGCCGGCTCCTGGTCGGGCGGCGGTGCGTCTCCGACGAAGCGGGGCAGGTAGATGCAGATGGTGGTGCCGACGCCGAGTTCCGAACGGATGCGAACCTGCCCGTTGGACTGGCGTGCGAAGCCGTAGATCATCGACAGACCCAGCCCGGTGCCTTCGCCGAGCGGCTTGGTGGTGAAGAACGGCTCGAACGCCCGCCCGATCGTCTCCTCCGTCATGCCGGTGCCGGTATCGGTGACGCAGATCGCCAGATACGGCCCCGGGGGCAGGTCGCGTTCCCCGGCCGCGCGCTCGTCGAACCATTTGTTCGCGGTCTCGATCGTCAGCCGCCCGCCGCCGGGCATGGCGTCGCGCGCGTTGATGCACAGGTTGAGCAGCGCATTCTCCAGCTGCCCGGCGTCGATGTTCGCGGCCCACAGCCCTTCGGCGCCGACCACCTCGATCTCGTTCGATGGCCCCATCGTCCGGCGCAGCAACTCCTCCATGCCGGCGATCAGCCGGTTGACGTCGGTCGGCCGGGGATCGAGCGTCTGCCGCCGCGAGAAGGCGAGCAGTCGCTGGGTCAGCGAGGCGGCACGCCGCCCGGCCCCCAGCGCGGCGAGGATGAAGCGTTCGAGGTCTTCCACTCGCCCGCGCGCCAGACGGTTCTGGAGCAGCTCCAGATTTCCCATCATGCCGGTGAGCAGATTGTTGAAGTCGTGCGCCAGCCCGCCGGTCAGTTGCCCGACCGCCTCCATCTTCTGCGCCTGACGCAGCGCGTCCTGCGTCTTCTCGAGGTCGGCCTGCGCCTTCAGTTCCGAGCTGATGTCGAGCGCGTGGTGGAAGCCGCCGACGATCGTGCCGTCCTCCTTGCGCAGTGGATTGTACGCCACCTGCCAGGGTGGCGTGTCGCGCGCCGGATCGCCGGGTTGGCGAACGATGAAGCTTTCGCCGGCCAGCGCGCGGGCCATGAAGCCGCGCAGCACCTCCGCCTGTTCGGGGTCGATCCGCTCCAGCAGCGAGTCGCCGACCTGCTGTTCGACCCCGCAGGCGCGCCGGTACGCTTCGCGATGGGCGCGGTTGAAGGCGGTGATCCGCATGTCGGTGTCGAACGCCACCACCGGGGATTCATCCGACTGGACGATGTTCTGGTACAGGCGCAGCGCCGCCGAGCGCTCCTCGACCCGCTGTTCGAGTTCGGCGTTGAGGTTGCGCAACTGGATCTCGAGCTGGCGGCGCGCCGTGATGTCGTTGAACAGCACCGCCACCCGTCGCAATTCCGGCGGACCGATGCGCAACGCGTGGACGTCGAACCAGCGGCCCATCGCTTCCGAGCCGTTCTCGAACCGGATCGCCTCGCCGGTGGAAGCGACGCTGCCATAGCGTTCGAACCAGTGGCTTTCGAGATCGGGGACCAGTTCCCGTGCGGTCCGGCCGGGCGCATCGACCAGGCCGGTCTGGTTCTCGAACGCGGTATTGACCTCGATGAAGCGGTAATCGACCGGCCGGTCATCCTCGAAGATCATCTCCATGATGCAGAAGCCGACGTCGATCGCCTCCAGCACCGAGCGATAGCGGCGTTCGGTCGCGTCGAGCGCCGCGGCTGCGCGCGTCCGCTCGGTGACGTCGATCCCCTGGACGAAGATGCCGCTGACCCGCCCGGCATTGTCGCGCAGCGGCTGGTAGACGAAATCGAGATAGCGCCCGTCCACCGGACCATCGGGCTCGGCCTGGATGTCGAAGCGGGCACCCTCGGCGCGATAGGCTTCGCCGCTGGCGTACACCCGGTCGAGAAGCGCGACATAGCCCTGTTCGGCCGCCTCGCCGAGCGCGTCGGCCACCGTCAGGCCTACGATCGGGCGGTGCCCGACCACCTTCATATATTCGGGGTTTGCGAAGACGAAGCGGTGATCGGGACCGACCAGCATCGCCATGAAGCTCGGCGCCTGATCGAACAGCCGCGCGAGTTCCTCGCGCTCGCCGGTCAGCGCGGCCAGCGTGGCGGGGGCGGCCGGCGTCGTCACCTGCGCCGGTTGCTGAAGGACGTGGGTGACCTGGCCGGTCCGATCGAACACCGGAACGTGCGTCACGCTCCAGTGGCGCCGTGCCGATCCGCCCTGCGCCGCTTCCTCCGCCGGGCCGAAGCGCGGCACCGCCACCGTATCCGGTCGGCCGGTGCTCAGCACGCGCCGGATCGAGTCCGTCACCTGCGCGCGCGTCGCCGGGTCGGCGGGGAAGACGGTTCCGACCTCGCGGCCGTCGATATCGGTCAAATCCCGCCCGACGAGCGCCAGATACGCGCGATTGGCCGCGACGACGGTCAACTCGCGATCGACCGCCAGGCAGGGATGGGGAGACACGTCGAAGAAGCTGGCAAGGTCGGTGATCGGGGCGGGCACGGCATATCTCGCTTGGGACATCGCGCCCTAGCAGGCGTTCGACCGTCTTGCACCGGCGCGATGTCGATCCGTTCAACCTCGCTGATAGAACAGGTGCGACCCGACGCGCGCGACCTTGACCAGCGTGTCGCGCCAATAGGGTACGATCCAGTCGGCGTGGTAATGGGTGGCGCGACCGACGTCGGCGACGACATGCCCCGCCAGCGCGCGACGGGCGATCCGTCGGGCGGCTTTCCAGCCGGTGCGGATCGGCCGCCGTTGCAGCGACCGGTCGCAGGTGAAGGAGAACTGGCAGCCTGTTGTCCGCGACGCGCCCTGGTAGACGATGCCGCAGATCGTCCGTGGAAAGCCCGGTGCGCGCATGCGATTGAGGACGACCTGCATCACCGCGGCCTGTCCGCGGCGATCGTCGCCGGCCTCGTAGAGCGCGGCCGTGGCAAGGCACTCGACCGCCTGCGCACGGGCGGCCGGTCCGCCGCGGAAGTGGAAGCGCGCGGCGCGGAGGCGTCGGTAGCGCTGGAGAGGAACGGCGGCATTCGACGCGCGCGCCTGCGCCATCGTCATCGGCCGCGACACATTGGGCGGCGACGTTCCGAAGCGTTCCACGATCCCCGTCACGATGATGATGGACGCGACCACCCCGAGCAGCAGCAGCCAGTGCCGCGACAGGCCGCCGCCCGTTGCGCGCCGCCGCGTCGATCGCCGGCGGGCAGGTGTCGTTCGTCGCTTGGCCACCGTGGGTGCGTACGGCTATCGGGTCCGCCGCAGCAACGCGACCAGATCACGTTTCCAGAAACGCGCCGCGGTGTGCGTCCCGTGGCCCCTGGTGTCGACGCTCTCGGGGATCAGGCGAAACCGCGCGTTCCGCATGCGCGCGACCGCGCGACGTGGATAATCAAGCCCGCGCGGATTGATGAAGTCGTCGGCGGAGTTGATCCACATGACTGGCGTCGTGATCGCCTCCAGCCGGGGCCATGGATCATAGGTACGCGACGCATCGACCTGATACAGCAGGTCGTTGGCGTCGATCTGCGCGAGCGACGCGGCGATGCGCTGGCGGACGAACGCCGTCGCGGCCGGGCGGGTGGGATAGTGCGCCTGGTAGTAGAGCGGCGCGCCACCCGCCACGAACAGCAGGCTGGCGGCAGTGCGCAGCCCCGCCAGCGGCTGCGTCCGGTACGCGCCGCCCATCCAGGCCGGGTCGGCCTTGATCCCGTCGATCACCAATTGCCGCCACATGCGGTTCAGCCCGGCGATCTCCACCGGCTCGCAGGCGAGCGGCATCAGCGCGCGCACGAAATCGGGATGCGCTTCGCCCCACAGGAAGCTGTGCATGCAGCCCATCGACGTGCCCATGATGAGCCGCATGTGGCGAATGCCCAGCCCGTCCTTCAACAGCCGGTATTGCGCCTCGACCATGTCGTCATAATCATAGGCGGGAAAACGCATCCCCAGCCCGTCGGAAGGCTTCGACGACCCGCCATGCCCGATGCCGTCGGGAAGGATGATCCAGTAGTGGCGAAGATCGAGCGGCTGCCCCGGCCCGTACAGCTCGTCGGCGAAGGACGACGCCAGGAACTGGCGTCCCGTGCCGCCGGTGCCGTGCAGGATCATCACGGCATTGTCGATCGTGCCACTCGCGTCGCGATGCGGGGTGCCGAGCGTGGTGTAATGGATGCGCAACGCCGGCAGCGACTCTCCGGAGCGGAAACGAAAGTCGCGAACGATGAACTGCGCGTCGCGTGCGCCCCAACGCGACGCGGCAACCTCCGGCATGGTGGCGGCGGCGGCGAGCGGCGGCGCTGGCGCGGGGGCGAATTGAAGAAACAGAGCAAGGAGCGCGGACAGCATGGACTCACCCTGCGCGTGATCCGGTTTCTCGCCAAGTGGGTTCGACGGTCCGTCGGACCGCGGTTGCGCATCCGCCCGTGATCGCACACGCGCCATGCCGGCGCGAACCCGCGCCCGGAGACCGCCGATGCGTTCGATCCTGTTCGCCTTGCTCGCCCTTATCGTGGCAACCGTACCGCTCGCCGCCGCACCGACGCGGCTGGACCCGCACACGGCGACCTATGAGCTTCGCACCTATTATCCCGCACCCGGCAAGCTGGCCGCATTGAACGCGCGCTTCCGCGAGCATACGCTTGCGCTGTTCGCCAGGCACGGGATGACCAACGTCGCCTATTGGAACGAGCCGCCCTCGCCGACGCAGCCCGACGGTCGCGTCATCTACGTGCTCGCCTATCCCAGCCGCGCCGCGCGCGACCGATCATGGCAGGCGTTCGGGGCCGACCCGGCGTGGCGCGCGGTGGCGGCTGCAAGCGAGGCGGACGGCAGGCTGGTGGTGCGGATTGACAGCGTCTTCATGACGATGACCGATTACTCGCCGCTGCTGGCGCTCGGGCGCTGATGCATGGCGACGCGATCGGAGCGATTTCTCACCGTCACGTACGCGCGCGTTCGTCGAATGGTATCGGGCATCGCTATCGGCGGTCGGTCGCCCGCTGCGGCGCCGGTCCGCCTCGTGCTGCCGCAGCCATCAGCATCTCAGCTTCCCTGACGTTCGCGGGGGCGCGCCCTGCATCGCACGCCAAGCCGGTCGAGCGCCTGGATCAACCCTGCTGCATTGTACGGCTTGGCGACCATGGCGATGCAGGGATCGGCCGAGGCGATCGCGCGGGGCAAGGAGGAATCATCCTCGGCCATCAGGAGTATCGGCACATCGGCGTGTAGCGCTCGCACCTCCGCGGCGAGCTGATCGCCCGGCTGTCCGGGAAGGTCGACCGCCATGATGACCGCATCATAGCGACCTCTTGCTGCCCTTATACGCGCCAGCGCCTCCGCACCGTTGCAGGCTTCGTCGATCGCATAGCCCGAGGCGGAAAGCGCCCCGGCGGCGAACATCCGTAGCGTGGGATCGTGTTCGACGAGCAGGATGCGTCCGGTCTTGCCCCGGTCCAGCACATCCGCGATCTTCTGGGCCAGGACCGCATAGGTGAAGGGTTTGGCGATCATCTCCACGCCCTCGTCCAGCCGGCCGCCATGGACGATCGCGTTGCGCGTGTACCCGCTGGTATAGAGCACCTTCAGGCCCGGCATGAGGCGACGCGCCTCTTCGGCGAGCTCCCGCCCGGTCATCCCCGGCATCACGACATCGGTGAAGAGCAGATCAAGCGGCCCATCATGCTGTTCGATCAGGCGAAGCGCGGTCGGCCCCTCGTGCGCTTCCAGAACATCGTAGCCGAGTTCGCGCAGGCAACTGGTCGTGTAATCGCGGACGTCGTCGTCATCCTCCACGACCAGGATCACCTCCCGCGCCCGGCTGAACTCGATGGCAACGGCGGCTTCGTCTTCCTCGATCCGGGCATCGTTCAAGAGCCGGGGCAGATAGATCTTGATCGTCGTGCCTTGCCCTTCTTCCGAATAGACGTTGACGTGTCCTCCGGACTGTTTGGTGAAGCCATACACCATCGAGAGGCCAAGGCCGGTTCCCTTGCCGACTTCCTTCGTGGTGAAGAATGGCTCGAACACCCGCGCGGCGGTTTCCCTGGACATCCCGGTCCCGGTGTCGGTGACGGCGATGACGACATATTGGCCCGGCGCAACCTCGGCATGGCCGGCGGAATAGGCTTCGTCGAGGCGCGCGTTCGCTGTCTCGATGGTCAGCGTGCCGCCGCCCGGCATGGCGTCGCGCGCATTGACCGCCAGGTTCAGAATAGCGGATTCGAGCTGGTTCGGATCGGCCTCGACGCGCCATAGCCCGGGGCTGGTCACGATCTCGAGCCGCAGCGTCTCGCCCAGCGCGCGCTGGATGAGATCCGACATGCCCGCGACGAGCCGGTCGGCGTCGATCGGCTTGGGTGCCAGCGGTTGTCGCCGCGAGAAGGCCAGCAGCCGTTGCGTCAGCGCCGCGGCACGTTCCGCCCCCTTGAGCGCGTTGCCGAGCGCCCGCTGTGCGCGCGGGTCCGGGTCGCCGGCCTTCTGGAGCGCCCGGGTCGCCATGTCGATGTTCCCGGTGACGACGGTCAGAAGATTGTTGAAGTCGTGCGCGATGCCGCCGGTGAGCTGGCCGACCGCTTCCATCTTCTGCGCCTGTCGCAACTCATCCTCGGCCCTGGTGCGCTGCGCCACCTCCGTGGCGACGCGCTGCTCCAGGGTTTCGTTGAACTCGCGGAGCCGGTGTTCGGCGCGCCGGCGTTCCCCGATCTCGTCCTGCGCCGCCCGGTACAATTGCGCATTGTCGATGGCGATGGCGGCCTGCGCCGCGATCCCGGCCATCAGCCGCTCATGGCGATCGGTGAAGCGCGCCGGATCGGGGTGACCGAACAGGAGACTGCCGATTACGTCGCCGGTGCGCGACACCACCGGCAAGGCCAGATAACTGCGCACCGGCAGATGCCCCTGCGGCATGCCCGCATGCGGCGGGTTCCGGCCGTAGCGCGGATCAAGGGTGACGTTGTCGCTTCGAACCACATTTTCGCCGTGGAAGGTCGGTTTGAAGAGGTCGGTGGCGCGGGGCATGTCGAACCGTTCGAAATCCGCCCGTGCGGCGCCCGACAGGGTGTAGAGCATCAGCGCCTCGCCGGTCGCGTCCACCCGATTGTGGAAGAAGGCGCCGAAGGCGGCCCCCGTCAGCTCGACGCCGGCGTCGGTGACCATCTGCAGCACCCGTTCGAGGTTCAGCTCACCGGCGATGGCGATGCCGCTGCGGTTGAGGGTTTCCAGCGTATGGGTTTCTTCGCGCAGCGCCGCGTCGCGTGCCTTATCCGCCGCGATGTTGCGGGCTTCGATGACCGTGCCGACCGGCTGGCCCGCATCGTCCAGGACCGGGCTGGCGGTGAACGCCACTGGGTAGAAGGAACCGTCCGGCGCGACGAACAGCTCCTCGCCGCTCATCTGCGCACGCTTGGGAAAGGCGCGGTCGATCGGACATTCTTCCAGCGGGTAGTGCGTCCCGTCCGGCCGCTTGTGGTGCACCACGTCGTGGAGCGGGCGCCCCTGCATGTCGTGGAGGCGAAAGCCGGTAAGCTGCTCGGCCGCCGGATTGGCGTAGATGCAATGCTGGCGATCATCCATCAGGAAGACCGCCTCGCGCGTATTGTTGAGGATCGCGTCGAGCCGCCGCGACGTCTCGCGCAGCGCCGCGTCGGTGCGTCGCCGCTCCTCCACATCGAGCAGGACGCCGGGGAATTTAAGCGGCGTGCCGTCGTCGGCGTGGTCGACGCGTCCGTTGGCTTCGATCCAGTAATAGCGGCCGTCCCGCCGACGCACGCGATATTGGTGGGCATAGCCGCCGCCGCGCGCGATCGCCTCCGCGATCGCGGCCTCCAGCCCCGACCGATCGTCCGGGTGTACGGTCGCGATCACCTGTTCCAGGCTCAGCCCCTCGCGCCCCAGCGCCGGATCAATGCCGAACGCGAGCGCGAACCCTTCGTCGACGGCGAAGCGATCGGTCGGGAGATCCCACACCCAGGTGCCGATGATCGCGCCGGCCGCGAGCGCGAGTTGGACGCGCTCCGCATCGCTATGCGCCGTCGCCTCGCTCTGGCGGAGCTGTCGCGCGGCCATGATGTGGCCGGTGATCTCCTGACAGACGCAGAGGAAGCCGCTTACGGCCCCGTCTTCTCCACGGACAGGCGTGTAGGAGAAGGAAAAATGCGTTTCCTCCGGATAGCCGCGCCGTTCCATCCACAGTTCGATGTCGTCCATCTGTACCGGGTTGCCATGGTAGGCCTCGGCGACGATCGGGGTCAGGTCTGCGCGGATCTCGTGCCATACATCCAGGAAGTCGCACCCCAGCGCGGCGGGATGCTTGCCTGCGAGAATGGCGGCATAGGCATCATTGTAGAGGAGTGTCCGTGCCTCACCCCACACGATGAACATCGGCTGGCTTGATCCGAGGATGACGTCGACCAGCGTCGTGAGGGCGTTCGGCCATCCCCCGATCGGGCCGAGCGGTGTACGGTTCCACGCATGTCGGCGCACCATCGCGCCTGCCGCGCCGCCACTGTTCAGAAACATAGGGTGTCTTTCGTCATTCGGGCAGGTTCTGGTGACATGAACGATCCATTTTGCAAGATGGCGCTACCATTCCAAGCAGCGCCATCGCCTGTCGGCATCGGGTCGCGTCTGGCCGGGGTGATTGCTGCCGGCTGACCATAGCCGCCGCGAGAAGGGCAGGCCGGGGCCAATCCCGTCCGGTGCGCGGCGGCCACGCGGAACGGCGTTCGACAGCGTTGTGGAAGGCCGGATCGCGGCCGGTGGTGACACGGGACTCGGCATCGAGGCGCGAATGGTGAGATACATTTCCTCGTAGATCACCGGACGCTGGCGGCGCCACGTAAACACCTTGTTGGGCCGGCGGTCATTCCTGCGGGCGATGTTGATGGCGATCCTTACCCGATGCGCGACGGCGGTGAACGTCATGCCCGTACATCGCCGGCCCTGTTCGCTGTCGAAAATCGCAGGTTCGAAGTGGCAGGGCCGGTGCATTTACCGGCCCCTTGATGCCGGACCTCGGAGGCTCCGTACTCGCTTGTGTGATTAACGAGCCTTCTTGCCCATTTATCTATCGTAAGTATTTCTTAGTCAAAGAATTTGTTACCATGGTTAACAATGGATTCATCATTAACGTTCTCGTTAGAATATGTACGATTCAAAATAAAGTGTCAGGTTGTGGCGTGTCATGCTGCCTCATTCGCAGAGGCAGAATCTTCCTATCGAAGTTTCGTGGGATATTTGTTCTGCCTCGACAGTTCTGCGGGCCGGTAGGAGCACGAAGATGATTGCATGGTTTGGAAACAATGCCCCGATCCGCATGAAATTCCGCGTGATCGCTATCATCCAGATCGTGATAGCGGCGCTGGGTCTGGGATTGATCTATCTGGCGGCGATATCACCGTCGGCGGAGGTGTCGCGCCTGATGCTGGGAGGTGCGGTGCTGGCGTCGTTGCCGGTGCTGCTGACCTGGTACAGCGGCAAGCTCATCAGCGACCCATATGTCGCCACCGTCGTCCGGATGGAAGGGCTGGCGGCAGGGGATCTCGCCGCGGAGATCCTGTTTTCCGACCATCGCGACTGCGTGGGCCGGATGAGCCGCGCGATGCGGGTCTTCCGTGACAATGCCGAGACGATCAGACGCTCCAGCGCTGAGGCGCAGATGATGGTCGAAGCGCTGGGCGCGGGGCTCGGCCGCATGGCGGCGGGCGATCTGACGGTGGCGATCGACGCACCATTCGCCGAGCAGTTCGAGACGGTCCGGCACGACTTCAATGCGGCGATGGGCGCGATGGCCCTGACCCTGAACAGGGTGTCCGTCGTCGCCGATGGCATCAAGAGCGGGAGCGCTGACATCGGGCAGGCATCGAGCGACCTGTCGCGCCGCACCGAACAGCAGGCGGCGGCGCTTGAGGAAACCGCCGCGGCCATGGACGAGATCACGACCACGGTGCGCCAGACCGCGGACGGAGCGACGAAGGCCAGCGAGCTCGTGCTCCAGGCGTGCGGCGAGGCGCGTTCCTCCGGCAAGATCGTCGAACGGGCGGTGACGGCGATGGGCGGCATCGAGCGCACGTCGGTCGAAATCTCCGAAATCATCAGCGTCATCGACGGCATCGCCTTCCAGACCAACCTGCTGGCGCTCAATGCCGGTGTCGAGGCGGCGCGTGCGGGTGACGCCGGCAAGGGGTTCGCGGTGGTCGCCTCCGAGGTCCGCGCGCTGGCGCAGCGCTCCGCAGATGCCGCCAAGGACGTCAAGGCGCGAATCGCTGCCTCCACCGTTCAGGTCGAGGCAGGTGTCGAGTTGGTAAGCGCCACGGGTTCGGCGCTGCAGGGGATCATCGGCCGGGTCGAGGAGATCAACGCGATCGTCTCGACCATCGCGTCCTCGGCCAAGCAGCAGGCGGTCGGATTGCAGCAGGTCAACGTCGCCATCTCGGAGATGGACGGGGTGACGCAGCAGAATGCGGCGATGGTCGAGGAAGCGACGGCTGCGACGCGCAGCCTGGTCACGGAGGCGCAGAATTTGGCGGAGGAGGTCGCGCGATTCACGCTCGCCGAGCCGAGCGGCGGCCAGCCTGCGCAGCAGCGCCAGACCGCGAGCCGACACCGTCCCCAGCCGCTCGAGATCGTCCGATCGGCGCCGACGGTTACCGCGCTGCGGCAAACCGCGCAGGAAGACTGGTCAGCGTTCTGATGCCGTCGCAGCGCCAGCGGGTTGTCCCGCTACATCCTTCTTCATGGCCTCGATCCGGCGCTTCTTGACGCACTTTCGACAGCTACCGTGAGTGGTCGCGGAGCACCGAAGTGCGCCAGGCGGGCGGCGGCGCATCCACCCGCGTCGCCGCCATATCGGCACGGCATCACCGATGCCGTGCCGAAGACTCATCATCCACGTCGGCCGATCATGCTTGCCACGACCTGAGCGTCGGTGCCGAGCGATACCGCCGTCACTTGATCCACGGGAATGTTACCAACCTTAACCCTGTGTCGCTCCGGTCAGGCGCTCCCAGTTGGCGAAGGCGAAACCACGTCGCGCGGCATCATCCAGGTCAACGTTTTCAAGGAAGCGCCGCGCCTCGCCGCCGGGGCGATATTGATAAGGGAAGTCGGTCGAGAAAAGCAGACGATCCGGTCCGACGATCTCCAGGCAGCGCCGGAGGTACGTGTCGCTCCACATCCCGCTGCCCGTCACGTAGAGGTTACGACGAGCGTAAGCGTCAAGCGGACGTTCAAGCTCGAGTGCGCGGCTCATGACCGCCGCCGTCCGTTCCAGGTAGAACAATACCAGCTCGCCCCAATGGCCGAGGATGATCTGAAGCTCCGGCAGTTCGTCAAAGACCCCTGCCGCTGCGAGCCGCACCCATTCCAGCCCCGCCTCATAGTGCCAACCGAGGCCGAAGGCGGCGAGGGCGAGGTCCGCGCGCTCGCCGATGCCGGCGTAACTGGCCTCGCGGACCGCCGGTGCCGGTGTCTGCGGGTGAATGAAGAGGGGGACGTCAAGCTGCGCCGCCGTCGCCAGCATCGGCCTGAGCGCGGGATGATCCAGATGCCGATCGCGCGTGCGACCGCACAGCAATGCTCCCTTCAGGCCCAGTTCGCTCACCGCACGCTCCAGTTCGCGCGGGGCCGCCGCCGGATCGGCCGTTGGCAGGGCCGCAAAGCCCTGAAAGCGGCTGGGATGACGCGCGCATGTCTCGGCCAGCAGATCGTTGACGCGTCGGGCCACGTCCACCGCTGCACCGGGCGCCAGGTTGTGAACACCCGGCGTGGTCAGCGAGAGAACCTGAACGTCGATGCCCTGCTCGTCCATCAATGCCAGACGGCCCTCGCCGAGATCGGCCAGGCGCTCGCCTGTCACGCCTCCGTCCGCGATGGCGGACACGGGGTCATGCGGGGGTGGCGCCGCGTCCCAGGCCTCGCGGACATTTTGCGGCAGGATATGCTCTTCGATGGCGATCAGGCGCATAGACGTCTCGCAACGGGTTCGCAGGCAACCGTCAACCGCGGCATAAGGTTTCCGGCCGTCCGCCCGGCCTTGCTCAGCGGAGCCGGTGAGGATCGTCCGACGTGCGGCCCGCGAGCCGGCAGCCATTCACGCCACGGATACCGTCCGTCGGGAACCATCGGCGAGCGGCCCGACCCCTGTCGCATTCTCTGTTCATCGGCGCGCGTTCGGCCTCTATGTCGACCTTCATCGAACGTCGCGGCCGTGAAGAGGGTTGAGGGATGGTTCGGGCGCGCCGATGGTTCGCCCGTTTCTTCAAGGGAGTCACGCGATGGCCGACCGCATTCTGATCTTGTACGGTTCTTACCGCTCCGATCGGCAGGGGATCCGGCTGGCGGAGTATCTGATGCGCGCCTTTGCCGAGCGGGGCGCCGCGCCCGAACTGATCGACGCAAGGGTGATTGGCCTGCCGATGCTCGATCGCATGTACAAGGAATATCCCAGCGGCGAAGCACCACCCGCGCTGGAGGAGCTTGCCGGCAAGATCCGCGCCGCGGACGCCTTCGTCTTCGTCACCGGCGAATACAATTGGGGCCAGCAGCCCGGCCTCAAGAACCTGACCGATCATTTCCTCGAGGAATGGTTCTGGCGTCCCGCGGCGATCGCCAGCTATTCGGCCGGGCGTCTGGCGGGCGCGCATGCCAGCGTCGCATGGCATGGCACGCTCACCGAGATGGGCATGGTCGTGGTATCGAGCACGCTCACCGTCGGCAGTATCGGCCACACACTGGATAGCGATGGCCATCCAACCGGCGACGGGGGCGCCGCGCTGGCTCGCTCCTTCCCGCGCTTCGCCGACGATCTCGCCTGGTGGACGGCTGCCGCTCGCGAACAAAAGGCCCGGGTAAAACCGCCTTACTGAAGAACGAGAGCACCGCGCCAGCTTCTCGGCGGCATCGCCGCATCGGCAGATCCCGCGTGGCGTCGACCCGCAACAAGAGCCCGCGCGAAGCGTCGCGCACTCGCCGATTCTTTGAGGAGACGTGCGAGGAGCTGGCCGTCCATCTGGATGGTCGGAACCGGCGGGCAGGGGGCTTCGCCCTGCGCGCGCCAGCAGCAACGACCATGCCCTTCGTGTGGAGGGGTCGGTCGCCTCCTAGGCAGCCGCGCCGCCATCGACGTTGAGCGTGGTGCCGGTGATGTAGCCCGCATCCGGTCCGGCAAGGAACGCCACCGCGCCGGCGATATCCTCGACCTTGCCGTAACGGCCGAGCGGGATGAAGCCGAGCATGTGCTGCGCGAACTCGCCGTCGGCCGGGTTCATGTCGGTGTCGATCGGTCCCGGCTGTACGGTGTTGACCAGGATGTTGCGTGGGGCGAGGTCTTTCGCCCAACCGCGCGCCAGCGCCGCCACCGCTGCCTTGGTCGCGCTGTAGACCGAGGTGGCGGGGAACGCCATCTCGCCGGAGATGCTGCCGATCAGGATGATCCGCCCGCCATCGCGCAAGTGCGGCAGCGCCGCGCGCGTCCCGACGTGAAGCCCTTTCACGTTGACGCCGAACTGCCGGTCATAGGTTTCGTCGGTGTCCTCCGCGATGGCGGAGAATTCGGCAACGCCGGCATTGTGGACGAGGATATCTATTCCCCCAAGGGTAGTAGCGGCCTGTTCGACGCCCGCGCGCTGCGAGACGGGATCGGCGGCATCGGCCCGGAAGGCGTAGGCGGTGCCGCCCGCGCTCTCGATCGCCGCGACGGTGGCGTCGGCTGCGACCTTGTTGCCGGCATAGGTGATCGCCACGGTCGCGCCCTCCGCCGCCAGTCGCCTGGCGATGGCCGAACCGATGCCGCGCGATCCGCCGGTGACCAGCGCCGTCTTGCGTGCAAGTGGCATGTGCATTCTCCGAGATGTCGCCCGCGATCACGACATTGTGCGCTGTCGGCAGACCAGGAGATGGGAGTCCGAGCAAACGGTTCAATATTTCCGAACTATTAAATTTACCGCTGCGTCCTATATCGTGAGCATGCCCCGCTTTACCCATCCCAGGCTGGAGGACGTTCCGCTCGACCTGGCACTGCACGCGCTGGCCGATGCCAACCGGCTGGGCATGGTCGCCCGGCTCGCCGCGACCGAGCGGCTGAGCTGCACCGGGGCCGCGCCGTGCGAGACGATCCCGAAAAGCACGCTGTCCAACCACCTCAAGCTGCTGCGTGCGGCGGGGCTGATCGAGACGACGCAGGTAGGGCGCGAGATGATCAATACGCTGCGCCGTGATGAATTCGACCGCCGCTTTCCCGGGCTGCTCGACGCGGTGCTGGCGAACCAGCCGTCCTGATTACCGCCCGATCGCGTCGAGCCGGGTCACCGCATCGTCGGGCAGCGTCAGCGATGCCGCGGCGAGGTTCTCGCGGAGGTGCGCCACCGATGACGTGCCGGGGATCAGCAGGATGTTGGGCGAGCGCTGGAGCAGCCAGGCCAGCGCCACCTGCATCGGCGTGGCCTCCAGTTGCGCCGCCACGTCGGACAACGCCGCCGACTGGAGCGGGCTGAAGCCGCCGAGCGGAAAGAAGGGGACATAGGCGACGCCCTCGGTCGCCAACGCGTCGATGAAGGCGTCGTCGTCGCGGTGTGCGAGGTTATACTGGTTCTGGACGCAGACGATCGCGGCGATGTCGCGGGCCTCCTCGAATTGCGTCGGCGTCACGTTGCTGAGGCCGATGTGGTGCACCAGCCCCTGGCGCTGCATGTCCGCCACCGCCTTCAGCGGCGTGGCGAGCGAACCTTCCGCCGGTCCGTGGACGTCGAACATCAGGCGCAGGTTGACGACGTCGAGCGTCTCCAGCCCGAGGTTCGTCAGATTGTCCTCGACGGCGCGAGCCAGATCGTCCGGTGAGATCGCCGGTAGCCATGAGGCGTCGTCGCCGCGCCGCGCGCCGATCTTCGTCACGATCAGGAGGTCGTCGGGATAGGGTGACAGCGCTTCGCGGATCAGGCGGTTGGTGACATGCGGACCGTAGAAATCGCTGGTGTCGATGTGGTTCACGCCCTCCTCCAGCGCAGCGCGCAGCACGGCGAGCGCCGCATCATGGTCGCGCGGCGGCCCGAACACGCCGGGGCCGGCGAGCTGCATCGCGCCATAGCCCAGCCGCTTCACGCTGCGTCCGGCGAAGGGATAGGTGCCTGCCTGGTCGATCGTCATCGTCATTCTCCTGTGCTGGCACCGAGATACGGCTTGCGGATCATCGCGATAAGCCGGAGTGATCCGCACGGGCTGTACGGAAAACCGAACGATGAAGGCCGACCTTGCCGATCTCAACGCGTTTCTGGCGGTGGCGCAGGCACGCGGGTTCCGCGATGCGGCCCGCCTGGTCGGATCGAGTGCCTCGACCCTCAGCGAAGCGGTTCGGCGGCTGGAGGCGCGGCTGGGCGTCCGGTTGCTGCATCGCACGACGCGCAGCGTCACGCCGACCGAAGCGGGAACGCGGCTGATCGAGCGTCTCGCGCCGGCACTGGGGGAGGTGGAGGCGGCGCTGGACGTGGTGAACCTGTTTCGCGATCGCCCGGCGGGCACGCTCAGGCTCAACGTGCCGGTCAGCGCGGCGCGGCTGGTGCTGCCGGCGATCCTGCCCGGCTTCCTCGCCGCCTATCCGGACATTCAGGTCGAGATCGTCGCCGAGGACGGCTTCGTCGACATGGTCGCATCAGGCTGCGACGCCGGCATCCGCTATGACGAGCGGCTGGAACAGGACATGATCGCTGTCCCGATCGGCCCGCGCGTGCAGCGCTTCGCGACGGCTGCGGCCCCGGCCTATCTTAATGCGCGCGGGCGGCCGGACCATCCGCGCAACCTGCTGGATCACGCCTGCCTGCGTGGGCGCTTCACCAGCGGCGCATTGACCAGCCCATGGGAGTTCGAGCGCGAGGGTGAGATCGTGCGGATCGAGCCGCAGGGGCCGCTGATCGCGAGCGTCTCCGGGGCGGCGGACCTGCTGGTCGATGTGGCGGTGGCGGGCGCGGGGATCATCCACCTGTTCGAGGACTGGCTCCGGCCCGCGCTGGCGAGTGGCGCGCTGGAGCCGGTGCTGCCGGACTGGTGGCAGCCGTTTTCCGGTCCGTTCCTTTACTATTCCGGACGCCGCCTCGTGCCGCCGCCGCTGCGCGCCTTTCTCGACTTCATCCGGGGCTAGAGCATCGCCAGCGGTTCGGGACCGCGCGGGGGCGGGAAGAGCGCATCGAGGCGTTGCAACTCGGCGTCGGAGAGCGAGATGTCCAAGGCCGCACGATTGTCCCGCACATGGGCGACCGATCCGGCCTTGGGGATGGGCAGGATGCCGTCCCGCGCCAGCAGCCAGGCGAGGGCGAGTTGCGCGGGCGTGGCATCACGCTCTGCGGCTATCGCGGCGAGGCCGGGATGGGCGACCAGGCGACCTTGTTCGACGGGACTGTACGCCATGACCGGCATGCCATGGCTCGAAAGCCAGGGGATCAGATCATATTCCGGGCCTCGCCGGGTGAGGTTGTAGAGAATCTGATCGGTCTGGCAGCGCTCGCCACCGCTCGCGACCAGTTCCTCCATGTCGTCGGTGTCGAGATTGCTGACGCCCCAGCGCAGGATCTTGCCCGCCGCGACCAGCCGCTCCATCGCCTCGACCGTCTCGGCGAGCGGCACGTTGCCGCGCCAGTGCAGCAGGTACAGGTCGATCCGCTCGGTGCCGAGCCGCTTGAGGCTCGCCTCGCAGGCGCGGGGGAGCCGGTCGCGCGAGCCATTCTGGGGATAGGCCTTGCTGACGAGGAACACCTTGTCGCGCACCCCCGCGATCGCCTCGCCGACCAGCCGCTCGGACTCGCCGTCGGCATACATTTCGGCGGTGTCGATCAGGGTCAGGCCGAGCGACAGCCCCTCGCGCAGCGCGGCGATCTCGTCCGATCGGCGGGCAGCGTCTTCCGCCATCATCCAGGTGCCTTGGCCAAGCGCGGGGACGGTCGTACCGTCGGGGAAGCGGATCGTCTTCATGCGGCGGTCAACGTGCGACGCGGCGGATCGGACCAACTGCCGCTCATCCATGCCGGCGACGGGGCGGGGGCCGATGCCGCCGATCCCTAGCCATTCCGCGCTCGCCGCGGGGGTGCCGCCGCACCTCGATACCGCGACGCGCTGGCATGCCGCTTACGCGGTCAACACCTGTGCCCGATCCTGCCGCTTTTCCTATGGAACGACGCGTCGCCGCGCTGCTGCGGCGAGCGGTCGTCAAGGTCGGTCTCGGCTCCCGTTTGATCGTTGAGGTCGGCGTGGCGGCCGGCGGCGAATTGTCATCGTTCGGTCGCCAAACCGTCGCGCAGGCTTAACCATGCGCGCGCAGGGACGCGGCAAGGGTGGCATCAAGCACGCCCGGGGGAATCTCACATGCCTGCACGTCTCTGGCTGGTCGGCGCCGCGCCGATCGCGCTGTTCGCCGGATCCGCCGCTGCCCAGGACATCGCTCCACTGCCGTCCGCCACGCCGGTGACGGCCGATCGCGACCCTGCCGCCACCGGCGGCGATGGCAACGACATCGTCGTCCTCGGCTTCGGTCAGACCCGCCAGGTGCAGACGATCTCCGCGATCGACATGGAGCGACTGCCTCCCGGCACCTCACCCCTGAAGGCTGCCGCGAAACTGCCCGGCGTCAATTTCCAGTCGTCGGATGCGTTCGGCGCCTACGAATGGTCGACCCGCATCTCGCTTCGCGGATTCAACCAGAACCAGTTGGGCTTCACGCTGGATGGCATCCCGCTCGGCGACATGAGCTACGGCAACGTCAACGGCCTGCACATCAGCCGCGCGATCATCAGCGAGAATATCGCCACCACGACGGTGGCACAGGGCGCCGGTGCGCTCGGCACCGCCTCGACCAGCAATCTCGGCGGCACGCTGCAATTCACCAGCCGCGCGCCGTCCGACACCGCGGACCTCGTCGCGTCGGGCACCTATGGGAGCAACGACACGGTCCGCGCCTTCGTCCGCGCGGAGAGCGGCGACCTTGGCGGTGGTCTGAAGGGCTATCTGTCCTATGGCTATCTCACCACCGACAAGTGGAAGGGATCTGGCACGCAGCGCCAGCATCAGGTGAACGCCAAGGTCGTGAAGGAGTTCAGCGACCGCGGCAGCATCACCGCCTTCGCCGATTTCTCCGACCGGCGCGAGAACGACTATCAGGACCTGAGCCTCGACATCATCGCGCGCCGCGGGCTGCGCAACGACAACATCAGTGACGATTATCCGCTCGCGCTCCAGATCGGGCGCGTCTACCAGAACCAGGCCGCGCGCTCGGCCTATGCCGCCGCCAACAACGGCTCGACCGTCGGCTTCGTCGCGCCATGGACGGGCGCCGGCTTCACCTTCCCGACCGGGTTCGGCACCGTCGACGACGCCTATTACGATGCCGCCGGGCTGCGGCAGGATTGGCTGGGCGGGGTGACCTTCGATGCGCGGCTGACGCCCGAACTGTCGATCACGTTGACCAGCTATTATCACCACAACAAGGGTCAGGGATCGTGGATCACGCCCTATTCGCCGACCCCGGCGGGTTCGGCGGGCGAGGACGGGCAGGCGCTGCCGGCGTCATCGACCTCCACCGCGGGCCTCGCCTCGCCGCTCGGTTATCGCACCACCGAATATGGCATCGACCGCGCCGGCAACCTCACCAGCCTCGTCCATGAGGCGGGGGCGAACCGCTTCGAGATCGGCGCGTGGTACGAGAGCAACAGCTTCAACCAGGCGCGCCGCTTCTACGGCATGAGCGACGCCGCCGCCCCGAACCGCGACGCGCGGGATTTCCAGTCGAACCCGTACCGCACGCAATGGGACGGCAAGTACGATACCGAAACGCTGCAATATCACGTGTCGGACACGCTCGATCTCGGCAATCTGACGCTGAACGGCGGATGGAAGGGGATGCGCGTGGTCAACCGTGCGACCCTGCGCACCGGGACGCTCGTCGCCGGGCGGATCGAGGCGAAGGACTGGTTCCTGCCGCAGGTTGGCGCCCTCTATCGCCTGGGTGGCGGCGCGGAGCTGTTCGCGAGCTATACCGAGAACATGCGCGCCTTCGTCTCCTCGGCGACGACCGGCCCGTTCGCGACGACGCAGGACGGGTTCAACGGCATCCGCTCGCGGCTGAAGCCAGAAACGTCGAAAACGGTCGAGGGTGGCGTACGCTTCCGCACGGGCGGGCTCCAGCTCTCGACGGTCGGCTATTATGTCGACTTCGCCAACCGGCTGCTGACCTTCTCGAACGGCGCCGGGATCATCGGCAACCCGCCGACGCTGAACAATGCCGGCAATGTCGAGAGCTACGGCGTGGAGCTGGCCGCGACGTACCGGATCACGCGTCCGCTGACGCTGTTCGCCAGCTATTCGTACAACAAGGCGAGCTACCAGGACGACGTGACCAATGCCGCCGGCCTCGTGCTTCAGCCGACCGCCGGCAAGACCGTGGTCGACACGCCCGAGCATCAGGCGAAGGGAGAGATCGCCTATGACGACGACACCGTGTTCGCGCGGGTCGGCGGCGACTATATGTCGAAGCGCTATTTCACCTACCTCAACGACCAGTCGGTCGGCGGGCGGCTGTTGGTCGATGCCAGCATCGGCGTGCGACTGCGCAGCCTCGGCGGCTTCCTTTCGGGGTTCGCGCTGGAAGGCAGCGTGGTCAACCTGACCGACAAGAAGTACGTCTCGACGATCGGCTCCAATGGCTTCACCGCCAGCGGCGACAACCAGACGCTGCTCGCCGGTGCCCCGCGCCAGTGGTTCGTCACGCTGCGGCACGGCTTCTGATGCGGCGCGTCCGCTTCTTCGCTCTCGCGCTCGCGGCCGTGATGGCCGCGGGCGCGGCGCACGCCTCGCCGGTGTTGCTGGTTTCGATCGACGGGCTTCGGCCGGATGACGTGCGCGAAGCGAGGGCGCGGGGGATGGCGCTGCCCGTGCTGACCGGGCTTGCGGCCGAGGGAGCGAGTGCGCGCGGCGTGACGGGGGTGTTGCCGACGCTCACCTATCCCAGCCATACGACCCTGGTGACGGGCGTGTCGCCGGCGCGCCACGGCGTGGCGAACAACACCACCTTCGACCCCGAACAGAAGAATCAGACCGGCTGGTATTGGTATGCGCAGGACGTGCGCGTTCCCACCCTGTGGGCGGCGGCGAAGGCGGCGGGCCTGTCCACCGCGAACGTCCACTGGCCGGTCAGCGTCGGCGCATCGGGGATCGACGCCAACCTCCCGCAGATCTGGCGCACCGGCACCGACGACGACCGCAAGCTTCTGGCGGCGCTCGCCACCCCCGGTCTGGTCGCGCGGCTGGAGAAGCTGGTCGGCGAACCGTATCCGCAGGGGATCGACGAAAGCGTCGAGGGGGACGCGCGGCGCGCGGTCTTCGCGGAGAAGCTGCTGGCCGCGCGTCCGCAATTCATGACGGTCTATCTCGCCGGCGTCGATCATGCGGAGCACCGCGACGGCCCGGACTCCGCCGGCGCCCGCGCCGCCATCGAGGCGACCGACGCGATCGTCGGGCGGCTCGTCCGCGCCGCCCGCGCGGCAATGCCGGATGTCACGGTGGTTATCGTCTCCGACCACGGCTTCCTCCCGATCACGACCGACATCAACCTGTTCAAGCCGTTCATCGAGGCCGGGCTGGTGACGGTCGATGCCAAGGGGCAGGTCGTCGACTGGCAGGCGATCCCCTGGCTGGCGGGCGGCACGGCGGCGGTGCGGCTTGCCCGTCCCGACGATGGCGCGTTGGTGGCACGGGTGCGTGACGTCCTGACGCGCGCGGCGGCGGATCCCGCCTATCGCATCGCGCGCATCCTGGACCGCGCCGAGGTGGCGCAAGCCGGTGGCGGGCGCGAAGCCAGCTTCGTCGTCGCATTGAAGCCGGGTGCCGAAACGGGGCGCGACCCTCTGGCGCCGATCGGCACCCCGTCGGCCTACAAGGGAATGCACGGCTACCTGCCGTCCGTACCGGCGATGCGATCGACGCTGATCGTCGCGGGACCGGGGATACCTCACGGTCGCGACCTCGGCACCGTCGACATGCGCGCGATCGCTCCCGCAATCGGGCGACGGCTTGGCGCAAGACTGGCCGATGCGGAAGTCCCGCCCGCCTTTTAGCGATTGTCGAGGTTCAGCATCCATCCGGGGCGGGAAGCCGGGTCCATCTTCGGGCGGGGAGCCATAGGCGCGCCGTCAGGCGGATCCTGCACGACATCCGCAGCGGCGGCGGTGTAACATGCCGCTAACGCGGGGGCGAACGCCATGTCCGGCACCCCGGACATGGCGTTCGTGGTCCTCAGGGTTCGGCAAATGCCCTCACAGGTGCAGTTCCAGGCCGGCGCCAAAGGTCTGCGGATCGCCGACGATCCCGCGCGCATCGCCGGCCGCCCGGTACTGCAGGTAATCCTCGTCCAGCAGGTTCCGGGCGAAGGCGAACACCGTCCACCTGCCGGCGTCGTATCCGAGCCGGGCATTCACAACCGTCCGCCCGGACACGCGGGACTGGTCCTGCGTGGTGCCGACATCGGTGTAGACGCCGCTGCGGTAATTGGCGTTGACGTTGCCGACGACGGCGCCCGCGCGACCATTGATCCCGCCGGCCAGCGTCCAGCGAGGCGCATAGGGGAATTCCGACCCGGCCAGGTCCACCGTGCTGGTCGAGCCGGCGGGAAGCTCGAAGCGATCGTATTTGGTCCGAACATAACCGGCCGAGGCATAGGCGTCGAACATGCGGTTGAGGCGGCCCTGCACCTCCAACTCCCCGCCGTAGAGGTGCGACTTGCCGGCGTTCACCGTGTTATAGTCATAGGCGTTCAGCCCGAAGAAGGCGGTCGTCTGCTGGTCTTTCCAGTCGACATAGAAGATGTTGGCATTGACCGTCAGCCGGCCGTCCAGCCAGCGCGAGCGCAGCGCCCCCTCGTAGTTCCAGCTATATTCCGGATCATAGGCCACCAGCGTCGCGCGCGCCGGGTTCTGGCTCGACCCGCCCGAGCGATAGGCGCGCTGCACCGTGAAGGCGGTGGTCAAGTCGGGCGTCCAGTCCATGCTGATGCCGATCTTGGGCAGGAAGGCATCGAAGCTGCGGGCGTTGCTCGCCCGTGCCGACGCCGCCTGCGCGACCAGGCCGAGCACGCCGCGGTTGATCGCGGTCACCGCCAAGTTGAGCGGGGAGCCGGCGGCGCCGAAGGCGCTCGGGCTCGGCAAGGTGCCATTGAAGGTCGCGATCGTCTCGGCGCCGTAGCGGTTGTCCTCATGATCGTAGCGGAAGCCGGCAAGCAGCGAGAGGCGATCGGTCATCAGCAGGCGGCCGTCACCGAACAACGCGGCATTCCGGACCAGCAAAGGCTGATCGGCCACGTACCGGACCGGTATCTGCGGCAGCGCGGCGGCATAGGTGGTCGCGATCTGGCGCGCGGCCGCAGCAGGGAAGCCGCCACCTTGCAACAGGCCGACGATGGTGGAGACGGGCGTTGCGATGTTCAGGCGGTTGTCGGCGTGGAGCGCGCCCGAGCGCCGATAGACCCAGCCGCCGAGCACGCCGCTCACCCGTTCGCCATCATAGTTGAGGCGCAGTTCCTGGGTCCAGGTCCGGTAGCGCATGTCGTTGTTGATGACCTGAACGTCGACCGCCGTTCCGTCCGCGTCCGTCTGTGCCAGCGTCGCGGTGTGGTTGAACGAGGTGACGCTCGACACCCGCAGCGATGGCGCAATCTCGTAGCCGACGTTCAGAACGGCGATGTCGGAACGGATATGGCCGCTATCGGGCTGGTCGCTGGTCGAGCGGCGGTGATCGTAGAAGTCGGGCGTGGTGATATTGGCATATTCGTAGAGGTAGCCGCCATCGCGCCGGACGCGATTGTAGCTTGCCTTCACGTCGAGGCCGGGCAGCGCCTGCGGCGTCCAGTGGAGCTTGCCGCGCAGGTTGAGCGTGCGCAGGCTGTCGTCGTAGCCGCCACGGGTGACGTTGCGGATGATGCCGCGATCGGCGCGACGTTCCGCCGACAGCCGAATGCCCAGTTCGTCCCGGATCAGCGGCCCGCCCGCTGCAGCCGAGAAGGTGCGGTCGTCGCGGTCGGTCCACAATATCCGCCCGTCCACGCTGTAATCGGTGACCGACGCATCGCGAGTCGTCAGCACGATGGCGCCGGCCAGCGCGTTCAGGCCCTGAATGGTCGATTGCGGCCCACGCAGCACTTCGACCTGATCGATGTCCCACAGGTCGGTCGGGCCGCCGAAGATCGCCTGGCGCGGGATCGGGGCACCGTCCACGTAGACGGTTGCGGTGTCCGCATTGCCACCGGCACCCACGCCCTGATTGTTGATGCCGCGGATGGTGAAGCCCGACGATCCGTAGGTTTCCGAGACGTTGGCGGTGCGATTGTAGACATCCTGGATCGTCAGGATGTTCTCCTGTCGGATGCGCTCGGGCGTCGTGACCGCGACACTGGTCGTGGTTTGCTGAAGCGTGCGGTTCGACTTTTCGCCGGTGACGATGATGTCGTCCGGCTGGGCATCCTGAGTGGACGAAGGCGCTTCCTGCGCGAGGCTGGGCATCGCGACAATCAGCGCTCCGGTGCAGAGCAAACAGGCAATCAGTTTCATGGTGGCCCCCTCACATGGGAGTTCTCAGGTCAAGAGGCTGTGCGGTAGAGCGTGCAGCCTCTTTCCTTCCGCACAATCATAT
>QFQI01000013.1 GCA_003243195.1 Sphingomonas taxi | reverse complement strand
CGCGACGCTTGTGCGTCACTTCGGACAGCGGGTTGGTCTGGTCCATGAACTGCGACAGCTGCGACGAGCCGAAGAATTCACGCACCGCGGCCACCGCCGGCTTGGCGTTGATGAGGTCGTTGGGCATCACGGTGGACACGTCCACCGACGACATGCGCTCCTTCACCGCGCGCTCCATGCGCAGCAGCCCGACGCGATACTGGTTCTCCAGCAGCTCGCCGACCGACCGCACGCGGCGGTTGCCGAGGTTGTCGATGTCGTCGATCTCGCCCTTGCCGTCCTTCAGGTCGACCAGCGTCTTGATGACGGCGAGGATGTCCTCGCTGCGCAGCGTCGTCACCGTGTCCTCGGCATCGAGGTCGAGGCGCATGTTCAGCTTGACGCGCCCGACCGCCGACAGATCGTAGCGGTCCGGATCGAAGAACAGCCCGGCGAACAGCGACTCCGCGGTCTCCAGCGTCGGCGGCTCGCCAGGGCGCATCACGCGATAGATGTCGCTCAGCGCCTGCTCGCGCTCCTCGGCCTTGTCCGCCTTCAGCGTGTTGCGGATCCACGGGCCGGTGGACACATGGTCGATGTCGAGCAGGTCGATCGACTCGACGCCCGCCTTGTCGAGCTTCTCGAGGTTCTCCGGTCCGATCTCGTCACCGGCCTCGACGTAGATCTCGCCGGTCGCCTCGTTGATGAGGTCGTAGGCGGAATAGCGGCCGTAGATTTCCTCGGTCGGGATCAGCAGCGTTTCCAGCCCGTCCTTGCCCGCCTTGTTGGCGGCGCGCGGCGTGATCTTGGTGCCGGCGGCGAAGATCACCTCGCCCGACTTGGCGTCGACGATGTCGAACGTCGGCTTCACGCCGCGCCAGTTCTCCGGCGCGAACGGGATCTGCCAGCCGCCGCCCTCGGCCGAACTGCCGCCGCGCACGAAGGTGACGCGGTTGTAGAAATGGTTCAGGATTTCCTCGCCGCTCATCCCCAGCGCGTACAGCAGCGCGGTGACCGGCAGCTTGCGCTTGCGGTCGATGCGGACGTTGACGATGTCCTTGGCGTCGAACTCGAAATCGAGCCACGAGCCGCGATACGGGATCACGCGCGCCGCGAACAGATACTTGCCCGACGCATGGGTCTTGCCGCGGTCATGGTCGAACAGGACGCCCGGCGAACGGTGCATCTGGCTGACGATGACGCGCTCGGTACCGTTGATGAAGAACGTGCCGTTCTCGGTCATGAGCGGCATGTCGCCCATGTAGACGTCCTGCTCCTTGATATCGAGCACCGAGCGGGTTTCCGTGTCCGGATCCACCTCGAACACGATCAGGCGCAGCGTGACGCGCATCGGCGCGGCATAGGTGATGCCGCGCTGGCGGCATTCCTCGACGTCGAACTTCGGCGGTTCCAGCTCGTAGTTCACGAAGTCCAGCTCGGCGGTGCCGGCGAAGTCGCGGATCGGGAAGACGCTGCGCAGCGTCTTTTCCAGCCCGGAGACATAGCCGATCGACGCATCGGAGCGCAGGAACTGTTCGTAGCTTTCGCGCTGAACCTCGATCAGGTTCGGCATCTGCACCACTTCGTGGATGTTGCCGAACACCTTGCGGATGCGCCGCTTGCGCGTTCCGCCCTTGAGCTCTCCCCGGGCCGTGCCCGCGTCGATCGCCTTGGTCGCCATAAAAGCTATTGCCTCGTCAGCCGTGATTCACGAGCGCACGCAACGGCAAAAGGCCGCACGTCTGATCCCGCAAGTCGGGAGACGGCAGCCCTTCAGCGTCGTGTTTTCCGGCCGGCCCCTATTCGTACGACGCGCTGCGCGACGGCGCGTCATGTCCCGTGGCCGTGGAAGTTGCAGCGGATATAGGATGGCGCGCAACGGCCGTCAACGGGCCGGCGGATGCCCCGCGTCCCGCCCCGCCGGCCGGGCGGCATGATGGCCGGTCCGGCATCCTGTAAGAAATGACATGGGCGATCGGCACCCGAGTCAGTCACCGACTGTCATAATGATAACCTAGGATGTTTGTGTCCGCCCGATCGGATGATAAAAGTTAACAGGTGAAGAGCCGTGGGGGACGCGGGCCGCACATCGTAACAGCGTTGTATATTGCCGATGTCGTCGGGGACCTTCGGGCGCCGATGTCGTCGTCTCATCGCATCCGCCGCAATATTGCGGCGGTCATGGTCGAAGCACGTCTCGTGCGTGCAAACTGGGAGGGTTCGACACGATGTTGAAGTCCATGATCTACTCGGGCGCAGCCGCGCTCGGGCTGGCGCTGTGCGCGCCGGCCAGTGCCGCCACCGTCGAGCTGGGGCTGGCCATCGACGATTCCGGCAGCATCAGCAGCGCCAATTTCCTCTTGCAGAAGAGCGGTTACGTCGCGGCGCTGAGCGATCCCACCGTGCTGCCGCTTGACGGATCGGTGGCGATCGGCGTGGTGAAATTCAGCAGCAGCGTCGTCAATGTCTTCACCACGCAGCAGATCACCAGCGCCAACATCGGCGCGCTGATCGCCGCGCTGAACGGCATGACGCAATCGGGCGGCAGCACGAACATCGCCGGCGCGATCGCGACGCTGACGACGCAGATCACCACCAACGCCTTCGTGTCGGACCGGCAGGTGATCGACGTATCCACCGACGGCGAGAACAACGTCGGCAACCTCGCGCTGGCACGCAGCAATGCGCTGTCCGCGGGCATTGACCAGATCAACTGCCTGGGCATCGGGGCGGGGGCGAATTGCGGCGCGGTGCAGGCCGGCGCCGGGTCGTTCTCGGTCAACGCGACCTTCGGCAACTTCGAGGCGTCGCTGCGCCGCAAGATCCAGATCGAGGTCAGCGGCGGCGTTCCGGAACCGGCGACCTGGGCGATGATGATCCTCGGCTTCGCTGTGGTCGGTGGCGCGCTGCGTCGTCGGCGCGTCGGGCTCCCCCAGCTCGTCTGAGCCCAAACGGACGAGCAAGAGGAAGGGGCGGCACCTGCGAAGGTGTCGCCCCTTTTCCCTGCGGTCGCGCCGGGCGAGGGTATGAAAAAGGGGGCGACGCCCGGCTGAGCGTCGCCCCCTTTTCCTGCTGGCGGCCACGTCGCTGGGGGTGCCACCATGACGTCGGACGAACGGCAGGGCCGTTCGCCGGCCGGCCCGGCGCGGGAGCGGCGGCGGATGCCGCTGCTCCCGCGTCGCGGCTTACTTCAGCTCGACGGTCGCGCCGGCGTCTTCCAGCTGCTTCTTGACCTTCTCGGCCTCGTCCTTGCTCACGCCTTCCTTGACCGGCTTCGGCGCGCCCTCGACCAGCGCCTTCGCCTCGGTCAGGCCCAGGCCGGTGATCGCGCGGACTTCCTTGATGACGTTGATCTTCTTGCCACCGTCGCCGGTCAGGATCACGTCGAACTCGGTCTTCTCTTCGGCGGCCGGGGCCGCTGCGCCGCCGCCGGCGGCCGGCGCCGCAACCGCCGCAGCGGCCGAAACGCCCCACTTCTCTTCGAGCAGCTTCGACAGCTCGGCTGCTTCCAGGACGGTCAGTTCGCTCAGGCTCTCAACGAGCGCGTTCAGGTCTGCCATGATCTTACTTCCTATCAAACGGGGACAGGTGCCCCGAATTCCAACACATCAACGAAGAGGTCGCCCGGGATCAGGCGGCCTCCTTCTCCGAATAAGCTGCCAGCACGCGCGCGATCTGCGCGGCCGGGGCCTGGGTGATGGTCGCCAGCTTCGTGGCGGGCGCCACGATCAGGCCGACGATCTTCGCACGCAGCTCGTCCAGTGACGGCAGCGTGGCCAGTGCCTGCACGCCCGCCACATCGAGCGGGGTCGCGCCCATCGCGCCGCCGACGATCTCGAACTTGTCGGTCGTCTTGGCGAACTCGGCGGCGACCTTCGCGGCCGCGACCGGATCGGTCGAGGTCGCCAGGCCGACCGGGCCGGTCAGCAGGTCGCTGATCGAGCCATAGTCGGTGCCGTCCAGCGCGATTCTGGCAAGCTTGTTCTTCGAGACCTTGTAGGTCGCGCCGGCGTCCCGCATCCGGTTGCGCAAGTCGGTCGACTGCGCCACCGTCATCCCCAGGTTGCGGGTGACCACCACCACGCCGACCTCGGAGAAGATCCGGTTCAACTCGGCGACGGCCGCGGTCTTCTGACTACGATCCATGCCATTCTCCACGTTGGGAAGGATCGCGCGGATGCGCGGCCCTTCCGGGTACGAACCGCCTCCGCTGACGCGGGCGACGGCATGGTCCAGCGATGGGGAAATGGCCGGGAGCCGCGGCACGCGCGCTGCGGCGCGGTGGCGATCGGCATCGGTCCTGTCCCCGTCTCGGCGGGGAATTAAGACCCGTGGGTCACCCGCTGTCTCGGACGGTGCGCCGTGCCACGAAGGCGAACGGCGCGCGGGCGGCTCATAGCGGATCGGTGGCGCAGGTCAAGCCGCATGGTGCTGTCATGCAACTGACCCGTCATCGTCACGGCGTCGTCGTCGAACTGCAACCGCGCTGCCGCATGCCGCCGCCAAAGCGACGGCATCGGAAAAAACGGGGAAAGACCATGACCGAGCAAGGCCTTATCGAATCCGTCGGCTATGACGACGGCGACATCGACACCAACCGTTCCACCGCCACCCACCTCAACGAACTGGTCGCGCGGCGATATTCGCGCCGCTCGCTGATGGGCGGGATGAGCGCGATGACGACGGCGGTGTTCGGGGGAGCGTTGCTGGCCGGTTGCGACGGGGACGAGCGCGACGTCATCACCGTGTCGGACGGCACGACCGTGCAGACGCAGGGCGGGCGCGTGGTGACGCTCACCGCCACCGCCAGCGACAATGCCACCACCACCAGCTTCGCGCAGGTGAGCGGGCCGACCGTGCCGGTGATCGCCAGCGGCAATTCGATCACCTTCACCGCGCCCAACGTGGCGCAGGCGACCGCATTGGTGTTCGAATTCACCGCCAGTGGCGGCAGCGGCACCAGCAGCGCGCGTTCGACCGTGAACGTCCTGCCCGCGACGCTGGACTTCACCGCGGTGCCCAAGAACAAGAACGACCTGGTGACCGTGCCCGCCAATTACAGCGTCACGGTGCTGTACCGGATGGGCGATCCGATCGCATCGGGCGTGGCGGCCTATGCCAACAACGGCACCGACACCAATTTCGCGCAGCGCGCCGGCGACCATCACGACGGCATGAGCTATTTCGGGCTCGCCGCCACCGGCACCACGCCCGATTTCGGCGCGAACACGCGCGGCGTACTGGTGATGAACCACGAGAACATCACCGAGACCTACCTGCATGCCAATGGTCCGACCGGGCTGACGTCGACGGGCGTGCGCCCGGAAGCGGAGGCGATCAAGGAGATCGAGGCGCACGGCGTGTCGGTGGTGGAGGTGACCCGCGCGGGGAATACCGGCGCATGGAGCTATGTGCAGGGTAGCCCGCTCAACCGCCGCATCACGCCGAACACCGCGATGCAGTTCAACGGCCCGGTGCGCGGCAATGCGGCGCTGCGCACGCGCGTGTCGAGCGACGGCACGCGCAGCAACGGCACGATCAACAATTGCGCCAACGGGCACATGCCGTGGCACACGTACCTGACGTGCGAGGAGAATTGGGCCGGCTATTTCACCCGCGCGGCCGGTGACGAGGCGGCGCGCAGCGCGGCGGGGGCCGACAAGCAGAACGCCTCGCTGCGTCGCTACGGCATCGGGCAGAACCGCACCGGCAATTACCGCTGGACCACCGTGCAGCCGGCCGACGCGAGCAGCACCACCTTCGCGCGCTGGAACGCCAGCGTGCTGCCCAACGCCGCCAGCGACGGCACGCAGGACTTCCGCAACGAGCCGTTCACCTTCGGCTGGGTGGTCGAGATCGACCCGTATGATCCGCAGTCGACCCCGCGCAAGCGCACCGCGCTGGGCCGCATGAACCACGAGGGCTGCTGGCCGGGCCGCACCGTCGCCGGCATCAAGCCCGCCTTCTACATGGGCGACGACGCGCAGAACGAATACATCTACAAGTTCGTGTCCGACGCATTGTGGTCGGACGCCGACGCCAATGCGACGAACCGGCTGGCCACCGGCGACAAGTATCTCGACGCCGGCACGCTGTACGTGGCGAAGTTCGCCGACGACGGCAGCGGGCAGTGGCTGCCGCTGGTGTTCGGGCAGGGCGTGCTGACGCCGGCCAATCCATTGTATCCGTTCGCGGATCAGGCCGATGTGCTCATCAACACCCGCCTTGCGGCTGACGCGCTGGGCGCGACGCCGATGGACCGGCCGGAATGGACCGCGGTCAACCCGGTCAATGGCGAGATGTATTGCACGCTGACCAACAATTCGTCGCGCAGCGTCGCGCGCGTCGACGCGGCCAACCCGCGCGCCTATGTCGATCCGCCCTCGACCTCGGTCAGCAACCGCAACGGTCATGTGATCCGCCTGCGCGAGACGGGCGACCGCACCGACGCGCTGACCTTCACCTGGGACATCTACGCCTTTGGTGCGGGGTCGGATCTCGATCCGGTCAACATCAACCTGTCGGGGCTGGACGCCACCAACGACTTCTCCTCGCCCGACGGGCTGTGGTTCGGCCTGCCGACCAACGCCAGCGGGCAGGTGGCGCCGCTGTTGTGGTTGCAGACCGATGACGGCGCCTACACCGACGTCACCAACAACCAGATGCTGGTCGGCATGCCCGGCCGTGTCGGCGACGGCGGCACGCGACAGGTGACCAGCACGGGCGGCGGCACGAGCCGGACCGTCACCACGCGCGTCGGCGCGGCGCCGGGCGCGAAGCTGAAGCGCTTCCTGGTCGGCCCGGTCGGGTGCGAGATCACCGGCATCAGCTCGACCCCGGATGGCCGATCGGTGTTCGTCAATATCCAGCATCCGGGGGAGGGCGGTGATCCCGCCAACATCACCTCGAACTGGCCCGCGTCGCAGGCCGGCGCCGCCACCGGCGTTCGCCCGCGCTCGGCGACGATCGTCATCACCAAGACCGACGGCGGCGTCGTCGGCCTCTGACCCGCACGCGTCGCCGTCCGGCCCGGCCGATGGCGGCCGGACGGCGCGCGGATGAACAAGGAGACGGCGGTCGCATCACCGATGCGGCCGCCGTTTGCCGTTGTCGATAGTCAGGGGAAACCGGGGGGCGGGGACCGGGGCGCCATCGGTTCGGCCGCCCGTGGCATGTTCCTCCGTCACCGCGTCACCGTGCTCGCGCTGACGAGGCGCGGAGGGACCGGTGCCCCCCGCTATCGGTTCGATCCTATCGCCGCGGGCCGCGCGGTCCGCCGCGCGGTGCGCCACCGCCGTGGCGGCGGTGCGGCGGGCCACCGGCATTGCGCATCGGCGCGCCGCCGGCGGGCATCGGCTCGATGCGGATGCCGCTCTCGTCCTCGCCGTCCGCGTTCGCGCTGGCCCGGACCGCCGCCGCGAACCGTCCCGCCAGCGCGCTGGGCACCTGGAACTGCGTTTCCGAGGGGCCAATGCGGATCGCGCCGATCTCCGCCTTGGTCACATGGCCGCGACGGCACAGCAGCGGCAGCACCCAGCGCGGATCGGCGTTCTGGCGGCGACCGACGTTCATGTGGAACCACACCACGTCGTCGAACCCGTCGCGATGCCCCTTCTGCTGGCGCTCGCTCATCTCGCTGCGATCGGCGAGCTCCTCGGGCGCGGGCAGCGCGGCGCGCTGCGCGGCGACCAGCGCGAGCGCGATCTCCTCGGGCGAACGCTGCGCCAGCAGCTCGGTGGCCAGCGCCTGATCGTCGTCGTCGACCTCCACGGGCGCGAGCAGCCGCTCCAGCAACCGCTCGCGATCCTTGGCGCGGATCGCCTCGGCGCTGGGCACGTCGCCCCATTCGGCGGCGATGCGCGCGCCGCGCAGCATCATCTCCACCCGGCGACGGCGCGGATAGGGCACGATCAGCACCGCGGTGCCCTTCTTGCCCGCGCGCCCCGTGCGGCCGGAACGATGCTGCAACACCTCGGCATCGCGCGGCATCTCGACGTGGATCACCAGGCTCAGCGTCGGCAGGTCGATGCCGCGCGCCGCGACGTCGGTGGCGACGCATACCCGCGCGCGGCGGTCCCGCAGCGCCTGCAGGGCGTGGTTGCGCTCATTCTGCGAATGCTCGCCCGACAGCGCGACCGCCGCGAAGCCGCGCTCCACCAGCCCGGCGTGCAGGTGACGGACGTTGTCGCGGGTCGCGCAGAACAGGATCGCGGTTTCCGCCTCGTAGAAGCGCAGCAGGTTGATGACCGCATGCTCGATCTCGGACGGCGAGACGGTGACCGCGCGATAGGTGATGTCGCCGTGGCCGCGCTGCTCGCTGACCGTGGAGATGCGCAGCGCGTCGCGCTGATAGGTCTTGGCCAGCGCCACGATCGGGCGCGGCAGCGTGGCGGAGAACAGCAATGTGCGGCGCTCCGCCGGTGTCTGGTCGAGCAACGCCTCCAGATCGTCGCGGAAGCCCATGTCGAGCATCTCGTCGGCCTCGTCGAGCACCGCCGCGCGGACCTGCGCCAGCCGCAGCGCGCCGCGCTCGGCATGATCGCGCAGCCGGCCCGGCGTGCCGACGACGATATGCGCGCCCTGATTGAGCGTCCGCCGCTCGCGGCTGGCGTCCATGCCGCCGACGCAGGTGGCGATGCGCGCGCCGGAGTAGAGCCAGGTCAGCTCCTTGGCGACCTGTAGCGCCAGCTCGCGCGTCGGCGCGATCACCAGCGCCAGCGGCGCGGCGGGCGGTGGGAGCTCGCCGCCGTCGCCTAATAGCTGTTCGGCCATCGCCAGCCCGAAGGCGACGGTCTTGCCGGAACCGGTCTGTGCGGACACGAGCAGGTCGCGGCCATGCGCGACCTCGGCCGTCACCTCGGCCTGAACGGGGGTGAGCGTGGTGTAACCACGCGTGGCGAGCGCGCTGGCGAGCGCGGGGGGGAGATTCGGAAAGTCCATGAAGGGTTCCACATGGACCTTTCGCCAGACAAATGCCAGTGGGAACCGCGTCGCCGGCGCGCCGCCATGGCGCGATCCGTTCCCGTCGCAGGACATGTCGCTCCCCGGCGTGCGGCGCCTACCAGCGGTAATTGAAGCTGACGCTGATCCGCTCCGCCCGGGCGGTGCTCGGTATCACTTCGTGGCGCAGCCAGCTTTCCCACAGGAACAAGGATCCGGCCTGAGGTTCGGCATAGACGAACGTGCCGTCGCGCGGCGGAGCGGCCATCAGCATCGGCAGGCGCGGATCCTCCAGCTTCAGCGCGCCCGACCCCTCGGGCACCGCGACATAGAAGGTGCCGGAGACGACGCTGTGAGGGTGCAGGTGGCCGGAATGGGTGCCGCCGGGCTTCATGACGTTGACCCAAAGGCTGTCGAGCTTCAGCCGGCGTCCGCCGAGATCGAAACCGGCCTCCTTCGCGAATGCGGCGACATGGCGGTCGAGCAGGCGCTTGAGGTCGGCGAATACCGGGTCGCGCAGCGGCAGGTCGTTCAGCGAGGCATAGCTGGTGTAGCCGCGATAGCCATGCGCCTTCGACCAGCGCCGCCCGGCGGTGTCCTCCTGCGCCAGCGCGCGGCACGACTGGTCGAGTTCGGCGAGCAGCGCGGGTTCGTCCGGGGCGGCTTCGTAGAACAGGGTCGGGAAAAGCTGGCGCGTCGGCATCGTCGTCATCCGTCGTCCCGGCGGGGGCAGGGACTCATCCGCGCCGCATGATCGGTGCGCCGCGCCGAGACAAGCGATCGTTCACACGGCGGGGGAGACGGCGGATCACCCCAGACGCAACGCGACGTCGTTCATGAAGCGCACGTCGTCGCCCTTCGCCAGCCACTCCGCCTCCGCCGCCAGCGCGCCCAGCAGGTCGCTGAGCGGCTCGACCTCCGCCTTGGCGTAATTGCCCAGCACATGCCCGGTCACGCGGTCCTTGTGCCCCGGATGCCCGATCCCGATCCGCACGCGGCGGAAGTCCGCGCCCAGATGCTGGTCGATCGAGCGCAGTCCGTTGTGACCGGCGGTGCCGCCGCCCTGCTTCACCTTGATCTTCATCGGTGCGAGATCGAGTTCGTCGTGGAACACGGTCAGCGCCTCCACGCCCAGCTTGTAGAAGCGCAGCGCCTCGCCCACCGAGCGCCCGCTGTCGTTCATGAAGGTCGCGGGTTTCAGCAGCAGCACCTTCGCGGCGCCGATGCGGCCTTCCTGCAACCAGCCCTGGAATTTCTTTGCCGGGGCCGCGAAGCCGTGCACCGCGGCGATCGCATCCACCGCCATGAAGCCGACGTTGTGGCGGTGCATCGCATATTGCGCGCCCGGATTGCCCAGCCCCACCCACAATTGCATCGCGACCGTCCTTTCATACGCGAAGGGGCAGGGGAGCGTCGCCGCTGCCCTGCCCCCGAACCATCGCCGTCCTGACGGGCGGCGGCGCGATTACTCGGCGTCGCCCTCGGCAACCGCCGCGGCGTCCTCGGCGAGCAGCGCCGACGGAGCGACCAGCGTCGCGACCGTGAAGTCCGGATCCTCGATCGCGGCGGTCGCGCCCTGCGGCAGGCGCACGTCGCCGATGTGGATCGTGTCGCCGACGTCCTTGCCGGCCACCGACACGGTGATCTCGGCCGGGATGTTCGCGGCGTCCACCACCAGCTCCAGCTCGTGCGCGACGATGTTGAGCACGCCGCCCTTCTTCAGGCCGGGCGATTCCTCCTCGTCCACGAACACCACCGGCACCGCGATCGTCACCGTCTCATGCTCGCCGATGCGCACGAAGTCGACGTGCAGCGGGCGATCGGTGACCGGGTGGAACGCAACGTCCTTGGCCAGCGTGCGCTGCCCGCCGACCATGATGACCGAGTTCATGAAGTGGCCGGTCATCAGCGCCTTGACCAGCGCCTTCTCCTCGACGTGAAGCGCGGACGGCTCCTTGTTCTGGCCGTAGACCACGGCGGGGACGCGGCCGTCGCGACGCAGTGCACGGGAGGCTCCCTTGCCAACCCGGTCACGCGTCTCGGCTGCGAGCGTGATGGTGTCGCTCATCTGATATGCTCCGAAAACTGGTGATACGTTTCCCGACACGCCTCCAGGGATGACCATGACGGGAAGCCGGCGCGCTTAGCGGGGCGGGGGCGTTTTGGCAAGATGTGCCTGTCGCGATGGGCGGTCGCGGCGCGCGCAGCGCCGCGCGGGCGGCCTCAGTACCGCACCCGCACCGCCTTCAGCCGGTACGCGCCCAGTTGCTCCTGCACGCTGCCCGTCCCCGCCAGGTGCCCGGCGCCGACCGCGACGAACACGGTGCCGGGCTGCTTCATGCGCTGCGCGATCCACGCCGCCCAGCGGCGGTTGCGATCGGTGAGCAGGGCGCGGGCGACCTCCGGCGAATCCTTCAGCGACTCGTTCATCTCGCTGGCCACGCCGTCGGGATTGCCGCTCGCCCAGGCGTCGACCAGCGTGCGGAACGTGGCGTCCACCTTGGGCAGTTCGTCCAGCGTGCTTTCCAGCAGCTTGACCTGTGCGCCCTGCGACAGCGTGTCGAAGATCCCGAGCTGTCCCTCGAACGTCTCCAGCCCGGCCACCTGCTTGCCGCTGGCTTTCGCCGCGTCCGTCAGCACCTTCTCCGGCCCGTTGGCGGGATCGTAGCCGAGCTGGCGGATCGGCAGCAGCGACAGCGTGACCGCCGCGAACCACGGCCGCATCCGGTCATAGGCAGTGGCCGGGATGTCGCCCTCGCCCATCGCCTTGGCGAAGGCGGCGCGGTAATTGGGCGAAAGCTGCTCCGTCAACGGGGTGCCGGACGTGGAGAAGGCCCGCGCGGCGACCACCTTCTGTTGCGTGGCCGCATCCGGCTCGACCATCTCCAGCACCAGCGTCTGCGAGCGATCGAACGCGGTCTTCACCGCTTCGTCGAACCACGTCAGCCCGGGCTTCAGGACGTGGACGGTGCCGAACAGGTAGATGGTCGTGTCATGGTCCCGGACTACCCACAAGGCGGGATCGGCATCCTGCGTGGCGGCCGGCGCGGGGGGCTGCTGCGCGCAGGCGGGCAGCGCGAGCAGCAGCGACAGGGCGGTGGCGATGGTCTTCATGGGCGACGTCATGGGCGCGACCGGCGCGCAAGGAAAGGGGCTGGCGCACGCGGCTTTGTTGATTCCGCGCCGTCCTTGCGCCACAGACCGCGACCGTGACCGACACCAGTGCCACCCGTCCGCTCAGCTTCCAGGCGATGATCCTGCGGCTCCACCAATATTGGTCGGAGCGCGGTTGCGCGATCCTGCAACCCTATGACATGGAAATGGGCGCGGGGACGTTCCACCCCGCCACCACGCTGCGCGCGCTGGGGCCGGACGCGTGGAACGCCGCCTATGTCCAGCCGTGCCGCCGCCCCACCGACGGCCGCTATGGCGAGAATCCCAACCGGCTGCAGCATTATTACCAATATCAGGTGATCCTGAAGCCCAGCCCGCCCGATCTGCAGGAACTGTACCTCGGCTCGCTGGCGGCGATCGGCGTCGACATGGGCGTCCATGACATCCGCTTCGTGGAGGATGACTGGGAAAGCCCGACGCTCGGCGCCTGGGGGCTGGGCTGGGAAGTGTGGTGCGACGGGATGGAGGTGACGCAATTCACCTATTTCCAGCAGATGGGCGGTTTCGACATGAAGCCGGTCGCCGGCGAGCTGACCTACGGGCTGGAGCGGCTGGCGATGTATATCCAGAACGTCGACAATGTGTACGACCTGGCGTTCAACGATGCCGGGGTGAGCTACGGCGACGTGTTCCTGGAGAACGAGCGCCAGATGTCGACGTGGAACTTCGAGGTCGCGGATACCGACGCGCTGTTCGACCTGTTCCGCAAGGCGGCGGCCGAATGCGAGCGCAGCCTGGCGGCACGGCTGCCGATCCCAGCCTATGAACAGGCGATCAAGGCCAGCCACACCTTCAATCTGTTGCAGGCGCGCGGCGTGATCTCGGTCGCGGAGCGGCAGGCGTATATCGGGCGCGTCCGCGATCTCGCGAAGGCGAGCTGCCAGGCGTATATGGAAAAGAACGGGTGGGCCGCGTGACCGACTTCCTCCTCGAACTCCGCTCGGAGGAAATCCCGGCGCGCATGCAGGCGAAGGCCCGCGAGGATCTCGCACGCCTGTTCGCCGCCGAGCTGGCGAAGGCCGAGCTTACCGCCGCCGCGACCGTAACCTACGCCACGCCGCGCCGGCTCGCGCTGATCCTGCGCGACCTGCCCGACGCGACCGCCGCGGTCAGCGAGGAGGTGAAGGGGCCGCGCGCCGCGGCGCCGCCGCAGGCGCTGGACGGCTTCCTGCGCAAGACCGGCCTGACGCGCGAGCAACTGGTCGAGCGCGACGGCGTGCTGTACGCCGTCACCGAGCGCGCCGGCCGCGCCACGCCCGAGGTGCTGGCGGAAGCGATCGCGGCGGTCATCCGCGCGTTCCCCTGGCCCAAGTCGATGCGCTGGGGCGACGCCTCGCGCACCACTGAGTCGCTGCGCTGGGTGCGCCCGCTGCACGGCATCGTCGCGCTGTTCGGCGACGCGGTGGTGCCGGTGACCGTGGCCGGTGTCGAAAGCGGCGCGGCGACGCTCGGCCACCGTTTCCATCATCCCGGGGCGATCACGATCGGATCGGCGGCGGATTATGTCGAGAAGCTGCGCGCCTGCCACGTGATCGTCGATCAGGACGAGCGCGCCGAGCTGATCCGCGCGCGCGCCACCGCGCTCGCCGCGGCGGCCGGGCTGACGCTGGTCGAGGACGAGGGGCTGGTGGCGGAGAATGCGGGGCTGACCGAATGGCCGGTGCCGCTGCTCGGCCGCTTCGACCCGGCGTTCCTCGACGTGCCGCCCGAGGTGATCCAGCTCACCGCGCGCGTGAACCAGAAATATTTCGTGTGCCGCTCGCCCGATGGCCGGCTGGCGGACGCGTTCGTGTGCACCGCCAACATCGCCGCCAGCGATGGCGGGGCGAAGATCGTCGAGGGCAACCGCAAGGTGCTGGCCGCGCGCCTGTCCGACGCGCGCTTCTTCTACGACACCGACGTGAAGGTGCCGCTGGAGGAACAGGCGACGAAGCTGGAAAAGATCGTCTTTCACGAGAAGCTGGGTACGGTCGCCGACAAGGTGGAACGCGTCGCGAAGCTGGCACGCTGGCTGGTGGAGGAAGGCATCGTCGGGGGTCCAAGTCCCTCCAGCGCTACCATCACCCGTCACCCCGGCGAAGGCCGGGGTGACGGCACGCTGGCGGATCAGGCCGAGCGCGCCGCCCGGCTGGCGAAGGCCGATCTGGTCACCGGGATGGTCGGCGAGTTCCCCGAATTGCAGGGGCTGATCGGCGGCTATTACGCCGCCGCGCAGGGCGAGGACGAGGCGGTCGCGAACGCGGTTCGCGACCATTACAAGCCGGTCGGGCAGGGCGACGAGGTGCCGACCGACCCGATGACGGTCGCGGTGTCGCTGGCGGACAAGCTGGATACGCTGGTCGCGTTCTTCTACGCCGAGATGCCGCCCACTGGCTCGAAGGATCCCTTCGCGCTTCGTCGCGCGGCGCTGGGCGTTCTGGACCTGCTGGGTCGCAACGATCTCCGCCTCGGTCTGTGGGAAGCGATTACGCGCGCGCTGAAGGGGATGACAGACCTCCGCGGGTCGTCCGGGATGACGGAGGAGGCCGCGCAGGAACACGCCCGCTTGATGGACGCGACCTTCGTCACGCTGCCGGCGTTCCTCGCCGACCGCCTCAAGGTTCAGCAGCGCGAGGCCGGGGTCCGTCACGACCTGATCGAAGCGGTGTTTGCGCTTGGCGGCGAGGATGATCTGGTCCGTCTGCTCGCCCGCGTCCGCGCGCTGCAATCCTTCGTCGGCACCGACGATGGCGCCAACCTGCTCGCCGGCTACAAGCGCGCCGCCAACATCCTGAAGAAGGAAGGCGTCGCCGTCGACGCTCCCGCATCGGCCGGCATACCGCTGTCCTACACGCCCGAAACGAGCGAGACTGCGCTCATCGCTGCACTCGACGTCGCCGAACCGGCCGCTGCCGAGGCGGTCGCGCGCGAGGATTTCGGCGCGGCGATGGCCGCGCTCGCGACGTTGCGCGCGCCGATCGACGCGTTCTTCGATCATGTGATCGTCAACGATCCTGACCGGGAAAAGCGGGCGGCCCGCCTCGCCTTGCTTGCGCGCGTTCGTGCCGCGGTGCACAATGTCGCGGATTTCTCACGGATTGAGGGTTGATATGCGGCACCTTCGCCAAATTCGGTCCAGTCAACAATGACGTGCGGTTGAGCCGCAGCGGCTAAGCATCATCTTTTTTTCGACCTGGTCGCCACCGTTCGCGTCCGCGTCGTCAACTTCGGGGAACGTATGACGCAATATGTGTATCGCTTCGGCGGCGGCGTGTCCGATGGCGGCAGGGGCGACCGCAACCTGCTGGGCGGCAAGGGTGCCAATCTGGCCGAGATGGCCTCGATCGACCTGCCGGTGCCGCCGGGCTTCACCATCTCCACCGCGATGTGCGCGCGTTATTACGAGGAAGGCGAATCCTTCCCCGAATCGCTGCGGGCCGAGGTCGCGGACGGCCTCGCGCATATCGAGCAGGTGACGGGCAAGACGTTCGGCGACGCCGGCGACCCGCTGCTGGTGTCGGTCCGCTCGGGCGCGCGCGTGTCGATGCCGGGGATGATGGACACCGTCCTCAACCTTGGCCTCAATGACGCGACGGTGGAGGGGCTGGCGAGCGCGAGCGGGGATGAGCGCTTCGCGTGGGACAGCTACCGCCGCTTCATCCAGATGTATTCAGACGTGGTGCTGGAGCTGGACCACGGCGCGTTCGAGGAAGCGCTGGAGGTCGCCAAGGAGGATCGCGGCTACACGCTCGATACTGAATTGTCGGCGGCGGACTGGAAGGAACTGGTCGCCGAATACAAGCAGATCGTCGAGCGGGAATGGGGCAAGCCGTTCCCGCAGGACGTGCACGACCAATTGTGGGGCGCGGTGGGCGCGGTGTTCGGATCGTGGCAGTCGGAGCGTGCAAAGGTCTACCGCCGGCTGAACCACATCCCGGGCGACTGGGGCACGGCGGTGAACGTGCAGGCGATGGTGTTCGGCAACATGGGCGACACCAGCGCGACCGGGGTCGCCTTCACGCGCGATCCGTCGAAGGGCGACCGCGCCTATTACGGCGAATTCCTCATCAACGCGCAGGGCGAGGACGTGGTGGCGGGCATCCGCACCCCGCAATATCTGACGAAGGCCGCGCGCGAGGAGGCCGGCGCGAAGCCGGCGTCGATGGAAGAAGCGCTGCCCGAGGTCTATGCCGAGCTGGCGGCGGTCTTCGACAAGCTCGAAACCCATTATCGCGACATGCAGGATATCGAGTTCACGGTCGAGCGCGGCAAATTGTGGATGCTCCAGACCCGCTCGGGCAAGCGCACCGCGAAGGCCGCGCTGAAGATCGCGGTGGAGATGGCCGGCGAGGGGCTCATCACCCGCGAGGAAGCGGTCGCGCGCGTCGAGCCGCAGGCGCTGGACCAGTTGCTCCACCCCACGCTCGATCCGCAGGCGACGCGCGACGTGCTGACCAAGGGGCTACCCGCCTCGCCGGGCGCGGCGTCCGGGCTGGTGGTGTTCGACGCCGACACCGCCGAGCGAATGGCGGCGGACGGCAAGGCGGTGATCCTGGTGCGCACCGAGACATCGCCGGAGGACATCCACGGGATGCACGCGGCGAAGGGCATCCTGACCGCGCGCGGCGGGATGACCAGCCATGCCGCGGTCGTGGCGCGCGGCATGGGGCGGCCGTGCGTGTCCGGAGCGGGGTCGCTGTCAATCTCCGCGAAGGACAAGGTGCTGCGCGTCGGCGACCGCGAGGTGCGCGAGGGCGATACGCTGACGATCGACGGCGCGACCGGCGAGGTGATGCTGGGCGAGGTCGCGACGATCCAGCCCGAATTGGCCGGCGACTTCGGCACGCTGATGGAATGGGCCGACGAGGTGCGCCGCCTGAAGGTGCGCGCCAATGCCGAAACACCCGCCGACTGCCGCGCCGCGCGCGATTTCGGCGCGGAGGGCGTCGGGCTGTGCCGTACCGAGCACATGTTCTTCGACGCCGCGCGCATCACCGCGGTGCGCCAGATGATCCTCGCCGAGGACGAGCAGGGCCGCCGCGCCGCGCTCGAACGGTTGCTGCCCGAACAGCGCGCCGACTTCACCGCGATCTTCGAGGTGATGGCCGGGCTGCCGGTGACCGTCCGGCTGCTCGATCCGCCGCTGCACGAATTCCTGCCGCACGAGGAGAATGAGTTCGCGGAGGTCGCGCAGGCGGCGGGCATCGCGGTCGACCAGCTCAAGCGCCGCGCCGCCGAGCTGCACGAGTTCAACCCGATGCTGGGCCATCGCGGTTGCCGGCTGGGGGTGACCTATCCCGAAATCTACGAGATGCAGGCGCGCGCGATCTTCGAGGCGGCCATCGACGTCGCGGAGAAGTCGGGGGAAGCCCCGATCCCGGAGGTGATGATCCCGCTGGTCGGCACGAAGCGTGAGCTGGAGTTGATGAAGACCGTGGTCGATGCCGCCGCGCGCGACGTGTTCGCGGAGCGCGGGCGGACGCTCGACTATCTGGTCGGCACGATGATCGAACTGCCGCGCGCCGCGCTGCGCGCCGGCGAGATCGCCGAGGCAGGGGCGTTCTTCTCGTTCGGCACCAACGACCTGACGCAGACCACGCTGGGCGTCAGCCGCGACGATGCCAGCCGCTTCCTGGGCGCCTATGTTGAACAGGGCATCTACGCGCGCGATCCGTTCGTCAGCCTGGATGTGGAGGGTGTCGGCGAACTGGTGGAGATCGCGGCCGAGCGCGGGCGCGCGACGCGGCCCGACATCAAGCTGGGCATCTGCGGCGAGCATGGCGGCGATCCGGCGTCGATCGCCTTCTGCGAGCAGGTCGGGCTCGATTACGTCTCCGCCTCGCCATACCGCGTGCCGATCGCGCGTCTGGCGGCGGCACAGGCGGCGTTGAAGGCGCGCGGATGATCGTGCGTGCGATGGTGGCGGGTGCGGCGCTGGTCGTCGCCGCACCCGCCGGCGCGGCGGTGTTCATCGGCACGCAGGTCGCCGACACGCGCCTGCAGGGCCAGGTCGCCGGCACCCCCGTCGACGCGGCGGGCGGCGACGCCGGGGTGCGCGCCGGCACGATCACCGCCAGCGCGTACGCGGCGGGGCAGGGCGTCGCGTCCGGCGGCGGCGACGTGGCGGTGCGCGGGGTGTCGTCGGTGATCGCCAGCCTGACCGGCACCGAGCGCGGACGCATCACCTTTCGCCGGACGCTGACGCTGGATGGCGACACCGGCACCGCCAGCCTCGGCAGCGCCGCGCAATATCTCTACTTCTTCTCCACCGATACGCCGACCGCATTCGAACTGAACTGGGGCGTCTCGGCCTATGGGTCCATGGCGTCACAGGTCGCGTGGCTGCGCGATCGCAGCAGCGGTGACGATCTGCTGCGCCTCGACGGGCTGGGGAACGGAGCCAATGGCGCGACGTCGGTGCTGCTGGGGCCGGGCAGCTACGAACTGCGCCTGCAGGATGCGTCGGCGCCGGCGGTTGGTGCAGGCGGCGTCGCCGCCGCCGGCCTGTCCAGCCAGTATAGCTTCACGATGCGCGCGGTGCCGGAACCCGCGACATGGGCGATGCTGTTGACCGGGTTCGGCGTCGTCGGCGGCACGCTGCGCCGGCGCCGCCGGCGTATGTCGTCATCGCCAGCCTAGCGCTGCGACGCCGCGGTCAGATCAGCCCGCGGTCGCGGGGATGCGCCGGAGCGGCCGCCGAGCGGGCAGTGACGCGATCGTCGGTGACCACGCGGTCGTCATGCACCACCCGGCCGCCGTCCAGCGGGCGTTCGCCGCGCACCACGCGCTCCTCGACCACCGGCGCCGCGCGACCGAGCCGATCGTTCTCGCGCTCCAACTCGCTCACGCGCTTCGTGGTGACGGCGTGCGCGTCACGCTCGGCGACATAGCGCGCCTTCCACTTGCGTCCGCCCGGATGGCTCGCCAGCCCGAACAGCCACCCCGCGACCAGCGCGACGGCGAGCGCGATATATTGCGTGGGCGTGGTGAACAGCATGGCGAACCTCCGTCGTGACGGAGGCTCAACGACGATCGACTGCGGCTGTTCCGGGGTGGTGCCGCGACCTCAGGTCTTGGCGTTGATGAACGAGTCGTTCAGCGAACAGGCGGCCGGGCCGAGAATGACCACGAACAGCGTCGGCAGGATGAACAGGATCAGCGGCACGGTCATGATCGCCGGCAGCCGCGCGGCCTTCTCCTCGGCGCGCATCATCCGTTCGTTGCGGAATTCGGCGGACAGCACGCGCAACGCGCTGGCGAGCGGGGTGCCGTATTTCTCGGTCTGGATCATCGTGGTCACCACCCCGCGCACCGCGTCCAGGTCGACGCGCGTGGCAAGGTTCTCGAACGCGTGGCGCCGGTCGGTGAGGAAGCCCAGCTCGATCGCGGTGAGCGCGCATTCCTCGCCCAGCTCGGGATAGGCCTTGCCCAGTTCGCGCGACACACGGTGAAAGGCGGCATCGACGGTCAGCCCCGCCTCCGCGCAGATCACCAGCAGGTCCAGCCCGTCGGGCAATCCCTTGCGGATCGCGTCGCTGCGCTTGTTGATCCTGTTTTTCAGGTAAAGGTCGGGCGCCTTGTACGCCAGGATCAGCGTGCCCGCGACCAGCGCGTACCGCTTGAACGCCCCCCATTCCGGAAAGGCGTCGAGCAGATAGACCCAGATCACCATCAGGCCGCCGAACGCGATCGGCAGCACCAGCCGTCCGAAGATGACCGCAACCGCCCATTCCTTGTTGCGGATACCGGCCTGCAACAGCTTGCGCTGCGCCACCTTCAGCTGTTCGTCCTGCAACACGCGCAGTGACGACAGGATGCTGCGCAGCTTGTCGGCGGTGTCGTTCTTCTGCACCAGCTTCGTGCGGCGCTTGGCGGTGGAGGCGGTGATGCCGGCCTTCAGTTGCTCGCGCCGGTCGTTCAGCGCACGCACGCGCCGCGTCATCGGGTCGCGCAGGCCGCGCGTGGCGTACAGCGCGACGATAACCGCCGCCGCCAGCGCCGGCAACAGCATCGCCGCGAAGAACAGGTCGACGCCGAACAGGGTGGGGGTGCTGGTCATGTCAGATCTCGAAGCTCACCATCTTGGCCATGATGAACGCGCCCATGCTCATCCACACCAGCCCGCCGATCGCCGCGATCATCAGCCGCGGATCGGTGAAGAATTCCAGCATGTACGGCGGATTGACCATGTAGATCAGCGCGAACACGATGAACGGCAGCGAGCCGATGATGTACGCCGACGCCTTGGATTCGGACGACATCGCCTTGATCTTCAGCTTCATCTGCCCGCGCTGACGCAGCACGGTGGCGAGGTTCTGGAGCGTTTCGGCCAGATTGCCGCCGGTCTCGCGCTGGATCGCGATCGTGATGACGAAGAACTGGAATTCGGGGGTCATCAGCCGGTCGGCGGTCTCCTGAAGCGCGACGTCCATCGAGCGGCCGATGCGCATCTTGTCGGCGACCGAGCGGAACTCCTCGCCGACCGGACCGGGCACCTCGGCGCCGACGACCTGCATCGTCTCGGAGATCGGCAGGCCCGAGCGCAGCCCGCGCACCAGCAACTCGATCGCGTCCGGGAACTTGGCGGTGAAGGCCGCGACGCGGCGCTTGATGGTGGCACCGACCACGATATGCGGCACAGCCGCGCCGATCATCAGGCCGGCGACCAGCGCGATCAGCAGCGGCACGCCCTGGATCAGCAGCAGCAGGAACATGACCACCGCGATCGCGACCGCCGCGATGCCGTACTGGCCGACCGTCCACGGCTTGCCGGTCATCGCCAGCCGCTTCTTCAGCTCCGCCTCGTTGGGCAGCAGCCGCATGACGGCCAGATCGGCCTTGGTCGCGCTGCGCCCGGTGATGCGGCGCATCTGCGCCTCGATCGTGCCGGTCGCCGAGGCGGTATGACGCTCGCGCACCGCCGCGAGGCGGCGCGTGGTCGCCTTCTGCGTGGAGGGTCCGGCAAAGGCGAACGCGACCAGCCCGAGCGTCATCGACGCGGCCAGCAGCAGCAGGATCACCGGCGACATGGCGGCTCCGGGTGGCGGAAGGACGGGATCACTTCGACGGCGCCGGCTTCTTGGCCAGCAGCTCGGTGAAGCGCGCCAGCAGCGAGCCGCCGCGCGCCGTGCCGGCATCCAGCGGCACGCCGTCCTCGCCCACCGCGGCGAGCAGCCGGTCGGCCAGTTCGATCAGCGGCGCGACCGTCTTGGACCCCTTGCCGACCTCGGCCAGCGGCTTGCCGAGCTTGGCGGCCTGGGTGGCGAGCTTCTGGTCGTAGGGGATGACGACATCCACCTTGCGCTCGATCGACCCCTCGAAATCCTTGCGCGACACTTCCTGCTGCGGCCCCGGCTGGACGCGGTTGGCGAGCACGCTGACCTGCACCTGCGGCGCGTTGGTGCGCAGCCACGACAGCAGCCGGATCGTGTCGCGCGCCGCCGCCAGCGTCAGGTCGGTAACCAGCACGGCGGCGTTCACCTCCGCCATCAGGTGCGGATGCTGCACCAGCATGGCGCGCGGCAGGTCCATCACGCTCACCTCGAAGGCGGCGCGCAGTTCGTCCTGCAACTGGTGATAGGCCGCGCCGTCGGTGACGATCGGGTGGCTGATCGGCGCCTCGGCGGACAGGACGGACAGCGTGTTCGACGCGCGCACCATCGCGCGTTCGATGAACAGCCCGTCGATGCGGCTGGGGTTCTCGATCGCGTCGGTCAGGCCGCGGCCTGGTTCCAGGTCCAGCGCCAGCGCGCCGGTACCGAAATGCACGTCGAGGTCGAGCAGCGCGGTGGAGCGCCGGCCCTTGTCGCTGATCAGCCACGCCAGCGACGCGGCGATCGTCGACGCGCCGGTGCCGCCGCGGCAGCCGATCACCGCCAGCGCGGCGTGCGGGCGGTCCAGCGCCGGCTCCGCGACGCGCGGCGTGTTCAGCATCGCCTGCGCCTGCGCCAGCGCGTCACGCACCGCGTCCGCGCCCAGCGGCTTGAGCAGATAATCCTGGATGCCGCTGGCCAGCAGGTCGCGGTACAGGCGCACGTCGTTGACCTGTCCGGCGGCGATCACGATCGTGCCCGGTTCGCACACCTCGGCCAGCCCGTTGATGTCGCCGAGCGGATCGCTCGATTCGCTCAGGTCGATGAACAGGATGTGCGGGCTGGACGACACCGCCAGCGTCTGCACCGCATGGCGAAGCCCGCCCTTGTAGACGTTCTCCAGCGGCCAGCCGAGATCGGACGAGATCGCGCGCAGCGTTTCCGCCGACGCATCGTCGCACGCGAAGCCGATGAACGGCGTGCGCGTCACCGCGCCGGGTTTCCAAGGAGCGTTCATCTTATCGACCTCCCGTCGATTCGGCCTTCACCGCCGTGCCGCCGCCGCCCGTGGGGGCCGCCTTGCGCCACGCGCCGATCGCCTTGCTGCCGGTGGCGGCCGTCCCGCTGCCGTCGTCCGCCTTGCCGCGGACCAGATCGGCCGGATCGGCGACCATCGCGGCGAGATTGCCGTTCACCGCGCAGCCGAAATCGCTGCTCATGTGCGCGTCGAAATTGACGAGCGCCGTACGCGCGCGGGGCACCGCGCAACTCGGCACGGCGGCGGTGGTGCGGCGGACCAGCACCCGGACGGTGCCGGGCTGAAGCGCGGCGGCATCGGTCGGCGCGGCGTCGGCGATGGACAGCCCGTAGCTGCCGACCACCGCCGTGACATCGGCGCGTGCGCCGACCAGACCCGCCGGATCGTCGACCGCAACCGTGTCGCCATAGCCGAGCGCAAGCGTGTCCAGCCAGCCGCGCAGCCGCTGCGCCTCGCCGCCTGCCAGCCCGTCGGGGCCGGCGAGCAGGTCGAGTGCGTAATCATTGCGTGACACCACGGGCTGATGCGCGGTTTCGATGCCGCGATTGTCGCCGGCGCAGGCGGCCAGCGGCGCGCACAACGCGAGCGTGGCGAGGAGGAGCGGACGCATGGTCATCTGGGGCACCCTCAATTGATCGAGAAGCCGGGCGCGGGCGGCGCACCCTTGCGGTCGTTGGGCGTGGTCGCCGGCGCCGGCGCCTGCATCTGCGGCTTCGGGCGTTGCGTGGTGCGGTCGCCGCTCTCCAGCTTGCCCATGAAGACGCGCTCGAGGTCGGTTGGCGCCTTGTAGCCGTCGGTCGGCAGCCTGATGTCGCCGTCGTTGACCGGGCGCACCAGATACGGGGTGATGACGATCACCAGTTCGGTTTCGTTGCGCTGGAACCCGTTGGAACGGAACAGCGCCCCCAGGATCGGCAGGTCGCCGACGCCCGGCGTCTTGCTGTAATTGTTGTTGTGCGTGTTCTGCATCAGCCCGGCGATCATGAAGCTCTGCCCCGAACCCAGCTCGACCGTCGTCTCGGCGCGGCGCGTGGTGAGCGCGGGGACGCGCGCGCTGCCGACCGCCACCGCGTTGGAATAATCGAGCTGCGATACCTCCGGCTTGACGCGCAGCGAGATGCGCCCGTCCGACAGCACGGTGGGCGTATAGGCCAGGCTCACGCCGAACTGCTTGTATTCGATCGAATTGGTGCCCAGCGCCTGCGCGATCGGGATCGGGATCTCGCCGCCGGCCAGGAAGGTGCCCGTCTCGCCCGACAAGGCGGTGAGGTTCGGGTTCGCCAGCGTCGTCACCTGGCCCAGGCTTTCGCCCAGGTCGAGCGCGTTGATGAAGTCCGCGCCGAGCAGCCGGCCGAACAGGCTGAACGTGCCGCCCGGGCTGGCGACCGACGGGAGGGTGTAAAGCGTGCCGCCGGCGGTAAGGCCGTTGGCGTCCACGACCGGGCTGCCGGGCGTGCCGGGCACGGTGGTGATCGTGCCCTGTCGCCCCGTGCCGAAGCCGAACAGCGGATTCTTGCCGCTGACCGTTCGCGTGGTGATATTGTTCGCGACGTTCTTCAGGAACGAGCGGCTGACCTCCGCGAACTTCACCTGCAGGTTCACCTGCAACGGCGTGGCGGCGCGCAGGCGGTTGATGACGCCGATCTTCAGCGCCGCACCATCGGCGGTCGGATCGATGCCGGGGTTCAGCAGGCCGGTCACCAGCCGCTGCGCCTGTTCGGAATCGGCGGGCGAGTCGACATGGCCGTTGATGACCGCGATCTGCCCCACCAGCGTGACGTGGATGTCCGCGCCGGGCATCGCCGCCTTCATCATCCGGTCCAGCCCGTTGGCGTTCTGCGCCACGCGCACCGTGGCGGCATAGATCACCGCGCCGGAGCGATCCGTGGCGAAGATCGTCGATTCGCCGTCCGCCTTGCCGAACAGATGAATCTGGCGCGGATTGGCGACATAGACGTCGGCGGCGGTGGCGTTCGACGTCCAGACCTCGCTGACCGCGGCGGGCAGCGTGATGAGCTCGCCCTCACCGATCGACAGCCACTTCTCCACCGACGGCTTGGTGACGCCGACCGGCGGCAGGCCGATGCGTGCCGGGCGCTTGGCGGCCACGGCGGCGCCATTGGGGCGGGCCGGCGCGGCGCCGGCGGCGACCGGCGGCAGCGCGGTGGCGAGCATCGCGACCAGCGTCACGCCGCACCGGGCGGGGGTGTTCAGACGCATCTCAGTTCTTTCCTGCAACGGAGACTTCGGTGACGGCATTGCCGCGCGCGATGCGGACCAGCGGACCGCGCGCACCGGCGGCGGGGTCGACCGGCGCGCCGGCGACCGGGGGACCGGCATAGGCGGGCGGGGCCGTCTTCGCGGGGACGGTGCGACGCTGGAAGCGCGAGACGTCCGCGCCGACCGCATAGGTGGTGTTGCCGGCCTGCGGCGTATTGGCCAGCTTGTCGAACATCGCCTGCTCGGCCCTGGGATCCTTGCCGTCGCCGACGCTGACCGCACCCGAGGCGATCGCCTGATCCAGTTCCGAGGCATTGTCCGCGATCGAGCGCAGCGACAGCGACAGCGTGCCGATCGTCTGCGCCACCGCGATCTGCTCGGCGATCTTGGGCGTCGCCTCGACGGTGATCGTGGAGAAGGTCTGGACGACGGTGTTGCCCTGCTCGTCCTTCTGGTCGCTGGTGCGCTGGTCGGTGGCGAGCACGCGCAGGTTGCGGATCACGGTCTCGCTGGCCTTCAGCGGCGGGCCGTCGCCGCCGCCGTCTACCGATTGCGTCAGGATCAGGTCGACATGGTCGCCCGGAAACACAAAGCCCGCGACGCTGGTCTGCGCCGACACCGGCACCGTGACCGCGCGCATCCCCGCGCCCAGCGCGGCGGCCAGGAAGCCGCGGTCGCCGGGCTTCACCAACTGCCCCTGGGTCAGCGGCTGGCCGGCGGTGACCGGCAGGCGCACGACCGTGCCGATCAGCTTGGCCATGTCGGTGTTCTGGCGCTGGTAATATGCGTTCTCGACCAGTTCCTTGGGCCAGGGCTGGAATTTCAGCGCGGTGGCGTCCAGGATCGTGCCGACCGGCAGCGCGCGCGTGGCGACCAGCACCTCCGACCCGTCGAGCTTGGGCGCGGACGGCGCCGCCACCGCTTCGGGCGCGGGGGAACCGGCGATCATCGAGCGCGCGGCGAAGGCGGTGACCGCCGCCACCAGCAGCGCCCCGACCAGCATGATAAGCTTGCGACTGTCCATGGGTGACCTTGTCCTGGGCCGGCGCCGCTGCGCCGGGTGCGGTGATGGTTATTGGGTAAATTGGTTAAGGAGCGGTTCGCGAAGCGCGAGCAGCCCCGCCAGCGCGATCGCGACGCCGTACGGCACCTCGATCGCGGCGCCGCTGCGCCGCACGCGCCGCTCGATCAGCATCGCCAGCGTCAGCGCGCCACCGATCACCGCCATCGCCAGCAGCATGTCGAGCAGCCGCAGCGGCGTAAGCCAGAGCGCCAGCGCGCCGATCATCTTGACGTCGCCGCCGCCCATCTGCCCGAGCGCGAAGGCGCACACGAACAGCCCGAAGACGACGGCGGCGATTAGCACCTGCCCGATCATCGCCGGCCAGGGATCAAGACCGATCGAGACCCACCACAGCGGCGCGAGCAGCGCGATCGCGGCGTTCTTCCAGTTGGCGATCTCGCGCGTGCGCACGTCCTCGATGCCGGCCGAAACCAGCAACGCGCCCATGACGGCGGGCAACAGCCATGCGAGAATTCCCCAGCTCATGGTGCATGGCGCTAGACGGAATGGTTTGAGAAACCGTAACCATGGCCGCGATGCCGTTCACCGATCCCGCCGCCATCCGGCGCGCCCTTCCCGCCGATGCGCGTGTCACCACCAGTGCGGCGGCCGACGGCTGGCCGCTGCGCCGCTTCGATCGCCCCGGCCGCGGACGCGGTGCGATCCTGTTCCAGAGCGGTCGCGGCGACATGTTCGAGAAGTATCTGGAGGCGTTCGCCGACTGGCACGATCGCGGCTGGGCGGTGTCGGCCTTCGACTGGCGTGGGCAGGGCGGCTCGGGGCGGCTGTGCGCCGACGCGAACGTCGGCCATTGCGACGATTTTTCGGCATGGGTCGACGATCTCGCGCATGTCTGGCGCGACTGGACCGCGCAGAACCCCGGCCCGCACGTCGTCATCGGACATTCGATGGGCGGCTATCTGGTGCTGCGCGCGCTGCTGGACGGCGCGATCCGCGCCGACGCCGCGGTGCTGGTCGCGCCGATGCTGGGGTTGCGCTCGCCGGTCGGTGCGTGGATCGGCGGGCGTGTGGCGCGCGCGATGCGGCGGCTGGGCGATCCGACGCGGGCGGCGTGGAAGGGGCATGAGCGGCCGGGCGCAGCCAACCGGCAGCGGCTGCTGACCGCCGATGCGACGCGCTACGCCGACGAGGCGTGGTGGCACGATACGCAGCCGAGCCTGCGGCTGGGGCCGCCGAGCTGGGCGTGGCTGGACGAGGCGTTCGCCGCGACCGCCCGGCTGCGCGCCGACCCGCGGCTCGCGACGCTGGACACGCCGGTGCTGATGCTGGTGGCGGACGGCGACCGGCTGGTCGATCCCGCAGCGGCGGCGGGCGTCGCCGCGCGGCTGAAGCACGCGACGCTGCGCCGCTTCGGCGACGGCGCGGCGCATGAATTGCTGCGCGAGGCCGATCCGGTGCGCGACGCGGCGCTGGCGGCGATCGACGACTTCCTGGCGCGGCACGCGGCATGACCCACGACATCGCGATCATCGGCGCAGGGATTGCCGGTGCCAGCCTCGCCGCGGCGATCGGCGACCGCGCGCGCGTGCTGCTGCTGGAGGCGGAGGACCAGCCCGGCTACCACGCCACCGGGCGTTCGGCGGCGTTCTGGTCGGAAACCTATGGGGGGCCGGGCATCCAGCCGCTGACCACCGCGTCCGGCGCGATGCTGCGCGATGGCGGCTACCTCGATCCGCTTGGCGCGCTGCACATCGGGCGGGGCGAGGACGCGGCGGCGGTGGACGCGCTGCTGGCGGAGTTCGCGGACACGCCGGTGGCACTGTCGACCGTCGATCCGCAGCCGCTGGTGCCCGGACTGCGGCGCGAATGGACGCTGGGGGTGAGCGAGCCGACCTGCGCCTATATCGACGTCGCCCGCCTCCATGGCGACTATCTGGCGCAGGCGCGGCGTGCAGGGGCGGTGCTGGTCGCCGGCGCGCGGCTGGCCACCGCCGAGCGCGGCGCGGCGGGATGGCGTCTGGTGACCGCCGACGGGCGCGTGTTCGGCGCGTCGGTGCTCGTCAACGCCGCCGGCGCCTGGGCGGACGAGGTGGCGGCCTGCGCCGGCGCCGCCCCGCTCGGCATCCGCCCCTATCGCCGCACGATGGTGCAGTTGCTCACCGAGCCGGCGGCACCGGCGTCGCTGCCGTTCGTGATCGACATATCGGGCGGCTTCTACTTCAAGCCGGAGGCGGGCGGGCGGCTATGGCTCAGCCCGCATGACGAGCATCCGGTGCAGCCCCACGACGTCGCCGCCGAGGAACTGGATGTCGCCATAGCGATCGACCGGCTTCAGCACGCGGTCGACTGGCGGATCGTGCGGGTCGAGCGGCGCTGGGCCGGGCTGCGGTCGTTCGCGCCGGACCGCCAGCCGGTCTATGGGATGGCCGACAATGGCTTCTTCTGGTTCGCGGGGCAGGGCGGCTTCGGTATCCAGACCGCCCCCGCCGCCGCGCTGATCGGCGCCGCATTGCTGACCGGCGCGGCGATGCCCGAGGGCGTGGATGCCGATCGGTACGTGCCGTCGCGCTTTGCGGCGCCGTAGGGAAGGCACCCGATCGAACGGCGCCCTTACTGGCTCGCGGTCAGCGGCGGCGGTCGTCGCCAGGCAGGGCGGGGATCTGGCTCAGCCGGGTGAGCAGCAACGGGATGTCACCGGCGATATATGTGTCGGTCGGCACCTTCACGCCGGTGCACAGCGTCCTGCCGATAATGGCCAGACGTTCCTGCCGATCCTTCTCCCTCACGGTCACCATTGTTCCTAACGCTGTCACCAATCGCCTGCCGAACCGGGCAGGTATCACAGCCGGACAACCGCCCGCCCGGCGCGGTGTTCCGCCATCGGCAGGCGGTTCGTCGCAGCGGCGGTGGCGGCGGTCGCCCGCGATTTTGTTCATCGCCGCGAAACCTTTGCCGGGGCGTGCGCATTGGGAGCCTCGATCATAGCATAAGCCCCGAAGGTCGCCACCATGAAGCACTTCATGCCCCTGTTCCTGGCCCTGGTGCCGTTCGCCGCCGTCGTCGGCGCGACGATCGTGGTGCCCTGAGCCGACGGTCCCCCCGGACGCCGCTTTCCCCCCTCTCAGGCGGCGTCCAAACGGAAAGGCCCGCCCGGTTCGTACCGGGCGGGCCTTTCTTTCATCGGGCGTCGGAACGCGGCGGGGGCGGTCAGCCCTGCGCCTCGTCCTCCTGCACCTCGGCCGTCGCGCCGGGTTCGGCGTTCGGGTCGTAATCCTCGGTGAAGCCGCCCTGATCGCGCCCTTCCTCGAAGACCTGCGCCATCACGTCGACGCCCTGGAGCTGCATCTCGGCCTCTTCCGGCGAGCGGGCGACGTTGACCTTCACGTTCACCGCGACCTCCGGGTGCAGCAGCACCTTGACGTCGTACAGGCCGATCGACTTGATCGGACGATCCAGCACCACCTGGCTCTTGGTCACCTTGTGACCATCGGCCTGCAGCGCCTCGATCAGGTCGCGCACCGCGACCGAGCCGTAGAGCTGGCCGGTGTTGGACGACTGACGGATCAGCGTGACCTTCGCGTCCTTGAACGAGCCGGCTTCCTTCTCGGCATCGCTGCGGCGCGAGGCGTTCTCGGATTCGATGCGGGCGCGGTTCGCCTCGAACACCTTGCGGTTCGCTTCGTTGGCGCGCAGCGCCTTCTTGCGCGGCAGCAGGTAGTTGCGGGCGAAGCCGTCCTTGACCTTCACCACGTCGCCGATGCCGCCGAGCTTCTCGACGCGCTCAAGCAGAATGATATCCATCTGCCCTTCTCCTTACTTCACGACGTAGGGCAGCAGGCCCAGGTGACGCGCGCGCTTGATCGCCTGCGCCAGCTCGCGCTGCTTCTTGGCGCTCACCGAGGTGATGCGCGACGGAACGATCTTGCCACGCTCGGACACGAAGCCCTGCAGCAGCCGCACGTCCTTATAGTCGATCCGGGGCGCATCCTTGGCGCTGAACGGGCACGACTTGCGGCGGCGGAAAAACGGACGCGCCATTATGCGGCCTCCTCTTCACGGTCACGGCGGGGACCACGATCGCCACGTTCGCCCCGGCCACCTTCACGGCCGCCCTCGCGGTCGCTGCGACGCTCGCGGTCGCGCTCCTGCTTGCGCATCATCACGGTCGGGCCGGCTTCGTGGCCGTCGACGCGGACGGTCATGTAGCGGATCACGTCCTCGTTGATGCTGGTCTGACGCTCCAGCTCGGCGACGGTGTCGCCCGGCGCGTCGATCTCGAGCATCACGTAATGCGCCTTGCGGTTCTTCGCGATGCGATAGGCGAGGCTGCGCAGGCCCCAGGTCTCGGTCTTGACGACCTTGCCGCCGTGATCGGTGACGATCTTGGTGGCGGTTTCCGCCAACGTGTCCACCTGCGCCTGTGCCAGATCCTGGCGCGCAAGGAACACATGCTCGTACAGAGCCATGCTTGTACCTTCATGTTGGCCGATCGCTGACGTACGCCCCATGCGCAACGCCCCTCCGGCTGTCGTTCCAACGGCAAAGGGCGGAAAGGGTATATGCCCTTCCGCCCGAAGCGGGGCCGCTATGGCGCAGAACCGACTCGAAAGCAAGCGCGCCCGGGCGCCGCGGAAGTTGACAAAGATCACACTACGTCGGCGTCGGAATCGACCGGCCGCCGCGATCGCGGGGAAGGGCGGGAGGAAGGTGCGTGTCGAACATATCGGGAACATACACCGGCGCGGTCGAAAATGCCAGCGCGGTTGACCGCCACGCACCACTCGCCCTAGCAGCGCGGTCCTTCACAGGAGGGCATCATGCGCGCGTTCATCTTTCCGGGTCAGGGCAGCCAGGCGGTCGGCATGGGCGCGGCGCTTGCCGATGCGTCGGCTGTGGCGCGCGAGGTGTTCGGCGAGGTCGACGAGGCGCTGGGGCAGAACCTGCGCCGGCTGATGGCCGAGGGGCCGGCGGACGAGCTGACGCTGACCGAGAATGCGCAGCCCGCGATCATGGCGAACGCGATCGCCACGCTGCGCGTGCTGGTGCAGGAGGGCGGCGTGCGGCTGGCGGAGAAGGCCGACTTCGTCGCCGGCCACTCGCTGGGTGAATATAGCGCGTTGTGCGCGGCGGAGGCGCTGTCGCTGGACACCACCGCACGGCTGCTGAAGACGCGCGGGCGCGCGATGCAGGCGGCGGTGCCGGTCGGCGAGGGGGCGATGGCGGCGCTGCTGGGTGCGGATGTCGACAAGGCGCAGGCGATCGCAGGTGCGGCGATCGAGTCGATCGTGGCGGAGGGGGGCGAGACCCCGGTGTGCACGGTCGCCAACGACAATGATCCGTCGCAGGTGGTGATCTCCGGCCACCGGGCCGCCGTGGAACGCGCGGTGGCGCTGGCGAAGGAAATGGGGGCGAAGCGCGCGGTGCTGCTGCCGGTATCGGCCCCGTTCCACTGCGCGCTGATGGAGGATGCCGCGCGGGTGATGGAAGGCGCACTGGCGGAGGCCGAGCTGCGCGCGCCGCTGGTGCCGGTCTATGCGAACGTCGATGCGACGGCGGTCGCCGATCCCGACGCGATCCGCCGGCTGCTGGTGGAGCAGGTGACCGGGCGCGTGCGGTGGCGCGAATCGGTGCTGGCGATGGTGGACGCGGGCGTGACCGGGTTCGTGGAGTTCGGCGGCAAGGTGCTCGCGCCGATGGTGAAGCGCATCGCGCCCGACGTGGAGGCGGTGAGCGTCGTGTCGATGGACGATATCGAGGCGGTGCTGAAGACGCTTTGATGCACGCGCGGGGACGCGGAGAACAACACGGCATATCGACAAGTCCGGGGCTTATCGGGCAGGCGGTCGGGCTGCTCGTCAATTTTCGGAGGCGGGACGGTGGAGAAGGGGAGCGACAGGTCGTCGGCACGCGCCGCTCCTCCACACCTGCGCGCCCGCGCATCAACCAACCAACGGAGTAAGCGATGTTCGACCTTTCAGGCATGACCGCGCTGGTGACCGGCGCTTCGGGCGGGATCGGCTCGGCGATCGCGAAGGGGCTGGCGGCGCAGGGGGCGCGGCTGGCGGTGTCGGGATCGAACGTCGCCAAGCTGGAGGCGTTTCTGGGCGAACTGGGTGGCGGGGGGCATGTCGCGGTGCCGTGCGACCTGTCGGATGCCGCCGCGGTCGACGCGCTGGTGCCGCAGGCCGTCCAGGCGCTGGGCGGCCGGATCGACGTGCTGGTCAACAACGCCGGGGTCACGCGCGACAATCTGGCGATGCGGATGAAGGACGACGAATGGGATCAGGTGATCCGCGTCAACCTGGAGGCCGCCTTCCGGCTGATCCGCGCCGCGGCCAAGCCGATGATGAAGCAGCGCTTCGGCCGGGTCATCTCCATCACCTCGGTCGTGGGACAGACCGGCAATCCGGGACAGGCCAATTACGCCGCGTCCAAGGCCGGGCTGGTCGGCATGTCCAAGGCGCTGGCGCAGGAGCTGGCGAGCCGCAACATCACCGTCAACTGCGTCGCGCCCGGCTTCATCCGCTCGGCAATGACCGACGCGCTGCCCGATGCGCAGAAGGCGCAACTGGCCGCGCGCATCCCGGCGGGCGACCTGGGCACGGGGGAGGACATCGCCGCCGCGGTCGTCTATCTGGCCTCGCGCGAGGCGGGCTATGTCACCGGGCAGACGATCCACGTCAACGGCGGGATGGCGATGGTGTGAGGGGTTTGCGTGGTGAACGACACGCACACGCGGACTTGCCACGCGGCCAAGCCGGCTCTACCTGCGTTCAGGAATATGAAATCTACCCCCCCAAAGTCGAAAGAGGGAAAGTTATGAGCGAGACCGCCGACCGCGTGAAGAAGATCGTCGTCGAGCATCTCGGCGTCGAGGCCGACAAGGTGACCGAGGACGCCAGCTTCATCGACGATCTGGGCGCGGACAGCCTCGACATCGTCGAACTGGTGATGGCCTTCGAGGAGGAGTTCGGCGTCGAGATCCCCGACGACGCGGCCGAGAAGATCTCGACCGTGAAGGACGCGATCACCTATATCGACGAGCACAAGGGCTGAGGCCGCGGCGGGGCGTCCGCGCCCCGCACCGCCAGCAGCCGAATGATTTGAGCGGCTTCCCGTCCTTGGCTAAGGGGTGGGGAGCCGTTTCGTTTTACGGCCGTCCGTGCATAGGAGAGGCGCGGGAAACGGCAAGAAGGGAAGCCTATGCGTCGCGTCGTCGTCACCGGACTTGGCCTCGTCACCCCGCTGGGTGCCGATGTGGAAACCGCCTGGGCGAACCTGATCGCCGGTAAATCCGGGGCGGGTCCGATCACGCGCTTCGACGCGTCGGACCAGAAATGCACCATCGCCTGCGAGGTGAAGCCGGCGGACCATCCCTATGGCTTCGATCCCGACAGGCGCGTCGATCACAAGATCCAGCGGCAGGTCGATCCGTTCATCGTCTATGGCATCGACGCCGCCGGGCAGGCGCTGGAGGATGCCGGGCTGACCGAGATGAGCGAGGCGGAACGCTTTCGCGCGGGCTGCTCGATCGGGTCGGGGATCGGCGGCCTGCCGGGGATCGAGAGCGAGTCGCTCGTTCTCGCGGAAAAGGGGCCGAAGCGCGTCAGCCCGCATTTCGTCCACGGGCGGCTCATCAACCTGATTTCGGGCCAGGTGTCGATCAAATACGGGCTGATGGGGCCGAACCATGCGGTGGTCACCGCCTGTTCGACGGGCGCGCATTCGATCGGCGACGCGGCGCGCATGATCGCGCTGGACGATGCCGACGTGATGCTCGCCGGCGGATCGGAAAGCACCGTCTGCCCGATCGGCATCGCCGGCTTCGCGGCCGCGCGCGCGCTCAACACCAGCTTCAACGATCGCCCGGAACAGGCGAGCCGGCCCTATGACCGCGACCGCGACGGTTTCGTGATGGGCGAGGGCGCGGGCGTGGTCGTGCTGGAGGAATATGAGCGCGCCAGGGCGCGCGGGGCGAAGATCTATTGCGAGGTCGTCGGCTACGGCCTGTCGGGCGACGCCTTCCACGTCACCGCGCCCGAACCCGAGGGATCGGGAGCGTATCGGTCGATGGAGATGGCGATGCGCAAGTCGGGCCTCGCGCTGTCGGATATCGACTATATCAACGCGCATGGCACCTCGACGATGGCGGACATGATCGAACTGGGCGCGGTCAAGCGGCTGTTCGGCGACGCGGTCGGGGGCCTGTCGATGAGCTCGACCAAATCGGCGATCGGCCATCTGCTGGGCGGCGCGGGCGCGGTGGAAAGCATCTTCTGCATCCTGGCGATCCGCGACCAGATCGTGCCGCCGACACTCAACCTCGACAATCCGTCGGAAGGTGCCGAGGGCGTCGACCTGGTGCCGCATGTCGCGCGCAAGCGGCAGGTGCGCGCGGTGTTGAACAACAGCTTCGGCTTCGGCGGGACCAACGCCTCGCTGGTGATGAAGGCGGTCTGACACCGCGATGCGCAGGTCCGGCTGCCTCGTCCTGATCGCCGGCCTGCTACTGGTCGCGGCCGGCTTCTGGGTCGCCTATGGATGGAAGGGCGGCGGGCCGCTGCCGCGCGCGACCAACGTCGCAATCGCGGAACGCTCCAGCCTGGCGGCGGCGGCGCGGACGCTGGAGGAGGCCGGGGTGATCGCCTCGGCCCGGCGCTTCCGGTGGCAGGCGCGGGTCTTCGGCTCCGGCGCGCCGATCAAGGCGGGCGAATATGCCTTCCCCGCGCACGTCAGCGCGGCGCAGGTGCTGGCGATCCTGCAGGGCGGCAAGGCGCTGCAACGGCTGGTGGTGGTGCCCGAGGGGCTGCCGTCGGTGCTGGTGCGCGACGTGTTGATGAAGGCGGAGACACTGACCGGCGACGTGCGGACGCCGGGCGAAGGATCGGTGCTGCCCGACGGTTATGCGTTCGAGCGCGACGAGCCGCGCGCGGCGGTGCTGGCGCGGATGCAGACGGCGATGCGCGATTACCTCGCGGCGGCATGGAAGAAGCGCACGCCCGCGGCGGTGGTCACCACCCCGGCGCAGGCGGTGATCCTGGCCTCGATCGTCGAGAAGGAGACGGCCAAGCCGGCGGAGCGCCGCACGGTGGCGGCGGTCTATGGCAACCGGCTGCGGCTTGGGATGCCGCTCCAGGCCGACCCGACCGTCATCTACCCGATCACGAAGGGTCGCCCGCTGGGGCGGCGCATCCGTCAGTCGGAGCTGCACGCGAAGAACGGCTACAACACCTATGCCTCGCCCGGGCTGCCGGTCGGGCCGATCGCCAACCCGGGCCGCGCGTCGATCGACGCGGTGCTGAATCCGGCGGCGTCGAAGGCGCTGTATTTCGTCGCCGACGGCACCGGCGGCCATGTGTTCGCGGACACGCTGGCCGAGCATAACGCCAATGTGAGGAAATGGTACGCGATCCGCCGCGCCCGCGGCGAGATGTAGGCGAGGGCCATCGGTCACACCGGCGGCGTCGGTCGGGCGTTCCGCGGGTCTACCCCGCCGTCTGAGCGGCGCTGCGGCCGGGTGCGGCGAACAGGCCACGCCACCGGAAAACAGTTGCGCGCATCAATATTATATCGTATACAAATACGCATATGAGACTGAGGGTGTGGTGATGTCTGGATCGAGCATGTGGACGGGCGTTTATCCGGCCGCGACGACGCAATTCGCGGCCGATGGATCGGTGGATATCGATGCCACACAGCGCGGGCTGGTCGCGCTGGTCGAGGACGGCGTGGACGGGCTGATCCTGCTGGGCACCTGTGGCGAGAACAATTCGCTGGATGCCGACGAGAAGGCGGCGGTGCTGCGCGCCGGGGTCGAGGCGGTCGGCGGGCGGGTACCGCTGGTGGCGGGTGTCTCCGAGTTCACGACCCGCCGTGCCGCCGCCTTCGCGCGCGAGGCCGAGGCGATCGGGCTGGACGCGCTGATGCTGCTGCCGGCGATGGTCTATGTGCCGACCGCCAACGAGCTGGCGACGCATTTTCGCACCGTGGCGGCGGCGACCGGGCTGCCGATCATGCTCTACAACAATCCGCCCGCCTACCGCGTGTCGGTGGATTTCGCGACGCTGGAGCTGCTGAAGCCGGTCGCGAACATCGTCGCGGTCAAGGAGAGCGCACCCGATCCGCGCCGCTTCACCGACGTCATCAATCGCTTCGGCGACCGCTACACGGTGATGGCCGGGCTGGACGATGTCGCGCTGGAGGGGTTGATGCTGGGTGCGTCGGGCTGGGTCTCCGGGCTGACCAGCGCCTTTCCGCAGGAATCGGTGGCGCTGATCGCGGCGGTCGATCGTGGCGACTGGGGCGAAGCGCGGCGCATCTATCGCTGGTTCATGCCGCTGCTGCATCTGGATGCCGAGCACGACCTGGTGCAGTCGATCAAGCTGGCCGAGCAGATCATGGGGCGCGGGTCGGAGCGCGTGCGCCTGCCGCGCCTGCCGCTGGAAGGCGCGCGCCGCGCCGAGGTGATCGCGATGGTCGAGACATGCGCCGCGACCCGCCCGACGCTCAAGGCGGCCCTCGCGGCCTGATGCGCCACACCTTCTTCTGCATCGACGGGCATACCGCGGGCAATCCGGTCCGGCTGGTGGCGGGCGGCGCGCCGCTGCTGCGCGGCGCCAGCATGGCGGAGCGCCGGCAGGACTTCCTGGCCCGCTTTGACTGGATCCGCACCGGATTGTGCTTCGAGCCGCGCGGACACGACATGATGTCGGGCGGCTTCCTGTACCCGCCGTGCGGCGACGCGGATGCGGCGATCCTGTTCATCGAAACGTCGGGCTGCCTGCCGATGTGCGGGCACGGCACGATCGGGATGGTGACCTTCGGGCTGGAGAACGGGCTCATCACCCCGCGCGAGCCGGGGCGGCTGCGCGTCGAGGTGCCGGCGGGGGTGATCGACATCGACTATGTCGCGGAGGGCGGCCGCGTGCGATCGGTGAGGATCCGCAACGTCCCCGCCTATCTGGCGACACGCGGTCTGGCGGTCGACGTGCCCGGGTTCGGGCCGCTGGCGATCGACGTCGCCTATGGCGGCAATTATTATGCGATCATCGAGCCGCAGGGGGCGTATACCGGGCTGGACGACCTGGGCGCGGCGCGGATCGTCGAGTTGAGCCGCACGATCCGCACGCTGGTGCGCGACATGTACGAGCCGGTCCACCCGCTGGAGCCGACGATCCGCGGCGTCAGCCACGTGCTGTGGGCCGACCGGCCGAAGGGCGACGGGGCGGACGGGCGCAACGCGGTGTTCTACGGCGAACGCGCGATCGACCGCAGCCCGTGCGGCACCGGCACGTCGGCCCGGCTGGCGCATCTCCACGCGACCGGACGGTTGCAGGTCGGCGACCGCTTCGTCCACGAAAGCTATATCGGCAGCCGCTTCACCGGCCGCGTCGAGGCGGCGACCGCCATCGGCGACCAGCCGGCGATCGTGCCGTCGATCGAGGGATCGGCGCTGGCGACGGGGTTCAACACGATCTGGATCGACCGCGAGGATCCGTTCTGGGCCGGGTTCACGGTGGTGTGAGCCATTCCGCAGGCGCGCGCGCCGGGATGTCGGGGGCCGTGAACCCCGCCGTGGCGGGATGCCGGGCGGGGCGGCGTCATGGGTAGGGCAGGGGAGAGGCACGTGGCGCGAGGATTTCTGGGGCCGCTCAAGCCGCTCGATGCGGGGGGACGTCATGAACCGGACCGCAAGCTGCGCAAGACGCTGAGCTGGCCGCATCTGATCGCGCTGGGGATCGGCGCGATCGTCGGCACCGGCATCTATACGCTGACCGGCGTCGGCGCGGATCGCGCCGGACCGGCGGTGATCCTGTCGTTCGCGATCGCCGGCGCGGTCTGCGCCTGCGCCGCGCTCGCCTATGCCGAACTGGCGACGCTGATCCCGACTGCGGGCAGCGCCTATACCTACACCTATTCGGTGATCGGCGAGAGCGTCGCGTGGATCGTCGGATGGAGCCTGATCCTGGAATATTCGCTGGCGTGCTCGACGGTGGCGGTCGGCTGGTCGGCGTATCTGGTCGGATGGATCCAGTCGACGGGCGTGCATCTGCCCCCGCTGCTGCTGTCCGGTCCGCATGGCGGCGGCATCATCAACCTTCCGGCGGTGCTGGTGTCGCTGGCGATCGCCGGCATGCTGGTGGCCGGGACGAGGGAAAGCGCGACCTTCAACATCGTGCTGGTCGCCATCAAGATGGTCGCGCTGGCGCTGTTCGTCGCCTTCGCGCTGCCCGCCTTCTCGGGAAGCCATTTCGAACCGTTCATGCCCTATGGCTTCGGCAGCCATGTGCAGGGCGGGACGACGCGCGGCGTGATGGCCGCCGCCGCGATCGTGTTCTTCGCCTTCTATGGCTTCGATGCGGTGGCGACATCGGCGGAGGAGGCGCGCAATCCGGGCCGCGACCTGACGATCGGCATCGTCGGGTCGATGGCGGCGTGCACGCTGATCTACATGGCGGTGGCGGTCGCGGCGGTCGGGGCGGTCAGTTATGTCGATCTCGGCAAGTCGGCCGAACCGCTCGCCTATGTGCTGCGCACGCTGCGACACCCCGCCGCCGCCTGGGCGATCGGGCTGGCGGCGCTGGTCGCGCTGCCCTCGGTGATCCTGGTGATGATGTACGGGCAGAGCCGCATCTTCTTCGTGATGTCGCGCGACGGGCTGCTGCCGCGTTCGCTGAGCCGCGTGTCGGCGCGCACCGGCACCCCCGCGCTGGTGACGATGGTGACGGGCGTGTTCGTCGCCGCGGTCGCCGGCTTCTTCCGGCTGGACGAGATCGCCGAACTCGCCAATGCCGGCACGCTGCTGGCGTTCATCGCGGTGGCGACCTGCATGATGGTGCTGCGGCGGCGCGCGCCGGGGTTGCCGCGCGTGTTCCGCTGCCCCGCGCCTTATTGGGTCGGCACGCTGGCGATCGTCGGGTGCCTCTACCTGCTGGTCAGCCTGCCCGGCCATACGTTGCTGCGGTTCGCGGGGTGGAACGTGGTCGGCGTGCTGTTCTACCTCGGCTACGGTCGCGCGCGCAGCCTGGCGCGCGCCGGCGCATGACCGCACCGGGGAACGCCCCGACGACGGCCCCCGCCACCGCCATCATCATCGGCAACGGGGTGGTCGGGCTGTGCGTCGCCATCGCCTTGCAGCGGCGCGGGGTGGCGGTGACGATCGTCGCGCCCGACGCGCCGTGGCGCGGCGCGTCATGGGGCAATGCCGGCCATGTCGCCGTGGAGCAGGTCGAACCGCTCGCGTCGCTGGCGACGGTGCGCAGCGTGCCGCGGCGGCTGTTCGCGCGCGGCGGGGCGGTGGCGCTGCCGCCGCGCGCGGTCACCGCGTGGCTGCCGTTCGCGCTGCGGCTGCTGCGCGCGGGGACGCCGGGGCGGTTCGCGCGCGGCAAGGCGGCGCTGTCGGCGGCGCTGGCGACGGCGATGCCGGCATGGCGGCGGTTGCTGGCGGATGCCGGCACGCCCTCGCTGCTGCGCGAGGATGGCCATTTCATCGTGTGGGAGGATGCGGCGCGCGCGGCGCACGGACGCGCGCAATGGCTGGCGGCGGACACCGGCACCGCCACCGTGCGCGACGCGACGCCCGACGAACTGGCACGGCTCGCCGCGGTGACGCGCGTCCCGCTGGCGGGCGCGATCCGCTTTTCGGGCAGCGGCCAGATCACCGATCCGGCGGCGCTGGGACAGGCGTTGTACGCGCGCTTCGACGCGTCGGGCGGGGTCTTCGTTCACGGGCGGGCCGCGCGGGTGACGGCGGACGACCGGGGCGCGCGCGTGGTGCTGGAGGGAGGCCGCGCGCTCGACGCGGCGGTGGCGGTGGTCGCGGCCGGGGCCGAGTCCGCCGCGCTGGTCACGCCCGCCGGGCTGCGCGCGCCGCTGATCGCCGAGCGCGGCTATCATATCGAGGCCGATCCGGGCGACTGGCCCGCCGATCTGCCGCCGGTGGTGTTCGAGGAGCGCGCGACCATCGTCACGCGCTTCGCCCACCGGCTGCGCGCGGCGAGCTTCGTGGAGTTCGCGCACGCCGCCACGCCGCCCGACCCGCGCAAATGGGCGCGGCTGCGCGGGCATGTCGCGGCGCTCGGGCTGGGGTTCGCCGAGCCGGTGTCGCAGTGGATCGGCGCGCGACCGACGCTGCCGGACTATCTGCCGGCGATCGGGCGCGCGGCGCGGACGCCGGCGCTGGCCTATGCGTTCGGCCACCAGCATCTGGGGCTGACGCTGGCGGCGACGACGGGCGAGGCGGTGGCGGCGCTGCTGTGCGGGGAGCGGCCGGCGTTCGACCTGGCGCCGTTCGATCTGCGCCGTTTCGGATGAGCGGCGGTTGCATGGTGTGTGGCGGTGCGGCAAAACGGACGACCCGGGCCGATCACGGCGCGGCGAGGCACTTTTCATGACCGGCATCATCGTTCGCAACCTGCCCGATCAACTCGTCGATCTCGTGCGTGACCGCATCCTGGCGGGCAAGGTCGATCCCCAGCGCGCGATCCGGCAGGACGCGCTGGCCGCCGAGCTGGGGGTCAGCAAGATCCCGCTGCGCGAGGCGCTGACCCGGCTGGAGCAGGAAGGGCTGGTGCGTTCGCGCGCGAACCACGGTTATTTCGTGCGCGAGCTGACCTTCGCCGAGGCCGAGGAGGTATATGCGCTGCGCCTGAAGCTGGAGCCGCAGCTCGCCGCGCTGGCCGCCGAGCGCGCCAGCGAGGCGGAGCGCGACGCCGCGGTGCGGACGCTCAGCCAGCTCGACGAGGTGACCAACGCGCATGGCGAGGGCGTGGGGGCGTTCAACCGCGCGTTCCACCTCGCGCTGCTGCGCCCGTCCCGCCAGCCGATCACGACGACGATGCTGGAGCGGCTGCACGTGCTGGGCGAGCGCTACGTGCGCAAGCATCTGGAGCCGCTGGGCCGCGACCAGCGCGCCAACGACGAACATGCGCTGCTGCTCGAAAGCTGGCTGTCGCGCGATGCCGCGCTCGTGACGCAGCGGATGCACGCGCATATCGAGCAGACGATCCTCGACCTGCGGCGCGAGTTCGAGATGCTGGATGGCCCCGCGCGCGCCTCGTGACGACCGACGGCGCGGCTCCTTCCCCATCGGCCCCGGCTGGCGGCGCCGCGCGCGCGCGGATCGACGGCACCGCGCGCACATGAAGGAGAATGGACGATGATCGGATCGACGCTGGCGATGGCGCTGCTGCTGGCCGCGCCGGACGCGGCGCGCGCGAGCGCGGCCGATGCGCGGTTCCGCCAGGTGTCGGAGGCGGAATATGCATGGCGCAAGACGCTGAACGGACCGGAGGAGGACGCGCCGGCCAGCAAGCGGGCGACGCTGCCCGATGTCGGCCCGGCGGCACAGGCGGCGAGGCTGAAGCGCTGGACGGAGACGATCGCCGCGCTGGACGCGATCGACCCGCAAAAACTGTCGCCGGGCGCGCGCGCCGATTACGTCGTCTATCGCGCGCAGGTCGAAGCGCGGCTCGCCGACCAGCGCTTCCGCGAATATGAGAAGCCGCTGACCGCCGATACCAGTTTCTGGATGGGCATCGCCGGCATGCCGCGCGAGACGTATCGCGACGAGCCGGCGCTGCGGCGGTATCTGTCGCAGCTCGCCAGCCTGCCGCGTTACTACGACCAGCAGATCGCCAACATGCGCGCCGGGCTGAAGCGTGGCTTCACGCTGCCGCGCATCACCTTGCAGGGCCGCGACGCGGGCGTCGAACAGGTAGTGAAGGCGGGGGACGGGGAGGACTCGCCCTTCTACGCGCCGTTCCGGACGCTGCCCGCCACCATCCCCGCCGCACGGCAGGCGGCGTTGCGCGCCGAGGCGCGGCGCGTGATCGCGGCGGCGGTGGTGCCCGCGCATGCCACGCTGCTGGCGTTCCTGCGCGACGAATATATCCCGGGCGCGCGCACGACGCTGGCCGCCTACGACCTGCCGGACGGGCGCGCTTATTACCAGGCGAAGATCCGCGAGTTCGTGACGCGCGACATGACCGCCGAGCAGATCCACGCGCTCGGGCTGAGCGAGGTGGCGAAGATCCGCGCGCGCATGCAGCAGGTGATGCGGCAGGTGCAATGGCAGGGCGACCTGCCGTCGTTCCTCGCGCATCTGCGCACCGATCCGCAATTCTACGCCAGGACGCCGCAGGACCTGCTGAACCGCGCGGCATGGATCGCCAAGACGTTCGACGGCAAGTCCGGCGACTGGTTCGGCCGGCTGCCGCGCCAGCGTTTCGCGATCCGGCCGGTGCCGGCCGATGTCGCGCCTTTCTATACCAGCGGGCGCGGCGGGCCGGGGGTGTATCTGGTCAACACCTACGACCTGCCGTCGCGCGCGCTCTATTCGCTGCCGGGGCTGACGCTGCACGAAAGCGCGCCGGGCCACGCCTTCCAGATGCCGTTCGCGGCCGAGCTGACCGACCTGCCCGCCTATCGCCGCGACGAATATCTGTCCGCTTACGGCGAGGGCTGGGCGCTGTATTGCGAGGCGCTGGGCGAGGACATGGGGATGTACGAGACGCCCTATGACGTGTTCGGCATGCTGTCGTACCAGATGTGGCGCGCGGCGCGGCTGGTGGTGGATACCGGCGTGCACGCCAGGGGCTGGTCGCGCGAACAGGCACAGGCGTTCCTGCGCGACAATACCGCGCTGTCCAACCATGAGATCACCACCGAGGTCGACCGCTACATCGCATGGCCGGGACAGGCGCTGAGCTATTACATGGGCGAGCTGGCGTTCCTCGACGCGCGCGCGCGGGCGCAAAAGGCGCTGGGCGAGCGGTTCGACATCCGCGCCTTCCACGATGCGATGCTGAGCCTGGGGTCGGTGCCGCTGCCGCTGATCGACCAGCGCGCCGCGCAGTTCATCGCCGACAAGGGCAAGGGGCCGTATCCGCTGCCGTAACGCGGAAGGGGGCGGCGGGACGCGGAGCGGTCCGATTGCGCGGACGCCGGCCGTGTCGTATCGCCGTCTACCACCTTTGAGGGATTGCGATGCACCTGAACATTTTCCTGCGCCTTTCGCTGGGCGCAGCCGCGCTGGCGATCGTGCCGGCAGCGTCGGCGCAGGCGCCGGCGGCGGCGCGCTACGGCAGCTTCGGCGTCGATCTCGCCGCGCGCGACACCAATGTGAAGCCGGGCGACGATTTCTGGACCTATGTCAACGGCACCTGGGACCGGACCACCCCGATCGCCGCCGATCGCCAGTCCGCCGGGCCGAGCGTGGTGCTGGTCGACGCCGCCGAATTGCAGGTGCGCAAGATCCTGGAGGACGCGACCGCCAACCCCGCCGCGGTCGGGCCGGCCGCGCCGCAGATCGGCGCACTCTACGCCAGCTTCATGGACCAGCCCGCGATCGAGCGCGCCGGCACCGCACCGCTCAAGCCGTATTTCGCGACGATCGACGCCGCGAACGATCGCGCGAAGTTGCAGACGCTGTTCGCGACGATCGGCTATGCCGCCCCCGTCGAGATCGGGCAGCTTCCCGATCCGTCCGACCCGACCCGCTATGTCGCGGGATGGAGCCAGGGGTCGCTCGGCATGGGCGGGCGCGACTATTACCTGCTGCCCGGCGCGAAATACGACACCTATCGCGCCGCCTATCGCCGGTATGTGACGCAGATCCTGACGCTGTCGGGCGTGCCGGATGCGGCGGCGAGGGCGGCACGGATCATCGCGCTGGAAACCGACATGGCGAAGGTGCACTGGTCGCCGGTGCAGCAGCGCGACATGGTGGCGATGCTGAAGCCGATGACGGCGGCGCAGCGCAAGGCGCTGGCCCCCGGCTTCGACTTCGCCGCGATGGAGAAGACCGCCGGCTATGGCGATCAGCCGGTCGTCATCATGAGCACCGATACCGCGCTGACCGCGCTGGGCCGCATCTTCGCGACGACGCCGGTGGCTACGTGGCAGGACTGGATGAAGTTCCGGTTCGCGTCCAGCCAGGCGGCGGTGTTGCCCAAGGCGTTCGACGACGCCAGCTTCGCCTTCTACGGCAGGACGCTGGCCGACCAGCCCGAGCAGCGCGCGCGCTGGAAGCGCGGCGTCGCGCTGGTCAACGGCGCGATGGGCGAGGCGGTGGGCAAGGTCTATGTCCAGCGCTTCTACCCGCCGGAAAGCGAGGCCAAGATGGCCGACCTGATCCAGAACCTGCGCGCCGCCTATCAGGAGCGGATCGCCGGCAACACGTGGATGGACGACGCGACGAAGAAGGCGGCGCTGGCCAAGCTCGCGGCGTTCGAACCGCGCACCGGGCACCCCGCCGAATATATCGACTATGCGGCGCTGAAGGTCGTGCGCGGCGATCCGATCGGCAACAACCTGCGCGCCGCGCAATTCCAGCACGAGCTGGACGTGAGCCGTTTCGCCCGGCCCGTCGACCGCACGCTGTGGGAAATGACGCCGCAGACGGTGAACGCCTATTACAATCCGCTGGTCAACCAGATCACCTTCCCGGCGGCGATCCTGCAGGCGCCGTTCTTCGACCCGAAGGCGGATGCGGCGGTGAATTACGGCGCGATCGGCGCGGTGATCGGGCATGAGATGGGGCATGGCTTCGACGATCAGGGCAGCCAGTTCGCCGCGTCGGGCAAGTTCGAGAATTGGTGGACCCCCGCAACCCGCGCCGCCTTCGCGCAGCGCACCGGCGTGCTGGTCGGGCAGTACGACCAATATGAGCCGATCCCCGGCACCAGGGTGAAGGGCGCGCTGACGCTGGGCGAGAATATCGGCGATCTCGGCGGGATCGAGGCGGCCTATTCGGCGTACCAGAAGTATCAGGCCGAACATGGCAAGGCGCCGGTGATCGACGGGCTGACCGGCGATCAGCGCTTCTTCCTGGCCTATGCGCAGGCGTGGCGCAGCAAGGTGCGCGAGGGGGCGTTGCGCGCGCGGCTGCTGACCGACCCGCACTCGCCGGCCTATTACCGCGTCAACGGGATCGTGCGGAACGTCGACGCCTGGTACGACGCATTTGGCGTGAAGCCGGGCGACAAGCTGTACCTCGCGCCGAAGGATCGCGTGAAGATCTGGTGAGCGGCGGGGTGGCGCAGGTTCTCCGCCACCCCCGCGCCACCCGCCTTCGCGTCACCCACCCCCGCGCCGGGGTGGGTGGGCCTCCGGCATCGCTCCTCACAAACGCTTGAGTTCCACGACCATCCCGCCCATCCTGCCGGCAACAACGATAAGGGGAGAGGAGCGGATGACGATCAATCGCCGGACATGGCTGGGCGGGGCCGCGGCGGTCGCGGCCGGGCTGGGCGCCGCGCCCGTTCGCGCGCAGAAGCGTCGCCGGTCCGCCAGCGATCGCGTCAACGTCGCGGTGATCGGCGCGGGCGGCATGGGCGCCGCCAACATGGAGCGGCTGACGGGCGAGAACATCGTCGCGCTGGCCGACGTCGACCTGTCGCATGTCGCGAAGTCGGTCGGCGACGATCCGAAACGCGCCGCGCTGAAGGCCGCCTATGACAAGGCGGACAAATACGCCGACTATCGCCGCATGTTCGATCGCCGCAAGGACATCGACGCGGTGGTGATCGCGACGCCCGACCATCATCATGCGGTGGCGGCGAAGCAGGCGATGGAGCGCGGGCTGCATGTCTATGTGCAGAAACCGCTGACCTACACGATCCGCGAGGGGCGCGTGCTCGCCGATCTGGCGCGCCGCAATCCGAAGCTGGTGACGCAGATGGGCAATCAGGGCCATTCCGGCGACGATGGCCGGCGCGCGGTGGAGATCGTGCGCGGCGGCGCGATCGGGCGCGTGCGCGAGGTGCAGGTGTGGACCAACCGCCCGATCTGGCCGCAGGGCGTGGCGCGGCCGGCGGCGGTGCCGACCCCGGCGGCGCTCGACTGGGACGTGTGGCGCGGGCCGGCGACGGTCGACTGGGGCTACAATCCGATCTACGCGCACTTCAACTGGCGCGGCTGGGCGCCGTTCGGCACCGGCGCGCTGGGCGACATGGGCGCGCATCTGGTCGATTTCCCGGTCTGGGCGCTCGAACCCGGGCTGCCGACGCGCGTCGAGACCCGGCACAGCGTCTGGGGCAATCCCGACGATCCGGCGCAGGGCAGCTATCCGCTGGCCACCGTCACCTTCTTCGAATTCGCGCAGGCGAAGGGCGGGCCGGTGCGCATGACGTGGTACGACGGCGGGCTGATGCCGCCGACGCCGCCGGGGCTGCCGGCGGATGCGCGCATGGATCCGACCGGGGGCGTGCTGTACATCGGCGACCGCGGCATGTTGATGCACGAAACCTATGGCGAGAAGCCGGTGCTGATCGGCGAGGGCGTGGCGGAGCGCGCCGCGGCGATCCCGCCATCGCTGCCGCGCATCGGCGGCGGGCTGAACGGGCATGAGATGAACTGGATCCGCGCGATCCGGGGCGAGGAGGCGATCTCCTCGCCCTTCGCGGTCGCGGTGCCGCTGACCGAGACGATGTTGCTCGGCAATGTCGCGCTGCGGGCCGGGCAACCGATCGACTATGACGGCGCCGCAGGGCGCATCACCAACGTTGCGGACGCGAACCGCTATCTGGACCGGGAGTATCGAAAGGGATGGGAGCTATGAAGACTATCGTGGCGGGCGCGGGCGCGCTGCTCGCGGCATCCGCCGCCATCGCGCAGGCGCCGCAGGGCGATCCCAAGGCGACCGAGCAATGGTCGCCGGAGGTGCCGGTGGTGGTGCCGGGCGCCTTTGCCGGCTGGGCCGCGCCGTCCGACGCGGTGGTGCTGTTCGACGGCAAGGGGCTGGATCGCTGGGCGTCGGTCAACACCGGCGGCGCGGCCGGCTGGACGGTCGCGGACGGCGCGGTGACCGTGAAGAAGGGCACCGGCAACATCCAGACGAAGCAGTCGTTCGGCAGCTACCAACTGCACCTGGAATTCCGCATCCCGGCCGGCATCAACGGCGAAGGGCAGGCGCGCGGCAACAGCGGGCTGTTCCTGGCGTCCACCGGCAAGGGCGACGAAGGCTATGAGTTGCAGATCATGGACAGCTATCGCAACGCCACCTACGTCAACGGGCAGCTCGGCGCGATCTACAAGCAGACGCCGCCGCTCGCCAATCCCGCGCGCAAGCCCGGCGAGTGGCAGAGCATCGACGTGCTGTGGGAAGCGCCGCGCTTCGGCGCGGATGGCGCGGTGACGCGCCCGGCCTATGTCACCGCGCACATCAACGGCGTGCTGGTGCAGGACCATAGCGAGGTGCGCGGACAGACGACGTACATCGGCCAGCCGCGCTACACCGCGCACGGCAAGGCGCCGATCAAGTTGCAGGACCATGGCGATCCCAGCGCGCCGATCAGCTTCCGCAACATCTGGGTCCGGGAGCTGCCCGACGCGCGGTGAGGACGGCGGCTGGTTCGGGCGGCCGGTCGTCCCCGCCGGACGCGTGAGCCGTCGTGAACCGGCGCGCCCTCCCGGTGTCGCCGGGGAGGGCGCGGGCCGGCTGTCGCGGGGTGGCCCCCGCTACAGCCGTACCCGCACCGCGCCATAGATCGCGCGCGGGTCGGCCGGGGCGTGCAGGCGTTGCGTTCCGTCGAACCACACATATTCGTAGCGGTCGCCGGTCAGGTTGCGGACCTGCACCGACAGCTCCACCTGCGGCGTCAGCGCGCGCGCCAGTTCCGCGGTGACCTGCGTCGACGCGCCGTAGCGGCCCTGCGCGTTGGCCGGCGTCAGTTCGTAGGACGACTGGCCGTTGCCCCATAGCGACATGCGCCACGCGTCGGGCGTCCATTCCACCCCGGCGGTGTAGACGTCGGCGGGAACGTGGTCGATCGTGTTGCCGGCCTGGGCGGGGGTGGCCGGATCGGGGGTGAGGATCACCGCGCGCTGGCGCGACCAGCTCCCCCATAGCGACAGCGCCGGCGCCGGGCGGACCGAGAGCTGCACGTCCACCCCGCGCCGCCGCGTGCGGCCGAGATTGTCGAACTCGCCCGCGGGATCGTTGAGCCGCCGCTTCAGCTCGCCGCTCGCCACCTGCTGCCAGGCGGCGACGCGGCCGGTGAGCCACCGCCCGCGCGCCAGCTTCACGCCGGCCTCCCACCCGGTGTTGATCGACGGCGCGAGATCGCGTTCGCGCGGCGGCACGACATAGGCGCCGGAGCCGGCGCCGATCTGGAACGTGCGTCCGTAATTGCCGTAGGCGGTGACGCCCGGCAGCGGCGTCACCGCCACCGACAATTTCGGCTGGCTGATCGTACCGTAATCGTTGACGCGGTATTGCAGGCCGTTCAGCCGGTTGGTGAAATCGCCGCCGACGCGGTCGAGCCGCCACGCCGGGGTGACCGTCAGCCACGCGACCGGCGTCACGATCGCCTGCACATAGCCGCCGCCGACCGTCAGCCCGAACTGCTGGTTGCGCGTGGCGGCGGTCAGGCGGCGCTCGACGCTGGTCCAGCGCAGGCTCTGGTTGTCCTGCCACTGCACGTCGCCGCCGGCCTCCGCCATCAGCCAGTCCTGCGCATGCCAGTGGAGCGCCGCCACCACGCCATATTGCTGTTCGCGGGTCAGCCGGCGCTGCTGCGGCACCTGCGCGGAGAAGCGCACGTAGCGATCGTCGTCGAGATGGTTGGCATAGCCGCGCAGCGTGAGCGACACCGCCTCCGCTGGCGCGGCATCGAGGTGCAGCGCATATTGCGACAGTTCGCGCGTGCCGCCGTCGGTTCGCGACACCGGATAGGAGCGCCGCCGATCGGTGTAGGCATCGGCATCGGTGAGATAGCCCGGCTCCTCCGCCTCGCCGCGCGAATGGCGCATCGTCACGCCCAGCTTCGCCGCGCCGGCGTCGTAGAACCACTTGCCGGCCAGGTTCAGCCGCTCCAGCCCGGCATGGGCGCGGAACCCGCCGCTGCGGCGATAGCCGATCGTATAGTTCTGCGACAGGCGCCCGCTCTCCACGCCGCCCGCAAGCTGGGCGTCGCGCGTCCCGAACGATCCGCCGAGCAGACGCGCATCGAGATAGGTGCCGCCGGTGCGCGTGACGATGCCGGCGTTGCCGGCGATGCTGTGCAATCCCCAGCGCGGATCGGACGTGCCGCGCACCAGCTCCACCGAGGCGATGTCGAGCGGCGAGACGGAGTCGATGAAGTCCATGCGACCGGCATTGTCGTTGGAGGGCACGCCGTCGATCAGCAGCTTGACCGCGTTGATCTCCCCCTCGCCGTTGAAGCCGCGGATCGAGAAACGGCCGGAGGTGGTGCCCTGGCCGAAATCGGTGAGCATGACGCCGGGCAAGCGCGCGAACAGCTCCCAGGCATTGTCGACATTCTGGCGCTGCGCGATGTCGCCGCCCATTAGGTCGATGGAGGTGAGCACGTTGTCCGTGGAGCCGGCCATCGGGTGCGCGACGACGACGATATCGCCGACCGCGAAGCGCGTGTCGGGTTGTTCCTGCGCGCAGGCAGGCATGGTGACGGCGCCGGCGAGCAGCGCGGCGAGAAGACGGTACATGACGGGTGATCCCCTGACGGCCCGCGCGCACGGCGGGCGGATAATGGCGACCGGGCGGACCGGTCGCGCGGCGTCGGTTCAGGGGCGGGCAGGGGGGCCGCGCAGCGGCGGCCGCAGGTGCCGGCGCGCGCGTGGCGGAAGGCGCGGCGCATGGGTGAGCGCGGCGGCGGCGACCAGCGCCAGCGCGGCGACCAGCAGCACGGCGTCCGCCGCGCCCAGCAGCGGCGCGGACAGGCCGGCGAAGGCGCACGGACTGTCGCTGGCCTTCGCATGGTCGGCGGGCGCGGCATGGCCATGGGCCGGCATCGCGGCGACGCCGGGGCAGGTGACGACCGCGACATGGCCGTGCTCGACCGCCAGCATATGGCCGGTCGGCACCACCATGCGCAGCGCGAGCGCGGCGACGCACAGCAGCGCCGCGAGCAGCGGATGGACCAGCAAGAGGCGACGCACGGCCTGCACGAACCCGGCCTAGAGGATCGCCGCGCCGGTTTGAACCGCCATCGCCATCATCCCGCCAGCAGCTTGTGCGTGAACGCCTGCGCATCCGCCGCCAGCATCGTCAGCGACCGGTCGAGCGTCGCGCTGGCGCCGCGGAAATGCTGCACGGCGGCCAGATTGTCCTGCACCGAGGTGCCGATCCGCCGGCTGGCGTCGGCCAGCGCGCCGCTGCGTTCGCGCACCTGCCCGATACGTCCGTTGAGCTGGTCGATCGACAGCGCCTGCCCGCGCGACATCGTGGCGACGCGACCGGCCATGTCATCCATGCCGGTGATGAGGGCGGCGAGGCTCTCGGTATTGGTGACGACGGTGGAGATACGCTGCTGCACCGCCTCGATCTTGTGGCGCACGTCGCTGGTGGACGCGCCGGTGCGGCTGGACAGCGACTTGATCTCGGCCGCGACCACGGTGAAGCCGCTGCCTGCCATGCCCGCGCGCGCCGCCTCGATGGTGGCGTTCAGCGCGAGCAGGTTGGTCTGCTGCGCGATGTCGTCGATCACGTCGACGACCTGCGCGATCGTCGCGGCCTGCGCGTGCGAATCGGTCACCGCGTCGCGCGCCTCGTGCGCGTGGCGGTTGATCGAGCGCGCGGCGCGGCTGGTGCCCTCCACCTCGCGGTCGATCGCCTCGAACGCCTGCGCCAGCGAGCGGGTCGCCTCGCTCGCCTCGCGCATCTCGGTGGCGAACAGGCGCGCGATCGTGTCGAGGTCCTCGGCCAGCCGGCGGTCGCCATCGGTGGAGGCGCTCAGCCCGACCGCGTGACGGTCGAGCTGCGCCATCGCGCTCTGCGCCTCGCGGATCGCGCCGGCGACCTGTTCCTCGAAGGTCTGCGCCAGCGTGGCCAGCGTCTGCCGGCGGTGTTCCTCGGCGCGCTGCGTCGCGCGCGCCACCTCGTCAGCGCGGCGTCGCTCCTGCCGGCGCGCCTCCTCGTGCAGCGCCGCCGCCTCGCGCTCCAGCCGCTGCGCCTCGGCGCGCTGGCGGTCGAAGCCCTGCAGCGCGACGACCATGCGGCCAAGCTCGTCGCCACGGTGCAGCGCGGCGAAATCGGGCGTGTCGCCGCGCATCACCGCGTCGGTCGCCTCGGCGATGCCGATGATCGAGCGGACCGTGGAGCGGCCTACGACATAGGCCATCGTGAGCGCCAGCGCGGCGGCGAACAGCGACACGACGACGATCAGCAGCAGCGTGAGCCGCGTCGTCAGCACCGCGCGCGACGCGTCGGCGTCGGCATGCGTGGCGCCCGCCTCCGCCATCGCCAGGATCCGCCGCTCCACCTGCCGCGCATGATGCCGGAACGGCGCGACCATCGCGGCGCTGCTCGCGAAATCGACCTCCAGCATCGAGGTGATGACCTTGACCGTCGCTTCGTAGCGGGTCAGGTCGGCCAGCACCGCGTCGATCGCGACGCGATGTTCTTCGTGGCGGCTGCGGAACCTGGTCATCTCGCTGCGCACCATCGTCAGTTGCCGCTGGATCGCCTCGGCCTGCGCCGGTACATCGGTGGCCGGTGCCGCCGCCTTGGCGACCAGCAGCCGGTAGAGCGCCGAATCCGCGCTTTCGAAGCGCAGCGCCATGGCGTTGAGCTGGCGGACGTCGCGCATGTCGGACCGGACGATCCGCACGACGCTATGGTCCGCCACCACCAGCGCGGTGGTGCTGAGCGCCACGATCAGCACGAACAGCAGCAGCATCAGCACCGGGGTCGCGGCGACCTTGGCGATGATCGGGCGATCGGCGAGGCGGGCGTGGCGTTCGATCCGGTCGGCGAGCCGGTTCAGGATCATCGAGCGGTTCAGCATCACAGCACCAGCCGCATGCCGCCGCGCACGCGGCGGTCGGCGGGGATCGGCGACAGCGCCGCGCCACGGGCCAGCGTCAGGTTCTCACCCGCGGCGAACAACTCCAGCCGCTCCGACACGCGACGGCCCACGCGCGCATCCAGTGCGACCGCATCGTCGATGGGGTACAGCAGCAACTGCGGGCTGGTGCTGAACGCGAACTGGCGGGTGGCGGAGGTGTAGCGCGCCACGGCGGTCGCATACCAGCGCCCGCCCGCGTCGTACCCCAGCTCGACGTTCGCCTTGTGCCGCGGGGTGGTGGATCGCGGCGACAGCGGCAGCGCGATCGGCAGCGTCGTGGCGCCGAGTTGCTCGTCGGTGTGCATGCCGGTGTAGTCCGCCCGCCACGACAGCGCGCCGTGACGGCCCGACGCCGCCAGCTCCACACCATAAGTGGCATAATCGCCGGCGGCCCGGAAACGCGCGACGGCCACGGGCTGCGGCGTGAAGAAGAACTCCAGCAGGTTCGCGATGCCGTCGCCGGGCGACGCGATCGCGCCGCTGGTGCGCGTGTAGAAGCCGGTCGCCTCCAGGCGGACGCCGCCGACGAGGTGCGTATAGCCCAGCTCACCGCTCCACGTGCCGACCGGCTCGATCGCCGGACTGCCAACCACGAAGACCGGGATCCGCGACGGCGTGGCCAGCGGCAGGCGCAGACCGTAATGGACCAGCGAGGGCAATTGGTAGCCGTGCCCGCCGTTGATCCGCAACTGCCCGGCGGCGCCGACCTGTACCAGCAGCGCTGCGTTCAGGCTGACGCGGCTGAACGCGCGATCGAACGTCGCCGGATCGTCGAACGACGGCTGGACCACCTGCCCGGACTGGCGCAACCACAAACGGTCCCAGCGCGCCGCCGTGGTCAGCGAGACGCGCTCGCCGATATGCAGGTCGAGCATGCCGTCGACGGAGGCGACGTCATATTCGATCGTGTCGGACGACTGCATGTTCCCGGTCATGCGGTTGTTGCGATATTCGCCGCCCAGCCGGATGACGCTGTCGGTGCCCAGGCGTTAGAGGCCCGATGCCTTGACCGAGGCGATACGGTTGTCGATCGCGATGCCGGCGCCGGGATTGCCCGGCGTGAGGTCGCGCCCGTATTCGGCATCGAGCCAGTTGACGAAGCCGTTGAAGGTCAGCCCGCCCCAGTCGGTGTCGTGCGTCACGACCGCGTGGACGTTGGTGCTGCGATAGTCCTGGTTCGACAGGAACTGGCTGGGAAGATACTCGACCTGGCGGTTGGTGGCGTAACCGCCGCCGATCGTCGCCTCGGTCGCGCCATGCCGCGCGCGCAATTCTCCCGACACCTGGTCTGCCGCCACGTCGCCGACCTTCGTCGGGGTGAGTAGATAATCGGGCACGCGGCGCTCGTCCTCGCGCAGCCGCCCCGCGGCGATTTTCGCACCGATGCCGTCCGCGATCGGCACCGACAGCGTGCCGGCCAGCCGCGTGCGACCGTGATCGCCGACCACCATGCTGGCGCGGGCGGCGAGCGCCTGGCCGACCTTGCGCGTGATGATGTTGACCACGCCGCTGGCGGCGTTGAAGCCGAACAGGGCGCTGGCCGGGCCGCGCACCAGCTCGATCTGCTGGATCTCCTCAAGCTGGACGCCCAGCAGGTTCCAGTTGGTCATGCCGTAATGGTCGAGATAGACCTGTCGTCCGTCGACCAGCACCAGCAGGCGCGCATTGTAGGTCTGGACGCCGCCGCGCACCGCGACGTCGGCCTGTCCTGCGCTCCAGCGATTGACGTCGATCCCGGCGTAGCTCTTCAACAGCCCCGGCACGTCGCGCGCGGGCGAGCGGGCGATCTCCGCGGCGGTGATGATGACGGTGGAGGCCGGCAGTTCGGAGGCGCGCTGCGGCTTGCCGGTGACGCTGGTGGTCACCGGCTCGCCGATCATGTCCTGCAACGCGGAATAGTCGACGGTCTGCGCGCTCGCCGGCAACGCCGCCACCAGGGACAGGCCCGCCAGCAGGACGGGAACGGAAGGAATGCGGCGCATGGTCAGATCTCCTTGACCAGCATGAGGAACGCCGAGCCGAACTTCGCCCCGACCGAGCGGGCGGCGGCGCGGCTGACGGTGATCTGCACGCGCGGGCCGTTGCCGATCCCGACGACGCAGCGCGCCGCCTGAACGCACGCCTGGTCGGAGGTGATCGTGACCACCGATGCGCGCGTGGCGGCGGCGGCGATGTCGTCCTGCTCGCCGCGCAGCCCCGCCGTGACGAAGGCGACCCGGTAGCCCGACAGGCTGTCCAGCGCGCCGACCGGCACGCGCCGGGTTCGCACCGTCGCCTTCGCGCTGCCCACCGCGCGCTCGATCGCGGCCGCGTCGGCCAGCGACGCGGGATTGCCCGGCGCGAAGATGATGGCGGTGTTCACCGGCCCGGTCGGAGCGGGCAGGAGGAAGGAGACGACCCGCGCCGCGATCGGCACGTTCAATTCGGCCCCCACCGGCTGCGACGCCGACAGCACCGCCACGACGGCCGGAACGGCAAGGAGACTTTTCACACGCGACCGCCTTTTCTGCTGCGGCCGGATTAAAGGCGAGACGTCACCAAGCTGTTAATCACATCGACCTCACCGGCGCGCCGGCCGGCTGAGCGCGGGCGATCCGGCGCGCGTGAAGCGCCACGGCGTTTCCACCGCGCGCGACAGGCCGATGCGCGCGCCGGCGAGGATCGTGGGTTCGGCCGCGCGCGGCGCCCACCCGAACGGCGGCCGGTCGAGCGGCGCGCCGTCCAGCGTGCGGTCCACGCCCAAAGCGGTGCACAGCCGTCCGGGGCCGGCGCACAACAGGGCGGGGCGAACCGCGCCGCGCGACCATCGCCGCGATGCCGGCGGTCGGCTCCAGCGCGCGCACCAGCACCGCCGCGCCGCCGCCGCACGTCACGTTCAGGCAATGGTGCAGCCCGTAGATGCGGTACACATAGGCGGCGCCCGCCGGCCCGAACATCGCGGCGTTGCGCGGCGTCGGACCGGCATGGCTGTGCGAGGCGGGATCGTCGGCGTCATACGCCTCGGTCTCCACGATCACCCCGCCGGCGCCGTCCACCAGCAGCGTCACGCCGATCAGCGCGCGCGCCACGTCCACCACAGGGCGTTCGAAGAAGGTGCGATCCATTCCGGTGATGTAGGGTGCCGCGTGCGGTTCGTCCGCAAGCGGTGGAGATGCGGCGGCGATTGCGGTAAGCGCGCCGCCATGTCGCACCTATTGCGCGTCGCATCGGCGCTGCTGCTCCTGATCCTCGCCCCCGTTCCGGCCGCCCGCGCCGCGCCGGTGTCGCAGATCGTCATGGATGCCGCCACGGGGCAGGTGCTGGAGGCGGAGAACGCCGACCGCGTTCGCCCGCCCGCCTCGCTTGCCAAGATGATGACGCTGCTGCTCGTCTTCGACGCGCTGGACGCGGGCACGCTGAAGCCGGGGACGCCGATCCGCATGACGGCGGCGGGCGAGCGCCAGCAACCGTCGCGGCTGGGGCTGCGGCGCGGGCGGACGATCCGGCTGGATGCGGCGATGCGCGCGATCGCGGTGATTTCCGCCAACGACATCGCGGTGGCGGTCGGCGATCGTCTCGCGGGCGACGAACGGGCGTTCGTGCGGCTGATGAACAAGCGCGCGAAGGCGATCGGGATGACCGCGACCACGTTCGGCAACGCCACGGGGCTGGCGCCGGCCGGCGGACGCAGCACCGCGCGCGACATGGCGATCCTCGCCCGGCACCTGATCCGCGCGAATCCCGGGCGATACCGGCTGTTCGCGACGCGCTCGATCCGCTGGGAAGGACGGTCGCGCCCCAGTCACAACAAGCTGCTGGGGAAGGTCGCGGGACTGGACGGGCTGAAGACCGGCTATACCGTGGAGGCCGGGTTCAATCTTGCCGCATCCGCCCGGCGCGCCGGGCGGCGGGTGATCGTGGTGGTGATGGGCGCGCCCTCGGCCGGCGCGCGCGACCTGCTGGTGTCCAACCTGATCGAACTGGGGTTCAGCGAGCCGCGCCGGCGCGGCATCCGCCGCTGATCCGCGATCGCCGCGCGAGCGGATCAGGCCAGCAGGCCGGAGATCCGCTGGAGGAAGGTGGCGATATGGTCGGGCTTGGTGACGAAGACGTCGGCGCCGGCGGCCATGCACGCGTCCTCGTCCTGTACGCTGTTCAGTACCGTCAACGCCATCACCGGGATGGTCCGCGTCGCGGCGGAGGACTTCAGCCGCCCGATCACGTCCAGTCCGCTGACATGCGGGAGGCGGATGTCGACGATGATCGCATCCGGGCGTATGTCTTCCGCGAAGCGCTGCGCATCGCGCTCGTCGTCCAGGACATGCGCGTCATATCCGCCGATCTGCAGCCATGAGGCATAGAGCTTGCGGTGGCTGGGTGTGTCTTCCACCAGCAGGATGCATTTTCGAGCGTTCACCTGGTTTCCCCGTCGTCAGGAATGACGTGCCTCGGACCGCCGCCCGATGGCAACCCATAACGTGCGCGATGCCCGCGGCGGTGGATCGCGGGCGGTTCAGGAGCGCTGGCCGACGATCCGCTCCGCCTCGCGCGCCAGTGCCGCCAGATCGTAGAGATCGGGCAGGTCGTCGTGCCGTTCATGGTCGATGACGCACAAGGCGCCCAGCGGATAGCCGGCGCGGTCGACGAGCGGGATGCCGACGTAGAAGCGGATGAACGGGGCGGAGGCGACCAGCGGATTGCGCATGAAGCGCGCGTCCTGCGAGGCGTCGGGCACCACCATCGCCTCGCCCGGGCGGTGGATGGCCTGTGCGCAGAACGACACCGCGCGCGGCACATCATCATCCAGCACCCCGGTCCGGGCCACCAGCCATTGCCGGGCGCGGTCGATGATGGAGATCGCCGCGAGCGGCGTGCCGGCGACGGCGGCGGCGCGTTCGGTGATCTGTTGCAGCCGCTGGTCCCCACGTTTCGACCGAATATCCAGTCGATCCACCGCAGCCTGTCGGGCGCTTTCGGCGGCGATCGCCGCATCGTTTGCGAACATTCATACGCGTCCCGTTGTTTTGCCGGGGTTTTTCCGGGGTCGGGGCGGGTGAGTCAAGTCGTTAGCCGCTGATCGGCATTAATGCTGCGTACAGCATGCGCGTTGACGATCGGGTGCGGCGGTCGCGGACCGGATCGACGGAAAACGTTGCGGGACGATCATAAAGAGGTAAGTCTTCGTCGGTACGGTCGGTTCGCCGCGGAGGTTGTGTGCTGCCGACATCTATTTCCACCCGTGTTGCTGCCGCCTTCGGCGCCGTCCTGGCGCTGGGGCTTGCGCTGCTCGCCGGGGGGCTGCTGCTCGGCGCGGACGTGCGCGCGCAGAACGATGCGGTGGGGGAACTGACCGGGTTGCTCCGGCTGGAGGATGCGCAGGATCAGGTCCAGCGTCGGCTGCGGCTGGGCGTCGGCGAGGTGACGCGCTTCGCGGAGGACGGCCGGCCGATCGCGCCCGCGCAATGGGCGGCCGTCGGCGCGGCGCTCGGCCAGTTCCACCGCGCCAGCGCGCATGGCGGCGGCGGTCCGGCGCTCCCGCTCGTGTTGCGCGAGGCGGTCGCCCGCCGCCACGTCGCGGAGGAACGATTCGCGCGGCTCAGCGTGCGGTTGCTGTTCGACGCGCGCTACGATCCGCGCGCGATCCGCACGCGCATGCCGCATTTCGTGACGGCGCTGCGCGAACTGGAAGCGGCGCGCACCGACGTTCGCCAGTTGCTGGTGCGGCAGATCGACGCCGCGGTAAGACGCAACTCGCGCGAATTGCGTCGCGGGCTGTTGCGCGGCCTGGTCGCCGCGCTCGCGGTGCTGGCGATCCTGCTGGCCTGCACCCTGTGGCTGCGACGGCGGGTGATCCAGCCGATGGTGGCGATGGCGGAACGGTTGCGCCAGTTGAGCCGCGGCGAGGAGGCCGACGCCGCCGTGCCCGCCGCGGATCGCCGCGACGAGCTGGGCGACCTGGCGCGCGGGATCGGCGATTATCGCGCCGCCGTCGACCAGCACCGGCGCGCGGAGCGGCGCGTCGAGTTCCTCGCGCATCACGACATGCTCACCTGCCTGCCCAATCGCCTGTTGTTCGAGGAGCGGCTGGCGCAAGAGCTGGCACGGGTGCGCGGCAGCGGCGAGCGCTTCGCGGTGTTCGCGATCGACCTGGACGAATTCAAGTCGATCAACGACCGCTTCGGCCATGCCGGCGGCGACGCGGCGCTGCGCGATGCGGCGCGGCTGCTCACCGGCTGCGTGCGCAGCGGCGACATGGTCGCGCGGCTGGGCGGCGACGAATTCGCGATCATCCAGGTGGACGGCAACCAGCCCGAGGCGGCGGAGGCGCTGGTGTCGCGCATCTATCGCTCGTGCGAGATGACCGCGCGACAGACGGTGCCGATTCAGTTGAGCATCGGCGTCGCCTTGTCGGGCGTGGAGCAGAACGGCGAGGAGCTGCACAACCTGGCCGACATGGCGATGTATCGCGCCAAGTCGGAGGGGCGGCACACCGCACGCTTCTTCGACGACCAGTTCAAGGAGGAGGTGCGGCTGCGCTGGCGGCTGTCGCGCGACCTGGAAGGCGCGAACGAGCGCGGCGAGCTGTATCTGGCGTTCCAGCCGATCGCGCAGGCCGCGACGCTGGACGTGGTGGGGCATGAGGCGCTGCTGCGGTGGGCGCACCCGGAGCTGGGCGACATCGCGCCGGACCGTTTCATCCCGCTGGCGGAGGCAAGCGGGCGGATCGACGCGCTCGGCCTGTGGGTCGCCGACCAGGCGATGGCGGCGGCGGCGCACTGGCCGGCCGACATCACGCTGGCGCTGAACCTGTCGGCGATCCAGTTTCGCCAGCCGACGCTGGCGCACGACCTGCTGGCGCTGGCGCACCACCACGGCATCGCGCCCGAGCGGCTGGAATTCGAGGTGACGGAAAGCGCGATCCTGCTCGGCCAGCGTCGCCAGCCGGTGCTGGACGCGTTGCGTACCTTGCAGCACCATGGCGCGCGCATCGTGATGGACGATTTCGGCACCGGCTATTCCTCGCTCGGCAACCTGCGTGATTTCCGCTTCGACAAGCTGAAGGTCGACCGCAGCTTCGTCGCGACGATGCTCGACCATGCGCCGTCCGGCTCGATCGTGCGCAGCATCGTCGCGCTCGGCGCCAGCCTGGGCATCCCGGTGGTGGCGGAAGGCGTGGAGAGCGAACCGCAACTGGAGATGCTGCGCCGCTGGTCGCTGGGGCAGGTGCAGGGGTATCTGATCGGCCGTCCGACTCCCGTGCCGACGCATGAGGTCGGCGCGCGGGGCGGGTGTTCGATCTCCCCGGGGTGGGACGTGCCTGCCAGAAATCTCCTGGCGGAAAGGTCGTGCGCGCTGTGACGATCCGCCCCGGAGCGGTCGGGATAGCCCGCCGTGCCGGATAGCGGACGGGCGCTGTCCGCCGGTCGCGGAGCGCCCTCGCACGCGCGTGATCGCCACCGCCGCTTGACACGCGCACTGCCGAGGTGTTGGTAGCGCTATCAGGTCAAAGAACGGTGGAGGGGATGATGGCGCAGGGTTTGCCGCAGGACTGGCGGACGGGTCGGTTCGTCGGGCGCGCGGCGACGGCGGCGGGGCCGATCCCGCTGCTGGTGATCGCGGGCGAGGCGTTCGACATGTCGCCGGTCGCACCGACGGTGTCGATGCTGGTCGAGGCCGGCGACCTGTCCGGTGCCGGTGGTCGCTCGCTGGGGGCGTTCGATGAGGCGGGACTCGACCTGCTCAGCCCGGTGGACCTGCAATGCGTCAAGGCGTGCGGCGTCACCTTCGCGGTGTCCGCGATCGAACGCGTCATCGAGGAGCGCGCGCGTGGCGATTGGTCGGCGGCGGCGGCGATCCGCGAGCGGCTGGAAGCGCGCGTCGGCGGCTCGATCCGCTCGGTGGTGCCCGGCACGCCGGAGGCGGCGGCGCTGAAGCAGGCGCTGATCGAGGACGGATTGTGGTCGCAATATCTGGAGGTCGCGATCGGCCCGGATGCCGAGGTGTTCACCAAGGCGCCGGTGCTGGCGACGGTCGGCCCGGAAGCGGAGATCGGCATCCGGTCCGATTCGAGCTGGAACAACCCCGAGCCGGAGATCGCGCTGCTGGTGAACAGCCGTGGCGAGGCGCTGGGCGCGACGCTGGGCAACGACGTCAACCTGCGCGATTTCGAGGGGCGTTCGGCGCTGCTGCTCGGCAAGGCGAAGGACAATAACGCGTCATGCGCGCTGGGTCCGCTGGTGCGGCTGTTCGACGACGGCTTCACGATCGACGACGTACGCGGGGCCGAGGTGCGGCTGACCATCGCCGGCGAGGACGGCTATGTGCTGGACGGCGTCAGCAACATGCGCGAGATCAGCCGCGATCCGCTCGATCTGGTCAGGCAGACCCTGTCCGAACACCAATATCCCGATGGTTTCGTGCTGTTCCTGGGCACGCTGTTCGCGCCGGTGCAGGATCGTGACGAGCCGGGGCGCGGCTTCACGCACAAGATCGGCGATCGCGTGACGATCGAGAGCGCGCGGCTCGGGCGGCTGGTCAACCGCGTGGTGACGTCGAAGGACGCGGCGCCGTGGACCGACGGCATCGGCGCGCTGTTCCGCAATCTCGCGGCGCGCGGGCTGCTGGGAGCGGGCCGGTGAGCGACGGTGCGATCTATCCGTCGCTGAAGGACAAGCGCGTGCTGGTCACCGGCGGCGCGAGCGGCATCGGCGCGGGGCTGGTGGAGGGGTTCGCGCGGCAGGGCGCATGCGTGGCGTTCGTCGACGTGGCGGAGGAGGCGGGACGGGCGCTGGCCGAACGGCTCGGCGAACGGACGGTGTTCCGCCGCTGCGACCTGACCGATGTCGCCGCGCTGCCCGGCACGATCGACGCGCTGGCGGCGGCGATCGGCGGGATCGACGTGCTGGTCAACAACGCCGCCAACGACGATCGCCACACGATCGCCGAGGTGACGCCCGCCTATTGGGACGAGCGCATGGCGGTGAACCTGCGCCACCTGTTCTTCGCCGCGCAGGCCGCGGTGCCGCACCTGAAGCGCGCGGGCGGCGGCGCGATCGTCAACTTCGGGTCGATCAGCTGGCACCTGGGTCTCCCCGATCTGGTGCTGTACCAGACCGCGAAGGCGGCGATCGAGGGCATGACGCGCAGCATGGCGCGCGACCTGGGCCGCGACAACATCCGCGTGACGACGATCGTGCCGGGCAATGTGCAGACGCCGCGACAGGAGAAATGGTACACGCCGGAGGGCGAGGCGGAGATCGTCGCCGCGCAATGCCTGGACGGACGCATCCAGCCCGCCGATGTCGCGGCGCTGGCGCTGTTCCTGGCCTCCGACGACGCGCGGATGTGCACCGGCCACGAATATTTCGTGGATGCCGGCTGGCGCTGAATGGGATGACAAGCGCCGCGAAGTCGGCGACAACCGGACGATAACGAGGAGCGGGATGGGCATGGCGACGATGGTGGGGGTATCCGGCGATCCGGGCGTCGTCGCGGTGGCGACGATCGGCGGCTTCATGTTCGGCTATGATTCGGGCGTCATCAACGGCACGCAGAAGGGGCTGGAGGCGGCATTCGACCTCGGCAAGCTGGGCATCGGGGTCAATGTCGGCGCGATCCTGGTCGGTTCGTCGATCGGCGCGTTCGGCGCCGGGCGGCTGGCCGACCGCATCGGGCGGCGCGGCGTGATGATGACCTCGGCGATGCTGTTCCTGGCCAGCGCGCTGCTGGCGGGCGCGGCGGGTTCGTCGGCGATCTTCATCGTCGCGCGCATCATCGGCGGGCTGGGCGTCGGCGCGGCCAGCGTCATCTCGCCGGTCTATATCTCCGAAGTGACGCCGGCGGCGATCCGCGGGCGGCTGTCCAGCGTGCAGCAGGTGATGATCATCAGCGGCCTGACCGGTGCGTTCGTCGCCAATTTCGCGCTGGCGCGCTATGCCGGCGGCTCGACCGCCGACTTCTGGTTCGGCTTCACCGCGTGGCGCTGGATGTTCTGGCTGCAGGCGGTGCCGGCGGCGATCTACCTGCTGGCGCTGCTCGTCATCCCGGAAAGCCCGCGCTATCTGGTCGCGCGCGGTCGCGAGGCGGATGCGCATGCGGTGCTGACGCGGCTGTTCGGCAGCGCGGAGGCCGATCGCAAGGTGGCCGAGATCCGCGGCAGCCTGGCAGGCGACCAGCATCGTCCCAAGCTGTCCGACCTGAAGGATCGCGCGACCGGGCGGATCCGGCCGATCGTGTGGGCAGGGATCGGGCTGGCGGTGTTCCAGCAGCTCGTCGGCATCAATGTCGTCTTTTATTATGGCGCGACGCTGTGGGAGGCGGTGGGCTTCACCGAGGACCAGGCGCTCCAGACCAACATCCTGTCGGGCGCGCTGTCGATCGGCGCATGCCTGTTCACGATCTTCACCGTCGATCGCATCGGCCGCAAGCCGCTGCTGCTGGTCGGATCGGCGGGCATGGCGGTGACGCTGGCGACCGTCGCCTGGGCCTTCTCCACCGCGGTCACCGATGCCGGCGGCGCGGTCAGCCTGCCGGGCAACAACGGCGTGATCGCGCTGGTCGCGGCGAACCTGTACGTGATCTTCTTCAACGCGAGCTGGGGCCCGGTGATGTGGGTGATGCTGGGCGAGATGTTCCCCAACCAGATCCGCGGATCGGGGCTGGCGGTCGCCGGCTTCGCGCAGTGGATCGCCAATGCCGCGATCTCGGTGACCTTCCCGGCGCTGGCGGTGTCGCCGGGGCTGGCGGTCACCTACACCGGCTATGCGGTGTTCGCGGCGATCTCCTTCTTCTTCGTGCGCAAGATGGTGCACGAGACGCGCGGGCGCGAACTGGAAGACATGCAGGGGTAGGAAGCGACACGCCCCGGCGGGTGCCGGGGCGTCCCCGTCGCGGGCGAGGGCAGGCTTGTCATCCTGGCGCCTCCGGCCTTTCGCCGGGGCGCCCGTACGACGCAAACCCGTCAGACCGGGGCACGACGGGGTTGCACCACCGCCGTCACGCCGTGGCGACGGCTTCGCGGCGGACGCTCTCGGCTCGGGGCGGCGTTGCCTGTCGGTCACGATGCCTGCGCATCGCGCCCTGCGCGCGCCCGGTCATTCACCGGCGGGTTAGCGATCCCCCCGATCGGAACCCGCTTCAGTCCCGCCGCTGCCGGACCGGGCGTCGCCGCGGGGCCGCGTCGGATTGGCGGCGGATCAGCCGATAGTCGGTCACCAGATGCGGATGCTCCAGCCCGGCGGCATTGTTGCGGCGCTGGCGGATCTCGCGGATCAGCAGGTCGACGGCGGTGCGCGCCATGTCGCTGACCGGCTGGCGGATCGTGGTCAGCTCCGGCCAGATCGTCGTCGCCAGCGCCGAATCGTCGAAGCCGCACACGGTCAGGTCGCCGGGCACGTCGAGCGCGCGGCGATGCGCGATCGCCACGGTCGCCGCCGCCATGTCGTCGTTGGCGGCGAAGATCGCGGTCGGCGGCGCGGCGAGGTCGAGCAACTGCTCGGCGGCATCCAGCCCGGAGCGATAGCTGAAGCTCCCCTGCGCGATCAGCGCGTCGTCGTCGGCCAGCCGCATGTCGGCGAGCGCCGCGCGATAGCCGTCCAGACGCTCGCTGCTCGCGGTTTGGTTGGCGGCGCCGGTGATGAAGCCGATCCGCTCATGTCCCAGCGCGCCCAGATGCCGCGTCATCTCATAGGCGGCGGCGCGATCGTCGATGCTGACGGAAAGCGCCCATTCCGGCGCGCGCCCGGTCGACACCGCCACCACCGGCACGTCGCGCGCGCGCAGCGCGTCCAGCGCCACGGTGGAATCGCCCAGCGGCGGCGGCAGCAGCACGCCGTCGATGCGCCCGTGCAGCAGGTGCTCGATCGCGGCGACCTCGGTCCCCTCGGTACATTGTTCGATGACGATCTGGCCGTTCTGGCGCCCGCTCTGGTCGAGACAGCCGACCAGGAACTCGCTGAAATAGAACAGGCTGGTGTTGGTGTGCAGCACCCCCAGCCGCAGTTCCTCGCCCCCCGCCAGCGTCCGCGCCGCCGCCGACGGGGCATAGCGCAGCGCCTTGATCGCGTCCTGCACGCGCTGGCGCGTGGTGTCGCGCACGCTGCCCTCGCCGTTGATGACGCGGCTGACCGTCATCGGCGATACGCCCGCCTGCGCGGCGACGTCGGTAATGGTGGGGGCGTTGCGCTGGCGGCGCGAGCCGCGGGTGTCGGTCATGCGATCTGTTCCACCCGCCAAGCCTAGGCGGCGCGCGCCCCGCGCCGCAAGCGCGATGTCGGAGGCGGCCGGGAAATGCGCCGAAAGCGCGTTCCGCGGCCGGCCCTCAGTCGTGATGACCCGGCACGTATGCGAAGCGCTGCGCCTTGTACCACGCGAGGTCGTGCGCGGGCGCGGCGGTGCCGGCGGGCAATGCGCGGCCGTTGACCGACATCCAGTAGGCGAGGCTCGCGTCGCGCCACCAGCGCGCCTCCTGCTCCTGCACCCTGAGCAAGGTCGCGGTCTTGTCCCAGCGCTCCGCGTCGACCAGCGTCCGCACGCCGTCCCATTGCCGGCGCATGTCGGCGACATAGGCGACACCGCGATCGTAATGCGCGACCAGCTCCGCCCACAGCGTCCGACCCGAGGCCATGCGCCGGTCCCATCCGACATGGTGGAACCACAACAGGTCGCGTTCCGGCGTCGTCTTCGGATCGGCCAGCCGCTTCGCGATCGGCGGCGCATATTGCGCCACCGCATCGCTGCCGCCGCGCGTGCGGTCGAAGCCGATGCCGTCGCGGTCGGCCTTGTGATAATAGACCGGGTTCCATTCCGGGCGCTTCAGGTCGTCGACCCATGGCCCCGGCCCGTAATGGTGCCCGGTCGCCATCAGGTGCGCCAGACCGAGCGGGCCGGTATAGTCCACCACCGCCTCGCGCGATCCCATCATCATCGCCACGGCGGTGTCGACCACGCGCGGATCGCCGCCGAACGTCTGCCGCGCCCATTCGCGCGCGACCGCCTTCGCCGACAGCGCCGGATCCCACGCCATCCGCCCGAACGCATACCAGTTCGCCTGGTTGAAGGTGGAGCCGGACCAGTCGCGGTCGCGCCCGATGTTGGCGACGCCGGCGATCCCGGTCAGCCGGTGGCCTTCGCTGCTGCCGTCCACGACGCTGGCGACCGTCTCGCGTCCGCGTCCGGTCTGCGATGCCAGCACTTCCTGAAACAGCGGACCGAGATAGGCGAGGTGGGTCGCGAAGCCGAGATATTCCTTGGTGATCTGGAATTCCATCATCAGCGGTGTCTTCGGCATCGCGCCGAACAGCGGATGGAAGGGTTCGCGCGGCTGGAAGTCGATCGCGCCGTTCTTCACCTGCACCAGCACATTGTCGGCGAAGGTGCCGTCGAGCGGCTTGAACTCGCTATAGGCCTGTTTCGCGCGGTCGGCGGGATCGGTGTCGGCATAGACGAACGCGCGCCACATCACGATGCCGCCGTGCGGGCGCACCGCCGCCGCCAGCATGTTTGCGCCGTCGCCGTGGCTGGCGCCGTAATCGCGCGGGCCGGGCTGCCCCTCGCTGTTGGCCTTGACCAGGAAGCCGCCGAAGTCGGGGATCGCGCGGTAGATCTCGTCGGTCTTCGCCTTCCACCATGCCGCCACCGCCGGGTCGCGCGGGTCGGCGGTCTTCAGCCCGCCCAGCTCGATCGGCGCGGAGAAGCGCGCCGACAGATACACCTTGATGCCCCATGGCCGGAACACGTCGGCCAGCGCCGCCGCCTTCGCGATGTAGCGCGGGGTGAGGCTGTCGGCCTTCGCGTTGACGTTGTTGAGCACGGTGCCGTTGATGCCGAGCGAGGCATTGGCGCGGGCGTAATCGGTATAGCGCTGGTCCTTCAGGTCGGGCAGCGTCCACCAGTCCCACAGCGACTGGCCGGCATACCCGCGCTCGACGGTGCCATCGAGATTGTCCCAGTGGTTCAGGATGCGCAGCTTCACCTTCGGCGTGCTGGTCAGCGTCGCGTTCGCGACCGTGCCGCCCGTGCCGAGGTGGCGCAGCAGCGCGAACGCCCCGTACAGCGCGCCACGATCGCTGTTGCCCGCGACCAGCAGCGTGGGCCGGCCGTCGAGCGTGACCGGGCGGACCAGATAGCCTTCTTCGCCCAAATTCGCGAACGGCAGCCGCAGCGCCGCCACCCTCGCGTCGGCGGCGGTGGCCAGCGTGACCGGCATGGTCCCGCCCGGCAGCGCACGCGCGAGTTCGTCGGCCGCGATGCGCAGCGTCGGGGTGGCGCCACGCACCGCCACCCGCGCGGTCGCCGGTGTCGCCGCATCCTGCCGCAGCCACAGGCGATAGCCGTCGTCGGCGTGCGCCGTACCCGCCAGCAGCAGCGCCAGCGCGGCGACGATCCCTGAACAAGCCCTTGCCATCGCATCCGCTCCCAACCTGTCGGGCGGCATTGACAACGCCGCTCCTGTTCCGCCATGTTACCGCTATCACCAACTTTGGCAAGCCTCGGCACGCGACCGGCGGCACCATCGCAGGAGAGGATTGCGCGTGACCCCATCCATCCGAACCGCCCCGCCTGTCGGCCGGCGCGACGTGCTGCGCTGGGGTGCGGGCGTCTCGGCGCTCGCCTTCCTTCCCGCCGCGGCTCCGATGCCGGCCTACAAGGACGCGCGCGCACCGATCGACCTGCGTGTCCGTGACCTGATGGGACGGATGACGCTGGACGAGAAGGTCGCGCAACTCATCACGCTGTCGACCACCAAGCGCGACGTGATGGACGAGGCGCGCGCCTTCGCGCCCGCCCGCGCCGACATCGCCTATCCGCACGGCATCGGGCAGATCGCGCGCCCGTCCGATCGCGGCGGGGCGGCGACGGCGAACAACACCGGCACCGAGGTCACCGGGCGCTGGCGCACGCCGGCCGACACGATCGCGTTCGTCAACGCCGCGCAAGGCTGGGCAAGGCGCACGCGGCTCGGCATCCCGGTGCTGTTCCACGAGGAAGCACTGCATGGCTACATGGCGCCGGGCGCGACCAGCTTTCCGCAGGCGATCGCACTGGCCGGCAGCTTCGACCGCGCGCTGATGCGGCGAGTGCAGTCGGTGATCGGCCGCGAGGTGCGCGCGCACGGCACCACGCTGGCGCTGTCGCCGGTGGTCGATATCGCGCGCGACCCGCGCTGGGGCCGGATCGAGGAGACGTTTGGCGAGGATCCGTATCTGTGCGGCGAGATGGGCGTCGCGGCGGTGCATGGCCTGCAGGGCGAGGGCAAGGAGCTGGCGCCCGGCAAGGTCCACGCGACGCTGAAGCACATGACCGGGCACGGCCAGCCGCAGGCCGGCAACAACGTTGCGCCCGCGCAACTGGGTGAGCGCGAGTTGCGCGAGAGCTATTTCCCGCCGTTCCGCAAGGTGGTGGAGCAGATCGGCATCGGCGCGGTGATGCCGTCGTACAACGAGATCGACGGCGTGCCGAGCCACGCCAGCCGCTGGCTGCTGGGCGAGGTGCTGCGCGGCGAATGGGGCTTCGACGGGGCGGTGGTCAGCGACTATGCCGCGATCCCGGAGCTGGATTATTTCCACCATGTCGCCAATGGCAAGGAAGCGGCGGCGAAGCTGGCGCTGGCGGCCGGGGTCGATTGCGACCTGCCCGACGGGGTGGCCTATCGCACGCTGGCCGATCAGGTGCGGGCCGGGCGCGTGCCGCTGGCGCTGGTCGATGCCGCCTGTGCGCGGATGCTGACCATGAAGTTCCGCGCCGGGCTGTTCGAGGAAGGGCCGATCGACGCGCGTGCCGCGGCGCGGCTGACAGCCAACGCCGAGGCGCTGGCGCTGGCGCGCGAGGCGGCGGCGAAGTCGATCGTGCTGCTGGTCAACGACGGCACGCTGCCGCTGGCGGCGGGTGCGCACCGGCGCGTCGCGGTGATCGGGCCGAACGCGGCGGTGGCGCGGCTGGGCGGCTATTCGTCGGAGCCGGTCGCGCCGGTCTCGCTGCTCGACGGCGTGCGCGCGAAGCTGAAGGGGCGCGCGGAGGTGCTGCACGCGCAGGGCGTGTTCATCACGCAGAGCGAGGATCGCTCCGCCAACGAGGTGCTGCTCGCCGACCCGGCGCGCAACCGGCAGTTGATCGCGGAGGCGGTGGAGGTCGCGAAGCGCGCCGACGTGGTGCTGCTGGCGATCGGCGACACCGAACAGACCAGCCGCGAGGGCTATGCCCGGACGCACCTGGGCGACCGCACCGATCTCGACCTGCTCGGCGAGCAGAACGAGCTGTTCGCCGCGCTCAAGGCGACGGGCAAGCCGGTGGTGGTGGTCGCGATCAACGGCCGTCCGCCGTCGTGGCCGGCGGTGGTCGCGCACGCCAATGCGATGATCGAATGCTGGTATGCCGGCCAGCAGGGCGGGCACGCGATCGCCGACGTGCTGTTCGGCGACGTCAATCCGGGCGCGAAGCTGCCGGTCACGGTGGTGCGCGACGTCGGGCAGGTGCCCTTCTACTACAATCACAAGCCGTCGGCGCGGCGCGGCTATCTGTTCGATGACGACCAGCCGCTGTTCCCGTTCGGCTTCGGGCTGAGCTACACGACCTTCGCGCTGTCCGCGCCGCGCCTGTCGGCGACGACGATCGCGCCCGCCGGCGAGGTGACGGTGGAGGTCGACGTGACCAACACCGGGCGGCGCAGCGGCGACGAGGTGGTGCAGGTGTACGTCCGCGACCAGGTGTCGTCGGTGGCGCGCCCGGTCAAGGAATTGAAGGAGTTCGCGCGCGTCACGCTGGCGCCCGGCGAGCGGCGCACGGTGCGCTTCACGCTGGGGCCGGAGGCGTTCCGCCTGTGGGACGCGGACATGCGCGAGGTGGTGGAGCCGGGCCGCTTCGACATCATGACCGGCCCCAACAGCCGCGACCTGCAAACCGTCACGCTCGACATCGCCTGAAGGACGCTGCCATGCCGAAGATCACCGACGCACGCGTCATCATCACCGCGCCGGGACGCAATTTCGTCACGCTGAAGATCACCTGCGACGACGGAACGACTGGCGTCGGCGACGCGACGCTGAACGGTCGCGAGCTGGCGGTGGCCGCCTATCTGTCCGAACATGTCGTGCCGTGCCTGATCGGGCGCGACGCGCACCGCATCGAGGATATCTGGCAGTATCTCTACAAGGGCGCGTACTGGCGGCGCGGGCCGGTCACCATGTCGGCGATCGCGGCGGTCGACGTGGCGCTGTGGGACATCAAGGGCAAGCTGGCGGGGTTGCCGGTCTACCAGTTGCTCGGCGGCGCGGCGCGCGAGGCGTGCATGGTCTATTGCCACGCCAACGGCACGACCATCGCGGACACGATCGCCACCGCGATCCGCCACCGCGACGAAGGATACAAGGCGATCCGCCTGCAATGCGGCGTGCCGGGGCTTGCCTCCACGTACGGCGTCGCCAAGCCGGGGCAGCGCTACGAGCCGGCCGACGCCGACCTGCCGACCGAGGCGGTATGGTCGACGGAGAAATACCTGCGCGTCGTCCCCGAACTGTTCGCCGCCGCGCGCGAGGCGCTGGGCTGGGACGTGCACCTGCTGCACGACGTCCATCACCGGCTGACCCCGATCGAGGCCGGGCGGCTGGGCCGCGATCTGGAGCCGTATCGCCCGTTCTGGATCGAGGATCCGACCCCGGCCGAGAATCAGGACGGCTTTCGCCTGATCCGCCGGCACACGACGACGCCGATCGCGGTGGGCGAGGTGTTCAACTCGATCTGGGACTGCAAGACGCTGATCGAGAGCCAGTCGATCGACTATATCCGCGCGACGATCGTCCATGCCGGCGGCATCACCCACCTGCGTCGCATCGCCGCGCTGGCCGATCTGTACCAGGTCCGCACCGGCTGTCACGGCGCGACCGACCTGTCGCCGGTGACGATGGCGGCGGCGCTGCACTTCGGGCTGTCGGTGCCGAACTTCGGGGTGCAGGAGCATATGCCTCACACCGCCGAGACCGACGCGGTATTCCCGCACGGCTATCGCTTCGAGGATGGCATGATGCATCCCGGCGACGCGCCGGGGCTGGGCGTCGACATCGACGAGGAACTGGCGGCGGGCTATGACTACAAGCGCGCGTACCTGCCGGTGAACCGGCTGGAGGACGGCACGCTGTGGAGCTGGTGAAGGTGGCCACGCGCGCGCGATGCGCGCCGACGTCGGCGCGGCTCCGGTCGGGCGGGTCGTGGCGGGCGTCGTCACCCGGATGCGGCCGTTGCCCGCGAACGAGGGGGAGCGTCGCATGACCGACTTCACCGACGCCGCGCGCGCCGCGCCGGAGACGGCGGCGCACGCGGTGGCGCGTCCGCGCGGGCGGATCCGCTGGGCGATCTGCGCCCTGCTGTTCGCGGCGGTCGTGCTGTCGTACATCGACCGGCTGGTGCTGGGCGTGCTGAAGCCGCAACTGACCGAGCTCTACCATTGGACCAACACCGGCTACGGCGACGTCACCGGCTATTTCCAGGTCTTCTACGGCATCGGCTTCCTGATCTTCGGCTGGCTGATCGACCGGATCGGGCCGAAGCTGGGCTATCTGTTCGCGATGGGGAGCTGGACGCTCGGCCATTTCGCGCAGACATTGGTGACCTCCACCACCGGCTTCGTGATCGCGCGTGTGCCGCTGGCGTTCGGTGAGGCCGGCACCTATCCCTCTGCGCTTGCCGCCGCCTCGCAATGGTTCCCCAAGAAGGAGCGCGCGCTGGCGATCGGTATCTTCAACGCCGGCGCGAACGTCGGTGCGATCGTCACGCCGCTGCTGGTGTCGTTCATCGTCGCCGGGCTGCTGCTCGACTGGCGCTGGGCGTTCATCGTCACCGGCGTGTTCAACCTGGTGTGGCTGTTCGCGTGGTGGCGCTTCTACCACAAGCCCGGCGAGCACCCGCGGCTGACCGCGGAGGAGCGCGGCTGGATCGAGGCCGAACCCGCCGAGGGCGCTCCGGCGAACGGCCGGGGCCGCGCCGGCTTCCTCGCCGTGCTGCGCCACCGCGAGGCATGGGCGTATATGGCCGGGCGTTTCCTGATCGACCCGGTGTGGTGGACGTTCCTGTTTTGGCTGCCGGACTTCTTCAACAAGCAATATGGGTACGACCTGAAGAGCTTCGGTCCGCCGCTGGTAGTGATCTACATCCTCGCCGATTTCGGGGCGATCGCGGGCGGCTGGTATTCGTCGCACCTGCTGAAGCGCGGCGTGGCGGCGGGGCGCGCGCGCAAGCGGGCGATGTTCGCCAGCGCGCTGTTCGCCTTGCCGGTGATGTTCGCGGGGCAGGCGAGCAGCATCTGGATCGCGGTGGCGCTGATCGGGCTGGCGTGCGCGGCGCATCAGGGCTTTTCCACCAACCTGTTCGCGCTGCCCGGCGACCAGTTCCCGCGCTACGGACAGGGGACGCTGGTCGGGCTGGGCGGGTTCGCGGGCGCGGTCGGCGGGTTCATCGCTTCCAAGTCGCTGGGCCTGCTGCTGGATACCGTGGGCAGCTACGCGCCGTTCTTCATCGCATGTGGTCTGGCGTATCTGGTCGCGCTGCTCGTCTTCCACCTGCTCAACCCGCATTATCGCAACGTCGCGCTCCGGAGTGACTCATGACCCGCGCCATCCTGCTTGCCGCCAGCGCGCTGACGCTCGCCACCCCCGCCCGTGCCGATCCGCCGCGACTGGAGAAGAAGGGCGATGCCACGCAACTGATCGTGAACGGAGCGCCGCAGTTGCTGATCGCGGGCGAGCTGAGCAATTCCGCCGCCTCCAGCGCCGCGTACATGGCGCCGCACTGGGCGCGGCTGAAGGCGATGCACCTCAACACCGTGCTCGCGCCGGTGTCATGGGAGCTGATCGAGCCGCAGGAGGGGCGGTTCGACTGGTCCAGTGTCGATGCGATGCTGAAGGACGCGCGCGCCAGCAACCTGAAGCTGGTGATCCTGTGGTTCGGCGCGTGGAAGAACTCCATGTCCACCTATGTGCCGTCGTGGGTGAAGCGCGATCAGGCGCGCTTCCCGCGCGCCGCGCTGCCCAACGGCCAGTCGGTGGAGATCCTGTCGACCTTCGGCGAACAGACGCTGGCCGCCGACCAGAAGGCGTTTGCCGCGCTGATGGCGCATCTGAAGGCGGTGGACGACCGGCAGAACACGGTCGTGATGATGCAGGTCGAGAACGAGATCGGCATGCTGCCGGTCGCGCGCGACTACAGCCCCGCCGCCAACGCCGCCTTCGCCGGGCCGGTGCCGCAGGAGCTGGTAAGCTACCTCGTGGGCCATCGCGACACGCTGGTGCCGCAGATGAAGGCGATGTGGGTGGAGCGCGGCGCGAAGACGCAGGGGACGTGGAGCGAGCTGTTCGGCGACGGCGACGCGGGGGCGGAGGTGTTCGCCGCCTGGCATTACGCGCGCTTCGCCGATGCGCTGACCCGCGCCGGCAAGGCCGCCTATCCGATGCCGATGTATGTCAACGTCGCGCTCAACCGGCCGGGCCGCATCCCCGGCGAATATCCCAGCGGCGGCCCGTTGCCGCACCTGATCGACGTGTGGAAGGCCGGCGCGCCCGCGATCGACTTCCTGGCGCCCGACATCTACTTCCCGAACTTCACGCGCATCGTCGACACCTACAGGCGCCCCGACAATCCGCTGTTCATTCCCGAGGCGCACAATGCCGACCATCCGGTGGTGCCGGCCAACGCCTTCTACGCGATCGGCGAGCATGATGCGATCGGCTTCGGTCCGTTCTCGATCGACTCGGTGGACGAAGCGCCGGGCGCGCTGGGCGATGCCTATGCCGTCCTGGAACAGCTTTCGCCGCAGATCCTGGCGGCGCAGGGCACCGGACGGATGGCGGGGTTCAAGCCGCGGCAGGCGTATGACGAGTCGCTGGACTATGCGCCCGACACGCGCCGCATCGGCGATTACCGCTTCACGATCGCCTATGCCGACATCCAGCGGCCGGCCATGACGCCGGAAACCGCGGGTTACGGAGGACTCATCATCCAGACCGGGCCGGAGGATTATCTGGTCGCCGGGCAGGGGATCACCGTCACGTTCGAGGCCATCGGCGCTGGCCCGTCGCTGGTCGGCATCGACCGCGCGGAGGAAGGCGTGTTCGACGCGACCGGCCGCTGGGTGCCCGGTCGCGTGCTCAACGGCGACCAGACGCATCAGGGCCGCCGCCTGATGCTCGCGCCGGGCCGGTGGCAGATCCAGAACGTGCGGCTCTACCGCTACAGGTGACGATCCCCAAGGCGCTTGACGCCGTGGGGACGGCAGCATATGAGATCATGATAGCGCTACCAGTTAAGTGCGACCCCGACGACATGAAGCGGGGCGATCGTCGACAAGGAGAGGGAAGATGAAGTCCACTGCACGCCGTCTCGCCATTCGCGCCACCTTGCTGGGTGCCGCCGCCGGTGCGAGCCTGATCGCCGCCGCTGCCGGTGCGCAGACCCAGCCACAGCCAGATGTCACGAGCGGTCCGGGCGGGCAGGTGCCGTCGCCCGCGACGCAGGTCGACACCGCCGCCAATCCCGCGGCGCAGGTGCCGCAGGGCGCGGTGCAGGGGATCGACGATGCGACCGATTCGTCGCAGCCGACGCAGGATATCATCGTCACCGGCATCCGCGCCTCGTTGCAGAGCGCTACCAACGCCAAGCGCAATTCGGTCGCCTTCGGTGATTCGATCTTCGCCGAGGACATCGGCAAGCTGCCCGCCACCAACCTGGCCGAAACGCTGAACCGCATTCCCGGCGTGCGCCTGAACCGCGACATCAGCGGCGAGGGCACGCAGGTGTCGATCCGCGGCCTCGGCCCCAGCTTCTCCAAGGTGCTGCTGAACGGCACGCAATTCGCGGTCGCCTCCGACGGCGGCACCAACGGCACCGGCGGCGGCAACCGCGAGGTCGATCTCGACTTCTTCCCGTCGGAACTGTTCACCCGGCTCGACGTCGCCAAGTCCGCCACCGCCTCGACGCTGGAAGGCGGCATCGCCGGCACCGTCAACTTGCGCAACGCGCGGCCGTTCGACAAGCCGGGCACGCACGTCACCGTCGTGGCGCAGGGCGCCTATACGGAGACCAACGACAAGATCGGCCCGCGCGGCGCGATCGTCGCCAGCCACACGTTCGGCGACACGTTCGGCATCCTGGTCGGCGTGGCCGGCGTGCGGCAGAAGACGCGCATCGACGGCTATGACACGGTGGGCTTCACCGACGCCAACCTGCCGCTGTGCCAGCCCGCCAGCGGCGCCTGCAACCCGGGCGGCAACGGCTTCAGCTTCGCCACCTTCACCCCCGCCAACGTCGGGCGCGGGCTGGTGACCGGCTCGCGCCTCGACCTTGCCGCCACGTCGGGCCTGCCGCTGTCGCAGCTCGCCACCGCGATCCTGCCGCGGCTCGGGCGCCCGGTGCTGACCGAGGGCACGCGCGAGCGCATTTCCGCGATCGGTGCGATGGAATGGCGTCCGTCCGACAGCCTGCACTTCGCGCTGGACGGCATCTACGCCAGGTCGAAGCGCAATTACCTGCGCTCGAACATGAACTGGCAGGTGCGCAACTCCGGCCCGGGCACCTCGCCGCAGTCGACCGGCGGCATGGTGCCGTTCGACGTGACGGTGGATGAGAACAACGTCGTCACCTCCGGCATCTTCGCCAATTCGTCGTTCTTCTCCGAAAACAGCTATTTCAACCAGGACACCGAATTCTGGAACGTCACGCCCAGCGTGTCGTGGCGTCCCAGCGAGCTGCTGAAGGTCGACCTGTCCGCCAACTGGGGCAAGAGCAACTTCTTCCGCGAGCAGCCGACCTTCGCGTTCCAGACCGCGCCGAACAGCGGCGTCGAGGTCACCTACGACAACACCACCGACAGTCCGCAGCCGATCATCTCCGCCAATCGCGACCTGGGCGATCCGAACCTGGGCTGGCAATGGTACCGCGTGAACGTCAGCAACGTGCGGCGCGAAACCGAGACGAAGGGCGCGCACCTCGACGTGATGTACGGCGACGACGCGCTGAACGTGAAGTTCGGCGCCGCCTATGACCAGGCGAGCCGCAGCGTGCGTGCGTTCGACAACACGCCGGCGTTCCAGGCCTCGGTGTGCGGCGCGACGTGCGACGGCAACAGCGGCACGGTGACCACGTCGCAGATCGCGCAATATCTCACCCGTGGCGTCAGCAACTTCGGCAAGCTGTCCAGCGGCCGCTTCGGCGTCACCAGCTTCATCATCCCCGATCTCGACCGGCTGGCGCAGGCGACCAATTACGCGCAGTACCGCGACAGCGCGCCCGAAGTGCGCGGCGCGGTGACCGGCGGCGCGACCGGCGACGTGTTCGAGAAGGTCTATGGCGGCTATTTCGAGGTCAACGGCATCTCGGAGATCTTCGGTCGCGAGCTGCGCGCCAACGCCGGCTTCCGGTATGTGTGGACCGACCAGCGCGTGGTGGGACCGAGCCAGATCGGCACCTCGATCGTCGATATCACCGCCGATTCCAACTATGAGGAAGTGCTGCCCTCCGCCAACATCAGCTACGACCTGTTCCCGAACCTGAAGCTGCGGTTCGCGGTGTCGAAGACGCTGACGCGCCCCGACGCCGGCTCGATCCTGCCGGGCGTCACCTTCTCCGACCCCTCGGCGCAGATCGCGAGCGCGGGCAACCCGGCGCTCCAGCCCTATACGTCGGACAACATCGACCTGGGCGGCGAGTTCTACACCGGCGGCGCGGGCTATGTCGGCGTGTCGCTGTTCCGCAAGAGCATCGACGGCTTCACCGCCACGATCCAGGAGCAGGCGGCGTTCGGCAGCCTGAACATCCCGTTCGCCTCGCTGATCCAGACGCAGCAGACCGCGCTCAATGACCGCGCCCGCTCGCTGGGCGTCGCGGTGGAGGCGGTGCCGATCAGCGTCAACCGGCCGGTCAACCTGCAGACGCTGGTCATCAAGGGGATCGAGGGGACGTGGAACCAGCCGCTCGACTTCGTGGTGAAGGGGCTCGGCTTCCAGGCCAACGGCACGCACATCACGCAGGATTCGGATCCGGTGCTCATCAACGGCACGCAGCAGACGCTGTTCGCGCCGGGCGTGCCGCGCTGGGGCTATAACGTGCAGGGCTATTACGAGAATTACGGCCTGTCGCTCAGCCTCAACTACGTCTGGCAGGGTGACGTGATCGCGGCCAACGCGCCGCAGAACAACCTGAACGTGCCGCTGCGCGCCGACGCGCGCGGGCAGCTCGACCTGTCGGCGGGATATCAGTTGCCGTTCCTCGACAAGGCGGTGCGCGTGACGCTGGACGTGCTGAACATCACCAATGAGCCGCTGCGCACCACCATCGGCTACGACAACGCCGCCTACAGCGTCTATTACCCGGGTCGGCAGGTGCTGGTCGGCCTGCGCGCCAGCTTCTGAGCCTTCGCGACGCGTCTTCCTCCCCTGTCCGACGCGTCGTTTCTCGGCCGGTCTCCTGCGAGGCCGGCCTTCTTTTTTCCGGGACATGCCATGCGATCGTCGTTCCTGCTCGCCGCCGCGCTGGTCGCGGCAACTCCCGCCACCGCCGCGCCGCGCTGTTCGTGGCAGGCCGCGTGGAGTTCGGCGCAACTGGTGCCGGAGGGGGACAATGCGCTGCCCGCCGGGCGGCTCGCCGACGCCACGCTGCGGCAGGTGGTGCGCCCGTCGCTGGGCGGCGCGCGGTGGCGGGTGCGGGTGTCGAACGTCTTCGGTCGCGCGCCGCTCCGCATCGGCGCGGCGAGTGTCGCGCGCTCCGCCGACAATGGCGCGGCACGGCTGGTGCCCGGCAGTGTTCGTCCGCTGACCTTCGCGGGCGCCGGCGCGGTGGCGGTGCCGCCGGGGGCGGAGTGGCTGAGCGATCCCGTCGCGCTGGACGCGCCGGCCTTCGCCGATCTGGCGGTGTCGCTGCACCTGCTCGCCGACCCCGACGGACAGACGTCGCATCCCGGATCGCGCGCGACGTCGTGGATCGCCGCCGGCGACGCGACCGCCGCGCCCGACCTGCCGGGCGCGCGCGGCACCGATCACTGGTTCCAGTTGTCGGGGGTCGAGGTCGAGCGCTGCGCCGCGCCGGGCGGGGTGGTGGCGTTCGGCGATTCGATCACCGACGGTTACGGCGTCCCGCCCAACAGCAACGCGCGCTGGACCGATGTGCTGGCGCGGCGGCTCGGCGGGCGCGTCGCGGTGCTGAACGCCGGGATCGGCGGCAACCGGCTGCTGCTCGACGGACTCGGTCCCAATGCGATCGCCCGCTTCGACCGCGACGTGCTGTCACAGGCCGGCGTGCGGCATGTGATCGTGCTGGAAGGCGTCAACGACATCGGCGTGCTCACCCGCGATCGCCCCGCCAGCCCCGCCGAGCATCGCGCGCTGGTCGCGGGCATCACCGGCGCCTATGCGCAGATCGTCGCGCGCGCCCGCGCGCACGGCATCCGCGCCCATGTCGCCACGATCATGCCGTTCGGCGGCAACGGCTATTATCATCCCGGCGCGGAGGCGGAGGCCGACCGGCAGGCGGTGAACGCCTGGATCCGCACCGCCGGCCATGTCGACGAGGTGATCGACTTCGACCGCGTCATGCGCGATCCGGCGCACCCCGACCGGCTGCTGCCCGCCTTTGACAGCGGCGACGGGCTGCACCCGAGCATCGCGGGCTATCGCGCGATGGCGCAGGCGGTGCCACTCGCCGGCTTGCGCTGAGCGCCGGCTTGGCGCATTTGTCCGACTAAATCACCACTACCCGGAGTATCGAGCCATGACTGCCCTGACCGACGCCCGGAAGCTGCGCAGCCGCGCGTGGTTCGACAATCCGGCGAACAT
>QFQI01000023.1 GCA_003243195.1 Sphingomonas taxi | reverse complement strand
ACCAGCTGATCGCATTGCCCTGCGCATCGGTGATGGTGATCATGGTGTTGTTGAAGCTGGCGTTCACATGCGCGACGCCCGCGGTGATGTTCTTGCGCTCGCGCCGACGAATGCGCTGCGGTGCCTGTGCCATATGGTATTCCTGACCTTATCTTACAACGCGGCCGGGAGGCGTGAACCTGCAACCGGCCAACGGAAGCGAAGCAAGCCGTGCGCTTACTTCTTCTTTCCGGCGATCGGCTTCGCCTTGCCCTTGCGGGTACGCGCGTTGGTGTGCGTGCGCTGCCCGCGGACCGGCAGCCCCTTGCGGTGACGCAGGCCGCGATAGCAGGCCAGGTCCATCAGGCGCTTGATGTTCATCGCGGTCTCGCGGCGCAGATCGCCCTCGACCGTGTGATCGGCGTCGATCGTCTCGCGGATCTGCAGCACTTCCTGATCGCTCAGGTCCTGCACGCGACGATCGGCGGCGATGTTCAGCTTCGTGGTGATCTCCAGCGCCTTGGCCGGACCGATGCCGTGGATATAGGTCAGCGCGATCAGAACGCGCTTGTTGGTCGGGATGTTGACACCCGCAATACGTGCCATGAACTTGTTCTCCTGTGCTCCACGGGATGCGGCATGGCTGCCACGCACCCCATCTCGTCGCATTGCTCCTCCACCCCCGCCGCCCCTGCGATGCCCTCGCGTCGAACGCAGGACAGCGGCGAGCACGACCATGTGCCGCCGGGAATCGGTGGTGTGGAAGGGAAATCCGTTAAGCGCGCCGCAACGCACTGTCAAGCGAGCGGTTCCGGCGTCCCGCCCCGCGCCCGCCGCAACTGCCCCCATCGGCGCAGCGCGACCACGAACCACGCCAGCTCCACCAGCCCGAACGGCCAGGCGCCCTGCAGGAAGCCATAGGCGGATCCGAGCAGGCAGCCGATCGCGAACAGAAACGTCCAGAACGGCGCGCGGTCCTCCAGCACGTAGCAGACCAGCATGAAGGTGACGGCGAACAGGCCGAAGGCGGTAAGGGCGTCCATGCCCCCTCATGCGCCACCCCGCGCGCGACGCCAAGAGGCGGGGCGGGTGGATCGCCGCGGGAGGGGTAAGCCGGCGGAGGACAGGGAACCTCCGCCGGCCGCGTCACCCTTCGGGAGTTCAGGTGACGACAAGGGCGTCTCTACACCCACCTTCCACTCCGCCGTATGTCAGCGACGTGAACTTTTGGTCACAATCGCGGGCCGTTCGGAAATGCGCCGAAAGCCCGTTCGGCGCTGCCCCGCTCCCCGCCCCGCCATCAACGATATGAAGACGGGGCCGGTGCGAGGAAGCGACCCGAAACCCGCCCTTTCGCGAGCTTTTCAGAACGGAGGCGTCAGCGCCCGTCGAGGATCGCGCGAATCGCGTCGGTCACGACGTCGATCTCGCCCATGCCGTCGACACGCGCCACCAACCCGCGCGCTTCGTAGATCGGGATGATCGGCGCGGTCTTGGCACGATATTCCGCCATGCGCGTGCGCACGGTCGCCTCATTGTCGTCGGGACGCCGCTTGAACTCGGTCGCGCCGCACACGTCGCACACGCCCTCGACGCGGGGGCGCTTGAACGTGTCGTGATAGCCGGTGCCGCATTGGGCGCAGGTGAAGCGACCGACGATGCGCTCGACCAGCGCATCCTCGTCGACCTCCAGCTCGATCACATGGTCAAGCCGCTGCCCGCGCTCGTCGAGCAGCAGGTCGAGCGCATCGGCCTGCGCGGCGGTGCGCGGATAGCCATCGAAGATCGCGCCGCTGCCGGTGCCCTCGTCCAGCCGTTCACCGATCAGGGCCGAGACGATCGCGTCGGACACCAGCTCGCCGGCCTCCATCACCGCTTTGGCCTGCAACCCGACCGGCGTGCCCGCCTTCACCGCGGCGCGCAGCATGTCGCCGGTGGAGAGCTGGACCATGCCGCGGTTCTCGACCAGCCGCTGCGCCTGGGTTCCCTTGCCCGCTCCCGGCGGCCCCAGCAGAATGATGTTCACCAAACTCTCCCCTTGTCGCCCCGTGCCTGCCGGGGCGTCGTTCGTCAGCGGCGACGCGCGCCCTTCAGCTTCGCCTTCTTGATAAGGTCACCATATTGGTGCGCCAGCAGATGTGACTGAATCTGCGTCACCGTGTCCATCGTCACGTTGACGACGATCAGCAGGCTGGTGCCGCCCAGGTAGAAGGGGATCGACAGCGCCGACACCAGATATTCCGGCACCACGCAGATGAAGGTCAGGTACGCCGCGCCGATCACGGTGATGCGCGTCAGCACGTAATCGAAATAATTCTCGGTGTTCTTGCCCGGGCGGATGCCGGGGATGAACCCGCCATAGCGCTTCAGGTTCTCCGCCGTCTCTTCGGGGTTGAAGACCACCGCGGTGTAGAAGAACGAGAAGAAGATGATGCCGCCGGCGTAGAGCGCCATGTACACGGGCGAACCGTGCTGGAGATACTGGTTAAGGCTGATGAGCACGTCGCCCCACCAGCTCTCGCCCGACACGCGGTTGCCCGCGAACTGGGTGATCGTCAGCGGCAGCAGCAGCAGCGAGGAGGCGAAGATCGGCGGGATCACGCCCGCGGTGTTGATCTTCAGCGGCAGGTGGCTGCGGTCGGCCTGCATCCCTCGCTGCGTCTGGCGCTTGGGATACTGGATCAGGATGCGGCGCTGCGCGCGCTCCATGAAGCAGATCAGCAGGATCAGCCCCACGACCACGACGATGATCGCGATCAGCGACACCGCGCTGGTCGAACCCGACCGCCCGCCTTCCAGCAGGTTGAGCAACGTCGTCGGCAGGTGCGCGACGATGCCGGCCATGATGATGAGCGACACGCCGTTGCCGATCCCGCGGCTGGTGATCTGCTCGCCCAGCCACATCAGGAACATCGTGCCGCCGATCAGCGAGATGACCGCGCCGACGCGGAACAGCATCCCCGGCTCGATCACCGCGCCGCCGGCCTCCAGCCCGCGCGCGATGAAATAGCCCTGCACCGCCGTCAGCGCCACCGTGCCGTAGCGGGTATATTGGTTGAGCTTCTTGCGACCCGATTCGCCTTCCTTCTTGATGGCGGCGAGCTGCGGGCTGAGCGAGGTGGCGAGCTGCACCACGATCGAGGCGGTGATGTACGGCATCACCCCCAGCGCGATCAGCGATGCGCGCGACAGCGATCCGCCCGAGAAGGTGTTGAAGAAGTCGAGCACGCCGCCCTTCATGCGCTCGGCCAGCACGCCGAGCTGCGTCGGGTCGATGCCGGGCAGCGGCACATAGCTGAGCAGCCGGAAGACGATCAGCGCGCCGATCGTGAACCACAGTCGCTTCTTGAGGTCGGTAGCGCGCGAGAATTTCGCGAGGCTGATGCTCTGCGCCATCTGGTCGGCTGCGGATGCCATCGTGTCGGTGTATCCTGGAAACGAAGAACGGCGGGATGCGTTTGTACCGCCCCGCCGCTCATATAGGCGCATCGCGCGCCTTGTCTAACCCGGTCGGCGATGCGCGGTGTGAAAGAGGCGGGCGCGCGAGGCGGCTGCCCCGCCTGACGAGTCATCCCGGACGTGCCCCGGCCACCACGATCCCGCCCCACCAGCCGTGGGACGCCGGGAACCGTCGCGACCGGAGCGTATCCGGCATGACGACGGCGGCGCGACCATCGCCGCGCCGCCCGCCCCGTTCGCTTACGCCTGCTTGCGCGCGGCCTGCGCAGTACGGTGCTTCGCCTTGGCCTTGTCGGCGGCGGGCACGATCTCTGGCACGGTCACCGATCCGCCGGCCTTCTCGACGGCGGCGCGCGCACCGGCGGAGACGCCGGCGACGGTGAAGTTCAGCTTGGCCGAATATTCACCCTTGGCGAGCAGGCGGACGCCATCCTTGCCGCCACGCGCCAGGCCGGCGGCCTTCAGCGCGGCATGGTCGATGTCGGTGCCGGTCAGCTTGCCCGAATCGATCGCCTTCTGGATCGCGCCCAGGTTCACCTCGGCATAATCCTTGGCGAAGATGTTGTTGAAGCCGCGCTTCGGCAGCCGCATGTGCAGCGGCATCTGGCCGCCCTCGAAGCCGGCGATCGACACGCCCTCGCGGCTCTTCTGACCCTTCTGGCCACGACCGCCGGTCTTGCCCTTGCCCGAGCCGATGCCGCGTCCGACGCGGATCTTGCGGTGGCGGGCGCCCTGGTTGTCGCTGAGTTCGTTGAGCTTCATGATATGCACTCGCTTTCGCTTTGGTCGCGCTGAAAAGAGGAAACGGAAAAATGGAGAAGGGGGCCGGTTAGCCCCCTTCCCGTCGTTTGTCACCAGTTGATCGCGGCGGGGCTCAGCCCTCGACCACCTCGACCATGTGCTGCACCTTGCGGATCATGCCGCGCACCTCGGGGGTGTCGGTCAGTTCCGCAACCTTGTGCATCTTGTTGAGGCCCAGGCCGACCAGGGTCGCCCGCTGGTCCTTGGTGCGCCGGATCGGCGATCCGGTCTGCTTCACCTTGATGGTCGCCATGTCGCCTTACTCCACCACGGCCGCGGCATCAGCCTCGGCGGTCTGCGCGTCGGCGCCATGCGCCCGGCCGAGCAGATCGGCGATCTTCTTGCCGCGACGCTGCGCCACCGACTTCGGCGAGGTCTGGTCGCCCAGCGCCTCGAACGTCGCACGGATCATGTTGTACGGGTTCGACGTGCCGATCGACTTGGTGACCACATCGTGGACGCCCAGGCTCTCGAACACGGCGCGCATCGGGCCGCCCGCGATGATCCCGGTGCCCTGCGGCGCCGAGCGGAGCGTGACGCGGCCAGCGCCGAAGTGGCCGTTGCCGTCGTGGTGCAGCGTGCGGCCTTCCTTCAGCGGCACGCGGACCATCTTCTTCTTCGCAGCCGCAGTCGCCTTGGAGATCGCTTCCGGCACTTCACGCGCCTTGCCGTGACCAAAGCCGACGCGACCCTTGCCGTCGCCCACGACGACCAGCGCCGCGAAGCCGAAGCGCTTGCCGCCCTTCACCGTCTTGGACACGCGGTTGATGTGGACGAGCTTCTCGATCAGCTCCTCGCCGCCATCGTCCTGACCGCCACGGCGATCGTCACGACGCCCGCCGCGACCGTCACGGCCGCCGCCACGATTGCCGCCGGGGCCACCACGGCCACCGCCGCCCGGTCCGCCGCGGCCACGGCCGCCACGCGCACCGCGCTGGCCACCGTCGTGCGGAGCGCCGGCGGGCGCCGCGTCCTGCGGCGCGCCGTTCTCGGGCGCCTGCGGCTGCTGGTTGTTGTCGTCAGCCATGTCTTAGAACTCCAGTCCGGCTTCGCGCGCGGCCTCGGCCAGCGCCTTCACCCGGCCGTGAAAGAGGAAGCCACCGCGGTCGAAGACCACCTGCGTGACGCCGGCGGCCTTGGCGGCCTCCGCGACGCGCTTGCCGACGGCGGCAGCCGCCTCGGCATTGGCGGTCTTGCCCTCATGGCCGGACAGCGTCGAGGCCGAGGCCACGGTACGACCCTGCGCGTCGTCGATGACCTGCGCGTAGATGTGCTTGCCCGAACGATGCACCGACAGGCGCGGACGCGTGCCCGAACGCGCACGCAGCGCAGTACGGTTGCGGCGACGCCGCTTCTCGAAAAGCGAAAGACCCTTGGTCACTTCTTCTTCCCTTCCTTACGGAAGATATACTCGCCGTCGTACTTGATGCCCTTGCCCTTGTACGGCTCCGGCTTGCGCCAGCGGCGGATCTCGGCGGCCAGCTGGCCGACCTTCTGGCGATCAGCACCGCTGATCTCGACGGTGGTGGCGTCCGGCGTCTTCACCTCGATGCCTTCCGGCACGTCGATGTTGACGTCGTGGCTGTAGCCGAGCTGCAGCTTCAGGTTACGGCCCTGCGCGGCAGCACGATAGCCGACGCCGGTGATGAGCAGCTTCTTGGTGAAGCCCTCCGTCACGCCGGTCACCAGGTTCTGCACCAGCGTACGCTGCATGCCCCAGAAGGCGCGCGCGCGCTTGGTGTCGTTCGCCGGCTGCACGCCGATCGAATCACCCTGCACGTCGTAGTTGATGAGGTCCGACAGCGGCATCGACAGGGTGCCCTTGGGTCCCTTCACCGACAGCTCGTTGCCGTTGCGCGTCGCGGTCACGCCCGAGGGGATGGCGACCGCCTTCTTGCCGATACGGCTCATCAGAACACCTCCGCCAGCACTTCGCCACCGACGTTCTGCTCGCGCGCTTCCGCATCGGACAGCACGCCGCGCGGCGTCGAGACGATGGTGATGCCCAGGCCGTTCATCACGCGCGGCAAATCGGACGAACCCGAATAGACGCGGCGGCCCGGCTTGGAGACGCGCGCGACGTGCTTGATCGCGGGCTGGCCCTCGAAATACTTCAGCTCGATGCGCACGCCGGCGGCGGGGCCCATCTGCTCCTCGGAATAACCGCGGATATAGCCTTCGCGCTGGAGCACGTCGAGCACGCGGACGCGCAGCTTCGACGCCGGCGACAGCACGCTGTCCTTGCGGGCGCGCTGGCCGTTGCGGATGCGGGTGAGCAGGTCACCCAGGGGATCGGTCACTGCCATCTTACGTCCTTACCAGCTCGACTTGGTGAGACCCGGGATCAGGCCCTTGTTGGCCAGATCGCGCAGCATCACACGGGCAAGCCCGAACTTGCGGTAATACGCACGCGGACGACCGGTCAGCGCGCAGCGGTTGCGGATACGCGTGGGGTTCGCGTTGCGCGGCAGCTCGGCCATCTTCAGGCGCGCGATGAGACGCTCGGTCTCGTCAAGCGACTGGTCGTTGGCCTGCGCCTTCAGCTTCGCCAGCTTGGGCGCATATTGCGCGACCAGCTTCTTGCGACGCTCGTTCTTGTTCACGGAACTCAGTTTCGCCATGGACTTAAGCTCTCTTTATCAGACCAGAAGGACGGTCATGCCGCCTTCTTCTCGGTCGTTTCGTCCTCGATCGGGAACGGGAAGCCGAACAGACGCAGCAGCTCGCGCGCCTCGTCGTCGGTCTTCGCGGTCGTGGTCACGATCACGTCCATGCCGCGCACCTTGTCGATGCGGTCATAGTTGATCTCCGGGAACACGATCTGCTCCTTGATACCGCAGGCATAATTGCCGCGACCGTCGAAGCTCTTCGGGTTCAGCCCGCGGAAGTCGCGGACGCGCGGGAGCGCGATGGTGATGAAGCGGTCGAGGAACTCGTACATGCGCTCGCGACGCAGCGTCACCTTGACGCCGATCGGCATGCCTTCACGCAGCTTGAACTGCGCGATCGACTTCTTCGCCTTGGTGATGACCGGCTTCTGGCCCGCGATCAGCTCCATCTCGGATGCGGCCTGATCGACGCGCTTCTTGTCCTGGGTCGCCTCGCCGACGCCCATGTTGAGCACGATCTTCTCGATGCGCGGGATCTCCAGCGCATTCTTGTAACCGAACTTCTCGGTCATCGCCGCCACGATGCGATCGTCATAGATCGCCTTCATGCGGGGCTTGTAGGCGTCAGCCACCGATCTTCTCCCCGGTCTTGACGGCCACGCGGACCTTCTTGCCGTCCTGCGTCTCGAACCGGACGCGGGTCGGCTTGCCGTCGGCGGTGACATGCGCCACCTTGGAAATGTGCAGCGGCGCCTCGATCTTCTCGAGACCGCCCTGCGGGTTCGCCTGGTCCGGCTTGCGGTGGCGGGTCGCGACATTGATGCCGCCCACGACCACCTTGCCGTCGCGCGGCATCGACTGCGTCACCGTGCCGGTCTTGCCCTTGTCCTTGCCGGACAGGACGATGACCTGGTCACCCTTCTTGATCTTCGCGGCGGCCATTACAGCACCTCCGGCGCAAGGCTGATGATCTTCATGTGCTTCTTGCCACGCAGTTCGCGCACCACCGGCCCGAAGATACGGGTGCCGATCGGCTCCTCGTTCTTGTTGACCAGCACCGCGGCGTTGCCGTCGAAACGGATCACCGAACCGTCGGCGCGACGGATGTCCTTGGCGGTGCGCACGATCACCGCGCGGTGAACGTCGCCCTTCTTCACGCGGCCACGCGGCTGCGCTTCCTTGACGCTGACGACGATGATGTCGCCGACGCCGGCCGTGCGGCGCTTGGACCCGCCCAGCACCTTGATGCACTGCACCCGCTTCGCGCCGCTGTTGTCAGCGACGTCGAGATTGGACTGCATCTGGATCATCGATCCGCTTCCTTCTCGCTCATGGGGTGGATACCGACCCAACCCCGCCTGAAAATAACGACCCCCGGCAAGCGGGCGAACCCGCGCCAGGGGGAGCAGCCCGGTAGCCGCCCCGCCAGCAGAAGGCAACCCCCAAGGGTTCCCCTCCGTCCTGCGTCGCCCGCCCGCCGCTCATGTGGTCTCCGGCCTGCGCGGCCGGACCCTGCACGAAACGCCGGGCGGTCACTCACCGCGACGCGTTACGCGTCGACGTCGACCCGCTCGGGTGCCACGTGCGTGTTCACACGATCCAGCACCTTCCACGTCTTCAGCTTGGAGATCGGCGCCACCTCTTCGATGCGCACGGTCTCGCCGGCCTTGTACTCGTTCGCCTCGTCATGGGCGTGGTACTTCTTCGAACGGCGGATGATCTTGCCGTAGAGCGGGTGCTTGACCTTGCGCTCCACGTTTACGACCACCGTCTTCTCGCCCTTGTCGGAGACGATCACTCCGGTCAGCACGCGCTTCGGCATGTGCGTCGTCCTCTTACTTGGCCGCGGCCGCAGCGTTGCGCTGCGCCTGCAGGGTCTTGATGCGCGCGATGTCCTTGCGGACCTCACGCACGCGGCTCGACTTTTCCAGCTGGCTGGTCGCCGCCTGGAAGCGCAGGTTGAACTGCTCGCGCTTCAGGTTGCCCAGGCTCTCGGTGAGCTGGTCGTCGCTCTGGCCGTTATAGTCGGTCTTCTTCGCCATCTTACTCGCCTCCCAGGTGCGAGGTGTCGCCGAGGCGCGCCACGACCTTGGTCTTGATCGGCAGCTTCATCGCGGCGCGCTCGAACGCCTCCGCGGCCAGCGGCCCCTCGACGCCGTCGAGCTCGAACAGGATCCGGCCCGGCTTGACGCGCGCGGCCCAGAACTCCGGCGACCCCTTGCCCGAGCCCATGCGGACTTCGGCAGGCTTGCTCGACACCGGCACGTCCGGGAACACGCGGATCCACAGACGCCCCTGGCGCTTGATGTGACGCGTGATCGCGCGGCGGGCCGCCTCGATCTGGCGTGCGGTGATACGATCCGGCTCCATGGCCTTCAGGCCGTAGGAACCGAAGTTCAGCGACGTGCCGCCCTTGGCGTCGCCGTGGATACGGCCCTTGAACGCCTTGCGGAACTTGGTGCGCTTCGGTTGCAACATGTCCGTTATTCCTTAGCGACGGTCGTCGCGCGCGGGGCGCACGCCGGAGGTCTGGGCCTCCATCATCAGCCGGTCGGTGGCGAACGGGTCGTGACCCAGGATCTCGCCCTTGAACACCCACACCTTGACGCCGCACACGCCGTACGCGGTGTGCGCCTCGGCATGGGCATAGTCGATGTTGGCGCGCAGCGTGTGCAGCGGCACGCGGCCCTCGCGATAGCTCTCCGAGCGCGCGATCTCCGCGCCGCCCAGACGGCCACCGCAATACACCTTGATGCCGTCGGCGCCGAGGCGCATCGCGGACTGCACCGCGCGCTTCATGGCGCGGCGGAACGCGATACGACGCTCCAGCTGGTCGGCGATCCCCTGCGCGACGAGCTTCGCGTCGACTTCCGGCTTGCGGATCTCGACGATGTTCAGCGACACCTCCGAGCTGGTCATCGCGCCGAGGGTCTTCCTCAGCTTCTCAATGTCCGAGCCCTTCTTGCCGATGATGACGCCCGGACGCGCCGCGAAGACCGAGATGCGGCACAGCTTGGCCGGACGATCGATCACCACCTTGGAGATCGCGGCCTGCGGCAGCGTCTTCACGATATACTCGCGGATCTTCAGATCCTCGAGCAGCAGGCGCTTGTAGTCGCCGCCCTCGGCATACCAGCGGCTGTCCCAGGTGCGGTTGATCTGCAGGCGCAGACCGATGGGGTTGCTCTTGTGACCCATTAGGCTTCTTCCTGCTCGCGCACGACGATCCGCAGCCGCGAGAACGGCTTGAGGATGCGGGTGGACTTGCCGCGGCCGCGCGTGGCGAACCGCTTCATGGTGATCGACTTGCCGACCGACGCCTCGGCGACGACCAGCGCGTCGACGTCGAGGTTGTGGTTGTTCTCGGCGTTGGCGATGGCCGAGGCCAGCACCTTGCGCGCGTCAACCGCCATCGACTTCTTGGAGAAGGCGAGGATGTTCATCGCGTCGGCCGCCGAACGACCGCGGATCAGCGCCGCGACCAGGCCCAGCTTCTGCGCCGAACCACGGATCTGCGTGCCGACGGACAAGGCTTCCTTGTCGCCGACCTTGCGGGGGGATGCAGGCTTGCTCATCAGCGCTTGCCCTTCTTGTCAGCCGCGTGACCCGGGAAATAACGGGTCGGCGCGAACTCGCCCAGCTTCATGCCGACCATGTCCTCGTTCACCGTGACGGGCACGAACTTGCGCCCGTTGTAGACGGTGAAGGTCAGGCCGATGAACTGCGGCAGGATGGTGGAACGACGCGACCAGGTCTTGATCGGCGCGCGGCCGCCCGAATCCTGTGCCACCTCGGCCTTCTTGAGCAGGCTCAGCTCAACGAACGGGCCCTTCCAGACGGAGCGCGCCATTACTTCTTCCTCGCGTGACGGCTACGGATGATCATCTTGTCCGTAGACTTGTTGTGGCGGGTGCGCGCACCCTTGGTCGGCTTGCCCCACGGCGTCACCGGATGGCGACCGCCTGAGGTCCGGCCTTCACCACCGCCGTGCGGGTGGTCGACCGGGTTCTTCGCCACACCGCGCGTCAGCGGGCGCTTGCCCATCCAGCGGGTACGGCCTGCCTTGCCGAGGTTCTGGTTCTGGTTGTCCGGGTTGGACACCGCACCGACCGTGGCCATGCAATCGCCATGGATGTAGCGCTGCTCGCCCGAGTTCAGGCGAACGATCACCATCCCGCGATCACGACCGACGACCTGCACATAGGTGCCGGCCGAACGGGCGATCTGGCCGCCCTTGCCCGGCTTCATCTCCACATTGTGGACGATGGTGCCGACCGGCATCTGGCCCAGCTCCATGGCGTTGCCCGGCTTCACGTCGGTCTTCTTGCCGGCGATCACCTTGTCGCCCACCGCCAGACGCTGCGGCGCGATGATATACGCCTGCTCGCCGTCGGCATAGGACACCAGCGCGATGAACGCGGTGCGGTTGGGATCATATTCCAGCCGCTCGACCGTGCCCTCGGCGTCCCACTTGCGACGCTTGAAGTCGATATAGCGATAGCGCTGCTTGTGGCCGCCCGCGATGCCGCGCGAGGTCACGTGGCCCTTGTTGTTGCGGCCGCCGCTCTTGCGCTTGCCCTCGGTCAGCGACTTGACGGGCTTGCCCTTCCACAGCGACGACTTGTCGACGAGGATCAGGCCGCGCTGCGCCGGCGAGGTCGGGTTATAATGCTTGAGTGCCATGTTACTTGGCCCCCTCGGTGACGTCGATCGACTGCCCCTCGCGGAGCGTGACGATCGCCTTCTTCATGTCGGACCGCTGATAGGGCGCACCCTTCCAGCGCTTGGTCTTGCCCTTCTGGACGATCGTGTTCACGCCGACGACGCTGACGTCGAACAGCGCTTCCACGGCCGCCTTGATTTCGGGCTTGGTCGCCTTGGCGGCAACCTTGAAGACCACGGCGTTGTGCTCGGAGAGCAGCGTCGCCTTCTCGGTGATGTGCGGCGCGACAATCACGTCATAATGACGGTTGTCGATCGCCTTGGTCGGCTTAGCCATTGAAGCGCGCCTCCAGCTTCTCGACCGCAGCGCGCGTCAGCACCAGCGTGTCAGCCTTGATGATATCGTAGACGTTGGCGCCCACGGCCGGCAGCAGGTCCACGCCCGGCAGGTTGCGGCCGGCGCGGAAGCCCTCGCCCGCCTCGCCGTCGATCACCAGCGTGCGCTTGCCCGCGTTCAGCGTGGCGAAATGGCCCTTCAGCTCCTTGGTCTTGGCGACCTCGAAACCTTCCAGCACGATCAGCGAGCCGGCCTTGGCGTGGCTGCTGAGCGCCATCTTCAGGCCCAATGCGCGGATCTTCTTGTTGAGACCCGGATTGAAATCGCGAACGCGCGCGCCGTGCGCCTTGCCGCCGCCGATGAAGACGGGAGCGCGGCGATCACCGTGACGCGCGACGCCGCCGCCCTTCTGGCGACCGAGCTTCTTGCCCGACCGCGCGACGTCCGAACGCTCGCGGGTGCCGCGCGCGGTGGCGCGACGCTTCTCGAGCTGCCAGGTCACGACGCGGTGCAGGATGTCGGCGCGCGGATCGAGGCCGAAGACCTCGTCGTTGAGCTCGATATCCGTCGCATCGGTGCCGGCGAAGGAGGAAACCTTGACCTTCACTTCTCAGCCCTCCTGGCCGTCGGTCGCGGGCGTGTCGACCGAGGTTTCGGCCGGCGTATCCGCCGCGGTGTTGTTGTTGGCCGCCTTCAGCGCCGCCGGATACGGCGCGCCTTCGTGGCGACCCTGCTTCACGGCGTCCTTCACGAACAGCCAGCCGCCCTTCGAGCCGGGCACCGAGCCCTTCACGAAGATGAGCCCGCGCTCGACGTCGGTGCCGACGATCTCGAGGTTCTGCTGCGTGCGGTTGCGGTCACCCATGTGACCAGCCATCTTCTTGTTCTTGAAGACGCGGCCCGGATCCTGGCGGTTGCCGGTCGAACCATGCGAACGGTGGCTGACCGACACGCCGTGCGTGGCGCGCAGGCCGCCGAAGTTCCAGCGCTTCATGGCGCCCGCGAAGCCCTTGCCCTGCGTGCGGCCCTGGATGTCGACGAGCTGGCCGGCGACATAATGGTCGGCCGACAGTTCGGCGCCGACGTCGAGGAGGTTGTCCTCGCTGACGCGGAATTCGTGGACGACCGCCTTGGGCTCCACCTCGGCCTTGCCGAAATGGCCGCGCTGCGGCTTGGCGACGTTCTTGGCCTTGGCGACACCTGCGCCAAGCTGGACGGCGGTGTAGCCGTCCCGATCATTCTCGCGACGGGCGACGACCTGAAGCGCCTCGATCTGCAGGATGCAGGACGGTGACCGGCACGTGGCGGCCGTCGTCCTGGAACAGGCGGGTCATCCCCATTTTCTTCGCGATCACGCCAGTACGCATGATCCGTTGCTCCTTGACAGAGGCACCCTGAAGCCCATCCCCAGGGTGCTTGCGACCGGCGTCCTGCGACGCCGATCAGTCCAGCCCGGAATAAGCGAAGCGCGCCCCCGTCCCGGGCTGGGGGCTTTCCCGTGGGAAAGCAGACGGGAGACGCTGGCCCGGCCACCCGAAAGCGGCCGGCGGTATCTCAAACTATCCAGAGCGCCCGGCGAGCGGGCCTCTTTCCTGTCGCGGCCGCCGTAGCGACAAACGACAAACCCGCGGGACTCACGTCAACCGCGGGAGCCAGCCGATTACGCCAGCTTGATCTCGACGTCAACACCGGCCGCGAGGTCGAGCTTCATCAGCGCATCGACGGTCTGCGGGGTCGGCTGGACGATGTCGAGCATCCGCTTGTAGGTGCGGACCTCGAACTGCTCGCGCGACTTCTTGTCGATATGCGGCCCACGGTTGACCGTGAACTTCTCGATACGGGTCGGGAGCGGGATGGGACCACGGATGAGCGCGCCGGTGCGGCGCGCGGTGTCGGCGATGTCGCCGGTCGCCTGATCGAGCACGCGATGATCGAACGCCTTCAGGCGGATGCGGATGTTGCTGTCCATAGTCCCTACCAATGCGAAAGAGCGGGGCACCTGCCCGTTCCGCCGTCCGAGTGATCGGCCAGCGATTCGGGAGCGCCTCTTGCTGTTCTCTGACGAAAACCGAAGGGCGCGCTTAAAGCCGCCCTCATTAAAAGGCAACTGCCCGACACGTCTTTCGACGTGCCGGGCGGCTGTTTTTGCGATGAACCGCGTCGCCGCGGCGCGAACCGCTTACTTGGTGATACCGCTCACGACGCCCGCGCCGACGGTACGACCGCCCTCACGGATCGTGAAGCGCTGGCCGACGTCCATCGCGATCGGAGCGATCAGCTTGATGCCCAGCGCGACATTGTCGCCCGGCATCACCATCTCGGTGCCCTCGGGCAGCTCGACGGTGCCGGTCACGTCGGTCGTACGGAAGTAGAACTGCGGACGATAGTTGGCGAAGAACGGCGTGTGACGGCCACCCTCGTCCTTCGACAGCACGTACACTTCCGACGCGAAGTCGGTGTGCGGCTTGATCGAGCCCGGCTTGCACAGCACCTGGCCGCGCTCCACCTCGTCCCGCGCCACGCCGCGGATCAGCGCACCGACATTGTCGCCGGCCTGGCCCTGGTCGAGCAGCTTGCGGAACATCTCGACGCCGGTGACGGTCGTCTTGCGGACGGTCGGGTGGATACCGACGATCTCGACTTCCTCACCGACCTTGACGATGCCGGTCTCGACGCGGCCCGTCACCACCGTGCCACGGCCCGAGATCGAGAACACGTCCTCGATCGGCATCATGAACGGCTTGTCCAGCGGACGCTCCGGCTGCGGAATATATTCGTCGACCGCCTTCATCAGCTCCATCACCGCATCGGTGCCGAGCTTCTGGTCCGAACCCGACAGCGCGCAGGTCGCCGAACCCTTGATGATCGGAATGTCGTCGCCCGGGAACTCGTACGAGCTGAGCAGCTCGCGGACTTCCAGCTCGACCAGCTCGAGGATTTCCTCGTCGTCGACCAGGTCGACCTTGTTCATGAACACCACCATCGCCGGCACGCCGACCTGGCGCGCGAGCAGAATGTGCTCGCGGGTCTGCGGCATCGGGCCGTCGGTGGCGGACACGACCAGGATCGCGCCGTCCATCTGCGCCGCGCCGGTGATCATGTTCTTCACATAATCGGCGTGACCCGGGCAATCGACGTGCGCATAGTGGCGGTTGGCGGTCTCATACTCGACGTGCGCGGTCGAGATGGTGATGCCGCGCTCGCGCTCTT
>QFQI01000012.1 GCA_003243195.1 Sphingomonas taxi | reverse complement strand
GGCCGGGCTTCAGCGGCGGTTCAGCGCGACCGTCGCAGACGCCCGGCCGATGCCGTCGCTCGCGCCCCCTCGCCCGTCCCCCGATCGTCTTCATCCGCGCCGACGTCGCGACGCGACGATCGCGGACGGATGGCGGTGGCGGGGTCGCGGCGCGTGAGGCGCCTGATCGCCGCCGTCGCGACCGCGATCCTGCTGCTCGCCCAGCCGGCGCAGGCGCAGTCGATCCTGCGCGATGCGGAGACGGAGGCGCTGTTCCGCGACATGTCGGCGCCGATCGTCACCGCCGCCGGCCTGCGCCCGGCGGACGTGTCGTTCGCGCTCATCAACGACGATTCGATCAACGCCTTCGTGGTCGGCGGGCAGACGGTCTACATCCATTCCGGGCTGATCCAGGCCGCCGACAACGCCAATCAGGTGCAGGGCGTGATCGCGCACGAGCTGGGCCACATCGCCGACGGCCATGTCATCACCAGCAGCGAGGGGCAGCGCCCGGCGATGGGCATCTACCTGCTGTCGATGGTGCTGGGGCTGGCCGCGATGGCGGCGGGCGGGGGCGAGGCCGGCGCGGGAATCCTCGCCGCCGGTCAGCAGGCCGCGATGGGCAAGTACCTCGCCTTCAACCGCGTACAGGAGGCGACGGCGGACGCATCGGCGGTCCGCTACCTCGACACGGCCGGCATCACCGGACGCGGGATGCTAGAATTCTTCAAGAAGCTCCAGCAGCAGGAATTCCGCTATGGCACCAAGAACATCGATCCATTCATGCAGTCGCACCCGCTGTCCGGCACGCGCGTCGCGACGCTGACCGGCGATCTTCAGGCGTCGAAATCATGGGGCAAGCCGCTCGACCCCGCGCTGGAGGAACGCTTCCGCCGCGTGAAGGCGAAGCTGGACGGCTATCTGCTGCCGCCGCCGCAGGCGTTGCAGAAATATCCCGACAGCGACCAGTCGCTCGATGCGCATTATGCGCGCGCCTATGCCTGGCATCGCGCGGGTTACCCGCAAAAGGCCGATGCCGAGGCGGAGGCGCTGGTCGCGCACGCCCCGGATGATCCGTATTTCCAGGAGATCATGGGCCAGATCCTGCTGGAGGCGGGCAAGCCGAAGCTGGCGCTCGCCCCGTTGAAGCGCGCGACGGAGGGGTCGCGCTCCGACCCGCTGATCGCCACCACCTACGGTCACGCGCTCATCGCGACCGAGGATGCGGCGAACTACGACGAGGCCAAGCGCGTGCTGCGCGGCGCGGTGGCGCGCGACGACGAGAATCCGTTCGCGTGGTTCCAGCTTGGCACCGCCTATGAACTGACCGGCGACGAGGCGCGCGCCGCGCTCGCCAGTGCGGAACGCGCCAGCATGATGGGCGACGACCGCACCGCCGCCGATCGCGCACGCTACGCCATGGCCGGCATCCCGAAGAACACGCCGGACTGGATCCGCGCACAGGACATCGCGATGACCGCGCAGAACGGTCTCGACAAGAACGGAAAGAAGAAGCGGCGTTGAACCGGTTGATGGTATTGGGGCTGGTCGCGATCGGCCTGTTGTTCGGCGCGGGTGGCATGTGGCTGGCCGACCGCCTCGCGCCCGCTGCGGCGATGGACGACGCGCGCGTCGGCCGCGTCGTGCGCGACTATGTGCTGGCGCATCCCGAGCTGATCCCGGAGGCGATGGAGCGGCTGCAACAGCGCGAGTCGGCGCGCGCGGTGTCGGGCCATCGTGGCCGGATCGAGGAGCCGTATGCCGGCGCGTGGATCGGCAACCCGCGCGGGGACGTGACGCTGGTCGAATATTACGACTATAATTGCGGCTTCTGCCGCGCGAGCCTGCCGACGATCGAAAAGCTGGTGGCACAGGACAGGAACCTGCGCGTCGTCTTCAAGGAACTGCCCGTGCTGGCCGACAGCAGCCGCGCCGCCGCGCGCGCATCGCTGGCGGCGGCGGCGCAGAACCGCTTCAAGCCGTTCCATGATGCGCTCTACGCCGCCGGTCCGGTCAGCGACGCGACGATCGCGCAGGCGGCGAAGGCGAGCGGGGTCGACCTGTCGCACATACCCGCCGACGCCGATGCGGTGCTGCGCGAGAACCTGGAGCTCGCCGCGAAGCTGGGCGTGACCGGGACGCCCGCCTGGGTCGTCGGCGACCAGGTGCTGAGCGGCGCGCTGCCGATCGAGCGGCTGCAGGAAGCCGTGGCGAAGGCACGCGCGTCGTGATCGGCGGCCGACGCCCCGCCGGAACATCTGTCGCACGCCTGCGTAGCGGCTAACGCACACCAGAAGGGGTTTTCATGCCGGAACCGATCCTGACCGTCGCCGGCGTATCGAAGACGTACAGGAACGGTCCCACCGCGCTCGGCACGGTCGACCTCACGGTCAACCGCGGCGAGATCTTCGCGCTGCTCGGCTCCAATGGCGCGGGCAAGACCACGCTCATCAGCATCATCTGCGGCATCGTCACGCCCACTTCGGGCACCGTCACCGTCGCGGGGCACGATGTGGTGCGCGACTACAAGGCGGCGCGGCGCGCGATCGGGCTGGTGCCGCAGGAGCTGGCCACCGACCAGTTCGAAAGCGTGCTGGCCACCGTCACCTTCTCGCGCCGGCTGTTCGGGCGATCCGGCCATTCCGGCTACATCGAGCAGGTGCTGCGCGACCTGTCGTTGTGGGAAAAGCGCCACGCGAAGATCAAGGACCTGTCGGGCGGCATGAAGCGCCGCGTGCTGATCGCCAAGGCGCTGGCGCACGAACCCGACATCCTGTTCCTGGACGAACCGACCGCCGGCGTCGACGTGGCGTTGCGTCGCGACATGTGGAAGCTGGTGCACCGGCTGCGCGAGGGCGGCGCGACGATCATCCTGACGACGCATTATATCGAGGAGGCCGAGGAGATGGCCGATCGCGTCGGCGTGATCTCCGGCGGCAGGCTGCTGCTGGTCGAGGAGAAAGCCGCGCTGATGGCCAAGCTGGGCAAGCGCCAGATGGACCTGACGCTCGCCGCGCCGATGACCGAGGTGCCGCCAGCGCTCGCCGACTGGCCGCTGACGCTGGAGGACGAAGGGCACAAGCTGCGCTACGTCTTCGACGCCAAGGCCGAGGATACCGGCATCCCGCGGCTGCTGGGCCTGCTGGCGGAGCAGGACATCGCCTTCCGCGACCTGGAAACGCACAAGTCGAGCCTGGAGGACATCTTCGTCGACCTGGTGGAGCAGCGCGCATGAACCTGCACGGAATCTGGGCGATCTACCGGTTCGAGATGGCGCGGTTCGGGCGGACGATCTGGACCAGCCTCGCCACGCCCGTCATCACCACCACGCTGTATTTCATCGTGTTCGGCGCGGCGATCGGGTCGCAGATGGGCGGCGTGGGCGGGGTCAGCTACGGGGCGTTCATCGTGCCGGGGCTGATGCTGCTGACGATCTTCTCGGAAAGCATCTTCAATTCCAGCCTCGGCATCTACATGCCCAAGTTCACGGGCACGATCTACGAACTGCTGTCCGCGCCGCTGTCGCCGATCGAAACCGTGCTGGGCTATGTCGGCGCGGCGGCGAGCAAGTCGATGGTGATCGGGCTGGTGATCTTCGCCACCGCGCATCTGTTCGTCGACCTGCATGTCGAACATCCCGTGCTGATGCTGCTGTACCTGGCGCTGGTCGCAGCCAGCTTCTCGCTGTTCGGCTTCTGTCTCGGGATCTGGGCGAACGGGTTCGAGCAATTGCAGGTCATCCCGCTGCTGGTCGTCACCCCGCTCACCTTCCTGGGCGGCGCCTTCTACTCGCTGGACGTGCTGCCCGAACCGTGGCGCACGGTGACGCTGTTCAACCCGGTCGCCTATCTCATCAACGGCTTCCGCTGGACGTTCTTCGGGATCAGCGACGTGTCGTTCGGCGTGTGCGTCGGGGTCACATCCGGCTTCGCCGCGCTGTGCCTGATCGCGGTGGTGGCGATCTTCCGCACCGGGTGGCGTCTGAAGGGCTGAAGCGCGCGCGACGCCCGACTATCGCACCCGCCGCGTCAGCAGCGGCCGCAGCACCAGCCCGTTGAGGTCGATCGCGGCATGGACGAGCATCGCCGCCCATAATTCGCCGGACAGGAGATACACCAGCGCCAGCAACATGCCCGCCACCAGCGTCCCGGCCACCCCGACGATCCCCTGATAGTGGTGCGCATAGCCGAACAGCAGCGTGGCCGCGCCGACACCGAGCAGCGCCGATCCGCTCACCTGCGCGATCAGCAGCGGCAGCAGCAGCCGGAAGAACAGCTCCTCGGTCAGCCCGGCCTCCAGCGCCAGCAGCACGCCCCAGCCAAGCTCGGCGCGCCGCGCCGGCGTGACCGCGCCGACCCTGCCCAGCCCCACGCGCCGGCCGCGCCGCTCCACGATCGTCGCGATCGCCGCGCCGGCCAGCGCGCCGGCAACGAGCAGCCACCACGACGGCTGCCCGAACGCGGCGAAAGCCAGCGTCCGGGCGGGCAGCAGCGTCGCCGGGAAGGTCGCCACCGCGGAAAGCTGGCCACCGGCGGCGAGCAACAGGGCCGCGACCAGCCCGAAATGGACGAGGCTGCGCAGCGCCAGCCGCGCGAAATGACGATGCCGCGCCGCCCCTTCCGCAACGACGGGCGGACGCGGCCATAATCCGAACCGTCGGCCGTGCAACAGCAGCACGAGGCTGGCGAGTGCAACCGCCAGCGCCGCGGGCGCCGGCATCAGCCGCCGAGGCGGTGCTCGCCCTTCACCCAGCGCACCGTACCGGACGAGGCGCGCATCACCACGCTCTGGGTGGTCATCTTGCCGACCTTGCGCTTCACGCCCTCCAGCAACGATCCGTCGGTGACGCCGGTCGCCGCGAAGATGCAGTCGCCCCGCGCCAGATCCTTCAGGTCGTACTGGCGATCGAGATCCTCGATCCCCCATTTGCGCGCGCGCGCGCGTTCGTCATCGTTGCGGAACAGCAGCCGGCCCTTGAACTGCCCGCCGACGCAGCGCAGCGCCGCGCAGGCCAGAACGCCCTCCGGCGCGCCACCCGACCCCATGTAGACGTCGATCGTCGTGTCCGGATCGCTGGTCGCGATCACGCCGGCGACATCGCCGTCCCCGATCAGCACCACGCCGCAGCCGATCCCGCGCAGCTCGGCGATCAACGCCTCGTGACGCGGACGATCGAGCACGCAGGCGATGATGTCCTTCGGCTGCACGCCCTTGGCGGCGGCGATCGCGGCGACATTCTCGGTCGGCGTGCGATCCAGGTCGATCACGCCGGCCGGCAACCCGGGACCGACCGCCAGCTTGTCCATATAGACGTCGGGCGCGTTCAGCAGCCCGCCGGCCTCCGCGATCGCCAGCACCGCCAGGCTGTTCGGCCCCGACTTCGCGCAGATCGTGGTGCCCTCCAGCGGATCGAGCGCGATGTCGATCGCCGGGCCGTTGCCGGTTCCGACCTTCTCGCCGATGAACAGCATCGGCGCCTCGTCGCGCTCGCCCTCGCCGATCACCACGGTGCCGTCCATGTCGAGTTCGTTCAGCGCGGCGCGCATCGCCTCGACCGCCGCGGCGTCCGCCGCCTTCTCGTCGCCGCGTCCGGTGAGCGTCGACGCGGCGATCGCCGCCGCCTCCGTCACGCGCACCATTTCCAGGACGAGGACGCGATCGAGAACCTTGCTGGCGGTCGGCATATGCTATCCCTCATCTCGGCTGTGTGACGAGCACGGATAGGCGCGCGACATGACAGTGTCGAGGCCATTTGTTTTACACGTTCTACAGCCCCGGCGACCCACGCGCCCCCGTTCAGTCGCGCAGCAGATCGTTGATGCTGGTCTTGCTGCGGGTCTGCGCGTCGACGCGCTTGACGATCACCGCGCAATACAGCGCCGGCTTGCCGTCGCCGCCGCCGGTCGAACCGGGCACGACCACCGCATAGGGCGGCACCTCGCCGCGGAAGGTCTCGCCGGTGTCGCGGTCGATGATCTTCGTCGACGCGCCGAGATAGACACCCATCGACAGCACCGCGCCCTCGCCGACGCGCACGCCCTCCGCCACCTCGGCCCGCGCGCCGATGAACGCGCCGTCGCCGATGATGACCGGATCGGCCTGCAACGGCTCCAGCACGCCGCCGATGCCGGCGCCGCCCGACAGATGGACGTTCCGCCCGATCTGCGCGCAACTGCCCACCGTCGCCCAGGTATCGACCATCGTCCCCTCGCCGACATAGGCCCCGATATTGACGAAGCTGGGCATCAGGATCGCGCCCTTGCCGATGAACGCGCCGCGCCGCACGACACTGCCCGGCACCGCGCGGAAGCCCGCGCCGCGAAACTCCGTTTCGCTCCAGCCGGAGAACTTGCTCGGCACCTTGTCGAACCAGTGGCCCGCGCCGGGGCCATTGTCGATCAGCGCATTGTCGTTCAGCCGGAACGACAGCAGCACCGCCTTCTTCAGCCACTGGTTGACGCGCCAGCCGCCCTCGCCATCCGGCTCGGCGACGCGCGCCGCGCCCGAGTCGAGCAGCGCCAGCGCGCGATCGACGGCGACGCGCACCTCGCCCCCGGTGGTCAGCCCCAGCTCGGCGCGCTTCTCCCAGGCGGCGTCGATGATGGCGGAAAGATCGGTTGTCATTGGTCCTCCAGAAGCGATTCGACCCAGGCGGTGACGTCGGTCACGCGGTGGTCCACATAGGATCGGTCGGCGTCGTGGTCCTGCTCGGAGCCGTTGTCCACCCACACCGTGGTCATGCCGATCGCCTTGGCCGGTTTCAGGTTGCGGGCCATGTCCTCCACGAACAGCGCCCGCACCGGATCGATGTCGAAAGCCGCGCACAGCCCGGCATAGGCGCTGGCGGCCGGCTTGGGCGTCAGGTCCATCGCATGGACATCGTGCACCGCCTCGAAACTCTCCCCCAGCCCCAGCCGCTCCAGCACCTTGAGCGCATAGGGCTTGTCGCCGTTGGTGAAGACCAGCTTGCGCCCCGGCAGCTTCGCCAGCGCGGCGGCGAGCGGGGCGTTATGCTCCAGCGCGTCCATCTCGATATCGTGGACATAGGCGAGGAAGGCGTGCGGATCGACATGGTGTTCCGCCATCAGCCCGGCGAGCGTGGTGCCATGGCCCAGGAAGTAATGCTTCTGGATCCGTCGCGCCTCGGGTGGCTCGACGCCCAGCAGGTCGGCGATGAACGCGGTCATGCGCCGGTCGATATGCGCGAACAGGTCCGCGCTCGCCGGATAGAGCGTGTTGTCGAGATCGAAGATCCACGTGTCGACGTGCGCGAAGGCGGGGTGCATGGCGCTGCTCCTAAAGCGTTCGGCCGACCCGCGAAAGGTCGATGCCCGCCCGGGGGCGGCGAACGACGCACGATGGGCGCGGTGGGGAGCCTCGCCGGCCAAGCGCGCCGCGAAGTTCCGCTTTCGCGCCTCCAAGCGGCGGTAACCTAGCGACCCGCCGCCGCCGTCCCCACTTCCACCACATGACCCGTTACGCCCTCCTCGACCTCGTCCCCGTCACCGAAGGCGGCTCCGTCGCGCAATCGCTGGCCAATGCCGCCGATCTCGCCGCGCACGCCGAAACGCTCGGTTATCACCGCTACTGGGTGGCGGAGCATCACGGCATGACCGGCATCGCCTCCGCCGCCACCGCGGTCGTGATCGCGCATGTCGGCCATGCCACGTCCACGATCCGCATCGGCGCGGGCGGGATCATGCTGCCCAATTCCGCGCCGTTGCAGATCGCCGAGCAGTTCGGGACGCTCGACGCGCTGTTTCCCGGGCGCGTCGACCTGGGCCTGGGCCGCGCGCCGGGGTCCGACCAGCGCGTCGCGCACGCCTTGCGCCGCAATCTCGCCAGCGACGCCAATCAGTTCCCCGGCGACGTGGTCGAGCTGCAAAGCTATTTCGCCGATGACGGCCGCACCGGCATCACCGCCACGCCGGGCGCGGGGGCCGCGCCGCAGATGTGGATCCTCGGCTCCAGCCTGTTCGGCGCGCAGCTCGCCGCGATGCTGGGCCTGCCCTATGCCTTCGCCTCGCATTTCGCGCCCGACCTGCTCGATCAGGCGCTGGCGACCTATCGCCGCGATTTCCGGCCGTCCGCGACGCTCGACCGTCCCTACGCGATGGCGGGGTTCAATGTCTTCGCCGCCGACACACGCGAGGAGGCCGAGCTGCTCGCAAGTTCGCAGCAGCAGCAGTTCGTGGCGTTGCGCACCGGCAATCCGGGCCGCATGAAGCCGCCGGTGCCCGGTTATCGCGTCGCGCTGCCGCCGCAGCATGCCGCGATCCTCGACCATGCGCTGTCCGCCAGCGCGGTCGGCACCCGCGACGACGTGGCGCGCGGGATCGCCGCCTTCGTGGAGCGCACGCGGGTCGACGAGGTGATGCTGACCAGCGCCATCTACGACCATCAGGCGCGGCGTCACTCGATCGCGCTGGCCGCCGATGCGATGCGGGAACTGCGCGTCGCGGCGTGATCCGCCACCGCCGGGTTTACCAAGAGTGAACTTTGGCGATTGCCTCCCCCATCCGACGAAGCTAACCGCACGCGATGGCGGACGTCGGCATCATCATGGGCTCAACCTCCGATTGGGAGACGATGCACCACGCGAGCGAGACGCTCGACGCACTCGGCATCGCGCACGAGGCGAAGGTCGTGTCCGCGCATCGCACGCCGCAGCGGCTCTATGACTATGCGACCGGCGCGGCCGCGCGCGGGGTGCGGGTCATCATCGCCGGCGCGGGCGGCGCGGCGCACCTGCCCGGAATGGCGGCGTCGATGACGCATCTGCCGGTGCTGGGCGTGCCGGTGGAATCCAAGGCGCTGAAGGGCATGGATAGTCTGTTGTCGATCGTGCAGATGCCCGGCGGCGTGCCGGTCGGCACGCTGGCGATCGGCAAGGCCGGCGCGATCAACGCCGCGCTGCTCGCCGCGTCGATCCTCGCGCTGTCCGACGATGCGCTGTCGCAGCGGCTTCAGGCGTGGCGCGCGAAGCAGACCGACGGCGTGGCGGTCGACCCGGCATGACGGTGATCGCGCCCGGCAGCACGATCGGCATCCTGGGGGGCGGACAGCTCGGCCGCATGATCGCCAGCGCCGCGGCCGATCTCGGTTATCGCACCCATGTCCTCGCCCCCGATCGCGAGAGCGTCGCGGCGCAGACCGCCTCGTCGCTGACCCGCGCCGACTACCACAACAAGGTGGTGCTCGCCGATTTCGCCGCGCAGTGCGACGTCGTCACCTATGAATTCGAGAATATCGCGGCCGCGCCGGTGCGATGGCTGGCCGATCACGTGCCGGTCCACCCGTCGCCGCTCAGCCTCGAGGTGGCGCAGGACCGCGTGCGCGAGAAGACCTTTGTCGAGGAAGTGGGCGGGCGTCCGGCGCGCTGGCGCGCGGTGAACACGCGTGACGAACTGGACGCGGCGATCGCCGCGATCGGCTGCCCCGCGGTGCTCAAGACGACGCGCTTCGGCTATGACGGCAAGGGGCAGGCGCGGCTCGCCACCCCCGCCGACGCCGATGCGGCATGGGACGCGATCGGCGGTCCGGCGGTGCTGGAAGCATTCGTCGACTTCACCCACGAATTCTCGATCGTGCTGGTGCGCGGCGCGGACGGCACGGTCACCAGCTACCCGCCGCCGTGGAACGAGCATCGCGACGCGATCCTGCACCGCTCCACCCTCCCCGCCCCGGCCGAGATCGCCGCGCAATGGACCGAGGCGGCGGCGCTGACCGGCCGGATCGCCGATGCGCTGGGGCATGTCGGCGTGCTGACCTGCGAATATTTCGCGGGGCCGGACGGTCCGGTGTTCAATGAAATGGCGCCGCGCGTCCACAATTCCGGCCATTGGACGATCGAGGGCGCAGCCACCTCGCAATTCGCCAACCACGTCCGCGCGATCTGTGGCCTGCCGCTCGGCGACACCGCGCTGGTCGCGCGCGAGGTGGTGATGGAGAATCTGATTGGCGCGGATTGCGAACGCTGGCCGGAGTTCGTCGCCGCGCCGGGCACCTACCTGCATCTCTACGGCAAGCGCGAGACGCGTCCGGGCCGCAAGATGGGGCACGTGACCCGACTGGTTCGCTGAGCCGCCGTCGGGAAGCATGCTGCGCGCGCTCCTGCGTCGCCCGCCCGCACCCTTCCCCGCACTTTCCAGCGGACTCTAGCGCGCGCCCGGCGTGTCGGGCCGCGAACATGGCGGCGTCGGGCCGGCGAAATCGGCGAACGTGCCGAAACCACCGACGACCGGCTTCGTCGTCCCGGTCGGCCGGTCGCGCGTTTCGAACACATAGGCCTTGTTGTTGTCGAAGCCGGCGATCGCGTCGTTCACGCCCCTCGCCTGCGCGGCGCTGATCTCGCGCAGGTCGACGCGGCGACTGCGGGTCAGCCGCGCGACGCCGTTCTCGAACGATGCGATCCGCCAATAGGCGACGCCACCCAGCGTGCGATCGACCGGGTTGGAGGAGAAGGTCCAGTGCATCCCCTTGCCCGCCGCCGGCAGCTTCACGGTCGTCGCGTGACAACTGAAGGCGGAAAAGTCGGTCGCCCACGGCGCATCCTGCGGCTGGTCGCGCGGTCGCTTCATTTCGGACGGCGGCGTAAAGCCGCCATAATAGAGATAATGCGTGTGACCCTGCCGGGCGTCGCCGTCCCACTCGACGGTGCCGGTGCCGCTCATCGACAGTACCATCAGCCGGTTGTCGTCGTCGAAGCGCCAGCTGGTGGTGGTCGGCTCGATCCCGGGGAGCCGCTGCCGCCAATAAGCCGACAGCATCCGGTTCGCGTCGGCCTCCGCCACGCCGGCCAGTTGCGCGCGGATCACGAAGATGTCGTCGCCGCGCAACGTGTGTTGCGCGCGATAGGTGCCGGGCTTGTCGAACCCCGCGCTGGCGTCGATGTCGATCACCTCGATCCGCTCCGGGTAGCGCGCCGGCACGGGCGGCACCGCCTCCAGCGGCGCTCCGGCGTCGCGCAGCGGCAGCGCCCAGCGCGACACGGGCGGCGGAAGGTCGGCAAGATGCCGGTCCCCCAGCCGCGTCGCGTCAAGCCAGTGGCGCCGGTCGCCGACCTGTGCGCGCACCACGACGTGATCGAACGCCGCCGGGGTGGACAGCCGTTCGTCGATCCCGTCGCCGCCGTCGCTCGCGACCAGCACCGGCTCGGCAGCGATGCCCAGTTCGCGCAGCAGCGCGATCAGCAGCGCGGTCTTGGCCTTGCAGTCGCCGAAGCGGCGCTGCCACGTCTCGTCCGCGCCGGCCGGACGATAATTGCCGCCGTCCAGCCCGACATAGACGTAGCGGACGCGATCCTCGACCACGCGCAGCGCGGCCTCGATGCGACGCGCCGGGTCGCTGCTCTCCGCCGCGATCCGCGCCGCCTCCTGCCGGACCGGCGAGGTCGCGCCGAGCGTCGTGGCGCGCGCATACAGCGGCGCGAAGGCGCGCGAGACCGCCCCCCAGTCGTCATAGCCGCTGAACTGCACGATCCGCGTCACCCCGAAGCGCGGCGGCGCTTCCTCGGGCAGCACCACGCTGGCCGGATCGGACAATTCGTAGCGCCGCTCCACCTCGTCACCCAGGTCGCGTATCGCCACCGGCGGCAGGTCGCCGATCACCTTGAAGCGCAGCTTGCGCGCGCCCGGTTCGAGCACGCGCAACCGCCACGATCCGCGCACCCCCAGCAGCGGAAACTGCATCGCGCCCTGCGGCTGCTCCCCCCATGCCGCATCGCGCGACACGCGGGTCAGCGCGAATTCCAGCTCGTCACCGACCTGCAACCCGCCGGCCTGCAACGCCGCGGTCAGCCGTCCGTCGAGCATCGCCTGCTCCAGATTGCTTTCACGCTGGAGCACGGCGAACTTCTGCGTCGCCAGCACGTCGATCGCCTTGCCGTCGCGGATGATCGCGAGCCGGTGGATGGTCAGCTCGTCGCTGTCAGGCGACCAGGCCACGGTGACGTTGCCCAGCGCCAGCGCCTCGGGAGCCAGCACCTTCATGCGATAGGCTTCGTAGGAGGCGGTGCCGCCGGGCACCACGCGCACCTGCTGGTCGAGGTAGATGACGCGCAGCGGCGCCCCCGGCGGTGTCGGCGCGGTACTCGCCGCCGGCGGCGCGATCACCCATGCCGGCGCCGGCGCATAGCGCAATTCACGCGCGCCGGCCCGACCCTGTGCCGATGCCGGCGACGCGACCATCACCCACGCGCACGCCGCGCCCCATGCCACGATCCGGTTCACATGCCCCCCGCCCCATTGTCAGCGGCAGTGTAGCCGGCCGGCCGTCACTGACAATGGGTCACACCCCCAGCGTGTCGTACACCACCACCTTGCGCCACAGCGTCTCGCACTCGGCCACGAACGCCTTGTGGATCGGATGGTCCTGATACGTCTTCTGGTCCGCGACGGAATCGAAGAACATCAGTTCCGACACCTGATAGCTGCCGTCCACCACGTCGCGCGCCTCGGTATCGGCGGGCACGCCGATGTGCAGCGCGCGCACGACCGGAACAGCCGCGAGCGTGCGCAGCCCGGCGACCAGCCGGTCGCGGTCGGTGGTGGAGGCCGGATCCTTCAGCCAGAAGAAGACGTGGTGCAGCACCTTGGCGGGCACGATCGCCGCCGCCGCCCGCGCCTCGCCCGGCACACCTGCGGCCATGCCGACACTCCCGACCGCCACCATCGCCATGATCTCCCTGCGCCCTGCATCCACGCCGTCTCTCCCTCTGGCGCCGAAACTGCCTTGTCCGGCGGCGACTTGCCAGCGGCAAATACGCAGACGGCGCGCAGGGGACCGCTCCCCCGCGCGCCGTCCGGTGGTCGTCGCCGACGACGGATCAGGCGGTGCGCGTGCCCGTCAGCGGGAAGCTGCCGAACGCGCCGGCGCCGACGCTGCCGGTGATCGTGTCGCCGTCCACCGCCGCGGTGATGTCCAGCGTCATCGGCATCGGCACGGTCATCTGCTGCTTCCACGCCAGCGTGTTGCCGCTGACGGTGCCGGTCACGTCAGACGATCCCATCGCGCCGGATGCCTGGCCGGTGAAGGCGTCACCGGACTGGGTGACCGTCAGCGTCAGCTTCTGGTCGCCCAGCGGCGACTTCACCGTGCAATCGTACGTACCATCCACTCCGGCCATGTCGTTCTCCTCACTTCGCCGCGCTGCGCGGGGGTGTCCCGGCGACCGCAGTTGCCGGCATGACGTCGACCGGCAGCCCCAACGTGTCAAGCTGCGGCTTCACCTTCGCCGCCTCGCCGACCACCACCCACACGAACTTCGCCGGGTCGATCGCCGCCTTGGTCGCTGCGCTCACCTGCGGCAGCGTCAGCGCGCGATACTTCTGCGTGATCGTGGCGTAATAATCGTCGGGTCGGCCATACAGGTCGTTGGCCTGCATCGCCGCCAGCACGTTGTCCGAGGTTTCGAAATCGCCGGACAGCGAGCGCGTGCCGGAATTGATCGCGCGCGTGAACTCGTCCTGCGTCATCGGCTTGCCGGTCAGATATTGCTGCACGTCGGTGCGCAGCGCCGCCACCGCCGGCCCGGTCTGGTCGGCCTGCACCGGCGCATACATCACATAGGGCGCGGCCATGGCGTTGCGGCTGAAGCTGCCGCGCACGCCATAGGACCAATGCTTGTCCTCGCGCAGGTCCATGTTCAGCCGCCCCAGGAAGCTGCCGCCCAGCGCATCGTTGCCGACCTCGACCGGCAGCAGGTCGTCGCTGCCCTTCAGTCCGGTCTGCACCCCCGCCGCGATCAGCGACTGCGGGCTGTTCGGCCGGTCGATCAGCACGATGCGCGGCGACACGGAGGCGGTGGCGGGTGGAAACGCCTTGGTGCCCGCCACCCCGGTCGCGCGCCAGTCGCCGAAGCGGGTTTCCATCACCTGCCGCACCTCGCCCAGCGGGCGGTCGGAGACGACGAAGATCTTGGCCTTGTCCGGTCGCAGCCACGCCTGCTGGAAGGTCAGCAGGTCGGCGCGGGTCAGCGCCGCCACCGCGCGGGCGTAGCCGGAGCCCTGTGCCTTGGCATAGGGCGAGTTGGGCGACACCAGCCGGGGCAACACGCGCTGCACCAGCCCTTGCGGGCTGGTCAGCTCCTGCGCGATCGCGGTCAGTTGCTGCGTCTTGACGCGGCCCAGCTCCGCCTCCGGGAACGTCGGCGCGCGCGCGATGCTCGCCCACAGGTCTGCGCCCGCCGCCAGGTTTGCGCTCGGCACGCGCAGCGACAGGGTGGTGCGGTCCGGGCTGCTGCCGCTGGAGATCGACGCGCCCAGCCGCTCGCGCGCCTCGGCGATCTGGATCGAGTTCAGCGTCTTCGTGCCCTCGTCCATCATCGCCAGCGTCAGTTGCTGCGTGCCCAGCTTGTCGGCCACGTCCGCCGCGATGCCCGCGTCGAAACTGAGTACCGCCTGCGTGATCGGCACCACCGCGCGGTTGGCGTAGACCAGCTCGATGCCGTTCGACAGGCGCGTGCGCTCCACCTTCGGGAACGACAGGCCCGCGACCTCGCCCACCGTCGGGATCGGCCCGCGCGTGCCCTTCGCCGGCGGCTCGGCCGCCTCCACGACCTTGGCCGGCGGCACCGCCTTCGACTCGGCATAGGCGTCGCGGTCGCCGTTGACGATCTGCACCTGATAGGACGGGCGCGACAGCCATCGCGCGGTCGCCGCCTTCACGCTGGCCGGGGTCTGCGCCGCCAGCGCCGCGAGCTGCTTCTTGTAGAAGCCGGGATCGTCCGAATACAGCGCGCCTTCCGCCAGCGCGGTCGCCTTGCCGCCGAAACCGCCGACCGCCTCCAGCCCGTCGATACGGCTGGACACGGTGCTGGTGACATAGCGCCCGACCTCGTCCGCGCTCGGGCCGTTCTTCACGAAGTCGGCGACAAGCTGGTCGAGACGCGCGGACACCGTGGCCGGATCGACGCCGGGGCGCACGATCGCGACGATCTGGAACGTGCCGACCTGCGCAAAGGATTCATATTCCGCCGACGCCTGCACCGCCAGCTTCTCGCCCTTGACCAGCACGTTGTCGAAGCGCGAACTGGCGAGCCCGCCCAGCACGCCGGCGGCGACCTCCAGCGCGGGCGCATCCTTGTCGTTCAGCCCGGGGACCGCCCATTCCTTCATGATGAGCGTCGCGGCGACGCGGTCCTTCATCACCTCGCTCGCCGGTCCCGGCAGCGACGCGGGAACGGGCGCGGGCGGCGCGACGCTCTTCGGCCCGGCGGGGATCGCGCCGAAATATTTCTCGACCAGCGGTCGCGCGGTGGCGACATCGACGTCGCCGGCCAGCACCAGCACCGCGTTGTTCGGGCCGTAATGGCTGCGGAACCACTCCTTCACATCGGCCAGGCTGGCGGCATCGAGATCGGCCATCGAGCCGATCGTCGAGTGCCCGTAGGGATGCGTGGCGGGAAAAAGCCCCTCGATCGCCTTGTACCGCAACAGGCCGTACGGCTGGTTGTCGCCCTGCCGCTTCTCGTTCTGCACGACGCCGCGCTGCTCATCCAGCACGCCCTGCGTGATCGCGCCGGTCAGATGCCCCATGCGATCCGATTCGAGGAACAGCGCCCGGTCGAGCGCGGCGGTCGGCACCGTCTCGAAATAATTGGTGCGATCGAAATAGGTCGTGCCGTTGAAGTCGGTGGCGCCGACCTGTTGCAGCGGCTCGAAGAAATCACCCGGCGCGTTCTCGCTGCCATTGAACATCAGATGTTCGAACAGGTGCGCGAAGCCGGTCTTGCCCCGGGGTTCGTGCTTGGACCCGACATCGTACCAGACGCTCACCGCGACGATCGGCGCCTTGCGGTCGGTATGCACCACCACGCGCAGGCCGTTTTCCAGCGTGAACTGCTGATAGGGGATGTCGACCGCCTTCACCAGTTGCGACACCGGCGCCGGTGCCGGTGCGGTCTGGGCGAGCGCCGCAGAAGAGAGAACCGCCAGCGCGGAGCCGGCCGCCAGAAGCGCGCGATAAGCCAAAGGTGATGCTCCCAAGGGAAGGTGTCGGCGGAAACCATAACGACCGCACCCGCCGCTGCAAGCGCCGTCCGGCGGCAACACTGTGAAACAAACTGTTGACTGCCGTGACAATGGTTGTCATGGCAACGATATGGACTTCTACACCAGCGACGACTTTTTACCCGACCAGTCGATCGGCTATCTCGTGAAGATGTGCGGGCAGCAGGGCACCGCCATCCTCGACCGGGCGTTCGCGGTCGACGGGCTGACCTGCTCGCAATGGTCGGCGCTGATCTCGATCCATTTCGACGCCGCGCCGACCTGCGCGTCGCTGGCGCGCGACCTGGTGCATGACAAGGGCGCGATGACGCGGATGATGGACGTGCTCGAGGCGCGCGGCTGGGTCGAGCGCACGCGCAGCGCCGAGGATCGCCGCATCGTCCGACTGTCGCTGACCGACGCGGGCCGGGAGGTGACGATGCGCTGCCGGGACAAGGTGGTCGACCTGTGGAACCGCTGCCTTGCAGACTGGTCGCACGACGAGATCACGGGGTTCATCGCGCAATTACAGAAGCTGCGCCGCACGCTGGAGGATACCGCCGCATGCGCCTGATCCGCTTCCCACGCGCCCGCCATGCGTCCGCGGCGGTCGCGCTGCTGCTCGCCGGCTGCGCGATCCCCGCGGCGCGACCGGGCGTCACCGCGACCGCGCCCGCCGATCTCGCGCTCGCCGGTCCGTCGGTGCGGCTTGCCCCCGATTGGTGGCGCGCGGCGGGCGACCCGCAGCTCGACCGGCTGGTGGCCGATGCGCTGGCCGGCAATCCGTCGCTGGCCGCGGCCAGCGCGCGCGTGCGGCAGGCGCAGGCGGCGCTCGCCCGCCAGGACGCGGAACTGCGCCCCGACGTCGGCCTGGACGCGCAGGTGCAGGGCTCGCGGCTGTCGGGCAATTACACCATCCCCCCGCCCTTCGCCGGCTCGGTCCGCGCGCTGGGCACCGGACAGGCCGGGCTGTCGTGGAATCTCGACCTGTTCGGCCGGCAGAAGGCCGCGATCGCCGGGGCGGCGGCGCAGGTGCAGGCCGCGCAATATGACGCCGCCGCCGCGCGCATGATGCTCGCCGGCGCGGTGGTGCAGAGCTATGCCGAGGTCGCGCGCGCCGAGCGCCGCGCCGCCATCGCCGCGCGCACGATCACCACGCGCGAAGGCTCGCTGGCGCTGGTGCGGACGCGCGAGCGCAACCGCCTGGCCAGCCGCATCGACACCACCGCCGCGACCACGCTGCTGGCGCAGGCGCGGCTGGCGCTGGTGCAGGCGAACGCGCAGCGCGCGCTGGCCACCAACGCTTTGGCCGCGCTGGCCGGGCGCGGCGGCGATTATGCCGCGGGGATCGGGACGACGCACCTGAGCGCGGATACCGCGCTGCCGGTGCCAGCGGTCATCCCCGCCGACCTGCTCGCGCGCCGCGCCGACATCGCCGCGGCGCAGGCGCGCGTCACCGCCGCCGGCGCGGACCGGCAGGTCGCACGCCGCGCCTTCTATCCCAACATCAACCTCACCGCGCTGGTGGGCTTGCAGGCGATCGGCTTCGGCAATTTCGTCGACCTTGATTCCGGCACCGCCGGCGCGGGCGCGGCGATCCACCTGCCGCTGTTCGACGCCGGCCGCCGCCGCGCCGATCTGGCCGGGGCAACCGCGGCGCTGGACGTGGCGACGGCGCGCTACAACGATGCGGTGGTCACGGCGGTGCGCGATGTCGCCGATGCGATCACGCAGGTTCGCGCCACCGACGCGGCACGCCTGCGTCAGCGCGAGGTGACCGCGGGCTTTGCGGAGACCAACCGCCTCAACGCGATCCGCGTGTCCAGCGGGCTGAACAGCCGGCTCGATCTGGTCGACAATGACGTGCGGCTGCTCGATGCCGAGCTGGCCGATGCCAACCTTTCCATCGACGCGCTCGCCGCGCGCGCGCAGCTCGCCACCGCATTGGGTGGCGGCTTCGATCCCGTTCAGGACGCTTCCCGATGACCGATACCGCCGCCCCTGCCCCCGCCCCCGCCCCGTCCGGCAAGCCGGCGGCACGCCGCCGTGCCTTCACCGTGCTGGGCGTGGTCGTCCTGATCGCCGCGCTCGTCTGGGCGGTGTTCCATTTCCTGCTCAGCCCGCCCGAGGAGGAAACCGACGACGCCTATGTCGCCGGTGACGTGGTGGCGGTCACCGCGCGCGATCCGGGCACGGTCACGGGGTTGCACGCCGACAACACCCAGTCGGTCACCGCCGGCCAGCCGCTGATCGAGCTGGACCCGACCACCGCCGACGTCAATGTCGCCGCCGCCGCCGCCGAACTGGCGCGTGCGGTACGCTCGACACGCGCCGATTTCACCCGCGTCGGCCAGTCGGACGCGGGCATCGTCCAGGCGCAGGCCGAACTGGCGCGCGCGCAGGCCGATTACGCGCGCCGCCGCAGCGCCGCCGCGCAGGGCGCGGTGTCGGGCGAGGAACTGGATCACGCCGCCGACGCGGTGAAGGTCGCCACCGCCTCGCTGCGGCTGGCGCGCGAGCAGCGGCGGCAGGCGCAGTCGACCGTACAGGGCACCGATGTCGACACCAATCCGGCGGTGCTGGCGGCGATCGCCGGCTATCGCCGCGCCGCGATCACGCGCGCGCACATGCACGTCACCGCGCCGATCGCCGGCGTGGTCGCGCAGCGCACCGTGCAGGTCGGGCAGCAGGTGAACGCCGGCACGCCGCTGATGGCGATCGTGCCGCTGGAGCGGCTGTGGGTCGACGCCAACTTCCGCGAAACGCAACTGAAGGACCTGCGCATCGGCCAGCCCGCGACGGTCGTCGCGGACATGTACGGCGGCGACGTGGTGTATCATGGTCGCGTCGTCGGGCTGTCGGCGGGCAGCGGCAACGCCTTCGCGCTGCTGCCGCCGCAGAACGCCAGCGGCAACTGGATCAAGATCGTGCAGCGCGTGCCGGTGCGCATCGCGCTCGACCCGCGCGAATTGCGCGCCAACCCGCTGCGGGTCGGCCTGTCGGTGAAGGCGACGGTGGACACCGCCGATGCGCGCGGCGCGCGGCTGGCGGGGGCGGCGACGCAGCCATACCGCGGCGACACCAACGTCGGCACCGATCCGAAGGTGGAGGCCACCATCCGCCGCATCGTGGCGGCCAATCGGTGACGCCGCCCTTCCATCGTCGTCCCCGCGCCGGCGGAGACGCCGGCGTGCGAACGTCCCCCGCCGGTGCGCCACGACCTGGGTTCCGGATCCGCAACGGCGCGGGGGTGACGGACGCGGGGTGGTGCAAGGTGTTCCTCCATGGCTGACGCCCCCGCCGCCGGGCCGCCGCCGCTGACCGGCGCGCGCCTGGGCATCACCGCCTTCGCGCTGGCGCTGGGCACGTTCATGATGGTGCTCGATTCCACCATCGCCAACGTCTCGCTGCCGACGATCGCGGGCAACCTGGGCGTGTCCAGCGACAATTCCACCTGGATCGTCACCGCCTTCGCGGTCGCCAACGGCGTCGCGGTGCCGCTGACCGGGTGGCTGATGCGGCGCTTCGGCGTGGTGCGGGTGTTCTGCGCCTCGGTGGTGCTGTTCACGCTCGCCTCCTTCCTGTGCGGCATCGCCTGGGATCTGCCGTCGCTGATCCTGTTCCGCGTCATGCAGGGTGCGGTGTCCGGGCCGATGATGCCGGGCAGCCAGGCGCTGCTGATCTCGATCTTCCCGTCGAACAAGCGCTCCACCGCGCTCGGCATATGGTCGATGACCACGCTGGTGGCGCCGATCATGGGGCCGATCCTGGGCGGTTGGATATCCGACAATTACCACTGGTCGTGGATCTTCCTCATCAACGTGCCCTTCGGCGTGCTGACCGCGTTCATCTGCTGGACGCGGCTGCGCGACCGCGAGACGCCGACCGCGCGGCTGCCGATCGACACGGTGGGGCTGGGACTGCTGGTCCTGTGGGTAGGCTCGTTGCAGGTGATGCTGGACCTCGGCAAGAACGCCGACTGGTTCAACGACACGCTGATCGTGGTGCTGACGGTGGTGGCGGCGATCGGCTTCGTCGCATGGGTGATCTGGGAACTGACCGACGCCAACCCCACCGTCGACCTGACATTGTTCGCGCGGCGCAACTTCTGGATCGGCAATCTCGCCTTCTCGCTCGGCTATGCGGTGTTCTTCGCCAACATCCTGATCCTGCCGCTCTGGTTGCAGACGCAGATGGGCTATACCGCCACCTGGGCCGGGCTGGTCGCCGCGCCCAGCGGACTGGTGGCGGTGGTGCTGACACCGTTCGTCGCGCGGATGTCGGGCAAGGTCGATGCGCGCGTCCTCGCCACGATCGCCTTCGCCGGCTTCGCGATCAGCTACTGGATGCGGTCGGGCTTCACCACGCAGGCCAGCTTCACCGACCTGATGCTGCCGTTGCTGGTGCAGGGGGTGTCGATGGGCACCTTCTTCCTGGCGATGCTCACCATCTCGCTGGACCGCATCCCGCCGGAGAAGCTGCCGTCCGCCACCGGCATCTCCAACTTCGGCCGCATCACCGCCGGCGGCTTCGCCGCGTCGCTGATCTCCAGCGCATGGGACCGGCGTGAGGCGCTGCACCAGAGCCGGCTGGCGGAGGCGATCGGCAACGGCGTGCCGTGGCAGATGGCCGCCGAGCAGATGGAGAGACTGGGCATGACCACGCAGCAGGCCGCCGCGGCGGTGACGCGGCAGATGGTGGGGCAGGCCTATCTGCTCGCCTCCACCGACCTGTTCCGCCTCTCGGCGTGGCTGGCGGCGGTGCTGATCGTGCCGGTGTGGCTGTGCCGCCGCCCGACGCCGCACCACGGGCCGATCGCGGCGGACTGAGCCTCCGTCCGGAAACCCGCGGTCAGCGCGGTACGGAACGCCCCCCTTTCGTAACATCCGCAACCGGGTTAGCGTCGGCGACATGACCGATTTCGCCGCGACCCGCGCGCTGTTCCACCTGCCGCCCGGCGTGATCTATCTCGACGGCAACTCGCTCGGCCCGCTGCCGATCGCCGCGCAGGCGCGCGCGGCGCAGGTGTTGCGCGCGGAATGGGGCGATCGGCTGATCCGCGCATGGAACGATGCCGGCTGGGCGACGCTGCCGGCGCGGGTCGGCGACCGGATCGCGCGGCTGATCGGCGCGCCGCCGGGCACCGTCACCACCGGCGACACGCTGTCGATCAAGGTGTTCCAGGCGCTCGCCGCCGCGCTGGCGCTGCGTCCCGGGCGGCGCGTGGTGCTGTCCGACAGCGGCAATTTCCCGACTGACCTGTATATCGCCGACGCGCTCACCGCCGCGCTCGATCGCGGGCTGGAGGTGAAGGTGGTCGCGCCGCACGAGGTCGCCGATGCGATCGACGACCGCGTCGCCGTCATGATGCTGACGCAGGTCGATTATCGCACCGGCCGGCTGCACGACATGGCCGCCCTCACCGCGCGCGCGCATGCCGCCGGTGCGCTGACGGTGTGGGATCTCGCGCATTCCGCCGGCGCGCTGCCGGTCGACGTCACCACCGCGCGGGCGGACTTCGCGGTCGGCTGCACCTACAAATATCTGAACGGCGGCCCGGGCGCGCCGGCCTTCATCCATGTCGCCCCCGCCCATGTCGAGGTGGCGCAGCCGATCCTGGCGGGCTGGTTCGGACACGACGCGCCGTTCGCGTTCGAGCGTGGCTATCGCCCCGCCCCCGGCATCGCGCGGATGCGCGTCGGCACGCCGCCGATCGTCGCCTTGTCGATCCTCGACGCGGCGCTGGACGCGTGGGACGCGGTGGACATGGCTGACCTGCGCGCGGCCTCGATCCACCTGTCCGAGACCTTCGTGCGCGAGGTGGAGTCGCGCTGCCCGCAGCTCACCCTCGCCAGCCCGCGCGATCCGCAGGCGCGCGGCAGCCAGGTCAGCTTCACCCACCCCCATGCCTATGCGGTGATGCAGGCGCTGATCGCGCGCGGGGTGATCGGCGACGTCCGCGCGCCCGACGTGCTGCGCTTCGGCTTCACCCCGCTGTACCTGGACGCGGCCGAGGTGGTGCGGGCCGCGACGATCCTCGCCGACGTGCTGGCGACCGGCGCGTGGGACCGCCCCGAACACCATGCGCGCGCGGCGGTGACGTGATGGAGCATCACGACGCCGAACTGAACTTCGCCGATCGGATGGGCTATGGCGACTATCTCGCGCTCGACCGCGTGCTGGATGCGCAGCATCCGCTGAGCGACGCGCACGACGAGCTGCTGTTCATCATCCAGCACCAGACCAGCGAATTGTGGATGAAGCTGGCGGTGCACGAACTGGAAAGCGCGCGCGACGCGATCCTGTCCGGCGCGCTGCCGCAGGCGTTCAAGCTGCTGGCGCGGGTGTCGCGGATACTGGAGCAGTTGAACGGCGCATGGGACGTGCTGCGCACCATGACCCCCAGCGACTATACCACCTTCCGTGGCGCGCTGGGCCAGTCCTCGGGCTTCCAGTCGTGGCAGTATCGCGCGATCGAATATCTGTGCGGCAACCGCGTCGCCGCGACGCGCGGCCCGCACCGTCATCGCCCCGCCACGCTGGCGCGGCTGGACGCGATCCTCGCCGCGCCCAGCATCTACGACGCCGCGCTGACCCGCCTGCACGCCGCCGGGCTGCTCGGTGATCCGACACGCGACTGGCGCGCGCCCCATGTCGCGGACGATGCGGTGACCGCCGCCTGGGCGACCGTCTACCGCGATCCGCCGGCGCACTGGCCGCTCTACGAACTGGCCGAGAAGCTGGTGGATCTGGAGGATTACTTCCGCCGCTGGCGCTTCAACCACGTCACCACGGTCGAACGCGTGATCGGCCTGAAGCGCGGTACGGGGGGCACCGCCGGCGTGTCCTATCTGCGGCGGATGCTGGAGGTGGAGCTGTTCCCGGAATTGTGGGCGGTGCGCACGCGGCTCTGAGTGCGCGTGTCGGGTCGAACGACCCGCTACCCGTGGCCCCGCGCCGCTGTTACGATCGCCGCAACGAAGGGGACACGTCCATGAAATTCCTGCTGCTCGCATCCGCGGCGTCGCTGCTCGCCGTTCCCGCGCTGGCGCAAGCGCCCGCCGCCGTGCCGCTCGGGCAGTTGCCGGACGCCGCGCGCCCGCTCGGCTATCGCCTCGACCTGACCGTCCGCCCCGAACAGGAGCGGTTCACCGGCCATGCGGAGATCGACACGCAGGTCGCGCGCGCCACGCGGTCGCTGTTCCTGCACGGCAGCGACCTGAACGTCACCCGCGTCGTCGCGCGCCGCGGCGGGCGCACGATCGCCGCGCGCTATGCGCAGGTCGATCCGTCCGGCGTGGCGCGGCTCGATTTCGACGCGGAGCTGCCCGCCGGGCGCGTCACGTTGATCTTCGACTATGACGCGCCGTTCATGACCGGCAGCGAGGGGCTGTACCGCGCCAGGGTCGGCGACGACTGGTATGCCTGGACGCAGATGGAGCCGATCGACGCGCGGCGCATGTTCCCGTCGTTCGACGAACCCGGCTTCAAGGTGCCGTTCACCGTCGCGATCACCGCCGCGACCGGGCAGAAGGTGTTCGCCAACGCGCCGGAAACCGCCACCGCGCCCGCCGGCCCCGGGCTGACCCGCCACAGCTTCGCGCCGACCAGGCCGCTGCCGACCTATCTGGTCGCGATCGCGGTCGGGCCGTTCGACGTAGTGCCCGGCCCCGCGCCGGCCAATGCGGTGCGCAAGACCGCGCTGCCCTATCGCGTGATCGCCACGAAGGGACAGGCCGAGCGGCTGAAGCTCGCCGCGAGCGAGGGGCCGCGCATCCTGGCGCTGCACGAGGATTATTTCGGCATCCCCTATCCATACGAGAAGCTGGACCAGATCGCCTCGCCGGTGATGGGCGGCGCGATGGAGAATGCCGGGCTGGTCACCTATAACGACACGCTGCTGCTGCTCGCGCCCGACGCGCCGGCCTCGCAGCGGCGCGGCTTCGGCACGGTGGTCGCGCACGAACTCGCGCACCAATGGTTCGGCGATCTGGTGACGCCGACATGGTGGACCGACATCTGGCTGAACGAGAGCTTCGCCGAATGGGCGGGCAATCGCGCGGGCGAGATCTGGCAACCCGGCCTAGGCACCGACGTCGCGCAACTGGCGGCGGCGTTCGCGGCGATGGACACCGACAGCCAGTCGGTCGGCCGCCCGATCCGGCAGGAGATCACCCGCAACGACCAGATCGCCAGCGCCTTCGATGCGATCACCTATCAGAAGGGTGGCCAGGTGCTGACGATGGTGGAGCGCTATCTGGGCGCGGATCGCTTCCGTCGCGGGGTCCAATACCACCTGAACCGCTTCCGCTACGCCAGCGCGACGGCCGACGACTTCTTCGCGTCGATGGCGAAGGGATCGGGTGATCCCGGCATCGTGCCGGTATTCCGCAGCTTCGTGACGCAGACCGGCGTGCCGGTGGTAACGATCCGCAGTGACGGCGCGGGCTGGCGGATCAGCCAGAAGCGTTACCGTCCGATCGGCGTCGCCGCCACCGCGCCGCAGACGTGGAACGTGCCGGTCTGCGCGCGGCAGGGCGAGGTGCGCAGTTGCACGTTGCTGTCCGGGGAAACGGGGACGCTGGCGCTGACGGGCCACGGGCTGGCCGTGCCGAACGCGGACGGCGCCGGTTACTGGCGCTACAGCCTCGACGACGCCGGCTGGACCGCGCTGCTGAACGGCGCGGCGACGCTGCCGGCGCGCGAGGCGATGGCGGTGGCCGACAGCCTGTGGGCGGATTTCGCCGCCGGCCATGCGGGCTTCGCACGCGTCGTCGCCGGCGCGCGGGTGCTGGCCACGCACCAGGAGCGCTCCGCCACGCTGCAATTGCCGCAGGAGATTGCCGGGCTCGAACGACTCGGCCTGTCGCCCGCGGCGACGGCCGGTCTCCGCCGGCTGGCCGGTGAATTGTCGTTGCCGCGACTGCGCGCGCTGGGCGCCGTGACGCTGACCGCCGGCGCCTATGCCGGTGAGGAGAGCGGACAGGGCCAGCTTCGCCAGACGCTGGTCGGCTATGCCGCGACCGTCGCGAAGGATCCCGCGCTGCGCCGGCAATTGTCCGATGCGGCGGAGGCGGCGATCGGCGGTGACGCACGCGCGCTCGACCCCGGATATCGCGCGCTGGCGCTGTCCGTGGCGGTGGAGGAGCGCGGCGTGCCGTTCATGGATCGCCTGCGCACCGCGATGCTCGCCAGCAGCGATCCGCTGCTCCGCCAGCAGGCGGTCCGCGCGATCGCCAGCGCGGTGACGCCGGAACAGGTGGCGCGCGCGCTGGCGCTGACGCAGGATCAGGCGCTGCAATCCAGCGAGCGGTTGCAGATCCTCGTCAACCTGTCGCGTCAACCCGCCGGTGCCGATGCGCTGTTCGCGCTGCTGAGCCGCGACTTCGATCGCGCGATGGCCGGCGTGCCCGCCTTCGTTCGTCCGCGCATGCCGGGCCTGTTCGCCGGCTATTGCAGTGCCGACAAGGCGGCCGCGGTCGAGGCGTTGTTCCGCCCGAAGCTGGCCGCGCTGGGCGGAGGGGAACTGCAACTGGGTCAGGCGCTCGACGCGATCCGCCAGTGCGTCGCGCTGAAGGCCGCCAAGGGCGCGGAGATCGAGGCGGTGCTGGCGCGCTGAACGCGATTGCCCCGTCCCACGTCAGGCGTCGGGCATGCCGCGGGACGGAGCGGCAGTCGGCCGCTCCGCGCTACACCGAGCGCAACGTGCGGCGGCGCACAGCGCCCCCGCCAGCGCGCCGACCACCGCCAGCGCCGCGACCAGCGCGAAGGTGCCCGTGCCGGTGATGAGAACCGCCTCGGCGCGGGCCGACACGGACAACACCATCGCCACTGCGATCACCACCGCCGCCGCGCCGCCCAGCATCGCCGCCACCGCCAGCGGGTGCCAGCGTGTCCACCGGACCAGCACCGCGCCCGCCGCCACGATCAGCACGATCATCGCCACTACCCACATCATCGTACGTCTCCTTGCCTGCACGTCGCGATGTCCCGCCCCGGTCAGCAACGCCGGTAACGCAGGGTCGCGGGCGAGTCGTTGCGTATCAGCGCGGTGCCGCCGGCGTCGAGGCGGAACGTCTCGCGGCGCTCCCACGACCGGCCCTCGCCGGAAAAGCGCAGGTCGGCCACCACCTCCTGCGGCGAGCGGCGCGCGAGATGCTGGACGCGCGCGCGCCCCTCGTAGAAGCGGATGGTGTCCGCGTCGATGTTGATGCGCCCGGTCGCCGCCGTATTGGCCAGCTCGCAATCGTCGGGAGCGACGCCCCAATAGCCGAGGAACTCGGTCGGAAACGCGCGGTCGCGCGCGGCGGTCGGCGTCGCGGTACCCACCGGCACGCCGGTCAGCGCGGTGGAGGCGGCGCCGTTATGCGCCACCGCCTGCTCGATCGCGGCCTGCGCTTCCGCCTCGCGCTCCGGCACCTCGACGCGGTTATAGTCGGCGCTGCCACCACCGCACGACGCCAGCGCCGCCGTCATCACCGTCATCGCCCACCGCCGCATCGCGCATCCCCCAGCATCCGCGACGGTCAACGCCCGCGATACCCGGCCGGGTCCATTCCGGCGCCGTTGCGGCCCGGCGGCGAACCTGCGACACTGGGCTGCAATGGTGCAGCCGCTCTCCTGGAACGACCTGCAGGATTTCCTAGCCGTCGCGCGTTCGGGACAGATCGCCCGCGCCGCCGCGCAGGTCGGCGTCGACGCGACCACGATCGGCCGCCGCATCCGGCGGCTGGAGGCGCGACTCGGCCGCACATTGTTCGAACAGACCCGCGAGGGACAGGTGCTCACCGAAGCGGGCGAGGCGCTGCTGGTGCAGGTCGAGCGCATGCAGAAGGCCGCCGAAGCGATCGTCGAGGCACCGGGCGGCGACGAGCCGCTGTCCGGGCTGCTGCGCGTCAGCGTCTCCGAAGGGTTCGGCACCTGGCTGGTCGCCGAACACCTCCACGAATTCGCGCGTGCGCATCCGGCGTTGACCATCGACCTGGCGGCGAGCTCCGGCTTCCTCAGCCCATCGCGGCGCGAGGCGGATGTGGCGGTGCTGCTGGCGCGCCCCCGCCATGGGCCGGTGATCGCGGGCAAGCTGTCGGATTATGCGCTGCACCTCTACGCCGCGCCCGCGCTGCTGGCGCGGCACGGCATGCCCGATCGCGAGTCGCTGGGGCGCGCGCACCCGCTGGTCGGCTACATCCCGGACCTGCTGTACGCGCCGGAGCTGCGCTACCTGGACGACATCGGGCCGCTGCCGGCGCCGGCGTTGCGCAGTTCCAGCATCAACGCGCAGGCGCGGCTGATCGCCTCCGGCGCGGGCGTCGGCGTGCTGCCGCATTTCCTCGCCAGTGCCGATCCGACGCTGGTCCGGGTGCTGCCGGACGTGACTATCACGCGGACGTTCTGGCTGGTGACGCACCGCGATACGCGGCAATTTCGCCGCGTCCGCGCCTTTCGCGAATGGCTGGCCGCGCTGGTGGAGCGGCACCGCCACCGGCTGTTGCCGACGCCGGAGGACTCGTCGCGGCCGTAGCGTCGTGGCCGATGCGCGACCGCCACACCTGCCCCATATTGCACCGCCACATACTATATTGTGCTGGACTCACAACTTCTATGCAGCGCAGATGGTAACGTCGCGTTTCCCTACCGCCATGGTGACGGAACAGGTTGATTGATCAAATGAATAGCTGGCGCTCCTCGCTGTCCCTTCTATGGCGCACGCCGCTGGCGCGCGTCGCGATGGCGCTTGGTGCCGGCGCGGTCGCCATCGGCGGATATGCGGGCGTGGCCTATGTGGGCGGCCATGTGCCGTTCGCCGCGACGATGAACCTTCCCACGACGCTGGCGATGCTGCCCGATCCGCTGTCGATCATGGCGGCGCGCTCGCCGGGCGAGCGGGGTGCGGGCGCGATGTTCAACACCAAGCCACCCCGGCAGCGCCAGCTTGCGAAGGTGCCCCCGCCGCGTGGCCCGCGTGAGCGGGTGCTGACCTCGGTGCGCGACCGCGCGCCCGTGGGCTGGGTGCCGGTCGGCGATCTGCCCGATCCGCAACTCGGCTTCGTCCCCGACGTCGGCCAGCCGATCACGCCGCTGGCGCTCGGCCCGCAGCCGCCGGCCGGGTTCAACCCGCCGCCGATCTTCCCGACCGGGCCGAACCTGGATCAGCCGCCGCCCGTCTTCCCCGGACCCGTGCCGACTCCGACGCCGACCCCCGAACTGCCGACCCCGGCGGTGCCGGAACCCGCGACCTGGGGCATGATGCTGCTCGGCTTCGCGCTCACCGGCGCGGCGGTGCGGCGCGGCGCCCGTTCCCGGAAGCGCGCACCGACGGCATGATGCCGGGTTCCCGGGCCGGGCGTCGCGCGTCGCGTGTGGCGACGCTGGTGCTGGCGGCGACGCTGCTCGTCCCGGTCACGGCCGCCCGGGCGTCCGTCACCACCGCCACGACGGTCGGCAGCTACGGCACCCGGCTGCGCTACCCCGCCGGGCGACAGCCGTGGCTGCCGCTGGCCGACGGACAGCGGTTGCAGGTCCGCAGCCTGCTCAACATCAAGCGCCCGATGCGCTTCGGCGACTATGTCTGGAACGATCTCGGCATTCCGGTCGACGGGCCGGTGCGCGTGCGCGTCGATCTCGCACGGCAGATGCTGTCGGTGTTCCGCGACGGGCATGAGGTGGGAACGGCGGTGATCCTGTACGGCACCGACAACAAGCCGACGCCGACCGGCAACTTCCCGATCCTGGCGCGCGCGCGTCAGCATCGATCGTCGCTGTACGACGCCGCGATGCCGTACATGCTGCGCCTGACCCACGACGGCGTGGCGATCCATGCCAGTTCGGTGCGGCGCGGAGCGGCGACGCACGGGTGCATCGGCGTCCCGCTGGAATTCGCGCGCCTGCTGTTCGATCAGGTCGCACGCGGCGATCTCGTTACGATCGTGTCTCGATAAAACAAGCACTTAACGCGCGTTAGCCATGTTTCTCCACCGTTGATGAAGGGACGGCCGGTTATTTTTTCCTGGTCTTCAGGAAAGGTTTCCGGTCATGTCGCGCCGCCGTGCGCCACGCAAGCTGCTCGTGGCTATCGCTGCAACATTGTGCGCCCCGTTCGTCATGGGTGCGGCAAGCTATTCGACGACCTTCGACGCGCGCATCCTCGCCGCGCACAATGCCGAACGCGCGGTGCTGGGCATCCCACCGCTGCGCTGGAACAGCGAACTGGTGGAATCGGCGCAACGCTGGGGCACGTATCTCGCCAGCACCGGGCGTTTCGAACATGCGCCGGAACGGCGCATGGCGCCGGAGGGCGAAAACCTGTGGGCGGGCACGCGCGGCTATTACGCGCCGGAGGCGATGGTTGGTGGGTGGATCCGCGAGAAACGCTTCTACAAGCCCGGGATCTTCCCGTACAACAGCACCACCGGGCGGGTCGCCGACGTCGGCCATTACACGCAGGTGATGTGGCGGGACACGGTGGAGGTCGGCTGCGCGCTGGTCCGCGGCGCGCAGGACGACGTGCTGGTGTGCCGTTACCGCAACGCCGGCAACTATCGCGGCGAACGCCCGTTCTGACCGACGCCGCCGCAATCGCGCGGCGGAACCGGGCGACGCAGCCCTCGCGACAGGCGATCAGCCCTGATCTTCCCCCGCATCGTCAGCGGACGGGGCGGCATTCTCGAACCACGCCTCGACCGGTCCGGTCAGCTTGATGGTCAGCGGGCGACCGCGACGATCGGTCTTCTTGCCCAGCGCGACGCGGATCCACCCTTCGGAGATGCTGTATTCCTCGACGTCGCGGCGCTCCACGCCCTTGAAGCGGATGCCGACGCCGCGCTGCAGCACGTCCTGATCGAAGAACGGGCTCGACGGGTCGATGGAGAGATGGTCGGGAGGAGTGTCGCTCATGGCGCGCGGCCTTGCCGCAAAGCGCGCCGCCAAGCCACAAAAAAACGGCGCGGTGCCCTGCCCCGCGCCGATCCTTCGCTTACCAGCCGTAATAGCCGGGCGCATCATAGCCGCGATAGTAACCCCGCGGCGGCGGCCCCCAGTGGCGTTCGCGGTAATAGACGCGCGGCGGCGGCGCATAATAGGCGCGATCGTCATAATAATAGCCGCGCCGGTCGTCGTAGTAATAACCGCGGTCGACATAGCGGCGGTCATAATAGCGGTCGCGGTTGCTCGACGCGATCGCCGCGCCCAGCCCCAGGCCGATCACGCCACCGATCAGCGCGCCCGTCGCCGCGTCGCCGCCACGATCGCGATAGCGGCCGTAACGTTGCGCCTCGGCCGGTGCCGCGCTCGCCAGGGCGGTCGCCGCCAGGCCGGCGGCCAGCGCGGTGTTCTTCCACGATAGAGACATCATCGGACCTCCTCATCCGCTCGCCTGCCGGTGTCGGCGCATCATCATGCGAGCCTGTGCCGCGTTACTGCGCCATGCGGACTGAACCGGCGCGGAATGTATCATTCACCGGCCGTTTGTGGCCACGCCCCGGAAGGTCCGCCCCGTGCGCGGGGACCGCCCGGAAATAGTCGGCAACATTTCACGGAACCGACACAATCGCGGCCTAGCGGCGCGACGCCGGGAAGCTGCACGCGACCGGACCGGGAAAAGCGCCGCGCGAGTCGGCGAATCGGTCCGGCGTCACCTTCCCCAGTCCAAAAGGGGTAATCATGCGTCGTTCGTTCAAGTCGATCCTGCTCACCGGCGCGGCCGCCGGTGCGGCGCTGCTCACCATGCCCGCCGGCGCGCAGGGCACGCAGCAGGACACCGCCGTGGCCGCCGGTCAGGGCGACAGCGCGCAGAACGAGACCGGGCTGGGCGAGGTGGTCGTCACCGCCGAGCGCCGTTCCGAAAACATCCAGCGCGTGCCGGTATCGGTGGCGGTGGTCAGCGGCGAGGACCTGCGCACCTTCCAGACCGGCGGCGAGGATGCGCTGGCGCTCGCCGGCCGCGTCCCGGGCCTGTATGCGGAGACGACCACCGGCCGCATCTTCCCGCGCTTCTACATCCGCGGGCTGGGCAACATCGACTTCTACCTCGGCGCGTCGCAGCCGGTGTCGATCATCCAGGACGACGTGGTGCTGGAACATGTCGTGCTGAAGTCCAACCCGGTCTATGACGTCGCCAATGTCGAGGTGCTGCGCGGGCCGCAGGGCTCGCTGTTCGGGCGCAACACGACCGCCGGCATCATCAAGTTCGACACGATCCGCCCCGGACAGGTCTGGACCAGCCGCTTCAACGCCTCCTACGGCAGCTACAACACCGCGACGTTCGACGCGGGTGTCGGCGGGCCGATCGTGCAGGACAAGATCGCGATCCGCCTGTCGGGCCTGTACCAGCACCGCGACGACTGGATCGACAACAGCTTCACCGGCATCGGCGCGGACGGCACGCGTGGCGGACGCAACCAGCTCGGCGGCTTCGACGAGCGCGACGCGCGGCTGCAACTGCTGTTCACGCCGACCGAGGATCTGTCGGTCAACGTCTCCGGCCATGTCCGCTCGTACGAGGGCACGTCGACCGTCTTCCACCGTGGCGCGCTGATCCGCGGGCAGAACAACATCAACCTCGAGCCGCGCGACCGCATCGCGCTGGACGAGGCGGAGGGCAATCCGCAGGCGTACAAGACCTATGGCGGATCGGTGAACGCCGCCTGGGATTTCGGCGCGGCGAAGCTGACCTCCATCACCGGCTATGAGACGACCTCGGGCTATAGCCGCGGCGATACCGATGGCGGCGCGGCGGTGAATTTCGGCGGCGTCGGCTTCGGGCAGAGCGAGGGCCGCGTGCGCGACCTGGACCAGTGGACTCAGGAGCTGCGCCTCGCCAGCAACGGCGACGGCGCGTTCAAGTGGCAGTTCGGCGGCTTCTACTTCGACAGCCGCGACGTGACCGAATTCTACCAGCGCGGCTATTTCCTGCTGCCCGGACAGGCGGCGCGCAATCCGAACAACTGGGTGCGGCTGCGCAACACCAACACGAGCTGGGCGGTGTTCGGGCAGGCGAGCTATCGCCTCGCCGATCGCCTGACGCTGACCGCGGGCGCACGCTACACCGAGGATGACAAGCGCACGCGGCTGGTGCGCGCCGGGCGCAACGCGGCGGGCACGGTGGACACCTTCCCCGCCACCGCGCCGCGTGACGTGAGCCTGAGCGGCAAGGAGCCGAGCTGGGACGTGTCGGCGCTGTACGAGATCGACCCGAGCGCGAGCATCTACGCCCGCGTCGCGCGCGGCTTCCGTGGACCGACGATCCAGGGCCGGTCGGCGGTGTTCAACACGCCGTTCAGCACCGCGGACAGCGAGACGATCATGTCGTACGAGGCGGGCGTGAAGACGCAGCCGACCTCGAAGCTGCGCATCAACGCCACCGCCTTCACCTACCGGGTGAAGGACATCCAGTTGAACGGCAACGACGTGAACGGCAACGGCACGCTGTTCAACGCCGACCGCGCCGACGCCTACGGCATGGAAGCGGAGCTGGACTGGCGCCCGATCCGCAACATCACCTTCTCGCTGGGCGGCAGCGCGATCCATACCGAGATCAAGGACAAGCGCGTCTATGCGCAGGTCTGCTCCTTCGCGGGGCAGCGCACCTGCACCGTGCTCGATCCGCTGACCCCCAACGGCCTGTTCGCGCAGATCGACGGAAACCCGCTGCCCAACGCGCCGAAGTGGCAGATCGACGCGGCGGTCCGCTACGACATCCCGGTCACCGATCGCGGCAATTTCTTCGTCTCGGCGGACGTCAACGCGCAGGGCTACACCAATCTGGTGCTCTACAAGACGCGCGAATTCTACGCGAACGGCAACATGGAACTGGGGCTGAAGGCCGGCTTCACCACTGCCGACGGCAAGTATGAGATCGCCGCCTTCGCGCGCAACGTCACCGACGAGAAGAACCTGAAGGGCGTGATCGAGAATTACAACGCCGCGGTGTTCAACGAACCGCGCATCGTCGGCATCTCGCTGGCGGGCCGCTTCGACTGATCGAGTGTGGCCGGGTGGCCATCGCCACCCGGCCCCTCCGCGCGGTCGCCAGACCGTCGCGGGCCGGATCGCTACGCCAGCGCGTCGATCCAGTCCGGCAGGTCGCCGAGCCGTTCGAGCTGCCGGAAGCGCGGGTGGTCGGTCGGGGCCGCCGCCGCTTCATGCACCCACGCCAGAGGTTGCGGAATGTGGGCACCCCATGCGCCCGCCTCCAGCGCGGGCAGCACGTCGGAGCGCATCGAATCGCCCGCCATCACCGCGCGTTCGGGCGCGCAGCCATAGCGATGGAAGACGCGCACGAATGTGTCGGGACGCTTGTCGCTGACGATCTCGACGCCGGTGAACAACTGCCCCAGCCCCGACGCGGCGAGCTTCAGTTCCTGGTGCAGCAGGTCGCCCTTCGTCACCAGCACCAGCCGCGCCATTCCCGCCAGCCGCTCCATCGTGTCGCCGATGCCGTCCAGCAACTCCACGGGGTGCGCCAGCAGCTCGCGCCCGATCGCCAGAATGCGGCGCACCGCGTCGGCGGGCAATTCGTCACCGGCCAGCTCCAGCGCGGTTTCGATCATCGACAGCGTGAAGCTCTTCGCGCCATAGCCGTAATGCCGCAGGTTGCGCATCTCGATCGCCTGCATCCGCCCGCGCGCGGCGCCATCCTCCGCGAACGGCGCGACCAGATCGGCGAACGCGCGTTCGGCGGCGTCGAAGAAGCGCATGTTGTGCCAAAGCGTGTCGTCGGCATCCAGGCAGATGAGGTCGATGGGCATGACGGGTTCCTGCGGGCGTGCCGGCGATGTGCCCGACAGCGCCGGGCAATGACAATGCGACCGTCCTACGCTTCCGGGATGCAACATTCCATTGCCGCCTCTCTGGCGAGTGGATTATCCGGGCGCATGACAGGTCCGGCGGGCGGGAAGCCCCAACGAACAGCGCGCGGGCGTCGCCGCGCCGGCATGGGGGCCGCGGCGGCGGTCGTGGCGGTCTGCGCGATACCGGCGCGCGCGCAACAGGAAGACGAGCAGCTCTGGCTACAGGTCAACACCAATGTTCCCGTCGCGGATCGCACGCACGTGACGCTGGAACAGATCGGGCGCTTCAGCGATCGCCAGGACGGCCTGTTCCAGACCGAGTTCGGCGCCTTGCTGTCCTATCAGGTCGCGCGCGGGGTGGAGATCGGCGCCGGATATCGCAAGGTGGGCGCGCACAACCTCAACACCGCGGCCAATGAGGACCGCTTCCGCCAGCAGGTCGTCGCCACGCTCGGGCCGTTCGCCACCCGCTTCCGCATCGACGAACGCTTCAATCCACGCGGCGATCAGGTCGGCATCCGTGTCCGACCGCTGGTGCGCTACAATCACCGCGTCGGCGCGCGCGGCACCGCGCTGTTCATCAGCCATGAGAGCTTCTGGCTGCCCAACAGCACGCGCTGGGGGCAGCGTCGTGGCTATGAGCGGATGCGGAACATCATCGGCGTCATGGTGCGGCCGAGCCGCGATACGAGCCTGGACATCGGCTACCTGAACCAGTTCCGTCCGGGGCGCGCGGGGGCACGCGGTCAGATGGACCATGCCGTGACGCTGCAACTGACGATCAACCTGCACGCGGTCGAAACCACACCCACCCACGACTGATGGATCGCGGCGCGGCGTGCCGACAGAAAAACGGCCGCCTTTCCCGATGGAAAGGCGGCCGTTTCGTCGATCTTTACGCCGCTTCCTTGCTCCGGCTCGCGCGTTTGCGCTCGTTCGGATCGAGATGGCGCTTGCGCAGGCGGATCGACTTGGGCGTCACCTCCACCATCTCGTCGTCGTCGATGTAGGCGATCGCCTGCTCCAGCGTCATCCGCTTCGGCGGGGTCAGGCGGACCTGATCGTCCTTGCCGCCGCTTGCGCGGAAGTTGGTGAGCTGCTTGGCCTTCATCGGGTTGACCTCAAGGTCATCCGTCTTGGCGTTCTCGCCGATGATCATGCCCTCGTACAGCGCCTCGCCGTGGCCGACGAACAGGATGCCGCGATCCTCGAGCGGGCCGAGCGCGTAGGACTGCGCCTCGCCCGCGCCGTTCGAGATCAGCACGCCGTTCTTGCGACCCTCGATATTGCCCTTGTGCGGGCCGTACTTCTCGAACAGCCGGTTCATGATCCCGGTGCCGCGCGTGTCGGACAGGAACTCGCCGTGATAGCCGATCATGCCGCGGCTGGGCGCGGAGAAGGTGATGCGCGTCTTGCCGCCGGTCGACGGGCGCATGTCGGTCATCTCCGCCTTGCGCAGGTTCATCTTCTCGACGACCGTGCCCGAATGCTCCTCGTCGACGTCGATGATGACGGTTTCGTACGGCTCGGTCTTCTTGCCGTTCTCGTCCTCGCCGAACAGCACGCGCGGGCGGCTGATGCCCAGCTCGAACCCCTCGCGGCGCATCGTCTCGATCAGCACGCCGAGCTGCAGTTCGCCGCGGCCCGCGACCTCGAAGCTGTCGCGGTCGGCCGCCTCGGTCACCTTGATCGCGACGTTGGTCTCCGCCTCGCGCATCAGGCGGTCGCGGATCATGCGGCTGGTCACCTTGCTGCCCTCACGCCCCGCCATCGGCGAGTCGTTCACCGCGAAGCGCATCGACAGCGTCGGCGGGTCGATCGGCTGCGCGTGGATCGCCTCGGTCACGCTGGTGTCGCAGATCGTGTTCGCCACGGTCGCGACCGCCAGGCCAGCGAGCGAGATGATGTCGCCGGCGCGCGCCTCCTCGACCGGCACGCGCTCCAGCCCGCGGAAGCTCATCAGCTTCGACGCGCGGCCGGTCTCGATCACCTTGCCGCTGTCGTCCAGCGCGTGGATCGGCTGGTTCAGCTTCACCACGCCCGACTGGACGCGACCGGTAAGGATGCGGCCGAGGAAATTGTCACGGTCGAGCAGCGTCACCAGGAAGCTGAACGGCGCATTCTCGTCCAGGTTCGGCGGCGGAACGTGATCGACGATCTTCTGGAACAGCGGGGTCAACGTGCCCTCGCGACGGTCCATGTCCTCGGACGCATAGCCGTTGCGGCCCGAGGCGTAGAGCACGGGGAAATCGAGCTGCTCGTCGCTGGCCTCCAGCGCCACGAACAGGTCGAACACCTCGTCCAGCACCTCCTGGATGCGCGCGTCGGAGCGGTCGACCTTGTTGACGACCACGATCGGGCGCAGCCCCAGCGCCAGCGCCTTGCCGGTCACGAACTTGGTCTGCGGCATCGCGCCCTCGGCGGCGTCGACCAGCAGGATCACGCCGTCGACCATGCTCAGGATGCGCTCCACCTCGCCGCCGAAGTCGGCGTGGCCGGGCGTGTCGACGATGTTGATGCGCACGCCTTCCCACTCGATCGACGTGGGCTTGGCGAGGATGGTGATCCCGCGTTCCTTTTCCAGATCGTTCGAATCCATCGCGCGCTCCTCGACGCGCTGGTTGTCGCGGAACGTGCCGGACTGGCGGAAGAGCTGGTCAACGAGGGTCGTCTTGCCATGATCGACGTGCGCGATGATGGCGATATTGCGCAGGTTCATACGGGTTCCCGAGGGTGGCCCGCGGATGGCGCAGGCGCTGTTCGGGGGCGCGCATAGCGGAAAGTTCCGCGTCGCGCCAGCCTTGGCGCCCGCAACATCGCTCGACAGCGCCCCACCGCCGTCTTACATAGGCAATACAGTTGAAAGCGGCACACGGACGGTGGACAATGCCCCCTTCCTGTCGAAGCCGCCCATTTGTGAAGGATGACGTGACGATGGCGACCGCTCCGAACGATGCGACCGAGCCGACGCTGGTCCTGACGCCGCCCGATCCGGTGCCGGAAGTGCGCGCCGAAAAGGCCGCCGGGCTGGTGCCGGTCGACGACACCAAGCGCAGCGAGCTGGAACGGCGCGTCGACGCGTTCGTCGAGCAACTGGTGGAGGAGGACGTCAACAGTCCCGAGTTCGGCAAGCGCGTCGATGCGATCACCGCCATGGGGCAGAAGGAGATCCGCGACGCCGCCGGCCAGTCGAATCGCTTCCTCGATCGCCCGGTCCGCGCGATGGATCAGGAGGCCGGGGTCGGCAAGGATCTGGCCGAGCTGCGCCGCGTGGTGGAGGATCTCGACCCGGGCAAGCGCGGCAAGCTGACCGCGCCGCAGAAGCTGTTCGGCGTCCTTCCGTTCGGCAACAAGGTGCGCAACTATTTCGACGGCTACAAATCGGCGCAGACGCATATCGCCTCGATCCTGAAGAGCCTGGGCAGCGGCAAGGACGAGCTGCTGATGGACAATGCCGCGATCGACACCGAGCGCGCGAACCTGTGGGCGGCGATGGGGCGGCTGGAGCAGATGATCCATTTGTCGCGCACCATGGACGCGCGGCTGGAGGACAAGGCCAACGAGCTCGACCACACCGATCCCGCCAAGGCGAAGGCGATCCGCGAGAGCGCGCTGTTCTACGCGCGGCAGCGCACGCAGGATCTGCTGACGCAGATGGCAGTGACGGTGCAGGGCTATCTGGCGCTGGATCTGGTCAAGAAGAACAACGTCGAGCTCATCAAGGGCGTCGACCGCGCCAGCACCACGACGGTCGCGGCGCTGCGCACCGCCGTCACCGTCGCACAGGCGCTGACCAACCAGAAGCTGGTGCTGGAACAGATCACGCAACTGAACGCGACCACCGCCGGGCTGATCGATTCGACCGGCAACCTGCTGCGCCAGAATACCGCGCGCGTCCATGAACAGGCGGCGGCGTCGACCATCCCGCTGGAAACGCTGCAACGCGCGTTCCAGAACATCTACGACACGATGGATGCGATCGACACGTTCAAGCTGAAGGCGCTGGACAGCATGAAGGTGACCGTCGACACGCTGGGCAACGAGGTAGAGCGGTCGCGCGGCTATATCGCGCGCGCGGAGGGCGCGACGCAGAACCGCGTCGCGGGCGGCGCGGAGCAGTTCAAGCTGGAGTCGCTGTGAGCGGGTCGGTGGACGATGCGGTGGCGGTGGCGCGGGCGGCGCAGGCGCGGCGGCGCGGCGTGGACATCGTGCCGTTGCAGCGCCGGTCGCGGCGCGGGCGCGGCGGGCGCACGGCGCGCGCGACGGTGGCGGTGGTCGCCAGCGGGCTGATCGTGGCGGTCGCGATGCTGCTGGGGCTGGGCACGTTCGGGCTGGTCGCGGCGGCGGCGATGATCCTGGCGGTGACGATGCTGGTGATGTTCGCGCCGGCCACGCCGGTCCCGACGCCGGAGCGGATCGCGCGCGCCGAGCTGAAGGCGCTGCCGGCGCAGACCGCGCGCTGGCTGGATGCGCAGCGCCCCGCCCTGCCCGCGCCGGCGGTCACGGTGCTCGACCGGCTCGACCGGCGGCTCGACACGCTGGGCGTGCAACTGGCGACGCTGGACGACGACAGCCCGGCGGGCGCGGAGATCCGGCGGCTGGTTGGCGAGCAACTGCCGGCATTCGTCGGCGACTACGCGCGCGTGCCGCCGGCGATGCGGACGACCCCGCGCAACGGCCGGACGCCCGACCAGCAACTGGTCGACGGGCTGGGCGTGATCGAACGCGAGATCGGCGAGATCAGCGAGCGGCTGGCGCAAGGCGACCTCGACGCGCTGGAGACGAAGCGGCGCTTCCTGGAGATCAAGTACGAGGGCGAGTGAGGGTGAGGTGACGCGGCGTTACCCGGCATCATCCGATGCGTCCCGGGGCGTTACGGCGTTGCGGCGCTTCCCGCGGCAGCGCAGCTTTGCGCGGGCTTCCTGCTCATCGCGCCCCGACGTGCCGGCAGCGACCTGACGGCGATGCAGCGCCGGCATGACGCCTTCATGGCGGGCATGGCGCGGCGCAACGAGGGCGTGACCCCGACGACATACCGTTCAGGAATGTACGGCTGCGCATCGCCTGTCTGGTGGGTGGCGAGGAATGTCGCATCGACGTGCGCGCCCCGCGCGACAAGGGCGAGCGTCCGGACGCGAGCTGGGATCGTCTGGCACGATTCCCACCCGCCGGATCGCGCGCCGCATCGCTCGGGGCGGGCGGAATGGCGATCATCGCGCACGTCCGGCCATGTCGAGCGAGCAAAGCCCCTACCCCACCATCATGCCCCACAACAGATAGCCGTTGAGCACCACGATCACGGCGGCGATCATCCATGCCAGCGCCGCCAGCCAGCGCGGCGCGGCGAAGCTGCCCATCAGGCCGCGATCGACGGTGTAGAGCACCAGCGGGATCACCGCGAACGGCAGTTGCAGGCTCAGCACCACCTGGCTGAGCACCAGCAGGTCGGTCGCGCCGCGATCGCCGGTGGTGGCGACCACCGCCACCGCCGGCACGATCGCGATCGCGCGCGTCACCAGCCGGCGCAGCCACACCGGCAGGCGGATGTCGAGGAACCCCTCCATCACGATCTGCCCGGCCAGCGTGCCGGTGACGGTGGAGTTCTGGCCGCTGGCGAGCAGCGCGACCGCGAACAGCACGCTGGCCGCGCCGACGCCCAGCATCGGCGCGAGCAGCCGGTGCGCCTCCTCGATCTCCGCCACCTGCGTCTGCCCGGCGGTATGGAAGGTCGCCGCCGCCAGGATCAGGATCGCGGCGTTGATGAAGAAGGCCAGCCCCAGCGCGACCGTGCTGTCGATCGTCGCCATCTTCAGCGCCTCGTGGCGGTCACGCTCGTCCGCCCCATATGCGCGCGTCTGCACGATCGAGGAATGGAGGTACAGGTTGTGCGGCATGACGGTCGCGCCCAGGATGCCGATCGCGATATAGAGCATCGCCGGATTGGTGACGATCTCGCCCGAGGGCACCAGCCCGGCCGCCGCCGCGCCCCATGCCGGCTTCGCCCAGAACAGCTCGAACGCGAAACAGCCGGCGATCACGATAAGCAGCGCGGCGATGAACGCTTCCAGCCGGCGAAAGCCGTAGCGCTGCAACGCCAGGATCAGGAACACGTCGAGCGCAGTGACCAGCACGCCATAGACCAGCGGCATGCCGAACAGCAGTTTCAACGCGATGGCGGTGCCCAGCACCTCGGCCAGGTCGCAGGCGATGATCGCGATCTCGGCAAGCGCCCACAGCAGGTAGCTGACCCGTCGCGACGAGTGCCGGCGGCACGCCTGCGCCAGATCGAGCCCCGCGCCGATGCCGAGCCGCGCCGACAATGATTGCAGGATGATCGCCATCAGGTTCGACAGCAGCACGACGCTGAGCAGCGTATAGCCGAATGCCGATCCGCCCGCGATGTCGGTCGCCCAGTTGCCCGGATCCATATAGCCGACCGCCACCAGCCAGCCCGGCCCGACGAAGGCCAGCAACTTGCGCCAGAAACCCGCCCCCTTGGGAACGGGAACGGTGGCGAAGCTGTCGCCCAGCGAACGGGTGGTGGAACTCATCGGGAGTGATGAATGCGGGAGTGCGGCGGAGGTTTCAACCACGCAGCCGCGAAAACCGCGCGCCGGCGACGCGGCACTGCCCCTTGCCCTGCCGTGGTCGTGCGGACAGATAGGGGGCATGCAGATGCGCTTCATCAAATGCCATGGTTCGGGCAACGATTTCCCGCTGGTCGACGGTCGGGCGGTGTCGCTGTCCGATGCCGAATGGGCGCAGGTGGCGCGCGCGCTGGCGAACCGCGCCGGGCCGGTCGGCGGCGACGGGCTGCTGGTGCTGACCGACGGAGACGCGCAGGCGGCGTTCGGCATGCGCATGTTCAACAGCGACGGATCGGAGGCCGAGACGTGCCTGAACGGCCTGCGCTGCGTCGCGCGCGCGGGGTTCGAGGCGCTGGGGATCACGCGCGCGGTGGCGCGGCTGAAGACCAGCGACGCGACGGTCGCGCGCGCCGCGCCGCTCGGCGCCGACGTCTACACCGTGGAGGAGACCGCCGGTCCGGCGACGCTGGACATCGCACGCTGGCCGCTGCTGCTGGACGGCGCGGGCGCGCGGCTGGTCGATGCGCCGGTCGCCGGATTGCCGACCGCGCGCCGCTTCACCGCGGTTGCCATGCCCAATCCGCATCTGGTCAGCTTCGTGGAGGCGGTGGACGATGCCGATCTGTCGCGGATCGGCGCGGTGTGCGAAGCGGCGCCGCCCTGGCTGCCCCACCGCGCCAACGTCTCGTTCGTCGAGGTCCGGGGTGACGACGCGCTGTTCGTGCGCACCTTCGAGCGCGGCGTGGGCCTGACCGACAGTTGCGGCAGCGCGATGGCCGCCTCCACCTATGCCGCCTGCCTTACCGGGCGGATCGGCTATGATCGCGAGGTGACGGTGTTCAATCGCGGCGGACTGGTGCGCGCGCGCGCCGCGGCCGACGCGATGGTGACGCTCTGCGGCAACGCCACCTGGGAATGGGAGGCCGACGTGACGATCGACCTGCCCGCCGCCCGCGCCGGCGACCTGCGCGTGCTGCGCCATATGGATGCCGAGATCGCGGCGTGGGCGCGCATCGCCGACGCGGGCGGAGGGCCGGCCTGAACGGCGCGGACGATCAGGTGCGGCGCGCGGCGCCTCAGATCGGCCCGGCGCAGACCACGCGGTTCTTGCCGCCGTTCTTGGCCGCATAGAGCGCCAGGTCGGCGCGGCCCAGCGCTTCGACGCCATCGGCGGCGCCGATCGCGGTCACGCCGGCCGAGAAGCTGATATGCCCGATCGTCTCCCCGCTTTCCTGATGCACCAGCGAGCGTTCCGTCAGCCGGTCGCGCGCCCGGTCGAGCATCAGCCGCGCCTCGGCGAGCGTATGATGCTCGAACAAGCACGCGAATTCCTCGCCGCCGTAGCGTGCGACCACGACCTTGCGGCCCAACTGGCCGCGCAGGAAGGTGGCGACGAACTTCAGCACGCGGTCCCCCGCCGGGTGGCCGAAACGATCGTTGATCTGCTTGAAATCATCAATATCGCACAAGGCGACCACGGCGTTCGCGCCGTCCGCCGCGCTGGTGACCGCGCGCAGGCGGCTTTCGAAACAGCGGCGGTTGGGCAGCGAGGTGAGATGGTCCTGCTCGGCCGCGCGGCGGGCACGTTGCAGGTCGGTACGCAGCCTGTTCGCCTCCTCGCGCGTGCGTTGCAACTGCGCCTCGACCAGTTGCGTCGCCTCCACCGCCTCGTGGGTTAGCGCGACGATCCGCTGGAGCGCGGCGTGGGGATCATGCTCCAGCTTTTCCGCCTCCTCGTTCAGCGCGGTGCCGAACGTCTCGGCGGAGCTGCGCGATTCGCCGGCGGCGGACAGGCATTCGGCGATGCGCGTTTCCAGCGCGTCGGCGATCCGCGCCAGCGCATCGGGCTGCAGCTCGGCGGCGCTGGCGTTGGTGGCGATCCGCATCACCGCCGCGTCGGTCAGCCGCACGCCGTCGCGCAATTCGCTCGCCACCGCGGCGCTGGTGCGCACGTCGTCGCCCGACAGATAGGAGTGCAGCACGCTGTAGGTGCGCGGCGACGGGGTGAGCGCATGCGCGAACATCAGTTCGCCGATGTCGTTGAACAGCCGGCGCTGCACCATCGCGCGCGTATCCGCCAGATTGACGGCGGGCCGCGTGTCGGCGACCGGCTCGCCGCCGCCATCTCCGGCGAACCAGCCCAGCATGCGGCGGCGGCGGCTCGCCGCGGGGATCGAAGACAAGGGCATGGTCAGCCTCGCGCGCACAGGGAGAGGGTGGATGACGGCCGCGCGGATGAGGGAACCTGCCCCGCGCGCACCGCGGCTTCGACGGCCGGCCAGTCATCGTCGAACCAGTGGCTGCCGCGTTCCGAACGGTGGATCGGATCACCATCCGCCCCCCCCTTCGCCCACAGATCGTCCTGCGGGATGAAGCGCCGCATCGGTATGTCATAGAAGACGCGGACGCGCGGCGCGGTGGGATCGGCATCATTGCCCTCGATCACCAGCGCCAGCCGGCTGGAGCGCAGCCGCACCAGCCCGCCGACCGGGTGGATGCCGATGCTGTCGATGAAGCGCGCCAGCAGTTCCTGGTCGAAATGGCCGGTCCACGACTGCATCCGCGACAGCGCGTCGCTGGGCGACCATGGTCGCTTGTACGGGCGCAGCGAGGTCACGGCGTCATAGACGTCGCAGATCGCCCCCATCCGCGCGGCCATGCTCAGTTGCTCGCCGGTCAGCCCGAAGGGGTAGCCGCGCCCGTCGACGCGCTCGTGATGATGCAGGCAGACGTCCAGCACCACCTCCGACACGTCGCGCCCGGCGCGCAGCAACGCGTGCCCCTTCTCCGGATGGTGACGCAGCACCGCCATCTCGGGCGGATCGAGCTTGCCCGGTTTCGCCAGCAGCGCATTGGGCACGGCCATCTTGCCGATATCGTGCAGCAGCCCGGCCATGCACAGGTCGAGCACCTCCTCCTCCGGCAGCTTCAGATGGCGCGCGAAGTGGACCAGCAGCGCGGCGACCGCGACCGAATGGAGATAGGTATATTCGTCCTTGGTCTTCAGGCGGGTGACATTCAGCATCGCGCTGGCGTCGCGGGTCACCGATTGCGCGATCTCTTCCACCAGCGGGGTCATCGCGCTCGTATCCACCGCATGGCCCAGCCGCACCTCGCCGAACATCGCCATCACCGCCGACTTGCAGCGCTCCACGGTGCCGCGCGCGCGGTCCAGCTCGGTCATCGCGCGCCGCCGCGGCCTTTGCAGCTCGGTCGCGGGGAGCGAGTCGGCGGCGGGTTCGATCATCGCCGCCGGCGCGGGCACCTCGGCCACCTCGACGACCGGCAGCGCGGGGCCGACGCCCTTGGTGGTGTCGATCACGATCTCGTTGATGCCGGCGGCAAGCAGCTTGTTGATCTCGCTCGCTTTCGTCAGGACGAGTTGCGCCCGCCAGAACGGACTGGCGAGCCACCCGCCCTCCACGGCATGCACAAACATGCCGATCCGCGCATCTTTCGTCTTGATGGTCACCAGCACAGCCGTCGTCCCCCTATGGACGCACCATGCACCGGGAGTGATTAAAGCTAGTTTACGGCGCAGGTTCACCCATCCCGCAACAGCGGGATCCGCGGCCGCCACGCGGAAACGCTGGCGATGGCGAGGGGTGCGGGATGGCAACCGGCATGGCCGACGCACGCCGGAACGATGCCCGAAAACCGGTCGCGCTCCGCTATCTGTGCCGAAGAAAAGGTAGCGCCCGCCCGCGCCGCTCGCACCATGCGGGGCGCTGCCCGACCATGGTGAAAAATGGTGCCCGGAAAGCTCCAAACCCGGGCACTGTAAAAATTGGGAAATTTCTGTTCCTTTACCGTCTAGGGGGCACAAGAGAGCGGCTTGAAGCGCGTCTTCCCCGCTCAACCACGACCAGCGTCGTCAACCGGCGGAGCGCTTCTTTGCAGCTTGGCCGGTCGAAAGTGGTTCGACGAGCCCGACCCTCGCTCGTGCTGGTTGCCGCTCTTCGCGTCGAACCGAACTGCCGACTCCGATGCGAAGAAGGGCTTCGGCCAAGCGCTTCAGGGTCGTGTAGGGCGCGCAGCTCCCGCCGTAGGCCGTCTTCAGGCTTTCCCAATTCTCGACAAGGAGATTGGCCAATGCCTGCTCAGAGCCGCTTGGAATCGTCTGAAGCGCGATCACACAATCGGACAGCACCGCCTCGCCCGACGGGAGCAGCACGATCTTGTCGCTGCTCGGTCGCCCAACACGCGAAATCAGGACTGCTGGGCCGCTGATCGTTCTATGCGCAGAGGAGGCGCGCCGGTCAGATGGTAAGAGGCAATTGCGTTGAAGGTCGGTTGTATGAATGAAGCGCGGGCCGGTATCGGTTGCCACCTGCTCATGCACGGAAAGTGATCCTCGCGTCATCTCGACGGCGAAAGGACGCAACGATACCAGGGACGGCTTGCCTATGGTCTTTCGCTTTGGCTTTGCTCTCGTGATGCGTAAGACCGTTACGGCGACGGCGTGAGACTTGAAGGCAGTCCGCCACACATCCCCGATCTGTTCGACATGGCCCCATGCCCGCATCGCCGTCCGCAAGGCCGCGTCTCGCTCGCTGGTGAGTACGGAAGCCGGCAGGATGGCGATAATTTCACCCCCTGGCGCCAGGTGCGCGAGCGCCCGAGCAACGAATGCTAAAGCCTTGCTCGCCTTGTAATGGATGCCCTCGATCTCGGCAGAATAGCGCTTGTTGCCGCGGCCGGAGAATGGCGGATTGAGCAATATCAAATCAAACAGGCGGTCTGTAAGTAGCCGGTCGGAGGCATCCGCCAAAAAGTCGACAAGCATCGTATCGCATCCCGGCAGCAGCGCTTGGATCGACGCGACCGCTTCTTCATCGATATCGGAGCCGAACAGCTTCACTTCCGGCCACCGCGCGGCTGCTGCCCTCAACAGGGCACCATCCCCGGCCGCAAAATCGGCGACCGATCGGGGCAATACCAGCGTGGATGCCTCGGCAAGGAATTTCGCGAGAATGGGCGGCGTATAGATGGCGTCCATCAGGCCGCCGCCCGTCGCGACGGGGGGAGGAAGTCAGATACGCCATAGACCAGGCAGCGTGCAGTGCCAGCGGTCCGGCCGACTTTACGTTTCACATTGTCATAGACGATCTCGACCTCATCGCCGTGCGCGATCGCGAACAGGATTGCGCCCAGCGCATGCGGCTTGGTGCCGATCAGGCCGACCTTGAGCTGCTGCGATGGGTGTCGATTGCGGATATCTTCAAGCGCATAGAATAAGCTGAATGGGCAGTTCGATCGCGCAAAACGGAGATTTCTGGCGGCCTTATATTTTTCGAGCGGCGCCGCATTCCCGAGATAGGCGTCCAGTGGATAATGAGGCCGAAAACCGGGCACGCCAATGATCGGGTAGATTTTCTTCGCCAGCGGCTGGACCTCGTTCAGCATGTGCGACAGACGCACGCCCTCGAAGCCGAGCAGCGGCACGAAGCATATGTCGTCCTCGGCGCGGTCATCCAGCGACGCGAACAACGGGATCGGCGCAATGCCGTCGATACGGTCGCTCAGATCGAATATCTGGCCCGCATCCGGCGCCGGCGACTCATTGTAAGTGTCGGGTTCGAGGTAGATCACACGAAAAGGTTGGCCGGCCTCGAGGCAGATCCTGACCAATGGCGCCCATGTAGCATGGCCAAGGCCGGTGATGTCGAGGTAGATCGTGCCGCACCCCAGCGACGCGATGAAATCCTGCAAAGGCGCGCGTCTCCGGGTCGGCACCCTTTCGAAGCCAGGGAGGTTTGTCTCAAACGCTCCGGCATCTCCATCTCTGATCTCGACGAAGCGTACGCCCGACGACCGCTTCAAAAGAGACAGCGCGAACTCACTACGCGGTTCCGATGTCACGCCATAAAGGTAGCTCGAGCCGGCCGTCGGCTGAAAGCGCGACGGATCCTCGAAATCCCGGGTGAATAGCGGACACTCACTGATCGGCTTCATAGAAGCCTTCGAATAGCCGTAGCTGATCGGGAAGAGGATAATCGTCATCGCCCCGATTGTTCTGACGCAGGATCTGGCGGATCCCGGTCTTGGGCTCCCGGACGAGCGCCATCAGCTGGTTGGGGGTGAGACGGAGCTTCCGCTTGCGCCGATAGCTGAACACGAAAAATGCCGAATAGATCGGGTGGACCGAATAGTCGTAGCCTTTGAGGTCTAGGTCAGTCCGCTTGTTCGCGACACTTCGTACAAGCGCGAGGTGCATGACGGCGGCCGAAAGGAGCTTCTCCGCGTCGCCCAGTGGCGCGTCTTCGGGCAAGGTAAACTGCGTAACCTCGGGCGTATGTCCTTCCGGTTCGCTGGCCAGCACCTCGAAGATTCTCCCGAGGCCGAGTAGGAGCTTGGTGAGTTGCGCGCCGTGGACGGAAAGCCCCTCCAGTTCCGAGAGATTCTTGCGTCCGACCTGAGTGGCCGCCTGCGTCTGCAGTTCAGGGCGCACAGGCTCTCCAGGCGTGCTGCGCTCATCCCGCTTTTGCAGGAGAAGCGCCTGACCGACGAGTTCGAGCAGGTATCGGATGTTGCCGCCCGCCATGAGCGTGTAGGTCCGCCAGCCAGCATAATATTTCCGAATGCCGGGTTTGCGGCGGCGCAACGTGAAGAGGACGGCGAATTTGTAATTGCCGAGTCGGTCGTCCCAGCTCTTGGGTTCGCGTCGGCGCTCCTCAAACACCGCGGCCACGCTCGATTGCTGCGACCTTGCCCAGAAATCCACGAGCGACAGATCCAGCGGCGCCATGGCGGTGGCCTCTTCCGTCCACTGAGGGCATTCAACCTCAATGTGACGGAGGATGCGCGCAGCATGCTCCTTCACGCCCAATAGGTCGGCTTCTTCTTCTGCGGACAAAGCCGGTAGGATGCGCGCGATGTCGAGACCGGACGGGAAGTCTTTCGAAACCTGAGCCCGCAAATTACAGACGTCGGCGGCGAAATTGACGAATTGGTCGCCTTGGAGCCGTTGCTCGATGTCGATCCGCTCATAGTCGGCGGGGCTGACGAGTTGCTCATTTTCGTTCAGGGTACTGCGTCGGCGCCAGCCCAGATCGCGCACGCCGATCTTGAATGTATAATGCGGGCCGCAATGCTTGATCAGGGTGTTGAGAACTACCTGCTGATAATCAAGTAGATTCTCAAACTCGTCGACGATGAAAAAGAGGTTCTTGCCCAAGAATTCGGGCATATCGAGGACCGCCTGGCACAGGTCATCGATTGCCTGACCCTGGAGGGAGAGAGGCGGCAATGCGCCCGCGTCGAGATTGTTGAGAAATGCCTCGAAACGCCGTCGACCCCGGTGAATGTTGGTCAGGAGTGCGGCCTGATCGTCCGCCGGGTCTAGATAGAGCGCATCGGCGACGTCCTGGCACACCGACGCTGGAAGCGACGCTCCCTGCGGCGCGGTTTTGGCGTGCCAATTCAGGAATTCTACGACCTGGCCGCAAAACACCATATTGATATAGTGGGCAAACACCCGCTCCCACTGGCGGTCGGAAAGTTCGTCGCCGCGGAACGCTGTAACGCGATTGGTGTTCACCCGATAATAGAAGCCGTAATAGGGCCAATCGTTGATGTTGGCGGCGTCATGCTTGTCGAGCTCGAAGCGTCCCTCGTAGGACAGGCATCGCAGGACCGTGGTCTTGCCCGTTCCGCGACCACCAACGAGAACGCAAGGCCGGGGCGTTTCCAGTTCAGGATAATAAGCCGGCTTGGTGAACAGTTTAAAGAGCGCATCCTTCAACCATTCTGCACGATAGATGCCGAAAGGGTCGGTGATCGACCCATCGTCGTCAAAGGCGGGTGCCTGAGTCACAGCCGACGCACCAATGGCTTCCAGCCATTCTTTTCAGTGAAGAAGATCGGCAGGTTCGCATCCGGAACCGAGTGTTGGAAGGCGAGACCCAGGCCCAGCTTGTGGAAGCCGCGCCAATCGTCCTCCCCACCATCGTCCGCATCATATCCAAGCCGTCGCCCGACAGCCTCGACAAGGGCGATACCATCATCCCGAATTGTTTTGGGCCACAACAGCGACGCCGGATCGGCGAGAGAATAACGCTCGGGAATCACATTGCCGGCCGAGATCTTGACGCCAGGGACGTGCCGATGGATCCGCTTGAGCCCATATTCCGTCGTCATGGCGTTACAGTAGAAGAAAGACGCGGACGAGGAAGCCGCCAGCGCCTTGAAAGAGGCCTTGCCGCTGCCATGCTCGTACAGACGTTGCCAGGTGGCCAGAAACTGCTCGCCCGAGCCGACGAAGTCATCGACGAACACGACGGGACCAGAAAATCCGCCGGCGAGCTTAGCGATAACATCGCGCGGCTCGAACAGCTGCTTCTGATCTATGCCGATCGTCTGGCGTGCCTTGCGGGCGAACAGCCAGCCGCTGTCCGACGGGTTCGGATCCTCACCCTGGACAATGGTGATCAGTGCCTCGCCGCAAAAGGCTCGCCATCGATCAATGGCATCGGACAAGGGCGGCCAGTCCTCGAGCAGCATCGTCGACAGATTCTGGAAAGCCGATCGAAACAGTTGGTCGACCAGATGGTCGGCGAGAAATGTGAATCTACTCAGCAGGACCAGCGCGAACGGACGTTCGGCGGCGGAGAAATTGTCGAGCCATCCTTCGGGATCAATCTTGGTCTGATCCCAGGCGCCAAAATCGACGAGGCGACCGCAGGCTTCGAGCACATTGGATTCGTCGGGAAACGCCTCTGATATCATCACGCTCAGCGTAGCGTAGAATCGAACGCGCTACAGCCGTTAATTTTCAGCAGCTCCTTTTCGAGGCCATGGGGGCGGTGAACCGCGCCGGGTTTGCCGGAGGCCATTGGATGTGAGTCACGCAGCCATACCGATCTCGTCTGCGGCAGCATAGTATTGCTCTTCGGCTGCCGGCGCGGCGGGAGGACGTGATTCGACTTATGAAGGCAACGCTGGCGCATACCATCGAGCTACCGTGCTAGCTCGGGTTTCCCTAATTTGTTCGCCAAGGCTGTCGCTAAGGGAGCCCTCGCGCTTATACTCTAGCCATGCGCTTGCTCCCGAACATTGGAATGGATCGCGTCGTTGATCATCTGCCGACGAAGGCAGCGCTGGACGGCGTAACGAACGCAGCCTCCATTGAGGGCCTGGCAACGCTCCGGCGCGCCAATGGCTTGGCCCGGCTGCTGCTGTCACCGGATATGATCCTGCGGGAAGATGCTGATGACCGCCGCCGGCGCAATGCCCTTATGGCGCGAGGGGAAGGGCTGAAGAGCCTCGAGTGGATCGGCGCCGCCGAGTTGAAAGTGTCCGCGCTGCCGTTACGACAGGCAGTGCTCCTGTGGGGAAATACGACCGGCGGGCGAGCGATTATCGGCGATTGCGAGATGACGACCGGCGGCCTGGGCCTGGCGCCGAGCAAAATGACCGGCATGATCCAGCTCCTGCAAGGCGCGGACGAGGTCGCCGGCATCGCCGCGTGGTTTGAGCAACTGTGGCAGCGTTCGGAGACCCAGTCGCCCGATCAGCTGACCGCCGCGTTACTGAACGCGACCGCGGCGTTCGAGGCCGGCACCGTCTACCATCGTGCGCTCGCCGCGCTGTTCGCCGACATGGCGGCGGACGCGGACGCGCTGCCGGATCAGCGCCTTGGACTGGAGAACAGCTGCGTCTGGCATATGCTGTACCGCTTTCAGCGCGACGGCGTGCTGGGCGCCATCAATAAGCTGCGGAAATGGGGTGGCTGCATCGTAGCGGACAGCGTCGGCCTGGGCAAAACGTTCGAGGCGCTGGCCGTCATCAAATTTCACGAGCTGCGCAACGAGCGCGCCTTGGTGCTCGCCCCCAAGCGGCTGCGCGAGAATTGGACGCTGTGGACTCGCAACGACGTGCGAAACCCCCTTGCCGGCGACCGGCTCGCCTTTGACGTGCTGAACCATACCGACCTGTCGCGTGAAGGCGGCCTGTCCGGCGACATCGACCTAGATCATGTGAACTGGGGCAATTACGGCCTCGTCGTCATCGACGAGTCCCACAATTTCCGGAACCGCCCGACCGGGCGTGAAGGCGAAAGCCGCTACGACCGGTTGATGCGCGACATCGTCAAGGCAGGCATTCGGACCAAGGTGCTGATGCTGTCTGCCACGCCGGTCAACAACCGGCTTAATGACCTCAAGAACCAAATCGCGTTTGCGACCGAGGGCGATGACGCCGCCCTGACCGACGCCGGCATCAAGAGCATTGCCGGCACCGTGCGGCTGGCGCAGGCGGCGTTCAACAAGTGGCAGGCACTGCCGGCCGAGCGCCGCACGTCGCAGCGCCTGCTCGACATGCTGGGCTTCGACTATGTCCGGCTGCTGGACCTTCTGACCATTGCGCGCTCGCGCAAGCATATCGAGCGCTATTACGGGGTCGGTGAGACCGGGCGCTTCCCCGAGAAACTGCCGCCCGAAAATCGCAAGACCGACGTCGCGTCGGACAACAGCTTTCCGCCGATCGCCACCGTCAATGACGAGATTCGCCGGCTCACGCTCGCCGCATATGCGCCATTGCGGTATGTGCTGGCGAACAAGCGCGCCGACTATGACCGGCGCTACAGCCAGACCGCCAAGGCGGGCGAATCGGTATTCCGCCAGCTAGACCGCGAGGAGAGCCTAGTCGGCCTCATGCGCGTGAACCTGTTGAAGCGGATGGAGAGCTCCGTCCATGCTTTCGCGCTGACGGTGGAGCGCCAGCTCGCCGCCGTAGACGAGTTGATCGCCCGCATTGCCGCGCATGACGACAGCCTGGAGGCGCCAACGCTTGAGGATCTGGCCGAAGACGACCCGCTGATCGAGGCTTTGGGCGTCGGTAAACGGGTGAAGGTCCTGTTGTCCGACGCCGACCTGATCGCCTGGAACCGTGACCTCCAGGCTGACCGCGAGCGGCTCCAGCGGCTGCTGCGGCAGGCGCAAGGCGTCACGCCTGACCGCGATGCCAAGCTGGCCGAGCTGCGGCGGATCATTCCCGCCAAGCGCGCGGCGCCGATCAATCCGGGCAATGACAAGCTGCTGATCTTCACCGCCTTCGCCGACACGGCAGCGTATCTCTACGAAAATCTCGCCGGCGAAGTGGGCGGCATCACCGCGCTGGTGACGGGCACGGGCGCGAACCGCGTTTCCGGCGGCCGCCTGAAGGCCGATCTGGCCACCATCCTGACCGCTTTTTCTCCACGCTCGCGCAAACGGCCCGAGAGCCTGGCCGGCGAGCCCGAGATCGACCTCATCATCGCCACCGACTGCATCAGCGAAGGCCAGAACCTGCAGGACTGCGACTGCGTGGTGAATTACGACATCCACTGGAACCCGGTCCGAATCGTTCAGCGGTTTGGCCGTATCGACCGGCTGTGTTCCACCAACGGTCGCATCCGGCTGGTGAACTTCTGGCCCAACATGGATTTGGACGCCTATATCGGCCTGGAGCGCACCGTCTCTGGGCGCATGAAGCTGCTCGACGTCTCCGCCACGGGCGAGGAGAACATCATCGAAGCCGATCCCGGCAACGGCATGAATGACCTGGAATATCGCAGGCGTCAGCTGGAGGCGATGCAGGATCAGGTGATCGAGCTGGAGGACCTGTCGCAGGGCGTGGCTATCACCGACCTAACGCTCAACGACCTCAGGCTCGATCTGGCGCAGCTGTCGGATGAAGAGCGCGAAGCGTTGGGACGGATGCCGCTGACCGCCCACGCGCCGGTGCCGGAGAGCGACGACCTGCCCGCCGGCGCGATTTTTGTGCTTCGTGCTGAGACGCCGGGCGCGCTCGCGGCGCTCGACGCGAAGGACCCGCTCCGCCCGCACGCGCTGGTGCATGTGTGCGTCGACGGCACGATTCACCTGCCCCACACCGCACCCAAACGCATTCTCGACTCCATGCGCAAGCTCGCCCGGCTGGATCCTGCTCAAGGCGAGGCACTGTGGCGGCGCTTCGACCGCGAAACGCGCGAGGGGCTGAGGATGGAGCGCTGGCAGGCGCTGCTGGAGGCGGCAATCGTCGGCATCACGGGCACGGCGCAGGAGCGCGCGGTCGACAGCCTGTTCACGACGGGCGCGCCGCAGGGGATGAGCGGCGCCAGCGGCCTGGACGATTGGGAGGTCATCGCCTGGTTCCCGATTCTCTCCGGCGAGTGACCGGCCAGCCGATCACGATCGAGGGGCTGGTCGCCGCCTTCGCCCTGCCGCCGGGGCCGGCGGCGCGTCGCGTGCCCAAGGCGTCGCTGGCCGACAACGTGCCTACCGCCGCCGACAAGCGGCTGATCGACGGCAGGCTGGCGCGATTGGATTGGGTTGCAGCGATCAACCCCGCGACCGCGGGGATCGCGGCGGCAAGCGTGGACGGCCTGGACGTGAGCACGGTCAACGTGCTGGTGGCGCACACGCGCGGAGCCATGCCGACGCGGCTGGCGGAAATCATCCACCGCGCCGTCCCGCAGCCGGTAATCCTGGTTCATGGCGAGGATGCTCCAGGCGCGCCCGCGGCGCTGTCCCTGGCCCCCAAACGCGCGGCGGAGCGCGAGGCCGGGCGCATCGTCGTCATCGCCCTGCACGACAGCGGCGTGCTGACGGCGGCCAACCGGGACTTCGTCGCGGCGCTCTCTCTCGCCGCCCTGCCGTCGCGCAACCTCGCCACGCTCTACGCGGGACTGATCGAGCGGGTGGAGGCGCTGGCGGCTGCGCGGCGGGCGGCACGTCCGTTCAGGCTGGCCGGATCATCGGATGAGCTAGCGCGCTGGCGTGACGCGCTGTCGCAGGTAGCGGCGCTGGAGGCGCGGATCGCCGCGCACTCGGCCGCCATGCGCAAGGAGAGTCGATTGGCCGCGCGCGTGGAAATCGGCGAAACGGTTCGCCAGCTCAAGGCTGCGCTGGACACGTGTAGGGCGGTGCTAGATTAATTGTGCGATGAGCTCTGCGGCACGAAACTCATGGCAGCCAACACCATGCGAGGACCGCCAGCCTAGTAGCCGAACTGGTGCCCATACGCGTCGCTTAGGATGAGCATTCTTGAGATTAGACCGCTTCCGCGGCCACCCTTTAGAGAGAGTCCGCCAAGACGAAGCGGTAGCTTCTTTCGCCAATTACCCCCTCTTTGACCGGGGAAGCTAGTCCAGTTTGCTTGAACAAACTGCCTAAAGTCCTGCTCTAGCTGTGGTTGCTGTTTCCAGAAGGAAGTTGACCACGGAGCATTACGCAATGCCCCCTGATACACAGACTGCGAACGAAGAAAAGCTCGGATGCCAAAGAAAGCTGAATGGAAATGTCCAGACATGTTCGCCTTATTGCCACTCGACAAAAGGCCGTTGTGATGCCGAATCAGCGCATACTGAGACTCGGCAGTTCCTAGACCTCCTAGCCAAGCGACGAAGTGGGCCTTGTCGTCAACGCCGGCCATCGGTTTGCTTGCCAAGGTGCTCTCCCCGATCCATGAAGCGGACGGCATGTGGTGCTTTGCCTTATCGCTGATAACGTCTCAGATCGACAGTAAGAAGATGGATTATCATGACTGACGCGACGAATCCCATTCCCTTCATCGCACGCGACAATCCGGCAGCGGGCAGCGGCGATGTTGTGGCGGACAATGTCGTGGCGCTGAAGTCACTGTTCCCGGCGATCGTCACCGACGGCAAGGTCGACTTCGACGTGCTGCGCCAGCTCCTCGGTGATGCCGTGGAGGACGGTGCCGAACGCTATGGCCTCAACTGGAAGGGCAAGGCCCGCGCCCGCGCCTTCGCGCTGACCCCCAGCCTCGGCACGCTGCGCCCGGCGAAGGCGGACAGCAAGGATTGGGATACGACAAGGAACATCGTGATCGAGGGTGACAACCTTGAAGTGCTTAAGCTGCTGCGCAGGAGTTACGCCGGCAGGGTCAAGCTGATCTATATCGATCCGCCATATAACACTGGCAACAACTTGATTTATCGTAACGACTTTTCGTCCCCCCTAAGAGCTTACGAAGAAGCAATCGGAGCAGTTGATGCCGACGGCGTCAGATTCAGCACGATCAAACGAGATAGTGGTCGGTTCCACACTGAGTGGTTAAATGCCTTCTACCCGCAGGTCTTACTATCCCGCGACCTTCTAAAGAATGATGGGGTTCTTGTAATCACTATCGACGAGAATGAGCTGCACAATGTTATTGCGGTCTGCGAAGATGTCTACCCAAAGGGTGTGTTTGATACAGACCTAATTGCAATCGTACATAACCCTCGCGGGGTGCAAGGTAGAAACTTATCCTACACGCATGAATATGCGGTGATCGTATATCGTAAGGACATGAAGGTAATAGCTGATCGTAAGATCGATGATGCTGACGTCGACTGGGCACCACTACGCAACTGGGGTGGTGAGTCTGAACGTAAAGACGCAAAGAATTGCTTTTATCCTATTCTCGTCGAGGGTGGTGAGATTGTTGGTTTTGGAGACGTGTCACCGGATGACTTTCATCCGAAGCAGACGGAGATCGTTGGGTCAACGTCGTACGTTTACCCCATTGATCGGAACGGCGTGGAGAGGAAGTGGCGTTATGCGCGTCAATCCGTCGACTCGATCAAGCACATGCTTAGAGCGAGGTCGATTAAGAGCGGCTTCGACATTGAACTTGGAAAGACGTTCGGTCTCCATAAATCAATTTGGAAGGATACCCGATACGACTCCAACGGGTATGGCACGGCCATATTGAAAGAGCTTGTCCCTGACTCTCCGTTCGATTTCCCGAAAAGTTTGTGGGCGGTTTACGACGTTATCGAAAGCGTGTTGCGTGGCTCCAAATCCGAGATCGTATTAGATTTCTTTGGTGGGTCTGGAACGACTGGTCACGCGGTCATGCAATTGAATGCGAGTGAGGGCACGGACCATCGTTTTCTACTAGTTCAAATTCCGGAACCGGTTGAGAAGCACGCCCGTTTCACCACCATAGCTGAGTTAACAGAAGAGCGCCTTCGCCGGGCGGGCGAGAAGGTCAAGGCCGACAACCCCACCGTCGACGTGGACACGGGCTTTCGGGTCTATAAGCTCGCCACCTCCAATCTGAAGCCGTGGCAGCCGGGCGAGCACTTGGCGGCCGACCTGCTCGATGCGGCCACCAACGTCCTGCCTGGGCGGAGCGAGGACGACCTGCTGGTCGAGCTGCTGCTCAAGACCGGAGTAGACCTGGCTCTGCCGGGGGAGGCGCGGACGATCGCGGGCTGCACCGTCCACTCGCTGGGCGGCGGCACGCTGATCGTCTGCCTGGCCGACGTGCCGGCAACGCAGGCCCGCGCGCTGGGCGACGGCATCGCCGATTGGGTGAAGGAGCTCGCGCCCGCAGACGGGCGCACCACCTTCTTCTTCAAGGACAGCGGTTTCGATGCCGGCGGTAATCGTGCTGCTGAAGCCCGCGCGAACCTTGCCGCGACGATCCGCCAGCGGCTGGGCGACGAGGCGATCGAGAAGCTGGGTGCGATCTGATGAGGTTCGTCTTCGAAAATGACCTGCCGCACCAGCGCGCCGCGATCGACGCTGCGCTGGACGTTTTCGGCGACGCGACCGCGGGTTCGCAGGCAACCTTCACCGTCGCGCCGCTCGAGATTGCCGGGCAGATGGAGCTGGCGGAGAAGGGTGTCGGCATCGGCAATATCTGCTCGCTGGAGGGCGACGACTGGCTCCCGCACGTCCAGACGGTGCAGCAGGCGAATGCGCTGGAGCCCGACGAGGCGTTCGGCGGGGCCGATTTCACGATCGAGATGGAGACCGGCACCGGCAAGACCTACGTCTACCTCCGCACAATCATCGAGCTGAACCGGCGCCACGGTTTCACCAAGTTCGTGATTGTCGTGCCCTCGGTCGCAATCCGCGAGGGCGTGAAGAAGTCGATCGAACAAACTCGCGAGCACTTCGCCAGCCAATTCGATGGCGTGCGGCTGAAGGACTTCGTCTATGACCGGAACAAGCTCGGCCGGGTCCGCGAGTTCGCCACCGCCGCCGACATCCAGGTGATGATCGTCACCATCCAGTCGATCAACAGCGCGAACAACGTCTTCTACGACCCCAACCAGGAGGCCCTGGGCGACCAGGCGGCCGCCGAATGGGTGGCGAAGACCCGGCCGATCCTGATCGTGGACGAGCCGCAATCGGTCGAGGGCGGGTTGAAGGGCGCGGGCCGCAAGGCGCTCGCCGCGATGAACCCACTCGCCATGTTTAAGTATACGGCGACGCCGGTGAACGTGGTCCACACGCTGTATCGGCTGGACGCGTTCGACGCCTTCCAGCTCGGCCTCGTCAAGCGGATCTGGGTCGATGGGGCGAGCATCCGTGACGCAACGAACAGCCCCTTTGTCCGCTTGGTCGATGTGGAGGCCCGCAGGGGCGATGCCCCGCGTGCGCGGATCGAGATCGATCGGCAATATGCCGCCGGGCCGAAGCGCGAGCAGGTCTGGGCTTATGACGGCCAGACGCTGGAGGAGCTTTCCGGCGGCCGCTCCATCTACGCCGGGCTGGAGGTCGGCCACCTCGATGCCGGTGCGAAGACGATGCAGTTGATGCTGCCGGGCGACATTCGCACGATGGCGCGCGGTGAGGTGCATGGAGACGACACCGGCGACAGCCTCGCCGCCGCGATGATCGCGCGCACCATTGAGCACCATTTCCGCACCGAGCTGCGCAACCGCCCGCTCGGCATCAAGACCCTGTCGCTGTTCTTCGTGCCCTCGGTCGCGGATTACCGCGTTTATACCGATGAAGGACCGAAGAAGGGCCCGCTCGCCCTCGTCTTTGAACGCGAGTACCGCAAGCTCGCCGCCCGTCCGGAGTTCAAGACGCTGTTCGTCACCACGCCCGCGGACCCGGAAGCGGCGCATGGCGGCTATTTCAGCCAGGACAAGCATTCCGTCACCCCGTTCGAGGACAAGGAGTTCGCCCGCAGCACCGCCGATGACAAGGTTGAAGAGCGCACCTTCGACTTGATCATGCGCGACAAGGAGAAGCTGCTGGACGAGTCGGTGCCGCTCCGCTTCCTGTTCAGCCATTCAGCGTTGCGCGAAGGGTGGGACAATCCCAACGTCTTCCAGATCTGCGCGCTGCGCGAGATGGGCAGCGAGCGCTCGCGCCGCCAGTCGATCGGCCGTGGCCTGCGCTTGCCGGTCGACGATCATGGTCTTCGCCGCCGAGATGAGGGGATCGCCCGCCTGACGGTGATCGCCGACACCGACTATGCCACCTTCGCCGACGAGCTGCAGACCGAGCTGGAGAAGGAAACCAAGCGCCCATTCGGGCGCGCCAGCGTGGAAGTGCTCGCCAAGCTCTACTATCCCGTCGCTGGCGCTAACGAGCCGCAGGTGCTTGGCGTCGAGGAGGCGCGCGCTGTGTTCACCGGTTGGGAACAGGCCGGCCTGGTCGACGCGCTCGGGCGGGTCACGGACGCCATGCGCGAAGCGGTCGCGGCCAAAGCGGTGCCCTTGCCCCCGACGCTCCGGCCCGAGGCGCGTATCGCGGTCGCCGCGTTGGCGGAGCGGCTCACCGCCAAGCTGATCCACGACACCGAGAGCAAGGTGCGCGTGGAGCGGCGCGAGGAACTGATCGCATCCGACGAATTCCGTGAGCTCTGGGCCAAGGTGTCGGCGCGCACCCGCTACCGGCTCGCCTTCACTGACGAGGATCTGACCGCGCGCGCTGTCGAGTATCTACAGAAAATGCCGGATCCGGCGACGGCTCGCGTCACCTGGGCCAGCGCGGAGCTTATCATCGCACGGGACGGCGTGGACACGAAGAAGGGCACGATCGCGGCACCGCGCCACATCGGCGGCTTCGCCGGTCCCATGCCCGACATCCTGTCGGAGCTGGCGGGCAGGACCAACCTGCCGCGGAAGATCGTCGCGCAAATCCTGATCCAGTCGGACCGTCTGGACTGGGCCAAGAACAATCCGTCGGCGTTCGTCGAGCTGGCGCACAAGGCGATCGCGCTAGCGCGACGTGACGTGCTCACACAGGGCATCACCTACGAAAAAACGGGCGAGCACTTCGACCAGACGCTGTTCGCGCCGTTCGAGGCGGATGTTGACGATCTCGTACCCGTCGATCGCGGTCCCATGACCTTCGTCCGTGTTGACTCGAAGACGATCGAGCGGCCGATCGCCGAGACGCTGGACCGGGCCGAGCCGGTTGCCGTATTCACTAAGCTCCCGCCTGACTTCAAGATCGACACCCCCTTGGGGCGCTACAATCCTGACTGGGCGGTCACTTCCGCCGCATCGAAAATGCACCTTATCTCGGAATCGAAGAGCGATTTCACCACGCTCCGCGATGATGAAGAAGCGAAGATTCGGTGTGGCGAGGCGCACTTCAAGGCGCTTGGCGTCGAGTATGTGAAAGCTGTTTCAGCTGAAGAGATATTGGTGCGGCTGGTCGACGATTGATTGCAGCAACGCGGTCGCCTCCCCGCGCCCTCGCTCACCGCTGCGATCCATCTTTTGCAGCCTGTGCGGTTGCCGCACGAGCCGCATTGGATGCCATTGAATGTGCGGGCTCTTTCCCGGCCGACCCTTTCTCAGCTTTCTTGACGGCATTCACCATTGCTGCACGTGCGCGGGGATTTAGGGCATAGTCATGCAGCGCCTTTCGAAGGCGTAGTGGGAGAGCGTCGTCGGGAAACATCTGCCCCTCGTGAATCGAGAGCAGATGCGGCTGCTTTTGCAAGAGCGACAGCAGTTCCTCGAATTCCGGGTGAGGCCGCGATTCCGGCATGCCGCCGAACGGATCGCGCACTTTGGCGGACGCCACCTCCTGGCGTCGGGCGGTTTCGCGCTCGACCGCGGCTCGCAGATCCTTTTCGGTCGCGTCGTCGTCGGCGTCACAGTTGAGGTCTGGCCCCAGATCCCATAGCGCGAACCGGGGGCGCGGCATGTTCGGCACGGCGGTGCCGATGCGGTAGATTAGCGGGACTACGGCGATCGCGGGTGCATTCTTACCGAGTTTCGTCAGGCTCGGCAGCGCGTCAGACGTCGGTGTGGACGATCCGATGTCGTGCAACGGGGCCAATCGTCGCAGGATCGGCGATGCCTTGCCGATACTCGTTAGCGTCTGGGGTTCTGGCACTCCGGGCGCGGAAACCCCGATGCTCGAAAGGATCGGCACGGTTCTGCCCGGCGAGATGGCAGCCGGCAACGCTATCAGAGATGGCACCGGCGGAATCGGCGGCAGCGATCCCGGGGGCGTATCGAAAGCGATCTGCGGCACCGCACGGATATGCGGGGCGTCGGGCGGCAGCGTCGACACGCTTTCGGGTATCGCGATGTGCGGTACGGGGCCGACTTTCATCGGCATCGCGAGATCGGGCAAGGCGCGCCCAATTGGAAGCGACGTCGCCTCCGTCACAACGATTTCGGGCGGCACCGGCAATAGCGGCATCCGCGCGGCTTCCTCCTCGATCGCCCGCTTCAGCTGTTCCAGCGCGGCGATCCGCTCGCGCGCGGCTCGCGCCCGTTCGCGGGCATCGTCCCGCCGGCGTCGGGCTTCGTTGCGGGCGACAGCAGCGACATGGTGACCCTGGCGTTGCGCAGCGGTGCCCTCCTGCCCGACATGCTCGCCGCCCTCCCGATCCATGCCGCGCTCCCGGTAGGACAGCGCGGTGAAGGTGCGATCCAGCCCGTGCTCGCGGGCGACCTCCGTCATGATCCGGGCGACCTGATGCCGGATGAAGCGCAGCCCCTCCGGCCCGTCGAGATCGGTGCGCAGTTCGTTGGCGACGATGTAGCTGCCATCCGCCTGCCGCTCTATCGGCAGCAGGGTATAATCGAGATGGAAGTGCGGATTGTCGACATCGGCCCCTGGATCGGCATGGTGCGCGGCCCCTGACCAGCCCAGTCCGCGTACGCCGAAAATCTCGTCGCCGACACGCTGCAGGACCTTGCGCCGGGCAGCGACCGGCAAGCCGTAGGGGAAGGCGCCGACCATCCGAAAGCTGAGCTTGGCGTTCTTGCGCATCGCCCGCAGCACCTTCTCCTGCACCGCGAGGCCCTCGGCGACCTGCTCGATGAAGTCGTCGAGCCCTGCGGTGGCATCGCCGAGATTTCCCGCGAGGATCGGCTTGCCCTCCGCGTCGAGCGTGACGGCCGCCTCGCGCGCGATGTAGCGCCAGTGGCGCACCACGCAGCCGATCGCGGCATGCCGTCCGCCCGCACGGACATAACGGATACGGAGCATCATGCCTTCGCGCCCCGCACGGTCCAGGCGCGCCAGTGCGCTGGACGTCTGAGGCCGGGCCTTCATCACCAACCCGCTATGGCCGGTGCCGGCAACGGTCGACTTCCTCTTCCTCGCGGCTGGCGCGCGACGGCGCAGTTCGGGTTGCACTCGCACGCGCTTATGGAAACGTCGGATAGCCGCGTCGAGGTCACGCTCGGCGCGTTCGAAGTCGCGACGGATACGCTGGCATTCGATCTTGTCGGCCACGGCAGTCAAGGCCTCGGCGCGGGATTGGCGCAGGCGCTTCAGCGTCGCGGTGCGCGCCTGGCTCATCTGCTTGGCGAGCTCACGATCGCTGACGCGGTGCCTCGTGCCGTCGTCCAGAATGACGAGAAAAGAGGGGGTGGGGTGCGCACGCGAGGTCTTCGGCCGATGCGACGAATTCGAAGAATTCATTTCTTGCGCCACCCCACCCTTACTGAACCTGCCTCCTCTTATGGATGCCGATTCGAGAGAGCTTCCCGCCATTCTCTGCCCGTCGACTTTTCCTGCGTCGGGCAAAAATAGGGCGGTTGGGACGCGTTATCCTTCGGAGGCGACGATGTCGGTCTCGGCCTCCCTCAGCGAACAGATGGCAGCGAGACGGGACTTGATCCGGTCGCTAAGCGCCAGGTCGACCGAGAACAGGTCAAGACGGCCCGAGCTGGAATTGACGGCATAATTGCCGATCAACCCCTCGTCACACCCCGCTTCACGATGGTGCGGATAGAGCATGGTCAGCCTGTCGCATCGATAGAGTCGGCCATAGGCCATCATCTGATAGACGTCGGCTTGGGACACGCCGCGTTTGGGATCGTCGATCCGCGCGGCGATCCGCTTCCACTTGGTATCGATCACCTGCAGGACGACGTCATCGCGCTTGACGAGGATATCCGGGCGAGTCTGGAAAACCTGCCGACGGTCATCGGCTTCGAGGCAATAGAGCCGCCCACCCTGGCTGACGACGCGAAGGTCAGTGTCGGCCAGCGCGCGCTTCAGCATTCGGGCGACATATTCCTCGAAGAGCGTGTTCATCTCGAACAGCAGCGAGAAGCCATCGCTGCCGCCGGCGGAGGTGGTCTGGAAGCGCTCGCCGAGCAGCAGGCGTGCGAGATTGAGCAGCTCGCGCCAGCGGGCGTTGGTACGATCGAGCGTAATTTCATCCCAAAGCAATGCCGAAATGGGGACGTCGGCGATATCGGCATAGGCGAACGCCAGTTCGCGCAATCGCCGCTGATTGTCGGTCGTGCGCGCGATCCGCGACAGGCGCGCGACTGCGGCCCTCATGATGCGATTGAGCGCGATGTCAGGGGTCAGCGCGTCGAAGCGGCACGCCAGCCGAGACGGCTCGACCGCCAACGCGGTGAATTGGCGCGTCACGTTCAACCGGCCGCGAAGCGTCGGCAGGTCGTCCGCGTGCTCGACATACCGGCGCGGCATTCCCTGCCGCACGGCATCGAACAGCTTCTCGGAGAACAGCCGGATCAGGATTTCGAGCAACGTCTCGCGCTGCCAGTCGAGCGCCGTGACCTGGCCCGCGTCGATCTTCAGGTCGAGCGCGACCGCCAGCATATGGACGACCCGCTGGCGGATGTTACCCGTCGTCTCGGCATCACTCCCGCCGGCGACGTCGATCTTGGGCAGAATTTCAAGCGCACAACCCTGCGTCGCGATGACGCCGACGACTCCCCGTGCGCGCAGCCCCTTGCGACCATGCTCCAGAACGCCACCACCACCGCGGTCGGCGAGCGGCGAAGCTGCCGCGACCGCCGCGATCCGATCGGCGGCGGCCATCGGGATTTCGTCGGCCGCTTCGCCGTAGCGGATTGTCTCCCATTCAAGGATCGTGCGGCGGATCACGCGGCAGCGAAACCGTCGTAAGAGAAGGTGTCGCGCACATGCCACCGATAGCGTGGCGCGGCATCCTCGTCCCCGCCCAGCCCCTTGGGCGCCTTGAGCCGGCGGCGGTCGATGAAGCGGCCTTCGCGGTCACTCTCACCATCGTCACCATCGCCGAGCACCGCCGCCACCTTGGCCCAGTCTTCGTAGAAATATTCGGCGAGCATCGGGATGACCTTGTGGCGCATCACCTCATCGACGTCAGCGCGGGTCGCGCAGCGGATGAAATAGGCGTGACCGATCTGGTGCTCGCGGTCGAACAGATACTCGATCCGCTCGTTGATCGTGGCGAGCAGGCCTTCAAGGTCGATGCCGTCGACCGGCTTGAGCAGGCTGGCATCCGGCATCAGCTCACGAAACTCGAACCGGCGGCGCAGCGCGGTATCGAGCAGCGCGATCGAGCGGTCGGCGGTGTTCATCGTGCCGATGATGTGCAGGTTCGCCGGCACGCCGAACCGCGCTTCGCTGTAAGGCAAGGTAAGCCGCATCCCCTCTTCCATGCCCAGCCTTTTGTCCGGCTCGATCAGCGTGATGAGTTCGCCGAACACCTTGGAGATGTTGGCGCGGTTGATCTCGTCGATGACGAGGACATGCTCCTCGGCGCTTGCCTCGGCTGCTTCGGCCATCTGCCGCAGGATGCCGGGCTTGGCCTTGAGCGTGAAGCCGACCCCGTCCGCCAACGGTTGCGGGCGCAGACCCTCGACGAAATCCTCATAGGCGTAATTCTGGTGGAAGGTGACGAAGCCGATCTGCCCCTGGCCCTTCAGTTCCTCATAGACCTGGCGCAGCTCTTGCCGACGCTCGATATCGGTCAGCACCGGGTCGTTCCCGGCCAGCCCGCGGCACAGCCGTACCGCCTCGGCCATCGTGCGATAGGTCTTGCCCGTGCCCGGCGGTCCGTAGAGGATCAGGTTGAGCGGCGAACGCTTTACGGGATCCGGCGCGGGCGCTTCTTCGGCGGGCAGGCCGCCCCAGTGCGACATGTTGCGCAGGAACCAGTCGTAATCCTGCGGCTCGTCCATGAAGGCGAAGCGGATCAGCCGCTGCGCCATCTCGTTGGTCGGATACACCTCCCAGATCGTCGGCTGATAAGTGTAGTGGTACCATTCGCGTGGGCTGTACCCGGCCTGCCAGTCGACGGACACGCGCTCGCCATCACCGGCATTGGCCGTGATCGTGCCGATCGCCTTGATCGACATGACCGACACCGATCGCCCGCGTCCGTCGAACGGCAGGCCGTTCTTGCGGACATAGGTCGCCTTGATCGCGATCCGCTCGCCCGGCTGCATCCGCAGCACCTGCTCGCGATTGCGGTCGCTGGGACTGTCGATGTCCCAGATACCCTCGGCCAGGAACCGTTCGACCTGATCGTCCCGGCGGCCATAGGATGCGCCGACGAACCAATAGGGGCCGTCCTGCAACACCTCTGTCTCGGTCGTCTCGACTGGAGCGGTCGGGGGCGGCGTCTCCTCGCCGTCCCATTTCTCTTCGAGCGCCACCCACACGAATCCCTGCACGTCGAACAGGTCGAGCGGTTCCCAGCCCAGCTCCTCCCCGAACAATGCGAACAGAGCCCGCAGCAGCTGTAGATATTCGTCCAGATCGGTCGGCTCGAACTGCGGGTGGGCGAACAGCTTGCGGCCGAACAGGGTCTTGCCCATCGCTTCGACCCGGCTGACCTTGAACCAGCTCGCCGCCTCCGGATGCAGGGTGCCGACGACGCTGATCGTGATCGCCAGCACCTCGCCGCGACGCAGCCCGGCGATACCGTCGATCTTCAGCTGCTCCAGCGCACGGGCACCATCGGAGATCGTGGCGAGCGGGTCGTCCTCGCTGCGCGCCAGCCGTGCGACGATCTCGAAGAAGCGGTCGCGCAGGGGCGCGTCAGCCTTCTGCACCTCGTCGAGCGTGCGCCAGCTGAGCGGCAGCCCCTGCGTGTCGACGCTGAGGGCGCGAAAGATCTGCTCGCCCGCGGTGCGGTCGTCGGCATCCGACGCGGCGAGCGCGCGGACCTTGTCGATCGTCTGGTCCTTGTAGCGGCGCTCGATCGCCCAGTAATCGCCGTCCTGGCGGCGGAAATTCTCGAAAACCTTCACCCGCACTAGGAAGGTGTCGCGCAGCGCTTTGAACGCGGGCCAGTCGATCACCACGAAGCTCAGGGCATCAAGCGCAGCCTTGCATTGCGCGCCGCCGGGCAGCGACCCGCTGCCGGTATGCGCGAGCGCATTACGAACGATCGCCTTGCTGGGGTAGCGTTTGCCCCGGTGCAGCAACCAGAACTTCGCGGGCGCGCCCAGGCCGTCTTGGTTCGCGATGAAGGCCTCCACCGACCCGGCCGCATCGCACCGATCAATGGCGTCGAGGATGTCCTGCGCGGTCAGGTCGAACGTCGAACCGCCTCGAGCGACAGCCCTGGCATCCAGAAACCGCTGGTAGAAGTTTAGCGCCGCACGGTAACTGGCAAGGCTGTCGTAGAGGCTGCCGTCGATCTGAAACTTGGCCGGGTTCGGCCGCCCCGCCCGCTGATCCGCCTTGGAATAGACCAACGACTGCCTGATGCTGGCAATCGACTGGCCGGGCGGCAGGTTGTCGAGATCGCCATAGGCGCGATCGACGCGGCGGACATCAGCCATTTGCGTGCTGACGGTGCCTTTCGAATAGCCTTCGGCCTCGAGCCATGCCTTGAATTCCGCTTCCCTCACGCGCCCCCGTCCCCTGCCTTTGTGGTTTTCCCGCCAAGCGGATTGAGATTCTTCAACTTGTTCGGCGCAGCCTGAGCGAAGGCGGTGACCGTGTCGGCCGCTGCCGACCAGACGCGGCTCGCACCGTCGCCCAGTTTCGCGATCGTCCCCGGTGCCGACTGCGCCATGATGGCGGCGATGGCGTCGATCGCCAGGTCTTCGCGTTCGTCGGTGCGCCCATCGGCCATTGCGATATCCCGCAGAAAGGCGGTCAGGGTCGCCGACATTGCGGTTGCATTGCAGTCCGGGTTCGCGATCTGGAGTCTCGCCAGTTCGCTCGCGAGTTCCTTGATCGTCGCCTTGGCGATGTTCGCCTGGAACACCGATAGCGCCTGTTCGACATAATCCCGATCCATGCCCCAATCGGCAACGAAGTGATCGACAATGGTCTCGATCTCGCGTTCATCGATGTCGGCGTCGATGGCGGCGACACGGATCGCCAGCCCGCCCATCAGGTCCAGCAGGGCAGCGCCAAGAACGTCGATCGGCGTGTTGATGAACTTGGGGATCGTGTCGACCCGTGATCCGGCATAGCGGCCGAACAGGCGGGTGACGCCGTAATAAGCACCGGCCGACGTCACCGCCGCCGCCACGACCCATCCGACGGGCGTCGCCGCGGTGCCAAGGCCGATCAATGCCATGAAGCCAGTCGGCGCGAAGAACGTGCTGGAGACAATCTTCGACGACGCCACCGCCGCGCCTGTCCCGCCCCAACTGCCGATATCCCAGATTTTCAGGATATTGTTCTTGAAACGCAGCGAGGCGTAGGCCTCCTCACCTATGCCGAGGCGCAGCTTGAAACGCACCGGATCAGCCACCACGCGATCGATCGATGCGAAGCCCTCCTTCAGCATCAGGTCGGTTGCGGAGCCTTCACGCATGATGCGTCGCGGATGCGAAGTGGCGTTCCAGCGCGCCCACCCGCGCTCGTAGCGGGGCGTCCTTGAGGTCTGCAATTGCGCCCGCAGCCAGGCCGAACGCCAGCAATAACGGAGAAAGAAGCGGGCCGAGCACTAAGCCGAGCAGCGGGATCGACGCGATTAGCGTGGAGACCACCAGAGCGACGATCACACCGAAGGTGGTGTTTGGAAAGCGTTCGACCAGATCGAAGATGAAGGCGAGGATCCGCCGCCCGGCGTCGATAATACGACCACCAACTTCTATTGCCATCTCGAGCAGATCGTTGAGCAGTGCCTTTCCATCCGCCGACACCGACAGACGGTCGATGCGGTCGCGAAGCACGCGCTTCGTTGGCATCGATTCCAGCACCAGCGAATTGGCATCGTCATTCATCGTCATTTTCCCCTCCGCGCCCATCATTATGAAGTTGCAGCCGCCGCGCCAGCACGATCATCGCCTCAGTATCGCGGCCGCAATAGACGCGCAGCGCGGCGTCCAGCGCCAGCCTGCGCTCCGGCGTGCAGCCCGCTGCGATCGCCTCCGTGTAAGCCTCCTGCGCACTGCCACCGTCCTTCACCTCGAGCGCGGCGTAGTCATCTCAGCGGCGATCGTCGGCAGCACGGCCAGATTTGTCGTAGATTTCGGTGGATATTCGGTGCCTAGCAATGTCGATTAAAGCAAGTTGAAGGCCGCGACCGTGGTCGATCGCGGCCTTGCGTCATTCACGCGGCGTGCTGCTCCAGCCAGGGGGCCAGTCGCGCAGCGTCATTCGCAGCCTTGTCAAATTGGGCGGCGAACCGGACCGCCCGGCGCGCCTCCAGCTCGGCAATGTAGCCGCGTCCGGCACGCAGTTCGCACACCCGCCGGAGGATGCGGTCTTCGGCCATATCGGCATCGACGCGGGAGTCGTGCAGCTTGCGCCAACGGCACAGCAGCAAGGCCGTGGCGATCACGTCGCCTTCACACTGCTCCTGTACCAAATCCCATCGGCCGCTCTCGATCAGCCGGGCGACGGCGAAGGCAGGTGCCGACATTTTGGACGGAATGTCGAACGCTGCCAGCAGCTCGGATTCGTGGATCGGCTTCATCTTCATGTTGCCGGTGGCGACACGGGCGAAATCGATGTGACGCTGCCGCCCGTCGCCGCCGAAGGCCAGCCACCTCCAGTTGTTCGGCAGGGTCAGGCCGTAGCGCATGGCCGCGCAGACCAGCATCGGCAGGTCGTGGAACGATCCCGCCCAGCTGACGAGATCCGTATCGGCGGGCGCATCGGCCAGCACCTGTAGCAGACCCGCCACGATCTCCTTCTCGGTGTGATCCGGTGCCGACATGGTGACGAACCTCGACACATCGGCGTTGCCGTCCGGATGTACGGCCAGCACCATCGCGCAGGCCGTGGTAATCGACTGGAAGATCCAGCGCGGGGTCTTGAGCGGGTCTTCGGGGCGCTTGTAGCCGCGACGGCCGGGCTGATCGTCATCGTCGTCGTGCGGCACATATCGCTCCATCTGCTGGTAGCGGCGATGCCCGGTCTCGTCGATCACCGCGCTTTCGATGTCGAAGATGATCCAGCTGCGGTTGCGGGGTTCGGATTTGATGTCGATGTGCATGGGAAGTCTCCGCCGGCACGCGACCGGCAATAGGGGAAGATTGGCGGGCCTCGATCGTCGAGGCCCGCCCGACCGCCGGTCAGCCGAACCGGACGACGGCTTCGAACGGCGTCTCCGGTTCGATCCAGTCCGCACCGGGCGGGACGAAGCGGTTATTGGCGAGCAGTTCGTCGCCCATCATGCTGGCGGCGGCCTGGATACGCTTCATCGCCAATGCCTTGCCTTTGCCGATGCCCTTCGGCTTGCCCGCGACCCGCGCTAGCGAGCCGCGGCGATCGATGGCGAAGAATTCATCCGCGTGGGTGCTGACGAGGATGATCGGCGAACGATCGCTCGCGGCAAAGGGCACGAGGCCGTCGACGATGTCGATGGTCAGCATCTCGCGATAGGCGATGGCGACGCTAGTCGGATCCTTGGCGCGGGCACTGGCCCAACCGGTGTAGATCACATCCCGGCCCGCCATCTGTGCGACGCGGGCGAGCTCGTTCCCAACGTCGAAGCACATTTCCTGGCCCGATGCCCAGGAGATGCAATCGTTGGCCGGCCTGAAGCTCGGCCAGCCCATCTCTTCGCGAAGGGCAAGCATGATATTCTGGTGGTGCAGGATCATTTCCATGTGGGTCACTCCATCTGTGACGGCCTTGGGCCGGAGCATTTTTTTCCGCTCCTTCGCGGTGCTCGTTTCTTTCGTTTCTGGATGGGGGATCGGCGCGCGGGGTGGCGCGCCTCTCCTGTCAGCGGTGCCGCTCGCGCCACGTCATTGGCCGTGTGCGTGGCGTCGGTCCCCAAGGGTTCACCTCGCGCTGGAGCCACAGCGTCTCGCTTTCGAGGTCCTCGTCCGGGATCTCGATCCACCACGCCCTGGCGGCGGGATCCCAGCGGTAGCCCCGGCCCTTGAGGAGCGAGCGCTTGTCGAACCCGGCCCCGGTTGCCTCGATGCGGACGGTTGCTTGCTCCGCCCTGGCGAGGATCGCACCGATGACAGTCGACCCGTCGGCCAGTCGGTGCGCGAGAAGGTGAAGCAAGCTGATGACGTCCGCCATCGCGCGATGGCCGGTGTTGAAGTGCCCGATCTGCATCAGCAGATGGCCGAGCTTTGCACCGTCGAAGCCGTGTTCGAGCCAGTCGAAATCGCGGGCGGAGCACGCCCAGGCGGCCCCCGCGAGGCCGGGGAGCAGCCGTTCGACGAAAGCGATGTCGAATACCGCGTTATGGGCAATGCGCACGTCGGCGCTGGCGATCAGTGCTTCCAGCGCATCGAGGTCGATGACCTTGTCGCGCACACCCGCGTCGGTGATGCCGGTCAACCGCGTTATCGCCGCAGGGATCGGCATGCCAGGGTCACGCAGCGCCTGCCCCGCGCGGTCGATACGGACGATCCGCCCGTCCGCATCCACGGCGATGAGGACGACGGCGATGTCGATGATCTCGTCGCGATCCGGGTCGGTGCCGGTGGTTTCGGTATCGATCACCGCCACCGTGCGGATCGGTCCATCGCGCGGTTCGGCGAGCGGAAAGGCGTTGAGCGAGGACACACGGTGCAGAACCCTGATGTCCGCGTCACCCGCGCATGGAGAAAGCGCCGCCTCAGCCGAGGCGGCGCTGTTGATGTGCGTCATGGTCGATATCTCCTGTTACGATCGACCGAGCGGATGCGAAGCTTTTCCTCTCACCCTTCCCGATCGCAGGAGTTGCCGTCGAAGCCGCTTTTCCTTCGATGCTGCATAAGAATGGCAAATGGCAGCATCGGTCAGGCGCCACGCTTGGCGGCTAGCGCAAATTTCACTATAAGGGGTCCATGAGTTCGCCGATCCATCCCCCCTCGATTGACGATGCCGCGTCGACGTCGGCGATGGACGTGTCGGTCATTCAGGCGCTCGGCCAACTTCTCGCCGCCGCCGCGCGGATACTGGACGGCGACGCGTTCCGCCGTCTCGGTGGACCAGGATTGTATCGCCGGCTCGTATCCGTCCTGGCGGCATTTCTAACGTTCGCCATCGTCATGCGCGTGCGTCAGCGCGCCAGCACCGCGGGCCGTTGCTTCCTCCATACCGTCTGCGAAGCCCGGCGGCATCTCAGCCACCCACCCGCAGGCTGGGCGGCACCGTAACTCCCCATCGTCAATGTTAGCTGCGCGCCGCCTTGGGGCGGTCCGCGTCGATGACGATGCGTGGACGATCGCTCCTGCGATAGATGCGACACCTGCGATATCGCGGGTATCGCAGGATCGTCGTCTCGCAATGTGCGAGAACGACCGTGAAGAACAGTGATGAATGGGTCCGCCAGCCAATGGTGGACAAGGCCGCCGACGAGGTCGTCGCGGCCCGTGGGTGCACGCCGGCCGAGGTCACGCCGTATCAGGTGGCCAAGTACCTGGGCTGCGAGCCCAATGGCGCGCTCTATGCCAAGGTCCGCGACTGGCGCCGACGCCGGCAGGACGAGAGGGGGCTGGCGGCGATCGATATGCCGGCTGGCGCGGAAGGTGATTTCCGGGCGATGCTCGAGCAGCTGACCACGCAGGCGGTCGACCATTTCGTCCGGACGGTGCGCATGGTCGGCGGCGACCTCGATCGTACCGCAGCGATGCGCATTGCCGATGCGGAGCGTCGCCGTGTCGAGGCGGAAAGCGAAACGGCCGAGGTGCTGGACCTGTGCCAGAAGGCAGAGACTGATCTTGCGGCCGCGACCGTCCGGATCGGCACGCTGGAGGACGCACTGGCTCAGGCGCAGCGTCGTGAGGACGTGCTGCGCGGGCGGCTCGACCAGCGTGAGGCCGATGCAGCCGGGCACGACACGACTGCAGGACCGGAAGAGATCGTGGCTGCCGAGGCTGCAGAGCCCTCCCACAGCGATGGGGTCGATACGGACACGCCTGTGCAACATGCGATGCCGTTCCACGCAGCCGATGGAGCGTCCGAATGATTCGTGCCGCAACGCTCGAGCAGGAATACTTTTCTGGCAGAGATCAGCCTACTTTTGGCGGGAACTTCCGAGCAACCGCAACAGGCACGGTAATCCTCTTTTCTGAGGAGATCACCGTGAGAAACCCCGCGTTCCCGTTCGCAAGCGACATTCCCCAAGACCCGATCGACCGCCTGACAGCGATGATCGCCGCGGCACGCGCCGACGCGGCGGCAGCGGAAGCGGAGGCGGCGAAGGCCGAGGCGGACATAGCCGCAATCGAGCCGCACCCCCATGCTCACGGTTATACCGCTGGCGGCGACTGCCACTATGCGGGCCTTCAGCCAAAGCATCGTCTCGCGCTGGCCGGCCTGCTGGCACGACCTTGGCGCTTTCCCCTGGCGATGCTGGAGGTCGCCAAGCTCAGAGAAAATCTGGACTATCTTCTCAAGGCCTTTCCCTTGGTCCTCGAGGATGGCGGCGATGGTTTCGCCGAGGAAGGCGCCACGGCGCTGACTGAGCGTGGCGAAGTGGTCGCCGACCTTTTCGCGCGCAAGCCTACGCTTGGAATCGGAATGGTCTGGCGCCTGTTCGGCTTCCATCACCGCGACCGCATCGCATGGGTCGGCGCCTTCGCCTATCGCGGGGGCCTCTCCCAACTCGTCGATGGCACGGCTGGCGTCGATAGAGAAACGGCGCTCGGCGACTCACTGACCGCCACGGTCAAAACCCATGCGACGATCCTCACCCCGATCGGCGAGCAAGAACTGCACGCGCGTGCCGCGCGACGGGACGCCCAGCGACAGGCTTCGTGGTCGTCGGTGCCGGAGGCCTATCGCGAGAACGGCCCGTGGCGTGAACGGGCGTCGACCAAGGGTCAGCGCCACATGATGCGGCGGGTCGAAGCGGCGCGCGGCCTGCCGATGATCGAGATCGGCCGCCGGGGAGATAGCTCCGAATGGATCGCCAATGCGGGCGGGAATCCGCGCTTTCGTCCGTTCACCGAGGAGCAGCGCTGATGGCAGACGAGAGCGGGAAGCCGTGGGCGCTGAAACCCATGGTCGTCAAGGTTACCGACAAAGGCGACACGTTTGAGATTAACGACGTCCAGCGCTGGATCGACGAACGCAAGACGTTGCTGCGACGCGCACGGGAAATTCTCGCCGCCTATGACGGGACGCCGGTTTCACTTTACAAGCAGTACTGGAAGCTGATCGAGATCGCTGGCCGACTGGCGGAGATCAAGCAGATCTTCGACGCATTCGAGCGCGAAAGAGCCAGGCGCGTGGACGCCAACATCACCGCGCTGGTGACCTATTTCAGCGATCCGAAGACGATGGAGGGCATCGATGATTGACCTCGTCGATCCCGTCCAGCGGCATATCGCCGCCATCGTCTTTCGCGATACCGTCGTGCCCGACGATGCCTCGGATATGGCATCGTGCGCGGATGCGTCACCGAAGCAGGTCGAGCGCCAGCGGCGGGCACTATTGCCCGGCGTCGACGTCCCATGGACTAGCGGCAACGGCATGCTCGACGATCCGGTCGGCCGTCGTGTCGGCCGGGCCGCTTTCAATTCGGCGATCTGTGCGCTCTGGACCGACGGCGTCTGGACGGGCGGATCGCTTGCACCGCATCGCCTGCCCGACGACGCGGACGGCATCGAGCGTTTCGTCCGCGAGCAGACCCTTCTGGGCGTGGGCTCCCCCGATGACGCGAGCGGCGATGACTTGGTCGAACAATTGCTTGGATTCAGCATCGCCGATCACGCCTGCATTACCGACATACTAAGGAAAAACGACTGGCGGGCAAGGCTGTTCGTCGCTGCATCGATGATCGCGGCGGCCTGTGCATCCTATCAAGCGAAGCGGCGCAAGTCCGATAAGACCGGCCGCAACAAAGGCGTTGTAGCACTTGCCGCGCTTGGCATCGAAGCCGCAGTCATCGGTGCAGCGCGGATTGCCACGGACATCTACCTGTCGGACGAACGCCCCGTCGCCACACGACGGATCGCCATGATGCTTGCGGAAAGGGTCGAGCGCTTCCGGCGAGCACGGGCAACCAAGACCGTCGCGTATTCGATCAATATGGCCGCAAGTGCCGCCGAAGCGATCCACGTCTTCCTTACGCGCGGTACTATGCGCGACATCCCGCCCGAGCATGATCGTGACCCCAGGCGGCTGCCGAGCCGGATGGCGACGCGCAGCCCCGCTATGGAAACCGCAGTGAAGGCGATTATTGAAGAGGTGACGGCGGTCGATGCCCATGAGCTCTTCTGCCTGCTGATGGCACGGCGGCTCGATGTCGCGCTGGCCAGGCATCGCTGGCTGGCGGCCCCGCACCCGATCTTCCGGCTCAGCTATGCGTATATCGGCGGCCACGCGGCGTTCGCCGAGTTCGAACGGCTGGGCATCATCATCCGTACTATGGCGGATCGTCAGCGAGAGGCGGGCGGCCAGGTGCTTACCAGCACCTCGATCCGCCCGGTACTCGCCGCTTCGAGGGAGACCGAAAGCGCAATACGCCTCCGGACTGCGGCCGGGCGCTACCTCGACCTGGGCGCCTACCACCGGGCGGTCACGACCGATTTCATCAGGCGAAAGGCGCATTTGATGCGCACGACGGTGCCGCGCTACACACATCACGCCTATGCGTCGGGAACACGAATCTGCAATCTGGCCGCTTCCGCGGCAGATCACGCGACGCATGATTTCATCCGCCGATCCGAACTCGACAAGCCGACCGAGCGCGGCGTGCGTGCGAAGCACCTCGTCCTGTTCTACGGCCTCGACGTCGAAAACACCGTCATCCTCGCCGTGCGTCGAAGTGCGGCATCTGCGGCGAGGGCATGACGATCCGCACTGGCAAGGGCGGGCGCTATTCCTATTATTCGTGCAACGGCAAGGTTAGCGCCGGGGCGGCGCGCTGCACTTGCCCCCATGTGCGCGAGGAGCGGCTGGACGGGGTCGTGCTGGGTGCGCTGGAGCGCCAGATCTTCGCGCCCGAGCGACTGCGGATGCTGTTGTCCGAAATGCTCGAGGCGTCGACGGAGGCGGACGAGCGTCGTGCCCGCGACCTCACCCAGGCCCGTCTCAACAAGACCCAGGCCGAAACGCGCCTGCGCAACCTCTACGAGGCGCTGGCGGACGGCCACGCCTCGCTCAAGAATGCGACCTTCACCGGCTTGGTGGCGGAGACCAACAGCCGCATCGCTTCGGCGGCCGCGACGATCGAAGCGCTCGAACGGCAGATCGGCAAGACCACGAAGCGTGTGACGCCGGAGATGGTGGATGCATTCGGCGCCCTCGTGCGTGACCGCCTGAGCGGGGACGATCCCGCGCTCCGCAAGGCCTATGTGGCGCTCTTCGTCTCCGAAGTGGCGGTCGATCAGGAAGCCATCCGGATTTCCGGCTCGTCCCAGTTGCTCGAACGAGCGATTGGGAGAACGGAACCAGCTCGAACCTCCACGACCTTGCGATCGCCAGCACCTGAAGCTGGTGCGTCTACCAATTCCGCCATCTGGGCACGGGGTAGGCCGGTGCCTCTATGGGCCGGCGCCGGGGCTGTCAACACGGGTGCTGCACTTTTTTGCAATGCGGCGCGGACGGCGGTGGTGCGGTGCCGCGCGGCCTTGTCAACGCGGGGCACGGCGGGCAAGGCACATGGCACGGCGAAAGGCTTTCGACATGAAGGACGGCATGAACAACAAGCTGGTGACGCTGATCGGCGGCGGGGGCTTTCTTGGTCGCTACATCGCGCAGGCGCTGCTCAAGTCGGGCGCGCGCGTGCGGATCGCGCAGCGCGATCCGCGGCAGGCGTTCTTCCTGAAGCCGCAAGGCGGGCTGGGGCAGACGCAGTTCGTTGCCGCGGACGTGACGCGCCCCGAGACGATCGCGCGCGCCGTGCATGGCGCGGACGGTGTGGTGAACCTGGTCGGCACCTTCGCCGGCAATCTGACACGCATCCATGTCGACGGCGCCCGCGCGGTGGCGGAGGCCGCGACGGCGAACGGCGCCGCGCTGGTGCATGTCTCGGCGATCGGCGCGAATGCCGATGGCGATTCCGCTTATGCGCGCAGCAAGGGCGCGGGCGAGGACGCCGTGCGCGCCGCCTGCCCGGCCGCCACCATCCTGCGTCCCTCCACGATATTCGGGCGCGAGGACCAGTTCGTGAACCGCTTCGCCGCGCTGATCGCGCGGCTGCCGGTGGTGCCGGTGCTGCGCGGCGCGGCGCGGTTCCAGCCGGTGTTCGTCGGCGACGTCGCGCGCGCCGCGGTGGCCGCGCTCGCCGATCCGGGCACGTTCGGTGGCCGCACCTTCGAGCTCGGCGGACCGGAGGTGCTGACCATGCTGGAGCTCAACCAGCGCATCGCCGCGCATACCGGCCGCAGCCCGCATTTCCTGGCGGTGCCGGACGCCGTCGGCAGCCTGCTCGCCGCGCTGCCCGGCACGCCGATCTCGACCGATCAGTGGATGCTGCTGGGCCATGATTCGTTGGTCGGCAGCGGCGCCGAGGGGCTGGAGGCGCTGGGCGTCGCGCGCACCCCGCTCGACGCGGTCGCGCCCGACTGGCTGGTGCGCTATCGCAAGGCCGGGCGCTTCAGCCTGATCGGTTCCACCGCGGGCTGACCGCCCGCTGCCCACGATACCCATCCGGGGAACGCGCGTGAACGACCTGCTGACCATCATCCTCCTGGGCATCGTCGAGGGGATCACCGAATTCCTGCCCGTCTCGTCCACGGGCCATCTGGTGCTCGCCGGCGCCTTGCTCGGTCTGTCGGAGGGCGATGCGACCTTCGACATCGTGATCCAGCTCGGCGCGATCCTGGCGGTGATCGTGCTGTTCTGGCGGCGCTTCCTGCGCGTCGGCCAGGGATTGCTGCGCATGGACCCCGACGCGGTGCGCTTCACGCGCAACGTGCTGCTCGGCTTCCTGCCGTCGGCAGTGGTCGGGGCGATCGCCTATTCCGCGATCCGCGCGGTGCTGGAAGCGCCCGGCACCGGGCCGATCGTGGTGGCGGTCGCGCTGATCGTCGGCGGCGTCGCGATCCTGTTCATCGAGCGCACCGTGCCCCCGTCCGAAAAGGGCGCGGTGGAGACGATGCGCTGGCAGACCGCGCTGGGCATCGGCGCGATCCAGTGCCTGTCGATGATCCCGGGGGTCAGCCGCTCGGGCGCGACCATCATGGGTGCGCGCGCGATGCGGGTCGATCAGGAGACGGCGGCCGAATACAGCTTCTTCCTTGCCATCCCCACCATGATGGGAGCGACGACGCTGGCGTTGTGGAAAAGCCGCCACGACCTTGGCGACGCACATCTGTCGGCGATCGCGATCGGCTTCGCGGTATCGTTCGTGGTCGCACTGGCGGTGATCCGCTGGTTCATGGCGATCGTGACGCGACACGGCTTCGCTCCGTTCGCCTGGTATCGAATCGTCGTCGGCATCGTGGCGCTGGCGGCGCTTGCAATGCGATAGGGATTGTATCGGACCTAATTTTGCGCGCCACTTGCGAGTGGGTTGCAGCTTGATGCCTCGATCATGCTTTTTTAGGTAAGCTATACTTACTCAAGTGTCGAAAACGTCGTGACATGCGCTGATGCATGTGAGACGCCGGCCATCGGAGGACACCGATGGCCGACATGCTGAAGTTCGTTGAACGCCCGCAATCCTATCCGTCGAAGCGCGCCGCCGACGACCGGGCGGACGACTTTCGCGAGATTGCCGAACGATATGCCGTCGCCAGCGCCGAGGATCAGGCCGCGCGATGCTCGCAATGCGGCGTACCCTATTGCTCGGTCCATTGCCCGCTTCACAACCACATCCCGGACTGGCTGCGCCTGACCGCCGAGGGGCGGCTGCGCGAGGCTTATGAGCTGAGCAACGCCACCTCGACCATGCCGGAGATCTGCGGCCGGATCTGCCCGCAGGACCGGTTGTGCGAGGGCAATTGCGTGATCGAGTTTACCGGTCACGGCGCGGTGACGATCGGATCGGTCGAGAAGTTCATTACCGACACCGCGTGGGAGGAAGGCTGGGTAGAGCCGCTGGTACCCGGCCCGGCGCGGGGCCAGTCGGTCGGCGTGATCGGCGCGGGACCGGCGGGCCTGAGCGCGGCGGAATATCTGCGCGGCCACGGCTATGAGGTGCACGTCTATGACCGCCACGATCGCGCCGGCGGGCTGCTGACCTATGGCATCCCCGGCTTCAAGCTGGAGAAGCCGGTGGTGATGCGCCGTGTCGAACGGCTGAAGGCGGGCGGGATTGTTTTCCACGAAGGGTTCGAGGTCGGACGCGACGCGACGCTGGACGAGCTGCGCGCGCGCCACGACGCGCTGCTGATCGCGACCGGCGTCTACAAGGCGCGCGCGATCGAGGTGGAGGGCAATGCGCTGACCGGCGTGGTCGCGGCGCTGGACTATCTCACCACGTCCAACCGCAAGGGATTCGGCGATCACGTGCCGGCGTTCGAGGACGGCAGCCTGAACGCCGCCGGCCGCGACGTGGTGGTGATCGGCGGCGGCGATACCGCGATGGATTGCGTGCGCACCGCGATCCGGCAGGGCGCGAAGAGCGTGAAGTGCCTGTACCGCCGCGACCGCGCGAACATGCCGGGATCGCAGCGTGAGGTCGCCAACGCCGAGGAGGAAGGCGTCGAGTTCGTATGGCTTTCCGCGCCGGCCGCCTTCGAGGGTGAGGACGGCGCGGTCAGTGTCGTGCGCGCCAATCGCATGCGGCTGGGCGCACCCGACGCCAGCGGGCGCCGCGCGCCCGAGGTCGATCCAGGCGGGGCCGAGGCGATGCCCGCCGACCTGGTCATCAAGGCGCTGGGCTTCGATGCCGAGGAACTGCCGAAGCTGTGGGGCGCGGCCGAGCTGGGCGTCACCCGCTGGGGCACGGTGCTGGTCGACAGCAAGACGCTGATGACCAGCCTGGACGGCGTGTTCGCTGCCGGCGACATCGTGCGCGGCGCGTCGCTGGTGGTGTGGGCGATCCGTGACGGCCGCGACGTGGCGGCGACGATGCACGCCTATCTGAAGGCCAAGGCGACGGCCGCGAAGGTGGCGGCGTGATCTGCCCCGCCCCCCGGCTTGGCGCTCGCGCCGGGACGATGACCAACGTGCAGGCCGATACTGCCGCCTTCGTGAAGGACGTGGCGGCGATCCAGCAGGACAAGAAGTGATGACCGACAGCATCGACGCCCGCCGCGCCCATCTCGCCGAACACGGCATGTACCGCCCCGAATTCGAGGGCGACGCGTGCGGCGTCGGCCTCGTCGCCGCGACCGACGGCAGGCCGTCGCGCCGCGTCGTCCAGTCGGCGATCGACGCGCTGAAGGCGGTGTGGCACCGCGGCGCGGTGGATGCGGACGGCAAGACCGGCGACGGCGCGGGGCTGCATGTCGACCTGCCGGTGCGATTCTTCGACGATTGCGTGGCGGCGAGCGGGCACAAGTTGCTGCCGAACCGGCTGGCAGTCGGCATGGTGTTCCTGCCGCGCACCGATCTCGGCGCGCAGGAAACGTGCCGGACGATCGTGGAAAGCGCGATCATCGAGGCGGGCTACACCATCTATGGCTGGCGGCAGGTGCCAGTCGACGTGTCGGTGATCGGGCTGAAGGCACAAACGACCCGGCCGGAGATCGAGCAGATCATGATCGCCGGGCCGCTGCCCGAAGAAGTGTCTATCGAGGAGTTCGAGAAGAACCTCTACCTGATCCGCCGCCGCATCGAGAAGCGCGTGATCGCGGCGCAGATCCAGGGCTTCTACATCTGCTCGCTGTCGTGCCGCTCGATCATCTACAAGGGGCTGTTCCTGGCCGAGAGCCTGTCGGTCTTCTACCCCGACCTGACCGACCAGCGCTTCGAGAGCCGCGTCGCGATCTTCCACCAGCGTTATTCCACCAACACCTTCCCGCAATGGTGGCTGGCGCAGCCGTTCCGGTGCCTGGCGCACAATGGCGAGATCAACACGATCCGCGGCAACAAGAACTGGATGCTGTCCCACGAGATCCGCATGGCGTCGATCGCGTTCGGCGAGCATTCGGAGGACATCAAGCCGGTGATCCCGGCCGGCGCGTCCGACACCGCCGCGCTGGATGCGACGTTCGAGGCGATCTGCCGTTCGGGCCGCGACGCGCCCACCGCCAAGCTGATGCTGGTGCCGGAGGCGTTCGCGGACGACATGCCGCCGTCGCATGCCGCGATGTACCAGTATCTCGCCTCCGTCATGGAGCCGTGGGACGGCCCGGCGGCGCTCGCGATGACCGACGGGCGCTGGGTGGTCGGCGGCGTCGACCGCAACGCGCTGCGCCCGCTGCGCTATACGCAGACCGCCGATGGGCTGCTGATCGTCGGGTCGGAGGCCGGCATGGTCGTGGTGCCGGAGAGCACCGTGATCGCCAAGGGCCGGCTGGGACCGGGACAGATGATCGCGGTCGACCTGCACGAAGGACGCGTGCTGCGCGATCGCGAAGTGAAGGACCGCATCGCCGCGGAGGCCGATTACGCCGCGATGATCGGCGAATTCTCGACGATGGACGACCTGCCCCCCGCCCCTGCCGGCACGCTGACCCGCTACGACCGGGCCGACCTGACGCGGCGGCAGGTGGCGGCCGGCCAGACGATCGAGGACATGGAGCTGATCCTGTCGCCGATGGTCGAAACGGGCAAGGAGGCGATCGGCTCGATGGGCGACGACACGCCGCTGGCGGTCATTTCCGACAAGCCGCGCCTCATCAGCCAGTTCTTCCGGCAGAATTTCGCGCAGGTGACGAACCCGCCGATCGACCCGTTGCGCGAACGATATGTCATGTCGCTGAAGACGCGCTTCGGCAACCTCGCCAACATCCTGGACACCGAGGACCGGCGCGAGCGCGTGCTGGTGCTGGAATCGCCGGTGCTGACCTCCACCGACTGGGCGCGGCTGAAGGGATATTTCGGCAGCGCCGCCGCCGACATCGACTGCACATTCGAGGCCGGCGGCGGGGCCGAGCGGCTGCGCGCCGCGATCCAGCGCATCCGCAACCAGGCCGAACAGGCGGTGCGCGAGGGCAAGAGCGAGCTGTTCCTGACCGACGAGCATATCAGCGCGGAGCGGGTGGCGATCCCGGGCGTGCTGGCGGCGGCGGCGGTGCACACGCATCTCGTGCGGCGCGGGCTGCGCTCCTATGCGTCGATCAACGTCCGCGCGGCCGAATGCCTGGACACGCATTATTATGCGGTGCTGATCGGCGTCGGCGCGACGACCGTGAACGCCTATCTGGCCGAGGCGGCGATCGCGGACCGCCATGCGCGCGGCCTGTTCGGCAAGCTGGCGCTGGAGGAATGCACCGCCCGCCACAAGAAGGCGATCGAGGAAGGGCTGCTGAAGATCCTGTCCAAGATGGGTATCGCGGTCATCTCCTCGTATCGCGGCGGCTATAATTTCGAGGCGGTCGGCCTCAGCCGCGCGCTGGTCAACGACCTGTTCCCCGGCATGCCGGCCAAGATCAGCGGCGAAGGCTATGCCTCGCTGCACGTCAACGCCACCGACCGGCATGAGGAAGCGTTCGACGCCGGCGTGGCGAAGCTGCCGATCGGCGGCTTCTATCGCCAGCGCCACACCGGCGAGGCGCACGCCTATTCGGCGCAGTTGATGCACCTGCTGCAAACCGCCGTCAGCACCGACAGCTATTCCAGCTACCTGCAATTCTCGCGCGGGGTGGCGGACCTGCCGCCGATCTACCTGCGCGACCTGTTGCAGTTCAACTTCCCCAACGAAGGCGTCGCGGTCGATCAGGTCGAGGCGATCACCGAAATCCGCAAGCGCTTCGTGACGCCGGGCATGTCGCTGGGGGCGCTGTCGCCCGAGGCGCACGAGACGCTGGCGATCGCGATGAACCGCATCGGCGCGAAGGCGGTGTCGGGCGAAGGCGGCGAGGACAAGGTCCGCTACACCCCCTATGACAATGGCGACAACGCCAATTCGGTCATCAAGCAGATCGCGTCGGGGCGCTTCGGCGTCACCGCCGAATATCTGAACGCCTGCGACGAGATCGAGATCAAGGTCGCGCAGGGCGCCAAGCCCGGCGAGGGCGGGCAGCTCCCCGGCTTCAAGGTGACCGAGTTCATCGCGAAGCTGCGCCACGCCACGCCCGGCGTGACGCTCATCAGCCCGCCGCCGCACCACGACATCTATTCGATCGAGGATCTGGCGCAGCTCATCTACGACCTGAAGCAGATCAACC
>QFQI01000001.1 GCA_003243195.1 Sphingomonas taxi | reverse complement strand
CTGGACGTGCGCGACGAGCTCGCGCCGTCGTCCAGGCTTCAGGGCATTTTTGCCAGAACGTCCTGCAGGATGTGTTTGTCCAGGCTCAGATCCGCGACGAGCTGCCTGAGCTTGCGGTTCTCCTCCTCGAGCAGCTTCAGGCGCCGCAGTTCGCCGACGCCGAGGCCGCCGTACACCTTCTTCCAGCGGTAGAATGTCTGCTCCGAGATCCCCATCCGGCGGATCACCTCCGCCACCGACGTGCCCGTCTCCGCCTGCTTCAGCGCGAACCCGATCTGCTCCTCAGTATGCCTCGTCTTCTTCATGTCCCAGCTCCTCGCCCGCAGGCTTCAAAGGGCCGGAAAACTCTCACTCAACATGGATGAAAAAACAGGGAGGACGTCAAGAAAAACTCCGTGCACCCCATCAAAGATGAAAATCGTGTGAGATCCCGGCGACGTCCGGCGTCATCGAACTGTCGCGATCATGTCCCCGGCCGGTCTTAACCGCCGCCCCTAACGAGAAATCATAAGGGGGTTCCCATGCTGTCGTCGCGTTCCGGTTTGCGTCTGCGTCTTCTGAGCGGCATCGCCGCGCTCGCCCTGCCTGCCGCGGGTCAGGCGGCCATTGCACCCGCCGCGCCGGTCACCCCCGCAGCAACGGCGCCGAGCGTCGCACCCACCGCGCCGGCCACGCCGCCTGCCACCAGTCTCGACCAGAGCAGCCTCGGCGACATCGTCGTCACCGCCACCCGGCGGGAGACGAACCTGCAGAAGACGCCGATCGCGATCAACGTGCTCAGCACCCAGGCGTTGCAGGATCGGCATGTCCAGAGCCTGCTCGACCTCGCCGACGGCGCCGTGCCGAGCCTACGCGTCGCGACCTTCGAGGCGCGGCAGACCGCGCTGACGGTCGGTATCCGCGGCATCGTCCCGCTCGACGCCAATCAGCCGGCGCGCGAGCAGGGCGTTGGCATCTATATCGACGGCGTCTACCTCGGCCGTCAGCACGGATTGAACGCGGCGCTGTTCGACGTCGACCGGATCGAGGTGCTGAAGGGGCCGCAGGGCACTTTGTTCGGCCGCAACACCGAAGGCGGCGCGCTGTCGATCGTCACCAGGCCGCCGTCGGGCAAGTTCGACCTGCGCGCGACCGCGGGGGTCGCCAACTACGGCGGCTACAACGGCGACTTTCACCTCGACCTGCCCGAGGTGAGCGACATCAGCTTCAAGGTGGACGGCGTCGTCCAGTATCAGGGGCCGACGACGAAGAACCCGCTGTCGGGGCAGAAGGGCTGGAACTATTTCGACCGCCGCGGCGGGCGCATCGCGGTCCGCTGGGCACCTCGCGACGACTTCAAAGCCGATTTCTCGTTTGATTTCGGCTATGACGCCAACACGCCGTTCTACAGCCAGCTGCTGAACGTCAACCCCAACGGCTGCGTCGAGGGCGCCGCCTCCGCGCATCCGGGCTGCATCCTGCCCGGCACCAGTCCGACGACCTTCACCGGCACGGTCAAGGCGCTGCCGTCGATCGTCCAGGTCGAGGGCGACAACCGGATGAAGAACGCCGACATCGGCGTGCCGCAGCAGGAGAGCGTCGATAAGACGCACGGCGTCGCGCTCCACCTCACCTACAATCCCGCGCCGTGGATCGAGTTGCGCTCGATCACCGCGTACCGCACCGTCAGCTCGAACCAGTACGACAATTCGGGCGGCGCGCACCGCGTGCCGGTGTTCGGCGCGACGCTGACGACGGCCGCGACCGCAACGGCACCGGCGGTCTACACTGGCGGGCTGTTCAGCCGCTACAGCCTGGCGGACCTCTACCAGCATCAGTTCAGCCAGGAATTGCAGGCGATCGGCAGCGTCGGCGGGCTCGATTACGCCGCCGGCCTCTACTATTTCGACGAATCGGTGAGCGACGACGCCGCGACCCCGAGCTCGAATCGCTGGATGGTCAATTCCGTCGGTGTCGCGACCGGATACACGATCGTCGATCCGTGCACGGGTTCAAACGGGTTCGGATCGCAGCCGGGCTGCCGCTTCATCGACCGGTCGAGCCACGCCTCGTCCAGGAGCTACGCCGCCTATGGCCAATTGACCTACACGCCCGCTGCGCTGGAGTCGCTGCACCTGACCGCAGGTGGGCGGTACACGCACGACGACAAGGACGGTACGCTCTACATCGTCAACAACGCACCCTCGCGCTGCCCGGTGACATTGGCCTCGGCGCCGCTGTGTACCTTCGCGGAGACGAACAACCGGTTCGACCCGATGGCGACGGTGGCGTTCGACGCAACCCGCGACATCCACCTCTACGCCAAATACGCCTCGGGCTATCGCGCCGGCGGCGCCAGTTCGCGCTCGGTCAGCTATCGTTCGTTCGGGCCGGAGACGGTCGACAGCTACGAGATCGGCGCCAAGACCGAGTTCCTCAACCACCGCGTCCGGCTGAACCTCGCCGGCTACATCATGGATCGTACCGGCAGCCAGGTCGATTTCTCGAACGTCGCGCCGCTCGGCAACGGGACGACGCGGAACACGCTGGAGACGATCAACGCGCCGGGAACCACCAGGATCAGGGGTATCGAGGCTGACCTGACCGTCAACCCGCTCGACGGGCTGACGCTGACCGGCTCCTACGCCTATACCTACACGAAGATCCCGCCGGTGCTGAACCCGTTCACGAACGTCGTCCAGAGCGTCTTCATTGTCTACACGCCGCGCAACGCGGCGAGCGGATCGATCGACTACAACCTGCCGTTCGACGGCGCGAACCTGCGCTTTCACCTCGACGGCAACTATGCGCAGGCAACGCAGACGTTCGACCAGTATGCGACGAAGAACGACGCCTCGTTCATCGTCAACGGCCGGGTCGCGGTGGCGGACATCACGCTGGGCGACAACCGCACGCTGACGATCAGCGCCTGGGTCCGCAACCTGTTCGACGAGGCGCATGTCTATCGCCGTGATCCCTCGAACAGCCTCGGCGCGCTGACCACGACGGCGGCGAGCGGCATCAACAACATCCTGGGCGATTACGGCAACTTCAACGCCCCCCGCACCCTCGGCCTCGAAGGCACCATTCGCCTGTGAGGGGAGGGACGTGAGGAGCTGGACAGCCACGATCACCGATGTAACGGTCGGCGATCGTGGCTACTCGACGGGACGCACGTGAACCTGCTGCTGGTCGAAGACGACGAACTCTACGCAGCGAGCCTGGCTGAAGAGCTGCGGCAGATCGGCCACGCCGTCACGATCGCGCCGACCGGCCCCGATGCGCTGATCGCGGTGGAGCGCGACGCGTTCGACGCGATCGTCCTCGATTGCATGCTGCCGCACCTCGGCGGCAGCGGTGTCGCGCTGCGGCTGCGCGAACGGGGCAAGCGAATGCCGATCCTGATGCTGTCCGCGCTGGAGCGTTCGGCGGAGAAGATCGCAGGGCTTACCGCGGGCGCCGACGATTATGTGGTGAAACCGACCCCGGCGGCGGAGATCGATGCCCGTCTGAAGGCGCTGATCCGCGCGCGCGGCTGGAGCGAACCCGGTGCCGACACGCTCCGCGCGGGCGACATCGTCGTCAACCCGGCGCATGTCCGTGCGTGGCGGGGCGAACGCAGCCTCGACCTCGCCCGGCTGGAATTCAGGCTGCTTGTCGAACTGGTTCGCCACAAGGGCAGCGTCCTTACCCGCGCGATGCTGATCGAGAACGTGTGGGGCTATGAGTTCGAGCCGGGCGGCAACATCGTCGACGCACAGGTCCGCATGCTGCGCCGCAAGCTGACCGCTGCGGGCGAGGGCGACCCGATCGTCACCCGCCGCGGCGTCGGCTACATGCTGCTGGACGATTGATGGGATCGCTGCGCGCGCTGACGGCGAGCTTCCTTCTGGCGTTCCTCGCGGCAACGGTGCTGACGGGTTATGCGACCTTCACCGCCTCGCACCGTGCGGTGGTCGCGCTGGTAGACCGCCGCATCGCCGCGATCGGTGACGCCGTGACGGAAGATATCAGGCCCGGCGACGCCTCTGCGATCGCGGCGAGGATCGCGTCGCTGTCGCGCCGGCGCGATACCGGGGACGTTGGCTTCGCGCTGACCGACCGGCGCGGGCGCCGACTGGCGGGCAACGTCGCGCTGTCCCGCCATATCCCGGACGGTCTGTCGACCCTGAGTACGCGCGATGCCATCCCCGGCCTTTCGGCGGGACGGGCGCTGGTGCGCGACGTAGGTGGCGGGTACCGGCTCGCGATCGTCGCGGAGACAGAGCCGATCGACGGCTATGCCGCGCTACGGACGCGCAACTATGTTCTCGGGTTTGGGTCGATCACGCTCGTCGTGCTCGGCGGAACCGTCCTGTTGGGGCGATGGTTCGTCGGCGGATTGGCGAGGTCCGTGCGGCGGCTGAGGCGATCATCGCCGGTGACATGGCGCGACGTATCCCGGTTGCCCCGCGCGGTGGCGCTTTCGACAGGCAGGCGGCGACCTTCAATCGGATGCTCGATCGCATCGCCACACTCATGGACCATCTGCGCCACGTCAGCAGCGACGTTGCCCACGACCTGCGCACACCTCTGGCCCGACTGAGAAGCCACTTGGCCGTGATGACGGCGGCGCCGATGCCGCCATCGCGAGAGGCGCTGGAGTGCGCGCTCGACCAGTGCGACACGCTGCTCGATCTGTTCGCGGCGATCCTGCGCATCGCAGATGTCGAGGGGCGTAATCGCGACGGGTTTGCACCTGTCGATCTGGCTGCGGTGGTGGAGCAGGTCGGCGAGGTGGGAGCGGCACTGGCGGGTGAGGGCGGACAGCGGTTGAAGGTCGAGCCGGGACCGGCACTGCGCATCGACGGCGACCGCCAGTTGCTGGCGCAGGCGCTGCTCAACCTTGTCACGAATGCGATCGATCATACACCCGCAGGCACCACTATTTGCCTGTCCCTGGCTCGCAACGGCGACATGATAGAGATCAGGATCAGGGATGATGGTCCCGGCATCCCGCGTTCGGCCCATGCAACGGCGCTGCGCCGCTTCGGACGGCTCGACGGCAGCCGGCATCGAGCCGGACATGGCCTGGGTCTCCCTTTGGCGTTCGCCATCGCCAAGCTCCATGGCGGCGAGTTGACCTTGGATGACGCGGCACCCGGGCTGATCGTGACGATCAGGCTGCCTGCGCCTGCCGCGCGAAACTCATCGGGCTGAGACGCACCAGCGACGAGTGCCGTCGTCGGGGATTGTAGAGGCGCTCGATGTAGTCGAACATTTCGGCCTTCGACCGATCCCGCTGCCGTGGTGTTCGTGGAGGAGCGGGACGGCGCGGGCCGGCTGCCTGGTCACTCGCACACCGACATGCGCGCGTTCGGCGGGGGTCCATGTTGAACGCCGAGCCGGGATGCCTTGGGGCACGGATCCACAGTCGGTAAGGCTGCGCATCTGTTGCGACGAAAAGCACCACAGCTTCTGGGAGGCCGAGGTGCGACTGCTCGAACCCGACGACCGGATCATCGAGGCGGCGCCGACCGCCAAGCTGTGGAGGGGGGGGGCTACGCCCGCCCATGCTCCGGGGGCGGTATCGCGAAGGTTCGGGACAGACCGTGATACAGCTTTTCGCGGCAGATGAGCTGGCTGACGCCGTCGGCGATAAAGGCGGCGGCGAACATCGGCAGCATCAGCCCGCGGCTGGCGGTTGTTTCCGACAGGATGATGACCGCAGTCAGCGGCGCGCGGACTACTCCCGCGAAATAGGCGACCATTCCCAGGATCACGATAGCCGAGACGGACGAGCCCGGAAACAGCGGCTGGATGAGGTTCCCGATCCCTGCGCCCACCGCCAAGGATGGCGCGAAGATGCCGCCGGGAAGCCCCGCAACCGCAGTGGCGAGGGTCGCGGCGAATTTGGCCGGTCCGAACCAGAGCGGTGCATTGGTACCGACTATCATCGCCCGCGCCGCGCCGTAGCCGGTGCCCCAGGTCAATCCGGTCGCGACGCCGAGACCCCCGACGACCAGCCCGCACAGTGCGGCGAAGGCGACCGGACGGCGCTTGCTCCATCGCGTTACCTGACCGGTGCCGGTGGCGAGTGCCAGCGTCGCGCGTGCGAAGAGCCCGCCCGCCATGCCGCCGATGATGCCCGCGACCGGCACAACCAGCAGCGCCGCGGCAAGCGGCATGTGCGCCCCGATGACGCCGAAATAGACGTAATCCCCTTGTACCGACTGCGCGACCATGCCGGCGATGACGATGGCGGCGATGACCAGCAGCGTCACTTTCTGCTCGTAGGCGGAGGCGAGCTCCTCGATCGCGAACAATAGCCCGGCGAGCGGCGTGTTGAACGCCGCCGCCACGCCCGCCGCGCCGCCCGCGATCAGCACCGCGCCCCGCAACGGCACCCGCAGCAGCCGGTGGGTGACCCCCATCACCGCCGCGGCGATCTGGACCGTCGGCCCCTCGCGGCCGACAGATGCGCCGCCCATCACCGCCGCCAGCGTCAGCAACGCCTTGCCAAGGACGGTGCGCATCGACACGAGCGATCCGGTCGCAAGCTCGGGGTTCTTCTGCGCCGCGATCACCTGCGGAATGCCCGATCCGCGCGCCAGCGGGACATAGCGACGCGTCAGCCAGGCGAGCACCCCGAAAAGCAGCGGGGTGGTGACCAGCGGCTCCCAGCGATAGCGCGCCGCATAGCGAGCGAAGATGTCCGCCGCGGCATCGGCAGCCGCGGCAAAGGCGGTCGCGGCGAGGCCGATCGCCACCGCGCCGAGCATGATGGCGACCCGCGTCCTGAACTGGACCGAACGCAACCCCTGCACCCGCAGGATGGCGCGATAGCGCGCGGGCGTCCACCGGCGCGCGCCGTCCGGCGATGATGGTGTATTCGACATGGTGGCGGCTTTTCCATCATTGCGGAGCGAAGGCCAGAGCAGGCGTGGCGGCTTTTGCTTGGTTTCCCCCGCCCTGGAGCGCCTGACGGCGCGCCGAACCAGTCATGGCGTAAGCCCCGACTCGCCAAGGCTGATCCCGACCGTCATTGCTACGAGCACCATTCATGGAGCGTCGAGAGATGGAACATCGTGCCGTTGCGATCATACCGAGCAGCAATCTCGACGCGAGTGAGGCGTTCTACCGGCGTCTGAACTTCACGGTCGTCAGTGAATATGGTCATTACCGGATCCTCGAAGACGGCCGAGGCTGGCACCTCCATCTGACCTACGCTGCGGGATGGCCGAAGAATATCGAGGACAATCCCTTTGGCCTGTACCTGTATGTCGAAGACGTGGACGCGATGGCGGATGCCGTTCGGGAGCTGATAATCGAAGAGGGCGCCCCACACGCAAAGCCTTGGGGTACGTATGAGTTCGCCGTCAGCGATCCCAGCGGCCTTCTCGTTCGCATCGGTCGGGTCTTGGGATGCTGCGGAAGCGCGACTGGCATCCCCGCAATATGATGATGAGGTGCAGGGGAAAATGTCGAAGCGTTTCCACTGGAACGATCAGCGAGGCGACGCGTGCACTTTCAGAATCGATCAAAGCAATGGGAACCGCCCGATCTTCTCAAAGACCATATCCTGAAGGCAAAAAGGAAAGATCACGAAAAGCTGGTCGGCTGGGCGTCAATGCTCGACATGCACCCATCCGCCCATTTTCGTGTCAGAACTGTTTCCGGACCTGCACCCCGGTGCGTGCGGCGCGTTCGCCGCTGGCAACCCGGACGCCGAGGTCGAGGCCGAGATCCCAGCCCGACGGCAGCCTCAGGCGAACATGAACTGTTCGCGCGACCATCCGGACGTGATCAGGCTGTAGTAGGATGGCCCGATGGCATCGGCATAGTCGGTGCGGTCACCGTGACGGTAACGGTCGCGGCCGAGCTGGTGCCCGAGCCATTGGCGGCGGTGTAGGTGAAGCTGTCGCTGCCGGCATAGCCAGCGTTGGGGCTGTAGGTGATCGCGGTCCCCGAGGCGGCGGCCGTGCCATGGCTGGCCGCCGTGCCGATCGCGACCGAGGTCGCGGCGCCGCCCGACAGGTTCAGCGTGACGGCATTGCCGATACTGTTGGCCGCGACGCTTGCGGTGGCGTTGCCGGCCACGGGAGCCGCGAGGGCCGCCGTCGGCGTGACGGCCGCTGTTGCGGCGGATGCCGGGCCTGTTCCTGCGCTGTTGGTCGCGGTGACGGTGAAGGTGTAGCTCGTGCCGTTGGCGAAACCGGCGACGGTGATCGGGGAGGACGCGCCGGATCCGGTGATGCCGCCGGACAAGGACGTGACGGTGTAGCTGGTGATGGCGGCGCCGCCGTTCGACGCGGGTGGCGTGAAGGAGACGCTGGCCTGGCCATCACCGGCGCTGGCCGAGCCGATCGTGGATGCACCAGGAACGGCCGCGTTGACCGTCACGGAGAGCGTTGCGGGCGCGGAGGTGCCGGACGCGTTGCTTGCGGTGTAAGTGAAGCTGCCGGCGCGGGAGAAGCCGGCGGTCGGCGTGTAGGTGATGCTGGTGCCGCTGGCCATGGCGGTGCCATGAGCGGGCAAACCTGAGACGGCCACGGAAGACGCCGCGCCGGAAATCGAGAGGGGTACGGTGTTGCTCGAACTGTCGGCCACCACGGTTGCGGCAACATTATTGGCAACCGGCGCAGCCTCGGCTCTCGTCACGGCGATGGAATAGGATCTGGTAGTTACGCCATCGGCCGCCATGACGGCGATCGAAAGCGAGTTCGAACCCACCGCGAGGTTGATCGTCCCTGAAGCGGCAGCGGACCGGCGCTTCCGCCAGCGCCTTGATGCAGAACGCGGCATCGAGTGAGATCGACACCCGCGACGCCGGCACGCGTCCGGTGAACCACTCGACGCGTGCCTGTCCTGGGCCTGTCGAATGGGTAACGAGACAGACAAAGCCGCGAGCCTTGGGTGCGTACGTGCTGTCGGTGACCCAGACTGCCGGCTTGACCGGCTTTGACGTGTCCGGACGGCGTGCGCGCCACTCACGGCTCGCCCGGTCACCGCGACCGATGCGATAGACTCGCTCGTCCGGACGCATCAGGCGCAGTTACTCGCGACCTCTCATCGGCAATTCGTGCGAGTTCCCAACCTAGTAGCGAACGCGGAACTCCGCGCCGATGCGACGTGGGGTAAGAACGCTATGGGCATAATAGCGCTCGACGACGTCGGTGCGCACCTGATCGTACGAACTGCGATCGTTGGAGATCGAGGTGATCGCGTATTTGTCGAAGAGGTTGTCGCCGAACAATCCGATATCGAACCGGTCGGTGCGGTACGTGATCGCCGCGCGATGCGTGACGTAGCCGGGGATGACCTCACCATTGCCGCGCAGCCCGACGCGCGAATAGATGTCGCCGATATATGAGGTCGCCCAGGTCGCCTCGATGTCCGCGCCGTTGCCGAGCGGTTGGGTGTAGGTCGCCTGGCCACTGGCGGTATGCTTCGCCGAACCGGGCAGACGGTCGCCGGCAAAGGCGTCGTAATTCTGCCCCTGGCTCACGATGATCCCCGGCGCGTCCTGCGTCAGCTTGGCATCGACATAGGAATATGTTCCCTGAAGCGACAGCCGGGGCGTGATGCGCAGCAGGGCGGAGACGTCGAACCCTTGCGAGCGTGCCTCGCTGCCGTTCACCGTGATGCCGACCGCGCCATATTTGGTCTGGCTAGGCACCTGTATGCCCTTCCACTGGATGCGATAGACCGACCCGGTCAGTTGCAGCCGCCGGTCGAACAGCGAGGTGCGAACGCCCACTTCCGCATTGCGGGTACGGTCGGGCTGGAACGACACTTCGTTGGGCAGCGCGCAGACATTCTGCACGCTTTCGTCGATCGGCTGCACGCAGGGCGCGACGCGGTTGACGTTGCCGGTGCGATAGCCGGTGCTGTACGTCGCATAGACGAGCAGCTCCTTGGCAAGCTTGTACGACGTATTCGCCTTCCACACGAAGCCATCGGCGGCGGTGTCGCCCGACCTGATCCGGCCGGGTGCGAAGACGACCAGGGGATAGGGGGTGTTCGTGCTGAACAATGGCGTGTCGGTGCCGCCCTGCGCGAAGGCGTCGTATTTGTAATAGCGCACGCCGCCCGTCACCTGCCACGCATCGGTGATGTGCAGCGTGCCCTCACCATAAGCGGCCTTTTCCTTGGTCCGGGTGTTGATGAAGGACATGTATTCGAGGTTGTCCGGGCGATAGATGCCGGCGAACTCGGGATAACCGGGAACGTACTCGCGATACTGCTGCCGCTGGCGCTGGTTGTTGTAGAAGCCGCCAATGACCCAGCTGAACGGGCCGCCATGCGTCGATACCAGCCGCACCTCGCCGTTGAACTGGCGGTATTTGTTGGTCGACTGATTGTAGGAGGAGAAGGCGGGAAACGCTTCGTAGCCGTAGTCGAGATCGAGCAGCAGGTCGGTATTGTCGAACTGCGACACGATCGTCTGATTGGTCAGCGCGGCGGTGGCGACCAGATCGGCGATCCCGCCCAGCCCGAGGTTCAGCTCGGCCGCATAAAGGTCCGCCTTGCGGCTGGTCGGCTCGACATAGCGCCACGGCGCATCGTAGCGCCCGGAGCCCAGCACGCCGGCGCCATTCGCCTGGCGGCCGCCGGTGTCGGTCTTCTGGTGCGCATAGGTGAGGAACAGCTTCGCGTCCGGACTAGCCTGTAGCAGCAACTGGTTGCGGGTGGTGAAGGTCCGCTCGTAATTGAGATCCTTGCGGCGGTAGAGGTTGGCGGCATAGTCCGCGGGCGTGCCAAACGATCCTTCAGCGGCGGTCGCGCCGCGCACCGGCTGCGGGTTCGACGTGCCGGGCTGCTGGAGCAGGTAGGGATAGTCGATGAAGCCGGGATTGTCGTAATAGCCGGTCGCGGTGCGGAACGCGACGTGATCGGTCACGATCGGCAGGTTGAAGGTCGCGTCGCCGTTCACGCCCGGGCTGCTGCCATGCGCCACGCCGAAGTAGCGGCCGTGATATTCCAGCGAGATGCGGTCGGTGTTGGGCCGGTTGGGCATGTAGCGGATCGCGCCCGACAACGTACCCAGCCCGTAGAGCGTCCCCTGCGGCCCCTGCAGCACCTCGACCCGCGCGAGGTCGATCAGCTTGAAGTCAAGGTAGAGCGGCACCTCGCCCAGGTAGATGCCGAGCGCGCTCTGCGCGTTCGTGCCGTTGGAGGTGTCGGCCGACGAAATGCCGCGCAGGATGACGTTGCCGGTCGACCCCGGACCGGTATCGGTGATGGTGAGGCCCGGCGTGAACGCCGCCAGTCCGCGCACGTCGTCGATCCGCTGGCGCGACAGCGTCTCCGCCCCGATCGCGCTGATGTTGATCGGCGCATCCTGCAGCGTCGTCTCGCGACGCGTCGCGGTCACGATGATGTCATCGTTCTCGGGAGTTGCCGCCGCAGGGGCGGTTTGCGCCGATGCGGGAAGGGCGACCGTCCCTGCCAGGATGCTGGCACCCAGCAATGCTTTACGAAACGAAGTCCCAGCCACGTCGACCCCCCTTGCTCGTGAGCGCGTCGCCTGGCGGCATCTCTCCCCGTGGTGGTGCTGTGGTCGAGCCTGCACCTTGTCATTGTATAGACGCGCGGCGCTCGCGCCCCGCGGCATCGGTGCCGGGCACCTTGCTTGCTTTCCCTGCGTCGCACCGTCGTTGCGGTGGCGACGACGGTTACGGTATGGATATTACCGATAGCGTCAAGCGTAATATTTCAGATGGAAATGGAGGGGAATCGTAATACCACCTCTCTCGTGGACTGACGATCCGACCGGCAACCGAGCGCCCGGATAACCGCCGGCGCCGAATATTACCGATGTTTCCGCTGGTAATAATTTTGTGGTGGACAGCCGGTCGCGTTGTCGCGATGCTGCGCTGCGAAAGGGGACCGGATCATGCGGCAGGCGATCGGCAAGGCGATGGGCATCATGAGCTTGGGCGCGGCGGTTCTGCTGGCCTCTTGCTCCCCCGCCGCGAAGGATCCCGCCGTCCCGCGGACCCGGTTCACGATCGGCTGGTCGATCTATGCGGGATGGATGCCGTGGCCCTATGCGCAACAGGCCGGCATCGTGAAGAAATGGGCCGACAAATACGGCATCGCCATCGATGTCGTGCAGGTCAACGACTATGTCGAATCGGTCAACCAGTACAACGCGGGCAAGTTCGACGGCGTCACGGTCACCAACATGGATGCGCTGACCATCCCGGCCGCGGGCGGCAAGGATACCAGTGCGATCATCGTCGGCGACTATTCGGACGGCAACGACGGCGTCTTGCTGAAGGGCGCGGACAAGCTGCCCGCGATCAAGGGGCGTCAGGTCTATCTGGTCGAGTTGTCGGTATCGCACTATCTGCTGGCGCGCGCCCTCGACTCGGTGGGGATGAAGCCCAGCGACGTGCGCACCGTCAACACGTCCGATGCCGATATCGTCGGCGCCTTCGGCAGCCCGGACGCGACGGCTGCGGTCGCCTGGAACCCGCAATTGTCGGTGATGAAGGCGCAGCCCGGCGTCAGCGAGGTGTTCAGCTCGAAGCAGATCCCGGGCGAGATACTGGATCTGCTGGTGGTCGACACCGGGACGCTGAAGGCCAACCCCAATCTGGGGAAGGCGCTGACCGGTATCTGGTACGAAACGGTGGCGCTGATGAAGCGGCAGGATGCGCAGGGCAAGGCGGCGCGGGCGGCGATGGCCAAGCTGGCGGGCACCGATGCGGCGATGTTCGATCGCCAGTTGGCAACGACGCACCTCTACGACCAGCCCGCCGCGGCGGTGGCCGCGACGGATGCGCCGGCGCTGCTGACGACGATGACGCGGGTGCGCGACTTCAGCTTCTCGCGGGGGCTGTTCAAGGGTGCGGCGAGTGCGGATGCGGTGGGGATCGCCTTTCCCGGCAACCGGACGCTCGGCGACAAGCAGCATGTCACGCTACGCTTCGACGATCGCTTCATGAAGCTTGCCGCCGACGGCAAGTTGTGAGCGGGGCGGCGCCCGTCGCAGCGATGGGAGAGCGATCGCCATGCGCTGGGTAAGCCATCAGCCGTCGCGGGGTGCGCGCCTCCTGCTGGGTGCGCTGCCGATCGCGCTGCTGGCGCTGGCCTATCTGGTGGCCGCCGCCTCGCGCCACGCGGTCGATCCCACCGACAAGGTGCTGCCGCTGCCCGGCGCGATGGTGCGCGCGATGACGGCGCTGGTGACGCAGCCCGACCCGCTGTCGGGACAATTGGTGTTCTGGGCGGACACGCTGGCCAGCCTCCAGCGGCTGGGCCTGGGGCTGGGGATCGCCACCGCGGCGGCGCTGCTCGTCGGGCTGGTGCTGGGCGTGCTGCCCCCGGTGCGCGCCACGTTCGCGCCACTGGTGACGGCGATCGCTGTGATCCCGCCGATCGCGCTGCTGCCGATGCTGTTCATCGCGCTGGGGCTGGGGGAGACGGCGAAGGTCGCGCTGATCGTGGTGGGCATCGTGCCGGTCATGGTGCGCGATATCGCCGCGCATGTCGCCGCGCTGCCGCGCGAGCAAATATTGAAGGCGCAGACGCTGGGCGCATCGAGCTGGCAGATCATGGTGCGGGTCGCGCTGCCGCAGGCGTTGCCGCGGCTGGTGCAGGCGATCCGGCTGTCGCTCGGCCCCGCCTGGGTATTCCTGATCTCGGCGGAGGCGATCGCGTCCGACGTCGGGCTGGGCTACCGCATCTTCCTGGTCCGCCGCTATCTCGCGATGGACGTCATCATCCCCTACGTCGCGTGGATCGCGCTGCTGGCGATCGCGGCGGACATGGTGCTGGTGCAGTGCGACCGGCGCCTGTTCCCCTGGGCACATGGAGGCACGCGATGACCGCGATCCTCTCGCTTCGCGACATCTGGGTCGAATATGGCGACAAGATCGTGCTGGAGCGCGTCAGCCTCGACGTCGCCGCGGGATCGTTCGTGTCGATCGTGGGACCGTCCGGCGCGGGCAAGAGCAGCCTGCTGCGGCTGCTGCTCGGGCAGGAAGCGCCGACGCGCGGTACGATCCTGCTCGACGGCACGCCGCTGCGCGCGGAATGTACGCCGGACCGGGGCGTGGTGTTCCAGCGCTACTCCGTGTTTCCGCACCTGTCGGTACTGCGCAACACGATGTTCGGGCTGGAGTGCGCGCAGGCGCCGCTGACCGCGCGGCTGTTCGGCGCGCGCCGGCGCGCGGCGGAGGAGGAGGCGGTCGCGATGCTCGAGGCGGTGGGCCTGCGCGACAGCCTGCACCTCTATCCCGCCGCGATGTCGGGCGGGATGCAGCAGCGGCTCGCCATCGCGCAGGCGCTCATCAAGCGTCCGCGCATCCTGCTGCTCGACGAGCCGTTCGGTGCGCTCGATCCCGGCATCCGCACCGACATGCACGCGCTCATCACCCGGCTGTGGCAGGAGCATGCGCTGACCATCGTCATGGTCACCCACGACATCCGCGAGGCGTTCTCGCTCGGCACCCGCGTGCTGGCGCTCGACAAGCGCCGCCACGATCCGCACGCGCCGCACCGCTATGGCGCGACCGCCGTCTATGACCTGCCACTGACCCGGCGCAACCATGAACGTATTACGATTGACGTTGATGGTAATACTTCCCAAGGTGCGGCATGACCTCCGAATCCACCAGTCTCGCGCGGCTGAGCATGAGCTTGCCCGCCGAATTGTTCCGCCAGCTCGACGTCATGGTCGAGGAGCGCGGACTGCCGTCGCGCTCAGGGCTGATGTCCGAGCTGATCCGTCACGCACTGGCCGAACATGACGCCTTCACCCACCCGGACAAGATGCTCGCCGGCACGGTCACGCTGGTCTATCGCGGCGATCGCGGCCGCGTGCGCCACCAGCTTGCGCAGATGCAGGCGGATTATCTCAAGGAGGTGATCTCGTCGCAGCACGTGTTCCTGGAGGACGATCAATCGCTGGAGGTGCTGCTGGTGCAGGGGCCGGCGGTGCGGCTGAAGGCGCTGTGCGACGCGCTGCGCCGCGTGCGCGGAGTGCAGCAGCTCAAGCTCGTCACCACCACCTCGCTGCTGCCGCCGCTTCACGAACAGGGGGAAGACGCATGACCGCCGTTCTCGCCGATCCGCTTGCCGCGCGCGATCATGCGCGCGCCATGGCCGGCACCGTCGTGGAGGCGATGCCGGTGCTGCCGCCGGTCGCCGACGATCTGCCCGCGGGCGTCGCCGTCGCCGACCTCGTCTGGGAAGAGACGATCGCGGCGGGCGGCTATGCCACGCGGCGGCTGGCGCGCGGCACGCGGTTGCGGCTGATCGACCTCAAGGGCGATGCCTGCGCGTCGCTGCTGGTGTTCAACGCGGATATGCCGACCGAACGGCTCAACGTCGCCGACACGGTGAAGGTGCAGTGGAACGCCTATCTCGGCGCGGGCAAGCTGCTGCTGTCCGACATGGGCCGCGTGCTGATGAGCATCGTCGAGGACGACGCGGGGACGCACGACTGCTTCTGCGGCCCGTCCACCCCGGCCAGCAACGCCGCGCGCTATGGCGACGGCAGCAACAGCGGCACGCAGCCCAGCGCGCGCGACCGTTTCCTGCTGGGCGTGGCGAAGCACGGGCTGGGGCGGCGCGACGTCCATCCCTGCGTCAACCTGTTCAAGGGTACGCGGATCGAGCGTGATGGCGCCGTCACGCCGCTCGTCGGCCCCTATGCACCGGGCCGCAGCGTGACGCTGCGCGCGGAAATGGAGCTGGTCGTGGTGGTCGCCAACTGCCCGCACGTTCTCGACCCGCGCGACGATTACACCGTCACCCCGCTACGAGCGACCGCGTGGCGCGGTGTGGTGACCCCGCCCGACGACCCGATCCGCAACGCGACGCCGGAGGGGCTGCGCGCCTTCGAGAACGTCGACGATCATTTCCGCCGCTGACCGGAGGACCGCATGAGTGACGATCCCTATCTGACCGGGCTTGCCGGTACGGTGACGCACGACGTCGTGGTGCCGGCGCGCGCACCGTGGCTGCATCACGTGCCCGCGGGCGGCACGCTGCGCATCGTCGACCTGGAGGGCAACCAGGCGGTCGATTTCCTGCTCTATGCCGCGGACGACGATGCCGAGCGCTACAGCGCGCAGGACACGATCGCGGCGCAGGGCAACCTGTTCCTGCGCACCGGCAGCGTGCTGCGCTCCAGCGAGGGGCGCGCGATGATGACGATCGTCGCCAGCGCGGTCGACTATCACGACACGATCGGCGGCGCGTGTTCGTGCGAGTCGAACACGTTGCGCTACGGCCATCACACCAAGGCGCAGCATGCCTGTGTCGAGAACTTCCTGGAGGCGAACCTGACCGAAGGGCGCGGCAAGCGCGACATCGTCTCCAACATCAACTTCTTCATGAACGTGCCGGTGGAGCCGGATGGGGCGCTGGGCATCGTCGACGGCATCTCTGCACCCGGGCTGACCGTCGACCTGCGCGCGGAGATGGACGTCATCGTCGTCGTCTCCAATTGCCCGCAGATCAACAATCCCTGCAACGCGTTCAACCCCACCCCCGTGCGCATGATCGTCACCGCATGACGACGATCAAGACCGTCCTGATCGCGAACCGCGGCGCGATCGCCACCCGTATCATCCGCACGCTTCGCCTGATGGGGCTGCGCTCCGTGGCGGTCTATTCCGAGGCGGACGAGGCTTCGCTCCACGTGTCGCTGGCCGACGAGGCGGTGTGCATCGGTCCGGCGCGCGCGTCCGACAGCTACCTCAACATCGCCGCCATCATCGACGCGGCGCGGCGCACCGGGGCGGAGGCGATCCATCCCGGCTACGGCTTCCTGGCGGAGAATGTCGATTTCGCGGAGGCGTGCGCGGCGGCGGGGATCGTCTTCATCGGCCCGACCGTGGAGAATATCCGCACCTTCGGGCTGAAGCACAGCGCGCGCGCGCTCGCCGCGGGACACGGCGTGCCGCTGGCCCCCGGCACCGACCTGCTGACCGACGAAGCGGCGGCGGTCGAGGCGGCCGGGGCGATCGGCTTCCCCGTGATCCTGAAGGCGACCGCGGGCGGTGGTGGGATCGGGATGCGCGTGTGCGAGGATGCGGAGGCGGTGCGCGACGGCTTCGCCACCGTGGCGCGACTGGGCAAGGGCAATTTCGGCGACGCCGGCGTGTTCCTGGAACGCTATGTCCGCCGCGCGCGCCACGTCGAGGTGCAGATCTTCGGCGACGGTGAAGGGCGGGTGCTCGCGCTGGGCGAGCGCGACTGTTCGCTCCAGCGTCGCAACCAGAAGGTGGTCGAGGAAGCGCCCGCGCCGTTGCTGCCCGCGCCGGTTCGCGCCGCGCTGATCGCGGCGGCGGTGCGGCTGGGCGAGGCGGCGCGCTACCGCTCCGCGGGCACCGTCGAATTCCTCTACGATGCCGAGCGGGAGGAGTTCTTCTTCCTGGAGATGAACACCCGCCTGCAGGTCGAACATGGCGTCACCGAGGAGGTGATGGGCGTCGACCTGGTTGAATGGATGATCCGCGGCGGGGCCGGGGACTTCGCGTTTCTCGATCGCGCGCCGCCGGTGCCCGACGGCCATTCGGTGCAGGTGCGCCTGTATGCCGAAGACCCGGCGCTCGACTATCGCCCGACCTCGGGCACGCTGACCAATGTCGCCTTCCCCGACGATGCGCGCGTCGAGACATGGTGCATGGCGGGCAGCGAGGTGAGCGCCTGGTACGATCCGATGCTCGCCAAGCTGATCGTCCACGCCCCCACGCGCGAACAGGCGGTGGCGGCGATGCAGGCGGCGCTGGACGCGACCCGGATCGACGGGATCGAGACCAACCTGCGCTGGCTGCGCGATGTCGTGCGCGCGCCCGCCTTCACCGGCGGCGAGGTATCGACCCGCGCGCTCGACACGATCGACTATCGTCCGCGCGCGATCCGCGTCGTCAGCGGCGGCACCGCGACGACGGTGCAGGACTGGCCCGGGCGGCAGGCGATGTGGGCGGTCGGCGTGCCGCCGTCGGGGCCGTTCGACGACCAGTCGTTCCGTGTCGGCAACCGCCTGCTCGGCAATGCGGAGGGGACCGCGGGGCTGGAGGTCACCATGACCGGCCCGACGCTCGCCTTCACCGCGCCCGCGCGCATCTGCCTGACCGGCGCCGACTTTGGCGCGACGCTGGACGGCGTGGCCATCGCGCGCGGGGTCGCGATCGACGTGCGCGCCGGACAGGCACTGGCGCTGGGCCGTGCCAGCGGCGGCGGGATGCGCGGCTATATCCTGTTCGCGGGCGGGCTGGACGTGGCGCCGTATCTCGGCAGTTGCGCGACGTTCGAACTGGGGCAGTTCGGCGGCCACGCCGCGCGCCGGCTGCTGGCCGGCGACACGATCCACCTTGGGCGGCAGCCGCTCGACGCGCCGCTGGCCGACGCGGCGCTGCCGACGCTGTCGACCGAATGGACCCTGCGCGTCCTGTACGGCCCGCACGGCGCGCCCGACTTCTTCACCGACGGCGACATCGCGACGATCGTCGCCGCGGAATGGCAGGTGCATTACAACAGCAACCGCACCGGCGTCCGCCTCGTCGGTCCCAAGCCGCACTGGGCGCGCAAAGACGGTGGCGAGGCGGGGCTGCACCCGTCGAACATCCACGACAATCCCTATGCGATCGGCGCGGTCGACTTCACCGGCGACATGCCGATCATCCTGGGCCCGGACGGGCCGTCGCTGGGTGGCTTCGTCTGCCCGTTCGTCGTCATCGCCGCCGATCGTTGGAAGATCGGGCAACTGATGCCCGGCGATACCCTGCGGTTCGTGCCGGTCAACATCGCCGACGCGACCATGGCGGATACGCTCCAGCGCCGGCTGGTGGCGCAGGGCACGCCCGCCGATGCCGGCCCGGCGCGCCCGATCGACACGCTGTCGCCGATCCTCGCCGACCTGCCGGCGGGGGGCGGGCGGCCGCGCACCGTCTATCGTCAGCAGGGCGATCGCAACATCCTGGTCGAATATGGCCCGATCGTCCTCGACATCGAGCTGCGGCTGCGCGTCCATGCGCTGATGGTCGAGCTGGAGCGGATGGCACCCGCGGGGATCGTCGACGTGGTGCCGGGTATCCGGTCGCTGCAGGTGCATGTCGACGGGCGGACGCTGGATCAGCGCGCCGCGCTCACGCTGCTGATCGATGCGGAGGACCGGCTGGGCGACCTCGAGGATTTCACGATCCCGTCGCGCATCGTGCACCTGCCGCTGAGCTGGCGCGATCCGGCGACGATCGAGACGATCCAGAAATATATCGGCGCGGTGCGCGACGATGCGCCGTGGTGCCCCGACAATATCGAGTTCATCCGGCGCATCAACGGTTTGCCCGATGTCGCGGCGGTCGAGAACCTGATCTTCGACGCGAGCTATCTCGTGATGGGGCTGGGCGATGTCTATCTGGGCGCACCGGTGGCGACGCCGATCGACCCGCGCCACCGGCTGGTGACGACCAAGTACAATCCCGCGCGAACCTGGACGCCGCCCAATGTCGTGGGCATCGGCGGCGCGTATATGTGCATCTATGGCATGGAAGGGCCGGGCGGATACCAGTTGTTCGGGCGCACCATCCAGGTGTGGAACACGTATCGACAGACCGACGCCTTCATCGAGGGCAAGCCGTGGCTGCTGCGCTTCTTCGACCAGATCCGCTTCTATCCGGTGAGCGCCGGGGAGCTGGTCGAATGGCGGCGCGATTTTCCCAGCGGCCGGCGGGCGATCCGGATCGAGCCGTCCGAATTCCGGCTGTCGGACTATCGCGCCTTCCTGAAGGACAATGCCGGCGACATCGCCGCCTTCGAGGCGCGCCGGAAGGCCGCGTTCGATGAGGAGCGCGCGGATTGGGAGCGCCGCGGCGAGTTCGACCGCATCGCCGATCTGGTCAGCGAAGAAGCGCCCCCCGCCGCCGCGATCGAGGTGCCCGCGGGCGCCGACGTGATCGAGGCGCCGTTCGGCGGCAGCGTGTGGAAGCTGCTGGTCGCGGCCGGAGACACGGTGAAGGCGGGCGACACGATCGCGGTGATCGAGGCGATGAAGATGGAATGTCCGGTGGAAAGCCCCGCCGCGGGGACGATCGCGGCGCTCTACATCGAGGAGCGCCAGTCGTTGCAGCCGGGGTCGCCGTTGCTCGCGCTGAGGGCGCACGCATGAGCCCCGATGAGACCGGGCGTCTCCACGCCGCCGCGATCGCCGCCGACGTGGCGGCCGGCCGCACCAGCGCGGTGGCGGTGGCGCGCGATGTGCTCGCCCGCCTCGCCGGCTATGACGCGGTCCAGCCGCAGGTGTGGATCGCGCGCGTCGCGCCCGACGCGCTGCTGGAGGCGGCGCGCGCGATCGATGCCCGAGTGGCGGCGGGGGAGCATCTCCCGCTGGCCGGCGTGCCCTTCGCGGTGAAGGACAATATCGACGTCGCCGGGCTGGAGACGACCGCTGCCTGTCCTGCCTTCGCCTATCGCCCGGACCATTCGGCGACTGTGGTCGGGCGGTTGCTGGCGGCGGGCGCGCTGTGCGTGGGCAAGACCAACCTGGACCAGTTCGCGACCGGACTGGTGGGCACGCGCTCGCCCTACGGCGTTCCGCGCAACGCCTATAACCTCAATTATGTCAGCGGCGGCTCCAGTTCCGGGTCGGCGGTGGCGGTCGCGGCCGGGCTGGTCGCGTTCGCGCTCGGCACCGACACGGCGGGATCGGGGCGTGTGCCCGCCGCGTTCAACCATCTGATCGGCTTCAAGCCGACCAAGGGACGGTGGAGTACCGGCGGGCTGGTGCCCGCATGCCGCACGATCGACTGCATCACCGTCTTCACCGACGATCCCGCCGGCGCGCGGCTGATCGACGGCGTCATCGCCGGGTTCGACGCCGACGATCCTTTCTCCAGGCCGCTGGCGCAGCGCGCCATGCTGCCGCGCCGGATCGGCGTGCCGCAGCGTGCCCAGCGCGTCTGGTTCGGTGATGCGCAATCGGAATATCTCTACGATCGCGCGCTCGCCACGCTGTCCGGCATCGGGACGGTGGTGGAGGTCGACACCACTTTCCTGCGCGAGGCCGCGCAACTGCTGTACGGCGGTCCCTGGGTCGCCGAACGGGCCGCCGCGATCGGCGAGCTGCTGGCGCGCGATCCCGACGCGATCGACCCCGTCGTGCGCGCGGTGGTGGCGCCGGGCACGGAGATCGACGCCGTGACGCTGTTCCGCGGCATCTATCGCCTCGCCGAACTGAAGCGGGCCGCGGATGCGATGTGGCAGGACGTCGACCTGCTCGCCTTTCCCACGACCGGCACCACCTATCGCGTCGCCGAACTGGCCGCCGCGCCGATCGCGCTCAACAGCAACCTGGGCGCCTATACCAATTTCGTGAACTTGCTCGACATGGCGGCGGTCGCGGTGCCTGCGGGCGTGCGCGACAACGCGACCGGGTTCGGCATCACCCTGATCGGTCCGGCCGACAGCGACCTCGCGCTGCTGGACGTGGCGGACAGCTATCTGGTGGCGGCCGACCTGCCGCCGCCACCCCCGCTCGACAAGGAGGGCAGAATGGACACCGTCAAACTCGCGGTCGTGGGCGCGCACCTGAAGAACATGCCGCTGCACTGGCAACTGACCTCGCGCAACGCGACCTTCGTCGGCGCGTTCGAGACCGCGCCGACCTATCGCCTCTATGCCATCGCCGACAGCGTGCCGCCCAAGCCGGCGCTGGTCCATGACGAGACCGGCGGCGCGATCGCGCTGGAGGTGTACGAACTGGGCGTCGCCGAATTCGGCAGCTTCACTGCGGAGGTGCCCGCACCGCTCGCCATCGGCACCGTGACGCTGGCGGACGGCAGCAGCGTGAAGGGCTTCGTTGCGGAACCGCGCGCGCTGGCGGGCGCCGAGGACATCACCGCGCTGGGTGGGTGGCGCGCCTATATCGCGCGCGGGGCGTGATGCGCGCGCGGTTCTGGGTCCTGGCGTTGGCGCTCGGCTGGTCCGTTCCCGCCATGGCGCAGCAGGAGCAGGTGATCGCGGTCCCCGGCTTCGCCGACTTCCTCGTGGTCGATGGCGACGCCGTGTGGGCGACCAACAAGGGGCGTGTCGAACGCTGGGCGCGCGACGGGCTGAAGGCGACGGTGCCGATGGCGCACCCGTGTGGCGCGATGGCGTTCACCCGCGACACCTTGTGGGTGGCGGATTGCGACACGCGCACGCTCAACCGTGTCGACGCGCGCACGGGTAAGGTCGTCGCCGCGATCACGACCGGGGTCGCCAATCCCGCCGGCGAGCTGAACGTCGTCACCGGCGCCGGCTCGGTCTGGATCGCCAGCGATGCGAAGGGCGTGGTGTCGCGGGTCGACCCCGCAACCGACGGGGTCATCGCCACCGTCGCGGTCACGCCGGGCACCTCCTATCTCGCGTTCGGGTTCGACGCGGTGTGGGCGGTGAGCCTGGAGGGGCGCACCGTGCAGCGGATCGACCCCGCGACCAACACCGTCGTCGCCACGATCCCGCTGGGCACGGACCCCGGCTTCCTCGCGGCGGGGGAGGGCGCGGTGTGGGTACAGGAGCAGGGTGACGGCACCGTCGCACGCGTTGATCCCGCCACCAACGCGGTCACCGGGCGCGTCAAGGTGGGCGCGAAGCTGGCCTATGGCGATATCGACACCGGTGGCGGGAAGGTGTGGCTGCGCACCACGGAGGAGCAGACGTACGCCGTCATCGATCCGCAGACGCTGACGGTCACCGCACGCGTCGGCAAGGCGGTCGGCAGCGGGGCGCTGCGCTATACGCCGGAGGGTATCTGGACGAGCGCGCACGATCACCACACGCTGTCCTGGTGGCCGAATCCGGCAACGGTCGGGAAGTAGCGCCGGTTATCGCGGCCAGCGCCGGGCGACGGCGACGCAGCATCAACTGCGTGTCGCCGCCGTCCGGCAAGGGCGGTAGGTGGCTGAAGGATCAGCGCGCGGCGAGCTGCGCCGTGGTGCCGAGCGATGCCTGGTGGGTCTCGATCTGATCGCGGATATCGGCGATCACATGTGCCCGGCAGTCACGCGCCTTGTTCGCCAGCGCGAGATGGACGCTGGCCAGACGCTCGTCGCCGCATACCGCCTGTGCCGCGGCATCCATGCGGATCGCGAGCCGCTGCTGTCCATCGGCAGTGGCGAGGTCCAGACCCTTGAGCTGGAGGATCGCGGCATCCTTCGCCAGCGGATTCTCGGAGCCGGCGGCATTCGCCGCGCCCGCGCATGCCAGGCCGAGGGCGGCCGCGGCCAGGAAGCCGATCTTCATCATCCTCTCCTTACGTCGATATCACTACCGCTCGTAACCCGGCGGCGCGGGTCACATAGTGATTCGAAGGAGAGGTGACAACGGATCGCCGACAAGTCGCCGGGGCGGAAACGCTCAGCGCAGTCGTACCACCAGCGCGGCAAGGTCGATGCGCCCGCCGAGCAGCCCGACCGGCAGGTCGGTTTCGTATTCGACCGCGCGGCCGCCCGCCGGGGTCGCCAGCGTCACGCGGATCGTGCGGGCGCCGGGCCGCGACCAGCCGCGAACCGTCTCGACCGGCAGCCGGACGCGCCAGTGCCGGCCACCGTCCACCGCGACCGGATGCCCGTTGATGAGGACGGCTGCGGCCGTCGAGGGGCGCGTGCCGGACACCTGCAGGCAATCGACCGGGTGGTCCGAAACGAGCTTCGCCCGGGGGGCGGCCGATGCCGCAGCGTGCACGAACGCCGCGGCTAGCAAGACGGCGGCGACGCGCTCAATCGATCGCAATGCCGGCCTCCTCGAAGACGCGCCGTGCGGGCGCCAGCACATCGGCATGGCGCTTCCACCGTGCGACCGCGTCGCGGTACAGCGGGCGTCGTACCTGCGCGGCGCTTGGCGTGGAAACCGGGGCGGCGTTGTCGTGGAAGGCGAGGCACGCGTCGGACCACGACAGCCCGCAATGGTCGAGCAGCCGCCGCGTCTGGCACTCCTGATCCGCGACCAGATCCTCATAGCGAAGCTCCAGCACGCGGCCGGGCAGCGCGGTGCGCCACAGCGCCATCAGGCGGGAGAAGCGGACGTAATAGGCCGCGATATCGGCCAGGTCGTAGCTATAGTCGTAGTAGCGCGACCCGATCGCGAACAGGTTGCGGAAATTGCTCAGCACCGTGTCCATCGGATGGCGGCGCAGGCAGACGATCCGCGCGTTCGGCAACGCGCGCGCGATCACGCCGGCGTAATGGAAATTGCCCGGAAACTTGTCGACGAAGCGGTGCGCGGGGTCACGGCGGTGATGTTGCGCGCGGCGCAGATAGTCACGCCCGACCGCGCCGGCGTCGGCCGACGCGGCGGCGTGGATCGTTTCGACATCGAGGACGTGGCGGGTGCGGGTGCCGGCGGCGGCCTTCACTGCAAGCGGCATCGCCTGCAATTCGCCCGCGCTTTCCACCTGCGGGTGCGACGACAGGATGCGGTCGACCAGCGTCGTGCCGGTGCGCGGCATGCCGATGACGAAGATCGGCGCGTCGGATGCCGGCGTGGTGACCGGCGCGGCCGACATCATCGGCCATGCGGCCTCGATCGCGTCGAAGATCGCGATGTCGTCGGCGATGTCATAGCTCAGCGTCGCGCGGTGCGCGGCGTTGGTCGAGCATAACGTATCGAGCGCATCGCCGGCGCGGCCGAGATCGTCCAACTCCTTCGCCAGCGCATAGCCCAGCAACACGCGCGAGCGATCGTCCCGCGCCCGCGCACGGACGGTCGTGAGCCGATCGACGTGATGACGCGCGGCGGTCTGCTTGCGCAGTCCGGCGAGCAGATGGTGCGCACGGGCATCATCGGGCGCGCGTTCCAGCAGCGCCTCGACCGCTGCTTCCGCCGCATCGGTGCACCCCAGAAAGCCAAGCGCGGCGGCGTGGTTGTAGCGATAGCCGACATGGTCGGGCGCCAGCGCCACCGCCACGTCGAAGTGCGGGAGCGAGGCGGCATGATCGCCGAGCCGCGCATAGACGCACCCTATCGTGTCACGGCTCAACGCATCGTCGGGGAGCGCTGCCTCTGCCGCCGCCAGCACCGTGGCCGCGTCGCCATCGCGGCGCACGCCGACGTACAGCCGCGCCAGTTGCGCGCGATACTCTCCCGCCGGGCAGCGCGCCACGGCCCGCTCGATCAGTTCGATCGCCGCCGCGACGCGCCCGGCGGCGGCATCCGCCAGCCCATGGAGGAACAGCGCCTCCGCATCCTCGCCGCACTCCGCCAGCACCGCACCCGCGAAGCGGGCGACCGCGGTCCAGTCGCCACGGGCCAGCGCCGCGCGCGCGGCGGCGACCCGCTCGTCGCGCCCGACGCCGCAGTCGACCGGGCGTGCGGCCAGCAGCATCAGCCGGTGGTCACCGAGCCGTTCGACACGCGGCGCGCCTTCATCCGCTCGATCATTGGGCGCAGCGGGAACAGCGTCTGCTCCCGGATCGAAAGGCGACGACGATCGTCCTGCCCGACGATGATGGCCTCGCCCTCGCGATAGGTGCCGAACAGGCGGTCGAGCAGGATCAGCGAATTGGCGTAGTTGCTGCGGGTTTCATCATAGCCGGTGGAATGATGCAGGCTGTGATGACGAATGGTGGTGAAGAAGAAGGAGTAGAAAAGCGGCGGATCGGCGCGCACATTGGCATGCGCGAACACCGAGGTCACGATCAGCACGTTGACACCGCACAGCACCGCCGCGGTCGACAGGTCGAACAGGGCCACGATGCTGAGGCTGATGAGGAACAGTTCGATCGGATTGCCGACCGCGCCCTTCATCGCGTTCAACTGCGTCAGATGATGGTGCGGCGCGTGCGTGTACCACAGCGCCGTGTTGTGCATCGCGCGATGCATCCAATACTGGCCGAACTCGATCACCACGATAACGAGCGCCACCTGCGCCAGGAACGGCAGATGCATCGCCCACTGCGTGGTGATGCCGAGCGACGCCTTGGCCGCGCGCAGCGGATCCTCCGCCAGATGCGTCGTCAGCCAGCCGATGACCGCGGTGTTGAAGATCACATAGCCCAAGTCGGTCAGGAACTCGCGGCGGTTCATCCGCCAGCCCTCGTGCCGCTCCGCGACCGCCTCGATCGCCTGCACCAGCAGCGGCACCGCGGTGGCGGCGATCACGATCGTCCACGGGCTTTCGGCCCAGGCCTGCGGCGCGAACGCCCAGAAGGTGCAGACGGCCGCGACGAAGGCCGGCGGCAGGTAGTCGATCGGCTTGTGGGTCATCATCGCCCCCGCGCCACCGGCGGAACGGCGCGCGCGCGCAGATCGGGCAGCCCTCCGACCGCGCCGGCGCGGACGGCGAGGCCGTTCAGCAGCATGAGCCCGACGCGCCCGGCCAGGCGGGTGAGGGTGGCGATGAACGCGGGTCGTGGATTGTGGCGCACCTGGTCCTCCGTCGTCATGGGGGAAAGGTGATCCACCCGGCGCTCATCGCGGCAGGCGCTAAATTTCTATGGATGGCATAGATACGGCTTATGCCCGCGACGCACCGTCATGGATGACGTTGCGCGCGGATCCGGCGGTATACCTCGTCGATGAACAACTGGGTCGCCGTGTCGCGCGCCGGCTGTTCGCGCGCCAGCAGGAAGATGTCGTAGGATGGCTCGAACTCGGTCAGCAGGATCGGCCACAATTTGCCCGCCGCGACCGCCTCTGCCGCGGCCAGGGTCGGCAGGAAGCCGATGCCGATGCCGTTGACGATCAGCCGGCGCGCCTCGTTGACGTCCTCCGCCACGCCGTTGACGCGCGTGCCCAGCCGATAGCGACGCCGCAACTGGGTGATCGTCTCGATCTCGTCGTCGCCGGTCAGGACGAATCCCTCGTCCTTCAACTCGTTGAGGCGTCCGACGCGATAGCCGAACAGCGGGTGGCTGCGCCCGCAATACAGTTGCTGGCGCTCGACGAAGAGCGGCTCGTAGATCAGGCTGCCGCGATCGCCGCCATCATAGCCGACACCGATCTCCACGTCGCCGCGCTCCAGCGCATCGAGAACCTGGCGCCACGGCGACACGCGGATCTCGATATGGATGTCCGGGTTGCGGCGATGGAAGCTGGCGAGCGCCTCGTCCAGTTCGGGCGAGATGATCGCGGACACCATCTGGATGCGCACGATCCCTTCGACTCGCCGCGTCGCCTGCGCGATCTGGTGCGGCATCATGCGCGCCGATTCCAGCATGTCCTCGCACAGCGCCATCATCGCCTTGCCCGCGGCGGTCATCTCCACCCCGGTCGCGCCGCGGCGGAGCAGCGTGGTGCCGACGTGCTCCTCCAGCCGCTTGAGCGCGGCGCTGATGCTGGGTTGCTGCTTGTTGAGCTGACGCGCGGCGGCGCCGATCCCGCCGGCGCGGACGATCTCGACGAAGGTGCGCATCAGGTTCCAGTCGACGCGACTGGCAAACTTCTGGTCGGTCGGCACCGTCCGTTCGTCCATGGTGCGATCACCTTCCTTCGGTCGCGTCACGGTCGCCGATTATCGGCCCATAGATGGGATTGATGCAAACCATAAATAATCACGATCTTTCGCTATGATCTGGCGGTGGGCGAGACGTGGGTGATGGACACCCTTCCGCTCCCCATCATCGACATCTCGGGACTGGCGAGCGCGCGACAGGTTGACCGCATCGCGGTGGCGCACGCGCTCGACGACGCCTGTCGCCGCTCGGGCTTCCTCTACATCCGCGGCGCGCAGCTCGAGCAGGCACCGGGCGAGCGCCTGCTCGCAACCGCGCGGCGATATTTCGCGCAGGACATGGCGGCAAAGATGGCGTGCTACATCGGCCGTTCGTCCAATCACAGCGGCTATGTGCCCGCCGGCGAGGAGGTGTTCGGCGGCGGCACGCGCGACCTGAAGGAGACGTACGACGTCAACAACGACTATCTCGCCGCGGACGGCCGCCGCCCGCTGCTCGGCCCGAACCTGTGGCCGGACCTGCCCGGCTTTCGCGACGACGTGCTGGCCTATTACCGCCACCTGAGCGCGGTGGGCCGGCAACTGTTCGGCGCCTTCGCGCTCGCGCTCGGTCTCGACGAGGATCATTTCGCCGGTCACCTGCGCCACCCGCCCAACCAGTTGCGCCTGATCCATTACCCCCTGGCGCCCGCGGCGGAGGACCGGCCCGGAATCGGTGCGCACACCGATTATGAATGCTTCACCTTGCTGTTCGCGACCGCCGCCGGATTGCAGGTGCTGGACCGCGCCGGCGCATGGATCGACGTGCCGCTCGTCGATGGCGCGATGGTGATGAACATCGGCGACATGATGGAGCTGATGTCCAACGGGCGCTGGTTGGCGACCACGCATCGGGTGAAGAAGGTGGCGGAGGAGCGCTATTCCTTCCCGCTGTTCTTCACCTGCGATTACGACCATGTCGTGGCGCCGCTCGTGCCACCGCACGGTGCGCGTCGCTACGCCCCGCTGCGTTGTGGCGAGCATCTGTTCCACCAGACCGCGCAGACCTTCGCCTATCTCAAGGCACGACAGGCACGCGGCGAACTGACGCTGGCGAACGCGCTGCCGCTCGACTCGTTCGGGGTTCAGGCGTGACCCTGGCGGCGTTGCTGGCGACGCTGCCGCCGCGCATCGCCGACCCTGCGTTTCCGTCGCACCTGCTGGGCGCGTTCCGGCGGCACTCGATCACCTTCTGCAACGGGCTGACTGACCTGACGACGCGCGTGTTCTGGTTCCAGTCGCGCACGTTCACGATCGACTTGCGCCTGCCCGACGGCGCCGCGACCCCCGTCGACCAGCGGCAGGGCTGGATCGGCGATACGATGTGGGATCCGGACGCGGGCGAGATGGCGTGGCAGATCTCCTCCAGCTACCAGCCGCACGACCAGTGGCCGGAGGCGGCGCGGTTGCTCCCGATCGGCAACAGCGTGATCGAGATCGCGCCGTCGGGCGCCTATGTCGAGGATTGGCGCCAGCAAGCGACGCAGGGGCCGCTGCTGGGACTGCGCCTGACGGCGGTGACGGACGCGGCGAGCGGATCGAGCGAGGCGCGCGAGGGTGGGCTGATCCTGGCGGGCGCGCATGGCGCTCTGGCGGTGGCGCGCCCGACGCACGCGGCCGCCGGCATGGAGGACTATGAGGTATCGGTCGCGCTGCATGGCGAGCGCGTCACGTGGAGCACGCAGGCCGCGCGATACGATGCGCCGTTAATCCCCGGCACGTTCGCGCTGGAGCCGGATGGAGCCGTCACGCTGGCGCAGGCGGAACGGACGCTCCGCTTCGTCGTCGACGCCTTCGTTCCTGACATGACGTTCGGCAACGAAACGCCGTGCACCGATGTCGCGGCCGCTTGGTGGCGGCGCGAGGCAGCGCATCTCGCACGTCATGCGGTGACGCTGCGCTGACATGGCTCGCCGCATAGGCGGCATCTATGGCTCCCATATGTCGAACGCGGATAGCGTAATACTGATCGGGCCGGAATCTTCGTGACATAGCCGCAGCCGGAGCAGGGGGCAGCACATGGATGGAGTTCGCGTCGGTAAGAGGATCATCGGGGCGCAGTCGCCGGTGACGATCGGATGGGAAAACGTCCCGCGGGTCGAGGGCGGGCGGTTCAAGCAACTGTTCTTCACCTGCTTTCAGCCGGCGGTGCTCTTCGGGCTCATCGCCTTCTGGTATTACGCGCCGAACTCGATCGCCAAGGCATCGACCGCGGTTTGGATCGGCGTCGGCTTCAAGGTGCTGCTGCTGGTGATGGAATATTTCTTTCCCCGTCATGACAGTTGGAAGCTGACGTGGAAGGAGTTCACGACCGACCTGTTCTACGTCGGGCTGGGCTATACGGTACTGCGGCTCGTCGAGGTCTTCATCGGTGACGAGGCGATCATCGGCGCGGTCCAGCACGCGCTGACATGGGACAAGCTGGCCTGGTTCGTCGGCGCGCCGTTGCTGGTGCAGGCGTTCCTGATCTCGTTCATCTTCGACTTCGGCCAATATTGGATGCACCGTGGCATGCACAATTGGTATCCGCTGTGGCTCACCCATTCGGTCCACCATTATATTACCCAGCTCAACATCAACAAGGGCGCGGTCGGCAATCCGGTGGAGCTGTTCCTGATCGGGCTGGGGATCGGCGGTTTCTTTGACTTCCTGCCGCGCGCCGCCTTGCTGGCCGGCGCGATCGGGCTCGCGGTCGGGACGTACCAGCATATCAACGTGCGCTTCAACACACCGCGCTGGTGGCGCTTCCTCTTCAACACCACCGAGCATCATAGCGTGCACCACTCGCTGGACTTCGAGGCGAGCCGCAGCAACTATTCCGGCACGTACATCATCATCGACCGTATCTTCGGCACCTGCGTCGATGGCGAGGCGGAACTGCTGGGCATGGAGGGCGGACGCCGGATGTCGATCCGCGAGCAGATGACCTATCCCTTCACCGAGGCATGGACGACGATGCGCGGGCGCTTCGGGCGCGCGTCTGCTGCCGTGGTGCCGGCGGAATGACCGCGATGGCCGTCCAGGGCGCGGGGACATCGAGCCGACCTGGCGCACCGCGCTGGTACGAAGCGATCTGGCATGTCGAGGGCGAGGTGCCGTTGGGTGCCGCACGATCGGCGGACGACGCCTTCGACCGCCTGGCCCCGCTTTTCCGCCACACTGGCACCACCGTGCGCCAGCAGGGTGCAACGCTGACCTTCAGCAAGACCGATCCCGCCGCGCAGGATCCGCTGGCGGTCTTCGATCGCGGCGTCATCGAGGCGACGACCGCCTCGGGCGAGCCCGTGCTGCGCTACCGGCTGGTCAGTCGCGCGCTGCTGTTCTGCTTCCTCGCGCCGCTGCTCTTTCTGGCTTTCGCACAGGCGACCGTGCTGGTCGCACCTTGGGCGAAGCCGTCAAGCGGGGAGGCGGAAAAGAAGCAGATCCAGCTACCGCAGAACCGGATCGACAAGGCGCTGGGTGCACCGGCCCCCGAACCGAAGAAGAAGGACGCGGGTGGCGACGACGACAAGCAGCCAAAGCCGACCGCGGCATACATCTTCGCGGGGATCTTCGCCTTGCTGTACGTCGCGGGGCGGATTCTGGAGAGCCGGCTTGTCCGGCGCCAGTTCGTGAAGCACTTGGCCAGCGACGACGAGACCGCCTGGGGTCGGGATCCGGTGATGTGAGGCTCGCGATCTGATTCAGGCTCTGCGAGGAGACTGGAAGGTGTGCCCTGCACCGGCTCGTGGACGAGCCGGTCGAGCGCTTGCGGCCTTTCTTTCCCAAGAACAACGGCAAGCCTCGAGTCCTGACTCTGGCAACGTGTCCACCGATCAAGTAGCTGGCGATGTCCGGTGCGGACACGCGCCGGGCGGTGTCCGCACCGCCGGCCCTGTCACTCCCATGCCCCGGCGGCGATCCAGCGCAGCGCGGTGAGTGACGGCATGAACATATATTCGCCCCCGCGCAGTCGATTGAACGTGGTCACGCCGTCGACGCGCCGCCGTGCCGGATCGGCGGGAATGGTGAAGCGCCCGGGCTCGTCATGCAGGCCGACGATCGGATCGCGTTCCTCCCCAAGATCCATGAAATTGCCGCGGTTGATCCATTCCTGTTGCAGGAACTCGATGGTGTCATAGGCCCGCGCCGAGATGAAGATGAAGAAGATGCCGCGATCGTCGTCGCCATCGTCCGCCGCCGTCACGTCGCGCGACCATTTCGGGCCAAAGGTCGACGAGCGGCGGATGATGCGATGGATGTGCTCGTCGGTCAGGATCGTCAGCCGGTCGCCGCGCGGATTCATCCGCCGCATGTGCGCGCCGTGCGGACACACCAGCCCGGCATGGTCGTCCGTGAAGTCGAAGTCGTTGCGACGATCGGGATCGGCGCCCAGTGCCTCGTCGTCGCGGGCCGGCGACAGCGACAACGGTGCTCCCGATCGCCAGCGCCCGAACATCTTCGCGGCCAGCAGATCCTGTGCCGCCTCGTCCTGCGCATGGGTGCGGACGAAGTCGTTGAATGCGCCCACGCGGCTGTCGTATTTGCGCAGCACGACGTAGGAGCCGTTGCGCCCGAGCGCGTCGGGCTGCGGCATGGCAAGGGGCGCACCCGTCTCGCTGTCTTCCCCGAGGATGAACTCGCCCGGCGCGATCGCGCGCTCCTGCCCGGGCTGCGGATCGACGCCTGCCCCCGCCACCGTCGGCTGCGAGATCGAGTCGCGGAAGCCGAACGGATTCTTGGCCTCCTCATCCGCGCCGAAGCCGTGCGTGCCGATCAGCGTGACGCCATGCGATGCGTCCAGTTCCGCCATCGCCAGCCGCACCGCTTCGTCCAGCCGCTCGTCATCGACCGCATAGATCGTCAGCGCGATGTGGCACTGGCCGCCGCGATACGCCTCTTCCCACTGGTCGGGCGCATTCTCGCCGATGTCGCGCAACTGTTCGGCGCGCGCTGCCATGCCCTGACGAAAGGGCAGCGGGAAGCTGGCGAGCGAGTTGTCGGGCACGCCCAGCGCCTTGAGCCCCGCATGGCTGATCGCGACGCCGGTCCATGCCGTCAGATCCTCCGTCCAGTCCGCCGCGGCCGGGATGTGCGGGGCGAGCCGCCGCAGCAGGTCGCGACCGCCTTCGGCCTCGTCGACGCGCAGCATGGCATGGAGGCCGACATAGGGCTCGGGGCGTGCGCGCAGGATCAGCGCCTGGATCTCATCCAGTTGCAGCGTCACGCGATCGGGACGGAACCTGTCCTTCAGGTGCTGGAGGATACCCATCAGTAATCCACCCCGTGCGGCACCGACACCTGTTCCGACAGCGTCCTGAGCGCCGCGCGCGTCGCCGGATCGGCATCGCCGTTGTCGGCCATGGCGTCCAGAAACGCGTCCAGCGCCTGTTCCATCCGTTGCAGGCGGCGCACGTCGACCACCGTCACCTGCGGATTGGCAACGAACCAGCCCGCCGCGTCGATCTGAAGGCCGGCGATGAAATCCTTCACCTCGGGCGCGGCGATCCCCGGCCAGCCTTCGATATTGGCGAACAGCAGGTCCATCAGGTCCGGGATCTTGGTGGCGAAATCGTTGATGTATGTGTCCCAGTCGCCGTCATAGGTGGTGGCAAACAGGATCCGCGTGTCATCGTCGAAGAAGACGAAGCGCATGTCGTGCAGCGTCGACACCTTCTGCGCGCCGTCGAAATTGCCGCCGTTCAGGTCGAAGATGCGGCGCAGCCGGTCCGCCCCGCCGGGCTTCAGCGTCGCGATCGCGGTCAGTTCCGACACATTGCCGGACTGGCGGCCGGCGCGCCCCGCCGATTTGGCGGAGCCCTTGAACAGGGGGTTGTGGTCGCGGATCAGCCCGTTGATCGCGATCTTGGCCAGGGTCGGCGCGTCGGCGGCGATTTCGGCGGCGACGCGGCGGAACTCGGCCAGCCGGCGCTCGTCGTCGAGGCGCGGGTCTTTGGTATCGGTCATCGAACGATCTCCTTTGCGCGATCGGGTCAATCGGGAATGTCGTCGAGCGCCATCGGTTCGCGACGCGGCAGCGCGTTCAGCCGGTGGCGCTGTTCCGCCGAGGATTCATAGGCCGCCTTGCGGATGCGCATGATCCCGCCCAGTGGCCGGTGCGCCGCCACGCCGTTCCATGGATTGAAGGCAAGGTGGTCGTCGCCATGCACCTGACGCGCCGGCGAATAGGCGGCCTGAGGCGGGAAGCTCAGCGTTGCGATCGCCCGGTGGGGCGACAGCGCGGGATCCCACAGGACGGCGGCATCCTCGACCGGCATCGCCCCGGCGTCGACGCAGAGTTGCGCGCGCAGTTCATAGCTCGCGCCCTCTCGCGCGAAATGCGCCACGACGGCATCGCGCATCGTGGAAAAGCCGGGCTCGACCGGCCGGCCGCTCAGCGCCGCGACCGCGCCCAGCGGGGCCAGCGACAATTTGGCGACATGATCGCCGAAGCGGATCGCCGCCTGGCTGTGGAACGTCTCGCCCAGCATATGGGCATGGTCGCGCGCGAGGCCCTCGAGCGTCGCGTTCGGGGTTCCGCCCAGCGTCTCCACCGCGCTCTTCACCCCGCGCGCGGTCGCGGCCACCAGTCGCTGCACCGCCTCGGGGGCGTCCGCGTTGCGTTCCAGGAGACCCAGCAGCGTCTTGTATTTCGCGATGGTCCCGAACGCCAGGGTCGGGAAATTGACCATCAGGAAATCCTGATTGGCCCCGCCCAGTTCGGGGGACAGCCGCTCGCCTTCCACGCCGATCACCTTGATCGCGAAGCCGCGCGGGGCCGGCACCGCATCGCTGTGAATGTCGCCGGGCGCCGACGACAGCCGCGCGACCACCGGATAGTCGCGGGGAACGGCAAAGATCCCCTGCGCATATTCGGCCGGCAGGCCGCCATGCACCGTCATGCACCCCTTGATGACCGCGTGGCTCTTGGCATGGGCGTCGCGATGCGCGTGGCGATGCCGCTCGGCGTTGGCCGCCTGCGTCGCGGCCATATGTCCGACGATCTCGCTGGTCAGTGCCGCCTCGTCAGGCTGCAATGCCTCCAGATCGGGATGATATCTGATCGGTGATCGCGCCGTCACGTCCGCCACTCCCCGTGGTTCATGGCTGCATAAACATATCATGCGATATATCAGTTCCACGCGCGAATGCGCGAATGCGGGAATGCGGGAATGCGGGAATGCGGGAATGCGGGAATGCCGTTGCCAAGCCACGGCGCACGCCACATCTTCGGACCCATGCCCAACGTTGAGACACCTACCGCAAGGCCGCGCGCGCCGCGGCGGACCCGGACGGAAATGCGCGCGGATTCGCGGGCGCGCCTGCTCGAAGCGGCGGTCGAACTGATCGTGGAGGGTGGTGTGGCGCGCGCGTCGATCCGCGGCATCTGCGAACGGGCGGGCTTTTCGCAGGGCGCCTTCTATTCCTATTTCGGCAGCAAGGACGACATCCTGTTCACGCTGGTGGAAGAACATATGGGGGCGCTCGTCCGGTCGTTCGAAACGATCATCGCCGCCTCGCCGGTCGCGACGCTGGATGACAGGCTGGATGCCATCACCACCAGCCTCGACACCCTGTCGTCGCAGCCGGAACGGTCGATCCTGGTCATCGAACTGCATCTCCACGCCAGACGGGATGCGGCATTCCGCAGCCGTTTCGACCCCGTGCGGCGGGCGTATGAAGCCGCCTTCACCCGGGTGACCGAACACCTGCTGCACGGCGCCGGATTGCGCGCCGACATGCCGAGCGACCATATCGCGCGCATCCTGCTCGCGCTCTGGTCCGGCTCGACGTTGCAGGCGCACAAACCTGCCGAGATATCGAACCAGATCCGCGAAGTGTTCGCTGGTCTGGCGCAAAGGCGCGGGCGCAACCTGAGCGACGAGCGATAGTCGGAGCGGAGGCTGCCGACCGGATGTGCCGGCAACCGCGATGCCTCGGGAGCACGGCCCCGGGAAGCACCGCTCTCGATCCCAGCCAGCCGGCCTTGTGGGCAGGTTCGGTCCGGACGCGCGCGGCCGGCTCCACGATCCTATGCAGAGCCCGTGCCACGCATGGCGGCGGCGATCGCGTCGAGGAACACACGCACCTTGCGAGGCTGGTGATGGCGGCTGGCATAGAGGGCCACGACCGGCGCGGCGCCGTCACTCCAGTCCGGCAACACCCGTTCCAGCAATCCGGCGGCGAGGTCGTCGCGCAGGTCGACAACCGACTTCAGCATGATGCCGTGGCCACCGAGGCACCAGTCGTGCAGCGCATCGCCATTGTCGACGCGCAGGCGCGGTGCCGCGCCGACCGTCGCGGACGCGCCATCCGGGCGTGACAGAGTCCACGGCGCGATCCCGTCGCCATAGCGCAGCAATGCGTGGCCGGAGAGATCCGCGGGCGCCGCGGGGCGCCCGTATCGGTCGAGATAGGCGGGAGCGGCCACCAGCACGCGATGATTGTCGGCGAGTTTCAGCATCGTCGCGCTCGCATCCGCCAGCCCGCCGATACGGATCGCCACATCGACCCTGCCGCCGACGACATCGACCAGTCGATCGTCGAGCGACAGCGAGATCGCGAGTTGCGGATGACGCTGCGCCAGCAGACCCAGCACCGGCGCTACATGGCGACGACCGAACGACACCGGCGCCGATACGCGCAGCGTGCCGACCGGCTCGCCGCGACCGGTCGCCAGCAATTCCTCTCCCTGTGCGATCGCCTCCAGCGCGCGCTCCACCTCGACCAGCAGCCGTTCGCCCTCGTCCGTGGGCGACAGGCTGCGCGTGGTGCGGTTGACCAGCCGGACGCCGGTTCGCTTCTCCAGCGCGGCCAGGCGCTTGCTGATCACCGCGAGACTGACCCCGAGCGCCTGCGCCGCGCCGGTGAGCGAGACTTGCACGAGCACTTCGCGGAACGTGCGCAGTTCGTTGAGATCGTCCAGCATCTTTCGCCCCGGTTGATAGTGTTTTGACGATCTCCCGCATTATCATCCCGGTGGCAAAGACCATCTTGGCAAATGTGACCAGCACGCTGACCGATCGCGGCCTCGCCCGCCGCGCCTTCCTCGCCGGAAGCGCGGCGCTGGCGAGCGTGGCAACAGCCAAGGAGTTCCGTTCCATGCCCCAGCAACCCTTCTGGCCAGGGGGTGCGCGCCTCGCCGTCAGCTTCAGCCTGATGTTCGAGGGCGGCGGCCAGCCGATCTCGGGCGCGGGCGGGGTGATTCCCGATCCGATCCGGGGCGGGCTGCCCGACCTGCCGACGAACGCGTTCTTTGCTTATGGCCCGAACGAGGGCATCCCGCGTATCCTCGACCTGTTCGACAGGCATCAGGTGAAGCTATCGTCGTTCATGATCGGGGAGGCGGTGCGCCGGGCGCCCGACATCGCCCGCGAGATCGTGAGGCGCGGTCACGAAGCCGCCGCGCATGGCCGCACCTGGGAGGAGAGCTACGAGCTGTCCGAGGCGGACGAGCGCCGCTTCATCGCCGATGGCGTCGCCGCGATCGAGGAGGTGACGGGTCAGCGCCCGGTCGGCTGGAACGCCTATTGGATGCGCAACTCGCCCCGCACGCTCGACATCCTCCAGGGCCTCGGCTTCCATTACCATATCGACGAGCCGAGCCGCGACGAACCCTTCATCGTGCCGCTGGCCAAGGGCGACTTCGTGACGGTGCCCTATACCTTCCACATGAACGACATCGTGTCGTTTCCATTCGAGGGCTGGAACCCGGCCGCTTACGAGCAGGCACTTCGCGACGAGTTCGACCAGCTCTACGAGGAAGGCGCACACCGCCGGCGGATGATGGTGGTCAGCCTGCACGACCGCATCTCCGGCCACGCCGGACGGGTGCGCGTGCTCGACCGCTTCCTCGCCTATGCGCGCTCGAAGCCCGGCGTGTGGTTCGCGCGCAAGGATGAGATCGCCGCCTATGCGATCCGGACCAGGGGCATGACGCCGGTGATCCGGCGTGGCGCGCCGACCGTTACCGGCCTGCCCGGCCCCGGCGCCTGAGGAGACACGACATGACCATGAATCTTGCCAGCGCGCGCGTGCTGGTCGTGGGGGCGTCCGGCGGTATCGGACGTGCCACCGCTGACGCCTTCGTGGCGGCCGGCGCCCATGTCGAGCGGCCCGACCGCAACACGCTCGACGTCACCGACGACAGGTCGGTCGATGCCTATTTCGATGATGCCGCCCCGTTCGACCACATCGTTGTCGCCGCGGCGCAGACGAAGACGGGACCGGTCAGCGAACTCCCCCTTGCCGACGCGCGGGCGGCGATGGACAGCAAGTTCTTTGGCGCCTACCGCGTCGTCAAAGCGGCACGCGTCAACGACGGCGGCTCGATCACCCTCGTTTCGGGATTCCTGTCACGGCGTCCCAGCGCCACGTCGGTGCTGCAGGGGGCGATCAACGCCGCGCTGGAGGCGCTGGCGCGCGGACTGGCGCTGGAGCGCATGCCGGTACGGGTCAACACGGTGTCGCCCGGCCTTGTCGACACACCGCTCTACGCCCGGATGACAATGGCCGATCGGCAGGCGATGTTCGCCAGGGCCGCCGCCCGCCTGCCCGCCGGGCGCATCGGTCAGCCGGGGGACATCGCGCAGGCCATCCTGTTCGTCGCCACCAACCCCTATGTCACCGGATCCATCGTCACCGTGGACGGCGGTGGCACGATCGCCGCCTGAGGAGAGATTCCATGCGCGTCTTCGTACCCGCTTTGTTGCTGTTCGCCGCGACGCCCGCCAACGCCGCGCCGGTTGACGACCGGGCCGCCATCGCCATCGCCAGGCCGCAGGAACTGATCGTCGATCGCAGCCTGCCGCCCGCCGCGGCCGCCGCCCTGCTCAAGCCGGTCGATGTCTTTTATGGCTTCTGGAACAACGCCAGCCGGGCGCTGCTCGATCAGGCACTCGCGCCGGGCTTCACCGACCACACGCTGCCGCCCGGCCGGCCGCAGGGACCGAGAGGCCCGATGGTCGCCGCGACGGCGTTTCTCGGTGCGGTGCCCGACCTGCGCGTCGTGGTGGTACAGCGTCTGGTGGTCGGCGATCGCGTCGTGAGCCACCTTCGCTTCACCGGCCATTTCACCGGCACCTTTCAGGGCCGGAAGGGCAGGGGCCAGTCGGTCGACTTCATCGCCACCGATATCCTCGCGGTCCGCGACGGTCGCATCACCGACAACTGGCACCTGGAGGACAATCTGACCTTCATGCGCCAGGCCGGACTGCTGCCGAAGGCGGACAGTTGAGCCATGACCGTCCCGGACCACCCGGATGGATGATCGTGCGGAGGGCATCGCGAAGGCGCTCGACCGCCGGCCCCTATGCCCCTGCCGCGGCCGGGAGCGCCGCGCGATGAACGCCTGAGCCCCACCCGCAGGCTGGATGAGAAACCGGACACCCCTCAGGATATTTACATCAATCCGCGCTATCATCGCTGATCGCCTGTCCGGATCCGATCAGATGCCTACCCTCGACTCAGCCACCGTCCATCTGTGCACCATGCTGTCGAGTCTGTCGTTCGGGGTGCTGTTCCTGACGCTGTGGATGCTGCGCGAGCGGGGCAGGTTCTATCTGCTGTGTGGAGGTGCCGCGCTCGGCTACGCCGCCACGCTGGCGGGGTTCAGCATGCCGGGGCGCGGGTTGATCCTGTCGACGTTGCTGTGTGTCGGCGTCGGCGCCTACAACAGCTTCATTCTCGCGGCGCTTCGCCATTTCGAAGGCCGGGACGCGCGCAACTGGCTGGTTGTCGCGTTGCCGGTTCTTTCCGGTCTCGCCTATCTGATCTTCGCGGTGCAGCCCGGCGGAGTGCCCGCGGCGCGGATAGCCAATTCGATCGTGCTGGGGGTGTCCACCTTCATCGTCGGCGCCATTTTCCTGCGTACCGCCGGGTCGCGGGCGCCGCGTAGTCGCCGGATCGTCGGCGTCATCCAGATGGCGTATGTTCCGGCCTATATCGTGTCGGTCGGCCTCGACCTCGCCGGACTGGAGCAGCGCGACTGGCTGTCGCTGATCCCGCTGCTCAGCGACCAGGTGTTGCTGGGAGTCCTGAACATCGCGCTGCTGTCGATGCCGGGTGAGCGGGCGGAGGCCGACCTGCGCGAGATGGCGCTGCGCGATCCGCTGACCGGCGCATGGAACCGTGCCGGCCTCGAGCACATCGGAAAGGAAGCCGTTCGACCGTTCGACGTCATTCTGTTCGACATCGACAACTTCAAGCAGGTCAACGATCAGCACGGGCATGCGGCGGGGGATGAGATGCTGCAATCCCTTGCATCAAAGGCCAGCACGGTGCTTCCCGATGACGGTCACCTCATCCGGCTCGGTGGTGACGAATTCGCCGCGCTGGTGCCCGTCAACCACGATCCCCATCGCGGGGCGAAGATCGCCGAACGGCTGCGCATCGTCGCGCGCAGCGACACCCGATGCACGATCAGCGTGGGACTGGCGCGCATGGCGAGCGGAGATGCCGGTTGGGGGGAAACGTTCGAGCGGGCCGACCAGATGCTGTATTCCGCCAAGGCCAGTGGCCGGGACTGCGTGGCTGCCGGCTGATCCGGGTGGAAGGCGCAGGTCCAGCGTCGCGGCAGGCGCATGATCCGGGAGGCCGCACGACATGCGACGTCGCTCGGCCATGCGGCGACCCGAGATGCCACCGGGTCGCGCATCGCGTCACTGCCACGCCGCGCGGTCGGGCAGCACCGTGATGGTGCGGCTGACGCGACGACCGTCCGCCGTGGCGGTCCGCAGTTCGGTCGCGCCACTGGTCGGAACCGGCCCCGTATAGCGCGTCCATGCGCCGCCCGCGGGACGATAGTCGATGCGGGTGCCCGGCAGTTCGCCCATCGCCTCCAGCCGCCCGGCGACGATCCGCGCGCCCGGCGGCGTCAGGCGATAGGTGATGCCGTCGCGGTCGAGCGCGGGCAGGCGCTCGGCGACCCGCGCCGCAAAGTCGCGCCAGCCCGCGAGCATCGCGGCGGTATCGACCCGCGCGTCGCCATAGCTGTAGCTTGCGCCCGGCGTATAGTCCGGCTCCCAGCCGGCGCGTGACCAGCCGCGCTCGGCGAGCGCGAAGAGCCGCGGGAACAGCATATATTCCACCTGCGAATCGCGGCGGATCATCTCGCTCCACAATTGCCCCTGGATGCCGGCGACATGCCGACCGGCGTCGAGCGGCGTCCTGTCCTCGATCGTGCCCGGGCGGTTGAGGATGTCGGTCATCGTCGCGGCATTGGCGGGCAGATTGCCGGGCATGAACGCATAAAGGCGGAACAGGTCGATCTCGCGCGTCGCCCAGGTCGCGCCCGGCTCATCTGGCGACACCGCCTGCGGCATGTCCAGATAGGTGACGTCGGGCATCGACAGGATCACCGGCCACCCGCGATTGGCATGGCCATGCGCCTCCGCGACGCCGCGGTCGAACAGTCCGCCCCAGACATAGGATTGCGTCTGCGCCGGGAGCGCGGCGGGATCGGCGTGGGTCAGCCCGTCGCTCCACGCCCCGGCGCGGATGCCGCGCGCGGCCAGCATCGTGGCGACCCGCTCGACGAAGCGCGCGCCGAGATGCGCGACTGGTGTGTTCGTGCGCATCGCCTCGGCGCGGCAGGCCGGCGAGTCGCGCCACGCGCCCGCGGTCTCGTCGGCACCGATATGGTAGAGCCGCAGCGGCACCCCGGCCTTCGCGTGCAGCCGCGCCATCTCCGTGATGACGGTGTCGATGAAGCGATAGGTCTGCGGGATGCAGACGTTCAGCGTGTTGTCGTCGTAATTCTGGATGCTGCGGTATCGCGTCGTGTCGGCGGGCTCTACCAGGCGGTAGCGTTCGGCATCGGCGCGCCGCCCGGCCGCCGCCAGCCGCCGGTATCGTGCTTCCATCGCCTTGATCGCGGCGCGCGAATGGCCGGGCATGTCGAACGACGGCACGACCGTGATCTGCCGCGCCGCTGCCGCGGCGAGGATGGCGATATAGTCCTCGCCGGTCAGGTAGCCGTTGGTCGGGGCATCGTGCGCCGGATCGGCGCCGAGTTGCGGTTGCAGGCAGCTGTCGTCGGACAGCTCCAGGCAACGGTATGCGCCGACCTGCGTCAGCTCGGGCAGTGCCGGAATCGCCATCCGCCACCCCTCGTCGTCACCCAGATGCAGGTGAAGCGTGTTGAGCTTGAGCGCCGCCATCTGTTCGATCAGGCGCAGGATTTCGGCGCGACCGTGGAAATTGCGCGCCACGTCGAGGTGCAGCCCGCGATAGCCGAAGCGCGGCGCGTCGACGATGGCCAGCGGCTTCATCCGCAAGCGTTCGTGCGCGGCCTGCTGCGCCAGCGACCGCAATGCATAGGCCGCGCCTGCCGCGTCGCGGGCGACGATGCGGATGCCGGTCGCGGCGACATCGAGGCGGTAACCCTCGGCGGGAAGCCCGGCGTCGCCGATGGTGATCGCGAGCGGGACGACACCCCTTCCGATCCCGGCCTGCGCCAGCGCGGCGAGCGCGGGCGCGATTCTGCCCCGCGCGCCGCCGCGCAGCGTGACGCGCACGCCGCGCGACACGTCCAGCATCGCGCCGCCCGGACGCATGGCCTGCGCGGGGGCGGGGAGGATGACGATGTCGGGGGTGGATGCCGTGCCCCGGGCGGCATAGCGGGCGAACGCGCGCTGCGGGGTCAGCCAGACGTTGCGATCGGCGGCGGCGGCGGTCGCCAGCCGCGGCTCGTCGGTCATCGGCGCGACATGCGGCACCGTCTCCAGCCCGGTGTCGGGATCGGTGCCCGGCCGGGTCGCGGCGATCACCACCGGCGCGGCGCCGGGCGCGGCGAGCGCGGCATTCGGCAGCACGAGCGCCCGCGAGAAGAACGGCACGCTCGCGGTCAGCCGGATACGATAATGCTGCCCCGCCGCCAGCGACCGGCCCGGCTTGAGCGCGAAGACCGTCACGTCGCCGTTCACCGCCCGGCTGGTGAATTCGGGGCTGTCGATCAGGAGCACGTTGCCGATCAGGCTGGTGCGCAATTCCAGTCCGGGGGGTGGGGTGACGTTGGCGGGGGTGTCGAGATCGATGTCGAGCAGCACGCATCTGCGCGGCGGCACGGGCGCGGAGGGCGGCGGCGCGGCCGGGTCGACCGGCAGCGGCGGGCAAACGGACGGCCGGTTGTCGACCACCGTGACGCGATAGCCGAGCCCTGCGGCGAGGCGATCGAGATCGGCGGGCGCGGCGGTCGCCGTGGTTCCGACCGTCATGGCGGAGGACATCAGCAGTGAGATCAACGACATCCCCGTTTCCTTCCGCCATCTGCCGTTGGTCGCCTCGGCATCGGATCGCCGCGATCGTGTCACGATGCCCGGGCCGCAACAATACCAAAGCCACACCTTCGACACAAAGGGACACAATCGGGTAACGTTTGGGCTTGCAAATTTCCCGGAATGGATGTTTTTTTGTTGTCCATCATCAATTGGCGCTCGTGACCCGTGATGGTCGCGGGTCGCGGGTGAATACCAAAATAAAACAATTGAAATGGGGGCAGTCATGATCGTGAAGGGCGTGTTGTCGTCGGTGAGCGTTCTGGCGCTCGCAGTTGCGGTGCCGGCGCTGGCGCAGGAGGCGCCGCCTCAGACCGTACCGGAACAGTCGCGGAACGCCCCCGTATCGGGACAGGTGCGCAGCGGAATTGGCGACACGGGCGACGACATCATCGTCACCGGCATCCGCGCCTCGATCGAAGCTTCGCTCAACCAGAAGCGGCAGTCGGACATGGTGTCCGAAGTCATCACCGCGCAGGATATCGGCAAGTTTCCCGACAAGAACGTCGCGGATTCGCTCGGTCGCCTGACCGGCGTCAACGTCGTCACCGGATCGTCGGCGGGCGGCGGGTTCGGCGAGAACCAGTCGGTGTCGATCCGCGGCACCGATCCCGAGCTCAACCTGACGCTGCTCGACGGGCACAGCCTCGCGACCGGCGACTGGTTCGTGCTCGATCAGGCGAACGGCGGGCGCAGCTTCAACTTCAGCATGTTCCCCTCCGAGATCGTCGGCAGCCTGGAGGTCTACAAGAGCGCGCAGGCCGATATCCCCGAAGGCGGGATCGGCGGCACGATCAACGTGCACAGCCGCCTGCCGCTCGACCTGCCGTCGGGCACGTTCAACCTGACCGCCCAGGGTGCGTACAACGACCTGTCCGACAAGTGGAAGCCGCAGGTGTCGGCGGTGACGAGCTGGAAGAACAAGGCCGGGACGCTGGGCGTGCTGGTGGCCGGCTTCTACGAGGCGCGCGCCTTCCGCCGCGACGGCCAGGAGTTCCTCGGTTACTCGACCCAGGAGAATTTCAACGACAGCGGCGTCGACGTCGCCTATCCGGTGCTGATCGGCGACGCCTATTTCACGCAGGAGCGGATCCGCAAGGGCGGTACGTTTTCCGTGCAGTTCAAGCCGAGCGACCGGCTGGAGCTGATCGCGACCGGCCTCTACACCCGGATGAGCGCCAACAACGTCAACGTGAACAGCATGGCCTGGGTCAGCAAGCTGGTCGCCGAGAATTCGACGCCGGGAACCCCGGGCTATGCGCTGGGACAATATACGACCAAGGACTATGGCGGCGTGACGTATCTCACGTCGGCCGAGTGGGGCGCGACCGGGGCGGGGGGCGCGCCGGCGTTCGGGCGCGTGCAGGACGACATCTTCCGCACCGCCTTCTCCTCGACGTGGAACGGCACGCTGGAGGCGAAATGGCGCCCCGCCGACGGCATGACCGTCCACGCCAACATCGGCTATACCGAGGGGCGTGGCGAGACCACGAAGGAGCGAGCCTGGGAAAGCTACTGGCAGACCGGCATGAGCTACGCGATACAGGGGAAGGGCGCGGTCCTCACCTATCCGGGGCTGCCGGGCGACCCGACATCTGCGGCCTATCTCCAGAATTACTTCAGCGGCACATGGGGCGGATCGACGGTCTCGCCCGACAAGGAATTCTACACCCAGCTCGATCTGGAGCAGGAATTCCCCGATTCCGGCTGGCTGCGCGCGATCAAGACCGGCGGGCGCTTCACCAGCCACAAGCGCGCGGTGGACGCGACCGGCATCCTGTGGGCGGGCAACGATACGCCTGCGGTCGATCCCGACTTCGGCGCGTCGGGTACCGATCAGATCGGCCTAGCCGACGTCTTCGCCGGGGCGACGACGCCGGGCAACTTCAACCGCCGGATCGGCGTGCCGTCGCGCTACTCGCTCGCGGATCTCGGAAAGGTCGAGGCGGCGCTCGCCACGCGGGGCGGCACCAGCGAAGCCTTCTATCCGCCGTCCAGCTTCTCCGTGAAGGAGGACGATACGGCATTCTACGCGATGGCGCGGGTCGGCAACGACCGCGACTGGCGCGGCAACATCGGCCTGCGTTCGGTGCGCACCGACATCGACACGCTGCAATATTCGCCGAACGTCGCGCCGACGATCGTCAACAAGTTCGGCGAGTTCGGGGAGGTGCGCGACGGCCGCGCCTATTGGGACGTGCTGCCCAGCGCCAACCTGACCTACAATGCCACCGACAAGCTGCTGTTGCGCGGCGCGGTGGCGAAGGTGATGTCGCGGCCGGGCTATGCGCAGCTCGCCGGCGCCTTCTCGCTCGACGACCTGAGCCTGTCGGGCAGCGCGGGCGGCAATCCCCGGCTCGATCCGTTCCGCGCCTGGCAGTTCAACCTCGCGGCCGAATTCTATTACGCGCCGCAGTCATTGTTCTCGATCGGGATCTTCGCGCTCGACATCAGCAACTACATCACGACCACGACCAGCCGGCGCTTCTATCGCACGATATTGCATCCCACCGGCGCGTATTTCCTCGTCGAGGAGCCGGTGAACGGCGGCGGTGGCGTCAACAAGGGCGCCGAGGTGAACTGGCAGCAGCCGATCTGGGGCGGGTTCGGCGTGATCGCCAATTACACCTATTCCGACGCGAAGCGGGATGCCGGCGCGGTTGCCGCCGACGACCGGCTGGGCCGCGACATCGATGGCAATTCCAAGCATACGTGGAACCTGACCGGCTATTTCGAGGACGATCTGGTCAGCACGCGGCTCGCGTACAGCTATCGCTCCAAGTTCCGGTCCGGGATCGATCGCGCGACGCCGATGTGGCAGGATGGCTTTGGCCAGCTCGACGGGTCGCTGCTGGTGCATGTCACGTCGCATCTCGCGCTCAGCGCCGATGCGCAGAACATCGCCAATGCCAAACTCTATTACTTCGTCGGCGACTGCGCGATCCCACGCTCCTATTACGACAATGGACGGACCTTTTACCTCGGCCTGCGGGTGACCTATTGATCGCGGCATGAAGGGGAGCGAGAGATGACCGCAGCCGTGGAGTCGCGCGCCGCACCGCCAGGCCCGGTGGCGACCGGCCCGCGCGATCCGCATGACCGTGCCGGGCGGAGGCTGCGCTCGCTCGACCTGCTGCGCGGGGTGACGGTGGCGGGGATGATCACCGTCAACGCGACCGCCGGGGTGCAGTCGCTCGACAAGCCGGTGTTCGCGACGTTGCTCCATGCCGACTGGGCGGGCTTCACGCTCGCCGACACGGTGTTCCCCGCGTTCCTGACGATGGTGGGCGTGTCGATTGCGGTATCGGCGCGAGACGGGGCAGGGGCGGGGGCGGGCAGCGCGGCGGCGACCCGGCGCGTGCTGGCGCGCGCGGCGCGGATGATCCTGATCGGCCTGCTGCTGGGCCACATGTTCTTCCTGGCCGACTTCCACAAATATGGCGTGCGGCTGCCGGGCGTGTTGCAGCGGATCGGGATCGTCTTCGCGATCTGCGCGCTGCTGTACCCGCGCATGGGTATGCGCGCCCGCGCGATCGCCGCCGGGGCGTTGCTGGTCGGCTATTGGCTGCTGTGCCTGCTGCCGGTGCCCGGTGGCGCACCGACCGACCTGTGGGTGCCGGGGCAGAATTTCGTTTCATGGGTCGACCGGCTGGTGTTCGGCGAATGGCGCTATGTGAAGGGGCCGTCCGGCTACGATCCGGAAGGGCTGCTCGGCACCGTGCCGGCGGTGGCGCAGGCGTTGCTCGGCACGCTGGCGGGCGATTACATCCGGCGCGGGCTGCCGGTGTTGCGCACCGCGAAGACGCTGTTCCTTGCCGGGTTGGCAGGCGTGGCGGCCGGGCTGGTGTGGGGCGTGGTCTTCCCGATCGCCAAGAACCTGTGGACCAGCAGCTTTGTGTTGCTGTCCACCGGACTGACCATCGTGCTGCTCGGGATGTTCCACTGGTGGTTCGACCGCGCCGATCGCCCGGCGCGCAAGGGCGACCTGTTCGGCAGCTTCGGGCGCAATGCGATCGCCGCTTATGTGCTGCACGAGGTCGCCTCGATCATCCTGACCGGCGACGCGATCCAGTTGCCGTTCAAATGGCTGGCCCCGCTCGTCGGGACGCAGGTCGCCGCGCTGGCGCCGGTCGCGCTGTTCGTCGCGATCGTGTGGTATCCGATCGCCTATATGGACCGGCGCGGCTGGTATCTGCGCGTATGACGCGGCCGCGTCACATCGTGTAACCGTCGCGCCGGATCGCCGCGGCGACGACCGGCACGACCGGCGCCAGTTCGCCGGCATGATGTCGCCATCGCGCGACCGATCCGCCGTGCACGGGTTCGCGGACCTGCGCGTGGCTCGGGGTCGGGGCATGACGCGCCTGACGGTGGAACTCGCCCTGCGCGGGATGTTCGGCAAGCCCGATCGCGGCCATCACGCGCGCGCGGTGCCGGGCGGGATCGGCGACCAGATCCTCGTAGCGGACGGTCAGCGGCGCGATCAACAGGTGCTCGCGATAGTGCGCGACGAGCGCGGACACCGCGGCAAGGTGATGCGCGGCATCGGCGATGCTATAGGCGCAATGCGCACCGTGCGTCATGTCATGCGCCATCATCGACACCAGCACGTCGAGCGGATGGCGCCGCATCAGGATCAGCGGCGCGTCCGGAAAGGCGAGGCGGATCAGCGGCGCGTCGACCTCGTTGAGCGGCATCTTGTCGGTGAAGAAGCGCACGCCCTTCGTCAGTCCATGGACCGCCGCGCGCGCGAGATAGAAGTCCCGGAACACCGCGGGCAGGTGGTGGCGGTCGGCGACCCGCAGCCGCGCGATTCTGTCCGCCAGCGGGGCATCCGCGCCCAGCAGCGTGGTTGCGAAGGTGCGCAGCTCGGCGACGAACGGCAACTCGCCCCCCGCCCGAATATCAGGATGCGCGCACAGGATCTGCTCGATCAGGGTCGTCCCCGACCGCGGCATGCCCATGATGAAGATCGGTTGCGCCACGTCCGGTCGCCGGGCGGCGACGGGCAGCCCGGTCGGCCACCGGCGCTGCGCCGCGAGATGCGCGTCGGTCGCGGCGCGATCGTAGGCCCGCGCGAGCCGCGCCTTGCCGGCGACGAAATCACGCCACGCCTCCGCATATCGCCCGGCGCGGTCGCGCAGCCGGCCGCGCAGCAGCAGCGCTGCACCACCCGCGTCGTCGGGCAAGCGGTCGAGCAGCGCCAGCGCCTCGCGCCACCGCGCGCCGATCGCGAGCACCCGCGCGGCCAGGAGCGTCACGTCGCGCCCGCTCGTCGCCGCCATCCGCTGTACGTGCGCGAACGCCGCCTCGGCGGCGACGGCGTCGCCGCGCTGCTCGGCCACCTCGGTCGCGAGCCTGGCGGCCTCCAGCGACGCCGGCGCTTCGGCCGCAAGCGCCGCCGCGTCATCGAGCCGTCCGATCCGCAGCATCGCGCGGCCGAGCGCGGGAGCAAGCGCGACCTTCTCCTCGGACGACAGGAGCCGTCGCGCGGCGCGCAGATGCCACGCGCCTTCGTGCAGGCATTCGCGCTGCACCAGCCGTTGACCGAGAAAGGCATGTGCCGCCGGATCGTCGGGAGCATGCACCAGCGCGGCGCGCGCCACGTCTTCCGCCGCTTCCGCCCGCCCGTGCCGCAGCAGCAGATGCGCCAGATCGTCGCGTGCCCACCGTGCCTCCGGCGCAACGCCGACCAGTTGCCGCAGGTGACGTTCCGCCCGTGCGGGATCACCGCCGCCCTCCGCCGCCAGCGCGGCGATTTCGAGAAGATCGACGCTGTCGGGCGCGCCGGCGAGCAGCCGTTCGGCGTCCTTCAGCACCCGGCGACAGCGGCCCGCGCGGAGTGCCTCCCGTAACGCCTCGATCTCGTCGCTCGCCGTCATGCCGTACCGTTAGCATGGCCGCGCGGGACCGGCATCCGGAAGCGGCGCTATCCTCCCCGCCGGGTGGCGCGGGTCGACCGGCCGCCAAGCGACCAGCGTGATCGGTCTGCGGCGGCCATGCGGATCACGCTGGCAGCCGCGCAGGTCTGGTCCGGCGATCCGTCGGCGCCACGCCTAGGGCCGCATCCTGAGCCGTTCGTCGGCCCAGCGCAGGAAATGGGTGATGTTCGGCGTGTCGGTATGCCCGCCGTCATGCTGTCGCCACGCCAGGGCGCCGTCCAGCAGCCCGGTGTTCACCGGCGGCAGCGACACGCGCCGATAATCGTCGCCAAGCCCCAGGTCCTGCTTGCCCAGCAGGCGATAGACCCGGCCCGCCGCCACCGCCGCCATCAGGCTGCCGCGGTGATCCAGCCAGCGATCGTCGCCCGCCTCCGGTACGCCGAAGCTGATGAACAGCGGGCGCGGTGCGCACAGCGCGATCAGCTCGTGGGAGTCGACCGGAAGATCGCCGGGCGTGCGGATGTCGCGCCCGGCGGCGGCGCCGTAGCGCAGGAAATTGCCCGCCATCCAGTGCGGCGCGCCATAGGTCAGGCTGGTGACGCTCTCGCCGAAATTTCGGCGCAGCGGTGTCGTTCCGCCTTTTCCCGACGATGCGATCAGGCCGATGGCGAACCGCTGATCGAACGCCATGGCGACGAGCGCGGCCTTGCCATAGCGCGAGACGCCCTCGATCCCGATCCGCGCCGGGTCGATCGCCGGATCGCGGCTGAGGAAGTCGAACGCCCGGCTGGCGCCCCATGCCCATGCGCGCAGCGCCCCCCATTGCTCCGGCGACCGTGCACGGCCACGATTGGTCAGGCCGATGATCCCTTGTTGCAGCGCACCGGCGTCATCCGGCTGGATGGTGTCGGTGTCGAGCATGGCATAGCCCCAGCCGGCCGCGATGATCTGTTCCGGGCGGGAATAATCGCCATGCGCGTCGCGCTGCGGCAACCGGAACGGCGGCTGTGGATGCAGCATGAAGGCCGGGTGCGCCTCGAACACCGCGCGCAGCGACGGATCCTGCCGCGCCAGAAGCGTCTTCAGCGCGGCGTCGATCCGTTCATGTTCGGTACGCGACGGCGGGGACGGGGCGGGGAAGTCGTCGCGGCCATACATGACGAGCAGCGGCACCGGCCCCTTCGCATTGGCCGGCACCACGACGACCATGCGGATGTCGACCGCGATCCCGGGCGCGGCGCTATTGTCGACATGGCCGATCACGCGCCGTGCCGTCACCGGGGTGAAGCCCACCAGTTCGCGTTCGGTGACCGTCACCTTCCAGTCGACGGTCGGCACGTCGTCCGGCACCCGGCCATAGACCTCGCGTTCATAGGCGCGGGCGATTTCCGGCCGGCGGACCTTCCACCATTGCCCCGCGCTGGTGACGGGGCGGCCGGCATCGGTCGTCAACGGGTCCGGCCAGTCCGGCCACGGATCGGCGCGCGCCTCATCATAATTCGCCGCGTCGGGGGAACGCGGGTCCGGGCTGACGCCGGGTGACAGGCGCTTGATCCCCAGCCGCGCCATCATGTCCTGACGCGCGGCATCGGCCGACAGCGGCGCCGGCACCTGCGACATGACGGCGGCCGGCACCGCCAGCAGCAGCGCCAACAGGGCGGTGGCGGCCGTGCGGCGCGCTCGCCGGTCAGAAACGGACACGCACCCCTCCCGTGAAATAGCGGCCGATCGCGTCCTGGTCGCGCGGCGCCGGGTAACTGTAGCCCGGCGCGCCGAACGTTCCGGTCCAGATCGAGGGTTTGCGATCGAGCAGGTTCTGGATCGAGACGAAAAGCTCGGCGCCGTTCCGGTCGCCGGCGTTCGCGCCCTTGCCCAGCCGGTAGCGCACGCCAAGATCGAGATAGACGTACGCGGGGATGTTACCCTCGCGGTAGATCAACGATGGGTCGGCGTTGTTGCGCGTGGCGCTGCCGAACCGTGCCTGAAGGTTGGTCGACAAGGGGCCGGTGTCATAGGTCGTGAAGGCGGTGGCGCGATGCGCGGGGAACGAGAAGATGCCGAAGAAGAACCCTTGCGCGCCGGCGGCATTGAGGATCGGCGCGCCGGGGATCCCGGTGAACGATCGGTACACGGGCTGATACGAATACAGCACGCGGAAGCCGAGTTTGCCGGGGCTGCCGGCGAACAGGCCGGGGGCGCTGGTGCTGTAGCCCAGCTCCGCATCGATCCCGTGCGTCGTCACATAGCCCGTGTTCAGGCCCGAGCTGATGATCGCGGTCGGAAAATTGTCGGGCGAGGTGTTGGTGATCGGGAACGGCCGCTCGACAAGCGAGCAATAGGATGAGGTGCCGCCGGAGGCGATGCAGATCCGCTGCGCGGGCGCGCTGCCGCCGCTGACCGTGGTGATGACGTCGTTTATCCGGATGTCGTAATAATCGACCGACATGCTCAGCCCGCGTGCCCATGACGGGGTGTAGACCGCCCCGACGGTCAGCGTATCGGCCTTCTCCGGGGTCAGGGCGGGATTGCCGCGACTGACCGTCAGCGTGTTCGCGGTCGTCTGCGTCAGCAGGTCGGTGAACGCGGTGAAATTCTGGTTCGTGGGGGCATACAGGTCGTTGAGGTTGGGCGCGCGGATGTCGCGCGACCGGGTCGCGCGGATCCGGAGATCGTCGAACACCTGCCACACGGCGCCGACCTTCCAGGTCGTGACGCCGCCGCTGATGTCATACCGCGTGAAGCGCGCCGCCGCGTTCAGGTCGAGCGAACGGACCAGCGGCAGATCGCGCAACAGGGGCAACTCCGCTTCCACCGCGGTTTCGATGACCCCTTCCGACACGCGCGGCAGCGCGGCGACCGCGCTGGAATACAGGACGCGGGACGGCGAGCAGGTCACCGGGTTCAGCCCGCTGCAATCGACTCGCGCGGTCGGGCTGAAGGCGCTGTCGACCTGCAGCGAGACATTGCGATACTCGACGCTTGCCGCCGCGCGTATCGGCCCTGCCCAGCCGTCGAGAACCGATCCCGACAGCGTCGCGCCGACATTGTCGAGCACATTGATCTGGTCGAACTGCATCGTCTCGGTCACGTAGTCGAACGCGGAGGCGCTTTCCGAGGACGGACCAAACGCGTTGAACGGCTGGCACCCGGGAAAGCGGCTGGCGCCGAGCGCATTGAGCGAGGACCGGCAGACCACCGTTCCATTCGGCCCGACCACCGCGTCCAGCGCAGCGAACAGCCGTTCGTTGTTCGTCGTGCCGGGTGACCGCGACCGGAACTGGCTGCGCCCATGGGTGTAATAGAGTTCGAATGCCGGACCGCGATCGAACAGGCGGCCACTGGCGCCGACGGTCACCATGTAATTCTGGGTGATGCCCTGCGACACGTCGCCCGTCTGCGCGAACAGACCCCGCGACATGGTGAAACTGCTCGCGCCACCCGCCGCCAGCAGATCGCGGGCGGTTTGCGGAAGATAGGCGTTGTCGATCGCGAACGTCGCGCTGACGCTCTTGGTGTTCGAGATGTTGTAGTTTTCGGACCGCGAGTAATTCCCCTGCACGAACAGGTTGATCGTGTCGGTCACGTCGAAATCGGCACGGCCGAAGAAGCGGTCGGTCTTGAGGCTGGCGGTCAGCCACGGATTGTTGTCCACTCCCGGGAACAGCGACGCGCCAAGGCCGGACCAGCCGCCGTCGCCGCCGATCTCCAGCGATCCGCCCAGCGACTGGCCGTGCGTAAAGCGCGTCAGCGTCCCGTTGGACCCGAACGTCATGTTCGCCAGCGGGCCGGACGCGATATAGCCACCGGGCGTCAGGCTGGTATTGCGAACGTCCGCCACGCGCCGGTACGGGTTCGCCGCGCTGCCATTGCCGGCCTCCTGATAGGCGTCCTTGCCGCCGGGCCGGCTCAACATCGAGGTGACGCCGTCCGAATTGAAATGTTCGTAGCTCGCCTCGACATGTCCCCGCCCGCCGGCGAAGCCGGTGCCGGCGGTGATCTCCGCCCGCCAGCTCTTCGCATCGCCATATTCGGAGATGCCGGCCTGACCGGATGCGAGGATGCCCGTGAACTTCTTGTCCAGCACGAAATTCACCACGCCCGCCACGGCGTCGGAGCCATAGACCGCCGAAGCGCCGCCGGTGACGACGTCGACCTGGCGGACGAGCGACTGTGGCAGGATTTCGACATTGACCTGGCCGTTCGCGTCCGTCGCGGGCACGCGGCGACCGTCGAGCAGGATCAGCACGCGATTGGGCATCAGGTTGCGCAGGTTGAGGAAGTTGCCCGGCCAACTGATCGTCGCCCCGCCGGTCGTACGGGGACTGCGCGATCCGGCGAATGCAGGAAGCTTGTTGAGCGCATCGGGCAGGTTGGTCGGCGTGGTCGCCTGAAGAAGATCCGTCGACACCGTCGTCAGCGGGGTCGGCGCATTGTTGCCGTTCGACGCGATCCTGGATCCCGTCACCACCACGTCATTTACCGCGCCCGCGTCATCGGCCGGCGCCGAGGGAGGAACATCCTGCGACGCCGGCGATGCGGCGGCGGCATTGCCGCTGGCTGGCCGGGCACTTGCCGGCGGCGCCGACAGGATCGTCAGGGTCGCCGTCGCGATTGCCGTAGCCGACACGCGGGCGCGAAGATTCGCGATCATACATCCTCCCTATATTGATAGCGCTAACGTCCATCTGGAGCCGGTATTATCGCGATTGCTCTCACAGTCAACAGTGACCGCCAAAAACAGCTATTGTTGCGACGATGCGGCATTTATCGCTGCAAATCGCGGTGTAAAGCGTCGATGATGACTGTTACGAAAACGCTTCTCCTGATGCGGGAGGACAGGCACAGAGAGAAATGCCGATCATGGACGATGGTTCGAGTCGAACTGCCCCGGTCAAACCGCGCGAGCGACGCGCTCGCCAGACCCGAAGCACGTTGCTGGATGCCGCGGTGACGGTGCTGCGACGCGTCGGTTTCACGGCCACGACCATGCAACTGGTGATCGAGGAAGCGGATGTGAGCCGGGGGGCGGCGCTGCACCATTTCCCGACCCGCATCGACCTGTTCGTCGCCGTGGCGCAACATGCGTCGGAGGGCCAGAACGCCTGGGTCCGCCGCCGCCTGGCGGGACTGCCGCCGGGGATCGACCTCTACATGGCCATCACGGAGGCGACATGGGAGGCCATGATGCAGCCTCTCGGGCTGGCGCTGATCGAGATCATCTGCAGCGCGCGCAGCGATCCGCAATTGAGCGAAGCGTTGATCGCCGTCGTCAATGACTTCGAGAACGCGCAGTTCGAGGGGGTGTGGGAAATCGCCCAGGTCATCGGCGTGAAGGATCGCGAGGCGATCGCACGGATGGTTCGGCTGAACCGCGCCGCCATGCGCGGCCTCGCGATCGAGATGATGTTCTGCGGCGACAAGCGGCAGGTCGACGGCGCGCTGCAATTGCTGAGCGAATATAAGCGATTCCTGTCCGGGTGGCTGCTTACCAACCCGGACAAGGCGCTGTTCGGATAACCCGTTCGGACAAGGAGCCGGCGCGTCGAAGGCTGCCGGCGTCCCGAGTTCCGGAGTGGGCGACCGCCCGGCCTGTCATGTCCGTCGGCAAAGGCCGGCTATCCCCGCATCGCCGCCCGGCGCAGCGTGAGGGGGAAGGGAGGAGCGGCCATGCCCGACAGGCAATCGGCCGCTCCGGCGTCACTTTGCCGGGCGGCGCTCCATGGATCCGTCACCGTCCAGATATCCGTGCGCGCGCAGGTTCGGCATGACCAGTGCGGCGATGAAGGCGGTCGCGCACACCACGGCGACGTAATAGAAATAGACGGTCTCGATGCCGCCATCGCGCAGGCGCAGCGCCACATATTCGGCAGTGCCGCCGAACAGCGCATTGCCGACCGCATAGGGGAAGCCTACGCCGAGCGCGCGGATTTCGGTGGGGAACATGTCGGCTTTCACCAGCCCGGCGATGGGGGTGTAGAAGGCGGCGATCGCCAGCCCGCCCGCCACCAACAGGAAGGCATAAAGGGCGTTTCCGCCGGTCGATTGTATCCCGTAGAGAATCGGCGCGACCAGCAGCGTCGCGAGGCCGGTGAAAAGCCGCATATGCGTCCGGATGCCGAGTCGGTCGCTCAGCATGCCAAAGAGCGGTTGCATGATCATGAAGCACACCAGCGCGCTGGTCATGACGAGGCTGGCGCGGGCGGGAGTGAATCCGCCGGACAGCACCAGGAACTTCTGCATGTAGGTGGTGAAGGTGTAGAAATAGAGCGACCCGCCGATCGTGAAGAACAGCACCAGCGCCACGGCGCGCCTGTGCCGGAACATGGCGCGCAAGGAGCCGGCGTCGCGCTGTGTCCTGCTGCTGTTGGTGGTGGTCTCGATCATGTTGCGCCGAAGGTAGAAGACCGTGACGGCCCCCGCCGCGCCCATGAAGAAGGGGATCCGCCACCCCCATGCGTTCAGGTCGTCGGTGCTGAGCAGTTGCTGAAGGCAGACGATCGTGAGAAGCGCCAGGAGCTGCCCGGCGACGATCGTCATATATTGCAGCGAACCATAGAAACCCCGCCGGCCCTTGGTGGCGACCTCGCTGAGATATGTGGCGCCCGTGCCGTATTCCGCCCCCACCGACAGACCCTGCAAAAGCCTGGCGAAGAGAAGGAGGGCGGGGGCGAGCACGCCGATCTGCGCATAGCCCGGCAGGATCGCGATCAGGAGCGACCCGATGCACATCAGCGACACCGATGCCGTCATCGCGAGTTTGCGGCCGCGCGTGTCGGCCAATCGACCGAAGAACCATCCGCCCAACGGCCGCATCAGGAACCCGACCGCGAACACCGCCGCGGTCGAGAGAAGCTGTGCCGTCTGACTGTCCGAGGGGAAGAACACCGCCGCGAAGTAGATGGCGGTATAGGCATAGACGAAGAAGTCGAACCACTCGACCATGTTGCCCGTGCAGGCCGCCAGAATGGCCTTGATCCTGCCCTTCGTGTCCAGATCGTGCGTCCGCGACATCGGATCGGCGTCGCCGGCACTTCGATGATCGTACGTTCGAACGGAACTGGCATGCATGACGGATCCTCTCGTCTGACGCTCTTCTGACGAGAGCATTGCGGGGTAGGTGTCAGCCTATGCCGGACAGCGGAAGGGGCCAGAGCGCTTCGGAGGTAACAGCTATGCTCGAATTATATGGCACGGCGGGCCATCAGCTTTCCGGGATGATCTGCCCGGCCCAGATGTTCTGCTCGACAAGCTGGGCCGCGATCGCCGTGAAGGCTTCCCCGGTGAAGCGTGTCGCCGGGCTGATCGGGCGGTCCGCCGGGTAGGTCATGACCACCCGCCGGCTGGGGGTCGGATGGATCAATGGCGCCGTCCTGAGCTCCCCGGCCCGAATCCGCTGATAGATCGGCGCCAGCGGAAGGATGGTCAAACCATAGCCGGCCTTAACGAGGTCGATCATCGCGCCGAACGAATCCGCTTCCAGCGCGGGCACCAGTTGGACGCCCGCCCGCGCGGCGCATTGATCCGCGATGCGTCGAAGTCCGTGCAGGGGGCTGGGCAGGACCAGCCGCTCCTGCGAGAATTCGGCGACGGTCATGGGGCGGTCGTCGCGCAGCGCGCTGTCGGCGTTGCCCACGGCCAGCAGCGTTTCCAGAAGGATGGGGCGGGTCCGGACTGCGCCGGTCGCCTCCGGATCATAGGCGACGCAGCAGTCGAGTTCCTCCCGCTTGAGCCAGTCGAGCAGGTGCCCCGAAAAGGCCGAGCTGAAGCACAGCGACAGCCGGGGATGCGCCTCGCGCACGCGCTGCGCCAGGGGCACTGTCATGATCTCGGCCACCGTCGGCGTCATGCCGAAGCGCACGCGGCCGAGGAACGACGTGCGGCCCTCGTCGGCGAGTTGCCGCATGTCATCCAGTTTGCCGAGGATCTCCCCGGCCGGCACGAGGATCTGTCGGCCAAGTTCGGTCGGGATCATGCCCCGGCCGTGCCGGATGAACAGCGGCGCCTTCAGTTCCTGTTCCAGCATCCTGATCTGACGGCTGAGCGCAGGCTGGGCGATGCCGAGCCGGTCGGCCGCCTTGCTGATGCTGCCGAGCTCGGCGACATGGATCAGGGTCTTGATCTGCGAGATTTCCATCCCGGCAGTGTAGCGCGCGATACAGTCTCGGCATAGCTCATTGGCCGAACAAGCATTCGTCGGCATGCCACGGCTTCGGGTAGGTGTCCGTCAAACACACAACGGAGTTGGGCATGGAGAGGCACGACGGTACGGTCGCCGAAGCAATCGACTGGCAGGCGGACGTGTTTCGCGTCCTGAAGGATCACGATGTGAAGCACATCGTGTACGTCCCCGACGCGGGCCATTCGACCGCGATCCGCATGGCGGAAGCCGACAATTCCATCAACTCCGTCGTCCTCACCACCGAGGAGGAGGGCATCGGCTATCTCGCCGGTGCCTGGCTGGCCGGGGAGCGCGGCGCGCTGCTCATGCAGTCCAGCGGCGTCGGCAACTGCCTCAACACGCTGGCGCTTCAGGCGATGAGCCGCTTCCCGCTGCTGATGGCGGTGACGATGCGCGGCGACTGGGCCGAATTCAACGCCTGGCAGAACCCGATGGGGCAGAAGACGGAGGCCGCGCTCCAGTTGATGGGGGTGATGACGTGGCGCGCCGACAAGCCGGAGGATGTCGCGCCGCTGCTGCACGGTGCCGCCACCATGGCCTTCAACGGCGACAGCGCCACCGCCCTGCTGCTCGGCCAGCGCCTGATCGGAGAGAAGAAGTGGGTCAAGTAAGCAAGACCGGCCACCAGCTGGGTGGCCCGCTCGACCGGCGCAAGGCTGTCGCGGCGCTGCTGAAGGATCGCGGCGACCTGCTGGTCGTGACCGGCCTGGGTTCGGCCAGCTACGATGTGATGGCCGCCGGCGATCATGACGGCAATTACTATCTGTGGGCCGCGATGGGCAGCGCCGCGATGGTCGGCCTCGGCATCGCCACGGCGCGGCCGGACCGGTCGGTGGTCGTCGTCACCGGCGACGGCGAGCTGATGATGGGCTTCGGCGCGCTGGCGACGATCGGCATCCGCCGCCCGCCCAACCTGACGCTGGCGGTGCTCGACAACGGGCATTTCGGTGAGACCGGCTTGCAGGAGAGCCATGCCGGTCGCGGCGTGGAGATCGACCGCGTGGCGGCGGAGCTCGGCTTCGCCTGGACGAAGCGGATCGACGACATGGCGGGGGTCGAGGAGTTGCGCGGCAGGATCGCGGACCGTTCGGGCAGCAAGCTCGCGACGATCAAGATCAAGGCCGAGAACCCGCCGCGCGTGCTGCCGCCGCGTGACGGCGTCTACATCAAGAACCGCTTCCGCGCCGCGCTCGGCCACGCGCCGATCTGAGGAGAAGGACATGGCGCTGGAACGCTTCCACAATATCGTCGGCGGCGAAGCGGTCGCGGCGAGGGATGGCGGATGGTTCGCCAGCGTCAATCCGTTCGACGGCAGGGAGTGGGCCGAACTGCCGCATGGCGGCGCGGATGATGCGAATGCGGCGGTCGAGGCGGCGCACGCGGCCTTCACCCACGGCGCGTGGCCGGCGCTGACGGCGACGCAGCGCGGCAAGCTGCTGCGCCGCCTTGCCGACCTTATCGAACGCAATGCGGAGACGCTCGCCGCGCTGGAGGTGCGCGACAACGGCAAGCTCTATGCCGAGATGCTGGGGCAGGTGCGCTACATCCCCGAATGGTTCCACTATTTCGGCGGCCTCGCGGACAAGATCGAGGGCGGCGTGCTGCCCACCGACAAGCCGCAGATGTTCAGCTACACCACGCGCGAACCGCTGGGCGTGGTGGTCGCGATCACGCCGTGGAACTCGCCGCTCCTGCTGCTCGCCTGGAAACTGGCGCCGGCGCTGGCGGCGGGGTGCACGATCGTCATCAAGCCGAGCGAATATACCTCCGCTTCCACGCTGGCATTCGCGAAGCTGTTCGCCGAGGCAGGCTTTCCGGCCGGGGTGGTCAACACCGTCACCGGCTTTGGCGCCGAGGTCGGCCCGGCATTGGTGGAGCATCCGCTGGTCGCCAAGATCGCCTTCACCGGCGGCGACGCGACGGGCGCGCATATCTACCAGCAGGCGGCCAAGCACATCAAGCACGTGACGCTGGAGCTGGGGGGCAAATCCCCCAACATCATCTTCGCCGATGCCGATCTGGACGACGCGGCGAAGGGCGCCATCTCGGGCATCTTCGCCGCCTCGGGCCAGACCTGTATCGCGGGGTCGCGGGTGCTGGTGCAGCGGACGGTGTACGACGCGGTGGTCGAGAAGATCGTGGCGATCGCGCGCACCGCGAAGCTGGGCGACCCGATGGCGCCGGACACGCAGGTCGGGCCGATCACGACGACGCAGCAGCGCGACAAGGTGCTGTCCTATATCGACATCGCGCGGGCCGATGGCGCGCGCTGCGTCCTCGGCGGCAAGCGGCCCGACGATGCGGCGCTGGCCGATGGCTGGTTCGTGGAGCCGACGATCTTCGCCGACGTGAACAACGACATGCGCATCGCGCGCGAGGAGGTGTTCGGCCCCGTCCTGTCGATCATCCCCTTCGATGACGACGACGATGCGGTGCGGATCGCCAACGACAGCATCTACGGCCTCGCCGCGGGCGTGTGGACGTCCAGCATCGCCCGCGCGATCACCATGCCGGCCCGGCTGCGCGCCGGGACGGTGTGGGTCAACACCTATCGCGCGGTCAGCTTCATGGCCCCGTTCGGCGGGTACGGGAAGTCGGGCATCGGGCGCGAGAGCGGGCAGCAGGCGATCGACGAATATCTCCAGACCAAATGCGTCTGGATCAACCTGGCGAACGGCGTGCCCAACCCGTTCGTCATGCGCTGAGAACAAGAGGACAGGAACATGCAGACCACAGCCGGAGAGGGCTTCGACGAGATCCGCGACGCGGTGCGCGCGCTCTGCGCCGAGTTCCCCGACGAATATCATCGCAAGGTCGACGAGCAGCGCGCCTATCCCGAAGCGTTCGTCGACGCGCTGACCAAGGCGGGCTGGATGGCGGCATTGATCCCCGAGCAATATGGCGGATCGGGGCTGGGGCTCACCGAGGCGTCGGTCATCATGGAGGAGATCAACCGCGCAGGCGGCAATTCCGGCGCCTGCCATGGCCAGATGTACAACATGAACACGTTGGTCCGGCACGGGTCGGAGAAGCAGCGCAGGACGTACCTGCCCCGGATCGCGACCGGCGAGCTGCGTCTCCAGTCGATGGGGGTGACCGAGCCGACGACCGGCACCGACACCACCAAGATCAAGACCACCGCGATCCGCCAAGGCGACAAATATGTCATCAATGGCCAGAAGGTCTGGATCAGCCGCGTCCAGCATTCGGACCTGATGATCCTGCTCGCGCGCACCACCCCGCTTGCCGAGGTGAAGAAGAAGTCCGAAGGGCTGTCGATCTTCATCGTCGACGTGAAGGATGCGGTGGCGAACGGCATGAAGGTTCAGCCGATCCCCAACATGGTCAACCACGAGACCAACGAGCTGTTCTTCGACAATCTCGAAATTCCGGCCGAAAACCTGATCGGCGAGGAAGGGCAGGGCTTCAAATATATCCTGACCGGCCTCAACGCGGAGCGCGCGCTGATCGCGGCGGAGTGTATCGGTGACGGCTATTGGTTCATCGACCGCGTGTCCTCCTATGTGAAGGAGCGGGTCGTGTTCGGTCGGCCGATCGGCCAGAACCAGGGCGTGCAGTTCCCGATCGCCGACGCCTTTATCGAGGTGGAGGCGGCGAACCTGATGCGGTTCGAGGCGTGCCGGCGCTACGACGCCGGCGAGCCGTGCGGCGCACAGGCGAACATGGCCAAATACCTCGCGGCCAAGGCGTCGTGGGAGGCGGCCAATGCCTGCATCCAGTTCCACGGCGGCTTCGGTTTCGCCAACGAATATGACGTGGAGCGCAAGTTCCGCGAGACGCGGCTGTACCAGGTCGCGCCGATCTCCACGAACCTGATCTATTCCTATGTCGCCGAGCATATCCTCGGCCTACCGCGGTCCTACTGATGGGCGCGCGGTTGCCGCTCGACGGACTCACCGTCGTCGCCATCGAGCAGGCCGTGGCGGCGCCCTTCTGCACCTCCCGGCTCGCCGATGCCGGCGCGCGGGTCATCAAGGTGGAACGGCCGGAAGGGGATTTCGCGCGCGGATATGATGACGTCGCGGCCGGCGGGCAGAGCAGCTATTTCGTGTGGCTCAACCGCGGGAAGGAGTCGCTGATCCTCGACCTGGCCAGCGCGGCGGGCAAGGCGCGCCTGGCCACCCTGATCGCCGGCGCCGATGTGCTGGTGCAGAATCTGAAGCCCGGCGCATTGGGACGGCTGGGCTTCGCACCGGAAAAGCTGCGGCAGAGCCATCCGCGTCTGATCGTCTGCTCGATCAGCGGCTATGGCGAGGAAGGGCCGATGGCCGACCGCAAGGCGTACGACCTGCTCATCCAGGCGGAGTCGGGCCTGTCGTCGGTGACGGGCGGGCCGGAGGCGGCCGCCCGCGTCGGCATCTCGATCGTCGACATCGCGACCGGCGCCACCGCGCATGCCGCGATCCTGGAGGCGCTGATCGCGCGCGGTATCAGCGGGGATGGCGCGGATATCCGCGTGTCGATGTTCGACGTCATGGCCGACTGGCTCACCGTGCCGCTGCTCCATCAGGAAGGCGGCAGGCCGCCGCAGCGCATCGGCCTCGCGCATCCCTCGATCGCACCCTATGGCGTGTTCACGACGCGCGACGGCAGGCAGATGCTGCTGTCGATCCAGTCCGATCGCGAATGGCGGAAGTTTGCCGAAATCTTCCTCGGTGACGCCAGCTACGGTGTGGACCCGCGATTTTCGACCAACGTGCAGCGCGTCCGACATCGCGCGGATACCGACGCGCTGGTCGCCGAGGCCTTCGCCTTCATGAGTGAGGATGAGGCGCGCGAGCGGCTGAGTGCCGCCGACGTCGCCTTCGCCGGGGTCAACGACATGGCCGCCCTGTCGGCGCATCCGCACCTTCGACGCATCACCGTCGACACCCCTGCCGGGCCGGTCGCCGTTCCCGCGCCCGCGCCGCGCGTAATGGGTGAACCGCGTCGCTATCGCGGCGTGCCCGCGCTCGGCGGCCAGACCGGGGAGGATTCCGAATGAGCGATCCGATCGACAGCGCGCATCTCGCCGGATGGATCGGCGCGGAGGAGGTCGCGAGCGACGACCTGACCCCCGCGCTCGCGGAGCGCTTCCATGCCACCCTCGGCCTGCCAGGGGATCCGCCGCGCGACGGGCAGGCGGCGGCGCGGCTGATCCACTTCTGCCTGTGCCAGCCTGCGGCGCCGATGACCGCGCTGGGGGAGGACGGCCATCCCGCGCGCGGCGGGTTCCTGCCGCCCGTCCCGCTGCCACGCCGGATGTGGGCGGGAAGCGATATCGCGTTCGACGGCGACTTGCGGGTCGGCGATGCCGTACGGCGGGTGTCGCGTATCGCCGACGTGGCGGTGAAGCAGGGGCGGTCCGGCACGCTGTGCTTCGTCACGGTGGACCATCGCATCGAAAGCGGCGACGCCATCGTGGTGCGCGACCGGCAGACGATCGTCTATCGCGCGCTGGAGAATGCGGTACCGGCGACTCCTCCGGCGCCGGCGCCGTTGGGAGCGGCGGTCGTGTCGCTCGCGCCGACCGCGCCGCTGCTGTTCCGCTACTCGGCGCTGACGTTCAACGGCCACCGCATTCACTACGATCATCCCTATGCCACGCAGGTGGAGGGCTATCCGGGCCTGGTCGTCCATGGTCCGCTCCAGGCGACCCTGCTGTTGCACCTGGCCAGCCGCAAGCGTGCGGGCCGCCCGCCCTCCCGCTTCTCGTTCCGCAGCCTTTCGACGCTGTTCGGGGATGAACTGATGTGTCTCCACGCCGGCAAGCTGACCGGGGACACCATGGAATTGTGGACCGCGCGGCCGCAGGGGCCGGTGGCGATGCAGGCGCAGGCGCATTGGGCATGAGCAGGATCGCCCATATCGTCACGCCGTTGTTCGTCCCGGCCGATCGCCCTGAGCGCTTCGAGAAGGCGGCGCGCAGCGGCGCCGATGCGGTGATCCTCGACCTGGAGGATGCGGTGCCGCCGGGCGGCAAGGACGCCGCCCGTGCCGCGCTGCATGCCGGCTTCACCGACCTGCCGGTGATCGTGCGGATCAACGCCGCCGGGACGCCGTGGCATGAGGACGATCTCGCCGCGCTCGCGCGTCTGCCGATCGCCGCGATCATGCTGCCAAAGGCCGGTCATGGCGCTGCGCTGGCGCGGGTCGCGGCCGTGGCGCCGGTGATCGCGCTCGTGGAAACGGTGCGGGGCATCGCGGAGGTGCGGGGGATGGCGTCGGGCGGTCATGTCGCCCGCCTCGCGTTTGGATCCGTCGACTATGCCGCCGATCTCGGCTGCGATCATGTGCGGTCCGCGCTTGCCGCGGCGCGGGCGGAGGTGCTGGTCGCATCACGGCTGGCGGACCTGCCACAGCCGCTCGACGGCGTGACGACCGATGTCACGGACCCGGCGGCGACGCAGGATGATGCGCGTCACGCCCGCGCGCTGGGCTTCGGCGGCAAGCTGCTCATCCACCCGCGGCAGGTGACGCCGGCGAGGGCCGGCTTCCGGCCGGGGGGTGACGAAATCGCCTGGGCCGAGCGCGTGCTGGGCAGCGGCGACGGCGCGGCCGCCGTGGACGGCGCGATGGTGGACGAGCCGGTTCGCCTTCGCGCGCGCCGACTTCTCGATCGGGCGGAACGGCTGGCTGCGATCGAACCATAGCCCGCACGTCCAAAGGACGGCGGTGGAGAGGCAAATGAAGGCAGTGTTGAACGTGGTGGCGCTGACGGCGCTGCTCTTCCCGCAGGTCGCAAGTGCCCAGTCGGGGGAAAAGGCCGGCGAGACCGAGGCGGTCTACCGCACGTTGCTCGCGTTGATCGACGAGATGGTCGGCAATGGTCTGCTGTCGCGCACGCGGGCGGACGCCCTGATCGCACGCGCGCAACGCGGCGAGGCGGTGCAGGTCGCGGAGCGTTCACAGCCGCGACCCGCTGCGCCGTCGCCGGCCGGCGATGCGCCATCCGGTACCCCGCGGCCGGCAGTCGCCACCGCCGCGCGGGCGGTCGAGGCGGAACCGCCCCGTGCGGGGACCGAGGTGGCCGCGCGACAGCCCGACGTGCCGGCCGATCTGAAGGTCGACTGGTCGCGCGGCGCGCCGGTCTTCACCAGTCGCGACGGCGCCTTTTCGTTCAAGCCACGCGGTCGCATCCTGGCGGACGTCCAGACGACCCATGGCTCGGATGCCGACAGCCGCAACATCACCACCTCGACGCTCCGCCAGTTCCGGTTCGGCGCGCAAGGCACCGTCGGCTCCCATCTCTTCTATCAGTTCGAGGCCGATTTCCGCCGCAACCAGACGGAGGTGGTCAACACCTTCGTCGGCTATCGTCGCCGCTTCGGCGACATCGAAGCGGACGTGCGTGCGGGAAGTTTGCTGACGGACCGGGGAATCGACGTCGCCACTGCCGCGCAGTCCAATCCGTTCATCACGCTGAACGTGAATTCGCTGGCGGTGGCGCCCAATGGTGGCATTTTCCTCATGGGGTTGGCGGGCCGGGCCAGCGGCCCGAACTGGCACGCCAGCATCGCGGTCCATGGCGACCGTGTCGATGCGGACACGGGGAACAGCGATAACCGCATCCTGCTGACACGCGCCCATTGGAACCCGATCGTGTGGAGGAACGGCGCCGTGCATCTGGGCGGCTGGCTGTACGACGAGGCTATGCCGGGGCGGAACGCCACCGTGGCCGTCAACACCCTGATCGCCGGCGCGATCAACAGCAACGTTCGGGTCGACACGGCGACGTTGACCAGGGTCGACGGATCAAGGGCGTTCGGCGCCGAACTCGGCCTCTTTCGAGGGCCGCTCTACGCGTATGGCGAATATGGCCAGCGGCGGCTGGCGCGCGGGCCGGGCGCGACGTTCGACGAGGCAACGTACAAGGCGTTGTCGATCAGCGGCGGTTGGTGGATCACCGGCGAAACCGTTCCCTATCAGACGCGCAGCGGTACGATGATCGCGCCCAGGGTGATGAAGCCGATGATGGGAAGCGGTGGCAACTGGGGAGCGCTGGAACTCGTCGGGCGGTACGAGCATGTCGATTTCAGCGACGTGCCGTCGGGTGGCACGGGCACGACATGGACACTCGGTCTGAACTGGCACCTGACCAACTATTTCCGCCTGATGGCCGACGTGTCGCACTGGCGGACCGACAACATCATCGGCGTCGCGCCGGGAAGAGACACCGGCGACACGCTGTCGGCGCGTGCCGAAGTGTCATTCTAGTCCAACGCTGCGCGTTTCGCGTCTGGCGCGCCGCTGTGAAAGGGTATGGATTATAAATCGTCGGTGAGGTTGCTGGTCTGCGCGAACATGCGTCTGTTCGTGGAAGCAACTACTGAATTTGTTAGTATGGACCCAATCCTTTGTACGGTGCAGGGGGCGTTGCCTGACAGGCACTGGCAGGAATGATCCATGATCGCACGCGCACCGGCCGTTTCAGATGGCAGGCCTTATTTCCAGACCCGTGGATCCGGAGCGATCCGGATCGGCACCGACCTGCGCCGGAATGAGGCGGACGCTGATCCGTCTTACTCGGCACCACCTGGCGAGGATCGCGGCACCGGCAGTGTCGGGCGCCTCGTCGACGAGCTGGAGTTCCTGCGCCGTGCCGTCGCGTCGCAATTTTCGGATCCGCAGGCATCGGCGATCCTGCTGGCCGGGCTGGAGAACGCCCTGTCGATCGACCGGCGGGAGGCAACCTTTCCGGCGGCGCATATCGTCCACGAACCGGGGCTGCGCGGCGACCTCGCCCGACAGGCGATCGCGGTCGGCCGGGGATTGACCGACATGGCGCGGGAGGCCGCACTGAAGCCGTCGCGCTGGTCGAACGAGGCGCTGTCGCGGGCGGATATCCGAAGCCCGTGCGAAGGGCATGTGTGGACCGCCGACGCCGCCGGCCTGTTGATGGGCGCAAGCGGCGGCGCGCGTGTGATGCAGCTCTATAACGAATGGCTTCACCGACTGGTGATACTGCGCAACCTGCTGATCCCGTATGTCAACTGGCGGGACGTGCCGGTGCCGTCGGGGGCGGACGTGCCGGAGCGGCTCCGGGCGGTCGAGCCACGGGCGAAGGCGCTGCTGGCCGATGCGATGATGGGCAGGCCGCGTCACGAGGATCTCGTGGCGCTTGCGCTGGCGGGACAGAATGGCGCGCCTTCCGCACCGGCTTATGGTTTCCAGACGCGGGATGGCCTCGCGCTGCCCGCCGCCATCGCCGCGCGCGGCTCGGCCGCGCTGCTGACATGGCACCCCGCGACCCTGATCGAATCCGGCGACGGACCCGTAGCCTTCCTCTACGCCGACCCGCGGTATTTCGACGTTCCGCGCCGTGCGGTCGGACCGGGTGGCGAGCGTCGCCCGCCCACCGCCGTCGCGACGGGCACGCACATCGTCGCCACGGCGGCGGCGGGCGGCGCGACACTCGCCCTGCACGCCACGATCGGCGGATGCGACGTCAACGTCGAACTGGGCCGCATCGTCCGCGGCGCGCGTCATGCGCTCGCTTCCGCTGCGGACGCGAGCGCCGGCCAGGGCCGGGCCGGACCCGTCATCTGGCACGATCCGTCCGCGCTGATTGCGGCGGACGCGCTGGTCACTGCCGGGGAGGGCATCCACGCCTGTCCGGGCGACGGGATCGCGACGCTCGCGCTGCTGGGATCGCTGTATCCCGATAACGTCGTGCAGGCGGATGGCCTGCCGCTGGCGGCGCTGCGTCACGCCGGGAAGGGGTATGGCCCGCTGTTCCTGATCGGAGAAATCGGATGACGGAGCCGGCGGCGGCGCCGGCCCGCTACCGATGGGCGATCCTGGCCATCGCCTGGTTCGCGCTGCTCCTGTCGGCGGCGGACCGATCGCTATGGGCGATCACGGCGCCGGTCGCCGCCCGCGATCTCGGACTGTCGCCGGTGCTCGCGCTCGGCGCCTTCGTCACGGCGACCCAGAGCGGATATCTCGTCGCGCTGCTGTTCGGCAGCATCGCCGCCGACTGGTTCGGCCCGCGCCGGATGCTGACCGTCGCGCTGTGCTGGCTCGGGCTCGCGATGTTCGCCTTCGGTCGCTCGACGTCGCTCCCGCACGGCCTCGTGGCGCAGTTCGGCGTCGGGATGGGCGCCGCGCCGGTGTTCGCGATCGGCATGAAGCTGATCGTCAACTGGTTCGCGCCGGATCGCCGCGCGGGTGCGATCAGCCTGTTCATGACCGCGCTGCCCACGCCGACCATCCTGGTCAATCTGGTCGCGCCGATCGGCATCGGGCTGCTTGGCTGGCGCGGCAACTATACGCTGGTGGCGGGGATCACGCTGGCGGCCGGCGTGCTGTTCGCCATATTCGTCGGTGACGGGCCCGCGGCGCGGACCGCACCCGCGCAACGGCCATCGTCGCTGAAGCCATTGTGGGATTCGCGGGCCTTCCGCTGCATCGTGATCGCCAACATGGCCGGCCCCTGCGCGAGCTGGGGCTTCATGACCTGGGCGAACCTGATCCTGGTCGAGCGCCACGCCCTGTCCATCGCCCAGTCGGGCGTGATCGTCGCCAGCTACGGTGCCGGGGCGTTCGCGGGGTTGTTGCTTTCGGGGCCGGTCTGCGACCGGCTCGGCCTCGATCGCCGCCGCGCGACCATGGGATGCTTCATCGCGTTCGCACTGGGGCTGCTCGTCACCGGCTCGCTCGACGAGCTTGCGGCGGTCCGCGTCGCGGTTCCGCTGCTGGGCGTGCTGGCCTATGCCTACGCCCCGTTGCTCAATACCATGCTGGCCCATGCGGCGGGGGCACTCGCCGCCTCGGCGGCCGGACTCGCCACCATGCTCACCTTTGCCGCCGAGGGCGTGCAGCCGCTCGTGAGCGGCGGCATCTACACCCACACGCATTCGTTCCAGGCGGTCTGCGCCGCGCTGGCCGCAGGGCCGGTGGTGGCCGCGATCGCCATCGCACGCGCCCCGGCGCAGTGACGATCAGCGCCCGACGCCCAACGCGCGAAGGCGGTCGCCCAACGCTTCGCGCCGCGCCGCGTAGCCGGCGCGCCTGCCGGACAGCGGCAGCACATAGCGTGGCAGGACGCGGGTCGTCGCGCATGGCGAGGCGCCGGCACCTGCTGCGCGAACACGCGCGCACGCCGTGGAAGCCATGCACGGGCTGAAACGGACACTCGACCCGCGCGCCCTGATGAACCCCGGAAAAATCCACCCGGACGGAGGCGGAACGCGTCGGCGTTCAGCCGCGTGGTAACGGCCGAGCCGGCCCGCTCACGATGGCCCGCCCATATGCTCGTGGGTCCATTCGTCGATCTGGCCGAGCAGCAGCAGCAGCGCCTCGCCGTTTGCGGTGAGCGTATATTCCACGTGCGGCGGGATCACCGGAAAAACTTCGCGATCCACGAACCCGTCCGCTTCCAGCTCGCGTAGCTGCTGCGACAGCATCGGCTCCGCGATCCCCTCGACGCGACGCTTCAGTTCGGCGAAGCGCAGCGGGCCGGCGCGCAGCGTCCACACCACCTGGATCTTCCAGCGCCCGCCAATCATCCGGACGAACCGGGTGGCACCGCAGTGTTGCGAGAATCGCTCGAACTTCGAGACATAACGATCGGCGGTCGAGACGTTCACCGGCACCTCCTGCCATTTCGGCCCCACGATGTTCCACTTTCGGGATCAATGGAACATGCTTCGGATTCCCGAAGTGACGCGGTTGCCCCCGCTCCCTCCGCCTGTGGCCGGATGCGGATCCGGGGGAAGGCGCAGCAGCACATCGCCATCGCCCACAGGTGCCCGACAACGCGCGCAGTTTGAAAAGCAATAATTGCTATGTAAACTATATTGACGCTCTGGCCGGGTACCGGTATCTAATAAGCGACAGGTGTCGATTAGCCGATCCTGTCCGGTTGGGAGTGTAGATGATCGTCGAACGCGCACGTGGGGCGGAGCTGGCGGCGGATGCGCGGATCGAGCGCACCTGGCTCCGGCTGTCGCAGGCGGTGCTGTCGCTGGCCGCCGAGCGCGACATCGCGACGGTGTCGGTCGCCGAGCTGTCCCGTCGTGCCGGCATCCACCGCGCCACCTTCTACGATCATGCCGAAACCCCGGTCGCGCTGCTGACCCGCGTCCTGGCCATTGATCTGGATGCCGTGCGCGTGCGTTCCATGACGCAGCTCGATCGTGCCGGTCTGCTGCTGAGGGACCTGACCCGTACCACCATGGCCGAGATCATCGACCATGTGCTGACGCACGAGGGGGTCTATGGCGGCGCGGGCCGCGCCTCGTCCCTCTACGCGCTGCGTGTCGTGCTGGCCGAACATGTCGAACAATCGGTGCTGACCGTGCTTCGGGAAGGCTTTGCCATACCGCCGACCCCCGGTCCGGACGCGGCGCGGCTCCACGCCGCCTTCATCGCGCACGGCATCACCGGCGCGGTCGAGGCATGGCTGCGCCTGCCGCGCCCGCGCGACCCGGACCTGCTGCTGGCCGCGGTCGAGGCCAGCTACCCCGCCTGGTACGCGCCCCCGGCCGCCGACCCGGAAGTCCGCCCCGGACCAATCCTCAACAGCTCCACTGGAGAGACATGATGAAAGCCGCTGTCCTCAACGCCTTGAACGGCACGTTCGATATCGAGAACATCGACATCGACGTGCCCAAGGGGCGCGAGGTGCTGGTCGAGGTCAAGGCGTCCGGCCTGTGCCATTCGGACCTGCACATGGCGCAGAACGACTTCGGCGTGCCGCTGCCCGCGGTGCTCGGCCATGAACTGGCCGGGATCGTCAAGCAGGTCGGGCCCGACGTTCGGGAATTCCAGGTCGGCGATCACGTCGTCGGATCGCTGATCCAATATTGCGGACATTGCGAAGCCTGTCTTGACGGGCGCACCTATCAATGCGCTCACCCCGAGGAGACGCTGCGCGCCACGGCCAACGGCCAGCGACTGACCCGCGCGGGCCAGCCGGTGACGGCGGTGTTCGGCACCGCTGCCTTTGCCGAACTGGCGCTGGTGCACGAGAACCAGCTCGCCCGTGTCCCCGAAGCGCTGCCGTTTCCCCAGGCCTCGATCCTGGGCTGTGGCTGCGTCACCGGCGCGGGCGCGGCGATCAACACCGCCGACGTGAAGCCCGGCGACACGGTGGCGGTGCTCGGTGTCGGCGGCGTCGGGCTCAACGTGATCTCCGGGGCGCGGCTGGCCGGCGCCAGCCGCATCATCGCGATCGACACGCAGCCCGCCAAGGAGGATCTCGCCCGCCGGTTCGGCGCGACGGACTTCGTCGATGCCAGCAAGGGCGATGCGGTGGAGGCGGTCCGCGCGCTGACCGGCGGCGGCGTCCAGCATGCCTTCGAGGTGATCGGGCTGAAGCCGACCTCCGAACAATCCATCAAGATGGCCCGCAAGGGCGGCGCCGCCTACATGATCGGCATCCACAAGCCCGGCAGCTCGATCGCCGTCGATGCGCTGGGTGACCTCATCGACCGGCAGGTCACGGTGAAGGGCGTCTACATGGGGTCGTCCAACATCAAGCACGACATTCCGATGTACGCGGAACTCTACCTGCAGGGCCGCTTCAACCTGGACGACCTGATCTCGCGCGAGATCAGCCTCGCCGAGATCAACGGCGCCTATGACGAGCTCAAGAAGGGCGTGATCGCCCGCAGCGTCATCACCTCGTTCTGACACCCCGTACCCCAAACGGTAAGGACCATAGCATGACCTATCAACTTCTGATCGACGGCCAGCTTGTCGACGGTGCCGCCACGCTCGACGTGATCGATCCCGCGCAGGGCGCGGTGTTCGCAACCTGCGCGCGCGCCGACGAGGCGCAGCTTGAACAGGCGATCGCCGCGGCCAAGCGTGCCTTTCCCGCCTGGGCCGCGCTGGCGCCGGACGAACGCCAAGCCTATCTGAAGCAACTCGCCGACGCGATGGAAGCGCGCCAGGACGAGTTCTGCAAGCTGCTGACCCGCGAACAGGGCAAGCCGCTGCCACAGAGCGCGTTCGAGATCGGTGTGAGTATCGCCACGTTGCGCTATTTCGGCGAGCAGAGCCTGCCCGTGCAGACGATCCGCGAGACCGAGGACGGCAAGATCCTCGAACAGCGCACGCCGCTCGGTGTCGTTGCCGCGATCACGCCGTGGAACTTCCCCATGGCGCTGTTGCTGGTGAAGGTCGCGCCCGGTCTGGTCGCGGGCAACACCATGATCGCCAAGCCCGCGCCGACCACCCCGCTCACCACGATCCTGTTCGGCCAGCTTGCGGCGGAGATCCTGCCGGCGGGCGTGTTCAACGTGATCGTCGACGCCAACGATTTGGGCGCCAAGCTCACGACCCACCCGGACATCGCGAAGGTAAGCTTCACCGGCTCCACCGGCACGGGCAAGCGCGTGATGGAAAGCGCGGCGGGCACGCTGAAGCGGCTGACGCTGGAACTGGGCGGCAACGACGTCGCGATCGTGCTGGACGATGTCGACCCGAAGGTTGTCGCGCCCAAGGTGTTCGCGGCCGCGATGATCAACGCGGGCCAGGTCTGCCTGGCAGCCAAGCGCGTCTATGCGCCGCGCGCGATCTATGACGAATTGTGCGAGGAGCTTGCCCGGCTGGCGCGTGAGGCGGTGGTGGACGACGGGCTGAACCAGGGCGCGCAGGTCGGTCCGCTGCAGAACAAGCAGCAGTTCGACAAGGTGCTGGAGATCATCGACGACGCCAGGGCGCAGGGCACGGTGCTGGCCGGGGGCGGGGCGCTCGACCGTGCGGGCTATTTCATCGCCCCCACCGTGGTCCGCGACCTGCCCGACACCGCGCGCCTCGTGCGCGAGGAGCAGTTCGGACCGGCGATCCCGGTACTTGCCTACGACGCCATCGACGAGGTGATCCGCCGCGCGAACGACAGTGAATATGGTCTCGGCGGCACGATCTGGACCAACGATGCCGAGCGCGGGGTGGATGTCGCGATGCGGATCCAGACCGGCACGATATGGGTGAACAAGCACATGGACATGCCGCTCGACGTTCCGTTCGGCGGTGCCAAGCAGTCCGGCATCGGTCGCGAACAGGGCATCGACGGTCTGAAGGAATTCACCCAGGGCAAGATCATCAACGTGGCCCGCACCCTCGCGGCCTGATCCCGACGGGGCGCGGCAATGACCACGCCCCTGTTGCCAGCCGGCGGGGATTGACCGCGACGGTCAGTCCCCGGGCGGCGCTTTCGTGGGATTCCGCGACCTTTCCGCATGCGCCGCGAGGTGACGCGACGCGTCGCTCGTTCCGGCGCAGCGCAAGGTCGCTCGTGTGACGCCCCGCGTCGCCATGCGCCCGTGGCGATAATCATCTGCGTCTTCCGCAGACAGACCGGCTTGCCGACGCCCGCCGGACGGAAGATCCCCTCCCGGACCGCCGCGTCGACCGCGCCTGCCGGGCTGCGTGGTGATCGCCACTGCCCCTGCGTCGTGCCCTCCCATCCGCCGCCACTCTGGACGACGTACGCCGCAACGGTCTTGGTCGCGGCCGCTCCCGATAGGACATCCTTGTTGCATAGTATCGTATAATATATTTGATGTATGTCTTCTTCGATGTATGTTCGCTGCATCAGGCAGGCAGAAAGAAGGGGGTCATCATGGTTCGGTCGAGGAGGTGGCTGGCATCTGCCGCCATGGGGGCGCTGGTGCTGGGCATGGCGGTGCCGGCGCAGGCGCAGGTGGAGAGCGGCGGGGAGGCCGGCGCAGTTGCCGAGGCGGAGGGCGAGGGTGTCGTCGTAACCGGCACGCGACTCGCGCGGCCGGGGGTGATGAGCAACAGCCCGATCACCACGGTCGACGCCGGCGAGATCCGGCTTCAGGGCGCCACCAACGTGGAAAGCGTGCTGAACCGCCTGCCGCAGATTACCCCGGACGCGAACGAGAATGTGTCGAACGGTTCGGACGGCACCGCCAAGGTCAATCTGCGCAACCTTGGCAACAACCGCAACCTGACGCTGGTCAACGGCCAGCGGTTGTTGCCGATCCAGGCGACCGACCTGAACTTCATCCCGTCGTTCATGGTGAAGCGCATCGACGTGGTGACCGGCGGCGCATCGGCGGTTTACGGATCGGACGCGGTGTCGGGCGTCATCAACTTCGTGCTGCGCGACGACCTGAACGGCGTGCTGGGCGACGTCCAATATGGCTTCTCCGCGCATCAGAACGACAATGCCGGCAATCGTGCGCGCGTCGCCGCGGCGGGTTTCGACAACGCGCCGACGTCGCCGGTCGATGGCCAGCGTTTCACCGCCAACCTCGCGATGGGCGCGAATTTCGACGAAGGCCGCGGCAATGTGACCGCGTATTTCGGGTATCGGGACGTCAAGCCGATCCTGCAATACAATCGCGACGTGTCGGCGTGCGCGCTCGACCCCGTGTTCACGGACGACGTGGCGACGTCGCTGACGTGCGGCGGCTCGTCGAACAATCAATTTGGCCGGTTTGTGCCGTTGCGCGACGGGATCGCCGCGGGCGGTTACAACAATACGACCGATGGCAGCAAGACGTGGGTGCAGTACGATCCCAGCTTTCGCTACAACTACTCACCGCTCAACTACTTCCAGCGCAACGATACCCGCTACACCGCCGGTGCGTTCGCCAAATACGAAGTGAACTCGGCCGTAGAAATCTATGGCAGTTTCATGTTCATGGACGATCAGACCAATTCGCAGGTCGCGCCGTCGGCACTCTTCCAGGGCTATAATTACTCGATCAACTGCAACAACCCGTTGATGAGCACGCAGCAGGCGTCGCTGCTGTGCGGCGCGGCAGCGGGCACCAGCGCGACGCAGGACGTGTATATCGGCTATCGACCCGTCGCCGCGCCGGCGCAGCCGCGTCGCGACGATCTGCGCCATACCGACTATCGCGTCACCGGCGGGGTGCGCGGCGAGATCGCGCGCGGCATCCGCTATGATGCCAATGCGCTGTTCTCAACCGTGATCTTCAACGAAACCTATCAGAACGACATCGATCCGGCGCGCGCGAACCGGGCGCTGAAGGTCGATCTGGTCAATGGCGTTCCGACCTGCCGCTCGGTGATCGACGGATCGGATCCGGGCTGCGTGCCGCTCAACGTGTTCCAGTATGGCGGCCCGACCGCCGCGGCGCTGAACTACATCTACGCACCGACCAGCACCGAGGGGCTGGACAAGGAGACGGTGCTGTCGGGCACGGTCACGTTCGATGGCGGTGAATATGGCGCGAAGCTGCCATGGGCGGACACCGGCGTCGGTGTGGTGGTCGGCGTCGAGCACCGCCGCGAGAGCCTGAAGTTCACGGCGGACGCTCTTGCGCTGGCAAAGGGCACCATGGAGAATTCCGGCGCCTTCGACGTCACCGAAGGCTTCACCGAAGTCCATGTGCCGCTGGTCGAGAACCGGCCGTTCTTCGAGGAACTGTCGCTGACCGGCGGTTATCGTTTCTCCAAGTACAGCACCAACAGCAAGGGGATCTCCACCTACAAGGGGGAACTGGCCTGGGCGCCGTCACGCGACCTGCGCCTGCGTGGCGGATACAATCGCGCGATCCGCGCGCCCAACATCACCGAGCTGTTCCAGCCGCAATATCCGGGCAACGTGACCACGCAGGATCCTTGCGCGGGAACGAACCCGAAGGCGACGCTGGCGCAGTGCCAGCTGACCGGCGTGACGGCAGCGCAATACGGCAATATCATCGAATGCCCCAGCGAGCAGTGCACGGGCTTCTTCGGTGGCAATACCGCGCTGCGCCCGGAAGAGGCGGATACCTATACCGCCGGTGTCGTTCTGACGCCGCGTTTTGTCCGTGGCCTCACGCTGTCGGTCGATTATTACAACATCAAGGTGAAGGACTATATCAATTCGATCCCGATGCAGCTGACGATCGATCAGTGCATCGAGAGCGGCAATCCGTTCTTCTGCTCGCTGTTCAACCGCAACCCGCGCAACGGCGTGCTGTTCGGCGGCGATGCGAACACGGGCGGCTATGTCGCCTCCAACACGCAGAACACCGGCTCGCTGTCGACCAGCGGCGTCGACATCCGCGCCAGCTATGCGCTTACCACCGCGATCGGCGGGTTCGACGTCAGCATGGATGGCACGTGGCTGCACGACCTGAAGACCGTGCCGCTGCCCGGTCAGGACGAATATGATTGCGCGGGCTATTTCGGTTCGTCGTGCCGCCAGCCCAGCCCGAAGTGGCGCCACCAGGCGCGCTTCACCTGGTCGTCGCCGGATGCCAAGGGCTCGATGTCGCTCAACTGGCGCTACGTCGGCCCGACCAAGCTGTTCATCAGCGGCTATGACGTCAATTCGCGCCTGCCGGTCGCCAATTACTTCGATCTCGCGGCAAGCGCGGCGGTGATGAAGGAGCTGACGTTGCGGATCGGCGTGAACAACCTGCTGGATCGCGACCCGCCGGCGATCGCGCAGGGGATTCTGGCCGACTTCGGCAACGGCAACACCTATCCCGGCGTGTACGACGTCGCGGGGCGTTCCTTCTTCGTCGGCCTGACTGCCGAGTTCTGAGGAAGGCGAAGCGAGAGGGCGGCCGTCGCACAAGCGTCGGCCGCCGGCGCGGGAGGGAAGACGATGACGGTTCGGGTGGCACTTGCCGCGCTGCTATCCACGCTGGCGATCGCGCAGGCGACCGCCCAGGGCGTCACGCCGCCCCCGGCACCGGCCGAATGGGAGCGGCCGGAGGTGATACGCGTCGGTGCCGAGCCGATGCACGCGACCTTCGCCGGTTTCGAGAATGCGCGGGCTGCGCTTCGCGACGATCCGGCGCGCGCGCGTTATCACCTGTCGCTCGACGGACCGTGGAAGTTCCACCATTCCGCCAACCCCGAGGCGCGGCCGGTCGGGTTCGAGCGGCCCGGTTACGACGTCAGCGCATGGGGCTCGGTCGCGGTGCCCGGTATCCTGCAGGCCCAGGGGCAGGGCACGCCCGTGTTCATCGGGGCGGGCTATCCCTTTCCGCGCAATCAGCCGTGGATCGACCACAAGCTGAACGAGGTCGGATCATATCGCCGCGACGTGGTGGTGCCGGCGCATTTCGCGGGGCGGCGGTTGCTGCTGACGGTCGGCGCGGCAGGCGCGGCCTATTACCTCTGGGTCAACGGGCAACGGATCGGCTATTCGGAGGATTCCAAGCTGCCCGCCGAATTCGACGTCACCGGGGCGATGCGTCCGGGGCGCAACACGGTGGCGATCGAACTGTATCGCTATGCCGACGGCAGTTACCTGGAAGATCAGGATTTCTGGCGGGTCAATGGTATCGAGCGCAGCGTGACGCTCTACGCCGCGCCGCTGACGCATCTGCGCGACATCGACGTCCGCGCGGGGCTGGACAATGGCTACCGCGACGGCGCGCTGTCGCTGAAGGTCGCGTTGGGCGGCGCCGCGGCGCCGGTGCGCGTGCGCGCGACCGTGCTCGATCGCGGGCATGTGCTGCTGAAGCGCGAGGGCACGCCCGATGCCGGACGCACCGTCACGCTGGACGGTACCATCCCCGCGGTGCGCGGATGGAGCGCGGAGACGCCGGAACTCTATACGCTGCTGGTCGAGCTGCTCGACGAAAAGGGCGAGGTGGTTGAGGCGTCGGCGCGCCGGATCGGGTTCCGCACCGTGGCGATCGAGGATGGCGAGGTGCGCGTCAACGGGCGGCGGATCACGATCCGCGGCGTCAACCGCCACGAGCACGACCCGCATACCTTCCGCATCGTCTCCGACGCGACGCTGCGCCGCGACCTGGAGTTGATGAAGGCCGCGAACATCAATGCGCTGCGGTTGTCGCATTATCCCAACGACCCGCGCATCTACGGCCTGGCCGACCAGATCGGGCTGTACGTGATGGACGAAGCCAATATCGAGAGCCACGGCTATCTGGCGGAGGCGCAGCGAACCGGCGACCTGTCGGGGACGTTGCTCGGCTACAGGCCCGAATGGAAGGCCGCGCATCTCGATCGCGTCCAGCGGATGGTGGAGCGCGACAAGAACCACCCGTCGATCATCTTCTGGTCGCTGGGCAATGAAACCGGGATCGGCAGCAGTTTCGAGGCCGCCGCGCGATGGGTGAAGGCGCGTGACACCACGCGGCTGGTGAGCTTCCTGGGCTACAGCATGAGCGGGTGGCGGCATCCCACCAACGCCTATGTCGATATCTTCGCGCCGATGTACGACGATGTCGAGAAGCTGGTCGATTACGCCAGCCGGCCTGAGTTCACCCAGCCGCTGATCCTGTGCGAATATGCGCATGCGATGGGCAACAGCCTAGGCAATTTCCAGGATTACTGGGACGTGATCCACGCGCACAGGAAGCTGCAGGGCGGCTTCGTATGGGACTGGGTGGACCAGACGATCATCGCCAGGGACGCGCAGGGGCGGCGATATTGGGCGCAGGGACGCGACTTCGTGCCCGATGGTGACGACAGCCCGGTCGGCGACGGGGTGATCCGGTCGGATCGTACGCCCGACCCCGAATATCACGAACTGGCCAAGGTCTATGCGCCGATCGCGTTCGAGCGTGACGGAGCCGGCTATGCGGTGCTGAACCGTCACGATCATATCGACCTGTCGCGGTTCACGCTCGATTATGCCGTGACGGAGGATGGGCGCGAGGTGGCGCGCGGATCGGTGCCGATGCCGCGGGTGGCGCCGGGCGGCCGCGGGCCGCTGTCCTTCGCCGTACCGGCGGCGCGCGATGCGGGCGCGGAGCGGATGCTGGTGCTGCGCGCCCGCGCGAGGAAGGGCGCGATCCCGCTGGTCAGGGCCGGGCATGTCGTGGGATACGAGCAATTCGCGCTGACGCCGCCGCGCGCGCCCGCCACCCCGGTGGGGAGCGTCGCGCCGGTCGACGGTGATGACGTCTGGCGCCTGGCGGCGGCCGGTGCGATGCTGGAGATCGACAAGGCGAGCGGACTGGTGCGCCGCTACGCGCGCGGCGGGGTGACGCTGCTGACCGGGGGCGCTCCCGATTTCTGGCGCGCGCCGACCGACAATGACGTCGGCACCGGCGTTACCAGAACCCACAAGATGTGGGAGCAGTTCAGCAACGAACGAAGGCTCGACGCGCTGGCGGTCGACGGCGACGCGATCGTCGTGACGCACGACATGGGCGTCGGATCGGTGAAGGTCGTCACACGCTGGACGATGGACGGCAGCGGAGAGGCGCGCGCGGCGGTGCGCTTCGTGCCGATCCGCGATGACCTGCCCGATCCGCCGCGGGTGGGCGTGCAGTTCCATATGCCGCCGTCGCTCGACCGCATCCGCTGGTACGGGCGGGGGCCATGGGAGAATTATGCCGATCGCAAGACCGCCGCGCTGGTTGGCGAGTGGCAGGGCAAGCTGGCGGATCAATATCACGGTTACGCGCGCCCGCAGGAATCGGGCACCAGGCAGGACGTACGCTGGATGGACGTGACCGGCGCGGCAGGCGGCGGGGTGCGCGTCAGCGGGGATCGGCCGCTGGCGATCAACGCGCTGCCTTTCCCTTATGCCGATCTGATGGAGAAGCCGCCTTCCACCGCGCATAGCAGCGACATTCGCCCGCACGGCGACGGTACGCTGCTGATCGACGCGGCGCAAAGCGGGCTTGGAGGAGACACCGGCTGGAGCCTCGACGGGCGACCACACATGAAATATCGCGTGCCGCTCCAGCCGCTGGCATGGACCTTCACGCTGGGGGCGCCGCGATGAGGCGCGTGCTGCTGGCCGTCGCGCTGCTCGCCACGCCCGCGCTGGCGCAGACGGATCCGCGCGTGACGCGCGCGATCGCGCTGCGCGACGAGTGGCAATGGTTGACACGCGACATCGCATTCCCGGCGGAATGGGACCGCGACGGACGGCACTTCCATTATCGGAAGACCGTGGCGGGCGGGTTCGCGTTCGTCGATGTCGATGCGGACACCCGCGCCAAGTTCGCGGCGTTCGATGCGGCGGCGGTGGCGAAGGGCTTGGGAAGCGCGCTGGGGCGGGCGGTTGATCCGTTGCGGCTGCCGTTCGAAGGGTTCGCGTTCGAGGGCGATCGCCGCGCGATCCGCTTTGCGGTCGAGGACGACACATGGCGCTGCACGCTTGCCGATTATCGGTGCGCGCGCGTCGACGAGCCCGGCCGGCGTCCGCGCGGGTTCGGCGTGGTGCGCGACCTGAAGGTGCCCGCGCTCAACGTGCCGCACCGCTCGCCGGATGGCACGCGCGAGGCGTTGGTGATCGACGATAACCTCGTGCTGCGCGCGGTGGACGGTGGCGCGGAGGCGTGGCGCAGCCAGGACGGAAGTCCCGGCGACTTCTATGATCCGGAGACGATCGCCTGGTCGCCCGACGGCAAATGGGTGGCGCTGTATCGCGTGCGTCCGGGCTATCGCCGGATCGTGACGCGCGTGATCTCCTCGCCGGCGGGGCAGGTGCAGCCGGCGTTGGCCGAGCAACTCTATCCCAAGCCCGGCGACGCGATCGACCAGGAGCGGCCGGTGATCTTCGCGGCGGCGACCGGGCGGCGCGTCGACGTGCCCGGCGCGCTGTTCCCCGATCCGTGGCAATTGGGGGCGATCAACTGGCGCAAGGACGCGCGCAGCTTCGCGTTCGACTATATGCGGCGCGGTTTCCAGCATGCCGCGGTCATCGCGGTCGATGCGGCGACGGGCGTCGCGCATGTCGCGGTGGGCGAGGATGCGAAGACCTTCATCTTCGACGATCGCCGCTTTGCACATGATGTCGGCGACGAAGGCCGCGAGCTGATCTGGGCCTCGGAGCGCGACGGGTGGCGCCACCTGTATCTGGTCGACGCGGCGAGCGGGCGGGTGAAGCGACAGATCACGCACGGCAAATGGGTGGTGCGTGACATCGCGCGCGTGGACGATGCGGCGCGGCGCATCTGGTTTTCGGCAAGCGGGGTGACGCCGGGCGAGGATCCGTATCACAAGCACTGGTTCCGCGTCGATTTCGACGGCCGCAACCTGACGCGGCTGACCGATGGCGACCAGACGCACGAGGCGCGGTTCGCCCCCGACGGGCGCACGTTCGTGGATGTCCACTCCCGCACCGACGTGCCCGAGTTGACGGAGCTGCGCGATGCTGCGACGGGAGCGGTGCTGGCGACTCTGGAACGCGGCGACGTGCGCGCGCTGACCGCGGCAGGATATCGCCCGCCGGAGCCGTTCGTCGCCAAGGGGCGCGACGGCGTGACCGACATCTACGGGCTGGTGGTGCGGCCGCGCGACTATGATCCCGCCAGACGTTATGCGGTGATCGAGAACATCTACGCCGGTCCGCACGACAGCTTCGTGCCAAAGGGTTACTGGCCGTTCGGCGCGTTTTCGGGCGGCGACAAGGCGATGGGGATGCAGCAGATCGCCGATCTGGGCTTCATCGTCGTGATGATCGACGGCATGGGGACGGCGAACCGGTCAAAGGCCTTCCACGACGTAGCGTGGAAGAATCTTGCCGACAGCGGCTTTCCCGATCGTATCGCGTGGATGAAGGCGCTGGCGGCGAAGGATGCGTCGCTCGACCTGTCGCGGGTCGGCATCTATGGCGGGTCGGCCGGCGGGCAAAGCACGCTGAACGCGCTGTTGTTCCACCCGGACTTCTACAAGGCCGGGGTGGCCTTCGCCGGGTGTTTCGACAACCGCATGGACAAGATCGACTGGAACGAACAATGGCTCGGCTGGCCGGTCGACGCGAGCTATCTGGCGGCGTCGAGCGTGGTTCATGCCGGCAAGTTGCAGGGCAAGCTGTTGCTGGTGGTCGGCGAACAGGATTCGAACGTCGATCCCGCCTCCACGATGCAGGTCGTCGATGCACTGATCCGCGCCGACAAGGATTTCGAGCTGCTGCTGGTGCCCAACGGCGAACATTCGGCGGGGCGGTCGAGCGGCCCGGTCGCCTACGGGCAGCGGCGGGAATATGACTTCTTCCTGCGAACGCTGGGCGGCGCGCAGCAGGCGAGCGCCGCCCGGCGGTCGCCGCGAGCGGGCGAGGATCGCGAACCCATGTAACCGGGGCCGGTATGTCCCGACCCGCCGGGCGGGCGGCCTCGGGTCCGGTGTCGCCGCCACGCCCGGCCGGGTGCGAACGGCGCCGCCGCGTCGTTCGCGTCGCCGGACCTGTTGATATCCCTCCGTCCGGCGGCCCACGTCTTGTCGCCCGCGGAGGCGGCGGGTTCAGGTGGCGGCCGGACGGGCCATCGACCACACGCTGTCGCGCGGGCCGTGGCGGGCACGGCGCCAGGCGGATTGTGCGGCGACGGCGAAGGCCATCGCGGCGGCCGCGGCCGTCAGGTCGACCAGCCGGGTCGCGCCGTCGTGGCTCCACCCCGTGCCCGACAGGGCGGAGGTGAGGCTGGTCAGCGGGATCGCCGCGGTTGTCGCCGCCGCGACCCACAGCAGCGACGTGCCGCTGCGCGCCGCGCCGCGCGCGAGCGCCCACGCCACCATGGCCACGAACACCGCGTAATAGATGCGGCTGTGCCAGGCGGCGAGATCGGGCAGCGCGGGCGGCAGCCACTTGGCCGCGGCGATCGTCACCGAGATGCCGGCCACGCAGCCCAGCGGCACCCCGACCGTCAGCGCGCCCAGGATGCGGGTCGCGCGCGTCTGTTCGACCGCCCCGGCCTTGCGCTCCTTGCGGCGGCGGCTTTCGATCCACAGCAGGTTGCCCGAATAGAACAGGAACGCGCCGGCCAGCCCGAGGAAGAAATAGGACCAGCGCACGGGCGCGCCGCCGAAACTGCCGAAGTGCAGCGTGAAGAAGCTCGTGACGGTGGCGAACCAGCCCCCCTGCCGGCCGGGCAGGTAATCGGCCTCCGTGATCGCGCCGGTGCGGGTGTCGACTTCACCCATGCCATAGGTCGGCGCGCGCGCGCCGTAACGCGGATCGTTGCCGATGAAGCTGGCGTGCGCGCCTTCCTTTCGGTTGTATTCGTAACTGACCGCGCGGATCCGGAAACCCGGCACCTGCTGCGCGATGCGCTGCTGGAGCGCCAGCGGCGACAGCGTGCCGGTCACGGCCGCCAGCGGGGGCGGGGCGGGGCGGTCGCGCGGCGGCGCGCGGCGTTCCACCTTCGCGGCGCCGATCTGCTGCACCGCGCCCTGCGCGGCATAGATCTGGTCATGGAAGGCGAAGATGACCGCGGTCACGGCCATCACGATGTGGAACGGCAGGCTGAACAGCCCCAGGACATTGTGCAGGTCGAGCCACATGCGCTTCACGTTCCGGCCGAAGCGCAACGCGAACAGGTCCTTCACGAGACTGGGCAGCAGGCAGATCACGCCGGAGACGATCGCCACCGCGTAGAGCAGCGCGATGACGCCCATGATCGGCATCGCGACCTCGTGCGGGAAGGGCAGGCCGACCTGCTGGTGCAGCACGTCGACAAGCTGCGCCACCGGCGACGGCCGCTGCTGCACCACCTGCAGCGAGCCGTCCGGCGCCAATGCGGCGAGCCATGTCGGGCCGGGGGCGCGGCGGGTGCCGGTGGTCCAACTCACCCGTGCCGGCGTGTCGGGGCCGGTCTCCCAGTGGACGGTATAGGCGGCGCGCGCCTCCGGGTGCGCGCGCAGGAGCTTGTCGACCAGTTCGGGCGTACGCTGGAGCGACGGCGGCGCGGCGATCGGCGTCGGGGCGGAGGCCCAGCGGTTGAGCGGCTCCTCGAACATGGTGATCGCCCCGGCATAGAAGGCGACGAACAGCGCCAGTCCCGCGACGATGCCGACCCAGCTATGGATGTCCTTGTAGGTCTTGATGATATCGGTGCGCATCGGCGGATCAGTTCCCCAGCAGGCGGACGGCGACGTACAGCGCCCAGGCGGCGAGATTGGCGAGCGCGAGCCAGCCCCACGCCCGCGCGCCGCTGCGGAACAGGAAGCACAGGCCCAGGATGGTGCACCAGATCGGCGACACCAGCCACATCGCGAGCTGCCCCTGCGAGGTGAAATAGCCGTCGCCGCTCGAGAACAGCGTGGCGAAGGTGCAGGTGAGCGCCAGCGCCAGCGTGAAGCCCAGAATCGTCGCGGCCGACGCCTTGCCGAACCAGTCGCGGCTGGTGAGAAGCGGGCGGCTCATCGTTCGGCCTGCGCACGGAACCGCCACCAGCGGATCGCGACCGGCGCGACGCTCCACACCAGCATCGCGCCGGTCACCCAGGTGAAGACCGCCGTCGCCGGCCCCTGCAACGTCAGCAGCAGGAGGAGCGCAACCGCCAGCAGCACGCCGCCCGCGCCACGCAGCATGCGTCGCGGCACCGGTCCGGCGATCAGCGCCTGATGCGGCGCGGCGCCGTACAGGCACAGGGCGCCGGCGACGAGCGTCAGCGCTGCCGACCATGCGGCGATCATCATTGCTCCCTCCCGAACGCGAAGGCGATCGTCGGTGCCATGGCGGCGAGCATCGTCGTGCCGTGCGACTGGCCGGGCAGTGGCAGGAAGCGGGCACGTCGTTCGCCCAGCCGCGCGACCAGCGCCGCGGGTGATCCGCGCGTATCCGGCGGACCCTCGCCCTCCGCGATCAGGATGCGCGTGGTCGCGGGCGCGGAGGTCGCCTCACGCGCGATCAGGCCGTTCCCGAACCACAGCGACGGGCTGACCGCCGCCACGCGGTCGAACAGCGCCGGTCGGGTGAGCGCGGCGTGGAGCGCGAGCAGGCCGCCGAAGCTGTGCCCCGCCAGCGTCTCGCGCGTGCGATCGACGCGCAGGCGGCCGTCATGGACGAGCGGCATCACCCGGCGTTCGAGAAGGTCGAGGAACGCCTCCGCTCCGCCGGTCGCCAGTCCGTGGGCCGGCTGGCCGGCGGGGATCGCCCAGCCCGGCGTGGCCGGCGTATAGTCGCGTACCCGGCGCGGCAGCGGACCCGCCGCGATGCCGACGACGATGCCCGGCTCCACCCCGCTGCGCCCGCCCGCCCGCCCCAGCCGGCGCGCGGTCAGCGCGGCGATCGCGAAATTGTCCTCCCCGTCGAGCAGGTAGAGCACCGGCCAGCCGGCGGCGGGCGGTTCCCCCTCCGGCCAGGCGATCATCACCTGATAGTGTTCGCCGGCATCGCTGACGACCTCGCGCGACAGGCTGTCGGGCAACGTATAGGGCCGGTCCGTCGCCGCCGCGTCGGAACCGGCGCCGCGCTGCTGCGCCGCGGCGGGGGGCGCCGCGGTCGCGACGAGCAGGGCGAGCGGGCCGGCGATCCCCCGGATCATCGCGCTCACCACCGGTATTGCAGCCGCGCCGTGACGGTGCGGCCCGATCCGTAATAGCAGGACTGCGGACCACCGCAGAGCGACAGATAGGTCTTGTTGGCCAGGTTCTTCGCATTGACCGACAGCGACATGCCCCGGCCGCGCGCGATCGCCCCGCCCAGGTCGTAGCGGATAAAGGCGTCGAACAGCGTGTAGTCGGGAATGCGGATCGTATTGGCCGCATCGCCATAGATCGCGCCGGTGTAGCGGACCCCGCCGCCGAAGCCGAGGCCGGGCAGAACCGTCTCGGGCAGGCGATAGTCGAGGAAACCGGACAGCAGCCAGTCGGGCACCTGCGGGAAATCCTTGCCCAACTGGGCCGCGACGCTGGTCTTGGTCACCTCCGACCAGTTGCGGGTCGCACTGCCGACCAGTGTCAGCCCGACCCGGGTCTGTGCCCGCGCCTCGAATTCCACGCCGCGGATCACCGCTTCGCCGGTCTGGGTCTGGCAGCCGGTGATGGCGACGCACGTGTTGTTCGCGGCGGCGGTCAGGATGTTCTGCTGCGTGATCCGGTAGGCGCCGAGCGTCAGATACGCCCGGCCGCCGCGCGGTTCGTAGCGCAACCCCGCTTCCCACTGGTCGCCGGTGGTCGGGACGAAGGGCTGGCCGGTGACGTTGGTGGCGGAATCCCCGCCCTGCGGCGCAAAGGATTCGGCATAGCTGACATAGGGCGCAAGGCCGTTGTCGAACAGGTAGATCAGCCCCGCCCGCCCGGTCAGCGCGTCCGAATTGGTGCGCTGATAGGTGATCGCCGCCGGATTGGTGAAGTTGCGCAGCTTGTCATGCGCCCAGTCCTGACGCAGCGCGAGCGAGACACGCAGCCCGCCCCACGCGATCTGGTCCTGCAGGTACACGCCCACCTGATCGCTCTTCGTGCCCAGATACCCCTGCGGCGCCAGGCTGGAGGCGTAATAGGCCGATCCGCGATAGACGGGATTGAACTGGTCGATCAGCGGCTCGACCTGCCCGCGCAGCGACGCCGGCAGTCCGGTGGGCGTCACCAGATCGCGGCGATGTTCCCAGTCGGTGTAGAAGAAATCGACCCCGCCCAGCAGGTCGTGGCGCAGCGGTCCGGTGTTGAACGTGCCGGCAAGCTGCTGGTCGAGCGCGATCCCGTCGCTGAAGCCGTCGCCCTGGATCGCGCGGCGCGGCACCGTACGGCCGGGGATGCAGCCGGCATACCAGCTCGGCCGCGCGGCCGCCGCGGCGGTGCATTGCGCCGCGGTCAGCGCGTCGCCGGCCAGCACGTTCACGCGGTACAGCGTGTCGATATGCGTATAGCGCACGTTGCTGCGGAAGGTGAGGCCGGGCGTCAGCTCGGCGCGCAGGAAGGAACCGAGCAGGATCTGGTTGCGGTCGAACGTGTTCCAGCCCGGCTCGCCGATGTAATCGTCGATCGCCAGCCGCTCGCCATTCACCGCGTCGAGCGTGCCGGTACGCGGCAGGAACTGATAGGTGGCCCCGCCCTGATCGCGCTGATACTGCGCCAGCAGCGTCCACGACAGTGCCTCGCTGGGCTGGAAGGTGATCGACGGCGACACATAATATCGCTCGTTGTTGGTGTGCTGCACCTGCGTCGGGCCGCCGCGCGCGAGGCCGACGATCCGTGCCGCCAGCGTCCCCGCGTCGTTCAGCGGCCCCGACAGGTCAACGCCCCCGGTGAATTGCCAGCGGTCGAGGTCGGTATAGCCCGCGCCCTGCAACAGCAGCTCGCCATGCGAGGCGAAGCTGGGGCGTTTCGACACCATGTTGATGATGCCGCCCGGTGCGCTTTGCCCGTACAGCACGCCCGACGGCCCCTTCAGCACCTCGATCTGCTGGAGCGCGAAGGCATCGAACTGCGTCCGCGTGAACTGGCCGCCGGAGGGCAGCCGCAGCCCGTCGACGAAATTGTTGTTGGAGGAAAAGCCCCCGGCGGAAAAGCCGCGCACCGTGATCTCGTCGGTGCGGCTGTCGATCCCCGAAGCCTCGCCCCGCACACCGGCGGTGTAGGCGAGCGCCTCGCTGATCGTGGTGACCGCGCGCAGGTCCATCTCCTCGCGGCTGACGACCGAGATGGTCTGCGGCGATTCGATGAGCGGCGTCTCCGCCTTGGACGCGCTGCTCGCCTTGCTCTGCCCCGTGGCGATCACGACGACGTCGCCCGGCTCTGAACCCGCCGGCTCGGATGTCTGCGCGGCTACCCCCGTCGGCAGCGCGCAGGTGAGAAGCAGCGAAAGCCGCAGCATATGTCGTGTCATCATCACTCCCCCAAACGTGCGCGCCTGTTAATGATATTTGATCGCAGTAGCAATGGGTAGGGAGCAGATTTGTGACTGTTCGTTGCGGGCGGCGCCCGTAAAATTCGCGGAGTGGGATGTCAGTAGGACCAAGCCACACCTCGGCACCCGGACGACGTGCGCCAGTTGTCGCCAGACGTGTCGGGATCATCAACGCTTCCGGCCCGATCGGCGCGACCGGGCGCGGCGGCCGGAATGCAGCCCCGGCCCATCTGCTTCGACGAACTCGCACGAACGGCGGCGTCGGGGCGGGGCGGGGCGGCCCTTAAAACCGCGCAACGACGCCCCGCTGGTCCGCGCTATCCCGGGTGGTCTCGACGGGGCCGAACGGGTGACCCCGCCGCCTGGTCGAACGCCCTCAGGTTCCGGTCCTCGTCAGGACGGCCTAGAATTTCGCCCCTGCGCGCAGGCCGATCGTGCGCGGTGCGATCGGGACGATATACGGGCGTTGATCGCACGAGCCGCATTGCTGGAAGCGGGAAATCTGGCCGCGTTCATCCCACAGGTTCCGCACGAACACCTCGAACGTATAGTTCGACAACTCGCCACCGATCGACAGGTTGGCGCTGGTATAGGGTTGCAGTCGCCCCAGCGCGGCGGCCTTGTCGACGCGCAGGTCCGACGATGCCGAACTCTGATGCGCGACCAGCCCCTGCACATAGGCGCGTGCCGCACCGATCGGCGTCGAATAGCGGGCGGTGCCGCTGACCTTGAAGCGCGGGGTGATCGGCAGGCGCGTGCCGCTGGGCGCGAGCACGTCGGTCCCGGCGGAGCCGCACACCACCGACTTGCACAGGTCGGTACGCGTCCTGGCGTCGGTGTAGGAGCCCGCCGCGGTTACCGACAGGCCGCCCAGCGTGATGCTGGTGTCCATCTCCACCCCGCGGATCCGCGCATCGGGGCCGTTCTGGATGATGGTGAAGCTGTTTTCGCCGAGGAACGAGAACTGGAACTGGTCCCAGTCCTGCTGATAGATCGCGCCGTTGAAGCGGACCTTGCCGCCGGGCAGCGTCGTCTTCCAGCCGAGTTCGTAATTGGTCAGGAAGTCCGCGGCATAATCGCCCACGTCGCCGCGGCGATTGATGCCGCCGGGCCGGAAGCCGCGCGACCAGGTTCCGTACAGCAGCACGTCGTCGAGCGGCTTCCACGTCGCGTTGAAGCGATAGGTGACGCCCTGGCCGTCGGCACGCTTGGGCACCACCTTGTTCCCGCTCGGCACGCCCAGATTGACGCACGGGATCGCGCCGACGTCGGACGTGGTCAGGAAAGCGGCGGTGTCTCCGCCGTTCAGGAAGGCGTCGCGCAGCGTGCCGCCCTCGGCCAGATAGCAGCCGGCCACGCCGGTTTGCGAGCTGCCCGCGCCATTGAACGGCGTCGCGGTATAAGGGCGGCCATCGGCGGGATCGACGCCGGGGTTGCGGCCGAAGCCGAAGAACCCGATCAGCGAATTGTCGTAGATGAAGACGCGCCCGCCCGCGGTGAGCGTCAGCTTCGGGGTCAGGTCGTAACTCGCCTCGCCGAAGACCGCATAATCCTTGTCGACGCGGTGCTGGCGCGTCAGCCACAACGTGCCGGGATAGTCGTTGACCGACACCTGCGCGCCCAGATCGGGGATCTGGTAATCCTGGAAGATCAGATTGCTTTGCCGCTGGTAGAAGGCGCCCGCGACGATCCGGAACGGCTCCTCGACCGGGGACGCGATGCGCAGTTCCTGGCTCAGCTTCTTGAAATGGTCGCGGCCGACCACGCGCTGGCGCGGGTCGATCGTGTCGCCGGCATTGTCCTGATAATAGAAATAGCCCGCGAGGCCGCCGACCGCGGAGTAGAGCGAGTCATACGCCTCGGAATAATCGGTATAGTCGCTCGACTGCACCGCGCGCCGGTCGAGCAGCGCGCCGGCATAGGTGACGTCCCAGTTGCCGAGCTGCCCCTCGATCGTCAGCGCCGCCTGCATGAAGCGATCGCGGCGATATTCGGGGTAGAAGCGCTGGACCTCCAGGTCGCCCACCTTCGGGTCGTAGCCATAGCTGCCGTGGCTGTTCTGCTCCTGATACAGCAGCGTCGGCGTCGCGGTCCATGTGTCGTCCAGGTCGATCTTCAGCGCGGCGCGCCCGCCGTACGTCTCGGTATCGTTATAGTCCTTTTCGACGAAGCCGGCATTGTCGACGGTGATGCCGCCGGGTTCCGGCAGGAAGCTGCGCGTGCCGGGCACGTTGTCGATGAAGCCGGCATCCTTCTGGTAGAAGCCGACCACGCGCAGCGCCACGCGCTCGCCGAACGGGATGTTGAGCATCCCCTCGCTGGTATAGCCGATGCCGCCCGAGCGCAGCATGTTCACCTCGCCATCGACGCGGCCGTAGAAGCCGGCGGTGTCGGGCTTGTTGGTGATGATGCGGATCGTGCCCGCCTCGCTGGACGCGCCGTACAGCGTGCCCTGCGGCCCGGCGAGGCTTTCGATGCGCGCGATGTCGTAGATGTGGATGTCGAGCGTGCCGCCGATCGTCGTCACCGGCTGCTCGTCCAGATACACGCCCACCGAGGGCAGCGATCCGGAATGGTTGCCGTCGCCGCCGGAGGCAACGCCGCGCATATAGACGGTGGTGACGCCGGGCTGCGAGGACTGGAACGCGACCGAGGGCAGCAATTGCGTATAGTCGTTGAAGTTCGAGACGTTCAGCTGGTCGAGCCGGCGGGTGCCGATCGCCTGGATGCTGATCGGCACGTTCTGGATGCTTTCGTCGCGCTTCTGCGCGGTGACGATGATGTCGCCGTCGGTGGCGGCCGCCGGCGGTGACGGCATGTCGGCCGGCGTGGTCTGTGCGCGGCCGGTGGCGCTTTCGGGGGCGGTGGTCTGCGCGGCGGCGGCGGTCGTGATCGCCGCCGATGCGAGAAGCGGCAGGAGCATGCGGGCACGAAAGCTGACCACCACAACAATCCCCTTTGTTGCGCCTATGTGACGACATGCTGCGCTGCGGTGCCGTCGTGGTCAATCCGCCATTCCGTACGCCCGACGATCGCCGTGGAGCGTGGCGGATTTGTCACGCGGGCGCGTCGGGATAGCAGTCGATCACCTCCCCCAGCGCGGCCTCCAGCGGCGCGAGATGCGCGGCGAACGCGCGCCATGCGCGATCGCCGCCGCGGAAGATCGGCTGGCGCACCTGTTCCGAGGAGGCGGTGCGCACCGCGCGCTCCGTCCGGTGGAAGGAGAGGCAGGCAGGATCGAAGTCCTGCCCGCACGCCCCCAGCAGCGCGCGGATCTGCGGTTCCGGTGCGTCGACCAGCGCTTCGTGGATCACACGGTGGACGCGTCCGGGCTGGACACGATCGACGTGCGCCATCATCCGCACATAATCGCGGTAATAATGCCCCATGTCGTCCAGCGCGTAGCTGAACCCCTGGCCGCGCGCGAAATGCTGCTTGAAGTTGGAGAAGCAGCACGCACGCGGATCGCGGCGCGCGTCGATGATCGTGGCGTTGGGGAGGATCAGCCGGATCAACGCGACATGCGCCCAGTTGTTGGGGAGCTTGTCGACGAAGAACGGGCGGTCGGTGCGGCGTTGCACCGACGCGCGGCGCAAATACTCCTCGCCGCATTCGCGCGCGCGGTCGGCATCGAGCGCGGCCAGCCCGGCCGGATAGTCGGCGATGCGGCGCGCGATCGCGGGTAGATCGGGCAGCTCGGTCGTTCCCTCGACCAGCGGGTGGCTCGCGAGGATCTGCTCGACCAGCTTCGATCCCGCGCGCGGCATGCCCAGCACGAAGATCGGGTCGGGGGCGGGGCAGCCCCAGCCGGCGCGCGCGGCGAAGAAGTCCGGCGTGCAGGTGGCGATCACCGTGTCGACGAAGCGCGTCGTTTCGCCGGCATCATAGGTGATCTGCGTTCGGCGCAGCGCGTTGCCGGCGTCATAGTGGGCGAAGGCGCGGTCGGCGTCGCCGCGCTCCTCCCATGCCTTGCCGAGCGCGAAGTCGAGGTGGAAGCGGTCCTCGGTCGCGAGCGACGCGTCGGCGAGCTGCGCGGTCATCGCCGCGACATCGGCGTCATCGAAACGCACCGTCTTGAGATTGGCGAGGCTCCACCATGCCTCGCCCAGTGCGGGACGCAGCGCGGTGGCGCGGCGATAGGCGGCCACGCCATCGGCCTGCCGCCCGACCGTCTTGAGCATATGGCCATAGCTCATCCAGACCTTGGGCTGCGCGGGCGCCGCGCCCAGCACGCGTTCGTAGAGCGCGATCGCCTCCTCGAACCCGCCGAGCCGGCCAAGCGCGGCGGCCTTGAGGTTGGCGTGGCCGAGATGCTCCGGCTCCGCGGCGAGCAAGGTGTCGAGCTCGGCCAGCGCATCCACCGCGCGGTTCTGGCGATACAGCACGATCGCGAGATTGGCGCGCGCCGCGGTGAAGCCGGGGGCGAGTTCCAGCGCGCGGCGCAGCAGCGTCTCCGCGTCGCGGTGGCGCCCGATGCGCCCGGCCAGTTCCGCGAGCATGCGGATCGCGCGCGCGTCGAACGGATCGCGCTTCAGATACGTGCGCAGGAGCGGCTCGGCGATGTCGAGCCGATTGTCGTGGAGCGCCAGCGCGGCGTCGACTAGCATCGGCGGGAAGCGATGGGTGCGGGGGGTGGCAGGCATGGAGGAGCGAGCAGACCACGCGGACGCTCGCCGATCAAGCGGGGCGATCGGCTTCTTTGGCGCGCTGGCGCTGGTGATGGGCAATCTGATCGGGTCGGGCATCTATCTGCTGCCCGCCACGCTCGCGCCGCTGGGCGGCAACGGGACGCTGGGATGGGTGGCGACCATCGCGGGGTCGCTGTGCCTGGCGTTCGTCTTCGCGCGGCTGGCGGGTGCGGTGCCGGGCGCGGGCGGACCATATGCCTATGCCGAACTCGCCTTCGGACCGCGCATCGGGTTCGCGGCGGCGTGGAGTTACTGGACGCTGGTATGGGCCGGCAACGGCGCGATCGCCGTGGCGGCGGTCAGCGCGCTGAGCGTCGCGGTGCCGGCGCTCGCGCCGCACGCCGCGCTGGTGGCGGTCGCGCTGGTCTGGGCAATGGTGCTGGTCAATGTCGCAGGGGTCGATGCGGCGGCGCGGATGCAGGTGGTGACGATGGTGCTCAAGCTGCTGCCGCTCGGGGCGGTCGTGCTGCTCGCCGCATGGTGGCTGCTGGCGGGCGGCGGGCCGGCGGTGCGCAACCCGGCGGTGCCGCTGGATGCGCGCGCGGTGGCGGGCGCGGCGGCGCTGACCTTCTGGGGATTCCTGGGGCTGGAATCGGCGACGGTGCCCGCCGACAAGGTGCGCGACGCCGCGCGGACGGTGCCGCGCGCGACGCTGATCGGGACAGTGGCGGTCGGGCTGATCTACCTCGCGGTGTCCAGCGCGATCACCTACATGATGCCGCGCGCCGCGATCGCCGCCTCGCCCGCACCGATCGCCGACGTGCTGGGCGTGGCGTTCGGCAGCGGGGTGGCGCAGGTCGTCGCGCTGTTCGCCGCGATCAGCGCGCTCGGCGCGCTCAATGGCTTCGTGCTGCTGCAGGGCGAGGTGCCGCGCGCGATGGCGCGTGGCGGCGTCTTCCCGCGCTGGTTCGCGCACGAAAGCGCGCGCGGCGTGCCGGTGCGCGCGCACGTGCTGGCCGGCGCGATGGTGACGGCGGTGACGCTGGCCAATTACACGCGCGGCATGGGCGACCTGTTCGCGTTCGTCGCCGCGGTGTCGCTGGCGGCGGGGATGCTCGCCTATTTCGTCAGCGCGCTGGCGGCGGTGTGGCTGCTGCGGGGCGATGCGCCGGCGCGCGCGGCGGGCGTGGCGTCGGCCGCGTTCGTCGCGTGGATGTCGTGGGGGCTGGGACGCGAGGCGAACGGCTGGGCGCTGGCGCTGCTGCTCGCCGGCGTCCCGGTCTACGCCGCGGTCAGGCGCGGCGGCGCCAGCGCCCGATGAGGCTGCGGTCGGCCAGGATCGCGTGCGCGGCATTGTGCCCGGGCGCGCCCGTCACCCCGCCGCCGGGATGCGTCCCCGACCCGCACATGTAGAGGCCGCGGATCGGCGCGCGATAGTCGCCGTGCCCCAGCACCGGCCGCGCCGACCACAATTGGTCCAGGCTCATGCGCCCGTGGAAGATGTCCCCGCCGATCAGCCCGAACTTGCGCTCCAGGTCGAGCGGCGAATGGATCTGGCGCGCGATCACGCTCGCCTTGAAATTGGGGGCGTGGCGGTCGACGGTGTCGATGATGAGGTCGGCCACCTCCTCGCGCGCATCGTCCCAGCTCCGCCCGCCGGGCAGCTCGGGGGCGAATTGCTGGCAGAACAGGCTGGCGATATGCATCCCCGGCGGCGCGAGGCTGTCGTCGACCGTGGTGGGCAGCTTCATCTCGACGATCGGTTCGCGCGACCAGCCGTGCGCCTTCGCATCGTCGAACGCGCGGTCCATATAGTCGAGGCCGGGGGCGATGATGATCCCGGCGGTGTGATGCTCGGCGCGCTCCCTGCCGGGCAGGACGGTGAAGTCGGGCAGCTCGCTGAGCGCGACGTTCATGCGGAACGTCCCCGATCCGGTCCGGAAGCCGGCGATGCGGCGGCGGAAATCAGCGGGCAGGTCGCTTCCGTCGACCATCTGGCGATAGAGCATGGCCGGACCGACGTTGGCGGCGACGATCGGCGCGGCGATTTCCTCGCCGCTGTCCAGCACCACGCCCGCCGCCCTGCCGCCGTCGACCAGCACGCGCGCGACCGGGGCGTCGACGCTGATCTCCACCCCGGCGTCAAGACAGGCGGCCGCCATCGCCTGCGTGATCGCGCCCATCCCGCCGACCGAATGGCCCCAGGCACCGAACTTGCCGTTCACCTCGCCGAAGACGTGGTGGAGCAGGACATAGGCCGAACCGGGGGTGGAAACCCCCGCGAAATTGCCGACCACCGCGTCGAACGCGAACGCCGACTTGACGTGATCATCCTCGAACCAGCCGTCCAGGAACTCGCGCGCCGATTTGGTGAAGACGTCGAGCAGGTCGCGTTGCGCGGCGATGTCGAGCTTCGCGAGCGGCCAGCCCTGTCGCGCCGCCGCGACGACCTCGGCCAGACCGCCGCCGGCATTGGGGGGCGCCTTCAGCGCGAGATCGCGCAGCACCTGCGCGACGCGTTCCAGCGCGGCGTCATAGGCGGGATAGGTGTCGGCATCCTTGCGGCTGAAGCGCGCGAATTGTTCGCGCGTGCGCGCCGCGCCGCCGCCCAGCGTCAGATAGGTGTCTGGGAACGGGAAGAAGTTGCTGATCGTCCGCTCGATAATGCGGAAGCCGCGATCGTGCAGCTTCATGTCGGCGATCACCTTGGGGCGCAGCAGGCTGACGGTGTAGCTGGCGGTGGAGTTGCGGAAGCCGGGGTGAAACTCCTCCGTCACCGCCGCGCCGCCGACCACGTGGCGGCGTTCGAGCACGCGCACCTTCAGCCCCGCGCGCGCGAGATAGAAGGCGCAGACCAGCCCGTTGTGGCCGCCGCCGATGATGATCGCGTCATAGCGTCCGGTCATATGTCCCCCTGCCTTGTCATGCCGGCCGCACGCGCCGCGACCATCCCGGCGGCGGCGCGCGGTGGAGGCGGGCCTCCGGGATGCGCGCGCGGATCTTGGCGGCGAAGCTGCGCAGGCACACCTCGCTCGCACCGATCGGTCCGGCGGTGTAGCTGGACGAGGCCATGCCCCGCTGCACGCGCTCGATCAGCCAGGTGTCCTCGGCGTTGACGGTGCGGTTGATGCGCCAGTTGGCGTAGCGCACCAGCTTCATCTCGCGGCGCGCGTCGGGCAGCGCGAACGTCATCTCGCGCAGCACGCAGGTGGTCGGCGTCAACGGCAGCCATTGCATGAAGTCGATCTGGTCGGCGTAGATGTCGAACGCCATGTTTGGCCACAGCTTGTAATAGAGCCACAGCCGCTGGTTCGCCTCCGGCAGATGATCGACGCGCGGCAGATGCGTCTGGTAGAAGCGCTCCCAGGGATCGTCGGACAGGCGATCGACCAATTGTCCCGACATCTTGTCGACCCATCCCGCCGCTTCGATCGCATAGCTCTTGCCGAACAGGCGGGTCAGGCCGTCGTGCGCCACCGGGATGTGGAGGTTGTCGGAATAATTGTCGCCGACGTTCTTCCAGTTCACCGCGCGTTCGCGATGCCGCACGTCGCCGATGCGGCGCATCTCGGCGAAGCGATAGGGGGCGATCTCATGGTCGTAAGGCGCCATCATCTGCGCGACGCCGGGGCCGCCATCGTCCTCCAGCCGGACGAAGACGAAGCCGCGCCACCGGTCGACCGCGACCGGGACCAGCCCGCTGGCCTGCATGTCGAGCGCGGGATAGTCGCGGCGCATCGGCACGCCGCTCAACCGTCCGTCGAGTTCATAGACCCAGGCGTGATACGGGCAGACCAGCTTGCGCGCGCAACCCGCGTCGCCCTCCACCAGCCGCATCGCGCGGTGGCGACAGACGTTGTGGAAGGCGCGGATATCCCCGTCCGTGTCGCGCACCACCACGACATTCTCGTCCAGATAGGACAGCGTCCGCCACGCACCCGGTTCGGCCAGATCGCTTTCGTGGCAGACGATCTGCCACGACGGGCGGATCACGCGCGCGCATTCGAGCGCAAAATATTCCGGATCGGTATAGAGCCAGCCGGGCAGGCTCCAGTCCGCATCGGGATCGGTCATGAGCAGCTCGGCCGAACGAGGCATAGGAGGTTTCCGCGTGCGTGTTGCACGATCGTATAACAAGGTCCGGCGATGAGCAAGCGCGCCAGCCCTGACGATCGCCGTCGCGACCTGATCGACGCCACGGTGCGCGTGCTCGCCGCGCGCGGCGCGGCGGGGGCGTCGGTGCGCACGATCGCGGCGGCGGCGAACGTGTCGCCGGGACTGGTGACGCACCATTTCGGCGGGGTCGATCGGCTGGTCGCGGCCTCCTACGACCATGTCGCGGCGCAGGTCGCGGCGGCGCTGGAGGAGGCGGTCGACGCGGCAGGACCGTCGCCGCGCGCGCGGCTGGGCGCCTATGTCGCGGCGAATTTCGCGGTCCCGATCGCCGACCCGGATTTGCTCGCGACCTGGCTGGCGCTCTGGAGCCTCGCGCGCGGGGATGCCGCGATGCTCGCGCGGCACGAGCATCATTATGCGGGCTTTCGCGCGCGGCTGGAGCAGTTGCTGGCCGAATGCGGCCTGCCTGCCGCGCGCGTGCGGCTGACCGCGATTGGGGTAACCGCGCTGGTCGACGGGCTGTGGCTGGAGCTGTGCCTGTCGCCCGGGAGCTTCTCCGCCGACGAGGCGCGCGCGCTCGCCGCCGCCTATCTCGACAGGTCGGTGAACAGCGATTCGTAATAGGCGATGCCGGGCGCGATATTGTCGATCGGCGTCCGTTCGTTCAGGCCGTGGCTGAAATCGTCCGATTCCTTGATGAAGGTCGGGCTGGCGCCATAGCTCGGCACATGGTGATAGCGGAACCACATGCTGTCGCTGGCCCCCGCCGACATGCTGGGGAAGACCGGCACGCCGGGGCGCGTCTTCCCCATCGCCTTCGTCACCGCGGCGACGAAATCGGCGCGCATCGGCGACGCGTCGTTGGGCACCGATCCCTCGCTGACGTCGCGGATCGTCAGCCCGGGCTCGGCGGCGACCTCCCTGAGCGTCGCCATGACGTCGGCGGGCTTCACCCCCGGAAAGATGCGGCAGTTGATGTTGGCGGTGGCGCGCTGCGGCAGCGCGTTGAGCGCGTGGCCGCCACTGACCATCGTGGCGACGCAGGTGGTGCCGATCTGCCCGACATAGGCGGGATCGGCGGCGAGCGTGGCGATCGCCTTCTCGTCCTTCGGATCGGCGGCGAACGCGCGCATCGCCGCCGCCAGTTCACCGGTCTTCTGTTTCGCGGCCTCGACGAAGAAGGTCTTCGTCAGCTCGGAGAGCTGCGGGGTGAAGCGATAATTGCCGATCCGCACCAGCGCCGCCGACAATTGGTTGATCGCATTCTGCGGGCGCGGCGCGGAACTGTGCCCGCCGGGATTGGTGACGGTCAGCTCGAAATCGGCATAGGTCTTCTCCGCCCCGTTCCAGGTGAAGAACTGCGGGCGATCGTCCTCGCCCAGCCGCCCGCCGCCGCCGTCGATGTTGATGACCAGTTCGGCGTTCTTCAACTGCTCGGCGATCAGCGCGCTGGTCTTCATGCGCGTCTCCTCGTCGCCGGAGAACTCGAGCACGATGTCGCGGCGGGGGCGATAGCCGGCGCGCTTCATCTGCAACAACGCCGCGATCGTCACCGCCGCGTCCAGCTTCATGTCGGTCGCGCCGCGGCCGTAGAGATAGCCGTTCTCCACCACCGGGGTGAAGGGATCGCGCTGCCAGTCGGCGGGTCTGGCCTCGACGACGTCGATATGGCCGGAGATCACCAGCGGCTTGGCGGTGCGTTCGCTGCCCGGCCAGCGCGCCACCAGATAGGCGGTGTCGTCGACCGGGGTGATCGTCACGTCGGTGATCCCGCCGGCGACCAGCACCGACTTCAGATAGGCCGCAAGCTGCGGGGTCTGGTTGCCCGGTCCGGCGACGCTGCGGAAGGCGATCGCGCGCCGGGCGATATCGAGCGCCTGTGCCTGTGCCTGTGCCTGATCGCGTGCGGGAGGCTCGGCGTGGAGCGTCGCCAACGGCGCGGAGCACAGCAGGCCGGCGACAAGCCCCGAGAACATCCTGCTGCACGTCATCATTTCGTCCCTTGCTGCGCGATCGTCGCCGGAACGCTAGGCCGCTGCGATGCAAATGCAACCGGCGCGATGCGTCGGCGCGGGCGGCGGATCAGATGCCCGCCCACCAGTCATAGTCGACATTGTCCTCCCAATAGCCGCCGCGCCCCTTGCCGATGCCGGCGAGGCTGTCGACCGCGGTCACCTGCATCAGATATTTGGCGTGCTTGTAGCCCAGTTGCCGTTCGACGCGCAGCCGCAACGGCGCGCCATGGCCGACGTCCAGAAAGCGGTCGTTCATCGCCCAGGCCAGGATCGTCTGCGGATGGAAGGCGTCGACCAGGTCGATCGACTCGTAATAGGGCGCGCCGCCGTACAGGTCGGCGCAGCGGAAAACGATATAGCGTGCCGTGTCGCGCAGCCCCGCCGCGCGCAGCACGTCGCCCAGGCGCGGTCCTTGCCACTTGCCGATCGCGCTCCACCCCTCCACGCAATCGTGACGGGTGATCTGCGCGCGCTGCGGCATCGCGCCGAGATCGGCGAGCGACAGCCGCAGCGGGCGCGCCACCAGCCCGTCGACGCGCAGCCGCCAGTCCGCGAAGCGACCGGCGCGCAGCGCGGCATAGGCCGGCGTTCCCGGATCGCGCGTGCCGTTGGTGCGGAAGCGCGGCGACATCTGCGCCGGCAGGAACTCGGGTGCCAGCGCATCGCGGTCGAACAGCGCGCGCTGCAGGCCGCGGTGCATGTCCTCGCCCTTGAACAGGATCGTGCGCACGCCCGGCTGCTGGATCACCCGGTCGCATCCCGCCAGCACCAGCCCCGCGCCCCCGGCCAGCAGCGATCGCCGCCGGATCATTCCGGCACCCGCCAGCGCCCCGTCAGCATCGCGCGCACCTCGTTGCGCCACCCCGCCAGGATCACCAGCGCCAGATGCACGACGGTGAAGGCGGCGATCACCGCCATCGCGATGAAGTGCAGCGAGCGCGCCGACTGCCGCCCGCCGAGTATCTCCAGCAGCCATGGCCAGCCGGCGTCCATCCCCGGCGACAATGCCAGTCCGGTCAGGATCACCAGCGGCAAGGCGACGAAAACGATCGCGACATAGCTGAGCTTCTGCAGCGCATTGTACGCGCCCGGCGCCGCGGGATCATGGAAGCGCAGGGCGAGATGCGCGCGCACGTCGGCGGCGAGATGCGCGGCGCCCACGTCACGTCGCCGCACGTGCAGATCGCGCTGGAAATGCCGGTTGAGCAGGCTGGCGATCATATAGGCGAGCAGCGAGAAGGCGAGCACCAGCGCGAAGAACAGGTGCCAGCGCCGCGAGATCGCGAGATTGTAGTTCGCCGGGATCGTCAGCCATGCCGGAAAGCGCGGCAGTTGCGCCCATGCAGGGTCGAAGTTCGCGCCATATCGCCCCCAGTAGAGCCGCGGATGCGCGTTGGAGATGCCGAGGCCGGAGCCGATCAGGATGAAAACCGCCACCGCGTTCACCCAGTGCCAGATGCGTGTGGCAAGCCGGTGGCGATGGATCACGGTTGCGGCCATGCGCGCTTCCTAGCAGACCGACGCGCATGACCGAATGGCATTTCTACGAACCCGCGCACGGCCATGGCCTGTCGCACGATCCCCTCAACGCCATCGTCGCGCCGCGTCCGATCGGCTGGATCGCGACGCTTGCCGCCGACGGGCGGCGCAACCTCGCCCCGTACAGCTTCTTCAACCTGTTCTCCTATCGCCCGCCGATCATCGGCTTCTGCTCGACAGGCGAGAAGGATTCGCTGGCCAATGCGCGCGCCACCGGGGAGTTCGTCTGGAACCTGGCGACGCGCGAGCTGGCGGAGGCGATGAACGCCACGTCCGCGGCGACCGACGCCGACGAGTTCGCGCTGGCGGGGCTGGAGGTGCTGCCGTCCGCCCGCGTCGCGCCGCCGCGTGTGGCGCGCAGCCCGGTGCAGTTCGAATGCCGGGTGACGCAGATCGTGCAGTTGCAGGATCAGGGTGGCGCCTCGCTGCCGAACTGGCTGGTGCTGGGCGAGGCGGTGGCGATCCACATCGACCGCGCGATGCTGGAGGACGGCGTGTACCAGACCGCGCGCGCGCGGCCGATCCTGCGCGGCGGCGGACCAGCGGATTATTTCGAGCCGGGCGAGCGGTTCGCGATGCACCGCCCGGGCTGAGCCGTCATCCGTACGCGCGCGCGAAGAACACCGCGGTGGTCGCTCCGGTGACCAGGATCGTCCACCAGCGCACCACCGAGCCGGGCAGTCGCTTGCCGACGATCGCGCCGAGCCAGCCGCCGACGATCCCGCCCGCCAGCATCGGCAGGCATGCGTCCCAGCGCACCATGCCGCAGGCGATGAAGACCAGCGCCGCCGCGAAATTGGCGATCGCCAGCATCAGCGTGCGCGGCGCGAACATCGCGCGCGGCGATTCGCCCGCCAGCAGGCCGTAGGTGGCGGTGGTCATGATCCCCACGCCGCCACCGAAATAGCCGCCGTACGTGCCCAGCACCGCCTGCACCATCACCAGCGTGCGCGGCCCGATCGTCACGCGCCGCGCCAGCCAGTCCGCCGCCGCGCGGCCGAACACGATCGCGACGAACGCCAACAGCAGCAGCCACGGCACGATCAGGTCGAATGCCGCGCCCGGCGTCACCACCAGCAGCACGCTGCCGACCAGTCCCGCGACGAAGGTGATCGCGGCCAGCAGGCGCACCGGAACGCCGCCGACCGGCTGCAATTCGCGGCGGAAGCTCCATGCGCTCGCCGCCGCGCCCGGCATCAGCCCCAGGTTGGAGGTGGCGTTGGCGATGTTCGCGGGCGTGCCCAGCCCCAGCAGCGCGGGCATGGTGGCGAAGGTGCCGCCGCCCGCCAGCGCGTTCATCATGCCACCCGCGACGCCGGCGACGCCGGCCAGCGCCAGCCCGGCCGCATCAACCAAGCGCGGCCTGCTTCTCCGCTTCCAGCCGGTCGAGTTCGGCGCGGCTCTTCTTCTCCGCGGCGGTCTTCAACTGGCCGCAGGCCGCGTCGATGTCGCGACCGCGCGGGGTGCGCACCGGCGCGGAGATCCCGCCCTGGAAGATGATCTCGCTGAACCGCCGCACCCGTTCGGGCGTCGACGTATCGTACGGCGCACCGGGCCAGGGGTTGAACGGGATCAGGTTCACCTTGGCGGGCAGCTTGTATTGCTTGAGCAGCCGCACCAGCTCATGCGCCTCGGCGTCCGAATCGTTCTTGTCCTTCAGCATCACATATTCGAACGTGATCCGCCGCGCGTTGTTCGCGCCGGGGTAGTCGGCGCACGCCTGCAACAGTTCCTCGATGCCGTATTTGCGGTTCAGCGGCACGATCTCGTCGCGCACGTCCTTGGTCACCGCGTGGAGCGAGACGGCCAGGTTGACGCCGATCTCCTCGCCGGCGCGCGCCATCATCGGCACGACGCCCGAGGTGGACAGGGTGATCCGCCGCTTGCTGAGCGCGAGGCCGTCGCCGTCCATCACCAGTTTCAGCGCGTCGCGCACCGCGTCGAAGTTATAGAGCGGCTCGCCCATCCCCATCATCACGATGTTGGTCAGCATCCGCCCTTCGGGCTGGCTCGGCCATTCGCCCAGCGCGTCGCGCGCCAGCATCACCTGCCCGACGATCTCGCCCGCGGTCAGATTGCGCACCAGCCGCATCGTGCCGGTGTGGCAGAAACGGCAGTTCAGCGTGCAGCCGACCTGGCTGGACACGCACAACGTGCCCCGGTCGGCGTCCGGGATGAACACCGCCTCGTAATCCTGCCCGTCGTCGGAGCGCAGCAGCCATTTGCGCGTGCCGTCGGTGGACACCTGCGCCTCCACCACCTGCGGGCGGCCGATCACGAACCGCTCCGCCAGCCACGGATGCTGCGCCTTGGCGATGTCGGTCATCACCGCGAAGTCGGTCGCGCCGCGATTGTAGATCCAGTGCCAGATCTGCTTGGCGCGCAGCTTGGCCTGGCGCGGCTCCAGCCCGGCATCCTCCAGCACCCGCCGCAGATCCTCGCGCGGGAGGCCGATCAGGTCGATGCGCCCGTCGCTGCGCGGCGCGCTGGCGCGCGGCACGGTCACGGGGTCGATGTGCCCGGGGATGGGCATGGGGGCGGCCGAAGCTGTGAGCATCGCGCGCACATAGGCCAATGGCGCGCGTTTTTCCAGCGTTACCGGCGCGCGCACCCCAGTTGTGCGGCGTCGATCGCGGTGGCGGCGCCGGCGAGCGGATAGGTGTCGGCCAGCTCGCGTCCGGCGGGGTCGAGCGTGGCGAGCGTCATCGCCCGCGCGCCGCGCATCGCCGCCACGATCGCGCGGTCGGTGGCGGCGTCGGCGGCGCGCGCGGTGTCGCGGTCGCCGACCAGCGCGAAGCGCCGCTCGCCGATCGCCAGCGTCAGCGCCGCGCCCGCGCCGCGCGGTCGCGACAGGCGAAACGACACCGACGGCACCCGCGCGGCGCCCTGCCGCGCGGCGACCGCGGCATAGCCGCCGCGCCGGTCGGTGGTTCCGTCCCGTCGCAGCGGCTGCGCGATCGCGTAGCAGCGCGGCGGCGGACCGTCGCGCAACGCCGCCCAGCGCTGCCATACGCCCAGCGGCTCGCGCGCGCCGGCCAGCAGCAGGGCGAACGCCAGCATCATGTGCGAGGGCGGCGGGCAGTCATCGTCACGCCTCCTCCCCGCGCTGTGGCCGAATGGCAACGCTTTTCCACGTTTATATGAGGTTCATGCAACAAGCGCCGCCGCGCCTATTTGAACGGGCACCCCCCGCGTTTCGGGGTGGATGATGATGGAGTGAGACATGCGTACGCTTGCATTGGCCGTCCCGGCCGCCCTCGCCGCCGTTCTTGCCACCGGGCTGGCCACCCCCGCCGCCGCGCAGGACGGCCCGTTCGCGGGTGGCCGCATCGAGGCGCTGGCCGGTTACGACAATCTGCAGGATGGTGGCGACGGTGATTCGGAGGGGCGCGAGGGGTTCAGCTACGGCGGGTTGCTCGGCTATGATTTCCAGCGCGGCAACATCGTCTACGGCATCGAGGGCGAAGTGACCGACTCGACCACCAAGGCGCGCAGCTACAATGAATTCGCCGCCGGCGACCGCTTCTCGGTGGAGGCCGGGCGCGACCTCTATGTCGGCGGGCGGCTGGGCTATGTGATCTCGCCGCAGGCGATGGTGTACGGCAAGGCCGGCTATACCAACGCGCGGGTCGAGAGCCGCTACCAGGCCGCGACCTCTTCCGATAGCGAGCTGGTCGACAAGGCGAATCTCGACGGCTTCCGCCTCGGCGCGGGGCTCGAATACAAGCTCAGCCCGACCGCGTTCGTGAAGGGCGAGTATCGCTATTCGCATCACGGCGACGTCGACGGCTATGACATCGACCTCGACCGGCACCAGTTGATGGCGGGGCTGGGCATCCGCTTCTGATTTCCAATCCGAAACGGCGATGGACGGGCCGGGGCGCTTGCTCCGGCCCGTTCTTTTTGGCTAACAGGAGGCGGCCAATTGCCCCTGGTGCGTACCTGTGGGCCGGGGGAAAGTGACGATGAAGGCGACGATCGAACGCGCGACTCTGCTGAAGGGGCTGAGCCACGTCCAGTCGGTGGTAGAGCGGCGCAACACCATCCCGATCCTGTCCAACGTGCTGCTGGAGGCGACCGCCGAGGGGCAGTTGCGGCTGATGGCGACCGATCTGGACCTGCAGATCAACGAGAGCGTCGCGGCGGCGGTGGACCAGCCGGGTGCGACGACGATCTCCGCGCACACGCTGTTCGACATCGCGCGCAAGCTGCCGGAGGGCGCGCAGGTGTCGCTGACCGCTGCCGAGGGTCGGATGACGATCGTGGCGGGGCGTGCGCGCTTCTCGCTCGGCACGCTGCCGCGCGATGATTTCCCGGTGATCGCGGAAGGGGAGCTGCCGACGCAGTTCGAGCTGCCGGCCGAGACGCTGAAGCAGATCATCGACAAGACGCGCTTCGCGATTTCCACCGAGGAGACGCGCTACTATCTCAACGGCATCTTCCTGCACGTCGCGGAAGGCGTGCTGAAGGCCGCGGCGACCGACGGGCATCGCCTGGCGCGCGTGACGGTCGACCAGCCGGATGGCGCGGCGGACATGCCCGACGTGATCGTGCCGCGCAAATGCATCGCCGAGCTGCGCAAGCTGCTCGACGAGGTGGACGGCTCGGTCGGCGTGTCGCTGTCGGGCACCAAGATCCGCTTCGACCTGGGGCAGGCGATCCTCACCTCCAAGCTGATCGACGGCACCTTCCCTGATTACAGTCGCGTGATCCCGACCGGGAACGACAAGATCCTGAAGCTGGATCCCAAGAGCTTCATGGAGGGCGTCGATCGCGTGTCGACCATCGCCACCGAGAAGACGCGCGCGGTGAAGATGGCGCTGGACCGCGACAGGATCACGCTGTCGGTGACCAGCCCGGAAAACGGCACCGCCGCCGAGGAAGTGCCCGGCGACTATGCCGCGACGCCGTTCGAGATCGGCTTCAACAGCCGTTACCTGCTCGATATCCTGGGACAGATCGGCACCGACCAGGTGGAAGTCCACCTCGCCGACGCCGCCGCCCCGACCCTGATCCGCGAGAACGACAAGAGCCCGGCGCTGTACGTGCTGATGCCGATGCGGGTGTAGGGGTTTTCGTCAGTCCCGCATGGGCGGGGAGCCGAACGCCGGGGCTGTGTTCGGACCCGGAGTTCGGGATACTGCCCGCGCGACGATGACGATCGCCAAGGGGGACGACGACCAGCCGTCGCCCGTCGCGGCGAGCGTGGCGAAGCAGCGAGGTCGGTCAACCGCAGCTTCGGTCTGCGGATCCACCACCGCTCACCCCCGGCGTGCGGCCTGGTGCATCATCGCGCGCAGCCGTCCGGGCATCCAGCGCGCCGCGAACGCCATGCGCCGCGCGGTCGGCCCGACGGGCGTGTGCAGCCGTTCGCCGTGCACCGCTTCCCATGCCTTCTCCGCGACCGTCTCGACCGGCGTGAACTCCAGCTTCGCCGCCACCACCGTGTCGCGCGCGGTGCGGTTGGCGCCCGCGACCGGCACCGACAGCAGGTTCGTGTCGATGAAGCCCGGCATCAACGAGCGGACGCGCACCCCGTGGGGCGACCATTCCCCGTCCAGCGCCTCGGTCAGCCCGCGCACCGCGAACTTGGTCGCCGAATAGATCGCCAGCCCCGCCGAGCCGTAGATCGCGGAAGCGGAGGCGGTGTTGAGCAGGCACGATCCCGGCGTCGCCTTCAGATACGGGAACGCCATGCGCGCACCATAGGCCATTCCGCGGAAGTTGACGTCGATCACCCGGTCGATCGCGTCCAGCCCGATGTCCGCGAACGATCCGCCCGCGGCGATCCCGGCGTTGTTGAACAGCACGTCGAGCCGCCCCTCGCCGATCGCGGCGAAGTCGGTCAGCACATGTTCCCATTCCGATGCATCGCGCACGTCCATCACATGCGTGCTGGTGCGATCGGCGGGCAGCAGCGCCGCCGTCTCGTTCAGCGCGCGCGCGTCGATGTCCGCCAGCCCGACGCGCCAGCCCCGCTCGCTGAACAGCCGCGCCACCGCGCGCCCGATCCCCGAGCCGCCGCCCGTGACCAGCATCGCCTTCATGCCCGCTCTCCCGTCTTCACTCTTGTTCGTCCCGCACGCTTCCCGCATCACGGGCGGCGATGCCAGCACTTTCGCCCGGAGCCGCGCCCGGCCCGACCATCGCGTTCGAGCGCATCTCGAAAGGCTATGGCGGCGCGCGCGCGGTGGACGCGGTGTCGCTGGAGATCGCGGCCGGCGCGTTCGTCGCGCTGGTCGGAGCATCCGGGTCGGGCAAGTCGACGCTGATGAAGACCGTCAACCGGCTGGTCGTGCCCGATGCGGGACGGGTGATGCTGGACGGGGCCGACGTCGCGGGCCGGCCGGCCCCCGCGCTGCGCCGTGCGATCGCCTATGTCTTCCAGAATGTCGGCCTGTTCCCGCACCTGAGCGTCGCGGAGAATGTCGCCCTGCCGCTGCGGCTGGCGGGCGGGCGCGATCCGGCGCGGGTCGCGGCGATGCTCGACATGATGGAGTTGCCGCAGGATGTCGCGGCGCGCCTGCCCGCCGAACTGTCCGGCGGGCAGCGGCAGCGGGTCGGCGTGGCGCGGGCGCTGGTGACGCGGCCAGGGCTGCTGCTGATGGACGAGCCGTTCGGCGCGCTCGATCCGGTCACGCGCGAGTCGCTGGCGGCGGCGGTGAAACGGCTCCACGCCGCATGGCGGCTGACCACGATCATGGTGACGCATGACATGGCGGAGGCTTTGCTGCTCGCCGATCGCGTGCTGGTGATGGCGCACGGCCGCATCGTCGCCGATGAAACCCCCGCCGCGCTGCTGGCCGGCGCCGGCGGGGACGCGGCGCAGGCGCTGGTCGCGGTGCCGCGCGCACAGGCCCTGCGGCTGGCGGCGCTGGCCGGATGAACGACGCGATCGCCCGCATTCCGCCGCTCGCCGCACAGCATCTGCTGCTGGCGATGACGGCGCTGGCGCTCGCGCTGGCGATCGGCGTGCCGCTGGGCATCCGCTCCGCGCGCCGGCCGCGCATGGCGGCGGCGGTGCTGGGCGCCGCCAGCCTGGTGCAGACGATCCCCAGCCTCGCGCTGCTCGCGCTTTTCTATCCGGTGCTGCTGTGGATCGGGCACGGCGTGCCCGCGCTCGGCTTCCTCCCCGCGCTGCTCGCGCTGACCCTCTATGCGCTGCTGCCGATCGTGCGCAATCTCGTCACCGGGCTGCGCGGGCTGGACCCGGCGGTGCTGGAGGCGGCGGACGGCATCGGCATGACGGCGGCGCAGAAGCTGCGGCTGGTGGAGCTGCCGCTGGTGCTGCCGGTGGCCATGGCGGGGGTGCGTACCGCCGCCGTCTGGACGATCGGCGCGGCGACGCTCTCCACCACGGTCGGGCAGCCGAGCCTGGGCGACCTGATCTTCGCCGGACTCCAGACGCAGGCGTGGACGCTGGTGATCGCCGGCTGCGTGTCGGCGGCGGCGCTGGCGCTGGCGGTGGACGCGCTGCTGGCGTTCGGCGAGCGCGCTGCCGGCGAGCGGCGCTGGCGGCGCGTGTGGCTGGCGGTGGCGGCGCTGGCGGCCGCGACGCTGGCGGCCAGCGCGCCCTTGTGGAGCGGCGCGCGCGAGCGCCGCGTGGTGGTGGGGGCGAAGAACTTTTCCGAACAATATATCCTGGCGCGGCTGATCGGCGCGCGGCTGGAGCGCGCCGGCTATACGGTCAGCTACCGCGACGGGCTGGGGTCGGCGGTGGCGTTCGGCGCGCTGGCCGGCGGCGCGATCGACGTCTATGTCGATTATGCCGGCACGATCTGGGGTGCGGAGATGCGTCGCCGCGACGTGCCGCCGCGCGCGGCGCAGGTGCGCGACATCGCCGCCTGGGCGCGCGCGACGCACGGCGTCACCGTGCTGGGGACGCTGGGTTTCGAGAATGCCTATGCCTTCGCGATGCGCGGCGACGATGCGCGCGCGCGCGGCATCGCCACGCTGGCCGATCTGGTGCCTGCGTCGCCGCGGCTGCGGTTCGGCGCCGACCTGGAGTTCCTCGATCGCGCGGAATGGCGCGCGATCCGCCGCGCCTATCCGCTGCGCTTCGCCAGCGCCACGCCGTACAGTCCGACCTTCATGTACCGCGCGATCGACAGCGGGCGTGTCGACGTCATCAGCGCCTTTTCCTCCGATGGGCGCATCGCGGCGCAGCGCCTGACGGTGCTCGCCGATCCGAAGGGCGCGATCCCGGGCTATGACGCGATCGTGCTGCTGTCGCCCGCCCATCGCCGCGACGCGCGCTTCGCCGCCGCGCTGCGCCCGCTGCTCGGGCGCGTGCCCGTGGCGGCGATGCGCGAGGCCAATTACCTGGTCGACCGCGACCGCGACAAGCAGTCGCCCGAGGCCGCCGCGACCTGGCTGGCGCGGCGGATCGGGTTGTAGGCGTCAGAAGAACAGTTTGCGCACCGACAGCCGCACCGTCCGCCCGATCGGGTCGAGATAGCCCGGCTGGAACCCGACCGGGGTCGCGCCGCTCTGGTCGCGCACGTCGCGGCGCGTGTTGAACAGATTGTCGAGTTGCAGGCTCACCCGCGCCCCGCGCAGCCATGGATGCGCGCGCACCCAGTCGATCCGTCCGCCCAGATCGGCGAACAGCCGCAGGTTGGCGGTGGCGATGTCGCCGAAGTCCAGCGTCTCCGGTGCGCCGGCCGTGCCGCCGTTGACGCGCGTGCCGCTCTGGTAATTGACCGACAGTCGCGCGCCCAGCCCGTTGTTGACGTAGCCGGCCTGGCCCTCCAGCTCGTGCCGCGCCTGTCCGCCGGACGCGCCGATCGCGTCGCCGTTCAGCAGGTCCAGCACCGGGCCGCCGTCCGCCACCGTCACCCGCTCGGTCAGGTGCCAGGTATGATAGAGCGCGAATTGCAGGCGCCCGCCGGCCTGCGCGCCGGCGCGCGGGCCGCTGCGGAAGCCGCCGCCCGCACCCGCGCCCGGAGGTGGAGCGCCCGGCGTGCCGCCGTTCATCGCGCTGCCGTCCGGCCGGGTGCGATCCTGCGGCGGGCGTTCGCCACCGCCAGCCCCGCCGGGCGGTCGCATCCCCTCGAACGGGTTCGGCCCGGTGCCGGCGCGATACGCCTCCAGCCGCTTCTGGATGTCGGATTTCAGCCGGAACGACAGGTTCACGCCGTAGCGTAGCTGCGATCGTTCGCTGCGCGCGAAGTTGATCGGGCGCGAATCGATGCGCAGCAGGTTGCCCGCCGTGTCGCGCTGGAAGCGATCCGGGAACGCCGCCTCGATCGCGGCGGTCGCGCTGGGAAAGGCGGCGATCGGATCGTCGGTGCTCTGCCGCGTATAATCGGCGCGCAGGTTGATGTCGCGCCCGCTCCACGGCTTCACGTCCAGCCCCAGCTTCAGCGCGTGGCGATTGTCGGCGACCAGTGCCGGATTGCCGCCGGTCACCGTGGTCACGGTGGCGGTGGTGCCGCGCACGTAATCGAACACGCGCACGCCCGGCGTGGTGACCACCGGATTGCCGAGCTGTCCCGGCGTCGGCGCCTCGTCCTGGTCGGTGACGGAGGCGAGCAGCCGCACGCCTTCGACCGGCGACCAGTTTGCGCCATAGCCGATCGTCCACAAGGTGCCGAAATCGGAGAGCCGGTCGACCGCCAGATTGCCGTTCAGCGACAGATTGCCGATCGCGCCCAGCACCCCGCGCGAGCGGCTGGCGATCGGCAGGTCGAGGTTGACCTGCGCATTGGCGAGGTCGCGCCCGATGTCCGCCGCGCTGGCCACGCCGCGCCGGACCGACCGGCTGGAGAAGTCGCTGGTCGACGCGCCGACGCGGATGCTGGTGCTGGCGTCGCCCGCCGGCAGCGCGAACAGCGGCCCGCTGGCCAGCGCATCCAGCCCGGCGGTGGTCGACACCGAGCGCCCGCTGTCGTCCGGCGCGCGCCCTAGGGACAGCGGCGCATAGGGATTGACGAACGGATCGAGCGCGTCGAAGCCCGCCTGCAACGCGGTGGTATCGAACCCGCTCTGCGTCACGGTATTGCTTTCGTCGCGGTCGACATTGCCGGTCAACGACCAGCGCCACCGCCCGCGATCACCGTTCAGCGTGCCGCCGACATGCAGGTCCGTGGTGGTCACGCGCTGCACCAGCGCCGGCACGTCGTCGATCGCGCGGCTGAGCGTCACCGGCACCGCGAACGGCGAGAAGGGGCTGCCGACCGGCAGGTCCAGATCGACCTCCGCCAGCCCGCGCAGCGCGCGCGTGCGATTGTGGTCGACGGTCGCGTTCAGCGTCGCGGCCACGTTGCCGAAGATCGTCGTCGCATAGGTGCCGTTGGCGCTGAGCGTGCGCTGGCTGGGCAGCAGCGTGCGATAGGCTGACTGGTCGGTGACGTTGCGCGTGGTCGAGAAATCGCCGAGCGCGGGCACCTGCGTCGCGGCGAGCGCCGGCACGCCCAGCGCTGTCGCGGCGCCGAACAGCGGGTCGATCGCGCCACGATTGGTCGCCGACACGTTGCCGCCGATCGCGGCGGTGTTCGGCGCCTGCACGATGTCGCGCTCATCCTCGGTCAGCGCGCTCGCCTGGCTGTATTCGAGGTGCAGGTTGACGCGGCCGTTGTCGCGGATGCGCAGCAGGTCCAGCTCGCCGCCCGGCGTGTTGCGGCCGCCCTCGGTCGCGTGGCGATCCTCCAGTTCGGCGGTGACCGCGCGGAAGCGGCGGCGCAGCACGAAGTTCACCACGCGCTGATCGGCGCGATAGCCGTATTTCAGCGCCACTTCCTCGGGCAGGATGTCGACGCGCTGGATCGCCTCGGTGGGCAGGTCGCGGATCTCCTGAAAGCCCGAGATGCGCCGCCCGTTCAGCAACACCACCGGCGCGCCGCCCGCGCCGCGCCCGGAGCTGGTCTGCGGGGTCAGCTCGTTGAGCAATTCGGTGACCGAGCTGACGCCATAGCTGCGGATGTCGGCGGGCGACAGTTGCTGCTCGGGGGTGACATCGCCGATCACCGCGCCGCGCTGCCCGCGCGCGCCGGTCACGACGATCTCGTCGCCCATCTCCTCGTCCGCGTCGGACGCGCCCTGGCCGGCGTGCGCCGCCGCCGCGTCGCTGCCCGGCGTCGCGGCGGGCGGCACAGGGGTGTCCTGCGCCTGCGCCGGTAGCGCGGCGGTGGAGGCCAGCAGAAAACAGAAAAGACGCATCACCCATTTCCCCGCCGCACGTGCCCAGATGGCGGCGACGATGGCGCTATCGCGGAATTGTCGCGCAATTATGCCGGGGCGGACGGGCGGGCGCCCGGGATCCCTGCGACCGACACCCCGGACATCACCACTCCGTCATCGCCATCCGAATCCGGCACCCGTCCACGCGGGGAAGGGCGGAGCGGATTATGCGACCACGCGCACGGGCACCGATTTCGCCGCCGGCACATGGCTTTCCTCGGCATGGTGCGCCAGCGGGATCAGCGGATTGCACTCCGGATAATAGGCCGCGATGCAGCCGTCCGGCACGTTATATTCGACCACTATCAGGTCGGCGACGCGCCGGTCGTGATTGTCCTCCGCATCGGTCGCCAGCGTCACCTTCTGCCCGGCCGACAGCCCGGCGCGCGCGATGTCGGCCTTGTTCATCAGCACCACCTGCCGCGTGCCGTTGATGCCGCGGAAACGGTCCGAATAGCCGTAGATGGTGGTGTTGAACTGGTCGTTGGATCGCAGCGTCAGCAACCGGAACCGTCCGTCGGCCTCGGCGAAGCCGGTCGCATTCAGCACGTCGGGCACCAGGAATTCCGCCTTGCCGCTTTTGGTGTCCCACTCGCGTCCGGCGGCCTTGTTGCCCTTCCAGAAGCCGCCCTTCTCCGCCTCCAGCCGTTCGTTGAAGCGCGCGAAGAAGTGGGGAAAGACCTTGGCGATTTCGTCGCGGATCAGCGCATAGTCGCCGACCCACGCATCCCAGTCGACCGCCGGATTGGGGGGCAGCAGCGCCTTGGCGATTCCCGCGACGATCGCGGGTTCGGACAGCAGGTGCGGGCTGGCCGGCTCCACCTTGCCCAGCGACGGGTGGATGACGCTGGTGGAATCCTCCATCGTCACGCGCTGCGGCCCGGTCGCCTGTATGTCGCGCTCGATCCGGCCGAGGCAGGGCAGCAGCCACGTGTCGCCGGCAGCGGGGAGCAGGTGGCTGCGGTTCAGCTTGGTCGCGATCTGCACCGACAGGTCCAGCCGCGTCCACCCGTCCTCCACCAGTTCCGTCTCCGGCACCGCGCGCGCGAAATTGCCGCCCAGCGACAGGAACGCCTTCACCGTGCCGTCGATGATGCCGCGGCATGCCTCCACCGTGTCCAGCCCCTTCTGCGTCGGGGAGTCGAAGCCGTACAGTTCCTTCAGCTTCGCGACCGGGGCCAGCTCGGTCTTCTCGGTGATGCCGACGGTGCGCTGCCCCTGCACGTTGCTGTGCCCGCGCACGGGGCACGGCCCGGCGCCGGGCTTGCCGATATTGCCCTTCAGCAGCAGCAGGTTGACCAGCATGCGGACGTTGTCGACGCCCTTCACATGCTGGGTCAGCCCCATGCCGTAGATCGCCATGGTCGCCTTCGACCGGCCATAAGCGGCCGCGGCCCCTTCGATCGCGGTGCGGGTCAGCCCCGATTCGCGCTCGATCTCGTCCCAGCCGGTCGCGCGCGCCTTCTCTGCGAAGGGCGCGAAATCGTGCGTGTGCGTGGCGATGAAGTCGCGGTCGATCGCGTCATGTTCGAGCAGCCACTTGGCCATGCCCATCATCACCGCCAGATCGCCGCCGGCCTTCACCTGATGATATTGCGTGGCGATCGGCGTCCCCTTGCCGGTCGCCATCTCGATCGGGTTCTGCGGATCGGTGAACCGCTCCAGCCCGCGTTCGCGCAAGGGGTTGAAGACGATGATCTCCACCCCGCGCTTGTGCGCGGCGCGAAGCTGGTGGAGCATCCGCGGACTGTTGGTGGCGACGTTCTGGCCGAAATGCAGGATGCATTCGGTGGTGTCGAAGTCCTCGAGCCGGGTCGTGCCTACGGGCACGCCGATCGAGGTCTTCAGCCCCACCGATGTCGATTCGTGGCACATGTTCGAACTGTCGGGCAGATTCTGGTTGCCCCACATCCGCGCCATCAACTGCCACATGAACGACGTTTCCAGGCTGGCGCGTCCCGAGGCGTAGAACACCACCGAGCGCGGCGGCAGCGGTTTCAGCCGCGCGCCGATCGCCGCGAATGCCTCCTCCCACGGGGCGACGACATATCGGTCGCTGGCGCGGTCGTATTTCATGGGATGCGTCAGCCGCCCGGCCTCCTCCAGCCGGTAATCGCTCCACCCGCGCAACTCGCTCAGCGTATGCTGGCGGAAGAAATCGGGCGTCACGCGCTGGCTGGTAATCTCCCAAGCGGTCGCCTTCGCGCCATTCTCGCAGAATTCCGCAGGGTGCGGCGGGTGAGGCTTGGACCAGGCGCAACTGACGCACATGAAACCGCCGGGCTTGTTCTGCCGCAGCAGTTCGGCGCTGGTCTGCGCCGCGTTCTTCTCGCGCGGGATGATATCCGCCAGCGAGCGGACCGAACCCCATCCGCCCGCCGGGCCGACATAAGGGGTGAAATCCGGGCGATCGTCGTGCTGCTTGGTCATGGTCGTCCTAACGCGTGGGATCGGAGAAAAGCACCGCGTCGGCGCGCGCGAGCGAGACGAGCGTCAGCCCCGCGTCGGCGGCGCGGCGCAGCGCGAGGCTGGTCGCCGCCGACACGGTGACCAGTGTCGGACAACCGGCCAGCGCAGCCTTCTCGACCAGCTCGTACGAGCAGCGCGACGACAGCAGCGCGAACCCCCCGTCCCACGCCAGCCCCTGCCGGGCCATGGCGCCGATGAGCTTGTCGAAGGCATTGTGCCGCCCGACATCCTCGCGCGCGACGCGGATCGCGCCGTCCGCGCCACACAGCATCGCCGCATGCGCCGCGCCGGTCGCGCGGTTCAGCGGCTGGTGCGCGCGCATCGTCGCCAGCGCGGCGAAGATCGCGTCCGGCGCGACGCGGACGTCCGGCACCCGTGGCAGCGCGCGATGCACGGTGTCGAGATTGTCCATGCCGCACAGCCCGCACGAACTGTCGCTGGTGCGCCGCCGCACCCGGTCCGCCACCGCCAGCGCGCGCGCCGGCGGCACTGCCAGCCGCACGATCGTGCCGCGCGGCGTGGCGTGCAGGTCGAGCGACTCGATCTCCCCCGCATCGCCCACGATCCGTTCCGACAGCGCGAAGCCGGTCGCGAAATCGTCGAGGTCGGCAGGCGTCGCCATCATCACGGCATAGCCGATGCCGTTCACCTCGATCGCGACCGGCGCTTCCTCCACCACGGTGCGCGAGTCGTCCACCGAGCGCGAGTCGCTGGACACACGGCGAAAGTCATGCCGCATCGTCAACAACTCATGTCGCGGAGATCACGGGCGTTTTTCTCCATGAATTGATCGAGGTCAATGTAGCGCGGCAGGGCGTGGCGCACATTGCCGACAGTTGCCAGCGTAAGCAAATCAACGGGTCGGGGATTCGATCATGTCCCACAGCAACGATGTCGAATATTTCCGCCGCCGCACCGCGCAGGAGCAGCAGCGCGCGCGTGTCGCGGACGAAGGACTGGTGCGCCGCCTGCACCTCGACCTCGCGTCGCGCTACGCCGAGCGCGTCCGGGAGGCCGAGCGGATCGTAAGGCCCGCGCTGTCGTAGCGCCCGCTTTGCCACCCGTCGCTCGTTCCCGCCGGCGCGCGCACGTCGGTGAAGTTCAGTCGATCCGGTAGTGGATCGGCTTGAAGCTGCCGCCGTTCGATGCGGGCGCGGAGCAGGCGGTAAGGCCGATCACCAGATCCATGCGTGCCTTCAGCACGACACGGTCGCCCGCGCTGCTGACCGGCGGCAGCACCTCCAGCCGCCCGGTCGCGCCGTCCACTGGCACGTTCATGAAGCAGTTGAAGGCGACAGGGATCATGTCCTCGGTCACGCCCCATGGCGCCAGCGCCTCGGCGAGATTGCCGAAGCAGCCGCGGTGCGGCGGCAGGTCGGGGTAGAAATGGTGGAACGTGGCGTAGGAACAGGGCGTCAGCAGGAAGTCGTGCCGCCCGACCGTATCCTCGACGATCTCCAGCATCGGCCGCGAGCGGTTGGAATAGAGCAGGTGCCCGGTGGTGAGCCGGATCGTCTCGGCATAGTCCAGCGTCCGGCCCGATGAGATGACCTCGCGCACGTCGGCCGCGTTATAGGCCAGCAGGTCGGCCACCTGCACGCCGCGCGGGTCGATGACGGTCAGCGTCTGCCCCTGCGCCAGCGTGAAGCCCGCCCCGCTGCGCGGCGCGATCTCGTGCACAGTCGCGGTCATGCGCCCTTCCGTTCCGCGCGGTCGCCCGAATAATGAAAGGGGCAGCGCCACGTCTCGTCCACCACTCGCCCGCTATACTGGCGCGCCTCGCTGGTCTCGCCATGCCGCGCCAGCATCGGATTGCGCGATCCGGCGATCGCCTCGTCCCGCACCATGATCGCCTCGCGCATCGTCTCGTAACGGCCGTCGGCGCGCAGCGTCTCGAACTGGTCGTGCAGGTTGAACACCAATGTCGGCCGCGCGAAGCGCCGCGCGGGGCGCGAGGCATGCGGATGCAGCCCGACGACGAAGAACGCTTCGCCGCCGAAGCTGAGCGAGAAGTGCGAATCGGCCGGATCGTCGCTGACCCGCGCGTCATAATGCTGCCCGCGCCACACGTCCTTGTCGGACAGCGACTGGACGCGCTTCCACAGGGCGGCCTCGAACGCGGGTTCGTCCAGGTCGTCCGGCCCGTCGAACACCACCGCGAAGCTGCGGAACAGCTTCGGATCCTCGCGATAGGCGGCGGCGAAGCGCACCAGGCCGTCATGGATGCGCAGATCGTCCCACGCGCTGTCGATGCGGCTGCACGCCAGCACGTTCAGCGTGCCGCGCGCCATCGCGGCCTTCGCGCCGACGCACGGGAAGGCGCGATCAGCGACATGGGCGTGGAGCAATTCTTCCAGTTCGGACTGCGCATGGTGCGTCCAGCGGAACATGGGTGTTTCGGGTGCGGGCATAGGGCAGCGGATACGGACAACCCGCCCGGTTCGTTCCGCTGATTCACGCTAACCCGGATCAAGTGCGCCGGCGGCCTCGAGCGGTCCGCCCACGATCCGCCGGTCCGGCTCCTACCCGCCCAGGATCCCGTCGATCGCGGTGGCCAGTTCGATGTCGCGCCCGGAAAGGCCACCGGCGTCATGCGTGGTCAGCACGATTTCCACGCGGTTCCACACATTGGTCCATTCGGGATGATGGTCCATCCGCTCCGCCAGCAGCGCCACCTGCGCCATGAAGCCGAACGCCTCGGCGAAGTCGGTGAACACGATCGAGCGCGTGATCGCGTCGCGCGCATCGTCATAATCCCAGTCGGGCAGCGCATCCAGCGCGTCGGCGCGTTCGGCCTCGCTCAGCGGTTCGATCACCTGCGCCACACCCCATGCCTTTCGCTGTCGTCCGGCGAGGGGTATGGCGGTCGGCATGGACGGGCAAGAGGCAATGGGCACGGCGCCCTCCGCTGACGCGATCGAGGCGCATGCCCGCGCGGTGATCGCGCGGCTTCCCGATGCGTTCCGCGCGCATCTGGGCGATGTCGTGCTGCTGGTCGAGGAGGAGGCGGATGCCGAGACCCTCGCGGCGGTCGGGCTGGAGCATCCGCTGGAGCTGACCGGCGTCTATCACGGCCGCCCGGTCGGCGAGAAGAGCGCGTTCGACTCCGGCGCGATGCCCGATCGCATCCATCTCTACCGTCAGGCGATCCTCGCCGAATGGTGCGAGACGGACGTGCGGCTCGACGATCTGGTCGCGCATGTCACCATCCACGAGATCGGTCATCATTTCGGGCTGTCCGACGACGACATGCACGCGCTGGAAGCGGCGGTGGCGGATTGAGCGCGCTGGCGGCGCGCGCGCTGGGCGTGGCGCGCGGGCGGCGCGTGCTGGTGGACGGTCTGGATTTCGCGGTGGAGCGCGGCGGCGCGGCGCTGGTCACCGGCGCGAACGGCGCGGGCAAGTCCAGCCTGTTGCGCGTGCTCGCCGGCCTGCTGACGCCCGCCGGTGGCACGGTGGAACGCGGCGGCACGGTGGCGTGGATGGGGGAGGCGGCGGCGCTCGACGGCGAGCGCCGGCTGGGCGACGCGCTGCGTTTCTGGGCGGCGCTCGACCGGCGCGGCGACATCGCGATCCACGTCGCGGCCGCGCTGTCGGCGGTGGACCTGGGCGATCTCGCCGACGTGCCGGTGCGGCTGCTCTCCACCGGGCAGCGCCGCCGCGCCGCGCTGGCGCGCGTCGTGGCGGCGGGAGCGGACCTGTGGCTGCTGGATGAACCGGCGAGCGGCCTCGACGTGGCGGCGGTGGCGCGGCTGGAAGGACTGATCGCGGGGCACCGCGCGACCGGCGGCGCGGTGGTCGTGGCGACGCACCAGCCGCTCGCGGTACCGGACGCGCAGGTGGTGGCGCTGTGATCGCGCTGTTCCTGCGCGACGTGCGGCGCGGCTATGCGGGCGGGGGCGCGACGCTGGTGATCGCGTTCTTCCTGCTGGTGGCGGTGCTGTTCCCGTTCGCGATCGGCCCCGACGCGGCGCTGCTGGCGCGGGTGGGGGGCGGCGTGATCTGGGCGGCCGCGCTGCTCGCCGCGCTGCTGCCGGTGGAGCGGCTGGTGCAGCCCGATCTGGACGCGGGCGTACTCGATCAACTGGCGGTGCGCGGCGTCGCACCGACCATGGCGGCGGCGGTCAAGATCGCCGCGCATTGGTGCGCCTTCGCCCCGCCGCTGATGCTGGCGGCGTTGATCGCGGCGGCGTTGCTCGACCTGCCGGCGGAGCGGCTGCTGCTGGTGGAAGCGGGGCTGGCGCTCGGCACGCCCGGGCTGGCGGCGCTGGCGGTCGCCACCGGGGCGCTGGTGGCGGGCCTGCGCGGGGCAGGGGCGGTGGCCGGGCTGGTGATGCTGCCGCTGGCGGTGCCGCTGCTGATCTTCGGTGCCGGCGCGATCGACGGCGGGGCGAGCGGGTTGAAGCTGCTCGCGGCGGTCAGCCTGCTGCTGCTGGCCGGCGCGCCGCCGCTGGCGGGGGCGGCGATGCGGATGACGATGGAGTGAACGCGATGGATCACGGTGCACGGGAAGGGGAGATGATGATCACCATCCGCTACCGGGCGTCCGCGATCATCGGCAGGATCATCATCTTCCAGTTCATTCCGATCATTCTCGCCATCAAGCTGGCGTTCGGGCGGGTCGAAAGACCCGAGCTGCTCGACATCGTGCTGGCCGTCACGGTCGTGCTGTACACGATCATGATGGTCATGATGGTTCGGGCGGTGCAGCATCCCGTCATATTGGCGGTCGGCCATGATGGTGGCCTGCGGTGGCGCCCGATGTTCAGGCATCGTCATTACCGGCTTCCGGCCGGAAGCACCGTAACGGTCACCGAGAAGGAACTGACCGTCGCGCCCGCGATGGCTGGCGTGGCCGGCACGGTAACGCGTGACGGCCATACGGTGTTTCGGCTGCCCGGCTGCATCTATCCGCCGGTGACGGGCGTGTGGCGTGTGTGACGCCGCCGCGTCCTACCGCGACCACCGTGCCCAGATCGCGGTCGGCAGCGCCAGCCCGCGCGCTTCCTCGCGCACTGCCAGCTCGCCCGCCTCGACGCGGCCGGGCAGGTCCGCGAACACCTGTCGCAGCATCTCGCCGATCGCCAGCGCCGACATCCGCACCGCATAGACGGTCAGGAACAGGTAGCGTGAGTCGGCATCCAGCAAGCGCCGGCAATCCGCGATCAATGCCGGCAGATGCTCCTCCAGCCGCCACACCTCGCCGTCCGGCCCGCGCCCGTATTTCGGCGGATCGAGCAGGATGCCGTCATAGCGCCGCCCGCGCCGCACCTCGCGCGCGACGAACTTGGCCGCATCGTCGATGATCCAGCGCACCGGCGCATCGGCCAAGCCCGACAGCACCGCATTGCCGCGCGCCGCCTCCACCGACTTCTTCGAAGCGTCGACATGCACCATCTTCGCGCCGGTCGCGGACAGCGCCAGCGTGCCCACCCCGGTATAGCCGAACAGGTTCAGGCATTCCGGCGCCGGGTGGCCGTCCAGCCGCTCGCGCATCCACGACCATACCGGTGCCATGTCGGGAAAGAAGCCGAGGTGGCGGAACGGCGTCGTCTGCGCAGTGAAGCGCACGCGCCCGCCCGCCTCGCTCCACGCCAGCGGCCAGCCACCCTGCGGCACCGGCTCGGCGAACTTCCACTGTCCGCCGCCATCCTCGTCGCTGCCCGGCACGAATTCGCCGTGCGCGCGCCAGTCGGGCGTGGCGGGCGCCCACAAGGCCTGCGCCTCCGGCCGGATGAAGCGGAAGCGGCCATAGCGTTCCAGCTTTCGGCCACCTCCTGAATCGACCAGCCCGTAGTCGGCCCACGGCTCCCCGATCAGCGTCGACAGCTCCATGCCGGTCAGCCGCGCGGCACCGCATGCGCGGCGACGTGCCCGCTCACCGCCTCATAGGTCGCATCGAGCGTGACATAGCGTTCCTCGCGCTCGAACAGGTCGCCGACCCGCGCGGGCAAGGCGGGACGCACGCCCGTCGCGCGCTCCACCGCGTCGCCGAACTTGGCGGGATGTGCGGTCGCCAGCGTCACCATCGGCACGTCGTCGCGCGCATGGCGCGCCGCCGCCGCCAGCGCGATCGCGGTGTGCGGATCGACCACCTGCCCGCTGCGCTCATGCGCGTGGCGCATGGCCACCGCCATGTCGTCGATGTCGACGCGCTCCCCGACGAACAGCGGTGCCGCGCCCTGTGTCTGCGCGTTGGTCAGCCGGATGCTGCGCGCATCCTCGAAACCGCGCATCTGCGCCGCCAGCGCCGCGCCGTCGCGCCCGCCGAGATCGAACAGCAGCCGCTCGAAATTGCTCGACACCTGGATGTCCATCGACGGGGTCGGCGTCGGCACCACCGCGCGGCTGGAATAATCGCCGCTCGCCAGCGCGCGCGCCAGGATGTCGTTGACGTTGGTGGCCACCACCAGCTTCGCGATCGGCAGCCCCATCTTCGCCGCGACATAGCCGGCGAAGACGTCGCCGAAATTGCCGGTCGGCACGCTGAACGCGACCGGCTTCGCGGGCGCGCCCAGCCGCACGGCGGCGTAGAAATAATAGACGACCTGCGCCATCAGCCGCGCCCAGTTGATCGAATTGACCGCCGACAACCGGAAGCGGCCGGCGAACGACGCGTCGTTGAACATCGCCTTCACCAGCGCCTGCGCGGTGTCGAAATCGCCGCGGATCGCGATATTGTGGACGTTGGGCGCGCCGACCGTGGTCATCTGGCGGCGCTGCACCTCGCTCACCCGTCCTTCGGGATGGAGCATGAAGATGTCCACGCCGGCGCGCCCCGCCACTGCGTCGATCGCCGCCGATCCGGTATCGCCGCTGGTCGCGCCGATGATCGTCAGGTGCTGCGACGTGCCCTTCAGGAACCGTTCGAACAACTGGCCGAGCAGTTGCAGCGCCACGTCCTTGAACGCCAGCGTGGGGCCGTGGAACAGCTCCAGCAGCCACTGGTCGTGATCGAGCTGCGCCAGCGGCGTCACCGCGGCATGGCGGAACCCGGCATAGGCGGCGGCGCACAATGCGCGCAGCTCCTCGCGGGTCAGCGTGCCCTCCACGAACGGCGCCATCACCGCCACGGCGGTGTCGACATAGGACAGCCCCTTCAGGCCCGCGATCGAATCGGGCGACAGTGTCGGCCAGTGTTCCGGCACGTACAGTCCGCCATCGGCGGCGAGGCCGGCGAGCGTGACGCCCGCGAAGTCGAGCGAAGGGGCGTTCCCGCGGGTGCTGACATAGCGCATGGGTCGCATCGAGTAGAGCGGGCCGCGGACCGGCGCAACGCCAACATCGGCAACGAAGGGTATGGAATCCGCGCGACGTGATCGCTAGCAGGTGCGCCATGGCGCTGATCGATGTCTTCCTCCGCCGTGCCATCCAGCGCGGTCGGCTCACCCTCACCAAGCCCGATGGCTCGACCTCCGTCTTCGGCCGCGACGATCCCGAGCTGAAGCCGGTCGCCTTCCGGATCACCGACCGCGCCGTTTATCGCGCGATCGCCGCCGATCCGTCGCTGGGCGTGGCGGAGGCGTTCATGGCCGGCACGCTGATCGTCGAGGATGGCGACATCCTGGACCTGCTGATGCTCGCTACGGCCAACAGCCGCTGGGAGAATGGCAGCAACAAGCTGGCGGCGAGCCGCTGGCGGCGGCTGGGCGGCAAGCTGCGCCACCAGTTCCTCACCGCCAACAAGGCGCTGGCGTCGAAGCGCAACGTCGCGCACCATTACGACCTGTCGGACCGGCTGTACGACCTGTTCCTGGATGCGGACAAGCAATATAGCTGCGCCTATTACACCGACGCGGGCAACTCGCTGGAACAGGCGCAGGCCGACAAGAAGGCGCATATCGTCGCCAAGCTGGCGATCCGGCCGGGGATGCGCGTGCTCGACATCGGCTGCGGCTGGGGCGGGATGGCGCTGTACATCCATGCCAGGACCGGCGCGGAGGTGCTGGGCATCACCCTGTCGGAAGAACAGTTGAAGGTCGCCCGCCGCCGTGCGGAGGAGGCCGGCGTCGCCGACAAGGTGCGCTTCGAACTGATCGACTATCGCGCGCTGGACGACACGTTCGACCGGATCGTGTCGGTCGGCATGTTCGAACATGTCGGCGCGCGCAATTTCCGCACCTATCTGGCGAAATGCCGCGACCTGCTGACGCCCGACGGCGTGATGCTGCTGCACACGATCGGCCGCGCGGACGGGCCGAACTTCACCGACAAGTTCACCGACAAATATATCTTCCCGGGCGGCTACATTCCCGCGCTGTCGGAGGTGCTGACGGCCAATGAGTTCATCCGCTGGTTCGTCAGCGACGTGGAGGTGCTGCGCATGCATTATGCGCTGACGCTGCGCGCCTGGTATGAGCGGACCGTGGCGGCGCGCGAACAGATCGTCGCGCTGTACGACGAACGCTTCTTCCGGTTGTGGACCTATTATCTGGCCGGCGCGATCGTGTCGTTCACCAACGGGACGCTGGTGAACTACCAGATCCAGTTCAGCCGCGACCGCCTGACCCTGCCGCTGACACGCGACTATATGATCGAAGAGGAGCGGCGGCTGCGGGAGGGGTGAGCCGCCGGCCCATGATCATTCCACGCGGTGAGGGCGCGTCACGCGGTGGCGCTCACCGCTTCGGCGTCGCTTTTCCCGTCGCCGCACCGTTCGCCGCCGCGCGCGCACGCGCGGCCTCCGCGCCGTCGACCTTGCCGTCCCGGTTGACGTCATAGGCGCTGAACACCGCGCCCATCAGCGCGTTCGATTCGGCCTTGCTGACGCGGCCGTCCTTGTTCGTGTCGGCACGCGCCACGAACAGCGCCGCGACGCGCCGGGCGTGCGCGGCGTCCAGCGACTTGCCGCCGCCGACCTTCATCCGCGCCATCCGTGCCTGCACCTCGGCCGGGGAGAGGAAGCCGTCCTTGTCGGCGTCCGACGCGGCGAACTCCGCGTCCAGCTTGGCGGTGGCGGTGGCGCGGGTTTCCTGCCCCGTCGCGGCCATGGTCAGCGCGGGCAGCGCCAGCAAGGCGGCGAGCGCGGCGGCAAGCGTCGTGTGCTTCGTCATGGGCGCACCTGTGCCGGCCGCCGCTTTTACCCCGGCTGAACGGCGCGAGACGGTTGCCCCCGCGCGCGCGAGCGCGTAGCGGCGCGCGCAAAGGAGCCTGTCATGTCCGATCAGATCAAGCGTCCAGCCGGCGAGGCCGGGATCAACCGGGTGGTTCTCGCCTATTCGGGGGGGCTGGACACCAGCGTCATCCTGAAATGGCTGCAGACCGAATATGGCTGCGAGGTGGTCACCTTCACCGCCGATCTGGGGCAGGGCGAGGAGCTGGAGCCGGCGCGCGCCAAGGCCGAGCTGATGGGCATCAAGCCCGAGCACATCTTCATCGACGACCTGCGCGAGGAATTCGTCCGCGACTACGTCTTCCCGATGATGCGTGCGAACGCGCTGTACGAGGGGACGTACCTGCTCGGCACCTCGATCGCGCGGCCGCTGATCGCTAAGCGCCAGATCGAGATCGCCGCGCAGGTCGGCGCCGACGCGGTCAGCCACGGCGCGACCGGCAAGGGCAACGACCAGGTGCGCTTCGAGCTCGGCTATTACGCGCTCAACCCGGACATCAAGGTGATCGCGCCGTGGCGCGAATGGGATCTGACCAGCCGCACCCGGCTGATCGAATTCGCCGAGGCGCACCAGATCCCGGTGTCCAAGGACAAGCGCGGCGAGGCGCCCTTCTCCACCGACGCGAACCTGCTGCACACCTCCTCCGAAGGCAAGGTGCTGGAGGATCCGTGGGACGAGGTGCCCGATTACGTCTACTCGCGCACCGTCAACCCGGAGGATGCGCCGGACGCGCCCGAGACGATCACCATCGACTTCGAGCGCGGCGACGGCGTGGCGGTGAACGGCGAGGGGTTGTCGCCGGCGTCGCTGCTGGCGAAGCTCAACGATTACGGTCGCGCGCACGGCATCGGCCGGCTCGATCTGGTCGAGAACCGCTTCGTCGGCATGAAGAGCCGCGGCATGTACGAGACGCCGGGCGGCACGATCTACGCCGCGGCACACCGCGCGATCGAGGGGCTGACGCTGGATCGCGGCGCCGCGCACCTGAAGGACGAACTGGCGCCGCGCTATGCCGAGCTGATCTACAACGGCTTCTGGTTCTCGCCCGAGCGCGAGATGCTGCAGGCCGCGATCGACCATTCGCAGGCGAAGGTGTCCGGCACCGTGCGGCTGAAGCTGTACAAGGGCAGCGTGACCGTGACCGGCCGTCGTTCGCCGCACTCGCTGTATTCGGAAAAGGTCGTGACGTTCGAGGACGATCAGGGGGCCTATGACCAGCGCGACGCGGCCGGGTTCATCAAGCTGAACGCGCTGCGGCTGCGGTTGCTGGGGCGGCGCGACCGGTAACGGGCGGGCGCTTCTCGCCACCGGGCGCGCGTCCCAGCGAGCGCGACGATGGCCGGCCGCGCGCTGTCACGCCCGGTGACGCGAGGCCGGCCCACGTATGGGCATAAGCGTGAGGACGCGACTCCGGAACGCCGCGCGCGCCGTTTCTGCCCGGCGTCGCCCCGATGTGACGTGAACACCGGCGGCGGCCGGCCTATTTCCCGGCGGCCACCGCGACCTTCACCACATCGTCGGGCGCGTCGTGCAGCCTCAGGTACAGCGCGTCGCCGGCTGGCCTGGGCACCTTCAGCGCCGTTCCGACGAAACCGGCCGGCACCGCCTGCGCCGCCGCCATGTCCGGCGTCGCCGACACCGCCGCGATCAGGTACAATTCCTCGCCGCGCAGCTCGCACGCGTCCCCCGCGCAGGTGAAGCGGGTCAGCATCGGCAGGCGCACGACGCGCGCCAGCGGTTGCCACTCGCCGGTCACATCGCCCTGGATCAGCCGCATCTTCAGCGGCCCGACCGCCGCGGCGCCCAGCGCCTCCCGGGGGACCAGCGTCGCCACCGCCACGTCGCCGCCGACCGCCTGCAGCCTGCCCGATGCCATCGTCAGCCGGGCGGCGGCGCTGTCGTCGGCGGTCGCGACCTCGATCGCATCGCCCGGCGTGAGCCGCGTATTGATGACGCGCGCGGAGAAGGTCAGCGTCGCCGCCGGCGGCAGGGCGTGGGCGGGCAGCGTCATCGGCAGACGACCGTCCGTCGCGGGCAGCTCGACGTTGCGGCTCACCAGCTCGACGCGCGGGCGCGGCGGGGTGATCGTCGCGCGGACGCTGGTGGTGCGGCCGTCCTTCAGCGTGACCTTCGCGTCGGATATGCCGGGCGTCAGCGTCTCGGTATTGCCCTCCGTGGTCAGCGCGAGCCGGTCGCCGCCGCCCATGTCGCGCGACAGCGCGCCCGCGGTGAAGGTCAGCCCGGCCACCTCCAGCGTCGCGATCTGGTCCAGCCGCGCACCGACCAGCCGCCCTTCCTTGTCGCCGGTGTAGAGCGTGAAGCCTTCCAGCCGGCTGGCCTCGGTCTGCCCCTTCAACGCCAGTTGCGCCGGGTCGGCGCTGCCGAACTGCGACACCAGCAGCGTCAGCTCGCCGGGGCGCGTGCGCGCCAGCGGCAGCGTGGCGGTGATCTCGTCCGATCCGCTCGCCTTCCATTCCACCGGCCTGGCGCTGCCGCCGCGGTCGCGCAAGGACACCTGCTCGACGCAACCCGCCGCGCCGCCCTGCAGCGTCAGCGGCGCGTCGCGCCCGACGACCACGGCATTGTCGGGCCGCGCCTGCCATGCGGCGGGCGCGCCGTTTTGCACCGGGAAGCGCGGGCCGGTGAAGGTGTCGAACCCCCAGCGGCCGGTCAGCACCGCCTCCCCGATCGCGCTCGATCCCAGCTTCTGCGCGTCGGCGGACACGACCAGCCCGCCGCGCTCGGCATCGGCGGTGACCGGCAGCGCGACGGTGCGCCCGTCCTGCAACCCCAGCCGCAGCGTCAGGTCGCGCGCGAAATCGGTCGCGAACACCAACGGCGCATCCTCCAGTCTCAGCACCAGTCCCGGTCGCGCGAGGCACACCGCCTCCCTGGTCGCGGCGCGCAGCGGCGGCGGTCCGCCCGCGCCGATCGGTGGCAGCGGTGCCACGAGCACGGTCTGCGGGTTCTGGAACGACGGCGGGTTGTTGAGCTGCAAGCGCAGCCGGTCGCCCGACCCCACCGCCAGCGCGGGGGCATATTGGTAGCTGGCGCTGCGGAACACGCCGAACAGCCGCGCGAAGTCGCGCGCCAGCGAGATGTACGGGCTGTACAGCCCCGCGCCGCCCTCGCGGGTCGCGGCGAGGCTATAGGCGAATTGCGTGGTGGTGCCGCCGATCACCTCTGCCAGCGAGGTGCCGCCGCCGGTCTGCAACACCATGCCGTCGCGGTTCTGCGTCAGGCACGATGCCTGCGCCGCGCGCGAGCGCGTCAGGCAGTCGGCGTTCAGCTTGATCGCCAGCGTGCCGGCCAGCGCGGTGGAGACGGGCGCGAGCCGGTCCGGCGCGCTTTCCTCGACCCGCGCGACGCCGGACACGAACGTCTCCAGCCGCGCGCGGTCCAGCGACGCCTGGAACAGGTCCTGCGCGGCGCGCACGAACACGCCGGGCCGGCCGCGCACCGCCTTCACCAGCGCATTGTAGCCGCCGCCGGTATCGGGCGCCATGAAGGCGATCGCCTGCTGCGCGCCCTCCGGCACGGTCACCGACAGCGCGGCCTTCTTGGGATTGCGGTCCCATGTCTCGGCCTTGAAGAACCAGTTCTTGGGCGGCGGGTTGGTCGCGCCGCGCAGGAAGGCGAGCACCAGCAGGTAGCGCGCCGACTGGTCGGCGGGCAGGTCCGCCTTCAGCTCCAGCCGGTCGCCGGCGCGGATGCCGGGCACCTGCCCGACCGGCAGCGTCACCGTGCCGCGCGTCACCCGCATCGCCAGCGTCGGCCCGGCGAGATCGAAGGTCGTGCTCTGCGCCGCGGCCGCGTCGGCCCTCGCAAGCGAGGCGGCCGCCAGCGCGGCCAGCAGGTGGTGGAGGATAGCCCGCATCGTAGCGGCTATAGAACAGGCGCGGCGATGCGCGCCACCGTTCATGACGACTGCGTTAACCGCGCCTCAACCACTTTGCTTCATTCCGACGCCTTCCAATCGCATGGGGTGAGCGCGCGATGACCAAGGCAGGCACCACGGTGGACGTGGCGATCATCGGCGCGGGACCGGCGGGACTGACCGCCGCCTATCTGCTGACGAAGGCGGGCTATTCGGTGGCGATCGTCGAAAAGGACGCGCGCTACGTCGGCGGGATCAGCCGCACGGTCGAGCATGACGGCTTCCGCTTCGACATCGGCGGCCACCGCTTCTTCTCGCGGTCGAAGGAGGTGGTGGACCTGTGGAACGAGATCCTGCCGCACGACTTCATCGAACGGCCGCGGATGAGCCGCATCTATTACGAGGGCCGATTCTACAGCTATCCGCTGCGCGCGTTCGAGGCGCTGGGGAACCTGGGCATCGTGCGGTCGGCGCTGTGCATGGCGAGCTTCGCGAAGGCGAAGGTCTTTCCCAATCGCGACGTGCGCAGTTTCGAGGACTGGACCGTCAACGCCTTCGGGCGGAAACTCTATTCGATTTTCTTCAAGACCTATACCGAGAAGGTGTGGGGGATGCCGTGCGACCGGATGAGCGCGGACTGGGCGGCGCAGCGCATCAAGGGGTTGTCGCTGTGGGGCGCGGTCACCGACGGGCTGAAGCGTTCGCTGGGGCTGCACCGGCGCCCCAATGACGGGGTGGGGCAGGCCAAGACGCTGCTGGAGAATTTCCGCTATCCGCGCCTCGGCCCCGGCATGATGTGGGAAGCGGCGCGCGACCGGATCGTCGAGCGCGGCGGCAACCTGCTGATGGGGCATGCGCTGCATCAGTTGCGGCTGAACGATGCGACCGGGCGCTGGACGGTGACCGCGACCGGCGCCGGCGGCATCGTGGCGCTGAACGCCGCGCACGTCATCTCCTCCGCGCCGATGCGCGAGCTGGCCAGTCGCCTGCATCCGCTGCCCGCCGCGCTGCCGGAGGCGTCGAACCTGAAGTATCGCGATTTCCTGACCGTCGCGCTGATGATCCGCTCGCCGGACCTGTTCCCGGACAACTGGATCTACATCCACGATCCCAAGGTGAAGGTCGGCCGCATCCAGAATTTCCGTTCGTGGTCGCCGGAGATGGTCCCCGATCCGGCGATCGCCTGTGTCGGGCTGGAATATTTCTGCTTCGAGGGCGACGGGCTGTGGGCGTCGAGTGACGCGCAACTGATCGCGCTCGCCACCGCCGAGATGGCGGCGCTGGGGCTGTGCGACCCCGCGCAGGTCACCGGCGGCGCGGTGGTGCGGCAGGAGAAGGCCTATCCGGTCTATGACGAGGATTATGCGCAGAACGTCGACATGCTGCGCGGCGAGATCGAGGGCCGTTATCCGACGCTGCATTGCGTCGGGCGCAACGGCATGCACCGCTACAACAACCAGGATCACGCGATGATGACCGCGATGCTCACGGTGCGCAACATCCAGGCCGGCGCGCGCGTGTACGACGTGTGGGCGGTCAACGAAGATGCGGAATATCACGAGAGCGGCAACGAGGGTGATCGGGCCGCGGCGCTGAACAGCCTGCGGCAGGTGCCGGCGGCGCTGAAGGCGGCGTGAATGCCGGCGCCGGACACGATCGGCCGCGCCCCGCTTCCCGCCCGGCGTGACCGCCCGCGACGCACCGGATCGCCGGCGTGACGCGTACCCGCCCGTCCTTTGTCGCCATCGTCCTCGCCGGCTGGGCGCTCACCGCGCTGATGCTGGTCGTGACCGGATGGGACGCGATCGTCGCGCGCCGCTTCGGCGACGCCGACGATGCGATGCGGCTGGCGCAGGTGCGCGACTGGCTGGGGGGGCAGGGCTGGTTCGATGTCGCCCAGCACCGGCTGAACCACGGCGATTTCCCGATGCACTGGTCGCGGCTGGTGGACCTGCCGCTGGCGGGCACGATGCTGGCGCTGCGCCCGTTGCTGGGCGTCGCCGGTGCCGAGCAGGCGGCGCTGGTGATCGTGCCGCTGCTGACGCTGCTGGTGGTGCTGGCGATGATCGCCGCGATCGCGCGCCGCGTCGGCGGGGCGGGCACGGTCGAGCCGGCCGTGCTGCTGGGCGCGCTGGCCGCGCCGCTGCTGTTCCAGTTGCGCCCGCTGCGTATCGACCATCACGGCTGGCAGATCGCGCTGGCGCTCGTCGCGGTGCACGCGCTGGTCGGGCGGCCGATCGCGCGCGGCGGGGCGGTCGCGGGGCTCGCGCTGGCGCTGCTGCTGACGGTGTCGCTGGAAGGGCTGCCGATCGTCGCGGCGATCGCGGGCGTGGCGGCGATCGGCTGGGCGCTCCAGCCGCGGCGGGGCGCGTTCCTGCGCGCGCTGGGCGCGGTGCTGGCGGGGGCGGCCGTGCTGCTGCACGCCGCGACGCGCGGGCCGGGCTTCTGGTTGCCGGCCTGCGACGCGGTGGCGCCGGCGTGGCTGGCGGTGCTGATCGTCGCCGGGGCCGGTGTCGCGCTCGCCGGCCTTGCCGAGCGCTTCGGACTGGCGGCCCGGCTGGGCGCGCTGGCGGTCGTCGCCGCAGCGGCTGGCGCGACGCTGGCGGTGCTCGCGCCAGCGTGCCTTGCCGGACCGTTCGGCAGCCTGCCGCCGCTCGTCTATCGCATCTGGTATCTGTCGGTGCTGGAAGGCCGCCCGCTGTGGGACCAGCCGCCGGCATGGGCGATCATCGTCATCGCGGGACCGGCCGTGGGGCTGGTCGGAGCGGGATGGCAGTGGCGGCGCACAAGCGGCGCGGCGCGCGAGCGCTGGGCGATGCTGCTGGCGCTGCTGGCGGCGGCGACCGTGGTGGCGGTGTTCGTCAGCCGCGCCGGCGCCACCGCCATCGCGCTGGCCGCGCCGCCCGCCGGCGCGCTGCTCGCCGCGCTGCTGGCGCGCGCGCGCGCGCTGACCCGCGCGGCCCCGCGCGTCGCGGCGACGCTGGCGGTGCTGCTGCTCGCCGCGCCCGGCGTGTCGGTGGGCCTCGTACTGCTGGCGCTGCCCGCCGCGCCCGCCGCATCCGGTCGTCCGCCGCGTCCGCCCTGCGCCAGCGCGCGTGACATGCGCGTGCTGCGGATGCTGCCGCGCGGCACGGTGTTCGCCCCGATCGACATGACCCCGGAGTTGCTGGTCGACACCGATCACCATGCGGTGGCCGGCGGCTATCATCGCGGCGCGGCGGCGATCGCACGCGTCATCACCGGCTTTACCGCGGTTCCCGCGCGCGCGGAGGATGCCGTTCGCGGCAGCGGCGCGGACTATCTCGCGGTCTGCCCCGGCATGCCGGAGATGGAGCTGTACCGCGACATCGCGCCGGGCGGCCTGTGGGCGCGGCTGGAGCGCGGCGACCGGATCGCGTGGCTGCAACCGCTGCGCGTCCCCGGCCCGGTACTGGCGTGGCGCGTCATCCGCCCCTTGCCGGATGGACACTCCGCCCCCTAAGGCGCTCGCCATGCACGGGGACCGGCTTCACTGGTGGCAGACGCGATGGTTCGTGATCGCGGCCGTGCTCGCGGCGTGCGTGCCGCTGCTGTGGCCGGACATTCCCCCGATCGTCGATTTGCCCGGCCACATGGGCCGCTACCGCGTCCAGCTCGACCGGGGCGCGCATCCGTGGCTGGCCGACTGGTACAGTTTCAAATGGTCGCTGATCGGCAATCTGGGCGTCGACCTGCTGATCGAGCCGCTCGCGCCGCTGATCGGGCTGGAGCCGGCGGTGAAGCTGGTGGTGCTGTCGATCCCGATGCTGACGGTGGCCGGGCTGCTGTGGATCGCGCGCGAGGTGCACGGGCGGATCCCGGCCACCGCGCTGTTCGCGCTGCCGCTGGCCTATGGCTATCCGTTCCAGTTCGGCTTCGTCAATTTCGCGCTGTCGATGGGGCTGGCGCTGTGCCTGTTCGGCCTGTGGCTGCGCATGGCGCGGCTCGGGCATATCCGCTGGCGCGCCGCCGTCTTCGTGCCGCTGTCGTGCCTGTTGTGGGTGTGCCACACGTTCGGCTGGGGCGTGCTGGGCGTGCTCGCCTTCTCCAGCGAGCTGATCCGCCAGCATGATCGCCGCGCCGGCGGCGCGGGCGGGCACTGGCTGGAAAGCTGGGTCCGCGCCGCGCTGGGTTGCGTGCCGCTTGCGCTGCCGATGGTGCTGATGGTGGCGTGGCGATCCGGCGCGGACGTCACGGGGCAGACCGCCGACTTCTTCTACTGGCGCACCAAGATCGCGTGGATCGTCATGGCGCTGCGCGATCGCTGGCTGTGGTTCGACGTCGGCAGCATGGCGGTGATCTACCTGGTGCTGTTCAAGGCGCTGCGCGATCCGCGCATCGGCTATTCGCGCCACCTGGGGCTGTCGGCGCTGTTCATGCTGGCGGTCTATATCGTGCTGCCACGGATCGTGTTCGGATCCGCCTATGCCGACATGCGCATGGCGCCGTTCATGATCGCGGTGGCGGTGATCGCGATCCGGCCGAAGGAGGGTACGACCTTTCGCCATGCCGCAGTGCTGGCGGCGCTGGGGCTGGCGTTCTTCGTGGTCCGGCTGGCGGGCACGACGATCAGCTTCCTCCAGTTCGACCGGGATTACGACACGGAACTGGCCGCGCTGCCGCACGTGCCGGAGGGCGCGCGGCTCATCAGCTTCGTCGGCCACAATTGCCACAATGCGTGGCGCATGTCGCGGCTGGAGCATCTGCCGGCGATCGCGCTGGTGCGGCGACTGGCCTATACCGACGATCAATGGTCGATGGCCGGCGCGCAGTTGCTCACCGCGCGCTATTCGGCCGCCGGCCCCTATGCCCACGATCCGACGCAGATCGTCACCTCGGTGAAATGCCCGGCGGAATGGTGGCGGCCGATCAACTACGCGCTGGCGCGCTTCCCGCGCGACGCGTTCGATTACGTGTGGCTGATCCGCCCGCCGGCCTACAATCCGCGCTTCACGGCCGGGCTGGTGCCGATCTGGCGCTCGCCGACCAGCCGCTCGGTGCTGTTCCGCGTCGACCATGACGCGATCGTGCCGGAGGCGAGCGACGAGGAACTGGGCGTGCCGCGCTGGCTGATCGAGCGGATCAACCGCCGCCGCGAACGTCTGGAGCGACTGCGCGAGCGGCAGGAGCGCGAGCAGGAGCGACTGGAACGGCTGCGCGAGGAGCAGGCGCGGTAGGAAGCGCGGTGCGGCCCGGCGGCGGGCGGGCTAACCGCGCCGGAACGGCGTCAGCTCGCCCAGGAACGCCTGTTCGCCCTCCACCGCCGCCCGTTCGCGCGAGATGAACTCCGCCACCGCGCGGCGGAAATTGGCATCGGGCAGATAGTGCGCCGACCAGGTGGACACCGGCGTATAGCCGCGCGCCAGCTTGTGCTCGCCCTGCGCGCCCGCCTCGACCCGTGCCAGCCCGCGCGCGATCGCGGCGTCGATCGCCTGATAATAGCACAGCTCGAAGTGCAGGAACGGCACTTCTTCGGTAGCGCCCCAGTAGCGGCCGTACAGCGCATCCGCGCCGATCAGGTTCAGCGCGCCCGCGATCGGCACCCCGTCGCGCTCGGCGAGGATCAGCAGCACGCGCTCGCCCAGCGCCGCGCCCAGCAGGGGGAAGAACGCGCGGGTCAGATACGGCTGACCCCATTTGCGGCTGCCGGTGTCCTGGTAGAAGCGCCAGAAGGCGTCCCATTCGCGCGCGCCGATCTGCGCACCCGTCAGGTGGCGGATCGTCAGCCCCTCCACGGCGGCGGCGCGCTCCTTGCGGATCGCCTTGCGCTTGCGGCTGGCCAGCGCGCCCAGAAAATCGTCGAACGACGCATAGCCGTCGTTCCGCCAGTGGAATTGCGTGCCCTCGCGGATCAGCCAGCCGGCCGCCTCGAACGCCGGCACCTGATCGGGCGCGACGAAGGTGGCATGCGCCGAGGACAGCCCATGCTGGTCGGTCACCGCCTCCAGCGCGGCGATCAGCGCCGGCGCGGCGGCGGGATCGCGCAGCAGCAGCCGCGGGCCGGGGACCGGGGTGAAGGGGGCGGCGACCTGCAACTTCGGGTAATATCGCCCCCCCGCGCGCTCCCATGCATCGGCCCAGGCGTGGTCGAAGACATATTCGCCCTGGCTGTGCCCCTTGGCATAGGCCGGCGCGACCGCCACCGGCGCGCCATCGGCGCCATCCACCACGATCGGGACCGGCTGCCAGCCGCTTCGCCCGCCGACGCTGCCGGACGCCTCGAGCGCGGAGAGAAAGGCGTGGCCGACGAAGGGGTTGGCGGTGCCGGCGCACGCGTCCCACTGATCGGCGGGGATCGCGGCGACGCCATCCAGCAGGCGCGCGGTGAGCGAGGTCATCGCGCGCAAGGTAGGATGCCGGCCCCCGCGATCAAAGGGCGGACGCGACCTCGACGATCGCATCCACCTCGACCGCCGCGCCCAGCGGCAGCGCCGCGACGCCCACCGCGGCGCGCGCATGCTTGCCCGCGTCGCCGAACAGCTTCACCATCAGGTCGGACGCGCCGTTGGCGACCTTGGGATGGTCGGTGAAGTCGGCGGTGGAGTTCACGAACACGCCCAGCTTCACGATGCGGGTGATGCGTTGCAGGTCGCCGATGTGCGCCTTGACCTGTGCGATCACCATCAGCGTACAGCGCTGCGCGGCGTCCTGGCCCTCCTCCAGCGACGTGCCGTCGCCCAGCCGCCCGGTTACCACCGCACCGTCGCGGAACGGAAGCTGGCCGGAGACGTGGAGCAGCCCGCCGGCCTCCACGACGGGGACATAGGCGGCGATGGGGGCGGCGGCCTGCGGCAGCGTGAGGCCCAGCTCTGCGAGAGCGCGGTCGATGCGATCGGTCATGGACGATGATTGGCCCGCCCGGACGGCGGCGGTCAAGCCTCGGCGGGACGCCCGTCGTCGAACCGCGCCGCGATCCACGCCTTCGCCTTCCGCCAGTCGTCGATCCGCGCGTGCGCGGCCGGGGCGGGGGGAACGCCGCGCGCCAGTTGCGGCTCCGACACCATGTGCAGCCGCCACACGCCCGGTGCGTGCTTCGCCACCGACTGGTGGTGATGCGGCAGGTCGTCGACGAACACCGCGACCGGCGCGCCATATTCCGCCACCAGCCGCGCGACCGGCGCGCCCTTGCCGCCCTGGTTGCATTCCACGCGGTGCGCGATGCCGTGGCCGGCGAGCTGGTCGATGCGGTGCGGGCGGCAGTGATCCTCCAGGTTGGTCAGGATCACGATGTCGGCGCGTTCGGCGATCGCGGCCAGCGAGTCGCGGGCATGCGGCACCAGCGTCTGGCGGTGCATTTCCTGCGGGAAGAAGCCGCCGAGATAGCCGAACATTTCCTCCTGCGTCAGCGGCTCGTCGCTGCCGCGCCGCTTCATGCCCTTCGCCAGTTCCCAGCTCCCGATGGTGAAGTCGATGTCATGCGCGTCGCCCAGCCAGGTCGCGAAATGTGTCACCATGTGCAGCAGCACCTCGTCGCAGTCGGAGATCAGCAGCGGGCGCGTCATGCCGTCGCCTCCAGTGCGCCGCGCGCCGCGACCAGCGCGGCCGGGGTGGTGTTCAGCGCCTCCGCGCAGGCGAGCAGATCGGGTTCGTGCCCTTCCAGGAACGTCAGCACCGCCGCCAGCACGGCGGGTTCGCCGAGCCGGCCGCGCAGGTCGTCCGGCGTCAGCCCCGTCACATCGACAAGCCGACCCGTCAGTAACGGATTGTTAAGCGTAAAGGATAAAGCCTGCAGCGCAACCGTCGCGGCATCGTTCGGGCTACTGTCGCTACGGATCATCAACTGCTATCACCTGCTGGTTGGGAGATGCCTCCGCGTGGCAAAACGGGTGCTCGTTGTCGAGGACAACGAACTCAATCTGAAACTGTTCTGCGACCTGTTGCGGGCGCACGATTTCGTCGTGGAGCCGGTTCGCGACGGTCGCGAGGCAGTGGAGCGCGCGCGGGCGTTCGTGCCGGATCTGGTGGTAATGGACATCCAGATGCCGCACGTCACCGGGTACGAGCTGATCCTGGAGATGCGCGACGACGAGGCGTTGCGGCACATTCCGATCATGGCGGTGACCGCTTATGCCGGTCGCGAGGACGAGGAGCGGATCCGCGCCGCCGGGGCCGACGCCTATGTGTCGAAGCCGATCACGCTGGCGCGCTTCATGGCGGCGATCAGCGCGCTGATCTGACAAATGGATGGCGGCGGGAACGCGGCGCGTCCGCTCGCCCCCGGCCCATTCGCCTCATCCCCCCTTCGCCTCATCCCCGGCGCGGGAGTGATGGCGAGCGGTCGATGCCCCGTCCGGCAGCCGTAACGACGAAAAGCCGCCGGCGCGTATCGCCTGCGGCCTTCGTGTCGCGGATTCCGGCCGATGCCGGGGTAACCTGAAGGCCGCTTGCGCGGCCCGTCGGATTACTTGATCTTGGCTTCCTTGAACTCGACGTGCTTGCGCACGACGGGATCGTACTTGTTGAAGCTCAGCTTCTCGGTCTTGGTGCGCGGGTTCTTCTTGGTGACATAGAAGAAGCCGGTGTCAGCCGAGCTGACGAGCTTGATCTTGACGGTGGTCGGCTTGGCCATGACCCGTTCCTAGCGAATGACAACGAAAAAATGCGGCGAAGACTCCTCCGCCGCGTCTGGCGTGGGCGCTTGGCCCAGGTGGCCCGCGGAGTCAAGCCCAGCCTCGTCCGGCAGTGCGCGGTTAAGCCGTCCGTAACCCGCCCGCGTCATGATCGCGGCGGCAGGAGGACCGACGATGGGCAATGACGACATGGCGCGGGCAAGGGCGGAACTGAGCGCACGGATCGCGGCGATCGAATGGCGCGCGGGACCGGCGCGGCTGGCGCCCGACATCGACCGCATCCGCCATCTGGCGCAGCGCCACCGCCTGTCCGCCGCCGTCACCGTCGCGCAGTTGCTGGGGGCGGCGCTGGCGCGGGGCGAGCGCGGGGTGCTGGTGCATCACTGGCTGGCGCTGCTGGGCGAGGCGGTGGCGTGCGAGCGGCAGGACGAGGCCGCCTCGCGCACCTTCGCCGCCGCCTGTGCGGTGCGATTCGCCGCCTGATCGCGTCGCCGCGCCTAACCGTACGTTCGGCAGGGAGCCAATCCGCTTCCCGACCGTTTCGCCCGCGACATCACATCACGGAGCGAATCGTGGCCGACATCAATCCCGCGCTTGACACCCCCACCGACCTGGCGCGCAACGACACGCGCAGCGTCGCCGATGCGCTGAACGCAGCGCTGGCGGACAGCTATGCGCTGTACCTGAAGACCAAGAACTTCCACTGGCACGTCTCGGGTCCGCATTTCCGCGACTATCACCTGCTGCTCGACGACCAGGCCGCGCAGATCTTGGGCGTGACCGACGCCATCGCGGAGCGCGTGCGCAAGACCGGCAACACCACGTTGCGGTCGATCGGCGACATCTCCCGCCATCAGTCGATCGCCGACAATGATCGCGACTTCGTGAGCGCGGCCGACATGCTGGCCGAGCTGCGCGACGACAACCTGACGCTGGTGGAGCGTTTCCGGGAGGTGAAGCGCGCCTCCGAGGACGCCGGCGACAATGCGACCAGCGGGATCGTCGACGAATGGACCGACCAGGCCGAGGAGCGCGCCTGGTTCCTGTTCGAAGCCAGCCGCAAGGGCTGACGCGACTAGTCGCGTCAAAGGAGTATCACCATGCTGAAATGGGCTGTCATCTTCCTGATCCTCGGGCTGGTGCTCGGCGGGCTGGGCTTCGGCGGGATCGGCGGCGCGTTCGTCGGCATCGCCAAGATCCTGTTCTTCATCGCGCTGGCGCTGTTCCTGATCTTCCTTGTGCTCGGGCTGGTCGCCGGCAAGACGGTGAAGGACGCGGTCGACTGACCGCGCGTCCTCGGGAACGGATAGGGCAGCACCCTTGCCGCAGCATGCGCGCGGGTGCATCAGCGTCGCCATCCACCGTTCCCGAGGAGTTTCGATGCGTCCGATCTTTGCCGCCGCCATCGTCGCGGCGCTGTCCACCACGTCCGCACTCGCGCAGGACCTGCCCGCCGGCAACCCGTTCGCACAACCCAGCACGTTGCCCTTCCAGGCGCCGCCGTTCGACCGCATCAAGGACGCCGACTATAAGCCGGCGCTGGAGGCCGGCATGGCGCAGCAGCGCGCCGAGGTGAGCAACATCGTGCGCAAGCGCTCCGCGCCGACGTTCGACAACACGATCGCCCCGCTGGAGCGGTCGGGCCGGCTGCTGGAGCGCGCCGCGCTCGCCTTCTACGGCGTCAACAGCGCCAACACCAACGACGTGCTGCAAAAGGCGCAGGAAGCGCTGGCGCCGAAGTTCGCCGCGCATCAGGACGCGATCGCGCTGGACCCGGCGTTGTTCGCGCGCGTCCGGACGCTGTACGACCAGCGGCAGGCGCTGGGCCTGACGCCCGAGCAGTTGCAGGTGCTGACGCTCACCTACGAGAATATGGTGCGTGCGGGCGCGCGCCTCTCGCCTGCGGACAAGGCCACGCTGAGCGGGCTGAACGCCCAGCTCTCCACGCTGGAGACGTCGTTCCAGCAGAGGCTGCTCGCGGCCGCCAAGGCCGGGGCGCTGGTGGTGGACGATCGCGCGAAGCTGGCCGGGCTGTCGGAGGCGGAGATCGCCGCCGCCGCCGATGCCGCGAAGGAGCGCGGGCTGGCGGGCAAGTACGTGCTGACGCTGCAGAACACCACCGAGCAGCCGGCGCTGGCGTCGATGACCGATCGCGCGACGCGCGAGGCGCTGTTCAAGGCGAGCTGGACCCGCGCGACCAGGGGCGATGCCAACGACACGCGCGCGATCATCAGCCAGATCGCCGAGTTGCGCGCGAAGAAGGCGAAGCTGCTCGGTTTCCCGACCTGGGCCGATTACGTGCTGTCGGACCAGATGGCGAAGAACCCGAAGACCGCGCTGGGCTTCATGCAGCAACTGGGGGCGCCGGTCGCAGCCGAGCAGCGCCGCGAGGCGGCCGAGTTGCAGGCGCAGATCAAGGCCGAGGGCGGCGATTTCGCGCTGAAGCCGTGGGATTGGGATCTGTATGCGGAAAAGCTGCGCAAGGCGAAGTACGATCTCAACCAGGACGAGCTGAAGCCCTATTTCGAGATCAACAAGGTGCTGACCGACGGCGTGTTCTACGCCGCGACGCAATTGTACGGCATCACCTTCAAGCGCCGCACCGACATCCCGGTCTATCAGCCCGACGTCATGGTCTATGAGGTGTTCGAGGAAAATGGTGCCTCGCTCGGGCTGATGTATTTCGACTATTGGAAGCGCGACAACAAGAACGGCGGCGCGTGGATGTCGAACTTCGTCAACCAGTCCAAGCTGCTCGGCACGAAGCCGGTGATCTACAATGTCGGCAACTTCACCAAGCCCGCGGCCGGGCAGCCCGCGCTCATCACCTTCGACGATGTGACGACGATGTTCCACGAATTCGGCCACGCGTTGCACGGGCTGTTCGCGAACCAGACCTATCCGTCGGTGTCGGGCACCAACACCGCGCGCGACTTCGTGGAGTTTCCGTCGCAGTTCAACGAACATTGGGCGCTCGACCCCCAGGTGCTGCCGCATTACGCGGTCAACCGGCAGGGACAGGTGATCCCGCCCGCGCTGGTGGCGAAGATCAAGCGCGCGGCGACGTTCAACACTGGCAACAGCTTCGGACAGGCGCTGGCGGCGGCGGAGCTGGACATGAGCTGGCATTCGCTGCCGGCGAGTGCGGGGCGGCAGGATGCCGATGCCTTCGAGAAGCAGGCGCTTGCCGCCACCGGGCTGGACACCGACGATGTGCCGCCGCGCTATCGCTCCAGCTATTTCCTGCACATTTGGGGCAACGGCTATTCGGCCGGCTATTACGCCTATCAGTGGACCAAGATGCTCGACGCGAACGCCTATGAATGGTTTGAGAACCATGGCGGGCTGACGCGTGCCAACGGGCAGCGGTTCCGCGACATGATCCTGTCGAAAGGCCATACCGAGGATTACGCCCCCATGTTCCGCGCCTTCAACGGCAAGGATCCCGAGGTGGCGCCGCTGCTGCGCGACCTGGGGCTGAACGCCGACGGCAGCCGGGTGGCGGCCGCGCAGTAACCGTGCGTGACCCCGCCACCGCGTGGTGTGGTGAGCGGGGGCGGGGTCACGCCGCGGCGCGGGCGCGCGCGAACAGCCGCGCGAAATCGTCCCGGTCGATCGCGCCGACCACCAGCAACGAGCCGGCGAGATAGGTCGGCGTACCGGGAAGCCCGATCGCCGCCGCCTCGCGCGCGGTGCTGCGCAGGCGCGCGGCGATTTCCGGCGCGCGCGACGCATCATCGGCCCGCGCCCAGTCGCCACCGGCGTCGGTGACGACGTCGCGCAGCACCGCGTCGTCGATGCGCCGGCCATCGGTCATCAACCGCCGGTGCACCGCGGGGTAGATCCCCTGCGCCGCGCTCGCCAGCGCGACCCGCGCCGCGCGCTCGGATGACGCACCGAAGATCGGCCAGTCCTTGTAGAGGATCCGCACGTCGCCGTCGTCGCGCAGCGCGGCGTCCAGCGCGGGGAACGCGCGTCGACACGCCGGGCAGCGATAGTCGGAAAACACCGCCAGCCGCAGCGACGCGGTGGCAGGGCCGTCGGCCGGGCCTTTGTCGTCGAGGATCGCCGCGACCATCCCCGATCCGCGCACGTCGCGCCCGATCGGCGCGGCGCGTTTCAGCAGCTTGCCCGCCGCCCAGCCGGCCACGACCACCCCGCCGAGTTGCAGCACATGGCGGCGGGCAAGCGCCATGCTCAGGGAAGGAAGCGCGGCGGGGCGGCGGCAAGCGACATGACCACGCGGGTCGCCGGCCGCCGTCGGGCGCTGTAACCTACGCGCCGGCGCACCTCTTCCGCCGCCGCGCCGCCACGCCTCACCGCAGCAGGTCGCGCACGTCCGGGTGCTTCTCGATATAGGCGCGGACGAACGGACATTGCGGGACGACCTTCAGCCCGCGGTCGCGCACCAGATCCAGCGCGCCGCGGATCAGCTTCGTGCCGACGCCGCGCCCCTCGATCTCGGGCGGCACCACCGTGTGCGTGAAGACGATCGTGTCGCCTTCGAGCTGATAGGCCGCCACCGCGCGATGCCCGCCCAGCGCCAGTTCGAATTCCTGTTCGGAGCGATTGTCGCGGACCGTCTCCATGCGTCAGCCCGCCGGCGCCGGTGCGGGGGAGACGGGCGGCGGGGCGTCGATCCCCTTGGCGGCGGGCGCGATCGGGCGCGGCTTGTCCGCCTGGCCGCTGGTGTCGGCGTTGTCGGGGGTCCGGCGCTCGCAGCCGGCGAGCAGCACCGCGGCGGCGAGGACGAACGGGGCAAATTGGGCGCACACGCGCATCGCGATCTCCGGCTGCGACAACAGCCATGACTACGCGCCAGCGCGGGAAGGCGTTCCGCGTCACGGTTGCGGTGCGCGGCTCACGTCTTTACGGCCACAGCCGCACATGGCGCGCGATCCGCTTCCCGACCTGCAACGCATCTTCGGCTTCCCCGCCTTTCGCGGCGTGCAGGAACAGGTGGTGACGCGCGTGCTGGCCGGCGAGCGCGCGCTGGCGGTGATGCCGACCGGCGCGGGCAAGTCGCTTTGCTACCAATTGCCCTCGGCGATGCTGGACGGCACCTGCGTCGTGGTCAGCCCGCTGATCGCGCTGATGCACGACCAGTTGCGCGCCGCGACCGCGGTGGGCCTGCGCGCCGCGACGCTGACCAGCGTCGACGAGAATCGCGCCGAGACGCGCGGGCGCTATCTGGATGGCGGGCTGGACCTGCTCTACGTCGCGCCGGAGCGCGCCTCGACCGCGGAGTTCCGCGACCTGCTGACGCGCGGTCGCCCGGCGCTGTTCGCGATCGACGAGGCGCATTGCGTCAGCGAATGGGGGCATGACTTCCGGCCCGATTACCGCCTGTTGCGCCCGCTGCTCGACACGTTCGCGGACGTGCCGCGCCTCGCGCTCACCGCCACCGCCGACGCGCATACCCGCGCCGATATCCTCGAACAGCTCGGCATCCCGCACGACGGGATGATCGTCGCGGGGTTCGATCGCCCCAACATCCGCTATGCGATCCGCCCGCGCGACAACAGAACGCGGCAGATCGCCGACGTGATCCGCGACACCCCCGGCCCCGGCATTGTCTATGTCCAGACGCGCGCCGCGACCGAGAAGCTGGCCGCGCAACTGGCGCAGCTCACCGGGCGCCCGGCGCGCGCCTATCACGCGGGGCTGGACCCGGCGGTGCGCGCGCGCAACCAGGCCGATTTCGTCGCCTCGGAGGACATGGTGATGTGCGCGACGGTGGCGTTCGGGATGGGCATCGACAAGCCCGACGTCCGCTTCGTCGCGCACGCCGGCCTGCCCAAGTCGATCGAGGCTTATTATCAGGAAACCGGCCGCGCCGGGCGCGACGGCGATCCGGCGGTGGCGCATCTGTTCTGGGGCGCGGAGGATTTCGCGCGCGCGCGCCAGCGGATCGCGGAGGTCGAGCCGCAGCGTCAGTCCGGGGAGCGCCAGCGGCTGGCGGCGCTGGGGGCGCTGGTCGAGACGGCGGGGTGCCGCCGCGCGATCCTGCTGCGTCACTTCGGCGAGCATCCGCCCGAAACCTGCGGCAATTGCGACAATTGCCTGTCCCCGCCCGCCGCGATCGACGCGACCGAGACGGCGCGCAAATTCCTCTCGGCGGTATTCCGCACCGGGCAGATGTTCGGCGCGACCTATATCGAGGAGGTGCTGACCGGCCGTTCCACCGAGCGCAGCCTGACCAACGGCCATGAAGCGCTGTCGGTGTGGAACATCGTCGACGGCGCCGAGGCCGCGTTGCTGAAGCCGGTCGGGCGCGCGCTGCTGCTGAAGGATGCGCTGCGCACCGATCCGCATGGCGGGCTGGAATTCGGCCCCGCCGCGCGCGCGCTGCTGAAGGGCGAGGCGACGCTGGCGCTGGTCGAGCCGCCGAAGCGCGAGCGGCGGCGGCGCGGCGCGGCCGGCGCGACGAGCGCGGGCGACGATCCGTTGTTCGAGGCGCTGCGGGCCACGCGCCGCGACCTCGCCAGGGAGGCTGGCGTGCCGCCGTACGTCATCTTCCACGATTCGGCGTTGCGTGAGATGGCGGCGCTGCGCCCGACGTCGCTCGCCGCGCTGGGCCGGATCGCGGGCGTGGGGCAGCGCAAGCTCGACGCGTATGGGCAGGCGTTCCTGGACACGCTGCGCGAGCAGGGGTGAGGTTCGGGGCTGACGCGTGACGCGCGCTCCGCTAGGGTCGCGCGATGCTCCGCCCCCTTGACCCGACGGTTGCCGTCGCTCCGCAGATCACCCCAGACGACGTGCCCGCGATCGCTGCCGCCGGCTATGTCGCGATCGTCAACAATCGCCCCGACGGCGAGGAGGCCGGTCAGCCGGACGGCGAGTCGATCCGTGTGGCGGCTGAGGCGGCGGGACTGGCCTATACCGCTATCCCCGTGACGCAGGCCGGTTTCTCGCGTCCGCAGGTCGATGCGATGATCGCGGCGCTGGCGGCGGCGGACGGGCCGGTGCTCGCTTATTGCCGGTCGGGTACGCGCTCGTGCAACCTGTGGGCGCTCGCCGGCGCGGCGCAGGGCGAGGATGCCGGGGCGCTGACGGCCAAGGCGGCGACGGCCGGCTACGACCTGACCGGCTTGCGTCCGCTGCTCGACGCGGTGGCGCGGCAGGGCTGAGCGGAGGTGCGGCTGTTGTCGCTGTTCGGCATCGGTCGGGCCGACCGGATGATGCGGACGGTGGAAGAGGCGATGGCGGCGGCGGCGGAGGCGTTGCCGGGGTTCGCGGCGTTCGACGCCGCGATCGCCGATGATGGCCGCGCCGCGCTGGCGATTGATCCGACGGGGCGAATCGCGCTGGTGCGCGCGCGCCGCGCGCGCGTGGCGGCGCGCGAGGTGGAATGGCCGATGCTGCGCCAGGCGCCCGGCGGCATCCTGGTCGAGACGCGCGACCGGCGCTTCGGTGCGGTGCTGCTGGTCGGGCTGACCGCGATCGACATCCGGCGGCTCGGCATGCCGCCGCTGGTGCAGCGTGAACCCGCGACGATCGTCGCCGAACCGGCCGCCGAACTGGCCGGCGCGTGAGCGATGCCGACCCCGAGCATCTCGACGTCCTGATCGTCGGTGCCGGGCTGTCGGGGATCGGCGCGGCGATCCGGTTGCAGGCGGGGGACCCGTCGCTGCGGCTCGCGATCTTCGAGGGGCGCGACGCGATCGGCGGGACGTGGGATCTGTTCCGCTATCCCGGCGTCCGCTCCGATTCGGACATGGCGACGCTGGGGTTTCCCTTCCGTCCGTGGCGCGGCGCGCGCGCGATCGTCGAGGGCGGCGATATCCGCGACTATATCGTCGACACCGCGCGCGCGTTCGACGTCGAACGCCACGTCCGGCTGCGCCACCGCGTGCGTCGCGCCGACTGGTCGAGCGCCACCGCGCGCTGGACGGTCGAGTACGAGGTGGACGGCACCGCGCGGCGGGTGAGCTGCGCCTTCCTGTTCGGCTGCACCGGCTATTATGATTACGCCGCCGGCCACGCGCCCGAGCGGCCCGGCATGACGGCGTTCGGGGGCGAGATCGTCCATCCGCAATTCTGGCCCGCGGCGCAGCAGGTGGCAGGGCGCCGCGTCGTGGTGATCGGCTCGGGCGCGACCGCGGTCACGCTGGTGCCCGCGCTGGTCGCGCGTGGCGCGGCGCACGTCACCATGTTGCAGCGCTCGCCCACCTATATCGTGTCGCAGCCGGCGCGCAGCCCGCTCGACGCGACGCTGCGCCGCCGCCTGCCGGCGCGCGTCGCGGATGTGGCGATCCGCTGGAAAAGCATCGCGCTGACCAGTGTCTTCTATGGTCTCGCCCGCCGCCGCCCCGCGATCGTGCGGCGGCAGATCGCGGCGGCGCAGCGGGCGGCACTCGGCCCGGGGTTCGACATGGCGCATCTGACGCCGCGCTACGATCCATGGGACCAGCGGCTGTGCCTGGTTCCCGACAACGACCTGTTCGACGCGCTGCGCGCCGGGCGGGCGGCGATCGTCACCGACCGGATCGCGCATTTCACCGCTTATGGCATCGCGCTCGAATCGGGGAGCGAACTGCCGGCCGATCTGGTGGTGAGCGCCACCGGGCTGAAGGTGCTGATGATGGGCGGGATCGCGCTGGCCGTGGACGGGGCTCCGGTGGATGTCGGCGCGCGGCTGCTGTTCCGTGGCGCGATGCTGGACGGGGTGCCGAACTTCGCCTTCTCGGTCGGCTACACCAACGCGTCATGGACGCTGAAGAGCGACCTGACCGCGCGTTTCGTCAGCCGGCTGCTGCGCCACATGAAGCGCCGCGGCTGGGCGAGCGTGCAGGCGGTGGTGCCGGCGGGCGAGCAATCGGACGCGCCGCTGTTCGCGCTGGACGCCGGCTATGTCCGGCGCGCCGCCGCGACGCTGCCGCGGCAGGGCCGGCGTGCCCCGTGGCGGGTGCGGCAGAACTACCTGCTCGACCTGCTCGGCTTCCACACGACCCGCCTCGCCGCGCCGCTGCGCTTCGGGAAGGTGCGGCCCGGAGCGCAGGGCGCCGGGCCGGAGTGACGATGCCGGCGTGCGCAGCCATCACGGCTGCGACAGGGGGCTACTTCCCTCCGTCGCCGTGGCGCTCCTGCCGGTCGCGGTAGAATTGCTGCACCACCGCCCAGCCTTCGGCGGCGCTGTCGACATAGCGGAAGATGCCGAGGTCGCGTTCGGACACCACGCCTTCCTCGACCAGCGCCTCGAAATTGACGACCCGCTCCCAGAATTCTCGACCGAACAGCAGCACGGGGATCGGCTCGACCTTGCCGGTCTGGATCAGCGTGAGCAGTTCGAACAGCTCGTCGAACGTTCCGAAGCCGCCCGGGAACGCCGCCAGCGCGCGCGCATGGAGGAGGAAGTGCATCTTGCGCAGCGCGAAATAGTGGAATTGCGTCGACAGCGCCGGGGTGACGTACGGATTGGGTGCCTGTTCGTGCGGCAGGACGATGTTCAGCCCGACCGATTCGGCGTGCACGTCGGCCGCGCCGCGGTTCGCCGCCTCCATGATCGACGGCCCGCCGCCCGAGCAGACCACGAAATGCCGCTTTCCCGCCTCGTCGCGCGGGAAGTTGGAACAGAGCTGCGCCAGTTCGCGTGCCATATCGTAATATTTGGACTTGGCGACCAGCCGTTCGGCGATGCGGCGGCTCTTGTCGTCGCTGGCCATGTCGAGCAGCGCCTGCGCCTTGGCCGGCTCCGGGATGCGCGCCGAGCCGTAGAAGACGAAGGTCGAACCGATGTGCGCCTCGTCGAAGATCAACTGCGTCTTCAGCAACTCGAGCTGGAAGCGCACCGGGCGCAGATCCTCGCGCAACAGGAAGTCCATGTCCTGAAAGGCGAGGCGATAGGCATGGCTCTCGGTCTGCGGGGTGGAGATGCTGGTCTTGGCGACCTCGGCATCCTGCTTGGCACGCGGGAACACGCGGCTTGGTACGCGGGGATCAGTCATTCGCCCACCGATAGGGCGCGCCCGCGGCGCCCTCAACGACAAAAGCGCGCGCCGTCATCCTCCAGGTGCAGGTGATCGCGGTGCACCGCATTGTAATCGGGTGACAGCACGGTGCCGAACCGCCGGCAGGCGGAGGTGTGCACCGTGCGCAGGAAGCGCCGCACGTCGGCGTCGGTCGAGTTCCAGTCGCGCAGGATCGAGATCCGCCGCCCGTCCTTCAACTCGAATGCGCCGATGTCGATGGCATTGGCGATAGCATGCCCGGAGCGCCGCGCCGGCCCACGCGTGCCGACGGTGTTGCGGCAGGCGTAGCTGCCCATGCTGACGATGCGCGACAGTTCGGAGCCGAGGATCTGGTACGCCGCGGGCGCCACGCCGTTGCGCGCCCAGGCCGCAAAGCCACGCGCCTGCCCGCAGCGGATCGCGCCGAGATTGGCGGTCGGCACGCCGATGTCGAGCAGCTTGACCGTGCCGACCAGCGCGCAACCCGGACCGAACTGCCTGTCAGGCAGCGGCTGGAAATCGACCCCCAGCGCGCGCAGGTCCGCGAGGCACTGGCTGGTCTCGCGCAGCGTCGGCCCCTCGACCGATGCGCGCGGCGCGGCGGGCGTGGGCCGCTCCGTCCGTCCGCATGCTGCCATTAGCAGCAGCAAGGCCGCCGCCACCGCCATGCCGGACCTGTTTCCGTCTCCACCCGTCCCGCCACCGCGCATGCCGCAGCGTGTGGCACGCTGGTTCCCGGAACAAGCCTAGGGTGACGAAGGGAGTCGTCACTGCGGCGGGCGGTTGCCAAACGGCGATGTCGCCGCTAGGGCCGCCGGCGGGCCACGCGGTCCCAACGCCGCGCGTGCTCTCTGTGAGGAGAGTCAGACATGACTGATACGACTGCCGCCGACGCCACCCTTGCGCCCGCGAAGCCCGCCACCCGGCCGGCGCGCCCGCATTTTTCGTCCGGCCCCTGCGCCAAGCCGCCGGGCTATGACCCCGCCAGGCTCGCGACCGACGTCCTGGGACGCTCGCACCGCTCGAAGCTCGGCAAGCAGCGCCTGCAATATTGCATCGATCTGATGCGCGAGTTGCTGAACCTGCCCGATACCCACCGCATCGGCATCGTCCCCGGTTCCGACACCGGCGCGTTCGAGATGGCGATGTGGACGATGCTGGGCGCGCGCCCGGTGACCGCGCTGGCATGGGAAAGCTTCGGCGAGGGCTGGGTGACCGATGCGGTCAAGCAGTTGAAGATCGACCCGACCGTGATCCGCGCCGATTACGGCCAGTTGCCGGACCTGGCCGCCGTCGACTGGAGCAACGACGTGCTGTTCACCTGGAACGGTACCACCAGCGGCGTGCGCGTGCCGGACGGCGAGTGGATTCCCGACGATCGCGAGGGGCTGAGCTTCGCCGACGCGACCAGCGGCGTCTTCGCTTATGACCTGCCATGGCACAAGATCGACGTCGCCACCTTCTCCTGGCAGAAGGTGCTGGGCGGCGAGGGCGGGCACGGCGTGCTGATCCTCGGCCCGCGCGCGGTCGAGCGGCTGGAAAGCTACACGCCGGCCTGGCCGCTGCCCAAGGTCTTCCGGCTCGTGTCCAAGGGCAAGCTGGCCGAGGGCGTGTTCAAGGGCGAGACGATCAACACGCCGTCGATGCTGGCGGTGGAGGATGCGATCTGGTCGCTGGAATGGGCGAAGTCGCTGGGGGCGGGCGGCCTGATCGCGCGCTCCGACGCGAACGCCGCCGCGCTGGACCGGATCGTGGCGGAGCGCGAGTGGCTGGGGCATCTGGCCGGCGACAAGGCGTCGCGCTCGAAGACCAGCGTGTGCCTCACCGTCGCGGGCGCCGATGCCGACTTCATCAAGAAGATGGCCGGGCTGCTCGAGAAGGAAGGCGCCGCTTATGACGTCGCGGGCTATCGCGACGCGCCCGCGGGCCTGCGCATCTGGTGCGGCGCGACCGTTGACACCGCCGATATCGAGGCGCTCGGTCCGTGGCTGGACTGGGCCTATGCGGCCGCGAAGGCCGGCTGACCCGTCACACCATCATCCCCGCGCAGGCGGGGCTCCCCATAGGCAGATCGTCGAAGCGGCCGCACGACCAGCGGCCATGGACCCCCGCCCCTTGCGGGGATGACGATCGTATCGACAGGACGAACCCATGCCCAAGGTACTGATTTCCGACAAGATGGACCCTCGCGCCGCCGAGATCTTCCGCACGCGCGGGGTCGAGGTGGACGAGATCACCGGCAAGACCCCCGACGAGCTGAAGGCGATCATCGGCCAGTATGACGGCCTTGCGATCCGCAGCTCGACCAAGGTCACGAAGGACATCCTCGACCATGCCACCAACCTGAAGGTGGTCGGGCGCGCCGGGATCGGCGTCGACAATGTCGACATTCCCGCCGCCTCCGCGAAGGGCGTGGTCGTGATGAACACGCCCTTCGGCAATTCGATCACCACCGCCGAACACGCCATCGCGCTGATGTTCGCGCTCGCGCGTCAGTTGCCGGAGGCGGATGCCTCGACGCAGGCGGGCAAGTGGGAGAAGAACCGCTTCATGGGGGTCGAGATGACCGCCAAGACGCTGGGGCTGATCGGTGCGGGCAACATCGGGTCGATCGTCGCCGACCGCGCGCTGGGGCTGCGCATGAAGGTCATCGCCTTCGACCCGTTCCTGACCGAGGAGCGTGCGGTGGAGCTGGGCGTGACCAAGGTGACGCTGGACGAGCTGCTGGCGCGCGCCGACTTCATCACGCTGCACACGCCGCTGACCGATCAGACGCGCAACATCCTGTCGGCGGAAAACCTCGCCAAGACCAAGAAGGGCGTGCGGATCGTCAATTGCGCGCGCGGCGGGCTGATCGACGAGGCGGCGCTGAAGGAAGGGCTCGACTCGGGCCATATCGCGGGCGCGGCGCTCGACGTGTTCGTGACCGAGCCGGCGAAGGAATCGCCGCTGTTCGGCACCCCGAACTTCATCTCCACGCCGCACCTGGGCGCGTCGACCACCGAGGCGCAGGTGAACGTGGCGATCCAGGTCGCCGAGCAGATGGCGGACTATCTGGTGTCCGGCGGCGTCACCAACGCGCTCAACATGCCGAGCCTGTCGGCGGAGGAAGCGCCCAAGCTGCGCCCGTACATGGGGCTGGCCGAGAAGCTCGGCTCTCTGGTCGGGCAGCTTGCCACCGGCGCGATCGACCGCGTGTCGATCCACCGCGAGGGCGCCGCCGCCGAGCTGAACCCCAAGCCGCTGACCAGCGCGGTGCTGACCGGCTTCCTGCGGACGCAGACCGACACGGTGAACATGGTCAACGCCCCCGTGCTGGCGCGCGATCGCGGCATGGAGGTGCGCGAGATCCGCACCGAGCGCGAGGGCGACTATCACACGCTGCTGCGCGTTGCGGTCCGCACCGCCGATGGCGAGCGCTCGGTGGTCGGCACGTTGTTCGGCGACAGCGCGCCGCGACTGGTGGAACTGTTCGGCATCAAGGTCGAGGCCGACCTGAGCGGCGCGATGCTGTACGTCGTCAACGAGGACGCGCCGGGCTTCATCGGCCGCATCGGCACGCTGCTGGGTGAGGCGGGGGTCAACATCGGCACCTTCCACCTCGGGCGGCGTCAGGCCGGCGGGGAGGCGGTGCTGCTGCTGAGCGTCGACCAGCCGGTGGATGCGGACATGCTGGCGGCGGTCAAGGCGTTGCCGGGCGTGAAGACCGCGATGGGCCTGTCGTTCTGATCCGGGCGGGGTATCGGTGACACACCGCCCCCGCCCCCAACCCCCTGGCCGGTGGGGAGAGGGCCAGAAGAACCCGAAGCCCTCTCCCCCGTGGAGAGAGGGTCGGCGAGGGGTTGCCGCACACGCTGGCGATGGTCGTGCGCCGTGCAAACCGGTCCGCTCATCCTCGATTGCGCCCGCAGGATGCGCCGCGAGATGACCGAACCCGCGACACGCCTCTGGCGCGAAGCCGTTGTTTTGTCGGTGTCAGGTTCTCGCGGCCGCCAGCGATCCGCCGATACATCGCCGATTTCTGCGCCCGCCCGCACAAAGTCATCATCGCGATTGACGGCGGCACCCACACCGATCAAGCGCGCGATGCGCAGCGAACGGCCGCGCAGGAACGAATGGGCTATCGCGTGATCCGCTTCAGCAATGCCGATGTGATGACGAACCTGGATGGGATGTTGCACGCCATCGGCGCTGCGCGCGCGGCAGCCCCTCACCCTCAGCCTCTGCCCGCGGGGGAGAGAGAGCTGCGCGCATGACCGCCCTTCTCCCCGAAGGTCTCCGCGACCGACTTCCTCCCTTCGCCGACGTTGCTGCCGAGACGGAGGGACGCGTGCTCGCGGCGATCCATGCGCACGGCTATGAGCGCGTCGATCCGCCGCTCGCCGAATTCGCGGAGGCGCTGGGCACGCGGCTGAAGGCCGGCGCGCTCCACGACGCGGTGCGCTTCGTCGATCCGCTGTCGCAGCGAACGCTGGCGATCCGCCCGGACCTGACCGCGCAGGTGGCGCGGATCGCCGCCACGCGCATGGCGCATCATCCGCGTCCGGTGCGGCTCAGCTACGCGGGCGCGGTGCTGAAGCTGCGCGCCAGCCAGTTGTCGCCGGCGCGCGAGACGCGGCAGATCGGCGCCGAGCTGTTCGGGCTCGATTCGGTCGCCGCCGCGCAGGAGGTGGTGTCGGTCGCGATCGACGCGCTCCAGGCGGCGGGTGTCGCCGGGCCGTCGATCGACTTCACGCTGCCCGATCTGGTCGACACGCTCGCCGCCGGGCCGCTGCCGGTTCCGGCGGAGCGGCTGGATGCGCTGCGGCAGCGGCTCGATGCGAAGGATGCCGGCGGGGTCGCGGCGATCGCGCCCGATTACCTGCCGCTGATCGCTGCCGCCGGGCCGTTCGCGCAGGCGCTGGCGCGGTTGCGCGCGCTGGATCGCGACGGCGTGCTGGCCTCGCGGCTCGACGGGCTGGCGGCGATCGCGCGCACGCTGGACGGCCGGGTCGCGATGACGCTGGACCCGACCGAACGGCACGGCTTCGAATATCAGACGTGGCTCGGCTTCTCGCTGTTCGGCGGCGCGTCGCCGATCGAGATCGGGCGGGGCGGTACCTATGTCGTGGTGCATGAGGACAAGGCGGAGGAAGCCGCGACCGGCTTCTCGCTCTATGCGGAACGGCTGGGCGGGGAGGGCGCGCCCGGCGGCCGTCGCCGGCTGTTCCTGCCGTTCGGCACCCCCGCCGCCGATGCGGCGCGGCTGCGTTCCGAGGGCTGGGTGACGGTCGCGGCGCTGGAGCCGGGCGACACGCCCGAGGCGCAGGTGTGCACGCACCTTTATGCGGACGGGCAGGTGCGCGCGCTATAGGCCGGGCGCCCGGGTCATGATGCCGCGCGGCTGCGGCTCGCCCGGGCACCCGCCAGCGCCGACACGGCAATCGCCGGCACCGACAGCGCGAACAGCATCAACAACCCGGCCGCCCATAGCGGGCCGGTGCCGGTGTTGATCCACATGACCGGCCATTGCGCGAAGGTGAGGATCGCACCGGCGCGCCATCCCCGCTCGCGCGTCCACCATCCGGCGACCGCCGACAGCGCCAGCGACGCGGGATACCACAGCCGCCAATAAGAGGGCGCATCCCACGGCTCGTCCGTCCCCGCCAGTGCGCAGACGAGCTGCCAGTACGACAGGCCCGCGAGCAGAAGGGCGATGGTCGGGACGGCGCGCTTGCTCATGCCCGCACACTTCCACCCGGGTGCGCGGATGGCAACGCCGCGCACCTGCCGGTTGACCTGTCGTCGCCGCGCCGCTACCCGCGCCCCCGACATTCCTGAACCGCCTGCGCGCCGAGTCCTGTCGAAGGGCGCGCGGGTTCGATGCGGCAGGCGGGGAATCGCATCCATGGCAAATGTGGCAGTCATCGGCGCGCAATGGGGCGACGAGGGCAAGGGCAAGATCGTCGACTGGCTGGCGGAGCGCGCCGACATGGTGGTCCGCTTCCAGGGCGGTCACAATGCCGGGCATACGCTGGTGGTGGGCGAGAACGTCTACAAGCTGTCGCTGCTGCCATCGGGCATCGTGCGCGGCACGCCGTCGTTCATCGGCAATGGCGTGGTGCTGGATCCCTGGGCGCTGAAGGCGGAGATCGAGCGGCTGGCCGCGCAGGGCGTCACCGCCACGCCCGATACATTGCGCATCGCCGACACCTGCGCGCTGATCCTGCCGTTCCACCGCGACCTGGACGGGTTGCGCGAGGATGCGAGCGGCGCGGGCAAGATCGGCACGACGCGGCGCGGGATCGGCCCGGCCTATGAGGACAAGGTGGGCCGCCGCGCGATCCGTGTCTGCGACCTGGCGCATCTGGACGATCTCGACCCGCAGCTCGACCGGCTGACCGCGCACCACGACGCGCTGCGCGCCGGATTCGGCGAGCCGCCGATCGACCGCGCGCGGCTGGTCGCGGACCTGCGCGAGATCGCCGGCTTCGTGCTGCCGTTCGCGCGGCCGGTGTGGCGCGACCTGAACGCCGCCAAGGAAGCGGGCAAGCGCATCCTGTTCGAAGGCGCGCAGGGCGTGCTGCTGGACATCGACCATGGCACCTATCCGTTCGTCACCTCCTCCAACACGATCGCGGGCAGCGCGGCGGGCGGATCGGGGCTGGGGCCGGCGGCAGTCGGCTTCGTGCTGGGGATCGCCAAGGCGTACACCACGCGCGTCGGTTCGGGGCCGTTCCCCACCGAGCTGCACGATGCCACGGGCGAGCGGCTGGGCACGCGTGGACATGAGTTCGGCACGGTCACCGGGCGCAAGCGCCGCTGCGGCTGGTTCGATGCGGTGCTGGTGCGGCAATCGGCGGCGGTCGGCGGGGTCACCGGCATCGCGCTGACCAAGATCGACGTGCTCGACGGGTTCGAGGAAGTGCGGATCTGCACCGGCTATCGCCTGCGCGGCGAGCTGATCGATTATTATCCCGCCCATGCCGCCGATCAGGCGCTGGTGGAGCCGGTCTATGAGACGATCGAGGGCTGGCAGGAGTCGACCGCGGGGGCGCGAAGCTGGGCGGACCTGCCGGCGCAGGCGATCAAATATATCCGCCGCGTCGAGGAGCTGATCCGCTGCCCGGTGGCGCTGGTGTCGACCAGCCCGGAACGCGCCGACACGATCCTGGTACGCGATCCATTCGCCGATTGACGATCCCGCGAGTCGGGCCGGCCCGCGACTGGAGGCTGGAGGTCGGATCGCGACCGGGCAGGTGAGCCCGGTCGCCGATACCGTCGCCGGGTAGCGGACCCGACGCGAAGGCGGTGCTGCTTATTGCGGCTGCGGGGTCGGCTGCGGCGTGGTGCCGGCCGTGCCATCCTGCGGCAGCGAAGCGGGGGGCGTGTTGGTCGCCTCGGTCGGCTGGCCCTGTTGCGGCTGGCCGAGCGTCGTGCGCGAGTTGGTCACCGCGTCGGGGCCGGTCGTGGTGCGGCTGTTCGGGCGATGCGCGTCGCGGGTCGTCCGACGATCGTGCGGCCGGGTGGTCGTGGTCGACGGCGTGGTGGTCGTCTGGTCCATCGTGGATCCCGTCGTGCCGGTCTGCGTGCTGGGAACGCCCGGCGTGCCCATGGTGCCTCCGGGCTGGCCCATCGTCGTGCCGCCGGGCTGCCCCATGGTGCCGCCGACGGTGCCGCCAGTGGTCTGCGCGGAGGCGGCGACCGGCAACAGCAGCGCGGCCGCGGTGATCGCGATATAGGAACGCATCGAACCTCTCCTTTATGTAGGGAATGCCGTTTCAACGAAGCGGCGGAGGCGAACGTTCCTGTCGGCGGAGCCGACCTGCCTAATCCGTGTTGGTTCGCGGCGCGCCGCATTGCGCGCGGTGCAGCAGTGCCTGGTCGGCGAGCACCAGCGCCACCATCGCCTCCACTACCGGCACGCCGCGGATGCCGACGCACGGATCGTGGCGCCCCTTGGTCACGACATCGGTCGCGGTGCCGTCGCGGGTGATGCTGGGGATGGGGGTCAGGATCGAGCTGGTCGGCTTGAACGCGACGCGGACGCGCACCGGCTGGCCGGTCGCGATGCCGCCCGCGATGCCGCCGGCATGGTTGGCGAGGAAACGGGGCGCGCCATCCGCGCCGGGGCGCATCGCGTCGGCATTCTGTTCGCCCGACAGCGCGGCGGCCGCGAAGCCGTCGCCGATCTCCACGCCCTTGACCGCGTTGATCGACATGCAGGCGGCGGCCAGTTCACTGTCCAGCTTGGCATAAAGCGGCGCGCCCCAACCGGCGGGCACGCCGGTCGCCTCGCACGCGATCACCGCGCCCAACGACGAACCGGCCTTGCGCGCCGCATCCATCGCCTCCTCCCACCGCCGCGCCGCGACTGCATCGGGGCAGAAGAACGGATTGGCGTCGATCTGCGCATCGTCGAAGGCGCGCGGGTCGATCGCGTCGCCGCCGATCGCCTCGACCCAGGCGCGCACGCGCACCTGCGGGATCACCAGCCGCGCCACCGCGCCCGCCGCCACCCGCGCGGCGGTTTCGCGCGCCGACGATCGCCCGCCGCCGCAATAGTCGCGGAAACCATATTTGGCGTCATAGGCGTAATCGGCATGGCCCGGGCGATAGGCACGCGCGATCTCGGAATAGTCCTTCGATCGCTGGTCGACGTTCTCGATCATCAGGCTGATCGGCGTGCCGGTGGTGCGGCCCTCGAACGTGCCGGACAGGATGCGCACCTGATCGGGTTCGCGGCGCTGCGTCGTGAAGCGCGACTGGCCTGGGCGACGGCGGTCCAGCCATGGCTGGATGTCCTCCTCGCCCAGTGCAATGCCCGGCGGGCAGCCGTCGATCACCGCGCCCAGCGCGGGGCCGTGCGACTCCCCCCAGGTGGTGAAGCGGAAGACGCGGCCAAAGGTGTTGAAGCTCATGGCGTGCGGCTCTGCCAGAAGCGCGCGGAGAGGGACAGTCCCGACCCGTCAGTGAACGATTACGTGACCAGCTGCCGCAGCGCCGCCAGCGTGTCGGCCTCCGCCGCCGGCTTGTCGGTGCGGATGCGCGCGATGCGTGGGAAGCGCATCGCCACGCCGGACTTGTGCCGCTTCGATTCGTGCACCGAATCGAAGGCGATCTCCAGCACCAGCGTCTTTTCCACCTCGCGCACCGGGCCGAAGCGGTTCAGCGTATGCTGGCGCACGAAGCGGTCGAGCTGCGCAATCTCCTGGTCGGTGATCCCCTGATACGCCTTGCCGACGGGCAGCAGCTCGCCATCCTCGCTCCAGCAGCCAAAGGTATAGTCGCTGTACCAGCTCGACCGGCGGCCATTGCCGCGCTGTGCGTACATCATCACGCAATCGACGCTCAGCGGATCGCGCTTCCATTTGTACCACAGGCCGGTGCGCCGCCCGGCGACATAGGGCGAATCGCGGCGCTTGAGCATCATGCCCTCGATCGCGGCATCACGCGCGCCGGCGCGGATTCCCTCCAGCGCGGTGAAGTCCGCCGCGTCCACCAACTGGCTCAGGTCGAAGCGATCAGGATCGAGCCGCGCGACGAACGCCTCCAGCCGCGCGCGGCGCGCTGTCCACGGCAAGGCGCGCAGATCCTCCGCGTCGTCGAACAGGATGTCGTAGAGGCGGACGAACGCCGGCGATTCCGCGAGCATCTTCGCCGAGACGACCTTGCGCCCCAGCCGCTGTTGCAGCGCGTTGAAGCTCGCGGCCCCGCCCCCTTCCTCAAGGACGCCGCCCTGAACGTCGCCCTTCACCATCAGCTCGCCGTCGACCACGCCATGCTCGGCAAAGGCGGCGGCGACGTCGGGGAAGGCGCGGGTCACGTCGTCGCCGGTGCGGCTGTAGAGGCGCGTCTCGCCCGCGACATGGACGATCTGCACGCGGATGCCGTCCCACTTCCACTCCGCGGCGTAATCGGCGAGGTCGACGCGCAGGTCGTCCAGCGGATGCGCCAGCATGAACGGGCGGAACACCGGCATGTCGGTGGCGGTCGGCTGCGCCCCGGTGCCTTCGGCCCAGGCGAACAACGTCGGATAGGGTGGGGCCAGCCCGTGCCACACCTCCTCCACCGCCTCCACGTCCAGCCCGAACGCGTCGGCCAGCGCCTGTTTGGCGAGCCGTGCGGACACGCCGACGCGCAGGCCGCCGGTCGCCATCTTCAGCAGCGCGAACCGTTCCTCCGCATCCAGCCGGTCGAGCATCGCCGCGAGCGCCGCCGGCGCGTTCGATCGCGACAGATGCGCCAGCCGGTCGACCACCGTCGCGACGGTCAGCGGCGTGACCTCCGTCGGGGGCATGTCCGGCTCGGGCCACAGCAGCGAGACGGTCTCCGCGGTGTCGCCGACATAATCGCGGCTCATGCGGAACAGCACCGGATCGACGCGCGATTCGATCAGCGCGCGGATCACCGCCGGTTTCACGCCCGGCAGGTCGAGCTCGCCGGTCAGCGCCGCCATCGCCCAGCCGCGATCGGGATCGGGCGTGGCGCGCAGGTAATCGCCGATCAGCTTCAGCTTGGCGTTGCGCGAACGGGTGTAGATCAGCGAATCGAGCAGGGCGGCGAAGGCGCGCATCAGGAGGCGGCGTTCATCAGAAGATCCCCAGGAACTTCTTGCGCGCCGGCTTGCCGTCCACCTTGTCGACGGTACCGTTGCCGACATCGTCGCGTGGCTTGCCGTTCTCGTCGCGCTGCGCCGCCGCGGTCTTGCCCGCCAGCACCGGCCCGCACTGCGCCGCCTTCGCGTCGCCAGGATCGACGAACGCCAGCAGCGCGGCGACCGGCGTGCCGACCACCGCCAGCCCCAGTCCCGCGCCGGCGCGCGCCAGCAGTTGCGGCGAGACGACGTTCAGCTTCCAGTCGGTGAAGGTGCCGCCGATCCCGACCGGGGACTGGCCGGAGAACAGGCTGAACTTCTTCGAATCGGCCTTGAACGCCAGGTCCACCGCCTCGCTGCCGAAGCTGAAACCGCCACGTCCCAGGATGACGTTGTTCTTGGTGTCGAGCAGGATTGGGTCGGCCGCCGCCAGTCCGCGCCGCACGGTGAAGGCGATCAGGCCGCAATTGATCTCGATCGGCTTCTTCAGCTTCTGCTGGAACATCTTCTGCACGAAGGTGCCCAGGTCGATCTCCACCAGCTCGACGTTGCGCGTCCACAGCGTGCCCGACGGCATCACGAAGGCGATGCGACCATCGGCGGTCGCCAGCGAATCATGGATCGTGTCGCCGCGTCCCTTTAGCTGGAGGCGGCCGCGGATCGTGCCGGACGTGCCCGATTCGGCGACGCCATAGCCGGCGAGCAGCCGTCCCATCGGCGTCGGCGCCAGCCGGATGTCGTAGCTGACCGCCGCTGGCCGCTGGCGGGTGTCGAAGATGATGTCGCTGGCGACATTGCCGCGCGCCATCGCGAAGGTGAGCGGCGACAGCGCCAGCCGGCCCCGCTCCAGATCCAGCACCAGGTCGATGTCCGACACCGGCACGCGGCGCGATCGCACCACGCCGATATGCCATTTCAGGTCGGCGTCGAAGCGCTGCATGGTTTCCACTGGCAACGCGGCGTCGGGCAGGATCCGCGCGGGCGCCGCGCCGGTCGCGGCGGCGGCGGCGACCGCGCCTTTCTCCGCGACGATATCGGGATTGTAGCCGATGAACGGCGCGGCATCGACAATGTCCAGCCGCCGCGTGGTGAGCTGCGAATCGAGGTGCAGCCGCGCCCCGTTGGTGATCGTCAGCCGCCCGGCGAGATCGCTGTCGCCGAACGTGCCGGTCATGTGCGTGAAGCGGTATTCCTGGCCACTCTGGACCAGTTGCGCGCGCAGTCGATAGTCGCGGGTGTCGGGCAGCGCGACGCCGATGATGCCGAGCAGCGTGGACAGGTTGCGCCCGCTGGCGCGCACCGCCAGCGGCACGTCCTCGATCGCGGCGATGCTGGGCAGCGTGCCGGCGACGTCGAGCGTGTTGCCCGCCGCCCTCGCACGCAGCACCAGCTCGTTCCTGCCGCGCGCCACGGTGGCGTCCGGCGACAGCAGCCGCGCGGCCAGCGTGAACGGCGTGTCGCGCAATTGCCCGCCGCCGCTCAGCCCCACCGCCTGGCCGATGCGCGCGTCGGTGGAGCGGATCGTGTCCAGCCGCACCTCGGCCAGCAGCCGCATGCGCGGATCGAGATAGCGAACCTGCGTGACCGCCACCGTCGCGCGGTCGATCCGCGGCAGATCCAGCGGCTTGCCCGATCCCTTGTTCTCGCTGAACGTCCAGGTGTTGCGGTCGTGCGCCGCATCCCATTCCAGATCAACCGCGCCGCCGCTCAGGTCCAGCCAGTGGAAGCGGCGCTTGCCGACGATCAGCGACAGCGGTGCGATGCGCGAATCGATCCGTTCGGCGCTGAACAGGTGCGGGCGCGTCGCCCAGGACGGATTGGCGATCGCCAGCCGTTCGGCGTAGAATTTGATCTTCAGCGGCGCGAAATAGAGCTGGAAGTCGCCGCCGACGGTCACTTGTCGGTCGGTCAGCCGGCCAACGATGCTTTCGAACGGATGCTTCAGGAACCGGCCCTTGGTGACGAACAACACCAGCCAGATTGCGAACACCGTCCCGACCACGCCGATCGCGACGTTGCGCGCGATCCGCCGCCAGCGGCGTCGCCCGGAGTCGCGGGATGCGGGATCGGCGGGCGCCGCATTGGCCGGGGTCGTTGCCATGGCGGTACAATCGCGAGGGCGGCGGTCCGGTTCCCGGCATTGCTTTTCACGGGCGGCCCGGCTATGCGGCCCGCTTCCCGAGCGATCGGCGGATACGGACGGCCCGGCCAACCAGGGCTGCCGCGGCCGTCTCAGTCGACATGCTCCAGCAGAAAGGAAGAAAATGCCCAAGCTCAAGACGAAGAGCGGCGTGAAGAAGCGCTTCAAGCTGACCGCGACCGGTCTGCTGAAGCACGGCGTCGCCGGCAAGCGCCACCGCCTGTTGCATCACACCGGCAAGTACATCCGCCAGAACCGCGGCACCAAGGTGCTGTCGAAGGCCGACACCGCAGCGGTGAAGGCCTGGGCACCGTACGGCCTGAGCTGAGCGACGAGGAGGAATAGACCATGGCACGCGTCAAGCGGGGCGTAACCACTCGCGCCAAGCACAAGAACATCCTGGAACAGGCCAAGGGCTATCGCGGTCGTCGCAAGAACACGATCCGCGTCGCCCGTCAGGCGGTCGAGAAGGCCGGCCAGTACGCCTATCGCGACCGCAAGGTGAAGAAGCGCACCTTCCGCGGCCTGTGGATCCAGCGCATCAACGCCGGCGTCCGCGCGGAAGGGCTGACCTATTCGCAGTTCATGCACGGCCTGAAGCTGGCCGGCGTCGAGTTGGACCGCAAGGTTCTGGCCGACATCGCGATGCACGAGGGCGAGGCGTTTAGCGCCATCATCGCGCAGGCGAAGGCGGCTCTCCCGCAGGCTGCCTGAGGCGACCTGACGCGAGAACGGGATGCGGGGCGTCGGTGGCAACACCGGCGCCCTTTTTCCTGTTCGTCATTCCCGCTGTCGCGGGAATGACGTTGGAGGGCGACGAAGTGCAACGGGAACCCTGCGTCCCAATTCTCGCAGGTCGCCCGCATGGCACGCTTTCCATCGGCGTCACATCCCACCTTCAAAGGTTTCCAACCAGCGCTGCGACATCACGCGTCCCGTCTGGTATGAGGTCGCCGGCACGACGGAAACCCCCATCCACCGTGAAAAGCGGCTCAAGAAATGGAACCGCGACGCGAAGCTGCGGCTGATCGAGGAAACAAACCCGCAATGGCTGGACTTGGGGGCGAGTCTGGGCTTGGACGACGCGCATGACGGATGACACGATGACCGACACCGACGACCTCAAGACCCATCTGCTCGCCGCGATCGACGCGTCCGCGTCGCTCGACGCGCTGGAGGCAGTGCGTGTCGATGCGCTGGGCAAGCAGGGGCGCGTCACGCAGTTGCTCAAGAAGATGGGGGCGCTCAGTCCGGAGGAACGGCAGGTGCGCGGGCCGGCGATCCATGGATTGCGCGAGGCGGTGACCGCCGCGCTGGCGGCGCGGCGTGCGCATCTGGAGCAGGTCGCGCTGGACGCGCAACTGGCCAGCGAGGCGCTCGACATGACGCTGCCCGTCGATGCGCCCGCGCCCGGCACCATCCATCCGGTCAGCCAGGTGATGGACGAACTGGCGGAGATCTTCGCCGATCTGGGCTTCGCGGTGGCGAGCGGGCCGGAGATGGAGACCGACTGGCACAATTTCGGCGCGCTCAACATCCCGGAGACGCATCCGGCGCGCGCGATGCACGACACCTTCTATCTGGCGGGGCGCGAGGACAGCGATCCGAACGACCGCGAGACGCCGCGCGTCCTGCGCACGCATACCTCGCCGGTGCAGATCCGCACGATGCTGGCCAATCGGCCGCCGATCCGCATCATCGCGCCCGGACGCACCTATCGTTCCGACAGTGACGCCACGCACACGCCGATGTTCCATCAGGTCGAAGGGCTGGTGATCGACAAGGGCATCACGCTGGGCCACCTGAAATGGACGCTGGAGACGTTCCTGAAGGCGTTCTTCGAGCGGGACGACATCGTGCTGCGCCTGCGTCCCAGCTACTTCCCGTTCACCGAGCCGTCGGCGGAGGTGGACGTGGGCTATTCGATGGTGAAGGGCAAGCGCGTGATCGGCGGCGCCGAAGGATGGATGGAGGTGCTGGGTTCCGGCATGGTCCACCCGAAGGTGATCGCGGCGTGCGGGCTGGACCCGGAGGAATGGCAGGGGTTCGCGTTCGGCTGCGGGATCGACCGGCTGGCGATGCTGAAATACGGCATGGACGACCTGCGTCCGTTCTTCGACGGCGATATCCGCTGGTTGAAGCATTATGGGTTCAGCGCGCTGGACGTGCCGACGCTGTCGGGTGGCGTCGGCACGCCGGCCTGACACGCGTCACTCGCCACAGATATTCAGGCTCCCGCGGGCGGGGGCAACGGGACCAACGATGAAATTCACGCTTTCCTGGCTCAAGGACCATCTCGCCACCGACGCGTCGCTGGACGCGATCCTCGACGCGCTCACCCGCATCGGGCTGGAGGTGGAGGGCGTCACCGATCCGGCGGCCAGGCTCGACGGCTTCACGGTCGCGCGCGTGCTGACCGCCGAGCGGCATCCGCAAGCCGACAAGTTGCAGGTGCTGTCCGTCGATGCGGGTGACGGGCCGTTGCAGGTGGTGTGCGGCGCGCCCAACGCGCGCGCCGGGCTGGTCGGCGTGTTCGGGCGACCGGGCGCGGCGGTGCCGGCGAACGGCATGGTGCTGAAGGTCGCCGCGATCCGCGGCGTCGAATCGAACGGCATGATGTGCTCGACGCGCGAACTGGAACTGGGCGACGATCACGACGGAATTATCGAACTGCCCGCGGATGCGCCGGTCGGCACCGCCTTCGCCGATTACGCCGGGCTGGGCGATCCGGTGATCGACGTCAGCATCACCCCCAACCGGCAGGATTGCATGGGCGTGCGCGGGATCGCGCGCGATCTGGCGGCGGCGGGGCTGGGCACGCTCAATCCGCTGGACGTGACGGCGGTGGCGGGCGAGGGCGCGGGGCCGGAGGTGCGGATCGAGGATGCGGTCGGCTGTCCGGCGTTCTTCGCGCAGGGCGTCCGCGGCCTCGGCAACGGGGCCGCGCCGGAGTGGCTGGCGAAACGACTGCGCGCGATCGGGCAGAAGCCGATCTCGGCGCTGGTCGACATCACCAATTACGTGTCGGTCGACCTCGGGCGCCCGCTGCACGTCTATGATGCCGCGAAGCTGCGCGGCGGGCTGGTCGCGCGCAAGGCGCGGACCGGCGAGGAGCTGCTGGCGCTGAACGGCCGCACCTACGCGCTGGACGACACGATGACCGTCATCGCCGACGACGTGGCGGTCCACGATCTCGGCGGGATCATGGGCGGCGAACATTCGGGCGTGTCGGACGCGACCACCCAGGTTGTGATCGAATGCGCCTTCTTCGATCCCGACACGATCGCGCGCACGGGTCAGAAGCTGGCGCTGACCAGCGACGCGCGGCAGCGCTTCGAACGCGGCGTCGATCCGGCGTTCCTGGACGACGGGCTGGCGATCGCGACGCGGCTGGTCACGCAATGGTGCGGCGGCACCGCCAGCGGCGTGACGCGCGTCGGCGCGCCGCCGCTCGGCGCGCGCCGCTACGCCTATGACCCGACCCGCGCCGAGACGCTCGGCGGCCTGGCGGTCGCGCCGGAGCGGCAGCGCGCGATCCTCGAGTCGCTCGGCTTCGTGGTGGATGACGACTGGAACGTGACCCCGCCGACCTGGCGGCGCGACATCGACGGCACCGCCGATCTGGTCGAGGAGGTGATCCGCATCGAGGGGATCGACAAGGTAGCGCCGGTGCCGTTGCCCCGCGCGCCCGGCGTCGCGCGCCCGACCGCGACCCCCGAGCAGAAGCTGGAACGCCGCGTGCGGCGCGCCGCGGCGGCGCGCGGGCTGGACGAGGCCGTGACGTGGAGCTTCCTGAGCGAGCGACAGGTCGCGCCGTTCGGCGACGCGCCGTGGCGGCTGGCGAACCCGATCAGCGAGGAGCTGAAGGTGATGCGCCCGTCGCTGCTGCCCGGGCTGCTGTCCGCCGCCGAGCGCAACCTGCGGCAGGGCGCCGACAGCGTGCGGCTGTTCGAGATCGGGCGGCGCTATCTGGCCGATGGCGAGCGCGCGACACTGGGCGTGGTGCTGGCCGGCGATCGCCGCCCGCGCGGCTGGCGCGAGGGCAAGGCGGCCGGCTTCGACGCCTATGACGCCAAGGCGGAGGCGCTCGCGCTGCTCGCGGCGGCCGGCGTGCCGGTCGACAACCTGCAGGTGATGGGCGAGGCGGGTGCCGCCTTCCACCCAGGTCGCTCGGGCACGCTGCGGCTGGGGCCGAAGACGGTGCTGGCGGCGTTCGGGCTGCTGCACCCGGCGGTGCAGAAGGCGTTCGACCTGTCGGGTGCGGTGGCGGCGGTGGAAGTGTATCTGGACGCGATCCCGGGGAAGCGGGGATCGGGCTTCATGCGCGCCGCCTATGCGCCGCCGGCGTTGCAGCCGGTGCGCCGCGATTTCGCCTTTCTGGTGCCGGCCGCGGTGTCCGCCGATGCGCTGGCGCGGGCGGTGAAGGGGGCGGACAAGGCGGCGATCGCGCGCGCGCGGGTGTTCGACGTCTTCACCGGCACCGGTGTGGCGGAGGGGCAAAAGTCGGTCGCGGTCGAGATCGTCCTGCAACCGGGCGACAGGAGTTTCACCGACGCCGATCTGAAGGCGATCGGCGACAAGGTGGTGGCCGCGGCCGCCCGGCAGGGAGCGACATTGCGTGGCTGACGACTGGATCCGCATCACCAACGGCACGCTGAGCGCCGCGATCAACCCACTGGGCGCGGAGCTGTCGTCGCTGACCGATGCCGACAGCCGCGAATTGATGACCGACGCCGATCCGCGCTTCTGGACGGGGCGGGCGCCATTGCTGTTCCCAGTGGTCGGGATGACGGCGACCGGCACGATCCGCGTCGACGGCCAGTCCTATGCGATCGCCAAGCACGGTTTCGCGCGGCACAGCGTCTTTTCTGTGATCGAGACGAGCGCGACGCGCGCGGTGTTCGCGCTGGCCGACGACCAGGCGACGCGCGCCACCTATCCCTTCGCGTTCCGGCTGGAGGTGGCGTTCGAGCTGCGCGACGCGACGCTGGCGATCGACGTGACGGTCGTCAATCCGGCGGACGAGCCGTTGCCGGCCAGCTTCGGCTTCCATCCCGCCTTCGCCTGGCCGCTGCCGTTCGGACGCGCGCGGGCGGATCATCGCATCGTTTTCGCGCAGGACGAACCAGGCCCGTTGCGCACGATCATCGTCGACAAGGGGACGATCGGGTCACAGGAGCGCTCCTCCCCGCTCGATGGGCGCGTGCTGCACCTCGCCGACGCGCTGTTCACCGACGATGCGCTGGTGTGGGATCCGGTCGCGTCGCAGGCGGTGCGCTACGGCGTCGACGGCGCACCGCAGCTCGACATCGCCTTTCCGGACACGCCGCGGCTGGGCATCTGGACCAAGCCGGGCGCGGCCTATGTCTGCGTCGAGCCGTGGCACGGGATCGCCGACCCCGAGGGTTTCGACGGCGAGTTCCGCGACAAGCCCGGCGTCTTCACCGTCGCGCCGCGTGGCGAGAAGCGCATCGGCATGAGCGTGACGCTGACCCGTTAAGCGCCGCCGTCGCGGCCGGTCGTCGCAGGATGGCACGACCGGATCGCACGGGTGTGACGAACCGGGCATGGACCCGCACATGAAAAGGGCCGGCCGCCCCATCAGGCGACCGGCCCTTTACTTGCATCCGCGAGCGGCGATCAGCCGTCGTAATCGGCGCCGAGGTTCTGGTTGCGCGGCGGCGCGACGGCGGTGAGGCGCAGCGCCTCAGCCGAGGCGGCCAGGCTGCCGATCTCGTCCGCCTCTTCCTCGTCGTCGATCTGCACGCGTTGCAGGTTCTGCACCGCGGCTTCGTGCAGGTCCTTGGGACGCACGGTTTCCTCGGCGATCTCGCGCAGCGCGACGACCGGGTTCTTGTCGCGATCGCGATCGACCGTCAGCTCTGCCCCACCCGACACCTGCCGCGCGCGCTGTGCGGCGAGCAGGACCAGATCGAAGCGGTTCGGGATCTTGTCGACGCAATCCTCGACGGTGACGCGCGCCATCCGCGTTTCCTCTTGACGATAGACTTAGGGAGGGTCGGGCAGATAGCCGCGTCCTCGCCATCCGTCAAGGACCGCTTGGCGCTTGCCCCCGCCAGCCGCGCGCGCCATGTCGACCGGCATGAAGGACGCCGCCCCGCAACCCACGTTCACCGTCGACGGCAACCGGCTGACGCTGCTCGACAGCGGGCCGCGCCGGCTGGAGGCGTTGCTGACGCTGATCGACGGCGCGCGCCGCTCGCTGCGCATCCTGTACTATATCTACGCCGACGATGCGACCGGACGGCGCGTCAACGCGGCGCTGGAGCAGGCGGCGCGACGCGGGGTCACGGTCATGCTGATCGTGGACGGTTTCGGCAGCGACGATGCGGAGGACGATTTCTTCGCACCGCTGCGCGCCGCCGGCGTGGCGGTGTGCCGTTTCTCGCCGCGTTTCGGGCGGCGTTACCTGCTGCGGAACCACCAGAAGCTGGCGCTGGCCGATGCAGAAACAGCGGCGTCGCGGATCATCATCGGCGGTTTCAACATCGAGGACGATTATTTCGGCACGCCCAGGGAGCAGGCGTGGCGTGACCTGGGGCTGCTGGTGGAGGGGCCGGCGGCCGCGCGGATGGCCGGCTATTTCGACGCGCTGGAGGACGGCATCCGGCACGACGGTCCGATCCGCCGGCTGAACCGCGCGCTGGCGCGGTGGAGCGAGCATGAAGGGGCGCTGCGCTGGGTGATCGGCGGGCCGACCCGCAAGCTGTCGCCATGGGCGCGCGCGATCCGTGCGGACATGCGCCATGCGTCGCGGATCGACATCATCGCGGGCTATTTCACCCCCAGCCCGACCATGCTGCGGCGGCTGGATCGCGCCGGGCGGCGCTCCGCAGCGGTGCAGGTGCTGACGGCGGCGCGATCCGACAACAATGTCACGATCGCCGCGTCGCGCTTCACCTATGCCGGCTTGCTGCGGCGCGGGGTGCGGATCTTCGAATATGCCGCAACCAAACTGCATACCAAGCTGTACGTCGTGGACGATGCGACATGGATCGGCAGCGCCAATTTCGACATGCGCAGCCTGTTCATCAACCTGGAGCTGATGCTGCGGATCGAGGACGCGGCCTTCGCCGACCACGCCCGCGCCTATGTGGCGGGCGAGATCGCGCAGTCGAACCCGGTGACCGCCGACAGCTATCGCGCCGCGACCGGCTGGTGGCAGCGCGGCAAGCAGTTCGTCGCCTATTTGCTGACCGCGGTCGCGGATCCGGCGATCTCGCGCGGACTGAACTGGGGGATCGACGAGGAATAGCCGCGCCGGCCCTCACACCGCCGCCAGCGCTTCCTCCTGTTCGCGCGCCTGCCGCGCCCACATCTCGGCGTAGAGGCCGCCTGCCGTCAGCAATGTGGCATGCGTGCCGCGCTCCACGACACGGCCGGCGTCCAGTACCACGATCTGGTCCGCGTTCACCACCGTCGACAGCCGGTGCGCGATCACGATCGTCGTGCGCCCGCGCTCGATCGCCTCCAGCGTTTCCATGATCTCGGCCTCGGTGCGGCTGTCGAGCGCGCTGGTCGCCTCGTCCAGGATCAGTACTGGCGGATCCTTCAGCAGCGTGCGCGCGATCGCCACGCGCTGCTTCTCGCCGCCCGACAGCTTCAGTCCGCGCTCGCCGACGCGCGTGGCATAGCCCTGCGGCTGGCGTTCGATGAACCCCGCGATCGCCGCGCCCCGCGCCGCCGCCTCCACCGCGCGCGGGTCCGCGCCCTCGCGGCCGTAAGCGATGTTGTAGCCGATCGTGTCGTTGAACAGCACGGTGTCCTGCGGCACGATCCCGATCGCGGCGCGCAGGCTGGCCTGCGTCACGCCGGCGATATCCTGCGCGTCGATGGTGATCCGGCCCTCGTTCACGTCGTAGAATCGGTACAGCAGCCGCGCGAGCGTCGACTTGCCCGCGCCCGACGGTCCGACGACCGCGCAGGTGGTGCCGGCCGGCACGTCCAGGTCGATGCCGCGGAGGATCGGCGCGCCGGCGTCGTAACCGAACACCACGCCCTCGAAGCGCAGGTGGCCGCGCGTGACCGCCAGCGGCGGCGCGCCGGGTGCATCCACCACCTCGGAGGGTGTGTCGATCAGGTCGAACATCGACCCCATGTCGATCACCCCCTGCCGGATCGTGCGATAGACCATGCCGAGCAGGTCGAGCGGGCGGAAAAGCTGTGACAGCAGGGTCGACACCAGCACGACGTTGCCGGCGGTGAACTGTCCGCGGCTCCATCCCCATGCGACCCAGGCCATGCCGGCCGCGAGCATCGCGTTGGTGATCGCGGCCTGCCCGATGTTGAGCCACGCCAGGCTGTTCTCGCTCTTGACCGCCGCCTGCGCATAGGCGCGCATCGCGCCGTCATAGCGTTGCGCCTCGCGCTCCTCCGCGCCGAAATATTTCACCGTCTCGAAGTTCAGCAGCGAATCGACCGCATGCGCGACCGCGCCGGTGTCCAGGTCGTTCATTCGCTCGCGCAAGCTCGATCGCCAGTCGGTGACGACGCGCGTGAACCAGATGTAGAGCGCGACCATCGCCAGCGTGCCCGCCACCAGCGGCCAGCCGAACTTGACCCAGAAGATGCCGAGCACCAGCGCCAGCTCCAGGATGGTCGGCGCGATGTTGAACAACAGGAAATACAGCATCGTGTCGATGCTCTTGGTGCCGCGCTCCACCACCTTGGTGACCGCGCCGGTGCGTCGTTCCAGATGGAAGCGCAGCGACAATTGGTGGAGGTGGCGGAACACGCGCGCCGCCAGCCGCCGTGTCGCTTCCTGCCCAACGCGCTCGAACACCGTGTTGCGCAGGTTGTCGAACAACGTGCTGCCGAACCGCGCCGCGGCATAGCCGAGCACCAGCAGCACGATCAGTGACAGCGGCGTGGTCGGCACCGCCATGCCGTCCACCGCGCCCTGCAACGCGAACGGCGCGCCATAGACCTGCACCAGCTTCGACAGCACGACCAGCACGAGCGCGCCGCCGACGCGCAGCTTCATCCCCGGCGCGTCGGCGGGCCACAGATCGGGGAGGAAGCGGCGCAGCGTCGGCAGCAGCGGACGCTCGACGCCGGACGGATTGACGGATTCGGGAGGCATGTAGCGGATGATGTCGTGCGTGGAGGCGCGCGCGTCAACCGTGCCGATCCGGGACACCGCCGGAATGGGAACGCCGCATGACGCAATACGTTTTCCTAGCCGTCAGGAGATCGTAATGGAAGCCACTTTCTTCATCATGGCGATCATGGGCTGCGGCGACGGCGCGGCCGGCTGCGCCACCGCGCGGATCGAGCCGGCGCATTACGCCACGGTGCAGCAATGTCAGGCGGCGATGCCGGCGGCACTGGCGCGCAACACCTACATCGACTTCCCGGTGGTGAGCGCGGCGTGCCAGCGCGGCGGATTGCAGATGGCGGAACGCGGCGCGCGCAAGGCGCGGAGCTGAGGGGACGCGAACGATCCGGGTGGCGTGATGCGACCATCTTCACGCCCGATCATCACCCCGCCGCCACCGCCGTGACGAAATAGTCCAGCGCGGTCGATCCGCCCAGCGTGAAGCCGCTGCCGCTCACCGACAGGCCGGTCACGTCGATCACCTCCAGTCCGGCTACCGCGATCATCTCGCGCAATTCATCGGGGGTGAGGAACCTGTCCCAGTCGTGCGTGCCGCGTGGCACCTGCCCCAGCCGCTCCGCCGCCTCCACCAGCGCGACGCGGGACAGCCATGTGCGGTTGGGCGTGCTCATCACCAGCAGCCCGCCGGGCGCGACGGCCGCGCCCAGCGCGGTGATGAACGCGCGCGGGTCTGCGACATGCTCCACCACCTCCATCGAGCATACCAGATCGAACGTCTCGCCCGCGACCGCCTCGACGCCGCCGGCACGGTAGTCGATCGCCAGCGCGCGCGTCGCGGCATGCGCCCGCGCCACCGCGACATTCTCGGCCGCCGCATCCACCCCCGTCACCGCCGCGCCCAGTCGCGCCAGCGGCTCGGCGAGCAGCCCCGCGCCGCAGCCCATGTCCAGTACGCGCCGCCCGGCCAGCGGCGCGAAGCTGCGGTCGTCGAGATCCCAATGCCGGTCGATCGCGCCGCGCAGATAGCGCAGCCGCACCGGGTTGAGGCGGTGGAGCATCGCCGACGTGCCGCGGGGATCCCACCATTCGGCCGCGAGCCGCCCGAAATGCGCCGCCTCGTCCGCCACCACGGAGGCATGCGGGGCATCGGGGATGGTTACGGTTGTTACGCTTGCGTCGGTCATGCGCGCTTCCTATCAGGACGCCCCTCCCATCCCAAGCGTTTGGATCAGCAGTGGCGCGCATCGTCATGAAGTTCGGCGGCACCTCCATGGCGGGGATCGAGCGAATCCGCTCGGTCGCCGGCCGGGTGAAACGCGAGGTCGCGGCCGGCAACGAGGTGGCGGTGGTCGTCTCCGCGATGGCGGGCGAGACCGATCGGCTGGTGGGCTTCTGCCGCGAAGCCTCGCCGCTCTACGATCCGCGCGAATATGACGCGGTGGTGTCGAGCGGCGAGCAGGTGACCAGCGGGCTGCTGGCGATCGCGTTGCAGGCGATCGGCGTGCCGGCGCGGTCGTGGCTGGGCTGGCAATTGCCGATCCACACCGACGATGCCCATGCCAAGGCGCGGATCGGCACGATCGACACCGCGGCGCTGGATGCCAGCCTGGCGGCGGGCGAGGTGGCGGTGATCCCGGGTTTCCAGGGCGTGTCGCAGGACAACCGCATCACCACGCTGGGACGCGGGGGATCGGATACGTCGGCGGTGGCGATGGCGGCGGCGATGAACGCCGACCGCTGCGACATCTACACCGATGTCGACGGCGTCTACACCACCGATCCGCGGATCGTGCCGCGCGCGCGCAAGCTGGCCAAGGTGACGTATGAGGAGATGCTGGAACTGGCCAGCGTCGGCGCCAAGGTGCTTCAGACCCGTTCGGTCGGGCTGGCGATGAAGGAAAAGGTCCGCGTCCAGGTGCTGTCGTCCTTCACGGGCGACGATGCGCCGATGGCGGACACGCTGCCCGGCACGATGATCGTCGGCGAAGAGGAGATTGAAGACGTGGAACGCCAGCTCATCACCGGCATCGCGCATGACAAGAACGAGGCGAAGATCACGCTGACGAGCGTGCCCGACCGTCCGGGTTCGGTGGCCAGCATCTTCGAACCGCTGGCGGCGGCGAACATCAACGTCGACATGATCATCCAGAACATCGCGCATCGCAGCTCGGGAAGTGCGAGCGCGACCGACGTGACCTTCACCGTCCCCGCCGCCGATCTCGCCCGCTCCATCGAGGCGCTGAACCAGGGGCGTGAGGCGATCGGCTTCGGCGAGCTGATCCACGATACGCGCGTCGCCAAGATCAGCGTCGTGGGGGTCGGGATGCGCAGCCATGCCGGCGTCGCCAGCACGATGTTCACGACGCTGGGCGCGCGCGGGATCAACATCCAGGCGATCTCCACCAGCGAGATCAAGGTGTCGGTGCTGATCCACGAGGACGAGACCGAACTGGCGGTGCGCGTGCTGCACACCGCTTATGGCCTGGACGGCGAGGAAGCGGCGTAAGGCCGCCAGTCAGCCCTCCCCGACACGGGGAGGGCTGACGGCCGACTTATTCGCCGGGTTCCTCGCCGGCCACCTGCGCGCTGGGGATCCGCGTCGCCGCCGCCTGAAAGCCCAGCGTCGCGCGGCCGTGCGCGGTGCCCGCGATATCGGCGACCAGATACAGCGGGCGGCGCTTCGCCTCGATATACAGCCGGCCGAGATATTCGCCGATCATGCCCAGCACGAACATCTGGATCGACGACAGCACCACCACGACCAGCATCGTCGAGGTCCAGCCCTGCACGCGGTCGCTGACGAAATATCCCCAGGCGATGTAGAACAGCAGCAGCAGCGAGCAGGCCGCCAGGATCACCGACAGGTGGCTGGCCCAGCGCAGCGGCGCGGTGGAAAAGCCGGTGACCGCGTCCAGCGCCAGCCGGATCATCTTGCCCAGCGGATAGTTCGTCTCGCCCGCGTGCCGTTCGGCGCGGTCGTAGGGGAAGGGCACCTGCCGGAACCCCACCCACGCCACCATGCCGCGGATGAAGCGCGCCTGTTCGGGCAGCGCCAGCAGCGCGTCGAGCGCGCGCCGGGTCATCAGCCGGAAATCGCCGGTGTCGAGCGGGATCGGCGTATCGGTCACCCGGTCCAGCACGCGGTAGAAGGCGGCGGCGGTCGCCTTCTTGAAGAAGGTTTCGCCCTGCCGCTTGCGGCGCACCGCATAGACGACATCGGCCTGTTCGCGCGCCATCGTCACGCGCATGTCGGCCAGCAGCTCGGGCGGATCCTGCAGATCGGCGTCGATGATGAGGATCTGCTCGCCCGCGCACAGGTCCAGCCCGGCGGTCAGCGCGAGCTGGTGCCCGTGGTTGCGCGACAGGTTGACGGCCACGACGTGCCGGTCCTCCGCCGCCAGCCGCTGCATCGCGGCCCAGCTGCCGTCGCGCGAGCCGTCGTTGACCAGCACGATCTCATGATCGTCCCCCACCGCCGCGCGCGCCGTCGCGGAGACGCGCGCGTGCAGCACCGGCAGGGTGGCTTCTTCGTTGTAGCAGGGGATGACGACCGAGAGTGCGGGACGGTGCATGGGCGGTGCGCTTATCGCAACGTCACCCGCGCGTCACGATCTTTACCAGCCGGCCCGGGCGCAATTGCGCCTCCTCCTCCAGCGCGTTCAGCGTCATGAAGCGCTCGCGTTGCAGGCGGTCGTACGCCATCTGGCGCGACAGCGACGCGATCGTGTCGCCGGCCTTCACGGTGACGATGCGGATGCGCTTGCCCGATCCCTTTTCGTCATAGGCGAGCCCGTCGAGCCGGCGCAGGAAGGCGGTGTCCTGCGGCGGATCGGTCAGCGGGCGGCCCGTCGCCTCCGCCAGCGCGGCGGCGCGGCGCACGCGTTCGGCGCTGTTGGGATGGGTGGAGGCCCAGGACGGCACCTGCTGACCGCCGCGCCCGCCGATCTCGGCGGTCAGCGTGCTCTGCGCGTCGAGCTGCGCCAGCATGTCGGCGGCGGCAAAGGGATCGTAGCCGGCGGCGGTGATGTATTTCACGCCCAGCCCGTCGGCGGCATATTCCTGATCGCGGCCGTATTTCAGCACGTAGAGCTGCGCCCCGCTGCGCGCCGCCGTGCCCGCAAGCTGCCCGATCGCGCCGTTGCCCGCCGCCGCGCCGACCACCGCCGCCAGCACGCCGCCGATCGTCGCGCGCTGGTTGCGCGCGGCGGAATGGCGCGCGGCGACATGGCCGACCTCATGCCCCATCACCGAGGCGAGCTCCGCTTCCGAATTCATCAGCGCCAGCAACTGCCGCGTGACGTAGATATAGCCGCCGGGGATCGCGAAGGCGTTCTCCACCGGCGAATCGAGCAGCGCGACCGTGAAGTCCCCCTGCGCGTTCGACAGGCCGGACTGCACCGCGACACGCTTGCCGACCTGTTCGACATAGGCCGCCTGCGGCCCGGCATATTTGCCGCCGAATTCGGCCAGCAATTGCGGATTGGCCTGCGCGCCCAGTTGCTTGTCGCTCGCCGAAATCGACTGCGCCGTCGCGGGCACGGCAAGCGTCGCGAGCGCGGTGGCGGCGAGCAGGTGGCGTATCATGAATCAAATCCTCCCGTGTCGGACGGAAATGCGGAACGGGGTGGAAGGGTTTCCATCCCGCCGGCCCGCGAGGATGGCGGCGGCACGACCGCGGAAGTTGACAAAGTTGACGCCACGTCAGCGCCCGGAACCGATCCCCGCGCGGCGCCAGTTCTGGCTGTCGCGGCGCAAGGCGATGACGGGGGAAGGGCCGGGCCGGTGCATGGCCGCGGCGATACCAAAGATGGCGCGTGTAGGACAGCAGGCGTCGCCCCGGCGAGGCGACGCGCCCGCGCCACCGCGCCGCCCGTCCGGGCGGACGAGCCATCCCCGTTCGGCCGGTCGGCCGACGTTGCCGGTTTCGCCGGAGGCATGAAGCCGCAACATGGCGCATCATGCCGGGGGACGCCATCGAGGTTCGCTTCGCGGGACGGGCCGGAAGCGCCGCCGAAGGCGGTCAGATCCCGGCCACGAACCAGACGGCGAAGGCAGCGACCCCCAGCAAGGCGGTCGCGAGGAGCGCCCGCGCGATCGGCGGATCCTTGGCGGTGGTCTCGCCGGGCCACGGGGTGGTCAGTGCGGCGAGCGCCGCCACGAACGCCGCGAAGGCACCGGCGACGCGCACCCAGTCGAGCATCACCCACTGCCGCGCCATAACGACAGCCTGTGCATCGGTTATGGTATCCCTCGCCGAATGCACGCCATGGGCATGGAGCGCGGCGTTCATCGGCCAGAATGCCGCGACCGTGAGGACCAGCAGCAGGAGGATCCCGACGGAAGGCAGGCACAGCAGCCAGCGATAGCGCCACGGCGTCCGCCAGCCCGCCGTCAGTGCGCCGAAACCGGCCACGAGCATGGCTGCGGAAAAGGGGATGAAGAACAGGCCCGTGTCGACCGGCCACGCCTTTCCATACGGCATCATGGCGAGCGAGGCGGGCGGGTTGGCGCTCCATGCACCGGCCAGGACCAGAAGGTCGAACAATTTGGCGCCCAGCAACGGACCACCGACCAACGCCGCGAGCCAGAGAAAGGCTCGCGTCGCACGTTCTCTGGTCATTTCGCCTTCCATGCCGGGCGAGGCCCGGCCCTGTCGCGCTCCGGGCGGCCACTAGCCATCCGAACCCGGCCCTTCCCACCACACCGTCCCGCCCGGCGCGCCGGCGCGGCGCGGTGGAGCAGCGGTTCGCGACATCCCAGCGCGGAGGCCACCCCCTCCACGCGCCGCGTCGTCGCGCTACACCCGTTCGGCCGCATTGACCGCGTCGGCGGCGCGGAGCGCGGCGAGCAGGCGCATGAGCTGATGGGCGTCGTGGACCTCCACGTCGATCACGTTGGTGTGGAATTGCGTGTCGCGATTGTCGAGGCGCAGGTTGATGATGTTCGCCTTGTGCTGGCCGATGATCGTGGCGAGCATGCCGAGCGCGCCGGGCTGGTTGCGCACCTCCACCGAGATGCGCGCGGTCGCGCCCTCGGTCGCGTCACCCCATTGCACGTCGATCCAGTCGGTTTCGTCCTCCGAGCGTTCGGCGAGGTCGGCGAGCACGCGGCAGTCGATCGCGTGCACCTCGATCGAGGCATCGGGGCGGCGCAGGCCGACGATGCGGTCGCCCGGCACCGGGTGGCAGCAATCGGCCAGCTCGTAGGCAACGCCGGGCGCCAGCCCCTCGATCGAGATCGCGCTGGATTGCGGCGGGGCGTGCGCGACGTCGGCACCGGCCGAACCGGGCATCAGCGCCTCCATCACCTGTCCGTCGGTCAGCGTCCGCCGCGCGATCGCCTGTAGCAGCGCGGCCTCGTCGGGCAGCTTCAGCCGCCTGAGCGCCTCGTCCAGCGCGGTGTCGGCGAGCGTGGCGGGCAGCCGCTGGACGATATCCTCGTACAGCTTGCGCCCCAGCGCGATCGTCTGTTCGCGTTCCTCGTTGCGCAGGTGGCGGCGGATCGCGGCCAGGGCCTTGGCGGTGATCGCCACCTTCAGCCACGCCGGCTGCGGCACCTGCGCCTTGGAGCGCAGCACCTGCACCTGGTCGCCATTCTCGATGACCGTCGACAGCGGCACCACGCGGCCGTTCACCTTCGCGCCGACCGCCTGGTCGCCCAGATCGGTGTGCACCGCATAGGCGAAGTCGATCGGCGTCGCGCCCTTGGGCAACTGGATCAGCTCGCCCTTGGGGGTGAAGGCGAAGATGCGATCCTGGTACATCGCGATGCGCGTATGCTCCAGCAGCTCCTCGGGCGTGGCGGCGGTGTCGAGGATCTCGACCAGATCCTTGATCCAGTCCTGCTGCACGTCGGGGCGCACCGCGCTGGTCGCGCCCAGCGACTGTTTGTAGGCCCAGTGCGCGGCCAGGCCGAATTCCGCCTCGGCATGCATGTCGGGCGTGCGGATCTGGATCTCGATGCGGCGATTCTCGGCGTGGATCACGCTGGTGTGCAGCGAGCGATAGCCGTTGCGCTTGGGCGTGGACACATAGTCCTTGAACCGCCCGGGCACCGCCGGCCAGCGGCGATGGATGATGCCCAGCGTGCGGTAGCAATCCTCGATCGTCGGCACGATCGCGCGGAACGCCATGATGTCCGACAGTTGCTCGAAGCTGATGTGGCGCTCCTGCATCTTGCGCCAGATCGAATAGGGATGCTTCTCCCGCCCCGACACCTGCGCGTCGACGCCGGCGCGGCCGAGCAGCAGCTTCAGTCCCGAGCCGATCTTGGCGATCCGGTCGCCGCCCGATCCCTCCTTCAACTGGGCGAGGCGGCGGGTGATCGATTCATACGCCTCGGGTTCGAGTTGCGCGAAGGCGAGCGTCTGCATCTCCTTCATGAACTCGTACATGCCGATCCGCTCGGCGAGCGGAGCGTAGATGTCCATCGTCTCCCTGGCGATGCGGCGGCGCTTCTCCGGCTTGGGGATGAAGTGCAGCGTGCGCATGTTGTGGAGCCGGTCGGCCAGCTTCACCAGCAGGACGCGGATGTCGCCGGACATCGCCATGAGGAACTTGCGCAGGTTCTCGGCGGCGCGCTCGTTCTCGGTCTGCGCCTCGATCTTGGAAAGCTTGGTGACCCCGTCGACCAGCCGCGCGATGTTGGCGCCGAAGATCCGCTCGATCTCCTCCGAGGTGGCGACGGTATCCTCGACGGTGTCGTGCAGGATCGCGGTGGCGATCGTCTCGTCGTCCAGGTGCAGCTCGGTCAGGATGCCGGCGACCTCGATCGGGTGGCTGAAATACGGGTCGCCGCTGGCGCGCTTCTGCGTGCCGTGGGCGTTGACCGAGAAGACGTAGGCGCGGTTGAGCATCGCCTCGTCGGCATCGGGGTCGTAATCCAGGACCCGGTCGATCAGCTCATATTGTCTCAGCACGCGATCAGGATGGGGCGGGACATGGCCCCATTGCAACATTGCGTTGCATTAAAATGCCGGCGCGGCGTGGATTGTGGCAAATCGGCATCGGATCGCCCGCACCATGCCGCGCGCGGTCCCCTCAGCCCGCGACCTTCCCCGGCGTGTTCACCCCCATGCTTTGCAGGTAGCGCTTCACGTTGCGCGCGGCCTGGCGCAGCCGCTGCTCGTTCTCGACCATCGCGATCCGCACGAAGCCCTCGCCATTCTCGCCGTAACCGACGCCGGGCGCGACCGCGACCTTGGCATGGGTCAGGAGTTGCTTGGAGAATTCCAGGCTGCCCAGATGCCGCAGCGCAGGCGGCAGCGGCGCCCAGGCGAACATGCTGGCGGGCGGCGCGGGGATATCCCAGCCGGCGCGCCCGAAGCTCTCCACCAGCACGTCGCGGCGCTTGTGATAGAGCTGGCGGTTCTTCTCGACGATGTCCTGCGGCCCGTTGAGTGCCGCGCACGCCGCCGCCTGCACCGGCGTGAACGCGCCGTAATCCAGGTACGACTTCACGCGCGTCATCGCCGCGATCAGCTTGCGGTTGCCGACCGCGAAGCCGATCCGCCACCCGGCCATCGAATAGGTCTTGGACAGGCTGGTGAACTCGATCGCCACGTCCTTGGCGCCGGGCACCTGCAGGATCGAGACGGTCGGCTTGCCGTCGAAATACAGCTCCGAATAGGCGAGATCGGACAGGATCCACACCTGGTTCTCGCGCGCCCATGCCACCAGCCGTTCGTAGAAGGCGAGGTCGACCGTCTCGGCGGTCGGGTTGGACGGGTAGTTGACGACCAGCACGCTGGGACGCGGGATGGTGAATTCCATCGCGCGTTGCAGGCTTTCGAAATAATGTTCGTCCGGCGTGGTCGGCACCGCGCGGATCGTCGCGCCGGCGATGATGAAGCCGAAGGTGTGGATCGGGTAGCTGGGGTTGGGCGCCAGCACCACGTCGCCCGGCGCGGTGATCGCGGTGGCGAGGCTGGCCAGCCCCTCCTTCGACCCCATGGTCACCACCACCTCGGTTTCCGGGTCGACGTCGACGCCGAAACGGCGACCGTAATAATTGGCCTGCGCGCGCCGCAGCCCCGGAATGCCGCGCGACTGCGAATAACCGTGCGCCGACGGCTTCTGCGCCACCTCGATCAGCTTGGCGATGACATGATCGGGCGGCGGCAGGTCGGGATTGCCCATCCCCAGGTCGATGATGTCCTCGCCACCCGCGCGCGCCTGTGCCCGCATCGCATTGACCTCGGCGATGACATAGGGCGGCAGGCGCTTCATGCGGTAGAATTCGTCGGACACGGGCGGGACACTCCTTTCGGTCGACCCGCGCTATACGCGCAATCGCGCGCGCTGCGCACCCGGTGCGAAAGAAAAAGCCGCGCCGCTGCTTCGCGCCGCACGGTCGTTGCGTTACGGTAGCGCGCAGAGAGAGGACGCCGCCGTGACCGAGCCGACCCCGCCGATCCCCGATCTGGCCGATCTTCAGCACTGGACGTGGCTGATGGGGCGCGCGCAGCAACTGCTGCTGGAGGCGGGCGTGCCGCTCGCCACGCCGACCGGCATGGCCGGGCAGGCGCGCGATTTCTGGACCGGCTACCTCGACCTGTGGCAGCGCTTCGTCACGCCCCCGGCGGCGGAGGCGGCGCGGCCCAGGGAGACCGACCGCCGCTTCGCCGATCCGGCGTGGCGCGCCCATCCGGCATTCGACTGGATGCGGCAGAGCTATGCGCTGATCGCCGACCATATGCTGCGCGGCGTGGACGCGCTGGAGGGCGTGGACGAGAAGACGCGCACGCAATGGCGCTTCGCCACGGCCGGCTTCGTCGACGCGATGAGCCCGTCCAACTTCGCGATGACCAACCCGCAGGTGATCGAGAAGACGATCGAGACGCGCGGGCAGAATCTGCTGACCGGCCTGTCCAACATGCTGGCCGACATCGGCCGGGGGCAGTTGACGCACACCGACCCCGCCGCCTTCGAGGTCGGGCGCAACCTGGCCGCGACGCCGGGCAAGGTGGTGAAGCGCACGCCGCTGTACGAGCTGATCCAGTATGCGCCGACCACGGACGCCGTGCTGGAAACACCGCTGGTGATCTTCCCGCCGTGGATCAACCGCTTCTACATACTGGACCTGACGCCGGAAAAGAGCTTCATCCGCTGGGCCGTGGAACAGGGCATCACCGTGTTCATGGTGTCGTGGAAGTCGGCGGACGAGAGCATGGCCGACGTGGCATGGGACGATTACGTCGCCGCGCAGATCGACGCCATGGACACGATCCGCGACCTGCTGGCGGTGCCGGCGGTGCACGCGGTGGGCTATTGCGTGGCGGGCACCACGCTGGCCGCGACGCTGGCGCTGCTGACCGCGCGCGGCGAGGCCGGCAAGGTGCGCAGCGCGACCTTCCTGACCGCGCAGGTCGATTTCAGCCGCGCGGGCGACCTGCTCAACTTCGTCGACGACGACCAACTGGCGCTGATCGGCGCGCTGAGCCCCAAGGGCTTTCTGGACGGGCGGTATCTGGCCGCGACGTTCAACCTGCTGCGCGGGCGCGACCTGATCTGGAACTATGTCACCAACAACTACCTGCTCGGCCAGGATTACATGCCGTTCGACCTGCTGCACTGGAACGGCGACGTCACCAACCTGCCGGCGAAATGGCATCTGTCGTACCTGACCGACCTGTACCGCGACAACCGGCTGGTGCAGCCGGGCGCGATGCAGGTGGCGGGCACGCCGCTGGACCTGTCAGTCGTCACTACCCCGGCCTATGTGCAGGCCGGGCGCGAGGACCATATCGCGCCGGCGGAAAGCGTGTGGAAGTTGACCCATCACCTGCACGGACCGTTGCGGTTCGTGCTGGCGGGATCGGGGCATATCGCCGGGGTGGTGAACCCGCCGGCGGCCAACAAATACCAGCATTGGATCAACGACGGGTTCGACGCGCGGACGGACGGGGACGCGGCCGGATCGCTGGACGACTTCATCGCCGGCGCGCGCGAGGTGAAGGGAAGCTGGTGGCCCGACTGGCTGGCATGGCTGCGCGACCATGCGGCCGACACCGTGCCGGCGCAGGGCGTGCGCCTGCCCGGCGCGGGCGCGTTGCCGGCGATCGAGGACGCGCCCGGGAGCTATGTGCGCGCGCGGTAACGATTTGTTGCGGTGCACACTGCGCTTGAACGACTCGCCTCCATCGGTTATTGTGCAGTGCAGCAATAACGGAGCGGGCCAATATGGCGGACGAAACCGGCAAGAGCGGAAGCAGCAACCCGAGCGCACCGAAGGGCCGTCGCGCTCGCCCGGCCGTCGCCAGGACGCCGGCCCTTGGCACGGTCGTTCCCGAACCGTCCGCCGCCGTCACCGTCATTCCCGAGCCGCCGGCCCCCGCGCCGGTGCCGGCCATCCTCGCCGCGCCGACGGCGGAGGAATCCGCCCCGGCCCCCGTCGTCGTGGAGGCCGCCGCAGACGTGCCCGAGACGCCGCCGGCGCCCGCCGCCGCTCCCGAGATTCCATCCGCCGCGCCCGCGGCTCCGCTTGCAGAGAAGGAAGACGAAATGAACGAGACCGTGACGTCGTTCGCCGAAAAGGCGCAGGAGCAGACCAAGACCGCGTTCGCCAATGTCGGCGAGCAGACCCGCGGCGCGGTGGAGAAGGGCCGCAAGGTCGCCGAGGACATCGCCGAGTTCGGCAAGGGCAATGTCGAGGCGCTGGTGGAATCGGCGCGCATCGCCGCGCAGGGCTTCGAGACGCTGGGTCATGACGCCGCCGCCTTCGCCCGCGCGCGCTACGACAGCACCGCGTCGGTGTTCCAGACGCTCGCATCGGTGAAGTCGCCGACCGAACTGGTGCAGATCCAGGCCGAGTTCGTCCGCTCCTCGTTCGACGCGGTCGTCAAGGAAGCGTCGCGTTCGACCGAGGCGACGCTGAAGCTGGCCGGCGACGTCGCCAAGCCGTTGCAGAACCGCTTGGCCGTGGCGGCCGACAAGTTCCGCACCGCCGCCTGATCCGGCGCGATCACGACGGCGAAACGGGCGGTCGCGGCGACGCGGCCGCCCTTTTCGTCATTTGCGGGCTTGCCCTCTCCCGGCGCGGTGCCATATTCCGGCGGTGTCCATGCAGCAGTTGATTGTCCCGATGGCCGCGGGCCAGAGCGACGATGCCGACGGTGACGGCACCGGGGTCGGCGTCGCCACCCGTACGCGCACGCGCACCAGGAAGCCGACGCCATACCGCGTGCTGATGCTCAACGACGATTACACGCCGATGGAATTCGTCGTGCTGTGCCTCCAGCGTTTCTTCCGCATGAGCGTGGAGGAGGCGACGCAGGTGATGCTGCACGTCCACCAGAAGGGCGTCGGCGTGTGCGGCGTGTTCAGCTACGAAGTCGCCGAGACGAAGGTGAGCCAGGTGATGGACTTCGCGCGGCAGAACCAGCACCCGCTGCAATGCACGCTGGAGAAGGCGTGAGGGGCACGAGGCAGCGCTCCCGGATTGCCATGACGGCGGACGAGGCGCTCAGTCGCCGCGCATCACCGTCGTTCCCGCGCCGCCGTCCGTCGCCGCGCGCAGCCTGACCATCTCCCGCGACGGCGGGATCCGGACGCCGTGACGTTTCCACACGTCCGACGGCTTTGGTGAGGTGCGCCGCGAGCGTCGGGCGGGCGGCGGATGTCATCGCCTCCTGACGGACGCGTCCGGCGCGACGGGGAACCGTCTTTCGCCGCCCGTGGCCAGCCGCTACCCTCGCGAACGCCGCGTCACGCGAATCGCGAGGGGAGAGGCCCGTGGATACCGATGATCCCACCCTGCACGCGCGCGCGGTCGGCCTGTACGACGCCTATACCCACGAGCATCGCGACCGCCGCACGCTGCTGCGCCAGATGACCGCGCTGGCCGGGTCGGCGGCGGCGGCGGAGGCGCTGATTCTCGGCATCGCCGCCTCGCCCGCCGCCGCGGCGCTGACCGACCCCGCCGACGCGCGGCTGGTGACGCGCAAGGGCGGCTACGCGATCGGCGGGGGCGCGCGGATGACCGGCTATTTCGCCGCGCCGCGCGATGCCGGCAGGCCGGTCGGCGCGGTCATGGTGATCCACGAGAACCGCGGACTGCAACCGCATATCGAGGATGTCGCGCGCCGCGTGGCGCTGGCCGGTTTCTTCGCGGTCGCGCCCGACTTTCTGTCCGCGCAGGGCGGCACCCCGGCGAACGAGGATGCGGCGCGCGACCTGATCGCGGCGGCGGACATGGACGCGGTGCTCGCCGCGGCGGTGGCGACGGTCGGGCGGCTCGGCCGGCTGGCGCATGGCACCGGCCGGGTGGGCACGGTCGGCTTCTGCTGGGGCGGGGCGCTGGCGAACCGCGTCGCGCTGGCGGCGGGGCCGGGACTGGCAGCGGCGGTCAGCTATTACGGGCCGGCGCCCGATCCGGCGGAGGCGGACCGGCTGGCGGTGCCGCTGATGCTGCATTACGCCGGCAAGGACGCGCGCGTCGCGCAGACCGGCGAGCCATGGGTGGCCGCGCTGAAGGCGGCGGGCAAGCCGGTGGAGGCGTTCACCTATCCCGGCGTCGACCACGCCTTCAACAACGACACCGCCGCGCAACGCTATGACAAGCCGGCCGCCGACCTCGCCTGGGGGCGTACGATCGCCTTCTTCCACCAGCATCTGGATCCACCCGCATGACGCTCACCTTCTTCACGAACCCGATGTCGCGCGGGCGGATCGCGCGCTGGATGCTGGAGGAGACCGGCGCGCCCTATGACACGGTGCTGGTCGACTGGAAGGACAAGCCGGCCGCGCTGCTGGAGGTCAATCCGCTCGGCAAGGTGCCGACGATCGTCCACGACGGTGCGGTGGTGAGCGAGGCGGCGGCGATCTGCGCCTATCTGGCCGAGGCGTTCCCGGATGCCGGGCTGGCGCCGCGCGGCGCGGAGCGCGCGCCATACCTGCGCTGGATGTTCTTCACCGCCGGGCCGCTCGAAGCGGCGATGATGGACAAGGCGCTGGGCGTCACGGTGCCCGACGACAGGCAGGGGATGGTCGGCTACGCCAGCTTCACGCGCGCGGTGGACACGCTGGAGGTGGCGGTGTCGGCGCACGACTATATCGCCGGCGACCGCTTCACCGCCGCCGATGTCTATGTCGGCAGCGCGGTGGGCTGGTTCACGCAATTCGGCATGCTGGAGAAGCGCGAGACGTTCATGCGCTACCTCGATCGCCTGCGCGAACGCCCCGCCTGGCAGCGCGCGATCGCGATCGACGACGCGCTGCTGGCGGAGCGGAAGGGCTGAGGGTCCGTTTGAAACCACGCGGAAGAGCGAGTTTTGCAGGCCGTGCCGGCCCGTGGCGTCACCCCCGCGCGGCGCGGGGGTGACGACGCGTTCAGCGGCGGTGGCGGCGGTCGTGCTTCTCGACCCGGACGCGCGCGCTGAGCGCGTCGAAGCGGCGGTTGAGATCCTGGCGTTCCCAGCCGGACAGGCCGTTGCTGCGGCGATACTGGTCCTCGCGCCGGGCGAGCTGGCGGAGATCCTGGCGCAGCCGCGTGGCCTCGGGGCGGGTGAGCGCGCCGGAGCGGACGCCCTGGTCGATGCGCTGCTCGATCCGCGACTGACGCGCGGCGATCGACTGCCACGGCGCGGCGCTGGCGGCGGCGGGCAGCGCGACGGCGGCGATGCCGAGGGTGGCGATCAGGCGGTGCAGACGGTTCATGGCGACGCTCCTTTGTCACATGCGCACCGCGGGTGCGGCGGCGTGATGACGGGAATGCACCGGGATTGTCGCGGGCCTGTGCCGCGACGCGCGCGAAAGTGTGTCACTTTGTCGTCGGCGCGCGTGCTTCGTTCAGGATCGTGCGCGCGGTGGCGTTGGCCTCCACCGCCGCGCGGCTGAACAGCAGCGGCTGCATCGCCCCGGCGATCCACGGCGCATAATGGTCGCGGTAATGCGGCGAGCGCGGGTCGCCCGACTGGCCAGGCAGGTTGAGCATCAGCGATCGGTCCCAGTCGCCGACGTCGATCACCTGAAGATAGGCCGCGCCGCCGACCGTGCGCCAGTCGTCGCCGCCCGGCAGCCAGCGCGCCATGACGCTATGGTCGTCGCCGCCCGAACCCGCCCCATCGATCGCGGGAAAGGCGGCGGCGATCGCGGGGATGCGCGCCAGCGGGTGCGCCACGCGCACGCGGTGCAGCGTGTCCCACCGCCAGCGCGTCGGATCGGGGCCGAGCAGCGCGTTGGCCCGTGGCCACGCGCTGGCCAGCGCGGCGTCGAGGACGGCGGGATGATCGGGCAGCCGCTCCAGCAGCGCCGACGCCGCCAATTCGGTCACCAGCGTGCGCGCGCGTTCGGGCACCAGCAGCGCCAGCAGGCGGGCCTCCAGGTCGCGCCACAGGATCTCGAACAGCGCGGCGGCGGCGCTGCCGGCGTCGATCCGCGCGTCCCAGCCGCGCAGCAACGCCGCGGCCGGTCCGTCGCGGTCGCCCAGCAACGCCTGCACGCGCCGCGCGGGCAGCGACAGCGTGTCGTGCTGCAACGCCACGCTGTCGGCGAGCGCATGGCGCGGCTGTGCCGCCAGCACCGCGGCGATGCGGTCGTAGCGCCAGGGTTCGCGGAACGAATGCGCGGTGGCCGGCCAGCCGGGGGGCAGATTGTCCTGATTGGCGGAGGCGAACCATCCGGCCACCGGATTGTACGCCGAGGGCAGCGCACGATGGTCGCGCAGCCCGGTCCAGTCGTGGCTGCCGTCGCCGGGGGCGGGCAGCAGTCCGTCGCCACGGCGGCGCTGCGGGGTGAAGCCGATCGCGTGCCAGCCGTGGTTGCCGTCCACATCGGCGTAATGGAAATTGGTGGGCAAGGGGTGGAGCCGGAATGCGGCCCGCAATTCCACCCAGTCGCGCGCGAGGTTGATGGCGATCATCGCGAAGGCGGTGCTGCCGCCCGGCTGCATCGCGACCGAGGCGAGCGCGGTGGCGCGGCGGCGCGCCGGATCGTGGCTGACCACCGGCCCCTGCACGGCGTAGCGCAGCGTCGCGACCTGCGGCGCGGCGTCGCGCACGGGGATCGCGACATCGACGCGCTCGAAGCGCTTCCAGCCGCCGGCATGGCGATACCGTTCGGGATCATGGGGGTGGAGGTCGAGGACGAACAGATCGTTCTGGTCGATGTGGAAATTGGTGCGGCCGAACGCGAAGCGATCGGTATGGCCCTGCATGATGCCGGGCAGGCCAGGGGCGGCGGCGCCGATCACGTCCAGCCCCGGCGCGCTCAGATGCGCGACATGCCGCGCCGGGAAGCCGCCGATCCCCAGATGCGGATCGTTGGCGAGGATCGCGCGCCCGGTCGCGCTGCGCGACGGCTCGATCGTCCAGGCGTTGCTGCCGGCGTTGGCGCGTTCGGTGCGCGTCGGCGTGTCCGCCCCGAACGGCAGCGCCCCCGGGCGCAGCACGCCCAGGTCCGCCTCGCCGACCGCCGCGACGTCCAGCCCCGGCGGCACCCGCAGCGTCGTGGCCGGACGCAGCGGCGCGACCAGCGCGTCGAGATCCAGCAGCCCCAGCGCGGCGAGTTGCGCACGGCGGATCGCGTCGTCGACATCGCCCGCCGCCGCGCCGCGCGCGACCATCAGGTCGTGGATGTCCCAGCGCAGCGGCACGACGTTCAGGATCGCATATTCGCGCGGACGCAGCGCCGGATCGGCCAGCACCTCCGCGATCCGCGCGTTGACCCCCGCCACCCAGCCTTCGGCACCGGCGCGCACGGCGGGCGGGATGCGGCGCCATTCGGCCGCCAGGTCGCCGCGATAATGGAACAGCCGCGCCGCCACGTCATGCTGTACGAAGCCGGCGCCGAACGCCTCCGCCATCCGCCCCGTCGTGGCGCGATGCGCGAGGTCGATCTGGAACAGCCGGTCGCGCGCGACGACATAGCCGTGGCCGAAGAAGGCGTCGGCGGCGCTCCGCGCGCGGACGTGCGGCACGCCGTGGCGGTCGTCGACGATCTCCACCGGCGCGCGCGGCCAGCCGCCGCCCGCGCCCGCGACCGGGGCGGCCAGCAGCGTCGCCGCCGCGCCGGACAGGAAACCGCGTCGGTCGAGCGGCGGGATCGTCACGCGTCGATCAACGTCGCGCGGCCTCCGCCAGCGCATCGCGCAGCGCCTTCACCTGCGCGTTGAGCGCCGCGATCTGCGCCATCGTCATGCCGGTCCGTTCCACCAGCGCTTCGCCCAGGCAGCCACAGCGTTCGCGCATCGCGCGCCCCGCGTCGGTCAGCGTGACGCGCACCTGCCGTTCGTCGCGCGCGTCGCGCTGGCGGGTGAGCAGGCCCGCGCTCTCCAGCCGCTTGACCAGCGGGGTCACGGTGCTCGATTCGAGCGCCAGCCGCTCGGCGATGGCGCCGATCGTGCGCGCATCCTCCTCCCACAGCGCGTGAAGCACCAGATATTGCGGATAGGTGATGCCCAGCGCGTCCAGCATCGGCTTGTAGGCGCGGCCGACCGCCATGCTGGTGGCGTAGAGCGAGTAGCAGAGCTGCTGTTCGAGCGGGAGGGCGGCGGCCATCCGCCGCCTTTACCACAAATTCCGTATCGCGATAAACTTTCCGCTGGACGCCGCAACGCACAGGGCGTAGATGGATATCGCGATATCAATTACCGCGAAACATGCAAAGGAGCCGCCCATGGCGATCGACGTCAAATACCGCACCACCGCATCCGCGACCGGCGGCCGCGACGGCCACGCCCGCAGCGAGGATGGCCAGCTCGACGCCGCGCTGGCGACCCCCAAGGAACTGGGCGGTGCCGGCGGTGCGGGGACGAACCCGGAGCAGTTATTCGCGGCCGGCTACGCCGCCTGTTTCATCGGCGCGCTGAAGGTCGCCGGGCAGCAGTTGAAGGTGGCGGTGCCCGCCGCCACGACCGTGTCGGCGACCGTCGGCATCGGCCCGCGATCCGAGGGCGGGTTCGGCATCACCGCCGACCTGGTCGTCGACCTGCCGGGCGTGGAGCGCGACGCGGCGCGGAAGCTGGTCGACACCGCGCACCAGATCTGCCCCTATTCGAACGCGACGCGCGGCAATGTCGATGTCGGCCTGACGCTCGCCTGACGGTGGTGACGATGTCCCGCACGCCCGGCACCGAGGGATTCGTGTTCAACCAGACGATGCTGCGCGTCCGCGATCCGGACGCGTCGCTGGCCTTCTACCGCGATGTGCTGGGCATGACGCTGTTGCAGAAGCTGGATTTCCCGGACATGCGCTTCTCGCTCTACTTCCTCGCCTATCTGGCGGAGGGCGAGACGGTGCCGGAGGATCCGGCCGCGCGCGCGCGCTTCATCTTCGCGCGCGAGACGACGCTGGAGCTGACCCACAATTGGGGGACCGAAGGCGACCCCGACTTCGCCGGCTATCACAGCGGCAACGCCGATCCGCGCGGTTTCGGCCACATCGGCATCTCGGTGCCCGACGTCGGCGCGGCCTGCGCACGGTTCGAGGAGCTGGGCGTGCCGTTCCGGAAGCGGCCGCAGGACGGGCAGATGAAGGACATCGCCTTCATCACCGATCCCGATGGCTACTGGATCGAGATCCTGTCGCCCGGCGGCATGACGGCGGCGGTCGCATCGGCGGCCCGTTAGGAAACCGTCGGCCGCTATCCCGGCACGGGCGGAGCGACGTCCACGGCGGTTGCGCCGCGGCGCGATGACGGCGCGGACGCGGAGCGAACCCGCCGCGCAGCCGTTGAGGCTCCCGCCATGCCGCCGCTTCCACCCGCGCCGACACCCCGATGAGCTGGCGTCGGCTGCTGTTCGGTCGCCGGCTCGCCAATCGCGAGGGCGAGCAGCGGCGGATCGGCTGGTTCGAGGGCGTGCCCGCGATGGGGCTCGACGGGCTGGGTTCGTCCTCCTACGGGCCGGAAGCGGCGCTCGCGATCATGATCCCGCTGGGGGCGGCCGGGCTGGCGCAGCTCGGCTGGGTGATCGCGCCGATCGTGGCGCTGCTCGCGATCCTGTATCTTTCCTATCGGCAGGTGATCGTCGCCTATCCCTCGAACGGCGGCGCCTATACCGTCGCGCGCGGGAATCTGGGCGCGAACGGGTCGCTGGTCGCCGCCGCCGCGCTGATGGTCGATTACGTGCTGAACGTCGCGGTCGGGATCTCGGCGGGCGTCGGCGCCCTGACGTCGTCGGTGCCGGCGCTGCACCCCTATACGCTGCCATTGTGCCTGGGCATCCTGTTGCTGGTGGCGCTGGCGAACCTGCGCGGCACGCGGGAGGCGGGGTGGATCTTTGCCCTGCCCACCTATCTGTTCCTGCTGTCGTTCCTCGCCATCCTGGCGGTGGGGCTGGTTCGCATGGCCATGTCGGGCGGCACGCCGGCGCCGGTGGTCGCGCCCGCCGCGCTCGGCCCGGCGACGCAGGGCGTGACATTGTGGCTGCTGCTGCGCGCCTTCGCGGCGGGATGCACCGCGATGACCGGGGTGGAGGCGGTGTCGAACGGTGTCGACGCCTTCCGGGAGCCGGTGGTGCGCCACGCGCATCGTACGCTGGGCATCATCTGCCTCGCCCTCGCCCTGCTGCTCGCCGGGATCGCCGCGGTCGCGACCGGCTATGGCATCGGCGCGATGGACCAGACGCGCGGCGATTATCAATCGGTGCTGTCGCAGCTCGCCGGCGCGGTGGTCGGGCGCGGCATCGTCTATCACGTCGCGATGGCCAGCCTGCTGGCGGTGCTGTGCCTGTCGGCCAACACCAGCTTCGTCGGCTTTCCACGCGTCTGCCATCTGGTGGCGCGCGACCATTATCTGCCGCGCGCCTTCGCGCAGGCGGACGGCCGCCTGGTGCTGTCGTTCGGGGTCGGATTCCTCTCGGTGGCGGCGGCGGCGCTGCTGGTCGCGAACAGCGGGATCACCGACCGGCTGATCCCGCTGTTCGCGATCGGCGCGTTCCTCACCTTCAGCCTCAGCCAGATCGGGATGATCGTCCACTGGCGGCGCGCGGGCGGCAACGGCGGCCGGCTGGCGATCAACGTCGTCGGCGCGGGGGTGACGATCGTCGCGCTGCTGGTCATCACCGCCGCGAAGTTCGCGCAGGGCGCGTGGCTGGTGCTGGTCGCGGTGCCGGCGATCGTGCTGGTGCTGCGCGCGGTGCGGCGCCGCCATCGCCGGCTGGCCGCGCGGCTGGCGGTGGAAGGGCCGTTCGCGGTGGAGGAACATGCCCCGCCGACGGTGCTGGTCGCCTATGAGCAGCGCACGCGCATCACCGATCGCGCGTTGCGCTTCGCGATGACGCTGTCGCCCGATGTGGTGGCGGTGCACCTGACGCGGCTGGAGGGGCCGGCCGACGACGAGAATATCGCCGCGTTGCGCGACGCCTTCGAACGCGACATCGCCGCGCCGCTGCGCGCGGCCGGCGAGCCGGTTCCCCGGCTGATGATGGTCCCCGCGCCGTATCGGGAGATCCACGGGCCGCTGCTCAGGATGGTCGAGACGATCGACACCGCGACGCCGGGACGGTCGGTGGCGATCATCATCCCCGAACTGGTGTCGCGCCACGCCTGGCAACGGCTGTTCCGCCGCCGCGCCGCCCGCCTGCGCGACGCGCTGATGACGCACGCCGGTCCCCGGCTGATGATCGTGTCGTCACCCTATCGGGTGTGACGGGACACGGGAAAGAGGGGGTGCCCGGCGGTGCGCGGGTGACGACCGCAACGTCGCGCGCGCCATGGCCGCGGCGCCGGGGGGCGACGGCGCGGAGCGAGGCGGCTATTGCCTGAGCGCAAGCATTCGATCTATCCTGCCACCGGGGCGGCAGGTTCTTGCGAGCGCTAGACGAGATGGAATGACGATTCAGAAGAAGTTCCGTCGCAAACAGGAAGATCGCAGTTCCGAAACCCGCCGCGCGTTATTCGAGGCGACCATCGCGGTCATCTGCGAAAAGGGCTATGCCGGGGCCAGCACGGCGTTGATCGCCGAGCGCGCAAAGGTGACGCGCGGCGCGGTTCAACATCAATTCGGGACGCGCGTGCAGTTGATGGCGGAGGTCGTCCGCTGGGTCTACGATAACGAAACCGACGAATACAGCCGCGCCACGCCGGCCGCCGGACGCAAGGGCCTGGCGCTCGACGATTGGCCGGCGGTGCTTTGGAGGGTGCTGGGCAAGCCGTCGGGCATCGCCGTTCTCGACATCCTGTGGGCGACACGAAGCGACCCCGAGCTTGCCGAGCGCGTGCTGCCGCTTCAGCAGGAACTCGAACGGCTCGGGCTGGAGCGACTGCAACGCTCGACCGGGGCCGATCCGGCGATGACCCTTGCGCAGATGCGGTTGCTGGTCTGGTCGGTGCGCGGCCTGGTGATCGCGCAATCGTTCGTGCCGAACCCGGATGACGTCTATCCGGCGCTAGACCTGCTGACGCGGGTGCTGCGGCGCGCGGCCCCGTCCGGGGGGATCGAGGAGATTTTCCAGGACGCCGGGTAGGTGGCGGCGTGGCGCCCGCATCCGGCCAGCGCAGGATGCGGACGCCGCGCGGATCACTTGCCGAGCCGCCGGGCCGGCAGCCTGACCGTCACGGGCGTACCCAGCCGTTCGGCATCCTCACCCGCGGCAAAGGTGTAGGCGCCCGCCGCCATGACGAAGCCGTCCGGCGCGTAATCGGCCAGGATGCGCGGCTCCAGCGCGATCGTCACCGTCTTGCTCTCGCCCGGCTTCAGCCACACCTTCTGGAACCCGGCCAGCCGCTGATGCCGGCCGCTGGGCGAGGCCGTCATATAGACCTGCGCCAGCGTGGCGCCCTCGCGCTGGCCGGTGTTGCGCACCGTCACCTGCGCCGACGTGCCGCGCACGGCCAGCGCCGGCGCTGCGAAGCTGGTGTAGCTGAGGCCGTAACCGAACGGGAACAGCGCCTTCTTCCCCTGGCGCGCGTTCCAGCGATAGCCGACGTCCGCCCCCTCGATGTCATAGTCCGCGACGATCGGCGGCCCGGCCAGTTCCCGCTTGTCGAACTCGGGGTCGACCCGGTCCATGCCCGGCACCCTGGGACGCGGCAGGTCGTCCACGCTGCGCGGGAAGGTCACGGGCAGGCGTCCCGACGGGTTGGTATCGCCGAACAGCACGGCCGCGATCGCCTCGCCACCACGACCGCCGGGATACCAGGCCTCGACGACCGCGGGAACCTGATCCAGCCACGGCATCGCGACCGGACTGCCGGTCTGGAGCACGACGACCGTGTTCGGGTTGGCGGCGGCGACCGCGGCCACCAGCGCGTCCTGGCCCCGCGGCAGGCTCATGTCGGGCTGATCGCGCCCCTCGGTCTGCCACTGGTTCGCGAACATGATGACCAGGTCGGCGTTCTTCGCGGCCTCCACCGCTTCGCCGAGGTAGAACCCGTTACGGTAGCTGACCTCGGCATCCTTCGCGAGCGCCTTGATCGCCACCAGCGGCGGGGTCGAGCGATGATATTGTTCCGACGTGATCGACGCCAGCAGCCCGGTTCCGCCAAGCGACACCTGGGCGGCCGGCCCCTTGTCCATGTGCACCTGCGACGATCCGCCGCCCGACAACACGCCGCTGTCGGCATAGCCGCCGATCACCGCGATCCGCTTCACCGACCTGGCGAGCGGCAGCATGTTGCGCTCGTTCTTGAGCAGCACGATGCCCTCGTCCGCGACGCTGCGCGCGACGGCCAGTCCGGCCTCCTTGTCGATCGTGCCGCCGGCGGTCGCGGGATGGGTGTCGAGGCCATGCGCGTAGATCGCGTAGAGGATGCGGCGGTTCATATCGGCCAGCCGGGCGCGATAGGCGGGATCGGCGGCCGCCTTCGCCAGCAGCGGGCCTTCGAAATAGCGGGCCTTGTCGAGCTGGGCGCCCGATTGCTGGTCCAGCCCGGCGATGGCATCCTCGACGCCATAGACCGCGCCCCAGTCGGACATCACGAAGCCCTTGTAGCCCCAGTCCTTCTTCAGCACCTGGTTGAGCAGATAGTCGCTCGCGCACGCCTGCTTGCCGTTGACGCGGTTGTAGCCGCACATCACCGCCCCCGGCTGGCCGATGTCGATCGCGATGCGGAACGCCAGCAGGTCGCTTTCCCGCGCCGCCTTGTCCGAAATCACGGAGTCGGCGATGTTACGCGCGGTCTCGGTATTGTTGAACGCGAAGTGCTTGATGGTCGAGATGATGTTGTTCGACTGGACCCCGGCGATCTGATTCCCGCTCAGGACGCCGGCCAGCAGCGGGTCTTCGCCCAGATATTCGAAATTGCGGCCGTTGCGCGGATCCCGCACCAGATTGACGCCGCCGGCCAGCAGCACGTTGAAGCCCTTGGCGCGCGCCTCCCCGCCGATCGTGGCGCCACCCTGCCGGATCAGCGCCGGGTTCCATGTCGACGCCATCGCCGCGCCCGACGGCAGCGGGGTCGCGCCCTCCGGCCCGCGCAATCCGGCGACCCAGGAGACGCCCAGGCTGGCATCGGTCTCGGCCAGGTTGGGCACGCCGAGCCGGGGCACGCCCGGAACATAGCCGGCGCTCTTGATCGCGTCGGGCGGGATCGGGGTGCCGGGGATCAGCGGGATCGGGATGATCCCGATGGTCAGCTTGACGCGTTCCTCATCGGTCATCCGCGCCTCGGTGGCGGCGGCACGCTGTTCGGCCGAACTCCGGGCGGCGTGTTGCGCCTGTGCCGGTACGCCGGCCGCCGCCAGCAGCGGCAGCGTCAGTAAGGATATCGGACGGAATGACATGGTGGGCTCCGCTTGATGGATGTGGTGTTCGTGCTCAGAATTTGACGCCGGTCCGCACGCCCCAGGTACGGGGATCCTCGAAGTTCGCGCTGGCGTCGTACCGCCCGATCCCGGCGGTGCCGCCGGTCACGTTGGTCAGCACGATGTTGTTCTCCAGGTTCCGCGCGAACGCCCCGACGTAGAAGCGGTCGCCGGGCGCGTTGTAGGTCAGCGACAGGTCCGACTTCGTGAAGGACGGCTGGTAGAAGAACAGCCGGCTGCCCAGGTCGGTCAGGTCGTACCTGCTCGAAAAGCGCGTCCGCGCGGTCGCCTCCAGCGAGCCGCCATTCCCGAGCGGCTGGGTGAACGTATAGGCCGCGTTGATGCTGACCTTCGGGCTGCGCGAGAGCGGGCGGCCGGCGTAGCTGATACCCGACACCGGCGAATAGTCGGTGTAGCGCGCATCGAGGTAATTGGCCTGGATATTGAAGCTGTTCTTCCGGTCCGGCCGGACGGTCGCGTTCAACTCCACCCCGTCCACCTTTGCGGCACCGGCATTGGAGGTGACCGCGCATGGCCCGCCGCAGACGTTCTGCGTCGAGGTCAGTTGCAAACCCTTGTAATCATAGTGGAAGACCGAGCCTTCCAGCCGGAACGCCGGGCCGAACGCGAATTTGAATCCGCCTTCATAGGATGTGAGCGTCTCCGGCTGGTAATAGAGCCCGTCCGCGGTCAGCACACAGGAGGCCGGCGCGCCGGCCCGTGCCTCGCAGCCGTCGTTGAAGCCGCCGGCCTTGTACCCGGTCGAAACCGTCGCATAGAGCAGGCCCAGCCCGGGCACGTCGTAATCGGCGCCCGCCCGCCACGTGACCTTGCTGAAGGTCCGCTGGGCGTCGTTGATCTGCAGAATGATCTGCCGGTCGCCCGGATAATCCAGCACGGTGTTGCCGCGCCGCGACTTGTCGTCGTGCGAGTAGCGCACGCCTCCGGTCAGCCGCAATCCGTCCGCGATCTCCAGCGATGCCTGGCCGAACAGCGCCTTGCCCACCGCGATCGTGGGATCCTGCGGGAAGCCGTAGCGCAGCGCGCCGGGAGCGGGCACGAACGGGCTGGGGTTCAGCAGGAACGCCGCGACGGCGCCGTTTTCCTTGAAGTAATAGGCGCCGACCTGCGCCTTCAACGGTCCGCGATCGTAGGCGAGGCGCAGCTCCTGCGAATTCTGCCAATAGTCGCCGTCATAGGTTCCGGGACGCAGCCCGCCGAGCAGGCTGAAGACGTCCCGCCGCCTGGTCTCCCGGTACGAGCCGACGTAGCTGACCACGACGTCCCCCAGCGTCCAGTCGGCCTGTCCCATCACGCCCCACAGGCGGTTGTCGCGCCGGGCCTGTACCGCCTCGGCAAAGGTCGACGTGCGCAGATCCGCGGCCGACACTCCCGGGCGGTACAGAGGCGCGGAATCGGCGGCGCTGGACGCGATGTTGCTGAAGAAGTTGGCGGCAGGAACCGAGTTGGTCGGGACGCCCTTGATCGTCCCATAATCGCCGCGCACGATGATCTTCAGCCTGTCGGTCGGCTCCGCCAGCAGCGACAGCCGTCCCGACAGGTTGTCGCGGAAGGGATCGAGCGTGAAGCCATCGGTGGCGCCCGGCCGCCGGATGTAATTGTCGCGGCGGTCGTAGTTCACCGCCGCGCGCAGCGCGAACATGTCACCAAGCGGCACGTTGACCATGCCGGTCGCCATGACGTGATCGAAGCTTTCGTACATCGCATCGGCGGAGGCCGCGAACCTGTGTACCGGCTCGGCCGTAATCAGGTTGACGACGCCCGCCGTGGTGTTGCGGCCGTAGAGCGTGCCCTGCGGCCCGCGCAGCACCTCGACCCGCTGCACATCGAAGAAGCTGACCTCCTGTGCCTGCGGACGGCCGATATACACGCCGTCCAGCAGGAACGCGGCGGAGGGATCGCCCTTTTCCGACGTATCGGTGCTGGTGACGCCGCGGATCGTGATCTGCACGCCGTTGCCGACCCGGACGATCGACAGGTTCGGGATCACGTCGGTCAATTGCTGCGTATTGGTGATGCCGGTCTGGATGAGATCATCGCCGCTGACCGCCGACATCGCCACGGGGGTGCGCGACATCGTCGTCCCGGTGCGAAGGGCGGTCACGACGATGTCGGCGGCCGCCGGCGTCGTGCCTTCCTCCACGGCAACGGTGGCTTGCTGTGGCGCCTCCTGCGCCTGAGCGGCACCGGTGAGTGCCAAAAGGCATGTTCCGCACACCAACGCGACCGGTTTGCGCATTCGTCCTCCCCCTCTTCTATTTGACCCTGCTTCGGCGGGATGGGTAGGACATCATTCACATGCGTTCAAGAACGAATGTTAGTTAAGTAATTCTACGGGGTGTCCATGATGAGGATCCGCCGGTGGCGCGTCGCGATCCGGTCCATGTCCGCCGCGACACCGCCAGCGGAAAGGTCGGGCGTGACGCGAACCTTCGGGGTACAAGGCGGCGGCGGGGATCTGTTCGGGGAATCCGGGTCATGGCGGAGCGGTGGACGTTACGGATGGGATCGCGCCGTTCGTCTGGGCAGGCGATGGGCGATGACGATCATCTGCGACGCTGGTTCGTCGACTCGATCCTGCCGCTGGAGCGCGAGCTGGAGCGCTTCATCGCGCGCCAGTGCCGCGACCGCGCGGACATCCCGGATATCAGGCAGGAGGTCTATGCGCGGCTGATCGCCGGGGGCGCAGCGGCGCGCGCGCAGTCGCCACGCGCCTATCTGTTCACCGCCGCGCGCAACGTGCTGATCGATCGCGCGCGGCGCGCGAAGGTGGTGTCGTTCGAACAGATCGCGGACATCGAGAACCTCTGGGAGCCGGACGACGGCGGGGTCGAACGCGCGCTCGGCGCGCGGGACGAACTCCGACGCGCGCTGGAGGGACTGGACCAGCTTCCACCCCGCTGCCGGGAAGTGGTGCGGCTGCGCAAGGTGGAGGGGCTGGACATCCGCGAAACGGCGGAGCGCCTCGGCATCGGGCGGCACACCGTCGAACGTCAACTGACGCTCGGGCTGCGCGCGATGGCCAATTTCATGATGGGCGGCGAGGGGCGGATCGTGCGCGCGACGACGCCGCGTCGACGCAAGGGGGGCGAGGCATGAACGCCGCCCCGGACATCGAGCATCACGCCGCCGCATGGCTGGTGCGGCGCGAGCAACCGGAATGGAGCGCCGCGGATCAGGCCGCGCTCACCGACTGGCTGGGGGAGGATCCCGCGCACAAGGCCGCCTATTGGCGGCTCGAGCATGGCTGGAACATGGCGGAGCGGTTGCGCGCGCGCCGGCGTGACCAGACACCCTTCGCGCGGCGCCATCATCCGGCATGGTGGATGGCGCTCGCCGCCTGCCTGCTGGTCGCCGTGGCGGTCGCCGCGACGCTGCGGACCCATGGTGGCGGAACCGCCGCTCCGTTCCGCATCGCCACCGCCGTCGGCGCGCAGCGCCACGTCGTGCTCGCCGACGGAAGCCGGCTCGTCGTCAACACCGACAGCCTGCTCCGCACGGCGGTGGATCGCACCAGCCGCACCGTCTGGCTGGACCGTGGCGAGGCGTTCTTCGAGGTGGCGCACGACGCCCGCCATCCCTTCGTGATCCGCGCCGGCGACCAGCGCGTGACCGTGCTGGGCACCCGCTTCGCCGTGCGGCGCGACGGCGATGCCGTCCGCGTGTCGGTCATCGAGGGACGTGTCCGGGTGGAGGACGCGACATCCGACCGGGGCACCGCCGCGATCGTCACGGCCGGCGACGTCGCCGTGGCCCGTGGCACGTCGCTGCTGGTGATCGATCGATCGCCGGCGGTGGTCGAGGGCGCGCTGAGCTGGCGCACCGGGATGCTGACCTTCGATCGCACGACGCTCGCCGACGCCGCGGCCGAGTTCAACCGGTACAATCGCCAGCGATTGACGATCGCGGACGAGCGTGCGGCGCGTCTGCGCATCGGGGGATCGTTCGAGGCGACCAATGTCGCGGCGTTCGCGCGGCTGCTGCGCAGCGCGTTCGGATTGCAGGTCCGCGAGCAGGGCGACGCGATCGTCGTCGAATCCTGACGGTCCGGCTCGAACCGCGCGCGCCGGCGCGGGCCAGCCCCGCCCCATGCGCTGTCGGCGCATTTCGCTGCGGCCTTTGACGATGCGTTACGGATTTCACCGGACCGTTCGTCCTGGTGGGTACGGACGACGGCGAACGACGCACGCGTCCCGAAACCAAATGGGGGAGGATGACATGGGTCACGGGAAGCTGCTTTTGGCGGGCGCGGCGATGACGGCGTTGACGACGATGTCCGCCGCCGCGCAGTCGGCACCGCAACAGCAGGGAAACACGCTGCGACATTACGCGATCGCGCCGGGCGCCATGAAGGCCGCGCTGGACGCCTGGGCACGGCAGACGCGGCGGCAGATCATGTACCGCAGCGAGGACGTCCTGGGCATGAGGAGCCATGGCGCGACCGGGCGGCTGCGCGATCTCCAGGCGCTCGAGGCGATCCTCGTCGGCTCGGACCTGGTCATGCACCGTGATGCGAGCGGCGCGATCGCCGTCGTTCGCGGCGGCGCGCATGCGCTTCCGATCGCGGCGGCGCCGTCCGGGGCGCCGTCGCCCGCCGCGCCCATGCCGCAGGCCGGCGCGGACGCCACGGCGTCCGGCGACGAGGCGGCGATCGGAGACGTCGTGGTGACCGCGCGTCGCACGGAGGAGCGCGCGCAGCGCGTGCCGGTGTCGCTGACCGCCTTTACCCAGGAGATGATCCGCGAGAAGGGGATCGGCACCGCGACGGACCTCCAGAACTTCACGCCATCGCTCACGGTGCTGGGCGACGTCCGCCGCAACCAGCAGACCTATACGATCCGCGGACTGGGCGGCGGCGGGGGCGCGGGAACCGGAAGCGGCCCCGGCGTGGTCGGCTATTTCGCCGAAGTCCCCTCCTCGGCGAGCGGCCCGGGCAATTTCTTCGATCTCGCATCGCTACAGGTGCTCAAGGGACCACAGGGCACGCTGTTCGGCCGCAACTCGACCGGCGGCGCGGTGCTGCTCGAACCCGCGCGGCCGAAGATGAACGTCGTCGAGGGCTATGTTCAGGGTACGCTCGGCAACCTCCGGCGGCGTAGCGGCGAGGGGGCGCTGAACATCCCCCTGATCGACGACGTGCTGGCCGTTCGCGTCGCGGGCCAGTTCGACAAGCGCGACGGCTATGTCCGCGACGCGGTGACGGGGCGCGACTATCTGAACCGCAACGCCTATTCGCTCCGCCTCGGCGTCCAGTTCAATCCCACCGCCACGATCAGCAGCTACACCGCGGTCAACTACATCGACGTCGACGAACATGGCGGCGGCAGCGTGCTGCTGGCGGTGCGTCCGGGAAGCACCTATGGCGTGCTGCTCCAGCCGCTGCTGGCGCAGCAGCAGGCATGGGGCGTGCGCAAGATCGCGCTCAGCACGCCGACGTTCGAGAAGGCCAAGAGCCTGCTGGTGCTCAACAACACCGAATGGCGGCCGACCGACACGCTGACGATCAAGAACATCGTCAGCTACGCGCGGACGCGGTCGACCGCGGCGACCGATCGCGATTCCACGGTGCTGCCGATCGCCGATCTCCTCGGCGCGTTTCCGGGGGGCTATAACGACAACCTCCGGACCGTGACGGAGGAGTTGCAGGTGCGCTACGACGGCGGCACCCTGCGGTTGCAGGGTGGCGGCTTCTATCTCGACCAGAAGAGTCCGCAGCCGCTGACGTTCCTGACGCGCAACCCGCTGCAATATGGCGGCATCCTGGGGGGCGGGCCGATCGTGCTGAGCGCGGCGCAGCAGGCCGCGCTGGGCGTGAACGGCCCGCTGCTCCCGGCGATCAGCGTTCAGCCCAACGCGTCGGTGCGCGGCAGGAGCAAGGCGCTATATGCGCAGGCGCAATACAAGGTCGTGCCCACGCTGACCGCCACGGCGGGCTTCCGCTGGACCTGGGACACGTTCGGCGGCGACATCGAATCCTATCAGGATCCCGCAAGCTACCAGGTCTTCACCCGACTGGCCGCGCTCGGCATCGTCACGCCGGTGCAGGCGGGGACGGCGCTGTTCCTCAACCCCAATCTGTGCGTCTACGACGCCTTTCTGGCGGTCGCGTCGGGCAAGACGCCCTCGCTGTTCTACCCGAATTGCACCAAGCCCAGCTTCGCGGGCAAGAGCGACGGCCCGACGTGGCAGCTCGGTCTCGACTGGCAGGCCGATCCGTCGACGCTGCTCTACGCGGTGTCGCGCCGCGGCTACAAATCGGGGGCGAACAACCCGATCGTCACGCTGTTCCTGGGCAACGACTACCCGCTGGCCATCGTCAAGCCCGAGCGGGTGACCGACGCCGAAATCGGGATCAAGCGCGACTGGGATATCGGCGGGGTGAAGGTGCGCACCAACGCCGCCGCGTTCTACACCTGGTTCAACAACATCCAGGTGATCCAGCGCGCGGCGATCGCAGGGGCGGACATCCTGGCGAACGCCCAGAAGGCGCGGGTCGTCGGCGCCGAGTTCGAGGGGATCGTCCAGCCGTCGAAATGGTTCACGCTGAGCGGCACCTATTCGTTCAACGACGCCAAATACACGGATTATACGACGATCCCGATCCCGGCGATTCCGGCGGCGCTCAACACGCCGGCGCAGCCGGCCCGCAATCTTGTGGGCACGCCCTTCACCTTCGTCGCCAAGCACAAGTTCAGCCTGGACGGTCGCATCGGCCTGCCGATCCCCGCGGGCGAAGGCGATCTCGGCGTCCGCGCGACCTATAGCTGGCAATCGCGCCAACTGGTGGCCGCCGATCCGCAGCCGTTCGATTCGATCGACCCCTACGGCCTCCTGAACCTGCGTCTGGAATGGAAGGACGTGCGCGGCGCGCCGCTGGACCTCGCGATCTACGGCACCAACGTGCTCGACAAGGCGTATCGGATCACCGCCAACACCGGCTACAACAACTCCGGCTTCAGCAATTCGATCTATGGCGAACCGGCGCAGTACGGGCTCGAACTGAGGTATCGTTTCTGATGCGCGCTGCGCTGATCGTCGCGACCGCGCTGGCGCTGGCGGGATGCGGCGAGCGGACGCAACGCCGTCCGCTGACCGCCGCGCAGCAGGCGTTGGTCGGGCGGATGGCCGCCGCCGGCGCGACGGACGTCGACGCCAACGGCCGCGCGGACGGCGGGATGAGCGTCGCCGGCCGGCTGGCGGGCCGTCCCTTCGGCATCGCCGTCCCGCCACGCTGGAACGGCGATGCCGCGCTGTTCGCCAACGGTTATTCGATCCCCGGATCGCCGGTGTCGGTTCCCGCCGATCCGGCCGCGAAAGATCCGTCCGGCGGCTTCCTCTCCGCCGCCTACCGCGACGGCTACGTCATCGGCCAGAGCGCCTTCGACAAGCCGGCGATGGCGGTCCAAAGCGGCGTCGCCAACACGCTGCGCCTGCGCGGCTGGCTGCAACAGGTGGGCGCGCGGCGCTTCTATATCGGCGGCGCGTCGATGGGCGGCAACATCGTCATGGCGCTGATCGAGAGGCACCCGCGCGCCTTCGTCGGGGCGATGACCGCGTGCGGGGTCACCGGCGACTGGGAAACGGAGATCGGACATCTCGTCGACCTGCGTGCCGTGTATGACGCGGTGACCCGCGGCACCGACTACGCCCTGCCGGGCGAGCACGACCTGACCCGCAACGCCGTCTCGCCGACCCCGCCCGCCGGCCTGGGCTTCGCCCGGCCGGCGTGGCTCTACATGCAGCTCAAGCGGATGAGCGGCCCGATCGCGAAGCTGTTCGCCGCGGCGCGCGACCGCCCCGACGGTCCCGAGGCCGGGATGGTGCGACGGATCGCCGCGGCGGCGAACGCCGATGCCGATCCGGCGAGCTTCATGTTCCCGATCATGACCGCGATGGTGGGCATGGACGACATGCGCGCCAGCTTCGGCGGCGTGGTCTATGGCAATGCCGACAAGCGCTATGCGTTGCCGCCGGAGATCGAGCGCACCATCGGGCGAGCGACCGCCGATCCGCAGGCGGTCCGCTTCGCGCGGCGATGGTATCGTTCGACCGGGCGGTTCACGATTCCCCTGCTCAGCGTCCACAATCCCCATGACGGGCTCGTCTTCGCCGATCAGGCCATGCTGCTGCGCGACCGCGTGAAGGCGGCGGACAATGCGCGCCACTTCGTGCTGTTGTGGGCACCGTCGCAGCAGAAGGAGATCCCCGGCACGGGGTTGAAGGGCTGGGCACACTGCGGCTTCACGCCGCGACAGGCGCGGGTGATGTGGCACACGCTGCATCGCTGGGTCGAAACCGGGCAGCGTCCCGATGGCGAGCGATACTGACATGAGCACCATCGACCGACGCGGCGCCATCGCGGTGATGACCGGCGCCGCCGCAATGGCCCTGCCGGGCCGCTCCCGCGCGACCGTCCCGGCGACGCCCGCTCCCTTCCTGTGGGGCGCGGCCACCGCCGGGCACCAGGTGGAGGGCAACAATCACGCGGCCGACATGTGGCTGCTGGAACAGGTGACGCCGACCGTTTTCCGGGAACCGTCCGGCGACGCCTGCGACAGCCTGCACCGCTGGCGCGAGGATATCGCGATCGTGAAGTCGCTGGGGCTGAACTGCTACCGCTTCTCGGTAGAATGGTCGCGGATCGAACCGGCGAAGGGTCAGTTCAGCCACGCCTATCTCGACCATTATGCCGCGATGGTCGATCACTGCCGCGAACTCGGGCTGGCGCCGGTCGTGACCTTCAACCACTTCACGACGCCACGCTGGTTCGCCGCCGCCGGGGGCTGGGAGCAGCGCGACGCGCCGCAGCTTTTCGCGCGCTACTGTGAACGGGTGGCCCGCGCGCTGGCGGGCGGGATCAGCCACGCGCTGACCTTCAACGAACCCAATCTCGCGCTCGGCGGCAAATGGGCGGTCGTTCCGCCGCCCCCCGCCGCCGTGGCCGTGATGAAGGCTTGCGTCGCCGCCGCGGCGCGGGCGAGCGGGTCCGACCGCTTCTCGCTGCTCAATGCCGGCGATCCCGCGCCGATGATCCCCGGCGTCACCGCCGCGCACGTCGCGGCGCGTGCCGCGATCCGCGCGGTGCGCGGCGACCTGCCGATCGGCATGAGCCTCGCCATCCCCGACAATGTGCCGGTCGGCGCGGACAGCGGGATCGAGCGCAAACGGCGCGAGATCTACGCACCGTTCTTCGCCGTCATGGACAAGGACGATTTCGTCGGCGTGCAGACCTATGGCCGTGCCTGGGTGGGCCGTGACCGTGACGTGAAGCCCCCCGCCGACGCCGCCCGGCTGCCCGATGGCAAGGAATGGTATCCGGACGCGGTCGGCAACGTCGTCCGCTACGCCCACAAGGCCACCGGCAAACCGATCCTCGTCACCGAGAACGGGATCGACACGGCCGACGACGCGGTGCGTCAGCGCTTCATCCCGCCGGCGATCGCCTCGGTCCGGGCGGCGGCGCGCGACGGCGTGCCGGTGCTCGGCTACATCCACTGGTCGCTGCTCGACAATTTCGAATGGCTGTCGGGCTATGGGCCGAAGTTCGGGCTGGTCGCGGTCGATCGCACCACCTTCCGCCGCACGGTGAAGCCAAGCGCGCGCGTCTATGCTGACCACATACGGAGCCGGGGATGAGCCTGGTGTGGGCCGCGCTGCTGCAACTGATGACGGCGCCGCTTCCCGATACCGTGTCGGCGCAGGCGAAGGCGGGGTTGGCCGCCGACGCCGCACGGCCGGCCGCCGGCCCGGCGATGGCGGAGCGGCGGGCGCGGGCCGACGCCATCCAGCAGGAGATCGGCGCCCGCCAGCGCGCGCGCTACGGCGTGACGATGCGCGAGGGCGTGATCGCCGGGGTGCCGGTGCGCGAGTTCGTTCCGCGCCGGTCCCCGCGTGACGACGCCGTCCTCCTCAATCTGCACGGCGGCGGGTTCGTGGTCGATTCCGGATCGATCACCGAGAACGTGCCGGTCGCCGCGCTCACCGGCCAACGCGTGGTCGCCGTGCGCTATCGCCTGTCGCCGGAGCACCGCTTCCCGACGGCGGTGGACGATGCGCTGAACGTCTACCGCGCGCTGCTCCGCGAACGGCCGAACCGGCGGATCCTGCTGTACGGCACATCGGCGGGCGCGATCCTGTCGGCCGAGCTGGTCGCGCGGCTGCGGGTCGAGCATCTGCCGCTGCCGGCCGCGCTCGGGTTCTTCTCGGGCAGCGCCGACCTTGCCACGCCGGGCGACAGCGCCGCGCTGTTCCTGCGCGATGGCGCCGCCGCCGCGACGGCGCTGGCCGGTCTCTACGCACCGGGCCGGGCGCCAGCCGATCCGGCGGTCTCGCCTGCGCGCGGATCGCTCGCGGGCTGGCCGCCGACGCTGTGCCTCAGCAGCAGCCGCGACGTCCTGCTCAGCGCCACCGCCAGCTTCTGCCGCGCCGTGGACGATGCGGGTGGCGACGCCCGGCTCGTCGTCTACGACGGGCTGCCGCACGCCTTCTGGAGCTATATCGAGGCGCCCGAAAGCGATGCCGCCTTCGCCACCATGACGCGCTTCCTGACGCGCCATCTGGAGCCTCGCCGATGAAACCTGCCGCCCTGCTCGTCCTCGCATTCGCACTGGCAACGCCGTCCATCGCCCAACAGACGGCGGTGCCCGCCTTCACGCTGCCGCCCTCCAACCAGCTCAGCGCACAGGCGCGGGCGATACTGGAGCGGATGAAGGCCGAGACGGCGCCCCGGGAGATCGCCGGCGACGTCGCCAAACAGCGGGCCTTCTACAAGGAATGGAACGACCGGCGGCTCGCCGAGATGCACCGTGCCTATCGCACCACCGAACGGCATGAAACGATCGGGGCGGTCGGCGTCGAGGTGGTGGATCCGGTCGACGGCGTCGCGCCGGCGAATGCCGATCGCGTCCTCATCAACGTCCATGGCGGCGCCTTCATGTGGGGGGCGGGCAGCGGCGCGCTGGTGGAGGCGATCCCGATCGCCGCGACGATGCGGATCCGGGTCGTCACCGTCGACTACCGCCTAGCGCCCGAACATCGTTATCCCGCCGCGTCCGAGGACGTGACCGCCGTCTATCGCGCGCTCCTCCAGCGCTATCCCGCCGGCAACATCGGCATCTACGGTTGCTCGGCCGGCGGCGTCATCACCGCACAGGCGACCGCCTGGATCCGCAGGCACGGCCTGCCCCGGCCCGGCGCGATCGGCACCTTCTGCGGCACCGGGGCGCCTTATTCCGGCGACAGCCCCTATCTCGCGCCGGCGCTCGCGGGCAACGCACCGCCGGCGGTGGCGGCACTGCCGCCGACGCTGCCCGTCACGTACATGGATGGCGTGCCCAAGGACGACCCGCTCGCCTACCCGCTGGGCAACGCCGCGGAGACCCGCGCGATGCCGCCGACCCTGCTGCTGGCGGGCGGGCGGGACTTTGCGGTCAGCGCGCTGACGCTCGCGCACCGACGCCTCGCCGACGCCGGGGTGCGCAGCGAGCTGCAACTGTTCGACGGGCTGCCGCACGCCTTCTTCATGTGGCCCGACATGCCGGAATCGACCGAGACGTTCGCCGCCATCGCCCGCTTCTTCGACACCCATCTCGGCCGGGTTCCCGGCCCCCGGAGGAAATGAGATGATCCGCTCCCTGTTCCTGATGCTGGCCGCCACCACGTCACTCCACGGCGCCGCGTCCGCGCAGACCGCCGACATCGTGCTCACGGAAAAGGCGAAGCGGATCGGCGCCACCGAGGTGACCACGGCGCCGGCGCCCGACGGCGGGGTCACGCTGGGCGGAAAGCTGTCGGGCGATCAGTTCGCAGTCGCGATCCCGCGGGGGTGGAAGGGCGAGGCGCTGGTCTATGCGCACGGATATTCCACGCCCGGAACGCCGGTCGCGGTCGCCGCGGATCCGGTCGCGGAAAAGACCGGCGGCGGCCTCATCGCGCTCGCCTATCAGGACGGCGTCGCCGCCGGACACAGCGCCTATGGCAAGGATGGTCTGGGCGTCGAGGCGGGCACCCGCAGCACGAAGCGGTTGCGCGATTTCCTCGTCGCGCTGGGCGCCACCCGCGTCTACGCCGCCGGCGACTCCATGGGCGGCGGCATCGTCGTGACGCTGCTCGAAACCTATCCCGGCGCGTTCGCCGGCGGACTCGCCCGCTGCGGCGTCGTCAGCAGCTGGAAGACGTTGCTCGGCCAGCTCTACGACATGCGCGCCGCGTACAACGTCCTGACCGCCGGCACGCCCTACGCGCTTCCGGGCACGCAGGACATCCGCCGTTCCGCCATTTCCCCGGTTCCCCCCGCAGGCTATGCCGGCGATCCGAAGCAATATGTCTGGGCACAGCTCGCCCGGGTCGCGACGCCCGTGCTGGCGCTCTGGGCTGCGGCGCAGAAGGCGCCGGGCGGCCGCGAAGCGCGCATCGTGGCGCAGGTCGCCGCGATCGGCGGCTTCTCGAATGATCCCGGCGCGCTCGCCTTTCCGCTGGTGACCGCGGCGCTGGGCGCGGACGACATCGTCGCCACGGCCGGCGGCCAGCCCTATGGCAACACCGCAAAGGTGTATGCGAGCCCGACATTGACCCCCGCCGAGGCAGCCGCGCTCAACAGGAACATCCAGCGGATCACGGCCTCGCCCCGGGCGCTCGATTACCTGACGCGCTGGCATGAGGCGACGGGGCGGATCTCCGCGCCGTTGGTCACGATGCACAACACCATCGACTCGCTGGTTCCCTATGCGCAGGAAACCGGGTTCAAGGCGACGGTGGCCAAAGTCGGCCGGAACGCGCGGCTTGCCGAATATCCGGTGGCACCGCTGCGCGCACCGCTCCCCTTCGGCGGGGTCGAAGCCTATACGCATTGTGGCTTCACGCCGGCGCAGACCAGGGCGGCGTGGACCGCGCTCCACGGCTGGGTCAGCACCGGCAAGCGCCCGGCCGCCGACGCGGTGGAGTAATCCAGCCGCCTCGCCTCCGGAGGACGTCGGGGCATGTCAGCGGCGATGCCGGCGGTTTGCCGATGAAGCGGACGTGGTTCAGGGGGCGGGCGGACCGAAGCATCGCGTGCGCCACGTCGAGCGTCGCGGTGCCTGCCCCGGAAAAGCCGGCTTCGACCCTGGAGGATGGTGCTGCCGGTGAGGATTGAACTCACGACCTCAGCCTTACCAAGGATGCGCTCTACCACTGAGCTACGGCAGCACTTCCCACGTCGTCGGCGGGAGCGGGCCTAAGAGCCGACGCCGCCGTGATTGTCAAGGCCGAACGGCGGCGCTAGCGGATATTCGCGATGAGCGAACAGGACGAACGCGCCGCGCGACTGGCCGCGCAGCTACGGGCCAACCTGCGCCGCCGCAAGGCGCGCGCGCGGGCGGTCGCCGACGACGCGCCCCCGGCGTCGCCGGCGCCGGCCGACGACTGACGGGTCAGCGCGGCAGCGGCGCGCAGCGCGCGGCCAGCCAGGCCGCGTCGTCGGCGCCCAGCAACGGGCCGAGCTCGCGCAGCACGCGGGCGTGATAGGCGTCCACCCACGCCGCCTCCGCCGCGTCCAGCAGCGCCGGGTCGATCAGGTCGCGGTCGATCGGGGCGAGCGTCAGCGTCTCGAACGCCAGCATCTCCGCCTCGCCGCCGGGCACGTCGCGCGGGACGACCAGCAACAGGTTCTCGATACGGATGCCATATTCGCCGGCCTTGTAGTAACCCGGTTCGTTGGACAGGATCATGCCGGGGCGCAGCGGCTCGGACGGGCCGCTGCCGGGATAGCCGGGCTTGGCGATCCGCGCCGGTCCCTCGTGCACCGACAGGAAGCTGCCGACGCCGTGGCCGGTGCCGTGCGCGTAATCCAGCCCGGCCGCCCATAACGGCGCGCGCGCCAGCGCGTCGAGCTGCGCGCCGGTGGTGCCGTGCGGAAAAAGGGCGGTGGCGAGCGCGATATGTCCCTTCAGCACGCGCGTGAAGCGGTCGCGCATCTCGGGCGTGGGCGTGCCGACCGGCACCACGCGCGTGACGTCGGTGGTGCCGTCCTGATACTGGCCGCCGGAATCGATCAGGTAGAGCTGCCCCGGCGCGATCGCGCGGTTCGACCGTTCGGTGGCGTGGTAGTGCGGCAGCGCGCCGTTCGGCCCGGTCGCGGAGATCGTGTCGAACGACAGGTCGCGCAGCACGCCGGTCTCCTCGCGGAAGCGCAGCAATCGCGCGGCGGCCGACAGTTCGGTCTGCCCGCCGCGCGGCGCTTCCTCCGCCACCCAGCGCAGGAAGCGGGTGAGCGCGGCGCCGTCGCGCAATGAGGCGGCGCGGTGGCCGGCGATCTCGACCGGGTTCTTGCACGCCTTCGCCACGATCGTGGGGTCGCGCAGCGGCAGCGCGGTGCCGCCGCCCGCCTCCACCCCATCGAAGATCGCCGCCACGGCCAGCGCCGGGTCGATCGCGACGCGCCGGCCCGCGAAGCCACGCAGCGCGGGCGCGAAGGCGGCGCGATCGTGGAGCCGTACCGCGTTGCCGAGCTGCTCGCGCACGGCCGGCGTGACCTTTTCGGGGGCGACGAACAGGTCGGCGGTGCCGTCGGCATGGACGATCGCATAGCATAGCGCGACCGGCGTGCGCGCCACGTCGCCGCCGCGCAGGTTGAGCAGCCACGCGATCGAGTCGAGCGCCGGCACCACCAGCGCGTCCGCGCGCTGCGCCGCCAGCCAGTCCGCGACCGCGCCGCGCTTGGCGGGGGAGGAGGCACCGGCCAGCGCGTCGGGCTGCACCGTCATCACCGCCGGCGACGGGGCGGGGCGGTCGTGCCACACCGCGTCGACCGGGTTCGCGTCGACCGGCACCAGCGTCACGTCACGCGCGGCGAGCACGGCGCGCGTCTCCTCCACCCAGGCGCGGGTGTGCAGCCACGGGTCATAGCCGATCCGCGCGCCGGCGGGCGCATGTTCGGCCAGCCAGCCCGCGACGCTGTGTTCGGGCACCGACACATAGTCCCAGGCGTCGCCCGCGACCTGTTCGCGCACCTGGATCGTGTAGCGGCCGTCGGTGAAGATCGCGGCCTTGTCCGCCAGCACCGCCGCGCTGCCCGCCGATCCGCCGAACCCGGTCAGCCACGCCAGCCGCTGCGCATAGCCGCCGACATATTCGCTCATATGTTCGTCGGTCAGCGGCACCACGAAGCCGTCGAGCGCGTCGGTGGCGAGCTGCGCGCGCAGCAGGGCGAGGGGGTTGGCGTCGGTCATGCGCGGACAGGTGCCACATGGCGGCCGTGGCGTCATCCCCGCGGGCGTGCGGTTCGGCCGACTCTTGAAGCCGGCGACCGGCCCTGTCATCATGGCGTCACGTCGCAGGCCGAAAGCACGCGGCACGACCAGTAAAGGTAAGGGGGACGTCCTGACGTGTTCCATCCCGACCTGATGCGGCACCCGGACTCCTGTCCGACCCTGGTGCTCAACGCCGATTACACGCCGCTGTCCTATTATCCGCTGAGCATCTGGCCGTGGCAGACCGCGATCAAGGCGGTGTTCCTCGAACGCGTCGACATCGTCGCGCATTACGAGCGCGAGGTGCACAGCCCGACCTGCACGATGCGGCTGCCGTCGGTGATCGCGCTGCGGCAGTTCGTGCGGCCGTCGCAATTTCCCGCCTTCACGCGCTTCAACCTGTTCCTGCGCGATACCTTCGCCTGCCAATATTGCGGCAGCCACGTCCGCGACCTGACGTTCGACCATGTGGTGCCGCGCGCGCAGGGCGGGCGCACGACGTGGGAGAATGTCGTCACCGCCTGCGCGCCGTGCAACCTGAAGAAGGGCGGACGGACGCCGCGGCAGGCGGCGATGCCGCTGGCGCTGGAGCCGATCCGGCCCACCAGTTGGCAGTTGCAGGAACATGGCCGTCGCTTTCCGCCCAATTATCTGCATGAGACGTGGCACGACTGGCTCTACTGGGATGTTGAGCTGGACGCTTGAGGGAGTATGCGACGGACATGCGGGTAAAGATGGTGATCGCGGGCGCGCTGGCGCTCGCCGCATGTTCGGCGCGCGACGGCGAGCAGAATGCCGAACAGCAGGCGACGCTGGCCAATTACGTCCCGCCGTTCGTGATGTCGCGGCTCGACTTCGGCGGGGTGGTGGAGCGCCGCTTCCGCCGGCTGGACGTCAACCATGACGACCGGCTGACCCGCAACGAAGTTCCCCGGCGGCTCGCGTCGCGCTTCGACGCGATCGACCGCGACGGGAACGGCGCGATCTCCAACGAGGAATGGAGCGCCTGGATGATGAAGCGCTTCGACGGGCAGGACATCAACCACGACGGCACTGTCACCAGCGACGAACGCGAACGCGCGCGCGAGATGCACGAACTCGACCTGCCGACCCCGGCGGAGGAGCCGGTCGCCAACACGGCGGGGTGATCCCGGCGTCGTCATCCGCGCCCGGCGCGCGATGACGCTGCACCGCGGCGACACGAAGCCGCAAACAGCGGTTGACCCGCCCGGTGCGGCAGCGCAGCAATGGCGCATGAGCACGCTGCCCCCGATCACCAACAATCCCGATGTCCGCTTCCTCGGCCGCGTGCTGGGCGACGTGATCCGCGCTTATGGCGGGGAGACGCTGTACGAGCGGACCGAGGCGATCCGCTCCGCCTCGGTCGAGCGGCATCGCGGCAACCATCAGGCGTCGCCGGATGCCGAACTGGGCGCGCTCGACCTGGACGAGACGCTGGATTTCGTGCGCGGCTTCATGCTGTTCTCGATGCTCGCCAATCTCGCCGAGGACCGGCAGGGGATCGCCGCGGAGGAAGGCGCCGATGTCGCCGCCGCGCTCGCCCGGCTGGAAGCGGAGGGCATCGGGCGCGAGCGGGTGCGCGAGCTGCTGGAGCATGCACTGGTCGCCCCGGTGCTGACCGCACATCCCACCGAGGTGCGGCGCAAGAGCATGATCGACCATCGCAACCGCATCGCGCAGTTGATGGCGATGCGCGATCGCGGCGCGGAGACGACCCCCGACGGCGATCTGGTCGACGAGGCGATCGTGCGGCAGGTCGCGCTGTTGTGGCAGACGCGCGTGCTGCGCCGCGAACGGCTGTACGTCGCGGACGAGGTGGAAACCGCGCTCAGCTACCTGCGCGACGTGTTCCTGCCGGTGATCCCGGCGCTGTACCAGCGCTGGGACCGCGCGCTGGGCGGGCGCGTGCCGGCCTTCCTGCGCCCCGGAAGCTGGATCGGCGGCGACCGGGACGGCAATCCGTTCGTCACCGCCGAATCGCTGCGCACCGCGCTGGCCAAGGCGGCGCAGGCGGTGCTCGGCTTCTACCTGGAGCAATTGCACGCGATGGGCGCGGAACTGTCGATCTCCGCGCATCACGCCGGGGTCGACGCGGCGGTGCTGGCGCTGGCGGAGGCGAGCGGCGACACCGCCGAGACGCGCAGCGACGAGCCGTACCGCCGCGCGCTGGCCGGGATCTACGCGCGCACCGCCGCGACCTATGCGAAGCTGACCGGCCAGCCCGCGCCGCGCCCTGGCCATCTGACGGGCGAGGCCTATCCCGATCCCGCCGCGCTGCGCGCCGACCTCATCACGATCGCGCGCCCGCTGTCGGCCGGCGGCGACGGGCTGCTGGGCAGCGGCGGCGCGATCGGACGGCTGATCCGCGCGGTGGACGTGTTCGGCTTCCACCTCGCCACGCTCGACCTGCGCCAGAACAGCGCGGTGCACGAACGCGTGGTGGCGGAGATGCTGAAGGTCGCGGGCGTGTGCGCCGATTATGCCGCGCTGGACGAGGATGCGCGCGTCGTGCTGCTGCGCCAGGAACTGGCGACGCCGCGCCCGCTGACCACGCGCTTCGCCGATTATTCGGACGAGACGACCGGGGAACTGGCGATCGTGCAGGCGGCCGCCACCGCGCACGCCACCTACGGTCCGGCGGCGATCCGCCAGTATATCGTGTCGATGACCAAGTCGGTGTCCGACCTGCTGGAGGTGCACCTGCTGCTCAAGGAAGTCGGGCTCTACCGCCCCGGCGATCCCGCCACCGCGGCGGTGATGGCGGTGCCGCTGTTCGAGACGATCGAGGATCTGGAGGCGGCGCCCGCGATCATGGCCGAATGGTTCTCCATTCCCGAGGTGCGCGGCATCGCCGCCGCGCGCGGCCACCAGGAAGTGATGATCGGCTATTCCGACAGCAACAAGGACGGCGGTTACCTGACGTCGACGTGGCAATTGTCGAAGGCGTCGACCGCGTTGAAGCCGGTGTTCGATGCGGTCGGCGTCGGGATGCAGTTGTTCCACGGGCGCGGCGGCGCGGTCGGGCGGGGCGGGGGCAGCAGCTTCGCGGCGATCCGCGCCCAGCCGCCCGGCACCGTGCAGGGCCGCATCCGCATCACCGAACAGGGCGAGGTGATCGCGGGCAAATACGGCACGCGCGAGAGCGCCGCGACCAATCTGGAAGCGATGGCCTCCGCCACCCTGCTCGCCAGCCTGGAGCCGGAGGTGCTGTCGAACAGCGAGAATGCCACCTTCGCCGCCGCGATGGACCGATTGTCGCAGGATGCGTTCCGCGCCTATCGCGGGCTGGTGTACGAAACCGGGGGGTTCCGCACCTTCTTCCGCCAGATGACGCCGATCGCGGAGATCGCCGGGCTGAAGATCGGCAGCCGCCCGGCCAGCCGCAAGCAATCCGACGCGATCGAGGATCTGCGCGCGATCCCGTGGGTGTTCAGCTGGGCGCAGGCGCGCGTGATGCTGCCGGGCTGGTATGGCGTGGGTCAGGCGATCGCCGCGTTCGACGATCGCGCGCTGCTCAAGGACATGGCGCAGGGCTGGCCGTTGTTCGCCGCGACGCTGGCGAACATGGAGATGGTGCTCGCCAAGTCGGACATGGGGATCGCGGGGCGCTACGCCGGGCTGGTCGAGGACGCGGGCCTGCGCGACCATGTGTTCGGGCGGATCCGCGATGGCTGGCAGCAGACGCATGACGGGCTGCTCGACATCACCGGGCAGGCGCATCTGCTGGAGAAGCATCCGGCGCTCGACGCCTCGATCCGGCTGCGGCTGCCGTATATCGAGCCGCTCAACCTGCTCCAGATCGAGCTGATGAAGCGCCACCGCGCCGGCGAGGCCGACGAGCGCGTGCGGCAGGGCATCCTGCTGTCGATCAACGCCATCGCGACCGCGCTGCGCAATTCGGGGTGAGCGGCGGCGGCACCGTCCACCGCATTAGGTGATGCGGGCCAACCATGGTATACGGGATCATCGTCGGTACACCGCCTCCAAGCGCCGACGGCTGAGAGACCAGCGCGCTCCCGCTTGCATCAAGGGAGTCCGCCGCGTGGATCTCGACTATCTCTTCCACCGCCATCAGGTGTCGCTGGCGATGGCCGCCGGCGCGGCCGGATCGGAGGCGCGTTCGGCGCATCACCGGATGGCGGATCGCTATGCGGCGCGGATCGCGCGCGCGCGGGCCGACGCCGGCCTCGGCGCACGATGAGCGAACAGCCGCGGCCGACCCGCACCTTCCGGGCCGCGCGCGTCCGCTACGATCCGGGTCGTGCCGAGCGGCAGAGCCGCGTCATGCGGCTGGCCATCGAACAGCTTGGCGCCGCGGCGGCGATGCCGTTCCTGAACGGCGATCATCCCGAGCTCGGCGCGCGGCCGATCGACATGGCGGGCGACAGCGCGGAGGGCGGCGAACGCGTCGAGGCGGCGATCGCCGCGCGGCGGCGCGCCTGATGCCGCGCTGGCGCCGCTGGCTGCGCGACTGGTCGCGACGGCGACGCGATCGGCGTGCGTGGCGGTGAACGCCCCGCGCCCGGCGCTCCCCCATGCGCGTCATCCGACGCTCCACGATGCCGCCGTCACGCTGGCCCGCGCCACCGCGTTCCTGCGCGAACAGGCGCGCGAACCGTGGCTGGATCAATCGTGGTCGGACCGCCAGCGCCGCGTGCGGTCGCGCGTGATCGGCAACTGGATCGGCGAGCTCGACCGGCTGCTGCACGTCCTGCTCGACGCCGCCGCCCGCGCGGCGGGGCGGCCGGAAACGGAGGCGCAGCGCAACGCCGCGCACAAGCTGGCGGCGTTCTGCGCCGAGGCGGCGTGGAGCGCGCCGCGGCTGCACGGGCTGGCGCGCGCGCGTTCCACCTTCCGCTACACCAACGGCGCCGCGCGGCGCGCCGACGTGCGCGGCGGCACCCATATGACGGTCGGCTGGTCGGGTCCGAACGGCGAGTTGCGGCGTTTCCGCATCGGTGAGTGCGTGCTGCTGGACAGCGGCGCGCTGGCCGAGATCTGCGACCTGTACGACGCACTGGCCGCCCATGTCGTCACGTCTCCACGCGCCGGCGCGCCCGCGCCGTCGCCAACCCGAGAAAGGTCCGGCCATCAAGGAATATGAACGCTACGAGGCGATTGCCGCCCAGCACCGCCAGGATGCGCAGGACGCCACGCTCGACAATGTCCGCGATCGCTGCCTGCGATCGGAGGAGACCTGGTCGAAGATGGCCGCCCAGGCGCGCCGCACCGAACGGCGGCGCGAGGAGCGCGCGGGGGTGACGCCGGCCATCGCCGACCCGGCCTGAGCCGCCGACCGGCAAGGCGCGGACAGCGCATGTTCCGGTGCCGGCGACGCTCCCCCGCCGCGCCTCCCGGCACGGAAGGCGGGGCGGGGAGCAGGCCGGCACCGCCGCTGAACGCGCCTTGCCGCGCCCTTCCGACAGCCTGCAAGGACACCGTTCCGACGCCTGTTTCGCGGCGCGTCAGGCGGCGGCCGCGCGGTCGCGGGGGGATTATCCTTCCAGGCTCTTCGACGCCTGTTCGAACAGATCCTTGCTGATCCCCGGCGTCGCGACGATCGCTTCCAGTTCGGCGCGCATCGCCGCGGCGCGGACCGGGTCGAAGCGGCGCCAGCGGCCGAGCGGCGGGAGCAGCCGCGCCGAGGTCTGCGGGTTGAGCGCGTCGAGCGCCAGCAACTGTTCGGCCAGGAAGCGGTAGCCCGCGCCGCCCACGGCGTGGAAAGCACGCTGGTTGACCGCGAACGCGCCGATCAGCGCGCGCGCGCGATTGGGGTTGGCGAGCGTGAAGTCGGGATGCCGCACCAGTTCCGCGACCAGCGCGGGCGTGTCGTCGCGTGACGACAGCGCCTGCGTCTGGAACCATTTGTCGAGCACGAGCGCATTGTCGGCATAGCGATTGTAGAAGATGTCGAGCGCGGCGTCGCGTTCCGGCGCATGGCCGTTCGCCAGCACGGCCAGCGCGCCCTGCCGGTCGGTCATGTTGTCGGCCGCTTCGAACTGCGCCCAGGCCAGCGCCGCCGCGTCGGCCGCGCCCGCCGCGGCGACATAGCCGAGCGCCACGCTGCGCAGCCGGCGGATGCCCTTGTCCTGCGGCGTATAGGCATAGGGGCGGCGCAGCGCCGGGTCGCATGCCGCACGCCAGCGCGCGTCGAGCGCGCGCCCCAGCGTGCGGCGCAGCCCCTCGCGCGCGCGGAAGATCGCTTCGGGATCGACGATCGCGAGCTGGTCGCCGATGAAATTCTCCGACGGCAGCAGCACCGCTTCCGCGACGAACGCGCGGTCGAGCGCGGGATCGTCGAGCGTGTCGGCGACCGCCGCGACCACCGCGCGCGTGTCCGCCTCGCCCTCCACGGTGGCGGCGATGAGCGTGTCGAGCATCAGTTGCTGCATCGCCTCGTAGCGCGCGAAGGCGTCGTCGTCGTGGCGCGCCAGAAAGGCGAGATCGTCGGCGCTGCGGTCGCTCTCGATGATGACCGGGGCGGAGAAGCCGCGGTTGAGCGACACCACCGGCCGCTCGGTCACTCCCTCGAACGTCACGCTGGCGGACGTGTCGGACAGCACGACCAACTGCTCGTCGCCAAGCGGCCGCCCGGTGTCGCCGCCGAACAGCCGGATACGCAGCGGCAGCACCTGCGGCTGCTTGTCGGTCTGCCCGGGCGTGTCCGGCACCTTCTGCGCCAGGTTCAGCGTCGCGCGCCCGCCGCCGGCGTCATGGTCCAGCGTCGCGGAGACGCGCGGCGTGCCGGCCTGGCTGTACCAGCGGCGGAACTGCGTCAGGTCGATGCCGCCCGCCTCCTCCATGCAGGCGACGAAATCCTCGCAGGTCGCGGCGGTGCCGTCGAAGCGCGCGAAATACAGGTCGGTGGCGGCGCGGAAGCGCTGCTGGCCCAGCATCGTCGCCATCATGCGGATCAGCTCCGCGCCCTTGTTGTAGATGGTGGCGGTGTAGAAGTTGCTGATCTCCTGATAGCTTTCCGGGCGCACCGGATGCGCCAGCGGCCCGGCATCCTCCGGGAACTGCGCGGCGCGCAGCCCGCGCACGTCCTCGATCCGCTTCACCGCGGCCGATCCCTGATCGGCGGAGAAGCCCTGGTCGCGATAGACGGTGAAGCCTTCCTTCAGGCTGAGCTGGAACCAGTCGCGGCAGGTGATGCGATTGCCCGACCAGTTGTGGAAATATTCGTGCGCCACCACCGCCGCGATCGCGTCGTAATCGTAATCGGTGGCGGTATCGGGGTCGGCAAGGATGTAGCGGCTGTTGAAGATGTTCAGCCCCTTGTTCTCCATCGCGCCGAAGTTGAAATCGTCGACCGCGACGATATTGAACACGTCCAGGTCGTATTCGCGGCCATAGACGCGCTCGTCCCACGCCATCGACAGCTTCAGCGCGTCCAGCGCGTGCGCGGTCTTGGCGAGATCGGCCTTGCGCACCCAGATGCCGAGCTGCACCTCCCGCCCCGAACGCGTGGTGAAATGGCCGCGGTTGACCGCCAGATCGCCCGCGACGAGCGCGAACAGATACGACGGCTTGGGCCAGGGATCGTGCCATTCCGCCCAGTGCGTGCCGTCGCCGTTCTCGCCCGCCGCGACCGGATCGCCATTGGCGAGCAGGACCGGGAAGCGCGCGCGATCGGCGGTCATCCGCACCCGATAGGTGGCGAGCACGTCGGGGCGATCGGGGAAATAGGTGATGCGGCGGAACCCCTCCGCCTCGCATTGCGTGCACAGATTGCCGCCCGACGCATACAGCCCCATCAATTGCGTGTTGCGGTCGGGCGCGATCTCCACCTCGGTTTCCACCACATGCGCGTCGCCGGGGAGCGGGATCACCAGTTGCGTGCCCTCGACCCGCCAGTCGTTCACCGTCACCCCGTCGACACGCACCGCCAGCGGCACCTGTCCGGCGCCGTCGAGCCGGAGCGGCGCCCCGTGTGCCCCGTTGCGCGTGACGGTCAGCCGCGCCGCGACGCGGGTGGTGGCGGGGTCCAGCGCGAAGTCCAGCGCGACTTCCGGCACCAGCCACGCGGGCGGCGCATAGTCGCGGCGGTGCGTGACCAGGGGCGTGACCGTGGCGGCGGGGGAGAGGCGTGCGTCCATGCCGATGAGTATAGCCGCCGCGACAGGCGGTTCCATCGCGAAAGCGCGACGCGGACGGATCGTCTCGACGGCTACGATCCCGGTCCGTAAGGTGCAGCCCTCCTGTCTCTGTCCGGGCGCCCTGAATGTATCGTTCCCTCGCTTTCCCGCTGCTCCTGACGCTCACCGCCGCCGCCGTCGCACAGACGCCCCCGTCCCCGAGCCCGCCCACCCCCGCCGCCCGCAACGCCGCGCTCACCGCGCCCCTGCCCGCCGATCAGGCGGCGATGAAGGCGCATGTCATGTTCCTGGCGTCGGATGCGATGAAGGGGCGTGACGCGGGCAGCCCGGAGTATGACATCGCCGCGCAATATGTCGCCGCGCAATTCTACGCCGCCGGGCTGAAGCCGATGGGCGATGCGGGCGGGTATCTCCAGGCCGTGCCGCTGACCGCGTACAAGCTGGACGGCGAGGGTCGCTTCGCCTGGACGCCGGCCGGCGCCGCGCCGCGGCCGCTGGCGGCGGGCAAGGATATCGTCGCCGCCGCGAACCCGGCCGCGAAGGCGACGGACGTCACCGCGCCGGTGGTGTTCGTCGGCTACGGGCTGGAAGCGCCGCAATACGGGCTGGACGATTATGCCGGCGTGGACGTGCGCGGGAAGATCGTCGCCTTTGTCGGCGGCGCGCCCGCCGGCCTGCCCAGCGAGGTGGCGGCGACCTTCGGCGGCGCGGCGGCGCGGCAGGCGGCGGCGGCGCGGCACGGCGCGATCGGCGTGATCGCGATCGCCGAACTGCGCAAGGCCGGGCGCGGCGCGCCGGGCTTCGCGGCGGCGGTGAAGGGCCATGCCGCGGAACGGATCACCTGGGCGCTGCCCGACGGCACCGGCAGCACGGCGACGCCGGCGGTGCCGCTGCTCGCCACGCTGTCGCCGGCCGGCGCGGCGAGCGTGTTCGGGCGCGACTGGGCGGCGCTGGCCAAGGGGGCGGCGCGCAAGACGCTGCGCGTGCGCCCGGTGACGTCGGCGGGCACGCTGTCGGTCCGCACCGCCACCACCTTCCGCCCGATCGCCAGCAGCAACGTGGTGGGGATGATCCCGGGCAGTGATCCGGCGGTCGGCCGCGAGACGGTGGTGCTGTCCGCGCACCTCGACCATGTCGGCGTCGGCGCGGCGGTGAACGGCGACACGATCTACAACGGCGCGCTGGACGACGGCGTCGGCATCGCCAGCCTGATCGAGGCGGCGAAGCGCTTCAAGACCGCCACGCCGCCCAGGCGCAGCATCATCTTCCTGGCGGTCACCGCCGAGGAGAAGGGGCTGGTCGGCAGCGATTATTTCGCGAACCACCCCGTCGTGCCGCTGCGCGACATCGTGGCGGACGTCAATCTCGACATGCCGATCCTGACCTACCGGTTCGAGGACATGGTGGCGTTCGGCGGCGACCGCTCGACGCTCGGGCCGATCATCGCGCGCGCGGTGGCGGGGATCGGGGTGGGCCTGTCGCCCGATCCGATGCCCGAACAGGCGATCTTCGTGCGTTCCGACCATTATCGCTTCGTGCAGAAGGGCGTGCCGTCGGTGTTCCTGTGGCCGGGCTACAAGGGGCCGGGCAAGGAAGCGGTCGAGACGTTCATGGAGAATTGCTACCACAAGCCATGCGACGACCTGACGCAGCCGATCCTGTGGGATCAGGGCGTCCGCTTCGTCGACGCCAATTATCGCATCGCGCGCGAGATCGCCGACGCGCCGCAGCGCCCGGTGTGGAACAAGGGCGATTATTTCGGCACGTTGTTCGGCGGCCCGATCGCGCCGTAGCGGATCCGTCGCCGCGCGCCGCGCGCGTACCGGCCATCGAGGAGGGGGACAGCCGCTTGCCAAGCCGGGCCGCGCGGGCGATGATGCGCGTTGGTTAACAGGGGCGGTACGTGACGAACCGGCGAAGCGACGTGTTCCGTCGCACCACGATCGAACTGGGGCCGTTGCGCATCACGCGCGAATATCGCTGCGTGCCGCTCGACCCCGATTATCCGTTCGTCGATGCGCCGCGCGCGCGGTCCGGCGGATGGCGCGCGGCGGGGGTGCTGGGCGTGCTGTTGACGGTCAGCGCCGGCGGGCTGGCGGTCGCGTCGACCAAAGCCGCGCCGCCGCCGCGCTATTCCGTCAGCCTGGCGGTTCCGCAGCGTGCGATCGTGCCGGAAGCGCCGCGCCCGGCGGCGCGGGTGAGACGCACCGCCGCGCCGGTCGTCGCCCCCGCGATGGTAGCGCCGACTGCGGCACCGATCGACGCCGGAACCGGCAGCCGCGCCGCCGCGATCACCGCCGCGCTGCGCAGCGGCGAGGTGCAGGAATGGTTCGATCCCGCCGCGCAGGTCCATGGCTTCGTGGTCGCGGGCGCGGCGGAGGACGAGGGCGGTCGCACCTGTCGCGCGCTGTCGGTGCTCACCCGCGCGCCCGGCGGGGCCGATCGCGTCGATCAGCGGCGCGAGTGCCTGCCCGACGCGGGTTGAGGTCGGTCGCGTCGGCGTCGCGTGCTGTTACCCGCGACCGCGGCCCCGAGGGCCGCTCAACCCTCAGTGCTGGCGGCTCGAATCGGTGCGCTGGGTTATGCCGTCACTCCCGCGCCGGCGGGATTCCGGATGCTCCGATGGTGCGGGCAGAGCCGAACGCTAGAGTCGACTTCGACCGAGTGGAATCGGGGGATTTCCGCAGGGGTGATTTGGTGATTCAAGATGCTGGCCGGATCGGAGGCTGGCATGGATGGGCAAGGCGTACTCGGATGACCTGCGGCAGCGGGTTGTCGCGGCGATGGCGGCGGGTCGTAGCTGCCGGGAGGTAGGCGTAGCGTTTGACGTGGCGCCGAGCACGGCGGGCAACTGGTGGCGTCGCTACCGGAGCGAGAGCAGCCACGCGGCGCGGGCGATGGGCGGCGACCGGCGCTCGAAGCTGCTGGAGCAGGCGGGCTGGATCGGCGAGCGGCTGGCCGAGGTGCCGGAGCTGACGCTGGGCGAAGTCAGGAGCGACCTGGCCGCGCGCGGTATCGAGGTCAGTTATGCGAGCGTCTGGCGGACGGTGCGCAAGCTGGGGCTGCGGCACAAAAAAAAGGACCATCTTCGCGACTGAGCAGGACCGGCCGGATGTTGCGGTCGCGCGCGAGGTCTGGCGCGCCGTACAGGCCGGGCTCGACTTCACATCGCTGGTGTTCGTCGACGAAACAGGCACGACCACCAGCATGACCCGGCTGCGCGGCTGGGGCCTCAAGGGCAGGCCGCTACTCGGCAAGGCACCGCACGGACACTGGATGACGTCCACCTTCGTCGCTGGCCTGCGCCACGACGGCATCGCCGCCCCGATGCTGATCGACACGCCCATGACCGGTCGCATCTTCCAGCAATGGCTGACCGATCACCTCATCCCCGAACTGCCGCCCGGCAGCATCGTGGTCTGCGACAACCTCGCCGCCCACAAGGTCGACGGTATCCGTCAATGCCTTGAGGATGCCGGCATGGGCCTGCTCTACCTTCCGCCCTACAGCCCCGATCTCAACCCGATCGAACAGGTCTTCGCCAAGATCAAGGCGCTGCTCCGGAAGGCAGCGCCGCGCTCCTTTGATGCCATCGTCACAGCCCTCAAGCACATCCTCGAGCGCTTCCAGCCCGCCGAATGCGCCAACTATCTCCGCCACTCAGGATACGTCCAAACGTGATCGAGTCCGACTCTAGCGTCTATGGATTCCTGCTGGCGCGAATGACGAACGGCGGCTGGCGTCGCTGAAGGCCGATCGGTGCGGGTCACGGCGGTGTCGCGTCGGGCGGCGCCGGGTTCGCCGTATCGTCGACCCTGCGGGAGCGGCGCCGGCCGCCCCCGCCGGCTCGTTACCGGCCGATGCTGGTGTAGCGGAAGCCCGCTGCCGCGATCTCGGCCGGCGTATAGATGTTGCGCAGGTCGATCAGCACCGGCTCCTTCAGCAGCGACTTCACGCGCGGCAGGTCCAGCGCGCGGAACTCGTCCCATTCGGTGACGATCGCCAGCGCGTCCGCACCCTCGATCGCCTGATAGGGGCCGTCGCAATAGGTGACGTTGTCCAGCACCAGCTTGGCCTGTTCGGTGCCCTCGGGATCGAACGCCTTCACCTGCGCGCCGGCGTCCTGCAGCGCCTGGATCACCGCGATCGCGGGCGAATCGCGCATGTCGTCGGTGTTCGGCTTGAAGGTGAGGCCGAGCACCGCCACCGTCTTGCCGCGCACGTCGTCGCCCATCGCATGGATGATCTTGCGGCCCATCGCGCGCTTGCGGTTCTCGTTGACCGCGACCACCGCCTCTACGATCCGCTGCGGCGCGTCATAATCCTGGCTGGTCTTGAGCAGCGCCAGCGTGTCCTTGGGGAAGCACGACCCGCCATAGCCCGGGCCGGCGTGCAGGAACTTCGGCCCGATGCGATTGTCGAGGCCGATGCCGCGGCTGACGTCCTTCACGTCCGCGCCGACCTTCTCGCACAGGTCCGCGATCTCGTTGATGAAGGTGATCTTGGTCGCGAGGAAGGCGTTGCCGGCATATTTGATGAGCTCGGCGGTACGGCGCGCGGTGACCAGGATCGGCGCGGCGTTCAGGTACAGCGGACGATAGACCTGGCGCATCACCTCGGTCGCGCGATCGTCGCCGGAACCGATCACGATCCGGTCCGGGCGCTTGAAGTCGTCGATCGCCGCGCCTTCGCGCAGGAACTCGGGGTTCGACACCACACCGAACTCGGCGTCCGGCGCGGCTTCGCGGATGATCCGCTCCACCTCGTCGCCGGTGCCGACCGGCACGGTCGACTTGGTGACGATCACCGCATAGCCGGTCAGCGATTCGCCGATCTCCCGGGCGGCGGCGTAGACATAGGACAAATCGGCATGGCCGTCGCCGCGCCGGGTGGGCGTGCCCACACCGATGAACACCGCGTCCGCGCCCGCCACGCCGTCCTTCAGGTCGGTGGTGAACCTCAGCCGGCCGGCGGCGACGTTGCGCGCGACCAGCTCCTCCAGCCCCGGCTCGTAGATCGGCATCTTGCCGGCGAGCAGCCGTTCGATCTTGCCCTGGTCCTTGTCGACGCACACGACGTCATGACCAAAGTCTGCAAAGCAGGCGCCGGACACCAGGCCGACATAGCCCGAACCGATCATGGTAATGCGCAAGGTGGACGCTCCCTTGATTGAACCGCCGGACGGCGGCACCCCATCCCGCCGCTACGCATGGAACGGGTCGTCTGGCAAGCGTTCAGGCAGATGCAATCGGCGCAGGCGCGGTTGTGGGCCGCGAAATCGCGGCGTGTCGTTCATGCGCGGCGACCGTCCGTTTCGCGGGGCTTCGCGCCGGATTGCGCTCCACCCTGTTCCAGCGTCGCCGACGGTACTGCGTGGCGGCGGTGATCGCGACCGGCCACATCAAGGTCAGGAAAATGTCCGACAGCGTATCGCGCAGCGTCCATTGCGGCGAGGCGGCCGCCCAGTCGAGCAGCTCGTTGGCCAGCTCCGCCGCCAGCACCACCTGCAGCGCGACAAACCCGGCGCGCGGTCGCCGCGCCAGCACCAGCGTGCCGAGATACAGCGCCAGTCCGACATGGATGTGCAGCATGTCGGCCGAACCCGCCTGCAAGACGATCGCGTCGATCAGCGATTTGTAGGCGCGCGCGAGTTCCATGCCCGTGCGGTAACGCGCAAGGGTTACGATTGCGTCAGTGGCGCATGGGCCGGCGTGTCCCCGCGATGCCGCACGGGAACCGCGCCGCATGCCGGCGATTGAGCCAGCAATGACCGAAACGCCCCGCAAGGTCGGTGTCCTCACCTTCCATCGCTGCATCAATTACGGATCCTACTGGCAGGCGCGCTGCCTGACGGAAGGGTTGCGCGCGATGGGCCATGACGCGCACCTGCTGGACCACCACAGCGATGCGGTGGCGCGCGCCGAATGGCGGTGCTCGTTCCAGCCGACATTGCCGCAGCGGACGCCGGCGGGCGACCTGCCGGCCTACAAGGCAAAGGGGCGCCGGTTCCTCGCCGCGTTCGATCGCCTGCCGCAATCGCCGCGCTTCCCGCTCCACCGGCCCGAAGCGCTGCCGCGCTATGACGCGATCGTGGTCGGCAGCGACGAGGTCTGGAACTTTCGCCATCCCTGGTACGGGGGCACGCCGATCTTCTTCGGCGACGGGCTGCGCCCCGACCGGCTGGTGTCCTATGCCGCCAGTTTCGGCAATCACGACGCGCATGACGGGATCGGCGACGAATGGGCGGCGCGGCTGCGGCGCTTCACGGCGGTGTCGGTGCGCGACGACAATGCGCGGCGGCTGGTGGCAGGCGCGACGGGGGAGACGCCGCCGCTGGTGCTCGATCCGGTGCTGCAATTCGTCGAGCGCGTGCCGCGCGCCGCCGCGGGTGATGCCGAGCCCTATGCGCTGGTCTATGGCCACGGTTTCCCGGACTGGCTGGCGCAGGCGGTCCGGCGCTGGAGTGCGCGCCACGGCGTGCGGCTGCTGTCGATCGGCTATCGCAACGACTGGGCGGACGTGCAGGAGATCGACGCCGGGCCGCAGGAATTCGCCGCGCGCGTCGCGGGGGCCAGTGCGCTGGTCACCAACTTCTTCCACGGTTGCGTCTTCGCGCTGGTGGGCGGCACGCCGTTCGTCACCGCGCCGTCCTCGTATCGCTTCAACAAGGTGCGCGATCTCGTCGCCGCGCTCGACGCGCGCCGCCATGTCGTCGCGCCCGACACGCCGGATGCGGACTATGACGCGTTGCTGGGACGCGAGCCGGACCGGCGGGTGGCCGCGAACATCGACCGGCTGCGCGCCACGTCGCGCGCTTTCCTGAGCGCCGCGCTTGGTTGAGGCGATCGCACCGCGCGACGTGGTGCGCTCCGGGCTGTGCATCGGCTGCGGCGGCTGCGCGGCGGATGCGGCGCGCGCGCGGATGGCGATGGACGACCACGGGCTGTGGAAGCCCGAGGGGCCGCGCGACTGGTATGCACGACCAAGCGCGCAACTGGCCGCGCGCTGCCCGTTCTCCCCGGCGGCGGTGGACGAGGATGCGATCGCCGCCGCGCGCTTCCCCGCTGCACCGAAGGTTACCCGGCTGCTCGGCCGCTTCGAATCGACATGGGTGGGGCATGTCGCGGAAGGCGGCTTTCGCCGCAACGGCAGCTCCGGCGGGATGGTGAGCTGGGTCGCGGCGGAATTGCTGCGCACCGGCGCGGTCGACGCGGTGGCGCATGTCGCGCCGGTCGCCGACCCGCACGCTGACGGGCGCTTCTTCGCCTATCGCCTGTCGCGCGATGCCGCCGACCTGGCGGGCGGTGCCAAGTCGCGTTACTATCCGGTCGAGCTGTCGGCGGTGATCGCGGCGATCCGCGCCACGCCGGGCCGCTATGCGGTGGTCGGCGTGCCATGCTTCATCAAGGCGATCCACCTGCTGCGCCGCACCGATCCGGTGATCGCCGCGCGGGTGACGCATGTGCTGGGGCTGTTCTGCGGCCATCAGAAAAGCGCGCGGCTGGTCGACAGCTTCGCCTGGCAGCTCGGCGCGCCGATCGGGCGCGTGCGCGCGGTCGATTATCGCATCAAGGACGAGGGCCGCCCCGCCAACTGGTATCGCGCGCACCTGACGCTCGACGACGGAACGGCGCGCGCGCAGGATTGGTGGCACCTGGCGGACGGCGACTGGGGCGCGGGCTTCTTCCAGAACCCGGCGTGCGACATGTGCGACGACGTGGTGGCGGAAACCGCCGATGTCGCGTTCGGCGATGCATGGGTGGAGCCCTATTCGTCCGACGGGCGCGGCACCAATGTCGTGATCGCGCGCGCGCCCGCGATCCACGCGATGATCGCCGCCGCGGTCGCCGAGGGGCGGCTCGCGCTGACGGCGGTGGATGCGGCGTTCGTGGAGCAGACGCAGGCCGCCGGCTTCCGTCATCGCCGCGAGGGGCTGGCCTACCGACTGACCTGGGCGCGGCGCGGGATGCGGCCGGTGAAGCGCGTCGCGCCCGGCGCGGCCGGGCTGCCGCTGCGCCGCCGGCTGGTGTATCGCACGCGCGCCGCGATCGCGCGGCACAGCCACCGGCTGGCATGGGCGGCGGGGACGCTGCGCATGCCGGCGCTCTACACGACCTGGGCACGCGCGGCGCTCACCGTCTATCGCGCGCTGGCGTGGTCGCATGGGCGGCTGGGTGGCTGGATCGACCGCGTGCTGCCCGACGCGCGGCCGCGCTGAAGAACCGGCACCGCCGCGCCACTCGCCGTCGCGGGGATTCCCAAACGGCTGAGGCGCCGACGCCTCCGCACGCGCCGCTGCGCCGCCCGGCGGCGCCGCCCGCTACCATTCCTCGCCGGGATCGTCCGGCGGCGGGCCGCGATCGTCGGGGATGCGGCGGCGCGGTTCCGGCGGCGGCGGCAGTTCGATGCCCAGTTCGCGCAGCCGGTCGATCGCGTCGTCGATGCGCGGCTGCGCGCCGTCGATCACGCGGCCGAACTCGTCGCCCGCGTCCTCCACCATATTGTCGACGGGCGCGAGCATCTCGTCCTCGGCCGGGGCGACCACCACCGGGATGTTGAGCGCCGACATCATGAACTGCCGCCAGATCTGCGCCGGGATGCCGCCGCCGTGCAGCCCGGGGTTGGGCGAGCTGTCGTCCTTGCCCACCCATACGCCGACGACCAGATTGCCCGCGAAGCCGATGAACCAGCCGTCGCGTCCGCCCTGGCTGGTGCCGGTCTTGCCGAACGCGTCGACCGGCAGGTTGGCGTCGCGCCCGGTGCCACGGATCGAGGAACCGAGCAGCGAGCGCATCTCGTCACGGATCCGCCCCGGCATCTCGGTATCGCGGCCGGCGATCGCCTCGTACCAGCTCGCGTTGCGGTTGCCGGTCACGCCGCGCGGAGTCACGGGGTAGCGGCCGCTGGCGATCGCGGCATAGGCGCCGGTCAACTGGAGCAGGGACACCTCCGCCGTGCCCAGCCCGATCGTCGCCTCATTGGCGATCGGCGTGGTGATGCCCAGGTCGCGCGCCGCCTTGATGACGTTGCGCACGCCGACTTCCTGCGTCAGCCGCGCCGCGACGACGTTGGAGGAGCGCGCGAAGGCGCGGCGCAGCGTGATCGGCCCCAGATAGCGGCCATCGTCGTTGCGCGGCTTCCACCCGGCGATCTCGACCGGCGAATCGTCGCGCACGTCATCGGGCGTCAGCCCGGCGCGCAGCGCGGCGAGATACACGAACAGCTTGAAGGTGGAGCCGGGCTGGCGCTTCGCCTGCACCGCGCGGTTGAAGGCGCTCGCCTTGTAGTCGCGCCCGCCGACCATCGCCACGACCTGCCCGTCGGGGCGCATCGCCACCACCGCCGCCTGCAGGTCGCGCAGGCTGGCCTGCCGCACCACGCGCTCGGCGGTGGATTGCAGCCCGCGGTCCAGCGTGGTGCGCACCGTCGCCTCGGTCCCGGCATCGCCGGCCACCTCGCGCGCGGTGGGCAGCACCCAGTCCGCGAAATAGGTGCCGGTCGGCAGCGTGTCGGCGCGCGCGGCCAGCACGCGCTGCGGCTGCACCGTCGCGGCCTCGCGCTTCGTCAGGAAGCCGGCGTCGACCATCGCGGCCACCACCACCGCCTGCCGCGCGCGCGCGCCCTTCAGATTGCCGGTCGGGGCGAGCCGCGACGGCGCCTTCACCAGCCCGGCGAGCATCGCGGCCTGCCCGATGTTCAGCTTCTGCGGCGTGCGTCCGAAATAATGTTTCGACGCGGCGGTGATGCCGTAGACGTTGTCGCCGAAATAGACGTTGGACAGGTAGCGCGACAGGATCTCGTCCTTGCTGAGCCACGCCTCCAGCCAGAAGGCGATCATCATCTCGCGGATCTTGCGCGCGGCGGTGCGATCCGAATCGAGAAAGGCGTTCTTCGCGAGCTGCTGCGTGATCGTCGATCCGCCCTGCCGCACCCCGCCCGATCCGACATTCGCCCAGGCGGCGCGCGCGATGCCGCGCGGATCGACGCCCCAGTGCGAGTAGAAGCGCCGATCCTCGATCGCCAGGAACGCCTCGCGCACATGCGCCGGCAGCGTGGCGGCATCGACCGGCGCGCCGATGATCGCGCCGCGCCGCGCGATCGGCGTGCCGTCGGCGGCCAGCAGCGTGATCGACGGCGGCGTCGGCGGCTTGAGCGATTGCGACAGCGGCGCAGTGACCGCCAGCCAGATCACCGCGATCACGAACAGCACGATCGACGCCGCCAGCCCGCGCACCACCCATTTGCCCCACGCGATCCGGCGGCGTGGCGGGGGCGGATAGCCGCCATCGACATGCGGCGGGCCGTAGCCGCCGTCGTAGCGCGGCGCATCGCCGGCATCGCCGGCATCGCCGCCGTCGTGCCACGGGCTGAACGAGGGCAGGGGTTCCGGCGCCGCACCGCCCGCCGGCGTGTCGCCACGCGCGTGGTTGTAGCGGACGCGGCCGGTATCGTAGGGATCGGGGCGCATGGATGTTGGTGTCTTACACTGATATGACAGTTGTCGCAAGCGGCGCCCGCGTGCCACAAGGATAGCGACATGCAGGATGAAGCGAAAGGCGCGGATGCGCCGCTGGTGGTCGGGATCGGGGGCACGATCGGTGGGATATCCTCCACCGAGCGGGCCTTGCGCATCGCGTTGGGCGAGGCGGCGGCGCAGGGGTTCCGCACCCGGCTGTTCGGGGGCGACGACATGGCGCGCCTGCCCTTGTACGATCCGCGCGCCGCGACGCGCACCGCCGAGGAGCGCGCGTTCGTGGACGCGGTGCGCGATGCCTCGGCGGTCATCATCGCCAGCCCGGGTTATCACGGCAGCATCTCCGGCGTGGTGAAGAACGCGCTGGACCTGCTGGAGGAAACCGCGCGCGACCGGCGGCCGTACCTGGCCGACATGCCGGTCGGGCTGATCGCCACCGCCTATGGCTGGCAGGCGACCGGATCGACGATCGCGGCGCTGCGCTCGATCGTCCACGCGCTGCGCGGCTGGCCGACGCCGTTCGCGGCGGCGATCAACACGCAGGTGACGCGTTTCGACGACGAAGGCGGGGCGAGCGACCCGGCGGTGGTGGAGCAGTTGCGGCTGATCGGCCGGCAGGTCGCGCGCTTCGCCCCGCTGACCGTGGCGTGACGGTGCTTCGGCCGCGTCGCAGCGCGCTGTTCCTCCCCGCATCGAACGCGCGCGCGATCGAAAAGGCGCGCGGGCTGCCGTGCGACGTGGTGATCCTCGACCTGGAGGATGCGGTCGCGCCCGCGCAGAAGGCCGCCGCGCGCGCGGCGGCGGTCGCGGCGGTGCGCGCCGGCGGGTTCGGGCCGCGCGAGCTGGTGGTGCGCGTCAACGCGCCGGACAGCGCATGGGGCAGGGACGATCTGGCGGCGCTGCGCGGGGCGGCGGTGGATGCCGTGTTGTTGCCCAAGGTCGATGACGCGGCGGCGGTGCGCCACGCGCGGGGCACGCTGGGCGACGGCGTCGCCTTATGGGCGATGATCGAGACGTGCCGTGGTGCCCTGGACCTGCCGGCGATTGTCGCCGCGCCGGGGCTGGCCGCGCTGGTGGTCGGCACCAACGACCTTGCGCGGGAGCTGCGCTGCCGCCCCGGCGCCGACCGCGCGCCGCTGCTGCCGATCCTGACGCAGGTGGTGATCGCCGCGCGCATGGCCGGGCTGGTCGCGCTGGACGGTGTCGTCAATGTGCTGGACGATGCCGGGCGGATCGCGGCGGAATGCCGGCAGGGGCGCGACTGGGGCTTTGACGGCAAGACGCTGATCCACCCCGCGCAGATCGCGCCCGCGAATGCGGCGTTCGGCCCGTCGCCCGACGAACTGGCATGGGCCGCGCAGGTCGCCGCCGCCTTCGACGGGCAGGAGGACGCGGGCGCGGTGCGCGTCGACGGGCGGATGGTCGAACGGCTGCACCTTGAGGAAGCGCGGCGCCTGCTGGCGCTGGCCGCCGCGATCGCCGCGCGGGAATAGCCGCGCCGGCGTCACCGCGCGACGTTGACATCGTCGTCACCTTTCTGACCGCTTGCGTGTCCCGGTTTGTTGCTTACAACCATGTCAATGACCGACGAGCATGACTGGCGCCACGCCTATCGCCACCCCATCGCCTGGGACACCGCCTACCCGCCGCAGTCGATGACGACGCTGTTCGACGAATCGGCGACCCGCTTCGCCGGTCGGCCGGCGATCGACTTCCTGGGCCGGCGCTACAGTTATGCGCAGCTCGCCGGTGCGGTGCGCCGCGTCGCCACCGGGCTGGCCGCGCTCGGCTATGGCAAGGGCGATCGCATCGGGCTGTTCCTGCCCAACGTGCCGCATTACCTGGCCGCCTATCACGGGGCGCTGCGGCTCGGCGCGACGGTGGTCAATTTCTCGCCGCTCTACACGGTCGACGAACTGTGCCACCAGGTCGAGGATTCGGGCACGCGCGTGCTGTTCACCGTCTCCGCCACCGCGCTGCTGCCCAATGCGCTGGCGGTGCTGGAAAAGAGCGGGCTGGAGCGGCTGGTGGTCGGTTCGGTCGCGGGGGCGTTGCCGCCCGCCAAGTCGATCGCCTATCGGCTGTTCAAGCGCCGCGAGGTGGCCGAGCGCCCCGCCGATCCGCGCGTGCTCGCCTTCTCGCGGCTGATCGCCAACGACGGCGCGCTGCCGCCGCCCGCGATCGACCCGGCGCGCGACGTCGCGCTGATCCAATATACCGGCGGCACCACCGGCACGCCGAAGGGCGCGATGCTGACCCACGCCAATGTCGCCGCCAACGCGCGGCAGGTCGCCGCGCTCGATCCGCACCCCGACATCACCGACCGCATCCTGGGCGTGCTGCCGCTGTTCCACGTCTTCGCCAACACCTGTGTGATGAACCGCACGATCGTGACCGGCGGCGAGATGGTGCTGCTGCCGCGCTTCGACGCCGGACAGGCGCTGGCGACGATCACCCGCACCAAGCCGAGCTCGCTGCCCGGCGTGCCGACCATGTACCAGGCGCTGCTCGACCATCCGCAACTGCCGCGCACCGATTTCTCCAGCCTGCGCGTGTGCATTTCGGGCGGCGCGCCGCTCGCCGCCGAGCTGAAGGAGCGCTGGGAGACGGCGACCGGATCGACGCTGATCGAGGGCTATGGCCTGTCGGAGAGCACCGGCGTGCTGACCACCAACCCGTATGAGGGGGCGCAGAAGCCCGGCACGATCGGACAGCCGCTGCCCGCGACGCGCATCCGGCTGGTCGACAAGGAGGACGCGCGCCGCCCCGCGCCGGCCGGCGAGCCGGGCGAGATCGTCGCGCTGGGGCCGCAGGTCATGGCCGGCTACTGGAACCGTCCCGAAGCGGACGACGTCAGCTTCGCGATCGACGCGGACGGGCAGCGCTGGCTGCGCACCGGCGACGTCGGGACGATCGACGCCGACGGCTTCATCACGATCGTCGACCGGCTGAAGGACATGATCGCGGTCGGCGGGTTCAAGGTCTTTCCCAGCCAGATCGAGGCGATCCTCTACCACCATCCGGCGGTGCGCGAGGCGCTGGTGATCGGCCTGCCCGATACCTATCGCGGCGAGGTGCCGCGCGCCTATGTGACGTTGCAGGACGGCGCGGAGGTGGACGGGGCGATGCTGGCGACGTGGCTCAACCCGCAGCTCGGCAAGCACGAGCGCGTCGACGCGGTGGTGGTGCGCGCGTCGATGCCCAAGACGATGATCGGCAAGCTGAGCCGCAAGGACCTGATCGCCGAGGTACGCGCGGAGATGGCGAACCCGCCGATCACGCCGGCCTGACGCGGCCACCGCCGCCGCGCGGCCATGACGGGTCAGCGCGGCGGGGAGGCGGTGGACTCGCGTTCGACGATCATGTGCGCCACGACATGGTCGGCGGGCGTCGCCTCGCCATCGCCGGCACCGATCAGGTGCTCGGCGGCGCGGAACGCCATCTCCTCGGCCGGCTGGCGGACGGTGGTGAGCGTCGGCCAGATCCGCGCCGCCAGCGTCGTGTCGTCGAAACCGGCCACCGCCAGATCGCGCGGCAGGCGCAGCCCGCGACGGTGCGCCTCGGCGATGACGCCGGCGGCCATGTCGTCGTTGCTGGAGATGATCGCGTCGGGCGGCACGGCGTGCGACAGCAGCCGCTGCGCCGCCGCCTCGCCGGACGGCTGGTCGAACCGCCCGTCGACGAACAGTGCCGGATCGTGCGCGATCGCGTGCGCGGCCAGCGCGTCGTGGAAGCCGCGCACGCGCTCGGCGCTGTCGGAATGACCCGGATGCCCGGCGACGAAGCCGAACCGGCGGAAGCCGCGCGCGATCAGCCGCGTGGTCAGCTCGGCCATGGCGGCGCGATTGTCGATCCGCACCGTCGCCATGTCGGCCATGGCATGGCCGGTGGCGATCGCCGCGATCGGCACCTCCAGCGTGGCGAGCAGCGCGGAGCCGGTCAGCAGCTCGGCGAACGGCGGCACCAACAGCAGGGCGTCGGCCCCGCCGCGCACCAGCGCCAGCGCCGCCGCCGCCGCCGCGTCGCCCGTGAAGCGTTCCTCCTCATGCAGCAGCAATTGCAGCCCGCGCGCATTGGTGGCGCGCAACGTACCGACCAGAATCGCGTCCAGGAACGGCGCACGCTGTCCGCTGTACAGCAGGCCGACCGTCGTGGCGCGGGCGCGCGCCAGTCGCCGCGCCACGACGTTGGGAACATAGCCCAGTTCCTCGACGGCGGCGCGCACCGTCGCGATCGTCGCGGGGCTGACGCGGCCGGCGCGGTTGATGACGTTCGACACGGTCATCGCCGACACGCCGGCCCGCTCCGCTACGGCGCGGATCGTCACCCCTTCGCGACGCCGCCGGGTCATGGCAGCGGCGGCGCGGGCGGGTGGCGCCGGGCGCGGCCCGCGCTATCCGGCGGGGTGGATCCGGCGATCCCCGCCGCGTCATGGCGACGGGCGCGATCTCCTCCCGGCTGCTTCCGTCCCCGGCCCAGTCCCGCGAGCGGGAATCCGTCGCGGTCGCCCCATGGGTCCGCGATTTTCCCGGCCCGCGCCGGGGCGCGGGCGGAGGCGCGGCGCCACGGGCGCCGTTCGGCGCGGACCGGGGCGCGCGATGGAAAATGCGCCGCGCCGCGCGCGCCTTCCGGGCTGGATCGGATCGTCATTCGGCTCTCTCCGGGGCCATTCATCCCTTCGTTCGTGCTGACCGGCCGCCGGCCGGTCGGGCGCGCATCGAGCGCCCGGTGCCGTGGCGAGGCACCGCTCGATACGCGTTCCCGGCGCGCCCGATGCGGATCGGGACGAACCGGACGGGTGACCGTCGCCCCGGCCTAGATCGTCCCCGCCTTCATCAGCTTGACCGCATTGTCCGCGGCACGCGCGGTCAGCGCCATGAAGGTCAGCGACGGATTGACGCACGACACCGACGCCATCTGCGCACCGTCGGTGATGAACAGATTGGCCGCGTCATGCGCCTGGCTCCACTTGTTCAGCACCGACTGGCGCGGATCGACGCCCATCCGCGCGCCGCCCATCTCGTGGATCGCGTCGCCGGGCACATGCTCGCCCTCGCTGCTCTTCACGTCGGTGATGCCGGCCTGGCGCAGCATCGCCTCGCCCTGTTCGCGCGCGTCGGCCATCATCTTCAGCTCGTTGTCGCGGAACGTGACGTCGAACTTCATCAGCGGCACGCCGAAGCGATCGACCTTGCCGCTGTGCAGCGACACGCGATTGTCCTCGTACGGCAGGCACTCGCCGAAGGCGGTCATGCCGAACTGCCAGTTGCCATATTGGCGCATGCCCTGCTTCATCGACGCGCCGAAGCCGACCGGCGCGGCGGGCGCGCGATAGGCCGAACCCTGATAGCCATAGCCGCGCCGGAAGCCGACGCCCTCCTCGCGCCCGCCCAGGTTGCGGAAGCGCGGGATGTACACGCCGCCCGGACGCCGGCCGTACTCGATATATTCCTCGAAGCCCGGCACGTTGCCGCCGATGCTGACGCGGAAGATATGGTCCATGACGTAGCGGCCCAGCGTGCCGCTGTTGTCGAAGTGGCTGCGCCCGTCGGCGCGCTTCGAATTCATCAGGATCTGCACCGACGCCATCGCCGAGGCGCACAGGAACACCATGCGCGCCTGCACCGTCTCCGCCTGTCCGGTCTTCGCATCCACGAAGCGGACGCCGGTGACCCGCTTCTTCGCCGCGTCATAGTCGAGGTTGGTGACCACCGCGTCCGAGCGCAGCGTCAGCCGCCCGGTGGCGCGCGCCGCGGGCAGCGTCACCGCCTGTGTCGAGAAATAGGCGCCGAACGAGCAGCCGTTGGCGCACTGATTGCGATACTGGCACTTGGTGCGGTTCTGATCGGGCTTGTCCTCGGTCATGTTGGACAGGCGGGTGTTGATGAGCTTGCGGCCCGGGAAGCCCGCCTCCAGCCGCGGCTTGATCCACTTCTCCGCGATGTTCATCGGCATCGGCGGCTGGAACTCGCTGTCGGGCAGGTGCGGCAGGTTCTCGCGCGAGCCCGACACGCCGATATATTTCTCGACATAGCTGTACCAGGGCGCGACGTCGTCGTAGCGGATCGGCCAGTCGCCCCCGACGCCCTCGCGCTTGTTCGCCTCGAAATCGTCGGGGCTCCAGCGGAAGCACCAGCGGCCCCAGATCAGCGACTTGCCGCCGACCGCCGCCGGACGGATCCAGTAGAATTTGCTGCCCTCGTCATAGGCGTACGGGTTCAGCCGGTCGTCGTTGTAGAACGATTGGTTGCTGGGCGTGATATAGCCGTGCTTGGAGATGAAATAATCGCTCTCGATCAGCGCCGGCGGCATCGAGTTGCGTGCGGGCACCTCGTATGCGGGCTTGCCGTCATAGGGATAGCCTTCGCCGTGTTCGACCATGAAGCCGCGGTCGAGCATCAGCACGCGCAGCCCCTTCTCGGTCAGTTCCTTCGCGGCGAACCCGCCGCTGACGCCGGAGCCGATGACGATCGCGTCATATCTGTCGGTCGCTGCCATGTCGGTATCTTTCTTGTATGTCGTCGCGATCAGAAGCGCAGGGCGCGCAGCGTGCGGAAGCTGGTGGTGATGTCGGGCAGGTACGGCGCGGGCGCCTGATCGTTCTCGACGTAGAAATGCTTCACGCCGGCGGCGCGGTTCAGCTTGAACAGCGCGGCGAAATCGACCTTGCCGTCACCCACCGCGCACATGCTGCCGTCGGCACGGCGGTCCTTGACGTGATAGGCGTAGAGCCGCCCGGCGAGCCGCCGGATCAGCGCGGCCGGATCCTGCCCGGCGGCGATCGCCCAGTACAGGTCCAGCTCCACCTTCACCACCGACGGATCGCACGCCTTCAGCAAGCGATCGTACAGCGACACGCCGCCCGGCTTCACGGTGAACTCGAAATCGTGGTTGTGATAGGCGAAGCCCAGCCCGGCCTTGCGCAATTCGATGCCGAAGCGGTTGATGTTGGGCAGCGCCGCGGTCCAGCCGGCCTCGGTGCGATGCTCGTTCGTCATGTACGGCAGGATCACCGTGTCGGCGCCGAGCGTCCTGGCCATCGTGACGGCGGCATCGAACTTGCCGAGCAGCATTTCGTAGGGCACGTGGATCGACGGAGCCTTCAGCCCCAGCCGGTCCTGCGTCCGGCGCAGCGCGGCATGATCCATCGCGTCATAGCCGCCGCCGCCATATTCGACCTCGCGGTAGCCGATCTTCGCGACCTTCTCCAGCGTGCCCATCGGGTCGGTGGCGAACAACTCGCGGACCGTATAGAGTTGCAGGCCGATCGCCCCGAGCTGCGCGGCCTCGCCCCGCGCGCCGAGCAGGCCGAGCGCGGCGAGGCTGCCTGCGCCGGCAACGAAATTGCGACGGTTCGTCATCATGCCGAATAGACCTTCTTGACCTGGGAATAGGGAAAGGCGCCGTTATATTCGCCGGGGACGGGCAGGTATTCGCGCTCCTGCGTGATGCCGATCTCCGAGGTGTAATAGCCCGCGATCACCATCTGGCGGAACGGCCCGAAGAAGGCCGCGCCGCCGGGGAACTTGTCGTCCATCGCCAATGTCAGCAGCGCATCGTGCTGGGCGGGCGTCAGTTGCGCGCCGGACTTGCCGTAATCGGCCTTCGCGCGCGCGTCGATCGCGTTCAGCCCCGCGATGATCGGCACGCGATCCTGCGGGGTGGACCAGTCGGCGAGCAGCTTCTCGATATAGGCCGGTACCCCGGCGGCGATCGCGCCGGGCGTGTCGGTCGTGGGGATCACCCGGTCACTGAGCGCGGTCATCAGCGCGCGCTGCGCCGGGGTGAACACCGCCACGCTGGGTGGCCCCTCGCTGATGACGGGGACGCCGCCGCCCTTGGCCGTCGCGGCGGTCGCCGCGCGCGCGAGCGGCGCGAAAAGCTGTGCCCCGAACATGGCGGCGACGCCCGCCAGTGCCTGTCGTCTGTCGATCACATGACCTCTCCTGGAATCTTCACGCCGCGTCGATCGCGCGATAGGCGGCGATCAGCCGTTCCTCGCCCGCGCGACCCTGCGCCGAACTGCCATGCTCCATGCCGATCACGCCGCCGTAGCGGCGCTCGCGCAGGAAGCGGACGATGTTGTGGAAATTGACCTCGCCGGTGCCCGGCTCCTTGCGGCCCGGATTGTCGCCGAACTGGATATAGCCGACCTCGTCCCAGACCATGGCCAGCGAGCGGATCAGGTTACCCGACTGGATCTGCTCGTGATAGCAATCGGCGAGCACCTTGACCGCCGGGCTGTTCACCCCGCGCGCCACCGCATAGCCGGCCGCGAACGACTGCATGTAGACGCCGGGATGGTCGGTGCGGGTGTTGAGCGGTTCCATGACCATCACCAGATCGTGCGGCGCCACGATGTCGGCGGCGCGGCGCATCAGGTCGATGACCCGCCCGGTCTGGATGTCCATCGGCACGCGGCGGTCGACGAAGCCGGTGACCACGGTCATGTGCTGCGCGTTCAGCCGCCGGGCGACGTCCACGGAGGCGCGCACGTCGGCCAGGAACGCCTCGCGCTCCGCGCCGTCGTCGCTGCCGAACACCGGGCGGGACTCCGACCATTTCGGCATGGACGCGACGAACACGCCCATCGTCATGCCGCGTCGTTGCAGCGCCTTCGCCATCGCTTCCTGCTCGGCGACCGGGCGGCTGCGCGCTTCATTGTCCTCCCAGGCGCGAAAGCCCTGGTCGGCGGCGAAGGCGATCTGTTCCAGCCGGTCGCCGCGGCTGGCGAAGCTGCCCTCGTGCGGCGCGAAATTCAGCGAGAAGGTCGCGGCAATGCCCGCTTTCCGCGGCGCCTGCGTCGATTCCGGTGCCGACCCCTGCGCCGACGACGACAGCGCGGCGGCGACGCTGCCGGCCAGCACGGTGCGCCGCGACGGCGTCATGCCGCCACGGCGGCGCGACGCCGGCGTTCGGACAGCCAGATCGCGCCGAACACGAACAGCAGCACCACCGGCACCAGCGCGAGCTTCGCGAAGGACTGCGACGCGGCGGCATCCTCGACCTGGCGGAGCGCCGCACCGCTCAGCCGCTTGAACGCCTCCGGCCCGCCGGCCAGCGCCACCTTCGCCTCGTCGAACATCCCGCCCAGCAACGGCAGCACGAAGAAGCTGGCGAGCGCGCCGGCCGACCCGACCAGCCCCAGCGCCCAGGCGCCGCCGCGCGGATAGCGTTCCGCCACCGACGCGAGCATCGTCGGCCACATCGCGCACACGCCCAGCCCCCAGACGGTGGACGCCAGGATTGCCGCGACCGGCGACTGTGCCCGCGACAGCAGGAACAGCCCGATCCCGGCGAGCAGGCTGGAGATCCACAGCAGGCCCGGGTTGGACAGCTTGCCCGCGACGCGCCCCGCGAAGTGGCGGAACACGAACATCAGCGCGCTGACATAGACCAGCAGCAGGATGCCGCGCATCCCGACGCGGTTGGTGAGCGCGACGTCGAGCCACTGCCCCGGGGCGAGTTCGGACGAGGCGGTCAGGAACATCGCGCAGAACCACACGAAGAAGCTGGGCCGGCGGAACACCTCGCCGATCATGTCGCCGAAGCCGGCGCCCGCCACGGCCTGCGGCGGCGGCGGGAAGCTGGTGGTGGCGGCGATCACGATCACGCCGATCGCGGGCAGGAACACCAACCCCATGATCGCCTGCCACGGCAATGCCGCGGCCAGGAACACGCCGGCCAGCCCGCCGACGATCAGCCCGCCGGGATACCAGGCGTGCAGCACGTTCAGGCGGTGGGTGGTGTCCTCCGGGTACAGGCGCGCGGTCAGCGGGTTGATCGACGCTTCCGCCAGTCCCCAGCCGATGCCGCTGAGCATCATGCCCAGCCACACCAGCGAATAGATCGTCATGCCGGTGGCGAGGACGCCCGCGCCGACGATCAGCGCGGTGCCGACCAGGAAGCACAGCCCGCAGCCGATCAGGATGCGTTTGGCGCCGATCTTGTCGAGCAGCGCGCTGGCCACGAACAGCGTGATCGCGAAGCCGAGAAACGCCGAACCGAGCGCCGCGCCGATCAGCTCGCCGGCCTGGACCGGCGCGATCGGATCGATCCACTGCGCCTTCAGGCTGCTGGCCACCGCCGCGCGCAGCGAAGCGCTGACCGCCGCGGTGAACAGCGCCAGCACACTCAGCCAGAACAATCGCGAACGATTCGGCCCGTCGTAAACTGCTGCCACCCTCTCACCCCTTTTTTTGTCGGTCTTATATCGTACTCTTCCGGCAGCTTGCCGGATCACTCCAGCCCAAGCAACCGCCGGTTGGCGGACAGATCCGCACCGCCGGCGAAATCGTCGAAGGCGCGCTCCGGGCGGCGGATCAGGTGCGCGGCGATGAACGGCGCACCTTCGCGCGCGCCGTCCTCGGGATGCTTCAGGCAGCATTCCCATTCCAGCACCGCCCAGCCGCGATAGCCATATTGCGTCAGTTTCGAGAAGATGCCGCCGAAATCGACCTGCCCGTCGCCCAGCGAGCGGAACCGCCCGGGCCGGTCGATCCAGTCGGAATAGCTGCCGTACACGCCGGCGCGCCCGGTCGGGTTGAATTCCGCATCCTTGACGTGGAACATGCGGATACGGTCGTGATAGATGTCGATGAACTGCAGATAGTCCATCGCCTGCAGCACCATGTGGCTGGGATCGTAGAGGATGTTGGCGCGCGCATGCCCGCCGACCGCGTCCAGGAACCGTTCGAACGTGGTGCCGTCGTGCAGATCCTCGCCGGGATGCAGCTCGAAGCACAGGTCGACGCCCTGCTCCTCGAACGCGTCGAGGATCGGCCGCCAGCGCTTGCCAAGTTCGGCGAAGGCTTCCTCGACCATCCCCGCCGGCCGCTGCGGCCACGGATAGACGAACGGCCAGGCGAACGCGCCGGAGAAGGTGGCGTGCGCGTCGAGCCCGAGCCGGCGGCTGGCGCGCGCGGCGAGCTTCAACTGCTCCACCGCCCATTGCTGGCGCGCGGCGGGCCTGCCGCGCAGTTCGGCGGGCGCGAACACGTCGAAGGCGGTGTCATAGGCGGGGTGGACCGCGACGAGCTGCCCTTGCAGGTGCGTAGAGAGTTCGGTGATCGCGACCCCGGCCTCGCGGCAGCGGCCGGTCAGCTCGTCGGCATAATCCTGGCTCTCGGCGGCGAGCGCCAGGTCCATGCAGCGCGCGTCGCCGGTCGGGATCTGCACGCCTTCATAGCCCGCCTCCGCCATCCAGCGTGCGGCATGGTCCAGCGTGTCGAAGGGCGCGGCGTCCCCCATGAACTGCGCCAGGAAGACGCCGGGACCGCGGATCGCCGCGCCGCTCACTTGGCGGTTTCGGACTTGAGATAGGCGATGATCGCGGCGCGCTTCGCGGCATCCGGGGTGGAGATCGGCATCCGCGATCCCGGCACCTTCTTCATCGGCGCGGCCAGATAGTCGTTCAGCGTCTTGTCGTCCCACTTCAGCTTCGCGGCCTTCATCGCCGGCGAATAGTTGAAGCCCGGCAGCGAGCCCGAGGGGCGCGTGAACATGCCGTTGAGGTTGGGACCGATGCCGTTGCGGCCACCCTTGTTCAGCGTGTGGCACGCGCGGCACGCGGCGAACGCCTGCGCTCCGCTCTGCTGCGCCGGGGCGGGGGCCGACATGGCCAGGCCCACAACAGCGACGATCGGCACGGCGACCAGACCGGCGATCAGCTTCATCGCATCTCTCCAAACCCGTTTAATTGGCGCCAGTTTACCGCTAAACCGCGAGAGATCAAGCGACCGACGCAACGGCAGCCGTTATGCCGGCGCGGCAATGACGGGAGGATGAATGACGCAGGTTCAGGCGCTTAAACTCGGCATGGTCGGCGGCGGCGAGGGCGCGTTCATCGGCGCGGTGCATCGCATGGCGGCGGCGCTCGACGGCGACTGGCGGCTGGCGGCCGGCGCGTTCAGCACCGACGCGGGACGCAACGCGCGTACCGGCGACCTGCTGGGGCTGGCGCCGGCGCGCGTGTACGACTCGCTGGACGCGCTGCTGGCGGGCGAGCGTGCGCTCCCCGCTGGCGAGCGGATCGACGCGGTGGCGATCGTCACCCCCAACCATCTGCACGCGCCGATGTCGATCGCCGCGCTGGATGCCGGCTTCCACGTCATCTGCGAGAAGCCGATGGCGCTGAACCTTGACGAAGCGCGCCGCATCGCGGCGGCCGCGCAGCGCAGCGGGCGGCATTATGCGCTGGCGTTCACCTACAGCGGCTATCCGCTGGTCGAGGAGGCGCGGGCGCGCGTGGCGCGCGGCGATCTCGGCGCGATCCGGCTGGTGCAGGTCGAATATTCGCAAGGCTGGCTGGCACAGGCGATCGACCAGGGCGGCAACAAGCAGGCGGAGTGGCGCACCGACCCGGCGCGCGCCGGGCTGGGCGGTTGCCTGGGCGATATCGGCACGCATGCCTTCCAGCTTGCCGAGCATGTCTCGGGCTGCCGCGTCGAGACGCTGTGCGCGGATCTGGCGACGCATGTGCCGGGGCGGCGGCTGGACGATGACGTCAGCGTGCTGCTGCGCTTCGCGAATGGCGCGCGCGGCGTGCTGAAGGCGACGCAGGTCGCGGCCGGCGACGAGAACGGGCTGCGGCTGCGCATTCATGGCGAGCATGGCGGGCTGGAATGGGCGCAGATGGAGCCGAACACGCTGACGCTGCGCTGGCTCGACCGCCCGGCCGAGGTGGTGCGCGCCGGCGGGCCGGGGCTGGCGGACACCACGCTGGCGCGGCTGCGCACCCCGGCCGGGCATCCGGAGGGCTATATCGAGGCGTTCGCCAACCTGTACCGTGCGGTGGCGGCCACGATCCGCGGCGGCGACGCGGTGGCGGAACGCGGCGCGGCGGCGTGGTTCCCCGGCGTCGGCGACGGCGTGCGTACGATGGCGTTCGTGGAGGCGGTGGTCGCCAATGCGGCGTCCGACGTGAAGTGGAGCGAACTGGCGGCGGGATGATGCGCGTGCCGTCGTCGCCCCCCGCGTCGGGGCGGCGGCGTCACGCCGATGCGAACCGTTGCACGAAGTCGCCGTGCGTCGGCAGCCGCGCGACATCGTGCGCGATCTTCGCGCGGACGTCGGCCAGCGCGCGGTGCAGGTCGGCGGTCGCCATCACGCCCGGCAGGCCGTGGTGCGCGGCGGGCATCACGCCCTGTCCCAGCATCACCGCCGCCCAACTGTCGACGCGGAACAGCTCGTCCTGCCCCTGATGCGCCATCGCGCTCTCGCGGAACAGCGCGATCCGCGCCGCCAGCGACTCCGGCACCGCCATGTCGCGGCAGCGCCGCCAGAACGGTGAATCGTCGCGATGCGTCAGCTTGTAGTGCAGGATGATGAAGTCGCGGACATGCTCCCATTCGGCGCGCGACTGGTCGTTGAAGCGCTGCGCCAGTGCCGTGCTGTCGGCACCGAACGGGAACGACTGGATCAGCCGCGTCACCGCGATCATCACCAGATGGATGCTGGTCGATTCCAGCGGCTCCACGAACCCGGCCGCCAGGCCGAGCGCGATGCAGTTGCGATGCCACGCCAGCCGCCGCCTGCCGGTGCGAAAGCGCAGCAGCCGTGGTTCGAACAGCGGCGCGCCGTCCAGCGAGCGGAGCAGGGCGTCGCGTGCCGCCTCGTCGCTCAGATGCGCGCTGGAAAAGACGATGCCGTTGCCGACGCGGTGCTGAAGCGGGATGCGCCACCGCCAGCCCGCGTCGTGCGCGATCGCGCGCGTATACGGCGCCGGCGGGGCGGTCGCCTCGCTCTGCACCGCAAAGGCGCTGTCGGTGCCCAGCCAGTGGCTCCAGTCCTCGAACCCGGTCGCCAGCGCGCCCTCGCTCAGCAGCGCGCGAAAGCCGGTACAGTCGAGGAACAGCTCGCCCTCGACGCGCGTGCCGTCCGCCAGCAGTATCGCCGCGATATCGCCGCGCTCGTCGCGTGCGACCTGGGCGATGCGCCCCTCGCGCCGCACCGCGCCGCGCGCCTCGGCGAGCGCGCGCAGGAATTGCCCGTAGGCGGTCGCGTCGAGATGATAGGCGTAGGACAAGGGCGCCTCGCCGCCGATCGCGAACGCGCCCGCGGCAGCGGCAGCGGCCTCGAACGAGTGATCGGTGAAGCCGCCGGACAGTCCGCGCGCGCGCGCCTCCAGCCAGAAATGCTGGAAGTCGGCCATCATCACCGAACGGCCGATCGCACCGAACGGGTGGAAATAGCGGTCGCCGATGCGGTCCCAGTTCTCGAACGAGATGCCCAGCTTGAAGGTCGCGCCGGTCGCGCGCACGAACGCCGCCTCATCGATGCCGAGCAACTGGTGGAAGCTGCGCGTCGTCGGGATGGTCGATTCCCCGACGCCGACCGTGCCGATCTCGTCCGATTCGACCAGCGTGACCTGGATCAGCGGGCCGAGATGGACCGCGAGCGCGGCGGCGGCGAGCCAGCCGGCGGTGCCCCCGCCCGCGATGACGACGCGCTTCTTCATCACAGGGTCTCCCGGCGCAGCTTGCGGCCCAGCAGGTGGCGGATATTGCCGAGCGAGGCGGACACCCATATCGCAGGGCGCAGCAGGTCGTCGCGGTTCAGCCGCTCCAGCGCCGCGCCGTCCAGCGCCGCCAGCCGTCCGGCGTCGATCGTGAAGCAGTCGGGCACGGACACGCGGCGGGTGTCGTCCAGATCGAGGTGCAGTGTGACCGGCGCGATCAGGTCATACGCCGACCACGCCGCGATCAGCGCCGCGCCGCGCGCCGCGCCGGCGTAGATCCGGCGCAGCGCCGCGGTCGCGCGGTCGAGCAGCGGCGTGGGCGCGCCATCGGCGTCGAACACCGGCTCGCCGGCGCCGTGGACGCGCGGGTGATCGAGGTCGACGTGCACCATCGGCTCGCCGCCATGCGCGGGGACGCCGATCGAGAACGGCCCGCGCGCATGCAGCGCGGGGACGTAGCGCGCGTCCCAGCGATCACCGTCGAGATAAAGGTTCTCGCCCGCCTCCAGCCCGAGCAGCGCGGTGAACCGCCACCCGCCCGCCTCGTTGCGTCGCAGCAGAATCGCATATTCCCGCTGCACCTCCTCGAATTCGTCGGGGAACACCAGCGCCTGGTTGGCGGCGTCGCCGAACGCCGCGCCATGACCGGCGATGACGCGCAGGTGGCGATGGGCGACGGGATCGAGCGGGACGGGATGCGGCATGAGCGACCGTTACAGCAATTTGGGTCCGCGTGGGGAGCGCGACACCCTCACCACCGGACCCGCGCGGACCGGCGGTGAGGGGACGGGCCTGTCGCCCCCGCCGCGCCGTCAGAACCGATACCGGGCGCCGATCAGGTAGCGCGCCGACTGCTCGACCTCGAACCACGTGTTCATCTCGTCGCGGCCGTAGGTGCGGATGCCCTCCTCGAACAGGTTGATCCCTTCGAAGCTGACCGCGATGTTCGGCGTGATATCGTAGCTGATGTTCACGTCCACCTGTCCGTAGGGCGCGGTGAAGGTGGGGTTGCGGAACGCGTCGCGGTTGACGCCGCTCAGATATTTCGCGCGCCAGTTGTACGACAGGCGACCCGAGATGCCGTGCTTGTCGTAGATCAACGTCGCGTTGGCGGTGTCCGACAGGCCGACCAGCGCGAACAGGTCGACATTGGTCGGCGCCGTCACGTCGATGCCGACGTTGCCGCGCACCAGCGTGTAGCTGCCCGCGACGCCGATGCCGGTATCCCCGAAGAAATACTGGCCTGCGGCTTCGAAGCCGTAGATCTTCGCCGCGCGGTTGTTGATCGGCGTGTTGACCGAGAAGCTGAGCAGCGGATCGTTGGCATCGGCGATGATGTCCACCGCCGCCAGCGTCGAGCCGACGAAGTCGGGGTTGAGCGAGCGTGTCGCGGGATTGTAGTTCGCCGCGAACGACGCGTTCGCCGCCGCGACGCTGTTGTTGTTCTGCGCCAGCAGCGCGGTGTAGGTGAACAGGTTGACGTCGGTCAGGTCGGCGCCGAACGTCTGCTGCAACTGCTGCCGCGCGGTGCCGGACCGCGAACCCGCCGCGCCCGAGGTCGGGTCGCGCAGGCCGAACAGTTCGCGGTTGACCTGCGTGTTGCCGATGAAGTTGTTCACGCGCTTGAAGAAGCCGCCGAGCGACAGGAACGTGTCCTTGTTCGGATACCATTCCAGCGACACGTCGACATTGTCGGAGCGCAGCGGGTTGAGCGCGGTGTTGTTGGCGTTGCCGGTGGCGATGCCGCCGATCACCGTCGGGCGGCCCGGCGCGCCGACGCCGGTGCTGGCGAACAGATTGCCGAAGGGCGCGCGCGCGATCGTGCGGCTGAGCGAATAGCGACCGATCAGGTTGGGGACGAGTTCGATCTGGAAATCCATCGACGGCAGGAAATTGGTGTAGCTGCCGCGATCGGTGACCGTCTGGCGGTCCGCCGAATAGGTGATGTTGAAATCATTGTCGGCCTGCCACACCACCGCGGTCGGGATCTGCTGGAGCGAGTTGGCGCGCACGCGCGTGCTCTCGAACCGCGCGCCCGCGACCAGGCTGGCGTTCATGTCACCGAACTGCCCCTTCCACGTATACTGGCCGTACACCGACCAGATATCCTCCTTCACGCGGTTGAAGGTGTTGGCGTCGATGTTGTTGCGATGGTCGATCCCGTCGATCGACTTGCCCGGATTGGCAACCTGGTTCGCGTCCAGCGGCAGCCCGCTGTAGTAATCGAACAGCGTGTTGTAGAGCTTCGTCGCATCCTGCGTGCGGAAGGCGATCAGCGAATTGGGGTCGTTGCCGGCATCGTGGTGCGTGAACTTGCATATCGCGCAGAAGGCGTTGACCTGGTCCGGCGCGACCCGCGCGATTTCCGGCGGCAGCGCGTTGTTCCAGTCGCCCAGCACCTGGCGCGTGTTGTATTGCGTCTGCGTGGTGGTGGTGGTGCGGTAATTGCCGCCGACATCGAAGCGGTTGTTGTTGTCGAACTCGTAGCCGCCGTCGAGCCGCAGTTCCTTCACGCGCTGCGTCTGCGTGGAGGCGAACTGCCGCTGCACCGCGCCGGACAGGTCGCCGACGTCGAGCACGCCGTTGTTGTTGCCCTTGATGAACGACACGCCGTTCGGATTGGCAGTCGACTTGGGGGTGATGCCCACTGCGCTGTCGTCGATCGTGATGGTCTGCGTCGGGAAGCCCTTGTCACTCCATTCCAGCGAGTGCGCGCTGACCACCGGCGCATTGAACGCCACCGTGGTGGAGGTCTGACCGTTGGGATTGTCGGGCGAGCTCTTGGCCTCGCCGACATGGCCGTCCAGCGCCAGCGTGAAGCGGTCCGACACCTCCCATTTGGCGTTCAGGCCGGCATCCCACAAACGGTTCTTCTGCGCGCGATACGCCTGTTCGAACGCGGCGTCCTTGCCGCTGCCGACATTCGTCTCGTGCATATATTGCGTGGTGGCGATGCCGTTGCTGGCGTCGTCGAACGTGATCTCGTCGAACGGCCGGCTGAACCAGTTCGACTGGCTGGAGCGGCGTTCCGACGCCTTGAGCTGCGCGAACAGCCCGTCGGCGGTGACGGTGAACGTGTCGGTCGGCTTGAATTGCAGCACGCCCTGCGCGTTGATGCGCTCGCGGCTCGATTCGGAGAAATGGTAGCGATGGTCGTCGGGAACGGCGACCAGCACGTTGGGATCGGTCGGCGTGTTGTTCAGCTTCGTGTCGCTGCGGATGAAGCCGTTGGCCGGGTTCAGGAAGTCCGCCAGCGTGCGGATGTTCCAGCCGTTGTTGGCCACGCTGGGCGCGGAGAAGTTGCGCTTCTGGTAGCTGCCGAACAGCGACACGCCGAAGCGCTGCTCGCTGTCGCTCCAGCTCGCGATCCCCGACACCTCCGGCGTCACCTTGTCGCCGCAGTCGATGCACTGGTCGACGCTGGTGTCGTACACCGCCTTGGCGCCCAGCGACCCGGTGAAGCCGCTGGTCGCGCGCTCCAGCGGGCGCGTGCCGACGATGTTGATCGTCGCGCCGATGCCGCCCGACGGGATCGCGCCGCGCCCGGTCTTGTAGACCTCCAGCGTCTTCACGCCTTCCGACGCCAGGTTGGCGAAGTCGAACGACCGCCCCGAGCCGCCCGCGCCGTCGCCGCCCTGGTCGCCGCCGACCGAGACGATGTTCGAGGTGGCGAGCTGGCGGCCGTTGAGCGTGACGAGGTTATATTGCGCGCCGAAGCCGCGCACGGTGACGGTGGACCCTTCGCCGTTCACGCGGTCGATCGACACGCCGGTGATGCGTTGCAGCGATTCGGCGAGGTTGGTGTTGGCGAACTTGCCGATATCCTCCGCGGAGATCGCGTCGACCACGCCGAACGATTCACGCTTGATCGCGATGGAGCGTTCCAGCGACGCGCGCACGCCGGTGACGATGATGTCGTCGGGGGAGGCGTCGGGCTGGGCGTTGCTGGCGGCCGATCCGGCCTCCTGCTGGACCGGGCCGGGGGTGGTGTCGGCCTGCGGCGTGCCCTGTTGCGGGTCGGCCGGCGCGGCGACCTGCGCGGCGGCGGCGAGCGGCATCATCATGCCTGCGGACAGCGCGGCGATCGAGGTCGTGCGGACCAGCGTCGAAAGCGGCTTGAACCCCTTCATCCTTCATCCTCCCGTTTGGCCGATCGTTGCCGGCCCGATCATTGGACGAACGGCGTCGTCCCGTTCTGCCACCTGTGGTAAGCCGTCAGACAACGATGTCAATCAGGGAGGATGACTCATGTCGATGCGTGGCTTCCGCGCAACACCTCGCGGTACGATGCGGCCATGACGGCTGTCACCATCAAGGACGTCGCCGCGCGCGCCGGCGTGTCACCCAAGACGGTGTCCCGCGTGATGAACGGCGAGGCGCATGTCCGCACCGCGGTGCGCGAAGCGGTGATGCGCGTCGTCGAGGAGCTCGGCTATCGCCCCAACGCCTTTGCGCGCGGGCTGTCCAGTTCGCGGTCGTTCCTGATCGGGATGTTCTTCGAAAACCCCTCCTGCGCCTATGCCGCCGACCTGCAGCGCGGTGCGCTGCGCCGCTGTCGCGAGTTCAGCCACCATCTGGTGGTGGAGGAACTGGACCCGCGCCGTCCCGACTGGCGCGAGCGGCTGACCGACACCTTGCGGGAGGTGCGGCTGGGCGGCGCGATCCTGGTGCCGCCGATCTGCGATCATGCCGGCGTGGTGGAGCTGTTGCACCAGCACGACGTCCCGGTGGTGCGGATCGCGCCGGGGGCGGCCGACGGGGGCACGCCGCGGGTGCGGATGGACGATCGCGGCGCTGCGCGCGAGATGACCGGGCTGCTGCTGTCGCTCGGCCACCGCGATATCGCCTTCATCCGCGGCCCGGCGGGGCATAGCGCCACCATGCAGCGCTGGTGCGGGTTCCAGGACGCGATGGCCGCCGCCGGGCAGGCGATCGACCCGCGCCGCGTCCTGGAGGGCGATTTCACCTTCCGCAGCGGACTGGACGCGGCCGAGACGCTGCTCGGCACGCCCGATCTGCCGAGCGCGGTGTTCGCCAGCAACGACGAAATGGCGCTCGCCACCATCGTCGAGGCGATGCGGCGCGGCATCGCGGTGCCCGAACGGCTGTCGGTCGTCGGCTTCGACGATGCCGAAATCGCCCGCATGGCGTGGCCGCAGCTCACCACGATCCGCCAGCCGAATGCCGACATGGCGGCGGCGGCGATCGACCTGCTGATCGCACCGGCGTGGCAGGCGCGACGCGGCGAGGACGGGTTGTGCGTGGAACTGCCCTATGTGCTGGTGCGCCGGCCGAGCGTGGCGGCGGTGGCGTAGCGCGCGGCGGGGCGATCGGCCCTAGGGACGGACGCGCCCGGTCAGCACCGGCTCCTCCAGGTCGATCGCGACCCGGCGCGACCGGTCCGGCTTGCCGCGCGTGCCCTTCGCGATCCCGCCGACCAGATCCTGCACCAGCATCCCGGTGCCGGTCGCCTCGCCCGGCCGCTCGCAGCAACTGCCGGGCGCCACCAGCTTCTGCACGCCGCGGACCAGCGCGGTGCCCATGCCGAGGATGTCGATGCCCGTCTGGCACCCGCCGACGCGCGTGGCGCACGGCGAGGATTGCGCCGCCAGCGCCCCCGCGCCGGTCATGTCGCGATTGACCGGCACCGCCCCTGTCGCCGTCGCCTCGGACGGCAGCGGCAGTGTCTGATCGGGCAGCGGATCGGCGCATACGACCACCTCGTCGGCCGGCCCGCGTCGCGTGCACGGCTGCGTGGCGACCGGCGCGAGGATCGAATGCTGCCGGGGCACCGTGGCGGGGGCCGCGACCTGGAGCGCGAGCAGGACGATCAGCATCGCGGCAGGGTGCGGCCCGGCGGCGCGCGCGTCAATCCGTCGCGTTCACCGGCCGGCGAACATGAACGCCGCGGCGCCCGCCAGGCACAGGAACGCGCCGCCGTGCCGCCACGTCAGCGGTTCCTTCAGCACGAGCACCGCAAACAGCGCGAAGACGGCGAGCGCGATCACCTCCTGCGCGATCTTCAACTGCCCCGCGCTCCAGCCGTGCGCATAGCCGATGCGGTTGGCCGGCACCGCCAGGCAATATTCGAAGAAGGCGATCGCCCAGCTCAGCAGCACGACGACCGCCAGCGGTTTGGCCATGCCGCCCTTCAGATGCCAGTACCAGGCGATCGTCATGAAGCAGTTGGAGGCGATCAGCAGCGCGAGCGTGGGCATGCGCGCGGCCTAGCTCCCGCCGGGCGGCGCAACAATGCCGGGGAACGCGAGGCGTCGGTGGTCAAGGATTGAGCGCGGTGTCGTCGCGATCGTCCAGCTCGTCGTCCGCGACGCTGCCGTCGTCGAACTCGTCCTGCACCTCGTCCTCCTCGATGTCCGCATCGTCGAGGTCGGTGGCCGCATCCTGCGCGCCGACCTCGCCGTCGGTCATGGTCAGCTCGTCCTCGTCCTCCTGCTCGTCATCCTCGCCGGTATCGGGTTCCAGGTCGGTGATGATCGTGCCGTCACCCGGGCCGTCGCGCGTCGCCTCCAGGATCTCGGCGCGCTGGCTCTCGTCATAGCCGTCCTCGTCATAGCCGTCGTCGCCCGAACCCTGGCCGTAAACCTGATGCCCGCCCATGCAGACCTCCTCCTGATAACGGCTGACGAACGGCAGACGCCGCCGCGCGGTTCCGTCGCTAACGCGCCGCGAACAGCCGTCCGCCCTCGGTGGCCAGCACGATCGCCAGTGCCGCGATGCCGGCCAGCAGGAAGCCGAGCGTCAGCGGCACGGTGCTGCCGTCGAACGCCTGCCCGATCACCGCGCCGATTCCGGCGGCGACCGTGATGCTGATGAAGCCCTGCACGCTGGACGCGGTGCCGGCGATATGCCCCATGTTCTCCATCGCCATCGCGGAGAAATTGGCGCTCGCCAGCCCGAAACACCCCATGGTGATCGCCTGCAGCACCGCGAAGGCCAGCAGCGTCTCGTGCCCGGTCACCGCCAGCAGCAGGTGCAGCCCCGCCGCCGCGATCAGCACCAGCACCGCGGCATGCGCCAGCCGCCGCGTGCCGACGCGCATCACCAGCCGCGCGTTGGCGAGGTTCGCCACCGCCATCGTGCCGGCGGTGGTCGCGAAGATCACCAGCAGCAGCCGCGGCCGCCCGAACGTGTCGGCCATGATCGGCTGGATCGAATTGAGATAACCGTACAGCGCGCCGAGCAGCGCGGTCGCGGCCAGCGTATAGCCCAGCGACCAGCGGTCCGACAGCGTCTGCCGCCACCCCTGCGCGATCCGGCCGGGCGAGAAGGCGTGGCGGTCCCCGGCATGCATCGTCTCGGGCATCCGCCACGCGAACCACGCCAGCACCGCCAGCGTCACCACCGCCACCGTCCAGAAGATGTCGCGCCATCCGCCGAACAGCAGCACGCCCGCGCCGAACGCGGGCGCCATCACCGGCACGATCATGAACACGATGAAGGTGATCGACATCACCCGCGCCATCGCGCGCCCCGCGAAACAGTCGCGCACGATCGCCACCGCCGAGACGCGCGCCGCCGCGATCGCGAACCCGCCGGTGACGCGCGCCACCAGCAGCCATGTGAAATCCGCCGACACGGCGCACAGCGCGTTGGTGACGGCATAGCCGGCCATCGCTGCGATCAGCGTCGGTCGCCGGCCGTAGCGGTCGGCGAGCGGCCCGTGGAAAAGCTGCCCCACGCCGAAGCCGACCACGAACGCGGTGATGACCCATTGCCGCGCGTTGGCGTCCGGCGCGCGCAGCGCATCGCCGATCGCCGGAAGCGCGGGCAGCATCGAATCGATGCCGAGCGCGGTCAGCGCCATCAGCGCGGCGATCAGCGCGACGAACTCGGGCAGCGCGAGCGGCGGCCCGTGCTCGGCGGAAACGGCGGGGCTGGACATGCGCGTGCGTTAGAACAGGATCGGCGCGGATAGAACCGTGATTGTCGCGGCGGCGGTCCGGCGCGCTGGCAACCGGCGCGCCGAGCGCTTACCTATGGGGATCAGAACAACGGACCGCCCGATCATGCTCGACACGCCCGCCGCCGCCGTACCCACGCTCCGCCTGAGCGATCAGGAACGCGATCCCGACGCCTTCGCCGCCGCGCTTGGCGGTTCGTTCGAACGCTTCGGCTTCGCGATCGTCGCCGACCACGGCGTGCCGCAGCCGCTGATCGAGCGCGCCTGGGCCGACACCGCCGCGCTGTTCGCGCTGCCGGAGGAGGAGAAGCGCGGGTATCACGTCCCCGGCGGCGGCGGCGCGCGCGGCTATACGCCGTTCAAGACCGAGATCGCCAAGGACGCGCGCCATGTCGACCTGAAGGAATTCTGGCACGTGGGCCGCGAACTGCCCGCCGGGCACCGATATGCCGGCGAGATGCCCGCCAACGTCTGGCCGGCGCGTCCGCAGGGTTTCCGCGACACGTTCGTGGAGCTGTTCGCCGCCTTCGATCGCGCCGGCGACCGGCTGCTCTCGTCGATCGCGCGCCATCTCGGCCTTGCTCCCGACTGGTTCTACCCGGCGGTGAAGGACGGCAATTCGGTGCTGCGCCTGCTCCATTATCCGCCGATCCCCGCCGATGCGGAGGGCGTGCGGGCGGGCGCGCATGAGGACATCAACCTCATCACGCTGCTGCTCGGCGCGGAGGAGGCCGGGCTGGAACTGCTCGATCGCCACTCCGGCCAGTGGCTGGCGGTGAAGCCGCCGGAGGGCGCGATGGTGGTGAACGTCGGCGACATGCTGCAACGGCTGACCAACCACATCCTGCCGTCCACCACCCACCGCGTCGTCAATCCCCCGCCCGAGCGGCGCGGCCATTCGCGCTACTCGATGCCATTCTTCCTCCACCCCGCGCCCGACTTCCTGATCGCGACGCTGCCGCAGACGATCACGCCGGACAACCCGAACCGCTATCCCGAACCGATCACCGCCAACGGCTATCTGCGCCAGCGGCTGGTGGAGATCGGGCTTATCAAGCCATGATCCATGTCTCCGGTATCCACGATGGTGCGCTGCGCCTGACCTCGGACGCGGAGGTGAGCGGGATCGTGTCGGGCGACGTGACCGTCGCGGCGGGGTGCCGCGTGGTCATCTCCGGCATGGTCGAGGGCGATGTGCGGGCCGCGCCCGGCGCGCGGGTGGAGGTGAGCGGCATGGTGCACGGCACGGTGTACGGCGATGGCGCGACCATCCGCGTCACCGGGATGGCGGGCGGCTAAGGCCGATCGCGAGCGCCGTCAGCCGATCCGTTCCGGTACCTCGGCGGCATCGGCGGCGAGCGCGCTGTCCGGCGCCAGCGCCTCCCACGGGAAGACGAACCAGTCCTTGGTCACCTCGCGGTCGATCGTGCGCGCGGCATGGTCGACGCGCTGTCCCGAGCGGCAATTGTCGATCAGCGTGGCGAAGCGCACCGATCCCGGCACCGCCCCGGCACGCGCGAGCATGTCGCGCAAATGGCCGATCGTGCGCCCCGAATCGTTGATGTCGTCGACGAACAGCAGCCGCTCGCCGTCGCGCGTCCGTGCGGCGAGCTTGGCGATCGTGTCCGCGGCCAGCTCCTCGGCCTGCGACGAGTAATCCACCGCGAGCATCGGTAGCCCGGTCGCATGGCTCAGGTATACCGCCGGGATCAGCCCGCCGCGCCCGATGCCGATGAGTTTGGTCGGCCGGTGGTCGATATCGGCGAGGATGGTGTTGGCCAGCGTGCGGATCGCCGCGACGAATTCGGCATGGGGGATGGCGGTGAAGATCGGCATGGCGGGGTAGATAGCGGCGCCGGGCCGCCGTGGCGAGAGCGGGCTTAGCGCCGCATCAAGCCGCCCAGCACGCCGCGCACCACCTGCCCCAGCAACCCGCCGCCGCTGCCGCCGCCCCGGCGCGAGGAGCCGAACACCGCCTTCGTCACCTCATTGGCGACGGCGCGTCCGACCGCCGACGAGGCCGACCGCGAGGCGGAGGTCATCGCGCGACTCCACGGATCGTTCGCCGCGTCGCGCTCGGCGTTGCGGCGGGTGCGCTCCGCCTCGCGTGCGGCACGCGCCTCTTCCTTCGCCCGCGCCGCCGCCGCGCGTTCCGCGTCGCTGGCGGCGCGCGCCTCCGCCACCGCCGCCGCGGCCTCGCGCGTCTTCGCCTCCAGCAGTTCCTCGGCGGATTCGCGATCCACCACCGTGTCGTATTTCGTGCCGATCGCGTCGGTCTGCACCAGCGTGCGGCGCTCCTCCGCCGTCACCGGGCCGACACGGCTGGCGGGCGGGCGGATCAGCGTGCGCTGCACGGGCGACGGCGCGCCGTCGCGCTGGAGCAGCGACACCAGCGCCTCGCCGGTGCGCAATTCGGTGATCGCGGTGGCGACGTCGACGCCGGGGTTGGCGCGGAACGTCTCGGCAGCGGCCTGCACCGCCTTGCGGTCGCGCGGGGTGAAGGCGTTCAGCTTGTGCTGCACCCGGTTGCCAAGCTGGCCCGCGACGCTGTCGGGCACGTCGATCGGGTTCTGCGTGATGAAATACACGCCGACGCCCTTGGAGCGGATCAGCCGCACGACCTGTTCGATCCGGTCGAGCAGCGCGGGCGGAGCTTCGTCGAACAGCAGATGCGCCTCGTCGAAGAAGAAGCACAGCTTCGGCTTGTCGACGTCGCCGACCTCGGGGAGATGCTCGAACAATTCGCCGAGCAGCCACAGCAGGAAGGTCGAATAGAGTTGCGGCGCCGCCATCAGCCGGTCGGCGGCCAGGATGTTGACCAGCCCGCGCCCGCGGTCGTCGGTGCCCAAAAGGTCGTCCAGCGCCAGCGCCGGTTCGCCGAAGAAATGCGCCGCGCCCTGTGCGCGCAATTGCAGCAGCGCGCGCTGGATCGCGCCCACCGATTGTTTCGACACATTGCCGTAGCGCGTCGTCAGTTCCTCCGCGCGCGCCGCGCAATGCGCCAGCATCGCCTGCAGGTCGTCCAGGTCGATCAGCAGCAGCCCGTCCTCGTCCGCGACGTGGAAGGCGATCGTCAGCACGCCTTCCTGCACCGCGTTCAGCCCCATCAGCCGCGCCAGCAGCAGCGGCCCCATCTCGCTGATCGTGGTGCGCACCGGATGGCCCTGCTCACCGAACAGGTCCCAGAACTGCACCGGCGTGTCGGCATAGCGCCAGTCGTCCGCGCCGATCTCGGCGGCGCGCGCGGCGAAGGCGGCATGGGTCTTCGAGGCCGGCGATCCGGGCAGCGCCAGCCCGGACAGGTCGCCCTTCACATCGGCGAGGAAACACGCCACCCCGGCGGCGGAGAAGCCCTCGACGATCCCCTGCAAGGTAACCGTCTTGCCGGTCCCGGTCGCACCGGCGATCAGCCCGTGGCGATTGGCGCGCGCCAGATCGAGCCGCTGCGGGTTCTCGCCGCCTAGGCCGGCCCCGATCAGGATATCACTGCGAGCTTGCATCGATTCAGAGGCGATCTCGGCTGACGACTATAGGGAAAAAGAGCCTCCACCTTCAAGTAGAGGCTCCAAGCGAAGGCTTACGCCCAACCTCCACCGTCCCCGTCGCAAGGAATGATGGTGCAGTGCACGCGACCGCCACCCGTGGGTATACACACGAAGCAATTACGACCAATGTTAGCGGCCGCATTGCTCGCAGCAGCACTCACCGAGGGCGGATAAGCGACCGAACACATTGCAGCGATCGCTAGAACAGCTCTTTTTGGCATATTCAGGACTCCAACGCTTGCCTGCTTAACGGCAGATGAAAGCTAGAATCTGCATAAAAAAAGAGCAATGCCTATTTCGATCGTGCGTAAATACCTGGCGGAGTCAACATGGCGACAGTCACTACGCACGACCGAAATTTCTATTTGATCTTCACCGCGATGAAGCCGCCGCCCTGCCGCCCGCGCGTGACGTTCAGCAGCACCTGCGGCCGCCCGGCCGCCTTGGCGGCGGCGACGATCCGCGCCGCATCGGCGCCGGTGCGCACCGGCTGCGAGTTGATCGAGGAGATCACGTCGCCGCGCTTCAGCTTCTGGCCGGCGTCGCTGGACGGATCCACCGAACTCACCACCACGCCCTGCACGGTGGAATCGACGCCGATCGAGCGCGCGATCTGCGGCGTCAGCGGCTGCACGGTGATGCCCAGCGAGCTGGAACCCGGCGTCGCCTGCGCGCCGCCATCGTCGTCGGACAGACCGTCATCGCCATCGCCGCCACCGTTGAGCGCCTCGAGCTGATCGTCGGTCGGCCGCGTCGCCACCGTCGCCGAGATCGTCTGGCGCTTGCCGGCGCGGATCACGTCCATGCGGATCGTGGAGCCGGGCGTCGCGCCCGCCACCAGCGACGACAGCGTACGCTGCGGCGTCACCGCCTCGCCGTTGATCGCGGTCACCACGTCGCCGGGACGCAACCCCGCTTTCGCGCCCGGGCCATCGGGTTCGACGCGGCCGATGATCTCGCCCTGGTCCTTGGGCAGCCCCAGCGCCGCGGCGATATTCTCGTCGACCGGCTGGATGCCGACGCCCAGATAGCCGCGCTGGACCGACTGCCCCTTCATCAGCGTGGCGATGATCGGCTTCGCCTCGGTCGCGGGAATCGCGAAGCCGATGCCGATGTTGCCGCCGGTCTGCGAGAAGATCTGCGAATTGATGCCGATCACCTCGCCGTTCAGGTTGAACATCGGGCCGCCCGAATTGCCACGGTTGATCGCGGCGTCGGTCTGGATGAACGTGTCGAAAGGACCCGGCTGACCGGTAGAGCGATGCACCGCCGAGACGATACCGGCCGTCACCGTGCCGCCCAGCCCGAACGGCTGGCCGATCGCCACCACCCAGTCGCCGACGCGCGCGCGGCTCGAATCGCCCAGCTTCACGAACGGGAGCGGGGTGGGGGAGGTGATCTTCAGCACCGCCAGGTCCGAGGTCGGATCGCGCCCGATCAGCTTGGCCTTGTATTCCTTGCGGTCCTGCAAGGTGACCATGATCGACTCGACCGTCGCGCCACGTTCGGCCGGGGCGATGACGTGGTTGTTGGTGACGACATAGCCATCGGCCGAGATCAGGAAGCCCGATCCCAGCGACTGGCCCTCGCGCGTCACCGGCGCGCCGCCGCCGCCGCCGCCGAACTGGCCGAACAGGTCGCCGAACGGCGTGCCCGCGAACGGGTTCGTCGGCTGCTGCACGGTCACCTTCTGCGTCGTGGAGATGTTGACCACCGCCGGTTGCAGCTTGGCGACCATGTCGGCGAAGCTCATCGGCGCGCCGGCACGCGGGGTGGCGGCGTTGATCGCGCCCGGCTCGTTCTGCGCGATCTGCGCGGTGGCCGGGTTCTGCAACGTCAAGGACGCCGCGGTGCCGCCGATCAGCAGAGCACCGGTGAGGGCGTAGGCGTAGCGCACTTTTTTCATGTCCTCTTGGTCATCCGATCAGAAAGGAAAGACATTGCCGTCCGTCGTGCCGAAGTCGCGATGAACGGCGTTTGAATGTGAACGCCCCATCGGGCCGGTTTCTACCGACCGCCGTTCTCGAACGCGCGAAGATAGCCATTGTTCGGACTCATGATGATGTTGGTCGCGCCTTCCGGCGGCTGTCCGCCATCGACCCCGAACGTGTGGCGATAGCTCTGCATCGCGCGGTAGAAGTCGTAGAAATCCGCATCCTTGCTGAACGCCTCGGCATAGATGCGCGCGGCCTGCGCGTCGGCCTCGGCACGGACGATCTGCGCCTGCTTCTGCCCCTGCGCGCGGATCGTGTTCGCTTCCTGCTGGCGCGCGGTGCGCATCCGCTGCAACGCGCTTTCCAGCGGGCTGCCGTCGGGCAGGTCGGCGTGCTTGATGCGCACGTCGACGATCTCCGCGCCATATTGGCGGACGTCGCGTTGCAGCGAATTCTGGATAGCGTCCATCACCCGCCCGCGCTCCGGGCTGAGCAGCGTCGCGAACGGCACCTTGCCCAGTTCGTTGCGCAGCGCGGTGCCCAGCAGCGGGCGTAACTGGTCGGCCACGCGCTCCTCGGTGTTCGACGTGCTGCCGGTGGAGGTCACCGCGCGCAGCGGATCGACGATGCGGAAACGGGCGAAGGCGTCGACGTTCAACCGCAACTGGTCGGTGGACAGCACCAGCGTGTTGTCCAGGTCGGCGTCCAGCACGCGCTTGTCGATCCACACGATCTTGTCGATGAACGGCACGCGCGCGATCACGCCAGCGCCGGTGTTGCCGATCGTCTGGCCCGGCTGCCACTGGTTGACCAGCCGGATCGGGTTGTTGAGCCGCAGCACCACCGCCTGCTGCGTTTCCGGCACGATTGCGAAGGTCGCCGCGGCGAGGATCGCCAGCGCCAGCGCCAGCAGGCCGATCGCGACCGGGTTGCGCATCCACTGCGACATCAGCGCTGCCCTCCCTGCGTCGCGGCGGGCGTCGCCGGTGCCGCCGGCGCCGGCGACGAGCCGCCGCCCGTCGTGGTCGGCTCCACCAGCCGCCGCGCACGGTCCAGCGGCAGGTACGGCATCACGCCGGGCGCTTCCACGATCGTCTTGTCGGTCCTGGCCAGCACGGCCTCCATCGTCTCGTAATACATGCGCCGGCGCGTCACCTCGGGGGCGAGGCGATATTGCGCATAGACCTGGTCGAACGCCGCCGCCTCGCCCTGCGCGCGCGCGATCACCTGTTGCGAATAGGAGCGCGCGTTGTTGAGGTTGCCGACCGCTTCCTGCTGCGCGGCGGTTACGGCGTTGAAATCGTCGACCAGTTGCTGCGGCGCGGACGCCTGCTTGATCGACACGCCCTGCACGCGCACCCCGGCCTGATAGCTGTCGAGCACCTCCTGCATCATCTGCGTCACGCGCGCCTCGATCGTGGTGCGCCCGGCGCCGATCGCCTCGTTCAGCGTCGTGGTGGCCAGCACCGCGCGCATCGCGCTCTCCGCGGTCGCGCGCACCGTCTCCTGCGGATCCTTGATCTCGAACACGTAATTGCGCGCGTCCGACACCCGCCAGCGCACGGTATAGGCCAGGTCGATGATGTTCTGGTCGCCGGTCAGCACCGTTTCCCCGCCGTCCTGCGGGAATTCGTCGGTGCGCACCTGTTCCACGTCCACCTTCGTCACGTTGACGATCGGCGCGGGCAGCGTGACGCGGATGCCCGGCTCCAGCATCCCGGAATAGCGCCCGAAATAGGTCACCACGCCGCGCTGCTGCGGGCCGATCTGGTGGAAGCTGGTGAACAGGATCCACAATGCCACCAGCAGCCCGCCGCCGATCAGCCACAGGCTGCGCGCCGACGCGCCCAGCGGCAGTTGCGGCCGTCCGCCGCCACCGCCGCCCGAGCCGCCGCCGCGCGCCTTCTTCAGGAAATCGTCGAGCGCGGTCGGTTTGGCCGAGGTACGGCGGCCGCCGGGTGGCACCGACCACGGGTTGCGCGGGCCGGCGCTGTCGTCGCCGCCTCCGCCCCACGGCCCCCTGGGTGGGCCATTGTTCTCCGCAGCGAGGATGATCGGGCGCCGTAGCCAGCGTCGCAAGGTGGTCATATCGGTCTTTATAGGAGCGCGGATCGCGAAAAACAGTGGCAAGCGCGCGCTTCGGGCGTAACGGATCGCCACCATGAGCGAGAAAGAGGCGCAAGCCGCCGTTATCGGCGCGGTGCGGGCGGTCGCGGGCGAGCGTGCCACCGTGCGAATCGAGGGCACGCGGATCGGCGTGGTGATCGACGCCAGCGGGCTCGACCCGACGGCGCGCGACGCGCTGGAGGCGAGCGTGCGGATGGCCGCGGCGCTGCCTGGTCACGAGGTGCGCACCGTCGTCACCGCCGAGCGCGTCGCGCGCCGCATCGTCGCGGTGGCGAGCGGCAAGGGCGGGGTGGGCAAGTCCACGCTGTCGGCCAACCTTGCCATCGCGCTGGCGCGCGCCGGGCGGCGCACCGGGCTGGTCGATGCCGACATCTACGGTCCGTCGCAGCCGCGGCTGATGGCGGTGGAGGGCAGCCGGCCGCAGGCGCGCGACAAGGTGCTGTTGCCGGTTGCGACCCCCTATGGCGTCCCGCTGCTGTCGATGGGGCAGTTGGTGGAGCCGGGTCGCGCGATCGCGTGGCGCGGGCCGATGACCGCCGGCGCGCTGGGCCAGTTGATCGACGGTGACTGGGGGGCGACCGACACGTTGGTGGTCGACCTGCCGCCGGGCACCGGCGACGTGCAACTGACGATGGTGCAGAAGCATCGACCGGCCGGCGCGGTGATCGTCTCCACACCGCAGGATCTGGCGCTGATCGACGCGCGGCGGGCGATCGACCTGTTCGCCAAGGCCGGCGTGCCGATCATCGGGCTGGTCGAGAACATGGCCGGCTATGCCTGTCCGCATTGCGGCGAGGTGTCCGATCCGTTCGGGCGCGGCGGGGCGGAGGCGGCGGCGGTGGAGGCCGGCATCCCCTTCCTCGGCCGCGTTCCGCTCGACATCGCGATCCGCACCGCCTCCGACGCCGGCGAGCCGCCCGCGGCGCGCGACGACGACCGCGTGTTCGCGCCGATCGCGGCGCAGGTCGCCGGCTGGCTGGCGGCGCATTGAGGGCGGGCGCCGCCCGAGCGCGCTGTTGGCGCAACAAGCGGCCCGCCCGTCCGTTCTTTGCGCAAAGGAGAGTGTGACATGCCGCTGAGCACCGATGCCGAGATCAGGGCGTTGCTGGAGGAAACCCGCACGGTGGCGCTGGTCGGCGCCTCCGACCGCCCGACGCGGCCCTCGAACGGCGTGATGGCGACGTTGCAGGCGCACGGTTACCGCGTGATCCCGGTCAATCCGCAGATCACCGGCGAGCATGTCCATGGCGAGTTCGTCTTCCGCGACCTGGCGCAGATAGGCGTGCCGATCGACATGGTCGACATCTTCCGCCGCTCCTCCGAAGCCGGCGCGGTGGTGGATCAGGCGATCGCGATCGGCGCCAAATCGGTGTGGATGCAACTCGACGTCGTCGACGAGGCCGCCGCCGCCCGCGCTGAGGCCGCCGGACTGAAGGTGGTGATGAACCGATGCCCCGCGATCGAGATCCCGCGGCTGGGGGTGTCGCCGGTCGAGGGATGAGCCGGTTCGTCGGCGCGGAAACCCGTTCGTTATCCCCGCCCCGCGCGTCCATCACGGCGGCGGGAGGGTGGCTCCCCATCCAAAGTCACATCTGTTACGGTCGCGACGAACGATAAAAGGGGAGTGCATGTCCAGTCTGTTCCGGCGCAAGCCGATCGCGGTCGAGCACGGCGGCGGCGCGGTGCTGGCGCGCACGCTGTCGTGGCCGCATCTGGTGGCGCTGGGGGTGGGGGCGATCGTCGGCACCGGCATCCTGACGCTGATCGGCGTCGGCGCGGACCGCGCCGGCCCGGCGGTGATGCTCAGCTTCGCGATCGCCGGCGCGATCTGCGCCTGCGCCGCGCTCGCCTATGCCGAGATGGCGACGATGATCCCGGCCTCGGGCAGCGCCTATACCTACAGTTATGTCGTGCTGGGGGAGGTGATCGCCTGGGTGATCGGCTGGTCGCTGATCCTCGAATATTCGCTGGTCGTCTCGACGGTGGCGGTCGGCTGGTCGGGCTATGCGTCGGCGCTGCTGACGCCGCTGGGCTTTCCCGCCGCGCTCACCAGCGGCCCCGAACTGGGCGGCGTGGTCAACCTGCCGGCGGTGTTCATCATCGCGGTGGTCGCCGGACTGCTGACGCTCGGCACAAAGGAGAGCGCGACGCTCAACGCGCTGCTGGTCGCGGTGAAGCTGGTCGCGCTGGCGGTGTTCGTCGCGGTCGCGCTGCCGCATTTCGACGCCGGCAACCTCCACCCGTTCATGCCGCACGGCTTCACCGCGTCGGTCGACGGCGACGGCAAGGAGCGCGGGGTGATGGCGGCGGCGGCGATCATCTTCTTCGCCTTCTACGGTTTCGACGCGATCTCGACCGCGGCGGAGGAGACGAAGAACCCGAAGCGCGACCTGTCGATCGGCATCGTCGGGTCGATGCTGGGGTGCATCGTGATCTACGTCGGGGTCGCGATCGCCGCGGTCGGCGCGCTGGCCTACACGCGCTTCGCCGGTTCGCCCGAGCCGCTGGCGCTGATCCTGCGCGATATTGGCCGCCCCGGCTTCGCGACCTTCCTGGCGGCCAGCGCGGTGATCGCGCTGCCCACGGTGCTGCTCGGCTTCCTGTTCGGGCAGAGCCGGATCTTCTTCGTGATGGCGCGCGACGGGCTGCTCCCGGAATCGCTCGCGGCGGTGTCGCGGCGCGGCGCGCCGGTGCGGATCACGCTCATCACCGCCGCGCTGGTCGCGGTGATCGCCGGGGTGATGCCGATCGACGCCATCGCCGCGCTCGCCAACGCCGGCACGCTCGCCGCGTTCGTCGCGGTGTGCGTGTGCATGATGGTGATGCGGGTGCGCGCGCCCGAGGCGGAGCGGACGTTTCGCGCGCCGCTGGCGCCGGTGGTCGGGGCGCTCGGCGTGATCGGCTGCGTCTATCTGTTCTTCAGCCTGCCGCAGAAGACGCAGCTCTACTTCGCGCTGTGGAACGTCGCCGGGCTGGTGCTGTATTTCGCATGGGGAAGGAAGCGCGCCGTGGTGGCGTAAACCGCCGCCCGGTCATGCCCGCCCCCGCGGGCATGACCGGGGGCAGGCCTCACCGCTTCCTCACGAACTCCGCGCGCAGCACCAGCCCCTTGATCCCGTCGAAGCGGCAGTCGATCTCCTGCGGATCGCCGGTCAGCCGGATCGACCGGATCGCGGTGCCGCGCTTCAGCGTCTGGCTGGTGCCCTTCACCTTCAGATCCTTGATCAGCGTCACCGCGTCGCCATCGGCCAGCACATTGCCGACGGCATCGCGCACCTCGACACCCTCCGCCGCCGGCGCCGCCGCGCTGGCCTCACCCGCCGGCACCCATTCGCCGGTCGCCTCGTCGTACACGTATTCGTCGCTCAACTCACCACCCCCCACGCGAAAAGGGAGGACCAGCGGCCCTCCCTTCCCAAACACTCCTGACGGACCGCGCGTGCTTACGCCGCGAGGTTGCGCAGCACGTACTGCAGGATGCCGCCGTTCAGAAAATACTCCAGCTCGTTGACCGTATCGATCCGGCAGCGCGTCTGGAACGTCTCGCTCGTGCCGTCCGCGCGCTTCAGCGTCACGGTGACGTCCTGACGCGGACGCAGCGCGGCGACATTCTCGATCGTGAACGTCTCGTCGCCGGTCAGCCCCAGCGTCTCGCGCGTTACCCCTTCGGCGAACTGGAGCGGCAGCACGCCCATCCCGACCAGGTTGGAGCGGTGGATCCGCTCGAAGCTCTCGGTGATGACCGCGCGCACGCCCAGCAGGTTGGTGCCCTTCGCCGCCCAGTCGCGCGACGATCCGGTGCCATATTCCTTGCCCGCGACGATGACGAGCGGGGTGCCGTCCGCCTTGTGGCGCATCGCGGCGTCATAGATCGGCATCACCTCGCCGTTGTAGCGGCTCATGCCGCCCTCGACGCCGGGCACCATCTCGTTGCGGATGCGGATGTTGGCGAACGTGCCGCGCATCATCACCTCGTGATGCCCGCGCCGCGCGCCATAGCTGTTGAAGTCGCCGCGGCTGACCTGATGCTCCTGCAACCACTTGCCCGCCGGGCTGTCGGCCTTGATGCTGCCGGCCGGCGAGATGTGGTCGGTGGTGATCGAATCGCCCAGGATCGCCAGCGGCTTGGCCTCGATGATGTCGGTCACCGGCGCCGGGGTCATCTCCAGCCCCTCGAAATACGGCGGGTTGGCGACATAGGTCGATCCGGCGCGCCACTGGTAGGTGTCCGATCCGGTCACGTCGATCGCCTGCCACTTGGCGTCACCGGCATAGACGTTGCCGTAGCGGGCGCGGAACATGCCGTCGTCGATGTTGGCGGTCATCAGGTCGGTGACTTCCTGATTGGTCGGCCAGATGTCGCGCAGGTACACGTCCGAACCGTCGGTACCCTGGCCGATCGGCGTATCGTTCATGTCGGTGGTGACGGTGCCCTTCAGCGCATAGGCGACCACCAGCGGCGGCGAGGCGAGGAAGTTGGCGCGCACGTCGGGCGACACGCGGCCTTCGAAATTGCGGTTGCCCGACAGCACCGACGCCGCGACCAGATCATTCTCGTTGATCGCCTTGCTGATCGGCGCGGCCAGCGGGCCGGAATTGCCGATGCAGGTGGTGCAGCCATAGCCGACCAGGTTGAAGCCGATCGCGTCGAGATCCTGCGACAGCCCGGCCTTGTCGAGATAGTCGGTGACCACCTGCGATCCCGGCGCCAGCGAGGTCTTGACCCACGGCTTGGGCTTCAGCCCCAGCGCATTGGCCTTGCGCGCGACCAGGCCGGCGGCGACCAGCACCGACGGGTTGGACGTGTTGGTGCAGCTGGTGATCGCCGCGATCACGACATCGCCGTCACCGATGTCGTGCCCGCGCTCGTCCACCGCCACGCGCTCCGGCTGCTCCTTGTGGTAGATCTTGAACAGGTCGCCGTTGAACACCTCGTCCACGGTGTCGAGGCTGACCTTGTCCTGCGGGCGCTTCGGCCCGGCGAGCGACGGCACCACCGTGCCCATGTCCAGCTCCAGCGTGTCGGTGAACACCGGGTCCACCGCATCGGCATGGCGCCACATGCCCTGCGCCTTGGCATAGGCTTCGGTCAGCGCGACCACCTCGTCCGGGCGGCCGGTCAGGCGCATATAGTCCAGCGTCTTGTCATCGACCGGGAAGAAGCCGCACGTCGCGCCATATTCCGGCGCCATGTTGGCGATCGTCGCGCGGTCCGCCAGCGTCATCTGGTCGAGGCCCGGGCCATAGAATTCGACGAACCGCCCGACCACGCCCTTGGCGCGCAGCATCTGCGTCACGGTCAGCACCAGGTCGGTCGCGGTGATGCCCTCGCGCAGCGACCCGGTCAGCTTGAAGCCGACCACCTCGGGGATCAGCATCGACACCGGCTGCCCCAGCATCGCGGCCTCCGCCTCGATCCCGCCGACGCCCCAGCCGAGCACGCCCAGCCCGTTGATCATCGTCGTGTGGCTGTCGGTGCCGACCAGCGTATCCGGATAGGCGATCGTCGCGCCGCCCTTCGCATGGGCGCCGGTTTCCGGCGACGACCATACCGCATGGCCGATATATTCCAGGTTCACCTGGTGGCAGATGCCGGTGCCCGGCGGCACCACCTTGAAATTGTCCAGCGCCTTCGATCCCCATTTCAGGAACTCGTAACGCTCGGAATTGCGGGCATATTCCAGGTCGACGTTATCCTCGAACGCCTTGGGCGTGCCGAATTCGTCGACCATCACCGAATGGTCGATGACGAGGTGCACCGGCACCTGCGGATTGATCTTGGCCGCGTCGCCGCCCAGCTTGGTGATCGCGTCGCGCATCGCGGCGAGATCGACCACGCACGGCACGCCGGTGAAATCCTGCATCAGCACGCGCGCGGGGCGATACTGGATCTCGCGGTCCGAACGGCGCTCCTGCTGCCAGTCGACGATCGCCTTCACGTCCGCCTCGGTCACGGTCACGCCGTCCTCGAAACGCAGCATGTTCTCCAAAAGCACCTTCATCGAGAAGGGCAGGCGGCTGATGTCGCCGAACCGCTCCTCGGCGGTCTTCAGCGAGAAATAGTCATAGGACCTGCCGCCGGCCTGAAGCGTCTGGCGGGCGTTCAACGTGTCCTGGCCGATGGCCGTCATGGGCGTGATCCTTCTTCACGGGGCCGTCGCGCGCGGCGGCATGCTCGTGGCATCGCCTGCATCGACGGGAGCGAAACTCTCGGTCGCCGCGGGCGATAGCAGCCGTACCGCGGGTGCGAAAGGGGGGGGCGCTTCGTCATTCCCGCGCAGGGGAGAATCCAGACGCAGGTCCGTCGATGGAGCCGGAAGGTCGGAGGTTCTGGATTCCCGCCCGCGCGGGAATGACGGTACTTGGTGGAAAGCGGACGTTTTTCTAGTTGCTCCGCTTCTTCCGAAGCAGGTCGACGATCACCGATGGTGCGGGTTCAACCGTACCCTGCGGCAGCGCGCGTTTCACGCATCCGACGCTGCCCGACTTTGTCACCGCGAAGTAGGCTTCTTCCCCGCCGTCGGTGATTTCGCCGTTGAAGGCGAGGAACCGCGCTCCGCAACGACGGATCGCAGCCGGAACCCTGCGGACGTCCTCGTCTATATAGTCCCGCGCGTACCCTCCCGACAGAGGCAGATACTGTGTTGGGCCGTATCCCACCTGATAGATATCTGGCTCAGGTGCCGGCGCGCACCCTATGCAAGCGGTAAGTGCGAGGAACGCATAGCTGGAAAGATGTGCACCCATCGGGATCGGATTATGTAGCCGACACTCGCCGGTCAACGAAGATCAAGCTAGTTCCAGTACCCGGCACGAGGGATGAGCAGCCCGTCCGCCGCCGAGACCCACCGAACCATCGAACGGCGAGTGTCCGGAGATGGGCGAAACCGGTCATCCCTCCGACACGCCGCAAAGGCGGGCGGGTTCGTGCTGTCCTACAAGCACGGCGCTGCGCTATTTCCCGCGCGGTCGGTGTGGGAGATCGGGAATGGGCAGCAGCAGTGAAGTGACGGCGTTCCGGCATCGTCATGACGGATGGACGCCGGCGCGGCAGGTCGCGTTCCTGCGCGTGCTGCGTGAAACGGCGTGCGTGCGATCGGCCTGCGCCCATGTCGGGCTGAGTTCGACATCGGCCTATCGCGTGAAGAAGCGCATCCCGGATTTCGGCGCGGCGTGGGATGCGGCGCTGGCCTATTGCGTGCCGGCGCTGGAGCGCGCCGCCTATACCCGGGCGGTGGAGGGATGGCTGGAGCCGATCGTCTACAAGGGCGAGGTGGTGGGGCATCGCCGGCGCTTTTCCGACGCGATGCTGCGCCTGCTGCTGCTGCGCGAGGATGCGCGGCCGGTGCCGACGGCGATGCGCGCGCGGTCGGGGGCGGGCCGCGCGGCAGCGGAGGCGGAGCTGCTGAAGCGGTTGACGATCTATGCCGCGCGCACCGGGGCGCCCGAGCCTGAATGAGGACCGGCCGGTCGCCTCACAGCTCCGCGATCATCCCGGCGAGCACCTCGAGACAGGCGACGCCCAGCGCCTTTGACCGCTCGGGGCTCCAGCCGAACGCCGCATCGGGGTTCGGGTCGTGATCCTTGAACGGCATCTCCAGCGTCACCGACACCGCGCCGAACCGCTCGGCAAGCTGGTTGGTGGACATCGACAGGTTGGCCTTGCCGGGCGCCGAGCGATCATAGCCCAGCTCGGTCTGGAAATCGGGCGAATGCGCCGCCAGCCGCCGGCCGAAGTCGTAGAACTTCTCGCCATGCGGGTCGGTCCATGACGGGATCCCCTCGAACCCGGCGATGAAATTGGCGGGGATCGCCTCGTCACCATGCACGTCGATCGCGAAGGTGACGCCGGTCGCATCCATCTCGCGCAGCACGCACAGCACCTCGGGACTGCGCTCGGGCGAGGGGGCGTGCCATTCGCGGTTCAGGTTCACGCCGGCCGCGTTGGTGCGCAGATGCCCGCGGCGCGTGCCGTCCGGGTTCATGTTGGGCACGACATGCACGGTCGCCGCCGCCAGCAGCGGCGCGGCGGCGGCGCTGGTCAGCCAGTCGAGCGCGCCGTCCATCCACCATTCGGCCATCGATTCGCCGGGGTGCTGGCGCGCGTAGAGCCACACCTGTTTCGCGCCCGTGCCGACGCGGAAATAGTCGATCGCCTGTCCGTCCAGCGTGGTGCCCAGCTCGCGGTGCGTGACGCCGGGGTGCGCGGCGATCCGCGCCACCAGCCGTGCATGCATCTCCATCGTATAGGGCGCGAAATAGGCGAACCACGCCAGGTCGTGCTCGCCCGTCCAGTCGAACGCCAGCACGCCGCCGTCATAGCGGGTCTCGATCATCCGCCACGCGTCCAGATCGGTCGAGGCGCGGGTGCGATAGCCCGGCCAGCCGAACGGATAGGCCGATTCGCCCGCGTTCAGGATGCGGAACGTGACGCGCCTGCCGCGCAGCCCGGCGGCGCGGAAATAGAACCACTGGAAGAAGTCCGACTGGTGATCGCGCACGATCTCCAGGTCGCAACGCCAGTCGTCGCCTTCTCCGTCGATCGCGACCACGCGGATGTTGCCGCCATCGAAGGCGGCGTTGATGGCGATGGTCATTTTACCTCGACGGTCCGGCCCGAATCGCCGGGGAATTCCTTGAACAGCGCCGCCGCCAGCCGCGCGGCGACCGATGCGGCGTCCGCATCGGGCGCGGTGGTGTCGGTCAGCGACTGCGCCTGACCCTCCCAGATCGCATCGGCGCCGTGACGGATGCGCACCGCCAGTTCGGTGACGACCCCGGTGCTGGCCCCGCCGCCGCCCAGCGGGAAGCTGACGCCGCCGCCCAGCCCGGTGCCGCCGCGCCACCCGCCGGAATAGCCGCCGCCGCCCAGTCCGATCTGCACCGGCGAGCGACGCCGCGGCAGTTCGCGATCGGCGCGCGTGAAGCCGACGGTGGCGATGAATTCGGGCTTCGCGCCGGGCGCGGGGCTGGTGAAGCCGTTGCGCAGCAGCTCGGCCTGCACGGCGGCGGCGTAGGTCTTGTATTCCAGGCTGGCGGACGACGGCCCGGGCAGCGGCTCCACCGCGATCGTGCCGCGCTGCGCCACCGCGTCATAGTGGAAGCGCGTCGCCTGCACCGGAAAACGCTGCGGCCCGGTGGCGCACGCCGCGAGCGGCGCGACGGCCAGGAGAATGAGAACGGCGCGACGCATGAACGAAACCCCCATGAAGATCGTTTCGCCATAGCAACGCGTGGGCGCGCCGCAAGCTCCCGCTCGGTTGACTTTCGCGCCCCCGCTCTCTAGGCGGCGCGCTTTCCCGTTTTCGAAGAAGCGCAAGCCATGAAGATCCGCAACAGCCTGAAGTCGCTCAAGGACCGTCATCGCGACAATCGCGTCATCCGTCGCCGCGGTCGCACCTATGTCATCAACAAGACGAATCGCCGCTTCAAGGCCCGTCAGGGCTGAGCAACGCCTTGAGCGGGGCGGTGCGCCCGACGTCGGTGATCTTCGACGTCGGACACGTCCTGTACGACTGGGACCCGCGCGTCCTGTACGAGCGCCTGTTCGATGACGAACGGGCGCTCGACGCGTTCCTGAACGACGTCGCCACGCGCGAGTGGCATTTCCAGCACGACGCCGGTCGCCCCTTCGCGGAGACCAGCGCGGAGCTGGCCGCGCGCTTTCCGCAGCATGCCGCGATGATCGCGCTGTGGGGGCCGCGCTTTTGCGAACAGATCCCGGGGGCGATCCCGGGGATGATGGCGATCGTCGACGAACTGCACGGCGCGGGCGTGCCGCTGTTCGCGATCACCAACTTCTCCGGCGAATTCTTCCCGCCGTTCCGCGCGCGCGAGGCGCACGTCTTCGATCGGTTCCGCGACATCGTGGTGTCCGGCGACGAGCGGCTGGTGAAGCCCGATCCGGCGATCTACCGGCTCGCGCTGCGCCGATTCGGCCTGCCTGCCGAGGCGGCGTTCTTCATCGACGACAATGAGGCCAACATCGCCGGCGCGCGCGCGCTGGGCATCCGCTCGCATCACTTCCGCGACGCCGCGACGCTGCGTGCCGAGTTGGTGGCGGCCGACCTGCTCGCGGCAGTGCCGGGCTGAACGGCGGAACGTTCGTCCGCCGCGCCGCGTATCCACCCCGGATCATCACGGGAGTCGCAGCATGGAAGACGATCGCGTCTGGGCGTTCGAGGAAAGCCTGTGGACCGGCGATGCGCGGCATTACCGCGAATCGATCGACGAGGCCGCGCTGATGGTCGTGCCGCGGCCCCCCTATGTGCTGGAAGGCGCGGCGGCGGTCGCCGCGGTCAGCGACACACCGCGCTGGGATCAGGTGCACCTGGACGAACGACGGATCGTGCGCCCGCAGGAGGGGCTGATCGTCGTCGGCTACCGCGCGGAGGCGTCGAGAGGCGACGAACGCTATGTCGCGCATTGCACCTCGACCTATCGCCGGCTGGAACATGACGTCTGGAAGGTCGTGCAGCACCAGCAGACCCCGCCGCTCAGCGCCGACATCCGCGCCACCTGACCATCCGGTGCGTCGCGGAGCGGGGTTCCGTCGCCCCTTTCCCCCCTGAGGAGCGAGTCGCGTCGCGCGCCGGTTGGTGCCGACACCTCAGCCGTTCAGCGGAGCGCCGGGCATGATGCTGCGCTGGCTGCGGCGCAGTTCCTCCTCCAGTTCGCTGATATAATGGTGCAGCGTGTGCAGCGTCGTGACATCGGTCATGCCGCGCCTCACCCGCCGCGCCGTCTCCAGTTCCTGTCGAAGCGCATTGTGTCGCTGTAGCGGCATCTGTCCCCCACCCCGTGCCTCTTTCCCCGGGGCGCTCGATGGCAAAATTCGCCAACATAGGATAGGACGAAAGGCGCCGCGGCGGCTGCTTTTTCTTACAGCCGCCGCATCGCGGAGCACAGCCTCAGTCGCGACACCGCACGACGAGGCCGGTGCCGGGCGGACATCGCCAGCGCGCCTGCGGCGCCGTTCGGGACCGCCGCTCAGAGCGCTCCGGGCGCGCGGTAGTTCTTCAACTCGTCGCCGATGATCTGCACGACGTGCAGCACGTTGGTGGACCCCGGCGTGCGGAACGGAACGCCGGCCATCACGATCACCCGGTCGCCGGCCTTCGCCACGCCCTGGCGCAGCGCGATGCGCTTGGCCTTGGCGACCATCTCCTCGAACGATTCGACGTCGCGGGTGATGACGTTGTGCGTGCCCCAGAGCAGCCCCAGCCGCCGCGCGGTCTCGGTGCTGGGCGTCAGCACCAGGATCGGCACCGACGGCCGCTCGCGCGCGATGCGCCGCGCGGTCGATCCCGACATGGTGAAGCAGATGATCGCGGCGGCCGAGACGGTGTCGGTGATGTTCTTCGCCGCCTCGGCCAGCGCGTCGGCGGTGGTGGGATCGGGGCGCGTCACCGTGAAGTGGATGCGGTCGCCGTGCATCGGGTCGCGCTCCACCGCGTCGCCGATCGCGTTCATCATCGCCACCGATTCGACCGGCCAGGCGCCCGCCGCGCTTTCCGCCGACAGCATGATCGCGTCCGCGCCGTCGTAGATGGCGGTGGCGACGTCCGACACCTCGGCGCGGGTCGGGGAGGGGCTCTGGATCATCGATTCCAGCATCTGCGTCGCCACCACCACCGGGCGGCCCATGCGCCGCGCGGTCTCGACGATGCGCTTCTGGAGCGGCGGCACCGATTGCGGCGGCAGTTCGACGCCCAGGTCGCCGCGCGCCACCATCACGCCGTCGCACGCCTCGACGATCTCCTCCAGCCGCTCGATCGCCGCCGGCTTCTCGATCTTGGCCAGCAGCGCGGCCTTGCCGCCGATCAGCTTGCGCGCTTCCCACAGGTCCTCGGGACGCTGCACGAACGACAGCGCGATCCAGTCGACGCCCTGGTCGATCGCGAAGGCGAGGTCGGAGCGATCCTTCTCGGTCAGCGCCGCCATCGGGATCACGACGTCGGGGACGTTCAACCCCTTGTTGTCGGACAGCGGGCCGCCGACCTCGACACGGGTCACGATCCGGTCCGCGTCATGATCGGTGACGCGCAGCACCAGCTTGCCGTCGTCGAGCAGCAGCCGCGCGCCGCGCTCGATCGCGGCGAAGATCTCGCGGTGCGGCAGGCGCACGCGCGTCGCGTCGCCGGGCGTCGGATCGTGGTCGAACACGAAGGTGCTGCCATGCTCCAGCGTCACCCGCCCGCCATCGAACTTGCCGACGCGCAGCTTCGGCCCCTGCAGGTCGGCCAGGATCGTCGTGGGCCGTCGGAAGCGCTCCTCCAGCGACCGGATCGCGGTGATGATCCCCGCCTTCGCCTGCTGGTCGCCGTGGCTCATGTTGATGCGGAACGCGTCCGCGCCGGCCTGGAACAGCGTCGCGATCATGTCGACCGTGTCGCTGGCCGGTCCCAGCGTGGCCAGCACGCGGACCTTGCGCGAACGTGGAGCGATCTGATTCGGATTCAGGGTCATGCGCCTTCCTGCTTTGCCGCGCCGGCCTTAGCGGGTAACGCGACAGGATCAAATCACGGAGACAGCATGGACCGGCTCGACACCATCGACGATGCGGCCGCCGCGGCGGCGTTCCGGCGGCTGGTGCGTCACCTGCGCCATCGCAGCGACGCGCAGAACGTCGACCTGATGGGGCTGGCGGGCTTCTGCCGCAACTGCCTGTCGGACTGGGTGGGCGAGGCGGGCGGCCTGTCGCGCGACGACGCGCGCGAGGCGGTGTACGGCATGCCCTATGCGCAGTGGAAGGCGCAGCACCAGGGCGACGCCACGCCCGAACAACTGGCGCGCATGGCGGAGAGCGTGAAGAAGAACGCCTGAACGCGGCAGGCTTGAGCCGCGCCGCCCGGGGCGATAGACGCGCCGCCGCACCCACAGGGTATCACCTGCGTCGTCCCCAGCGCTGCGCGATTCGTCGGCGCTGCGGGCGGCGTCGATCAATTCGGAAAGAGACACATGGCGGAAGAGCGTGGCGAAGGCATGGGTGGCGGGCAGGTCGCGGCGGACGAGCTGCGGCTGCTGATCGAGCGGATGGAGCGCCTGGAGGAAGAGAAGAAGGGCATCGCCGACGATATCAAGGACGTGATGGCCGAGGCGAAGAGTCGCGGATACGACGGCAAGGCGATCCGCAAGATCCTCCAGATCCGCAAGAAGAAGAAGGAAGAATATCAGGAGGAAGAGGCCATTCTCGAGGTCTATCTCCAGGCGCTGGGGATGATCTGAGCGGCTGTCTGCAAACGCGCTGACACGCGTTTCGCGGCGGGCCGGCACCGCCCGTAAAACTCGCTCTTTCCGCGAGTTTTCAAACCGACTCCGACAGCTTGCCCGGAAACGCGCCGCGGCGCGTTTTCCGCGCGGCGGGAGATGCGGTGCCGGCGGCGCCCACGGATCGCGCGACGTTCCGGACGGCCGCCGCGATGATCGTGATGGTCGGGGCGACCGTCGCGCCGATGTCGTTCGGCGCAGCGCGACATGCAGCGCCGGTCGGGGGGCGATCCCGTCGCCGTCCGCCGCGACATCCGTCCGGGGCGGGGCGGACTATCCTTCCCGCGCCAGCGCCTTCAGCCGGTAGAGCGTGTCCAGTGCCTCGCGCGGGGTGAGCGCGTCGACGTCCAGCGCCTCCACGGCGCCGCGGATCGCGTCGCATTGCTCCTCGTGCACCTGCGCGGCGGCGGCGAACAGCGGGAGGTCGTCGAGCCCCGCCGCCAGCCCGCCGGTCTTCGCGCGGCCCGCCTCCAGTTTCGCCAGTACCGCCTTCGCGCGCGCCACGGTCGCCGGCGGCATGCCCGCCAGCCGCGCCACCGCCAGGCCATAGCTGCGGTCCGCCGGGCCGTCCGCCAGTTCGTGGAGCAGCACCAGCTCGCCCTTCCACTCGCGCGCGCGGACGTGGTGGAGCGACAGCGCGTCGCAGCGCTCCGCCAGCCGCGTCAGCTCGTGATAATGGGTCGCGAACAGGCAGCGGCAGCGATTGTCCTCATGGATCGCCTCCACCACCGCCCAGGCGATCGCCAGCCCGTCGTAGGTGGAGGTGCCGCGTCCCACTTCGTCGAGGATCACGAAGCTGCGATCGGTGGCTTGCGCGAGGATCGCGGCGGTTTCCACCATCTCGACCATGAAGGTCGAGCGGCCGCGCGCCAGATTGTCCGACGCGCCGACACGGCTGAACAGCCGGTCGACCAGCCCGAGCCGTGCCGTGGTCGCGGGCACATACGCCCCGGCCTGCGCCAGCACCGCGATCAGCGCGTTCTGGCGCAGGAAGGTCGACTTGCCGCCCATGTTGGGGCCGGTCACCAGCCACAGCCGCGACGTCTCCCCCAGCATGCAGTCGTTGGCGACGAAGCGGTCGCCGCTCCGCGACAGCGCCGCCTCCACCACCGGGTGCCGTCCGCCGCTCACCTCGAAACAGGCGTGGTCGGCGAAGGCGGGACGGGTCCAGTTGCCCTCGGCCGCGCGTTCGGCGAGCGCGGCGGCGACATCGAGCCGCGCGAGCGCGTCGGCGGTGGCGGCCACGCCCTCGCGCCCGGCCAGCGCGGTGGCGGTCAGCTCCTCCAGATGCGCCGCCTCCGCCGCCAGCGCGTGCGCGCCGGCCTGCGTCACGCTGGCGGCGACCTCGTGCAGTTCGGGGGCGTTGAAGCGCACCACCCCGGCCAGCGTCTGGCGGTGCGTGAACCCCGAATCGGCCGCCATCAGCGGATCGGCGGCGCGCGCCGGCACCTCGATATGATAGCCGAGCACGCCATTGTGGCGGATCTTGAGCGTGGCGATGCCGGTCTTGGCGCGGAAGCCCGCCTCCAGCGCGGCGATCGCGCGGCGCCCGCCGCTGCCGGTGTCGCGCAACGCGTCCAGCGCCGGATCGTAGCCGGCGGCGATATACCCGCCGTCGCCCGCGTCGATCGGCGGGGAGGGGACCAGCGCGCGCCGGAGCAGGTCGATGAGCTGGCCGTGACCGCGCAGGCGCGGCGCGATCTCGCCCAGCAGCGCGGGCGCGTCCTCCAGCCTGGCGAGCCGCTCCCCGATCGCCCATGCGCCGTCCAGCCCGTCGCGCAACTGCCCCAGATCGCGCGGCGAACCGCGCCCCGCCGCCAGCCGGCCCAGCGCGCGCCCGATGTCGGGGAGCGCGCGCAGCGCGGCGCGGATCCGCTCGCGCAGCGGCGCATCGTCGTGGAACAATTGCACCAGGTCCAGCCGCGCCTCGATCGCCGCGCGGTCCATCAGCGGCGCGCCCAGATCCGCGCCCAGCAGCCGCGCGCCCGCGCCGGTGACGGTGCGGTCGATCGCATCCAGCAGGCTGCCCTTGCGCTGTCCGGCGGCGGTGCAGGTCAGCTCCAGGCTCTCGCGCGTCGCCGCGTCGATCGCCATCGTGTCGCGCGCCGCCGCCAGCACGGGCGGGCGCAGGAACGGTAGCTGGCCCTTGGCGGTATGGTCGAGATACGCGACCAGCCCGCCCGCCGCCGCCAGCCCGGCACGCCCGAACTGGCCGAAGCCGTCGAGCGTCGCGACCGCGAACAGCCGCTTCAGCCGCTCCTCGGCGCGCGCGCTGTCGAACTCGGCGCGCGGTCGCCAGACCGTCGCCGCGACCGCGCTGCCCTCCGCGGCGACCACCTCCGCCGCGCCGAGCCGCGCCAGCTCCGCTGCCACGCTCGCGCGGTCGCAGGCGATCACCTCGAAACGGCCCGTGGAGACGTCGGCGGCCGCCACCGCCATCTCGCCGCCGGCGGTCTCGCCGACCGCGACGCACCAGTTGGCGGTGCGCGCGTCGAGCAAGGTCTCCTCGGTCAGCGTGCCGGCGGTGACGACGCGCACGATCGCGCGATTGACCAGCGCCTTGGACCCGCGCGCGCGGCGGGCGGCCTCGGGCGATTCGGTCTGCTCGGCGATCGCGACGCGGTGCCCGGCCTTGATGAGGCGTTGCAGATAGGCGGTGGCGGCGTGGACCGGCACGCCGCACATCGGCACCTTCGCTCCGGCATGCTCGCCGCGCGCGGTCAGCGCGATGTCCAGCACCTGCGCGGCGGTGCGTGCGTCGTCGAAGAACAGCTCGAAGAAATCGCCCATGCGATAGAACAGCAGGCAATCGTCGGCCTCGGCCTTCAACGCCAGATATTGCGCCATCATCGGCGTGGGGGCGGGGGCGTCGGTCATGCGGGATCAGTCCGGGCGGCGCGCGCCGTGGCGGACACCGATGATGAATACAAGATCGCCCTCGGTACGGTAGCGCAGCACATAGGGCGGGACCGTCACCAGCTCGCGGCGTCCATCGCCGACCGGGCGGCCGCGATGGGGGAAATCGCACAGGCTGCTGCCGACGTCGAAAAGTCGCGTGCGGAGCCGCTCCGCCGCTAACCCATCGAACAGTTCGACATAGGCGACGATCAGGTCGAGTTGTTCGATCGCCTGATCGGTCCAGACGACCTCAGCCATTCCGTTGCGCGAGCCACTCCCTGAACGGCAGGCGACCGGGTTTTCCCCAGGTCATCAGCCATTCGCCGACGATCGCGTGCGAATGAACGCGGCCCGCGCGGATATCGGCCTCGGCCCGCGCATCCGCCGCCGCGATCGCGTCGGGATCGGGTTGCTCGAAAATGCCGGGCTCGTGCTTCATCGCGCGAACATAGCGCCGGGTGCCGGTGAAGACCACCCGACAGTTTGACCGCAAGCCGCGGGATGCGCGGGCCGCGCGGGCGCGGTAGAAGCCGGGCCATGCTGTATCGCACGACCCTGTCCTCCCCGCTCGGCGACCTGACGCTGGTCGCCGACGACCACGCGCTGGTCGCGATCCTGTGGCCCGACGATCCCCCCGCGCGGGTGCGGCTGGGGGCGATGCGGGACGGCGCGGATCATCCGGTGCTGGTCGCCGCCGCGCGGCAGGTGCGCGAATATTTCGCCGGCACGCGCACCGCCTTCGACCTGCCGCTCGCCCCGCGCGGCACCGATTTCCAGCGCGCGGTGTGGCGCGCGCTGGATGCGATCCCATATGGCGAGACGCGCAGCTATGCCGACATCGCGCAGGCGATCGGCCGCCCCGCCGCGGTGCGCGCGGTGGGCGCGGCGAACGGGCGCAACCCGATCTCGATCGTCACGCCGTGCCACCGCGTGATCGGGCGGTCCGGGGCGCTGACCGGCTTCGCCGGCGGGCTGCCCGCCAAGCAACATCTGTTGGCGCTGGAGCAACGATAGCGCCCATTTCCATTTGCGCGCGGTTTCCGTAAGGGCTGCGACATGACCGACGATCGCACCCAGCCCGACGAGCGCAACGTCCAGTTCGAGCGCGAAGCATTATTGTTTCACTCGGAGGGTCGCCCCGGCAAGATCGAGATCGTCCCGTCCAAGCCGATGGCGTCGCAGCGCGACCTGGCGCTCGCCTATTCGCCGGGGGTCGCGATCCCGGTGCAGGCGATCGCCGACGATTCCGCCACCGCCTATGACTATACCGCCAAGGGCAATCTGGTCGCGGTGATCTCCAACGGCACCGCGATCCTGGGCATGGGCAATCTCGGCGCGCTGGCGAGCAAGCCGGTGATGGAAGGCAAGGCGGTGCTGTTCAAGCGCTTCGCCGACGTCGATTCGATCGACATCGAGCTGAAGACCGAGGACGTCGACCGGATCATCGACGCGATCGAGCTGATGGAGCCGACGTTCGGCGGCATCAACCTGGAAGACATCAAGGCGCCGGAATGCTTCATCATCGAGCAGACGCTGCGCGAGCGGATGAACATCCCGGTCTTCCATGACGACCAGCATGGCACCGCGATCATCTGCGCCGCCGGCGTCATCAACGCCTGCCTGCTGACGGGACGCAAGCTGTCGGAGATCAAGGTCGTCGTGAACGGCGCGGGCGCGGCGGCGATCGCGTGCACCGAACTCATCAAGGCGATGGGCGTGCGGCACGACAATGTGCTGATCTGCGACCGCACCGGCGTGATCTACCAGGGCCGCGACGGCGTGAACCAGTGGCAGTCCGCGCATGCCGCGCAGACCGACCGCCGCACGCTGACCGAGGCGCTGCACGGTGCCGACGTGTTCCTGGGCCTGTCGGCGGCCGGCGCGCTGAAGCCGGAGATGGTGGTCGACATGGCCCCCGCGCCGATCATCTTCGCGATGGCCAATCCGGAGCCGGAGATCCGCCCCGAACTGGCCAAGGCGGCGCGCCCCGACGCGATCGTCGCCACCGGCCGATCGGATTATCCGAACCAGGTCAACAACGTGATCTGCTTCCCGTTCATCTTCCGCGGCGCGCTGGACGTGCGCGCGACCGGCATCAACGACGCGATGAAGATCGCCGCCGCCAATGCGATCGCCGAACTGGCGCGCCAGCGCGTGCCGGAGGAGGTGGCGATCGCCTATGGCGTGCAGCACAGCTTCGGCCCCGAATATATCATCCCCTCGCCGTTCGACCCGCGGCTGATGGAGATCGTTCCCGCCGCCGTCGCGAAGGCCGCGATGGATTCGGGCGTCGCGACCAAGCCGATCCTCGACATGGCGGCCTATGCCGATGCGTTGCGCGCGCGGCTCAACCCGACCACCTCGGTGCTCAGCCTCGCCTATGAGGGCGCGAAGGCGAACCCGAAGCGCGTGCTGTTCGCGGAGGGCGAGGAGGAAGTGGTGCTGCGCGCCGCGATCGCCTTCAAGGAAGGCGGCTATGGCACGCCGGTGCTGGTCGGGCGCGAGGACGTCTATGACCGGCTGCGCGCGCTCGGCATCGCCAATCCCGAGGAATATGAGCTGCACAACAGCCGCGTCTCGCCGCTGGTGCCGCGGATGGTCGACTTCCTCTACGCGCGCCTCCAGCGCCGCGGCTTCCTGCGCCGCGAGGTCGAGCGGATGATCAACCAGGATCGCAACATCTTCGGATCGGTGCTGCTGCAACTGGGCGAGGCCGACGCGATGATCACCGGCGTGACGCGGCCGTTCGCGCAGTCGATGCGCGAGATCAAGCGCGTGATCGACCCCGCGCCCGGTCGCACCGCCTTCGGCATCCATGTGCTGGTCGGCCAGTCGCACACCGTCTTCATCGCCGACACGACGGTGAACGAGCGACCCAGCGCCGAGGAACTGGCCGACATCGCCGAACAGACCGCGGCGGTCGCGCGGCGGCTGGGGCAGGAACCGCGCGTCGCCTTCCTCAGCTATTCCACCTTCGGCAACCCGGCCGGCCAGTGGCTCGACAATATCCGCGGCGCGGTGGAGGTGCTCGACAATCGGCAGGTCGGCTTCGAATATGAAGGCGAGATGGCGCCCGACGTGGCGCTCAACCCGCGCCAGTTGCGCAACTTCCCGTTCGCGCGCCTGTCCGGCCCGGCCAACGTGCTGGTGATGCCGGGGCTGCAATCGGCCAACATCTCCGCCAAGCTGCTGCGCGAATTGGGCGGGGACGACATGATCGGGCCGATGCTGGTCGGCATGGAGAAGCCGGTGCAGATCGCGCCGATGACCTCGACGGCGGGCGACCTGGTGACGCTGGCGGTGCTGGCGGCGGGCGGCATCGCGCGGTGAGGTGACGGGCGGCGGCGGGCGCCACCGCCGCCGTCACCCGTCGATGCGCAGGAAGCGCGCGGCATTGTCGTGCAGGATCAGCCGGCGTTGCCGGTCGTCCAGGAACGGCGCCGTGCGGATGCGGTCGATCGCGATCGCGATCGCGTCCGGCCACACCATGTTGTCGGAGCCGAACAGGATCCGCTCCTCCATCCCGGCGTCGATCAACCGCTTGAGATAGGCGTAGAAGTCCGCCTCCGGATACGCCCAGTCGAGCACGCCGATATCGACATAGAGCTGCGGGTGCGCGAACAGCATCGCGATCATCGCATCGCCCATCGGCCAGCCGGCGTGCATCGCGTAGAGGCGCAGCTTCGGGTGCCGGCGCAACACCGGCTCCAGCGCCAGCGGGTCGCCCGCCGTCACGCGGTAGCCGGGCGTCGCGAAATAGGCGGTGCCGGGCGGGCCGGGACCGAGATGCAGGCCGACCGGGATGTCGAGCTCCTCGGCCAGCGCATAATAAGGCTCCAGCCGCGGATCATCGGGCGCGATGCCGGCATATTGGGTGGTGATCTCGCTCAGCGCGGCCAGCCGGCCCGCCGCGTGCAACCGGCGCAGCGCGTCGATCGACGGCAACGTTCCGGAGCTGCCGAACCCGGCGGAGGGCAGGATGTGATCCGGCGCGTGCGCGCGATAATCCTCGACCGTCGCCGCCGCGCCGCCGGCCAGCGCCAGTATCCGGTAGCGGCGCAGCATCGCGAGCTGCCGGTCGCGCAGCGCAACGGCGTCGGTCGGCGCGGTCAGGATGGTCATGCAGGCCGGATGGCCGGTGAACCAGTCGAGATATCGCGCGATCGGCTGCCCCGGGTCGCGCGGTGCCCAGTTGCGATACGGCGCGCACGCCTTGCCGCCCGGCGGCCCTTCGTCGTCGGGGCGGTCGGCGTGGAAGTGCATGTCGATCACCGCATAGCGGTCGGCCGCCGCCGCGGGGGTGGACAGTCCCGCCAGTCCCGCCAGTCCCGCCAGCCCGGCCCCGAGCCACCATCGCATCATGCTTCCCCGCCCCCGCCCCGATTCGGCATGCGCGGAATGATCCTATGCGACCGACGCGGCGGCAAGCCGCGCGGTCGCCGCTGTAAGAGTCCGTTTGAAACCTCGCGGAAGAGCGAGTTTCGCAGGCGGTGCCGGGCCGCCGTTCCCCCGCGAAACGCGCCTTCGTTTCCGAACGGCCGCTACGCCCCCGCGCGCGCGCGCCGCATCATGCCCTGCGCGCTGGCGACATGGTGCGCGTGGCAGATCGCGACCGCCAGCGCGTCGGCGGCGTCGGGACCGGCCAGCTTCGCGCCGGGCAGCAGCACCGCCATCATCGCCTGGATCTGCCGCTTCTCCGCCCCGCCGGTGCCGACCACCGCCTTCTTGACGGTGGAGGGATGGTATTCGCCGATCGTCAGCCCCGCGCCACTCGCCGCCAGCAGCACCACGCCGCGCGCCTGCCCCAGCTTGAGCGTCGATTGCGCGTTGGTGTTGCCCAGCACCTCCTCGACCGCCGCCTCGTCCGGCCGTTCGGCGCGCAGCACGTCGAGCAGCGCGGCGTAGAGGTTGGCGAGGCGGCGCGGGAGCGGCATCGACGGGTCGGTGCGGATCTGGCCGTTGCCGACGTGGCTCAGGCGATTGCCCTGGGCGCGGATCACGCCCCAGCCGGTGGTGCCGAGACCGGGATCGAGGCCGAGGATCAGCATGACCGGTTCACGCAAGGACGCCCGCCGCCCGCGAACATCACCCCAGCTTCGCCATCACCTCGTCGGACACCTCGTAATTGCCCCACACCGTCTGCACGTCGTCGTCGTCGTCCAGCGCGTCGATCAGCTTGAACAGCGTCGCCGCGTCATCCTCGCCGACGTCCACCATCGTCTGCGGCCGCCACGCGAGCTTCGCGCCCTCCGCCTCGCCCAGCACCGGCTCCAGCGCCTTGGCGACTTCGTGCAGGTCGCCCTGCGCGGTCCAGATCTCATGGCCTTCCTCGGTGGAGGTCACGTCCTCGGCCCCCGCCTCCAGCGCGGCCTCGAACACCTTCTCGGCGTCGCCGGCGCTCGCGGGATAGGTGATGAGGCCCATGCGGTCGAACCCGTGGCTCACCGATCCGCTCGCGCCCAGATTGCCGCCGTTCTTCGACACCGCGGTGCGCACGTTGGTGGCGGTGCGGTTGCGGTTGTCGGTCAGTGCCTCGATGATGAGCGACACGCCGGCCGGGCCGAAGCCCTCGTAGCGGATCTCCTCGTAATTCTCGGTATCGCCCTTGCTGGCCTTGTCGATCGCGCGCTGGATATTGTCCTTGGGCATCGACTGCGCCTTGGCGGCGTTGACGGCGGCGCGCAGCCGCGGGTTCATGTCGGGATCGGGCAGCCCCATCTTGGCCGCCACGGTGATCTCGCGGCTGAGCTTGGAGAACATGCCGGAGCGCTTCTTGTCCTGCGCGCCCTTGCGATGCATGATGTTCTTGAACTTGGAATGGCCTGCCATGACGTGCCTCTGACGGATAATCCTCCGCCTTTAGGCCGCGCCACCCCCATTCGCCAAGCGGTCGATTTTCTCCTCCAGCGCGGCGAGCCGTTCGGCGACCATCCCGTCGAGCTTCTCGTGCAGCCGCAGGATCTCCAGCTCGGCGCGCAGGTTGGTTTCATAATCGAGGCTGGCGGCGAGCCGGTCCTTCGCCGACTGGCGGTTCTGGCTCATCATGATGACCGGCGCCTGGATCGCGGCCAGCGTCGAGAGCATCAGGTTGAGGAAGATATAGGGATAGGGGTCGAACGCCAGCCCGAAATGCGCCAGCACGTCGCTGTTGAGCAGCATCCAGCCGATCAGCACGATGCTGAAGCCGATGATGAACCCCCACGATCCGCCGACCGCGGCGACCTTGTCGGCCAGCCGGTCGCCGAAGTCGGCGCGCGCGTCGGCCTCGTCGCCGGCGTCGCGGCTGACGATCAGGCCCGCGTCGATGCTGTGCAGGACGCGCCGCTCCTCGGGATCGAGCGAGTGCGACGGCTTGCCCAGCAGCCGCAGGGCGATGTCGGCGATCGGCGGGCGTTGCGCCATGCGAGGTTCCTTGAAGTGACCGGCGCGCTGTAGCCGCGCGGGGCGCGTGCGCAAAGCGCTTGCTCACCGGCCCCCTGATCGGCCAAACGGGGCGCGATCATGACCGTCAGCGTAGACATGGGCAGCGACGACCGCGGCGCGCCCGTGACCATGGACCTCGAGGAACTGCTCGCCACCCGCCTGCTCGTGCAGGGCAATTCCGGGTCGGGAAAGTCGCACCTGCTGCGCCGGCTGCTGGAACGGTCGGCCGGGCAGGTGCAGCAGGTGGTGATCGACCCGGAGGGCGATTTCGTCACGCTGTCGGAACGCTACGGCCATGTCGTGATCGAGGGCGCGGATTATGCCGAGCGCGAGGTGGCGCGGATCGCCGCCCGGCTGCGCGAACATCGCGCCAGCGTCGTGCTGTCGCTGGAGGGGCTGGAGGCGGAGGGGCAGATGCGCTGCGCCGCCGCGTTCCTGAACGCGCTGTTCGATGCGCCGCGCGAACATTGGTATCCGGCGCTGGTGGTGGTGGACGAGGCGCAGTTGTTCGCGCCGACCACCGGCGGCGAGGTGGCCGAGGAGGTGCGGCGCGCCTCGCTGTCGGCGATGACCAACCTGATGTGCCGCGGGCGCAAGCGCGGTCTTGCCGGCGTGATCGCGACGCAGCGGCTGGCGAAGCTGGCCAAGAACGTCGCGGCCGAGGCGTCGAACTTCCTGATGGGGCGCACCTTCCTCGACATCGACATGGCGCGCGCCGCCGACCTGCTGGGGATGGAGCGGCGCCAGGCGGAGGCGATCCGCGACCTGGCGCGCGGCACCTTCATGGCGCTCGGCCCCGCCGTGTCGCGCCGCCCGATCACGGTCAGGATCGGCACGGTCGAGACGCAGGCGCGCAGCGGCAGCCCCAGGCTGGTGCCGCTGCCGCAGGCCGACGCGCTCGACGTGCGGGCGTTGCTGGACGTGACGCCCGACGCCGCGCCGACGCTGCCGATGACGTTCGATCCGCGCCCGCGCCGCGTGCCCGCCGACGAGCTGCTGGCCGATATCGCCGCGCCCGCGCCCGGCGTGCCCGCGCCGTCGCTGCCGGAACGGTCCGACGCCGAAGTGGAGGCGGTCTACGCCGACGTGCTGCGCGCGATCGTCACCGATGCGGAAAGCGCGGGGCGGCCGGCGGCGGTGCTGTTCCAGGATTTCCAGGTCCGCTGCCGCATGGCCGGCATCGCGAAGCCGGCGCTGGACCTGCCGGCGTTCAGCCGCCGCCTGTCGTGCGCGCGCGGCGGCATCTTCGACCCGCACAGCGACGAATGGGCCAGCGTGCTGGCGCTGGCGCAGGGGTTGCCCGACGACATGCTGGGCGCGTTCCTGCTGGTCGCCAAGGCGGCGCGCGACGGCGAGCCGTGCCCGTCCGACGGCGCGATCGCGCAAACCTATGGCACCAGTTCGATCGGGCGGGTGAAGCGGCTGATCGGCTATATCGAGAGCCGCGACCTGTTCGTCACGCGCACCGACATGGCGGGCAAGCGTTCCATCACCATCCCGCATCTGGGCTGGACGACGGCCGCCGCCGAAGCGGCATAAGGCGCGGCGCGCCGGGTCGACATCCCCGCGCCGCGGTCACGCCGGAGCTGGCGGGGCGGCCGGGGGGCGGGGGGCGTCAGTGTCCGTTGCCCAGCGCCGCCTGGAGTTGCGCCGCCGGCTTCGACAATATGCCGTAAATGCTGTGCGCCGCGACGCCGGCCATCGCCGCGCCGGCCAGCAGGATCATCACGAACTGAAAGGCGGAGGCGAAGCTGCGCGAACGCTCGACCCGCCGCGCCATCTGCGCCTCATGCGCCAGGCCACGGTCGACGCGCCGCTCGGCCAGCTCGTTGCCCTCGCGACGCGGGGGGCGATGCGCGAGTCGCGGTTCGTCGATCAGCGCCTTCACCGACAGCCGGTCCTGAGAGCGGATGCCGAAGAAGCGTCCCTTGCTCCACTGCACGCGTCCCACGATCGCGATCGTGCCGCGCCGGATCTCGATATAGCTGCCCACCGCCGGCGGATCGTCGCACCCGGCCATCAGGCCGCGCGAGGAGACGTTGTGGATCACCACATCGACCCAATTGGCCGCCAGCCGCATCCGCGACGGAATCAGCACGGTGATCCGTTCCTCGCGTGGGCGGAGCCCGGTCTGCAACCCCCCCAGCACCTGATCGTGACTCCCTTCCCGCGCCATCGCCCATGGACGCTATGCACGGGCGGCGCGAAGAAGCCGTTAACGCGCGCCGGTCCATCCCGGACACCCGCCGCGCACGGCGCGGATCGTCACTGCCCGCCCTGATAGATGCCGATCGAGCCGAACAGCGTCACCAGCCCGGCGCGTTCCGCAGCGGTCAGCTCCGGTCGCCACACCTCGAACAACAGCACCACGCGTTCCTCGTCGCTGTCGTTCCACGCCTCGTGCTCGATCGAATCGTCGAAGATCATCAGCTCGCCCGCGCGCACGTCACGCGATTCGTTGCCGACGCGCAGCCGGCAGCGCCCGGGCACGATCAGCGGCAGGTGGACGATCAGCCGCGTGTTGAGCATGCCGTGATGCGGCGGGATGTGCGTGCGGGGGCGCAGCATCGAGAACAGCGCCATCGGCGAGCGTCCCGGAATCTGCGGCATCGGCGCGCCGGCGAGCGCCGCGAGCGTGCGCGGGCAGCGCGGCGCGTTCAGGCCGTGCGGCGTGCCATTCTCGATCAGGTGGAAGGCGCTCCACCGCGCGTCGTTCAGCAGCGCGTGCCCCCGGCTGGCGCGGCTGGCGTCGGCCTGCACATAGGGTGCCGATCCCGCGCCGCTGGCGATCAGCGCGTCCAGCTCGGCCCGGATCGCGGGCGCGGCGGCGGCCAGCGCGCCCGCCCAGCCGAATTCCGCCGGATCGAAGAACTGGCGATGCGGCAGGCCGGGGAAGAAGAAGCTGGTCGGCTGCTGCAGGAACAATTGCTTCTCGCCGGTGACCAGCGCCACGGCCTCCTCGAACCGCGCCCCCGCCGCCGCCTCCGCGACGCAGGCGCGCAGATGCCCCGCGAAGCGCGCGGCGGCGGCGTCCAGCTTCGCCTGCGCGCCGGCGAGCAATGGCTGGCGGCGATCCGCGTCGGTGGCGCCGGCCAGCGCGAGCGCGTAGAAGGAGCAGGCGGCGCGGTCATCCTCCGCATGGTCACCGCGCAGCACCAGTGCCTGGCGGTTGCGCGGTTCGGCGGCGAGCACGCGGTCGAGCGCCGCGGCGATCGCGGCGGGGTCCGCGCCGGTGGCGGCGCGCGCCTGCGCCAGCAGCAGCCAGAGCTGCGGCGTCGCCACGCCGGCCTGCGCCACCGCCTCGAACGCGTCGCGCGCCGCCGCCGCATCGCCGCGCTGCCACGCCGCCCATCCCGCCTGCGCGCGCGCGGCCTGCGTCTGCCTGTCGTCCATCGCCGCTATCCTAGGGGGCGACGCCGCGCCCGCAATCTCCTATCTGCGCTGGCATGACCGCCCGTTTCGACCACCTGCCCCATCGCCGCGCGATCGTGGATCGCCGCCTGCTCGCCGAACAGGTCGCCGCCGTCGACGGCACGGATATGGCCGCGACGCGCCATCAGGTCAGCCTGTTGCTGAAGGCGGCGCTGGATGCCGGCCGCGCGGAGATCGCGCGGCGGCTGACCGCCAGCCCCTCGCGCGGGATCGAGGCGGCGAACGCGCAGGCGTATCTGATCGACCAGTTGCTGATCGTGCTGGCCGATTTCACCACGCAGCGGCTGTACCCGCTCGGCAACCCCACGCAGGGCGAGCGGCTGCTGCTGATCGCGGTCGGCGGCTACGGACGCGGCGAGATGGCGCCCTTCTCCGACGTCGACATCGGCTTCCTCACGCCGGGCAAGCAGACGCCCTGGGCGGAGCAGGCGATCGAATCGATGCTCTACACCTTGTGGGATCTCGGGCTGAAGATCGGCCATTCCAGCCGTTCGCTCGACGAGATGGTGCGCCAGGCGAGGGGCGACATGACGGTGCGCACCGCGCTGCTCGAAGGGCGCTACGTCTGGGGTGACGAGGATCTGTACCAGCAGGCGTCGCAGCGGTTTCGCGACGACGTGCGGCGCGGCACCGAGCGGCAGTTCGCCGCCGACAAGCTGGCCGAACGCAACGCGCGCCACGTGCGCATGGGCGACACGCGCTATGTGGTCGAACCCAATGTGAAGGAGGGGAAGGGCGGGCTGCGCGACCTGCACGCGCTGTTCTGGATCGGCAAATACACCTATGACGTGCAGCGGTCGTCGGAGCTGTTCGACGCCGGGCTGTTCACGCGCGCGGAATACCGGCTGTTCCACCGCGCCGACAATTTCCTGTGGGCGGTGCGCTGCCACCTGCACCTGATCGCCGGTCGTGCCGAGGACCGGCTGACCTTCGACTATCAGCGCGAGATCGCGCAGCGGATGAACTACGCCGACCGGCCGGGCAAGCCGGCGGTGGAGCGCTTCATGCAATTCTACTTCCTGCAGGCCAAGACCGTCGGTTCGCTGACCGGGCTGTTCCTGGCGCATATGGACGAGCGCTTCTCGCGCCGGCGGCGGCTGGGGCTGACGGTGGCGCGCACCCCGCGCAAGCTGGACGGGTTCGCGGTCGATCGCGGGCGGATCGCGCTGCCGTCCGACGACTTCTTCCAGGCCGATCCGCGCCGGCTGGTGGAGATCTTCGCGCTGGCCGCGGAGCAGGGGATGGAGATCCATCCGCTGGCGCTGCGCTGCGCGACGCGCGATGCGAAGCTGGCGGCGGCGGTGCGGCGCGATCCATGGACGAACGCGCGCTTCCTGGACCTGCTGGCCGGCGCGAACGATCCCGAGCTGGCGCTGCGCTGGATGAACGAAACCGGCGTGCTGGGCCGCTTCGTGCCGGACTGGGCGCGGATCGTCGCGCAGATGCAGTTCGACATGTACCATCATTACACCGTCGACGAGCACACGATCCGCGCGATCGGGCTGCTCAGCCGGCTGGAGCGCGGCGCGCTGGCCGAGGAGCATCCGCTGCCCAGCGAGATCGTCGGGCAGATCGTGTCGCGGCGCGTGCTGTACGTCGCGGTGCTGCTGCACGACATCGCCAAGGGGCGCGGCGGCGACCATTCGATCCTGGGCGCGGAGGTGGCGGAGCGCCTGTGCCCGCGCTTCGGGCTGACCCCGGCGGAGACGGAGACGGTGGCGTGGCTGGTGCGCCACCACCTGCTGATGAGCGCGACCGCCTTTCGCCGCGACCTGACCGACTTCAAGACGATCCTCGACTTCACCGACGTGGTGCAGAGCCCGGAGCGGCTGCGGCTGCTGCTGGTGCTGACCGTGGTCGACATCCGCGCGGTGGGGCCGGGGACGTGGAACGGCTGGAAGGGGCAGTTGCTCGGCGACCTGTACGACCGCGCGGAGGAAGTGCTGCGGCTGGGGCACAAGCAGAAGGGGCGCGGCGAACGTGTCGTCGCCAAGCAGGAGGGGTTGCGCGTCGCGATGGGATGGGACGCGGCGACGCTGGCCGACTACGTCCGCCGCCTGCCCGAACCCTATTGGATCGCCGAACCCGCCGACGTGCTGGCGCACAACGCCGCCTTCGTGAGCGGCGCGGGCGCGGTGCCGCTGGCGATCGACGCGCAGGTCTATCCCGAACGCGGTGCGACGCTGGTGACGGTCTATGCCGCCGACCATCCCGGGCTATTCAGCCGCATCGCCGGCGCGATCCATGTCGCGGGCGGCAACATCATCGACGCGCGCATCCACACCACGCGCGACGGCATGGCGCTGGACAATTTCCTGGTGCAGGATCCGCTCGGCCGCCCCTTTGGCGAGCCGGGGCAGCTCATGCGGCTGAAGACCGCGATCGAGGATGCGCTGGCCGGGCGCGGCAAGCTGACCGACCGGCTTCAGGCCAAGCCGCTGCCGCGCGCGCGCGCCGACGCCTTCCGCATCGAGCCGGGCGTGCTGGTCGACAACAAGGCGTCGAACCGCTTCACCGTGGTGGAGGTGGCGGCGCGCGACCGCCCGGCGCTGCTCAACCAGCTCGCCTATGCGCTGTTCCTCAGCAAGGTGACGATCCATTCCGCGCATGTCGCGACCTATGGCGAGCGCGCGGTGGACGTCTTCTACCTGACCGACCTGACCGGCGACAAGATCATCGCGCCGGCGCGGGTGCGCGGGCTGGAGAAGCGGTTGCTGTCGGCGGCCGCCGGCGTGCCGCACGAGGAGGTGGCGTAAGGCGCGGAGCGGAGCGGAGCGGGCCGGCACGGCGCCACGCCGGACCGTTCCTGTTTCACCCGCTATCGCGCAAACCGGAACAGATCCGCCGTCAGCGTCCCCGCCGCCACGTCGACGCGCGCGGGGGCGGGGCTGTCGTGGATCACCAGCAGTTGCGGCGTGCCGTCGGCGGCATCCTCCCACAGCGCCAGCCCCTCCGCATGGTCGACGCCGCGTCCGAACGGCAGGTCGAGCAGCAGGTCGGGGCGGTGCAGGCGGACGCGCTGCGCGTCGCGCGGCGGATCGTTGGCCCAGCCGCGCCATCGGTACAGCCGGCACGGCCCGCTCAACCCGGTGGTCGGCCCCGCGAGGATCAGCAGGTCGTCGCCGTGGCGCTTCAGGTCGCGGATGCCCAGCCCGTCCAGCGCCAGCAGCCGCTTCGCCACGTCGCCCGCGACATGCAGCTTGCCGGTCCTGCCGGCGCGGACCTGGAATTCCAGCAGCACGGCATGCGTCGCGATCACCGGCCCGCGCAGTCCCAGCGCGATGCGCGTGCCGGCGACCGCCACGCCCTCCACATCCACGCCGCCTTCCTTGGCCGGCACCCGGGTGAACGGCGCGATCAGCGGGTCGCGGCGCAGCCGGCGATAGAGCGGGCCGCCCTTGCGCGCCTGTTTCAGCAGCCCGGCGCGGCGCTCGCCGTCGCGCCGCACCGGGCGCGGTCCGCCGTCGCCCGGCACCAGCGGGATGCGTGCGAGCAGGCAGCGCGCGCGCGTGTCCTTCAGGTCGGCGAGCGTGGCGAGGTCGATCGTCTCCGCATCGGCCTTCTCGGGCTTGCGCCGCGTGCGTGCATGGCTGCCGACCACCCACAGCCAGTCGCCGTCGGTGGCCAGTCCCTCGATGTCCGCTTCCTCGTCCGGCCAGGCGAGCGGCAGCAGGTCGCCGAGCGGAACGGCGTCGCTCTGCGTCCATCGGTCGCCGTCGCGCACCAGCCGGCTGAGCGCCGCCTGCTCGTCCGCGGCGATGAACAACGCGTCGCCGGCGCGCGTCCCGGCCGAGCAGTTGGTGAGCATGTCGCGCGCGGCGCCCGGAAAGCGCAGCACGACGGTGCCGGCCGGCGCGGCGGTGTCGCCCCGGCTCATGGGCGCGGCATCGCCATTCAGTCCAGCCGTTGCAGTTCGATGTTCCGGAATTCGAGCGGCTGGCCCTCGCTCTGCAACGCGATATAGCCGCGCCGCAGCGCGCGCTCGCCATGCGCGCGGGCGAGCAGAGGTTGCGCATCCCTGTCGTCCGGGTCGAGCTCGGGCGCGGCATAATGCAGCACCGGCTTGCCGTCGATGAAGTGGGTGATCTCGCCGCTCGGCAGCACCTCCAGCTCGACGCGCGTCCAGCGGCCGACCGGCACCACCGGCCCGTGCGAGGGGATGCAGTGGCGCGGATCGCGCCTGCCTTCGTAGACGACCGTGGTGCCCGGCGTGCACACCGCGCCGGTCGGCTCGCGATCGGGACGCGGGAAGCCGAGCAACTGGAACTCCAGGCTGACCGGGAATTGCTGGCCGGTCGCCATGGTGTCGGGCGCCTGCGCGGCGAACATGATGCCGGAATTGCGATGCTGCCACCGCTCGATATCGGTCAGCGACGGGCCGGACATGCGATAATCGAAGCGGATGCGGTACGCGCCGAGCGGCGCCTTCCAGAACAGGTGCCCGAACTCCCCGCCGAACCTGTCGTAACCGGCATAGGACACGCGGATCGCGCCGTTCTTCACCACGAAGGTGTGGCGCGGATCCTCGCCGGCGGCATGGCCGGTGATCTTGGGCGTCCAGCCGGCCAGCGTGCGCCCGTCGAAGATCCGCTGCCACGTAGGGGGCGTTGCCGGCGCGGCGCCGATCAGCGCCGGCACCGCGAGAGGGAGGATGAGGGGGAGGGGGAATCGCATGGCAGCTCCGCTATCGCCGTTCGCCGGCAGCGTGGCGGCTGCCGGACGGACGCGCAACCCGGGAGCCGCCGGTCAGCGCGGCGCGCGACGGTAGCGCACGATGCAGGTGTCGTACGCCGCGATGCCCAGCCCCGCGCCGGCCGCGTCCCCCGTACCCGACGCGCAGGTCCGCGTGCCGAACGTCGGCGCCGCGCCCGTCCATCCCGTCGGCGTGGCGACGCGCGCCGCCGCGCCGGTGTTGGCCAGCACGAGCGCGCCGGTTCCGTCCGCCGTCTCGCGCGCGAAGGCGAAGATCGCCGGATCGCCGCTGTCGAGCGGCACATAGGCACCGTCGTGGAAAACGGCGTCGCGCTTGCGCAGCGCGATCAGCGAGCGATACCAGTTGAGCAGCGAGGCGGGATCGCGCTCCTGCGCGGCGACGCTGGTGCGGTGGTCGACCGGCAGCCACGGCGTGCCGGTGGTGAAGCCGGCCTGCGCCGCGCCATCCCATTGCATCGGCGTGCGCGCGCGGTCGCGCGCATCGGCCTGCGGGCGGTTCGGCCCCAGCGGCACGCGCGCCAGCACCGCCTTGTCCATGTCGCCCATGCCGATCTCCTCGCCGTAATAGAGGAGCGCGGTGCCGGGGTTGAGCAAGGTCAGCGCCGCGGTCATCTTCGCGATCAGGTCATTGTGCGCGCCGTCGCCGAACTCGCTGTACTGGCGCGACTGGTCGTGGTTGCTGAAGAATTCGACCGGGGTCAACCCGTCCAGCCCGGTCGCCGCCTCGTCGTAGCGGCGCTTGAACTCGGCGGCGTCCAGCTTGCTGATGTTGCCGACCAGGAAGTTCATCGGCAGGTGGATCTCGTCCTTGTTCCGGCCGTACACCGCGCGCAACTGCGCGATCGTGCGCGTCGAGGATTCGCCCAGCAGCACGGGATCGCCCGGATAGCCGTCCACCACCTTGCGCATCTCGCGCAGGACCTGGTTGGTGCCGGGAAGCTGCGAATTGTACGGCTTCAGCCACACTGGGTCGCCGCCGTCCGGGTCCGGATCCTGCGGCCAGGCCGGATCCTCGAACAGATACGGCGTCGCGTCCAGCCGGAAGCCGGCCGCGCCATGGTCCAGCCAGAAGCGCACGACGTCGAACATCGCCGTGCGCAGGCCGGGGTTGGCCCAGTTGAGATCGGGCTGCTGCGGCAGGAAGATATGGTAATACCATTGCTTGCGCGTCGGATCCCATGTCCAGGTCGGGCCGCCGAAGATCGACTTCCAGTTGGTCGGCGGCGTGTCCGGCGTGCCGTCGCGCCACACGTACCAGTCGGCCTTGGGATTGGTGCGCGAGCTGCGCGATTCCCTGAACCACGCATGTTCCGACGAGCTGTGATTGACGACCAGATCGACCATCACGCGGATGCCGCGCTTCTTTGCCTGCGCGACCAGATCGTCCCAGTCGGCCATCGTCCCGTATTGCGGGTCGATCGCGGTATAATCCGACACGTCATAGCCGAAGTCGGCGTTGGGCGACTTGAAGAACGGCGTCACCCAGATCGCGTCCACCCCGAGCGCGCGCAGGTAATCGAGCCGCGCGGTGATGCCGCGCAGGTCGCCGACGCCGTCGCCGTTGCTGTCCTGGAAACTGCGCGGATAGATTTCGTAGATGACCGCATGCTGCCACCACGGCGTCGTCTTGACCGGCGACGTGGCCGGGGCTTGCGCCCCCGCCGTGCCGGACCCCATCAGGGCAGCCGCCGCCAGTGCGGCGCGCATCATCATCCTGCGCATCGAATCGTCCTCTCCTGTTGCACCGGGCATAGGCTTTGCAATCGATTGTCGCAATCGGGAAGGTGCGGGGCGTCCGGCCGCCGCGCGGAACCTCCTTGTGTTGCAGGAAGCCCACAGCTACCGACTATTTCGAACCGCGATTGTTATCGATTGCGAGTTTGGGTAATCGATAGGGCGAGACCGGCGCGGCCGGCCGCCATGCACAATGATGCGAAAGAGGGGATGAGGCGATGAACACCAAGCGCAATCTGGCATATTCGACGGCGGTGCTCGCACTGCTTGCCGCCACGCCGACGCTGGCGCAGACCACCGTCGTCCCCGATCCGCAGCCCACGTCGCCGACCGCGCCCGACGCGTCGCAGGCGCCCGCCACCGGCGAGGATCCCGCCGCGACGCAGGACATCATCGTCACCGGGCTGCGCGCCAGCCTGGAGCGCGCGCAGGCGCTGAAGAAGAACAGCAGCTCGGTGGTCGAGGCGGTGTCCGCCGAGGACATCGGCAAGCTGCCGCAATCCAGCGTCGCCGACTCGCTCGGTCGCCTCGCCGGTTTGGCCGGCGAACGGCGCTCGGGCCGCATCAGCGGCATCTCGGTGCGCGGCTTCCGCGAGGATTTCGTCGGCACGACGCTGAACGGCCGCGAGCTGATCGGCATCGGCGACAATCGCGGGGTGGAATATGATCTGTACCCGGCCGAGATCGTCGGCGCGGCGGTGGTGTACAAGACGCCGGACGCCGGGCTGACCGCGATGGGCGTGGGCGGCACGGTCGACATCCGCACCGTGCGCCCGCTGGAACGCAAGCCAGCGCTGATCGCCAACGGCAGCTTCGAGCACAACGGCCAGCCGTCGCGCAACCCCGACTTCAGCAACAACGGCTATCGCTTCGCGCTGTCGTTCAGCGACAAGTTCGCCAACGACACGATCGGCATCGCGCTGACCGCGGCGACCACCTCCTCGCCGGTGCAGAACGAATTCTCCAGCGTTTGGGGCTATGATTCCGGCGCGATCACCTCCGGCCCGAACGCGGGCAAGCAGGTGGTGACGGGCTATGAGGCGGCGGCGCGCTCGCGCGTGCTGAAGCGCAACACGGTGGCCGGCGTGCTGCAATGGCGGCCGGACGACAAGTTCACCGCCACGGTCGACGCGCTCTACATCGACTTCTCCGACACCGGCATCTCGCGCGGCTTCATCGAGCAATTGCCGGTCGCCTCGGACGGCAGCGGCGTGCTCGCCGCGAACGGCGACCTGGTGACCTCCGCGCGCACCACCGGCTACAATTCGGTGCTGCGCAGCGATCCGCTCGACAAGCAGGGCGACCTGTTCGTGATCGGCGGCAATTTCGAATATGCCGCCACCTCCAACCTCGATCTCAAGCTGGACCTGTCGCGCTCCACCAGCAGCAAGAACGACACGCGCGGCGAAAGCTATTCCGGCCTCGGTCGCGCCGGGCTGAGCTCGCAGGGGCCGAACACCATTCGTGAATGGACCTACAGCGATCGCGGGCTGATGTTCGCCAACAACAGCCAGTCGTTCGACAATTACGCGGCGGTGAAGCTGGCCGGAACGCAGTCGTGGGGCGGCAGCCTGGCGCCGATCACCGAGCTGGACACGCCGGCGGCGCGCGCGGCCGGGATCGGCTTCGCGCAGGCGCAGGACGGGTTCGTCAACTCGGCGCTGTTCGACGAATATCTCAACGCGGCGCGGATGGAGGCCAATTACCGCTTCGACGACAGCGCGCTGAAGTCGATCAGCGTCGCGCTGCGCTATTCCGACCACAAGAAGTCGAAGACCAACCAGGGCTATTTCCTGACCGCGCAGACCTATCCGTCCGACGACGTCATTCCCGAGGAAGCGCGCCGCGGCGTGGCGGATCTCGGCTGGGCGGGGCTGGGCAATGTCGTCGCCTATGACGCGCTCGGCCTCATCAACAGCGACTTCTATCGCCGCTGGGATGCCGGTTCGCTGGAGCCGGATCGTCTCGGCGACACCTATGCGATCCGCGAGAAGGTGTGGCAGCCGTCGATCAAGGCCGATTTCGAGGTCACGACCGACGCGGTGCGCATGTTCGGCAACGTCGGCGTGCAGGGCGTCATCACCGACCAGCGCGGCACCGGCTACACGTCGCTGGTCGGCCCCAGCCTGCGCGTACAGGCCACGCCGATCTCCGACGGCGCAAAATATACGCGCGTCCTGCCCAGCATGAACCTGAACTTCGACCTGGGTGGCGGGCACACGGTGCGCTTCGCCGCGGCCAAGGTCATCAGCCGCCCGCGCATCGACTTCCTCAACCCCGGATCGTCGGTGAAATTCCGCAACAACGTGGCGGAGGTGACCAGCACCGATCCCGCGCGCGGCCCGTGGCTGTCGACCGGCGGCAATGCGCGGCTGCGGCCATACGAGGCCAACCAGCTCGACCTGTCGTATGAATATTATTTCGCCAGCGACGGCTTCATCTCGGCCTCCGGCTTCTACAAGAAGCTGGTCAACTGGAACGTCCAGAACACCACGATCCGCGATTATACGCAGTTCTACATCCCGGGTTACCACCGCGCGGTCAGCAGCGACGGGCAGACGGTGTATACGCCCGCGACCTTCCTGGGCGTGGACACCACCTACACCGGCGGCCTGCGCGGCGAGGTGAAGGGCATCGAGTTGCAGACCTCGTTCCCGCTGCGCATCCTGACCGGCGCGCTCGACGGGTTCGGGATCACCGGCGCGGCGGCGCTGACCGATGGCGGACTCGACAATGGCAACGACATCCCGGGCCTGTCGTCGCGGGTGTTCCAGGGGACGGCCTATTTCGAGAAGTCCGGCTTCTCGGCGCGCGTGTCCGCCAACAACCGCTCGGGCTGGGTGTCGGAAGATCGCGGCGGCAGCAACACGATCGCCCCGCTCAACCGCAGCGGCCAGACGCTGGTCGATGCGCAGATCGGCTATGACTTCGCGGGCACCGGCATCCGGTACCTGCAGGGATTGCGCGTGTCGTTGCAGGCGATGAACCTGACCAACGAACGCGATACCTATTCGGACTCGACGACCGGACTGTTCCTGCGCAACGAGACGTTCGGCCGCAACTTCATGGCGAACCTGACCTACGCGATCTTCTAGGTTAGGGTGCGAACCGTCGTCGCGCCGCCGGGTGCGCGACGACGGTGCTTCACGGACGGGAAGGACAGCGGCGTGCCAGCAGCGATCGAACGCGTCGTCATCGTCGGCGGCGGCACCGCCGGGTGGATGACCGCGGCGCTGCTCGCCCGCGTGCTGGGCGGGCAGGTGGCGATCACCCTGGTCGAATCCGACGAGATCGGCATCATCGGCGTCGGCGAGGCGACGATCCCGCCGATCCAGAACGTCAACGCCGTGCTGGGCATCGACGAGGCCGAGTTCCTGCGCGAGACGAAGGCGACGATCAAGCTGGCGATCCGTTTTGAGGATTGGGGCGCGATCGGCGATTCCTATTACCACACCTTCGGCGCGGCGGGGCGCAACCTGCCCTTCTGTTCCTTCCACCATTTCTGGACGCGCGCGCGCCGCGCCGGGATGGACGTCGATTACTGGGATTTCGACCTCAACCAGCTATGCGCGCGCGAGGGCAAGTTCGCCAAAATTCAGAGCGGCGGCGATCCGACCTGGAACCTGCCCTATGCCTATCATTTCGATTCGTCGCTCTACGGCCGCTACCTGCGCGGCTACAGCGAGCGGCGCGATGTCCGCCGTGTCGAGGGGCTGGTGCAGCACGTCCGGCGCGATGCGCAAAGCGGCGCGGTCGCCGCGCTCGCCCTGCGGGACGGGACGGAGATCGCCGGCGACCTGTTCATCGACTGTTCGGGCACGCGCGGGCTGCTGATCCAGCAGCAGTTGAACGTCGGCTACGAGGACTGGGGCCACTGGCTGCCGTGCGACCGCGCGATGGCGGTGCCCTCCGAACGCTTCGCGCACACCGCGCCCTATACGCGCGCGATCGCGCGGCGCTGCGGCTGGCAGTGGCGCATCCCGCTCCAGCACCGCAACGGCAACGGGCTGGTCTACAGCAGCCGGCATTGCAGCGACGAGCAGGCCGCGGAGATCCTGCTGAACAACCTGGACGGTCCCGCGCTGGCCGAGCCGCGCATCATCCCGTTCCGCACCGGGCGCGCGCGGCGGCAGTGGGACCGCAACGTCGTGGCGGTGGGATTGTCGAGCGGCTTTCTGGAGCCGCTGGAATCGACCAGCATCTATCTGATCCAGGCCGCGATCGTCCGGCTGCTCCACCTGTTCCCGCGCGACGGCATCGACGAGCGCGTGGTGCGCGAATACAATCGCCAGTCGCAGATCGAATATGAGACGATCCGCGACTTCATCATCCTCCACTATCACGCGACGCGCCGCGACGATTCCGCCTTCTGGCGCGACGTGCGCGCGATGCCGGTGCCGGAACGGCTGGCGGCGAAGATCGCGCTGTTCCGCGCCAGTGGCGTGCTGACGCAGGATCCGCTCGACATCTTCATGGAGCCGTCGTGGGTGCAGGTGCTGCTGGGGCAGGGCGTGCTGCCCGCCGACCACCACCCGCTGGCGGACGGCCCCAGCGACGCGGAACTGGCGGAACAGCTCCGCCAGGTCGCGGCGCAGAAGCGCGAGCCGCTGCCCAACATGCCGCTCCACGACGATTTCCTGCGCGCGTTCGGCGGCAGCGCGGGGTGAGGATCGCGATCCTCGGCGGGGGCAGCGCGGGGTGGATCACCGCCAACCTGCTGGTCCGCGCGTGGCCCGACGCGGCGATCACGCTGGTCGAATCGCCCGACATCGCCCCGATCGGCGTCGGCGAGGGCTCCACCCCGACGCTCCGGCGCTTCTTCGAACTGATCGGCGTGGCGGAGCGCGCGTGGATGCCGCGCTGCCAGGCGACGTACAAGGTCGGCATCCGCTTCGCCGGATGGAGCCCGACCGCGCCGTGGCCCGACTACCGCCATCCCTTCACCACGCAGGTCGACGTGCATACCGAGGGCGCGTTCGTGCTCAACTGCCGCAATCGCCGGCTGGGGCACGGCGTGCCGGTTCGACCCGACGACTTCCTGCTGAACGGCGTGCTGGCGGCGCAGGAGCGCGCGCCGATCGCCCCGGCGCATTTCCCGTTCCGCATCGAATATGGCTATCATTTCGACGCCGGGCTGCTGGGCGCGTTCCTGCGCGATCTGGCGGTGGCGCGCGGCGTCGCGCACCGGCAGGAGCGGGTGGTGTCCGCGACCCGCGCCGACGACGGCGATCTCGCCGCGCTGGTCACCGATCGTGGCGAGGCGATCGCCGCCGACCTGTTCGTCGATTGCAGCGGCTTCGCCGGGCTGTTGATGGAAAGGACGCTGGGCGTGCCATGGCGCAGCTTCGCGGCGAACCTGTTCAACGACGCCGCGGTGGTGATGCCGACCGCCGCCACCGGCGCGCCGCCGGTCGAAACCGTCTCCACCGCGCTGTCGAACGGCTGGTGCTGGACGATCCCGCTGCGCCACCGCGTCGGCAACGGCTATGTCTACGCCCGCGACTTCCTGTCGCCCGATGCGGCGGAGGCGGAGTTGCGCGCCGTCCTGAACGTCGGCGACACGGGCGAGGCGCGCCACCTGACGTTCCGCGTCGGGCAACTCGCGCGGCACTGGGAGCGCAATTGCGTCGCGGTCGGGCTGGCGCAGGGCTTCATCGAACCGCTGGAGGCGACCGCGCTGCATCTGGTGCTGGGCACCGTCGAGCAGTTCATCGGCCATTACACGCGCGGCGGCCTCACCGCGCGGCACCGCGACGCCTTCAACGACATGATGGCGGCGCGGATAGAGGGCGTGCGCGATTACATCGTCGCGCATTACAAGCTGAACACACGCACCGACAGCGACTATTGGCGCGCAAACGCCGCCAACATGGCGCTGTCCGACCCGCTGCGCCATGTGCTCGACACGTGGTTCCGGTGCGGCGATCTCGGCGAGGAGTTGCAGCGGCAGGGGCAGTTGTCGCATTTCGGCACCGCGTCGTGGCACTGCCTGCTGGCGGGCTATGGCGCCTTTCCGCCGGTCAGCGAACCACCGCGCGCCGACGTCGACTTCCATGCCGAGCGCGGCGTGGCGGCGTTTCTGGAAGGGTGCAGCCGCAACTTCCCGCCACAGGCGGAATGGCTGGCGGCGCAGGAGGACGGATAGCGACGACGCGCCGGGGCGCCGCGCGGGATGACGAAGCGCGGCGTGGCGCGATCCCGTCCCGCGACGAGCGGACCCGCCGCGTCCCGATCCGGCGCGGCGCGGCGGGCGGTTGCGCTCCGGGCTACGCCACCCCGCGCCATCGGGCGGACGGGATCAGCCGCACCCCAGCTTCACCACCACGCCGGCGGCATTCGTTTCGATATCGAGCCGGTCGGGGCGCAGGTCCATCGTCAGCGGGTCGCCGGTCGTGTAGCGGCGCACCACCCGCGCCCCGCTCAGCCGCTGCGCCTGCGCGATCACCGCGTCCGCCGGCTGACCGACCAGCGCCTGCGCGGCATTGGCGTCGCAGCGGACGCCCGCCGCCGGACCGGGGGCCGGACCGGGGGTGGGGGCGGACGCCTCGGGGCGCGCGCAGGCGGCAAGCAACAGCGCCAGTGACATGACCCGCATCATTCCGCCGCCTCCGCCCGCGTCATCTTCAGCCGCCCGTCGCGCACCGCGAATCCCAGCCGTCCCTCGACCAGGTCGAGCGCATCCTGCCCGAACTGCTCGAAACGCCAGCCTTGCAGGATCTGCAACCCCTGCCGCTGCCCGGCCGCCAGCAGCTCCAGCTCGTCGCCGCGCGCCAGCAGCCGCGGCGCGACGTCGATGTCGCGCGCGCGGATCTTCAGCAGCAGCTTCAGCAGGTCCGCGACCAGCGCGCCCTCCTTGCCCAGCCCCGGCTTGCGATCCTCGCGCGGTGGCATCTCGTCGTCGCGCAGCGGCTGCGCGCCGTCGATCGCCGCCATCAGCCGCGCGCCGATGTCGTTGCCGGCCCAGGTCTGCGACAGGCCGCGCACCTTGGCGAGATCGGCCTGCTTGCGCGGCGGATGGCCGGCGAGGTCGGCGATCGTCTCGTCCTTGACGATGCGGCCGCGCGGCAGATCCTTGGCCTGCGCCTCCAGCTCGCGCCAGCGCGCGATCGCCTTCAGCCGGCCGAGCACGTCGGCCTTGCGGCTCGACACGCGCACGCGCTTCCACGCGACGTCGGGATCGTTGGCGTAATTGGCGGGATCCGCCAGCCGCTCCATCTCCTGGTCCAGCCACGCGCCGCGCCCGGTCTTGCGCAGCCGTTCCAGCATCTTGGGGAAGATCTTCGACAGGTGCGTGACGTCGCCGATCGCATATTCGATCTGTCGCGCATCGAGCGGGCGGCGCGCCCAGTCGGTGAAGCGCGCGCCCTTGTCGACCTGGATGCCCAGCCAGCTGTCGACCAGATTGGAATAGCCGATCTGCTCGCCCTGTCCCAGCGCCATCGCCGCCACCTGCGTATCGAACAGCGGGTGCGGGGTGCGGCCCGTCAGGTTGTAGATGATCTCGATATCCTGCCCGCCGGCGTGGACGACCTTCAGCACGTCCTCATTGTCGACCAGCAGGTCGAGCAGCGGCTTCAGGTCGATCCCCGGCGCCATCGGGTCGATCGCGGCCGCTTCCTCGGTGTCGGCGATCTGGATCAGGCAGAGCTCGGGATAATAGGTGCTCTCGCGCATGAACTCGGTATCGACGGTGACGAACGGAGCCTGCGAGAGACGCGCGCACAGGTTGGCGAGCGTCGCGCTGTCGGTGATGAGGGGATGGACGTGCATAAGCGCCCGTCCATAGCCCCCCGCGCCCGGGTTGACAAAGAGGGGATGAAAAGGAGAGGGCGCGGCATCTCCCTTGCCTCACCCACCCCCGGTCCGCACCGGGGAGACGGACGAAAGAAGCCCATGCACGCCTACCGCACCCACACTTGCGCCGCGCTGTCCGCCGACAACGCCGGTGAAACCGTCCGCCTTTCCGGCTGGGTGCATCGCAAGCGCGATCATGGCGGCGTGCTGTTCGTCGACCTGCGCGACCACTACGGCATCACGCAGATCGTCGCCGACAGCGACTCGCCCGCGCTGGCGATCCTCGACGGCGTGCGCGTCGAATCGGTGGTGACGATCGACGGATCGGTGAAGCGCCGCAGCGAGGGCACCGTGAACGGCAATCTCGCGACCGGCGAGATCGAGGTCTACGCGCGCGGGGCGAGCGTGCTGTCGGCGGCCGAGGAGCTGCCGATGCCGGTGGCCGGCGAACAGGATTATCCCGAGGACATCCGGCTGCGCTACCGCTTCCTCGACCTGCGGCGCGAGACGCTGCACGCCAATATCGTGCGCCGCACGAAGGTGATCTCCGACATGCGCCGCCGCATGGAGGGGGCCGGCTTCACCGAATATTCGACCCCGATCCTCACCGCCTCGTCGCCGGAGGGCGCGCGCGACTTCCTGGTGCCCAGCCGCATCCACCCCGGCAAGTTCTACGCGCTGCCGCAGGCGCCGCAGCAATATAAGCAATTGCTGATGGTCGCCGGCTTCGACCGCTATTTCCAGATCGCGCCGTGCTTCCGCGACGAGGATCCGCGCGCCGACCGGCTGCCCGGCGAATTCTACCAGCTCGACCTGGAGATGAGCTTCGTCACGCAGGAGGAGGTCTGGGAGACGATGGAGCCGGTGATCGGCGGCATCTTCGAGGCGTTCGCCGACGGGCGCAGCGTGACGCCGACCGGGCAGTTCCCGCGCATCCCCTATGACGAGGCGATGCTGACATACGGCAGCGACAAGCCCGACCTGCGCAATCCGCTGCTCATCACCGACGTGTCGGCGCATTTCACGACCTCCGGCTTCGGCCTGTTCGAGAAGATCGTCGGCTCGGGCGGCGTGGTGCGCGCGATCCCGGCGCCGGGCACGGCGGAGAAGAGCCGCAAGTTCTTCGACGAGATGAACGACTGGGCGCGCAGCGAGGGGCATGCCGGCCTCGGCTATGTCACGCGCAAGGGCGGCGAGTTCGGCGGCCCGATCGCGAAGAACCATGGGACCGAGGGGATGGCGGCGCTGTACGCCGCGCTCGGCCTCGGCCCCGACGACGGGCTGTTCTTCGCCGCCGGCAAGGAGCCGCAGGCCGCGAAGCTCGCCGGGCTGGCGCGCACCCGCGTCGCCGAGCAGCTCGGGCTGATCGAACAGGGCGCGTTCCGCCTGTGCTGGATCGTCGATTTCCCCTTCTACGAATATGACGAGGAGGAGAAGAAGGTCGAATTCGCGCACAACCCGTTCTCGATGCCGCAGGGGGGCATGGACGCGCTGACCGGGCAGGATCCGCTGACGATCAAGGCCTATCAATATGATCTGGTCTGCAACGGCTATGAGATCGCGTCCGGCTCGATCCGCAACCAGCACCCCGACCTGATGGTCAAGGCGTTCGAGCTGGTCGGTCTGTCGAAGGCGGACGTCGAGGAGCGGTTCGGCGGCCTCTACCGCGCGTTCCAGTATGGCGCGCCGCCGCATGGCGGGATGGCCGCGGGCGTCGACCGCATCGTGATGCTGTTGTGCGACGCGCAGAACCTACGCGAGGTGTCGCTGTTCCCGATGAACCAGCGCGCCGAGGATCTGCTGATGGGCGCGCCGTCGCCGGCGTCGGCGAAGCAGTTGCGCGAGCTGAGCGTGCGCGTGACCGCCGATGCGCCCAGGAAGGACGTCGGCGCGACCGTCAGTCCTCACGCGGGCTGAGCCCGGGGGCAGGACGGCCGGGGAGGGGGCAGGGCGGGGGCGCTCCGCTCCGCCGGCCCCGACGAAAACGGCCGCCGCGTTCCCCGAACGCAGCGGCCGCCTTCGTCACCGGCGCGGCTTACGCGGCCTCGTACCGTCCGTCGTCCTGCAACACGTTCAGCTTGCCGTCCTTGATCGCGAACACCGCGCCGTGCAGCGTCAGCGAGCCGTCCTTCAGGCGCTCCTGCACGAACGGGAAGGTCTTCAGGTTCTCGATCGACACCTTGACGCCTTCCTGCTCCAGCGCCTTCTGGCCTTCGTCGCCGGTGCCGTGCTCGGCCACGACCTTCTCGCGCGCGTCGTCGAGCAGCTTGATCCATTCGGCCACGAACCCGCCCTCGCCGGGCTTGGCTTCCTTCAGCGCGCCCGACAGCGATGCCTTCACCCCGCCGCACTGGCCGTGGCCGAGCACCAGGATCTCGTCCACCTTCAGCACCGTCACCGCGAACTCCAGCGCCGCCGACACGCCGTGCAGGCCGCCCGACGGGTCGAACGGCGGCACCAGGTTGGCGACGTTGCGCACCACGAACACCTCGCCGGGCACCGTGCCGAAGATCATCGCCGGATCGACGCGGCTGTCGGAGCAGGCGATCACCATGACCTTGGGTTCCTGACCGCCGGCCAGCTTGCTCCAGCGCTCGCGCTCCTCGATCCATTCATTGCCGCGAAAGCGGTAATAGCCCTCGATCAGCTCGTTGAACTTCCTCATTTCACAAAGCCCTTCGTTGTTTCCCGGGAAAGTAAACGCTATCTGCGGCTCCATGAACGACATGACCCCGCTCCCGGCTCCCGCGCGTCAACGCAAGCCGGACTGGATCCGGGTGAAGGCACCCACCAGCGAAGGCTTCGCCGCGACGCGCGCGCTGATGCGCTCCAAGAGCCTCACCACCGTGTGCGAGGAGGCGGCCTGCCCCAACATCGGGGAATGCTGGACCAAGAAGCACGCGACCGTGATGATCCTGGGCGACACGTGCACGCGCGCCTGCGCGTTCTGCAACGTGAAGACCGGGATGCCGCGCGCCGTCGATCCGATGGAGCCGCAGAACGTCGCCGACGCGGCGGCGCAGATGGGACTGGCTCATATCGTGGTCACCTCGGTCGATCGCGACGACCTTCCCGATGGCGGTGCGAAGCAGTTCGTGAAAGTCATCGAAGCCATTCGCCGCACCAATCCGCACACCACGATCGAAATCCTGACCCCCGATTTCCGCAACAAGCATGAGGCGGCGGTGGAGGCAATCGTGGCGGCGCGCCCAGACGTGTATAATCACAATCTGGAAACGGTGCCGCGGCTGTACCCGACGATCCGCCCGGGCGCGCGCTATTATGCGTCGCTGCGGCTGCTGGAGAGCGTCAAGAAGCTCGATCCGTCGATCTTCACCAAGTCCGGGATCATGCTGGGACTGGGCGAGCAGCGGCTGGAGGTGCACCAGGTGATGGACGACATGCGCTCCGCCGACATCGACTTCCTGACGATGGGCCAGTATCTGCAACCCACGCCGCGCCACGCCAGGGTGGCCGATTTCGTGACCCCGGCGGCGTTCGACGCCTTTGCGGCGATCGCGCGCGCCAAGGGCTTCCTGCTGGTCGCATCGTCGCCGCTCACGCGGTCGAGCTATCACGCCGGCGACGATTTCGCGAAGATGCGCGCGGCGCGCGACGCGAAGCTGGCGACGCGGCCGAATGCCTAAGCACAACGAAACCCGCCGGCTGCCGTATACGCCGGAGCAGATGTTCGATCTGGTCGCCGACGTGCGCCGCTATCCCGAATTCCTGCCGTGGGTCAGCGCGATGCGCGTGCGCAAGGACGGCGAGACCGAAACGCTGGCCGACATGATCGTCGGTTTCAAGGGGCTGCGCGAGACGTTCACGTCGAAGGTCACGAAGCAGCGGCCCGGGACGATCCGCGTCGAATATATCGACGGGCCGCTGAAATACCTCCACAACGACTGGCGCTTTCGCCCCGATGGCGCGGCGGGCAGCGACGGCGGCGGGTGCCTGGTCGACTTCGCGGTCGACTTCCAGTTCAAGAACCGCATGTTCGAGATGCTGGCCGGGCAGGTGTTCGGCGTCGCGCTGCGCCGGATGATCGGCGCGTTCGAGGAGCGGGCGGCGGCGCTCTATGGCGCGTCGGGCGCCGCATCGGGCAGCAGCAGTTCCAGCGCGCACAGCGCCGCCTGAAGCCGCACGCCGCCGCGCCCCAGGTCGCCGAACTGGCGCTTGTCGGCCACCACGTCCGCCGGATCGCCGCCGCGTTCGGCGCGCGCGAAGACGACGGTGCCGACCGGCTTCTTCTCGCTGCCCCCGCCTGGCCCGGCGACGCCGGTGATCGCCACCGCGACATCCGCTTCCGATTTGAGCAGCGCGCCTTGCGCCATGCTCCACGCCACCGCGATCGACACCGCGCCGAACGTGTCGAGCACGTCGCCGCTGACGCCCAGCAACTGCTGCTTGGCGCTGTTGGAATAGGTGATGAACCCCGCCTCCAGCACGTCGGAGGAGCCGGGAATTTCGGTCAGCGCCGCCGACACCAGCCCGCCGGTGCAGCTTTCCGCCACCGCGATCCGCCGTCCGGCGGCGCGGTTCGCGTCCACCACGCGGCGCGCGGCCTCGACCAGTTCGGGCGGCAGCGTCACGTCGCTCATGACGCGGCGCATACCGGCAGGTTGGGGATGTCGCTGCGCTTGCCCTTGTCCTTTTCGGCCTTGAGATATTGCAGCGTCGCCACGACGATGCCGGCGGTGTTGCGCGCCGGCAGCGGTTCCAGCAGCGTCACCAGCCGGTCCAGCGTCGTGCAATCGCCCGGCTGGATGCGTCCGGTGATCTGCGGCGCGAAGATCGAGGTCAGCATCGGCCGCGCATACTCGCTGAGCAGCAGCAGTTCCACCGCCGGATCGCTGAGCTTGGCGATCGCGGTGCGCGCCGCCGGCCACGCGCGGTCGGCCTCGCGGTCGTATTTGTCGAGGAACGCGCCGCTGGTGCGCCGCAGCAGGCTGCTCGCCGGCAGCGCGGCGCACACCCGCCCGGCGTCGCGGATGATCTCGGGCATCGCGACCAGCGCGATCGATTCGGCATCGCTGGCGGTGAGGCAGCGCGCCTGCGCGCCGGCCGCCGGCGCGGCCAGCAGCGCGACCGTCGCGGCCAGCGCGGCGAGCGCCCTCACGCCGCCACCGTTGCGGGCAGCGTCACGGTCGCCACCGCCTGCGCCGCGATGCCCTCGCCGCGTCCGGTGAAGCCCAGTCGTTCGGTGGTTGTCGCCTTCACGCTGACCCGATCGGTCGAGAGGCCGAGAAGTTCCGCGATCCGCGCCTGCATGGCCGCGCGGTGCGGCCCGATCTTCGGCGCCTCGCACATCAGCGTCAGGTCGACGAAGGTCACGCGGCCGCCGCGCGCCTCCACCAGCCCGCGCGCATGGGCGAGGAACTGTCCCGATTCGGCGCCGCGCCATTGCGGGTCGCTGGGCGGGAAATGCGTGCCGATGTCGCCGGCGGCGATCGTGCCCAGCACCGCGTCGGTGATCGCGTGCAGCGCCACATCGGCGTCGCTGTGCCCGGACAGCCCCTGGTGGTGCGGGATCCGCACCCCGCCCAGCCACAATTCCTCGCCATCCTCCAGCCGGTGGACGTCGAAGCCGGAGGCGGAGCGCGTCTCGGTGCCGATCCGCGCCGCGGCGGCGGCGAAGTCGGCGGGATAGGTAATCTTGTCGAGCATCGCGTCCCCATCCACCATCGCCACCGCCATGCCCAGCGCGCGCAGCATCTGCGCGTCGTCGGTGGCGGGCGTTCCGTCCCACGCGGCGTGCGCGCGCGCCAGCGCGTCGAAGCGGAACGCCTGCGGGGTTTGTACGCGGCGCAGGCGGTCGCGCGCCACCGTCGCGCCGTCCAGCGCGACCAGCGTGTCGGCGACCGGCAGCACCGGCACCGCCCCGTCGTCCGGGTCGAGCGCGGCGAGCAGCCGGTCGATCACCGCCGCCGGCACGAACGGGCGCGCGGCGTCGTGCACCAGGATGCGGGTCGCGCCCGCCAGCGCGGCGAGCCCCGCCGCCACGCTGTCGTGCCGCTCCGCCCCGCCGGTGATCCATTCGGCCTGCGGCAGCGCGGCGCGCAGCAGCGGTTCCTGTCCCGGCGCGATCGCCACCAGCACGCGGTCGATCGCGGGATGCGCGGACAGCGCGGCGTGGCTCCACGCCAGCATCGCGCGGCCGGCGACCGGCGCGAACTGCTTGGGAATGGCGCTGCCGCTGCGGGTGCCGGTGCCGGCGGCGACGATGAGGGCGACCGTGGTCATGCGCGCGCCGTAGAGCAGGATGGCGCGGGAGGGAATGGCAGAGGGACGGGGGAGGGGGGGGAACGGGGGAGGGCGGACGGGGGACGGGCGCCGCGCCGGGCACATCCTTGCCAGAATCACCCCAATCGCCTATCTGCCCGTTTTTCAGGCAGCCCCAAGACCATGCTTCGACCCATCCAGATCGGCGACGTGCGGATCGACGAGCCGGTGGTGCTCGCGCCGATGACCGGCGTGACCGACCAGCCGTTCCGCACCCTGGTGCGCCGCTACGGCTCCGGCCTGAACGTCACCGAGATGATCGCCAGCCAGGCCGCGATCCGCGAGACGCGCCAGTCGATCCAGAAGGCGGCGTGGCACCTCTCGGAGGAGCCGGTGTCGATGCAGCTCGTCGGCTGCACCCCCTATGAGATGGCGGAGGCGGCGAAGCTGGCGCGCGACAAGGGCGCGGCGATCATCGACATCAACATGGGCTGCCCGGTGCGCAAGGTGACCAACGGCGACGCCGGCTCCGCGCTGATGCGCGACCTGAAGCTGGCCACGCAACTGATCGACGCGATCGTGAAGGCGGTCGACGCGCCGGTGACGCTGAAGATGCGGATGGGCTGGTGCCACGACAGCCTGAACGCGCCCGAACTGGCGCGGATCGCCGAGGATCTGGGCGTGAGGATGGTGACGGTGCACGGCCGCACCCGCAACCAGATGTACAAGGGGTCGGCCGACTGGCGCTTCATCCGCACCGTGAAGGCGGCGGTGTCGATCCCGGTGATCGCCAACGGCGACATCTGCTCGGTCGAGGATGCCGATGCGGCGCTGGCGCAATCCGGCGCGGACGGCGTGATGATCGGGCGCGGCGCGTACGGGCGGCCGTGGCTGCTGGCGCAGGTCATGCACTGGCTGCGCACCGGCGAACGGCTGCCCGATCCGTCGCTGGACGAGCAATACCGGGTCATCGCCGAACATTATGACGCGATGCTGGCGCATTACGGCACCTTCACCGGCGTCAACATGGCGCGCAAGCATATCGGCTGGTATACAAAGGGGCTGAACGGCTCCGCCGAGTTCCGCAACCGCGTCAACCAGGAGCCGGATGCGGAGCGCGTCAAGGCGATGCTCGCCGACTTCTACGCGCCCTACCGGCTGAGCGCGGCGGCGTGATGCTGTCGCAGCGCGGCCCCGGGCCCGCCGATGTGCTGGCGGCGCTGCCGGTCGCGGTGCTGGTGGTCAACGCCGAGGATCGCGTGGCGCAGGTCAATGCCGAATGCGAGACGCTGCTGAACCTGTCCGAACGCGCGATGCTGGGCCAGCCGCTCGCGGCCATATTGTCCTTCCCCGAGGTCGAGTCGCGGCGCGATGCGCATGCCTTCGCGATCTTCGATGCCGAGGTGCAGACCGCGCGCGGGCTGCGGCTGCGCGTCGATCTGGTCGAGGCGGCGGTGATCGACCATCCGGGCTGGCGGACGATCACGCTGCACCACGCGGGCGCGTCGCGGCGGCTGGGCGTATCGACCGATCGCGCGGCGGCGGCGCGCTCCGCGGTCGGCGCGGCGGCGATGCTGGCGCATGAGATCAAGAACCCGCTGTCCAGCATCCGCGGCGCGGCGCAACTGATCGCCGATGGCGTCGACGCCGCCGATCTCACCCGGCTGATGATCGCGGAGGTCGATCGCGTCGCGGCGCTGATCGACCATATGGAGGATTTCACCGATACGCGTCCGCGCGCGGTGGCGGCGATGAACATCTATCCGCTGCTCGCGCATGCGCGCGGCGTCGCGCTGGCCGGTTTCGCGCGCGGGATCGCGATCGAGGAACGCTACGATCCCTCGCTGCCGCAGGCGCTGGGGAATGGCGATGCGCTGTTGCAGGTGATCGTGAACCTGCTGAAGAACGCCGCCGCCGCGCTGGCCGATCAGCCGGGCGAGCGCGCGATCACGCTGGCCACCGCCTATCGCCACGGCGTGACCGTGGCGGCGGGGCGGGGTGGCGCGCGCGGGGCGGCGGGGCGCGTGCCGCTGCCGATCGAGATCTGCGTGATCGACAGCGGGCCGGGCGCGCCCCCCGACATCGCCGACCATCTGTTCGATCCGTTCGTGTCCGGCCGGCCGGAGGGCAAGGGGCTGGGCCTGGCACTGGTCGACAAGCTGGTGCGCGACATGGGCGGGATCGTGCAATATTCGCGTGAGGGCACGCCGCACCAGACCGTGTTCCGCATCCTCCTGCCGCGGGCGAAGGCATGAGCGGCGTGGCCGCGAACCGTGGCCGCGTGCTGCTGGTCGATGACGACGATGCGATCCGCACCGTCGTCGCGCATGCGTTGCGCCGCGCCGGGCATGACGTGCGCACCGCCGCCAGCCTCGCCGAACTGGCGCGCGAGCTGCGCAGCCACCCGCCCGACGTGCTGCTGACCGATGTCGTGCTGCCCGACGGCGACGGGATCGCGAACGCCGGCGAGGTGCTGGCCGCGCGCCCCGACCTGCCGGTGATCGTGCTGTCGGCGCGCAACACGCTGACCACCGCGGTGCGCGCGACCGAGGCGGGGGCGTATGACTATCTGCCCAAGCCGTTCGACCTCGACACGCTGACCCGCACCGTCGCGGCGGCGCTGGCGCGGCGCGGCGGCCCGGCGGCGGACGCCGGCGAGGACCATGATCCGTCGCTGCCGCTGATCGGGCGCTCGCCCGCGATGCAGGACGTGTACCGCGTGATCGCGCGCGTCGTCTCCAACGACCTGACCGTGCTGGTGTCGGGCGAATCGGGCACCGGCAAGGAGCTGGTGGCGCGTGCGATCCACGATCTGGGCGCGCGCCGCGCCGGGCCGTTCGTGCCGATCAACATGGCCGCGATCCCGCGCGAGCTGATCGAGGCCGAGCTGTTCGGGCACGAACGCGGCGCCTTCACCGGCGCGGCGCAGCGCAGCGCGGGACGGTTCGAGCAGGCGGCCGGCGGCACCCTGTTCCTGGACGAGATCGGCGACATGCCGATCGAGGCGCAGACGCGGCTGCTGCGCGTGCTGCAATCGGGCGAGTTCACGACGGTCGGTGGTGCGCGCACGATCCGCGCCGACGTGCGCATCGTCGCCGCCACCAACCGCGACCTGCAACAGGCGGTCGCCGGCGGGCAGTTCCGCGAGGACCTGTATTACCGGCTGAACGTGGTGCCGATCGCGCTGCCCGCGCTGCGCGAGCGGCGCGGCGACGTGGCGGAGCTGGCGCGGCATTTCCTCGATCGCGCCGCTGCCTCCGGCCTGCCGCGCAAGACGCTGGACGCGGCGGCGGTGGCGGTGCTGGAGGCGCACGACTGGCCCGGCAACGTCCGCGAGCTGGAGAATCTGATGCGCCGGCTCGCCGCCCTGTCGCGCGACGATCATGTCGGCGCGGCGGAGGTGCAGGCGACGATCGGCACCGCGCCGCCCGCCGGCGATCCCGCGCCCGACCCCGGCATCGAGGCGGCGGTGCGCGCGATGATCGAGCGGCTGGCGCGCCACGAACCCCGCGCGCTGGACGACGGGTCGCTCTACGCGCGGGTCATCGGCGAGGTCGAGCGCCCGCTGATCGAGGCGATGCTGGCGCGCCACGGCGGCAACCAGCTTCGCGCGGCGCGCGCGATCGGCCTCAACCGCAACACGCTGCGCAAGCGGCTGGACGTGCTGGGGATCGACGCGGGCGCGCGGACGGGGGCGGCGTCGGAGGGATAGCGGCCACCCCCGTCGCCCTGCGCGCCGGATGATCCACACGCGCCGGCCCCCCGATTCGCGCCGACCAGACGGAGGTTCTGGTTTCCGGCCGGCGCGCGGGGCGATCCCGAACGCGAAATTATGTGTTCTCCATGCAACACCGATGTTGTAGCGAGAGGAGGATGTTCGCAGGAGTGACTTCCTCCTCCTCTTCGCCGCCGGTGCCGGCGCGGCGCGTCGGCGTGACCCCGGCGGTCGAGCTGATGGTGCTGGCCGCCGCGGTGGCAGTCGCGCTGGGCAGCTATTTCGTGTTGCGCGGCGATGGCGATCCCGCGCGGCTGCTCGCGCCGCCGCTGGTGGCGCTGCTGCTGGTCGCCAATCTGGCGATGGGCATCGCGCTGATGGTGCTGCTGGGGCGCCGCATCGCGCTCAGCCGCGCGGCGCGCTCGCCGGTCGGCGGCGAAGGGCGGCTGCACGTCCGGCTGGTGCTGCTGTTCTCGCTGGTGGCGGCGGTGCCCGCGCTGCTGGTCACGATCTTCGCCTCGCTGCTGTTCCAGTATGGCGTGCAATTCTGGTATTCCGACCGTGCGCGCGGCATGTTCGAGAATGCCGCGTCGATCGCGCAGGAAAGCTACCGGCAGGAGATCGAGCGCGTCTCGCGCGAGGCGGTGGTCATGTCGGGGGACCTCGCCAGCTACCTGCGCGAGATGCCGATCGACAGCAATCGCTTCCAGGAGGGGTTGTTCTACCAATTGTACCTGCGCAACCTGTCCGAAGCGCTGGTGGTGCAGCGCGGCACCGACGGCGAGGTGCGCACGCTGGCCTTCGCCAAGCCCTATGAGGGCGATCTGCGCCGCTTCATCAAGCCCGATATGCTGCGCCAGCTCGACGATGGCGCGAGCACCGTGGTGGTGCGCGTCTCCAACCGCGTCGGCGCGGTGACGAAGCTGGACTATCAGGCGAACACCTATCTGTATTCGGCGCGCGTCATCGACCAAAGGTTCGAGGCGCAGATCAACCGCGGCAGCGCGGTGCTCGCCGACTATCGCCAGCTCATCGCGCGCGCGCGCGCGCTGCAACTGCGCTTCAACGCCGCGTTGCTGATCGTGTCGCTGCTGATCGTCGGCGTCGCGGTGTGGATCGCGCTGACCGTCGCGGACCGGCTGGTGCGACCGGTCGGCGAGCTGGTGGACGCCGCGCGCCGCGTGGAGGGCGGCGACCTGTCGGCGCGCGTGCCCGAAACGCGCGAGCGCGACGAGATCGGCACCTTGTCCAACGCCTTCAACAGCATGACCGCGCGGCTGGTGTCGCAGAACACCGCGCTGGTCACCGCCAACGCGCAGCTCGACAATCGCCGCGCGCTGATCGAGGCGGTGATGTCGGGCGTGTCGGCGGGGGTGATCTCGATCGACGCGGAGGATCGCACGATCCGCCTCATCAACAGCTCGGCGCAGACGCTGATGGGGCTGGGCGAGCCGCCCGTCGGCCGCACGCTGCGCGCGGTCGCGCCGGAACTGGACGCGCTGCTCGACCAGCCGGGGCGCGACGCGACCGTGCAACTGGCGGTGCTGGGCGAGATGCGGACCTTCGCGGTGCGGATCGCGCGCGACGGCAGCGGCCCGATCATCACCTTCGACGACATCACCCAGCAACTGACCGACCAGCGCCGCGCGGCATGGGCGGACGTGGCGCGCCGCATCGCGCACGAGATCAAGAACCCGCTGACCCCGATCCAGCTCGCCGCCGAGCGGCTCCAGCGCCGCTATGGCGCCAGGGTGGAGGCCGGCGACACCACCTTCGCGCGGCTGACCGACACGATCGTGCGGCAGGTCGGCGACCTGCGGCGGATGGTGGACGAATTCTCCTCCTTCGCGCGGATGCCCAAGCCGGTGTTCCGCGAGGAGGCGCTGATCGACATCGCGCGCCAGACGATGTTCCTGCACGAGGTGGCGCATCCCGGCATCCGCTTCGTGCTGGACCACGACGATCCCGCGCCGACATTGGTGTGCGACCGGCGGCAGATCGGGCAGGCGCTGACCAACATCGTCAAGAACGCGGTGGAGGCGGTCGAGGAGGCCGATGCGAGCGAGGCGAGCATCACCATGACGCTGGCGCAGGCCGGCGCGCATGTCGTGATCGCGGTCGCCGATACCGGCGTCGGCCTGCCGCTGGAACGCGACCGGATCGTCGAGCCGTACATGACGACGCGCGCGCGCGGCACCGGCCTGGGCCTCGCGATCGTCAAGAAGATCGTGGAGGAGCATTTCGGCACCATGACCTTTGCCGATCGGCCCGGCGGCGGGACGATCGTCACGCTGTCGTTCGACACCGGCCCGCTCGCGGCGCTGCTGTCGGGCGACGACCACCCCTCCCAGGACGACGATCGCACGATCGCCGCGTTGACCAGAAACCGGATCTGAACCCATGGCGCTCGACATCCTCGTCGTCGACGACGAACTCGACATCCGCGAACTCGTGGCCGGCGTGCTGGAGGACGAAGGCTATGACACGCGCGTCGCGGGCGACAGCGACGCCGCGCTGGAGGCGATCGCGACGCGGCGGCCCAGCCTGGTGCTGCTCGACGTGTGGTTGCAGGGGTCGCGGCTCGACGGTCTGGATCTGCTGGAGGAGATCAAGCGCCGCGATCCGTCGATCCCGGTGCTGGTGATCTCCGGCCACGGCACGCTGGACACCGCGGTGGCGGCGATCCGCAAGGGTGCCGCCGACTTCATCGAAAAGCCGTTCCAGGCCGAACGCCTGCTGCTGATGGTCGAACGCGCGACCGAGACCGAGCGGCTGCGCGCCGAGGTGGCGTCATTGCGCGCCGCCAGCGGGCGCGGCACCGACCTGACCGGCAGCTCCACCGCGGTGAACGCGGTGCGCGCGACGCTGAAGCGCGTCGCGGCGACCGGCAGCCGCGTGCTCATCATGGGGCCGGCGGGCGTCGGCAAGGAGGTGGCGGCGCGGCTGCTGCACGGCTGGAGCCAGCGCGCCCACGCCAATTTCGCGATCGCCAGCACCGCCGGCATGAACCCGGAGCGGATCGAGGAGGAATTGTTCGGCGTTGAGGAGGGCGGCGACCTGGTGCGCACCGGGCTGCTCGAACAGGCGCATGGCGGCACGCTGTTCCTGGACGAGATCGCCGACATGCCGCCCGCCACGCAGGCGCGGATCCTGCGCGTGCTGACCGACCAGAGCTTCACGCGCGTCGGCGGTACGCGCGTGGTGAAGGTCGACGTGCGCGTGGTGTCCGCCACCGCGCGCGACCTGAGCGTGGAGATCGCCGAGGGCCGGTTCCGCGAGGATCTCTACTATCGCCTGAACGTCGTGCCGGTCACGATCCCGCCGCTGGCGGAGCGGCGCGAGGACATCCCGGCGCTGGTGGAGCATTTCGTCGCGCATTACGCCGCCGAGCGCCGCGTGCCGCCGCCCGCGATCGCCACCGATGCGCTGGTGGCGCTGCAATCCTATGAATGGCCGGGCAATGTGCGCGAATTGCGCAACGTGGTGGAGCGGACGATCATCCTGACCCCGGGCGACCGCATCGGGCGCATCGACCTGGACCTGCTGCCCGCCGAGGTGCTGGGCACGCAGGATGCGGGCACCGGCACCAGCGCGATCATGGGCGCGCCGCTGCGCGAGGCGCGCGAGACGTTCGAGCGCGAGTATCTGCGCGTGCAGATCCGGCGCTTCTCCGGCAATATCTCGCGCACCGCCAGCTTCATCGGAATGGAGCGCTCGGCGCTGCACCGCAAGCTGAAGCTGCTGGGGATCACCGAGACGCGCGAGGAGTAACAGTCCGTTTGAAACTCGCGGAGGAGCGGGTTTTGCAGGCCGGCACCGCGAAACACGTTTCAACGCGTCTCCAGACAGCCTCTGAGCGGCGCGCTCCGCGAGGCGGCGTCCCGTCACGCCACCGTCGTCATCCCCGCGCCGGTGGAGATCCTGACGCGAAGGCGGGCGCCGCGCCACGCGCCCGCCCGGTATCCGGCTGTCCTACATGCGCCGGCGACGGTATCATCACCGCCGCATGCCCGACCGACGCCTCTCCTCCGCACATCGCCACCCGCCGCCGCGCATACGGAAAGGCGATTCCACCCGCGACGTAGTGTGATCTTTGTCAACTTCCGCGCCGCGCCGCGCCGCCCCGATCCGGCCGGTGCGCACCCGCCGCGATCGCCCCGCCATCTGGACGCGGGGGCGATCAAACCCTAACTTGCCGCGGTCGCGTTCAGCGGCACGCTTACCGACGCCGGCAACGGCGCATCAGCGGGGAACCTCCCGCCAAGAACAAGGATGTACATCATCATGGCCGAAAAGCAGACCTCGCTACAGGATCTTTTCCTCAACGCGCTGCGCAAGTCCAAGACTCCGGTCACCATGTTCCTCGTCAAGGGGGTCAAGCTCCAGGGCATCGTCACCTGGTTCGACAATTTCTCCGTGCTGCTGCGCCGCGACGGCCAGTCGCAACTGATCTACAAGCATGCGATTTCCACGATCATGCCCGCCGGGCAGATCGACGTCGGCGGCATCGTCGGCCAGCTTGCCGACAATCCCAAGAAGCAGCCGCTGTTGCAGGACATCTTCCTGGGCGCGGTGCGCAAGTCCGAGGATCCGGTGACGATGTTCCTGGTCAACGGCGTCATGCTGCAGGGCGCGATCGCCGGCTTCGACCTGTTCTGCATGCTGTTGCAGCGCGACGGCATGGCACAGCTCGTCTACAAGCATGCGGTGTCGACGATCCAGCCGTCGCGCCCGCTGAACCTGTCCGGCGAGCCGGACGACAGCGAGGAGGAATGAGACGGCCGACGTGACCACAGCCGGAGGCACTGGCGGCGGAGCGGGCGGGTTCGAGCGCGACCGCGACGAATTCACCCGCGGCGCGCGCGCGATCGTCGTCTATCCCGATCTCGGCGGATCGTCGCGCGATGCCGATGCGCGGCTGGAGGAGACCGCCGGCCTGGCCGCGGCGATCGGCGTGGTGGTGGTCGATCGCGTGGCGTTGCGCATCCGCACGCCGCGCGCCGCGACGCTGATCGGCTCGGGCCAGATCGAGGAGCTGGCCGCGCGCGCGCGGATGGAGGACGCCGGGCTGATCGTCGTCGACGGCAGCCTGACGCCGATCCAGCAGCGCAACCTGGAAACCGCGCTGGAGGCCAAGGTGATCGACCGCACCGGGCTGATCCTCGAGATCTTCGGCGAGCGCGCCGCGACCGCCGAGGGCCGGTTGCAGGTGGAACTGGCGCACCTCGATTACCAGTCGGGCCGGCTGGTGCGCAGTTGGACCCACCTGGAGCGGCAGCGCGGCGGCTTCGGCTTCCTGGGCGGCCCCGGCGAGACGCAGATCGAGGCCGACCGCCGGCTGATCCGCGACCGCATGGCGCGGCTGCGGCGCGAGCTGGAGCAGGTGACGCGCACGCGCGGGCTGCACCGTGAGCGGCGGCAGCGCGCGCCATGGCCGGTGATCGCGCTGGTCGGCTATACCAACGCCGGCAAGTCGACGCTGTTCAACCGCCTGACGGGCAGCCATGTCATGGCGGAGGACCTGTTGTTCGCCACGCTCGACCCGACGCTGCGCCAGATCAGCCTGCCGGGCATCGACAAGGCGATCCTGTCCGACACCGTGGGGTTCGTGTCCGAACTGCCGACGCAACTGGTCGCGGCGTTCAAGGCGACGCTGGAGGAAGTGGTGTCGGCCGACCTGCTGGTCCATGTCCGCGACGTCGCGCATCCCGACAGCGCGGCGCAGAAGGCCGATGTCGAGGCGGTGCTGGCCGAGGTGGGTGTCGCGGAGGGCACGCCGGTGATCGAGGCGTGGAACAAGCTCGACCTGCTGGACGGGACGGTGCGCGACGACCTGCTGGTCGAGGCGGCGCGGCGCGACGATGTGGTGGCGATCTCCGCGCTGACCGGCGAAGGCGTCGATGCGCTGGTGCGCCACGTCGGCGACCTGCTGACGCAGGGGCATCAGCGCTATGCGCTGACGCTGGACGCCGGCGACGGCGCGGCGGCGGCATGGCTGCACGCGCATGGCGAGGTGCTCGACAGCCATGTCGATGGCGAGCGGATCGTCTATGAGGTCCGCATGGCTCCGTCCGACCACGAACGCTTCCTGACGCGCGGGGGATGACGGCGCCGGCGGCGTGAGGAGCCTCCGACTATTCGCCGCGCTTGACCGCCGCCCACAGCGCTTCCTTCTCGTCCAGCGACAGGCCCGCGAACGCCGCGCCGGCGCGGTCCTCCATCCCCCGGAAGCGCCGCTCGAACTTCGCATTGGCCGCGCGCAGCGCCGCCTCCGGGTCGACGCCGCGGTGGCGCGCCCAGTTGACCACCGCGAACAGCAGGTCGCCGATCTCCTCGGCGACGTGCTCGGCGGAGGTGGCCGCCTCCACCTCCGCCAGCTCCTCGTCGATCTTGGCGCGCGGCCCGGCCGCGTCGGGCCAGTCGAAGCCGACCCGCGCCGCGCGCCCCTGCAACTTCCCCGCACGCAACAGCGCCGGCAGCCCCGCCGCGACGCCGTCCAGCACGCTCGTCGCGCCCCTGGCGGCGCGTTCCGCCGCCTTCACCTCTTCCCACAGATGGTGCCCGCCATCGGCCTGCGTGCCGAAGATGTGCGGGTGGCGGCGTTCCATCTTGTCGCTGATCGCGGCGACCACGTCCGCCAGCGCGAAGGCGCCCGCTTCCTCGGCGATGCGGCTGTGGAAGACGACCTGGAGCAGCAGGTCGCCCAATTCGTCCTTCAGTTCGGCCAGGTCGCCGCGCTCGATCGCGTCGGCGACCTCATAGGCTTCCTCGATCGTATAGGGCGCGATCGTCGCGAAGGTCTGCGCGCGGTCCCATTCGCAGCCGTCCGGGCCGCGCAGTCGCGCCATGATGTCCGTCAGCCGCTCGATCATCCGTCACGCCCCCGCTCGCTCACGGCGCGAGCGTCGCGCCGCATGCCGCGTGCCGTGGCGGCTGCGGCGGCGCGACGCAACCATCGTCGCAGGCGGTGGCGGCATCCGCCTGCGTGACGCGCACCCGCGCCGCGCCGCGATTGTTGGCGTAGAAGTGCGCGGGCCATCCCGGCAGCGCGACATCGTTCACCGCCAGGTACAGCCGTCCGCCGTGATCGGGCGCGGTGAACGTGCCCCGATACGTCGCGGGGCCGACCGGATGAAGGTCGAGCACGTCGATCCGCACCTTCGCGCCGGGCGTGCGGCCATCCTCGGCATCGGGCCGGCGCAGCACGATCAGCGGCTTCAGCCAGTTGGCGCCGGTCACCCGCCGGTGGAAACGCCACGCTGCGAGCCGCAGCGCACCGCCGGTCACCCCCGTGGCGGGATCGGCCGGCAGCGTGGCGTCGCACCATTGCCGCGTCATCTCCACCGTGACGACGTAGCGCCGCCCCGCCGCCGCCGTCTGCCGCAGGTCGGTGCAGGGCGTGGCGAGCGACATCGCCACCGGCGTCCCCGGCGCGGCGGCGGGGGTGGCGCCGGGATCGCGGCACAGCGTCCCGTCGCGCTCCGCCCGCGCCAGCCACACCTGGGTCGCGACCGCGCCGGGCAGCGCGAGCAGCACCGCGACCGCCAGCAGCGCGGCGGCAAACGGCAGCGCGCGCCATTTCAGGAAGCGCATCGCCCCGATATAAGCCCCCGAGCGCCGGATCGCGCGTGCCACGCCGCCCGCGCGATCGGGCAACGCGTCGTCGCGCCCCAGCACCATCGCCCAGCCCGCCGCCGACCGCGCCCGCAGCGCGCGTTCACACCGCCGCCCGACCAACACCAGCACGACCAGCAGCGCCACCAGCGTCGCCGCCACCAGCGGCTGCGCGGCGTAGCGGTCCAGCCACGGGGCGGCGAGGGCGGGCAGCACCGCCTTGAGCGGGCTGAACAGGCCGGGCAGGATGCATCGGCTGTCGGCGCACAGCGTCTCCATGCGCCGCGTCGCGGGCCACAGCGGCATCGACAGCAGCAGCGCCGTGCAGCCCAGCGTCGCGAAATAGACCACGCGACGCCACCACACCCAGTCCCACACCCGCTCCATCATCGTCACGCGCACCATGGCACGCGCCGGATCGAGCAGCGCGGCCCGGTCAGCCGCCGACAGGATCGGAACGGCCTCGCCGGTGGCGGCGGGGGCGGCGTCGCCGCTGGCGGGTTGCGGCGCGTTCTCTCCGGCGCGCTGCGGCGGGTGGATCTCGAACGTCGCCGGGATCGTGATCGGCGCATAGCGGTCGCTGCCCGCGGCGATGCGCGCGACGACACTCTCGTGCAGTCGCGCCGCGGTCAGCAGCCCGCGTTCCGTGTCCCGCTCCGGTTCCCACAGCGACCGCGTGTCCGGGTTCGGCGGGTTCAGCAGCGCGTCGATGCGGCGCGGCTGGTAACGGTAATAGCTGCCCAGCCCGGCGCGGCTGTCGTGGATCGGCCCGGAGCTGTTGGCGAGCGCGCGGTGGCGATCGGTGATGACGTCCAGCGTGCGCAGCCCCGCCTTCTGCGCCTCCTCCAGCATCCAGAGCAGCGAGATGTAGCTCAGGCTTTCGTCGGGATAGCCGCCACCGACATCGGCGTGCATGCCGGTGAACCAGAATTGCCGCAGCCGGTCGGGCGCGACCGTGCCCGCATCAACCAGTTCGCGCTCATGCACCTCGTCCCAGACCAGCGGCTGGAAGGCGTCGCGCTCGTCGTCCAGCGCCAGCGCGTGGCGGGCGACGCCGACGCGCGGGTTCAGGCGGTAATTGGGCATGGACAGCGCGAAGAACCAGTTGTCGATCGCGCGCGTGATCTCCACGATCGGCCCGCCATAGGCGGCCACCGTGTCCCACACGCCGACGAAGCGGATTTCGGGATGGCGGTTCCGCTCCGGCGCATAGCGGTCCTCGCGGCGGCGGGTCAGGCGGATCAGCGCGTCGCGCGCGCCGCGCAGCAGCTTCGTCGGCCATTGCAGGTGACGCGGCAGGTAGCCGCGGCGATAGGCGCGCCACGCATCGGCGGAGCGGCGCAGGAGCGCGGCCTCGCTTTCGGCCGGCACCAGCCCCTGCGACGCGATCAGCGCGATCACCAGCCGGATCGTGAACGCGCCCCGGCTGAAACCGAAGGCGTAGAGGTGATCGCCGGGCCGGTAGTTGCGGCACGCGAAACGGTAGAGCTCAAGGACGTTGCGCTTCAGCCCGAAACCGAACACGCCGCCCAGCACCGCCAGCGGGCGGAAGGCGGAGGTGCCGACACCATTGTCGTAAAAGGCGATCTGCTTGCGGCGGCCGGGCGCGGGCGGGCCGAGATCGGCGGCCTCGTACGCGCGCCAAACGTTGGTCTTGAACAGCTTGCCGCTGCTGTTGCCGGTGCCGTCGGAGAACAGCAGGATCGACTTGGGCGAATCGCCGCGCGCGTCTTCCGGCATATAGCCCTCCCCCCTGCGTGATGCTGCGCCCGTTCAGCGCCGCGTGCAACCGCGATCAGCGATGGGAGGGAATGGTGCCCAAGGGCGGGATCGAACCACCGACACTACGATTTTCAGTCGTATGCTCTACCAACTGAGCTACTTGGGCGCACCGCTTGTCGGCGGTGAGGCGCGTCCCTAGTCGGTGTCGTGGCGGCTGTCCAGCGATTCCGTGTCGATCGCCGCGCCGGGCAGGCGGTATCCTTCACCCAGCCAGCGCAGCAGGTCGCGATCCTTGCAGCCGCGGCTGCAGAACGGGGCGTGGGCGGGCGTCGGCGGCGCGTCGCAGATCGGGCAGCGCTGGGTCATCGGTCGAATATAGGCGCGCGGCCCGCGCGGCGCACCAGTACCTCGCCCCAGTCGGCGCGCGATTCGATGCGCGCGCGTACCGCGTCGGGCAGGCGGAAGCGAAATGCGGCGGTCGGCGGCGTCCGTTCGATCACGCGCAGCGCGGCGCGCGCGGCGGCGGCGACGGGATCGTCGCGCAACCGTTCGGGCAACGAGGCGCGCGGGCGCGGGCGGACGATCTGGAGGAAGCCGAAGCCGTTCACCGCGGTGCGCTCGAACGGCGGCGGCAGCGCGGCGTCGAGCGCGGCGGCGACCTCCTGGCGCAACGCCTTGCCGGTCACACTGGGAAAGTCGATGCCGATCGATCCGCCGATGCCGTGGCGACGGATCGCCAGCGCGACGGCGCTGGCGGCGCGCACCGCCAGCACGTCGGGCGCGCTGTCGCCGTCGACGTCGAACAGCGTCATCGCCGGGGTCGGGGTCATGCGCAGCGCGCCGCCGGGAAAGGCGATCTCGCCGGTGCGCGCTTCCTCCAGCACCTCCGACCAGCCCGCCGCCTCCAGCGCGTCCGGTTCGTGCGCGCGCAGCGTGCGGATCGGAAAGGGGGTGGCGGCAAGGCGCGCGCGCAGGTCGGGGCCGGTCGCGGGCGATTCGGTGGTGACGCGCGCGCGCGGACGCTTGGCCCGGCCCGGTTCGGGGATCGCCTCGCGCACCACCGCCACGCTCAGCGCCGCGCCCAGCGTCACGCCGGGCGCGGGGCGATCCAGCAGCACCTCGCCGCGGCCGTCATCCAGCGTCGCGACGGTCCGCTCGGTCAGCCGCGCGCGCGCGATCGTGCCGACGCGCACCGTATCGGGCAGTTCGACGCGCGCGGCGAGGATCCGGCCGTCGTCGACCAGCGCGGCGCGCGCCTCGCCGATCCCGTCCTCGTACAGCCATTCAGCCAAGCGGCACGCCGGCGGCGGCGAGCAGCGCGCGCGTCTCGAACAGCGGCAGGCCGATCACCCCGGAATGACTGCCCGCCAGGAAGCGCACGAACGCTTCGGCGCGGCCCTGGATCGCATAGCCGCCGGCCTTGCCCAGCCCCTCGCCGCACGCGATATAGGTGTCGATCTCGCTCGGGGAGAGCGGCTTGAAGGCGACGATCGTGTCGGCCAGTCGCGTGCGCACCGTGCCGTCCGGCGCGATCGCGCACACCGCCGACAGGGCGTGATGGCGCCGGCCGGAGAGCGCGCGCAGCAAGTCGCGCTGCACCTCCTCGCTGTCGGCGGGGGGCAGGATGCGGCGGCCGAGCGCGATCGTGGTGTCGCCGGCCAGCACCGCCTCGTCGGGTGCGCGCGTGACGGCGCGCGCCTTCTCCTCGGCAAGACGCAGCGCATAGCCGCGCGGCAGCTCGCGCGGGAGCGGTCGCTCGTCGATGTCGGGTGACAGGATGCGATCGGGCACGACGCCGATCCGCGCGAGCAGATCCCGCCGGCGCGGCGAGGAGGAAGCGAGAACGAGCCGGGTCATGGTCGCGCGCCTTCAGCGAAGGCGTGGGGGGATCGTCAGGACGGCCCGGGACCGCCGCGACCCGGCATGAAGCGATAGGTGATCCGCCCCTTGGTCAGATCATACGGGGTCAGTTCCACCAGCACCTCGTCGCCGACCAGCACGCGGATGCGGTTCTTGCGCATCTTGCCGGCGGTATGGCCGAGGATCTCGTGATCGTTCTCGAGCCGGACGCGGAACATGGCGTTGGGCAGCAGTTCCACCACCTGCCCGCGCATCTCGAGGAGTTCTTCTTTCGCCAAACGGTGTCTCTTTCGCGTTGATGCGCGCGGCCATAGCCGAGATGACCAGGAAAGCAAAGGCGCGCGGAGAGGAGGCGCGTGTCGTCGCGCCGCCGCGTGCCGATATGGGAGGCGACGCGCGGCGCGGCAAGGGGGGACGAAAAGGGGGGCGGCGGCTCAGGCCGGTGGCGCCGATGGTGTCGCGACGGCCGGAAGGGCGGTCGCGCCCGTGCGCCGGGCGCGGTCCCGCCGCCGTCGCCAGCGCGCGATCGGGCGCTCCACCGCCACGTACATCGCGGCGGCATAGCCGAACGACAGGGCCGCCCCCAGCAACTCGCGCGTCGGCGCATGATGGATGCCGAACGCATGTTCCAGCGACACCGCCATCGGCATATGCGCCAGATACAGCGTGTACGACAGGAGCGCGACGATCCGCAGCGGCGTGCTCGACAGCAGCCGGGCCACCGCGCCTTTCGCGTGCAGCGCCGCACTGAAGAGCACGAACAGCGCGGCGCCCTGCAACGAATAGCGCAGCGTTTCGCGGAACACCGCGTCGCGGATCGCCAGACAGGCGAGCAGCACCGCGATCGCGGCGGCGACATGCCAGCCGCGCGGACGCCACGCGTCGCGGTCCAGCGCCGGATTGTTCCACAACGCCAGGCAGCAGCCGAACAGGATCGAATCGAGTCGCGTGTGCGACCAGTAATAATTGCGCGAGAAGTCCGGCAGCATCACCACGTTGACCACCCGGATCGCCAGCACCACGATGCAGGCGATCGCGCACCAGCGCGCCGCGCGCGCCGCCGGCATCCGCACGAACGCCAGCGCGAACGCCGTGGAGAAGAGCAGGTAGAAATGCTCCTCGACGTCCAGCGACCATAACGGGACGGGCGCGCCATTCTCCGGCCCGAACAGATGCGCGTAATTGGTCAGGAACAGCGCGTCGAGCAGCACCGATGAGGCGTGGATCTGGCCGGGCAGCAGCCCGGTCGCCATCGCGCCGAGCGTCAGCGCGAGCGTGATGTAGAGCGGCGGGAAGATGCGGAGCGCACGCCGCCAGTAGAAGTCGCGCAGGTCCGTGCGCCCGTGGGCGGCACCCTCCGTTCGCAGCAGCGAAGTGATGAGATAGCCGCTGAGGAAGAAGAAGATCGTCACGCCGAAGCCGCCCGGCACGACGTTGCCCAGTCCGGCATGCGCGACCATGACGATCAGGATGGCGGCTGCGCGCAATCCGTCCAGCACCGGCACGTGCGGCATTCGTGTCGTCACAGCGTCCATCCTGCCCCGTTAGCCGCCCCGGCCGCCGCTCGTCCAAACCTTTACGGTTGTTAGCCATGTCGGCTCACCAATCCGTAAATGCGTCGCGCCTATACCGCCTCTCGATGATCCGGTGGAAGGATGGCCGTCCGCAACGCGTGAGGCCACCGCAAGAAGGCAGTCACATGCACCATAGGCAGGCCATGGCCGTTGCGTTAAGCGGTCGTTTTCGTTTCGGTCGTCAAGGAGCGGCGATGACGGGCATGTCGATGCTGATGCTGGTCGCATTGGGGGGCTGCGGTGGCGGCGGCAGCCCCGCCACCGCCGCCGTCACGCCGGTGGCGGTGGTCCCCGCCGCCGCGGCGGTGGCTCCTGCGGCGGCGGCGACGCCCGCGCCGGTGGCGACGCCGACGCCCGAAGCGCTGCCGGCTCCGGCGCCCAGCCCCACCCCGGTGGCGCCGCCCGCCGCCGGTCCCGGCCCGCTGGTGGTCGTGTCCGAAGGTGATTCCATTTCGTTGATGTGGAGCGGGTCGCACACCGGCATCTACGCCGCGGCCCATCCGTCGATCGTCTTCCATGGCAATGCCAAGGGGGGCGCGCGGATCAACGATGCGAACGGCGGCAACGGCGTGGTTCAGCGGCTTCCCACCCTGGTCGCGCAGAAGCCGACCGTGGTGACGCTGCTGATCGGCGCCAACGACCTGGGCGATGGCCAATATGCCTCGACCGGGGCGTGGCTGGATGCGTTGTGGAGCTATGTCGCGTCGGTGAAGGCGACCGGCGCGAAGGTCGCGGTGGGCACCGTGCTGCCGATCTGCATGCCGTCGATGCAGGATTATACCAATCGCAACAACGAACGGCGCGTCGTGGTCAATGCGGCGATCCGCGATGCGGTCGGCACGAAGATCGACGGCGTCTTCGATCTGGCCGCCGATCCGGTGATGGGGCCGGATGCCGCCGCGTGCGACCTGACGCTCTACAAGGACGGGCTGCACCCGACCGAGGGAAAGAGCGGCGGACAGGGCCGGATCGCGGCGATCTATACGCGCACGGTGGACAAGCTGCTGGGCTATTGAACCGCGCTATGGCGGCGGGGAGCGACGGGACCGGCGTTCGCGCGCGGCCCCGCTCCGGCGCGGCTCATTCGGTCAGCAGCGTATCCAGCTCGCGCGAGAGACTCTGGAAGCGATAGGGCTTGGCCAGGAAGCGGCCGTCGTCGGGAATGTCGTCCGGTGACGGTCGAACGTCCCCCGAGGTCACCAGGATGCGGATGTTCGGCCAGCGTTCGTGCACCACTTCGGCAAGCCGCAATCCGTCCATCGACCCGGGCATGCGGATGTCGGTGAACAGCACCTCGACATGGTCCGCCTTCTCCAGAACCTGCAACGCCTCGTCGGCGCTGCCGGCCTCCAGCACCGCATAGCCCGCTTCCTCCAGCGCGTCGGCGCCGATCATGCGCACGAACAACTCGTCCTCGACGATCAGGATGGTTTTGTCTGTTGCCTGGTCCATGCCCATAACACACATTGCCAATCTCTATTCCAACGGCAGCACCGCGACCGGGTTCCGTGCAGCGCGGTCGTATCAAGGTTACGACTTTGCCGCGCGGCGGCGGAGCAGCGCGAGCGCCGCCAGCCCCAGCCCGGCGCCGACCGTGGTCGCGGTCGCCAGCGGGTGCCGGCCGGCGCTCTCGTAGACGCTGACGCGCCGGCCGTGCTGCGCCGCCGAATGCTCGCGTCCGTTGCCGAACGGCGCGGCGAGATTGTCGCGCGGCGTCCGCGGGCGCGTCCGGTCGTGCAGCATCGGCAGCAGGCGGTGGCCAAGCCGGTCGAGCAGCACGGGAAAATGCTGCGCGACCAGCACCTGCGCCCGCGCGACGCCGCCGACCGTCACGTCGCGCCGGCGGTGCTGCGCGGCGTCCAGGATCGCCTCCGCCACCAGTTCGGGGGCATAGACCGGCGAGGGGATCAGCGCCTCGCCCTCCAGATGGTTGGCGGTATGTTCGCCGACCGGCGTGTCGATGCCCGCCGGCTTGATGAGCGTGACCGAGATCGGCAGGCGATCGCCCTCGATCTCGATCCTGAGCGAGTCGACATAGCCCTTCACCGCATGTTTGCTGGCGGCATAGGCGCCCATGCCCGGGGTCGGGATGTCGGACACGATCGACCCGATCGTGATGAGCGCGCCGCCCGCACGCTGCAGATGCTCCACCGCGGTCAGGCAGCCGTGCACCACGCCGAGATAGTTGGTGCGCATCAGCCGCTCATGTTCCGCCATCGGCGTGTCGACCAGCCTGGCGTAGATCGCGACCCCGGCATCGTTCACCCAGGTGTCGATGCGTCCGAACACCTCCACCGCCTTCCGCGCGGCGCGCTGCACGTCGCGCAGGTCGCCGACGTCGGCGGTGGCGAAGTCGGCGCGCCCGCCCGCGTCCGTTATCCCGCGCACGATCCGCGCCAGCGCCTCGCCGTCGCGCGCCACCAGCATCACGCGCGCGCCGCGCGTCGCGGCCATGCGCGCGGTGACCAGCCCGATGCCGGAGCTGGCGCCGGTGATGAGGATCACCTGATCGGCGAGGGGTTTCAGATCGGGCTTCATCGTGCGCCTCCGGCGGGAAAGGGAAGGGGGCGGTCCCGGTCGGCGGGGTGTCGGGCGACCGGCCGCATATGGCAGGGAGAACCGCGCGCGCCGCGTTCGGTTCAGATATCCCGGCCGGGTTGATCCGTATCAGGCGATTGTCGCGCCGCGCGGTTCGTGGGACACCATCCGCCACGACGGGGAAGGGACGACGGATGCGATCCATGGCGGCGCTGGGCATGACGGCGATGGGGCTGGCGTTCGCGCCCGTGGCGGCGGCGCAGGAGCGCCCGCGCGTCAGCTATGAACTGTCCTTCCCGGATGTCGCGCACCATCAGGCGCGCATCGTCGCGACGTGGCGTGGCGTGCCGGCGGGGCCGCTGCGCGTGCAGATGGCGCGCTCCTCGCCCGGGCGGTATGCGCTGCACGAATTCGCCAAGAACGTCTATGCGGTGTCCGCCACCGACGGGGCCGGCCGGCCGCTGCCGCTGGTCCGCGACGATCCGTACGGCTGGAGCGTCACCGGGCACGACGGCACCGTCCGCGTCAGCTACACGCTGTTCGGCAATCGCGGCGACGGCACCTATGTGCAGATCGACGCGACGCACGCGCACCTCAACCCGCCCGCCGCGCTGATGTGGGCGGCCGGCTATGACGCCGCGCCGGTGACGCTGCGCATCGCGCGCGCCGATCCGGCGTGGCGGGTCGCGACGCAGTTGCTGCCGGTGGCGGGCGCTCCCAACACGTTCGGGGCGCCGAACCTGCAATATCTGATGGACAGCCCGATCGAGGTGGGCGCGCACGACCTGCGCGAGTGGCAGGTGGCGGAGGGCCGGCAGCGCTACACGATCCGGCTCGCGGTGCATCATCCCGGCACCGCCGCCGACACCGATCGCTTCGCGGCACAGGTGCGACGCCTGCTGCCGCAGCATCGCCGCTTGTTCGGCGAATGGCCGCGCTTCGATGGCGGCAGCTACACCTTCCTGGCCGACTACATGCCGCAGGTCAGCGGCGACGGCATGGAGCATCGCAACTCCACCGTGGTGACGGGTTCGGCGGCGCTGGACGGCCGCAATGTCGACCAGCTCGGCACGGTCAGCCACGAGTTCATCCACGCCTGGAATGTCGAGCGGCTGCGCCCGCGCGAGCTGGAGCCGTTCGACTTCACTCGCGCCAATCCCACGCCGTCGCTGTGGTTCGCGGAAGGCTTCACCAGTTACTACGGGCCGCTGCTGATCCGCCGCGCCGGCCTGTCGGACACCGACGCGTGGCTGGGGGACATCGGCGCATTGCTGAACACCGTTCTGCTGTCGCCGGCGCGACGCAACGGCGGTCCGCGAGAGATGAGCCTGCGCGCGCCGTTCGCGGACGCGGCGACGTCGATCGACGGCGTGGGGCCGGGCATCTACCTGTCCTATTACCCCTATGGCGCGGTGGTGGCGCTCGCGCTGGACCTGTCGATCCGGCAGCGTTTCCCGGGATTGTCGCTCGATGATTACATGCGCCACCTGTGGAAGACGCATGGCCGCACCGAACGCGCCTATGCGCCCGACGACCTGCGCCGCGCGCTGGCCGAGGTCACCGGGGATGCCGCCTTTGCCGACGGCTTCTTCGCCGCATCGGTGAACGGCAGCGCGCTGCCAGATATCGCGCCGCTGCTCGAACAGGCCGGGCTGGTGCTGCGTCCCGCCGCGCCGGACCGCGGCTGGCTGGGCGTGGAGCGCGTCGGCGAGGGCGGCCCGGGTGTGGTGCTGGCCGCCGCGCCCGCGCCCGGCTCCCCGTTTGACGGCGCGGGGCTGGATCGCGGCGACCGGATCGTGGCGCTGGGCGGAACGACGATCGCCACCACCGCCGACTGGCAGGCGGCGCTGGCGCGGGTCACGCCCGGCGCGACGGTGGCGGTGCGCTTCGCGCGATGGGGGCAGGAACAGGAGCGTTCGGTTCGCGCGATCGCCGATCCGCGCGTCGCGGTGGTTCGGGGCGAGGCCGCCGGCCGCACGCCGACGCGCAAGCAGCTCGCCTTCCGTTCACGCTGGCTCGACGCGCAACCGGACTGACCACGCCGCCGCTGTGTCAGTTGTTGACACAGCGGTGGGCGATGCCGACATTCGCGGCATGACTGCTCGTCAGGCACGCAACGTGTCGCTCACCGCGGAACTCGATTCCTTCATCACCGACAGCCTGGCGACGGGGGACTATGGCAATGCCAGCGAGGTGGTGCGCACCGCGCTGAAGCTCCTGCGCGACCGCGATCCGCGCGCGTGCGCGCGCGCATGGCCGGTCGGCGGCGGCGAGACGGGCGAGCTGATCCGCACGCGCGACTGGGCGCGCACGCCGCTGGGGTCCATCAACACCTGGTCGCCCGCGCTGCGCATCACCGTGGCCAATGTCGTGAATTCGCCGGTGCCCAAGGTGCTGATGTGGGGGCGCAACGGCGTGCTGCTCTACAACGACGCCTATCGCGAGATCGCCGGCGCGCATCATCCGCACGCGATCGGGCAGACCGCCGCGGCGGTGTTCCCGGAAATCGCCGACTGGAACCGCGCGATCCTGCAACGCGGGTTCGCGGGCGAGGTGGTGAGCTACCGCGACCAGCCGCTGGCGCTGATCCGCGACGGCGTGGCCACCGAATTGTTCTTCGACCTGTTCTACACGCCGGTCTATGAGACGGACGGTGCAGTCGGAGGCGTGCTGTGCACCGTTCTGGACAATACCGCGCGGCTGACGCTGGAGCGCCGGCTGGCGACCAGTGAGGGCGAGTTGCGCGCCGTCACCGATGCGTTGCCGCTGCTGGTGTCGTTCATCGACCGGGATTACGTCTACCGCTATGCCAACCGGCATTATGTCGACTGGTTCGGAATCCAGGCGGGCGATGTCGTCGGGCGGCATGCGCGCGATGTGATCGGCGAGGAGAATTTCGCGCGCCGTCGTCCCTTCATGGAGCGGGCGCTCGCCGGCGAGGAGATCGTCGAGGATGCGGTCATCCGCCACGGCGACGGTTCGTCGCGGCGCGCCGACATCCGCTACCTGCCGCGTCGCGATGCGGCGGGGGCGGTGGTCGGGTTCCAGGTGATCGTGCTCGATATCGAGGATCGCGTGCTGCGCGAGGAGGCGCTGAACGCCAGCAACGCGCGCTTCCGCGCCGCGATGGAGGCGATGCACGGCGTCCTGTGGACCAACGACGCGCACGGGCGGATGGTCGGCGAACAGATCGGCTGGACGATGCTGACCGGGCAGACGCCGGCCGAATATGCCGGCTATGGCTGGGCCGACGCGGTGCACCCGGACGATGCCGCCGGCACGATCGCGGCGTGGCGGGAAGCGGTGGCGGCCAAGTCCACCTTCATCTTCGAGCATCGCGTACGCCGCCATTGCGGCGCGTGGCGCACCTTCGCGGTGCGCGCGGTGCCGCGGCTCGATGCGCGCGGCGAGGTGGCGGAATGGGTCGGCGTCCACACCGACATCACCCATCAGCGCGCGGCGGAGGCGGCGCTGCGCGACCACGCGCAGCAGCTCGAACGGCAGGTGCATCACCGCGAGCGTGCCGAGGAGCAGCTCCGCCACCTGAACGAGACGCTGGAAACGCGCGTGATCGCCGAGATCGCCTCGCGCCACGAGGCGGAGCGCAAGCTGACGCAGGCGCAGAAGATGGAGACGATCGGCAAGCTGACCGGCGGCGTCGCGCACGATTTCAACAATCTGTTGCAGGTCGTGTCCGGCAACCTGCAATTGCTGCAAAAGGATATCGCCGGCAACGCGCGTGCCGAGACGCGCGTGGCGAACGCGCTGGCCGGCGTGTCGCGCGGCTCGCGGCTCGCGGCGCAGTTGCTGGCGTTCGGGCGGCGGCAGGCGCTGGAGCCGAAGGTCGTCAACGTCACCCGCTTCGTCAGCGGCATGGAGGACATGCTGCGTCGCGCGATCGGTGAGGGCGTGGAGGTGGAGACGATCTTCGGCGGCGGGTTGTGGAACACCTTCATCGACCCGGGCCAGATCGAGAATGCGCTCCTGAACCTCGCGATCAACGCGCGCGACGCGATGGAGGGGCAGGGCAAGCTGACCATCGAGCTGGCCAACGTCCACCTCGACGACGAGTATGCGCGCCGCCACGACGAGGTGACGGCGGGGCAATATGTCATGCTGGCGGTCAGCGACACCGGTGCCGGCATGTCGGAGGAGGTGCTGGCCAGGGTGTTCGAGCCGTTCTTCTCCACCAAGGCGGAGGGCAAGGGCTCGGGGCTGGGACTGTCGATGGTCTATGGCTTCGTCAAACAGTCCGGCGGCCATGTGAACATCTATTCGGAGCCGGGGCACGGCACCACGATCAAGCTCTACCTGCCGCGCGCGATGGAGAGCGAGGATGTCGAGGTGACTGTCGACACCGGCCCCGTCACCGGCGGCACGGAAACCGTGCTGGTGGTGGAGGACGATGACGAGGTGCGCGCCACCGTCGTCGAGATGCTGAGCGACCTGGGGTATCGCGTGCTCAAGGCGATCGACGCGCAAAGCGCGCTGAGCGTGGTGGAAAGCGGCATCCCCATCGACCTGCTGTTCACCGATGTCGTGATGCCCGGGACGCTGAAAAGCCCGGAGATGGCCCGCAAGGCGCGCGAGCGGCTGCCCGACCTGGCGGTGCTGTTCACCTCCGGCTATACCGAAAATTCGATCGTCCATGGCGGGCGGCTCGATCCCGGCCTGGAACTGCTGTCGAAGCCGTACACGCGCGAGGCGCTGGCGCGGAAGGTGCGGCATGTGCTGGGCAACCAGCGGCAGCGGCGCGTGTCGGCGGCGGCGATCCTGGCGCCGCCGGTGGCGACGCCGGTCGACGTGCGGCGCCGCGTGCTGCTGGTCGAGGATGATGCGTTGATCCGCAGCGCCACCGCCGAGGTGTTGCAGGATGCCGGCCATATGGTGGTGGAGGCCGCCAGCGCGGAGGAGGCGATGGCGGCGTTGCAGACCGCGCCGATCGACGTGCTGGTCACCGACATCCATCTGCCGGGGTCGTCCGGCCTCACGCTCGCGGCGCGCGCGGCGGACCTGCGCCCGGGGATCCGCATCGTCATGGCGAGCGGGGATACCGGCGCGGTCAAGGACGCGCTGCCGGAAGCGCATCTGCTGCCCAAGCCTTATGGCGCGCGTGACGTGCTGAACATCATCCAGGATCACGCCCCCCCGAATCGCTCCACGGCCAGCGAACGCGAGCGATAGGGCCGGGGGCCATCGTCGACTGGCGCGGCGGCAGCGCTGCGTCGCGGGCGCTTTGGCTCGGAAGCGCGGATCGGCCTCCATCGCGTCCTTCTGTCGGCAACAGGCGACCGGGAAAATATCCACGGTATCCGCCCGCCATCCATCAAGGATACCCGGCTGGAGGAGGGCGGCACCGCCGCGAACGTGGCCCTTGCGCGATCGTCCCCACGGACGCTGATAGCGATCGCGCCTGTCGGAACCCTATCGGAGCGTTGTCGCCGCGACGGGCTATCCGGCGGTGAAGGTCATCCCTGCATTTTCCACCAGCCGCGCGCGCAGCCGCCCGCCCAGCAGCGCCCCGGGGGTCCAGATGCCACCCGCGCCGTCGACGTCGCGCGCCAGGCACAGCGCGCTTTCGCCCAGCATCTTCGACGTGCAGCCGTAGCCGGGATCGGTGTCGCCGGTCACCACCGCGTCGATGCGCGCGCCGTCCGGCATCAGCCCGGCGAACAGGATGTCGAAGTGACCGGCGTCGCGCTCCGCCTTCGACGGTCCTTCGCCGGGGCGCGGCCCCTTGTCGCCGGCGAACGGGTTCAGCGTCGCCAGCGCTTCCGCCGCCGCCTTGCCGACATCGCCCAGCCCGGTGACGACCATCTCGTCATAGACCAGATCGCCCCACGGCTGTCCGAGCAGGAAATTGCTGCGGTGGACGTTCTTGGTGTTGATCGGCGCCATGATGAACGGCGCGACCCATGCCCCGACCGTCGGGTCATATTCGGGGATCAGCCCGGCCGGCTGGCGCGGCCCGGCATGGCCGGGGGTGAGCGCGAACGGATCGGTCAGCACCGCGATCAGCGACGGCCGGCGTGCCGCCGCCGCCAGCGTCGCCTTCAGGCTGGCCGCCGTGCCGCCCGAAAAGCCGCCCTTCATCCGCCGCACGCGCGCCTTGACGCGCGGCGCGGGCGCCCCGAAGCGCTCGCGCGCCGCTTCCTGCAACGTGAGCACGCCCAGATCGAACGGGATCGAGTCGAAGCCGCATGAGAAGACGATCCGCGCGCCGCTGCGTTTTGCCGCGTCATGATGCGCGTCGATCATCTCGCGCATCCAGCCCGGCTCACCGCACAGGTCGACATAGCCGGTGCCGGTCGCGGCGCACGCCGCCACCAACGCGCTGCCATGGAGCTGGTAGGGGCCGACGGTGGAGATCACGACTGCGGCGCGCTCGCACATCGCGCGCAGCGTCGCGGGATCGTCGCCGTCCGCGATCACCAGCGGGACGTCGATGCCCAGCGTGTCGCGCACCTCGGCCAGACGAGTCGGGGAGCGGCCCGCCAGCGCCCATGACAGGCCGGACGGATAACGCTGCGCCAGATATTCGGCCACCAGCCGCCCCGTGAAGCCGGTCGCGCCATAGACGACGATTTCGAATTCCGCGCCCATCTTTATGCCCGGTGCGTCATTCGCGCGGCGGCGTCGTGCGCCCGGTCAGCGGCCGGCCGTCGCCGGCGGCGCTGTCCTCGTCCAGATCCTCGCCGCGACTGCCGCCGCCCGCGCCGACGCCGCTGCCGCGTACCTCGCCGGTCGCCGGGTCAAACGCGGCACGCCGGCCGTTGTCCGGCGGCAGCGCCTCGTCATCCTCCGCGACCCGCGACGCGGCTGGCGCCACGGAGCCGGCGGGCATGTCGCCGGCGAGGCGGCGCTCCTCGTCCAGCGTATATGCCTGCCCGAACGTGCCTTCGTCGCGATCGAAGGCGGGTTTGCGGCGGTGCTGCGGGTCCACGGGATCGGTAATGGCGTCATAACGCGCAACCGCCGCGCCGCGATCCACGGCGCTATCTGGCGGGCTGCTGTTCCGCGGCCAGCGCCATCGCGCGCGCGGTGCCGGTGGCGGGCTTCAGTTTCGCCGAGGCGGTGTCCCGGCCCAGCGTCAGGTACAGAACGGCCGCGACCAGCACGGCGATGACCAGCAGCGCGGGCCAGCCGGCGATGGTGCGATGGGAAAGGCGGCGTTGATCGTGGCTCATGAACGGCGTCCTCGCAATGGATGCCGCAGCCAATAGCGCGCCTGCCCTTCGTGTTCCGGGCTGGGCGGTTACATTTCCTTGCTGATGTCGTCGCGGCCGGGCGGCGCGATCCAGAATATGGAGAGGCCGGCTGCTACCCGCGCGACGCCGGGCCGGATGTCGACGGCGGACCTGTGGACGCCGGTCAGGCGGCGCGGGGGCGGGCGTCGTGCAGCGCCATCGCCGCCTCCGCTTCCGCCAGCGCGCGCGGATCGTCGACGTCCAGCCACCAGGCATCGCCGACGTCGGTCACCCGCGCCTCGCCGCGCGCTGCCAGCGCCTCGACCCCTGCGGAGATCGAGCCGGCGCCGTTCGCCACCGCCGCGCGCAACGCGTCATGGAACCGCCCGTCCACCGCGAAGACGCCGGTGTCGAAACAGTCGTAATCGGGCAGGTGCTTGCCGATCGCCACGATCCGCGCCCCGTCGGTGCGCACGCGCGTCACGTCGTCGAGATCGACCAGCGGATTGTCGAGCCGCCGGTCGATGCCCAGCGTCAGCGCGGCGTCGGGCGCGGCGGCGACGCGCACGACCAGCGCCGGATCGACCAGATGGTCGGCCATCATCAACAGGTGGCGGCGCGCGCCGATCACCGCCGCGCCGGTCAGCACCGAATGGCCGTTGGGCAGCGACCAGTCGCTGGTGCGGACGCAGCGCATCCCCACGCCCAGCGTCGCGGCGGCGAGCGTCAGATGCCGCTCCAGCCGCTCGCCCTCATGCCCGGTGACGACCGTGAAGCCGGTCACGCCGCCATCGTGCGCGGCACGCAGCACGCGCTCGATCAGTGGAACCCCGTGGACGAGGGTCAGCGGCTTCGACGGGGACACCGCGCGCAGCCGGCTGCCATAGCCGGCCGCGACGATCAGCGCGTGCAACGTTCCTTGCCTTACTCGGCGGCGAGGCGGGCGTCGGCGTGGATGAACTCGTCGGTCATCTGCGCCGCGACATCATCGGTCACCTGCTGCGGCGGGTGCTTGCAGAAGAACGCCGACGGGCCGGTCAGCGCCCCGCCCAGACCGCGCTCCAGGCCCAGCTTGACGCAACGGATCGCGTCCACGACCACCGCGGCGGAGTTCGGCGAATCCTCCACCGACAGGCGCAGCTCCAGGTTCATCGGCACGCCGCCGAACAGGTCGCCTTCCAGCCGCAGGAAGCACAGCTTGTTGTCGCCCAGCCACGGGATATAGTCGGACGGGCCGACGTGGATGTTCTCGTCCGCCAGCCGCTCGGCGATCACCGCCTGCACCGCCTCGGTCTTCGATTCCTTCTTGCTCGCCAGCCGGTTGCGGTCGAGCATGTTCATGAAATCGGTGTTGCCGCCGGTGTTGAGCTGATAGGTGTGGTCGATCGTCACGCCGCGCTGGCCGAACAGGTTGCTCAGCACGCGGTGGACGATGGTCGCACCGACCTGCGCCTTCACGTCGTCGCCGATGATCGGCAGGCCGGCGTCGGCGAACTTCTTCTCCCACTCCGGGCGCGACGCGATGAACACGGGCATGCAGTTGACGACGCCCAGCCCGGCTTCCAGCGCGCATTCCATGTAGAATTCGGTCGCTGCCTGGCTGCCGACCGGCAGGAAGTTGACCAGGATCTCCGCGCCCGAGTTCTTCAGCTCGGCGATCACCTCCGCCTTTTCGGCATCGCGGGTGTCGTTGATCTCGAAGCCGCGATCGTTGGCGGCGGTCAGCATGTGCGGCGCGACGCCGTCCAGCTTGGCGCCCATCTTCACGATCGTGCCGGTCTTCGGCACGTCGGCGTGGAACACCTTGGTGCAGTTCGGCTTGGCGAAGATCGCCTCGCCCAGATCGAGCCCGACCTTGCGCGAGTCGACGTCGAACGCCGCGACGAATTCCAGGTCGCTGACCTTGTAGCCGCCGATGTCCTCGTGGATGAGGCCCGCCGCGGTGTTGCTGCCGGCATAATGGTACTTCCCCTGCACGAGGCTGCTCGCGCAGTTGCCGACACCGATAACCGCAACCTTGATCGTCGCCATTCTACCCCACTTGCCGACGCGTAGCCGGACGAAAGACAAATACGTTGCCGCTTGGTGACAGATACGTGGCATCTGTCAAGCGAAGCAATGCGCTGTATAGGCGCCCCGGGGCAATCGCACGAGGGCTGCGTGAACGAATCTGATCCGGCTGTGGCGGGAAAACCGCGTGAGCTACAAGGTTTCCTGAACCGCACGATCTACCACCCGCTGGCACATGTGCTGGCGCGCGCGCTGGTGCCGACTCCGGTGACGCCGAACATGGTGTCGATCGCCGGCGCGGTGATGGTGATGGCGACCGCGGTCCTCTACGCCTGGGTGGCGACGCCGGCGGCGATCGCGCTCGGCTTCTTCCTGCACTGCGCCTGGCACGTCGTGGACGGCGCGGACGGGGCGCTGGCGCGGATGTCGGGGCGCGCGTCGCCGGCCGGCGAGATCGTCGACGGGCTGTGCGACTATGCCGGGCATGGCGTGCTGTACCTGCTGCTCGCCGGGGCGCTGGACGACCGGATCGGCTGGATCGCCTGGCCGATCGCGCTCGTCGCCGGGTTCAGCCGCGCGGTGCAGTCGGTGTTCGCCGAAAGCCAGCGCCGCACCTATCAATGGTGGGCTTACGGGGTGCCATGGCTGCAGAATGCGAAATCGGACGGGCGCGGCATCGGGGTGGCGCTGTCCAACCTCTACCTGGGCGTGTGGCACCGGCTGTCCGGGCCGACGCAGGTGGTGAACGCGCTGGTGGCGAGCGCGGAGGCCGATCCGCCCGAGCGGCGCCGGATCGCGGAAATCGCGCGCACCGTCGGGCGGCGCGCGCTGCCGCTGCTGGCGGCGCTGGGCGCCAATCCGCGCACGATCCTGCTGGGGCTCAGCATGATCGCGGGCACGCCATTGTGGTTCTTCCTGATCGAGATCGTGATATTGAACCTCGCCCTGGTGCTGGCGATCATGCAGGCGGCGCAGGTCGGGCGGCGGATCGCGGCGCTGATCGCGCACGGGCATCGCTGACCGGCCGGAACCGCGCGCGGTCGCGGCGGGTTGCCGGGTGATGACGGGACAGGAGGAGCAAGCGATGCGGCGTGTGGCGATGATGGCGGGGATCGGACTGGCGGCGGCGGCGGCGCTGGCCGGCTGCAATGACGAGGGCAGGATGGAGAGGGGCGCGGCCGTGCCGGGCGGCGCCACCGCCACCGCGCTGCTCGCCACCTCCAGCGGCGCGCCGGCCGGGCGCGCGACCGCGACCGACGTGGCGGGCGGGGTGCGCTTCACGATCGACGCCACCGGGCTGCCGGCGGGGACGCACGGCGCGCACGTCCATATGGTCGGCCGCTGCGACGCGCCGGGCTTCGAGACGGCGGGCGGGCACTGGAACCCCACGCAGACCAAGCACGGCAGCATGAATCCGCAGGGGCCGCACCTGGGGGATCTGCCCAATCTGGTGATCGGCAACGACGGCCGCGGCACGATCGGCGCGACCATCCCCGGCGCGACGCTGGCCGGATTGCTCGACGCCGATGGCGCGGCGATGGTGATCCATGCCGGGCAGGACGACCTGAAAACCGATCCCAGCGGCAATTCCGGCGGCCGCATCGCCTGCGGCGTGTTCCAGCCGGCCTAGATCCGCTCCCCCGCCGCCCGCGCGCGCGCCTCGCGCGATCGTTCGGCGGCGGGGGTCCAGGCATAGGCCGCGGCGGCGGCGGCGACCGTCACCGGCACGCTGAGCAGCAGCGACAGCATGCCCGTCGACAGGCTGCCGGTCAGCGTCGAGATCCGCCCGGCCAGATACGGCCCCAGCGCCAGCCCGATCAGCGTCGTGCCGATGAAGAAGGTCGCGGTCGCGGTACCGCGCATCCGGGGCAGCACCAGATCCTGCGTCGCCGCCGCCGCCGCGCCCAGCCCCCAGGCGGCGAAGAACTGCGCGCAGAAGATGCAGGCGTACAGCGCCGCCGGCGTATCGGTGGTGAAGCCGGCCACCATGAACGGCACCGGCAGTACCGCGCTCGCCAGCACCGGCACCAGCCGCCCCGACGGGTTGGTGCGGCGCAGCCGGTCGGCGATCAGCCCGCCGGTCGTGACCCCCAGGAACCCGGCCACCGCGCCGCTGCCACCCACGAACAGCCCCGCCTCCGCCGGGGTGACCGCCAGCACGCGCATCGCATATGGCGCGGCCCAGAAGCTGGAGGCATAGGCCAGGAACGCGTTCAGGCCATAGGCGACCACCGTGCACAGGAAGGCCGGCGTGCCCAGGATCAACGCGAAGGTCGGCGGGTCGCGGTCGCGCAGCGCGCATCCCCAGGAAAAGAGCGCGTACAGGCCGACCCCGACCGCCATCCACTGCGGCAGCGGCTCGCCCAGCGCGCGCAGCAGCGCGATCGCCGCGATCACACCCGCCAGGCCGGCCAGGTTGATCGCCAGCGCGCGCGCGCCGCGCCGCGCCGCGCCCACCAGCGTCAGCGGCGGCAGGATCGTCACCAGTTCGTCCAGAAAGGCGCGGAAGGGCGCGGGGTGCGGCGGCGGCGCGGGCAACCCCTCCACCGCGCCGCGCACCGGCTCGCGCAGGGTGGCGATCAGCATGGCGAGCAGCAGGCCGGGGATGCCGACCGTCATGAACGCCGCCTGCCACCCGGCCAGGCCCAGCGGACCGCCATCGGGAAAGGCGCGGTTCCAGTTCTGCACCACCAGCCCGCCGATGAACAGCGAACAGCCGCCGCCGACGTACAGGCCGGCGGAATAGATCGACAGCGCCGTGGCGCGCACCCGCTTGGGAAAATAGTCGGAGATCAGCGAGTAAGCGGCCGGGGAGGCGGTCGCCTCGCCGACGCCGACGCCGATCCGCGCGGTGGCGAGATGCGCGCCGCTGCGCGACAGGCCCGACAGCGCGGTCATCGCGGACCACAAGGCCAGCCCCGCGGTCATCAGCCGGACGCGGTGCCAGTTGTCGGCCAGCCGGCCCAGCGGGATGCCGAACAGCGCGTAGAAGACGCCGAAGGCGGTGCCGTAGAGGAAGCCCAGATCCTCGTCGCGCAGGTGGAGGTCGCGCTTGATGTCCTCGGCCAGGATCGAGATCACCTGCCGATCGACGAAGTTGAGCACGTATACCAGGAACAGAACGCCCAGCGCGTACCACGCATAGCCGCTCGCGCGCGCCTCATCCGGCTGTGTCATGCATCCTCCCGATTTTTCGGCAAGCGTAACAGAGCGGAGGTGGAAGGAAAGGCTTGCGCGCGCCCGGTGACGCTTCGTTACACGAGCGGCCAGCGCGCCACCGCCTCGTAGCGGGCGCGCTCATGCCCCAGATGGCTTTCGAACAGCGTCAGGTGGGTCATCGTGAAGTCGGGCGTGGCGAGCGCGGCATGGTCCGCCAGCCAGCGCGCGATCGCGGCCGGGTCGCCGCCGCCGCGCGAGAAGCGCGCGAGCGTGGCGTGCGGCAGGTAGCGGCGCGTGTCGCGCGCGACCCCGGCGCGCGCGAGCGCCTGGTCGACCTTGCGATGCAGCGCGGCGAGCGGTTCGGCCGGCACGATCCGCGCCCACAGCGTATCGACCTGGCCCCGCCGCTCGAAGCTGCCCACCCCGTCCACCCGCGCGGTGATGGGCGGCGCGGCGATCCCGCCCAGCGCGGCCGCGATATCCTCGCCCTGCGTCCGCTCGACCGCGCCGATGAAGCGCAGCGTGACGTGCAGTTGTTCGTCGTCCTGCCAGCGCGCGCCGCGCAGGCCGTCCCCGCCCGCCTCCAGCAGCAGCGTGCGGATCGGCGGCGGCGGGCGGAGCGCGACGAACAGGCGATGCATGACGCGGCTGTACCAGACATTCGCTGTAACGAACATTTGCTGGACTGGGGGGCGTCGCTTGAAAAGGCGCAACCCATGCGCGATATCCAGGGCATTCGGCCTCATTGCCGAATGAAGGAGCAAAGAGACAATGGCCAACTGGTCCGATCCCCGGCCCTCCGCTGCCCCGTTCGGCGGGACCGCTTCGGGCACCCGCACGGAGGCGCGCGACGCCGGCCTGCGGTCGTACATGCTGTCCGTCTATAACTACATGGCATCCGGCGTGCTGCTGACCGGCATCGTCGCGCTGGGCTTCGCGCTGTCCGGCTATGCGGAGGCGGTCTTCCAGACCCCGTTGCGCTGGGTGATCGCGCTGGCGCCGCTCGGTTTCGTGTTCGCGATGAGCTTCGGCCAGGGTCGCTTCTCGACCTCGGCGCTCAAGGCGATGTTCTGGGGCTTCGCGGTCGCTATGGGGCTGTCGCTGTCGACGATCTTCTTCGTCTATTCGCCGCTGGCCATCGCGCAGGCGTTCGCCGCCACCGCGGCCGGCTTCGCGGCGCTGAGCCTGTATGGCTACACCACGAAGCGCGACCTGTCGGCGTTCGGCACCTTCCTCATCATCGGCCTCGTCGGGCTGATCGTCGCCAGCCTCATCAACCTGTTCGTGAACTCCGGTCCGCTCGGGCTGGTGATCTCGCTGGTCGGCGTGCTGCTGTTCGCCGGGCTTACCGCCTATGACACGCAGCGGACCAAGAGCCTGTATTTCCAGGTCGCCGGCTATGGCCCGGAGATGGTCGGCAAGGCGGTGGTGATGTCGGCGCTCAGCCTGTACCTCGACTTCATCAACATGTTCCTGTTCATCCTGCGGCTGTTCGGCGGCAATCGCGACTGATCCGCGACGGACAGGAATGATCGACCATGGGGCTCGGCGGGCGACCGTCGGGCCCCTTCTCTTTGCAAAGGACCGGCCCGCGGTGCGTCTCTCGATCGAAGCCTTTCTCGATTACGGCTTTCCCGCCGCCGCCGACGTGCTGTTGCAGGTCGAGGTCGCCGCGCTGCCCGAACAGCGGCTGGAGGCGCAATCGCTGGTGATCGAATCCGACCACCCGATCCGCGCGGTGGCGGGCGAGGACGGGATTGGCCAGCGCTGCTGGGCGCGCGGCGAGCGGCGGCTGGTGGCGCGCTATGCCGCGGCCGTGACGATCGCGCGCGCGACCGCGCCGGTCGCGTCGTTGCCGCCGACGCCGGTCACCGCCTTGCCCGCCGCGACGATCCCGTACCTGCTGCCCAGCCGTTATTGCGAATCGGACCGTTTCGACAATTTCGTCCGCCGCACCTTCGCGGACCTGCGGGGCGGCGCGCTCGCCGTGGCGCTGGCGGAATGGGTGCGCCGGAACCTCGACTATGGCCCCACCGCGATCGGCGGCGGCGCGCTGCACACCTTTGCCGAGCGGCGCGGGGTGTGCCGCGACTATGCGCATCTGCTGGTGGCGCTGGCGCGCGCGGCGGAGATCCCGGCGCGCTGCGTGGCGGTCTATGCGCCCGGCGTCGACCCGCCGGACTTCCACGCCGTCGCGCAGGTGTGGCTGGACGGCGCATGGCACCTGCTGGACGCGACCGGCATGGCGCGGCCTGACGAGATGGCGGTGGTCGCGGTCGGACGCGACGCGACCGACATCGCATTCATGACCATCTTCGGCACCGCTGTCCTGTGGGCGCAGCAGGTGCGCGTCACGCGGCTGCCGTAGCGCAGGAACGCCGTCCCGCATGCCGCGTTGGTGTGTAAGCGAATATTGCCGATGAGGAGGGATGAGATGACCGAAGAGAGCCCGATCGACGACCGCGCGCTCGACAGCCTGTCGGTCGCGCCCGAGGCGGGGAACGCGGGCGGATCGAAGGACGCCCGTCAGGATGCCGGCCAGGATCGCTCGATCGAGAAGCGGCTGCGCAAGCACCCCGAGAGCAACGACGCCCGTCTGGACGCGGGGCTGGACGAATCGATGGACGCCTCCGATCCGGTGTCCGCGACCCAGCCGGGCCGCAGCGAGCCCGCGCCCTCGTCCGGCTTCGATGCCGCCGTCGAGGCGGAGCGCCAGCGCGACGCCTGACCCCGACCCGGTCGCGCACGCGGCGTTGCGGCAGGATGTTGCCATTCTGCCGCAGCGCCGTGACCTTTTCGTTCGCCCGAAAGCCGTTCGTCGCATCCATGTTGCGGTGCGGCACGACTTGTGTTCGTCTGTGACGATCGGAAGACGGCATCGTTAAGGACGACGTTAACCATTCGATGCCATCTTCCGCTGGTCGGGTCATGAACGATGGGGAATGGCGATGGGCAGGATGAAGGCGGCCGAAGGCGCGATGACGCTCGCCGAGATGAAGGAATTTGCGAGCTTCCCTTCGGCGACGCAGCGCTATGTGCGCCGCAGCCTGGACGTCGGCCTCGATCGCGATGACGCGTTGGCGCGCTGGTCACGCGACGTGGTGGAGACCGCCAGCATCCGCGCGCAGGCGCATCATTACGCCCGGCTGCCCGCGGTGCGCGCGCTGGTCCCCGACGACAGCGGGCTGGACGCCGCGGAGCGCGTGCTGGCGCCGCTGGTGACGCTGGCGGCATTCGATCTGGGACAGGGGCGGATCACCTCCTTCTCGGCCTTCCGCTTCCTGTATGAACGGCTGGTCGGCGCGCAGGTGCGCCCGTGGCTGCCGGCGGCCTTCTGCGCGGCGGCGGCGATGCCGCACCTGCACCCGGAGCTGCGGCGGCGATTGCTGCAGTCGATCAGCGAGGCGGCGGCCACCGCCTCGGGCTGGTCGTCGCGCCAGCCGGCGTTCTTCCCGCACTGGGTGGAAAAGGTCGACACGGCGGCGCTGCCGAACTGAACCGCGCCACGCCCCCCGCATGCGCCGGCTCGCCGTCACCGGCACGCGCGCCATCCCGCGCGGCCACGTTCGGCCTGGTCGAGATGGAAATGGTCGTGATGCGCGGCGTTGTAATCGGGTGACAGGACGGTGGCGAACAGCCGGCACGCGCCGTCGCGCACGTCGCGCAGGAACGCCGCCTTCGCCGCGCCACGCGCGCCGGTCCCCGCCCAGTCCCGCGCGACGCTGATGCGCGTGCCGTCGGACAGGCGGAAGCCGGCGATGTCGATCGCATCGGCGCTGGCATGTTCGCTCCACGCGCCCGCGTCGCGCCCGTAGAGCCGCCGGCACGAATAGCTGCCGAAATGGTCGATGCCGGTGACGCGCCGGTCGAAGTGGCGGCGCGCGGCCGGGGCGACCACGTTCCACTCCCACACCGCCAGCGCCGCGGCCACAGGGCAGGCGACGCCGGGGTTCGCGGGCGACAGCGCGATCGCGCGCGCGCCGCCGGCCGGCAGCCGCACCGCATCGTCATAGCCGCACCGCCCGTCGCGATGCGGCGGCAGCGCGGTGAAGCGCACGCCGGCCTGCGTCAGCAGCGCCCGGCACGCACGCGCATCGCCGGTCAGCGCGGTCAGCTTGCGCCCGGTGAACAGCCCGACCGGCTGGCCGAGGTCGAGCGGGGTCCATGGCAGATCCTGCGGCCGTCCGCGCAGCACCGCCCAGCCGAGCAGCGCCAGCGTGGCGGCGAGCGCCACCGCGACGCTCCAGCCGATCACGCGGCGCACGGCGCGCATCACCCGCGCCGCATGTCGGCCATGCGCTGCGCGGTGATCGGATAGCCGAGATCGTCGGGGATGCAGAGATACTCCTCACCGTCGCGCCATTCCGACCACGGGGTCACCACGCGGACCGGCGTGGCGCGCGCATGCGCCGCCACCGCGTCGTAACTGTCGAACCGCGCAAGCCGCTCCAGGTTGCGCTGCGTCGGAAAGATGATCGACAGCCGCCCGGCGGCGGCATCGTCCAGCACGGATTGCGCGGTGGCCCAGCATAGGCGGACATTCTCGGTGCCGTCGACGCGCGGCGCGGGCGCGGCGGCGGGCAGCCGGGCGATGAAGAAGCGCGTATCGAACAGCCGCGTCGGGCGGTGCGAGGGACGCCAGCGCGCGAACGGTTCGAGCCGGGTCAGGTCGAGCGCGACCCCGGCGGTGGCGAGCGCCGCGGCGAGCGGCGTGCCCGCGTGCAGCGCGGTGCGCAGCGCGGTGACCGCATCGGGGCCGGGCAGCGGCGTCAATCCCACCGGCAGGCCGGCTTCCTCGATCGTCTCGCGGACCGCGGCGATCCGCGCCGCGCCGTCGTCGATGTCGCGGAGGCCGAGCGTGCCGGCGAGCTGCCGGTCGCCGGGGTCGACGCGCCCGCCGGGGAACACCATCGCGCCGGCCGCGAACGCCATCGCGGGGGCGCGTTCCACCATCAGCACGTCGGGCGGCCCCGACGCCCGCTCGCGCAGGACGACCAGCGTCGCGGCCGGGATCGCGTCAGTCATGTCGGTGGCGTCGCTCATGCGACCGGGCGGGTGGTGGAGCCGAGGGGAATCGAACCCCTGACCTCTGCAGTGCGATTGCAGCGCTCTCCCATCTGAGCTACGGCCCCGCCCGTCAGTGCCGGCAGATGCCGGGAGCGCCGCCCTTAACCGCCCCGGCCCGGGGACGCAACAGGGCTTCGCCGCGATGCGACGATTTTCTTGCATCTGTCCAATCGTGCGCGGCCCGCGACGAGCACCCGTTGCGCCGCCGTAACGGCCGGAACGATCGGGCCGGCCGCGGCTTTCCGTTCCTACCGTCGTGACGCTGCCGAAGTGGCGCACGGCCGTGTCTGATGCAGGAGAACCATCATGGGCTACGAGCGGTATCCGCGCGGGACGAACCCGCAGGGCGACTATTACGGGCGCAGCGAGACACAGGATTACGGACGCGACTACGGCTCGGGCCGTAGCGGCAGCTATTCGAGCGCGCGCGACTATCAGGCGAGCGGCGCCTTCGATCGCGACGACGATCGCGGAGGGTATCGCGGCAGCGATCGCCAGCCGTACGGCCAGCGCGACTATGGCTATGGCGACTATCCGCGCGGCCGCGACGACGACGGCTATCAGGGCAGCTATCGCGGGCAGCGCGACGACGATCGCGACCAGGGCCGCTACGGCGCCGGGCGCGGCGGTTCGTCGGATGGCCGCTACGGCGCGCAGCCATATGGCCAGTCGCGGTACGGCCAGTCGCAATATGGACAGTCGTCATACGGCCAGTCGCGTTACGGACAGGGCGGCGGTGAATATCACGGCAGCTACGCCTCGGACGGCCGCCGCTTCAACGATGTCGGGCAGCGTCGCCACGCCGACGATGACGATTACGGCCGTCGCGAGCATGGCCGCCACCGCGATCGCGGCGCGGGTTACGGCCGCCAGCCGCAGGGCTATGACTATGACGAACGCGGCTTCTTCGCGCGCGCCGGTGACGAGGTGCGCAGCTGGTTCGGCGACGAGGAGGCCGAGCGCCGGCGCGAGGCGGACAGCCGCTACGACGACCGCTATTATGCGCAGCAGGGGCGCCACGATCGCGATGGCGACTATCATAGCTGGCGCTCCGGGCAGATCGCGGCGCTCGACCGCGATTATGACGAATATCGCCAGGAGAATCGCTCGCGCTTCGAGAACGAATTCTCGAGCTGGCGCAGCGAGCGGCAGACGCAGCGCTCGTCGCTGGAGAAGGTGAAGGAGCATGACGAGGTGCTCGGTTCCGACGGCACGCACGTCGGCACCGTCGACAAGGTACGCGGTGACCGCATCCTGTTGACCAAGAACGACGCCGACGCCGGCGGGCAGCACCATTCGATCCCGTCGCGCTGGATCAAGTCGGTCGAGGACAAGAAGGTGACGCTGTCCAAGACTGCCGACGAGGCCAAGCAGCACTGGCGGACCGAGGAGCAGAACCAGGCGATGTTCGGCTATGGTGATCGCGGCAGCGGGTCGGAGCAGAACCGCACCACCGGATCGGCGGCCGGTGCCGGCGACACCGGCAAGGGCGATCGCGACACGAACCTCAACCGCAGCTTCTCCGGCACCTATTGAGCCGGACGGCGGGTGCCGGTGATCCGGCCCCCGCGCGGTTGCGAGAAGCCCCGGGCGGCAACGCCCGGGGCTTTTTCGTGCCGGCATGGGGTCGTGCGGCCCGCGGCACGAACCCGAGCGATCGGAAACGAACCGCCGGCGTGTTCTCGGCTACGATCGAGCCGGACGACGGGCGCCGTGATCCGGCGTCGCCCGTCAGTGCGAACAGCCCCGGCAGTGACGGCCGCGGGCCTTCGTGCCGGCTCGGGTCGCGAGCGTTGTCGCGGCGGTCCGCAAGACAAATCGGCGCGATCGGATACGAACCCCGCTCGCCGGTGTCGGTGCGATCGAGCCGACCGGCGGGGTTCGGTGATCCGGCGCACGCCTGCGGTCGCGAACGCTAACGGACGACAAGGGCCGGGAGGTTCGTGCCGGCATGGGGCACGAGCGCCGTCGCGGCGGTGCGCGACGATCGGGACACGAACCCGGTCGCAGCTTCTCCGGCACGTGTATGAGCCGGACGGCGGGTACCGGCAACCCGGTGCTCACCCGTGATCGCAAAGAGCGTCGGGCGGCGAAGCGCGGAGCCTTTTCGTGCCGCATGAGGTTCATGCGGGTTGTCGCTGCGGGCTGACAGGAGCGGCCGGTCCCATCCTGCGCCGCTACACTATGTGGCCGCCGCGCCCTGCGGTCAGGGGACGACGGCCGACCCCGCGACGGAAGCGCGCCGCGAGGGGGACCAGCCGCTCAGATCGCGCCCGAGAAGGTGTCGCACACCGCCGGGTCGCCCTTGCTGTCCAGCCCGCGCTGCAACCATGCCTGGCGCTGCGCCGAGGTGCCGTGGGTGAAGCTGTCGGGCACGACGCGTCCCTGCGCCTCGCGTTGCAGCGTGTCGTCGCCGATCGCCTGCGCAGCGCGCATGCCTTCCTGCACGTCGCCGGGATCGAGCCGGTCGCGGTTCACCGCCGCCCAGACGCCGGCGTAGCAGTCCGCCTGCAACTCCAGTCGCACCGACAGGGCGTTGCCCTCCGCCTCGCCGGCGCGGCGCTGCGCGCGCTGCACCTGTTCGGAGGTGCCGAGCAGGTTCTGGATATGGTGGCCGAATTCATGCGCGATCACGTAATATTGCGCGAAGTCGCCGGGCGCCTTGTAGCGGCGTGCCAACTCGTCGAAGAAGCTGGTGTCGAGATAGATGCCGTTGTCGGTCGGGCAGTAGAACGGCCCCATGGCCGACATCGCCGCGCCGCAACCCGACTGGCCGCTGCCGTCGAAGAACTTGAGCATCGGCGGGCTGAACCGCTGGTTCTCGCGCGCGAAGATCGCCTCCCAGCTATTCTGCGCATTGCTGAACGCGCGGCATGTGTCGCGGCGCGCCGGGGAGGCGTCGCACACCTGCTGCACGCTCTCGCGGGGCGGCGCGTTCACCTGCGGCGCGCCGCCGCCACCGCCGCCCAGCATCCCGCCGAGATTGCCCAGCCCGCCGAACACCGCGAGCAGCAGCAGCACGACCACGATCCCGCCGCAGCCGAAGCGGCTGCCGATCAGCGGCAGCAGCCCGAGCAGCAGACCGCCGCCGCCACCGCCGCCACCGATCCCGCCGCCGCCGCGCGCCTCACCGACGTTGATGTCGTTGTCATAATCGTCGAGGCGCATCGCGTTCTGCCCAAAATGAGGTCGTTTCCGATGCGGCATGAATGCGCGCGACGGCTTGCGGGTTGCAACCCGACGTGCGCTCGCTGATTGGAGAGGTCTGAACACGGGCGACACGGAGAGCGGGGATGTTCCTGAAGGGCAAGAGCGCGATCGTGACGGGGTCGACCTCCGGCATCGGGCTGGCGATCGCGCGCGCGCTGGCGGGCGAGGGCGCGCATGTCATGCTGAACGGCCTGGGCGACGCCGATGCGATCGAGGCGGCGCGCGCCGGGGTGGAGCGGCTGGGCGATGGCGAGGCGCTGTACGACGCCGCCGACATGGCCGATCCGGCGGCGATCGCCGCGATGGTCGCGCGCGCGCACGATGCGTGGGGCGGGCCGGACATCGTGGTGAACAATGCCGGCATCCAGTTCGTCAGCGGCATCGCCGACTTCCCGGTCGCGAAATGGGACGCGATCCTGGCGATCAACCTGAGCAGCGCGTTCCACATGATGCGCGCCGCCGTGCCGCACATGCGCGCGCGCGGCTGGGGCCGGATCGTCTCCACCGCGTCGGCGCACAGCCTGGTGGCCAGCCCCAACAAGTCCGCCTATGTCGCCGCCAAGCACGGGCTGGTCGGCCTGACCAAGACCGTCGCGCTGGAGACCGCCACCGACGGCATCACCGCCAATTGCATCTCGCCGGGCTATGTGTGGACGCCGCTGGTCGAGCAGCAGATCCCGGACACGATGAAGGCGCGCGGGCTGACGCGCGAGCAGGTGATGAACGACGTGCTGCTCGCCGCGCAGCCGACCAAGGAGTTCGTGACCCCCGAGCAGGTGGCAGCGCTCGCGCTGTTCCTGTGCCGTGACGAGGCGCGGGCGATCACGGGCGCCAATCTGTCCGCGGACGGCGGCTGGACGGCGGCGTGAGGCGCGGCGCGGGCGTCGTCCTCCTCGGCCTGTCGGCGTGCGGCGGCGGGGGCGGCAACGTGCCCGCGCGGTCGCTGCCGCCGCCCCCGCCCGGCGTGGTGGAAAGCGACTGGCGGCGGCTCGCCACTCCGGCGGATCGCGACCGGCTGCGCCGGTGGCGCGACGCATGGGTGACGGCGCTGGGCAGCGCGCGGCGGCGCGCGGCGGCGGAGATCGCGGCGCAGGGGCCGTTGTTCGCGCTCGACGCCGCCCTGCCGGGGCCGGTGCCGCCGGCCGGCGCCTATCGCTGCCGCGTGTTCAAGCTGGGCGCGAAGGGGGCGGGGATGCTGGATTACGTCGCCTATCCATGGTTCGACTGCCTCGTGTCGCCCGGCGCCGGCGGCGACGCCCGGCTGGCCAAGCTGAGCGGGTCGCAACGCCAGATCGGCACCATCCACCCCGCCGACGGCATGCGCGCGGCGTTCCTGGGCACGCTGATGCTGGGCGACGAGACCCGCCCGTTCGCTTATGGCCGCGACCGGTCGCGCGACGTCGCGGGATGGGTGGAGCGTGTCGGCGCGCGCCGCTGGCGGCTGGCGATGCCCTATCCGGCGTTCGAATCGACGCTGGACGTGCTGGAGCTGGTGCCGGCGGGGTGAGCCGGGCCGCCCGCGTCCGGATGGCGGGGCGGCGGTCTACGCCGCCGCGCCGTACAGCGCGTCCAGCCGCTCTCCATACACCTGCCGCAACACATGCCGGCGGATCTTCAGGCTCGGGGTGAGCTGTTCGTTCTCGATCGCGAACGGCTCGTCCGCCAGGATCCAGCGCCGCACGCGTTCCACCACCGACAGGTCCTTGTTCGTCCGGTCGACCGCCGCCTGCAATGCCGCGCGATAGGCCGGATCCTCCGCCAGCGGCGCGCCGGTCCGGCCGTTCGCCGCCGCCCATTCGGCGCTCCATTCCGCATCGGGGACGAGCACCGCCACCATGTGCGGGCGGCGGTCGCCGGCGATCATCGCCTGTCCGATCTCGGGTTGCAGCGTCAGCATCCCCTCCACCTTCTGCGGCGCGACATTGTCGCCCTTGTCGTTGATGATGAGGTCCTTCTTGCGGTCGGTGATCCTGATCCGGCCGCCGTCGTCGATCTCGCCGATGTCGCCGGTGTGCAGCCAGCCATCCTTCAGCACCCGCGCGGTTTCCGCCTCGTTGCGCCAGTAACCGAGCATCACCAGCTCGCCGCGCACCAGGATCTCGCCGTCGGCGGCGATCCGCACCTCGGTATCGTTCAGCGGCGGGCCGACCGAATCCATCGTCACCCCGGCGCTCGGGCGGTTGCACGCGATCACCGGCGCGGCCTCGGTCTGGCCATAGCCTTGCAGGAAGGTGACGCCCAGCGACTGGAAGAACACGCCCACCTCCGGCGTCAGCGGCGCGCCGCCGGAGATCATCGCCTTCATCCGGCCGCCGAACTTGCGCGCGATCTTCGGCTTGAACAGCGTGTCGACCAGCAGCGCCCTGGGCCGGTCGGCGAGCCGCAACCGCCCGCGATCGCGCTTCGTGCCGACATCCAGCGCGGCGGCGAGCAGCTTGCGCGGCAGCCCGCCCTGCCGCTCGATCGCCTTGGAGATGCGCGTGCGCAGCACCTCGAACAGGCGCGGCACCACGAACATGATCGTCGGGCGCACCTCCTCGATATTGGCCGCCAGCCTGTCCAGCCCCTCGGCATAATAGATCTGCCCGCCCAGCCCGATCGGGAAGAACTGGCCGCCGGTATGTTCATAGGCGTGGCTGAGCGGCAGGAACGACAGGAATATCTCGTCGCCCCAGCCGAAATCCTCCGCCACCACCGCCGAACAGCCCGCGACATTGTGCAGGATCGCGCCGTGATGCTGCATCACCCCGCGCGGCGCGCCCCCGGTGCCGGAGGTGTAGATGATGCACGCTAGGTCGCCGCGCGCGAAATCGGCCTGCGCCGCGACATCCTCGACCGTGGCGGGATGCGCGTCGATCAGCGCCTGCCAGTCGTGGACGTCGATCGCGGTCTGGCCGAGCCGCATCGGCTCGATCCCGATCAGCATCTGCGGCCGGATCGAACGCAGGATCGCGGGCATCAGCGTCCGGGCGAGTTTCGAGGTGGAGACGATCACCGCCTTCGCCCCGGAATTCTCGATGATGTGCGCGTGGTCGCGTTCGGTGTTGGTGGTGTAGGTCGGCACGGTGACGCAGCCCGCGGCCATGATCGCCAGGTCGGACAGGCACCATTCCGGCCGGTTCTCGCTGACCAGCATCACCCGGTCGCCGCGCTCCAGCCCGATCGCGGTCAGCGCGGTGGCGAGCCGCGCGACCGTTTCCGCCGCCGCGCGCCAGCTCGTCGCCACCCATGCGCCGTCCTGCTTGTGCCACAGGAACGGCGCGTCGCCCCCCTCCCGCGCGCGGGTGAAGAACATCGTGACAAGGTTCGGAAAGTGTTCCAGCCGCCGGGTGATGACGTGCGCTCCTCTCGCTGTCGGCTGATCGCCGTTGACCTTGCGTCATGCCAAGGAATCGTCGCCGGCGCCAGTATCGTGGTCGGGAGCGTGGGGGACGATGGACGCTCCGGGTGACGGCGGCTATTGCCGGCCGGGTGGATAGCGGGAAGCACGGCATGGCGCGCATACGGACCTTTTTGCTCGGCGCGGCGCTGCTGCTCGCGGGCTGCGCGACATCCGGCCCTCGCGGCGCCGCGCCGGGGTCGGTCGCCCCGGAGCCCGTCGCGGGTGCGCACCCGGCGCAGATCTTCGTGGTGTCCGCCAATCCGCTGGCGACCGACGCGGGGATGGCGGTGCTGCGGCGTGGCGGATCGGCGGTGGACGCCGCGATCGCGGTGCAGGCGATGCTGTCGCTGGTCGAGCCGCAAAGTTCCGGCATCGGCGGCGGGGCGTTCATGACCTGGTACGATGCCGCCGCGCGCGAGGTGCGCGTCTATGACGGTCGCGAAACCGCACCGGCGGGGGCGACGCCGGACATGTTCCTGGACGATGGCGGCCGCCCGCTGCCGTTCGCGCGCGCCGTGCTCAGCGGACGGGCCACCGGCGTGCCCGGCGTGGTGCGGATGCTGGCGCTCGCGCATGCCCGCCACGGCCGGCTGCCGTGGCGCACGCTGTTCGCCGATGGTGAGCGGACCGCGCGCGACGGCTTCATCGTGTCGCCGCGACTGGGGCGCTTCCTGGCCGGCAATTATGCCGAGCTGGAGGCGCCGGACGTGCGCGCCTATTTCGCGCGCCCCGGCGGCGGGCTGCTGCGCGCCGGCGAGCGGCTGCGCAACCCGGCCTATGCCGCCTTCCTGCGCCGGCTGGCGACGCGGGGACCGGACGCGCTCTACACCGGCGACACCGCGCGGCGGATCGTCGCGAAGGTCGGGCGGGGGCCGCTCCCCGGCACGATGACGCTGGCCGATCTCGCCGGCTATCGCCCGCTGGAGCGCGCGCCGGTCTGTGCGCCGTATCGCGTGCTGCTGGTGTGCGCGCCGCCGCCACCGGCCAGCGGCGTCGGGCTGCTCGAACTGCTCGGGCTGCTGGAGCGTACCGACATCGCGACGCGCGGGGCCGGCGATCCGCAGGCGTGGTTCCTGTTCGCGGAGGCGAGCCGGCTGATGTACGCCGACCGCGATCGCTATGTCGGCGATCCGGCGTTCGTCGACGTGCCGGTCGCCGGGCTGCTCGATCCCGCCTACCTGACCCCGCGCGCGCGGCTGATCGGCACGCGCGCCGGGGCGGCGCCCGCCGCAGGCACGCCCGCCGGCGCCGGTGCGCGCGCCGCCGATCGCACGCTGGAGCCGACCGGCACCTCGCACTTCGTCGTCGGCGACGCGCGCGGCAATGTGGTGTCGATCACCACCACGGTCGAATCGATCTTCGGCTCCGGCCGGATGGTCGACGGCTTCTTCCTCAACAACCAGATGACCGATTTCTCGTTCAGCCCGCGCGACGCCGACGGACGCCCCGCCGCCAATGCCGTGGCGGCGGGCAAGCGTCCGCGCTCGTCGATGACCCCGGCGGTGCTGCTCGACGCCGGGCGCGGCTTCGCGGGCGCGCTCGGCTCGGCGGGCGGCAATGCGATCCTGGCCTATGTCGGCAAGGCGGCGGTGGCGGCGATCGACTGGAAGCTGCCGATGCAGCAGGCGCTGGCGCTGCCCAACCTGATCGCGCGCGGCGACGCGTTCCAGGGCGAGGCGGACCGGCTTTCCCCCGCCGTGCGCAGCGGGCTGGAGGCGCGCGGGATCACCGTGCGCCCCGGGCAGGGCGAGGACAGCGGGCTGCACGGCATCATCGTGCGCGACGGGCGGCTCGATGGCGGTTACGACCCGCGCCGCGAGGGCAAGGTGGCGATCGAGGCGGCGCCGGCGGGCTGATGCGATCGGGCGCGTCGCGGTTCGCGGCGCGACGCCCGCCCGGCGTCATCACCGCGCGGCGGCGGCGCGGGTTCCGTATTCCCGCCGGGCGAAACAGCGGCGGGTGCCGCCGCTACGCCCCCACCGCCGCCGCCACGCTCGCGAAGCCGTCGCGCGTCAGGCACGCCGCCAGGTCGGCGACGATCCGTCGCGGCAGCCCCGGTCCCTCGTACACCAGCGCGGAGTAGAGCTGCACCAGGCTCGCGCCGGCGCGGATCCGCGCATAGGCTTCCGCGCCGCTGTCGATCCCGCCGGCCGCGACCAGCGGCACGCGTCCGCCCGTCGCCGCGCGGAAGTCGGCCAGCCGCTGCGCCGCCAGCGGGCGCAGCGGCGCGCCCGACAGTCCGCCCGTCTCGCCGGCATGCGCGCTGCGCAGCGCCGGGCGCGAGACGGTGGTGTTGCCGATCACCAGCGCATCGACCCCGGCCTCGATCACCGCCCTCGCGATTGCGTCGATCGTCGCCGCCGGCAGGTCGGGTGCAACCTTCAGGAACAGCGGGGTGCGCCCGCGCGCCGCGATGCACGCCGCCAGCAGGTCGCGCAGCGCCGCGCCTTCCTGCAGGTCGCGCAGCCCCGGCGTGTTGGGCGAGCTGACGTTGATCGTCACATAATCGGCGACCGGCGCGGCGGCCGTCACCCCGGCGACGTAATCGGCGACGCGGTCGCCGGCATCCTTGTTCGCGCCGACGTTGATGCCCAGCACGCCGCCGCGCCGCTTCGCCGCCGCCGCGCGCGCCACCCCCGCCGCCAGCCCGCCGTTGTTGAAGCCCATGCGATTGATGACCGCGCGATCCTCCGCCAGCCGGAACAGCCGCGGCTTCGGGTTGCCGGGCTGCGCGCGCGGAGTCAGCGTGCCGACCTCCACCGATCCGAAGCCGAGCGCCATCAGCCCGCTCACCGCGCGCGCATCCTTGTCCAGCCCGGCCGCCAGCCCGACCGGATTGGGAAAGGTGATCCCCGCGACCCGTGTTTCCAGCCGCGGCGTATCGCCGGCCAGTGGCGCCCCGGCCGCGCCCCAGCCCGCCAGCATCCGGATTCCCAGCACATGCGCGGTTTCGGGATCGAGCGCCTGGGCGATGCGGGAGAGGATGGTCGTCATGCGCCGGCTTTCGTCCGCGCGACGACGAAGATCAACCCGCCGGCAACTGTAAGGATTCGCCGGGGTCGTGTCGCATCCGTCCAATAAACCCCGCGCGGTTTGCGTCATAAGGTGTCCGCGACCCGAAGGGCTTCCAACCGGAAGTCTCTTTCCTACAGGCCCGGCAGCGATGCCGGGCCTTTTTTCGTCGCCCCGCCGTGACGGTTGATTTCGGCACCGCAAGCGACCATCTGGCAATCGGAACGATTCGATCCGATTTGAGAGTGGCTCGCAACTGATGCGTCTTTCCAGCCTGACCGACTATGCTGTCGTGTTGCTCGGTGCCGCCGCGCGGCATTGCGGCGGCATGGCGCGGCAGAATGCGACGCAACTGGCGGAGGAGACCGGCGTGCCGCTGCCGACCGCGCAGAAGCTGGTGAGCCGGCTGTCGGCGGCGGGACTGATCGAGAGCGCGCGCGGGTCCGGCGGCGGCATTCGCCTGTCGCGCCCGCCGTCCGCGATCACGCTGGCCGATATCGTCGAGGCGGTCGAGGGACCGATCGCGATGACCGCCTGTGTCGAGGCGAGCGAGCATGATTGCGCGATCGAGGGGAATTGTCGCGTCAAGCCGCACTGGAATGCGGTGAACCAGGCGGTGCGCGGCGCGCTGGCCGGGGTGACGCTGGCGTCGCTGGCGGCGGACCTGCCGCCGGCGCAACAGATGAAGGTTGAGGCATAGACATGGCGACGAAGAACGCCGAGGCCCATGCGGCCGTCGCGAAGAAGTACGAATGGGGCTTTGCCACCGAGATCGAGCAGGACTTCGCGCCCAAGGGGCTGAGCGAGGACACGGTCCGCTATATCTCGGCCAAGAAGAACGAGCCGCAATGGATGCTCGACTGGCGGCTGCGGGCGTTCCGGCTGTGGCAGACGCTGGAGGCGCCCGACTGGGCGAAGCTGAACGTGCCGCCGATCGACTATCAGGACGCTTATTATTACGCCGAGCCGAAGGCGAAGAAGACGATCGCCTCGCTCGACGAACTCGATCCCGAAATCCGTCGCACCTATGAGAAGCTGGGCATCCCGATCGCCGAGCAGGAAGTGCTGGCCGGCGTCGAGGGCGCGCGCCGCGTCGCGGTCGACGCGGTGTTCGACAGCGTGTCGGTCGCCACCACCTTCCGCGCCGAGCTGAAGGCGGCGGGTGTCATCTTCCTGTCGATCAGCGAGGCGATCCGCGAATATCCCGAGCTGGTCCGCCAGTGGCTGGGCAAGGTCGTGCCGCAGCGTGACAATTATTTCGCGACGCTCAACTCGGCGGTCTTCTCCGACGGGACGTTCGTCTACGTGCCCAGGGGCGTGCGCTGCCCGATGGAGCTGTCGACCTATTTCCGCATCAATGCCGAGAACACCGGCCAGTTCGAACGCACGCTGATCGTCGCCGACGAGGGCGCGTACGTCTCGTACCTGGAGGGGTGCACCGCGCCGATGCGCGATGAGAACCAGCTCCACGCCGCGGTGGTCGAGCTGGTCGCGCTGGACGATGCCGAGATCAAATATTCGACCGTCCAGAACTGGTATCCCGGCGACGAGAACGGCGTCGGCGGCATCTACAATTTCGTCACCAAGCGCGCGCTGTGTCAGGGCCGGAACAGCAAGGTGTCGTGGACGCAGGTCGAGACCGGCAGCGCGATCACGTGGAAATATCCGAGCTGCGTGCTGGCCGGCGACGGGTCGGTCGGCGAATTCTACTCGGTGGCGGTCACCAACAACCGCCAGCAGGCCGACACCGGCACGAAGATGATCCACCTCGGCAGGAACACGAAGTCGACGATCGTGTCGAAGGGGATCAGCGCCGGACGCTCGGACAACACCTATCGCGGGCTGGTGCGCGTCGCGCCCACGGCCGAGAACGTCCGCAACTTCACGCAATGCGACTCGCTGCTGCTCAGCGACCAGTGCGGCGCGCACACCGTGCCGTATATCGAGGTGAAGAACCCGTCGGCGCAGATCGAGCATGAGGCGACCACCAGCAAGATCAGCGAGGACCAGTTGTTCTACGCGATGTCGCGCGGGCTGGACGCCGAGGCGGCGGTCGCGCTGATCGTCAACGGCTTCGCGCGCGAGGTCTTGCAGCAATTGCCGATGGAATTCGCGGTCGAGGCGCAGAAGCTGCTCGGGATTTCGCTTGAGGGTTCGGTGGGCTGACCTCCTCCGTCACCCCGGCACGGGCCGGGGTCCAGTAACACCGGTCGGGACGGGATCCCGGCCAAAGCCGGGATGACGATGTTAAAAATTGAAAACCTCCACGCCGAGATCGACGGCAAGGAAATTCTCAAGGGCCTGTCGCTCGAGGTGAACGCGGGCGAGATCCACGCGATCATGGGGCCGAACGGCGCGGGCAAGTCGACGCTCGGCTATGTGCTGGGCGGCCGCCCTGGCTATGAGGTGACCGCCGGTACGATCACCTTCAACGGCGAGGATCTGCTGGAAAAGGAACCGCACGAGCGCGCTGCGGCGGGCGTGTTCCTCGGCTTCCAGTATCCGGTCGAGATCCCCGGCGTGTCGAACGTCCAGTTCCTGCGCGAAAGCCTCAACGCGCAGCGCGCGTCGCGTGGCGAGAAGCCGCTGTCGGGGGCCGAATTCCTGAAGCTGGCGCGCGCGCAGGCCGATGCGCTCGGGCTTCAGCAGGACATGCTCAAGCGCCCGGTCAACGTCGGCTTTTCGGGCGGCGAGAAGAAGCGCAACGAGATGGTGCAGATGGGCATCATCGACCCGGCGTTCGCGATCCTCGACGAAACCGACTCCGGCCTCGACATCGACGCGCTGCGCATCGTCGGCGACGGCATCAACCGCATCATGCGCCGCCCGGACAAGGCGGTGCTGCTCATCACCCATTACCAGCGGCTGCTCGACTACGTACAGCCCGCCTTCGTCCACGTCCTCGCCGACGGCCGCATCACCCGCACCGGCGGGCCCGAGCTGGCGCACGAGCTGGAGCGGCAGGGCTATGCCGAGGCGGTCGCGTGACGCTCGACCTTCCCTCCAACCGCGAGGAAGCGTGGCGCTGGGCGGATCTCGGCGGGATCGCCGCCGCCGCCGCGCTGGCGCCGGTCGCGCGCCCGGAGGCGCAGTTCCTCGACCTGCCCGGCGCGAAGCTGCTGTTCGTCGACGGTGTGCTGGATGAGGCGGCCAGCGACCTGCACCGCGTCACGGTTGGCGATCATGTCCCCGGCGATCACGCGCTCGCGCGGCGCGCCACGCATGGCTGGTCGCTGCGCCTCGATACGCCGGCGGTCGCGCATCCGGTGCAGGTCGTGCACGTCGCCACCGGCGCGCAGAACCATCTCGCCGCCGAGATCGTGCTGGGTGAGGACACCGCCGCGCAGGTCGTGGAGACGTTCGTCGGCGCCGGCTGGTCGAACCGCGCCACCCGCATCCGGCTGGGCCGGGCCGCGCGGCTGATGCGCGCGGTGCGGATGGTGCAGGCGGCCGGCTTCGTCTCCACCCGTGACGAGGCGGAGCTGGGCGAGGGCGCCAGCTATGTCGCCACCACGCTCGCCGCCGGCGACCAGGGCGTGCGCGTCGATGCCGCGATCACGCTGGCGGGCGCGGGCGGCTATGCCGAGTTCGGCGGCGCGCTGCTCACGCGCGGCCGCACGAAGCAGGAGTGCGCGGTGCGCGTCCGCCATGCCGAGCCGACCGGCCAGTCGCACCAGCTCTGGCGCGCGGTTTCCGCCGACCAGTCGCAGGCGAGTCTCGCCGCCGCGGTCGAGGTCGCGCGCCACGCGCAGAAGACCGATGGCGAACAGAGCCTGCGCGGCCTGTTGCTGGATCGCACCGCGACCGTGAACCTGAAGCCCGAGCTGGAGATCTTCGCCGACGACGTGAAATGCGCGCATGGCGCGACGGTCGGCGAACTCGACGCGCGCGCGCTGTTCTACATGGCCAGCCGCGGCATCCCCGCGCCGCGCGCCAGGGCGCTGCTGACCCGCGCCTTCGTCGCCGATGCGCTCGACCGGATCGGTGATGAGGTGGTGCGCGGCGCGTTCGCCGCCGATGCCGATGCATGGCTGGAGCGCGCGTTGTGACCGCTGTCCTACATCGTCGCGGCGTGGCACGGTCACACCATATGCCATGTCCCGCGCTCCGCATCCGTCGCCGTCCCGCAGCGGCGGCATGCGGGGGGCGTTTCCAGCGCCGACGTAGTGTGATCTTTGTCAACTTCCGCGATTCGCGAATCGGGGACGGCATCCGATGACCGCTGCCGCCGTGCCGACCGCCGGCCCGCTCGACCGCCCGCTCGACACGCTGGGCGACTTTCCGGCGATCCCCGACGGCTGGGCGTATCTGGACACCGCCGCCACCGCGCAGAAGCCGCGCGTCGTGATCGACGCGATCGCGCGCGGCTATGACGCCACCTATGCCACGGTGCATCGCGGCGTGTACCAGCGGTCGGCCGACATGACGCTCGCCTATGAGGCGGCGCGCGCCACGGTCGCCGGCTTCATCGGCGCGCGGGCGGACGAGATCGTGTTCGTGCGCGGCGCGACCGAGGCGATCAACCTGGTCGCGCAATGCCATGCGGCGGTGACGCTGAAGGCGGGCGATCGCATCCTGCTGTCGATGCTGGAGCATCACAGCAACATCGTGCCGTGGCAGATGGTCGCCGAGCGCGTCGGTGCGGCGATCGACGTGATCCCGCTGACCGCCGATCACCGTATCGACCTGGACGCGATGGCGGCGATGATCCGCCCCGAGCACAGGCTGGTCGCGCTGGCGCATGTCTCGAACGTGCTCGGCTCGATCCTCGATGTGGCGAAGGCCGGCGAGATCGCGCATGCGGCCGGCGCGAAGATCCTGATCGACGGTTGCCAGGCGGTGCCGCGCGTGCCCGTCGACGTGGCGGCGCTCGGCTGCGACTTCTACGTCTTTTCGGGGCACAAGCTGTATGGCCCCACGGGAATTGGCGTGTTGTGGGCGCGTGCCGAGCTGCTGGACGCGATGCCGCCCTATCAGGGCGGCGGCTCGATGATCGACCGCGTGACCTTTGAACGCACCACCTATGCCCCGGCGCCGACGCGGTTCGAGGCGGGCACGCCGCATATCGTCGGCGCGCTCGGGCTGGCCGCGGCGGTGGACTATGTGCACGCGATCGGGCTGGAGCGCATCCATGCGCACGAGACCGCGCTGGTGGCGGAGGCGCGCGCGGCGCTGTCGCGCGTCAATTCGATCCGCGTGCTCGGGCCGGAGGACAGCGCCGGGATCGTGTCGTTCGTGATGGAGGGGGTGCATCCGCACGACATCGGCACCATCTTGGACGAAAGCCGGGTGGCGATCCGTGCCGGCCATCATTGCGCGCAGCCGCTGATGGCGGCGCTGGGTGTGGAGGCGACCGCGCGCGCCAGTTTCGGCGTCTACAACGGCCCGCAGGACGTGGATGCGCTGGCGGCGGGGCTGGAGCGAGTGAAGAGGATTTTCGGATGAGCGAGGCGATCAGCAGCGAGGCGGTGGAGGCGGTCGACAAGCCGCCGCGCGCCAAGGTGTCCGATGCGGTGGACGATGCCCCGGCGAGCGGCGGCGGGCGGCAGCGCGACTATCTGTCCGGGTTCCTGGCGCAGCAGCCGACCGGCGATGTCGCGCATGAACCCGGCGGCGCGCTGTACGAGGCGGTGATCGACGCGCTGAAGGACATTTTCGACCCCGAGATCCCGGTCAACATCTACGACCTGGGGCTGATCTACGGCGTCGACGTGACCGCGGACGGCCATGCCGCCGTGACCATGACGCTGACCACCCCGCACTGTCCGGTCGCGGAATCGATGCCGGGCGAGGTGGAGATGCGCGTGGCGGCGGTGCCCGGCATCGCGTTCGCCGACGTCAACCTCGTCTGGGATCCGCCCTGGGATCCGCAGAAGATGTCCGACGACGCACGGCTCGAACTGGGGATGCTGTGATGGCGACCGCCGCCCGCGCGCGCCCCGCGCCGCTGATCCTGACCCCGACCGCCGAGGCGCGCATCGCCGAGCTGATGGGCAAGGCGCCGGACGGCGCGATCGGCGTCAAGCTGTCCACCCCGCGTCGCGGCTGTTCGGGCCTGGCCTATTCGGTCGATTACGTGACGGAGGCGAAGGCGATGGACGAGCGCATCGACACGCCCGGCGGGACGCTGTTCGTCGACGGCGCGTCGATCCTGTACCTCATCGGCTCGACGATGAACTGGGTGGAGGACGATTTCACCGCCGGCTTCGTCTTCGCCAACCCCAATGCCAAGGGTGCGTGCGGCTGCGGCGAGAGCTTCACGGTGTAGCGCGCGGGCGCACAGTGGGGGCGCGGCGTGTCATTCGCGCGGACCCTCTCGCGCCGTCCCGCGTTCGCACCCGCAATGAACGTCGATCTGTCATCCGCCGATCTCTGGCACGCCTTCCGCAAGGATTGGTGGGGCCAGATGAAAAGAGCCTATACCGCGTCGAACGACGACAATCTCGGCATGATCGCCGCGGGCGGCGCCTTCTACATCATCTCCTCGATCGCGCCGATCCTGGCGGTGACGGTGCTCACCTATGGCCTGTTCGCCGATGCGCAGACGGTGCAGGACGACATCCGCGCGCTGTTCACGATGCTGCCGGGCGACGTCGCGGTGCTGATCGGGCAACAGCTCGACACCGTCACCTCGGGGTCGACGGGCAAGAAGGGCGTCGGCCTGGTCGTCGCGCTGCTGATCGCGCTCTACGGCGGCAGCAAGGCCGCGACCTCGATGATGACCGCGCTGAACGTCGCCTATGAGGTGAAGGACCGGCGCAACTTCATCGTCTGGACGCTGACGTCGTTCGCGATCGTGCTCGGCGGGATCGTGCTGGTGTTCCTCGGCATCGGCGCGAGCGCGGCGATGGCGTTCCTGGGCACGCTGATCCCGTGGTTCCCCGGCATCGTGCTGGCCGCGATCCGCATCGCCACCTACGCGCTGCTGGCGCTGATCGTCATCACCGGCGCGTCGCTGCTGTTCCGCTTCGGCCCGTACCGGCCGGGTTCGCGGCTGCGCTGGGCGACGCCGGGGACGGTGACCGCCACCGTGGTGTGGCTGCTCGCGACGGTCGGCTTCGGCATCTATGTCGCCAATTTCGGCAATTACGGCGCGACCTACGGCTCGCTCAGCGCGATCATCGTCGCGCTCACGTGGCTGTGGCTCAGCGTCTATGCCTTCCTGCTCGGCGCCGCGCTCGACGTGCAGGCGTATCGCGCCCGCAAGGCGGCGGACGCGGGGGCGGGGACCATTGCCGCGCCGGGGGCGACGCCCTAGGCTCGGCCGCGATCTATCGGGGGGATATCTGTGAACGAGACCGATGCCGTGGTTCAGCGGGGTCCGCTGGCGCTCAACATCCTCGATACGCTGGTTCACCGCATCGGCAAGGACGAACAGGCCGCCCGTCCGCACGACTGGCTCGCCGCGACGATCCTGACCGTGCGCAACGAGATCATCGAACGCTGGATGGCCTCCACCAAGGCCGCGCATGCCGCGGGCGCCAAGCGCGTCTATTATCTCAGCCTGGAGTTCCTGATCGGCCGGCTGCTGCGCGACACGCTCGCCAATCTGGAGGCGACGGGGGAGGTCGGCCGCGCGCTGGCGGAACTCGGTCTCGATCTTGTCACGCTGGAGGAGATCGAACCCGATGCGGCGCTTGGCAATGGCGGTCTCGGGCGACTGGCGGCATGTTTCATGGAGAGTCTCGCGACGCTCGACGTGCCCGCCTATGGCTATGGCATCCGCTACGTGAACGGCATGTTCCGGCAGCGGATCGACGACGGCTGGCAGGTGGAGCTGCCCGAGACGTGGCTGCAATATGGCAACCCCTGGGAGTTCGAACGCCGCGAAAGCGCCTATCAGATCGGGTTCGGCGGGGAGGTGACCGGCAACGAACAGGGCGGCGTCACATGGAAGCCGGCCGAGGCGGTGGAGGCGATGGCGGTCGACACGCCGGTCGTCGGCTGGCGAGGCCGGCGCGTCAACACGCTGCGGCTGTGGACCGCGCGCAGCCTCGACCCGTTCAAGCTCGACGCGTTCAATCGCGGCGACTTCGCCGGCGCGATGGCGGACCAGTTGCGCGCCGATACGCTGGTGCGCGTGCTGTATCCCAATGACTCGACCGCCGCGGGGCAGGAATTGCGGCTGCGGCAGGAGTATTTTTTCTCCTCCGCGTCGATCCAGGACATCGTGCGCCGCCACGTCCAGTATTTCGGCGACATCCGCACCCTGCCGACGCGCGCCGCGATCCAGTTGAACGACACGCATCCGGCGGTGTCGGTGGCGGAGCTGATGCGGCTGCTGGTCGACGATCACGGCCTGCCCTTCGACGAGGCATGGGATATCACGCAGCGGACATTCGGCTATACCAACCACACCCTGCTGCCGGAGGCGCTGGAGAGCTGGCCGCTGCCGCTGTTCGAACGGCTGCTGCCGCGCCACATGCAGATCGTCTATGCCATCAACGCCCGGCTGCTGCGCGCCGCGCGCCGGATGGAGGGCGTGGACGACCGCGCGATCGCCGCGATCAGCCTGATCGACGAGGGCGGCGAGCGGCGCGTGCGGATGGCCAACCTCGCCTTTGCCGGCGCGCACAGCGTCAACGGCGTCGCGGCGCTGCATACCGGGTTGATGAAGACCACCGTCTTCGCCGACCTGCACCGCCTGTACCCCGACCGCATCAACAACAAGACGAACGGCATCACCCCGCGCCGCTGGTTGCAGGAGTGCAATCCGGCGCTGACCGCGCTCATCAGGGAGGCGATCGGCGACGGCTTCACCGACGACGCGCGCGCGCTGACCGCGCTGGTGCCGTTTGCGGGCGATCCGGCATTCCGCGAGCGGTTCGCGGCGGTCAAGCGCGCGAACAAGGCGGCGCTGTCGGACCATCTGCGCGCCGAGATGGGCTTGCGGCTGGATCCGTCGGCGATCTTCGACGTGCAGATCAAGCGCATCCACGAATACAAGCGCCAGTTGCTCAACATCATCGAGACGGTGGCGCTGTACGACCAGATCCGCAGCCATCCCGAACGCGACTGGACGCCGCGCGTGAAGCTGTTCGCGGGCAAGGCGGCGTCGAGCTACCACGACGCCAAGCTCATCATCAAGCTGGCCGGGGACGTCGCGCGCCGCGTCAACGCCGACCCGCTGGTCGGCGATCTGCTGAAGGTCGCGTTCGTTCCCAATTACAACGTCAGCCTGGCGGAACGCATGGTGCCGGCCGCCGACCTGTCCGAGCAGATTTCCACCGCCGGCATGGAGGCATCGGGGACGGGCAACATGAAGTTCGCGCTGAACGGCGCGCTGACGATCGGCACGCTGGACGGCGCCAATGTCGAGATCCGCGATCATGTCGGCGCGGAGAATATCATGATCTTCGGGCTGACCGCCGACGAGGTTGCCGACCGGCGCGCAACCGGTCATCGCGGGCGGGACGCGATCGAAAAATCCGCCGAACTGGCGCAGGCGGTGAACGCGATCGCCTCTGGGGTGTTCTCTCCTGATGACCCGAACCGCTATCGCGACCTCATGAACGGGCTGTTCGACCATGACTGGTTCATGGTGACGGCCGACTTCGATGCCTATGCCGCGGCCCAGCGCGACGTGGACGCGCGCTGGGCGGACCAGACGGGGTGGCAGCGTTCGGCGATCCTGAACGTCTCGAACATGGGCTGGTTCTCGTCCGATCGCACGATCGGCGAATATGCGCGTGAGATCTGGGGGGTGATGTGAGGCCGCCCGCCGCCGCGATCGACGCGCTGCTGGATGGCACCAACGAGGATCCCTTTGCGCTGCTCGGCCCGCATGCCGGCCCGGGCGGCACATTCGTGCGCACCTGGATCCCGGGTGCGGAGGCCGTGGAGGCGCACGTGCTGGACGGCGCCGCACTGGGTGCGCTGGAGCGTGTCGATGCACGCGGGTTGTTCGAGGGGACGGTGCCGGGCGAACCGCAGCCGCTGCGCTACCGGGCGCAGGGCGGAGGCGTCGAATGGTGGGTGACCGATCCATACAGCTTCGGTCCCGTGCTTGGCCCGACCGACGATTTCCTGATGAACGAGGGGACGCATTTCCGGCTGCACGACAAGCTGGGTGCGCATCTGATCGCGCATGAGGGCGCGCAGGGCGTGCATTTCGCGGTATGGGCGCCCAACGCGCGCCGCGTTGCGGTGGTCGGCGACTTCAACGACTGGGATCTGCGCCGCCACGGCATGCGCCGGCGCGGCGACACCGGCGTGTGGGAGATATTCCTGCCGGACATCGCGGCCGGCCGCGCCTACAAATATGCGATCACCGGGCCGGACGGCACGCTGCAACCGCTGAAGGCCGATCCCTTCGCCTTCGCCGCCGAGCTGCGCCCCAAGACGGCGTCGCTCACCACCGCGCCGATGACGCACGAATGGGGTGATGCCGCGCATCGCGACGCCTGGGCGTCGGTCGATCCGCGCCGCGTGCCGATCAGCATCTACGAGGTGCATGCCGGAAGCTGGGACCGCGACGAGAACGGCTGGTACCTCAACTGGGACCAGCTTGCCGCGCGGCTGATCCCCTACGCCGTGGCGATGGGCTTCACGCATATCGAATTCATGCCGATCTCGGAACATCCCTATGACCCGAGCTGGGGCTATCAGACGACCGGCCTGTATGCGCCGAGCGCGCGGTTCGGCGATCACGAGGGGTTTGCGCGCTTCGTCGACGGCGCGCACCGCGCCGGGCTGGGCGTGCTGCTCGACTGGGTGCCGGCGCATTTCCCGACCGACGCGCACGGCCTGTCGCGCTTCGACGGCACCGCGCTTTACGAGCATGACGATCCGCGACTGGGCTACCATCCCGACTGGAACACCGCGATCTACAATTTCGGGCGACGCGAGGTGTCGGCGTTCCTGGTCAACAATGCGCTGTTCTGGGCCGAGCGCTACCATGTCGACGGGCTGCGCGTCGATGCCGTCGCCTCGATGCTGTACCGCGACTATTCGCGCCGGGAGGGCGAGTGGATCGCCAACGCCGAGGGCGGGCGCGAGAACTGGGAGGCGGTGGACTTCATGCGCGCCACCAACCGTGCGGTCTACGCCCAGCATCCCGGCGTGTTCACGGTCGCCGAGGAATCGACGAGCTGGCCCGGCGTATCCGCCCCCGCCTATGACGAAGGACCGCGCAGCGCGCTCGGCTTCGGTTTCAAGTGGAACATGGGCTGGATGCACGACACGCTGAAATACATGGCGCGCGAGCCGGTGCACCGGAAGCACCATCACGCGAACATCACCTTCGGCCTGGTCTATGCCTTCGACGAGAATTTCGTGCTGCCGCTCAGCCATGACGAGGTGGTGCACGGCAAGGGATCGCTGCTGACCAAGATGTCCGGCGACGATTGGCAGCAGTTCGCCAACCTGCGCGCCTATTACGCGATGATGTGGGGATATCCGGGCAAGAAGCTGCTGTTCATGGGGCAGGAATTCGCGCAGCGCCGCGAATGGAGCGAGGAGCATGCGCTTGACTGGGGGCTGCTCAATTCATCCGCGCATGATGGCGTGCGCAAGCTGGTGCGCGACCTGAACCGCCTCTACCGCGAGAAGCGCGCGCTGCACGCCCGCGATTGCGAGCCGGAGGGCTTCGAATGGCTGGTGCAGGACGATGCGGAGAATTCGGTCTTCGTCTGGCTGCGCAAGGCGCCGGGCGCGACGCCGATCGTGGTGATCGCGAACATGACGCCGGTGGCGCGCATGCCCTACCGCGTGCCGATGCCGCACGATGGCCGCTGGAACGAGATCCTCAATTCGGACGCGCACGATTACTGGGGATCGGGGCTCGGCAATCTCGGTGGCGTCGTCGCCGCGGGGGGGTATGCCGACGTGACCCTGCCCCCGCTGGCGACCGTGATGCTGGAACTGGAGCCGGCGGCGTGAGCGCCGGTCAGACGATGCGGCTGATCAGCAGGATGATCGCGACCCAGGCAAGGATCGCGGGCACGAGCGCCGCGGCCAGGCCGCGGATCAGTCCGTCAGGTGAGCGATACATGTCGGCCGGCTGCATGGGGCATCCTCTCTCGTTTTCGTTGTCCTTCGGTACGCAAACACGGTCGTCTCCGGCACAGCATGAACCGCCGGAAGGAATCATGGTTAACGGCGAATGAACGCATAGTAAAGATGCAGGGAAGGAGAGCCTGACGTGGACGAACGCAGAGGTCAGCCGCTGGCGCGCGATGCGATGGCCTATGTTCTCGCCGGTGGGCGGGGCAGTCGCCTGAAGGAACTAACCGATACGCGCGCGAAACCAGCCGTCTATTTCGGCGGCAAGAGCCGGATCATCGACTTCGCTTTGTCGAACGCGATCAACTCCGGCATCCGCCGGATCGGGGTGGCGACGCAGTACAAGGCGCATTCGCTGATCCGACACCTTCAGCGTGGCTGGAATTTCCTGCGTCCCGAACGCAACGAAAGTTTCGACATCCTTCCGGCATCGCAGCGTATCAGCGAGTTCCAGTGGTACGAAGGCACCGCCGACGCGGTATACCAGAACGTCGACATCATCGCCGAAAGCGCGCCGGAATTCATGGTCATCCTGGCGGGCGACCACATCTACAAGATGGATTACGAGATCATGTTGCAGCAGCATTGCGAAAGCGGTGCTGACGTGACGGTCGCGTGCATGGAAGTGCCGCGCATGGAGGCGGTGGCATTCGGCGTGATGCACGTCGACGGAAACGACCGCATCGTCGATTTCGTCGAGAAGCCCGCCGATCCGCCCGCGATCCCCGGCCAGCCCGACGTCGCGCTCGCCAGCCTGGGCATCTACGTCTTCAACACGCGGCTGCTGATCGAGGAACTGCGCCGCGACGCCGCGACGCCGGGGTCGGCGCGCGATTTCGGCAAGGATATCATCCCCTATCTGGTGAAGCACGGCCACGCGCACGCGCACCGCTTCTCCGCCAGTTGCGTCCGTTCGCGCGAGGAGCCGGCCGCCTATTGGCGCGACGTCGGCACGGTGGACGCCTATTGGGAGGCGAGCATCGACCTGACCGACGTGGTGCCCCAGCTTGACCTCTACGATCGCGAATGGCCGCTGTGGACCTATTCCGAGCTGACCCCGCCCGCCAAGTTCGTCCATGATGAAGAGGGGCGGCGCGGGCAGGCGGTGTCCAGCCTGATCGCCGGCGACACGATCATCTCGGGCAGCGACGTGCACCGCAGCCTGGTGTCGACCGGGGTGCGTGCGCACAGCTATTCTTCGCTCGATGAAGCCGTGGTGCTGCCGTATTGCAAGATCGGCCGCCACGCGCGGCTGCGCAAGGTGGTGCTCGACCGCGGCGTCATCATCCCCGACGGGCTGGTGGTCGGCGAGGATCCGGTGCTGGACGGCCACCGCTTCCGCCGCACCGACAAGGGCGTCTGCCTCATCACCCAGCCGATGATCGACCGGCTCGGCCAGTGACGATCTCGGTCCTGTCGGTCGCGTCCGAAGCCTATCCGCTGGTGAAGACCGGCGGGCTGGGTGATGTCGTCGGCGCGCTGCCCGCCGCGCTGGCGGCGCATGACGTCAACGTCACCACCTTCGTGCCGGGCTATCCGCGCGTGATGGCGGCGGTGGAGGGATCGGCGGCGCTGCACGACTGGCCGGACCTGCTGGGCGCGCCGGCGCGATTGTTGTCGGGGACGCTCGGCGGGCACAAATTGCTGGTGCTGGACGCGCCGGGCTATTTCGCGCGCGAGGGCGGGCCGTATGGCGATCCGGCGGGGCGCGACTGGGATGACAACTGGCGTCGCTTCGCCGCCTTCGCGCGTGCCGCCGCCGATCTCGCATCGGGGGCGGTGAAGGGTTTCCGCTTCGACGTGATGCACGCGCATGACTGGCAGGCGGGTCTGGCGCCCGCCTACCTGCGGTTCGCACCGGCCGGGGCGGGTACGGCGCGATCGGTGATGACGATCCACAACATCGCCTTCCAGGGCCGCTATGACGCGGGCATCTTCGGCTCGCTGGCGTTGCCCGACCGCGCCTTCGCGGTGGACGGGGTGGAATATTACGGCGGCGTCGGCTTCCTGAAGGCCGGGCTGGAGTCCGCCGCCGCGATCACCACGGTCAGTCCGACCTATGCCGCGGAGATCGTGCACGCCGAGTTCGGCATGGGGCTGGAGGGGCTGATCCGCACGCGGCGCGCCGACGTGCACGGCATCGTCAACGGCATCGACCCGGCGGTCTGGAACCCGGCGACCGACCCCCACCTGCCGCAGCGCTATGACGCCACCGCGCTGGCGTTGCGCGCCACCAACACCCGCGCGCTGGAACAGGCGTTCGCGCTGGAGCCGGGCGGCGGACCGCTATTCTGCGTCGTCAGCCGGCTGACGTGGCAGAAGGGCATGGACGTCCTGGCCGATACGGTGGACGCGCTGGTCGCGGCAGGCGGGCGGCTGGCGCTGCTCGGCGCGGGCGACGCGTGGCTGGAACATGCCTTCCGCCAGGCCGCGGAGCGCCACCCGGGCCGCATCGGGGTGCGGATCGGCTATGACGAGGCGCTGTCGCATCTGATGCAGGGCGGGGCGGACGCGATCCTGATCCCGTCGCGGTTCGAACCGTGCGGCCTGACGCAACTCTACGGCCTGGCCTATGGCTGCGTTCCGGTGGTTGCGCGCACCGGCGGGCTGGCCGACACGGTGATCCACGCCAATGCCGCCGCGCTGGACGCGCGCGTCGCGACCGGCATCCAGTTCGACGCGGTCACATATGAGTCACTGGCGCAGGCCATTGCGCTTGCGGTACGACTACATGCAACACCGGATCGCTGGGCCTCGCTCCAGCGTGCCGGCATGGCGGCGGATTTCTCCTGGCACACCAGCGGGCACCGCTACGCGCAACTATATCGGGAGCTGCTTTCCGCATGATCCGCACGACCCCCACGACACCGTTCACCGACCAGAAGCCGGGTACGTCCGGCCTGCGCAAGAAGGTGAAGGTGTTCCAGCAGCCCAATTATGCGGAGAACTTCATCCAGTCGGTGTTCGATGTGGTGGAGGACAAGGCGGGCGCGACGCTGGTGATCGGCGGCGACGGACGCTACCTGAACCGCGAGGTGATCCAGACCGCGATCCGCATGGCCGCCGCCGCCGGCTTCGCGCGTGTCGTCGTCGGGCAGGGCGGGATCCTGTCGACCCCCGCCGCCTCGAACGTGATCCGCCGGCGCGGCGCGATCGGCGGGCTGGTGCTGTCGGCCAGCCACAATCCCGGCGGGCCGGACGAGGATTTCGGCATCAAGTATAATGTCGCCAACGGCGGCCCGGCACCGGAGAAGGTGACGGAGGCGATCCACGCGCGCACGCTGTCGATCGCCGAATGGCAGGCGGCGGACAGCGCCGACATCGACCTGGATGTGATCGGTGAGGTGCAGGTGGAGGGGATGACGGTCGAGGTGATCGACCCCGTTTCCGATTATACCGAACTGATGGAATCGCTGTTCGACTTCGCGGCGATCCGCGCCGCCGGGCTGAGTGTCGCGTTCGATGCGATGAGCGCGGTCACCGGGCCATATGCGACCGAGATCCTCGAACGCCGGCTCGGCTTCGCGCCCGGCACGGTGCGCAACGGCACGCCGCTGGAGGATTTCGGCGGGCACCACCCCGACCCCAACCTCGTCCATGCGCACGAATTGTACGAGACGATGATGGCCGACGATGCGCCCGATTTCGGCGCTGCCTCGGACGGTGACGGCGACCGTAACCTCATCATCGGGCGCGGGCGTTTCATCACGCCGTCGGACAGTCTGGCGATGCTGGCCGCCAACGCGCATCTCGCGCCGGGCTATGCCGACGGGCTGAAGGGGATCGCGCGATCTATGCCGACCAGCGCCGCTGCCGATCGCGTCGCCGCCGAACTCGGCATCCCGGCGTTCGAGACGCCGACCGGGTGGAAATTCTTCGGCAACCTGCTCGACGCCGGCATGGCGACGATCTGCGGCGAGGAGAGCGCGGGGACCGGCAGCGACCACGTCCGCGAGAAGGATGGCCTGTGGGCGGTGCTGCTGTGGCTCAACATCCTCGCCGCGACCGGAAAGAGCGTCGACGCGATCGCGCGCGATCACTGGGCGCGCTTCGGGCGCAATTACTACGCGCGCCACGATTACGAGGGTGTCGACAGCGCCGCCGCCGACACGCTGATGACCGCGCTGCGCGGCCGGCTCGCCGATCTGCCCGGCACCGCGTTCGGCGCGCTGACCGTCGCGACCGCCGACGATTTCGCCTATGAGGATCCGACCGACGGGTCGGTCAGCCGCCACCAGGGCATACGTGTGCTGTTCGAGGGTGGAGGCCGCGTCGTGTTCCGCCTGTCGGGCACCGGCACCAGCGGGGCCACGCTGCGCGTCTACCTCGAACGCTATACGCCGACCGATGGCGATCTGGATGCGGAGACGGGCGCGATGCTCGCCGATATCGTCGCCGCCGCCGACGCGATCGCCGGCATCCGCCGCCACACCGGACGCGACCAGCCCGACGTCGTGACGTGACCGCCATCCCGGCGGCGGGGGGCGTCGATGTGGCGGTCCGCGCACCCGGTGCGACCGCGCTGTGGCTGTGCCTGTTCGACAGCCCCGTTGAACGCCGCATCGCGATGGCGCGCGACGGCGACATGTGGCGCGCGCATGTCGCCGGACTGGCCGCCGGCGCGCGCTACGGCTTTCGCGCCAATGGCCCGCCGCCGTTCGACATTGCCAAGCTGCTGGTCGATCCGCACGCAGTCACGCTCGATCGCCCGTTCGCCTGCGATCCGCGACTGACCGAGCCGGGCGTCGACACCGCCGCGCTGGTGCCCTGCGCGATTGTCACCGCGCCGTTGCCGCCGCTCGACCTGCCGCCGCTGTTCCGCCCCGGCGGGCTGGTGTACGAGGTCAATGTCCGCGCCTTCACGATGCGCCACCCGGACGTCCCCGCCGCGCAGCGCGGCACGATCGCGGCGCTGGCGCACCCGGCGGTGATCGCGCACCTTCGGCGTCTGCACGTCGCGGCGGTGGAACTGATGCCGATCGTCGCGTGGATCGACGAGCGTCACCTGCCGCCGCTCGGGCTGAGCAACGGCTGGGGATATAATCCGGTCGTGCCGATGGCGCTCGACCCGCGCCTTGCGCCCGGCGGGATGCGCGAGTTGCGCGATACGGTGGCGGCACTCCGGGCGGCGGGGATCGGCACGATCCTCGATCTGGTGCTCAACCATAGCGGGGAGAGCGACCTGGCCGGGCCAACGCTGTCACTGCGCGGGCTGGACGATGCCGCTTATGCCCGCGCGCCCGACGGCACGCTCATCAACGATGCCGGCACCGGCAACACGCTGGACTTCGCGAATCCCGCCGTGCGTGCGCTGGCGCTCGATACGCTGCGGCATTTCGTGACGCAGGCCGGGGTGGACGGCTTCCGCTTCGATCTCGCGACCGTCATGGCGCGCGGCCCCGGCTTCGATGCCGCCGCGCCGATCTTCGCGGAAATCGCCGCCGACCCGCTGCTGTCCTCACGCGTGCTGATCGCGGAGCCATGGGATACGGGACCGGGCGGCTACCAGCTCGGCCGCTTCCCGCGCGACTGGCTGGAATGGAACGACCGCTACCGCGACGACGTGCGCCGCTTCTGGCGCGGCGATGGCGGGGCGGGGGCGCTCGCGACGCGGATGATGGGGTCCAGCGACGTGTTCGGCGCGGCGCGCACGCGCGGGGTCAGCTTCGTCGCCGCGCACGACGGCTTCACGCTCGCCGACACCGTCTCGTATGCCGATCGCCACAACCATGCCAATGGCGAGGACAATCGCGACGGCCATGCCGGCGAGGTCGCGTGGAACAACGGCGTGGAAGGGGCGAGCGAGGATCCCGCGATCATCGCCCGTCGCGCGGCGGACCTGCGCGCGTTGCTCGGCACGCTGTTCGCGACGCGCGGCACGATCATGCTGACCGCCGGCGACGAATTCGGCCGGACGCAGCACGGCAACAACAACGCCTATGCCCAGGATGCGCTGCTGTGGCTCGACTGGGCGGCGCGCGACCGGGCACTGGAGGATCATGTGGCCGACCTCGCGTGCCGCCGCGCGGCGTGCCCGTCGCTTGCCGATCTGGCGATCCCGCATGACGCCGTGTGGCGGCGGCGGGACGGCGCGCCGATGCGCGATGCCGACTGGAATCACGCCTACGGCTTCGAGCTGCGCCTCCCCGACGCCATCGTCACCGTCGACCGCTCCAGCCGCACCGTCACGCTACATCCGACCGGCCAGCCCGGTCATGTCGATCCCGCCGCCGCGACGCTCTAATCACAGATCGCGTAGGGTGCGGCGTTCGCGGTCGCGTCCACCAGGTCGCGCAGTTCCCGCGACGTGAGCGGCTTCATGAACTCGCAGCCGAACGCATGGCCGTCCACCCAGGCGACGCGGGCATGCCGTTCGGCATTGCCCGGCAGCGAGAGTTTCAGCAGCGTGCCCACGGCCAGTGGCAGTGCGGTGCGTGCGCGGATCCCCGCCGCGGACGCATCGATGATTTCGATCGACACCGCCAGACGCGCCAGTCCGCGGCACTCGGCCGGGATACGCGGTTCGCGACGGTTGTCGGTCAGCGGTTTGGATGCCATTGCCCCTTCTTTCTTGTTCTTCGCGAAACGGCGTACCGGCGAAGGAGTAAAGAAGCGGTAACCACCTATGTTATGGTCGGATCACCATGACCGATTTCGAGCGGAGCACGGCATGACCATCGGCGGATCGAGCGCGGCGGCGGAACTTGCCATGCTGCGTCCGTGGGCGGACCGCGCGCCGGCGATCACCGTGCAGGAGCGGCTTGAGCGGATCGAACGCGCGCGGGTGCTGACGGATGCGCTGGGCGCCGACGCGCTGCTGGTACAGGCGGGGGCGTCGCTGCGCTATTTCACCGGCGTGCCGTGGTCGCCCAGCGAGCGGCTGGTGGCGCTGCTGCTGCCGGTGACGGGCACGCCCAGGCTGATATGCCCGGCCTTCGAGCGCGGCACGCTGGAGGCCGAACTCGCCATCGCCGCCGACGTGCTGCTGTGGGAGGAGGATGAGGATCCGGTCGCACTGGTCGCCGACGCATTGCCCGCCGGCGCGACGCTCGCGCTGGATCCGCTGCTGTTCTTCGGCTGGGCACGGCGGCTGGAGGGGGCGGGGCTGACGACGCTCGACGGCGCGGTGGCGATCGACGGCTGCCGGATGGTCAAGTCGCCGGCCGAACTCGCGCTGCTGCGCCAGGCCAAGCAGATGACGCTGGCGGTGCAGGCCGCCGCAGCGCGCATCCTGCACCCCGGCATCCGCGAGAGCGAGGTGGTGCGCTTCATCGACACGGCGCATCACGCGGTCGGCGGCGGCGGCTCGTTCTTCTGCATCGTGCAATTCGGACAGGCGACCGCCTATCCGCACGGGCTGCCGGGCGACCGGGCGCTGGTGGAGGGCGATCTGGTGCTGGTCGACACCGGATGTCGCGTGGAGGGCTATCACAGCGATATCACCCGCACCTATGCGTTCGGTGCGGTCGCTGACGAGGTGCGTGCGGTGTGGGACATCGAACACGCCGCGCAGGCCGCCGCCTTCGCCGCGGTGGCCCCCGGCGTGCCGTGCGCGGCGATCGACGACGCGGCGCGCGCGGTGCTGGTGCGCGAGGGGCTGGGGCCGGACTATCGCCTGCCGGGACTGCCGCACCGCACCGGGCACGGCATCGGCCTGTCGATCCACGAACCGGCCTATCTGGTGCGTGGCGACACCACGCCGCTGCGCCCGGGCATGTGCTTCTCCAACGAGCCGATGATCGTCGTGCCCGGCCGCTTCGGCATCCGGCTGGAGGACCATTTTCACGTCACGGACGACGGCGCGGCATGGTTCACCGAACCGCAGCCGGCGATCGACCGACCGTTCGACACGTAACGCGTGACCTCGCGCCGGGTGGACGGAGCGACGCGGGGCCCGCCCACCCGTTCGCCACCGGCGGGTTGTGTCGCCGGCCCGCGTCGTTGATAGGGCGCGTCATGCAGCCTCATGCCGCCCCGACGGGCATGCACCCGCGCGAATTCGTCGCCTTTGTCGCCGCGCTGATGGCGGTCAACGCGCTGGGAGTCGATCTGATGCTGCCGGCGCTGGCTGATATCGGACGCGACCTGTCGGTGGGCGCGGCCAATCACCGGCAGTGGGTGGTGACCGTCTACATGCTCGGCTTCGGCGCGGGGCAGTTGCTGTATGGTCCGCTCGCGGATCGCTTCGGACGCAAGCCGGTGCTGATCGCGACGCTGCTGGGCTTCGTCGGCGCGAGCATCTTCGCCGCCGCCTCCGCGACTTTCGCGGCGTTGCTCGGCGCGCGGTTGCTGCAGGGGCTGATGTCCGCCTCGACGCGCGTCATCGCGGTGGCGGTGGTGCGCGACAATGCGTCGGGGCGGCAGATGGCGCGCACCATGTCGGTGGCGCAGATGATCTTCTTCCTGGTGCCGATCCTCGCGCCGACGCTGGGGCAGGGGCTGCTGGTGATCGGGCCGTGGCGGTTCATCTTCTACGCGCTGGGCGGGTTCGCCGCCTTCGTGCTGGCGTGGACGCTGGTGCGGCTGCCCGAGACGCTGCCGCGCGACCGTCGCACCGCGATCTCGATCGCGACGCTGCGCGACAGCTACCGGCTGACGCTCACCAACCGCTATTCGATCGGCTATGCGACCGCCGCTTCGCTGACCTTCGGCGGGATCATCGCCTTCGTCTCGTCCGCGCAGCAGGTGTTCGTGGACGAGTTCGGCGCCGGCGACCGCTTCACCCTGCTGTTCGCGATCTGCGCGGGGGCGATGGGGGTCGCCTCCTTCCTGAACAGCCGGCTGGTCGAGCGGCTGGGCACGCGGCTGATCTCGCAAAGCGCGGTGCTGGCGCTGATCGCCCTGTCGTCGCTGCACCTGATCGTGGTGAAGCTGGGTTGGGAAACGCTGGCCAGCTACATGGTGTTCCAGTCGCTCAGTATGACCTGCATCGGCCTGTGCGGCTCCAATTTCGGCGCGATGGCGATGGAGCCGGTCGGGCGCGTCGCCGGCACCGCGTCGTCGGTGCAGGGGTTCATCACCAGCATCGGCGCGGTGCTGGTCGGCTCCGCGATCGGGCAATCCTATGCCGGGACCACGCTGCCGCTGACGCTGGGGTATCTGGCGATCGGCGTGACGGTGCTCGCGATCGTCTATGTCGTCGAGGCCGGGCAGTTGTTCCGCGCGCGGCTGTTCTGAACGGCCCCAAGCAGCGCCTTCACCCGGCCATAGCCCAGCGCCGCGAGCATCGTCAGCCCCGTGAGCGGGAACACCACGCCCGCCACCGCCATGATCGCCAGCAGCCCGGCGCCGCTGCGCCCGTGCGGCAGGTTGCGGCGGCCGCGCGCACCGCGCTTCCACCACATTACCGGCGCGCTGATCGTCAGCAGCGCGAGCGCGGCGCAGGCGAACAGCATCACCAGGCGGTTCGCCTCGCCATATTCCTTGCCCTGGTGGACCGCCGCGCTCCATTCGATCACCTGCGCGGGTCGCCCGAAATCGCCGAAGCGCGCATCCTGCAGCACGCGCCCGTTCGCGGCGTCGACATAGACGACGTGCGCCGCCGATGACGGCCCCAGCGTCGCGCTGACCAGATAGGGCGCGCCGGGGGTGGCCGGCCAGGTCAGCGTCCAGTCCGGCGCCATGCCGCGTGCCCGCGCCGCCGCCAGCGCGCGATCGGCGGAGACGCGGGGCGGCCCGCCGACCGGCATCGCATGCTGTTGCAGCGACCATGGCAGGTCGTGCCCGGCGTGCCCGTCGCCGGCGGGCGCGGCGGGCCTGCCCAGACCGGCGCCCGCCACGGCCGCCTGCACGTTGCGCCCCCACACCGCGCTCCACGGCATGCCGCTGATCGACAGGAACAGGATCAGCGCGCCCGCGACCAGCCCGGTCGAGGCATGCAGGTCGCGCCAGAACAGCCGCCCCGCCGGCGTGCCGCGCAACGCCAGCGCCGGGCTGCGGCCGCGCGGCCACCACAGGTACACGCCGCTGAGCACCAGCACGATCGACCAGCCCGCCGCAATCTCGATCAGCCAGTTGCCGATCCAGCCGGCGAGCACGAGGCTGTGGAGATGCTTCACCGTCTGCATCACCCCGCCCGGGGTGGTGGTGCCGAGGACGCGCCCGTCGTGCGGATCGACGAACGCCATCCGCTGCGCTCCGCCGGGCAGCGTCATCGTCGCGCGCCAGCTTTCGTCGCGGGCGAGCGGCTTTTGCAGTTGCGTCACGTGCCCGCCGGTCTGCGCGGCGATCCGCGCGGCGAGCGTGTCCAGCGGCAGTGGTCGACCATGCGGCGTGACGTGGATCCAGTCGGCATAGACCTGCCGCTCGATCTCGGGCTTGTAGAGGTACAGCGCGCCGGTCACCGCCAGCCACAGCAGGAACGGCAGCACCAGCACGCCGGCGACGAAATGCCAGCGCCAGACCGCGCGCTGAAGCTCGGCCGCGATTGCGGCGGGACGGGGAGAGGGCATGGGACGGTCCTCGATCGACTCTGCGGGAGCCGGATGCGGTGGGCCTGCAAGCGGGCCGGGCGGTGACGGGGCGTAGCGGCGCCGGCCGGTGGTGCGCCGGGCCGCTGTGGTCCCCGCACGGGCGGGAGCCGGAACCTGCGGTGTCGCGGTTCTACAAGCGGCGCTGGCGCGTCGGGATCCCGGTCGACGCGGGGCGGACGAACGCCGGCGGGGCGCGCAGCGGGGGACGCCAGCGCGGCGAGGCGCGGGGGATCGCCGCCTCGCCCGGACGCCACGCCAGCAGCGCCACGGCAACCAGCATCACCGCCGCGATCGGCGCAGCGGCGATCGCCGCCACGGGTGCCGCGAGCGCGGCGAACACGCACGGCTGCCCGGTCGCGCCGCGATCGGCCGGCGCGCCATGCGGATGCCCCGCCGTCATGCCGGGGCAGTCGACGATCGCCATCCGTCCATCGGCGACGTCCGGCATATAGCCGGCCGGCACCAGCAGCTTCACCGCCAGCGCGCACAGCACCAGCCACGCCAGCAGGCGCGGTCGGGTGCGGAGGAGCTGACGCAGCGCGGTCACGGACGCCCTTCTATGCCAGGATGGTTAACCGATACATACCGGCGCGGTGGTGACGCAGGCTTCGTGCCGCACCGGAAAGGCGACCGAGCGCGCGATGAAGCACAGCCGGCGCGCCTCGCCGTGCAGCGACGAGGCGCGCGCCGCGTCGCCGCCGGCCGCGATCGTGACGGCCGGGCGCAGCGTCGCCGCGACGATTCGTCCGCCGCCATCCGGTTCCAGCACCAGCTCCGCGTCGGCGGCGTCCCGGTAGTCGGTGACGGTGATCCCGGCGTCCGCGCACAGGTGCAGATACCATAATTGATGGCAGGCGCTGAGCGCGGCGAGCAGCAGTTCCTCCGGATTCCAGCGCGCCGCATCGCCACGGAAGCGCGGATCGGACGATCCGGGGATCGCGGCCGCCTTGCCCTCGCCCTCGATCACATGGTCGCGGCCATAAGCGGCATAGCTTGACGTGCCGGTGCCGCGGTCGCCGGTCCAGCGCAGCGCGATGCGGAAGTGGTGCGGCGCGCTCATGCGGCGTGCAGCCGGCGCGTGCGGCGGTACAGCCATCCGGCGACCGCGGCGAACAGCGACGTCCCGCCGACCAGCGCGGGCGTCGCGAAGCCGTCGACCAGCGCGAGCGGCGCGTCGCTGCCGCTTTCATAGACGATGCCGGCGAAGACGACGTTCCACAGGCTTTCGCCGACGATCATGCCGGTGGCGGTCAGCACCCCCAGCCGCTTCGCGCCCTCCGCGTCTGGCCGCCGTTCGGCGGCGCGATCGTACAGGTGGCCGACCACCGCGCCGACCACCACGGTCAGCGTCGCCGACATCGGCAGGTAGATGCCCAGCCCGACGCCCAGCGGCGGCAGGCGCAGCCGCCCGGCGCGGCCCAGCGCCTCGTCCAGCACGACCGCCACGCCGCCGGCCAGCGCGCCCCAGCCGATCATCGTCCAGTTCAGGTCGCCGCCCAGCACGCCCTGCGCCAGCGCGGAGATCAGCGCCGCCTGTGGAGCGGCCAGCGCGTTCGGCCCCGCACCGGGCATGCCCGCGAACCCGAACGAGGTGTAGAGCAACTGCATCACCGGCGGCACCACCAGCGATCCGAAGCAGACGCCGATCACCAGCGCCACCTGCTGCTTCCACGGCGTCGCGCCGACCAGTTGCCCGGTCTTCAGATCCTGGAGGTTGTCGTTGGAGATCGTCGCGACGCCGAACACGATTCCTGTCACGATTAGCGCATAGGCGACCAGCGCCTGCGTCTGCGCCGCGCCGCCGTCGCGCCCGAACATGCCCACCAGCAAGGTGGCGGCGGCGAGCACCGCGAGGATGCCGATCCCCGACACCGGCGAGTTGGACGCGCCGATCAGCCCGGCCATGTAGCCGCACACCGCCGCGATCACGAGGCCGATGACCAGCACGAACAGCAGGCTGCCGATCACCAGCGCCCATTCGTGGCCGGCGAGCGGCCCGCCCGTCACGACCGCGTGGAGCAGCACGGCGATCGGCACCAGCATCGCCAGCGTCACCGCGACGACGACGCCGAACGGCAGGTCGCGCTCCTCCAGCGCCACGCCGGCGCCACGTGCGGCGCCGAGCGAGGCGCGCAGCCCCGACAGCACCGGCCGCGCAATGCGCAGCAGCGTCCAGATCGCCGCCACGCCGATCACGCCGGCCCCGAAGAAGCGCACGTCGCTGCGAAACACCGCATTGGCCCAGGCGGCGACGTCGCCGGCCTGCGGCGCGGCGGCGGTCAGGATCGGCAGCACCACCCACCAGCCGACCACCACGCCCAGCAGGATCGCCATGCCCGCCGACAGCCCGATCAGATGGCCGGCGCCCAGCAGCGCGAACGACAGCCCGGCGCTGACCCCGGTCGCGCCCGCCCCGGCGCGGAAGAACATCGCCGCCTCGGCCGCGACCAGCCGCGTCTGGGTGAGCAGCGCGAAGGCCGCCGACGCGACCGTGCTGGCGACGATCGCCGACAGGCCGCGCGCGCTCTCCGCGCCGCCGTGCCGGCTCTGCTCGCCGACCGTCAGCACCTCGGCGGCGGCGCGTCCCTCGGGATAGGGCAGGTCGGTGTCGACCACCAGGGCGCGGCGCAGCGGCACCGAGAACATCACCCCCAGCACGCCGCCGGTGGCGGTGATCGCGGCGGTGGTGACGAACGGAAAACCCTGCCACCAGCCGATCATCACCAGGCCGGGCAGCACGAAGATGATCGCCGCCAGCGTCCCCGCCGCCGAGGCGACGGTCTGGACGATGTTGTTTTCCAGGATCGACGAATCGCGAAACGCGCGCAGCACCGCCATCGAGATCACCGCCGCCGGGATCGAGGTGGCGAAGGTCAGCCCGATCTTCAGCCCGAGATAGACGTTGGCGGCGGTGAACAGCAAGGTGATGAGGCCGCCCAGCAGCACGCCGCGCAGCGTCAGTTCGGTGGTGGAGCGCGCCGGCGGCGGCGGGGAAGGAGCGGTCATGCGCGCCTGTCTGGCACAAGCGCCGGGGCCGCGACAGGGGTGCCCTTCGCGATCGGGCGCGGGCGGCGGCCGCGCGGAAGTTGACAAAGCTCACACTACGTCGGCGTCGGAAGCGCCTCCGGTGCGGGGGCATGGCGACGACGATGGCGCGAGGTGCGGCGGGCGCGGGCAGGGCGCGGCGGGGCATGCGGGCGCGATCATAGCGGTTGGGGGATGTGTAGGACAGCGGCGACGCGGCGCTGGCGGCTCCGGCTCACCGCGCGCGTGGCGAGGCCGGCACGCGACGCCCCGGATCGCTTCGCCCGCCCCGGCCGGGCGCGCTTGCGCTCACGCGTCGAGCCGGAACCGGAACAGCCGGCTGGGGCCGTCCTCCGGGACGACGTAGAGGTCGCGGCCGTCGATCGCCCTGCCCTCGCCCGTCAGCGCGCCGCCGCGCCCGAAAGGAGCGATCGGGCCGATCGCCCCGGCGCGCAGCGAGCGGCGGAGCGTCAGCGACGGCCAGTCGATCCAGTCGACCGAGCCGCGCCACCACGACACCGGGCCGCCGGCGACCAATTGCCCGTCGACGAACTTCATGTCCTGATAGCGGGTGCGCGACGGGTTGGGCACGACGCGGAGCGATGCCGGATCGTCGATGTCGAGGATGTAGAGCGCGCGGCTGTCCCAATTGCCCGCCACCAGCGTCCGCCCCAGCACGGCGACGCAGCCGAGATGGTCGGCGATCCGGATGCGCCGCCGCACGCGCAGCGTGTGCTGATCGAGCGCGACGATCGTCGCCGAACTGTCGGGCCGCATCTCGGCCACCGGCACCCAGATCATGCCGCCGCCCGCCGAAATCCCGCCGGGATGATAGCGCGGACCGTCGGTCAGCTCCACGCGGCGCAGGAACCGCCCGGTCGCGCGGTCGAATTCGTGGAGGTAGCCGCGACGGGTGGCCCGGTCGACCGAGGTGACCCAGACATGCGCGCCCTCGATCGCCAGCCCCTGGACATGGAACAGCTCGCCGCCCAGATCGAGCGCGCCGAGCAGGTGCGTATGCTCGATACGGCCGTCCAGCGGGTCACGCGCGGCGGATATCGCCAGCCCGGCCAGCAGCAGCAGGATCATCGTCAGCGCCGAACGCACGGCATGGCGGATCATCTGGTCGGTCCTCGCGGAAGCCCAAAGCCTCCGCGCGCCATGGCGCACGCATGTGTCAGCCGCGCTGAACTTATGTTGCGGTTCGATGGATGATGCGGTTCGATGGATGATGCGGGCGGCGGCCGCGTAAGGGCCGCCGAATCAGGGGGGGAGCGGGCCGTCCGCCGCTCACCCCCTTCTCACCGCTGCCGGTCCGACCGGCTGCATCCTGTCCTGTTCGGTCCTGTATGCGCCCGTCTTCAGCGAAGCGTCGATTCGCTGACTATCGCACCACGACGACAAAAAAAAGCCGGGCAGGGCCCGGCTGTAAAAGTTTTTAGGAGAGGATGCCTGAAAGGCACGGTCTTTGTGCACCGCACCACGTTTGTACGCAAGTGCAATAAAATGTGACGACGATTGCATTTGTTGCAACTGGGGCGAGCGTCGTGGCTCGACAGCGTTCGCGGGACCGCCTAGCAGCGCGGACGACGGCGGGGACGCGGCAGGACGGGAAAGCAGGCATGGCACAGGCGTTGCGGGTGGCGTTGGCGGGGCTGGGAACGGTCGGCGGCGGGGTGATCCGCGTGCTGGACGAAAACCGCGAGCTGATCGCGCGCCGTGCCGGCCGCCCGATCGAGGTGGTGGCGGTGTCGGCGCGCGACCGGGCCAAGGACCGCGGCGTCGATCTGGCGCGCTTCCAGTGGATCGACGACACCGCCGCGATGGCCGACGTGGACGCCGACGTGGTGGTGGAGCTGATCGGCGGCTCCGACGGCCCCGCGCTGGCGCTGGCGCGCCGGACGCTGGCGGCGGGCAAGGGCTTCGTCACCGCCAACAAGGCGATGCTGGCGCACCATGGGCTGGAGCTGGCGCAGGCGGCCGAAACGGCGGGCGTGGCGCTGAAGTTCGAGGCGGCGGTGGCCGGCGGCATTCCGGTCATCAAGGGGCTGCGCGAGGGTGCGGCCGCGAACGCGATCGCGCGCGTCTACGGCATCCTGAACGGCACCTGCAATTTCATCCTGTCGAAGATGGAGGCCCCCAGGGAGCAGGGCGGGGGGCGCGACTTCGCGGAGGTGCTGGCGGAGGCGCAGGCGCTGGGCTTCGCGGAGGCCGATCCGTCGTTCGACATCGACGGCGTGGACGCGGCGCACAAGCTGTCGATCCTTGCCAGCATCGCGTTCGGCACCGCGCCGGCGTTCGGCGCGGTGCGGATCAGCGGCATCCGCCACCTGCTGGCCGCCGACATCGCCGAGGCGGCGGCGCTGGGATACCGGGTGCGGCTGGTGGGGGTCGCGGAGGCCGATGGGCATGGGCTGTTCCAGCGTGTCCATGCGCATCTGGTGCCCCACGACCATCCGCTCGCGCATGTCACCGGCGCCACCAACGCGGTGGTGGCGGAGGGCAATTTCGTCGGGCGGCTGCTGTTCCAGGGCGCGGGCGCGGGCGAGGGGCCGACCGCCAGTGCGGTGGTCGCCGACCTGATCGACATCGCGCGCGGCGAGTTCGGCCCGCCTTATGCCATGCCCGCCGCGGCGCTGGCGGCGACCGCGCCGGCGGACAGCGGCGAGCGGCGCGGGCGCGCCTATCTGCGCTTCGCGGTGGCGGACCGTGTCGGCGTGCTGGCGGAGATCGCCGCGGCGATGCGCGACGCCGGCGTCTCGATCGAAAGCCTGATCCAGCGCGGCGCACATGCCGACGGCAGCGTGCTGGTGGCGATCGTCACGCACGAGGGGCCGGAGCGCTGCGTCGCGGCGGCGCTGGAGCGGCTGCGCGGATCGCAGAGCCTGACCGGCGAGCCGATGTGGATGCATATCCTGGGGTGAGGCGGCGCGCCCGGCGGGGTGACGGTGCGGGCGGGGGCCGCTAAACCCGCCGCCATGAACGACAATCTCACCACCGACCGGCCGACCTTTGTCACGCACCTCGAGTGTTCGCTGACCGGCGAGCGCTACGCGGCGGACGAGCTGCACAACCTGTCGCGCGCCGGGCGGCCGCTGCTGGTGCGCTACGACCTCGACGGCGTGCGCGACGCGCTGTCGCGCGACACGCTGGCGGCGCGGCCGACCGATCTGTGGCGGTGGCGCGAACTGCTGCCGGTGCGGCACACCGCCAGCATCGTCAGCCTGGGCGAGATCGAGACGCCGCTGATCCCGATCCCGGCGAGCGGCGGCGGCCGCGTGCTGGTCAAGGACGAGGGCCGGCTGCCGACCGGCAGCTTCAAGGCGCGCGGGCTGGTGATGGCGGTGGCGATGGCGAAGGAACTGGGCGTCACGCGCATCGCGATGCCGACCAACGGCAATGCCGGCGCCGCGCTCGCCGCTTATGCCAGCCGGGTCGGGATCGAGACGATCGTCTTCTGCCCGGAGGACACGCCCGAGGTGAACGTGCGCGAGATCGCCGCACAGGGCGGCCGGGTGTGGCGCGTCAACGGCCTGATCGACGATTGCGGCGCGATTGTCGCGAAGGGCGCGGCGGAGGGCCGCTGGTTCGATTTCTCGACCCTGAAGGAGCCGTACCGGATCGAGGGCAAGAAGACGATGGGGCTGGAACTGGCCGCGCAGCTCGGCTGGCGGTTGCCCGACGCGATCTTCTATCCCACCGGCGGCGGCACCGGATTGATCGGGATGTGGAAGGCGTTCGACGAGCTGGAGCGGCTGGGATGGATCGGCGCGCAGCGCCCGCGCATGTACGCGGTGCAGGCGGCGGGCTGCGCGCCGATCGTCCGCGCGTTCGAGGCGGGCGAGGAGCATGCCGAACGTTGGGAGGACGCGCACACCGTCGCCGCCGGCATCCGCGTGCCGCGCGCGGTGGGCGACTTCCTGATCCTGCGCGCGGTGCGCGAGAGCGGCGGCAAGGCGCTGGCGGTCGGCGACCCCGCGATCCTGAAGGCGGTCGACGAATGCGCGCGCCGCGACGGCCTGCTGCTGTGCCCCGAAGGCGGCGCGACGCTGGCCGCCTATGCGCAGGCGCTGCGCGACGGCGAGGTGGACGAGGAGGAGCAGGTGGTGCTGTTCAACTGCGCCACCGGGCTGAAATACCCGCTGCCGGCGGCGGAGCGGCGGCTGGACCGGCATGCGGCGATCGACTTCGACGCCCTGTGACACCCTGTGACGCCCTGTGATGCGATGGCTTGTGACGGGGAGGGCGCCCGCCCTCTCCCGACGGGTCATCACCCGCCGCGGCGCCCGTCGCGCGTCACCCGCGCCACCACCTCGTCGCGCACCGCCGGGCTGACGAACTTGCGGATGTCGCCGCCGAAGATCGCGATCTCCTTCACCAGCCGCGACGCGATCGGTTGCAGGCAGACGTCGGCCATCAGGAAGACCGTCTCGATCCGGTCGTTCAACTGCTGGTTCATGCCCGCCATCTGATATTCATATTCGAAGTCGGCGACCGCGCGCAGCCCGCGGACGATCATCGTCGCCCGTTCGCGCTCGGCGAAGTCCATCAGCAGCGAATCGAACGACACGACCTGGATGTCGCCGCCGATCGCCGCCACCTCGCGCTCCACCGCGGCCATGCGTTCGGCCAGCGTGAACATCGGTGACTTGCCGGGATTGGTGGTGACGCCCACCACCAGCCGGTCGACCAGCTTCGCGCCGCGCCGGATGATGTCCATATGCCCCAGCGTCACGGGGTCGAAGGTGCCGGGATAGACGCCGATCCGCATGATGCCCCCCTTTGCGCCGGCCTCAGCCGCGCCGTTCGACCACGAAGCGGGCGATCGCGCGCAGCAATTCGGCCTCCTCGCCATAGCTGCGCAGGTGATCGACCGCCTGGTCGACCAGCATCCGCGACTGCTGCCGCGCGCGCTCGACACCCAGTAGCGAGACGAACGTCTCCTTGCCCTGCGCGCCGTCCTTGCGCAGCTTCTTGCCGGCCAGCGTCTCGTCCCCCTCGATATCGAGCAGGTCGTCGACGATCTGGAACGCCAGCCCCAGATCGTGCGCATAGCCGCGCAGGTGCCGGCGTCCCTCCGGCGGCACGCGGCCCAGGATCGCGCCGCCCTCCACCGCCGCGCCGATCAGCGCGCCGGTCTTCATCTGCTGCAACCGGGTGACGGTGTTCAGGTCGAAGCGCGTGCCGTCGGCCTTCAGGTCCATCGCCTGCCCGCCGGCCATCCCCGACGGGCCGGAGGCGCGCGCCAGATCGGCGATCAGCTCGGCACGCACGAACGGGTCGGCGTGGGTCGCCGGATCGGCCAGCACCTCGAACGCCAGCGCGTGCAGGCAGTCGCCGGCGAGGATCGCGGTCGCTTCGTCGAACGCCTTGTGGACGGTCGCCTTGCCATGGCGCAGGTCGTCATTGTCCATCGCCGGCAGGTCGTCGTGGATCAGCGAATAGGCGTGGATCGCCTCCAGCGCGGTCGCCACGCGGCCCGCGGCATCGCGCGCGACGTCGAACAGCCGCGCGGTCGCGAACACCAGCAGCGGGCGCAGCCGCTTGCCGCCCCCGATCGTGGCGTGGCGCATCGCGCGGTACAGGTCGGCGCGCGGATCGGCCGGGATCGGCAGCAGCGCGTCGAAGCGCCGGTCCATCTCGGCGGAGACTTCCCTCAGCGCGGCCTGCAATTGCGGCGGGGCGGCGGCGGTGATGGTCATCCGGCGGCAAACGGCTCGGTGCCGGTCGGCCGGCCGTCGGCGCCGGTACGGATCGCCTCGATGCGCGCCTGCGCCGCGTCGAGCCGGTCGGCGCAGCGCTGCCGCAGCACGCTGCCGCGTTCGAATAGCCTGATCGCTTCCTCCAGCGGCGTGTCACCGGATTCGAGCCGTGCGACAATCTCCTCTAGCTCGCGCAGGCCGGCTTCGAAGGACATCGTCTCGGTGGGGTTCTCCATCGCCCGGCTATGCGCCGGGCGGACGCGGCGGGTCAAGGCGATGCCGGAGGTCGGGCGCGCCCGGCGCGCACCGTTCGTCCCGGATCGCGCCCCGGCGACACGGGCGCCGACGCGCCATCCCGGTTCGGGACGAACGCGGGAGCGGGGCAGCGGAGGAAAGGGCGCGCGCCGGCGGCTCAGGCGGCGCGGCGCTGCATCCCGCCGAGCAGGTCGCGCGCGGCGCGCTGCGCGGTGGCGATCTCGCGCGCGGTCATGTCCTCGGCGACCTCGGTGCGCGCGGTGGCGGCGGCGGCGTTGCCGCGCGCGGCCGCGAGGTTGAACCATTTGTGCGCCGCGATCAGGTCGAGCGTCGCGCCGAAGGTGCCGGTCGAAAACGCCACGCCCAGGTCATAGGCGACATCGGCGTCGCCACGGGTCGCTTCGGCAATGCGGCGCGCGAGCAGCGCGGTATCGAAATCGGTCACCATCGGATTACCCCTCTAATCCTTCAATGGATCACGGTGTGCACCGATTCGGCTCACCAAATGGTTAAGACGGAAATCATCTAAATCGTTGTGGAGGAACGGCTTTGGCCGGTCACGCCGGGTCGACGGCCAGATTGTCGATCAGCCGCGTGTTGCCCAGCCGCGCGGCCGCCAGCAACTGCCGCCGCCGGCCTGGCGCGGGATCGCTTTCCAGCGTCTCGGCATCGACCAGCGCGACGTAATCGACCGCGAAGCCCGCGGCGGTGAGCGTCGCGATCGCATCGGCCACCGCGCGGGCGGGATCGCCGCCGCCCAGCACCGCGCGGGCCGCCACGCCCAGCGCGCGCGGCAGCGCCGTCGCCTTCTGGCGCTCCTCCGGCAGCAGGTAGACGTTGCGCGACGACAGCGCCAGGCCGTCGTCCTCGCGCTGCGTCGGCACGCCCGTGACCTCGATTTCGAAATCCAGATCGGCCACCATGCGGCGGATCACCGCGAGCTGCTGAAAATCCTTCTCGCCGAAATAGGCGCGGGTCGGGCGGACCTGGTTGAACAGCTTCGCGACCACCGTCGCCACGCCGTCGAAATGGCCGGGGCGCGACGCGCCGTCCCACCCCTCGCTCACCCCCGCGACCGACACGCTGGTGGCGAAGCCGGACGGGTACATCGCCTCCACCGGCGGCAGCCACAGCATGTCGCAGCCAGCGTCGGTCAGCATCGCGATGTCGCTCAGTTCCCTGCGCGGATAGCGCGACAGATCCTCGCCCGCGCCGAACTGCGTCGGATTGACGAAGATCGACGCCACCACGATCGTGCCGGGACGGCGCGCGGCCTCCACCAGCGCGACATGGCCGGCGTGCAGCGCCCCCATGGTCGGCACCAGCGCCACGTCGCGCCCGCCCGCCCGCGCCGCCGCCAGACCCGCGCGCAGGCTGGCGAGATCACGATACACTTCCAACCCGTTACCCCTCGAATTGCGCGGCGTCGGCTTCTATGGTCGCGACAGGACGCAATCAATCGAGGATGCGACGAATTGTCCGAGACGGGGACGCAAGGGCAACACGCACGCACGCACGTGATCGTGTTCGCCAACGAAAAAGGCGGGACGGGCAAGTCCACCACCGCGGTGCATGTCGCGATCGCGCTGGCCGCGAAGGGCGCGCGCGTCGCCTGCATCGACCTGGACCATCGCCAGCGCACGCTGGGCCGCTACCTCGACAATCGCGAGGCGACGATGACCCGCGCCGGGCTGGCGTTGCCGCTGCCCGTCCATGCCACCGGCGACGGTCGCGCCGACGGCACGTTCGGCCCGATGTACCGCGACTTCACCAACGGCTACGACTTCCTGGTGATCGACACGCCGGGCCGCGACGATCCCGCCGCGCGGATCGCGGTGGCGCTGGCCGATACGCTGGTGACGCCGATGAACGACAGCTTCGTCGACTTCGACCTGATCGGGCAGGTCGATCCCGAGACGTACAAGGTGGTGCGCCCCAGTTTCTATTCGGAGCTGATCTGGGACGCGCGCAAGGCCCGTGCGCGCGAGGACGGGACGACGATCGACTGGGTGGTGCTGCGCAACCGCCTGCAATATCTGGAGGCGCGCAACATGCGGCGCGTGTCGGAGGCGCTGGACCAGCTTGCGCGGCGCGTCGGCTTCCGCATCATTCCCGGGCTTGGCGAGCGCGTGATCTATCGCGAGCTGTTTCCCAAGGGGCTGACGCTGCTCGACGCCAAGGAGTTCGGCGGCATGGGGCTGAGCCATGTCGCCGCGCGGCAGGAACTGCGCGAGATGATGGCGGCGCTGGCGCTGCCCGAGGTTCCCGCGACTCAGGCGGCCTGAGCATGCTGGCCAAATGGATCGTCGCCGGGCTGATCGTCTATGCGGTCTGGTGGCTGCTGCGCAAACCGGCCGCGAAGGCGACGCCGCTGGGCGATGCGCGCAAGGTGCTGGGCGTGGGCAGGCGCGCGGGCGAGGCGGAGATCCGCGCCGCGCATCGCCGGCTGATGAGCGAGCTGCATCCCGATCGCGGCGGCTCCGAGGCGCGCGCGCGCCGCGTCAACGCCGCGCGCGACACGCTGCTGGCGGATATCCGGGGCCGCCCGTGACGCACCGCTTCGCGCGCGAGATCCTGCGCGAATATGACATCCGCGGCCGCGTCGGCGTGACGCTGGACGCCCGCGACGCGCGGGCCGTGGGGCGCGGCTTCGCCACGCGCGTCCGCCGCGCTGGCGGGCGGCGCGTCGCGGTCGGCTATGACGGGCGCACCCATTCGCCGATGCTGGAGGCCGCGCTGGTCGAGGGACTGGCGGCGGGTGGCGTCGACGTGGTGCGCGTCGGGCTCGGCCCGTCGCCGATGCTCTATTACGCCGCCGCGACGCTAGAGGTGGATGGCGGCGTGCAGGTAACCGGCAGCCATAATCCCGCCGAGGACAATGGCTTCAAGCTGGTGCTTCAGGGGAACAGCTTCTGCGGCGACGACATCCTGGATCTCGCCGCGCTGGCCGAGGCCGGCGACTGGGAGAGCGGCGCCGGCGCCGTCACGACCGCCGACGTGCGCGACCTGTACGTCGGCCGGCTGCTCGCCGGCTATGCCGGGGGCACGTACCGGATCGGCTGGGATGCCGGCAACGGCGCGGCCGGCGAGGTGATCCGCGCGCTGACCGCGCAGCTTCCGGGCGAACATCACCTGCTGTTCTGCGACATCGACGGCACCTTTCCCCATCATCACCCCGATCCGACGGTGGAGGCCAATCTCGCGCATCTGCGGGCGCTGGTCATCGAGAAGCGGCTCGATTTCGGACTGGCTTTCGATGGCGACGGCGACCGGATCGGCGCGGTGGACGCGGCGGGACACGCGCTGTGGGGCGACGACATCCTGTCCATTCTGGTGGAACCGCTGCTCGCAGAGTTGCCGGGCAGCACGATCGTCGCCGACGTGAAATCCAGCGACGCGCTGTTCGAACGGATCGCCGCGCTGGGCGGTCGTCCGCTGATGTGGCGGACCGGGCACAGCGAGATCAAGACGAAGATGAAGCAGGTGGGCGCGCCGCTGGCGGGCGAACTCTCGGGGCACATCTTCTTCGGGCACGAATATTACGGGTTCGACGACGCGCTCTATGCCGCGGTGCGGCTGATCCGCGCGGTGCACCTGTCAGGCCGCTCGCTGACCGCGCTGCGCGACGGGCTGTCGGCGCGCCACGCCACGCCCGAACGGCGCGTGGCGGTGCCGGAGGCGCGCAAGACCGCCGTGGTGGTGGAGGTCGCGGCGCGACTGGCCGCGGCGGGCGCGCGCGTCGACGTGACGGACGGCGTGCGGGTGTCGACCGGCGACGGCTGGTGGCTGCTGCGCGCGTCGAACACGCAGGCGGCGCTGACGTTGCGCGCCGAGGCGCGCGATGCGCCGGGGCTGGTGCGACTGGAGGCGGCGATCGACACGCAACTGGCGCTGAGCGGGGTGACGCGCGGCTGACGCCCGCGTCACCGGGCGGGCGGTGGCGCGCTACGGCGCGCGCAGCTCCGGCAACCACGACAGGTCCACCTCCGCGTGGCGATCGACATGGTTGGCGGCGCGGCGCAGCAGCGGCTCGTTCAGGATCGTGAACAGGCCGCCGGTGCGCGCGATCAGCTTCTGGTCCTCCAGTTGGCGCAGCATGCGGTTGACGTGCACCGCGGTCAGCCCGGTGGCGTCGCCGATCTCCTCCTGCGTCAGCCCGGGCATGAAGCTGTCGCCGATCGCCGGATCGCAGCGGCGCATCCGGTCGCGGATCTCCAGCAGCACCGCCGCGATGCGCGCGCGCGCCGAGGTCTTGGCGACCCCCGCGAGCCGATCGGCCAGCATCGCCCGGTCGACCTGGTCCAGCGCGAACAGCGCCACGCCCAGCCGCGGGAACCGCGCCACCAGATCGACGACCTGCGTGCGGTCGATCGGCGCCATCACGCTGTCCGCGACCGCGACCAGCGTCTGCTGCGCCTTGCCCCAGATGATCGCCGACGTGCCGACCAGATCGCCGGGAAAGACGAAGCGCAGGATCTGCCGGCTGCCGTCGTCCAGCAGCAGGTATGCCATCATCATCCCGCTTTTTAGCACGAACAGCTCGGTCGAGCGGTCGTTCTCGCGCAGCAGCGTCGCGCCGCGGCGTATCGCGCGCTCACGCTCGGTAAGCTGACCCAGCGCCGCCCGTTCACTTGTCGACAATGGCAGAATATCGCCGATCCGATCGGCGAGACTAGGCGCTGGCACGCAGTGGTAATCCTCGTTTTGTCGATCGTTACGCGGGCGTCCACGGGGCGTGCATTAAAACCGATCAACCGGGGGCCGCATGACGGTTTCGCGAGCGCTCGCTTGGCGCGGGCCACCGGCTTCGATAGAGCGGCGCGATGGACCGAATTCTCATCCGTGGCGGCCATCGCCTGAACGGCACGCTGCCCGTTTCCGGCGCAAAGAACGCCGCCCTCACGCTGATGCCCTGCGCGCTGCTGACCGACGAGCCGCTGACGCTGCGCAACCTGCCGCGGCTCGCCGATGTCGACGGCTTCGGCCACCTGCTGAACCAACTCGGCGCGTCGACGCGCATCGAGGGAAGCCGGCCCGAGGAATTCGGCCGCGTGATGACGATCCGCGCCGGGCAGCTCACCTCGACCGAGGCGCCTTATGACATCGTGCGCAAGATGCGCGCGTCGATCCTGGTGCTGGGGCCGATCCTGGCGCGCGCCGGGTCCGCGCGCGTGTCGCTGCCGGGCGGCTGCGCGATCGGCAATCGCCCGATCGACCTGCACCTGAAGGCGCTGGAGGCGATCGGCGCCGAACTGGAGATGAGCGCCGGCTACGTCACGGCGACGGCTCCCGGCGGGCGGCTGACCGGCGGGCGTTATGCCTTTCCGGTGGTGTCGGTCGGCGCGACCGAGAATGTCGTGATGGCGGCGGTGACCGCGAAGGGCGGCAGCCGTATCGAGAATGCCGCGCGCGAGCCGGAGATCGTCGACCTGTGCCGCTGCCTGGTGGCGATGGGCGCGCGGATCGAGGGTATCGGGACCGACACGCTGGAGATCGAGGGCGTGCCGGAGCTGCACGGCGCGACCTATGCCGTGATGCCCGACCGGATCGAGGCGGGCAGCTATGCCTGCGCGGTCGCGGTCACCGGCGGCGCGGTGGAACTGACCGGGGTTGCCCCCGCCGACATGGGCGCGACGCTGGACGCGTTGCGCGCCGCCGGGGTCGGGATCGAGGAGCGGCGCGATTCGATCCTGGTCACGTCGGAGGCGGAGCTGAAACCGCTGACGCTCTCCACCGCGCCCTATCCCGGTTTCGCGACCGACATGCAGGCGCAGTTCATGGCGATGCTGTGCCGCGCCGACGGCGAAAGCGTGCTGACCGAGACGATCTTCGAGAATCGCTACATGCACGTCCCCGAGCTGGCGCGGATGGGGGCGGACATCCGGGTGAGCGGCCGCACCGCGGTGGTGCAGGGCGTCGCCGGGCTGAACGGGGCGCAGGTGATGGCCACCGACCTGCGCGCGTCGATGAGCCTCATCATCGCCGGGCTGATCGCGGACGGCGAGACGGCGGTGTCGCGCGTCTACCACCTCGATCGCGGCTATGAGCGGCTGGAGGAGAAGCTCTCCGCGATCGGCGCGGACATCGAGCGCGACGGCGGCGGCTGACACTCGCTTCGTCCGGCGGCATTAACGCTTTATCAACCATCCTGCGATAACGTCGCGCGGGGACGTTGACGTGCCGGCTGCTTCCGGTTCCTCTCGCGGCCCTGCGGCGGCACGAGTCGTTCGCACGCCCGTTGGGGGTGGAGAGACATGGACGCGAACACCGGCTGCTCGCCCGCCGAGCAGCTCGAACGGATCCTGTGGACCGCGCGCAGCGCCGGCGCGACGCTCATCATCTCGCGCGGGCATGACGCCGCGACGATTCGGCAGTTGCTGGACGAAGGGCTGGTGCGCGAGCGGCTGGGGCATCTGGTGCTGACGATCAAGGGCGTGCAGCGACGCCGGGCGTGCGCGCCGTACTGAGCGGTTGTTTGGAAACGCGTTGAAACGCGTTAGGCCGGCGCCGCGTGCAAAACTCGCTCGTCCGCGAGTTTTCAAACGGACCCTGAGAGGCCGTCTGCACATGCTGGCGGGCCATGCGCCGGCCGGCACCGCCCGGAGATCCGGCCCGGAGACCCGTCGCGCCGCGCGTTTCGGGGCCGAGTCGGGGAGGCCGCGATCCTGCCCGCCCCCGCGCCGCCGTTCAGTTTGGCGCAAGCGGGCTTTTGGTCTACGGCGAGCCGAGCCATAGCTGATCCGAAAGTCCCGATGCGTCCGTTCGCCCTCCTCGTCGCCGCGCTCGCCGCGCTTGTGTCCGTCCCCGCCGCCGCGCAGGAGCGGCTGCCCGCGCCGCCGCTGGGCGACAAGACCAACATCTGGCTGCTCGACCTGTCCACCGGCGGTCGCGTCGCGATCGCGCTGCGCCCCGACGTCGCGCCGAAGATGGTGGAGCGGATCAAGACGCTGACCCGGCAGCATTTCTACGACGGGCTGGTCTTCCACCGCGTGATCGACGGCTTCATGGCACAGGGCGGCGATCCGCGCGGCGACGGCACCGGCGGCAGCACGCTGCCCGATCTGCCGGCCGAGTTCAATTATCTGCCGCACGTGCGCGGCGCGGTGGCGGCGGCACGCGCGGAGAAGGAGGACAGCGCCAACAGCCAGTTCTACATCGTCCTTCAGCCGCGCTTCCAGCTCGACAAGAAATACAGCGTGTTCGGCCGCGTCACGAGCGGGATGCAATATGTCGACGCCATCGAGCGGGGTGAGCCGCCGCAGAATCCGTCGCGCATCGTCCACGCCTATATCGCGTCGGACAATCCGCCCGCCTACCAGCCGCTGCCCGCCGCCGCGCCCGTGCCGGCGACGCTGCCGACGCTGCCCGCCACCCTGCCGGACACGAAGCCGGCGCGGAAGCCCGCCACCCGTCGCTGATCGTCCATGAACGTCGACCTGTTCGACTTCGCGCTGCCGCCGGAGCGGATCGCGCTGCGCCCCGCGGTCCCGCGCGACGCGGCGCGGATGCTGGTGGTCACGCCCGACGGGCTGGCGGATCGCGTCGTCGCGGCGCTGCCCGCGCAACTGCGCGCCGGCGACCTGCTGGTGTTCAACGACACCCGCGTGATCCCCGCGCAACTGGAGGGGACGCGCGGTGCGGCGCGGATCGGCGCGACGCTCCACAAGCGCGAGGGGCCGCGCCGCTGGCGCGCCTTCGTGCGCAACGCGCGGCGGCTGCGCGACTGCGACGCGATCGACTTCGGCCGCGATGTGACCGCCACCGCGCGCGACCGGCAGGCGGATGGTAGCTGGGCGCTCGACTTCGCCGGCGACGAGCCGGTCGAGCTGCTGTTGGAGCGCGCCGGGCGCATGCCGCTGCCGCCGTATATCGCCGGCAAGCGCGACACCGACGCGCGGGACGCACGGGATTACCAGACGATGTTCGCGACCGAGCCGGGCGCGGTGGCCGCCCCCACCGCCGCGCTGCATTTCACGCCGGCGCTGATGGCGGCGCTGGAGGCGGCCGGCATCGCGCATGCCACGCTGACGCTGCACGTCGGCGCGGGGACCTTCCTGCCGGTCAAGGCCGAGGATACCGCCGACCACCGGATGCACGCCGAATGGGGCCGGATCGATGCCGCGCTGGCCGCGCGGCTGAACGCGGTACGCGCCGCGGGAGGGCGCGTGATCGCGGTCGGCACCACCTCGCTACGCCTGATCGAGAGCGCGACCGACGCGGACGGGCAGGTACGCGCCTTCGAAGGCGACACCGCGATCTTCATCACCCCCGGCTATCGCTTCCGCGGGATCGACGGGCTGATGACCAACTTCCACCTGCCGCGATCGACGCTGTTCATGCTGGTATCGGCGCTGATGGGCCTCGACCGGATGCAGGCGGCCTACGCCTATGCGATCGAGAACGACTATCGCTTCTATTCCTACGGGGATGCCAGCCTGCTTCTGCCGTGAGGGGCGTTCCTGCGGGGGATCGCAGCGCGGGCGGTTAATGCGGGCGCCGCACGGAGTGGCGGGTCAGCGACCGGGCGTGGTGGTTCGCTTGATGAGCCACGGGGCGGAGCGGGACGCGGTGGTGGTCGCGTGCGCCACGACCTGGTGGCGGGCGGTCGCGGTGCCCGGCTGCAGGCCGAACCAATGCGGTCGATCAAGCGCCACGAGAATGGCGAGAACGGCGGCACCCAGTGCGAACCATGCCGAAAGGCCGCGTGACGTCATCAAGAACTCCCTTGCCGCCGGATGGTGATCGACCATCAGGACCGGAGTGTCCCATGTAACGATGACAAGCTGGCCGGGTGTAGCTGTTCGATGACAAATGCTTGCTGATGCGGAAAAGGGCGGACGCGACGCGCGATGCGACCCGTTCCGCCGCCGTCACGCACGCCATCGACCGTCCGTCGCGGTGCGCATCGGCGCTGGCCGATATGACATGGGCAAGGGGGCGGCCGCGTCATGCGACCGCCCCCTGTTAACGGACCGCGCCCGCGCGCCGTCCGGCCGGGATCAGATACCGTTGCCGAGGTTCGTATCGGGATCGTGCGTCCGCATGTCGTCGGCCTGGTTCTGGCCGGTTGCGCGGACCGCCTCGGCCTTGTTCTCCAGCGCGTCCTCGACCGCGTCGTTGCCGACATTGTCCGCCACGTCTTCCAGGTTGTCCGCCACCGCTTCCGCGTTCGCCTCGATGTTGTCGGCGGCCTGCTCGCGCGGGCTGGAGTTGCAGGCGCTCAACGAGGCCACGCCGGCCAACAGAGCGATCGCGAAAATCTTCTTCATTGCATCAATCCCCTAGCTGGGTGCTCACGGCGCCCAAGCGGGTACAAGTGCGCCCGTCGCCGAATTGTTCCATGCGCGGCCCGGGGTGGGCCTAGCCGGCCTTCAGCGCGAACAGGACGAGGATCGCGCTGGCGAGCGCGATGAGCAGCAGCGCCAGGCTGAAGGCGATAGCCGGGACATTGCGCGGCGAACGTCGCGAGTGGCGAGGACGGTTGCTGATAAGCGCATCCCTTTCAAGGCGGTGCTTCGTTCCGGATACGCGAACCTGCCTTGCTCGTCGATGAAGCGGCGGCCTGTTCGCCCCTATCGTTTCAGCCGATATCAGTGAAAGGCCACCGTGCGCGCGCCGATCAACAGCACGCGATCCTCCAGGTGCAGCCGCACCGCCTCTGCCAGTACGCGGCGCTCGATGTCGCGGCCCTTGCGCACCAGATCGTCGGGGGTGTCGGCATGGCCGATCGGCTCCACGTCCTGCGCGATGATCGGGCCTTCGTCAAGGTCGGCGGTGACGTAACGGGTGACACCGCCGAGCATCTTCACGCCGGGCCGCGCGCCTGGTGATCGGGGTCCGCGCCCTTGAAGCCGGGCAGGAAGCTGTGGTGCAGGTCTCCGCCATCGCGTGCCGGCGCCCCACCAGCGCTCGACAAAGCCGGGCGCAGCGGACACGGTGCCGGCTCCCCAGATCCCACCGACCCAGGAGCGCGCATGCGTCGCCGTCATTTCCTCGCCTCCGCCGGCGCCGCCACGATCGGCGCGGCATTGCCCCGCATCGCCACCGCCGCCACAACCACCGCCGGCGCGCGCGACGCCGAGTTGCGCGCCTTGCTCGACCGCTTCTTCTACGCGCGGCTGGAGGACAGCCCGGAACAGGCGACGTCGCTGGGGCTGGACACGGGGCCGCGCGCCGCGTTGAAATCGCGGCTGGACGACACCTCCCGCGCGGGCGAGGCGCGGCAGTTCGCCCGCGCGCGCCGCGAGCTGGCGGCGTTGCGCGCGATCCCGCGCGACGCGCTGGGCGCGGCCGCACGGCTCGACCACGACATCGTGTCCTACGCGCTGGAGCGCGTCGTCGCCGGCGAGCGCTACGCCTTCGGCGCCAGCGCCGGCCGCTACGCGCCCTATGTGCTGAGCCAGTTGACCGGCGCGTATCGCGACGTGCCGGATTTCCTGTCGGGCCAGCACCGCGTGCGCGACGCCGCCGATGCCGACGCCTATGTCGCGCGCGTCGCGGCATTCGCAGGGGCGATCGACGCCGACACCGAACGCCAGCGCGAGGACGCGGGCCGCAACGGCGTGTTCGCGCCCGACTATATCCTCGACACCACGCTGAAGCAGCTCGCCGCGCTGCGCGACCAGCCGCCCGAGGCGACCGGGCCGGTGACCGACCTGGCCGCGAAGCTGAAGGACGCGAACCTGCCGCCCGAGCGCGCGGCGGCGGTGACGCGGCTGATCGCGGAGCGCGTCTTCCCCGCGCTCGACCGCCAGCGCGCGCTGGTGAGCGAGTTGCGCGCGCGCGCGGTGCATGACGCGGGCGTGTGGCGGTTGCCGGACGGCGCGGCCTATTATGCGGCGGCGGCGAGCGCGGCGACGACCACCGAACTGGACGGCGACGAGATCCACCGGATGGGGCTGGCGCAGGTCGCGGAGATCGGCGCGCGGATCGACGCGCTGCTGACCGCGCAGGGGATGAGCGGCGGCAGCGTCGGCGAGCGGCTGGTCGCGCTCAACCGGCGGCCCGACCAGCTCTATTCCAACACCGATCCCGGGCGCGAGGCGCTGTTGCGGCAATTGCGCGCGCAGGTGGCGGCGATGACGAAGCGGCTGCCCGAACAATTCGCCACGCTGCCGCGCGCGCCGGTCGAGGTGCGGCGCGTGCCCGCGGCGATCCAGGCCGGCGCGCCGGGCGGCTATTACCAGTCCGCCTCGCTCGATGGCACGCGGCCGGCGATCTATTTCATCAACCTGCGCGACACGTTCGACCGGCCGAAGTTCGGGCTGGCCACGCTCAGCTATCACGAGGCGGTGCCGGGGCATCACCTGCAGGTCATGTCCGCGCTGGAGAGCCAGGACATCCCGCTGATCCGGCGCCGCGGCTTCTATTCGGGCTATTCGGAAGGCTGGGCGCTGTATGCGGAGCAGCTCGCCGACGAGATGGGGATGTACGAGGGCGATCCGCTGGGGCAGATCGGCTATCTGCAATCCTTGCTGTTCCGCGCCACGCGGCTGGTGGTGGATTCGGGGATGCATGCCAGGCGGTGGAGCCGCGAGAAGGCGACCGACTATCTGATCGCCACCACCGGCATCGCGCGCGGGCGCAGCCAGGGCGAGATCGACCGCTACACCGTCTGGCCGGGGCAGGCGTGCAGCTACAAGATCGGCCATACGGTGTGGGTGCAACTGCGCGACGAGGCGCGGCGCCGGGCGGGCGCGCGCTGGGATCCGCGGGCGTTCCACGGCGTGCTCGCGCTGGGCGCTATGCCGCTGACGGTGTTGCAGAAGGTCGCGCGCGAACGGATGGGGTGAGGTCGCCCAGGCGGGACGATGATGGCGTAGCGAAGCGCAGGGGCGGGGGCGGGGCGCGACCGCTACGCCCGCATGGCCGCATCACCTTCCGCCAGCATCCGCTCCACCACCGGCAGCATCGCGTCGACCACCGCCGCGATCGCGCGGGCGTTGGGGTGCATGCGGTCGGCCAGCACCATGTCGGGATGACCCAGCACGCCGGCGGGAAAGAAGGCGCAGGTGCGCGCGCCATGGCGCGCCGCCAGCTCGTCGTGCAGGCCCAGGTACGGCCGCGCGCGGTCGTGCAGGACCGGCGGCGGCGCGACGGTGGTCAGCAGCGCGGGGACGCCGCACCGGCGCAGCTCGACCAGCACCGCCTCCAGGTTCGCGCGCGTCGCGGCGGGCGGCACCTGCCGCAGCACGTCGTTCGGCCCGACCTGCACGATCGCCAGCGCCGGGCGCGCGTCCAGTGCCGACATCGCCGCCGGCAGCCGGCGCAGCACGTCGGCGCTGGTGTCGCCGGAGCGCCCGGCGTTCGCCACCCGCGCGCCGGGATGCGCGCGGCGCAGGCGTCGTTCGAGCTGCGCGGGAAAGGCATCGGACACGGGCAGGCCGTAGCCGGCGACCAGGCTGTCGCCGATCGCGAGCAGGAGAGGAGATGAAGCCATATTTGGGTCGGAGATAGGAAGAGTTCCGCGCGGCGGAAGGGCGCGGCGCCTACTGGGCATCGAAGTGATGTGACGCAGCGCCATCACGCAGGTCGCGCCGCGGGACCGAACCGGCGGCGATGGCGCATAACAACGAGCGGCGCAGCCGTCCAACAGGGGTCCACCGATCATGCCAAGCTTTCGCCTCCTTGCCCTGACCAGCGCCTCGCTGCTCGCCATCGCCGCCCCCGTCGCGCGCGCGCAGGGCGCGGAGCCGGGCGCCGAAGCGGCGCAGGCCGCGCCCGCCGCCGATGCCGCGACCGCGGAGGGCGAAGGCGATGACATCATCGTCACCGGCACGCGCGTGGAAGGGCGCACGCGGCTGGACAGCGCCGCGCGCCGGTCGACGTGCTGAGCGGCGCCAGCCTCCAGCGGCAGGGCACCACCGAACTGGCCGCGGCGCTGTCGACGGTCGCGCCGTCGATCGACTTCCCGCGCCCCGCCGCCACCGACGGCACCGACGCGATCCGCCCCGCGACGCTGCGCGGCCTGTCGCCCGACCAGACCCTGGTGCTGGTCAACGGCATCCGCGGCCACACCTCCGCGCTGCTCAACACCAACGGCACGGTCGGGCGCGGATCGGCGGCGGTCGACCTGAACACCATCCCGACCGTGGCGCTCGACCGGATCGAGGTGCTGCGCGACGGCGCGTCGGCGCAATATGGCTCCGACGCGATCGCCGGCGTCGTCAACCTGCGGCTGCGCGAGGCGCGTTCGGGCGGCGGCGCGCAGGTGAACTACGGCTTCTACGACACCGACGTCGATACCGCGCGCGGACGCCGCAGCGTCACCGGCGAACATGCGGTGACCGCCTCGCTGTGGCAGGGGATCGGGTTCGGCGAGGACGGCTTCGTCACCGTCTCCGGCGAATATATGAACCGTCAGCCGACCAACCGCGCCGATCTCGACCCGCGCGTGAACCCGACGCGGATCACCGGGCGCTACGGCGATCCGGCGGTGGAGCAATATACCGGCTTCGTGAACGCGGGCACGTCGGTCACCGACAACTGGAGCCTGTACGGCTTCTTCGGCTATCAGGATCGCGAATCCGAAAGCGCGGCCTTCCCGCGGCTGCCCGGCACGGCGGCATCGCTGGCGGGCTATCCGAACGGCTTCCTGCCGCTCATCAACACCCGCTCGCGCGACCTCAATTCGGCGCTGGGGCTGCGCGGTGATGTCGGCGGCTTCAACCTCGACCTGTCGGTCGGCTATGGCCGCAACCGCATCGCGTTCCGCACGCGCAACTCCGCCAACTACGCCTATGGCGCGTCGACGCCGCGCGACTTCGACGACGGGGCGATCACTTATGACCAGTTCGTCGTCGGGCTGGACGTGACGCGCCGCTTCGACGTGTTCCGGTCGCTGAACGTCGCGTTCGGCGTCGAGGGGCGGCGCGAGGGCTATGAGATCACCGCCGGCGAGCGCGCCTCCTACGGCTATCCCGAGAGCGGTGCCGTCGCGGGCGCGGCGCCGGGGGCGCAGGGCTTCAACGGCTTCTCGCCGCTGAACGAGGTGGATCGCAGCCGCCGCAACGTCAGCGGCTATCTCGACGTGGAGGCGCAGGTGACCGAGCGCTTCCTGGTCGGGCTGGCGGGGCGCGTCGAGGATTATTCCGACTTCGGCAGCACCGCCAACGGCAAGCTGTCGCTGCGCTACGACCTGGCGGACTGGATCGCGCTGCGCGGCACCGCGTCCACCGGCTTCCGCGCGCCGTCGCTTCAACAGCAATATTTCACGCAGATCGCCTCGGTGGTCACCAACGGCGTGCCGGTGCAGACCGGCACCTTCCCCTCGGTCAGCACGGTCGGCTCGGCGCTGGGCGGGTTGCCGCTGGACGCGGAGAAATCCACGAACCTGTCGGCGGGCACGGTGATCCGCTTCGGCGGGTTCGACCTGACGGTGGACGCCTATCGCATCCGCATCCGCGACCAGATCGGCCTGTCGGAGAACCTGACCACCTCCGCATCGCAGAGCGCGGCGGTGAACGACGCGATCCGCAGGCTGCTGGCCTCCACCAACACCGGCGCGACCGCGGCGCGCTTCTTCATCAACGGGCTCGCGTCGACCACCAAGGGCATCGACGCGGTGGCGCACTATCGCTGGCGGACCGGAGCGGCGGGCCTGATCGACTTCACCGTGGCGGGCAACATCAACGACGTGAAGGTGACGCGCGTGCCCAGCTCCACCGCCGCGCTCAACCCCGCGCCGGTCCTGTTCGCGCGCAGCCGCATCCTCACGCTGGAGGACGGCACGCCGCAGCACAAGGCGACCGGGACGATCGACTGGTCGCTCGACCGGCTCGGCGCGCTGGCGCGCGTCACATACTATGGCGACGTGAACCAGCCGGGCACCGTGGAGAGCGCCGACGTGCATACCGGCGACCATGCGGTGACCGACATCGAACTGCGCTACAGCGGACCGCGCGGCGCGCAGATCGGGCTGGGGGTCAGCAACCTGTTCGACGTCTATCCCGATCGCACGGTCGCGGCGAACAATTCCACCGGCGTGCTGGGCTTCCCGTTTTACTCGCCGTTCGGGTTCAACGGCCGGTATCTTTACGTGCGCGCGGGCCTGAACTGGTAGCCGCCGCGCCCGCCCCGCGCGGGGATCGGTCGATCGCGACGGCGCGGGCGGGGCGGGGCGTCACTGCGCCACGCCTGCGCCGTGGCACGCCGTCCGGCCGCGCCGGCCGTCGGTACGACGCGCGGTCCCGCCGAGGCGCGACGGTGTTCATTCCGCCTGCGCGCGCCGGTATCCGCCGCCGCGCGCGGCCCGATGTCTCAACCGATCATGGAGCGTTTCGTGCGACGGACCGGCGCTTGCGCGCGCGCCGCTTCGATTATCGCAAACGATAACGCTCAGTATCCGCTCGTGATCGTCCCGGTCTTGCTGTGGTCGTGCGATGGAACGGCCGGTGCCCATGCATTTCCCAACCTCTTGCCTCTTGGGCGTAGTCGCGCAACAAAGCCCTGTTCTTTAGCATCAGTCGGACATTGGCCCGTAGGTGATTGAGGATGGTTGTAATCATGTGACAATGTAGGTCGCCAGCGTCATGGATAGAAATGAAGATCCCAGCATAAATGATATAAATGAGATTCTGGAGGGGGAAATTTCATTTGATCTCAAGTCAATTGAAAACAGTCCGGACTGCACGAAAATTATAGATCACAAGGGTGAAATAAAATATATCAATCAGGCCGGCTTAACTGCTTTGGGTCTCGCCGGTGTCGAGCTGGGTTCACGCCTCTGGCTTGATCTTCTTCCCCCGGATGTGCGGGAACCCGGGGAGCAGGCCTTGTCGGAGGCAAGGTCCGGGCAGAGTTCGCACTTTGCGGGCAAGAGCATCGACAAGGATGGCGCTGTTCGGCATTGGGACAATCACCTGATCCCGCTGACCGGGGTGTCCCGGGGGAAGTGGATCCTCTGCATATCCCGTGATGTGACAGATTCGCTGAGGATGGAAGGAATCCTGACGGGGATCATCAAGCAACTTCGGGAGGTGTCGTCACTTGGCCTGTCCACCGACGTGAAGGCGTCGGAAGAAGTCGACCCCGACACGAAATTCGACGTAAACAGCGCCGGCGCATTGTCATCTATGGCGCTGCACGCCAGCGATGCGGAACTGTCCGCTGCTCTGGCGCATCGCTTCAGGAAGCAGCCTGCGTCATCTTCGCAAGCGGGCAAGGCCGCCGCCGACGTTGCTTTGACCAGTAAGGAGCGGGAGTGCCTGTTTTGGGTGGGCATGGGCAAGACGTCGTTCGAAACAGGCGTCATCATCGGAAGGAGCGCAAGGACCATCGAGTTTCATCTTGCCAATGCCGTCAAGAAGCTGGGGGCGTCTAACAAGGTGCACGCCGCGATGATCGCCTTTACTCAGGACTATTTGTGACCGTGACTGGGTAGCCGTGGCACGGCGACGGATAATCTGGCGTACAAGTTAGTGTTGCTGCTAGTAGGCATAATAAATCTGTCAGACGACTAAGCTGTCGTGTTGAAATGCAAGTCCATGAATGTTGTGCTCCCTCACGGGAAGGCCACGTAAATTTGCGGGTTTTCACGAATTGAACCGGACCGTACACCGGTTCGCGAGGATAACGACTGACGTTGACGGCTGCGAGGAGGCGCGAAAACCGCCGATGACCTTGGCTGCTCAACCCGACACGGCGTCGGATCATGCGCGGAGCTGTGTCTTGGATTGTCGCGGGCGAATTCGTCATCTGGTGGAACTCGGTAGCCTGGTCGAGAAGTCCGGGCTGGTCGATCTTGCAAAGGACGATCGCGCCACGGTGTACGGCGCGCTGCTGGACCTGGTCGGGAGAGCCCGCAGCGTCCGCACGATCCATGCGCTTGCATCGTGGCGGCGGCGCGGCCGACGCGCGATCGATGCGCAGGCCGCCGGATCGAGCGGCCGGGTCGCCGGCTTGCTCGGTTACCGGGTCATGAAGCGGGCCGATGACGGATCGGGCGACAGGTGGGGGCTGTGGTCCGACGAGCGGCAGCACTGGATCGATGTCATTCACACCACCGAACGCGATGCCGCCGAGATGCTTCGCAGACTGGTCGAAGATGAACGGTCGACGTTCAAGGATTTTCTATAGCAGCTATTGTCGCAGGTTATAGCACGACCGGGCCAGGCGGACCCGTAAATCTGCGAGTTGCTACAGCGCCGTCGATCCTGCTGTTGGGGAACGCGGGGGCGCCGCACCGCATCTGGTTGCTTCCTTCGGCTGCGACGTCCCCGAGGTTCGAAGGAGCGATCGTGCAAAAGGCGTCGTGGAGCGATCGAACGGAGCCTCGTCGAGTGATGAAGGGCGCCAGGACGTTCATCAGGCGCCGGATGTGCTCGACCTGGCAGCGAGGGCGCCTTCGTCACCCGCCGGGTGTCGTGAGCCAAGGTCGTGGCGGACGGGGCCGCGGCGCCTGCGGAAGTTTCAACCGATGTCGCGGTGCGACGGGAAACCGGGGACGTGCCTTGCGCCGGCCGGAACGGGGAAGGTCGACGGTGGGGAAACGATGATTCATCATGAGCAATGCCCGGTTGCGCGGACCGGAGCGCGGGTGATCGGCGATCGCATGCGCCGGCCCGTTGCCGAACCGCGCGGCCCCACGGCCGTGTGCCGCGGCGAGACCCCAGCCCTGCCGATGGCGCCGGCCCGGGCGCGCGTGGAACGGCGGCACAAGACGGCGGCCGCCGCCCGCCCGTGGGCGGCGATGGAGGCATATCGGGAGTCGCCAACGGCAGCGACGATCGCCGGCGGGACGAGCCTTTGAGCGGCGCCGCTGGTCCGCCACCGCATCTGTCCGGCGAAGCGAACGCCGACATGAGCGACGACAGCAACGGCATCTTCTTCGCCGCGGTGAAGACGACGCGTATGCCCATGATCGTCACCGATCCGAACCAGCCCGACAATCCGATCGTCTTCGCCAATCCGGCGTTCATCAACATGACCGGCTATGGCTGGGACGAGCTGGTTGGCGCCAATTGCCGGATCCTTCAGGGACCGGATACCGACCGCGACACCGTCGCCGAAATCCGGGACGCCATCGAACGGCGACAGGAAGTGTCGGTCGAGGTGCTCAACTACAAGAAGAACGGCGCGGCCTTCTGGAACGCTCTTTTCATCTCGCCGGTCTTCGATGCCGACGACAGGCTGATCTATTTCTTCGCGTCGCAGCTCGACATCACGCGCCGGCGCGATGCCGAGGAAAGCCTGCGCCAGGCGCAGAAGATGGAAGCCGTCGGACAGCTCACGGGCGGCGTCGCGCACGACTTCAACAATCTGCTGACCGTCATCCAGGGCTTCAGCGACCTGCTGCGCCGCCAGATCGACGACGACGAGGCGTTCGACCGCCCCAAGGCGGGCCGCGCGATCAACGCCGTCATCCAGGCGGCCGAACGAGGCGCCACATTGACGCAGCAGCTCCTCGCCTTCTCGCGGCGACAGAAGCTGCAGGGGCGTGTCGTCAACCTCGTCGACCTGATCGACCAGATCCGGCCGCTGATCGAGCGTACCGCCGGCGGTCTGGTCAACGTGCGGATCGTTCATCAGGACACGCCCTGCAACGCCCGGATCGATCCGACCCAGGCCGAACTCGCCGTCATGAACATCCTGCTCAACGCGCGCGACGCGATGCCCGCCGGCGGGCATATCGTCATCGCGATCACCAATCGTTCGATCGGGGCGGACGATGCGGGCTTTCGCGAGGTCGAGCCGGGCCATTACGTCGCCGTGACGATCAGCGACGAGGGCACCGGCATGTCGCCCGACGTGCTGGAGCGGGTCACCGAGCCGTTCTTCACGACCAAGGACCAGGGGAAAGGCACCGGCCTGGGCCTTTCCATGGTCTATGGGTTCATGAAACAATCGGGGGGGACGCTGCGGCTCCAGTCGGAGGAGGGGCGCGGCACGTCGGTGTGCATGCTCTTCCCGTGCGACCATGCCGATGTCGATCCGGTCGTGCTGCCGCCCTCTCGCTCGCTCGCGGACAAGCGCGGGACCGAGACCGTGCTGATCGTCGAGGATCAGGTCGACGTCGGCGCCTATGCCGAAACCGTGCTTCAGGAATTCGGCTATGCCACGTTGCGGGCCGGGACCGCCGCTGAGGCGCTGGCGTTGCTCGCCGGTGCCGGTCCGGTCGACCTGCTGTTCAGCGACCTCATCCTGCCCGGTGGCATGAACGGGGTCATGCTGGCGCGCGAGGTGAAGCGGCGGCGACCGATACGCGTGCTGTTGACCACCGGCTATGCCGAATCCTCGATCGAGCGGGTCGACGCACGCGGCGCCGAGTTCGAGCTGATCCAGAAGCCCTATAATCGCACCGACCTGGTGACGAAGGTGCGTCAGGTGATCGATGGCCCGGCGGGGACCGGCACCCACGGAGGGTAGCGTCCGCGCCACCCTTGCGGGCGGCGGCGGGCGATCGCAGCGGTGTGCGCCACCAGCAGGCCGCCGGACGGCCCGGCGATGACCGTGGTCAGCTCGCCTCCCGGTAACCGATCGCCGTGGCGCGCCGCGCGAGTGCCGCCGCCATCGGACCGGGGCGGCCGAGCAGATAGCCCTGCGCCTCGTCACAGCCCTGTTCGCGCAGAAAGGTGAGCTGGTCGGGCGTCTCGACGCCTTCGGCCAGCACCGGGATCGACAGGCTATGGCCGAGCGCCAGCACCGCGCGTAAGATGGCGGCGGCCTGCGAATGACTGTCCAGTTCGACCATGAACGACTTGTCGAGCTTGATCTTGTCGAAGGGGAAGGATCGCAGCGTCGACAGCGACGAATAGCCCGTGCCGAAATCGTCCATCGCCACCGCGACGCCGATCGCCTTGAGCTGTTTCAGGACGTGGATGGTGCGGATCGAATCGGAGATCATCGCGGTTTCGGTGATCTCCAGTTCGAGCCGGGAGGCGGGCAGCCCCGTCTCCAGAAGGATCTGATGCACGAGGTGCGGCAGGTCGACGTGGCCGAGCTGGACGGGCGACAGGTTGACGGCGATCTTGTGCGGCTCGGCCCATCCGGCGGCTTCGCGGCACGCGGTGCGCAGCACCCATTCCCCGATCGGCAGGATCAGCCCGGACTGTTCCGCCAGCGGGATGAAGTCCGCCGGCGAGACCATCGCGCCATCTTCCTTCGTCCAGCGCAGCAACGCCTCATAGCCGGTGATGCACCCGGTCCGCACCGCTTCCTGCACCTGCCAGTGCAGCTTCAGCTCGCCGTTATCCAGCGCCTCCCGCAGTTCCTTCACCATCCGGCGCCGTTCACGCACCGCCTTGTCCATCTCCTCCTCATAGAAGCAGACGTCGGTGGCGATCGACGCCGTGGCGCGGTACATGGCCAGGTCGGCGTTGTTGATGAGCGCGGAGATTTCGTCCGCGTCGCGCGGCCACAATGCGACGCCGATGCTCATGCCGCAGCTCGCCTCGCTGTGATCGAGCATCACGGGCGCCGTGATCGCGTCGCGCAGGCGGTCGATCAGGCCCAGCGCCTCCTCCGGTTCATCGACCGGCATCAGCACGACGAACTCGTCGCCGCCCAGTCGCGCCGCGAACTCCCCGGGCCGCAGCGCGGCCTTCATGCGCTCGCCGATGCGGGTCAGCAACTGGTCCCCGGCGGCATGGCCGTGGATGTCGTTGACCTCCTTGAACCGATCCAGGTCGATCGACAGCAGCGCGACCGCATCATGGACGCTGTCGGGCGCGGTGTGCTTCGTCAGGCATTCCAGAAAGGATGTGCGGTTGGGCAGGCCGGTCAGGCTGTCATTGCGGGCCAGATGCGCGATCCGCCGCTCCTGCGCGAGCCGGACGCGCAAATCCCGGATCGAATAGATGGTCTGCGGGCAGCCCGGCCGCCGGTCGATCCGGGCCGCGATCTCGACCGGAATCATCGGTCCGTCGACGGAACGAAGCGTCAACTGCACCAGCGTGTCGGTCCGGACACTCGCAATGTCCTCGATCCATCGCCCCAGCGGCGTGCCCTTGACCTCGCCGGCCGAGGCGCCCGCCAGCCCGGCGAAGGCCGCGTTGGCGGCCAGGATGCGATCGTTGCGCTCGATGACCATGCCGTCGACATTGCCTTCGAGCAGCTCGTCGAGGCGGCGTCGCGTCTCGGCGCGCGATTGCGCGTCGAGGACGTATGTCGCAAGCCCGGTCCCGAGCACCAGAAGGCCGACGCCCGCCACCGCGAACGCCATGATCGTCGTCGTCTGGTCCGAACCCGCCACGCCGGCACCGGCCGCAAAGGGGATGATCGTCATCCCCGCCATGCCGGTGAAATGCAGCACGACGATGCTCGTCACCATCAGCGTCACCGCCGGCCACAACCCGGCCAGGCGCCCGGTGCCGCGCGCGCGATCGAACGCCAGCGCGCCGAGGATCACGCCGCCGGCCACCGACACCGCCACATAGTCGTACGACCACAGGATCAGGCCCTGCGTGGCGAACGCGCGCATGCCGGTATAGTGCATGATGGTGACGGTCAGGCCGAACAGCGCGCCGCCGATGGCGGGGGCGCGCGGACCGCCGCGCCCGGCGACCTGCAGGGCCAGCGCGCTGCCGACGATCGCCAGCGCCAGCGAGGCGCCGGTCAGCCGGGGCTCATAGGCGACGGCGACGCCGGGCCGGTAGGCGATCATCGCCACGAAATGCGTGCACCAGATCGTGGCGCCGGTGGAGACGCCGCCCATGAAGACCCAGGCGAACCGCGTGCCGCGATCGGCGAAGCCGATACGCCGCAGCAGGCGTATCGTGATCGTCGAGCCGACGACGCAGAACAGCGCGGCGAGGCATACCAGCCAGAGATCATGATCGTACGTGATGCAGGTGAGAAAACGCAAGGCAGCCTCCATGCCGTTATCATCCAGCCGGAAGCTCAACATCGAGTTAAGCTGGAGTGATTTTGCCGCGTCCTGGTAATTTTGCCTGAAACACGTAATAATACCCGGTGTCGACGCGAAATGATTCTGATGTGGCGGAACGATGAAGTCGGTTTCGCTCGATTTCGTGAGTCGAATGCTTTACAAGGGAACATGATGATATGATTACACGTGTAGCGCAAGCATTCGTAAATTGAATGAACTGTCGCCGCGCGGTAACTTTCTCGCTGGCATCAGATCGGGCGCAGGCGGCTGATGAGCGATGGCATGCGCGCGGGCAGCCGCCGCACTGCCAAAGTGCCGCGACGCCCCGCGCCAACGGATGCTGACCGCCGCGGCATGCACTCCATGATGCCACGCCGCCGCGCGAAATGTTGTGCGGCGATCGTGTGGGTCAATCGCGCGCGCGTGCGCGACAGTCCCGGCTCCATCAGCGACATGATGGTCCACGACGACGGGCAATCGCGCTGGTGGTCGGGCGCCATCCGCACCGCCCGGTCGCGAACCTCAGGCGCGAACTTGTTTGTCGTCTTGCCCGGACATGCTCCAGATTTTCAGGGAGCCTCAACAAAGGTGGGGCGGTTCAGATGCGGAAGCCTGCGTTGATGAGAGCGGCGCGTCGGCGAGTCTCGCTCCGGCGGAGGCGGATCATCGTTCGGGCATGATCGCGTGACATGCCGCGCGCATGGCGATGCCGGGACAAGCGCGATAGGGTGCGGCGGCGGGTGCCGGGGTCGGCACATACGCCAGCGAAGGAGCATGTGGTGAAGATCAGCGCGCGCAATCAGATCGCCGGGACCATCGTGTCGATCACGCCGGGTGCGGTGAACGGGTCGATCAAGGTCGATATCGGCGGCGGCAATGTCGTGACCGCCAGCATCACCGAGGAAGCGATCGCCGAACTGGCGCTGGCGACGGGCGAGGCCGTGACCGTCATCATCAAGGCCAGCGACGTGATGATCGGCAAGTAGGATGAAGATCGGTCCTCTCTGGCTCAAGATCCAGATCGCCTGCGGTGACGCGCTGGCGATGGGACCGGGCAAGGCGGATCTGCTCGACGCGATCGTCGCGCATGGATCGATCAGCGCGGCGGGGCGCGCACTGGGAATGAGCTATCGCCGCGCCTGGCTGCTGGTGGACGAGATGAACCGCTGCTTCGACCCGGTGGTCGTCGAGACGATGAAGGGCGGTGGCAGGGAACGCGGCGCGCGCGTGACGCCGGCCGGGCTCGCCGTGCTGGACGCCTATCGCGCGATGGAGCGGCACGCGGCCGCCCTCGTCGATCATCCCGCCTACGCGCGGTTGCAGGGCCATCTGCGCGAGGCTCCGCTGGCCCTGGGCTGACCCCCGACCGGAAGCCGATAACTCTATATACCGCCAGATACATCGTCGATATACGACCGGATATAATGCGGCGCTGACAGCCGCTGAAAACGGGGTATCGTCGATGTCGAAGCGGTTTGCCGTCCTCCTGTGCGCAACGGTCCTGTCGGTCCCGGGAGCGCCCGCGGCCGCGCAAACCGTCGACGACGCGCCCGGGGTGGACAGCGCCCGCAGCGAGGGGCTGCCCGACGTCATCGTTACCGCGCGCCGCCGCGCCGAGGATGCGCAGCGCGTTCCGGCCGCCTTGTCGGTGGTGGGCGGCGACCTGATCGACCAGAGCTATACGGTGAACACCCAGGGGCTGACGACGCTGATCCCGTCGCTGAACTACAGCTCGGCCAATCCGCGCAACACCGCGTTCACGATCCGTGGCTTGGGGTCGAGCGTCGTCGCGGTCAGCCAGGCCAATGACGGGCTGGAGCCGGGCGTCGGCTTCTATGTCGACCAAGTCTATCATGCCCGCCCCGCGACCGCCGCGTTCGACTTCGCCGATATCGAGCAGGTCGAGGAACTGCGCGGGCCGCAGGGCACGCTGTTCGGGAAGAACACGACGGCGGGCGCGCTCAACATCACCACCCGCGCGCCGACCTTCACCCGCGAAGGTTTCGCCGAACTGTCCTATGGCGACTATAATTTCGTGCAGGCCAAGGGCTGGGCGTCGGGCCCGATCACCGACAGCATCGCCTATCGCATCTCGGGCGTGTCGACCCGGCGCGACGGGGTGCTCGACAATGTCCGCACCGGCCGCGACGCCAACACGATCGGCACGCAGGCGGTGCGCGGGCAGTTGCTGTTCAAGCCCGACGACACGATCCAGATGCGCGTCATCGCCGACTTCACCAACTTCCAGGCCTATTGCTGCGGGCAGGTGTACCTTCGCACCGGCACCAGCCAGCGCGCCGCCAACCGCCAGTTCGGCGGGCCGAACGGCCTGGCCGCGCAGTTCGGCTATGCGCCCCCCAGCACCAACGTTTACGACCGCAAGACCGACATTGACGGTCCGCTCGGCGTCGACACCAACGAAGGCGGGGTGAGCGCGATCACCGACTGGAATCTGGGGCTGGTCACGCTGACCTCCGTCGCGGCATGGCGTTTCTGGAACTGGGATGCGGAGAACGACCGCGACTATACCGGCCTGCCCGTCCAGCTCTCCCAGCACATCCCGTCACGGCAGGATCAGTATAGCCAGGAACTGCGGCTTGCCTCGAACGGCACGGGACCGCTGTCCTATGTCGTCGGCCTTTATGGATTCCGCCAGCGGCTGACCGGGCGACCGATCAGCATCTATGGCCCGGCGGCCGCCCGCTATCTGATCGGCACCAGCGTCGTCACCGGCACCGCGCCGAACCAGGTGACGACGGCGGTGCCGTCCAACCTGCTCGACGGTTACGGGCAGGACGGGCGCACCGACTTCCGCAGCCTCAGCTATGCCGCCTTCGGCGAGGTCAATTACCGCTTCTTTGACCGCCTGACCGCGACGATCGGCCTGCGCTACACGCAGGAGGACAAGGACGGCTATTACACCACCACCGTGTCAGGCGGCCTGGCGACGACCAACACCGCGCTCGTCAACGCGCGGCTCGGCGTGCTGCGCCCGCAAAGCTACGAGGCGCATGACAGCGACGGCAGCCTGTCGGGGCGCGGCAACCTGGCGTGGCAGGTCACCGACACGACGATGGCCTATGCCAGCTATGCGCGCGGCTTCAAATCGGGCGGGATCAACATGTCGGGCCTGCCGCTCGACAGCAACAACCGGCCGGTGCTGGCGACCGCCGTCGTGCGTCCCGAGCGCAACGAGACCTATGAGATCGGTGTCAAGAACACGCTGTTCGACAATCGGCTGATCTTCAACATCGACGGCTTCTACACCAAGGTCCGGAACTTCCAGGCAACGGTGGTCGAAAATTCGTTGACCCAGACGGTGCAGTTGCGCGGTTACCTGTCGAACATCCCGGAAGTGACGGTGAAGGGGGTCGAGGCGGACATGACGGCGCTCATCCTGCCGGGACTGAGCGCGCGGACCAGCTTCGCCTATTCGGACGGGGAATATACCGACTAACCCGCCGGCCCGTGCCCGCTGGAGGTGCAGACCGCCGCGACCACGCGGTGCAGCCTGACCGGGCGGCGGCTCGCCTCGCTGCCGCGCTTCGCGATCGCCGCCGGGCTGGACTACCAGCGGCCGGTCGGCGACGGGCAGGTCTTCGCCCATGTCGACACCGCCTCGCGCAGCGGCTTCAACGGCGACCCCAGCCTGTCGCGCTTCACCCATATCCGCGGCTACAACCTGACCAACGCCAATATCGGCTATCGCTTCGCCGACGGGACCGAAGCGATCCTGTGGGCGCGCAACCTGCTCGACGCCGATTACATCCAGAACCTGACGATCCAGGCGGGCAATTCGGGCCTGATCGTCGGCACGCCCAGCGATCCGCGCACGATCGGCGGGACGATCCGCTTCAGGGTGTAAGCTCCCGTGGGGCGGGCTGACGGGGATCGGGCGTGCCGGGTTCCTGTCACGTGCTGCGGCATGACGGCGTTGACGCTGTAGCGGAATGCGCGTTCAACCGGGGAATGTTCGACACTCCCCCGCCATGCCCGACCCGTCGCGCCCTGCTGGGCGGACTGCTGGCGTCCGGCCTGTTGCCGGCGCGCAGCGAAGCCGCCGTCGCTTCCCGCCTTTTCGCCGGCACCTACGCCAGTGAAGGCGGCGCAGGGCTGGTGCCGTTGATCGCGGGGCGCGACGGATGGACGACCGGCCCCGCCGACGGCGCCATCCGCAACGCGTCATTTGGTGTGACCGGACGCCGCCATGGGCTTCGCTACCTGCTGAACGAACAGGCGCGCGGCACCCTCGACGTCTACGATGCGTCCTTTCGGCAGGTCGTCTCGATGCCCACGCTGGGTGCGGATCCGTGCCACGCCGCACTGGCGCCCGACGGCGCGACATTGGCGGTGGCCAATTATTCCAGCGGCAGCCTCGCCTTATGGTCTCTCGATCCCGCTACGGGGCTGCCGCGCGGCGCGGCGCAGCTTGTGCGGCATGAAGGGCGGGGGCCGAATGCCGATCGTCAGGCCGGACCGCATGCCCACTGGGTCGGGTTCAGCGCGGACGGTGCTATCCTGCACGCGGTCGATTTGGGCGCCGACGCGGTGTTCGCGCATCGCCCGGGCCGTGGGGAGCGGCGCGTCACCACCACCGCGATCGCCTACCGCGCCGCGCCCGGTTCGGGGCCGCGTCACCTTGCCCGTCACCCGCGATGGCCGATCGCCTATCTGGTGGCCGAACTGGCGAATACCGTGACCGTGTTGCGCGCCGCCCCGGACGGAACGTTCGTGCAGCGGGCGGTCCTGTCGACATTGCCCCCCGGCTTCCACGGCGATTCCGCCGCCGCCCATATCGCGCTGAATCGCGCGGGCACGCGATTGTACGTCTCCAACCGGGGGCATGACAGCATCGCGGTATATGCGGTGGAGCGGGACGGCGGGTTGCGGCTGCTCCAGCATGCCGGATGCGGCGGCCATTGGCCGCGCTTCTTCCGGCTGGTCGAGGAACGCCGCGAGATGCTGGTCGCCAATGAGCGCTCAGGCGGGGTCGCGCGCCTGCCGCTGCGCCGCGACGGCAGCCTTGGCGCCGTGGCGGGCGTGACATCGTTGCCGGGCGTCGTCTTCCTGGGCGACTGATGCCGACGACCGGCGGCCGGCCGATTGACATGGCGACAGGCGGGCGATCCCCCGGATCGCCCGACCGCCGGAAGAACCGGATCGTGGCCGGACCGCCTGCGGATGCGGGCGGTCCGGCGGTGCGTCAGAAGCGCGAGCGCAGCGTCACGCCATAGGTCCGCGGTTCGGCCAGGAACGAGCCGAACAGCGAATTGGCGGTCGCGGCACCGGGCGCGCCGAATGCCTGCACCTGCGATTGCGAGCCGGCGCCCTGGAACGGCGCGTTGAAGGCGACCTGCTGGTAATCGGTGTCGAGCAGGTTCTGCGCCCATAGCTCCACCGCCCAGCGCTGTTCGCGCCCGCGCAGCCCGATGCGGGCATTCATCAGGAAGAAGCCGTCCTGCATCTTCTCGGCGAACAGGTCCGAGCCGGTGTTATAGTCGCTGGTCAGCCGGCCATCGACGTAGAACAGCGCGCTCAGCCCCGACGAACCGATCGCCGGCGACCAGGTGACCGCGCTGGTGACGGTATGCCTGGGCGCGTTCGACATCTGGCTGCCCGGCAGCAGGAACAGCGCGGCGTTCAGCGGCTCGCCCGCCTCGCTGCCGACCAGGTTGCGGGCATATTGGGCATCGGCCAGCGTGTAGCCCAGGTTCACGGTGACGTCCGGGGCCGGGTACAGGCCGACTTCCAGCTCGACGCCCTGCGTCACCACGCCCGTGCCGACCTTGCCCGTGCATGCGCCGGTCGTGGAGGACGCGTCGCGATCCGCGCCGTTCAGGTTCGCGTCGCACCCGCCGATGTTCTGGACGATATAGTTGGTGCCGTTGAAGGTGTTGAGCTGGAAGTTGGTGAATTCCGACCGGAACGCCGCGACGTTGGCGGTGAACTGGCGGCTGCTGAATTTCACGCCCAGCTCATAGGCGTTCACCGTTTCCGGATCGAAGCGCAGGTTGCTGGCCGCCGCAGCGGTGGGCGTCGCGAACACGGTGGCGCTCAGGTCCGATCGGTCGAGATTGTAGCCGCCCGCCTTGTAGCCGCGGGCATAGGATGCGTAGAGCAGGGTGCTCTCCGCCGGCTTCCACGACAGCACGCCGGTGCCGGTCAACTGCCCTTCGCGGATCTGGTCGTCGAGCCGGACGCCGCTCAGCGCCGAGGTGGAATTGCCGGTGCAGGTCAGCGTCACGATCCCGGCGGCCAGCGATTGCAGCGTCGCGTTGCTGCTGGCGAGCAGCGGGCGCAGCGCGTCCTGCTGCGCCGGGCAGACGGTGTTGTTGTTGTTGAAGCCGGCGGCGAGCGTCTTGTGCTCGTTGGTGTAGCGCAGGCCGATCGTCAGGTTCAGCCGGTCGGTGACCTTCACGATATTGTGCGTGAAGAAGGCGAAATTCTCGCTGGTCTGGTCGTACACGTCGCGCAGGCTGCCGAGATCGTTGAGCGTGCCGAGCCGGTCGATGCCGCCGATGATCTGCGCGCCGACCGCCCCGGTCAGCACGGCGCGCCCGGCGGTGCTCAGGCATCCGGCGTTGGCGGGATTGCGCAAGGCGGCCGCCGGGTTGATCGTGGCGACGATCCGGCACGCCGCGAACGCGCCATATTGCGTGCCGAAGCGCAGGTTGTCGACGACCCGCAGATCCTCGTGCGCGTAATAGCCGCCGACCAGCCAGTCGACGCGATTGTCGAGGATCGAGCCGGAGAAGCGGCTTTCGTGGCTGAAGACATGGAAGCGGCGATAGTTGTTGCCGTCGTCCGGGCGGTAGCCGATGTCGACATTGCCATAGTCGATGTCGGCCGCGCCCGCCGACTTGTACGCGCGATACGCGGTGAGCGAGGTGAGCTGCGTCGCGCCGATGTTCCAGCGCACGCGCATCGACAGGCCGCCGTCGGTGGTCAGGTTCGAATAGTCGCGCCCGGGTGTGAAGGCAATGCGGCGGTTGTACGGATCGCCTTCGCTGGGCAGCACGCCGCCCATGCTGCGCAGGATCGCGGTGATGCGATTGCCGGCCGGATTGATCGCATAATCGCCCGCCACGCCCGGCGTCGGGTCGGTCTTCTCGCGCGTATCGACATAAACCGCGCCGCAGCACGTCTCGTCGCGGTGCGTGTAATCGCCGATGAAGCGCACGGCGAGGTCGGGCGTGACCGTGAACAGCAACTGCCCGCGCACGAAGTAGCGGTCGCGGTTGTTATAGTCGGTGTCGTTGACGACATCCTTCAGGAAGCCGTCGCGCCGGCTGGCGACGCCGTCGATGCGGAAGGCCAGCAGATCCTTGATGACCGGGCCGGTCAGCGCGCCCTGCACGCGCACGGCGTTGTAGTTGCCGTAGCTTACCTCGCCCATTCCGCCGAAGGTGAATTCGGGCAGCTTGGTGTAGATGCTGATCGCGCCGGCCGAGGAGTTGCGGCCAGACAGCGTGCCCTGCGGCCCGCGCAGCACCTCGATACGTTCGACCTCGCCCAGATCGTTCAGGCCCGATCCGGTGCGGCTGCGATAGATGCCGTCGATGAACACCGCGACCGAGCTTTCGAGGCCGGGATTGTCGCCGACCGTCCCGACGCCACGGATGCGCGCGGCGGCATTCGCCTCGGAGCCGGTGGAGGATACCAGCAGCGACGGCGCGATCTGCGTCATCTGGCGGATGTCGGTCGCGCCGGAATTCTGCAACGCCGCCTGCCCGAACGCGGAGACCGCGATCGGCACGTTCGATAGCCGCTCCGACCGGCGGGTGGCGGTGACGACGATATCGGCGGTGTTGGGTGACGCAGCCTTGTCGGCCTCGGTCGGTGTGCCGGCGGTGGTGGCCGCGCCGCGCAGATCCTGCGCCGCGGCGGGCATTGCCCCGGCCGTCAGCGCGATCATGGCCGCCGAGACATAATAAGCCGACTTCTGCACCGACAATCCCCCCCCGATGAAACGCAAGTATTTCTGATCGGGTGATAAGCCGGCGGCGGATAAAGATCGGTTAATGCCGTTGACGCGGCGCGCGGAACCGCGATCCGTGCCGTCGCGACGGGGGGTGATGCGCCCATCCGTGTTCATGCGTGCAGCGAAAGGGCGATTGAGGATTTGTTGTCTCAACGCTGCGATTCAAAGGTGATAGACCCGCCGCCATGATGCCATGTCACTTCCGTACTGCCCTGCTCCCCATCGCCGCCGTCATGGCGCTTCCGGCCGCCGCGCAGGTGCCCGTTCCCGTGCCCGCCGCGCCGCTCCCCGTGCCGCTGGTCCAGCCGCGGATCGCGTTGCCGACGCTATCCGCGGCGCAGACGCGGCAGCTCGCGACGCTGATCGCGGAGGACGAGGTCGCGCAGGGGCTGCGCTCCACGCCGCGGCGCGATCTGGCGGACATGGATGCGGCGACGCTGGTGCGCGTGGCGCTGGATCACGCGCGCGCGGTGCACAGCGGGCGGCTGATGCCGTCCGATTTCCAGCGCGACTGGGGCATCCGCCCCACCGATTATGACCCCGCCCCCGCCTTCGCCGACGCGATTTCGCGCGACCGGCTGGCGGCCTGGGTGAAGTCGCTGCCGCCGCCCTATCAGGGCTATGACCTGCTGGTGGAGGGGCTGGCGCGCTATCGCCGCATCGCGGAGGCCGGCGGCTGGCCGACGCTGACCGCGACGCCCGGTTATGGCAGCAGCGGCGCGGCGGTGGCGGCGCTACGCGAACGGCTGGCGATCGAGGATCCGCAACTGACCGGCACCGGCGACCGCTTCGACGCCGCGCTGCTGGAGGCGGTGCGGCGGGCGCAGCGCCGCTACGGGCTGAACCCCGCCGGCACGGTCGGCGCACAGACGCTGGCGGCGCTCAACGTGCCGGTCGAGCAGCGCGTGCGCCAGATCACCGCCAACATGGAGCGGTGGCGCTGGTTGCCGCCGCAGCTCGATCGCCGCCGCGTGCAGGTGAACATCGCCGCGGCGGTGCTGACCGCGTTCGACGGCGACCGGCCGGTCATGTCGATGCGCGCGGTCACCGGGCGGCCGGGCAACGAGACGCCGATGCTGGTGTCGCAGATCAACAGCATCGTCATCAACCCGCCATGGAACGTGCCGACGTCGATCGCCACCAAGGAGCTGTGGCCCAAGGAACGCGCGAACCCCGGCTACCTGAAGCGCAACGGCTTTCGCGTGATCGACACCGGCGACGGCGGGAAGCGGTTGCAGCAGGCGTCGGAACAGAGCGCGCTGGGACGGTTCAAGTTCGATTTCCCCAACGATTTCGCGGTCTATCTGCACGACACGCCGGCGCGGTCGGGCTTTGCGAAGTTCGACCGGCTCGCCAGTCACGGCTGCGTCCGGCTGGAGAAGCCGGAGGATCTCGCCAAGCTGCTGATGGCGACCACGCCGGAATGGCAGCCCGACGCGATCGACAGCGCGGTGGCGGCGGGCAAGACGGTGCGCGCGCGCATGGCGGAGCCGGTGAGCGTCTACCTGCTCTACTGGTCGGCGTTCGCGGGCGCGAACGGGCAGGTGAGTTTCCGCGAAGATCCCTATGGCTGGGACGGCAAGCTGGCTGCTACGGTCGAGCGGCGTTCCGCGGCGCAGGCGCTGGCGGCGAAGTGAAGGATCGATCGATGAAGGCACGGCGGCACCACAGGGCGCTGAGGAGCAGGGCACTGCGGGGCAGGGCAGCGACGGCTGCGGCGCTGATGGGCGCGGCGCTGGCGGGCATGACGGTGGCGGGATGCTCGCGCTCCGAGCCGGAGCCGCCGGAGATGAACATGACGGTGCAGGAACTGGAGCCGACGCCCGAGCCGACGCCCAGCGAGGAGCCGGCCCCGGTCGTCGCGGAGCCGACGCCCGAGCCGCTCAACGACACCGCCGCGCTGCCCCCGCCACCCGAGGAAACCGCCCCGGACGAGCAGATGCTGGACGACGCGTCCGCCACCGGCATGACCGCCCGGTCCGATCGCGGCGGCGAGGGCGACGGGCGCGAGCAACCGGCGGAGACACGCCGGCACGACTGACCGGCCGGGGGGTGCCCGGCCGCCGCCGCGCGCGGCGCGAGGTATCCGCGCGCATCCCGTCCCCCGAACACATTGCATGGCGATCCGGCCGGCGGCGCGGCAGGATCGCGGGCGTGCACGCCCCGGTCGCTTTGGCAGCGGATGATCCGCCGGTCCGGTCACGCCGCGTGAAGCGCGACCCCTGACGCCCTCCGCAGGGCGGCGGCGAAGTGGCTTGCGGAGCATCGCGCATGTCCGTAAGTCTCTTCGATAATACCAATAGAGTACCGGAGAAGCGGGATGAGGCGACGTGCGGGCCAGACCATCGCGGCATTGGCGGCGGCGCTCCTGCCCGCCCCGCTCGCCGCCGCGCCCGCGACGCTGCCCGCGATCTTCCCGGCGCCCGCGTCGATCGCGCTCGGTGACGGCACGATCACGCTCGGCCGGTCGGTGGTGCTGGTGGTCGCGCCCGGGACCGATCCCGGGACGGTGGCGCTAGTGCGCGACATCCTGTCCACGGCCGGCGTCGAGCATGTCGACAGCGCGCGGCGCTTGCCCGCGACCACCGATCGGCCGCACATCGTGCTGGGCACCGGCGATGCCGCGATCGTGCGCGACGCGCTGGCACGCGGCGGCGCGGTGCTCGACAGCCATGCGGAAGGTTATACGATCGCCAGCACCGCGAGGGGCGGGGCCGGTGTCATCACGCTCGCCGGGCGCGACGGCGACGGGCTGTTCCATGCGGCGCAGACCTTCCGCCAGCTCGCACGGCGCGGCGCGATCCCGGCGCTGGTCATCCAGGATCACCCCGCCATGCCGATCCGCGGCACGATCGAGGGCTTCTACGGCGCGCCCTGGTCGATGGCGGACCGCACCAGGCATCTCGACTTCCTCGCCACCGTCAAGGCAAACACCTATGTCTACAGCCCCAAGGACGATCCCTATGCGCGCGATCGCTGGCGCGAGTCGTATCCGGCCGCGACGCTGACCGGGCTGGGGACGCTGGTGGCGGCGGCGCGCCGCAATCATATCGACTTCGTTTATGCGATCTCGCCGGGGCCGACGGTGTGCTTCTCCGATCCCGCCGACGCGCAGGTACTTTTGCGCAAGTTCGACGCGCTGCGCGGGATCGGCGTGCACCGTTTCTATGTCGCGCTCGACGATATCGAATATGCCAAGTGGAATTGCGAGCGCGACAAGGCGACGTTCGGTGCGTCCGGCCCGGAGGCGGCGGGGCGCGCGCAGGCGCAGTTGCTGAACGTGGTGCAGGGCGCGCTGGCCGCGCACGATCCGGCGGCGCGTCCGCTCATCATGGTGCCGACCGAATATTACGACGCGAAGGAAAGCCCGTACAAGGCCGCGCTGCGGGCGAACCTGGATCCGCGCGTGGTGGTGCAATGGACCGGCACCGACGTGGTGCCGCCTGCGATCTCGGTGCCGGACGCGAAGGCCGCGACCAAGGCGTTCGGGCGCAAGACGCTGTTGTGGGACAATTACCCGGTCAACGATTTCGCCAGCTCGGCCGGGCGGCTGCTGCTCGCGCCATATGCGCGGCGCGAGGCCGGCCTGTCGGGCGAGCTGACCGGCATCCTGTCGAACCCGATGAACCAGGAAGCGCCCAGCCGCGTCGCCGTGACCGGGGTCGCCGCCTTCGGCTGGAACGACAGCGGCTATGATGCCGATCGGACGTGGCATTTCGCCGCGCGCGAACTGGCCGGCGGGGACGAGCGCGCCGCGGCGGCGTTGCGGATCTTCTTCGACACGCAGCATCTCGCCCCGACGTTCGGCAGCCAGCCATGGCGCGAGCAGGCGCCGGGGCTGAAGGCGATGCTGGATTCGGTACGCGAGGGGCTGGCGGGCGGCGATGCGGTCGCGCGCGCGGCAGCGATCACCCTGCTGCGCGACCATGCCGGTGAGATCGCCGACGCGCCCGACATCATCCGTGCCGGCACCGCCGACCCCGGCTTCGCGGAACAGTCGCGCCCGTGGCTGGATGCGATGCAGCGCTGGGGCCGCGCGCTGCAACTGACCGCTGCCGGACTCGCCGCCGCTGACGGGGACAGCGCCGCCGCCGGACGTTATTTCGCCGATGCCCGGCGGCTGGCGGACGAGGCGGCGGCGATCCAGAGCATCCCCGGCGCGACCCGCTTCGGCGGGCCGGTCCGGGTCGCCGACGGGGTGCTCGACCGCTTCATCGCCGATGCGCCGACGCTGATCGCGCATCGTTAACGCGACCTGCATTCGCACAGGTCGGGGCTGCATCGGCGGGGGTTGCGTGGTCGCACCTCCGCCATGCATGAACCGGGCAAGGAGAGGCGAATGCGCATCATCAACCATCTGATCGCCGGCGCGGCCGACGGTCCCGCCGGGCGTTCGGGCGACGTCTTCGACCCCAATACCGGCAAGGTGCAGGCGCGGGTCGCGCTGGGCACCGCCGACGATCTGGAGGCGGCGGTCGCAGCCGCCAGCGCCGCACAGCCGGCATGGGCCGCCACCAACCCGCAGCGCCGCGCGCGCGTGCTGTTCCGCTTCAAGGAACTGATCGAGCGCGACATGGACGAGCTGGCGCGATTGCTGTCGTCCGAACATGGCAAGGTGATCGCGGACTCGCGCGGCGACATCCAGCGCGGGCTGGAGGTGATCGAGTTCGCGTGCGGCATCCCGCATGTGCTGAAGGGCGAATATACGCAGGGCGCCGGGCCGGGGATCGACGTCTATTCGATGCGCCAGCCGCTGGGGATCGTCGCCGGCATCACCCCGTTCAACTTCCCCGCGATGATCCCGATGTGGATGTTCGGCATCGCGATCGCGTGCGGCAACGCCTTCATCCTGAAACCGTCGGAACGCGATCCGTCGGTGCCGGTGCGGCTGGCCGGGCTGATGCGCGAAGCCGGATTGCCGGAGGGCGTGTTGCAGGTCGTGCACGGCGACAAGGAGATGGTCGACGCGATCCTCGACCATCCCGCGATACGCGCGGTCAGCTTCGTCGGCTCCTCCGATATCGCGCATCACGTCTACCGGCGCGGCGTCGCGGCGGGCAAGCGCGTGCAGGCGATGGGCGGCGCGAAGAACCACGGCATCGTCATGCCCGACGCCGATCTCGACCAGGTGGTGAACGACCTGGCCGGCGCGGCGTTCGGCTCGGCGGGCGAGCGCTGCATGGCGCTGCCCGTGGTGGTGACGGTCGGCGAGCGGACCGCGGCGGCGCTGCGCGAGAAGCTGATCCCCGCCATCGCCGGCTTGCGCGTCGGCCTGTCGACCGACGCGGACGCGCATTACGGCCCGGTCGTGACCGCCGCGCACAAGGCGAAGATCGAGCATTATATCCAGATGGGCGTGGACGAGGGCGCGGAGCTGGTAATCGACGGGCGCGGCTTCGCGTTGCAGGGGCATGAGGAGGGCTTCTTCATCGGCCCGACGCTGTTCGATCGCGTGACCGCCGGGATGCGCACCTATCAGGAGGAGATCTTCGGCCCGGTGCTGCAGATCGTGCGCGCCGGTGATTTCGAGGAAGCGCTGCGCCTGCCCAGCGCGCATCAATATGGCAACGGCGTCGCGATCTTCACGCGCAACGGCCATGCCGCGCGCGAGTTCGCGGCGCGCGTGGATGTCGGGATGGTCGGCATCAACGTACCGATCCCGGTGCCGGTCGCCTATCACACCTTCGGCGGGTGGAAGCGATCCGCGTTCGGCGACACCAACCAGCACGGGATGGAGGGTGTGAAGTTCTACACCAAGGTGAAGACCGTGACGCAGCGCTGGCCCGATGGCGGCGACGTCGGCGACAGCGCGTTCATCATCCCGACGATGGGCTGAGCGCATGACCGGACAATTCGGCCTGACCGACGACCAGCTCGCGATCCGCGAGGTGGCGCGCCGCTTCACCGCCGACGCGATCACGCCGCGCGCCGCCGAATGGGACGAGGCGCATCATTTCCCGCGTGACGTGATCCGGCAGGCGGCGGGGCTGGGCTTCGCCGCGATCTACGTGTCGGAACGCTCGGGCGGGATCGGGCTGGGGCGGCTGGAGGCGGCGCTCATCATGGAGGCGATGGCCTATGGCTGCCCGTCGACCAGCGCGTTCGTCTCGATCCACAACATGGCCGCGTGGATGATCGACCGCTTCGGTGACGAGGGGGTGAAGGCGCGCTACCTGCCGGCGATGGTCAGCGGCGAGCGGCTCGGCTCCTATTGCCTGACCGAGCCGGCGTCGGGATCGGACGCCGCCGCGCTGACGACGCGCGCGGTGCGCGACGGCGACGATTACGTCGTGACCGGCACCAAGCAGTTCATCTCCGGCGGGGGCGAGAACGACCTGTACGTGACCATGGTGCGCACCGGGGCGGAGGGGCCGAAGGGCATTTCCTGTCTGGTGATCGAGAAGGACATGCCCGGCGTCGGCTTCGGTGCGCGCGAACGCAAGCTGGGCTGGAACTCGCAGCCGACGACGCAGGTCAGCTTCGACGGCGTGCGCGTGCCGGTGGCGAACCGCGTCGGCGCGGAGGGCGAGGGGTTCCGCATCGCGATGGCCGGGCTGGACGGCGGGCGGCTCAACATCGGCGCCTGTTCGCTGGGCGGCGCGCAGCGCGCGATCGACGAGGCGGTGCGCTACACGAAGGATCGCCGCCAGTTCGGCAGGCCGATCGCCGATTTCCAGCATACGCAATTCACGCTGGCCGACATGGAGACGGAATTGCAGGCGGCGCGCGCGCTGCTGTATCTCGCCGCCGCCAAGGTGACCGGGAATGCGCCGGACAAGACGCGCTTCGCGGCGATGGCGAAGCGCTTCGCCACCGACACCGGCTGGTCGGTGGTCGACCGCGCGCTGCAATTGCACGGCGGGTACGGCTATCTGAGGGATTACCCGATCGAGAAGCTGCTGCGCGACCTGCGCGTGCATCGCATCCTGGAGGGCACGAACGAGGTGATGCGGATGATCGTCGGCCGCGACATGGTGCGCGAATGAGCGGTGAGGTGCTGGTGTCGGTCGACGGGCGGGCGGGGCGGCTGTCGCTGAACCGGCCGGCGGCGCTCCACGCGCTGACCCACGGCATGTGCGATGCAATGATAACGGCGCTGCTCGACTGGCGCGACGATCCCGCCGTGGAGGTGGTGATCGTCGATCATGCCGCGGGGCGCGGGTTCTGCGCCGGCGGCGACATCCGCCTGCTCGCCGACAGCGCGCGCGGCGACGGGGTGGCGGCGCGCGCCTTCTGGCACCGCGAATACCGGCTCAACCACCTGATGTTCACCTATGCCAAGCCGATCGTGGCGTTCATGGACGGCATCACGATGGGCGGCGGCGTCGGGATCAGCCAGCCGGCGCGCTACCGCATCGCCACCGAGCGCACCGTCTATGCCATGCCGGAAACGGGCATCGGGCTGTTCCCCGACGTCGGCGGCGGCTGGTATCTGACGCGGATGCCGGGGCGCGCCGGCCGGTTCCTGGCGGTGACCGGCGCGCGGATCGACGGCGGCGATGCGCTGTCGCTCGGGATCGCGACCCATTATGTCGAAAGCGCGGGGGTGGAGGCGGTGAAGGCCGCGATCGCCGCCGATCCGGGCGCGGCCGGGCGCATCCTGGCTGACGCATCCTCCGTGCCGCCGCCGGGGCGGCTGGCCGGGGTGCGCGACGACATCGACCGGCTGTTCGCCGCCGACCGGCTGGAGGACGTGCACGCCGCGCTGCTCGCCGACGGTTCCGAATGGGCGACCGCGCAGGCCGCGGTGATCGCCACCCGATCGCCGCAGGCGATGAAGGTCGCGCTGCGCCAGCTCGCGGCCGCGGGGGCGATGACCCGCTTCGCCGACGTGCTGCGCATGGAATATGCGCTGGCCTGCCATGTCGCGGTGCGCCCCGACTTCCCCGAAGGGGTACGCGCGGTGATCGTCGACAAGGACAATGCGCCGCGCTGGCAACCGCCGACGATCGTCGATACGTCCGACGCGCTGATCGACACGATCTTCGCCGCGCTGCCTGCCGGTGAGGAATGGACCCCGCTGCCGGAGCTTGAACGATGACGTACGAGACGATCCTGGTCGAGCCGCATGACGCGGTGACCGTGGTGCGGCTGAACCGCCCGCAGGCGCTCAATGCGCTCAACACGCAGGTGCTCGGCGAGTTGATCGCCGCCTTCGCCGCCTATGACGCCGATCCGGGGCAGCGCTGCCTGGTGCTGACCGGCAGCGACAAGGCGTTCGCGGCCGGCGCCGACATCAAGGAGATGCAGGCCAAGGGCTTTTCGCAGATGTTCGGGGAGAATTTCTTCGCCGGCTGGGAGCAGGTGACGCGCACCCGCAAGCCGTGGATCGCGGCGGTGGCGGGCTTTGCGCTGGGCGGCGGGTGCGAGCTGGCGATGATGGCGGACATCATGATCGCCGCCGACAATGCGAAGTTCGGGCAGCCGGAGATCAAGCTGGGCGTCGCCCCCGGCATGGGCGGGTCGCAGCGGCTGACGCGCGCGGTTGGCAAGTCCAAGGCGATGGACATGTGCCTGACCGGGCGGATGATGGACGCCGCCGAGGCGGAGCGCGCGAACCTGTGCGCGCGCGTCGTGCCGCTCGCCGACCTGTTCGACGAGGCGCTGGCCACCGCACGCACGATCGCCGCGCAGCCGCCGCTCGCCGCGATCGCCAACAAGGAGATGGTCAACGCCGCGTTCGAGACGAACCTGTCGACCGGCATCCTGTTCGAACGCCGGCTGTTCAACGGCCTGTCCGCGACCGACGACAAGGCGGAGGGCATGACCGCGTTCGTGGAGAAACGTCCGGGCAACTGGACGGGACGGTAACGCGCGGCGGAGGGCGGGACATGGCGACGATCGGTTTCATCGGGCTGGGCAACATGGGCGGCGGCATGGCCGCGAACCTTGCCGCGGCGGGCCATGATGTCCGCGCCTTCGATCTGGTCGAGGCGGCGCTCGCCCGCGCGGCGGCGGCGGGATGCACCCGCGCGTCGTCCGCGCGCGCGGCGGCGGGCGATGCCGAGGTGGTCATCACCATGCTGCCCGCCGGTCGCCACGTCCGCGCGGTCTATGACGGCGAGATCATCGCGACGGCGCGGCCCGACGCGCTGCTGATCGACTGTTCCACGATCGACATCGCGTCGGCGCGCGCGGTGGCGGGGCAGGCGGCGGCGCGCGGGCTGGCGATGCTGGATGCGCCCGTGTCCGGCGGGATCGCCGCGGCCAATGCCGGGACGCTGACCTTCATGGTCGGCGGCGGGGCGGCGGCGTTCGAGCGCGGCCGGCCGATCCTGGAGGCGATGGGCAAGGCGGTGATCCACGCCGGCGAGGCGGGCGCGGGACAGGCGGCCAAGATCTGCAACAACATGCTGCTGGGCGCGACGATGGTCGCGACGTGCGAGACGTTCCTGCTCGCCGGCAAGCTGGGGCTGGATTTGCAGACCTTCTACGACATCTCCTCGCGCGCCAGCGGGCAGAGCTGGTCGATGACCAGTTACTGCCCCGTCCCCGGCGTCGGGCCGGAAACGCCCGCCGACCGTGACTATCAGGGCGGTTTCGCGGCGGCGTTGCAGCTCAAGGATCTGAAGCTGGCGATGCAGGCGGCGCACGATGCCGATGCGGCGGTGCCGATGGGCAGCGCCGCGCAGGCGCTGTATCAGGCGATGGTCAACGCCGGCGGCGGCGCGCGCGACTTCTCCGCGATGATCCGCTTCCTCGACGGCGCGGGGTGATCGCGGACACGGCGTCGTGACGTGGTGGCCGCCGGCCGGCGCTACGCCGGTGTCGCGGCGGCCGATCCGTCCGGCGCAGGGCAGGCGGGGGCGGCGGCGCGGACCGCGATCCTTGTTGCGTGCAGGCGCACGCCGTACACCGGCGGCGTGCTTCCGCCGCCGACGTCATCGTAAAGGCCAGCTTCCATGCAGCTATCCCGCCGTTCCCTGCTGATCGGCACCAGCGTCATCGCCTTCGGTCCCGCGATCGGCGCGCCGCCATCGCCGCGCGTGCGTGTCACGCCGGTGCCGGCCCGCTTCGTGCGGCTCAGGCCGTCGCTTTTCGCGGACGCGTTCGCGGCGAACCGGCGATATCTGCTGGAGCTGGACCCCGAACGCCTGCTGCACAATTTCTACGTCTCCGCGCGCCTGCCCGCGCCTGGGCCGGTCTATGGCGGCTGGGAGGCGATGGGGATCGCGGGGCATATGCTGGGCCACTGGCTGTCGGCCTGCGCGCTGGTGGTCGCGAACACCGGCGACCCGCAGGTCGCAGCGTCGCTCGACCATGCACTGGCGGAAATGGCGCGCATCCAGGCGGCGCACGGCGACGGCTATCTCGGCGGCACCACGGTGGAGCGCGACGGACGGACCGTCGATGGCCGGATCGTGTTCGAGGAGCTGCGCCGCGGCGACATCCGCAGCAACGGCTTCGATCTCAACGGCGGGTGGGTGCCGCTCTACACCTGGCACAAGGTGCATGCCGGGCTGCTCGACGCACACCGGCTGGCGCGCAATCCACGTGCGATGCCGGTGATGCTGGCGCTCGCCACCTATCTCGCCGGCGTGCTGGAACCGCTCACCGACGAGCAGATGCAGCGGGTGCTGGCGGCGGAACATGGCGGGCTGAACGAAAGCTATGCCGAAACCTACGCGCTGACCGGCGACCCGCGCTGGCTGCGGCTGGCGGAGAGGATCCGCCACAAGGCGGTGCTCGACCCGCTCGCCGCCCGGCAGGACCGACTGGCCGGGCTGCACGCCAACACACAGATCCCCAAGGTGATCGGGCTGGCGCGGCTGCACGAGCTGACCGGCGACCCCGCGCACGCCACCGCCGCGCGCTTCTTCCACGAACGCGTGACGCGGCATCACAGCTATGTGATCGGCGGGAATTCGGAACGCGAGCATTTCGGCCAGCCCGACAAGCTCGCCGAGCGCGTGACCGAGGCGACGTGCGAGGCGTGCAACAGCTACAACATGATGAAGCTGACCCGCCATCTCTACGGCTGGCAACCCGATGCGCGCTGGTTCGATTATTACGAGCGCGTGCAGCTCAACCACATCATGGCGCACCAACGGCCCGACACCGGGCGGTTCGTCTATTTCATGCCGCTGGCGGCGGGCGCGCGGCGCGTCTTCTCCAGCCCGGAGGACAGCTTCTGGTGCTGCGTCGGCTCGGGGATCGAGAGCCATGCCAAGCACGCGGATTCGATCTGGTGGAGCGACCCCGACACGCTCTACGTCAATCTGTTCATCCCGTCCGAACTCGACTGGAGCGAGCGCGGGCTGGCGGTGACGATGGATACCGACATGCCGCTGGAGGGCCGGGTGACGCTGACCGTGCGCCGCGCGCCACGCATGGTGCAGGCGCTTGCGGTGCGGCTGCCGGGGTGGGCCGACGGCGCGACGCTGACGCTCAACGGCGCGGCGGCGACGCCGGTGGTGCGCGACGGCTATGCGGTGCTGCGCCGCCGCTGGCGCGCGGGCGATGTGGTGCAGGTGACGCTGCCGATGGCGCTGCGGAGCGAGGCGCTGCCGGACGATCCGTCGATCGTCGCCTTCACGCACGGCCCGCTGGTGCTCGCCGCCGATCTCGGGCCGGCCGACGCGCCACATGACGGCGTCGGCCCCGCGCTGGTCGCCGCCGGCGCGGCGACGGCGGCGCTGGTGCCGGCCGGCGCGCCGGCCACCTTCCGCGCGACCGGCGCGCTGGACGAGGCGCTTTCGTTCAGGCCGTTCTTCTCGCAATATGATCGTCGCGCCGCCGTCTATTTCCCGACCTTCACGCCCGGGCGCTGGGCGGGCGCGCGGGCCGGCTACATCCGGGCGCAGGAGCAGGCGCGCGTGCTGGCGCGGCGGACGGTGGATGTCATCCACCTGGGCGAGATGCAGCCGGAGCGCGACCACGGCTTCGCGTCGGAGCACAGCGAAGTGGTGAACTGGAGCGGCCGCGCCGCACGGCGGCTGCGCCCCGGCGAGTCGATGCGGCTGACGCTCGCGCGGCGTCCCGGCCCGGCGGTGTTGCGGGTCACCGTGGCGGTCGCGGATGCGCAGCGCGCGATGACAATCACCGTCGATGGCGAAACGCTGACGCAGCCGCAGGTGGCGGAGCGTGCCGGCAATTTCGCGGCGGTCGACTATCCGATCCGCGCGCACGCCACGCCGGGCGCCGCGCAGGCGGAGGTGACGGTGGCGGCGGGACGCGAGGATGCGGTGCTGTACGAGATGCGGATGATGACCGCCGCGGAGCCAGCACCGCCCACCGCCGTGTAGCGGGGGGGGGGGGGGCATGTCAGCAAGGGGGGGGGCAGCGGCCGGATATCGATTCCGGTGGGGCTGCCCCGCCCGCTGCCGACGGCGCGCGGTCAGCTCACACCAGTTCCCGCAGCGCGCTCGCCTCGAACCCCCTCAGCCCGCCGGCGTCGCCGGCACGCACCTTCGCGACCCAATCCGCATCGCTGATGAGCGCGCGGCCGACCGCGATCAGGTCGAACTCGTCGCGTTCCATGCGGCGGACCAGCCGGTCGAGATCGGTGCTGGTCGAACCCTCGCCACCGAACGCCGCCAGGAACTCGCCGGACAGCCCGACCGAGCCGACGCTGATCGTCGCCGCGCCGGTCAGCTTCTTGGCCCAGCCGGCGAAATTGAGGCCCTCCGCGCCGTCGATCTCCGCGAACTCCGGCTCCCAGAAGCGGCGCTGCGAACAGTGCAGCACGTCGACGCCGGCCTCCACCAGCGGCAACAGCCAGTCGGTCATCGCGTCGGGCGTCTCGGCCAGCCGTGCGCGATAATCCTGCTGCTTCCACTGGCTGACGCGCAGGATCACCGGGAAGTCCGGCCCGACCGCCGCGCGCACCGCCTTCACGACCTCGGCCGCGAAGCGCGAGCGTTCGCGGATCGTCGCGCCGCCGTAGTTGTCGCTGCGCCGGTTGGTGCCGTCCCAGAAGAACTGGTCGATCAGGTAACCGTGCGCGCCGTGGAGCTCGACCGTGTCGAAGCCGAGTCGTTTCGCGTCCGCCGCCGCGCGCGCGAAGGCGGCGATCGTGTCCGCGACATCCTCGTCGCTCATCGCCTGCCCGCGCGCTTCCTCGGGCGCATTGTAGCCCGACGGGCTCTCCACCGGCTGCGGCGGCGCCCAGTCGCCGGCCGGCGGCCCGTTGGTGGCGCCGGTGTGCCAGATCTGCGGCCCCATCCTGCCGCCGGCCTCGTGCACCGCGTCGATCACGCCCTTCCACCCCGCCAGCGCGCCGTCGCCATGGAAGAACGGGATGCCGGGATGATTGCGCGACGACGGACGGTCGATCACCGTGCCTTCCGACAGGATCAGCCCCACGCCGCCTTCGGCGCGGCGACGGTAATAGGCCGCGTTCGCGTCGTTGGGGACGCCGCCGGGCGCCATGGTGCGCGTCATCGGCGCCATCACGATGCGGTTGGGCAGGTCCAGCGCGCCGATGCGGAACGGACGGAACAGGGTGTCGACGGAAGCTGCGGTCATCGCGCGCCTTTCTTGCGGTTTGTGCGCCCTCAGGTATATATCGGATATCTGGCGTCAATAACGCACCACCAATCGCCTAGGTATATTCGAGGAAACCTTCATGACGGTCTGCCAGCATTTCGCCGGCGATTGCCCCAGCCGCGTGCTGCTGGACCAGATCGCCGACAAATGGTCGATGATGGTGCTGACCGTCCTCGCGGTCGAACCGATGCGCTTCAACGCGATCCGCCGCCATCTGGAAGGCGTGACACAGAAGGCGCTGACGCAATGCCTGCGCCGGCTGGAGCGCAACGGGCTGGTCGCGCGCCGCGTCATCCCGGCCTCGCCGGTGGCGGTGGAATATAGCATCACCCCGCTCGGCCGCTCGCTGCACGCGCCGTTCAAGGCGCTCTATCGCTGGACGATGGAGCATATGGATCAGGTGGAGGAAGCGCGGCAGCGCTTCGACCTGCGCGCCGTCGCCTGACCCCTCCGTCGAACCACGAAAGACCCATTTCCATGAAGAAGATCGGCTTCCTCTCCTTCGGCCACTGGTCCGCCGCGCATGGTTCGGCGACCCGTTCGGCCAGCGACGTGCTGCTCCAGTCGATCGACCTCGCGGTCGCCGCCGAGGAGCTGGGCGCGGACGGCGCCTATTTCCGCGTCCATCATTTCGCGCAGCAGCTCGCCTCGCCCTTCCCGCTGCTCGCGGCGGTCGGCGCGCGGACGAAGACGATCGAGATCGGCACCGGCGTGATCGACATGCGCTACGAAAATCCGTTCTACATGACGGAGGACGCCGGCTCGGCCGACCTGATCGCGGGCGGGCGCCTGCAACTCGGCATCAGTCGCGGCTCGCCTGAACAGGTGATCGAGGGCTGGCGGCACTTCGGGTTCGCGCCGGCCGAGGGCGAGAGCGACGCCGACATGGGACGCCGCCATGCCGAGGTGTTCCTGCATCTGCTGAAGGGTGAAGGGTTCGCCAGGCCCAACCCGCGCCCGATGTTCCCCAACCCGCCGGGACTGCTGCGGCTGGAGCCGCATGCCCCCGGGCTGCGCGATCGGATCTGGTGGGGATCGGCATCGGACGCCACCGCGGTCTGGGCGGCGAAGATGGGCATGCACCTGCAAAGCTCGACGCTGAAGGCGGACGAGAGCGGCGAGCCGTTCCACGTCCAGCAGGCGAAGCAGATCCGCGCCTATCGCGCCGCCTGGGCGGAGGCGGGCCATACGCGCACGCCGCGCGTGTCGGTGTCGCGCTCGATCTTCGCGATCACCGACGATCGCGACCGCGCCTATTTCGGCCGCGACGATGGCGGCGACCAGATCGGGGTCATCGACAACATGCGCGCGGTGTTCGGCCGCTCCTATGCCGCCGAGCCGGAACGGCTGATCGAGCAGTTGCGCGCCGACGAGGCGATCGCGGAGGCCGATACGCTGCTGCTGACGGTGCCCAACCAGCTCGGCGTCGACTATAACGCGCATGTGATCGGGAACATCCTGACCCATGTCGCGCCGGCGCTCGGGTGGCGGTAGTCACCCTTCGGCCGCGGCCGGTATAAGGTCCGCGAATGATCCGCATCACCGATCTGAAGCTGCCGCTGCACCATGCGGACGAGGCGCTGCCGGCCGCGATCGTGAAGCGGCTGCGCATCACACCGCGCGAGCTGATCCGCTTCGCGATCGCGCGGCGCGGCCATGACGCGCGCGAACATGGCAACATCACGCTCGTCTACACGCTGGACGTCGCGGTGAAGAAGGAAGCGGCGGTGCTGGAACGCTTCCGCCGCGACCGCGACGTGTCGCTCACCCCCGACACGCGCTACCGCACGCCGGTCGCCGCGCCGGAGGGGGCGGCGCGCCCGGTGGTGATCGGCGCCGGACCGTGCGGGCTGTTCGCGGCGCTGATCCTGGCGCAGGCGGGCTATCGCCCGATCGTGCTGGAACGCGGCAAGGTGGTGCGCGAACGGACCAAGGATACCTGGGGGCTGTGGCGACGCAGCGTCCTGAACCCCGAATCCAACGTCCAGTACGGGGAGGGCGGGGCGGGCACCTTCTCCGACGGCAAGCTCTACAGCCGCATCAAGGATCCCCGCCACCTGAACCGCAAGGTGCTGACCGAGTTCGTGAAGGCCGGCGCCCCGCCCGAGATCCTGACCGAGGCGCATCCGCATATCGGCACCTTCCGGCTGGTGACGATGGTGGAGAGCATGCGCGCCACCATCGAGGAGCTCGGCGGCGAGTATCGCTTCTCCACCCGCGTCGACGGGCTGGACATCGCGACCGACGCACGCGGCGAGCGCCATGTGCGTGGACTGCACCTGCACGACGGCGGTTACCTGGCCGCCGATCACGTCGTCATGGCGATCGGCCACAGCGCGCGCGACACGTTCGAGATGCTGGTCGCCGCCGGCGTCCATGCCGAGGCCAAGCCGTTTTCGATCGGCGTGCGCATCGAACACCCGCAATCATGGATCGACCGCGCGCGCTTCGGCCCGGACGCGGGACACCCGATCCTGGGTGCGGCGGAATATCACATCTCGCATCACTGCTCGAACGGGCGCACGGTCTACAGCTTCTGCATGTGCCCCGGTGGCACGGTGGTCGCGGCGACGTCCGAGGAAGGACGCGTCGCCACCAACGGCATGAGCCAGTATTCGCGCAACGAACGCAACGCCAATTCCGGCTTCGTGGTCGCGATCGACCCGGCGCGCGATTATCCGGGCCAGCCGCTCGCCGGCATCGCGCTGCAACGCCATTGGGAGGAGCGCGCGTTCGTCGCCGGCGGCTCCAGCTACAGGGCGCCCGCGCAGCGGGTCGGCGACTTCCTGGCCGGCCGCGCCTCCACGACGCTCGGCAGCGTCGTGCCGTCGTACAAGCCCGGCGTGACCCCCACCGATCTCGCCCAATGCCTGCCCGACTATGCGATCCAGGCGATGCGCGAGGCGATCCCGGTGTTCGGGCGGCAGATCAGGGGCTATGACCACCCTGACGTGGTGATGACCGGGGTGGAGACGCGCACCTCCTCGCCGGTGCGCTTCACGCGCGGCGAGGACATGCAGAGCCTCAACACCGCCGGCCTGTATCCGGCGGGCGAGGGGGCGGGATATGCCGGCGGAATCCTGTCGGCGGCGGTGGACGGCATCCGCGTGGCGGAGGCGGTGGCGCAGCACATCGCCGCGCCGCGATGCTGATCCTGTTCAACAAGCCGTTCGGCGTGCTCAGCCAGTTCACCGATCGCGGCAGCCCGATGGCGCGCGCGACGCTGTCGGACTTCATCGACGTGCCCGGCGTCTATCCCGCCGGACGGCTGGATCGCGACAGCGAGGGGCTGCTGCTGCTGACCGACGACGGGCGCTTGCAGGCGCGGATCGCCGATCCGAAATTCAAGCTGGCCAAGACGTATCTGGTGCAGGTGGAAGGCATGCCCGGGGACGAGGCGCTCGACCGCCTGCGCGCCGGCGTGCTGCTGAACGATGGCCCGACCCGCCCCGCCGAGGTGGCGCGGATCGCGGCGCCGGCGTTGTGGCCGCGCGATCCGCCGATCCGCTACCGCGCCAGCGTGCCCGACACCTGGCTGTCGCTCACCATCCGCGAGGGGCGCAACCGGCAGGTGCGACGCATGACCGCTGTGATCGGCCATCCGACGCTGCGCCTGGTGCGACAGCGGATCGGCGACTGGTCGCTCGGCGATCTGGCGCCCGGCGCGTGGCGCGGGCTGTGAAGATCTTCTTCGACGGCGGCGCGCGGCCGGAGGGGATGGAACTGGCGGTGGTGGCGGGCGGCCGCTCGTACATCCGCCGCGATCTCGGCCCCGGCACCAGCATGGCGGCGGAGTGGCTGGCGCTGATCGCGGCGCTGCGCCACGCCGTTGTGCTGGGCTTCGACGATGCGACATTGCTGGGGGACGCGGCGGCGGTGATCGCGCAGGCCAATGGCACGGTCCGCTGTCCGCCCGCGCATCGCGGCGACATGGCGCTGTTCGCCACCCTGCCACGCCCGCCCGGCCGGTTGCGGATCCGCTACGTCAAGCGGACGCAGAACCTGGCGGGGATCGCGCTGGACCGGCTGCGCCAGCGCTGACGCGCGCGCGCAGCGGCGATCCGCCGCGCGATGCGACGCTGAGCGTCCGTTTGAAAACTCGCGGAAGGTCGCGTTTTGCCGGCACCGCGAAACGCGTTTCAACGCGTTTCGGAACAGCCGCTCAGGAGCCGGCCACCCCCAGCCGCGCGAAGGCCGGGGCATGCGTCGCCTCGCCGCGCACGCCGCACGGCATCAGCCCGCCCTGGATCGGCAGCGCCAGCAGGTGATCGCCCGCATAAGGCGAGGCGAAGTTGCGCGCATATTCCACCTCGAACCCGAAGCGTGCGTAGAACGCCGGCTCGCCCAGCACGAAGCACAGCACCACGCGTTCCGCCTCCAGCCGCTCGATCCCGGCATGGATCAGCGCCTCGGCCACGCCCTGCGCGCGATAGTCCGCCGCGACCGCGACCGGCGCCAGCGCGACGGCGGGGATCGCCTTGTCGCCGACCACGACGCGCATCCGGCTGAACGCGACGATCCCCGCCAGCACGCCGGTGTCGTCGTCCACCGCGACCAGCAGCAGCACCATGTCGCCGTCGACGCACAGGCGCCGGACCAGATCGGCCTCGTCGGCGCGCGGGAAGACGGCCCGCAGCAGCGCGTCGATCGCGCCGACATCCTCGCCGCGCGCCGGCCGGATCGCGATCGTGCCGTCCGCGCTCACGCCAGCGCCCTCACGCCCGGGCCCTCACGCCAGCGCCCTCACGCCAGGGCGATGTCCGGCGCGTCCTCGGCCTTCATGCCGATGACGTTGTAGCCGGCATCGACATGATGGATCTCGCCGGTCACGCCGCTCGCCAGATCCGACAGCATATACAGGCCGGCGCCGCCGACATCCTCGATCGTCACGGTCCGGCGCAGCGGCGAGTTCAGCTCGTTCCACTTGAGGATATAGTTGAAATCGCCGATGCCGCGCGCCGCCAGCGTCTGGATCGGCCCCGCCGAGATCGCATTGATGCGGATATTGTCCGGCCCGAGATCGACCGCGAGATATTTGACGCTGGTTTCCAGCGCCGCCTTCGCCACGCCCATCACGTTGTAATGCGGGATCACCTTCTCCGCGCCGTAATAGGTGAGCGTCAGGATCGATCCGCCCTCCGGCATCATCGCGCGCGCGCGCTGCGCCACCGCCACCAGCGAATAGGCGGAGATGTTCATCGTCATCAGGAAATTGTCGAGCGTCGTGTCGTAATAGCGCCCGCGTAGCTGCGACTTGTCCGAAAAGCTGATCGCATGGACCACGAAGTCGATCGTCGGCCATTCGCGTGCCAGCGCGGCGAAGGTCGCGTCCAGCGCGTCCATGTCCGCCACGTCGCAATCGAACAGCCGCGCCACGCCCAGTTGCTCGGCGAGCGGGCGCACGCGCTTCTCCATCGCCGCGCCCTGATAGGAGAAGGCGAGCTCCGCACCGGCCTCGCTCAGCTTCTTCGCGATGCCCCAGGCCAGCGACTTGTCGTTGGCCAGCCCCATGATGAGCCCGCGCTTGCCCGCCATCAATCCGTTCATGCGATGTCCTGCTTCGTTATTCAACCTGCTGCGCCCCCTCTACAACCCTTCGGGCGGCTCCGCCAGTGCCGCGTTGAGGTGCGCGCCGAACACCAGCCCCAGACCGATCAGGTAGAAGAACAGCAGCATCACCACCACCCCGGCCAGGCTGCCATAGGTCAGGTCGTAGCCGCCGAGCTGCGACAGCGCCCAGGGTAGGCCGGCGGTCATGCTGACCCACCAGACGGTGGTGAACAGCGCGCCGGGCCATTTCGGCGCGTCGCTGCGGCGATATTTGCCCGGCGTGACCGAAAGGAACAGCATGTAGAGCGCGCCAAACATCACCGCCGCGGGCACCGCGCGCGCCAGGTTCAGCCATTCCGCGACATGCTGCGCGAGGGGCAGCAGGCGATAGATGAACTGCTCCGCCGCGGTCAGGATACCCTGCACCAGGAAGGCGAACAGCGCGATCACCACCGAGGCGATGATCGCCATGCTCAGCCCCAGCCGCGCGCGCCACAGCGACTGCGAGGAGCGCGTGCCGTATGCGCGGCGGAAGATGTCGCGGATCGTCTCCGCGAAGCTGCCGACCGTCCACAGCCCGACCAGCGCGCCGAACCACAGGAACGGGCCGGTGCGCGCCTGCAACACGTTGGCGATCGGGGTGCGCAGCACCGCCGCCACGTCGCGCGGCAGCACCGACAGGAAGCTGGCCAGCCCGCGCTGCACCTCGTCGCTCTGCCCGAACAGCGAGGCGACCGCCGCGGCGACGATGAAGAACGGGAACACCGTCATCAGCGCCAGATACGCGAGGTTGCCGGCGTGGATAAACCCGTCGGTCCAGACGCCGACCAGCGCGCGCTTCAGTATCTCCCACCCGAAGGCCAGCGGCCGCAGCCGTGCCAGCTTGCGATCCAGACGCCGGCGCGCGGCGCCATGATGGCGACCGCGATCCTCAGGCGTGAGCGAAAGAGGGGCGTCGGTCACGCAAGGTCAGACGCCCATCGCCGCGCGCGGGTTCCCGCCGCCGTCCCAGCCGGCCACGAACGCCTTCAGCGCCGCATCGTCGGCGGGCACGTCCACCACCAGCGTCACCAACTGGTCGCCGCGTCCGCCGCCCTTGCGGTGGAAGCCCTTGCCCTTCAGCCGCAGGGTCTTGCCCGAGGTCGCGCCGGCCGGCACCGCGACCATCACCGGGTTCTCGACGGTCGGGCATTTCACCTTTCCGCCGTCCACCGCTTCCTTCAGCGTGATCGGCAGGTCGAGGCGCACGTCGTCGCCGTCGCGCGTGAAGAAGCGGTGCGGCTGCACCTCGATGGTCACGATCGCGTCGCCGGGGCCGCCCGGGCCGTCGTCGCCCTTGCCGCCCAGCCGCATCTGCGTGCCGCTGTCGACGCCGGCGGGCAGCTTCAGGTCGATCGTGCTGCCGCTGGCCAGCGTCACGCGCTGCGGCGCCAGCGTGGCGGCGTCGGTGAAGGGCACCTGGAGGCGATAGGCGACGTTGCCGCCCTTCGGCGGCGGGCCGGGGCGGCGACCGAAGCCGCTGGCGAAGCCGCCGCCCGCGCGTCCGCCGCGCCCGCCGAACAGCCCTTCGAAGATGTCGCTCATGTCGGGCGCGTCGCCGCCGCCCGTCTCGAAGCCCTGCCGGAAGCCGCCCGCCCCCGGCTGCGCGCGCCCGCCGAAGCCGAACGGCGCGGCCGGATTGCCGTCGCCGTCGATCTCGCCGCGGTCGAAGCGCGCACGCTTGTCCTTGTCGGTCAGCAGGTCGTAGGCGGAGGTGACCTGCCCGAACCGCTCCGCCGCCTTGGGATTGTCGCGGTTGCGGTCGGGATGCAGCTCCTTGGCGAGCTTGCGATACGCCTTCTTGATGTCCGCTTCGCTGGCGCCGCGCGCCACGCCCAGCGTCGCATATGGATCGGCCATGTAATCCCCGATTGGTGTGTTACCCGCCTATGTGGGGCAGGGCGCGGCGGAGCGCAATCGTCCCGCCGCGTTTCGCGCCGAACGCGGAGAGGGGTAGCGGGCCGGCACCGCCCCATGCGCGTTCAGCGCGCTTCCGATACCCTCTCACTCCGCGATCGGCGCGACGTCGACGCTGACCTCCATCGCCTGCGCGCCCGATCCCAGCACCACGCCGTCGACCGGCGCGATCTCGGCATAATCGCGCCCGATCGCCACGACGATATGGTCGCCCGCCATCCAGATGCCGTTGGTGGGATCGACGCCGACCCAGCCGTGCGCCGGTCCGCACCACAGCAGCACCCAGGCATGCGTCGCATCGGCGCCGACCAGCCGGTCCTGGCCGGGCGGGGGCAGGGTGCGGATATAGCCGGACGCATAAGCGGCGGGCAGGCCGGCGGCGCGCAGGCCGGTCAGCATGATCTGCGCGAAATCCTGGCACACGCCGCGCCGCTGGCGGAACGCCTCATGCGGGGGGGTGTCGACCAGCGTGGCATGCGCGTCGAAGGCGAAATCGCGCTGAATCCGCTGTGCAAGCGCGATCCCGGCCTCCAGCGCGCCACGGTCGGGCGACAGGTCGGCCGCGCAATAATCGGCGATTTCGCGGTCCAGCGGGATCAGCGGCGAGGGATAGAGATACGCCGCCGGGCCGGCCGCCGACAGATCGCTGGACGCGCGCGCCAGCGCCGCGATCTCGGCCAGCGTCGGATCGTCGGCGGCGGGCACCGGCACCAGCCGGTCGACCGTCAGCCGCGCGACGCTCTCGATCGTCAGCTTGCGCACCGGCTCGTCCACCACCAGCCGGGTGACATGCGCCAGCCCCGCCTCGGCATGAGCGGGGGTGGTGCGGCCGGACGGCGAGACGTTGAGCGCATAGCTTTCCAGCCGCTGCCCCGGCCAGTCGATCGGCTTCAGCCGGAGGTTGCAGCGCGCGAACTTGACCGCGCGGCCATAGTCGAACCGGGTGATGTGGCGGATGTCGTAGCGCATCGGTCGGGCTATGCTTCTCGTTCGTCGGCGCGCGCGCGGCGCAGCGATCGCGGGCGCCGCCCGCGCGAGGACCGATCCATCCTCACGCCAGCGTCAGGCCGCTGGCGCGCAGCGGCTCGGCGCCCTGCAGGAAGTACCGCCGCGCGATCGCTTCGGACAGGCGGAACAGCCGCTGCTCCACCTCGTCCAGCGTCTCGGGATCGAGCAGCGCAGCCTGCGCGGGCGCGACGGTGGCGTACAGCTCGGTCGCCTCGATCTGCTGCGGCTCGGCCATCCCGTCGTCGTCCAGCACCGGCAGGCGGGCGAGATGGTCGCGGATCGTCTCGACCTGAAACGCCAGCGCGCGCGGATTGCCGGGGTCGAGCACGGTCAGGTCGATCACCGGCACGCGCGCGATCCCGGTGAGGTAGCGCTGGCGATAGCTGATCTGGCTGTCGGCCAGGTCGAGCAGCGTCGACAGATCGTCGGTGGTCGCGCCCTGCATCCCGAACAGCCGCGCCGCGCGCGTGATCTGCCGCGCGCGCTCCACCCGCCGGCCCAGGTCATGGAACCGCCACGCCGCGGTGCGCCCCATATGCTCGGCGGACAGGCCGGCGATCGCGGCGTAGCGGCGTTGCAGCGATCCGGCGCGGTCGAGCATCCCGCGATGCGTGGGGAAGGGTGCGTCGAGCAGCCGCACCATGTCCGCCGACAGCCGGTCGCGCGATCCGCCGGCGATGCGCTGCGCATGCGCGTTGATCGCGGCCACCGACTGCCAGCCGCCGTCGCGTGCCTCCATCGCGGTCTTGGCGAAGGCGGTCAGGTCGGCACGGCGCAGGCTGGCGGGGCGCGGCGCCGCGCCCGCGTCCACGATCTCGCCGACCAGCCGCGCGACGGTGTCCGCGCCGAGCGCCGCGCCGGCATCGGCGTCGATCGAATTGCCCAGCATCACGCGGATCGCGGCCAGCAGCGCCTCGCCACGTTCCAGATAGCGTCCCAGCCAGAAGAAATTGTCGGCGACGCGACTGGGCAGCGTGCCGGGATTGCGGCGGACGTGCAGCGAGTTGGCGTCGGGCAGCAGCGATACCGGCGCGACCGGCTCCGGTCCATGGACGCAGACGTCGGCGGACCAGGTGCCCTCGCCCAGCACCGCCGCGCGCGGATCGGCAAGCGCCCCGATCCGCGCAAAGCCGCCCGGCATCACCTGCCAGCGTCCGTCGCCGCCGCGCGCCGCGAACACGCGCAGGGTGAAGGGGCGCGGTTCCATGCGATCGCCGATCACCACCGGCATCGTCGACAGCCGCACCATCTCCTGCCCGACATAATCCTGCGGGCGGCGTGACATGTCGTCGAGCAGCGCCGCGCGCTGGTCGTCGTTCAGCTCGGCGCCCGACACCGGCGCGTCGCCCGGCAGCCCCAGGGTGCGCGCGCCGAACGCCGAGGACAGCAGCAGCGACGGCAGTTCGGCGGCGACATGCGCCGCCTCGCGCGGCTGCCCGCACCACCAGGTCGCGATATTGGGCAGGATCAGGTCCGCGCCGGTCAGCCGCGTGGCGAGCTGCGGCAGGAACGCGCCCATCGCCGCGCTTTCCAGCACGCCGGCGCCCGGCGCGTTGGCCAGCACCACATGCCCCTGCGCCCAGACGTCGATCAGCCCCGGCACGCCGATGCGCGAGTGCGAGTCGAACGCCAGCGGGTCCAGCAGTCGCGGGTCGAGCCGCCGCCACAAGGCGTCGACGCGCTTCAGCCCGCCGATCGTGCGGACGTACAGCCGGTCCTCCAGCGCGGCGAGATCGTCGCCCTCGACCAGCAGCAGCCCCAGATAGCGCGCCAGATGCGCCTGTTCGGGATAGCTGGGATTGTAGCGGCCCGGTGTCAGCAGCCCGATGCGCGGGTCGCTGCGCCGGCATGCCGCCGCCAGCCCCTCGCGGAACGCCGCGAAGAACGGTGCGTGACGGCGCACGTTCAGCCGCCCCTGCAAGCCGCCAAGGGTGCGGCTGACCGCCAGCCGGTTCTCCAGCGCATAGCCCGCCCCGGCCGGCGCGCGCAGGTGATCCGCCAGCACCCGCCACTCGCCCGACGGGCTGCGGCCCAGGTCGATCGCGACGAAGTGCAGATGGTGCCCGCCCGGCGGCGCCAGTCCGATCAGCGGGCGCAGGTAGAAGGGGCTGCCGGTGACCAGCGTCGCCGGGATGTGCCCGCGCGACACCAAGTGCGCGGGGCCGTAGAGATCCTGCAGGATCGTTTCGAGCAGTTCGGCGCGCTGCACCACGCCGCGTTCGATCATCGTCCATTCGTCCGCGCCGATCAGCAGCGGCAGCGGGCTGACCGGCCATGGCCGCTCGCTGTCCTCGCCGATGATGCGGAAGCCGGTGCCGATGTCGGCGGCATGGCGCTGCACCCGCTCGCGCGCATGGCCCAGGTCGTCGCCGGCCACCGCCGACAGCTCCTCCAGCACCGCCAGCCACGGCGCGGGATCGCCGCCGCGCATCGTGTCGGAGCCCGGAGCGGCATAGCCGTCGTACCAGCGACGCGCATGCGTTCCGATATCGGGGGCGGGCTGTGTGGCCAGTGGGTTCCTCCGTCGCTGAGCCGCGCGGACCCTAGGGGAGCGGATGCGGCAAGGGAACGGCTTTGTGCCGTCGCCGACGTCCCGATCGCGATACGTTCATTCCCGCACCGCCGGGGAAAGAGGTGATGGTGTTGACGCGGTGGCGGGACGCGGGATGTGGCGTCACAGGTCCGGCAGCACCTGCTCCGCCACGCCCCAGCCCGCCAGCGCGCGGCCGTTCGCGCGGGCGATCAGTTCCGCGGCGTCCGTCACGTGCCAGCGCGCCGCGGTGTCGAGGTCGCGCAGCTCGCTCCACGATACCGGCGCGGCGACCGGCGCGCCGGCGCGCGCGCGGGCGGCATAGGGCATGATCGCGGTGGCGCCGCGCTGGTTGCGCAGCCAGTCGATGAAGATCCGGCCCTTGCGCTTCGCCTTGCTCATCACCGCCACGAACCGCTCCGGATCGGCCTGCGCCAGCGCGCGGGCGAAGCGCTCGGCGAAGTCCTTCACCGCCGGCCATTCGGCCTGCGGCACCAGCGGCACGACGACATGCACCCCCTTGCCGCCGGACAGCATCGCGAAGCTGGTCAGCCCCAGTTCCGCCAGTTGCTCCTTCAGGTGCTCGGCCGCCTTCTTCGTATCCCCGAAATCCAGCCCCTCGTCGGGGTCGAGATCGAACACCATCCGGTCGGGCTTCTCGACATCCTCGACCCGCGCGCCCCAGCCGTGGAACTCGATGGTGCCCATCTGCACGCATGCCACCAGCCCGTCGGCGCTGTCGATCCACAGATAATCCTCGCTGCCGCCGTCCTTCTCGCGGATCGCGACCCGGTGCACCGCCGCGCCGAACGATCCGGCGTCATGCTTCTGGAAGAAGCATTGCCGGGCGCGGCCCTGCGGACACCGCACCAGGCTGACCGGGCGATGGCCTGCCCAGGGCAGCATGATCCCCGCGACCTGGACGTAATAATCGGCGAGATCGCCCTTGGTGACGTCGCTTTCCGGAAAGATCACCCGGTCGCGGTTCGACACCTTCACGGTGCTGGTCGTCGCAGGCGGCGCGGCGGGCCGTTCCGCCACCACCTCGTCCGCGGGCTTGTCGCCGCGCAGGCCGATGAAGCTGGAGTGGCGCAGCACGCCGTCGGGCGTCGTCTCGGCGAAGGCGACCTCCGCCACCAGCTCCGGCTTCACCCAATGCGCGCCCTTCACCGCCGCGCGCGGCGCGTCCACGGTCGGCGTCCTGCGCGCCAGCGGGGCTAGCCGGTCGCGCAAGTCGTCCATCAGCGCGGCGGAGAACCCGCTGCCGACCTTGCCGGCATAGCGCAGCCGGCCGCCCTCATGCACGCCGAGCAGCAGCGATCGCAACCCGCGCGTCTTCGTCGACGGGAGCCAGCCGACGATCACGAACTCCTGCCGGCGCGTGCATTTCGCCTTCAGCCACGCCGCCGTGCGCTTGCCGCTGTACGGCGCATCGGCCTTCTTGGAGACGACGCCCTCATACCCCTCTCGGCACATCGCCTCGAACAGCGCCTCGCCCGACCCCGCGACATGTTCGGAGAAGCGCAGCCGGTCCTCGCCCGCACCGACCAGCGCGCGCAGCCGTTCCTTGCGCGTGACATTGGGCAGCGCGCGCAGATCCTCTCCGTCACGCTCCAGCAGGTCGAAGGCGAACAGCGTCATGTCCCCGCCCGCGCCGATCGCGTTCTTCAGGGTGGAGAAATCGGGCTTGCCGTCCTTGAACGCGACAATCTCGCCGTCGATCAGCGCGCTGTCGACGTCGAGCGCGGCGGCGGCCTGCGCGATGCCCGGGAATTTGTCGGTCCAGTCCAGGCCGCTGCGCGTATAGACTTTCGCGGCTCGGCCACCGACCGCCACCAGCGCGCGATAGCCGTCGTACTTGATCTCATGGATCCATTCCGACCCGGCGGGGACGTGATCGACCAGCGTGCAGAGCTGCGGTGGTTCAAAGGCGGGAAGGTGCCCCTTCCTCTTCTTCGCCCGGCCCTTCGCCGGCGCGGCGCGGGGCATGCGCCGCCCCTTCTTTCCCTCGGCGATCTCCTGCATCGTGCGGCCGGTGGCGACGCTGGTCAGCGCGGTCTCCACCAGCACGTCGGTGCCGCCGGCCTGCGCATCCTCGATCTTGCGCAGCAGCCAGTTCTCGCGCTTCTCCCTGCCGCGCGGCTTCAGCCGGATCAGCAGCCACTCGCCCTTCATCCGCTCGCCGTCCAGCACGAAATGCAGATGGCCCTTGTCGATGTCCGCCGCGCTCTTGCCCTTGACGGGCGACCAGGTGCCGCGATCCCACAGCATCACCGTGCCGCCGCCATATTCGCCGGCCGGGATCGTCCCTTCGAACGTCGCATAGGACAGCGGGTGATCCTCGGTGCGCACCGCCAGCCGCTTCTCGTTCGGGTCCAGGCTGGGGCCGCGCGTCACCGCCCAGCTTTTCAGCACGCCGTCCACCTCCAGCCGGAAATCCCAGTGCAGCCGTGTGGCGTCATGCTTCTGGACGATGAAGCTGTTGCCGCGGCCCGGCGCGAGCGTTCCCGCCGGCTCGGCGGTGCGCGCGAAGTCGCGCCTGGCGTTGTAGCGCGCGAGCGGATCGCGGTCAGGCACGCTTCTTCGCCGGTGCGCGCTTGGCCGGTGTTCCGGTATCGCTCGCCTTCGCGGCGGTCCCCGCTGCCGGCTTCTTTGCCGGCGCCTTCTTCGCCGGCGCCTTCTTCGTCGCCGGTTTCGGCGTCGCCGCGCCGCCCGGTTTCTCCATCGACTTCCTGAGCGCCGCCATCAGGTCGACGACGTTGGAGGCAGACCGGCCACCCTCGTCGCCCTTGTCCTCGATGATCTTGCCGCCCCGGGCCTTGCGCTTGCGCTCGATCAGCCCTTTCAGCGCGTCGACATAGCGGTCGTGGAATTCGGACGGATCGAATGCGGCCGCCTTCTTCTCGATCAGCGCTTCGGCCAGGTCGAGCAGGTCGGCGTCGGGCTGGTCGTCCGGGATGTCGCGGAAATACCCCTGCGCCTTGTGCACCTCGTCGGCGTAGCGCAGCGTTTCCAGCACCATGCCGCGCCCGCACGGCTTCAGGCTGACGACATATTCGCGCCCGCGCATCGCCAACTGCCCCAGCCCGACCTTCCGGGTCCGCCGCAGCGCCTCGCGCAGCACGATGAACGCTTCCTCGGCAAGGTCGTCGGCGGGGACGACGAAATAGGGCTTCTCGTAATACAGGACGTCGATCTCGTGCGCGTCGACGAAGTGCGTCAGCTCCAGCGTCTTCTTCGATTCCAGCTTCACCGCGTCGATTTCGTCCTGTTCGAGCAGGACGTATTCGCCCTTCTCGATCTCGAACCCCTTCATGATCTCGTCGACATCGACCGGACCGACGCCGGGCGCGACCTTCTCATATTTGATGCGCTGGCCGGAGGGTTCGTGGATCTGGTGAAAGGCGATCTGCGCCCCCGACTTGGTCGCGGAGTAGATTTCCACCGGGATCGACACCAGCGCCAGCCTGATCTGCCCCTGCCAATATGCCCGCGCCGCCATCGGTTCCGCCCCTTGTTGCGAGGGCGATTCAATCATCCGGCGCGCGCGGGGTTCCCCGTCGTCACAACGCGTCGGTCAATGGCGTCAGGTTGCGAGCGCCGTGCACGATCGTCAGCACGTGAACGTCAGTCGCCCGAACCTCGTAGAAGATTACATGGTCATTGTGATTGACCCGCCGGATCTCCCGTGCGGAATGATGTGGCCAGCGCGGATAGACACGTGGATAGTCGCCGAGCGCGATACATGCGTCCACGAGTTCGTCGTTATGGCTGACGGCGCGTTCCGGGTGATCGCGCGCGATCCACGCCGCGATCTGATCCAGATCGTCCCGCGCACGGGACGAGATGACCACCTTCACGCGCGGGACAGGATACGGCGTCGTACCTCGGCGCGAACCTCCTCGGGTGTATGCACGCGCCCGTCGTCGACATCGGCCAGCCCGAGCTCAATTTTGGCATTCACCATGTCCAGCCACGATTCGCGCTCGTGGATCAGTCGCACGCCCTCGCGCAGCACCTCGCTGCGCGAGCCATACCGGCCTTTCTCGACAAGCTCGTCAACATAGCGTTCCAGCCGCTCGCCCAGTTTTACGCTGCTTGCCATGACCTGCCTCCGATGGTGATAATAAGCGATACCGTTTGTCACGACAATGATGACGCGCCCGCCGGATCGCAGTAAGGACGCGGCATGGCCGACGATCCCTTCGCGCTGTTCGAGACATGGTTCGCCGAGGCGCAGGCCGGCGAGCCCAACGATCCCAATGCGATGGCGCTCGCCACCGCCGATGCCGCCGGGCGTCCGTCGCTGCGCATGGTGCTGCTGAAGGGGCATGGCCGCGACGGTTTCGTCTTCTACACCAACCGCGGCAGCCGCAAGGCCGGCGACATTGCCGCCAACGCGCATGCCGCGCTGCTTTTTCACTGGAAATCGCTGCGGCGGCAGGTGCGCGTGGAAGGGGCGGTCACGCTGGCCAGCGATGCGGAAAGCGACGCCTATTTCGCCCGGCGCGGGCGCGACTCGCAACTCGGCGCATGGGCGTCGGACCAGTCGCGCCCGCTGGACGATCGCGCCACGTTCGAGCGGCGGTTCGAGGAGGTGAAGGCACGCTTCGAGGGGCGGGATGTGCCCCGGCCGCCGCATTGGGGCGGTTACCGCGTCGTGCCCGAACGGATCGAGTTCTGGCAGGATCGCGCGCACCGTCTCCATGAGCGCCGGCTGTTCACCCGCGCCGGCGACGGGTGGAACGAAGGATTGCTGTTCCCGTGACGCAGGACGAACGCCGCCGCGTCGTGCCGCTGGCGATGCGCGCCGCGCTGGCCAGCGTCGCGATGGCCTGCACGCTGCTGGTCGTGAAGGCCTATGCCGCGTGGCACACCGGATCGGTGGCGATGCTGGGCAGCCTGGCCGACACCGGGCTGGACCTCCTCGCGAGCCTCGTCACGCTATACGGGGTGAAGCTGGCCGCCGAGCCCGCCGATCACGACCATCGCTTCGGCCACGGCAAGGCGGAGGCGCTGGCGGCGCTGTTCCAGGTCGTGCTCATCACCGCCTCCGCGATCGGCATCGCGGTGCAGGCGATCCGCCGCTTTTCGGAGCCGGCGATCAACGAGGATGCCGGGCTGGGCATCGGCGTCTCGGTGCTGGCGATCGTCGCCACCTTCGCGCTGCTCGCCTATCAGCGCAGCATCATCCGCAAGACCGGATCGGTCGCGATCCTGGCCGACAACGTCCATTACCAGTCGGACATGCTGCTGAACGTCGCGGTCATCGCCGCGCTGGCGCTGGACCAATATGCCGGCCTGTCGGGCGCCGACCCGGTGTTCGGCATCGCCATCGCCTTGTGGCTGGCATGGGGAGCGTTCCAGGCGTCGAGCCAGGCGATCGACATGCTGATGGACAAGGAATGGCCGGAGGCGCAGCGCGCCGCCTTCATGGAGGTCGCCGCGCGCCAGCCCGGCATCCGCGGCATCCACGATTTCCGCACGCGCCGCGCCGGCAGCCACGATTTCGCGCAGTTCCACCTGGAGGTCGACCCCGAGCTGACGGTGCGGCGCGCGCACGACATCGTCGAGCGGGTGGAGATCGCGCTGCGCGAGACATTTCCGCGGGTGGAAACGCTGATCCACCTCGATCCCGAGGGGCATGTCGATACCGACAACCCGCTGGTGGAGGCCGATGCGCTGCCGCACTGGTTCTCCAAGCGGCTGTAGCCGGGTCGACGCGCATCCCGTCCGGCGTGTTTCCCCGTCCGGCCGACGCGCGGGATGACGATCGAGATTTCCGCCTTTTCGCCCACGATTCAGGGACATCCCCATGCGCATCCCCTTCACCCAGGTCGACGCCTTCGCCGACGCGCCGTTCGCGGGCAATCCGGCCGCGGTGATGCCGCTGGCGGCATGGCTGGACGATGCGACGCTGCTGGCGATCGCGGCGGAGAACAACCTGTCCGAAACCGCGTTCCTGATCCCGGACGCCAGCGGCGCGGCGGATCACGAGCTGCGCTGGTTCACCCCCACCGCGGAGATCGCGCTGTGCGGCCACGCCACGCTGGCGAGCGGCCATGTCGTGTTGTCGTCCGATCCCGACTGCGAGCGGGTCCGTTTCCGTACACGGCAGGCCGGCGTGCTGGAGGTGACGCGCGACGGCGGAGGCTATGCGATGGCGCTGCCCGCGTGGAAGCCCGCGCCCCGGCCGCTGCCGGCGGTCGTCGCGGCGCTGGGCGTGGAGGCGGTGGAAACCCTGTGGCGTGACGGTGGCTATGCGGTGGTGGTGCTGCGCGATGCGGCGGCGGTGCGGGCCTGCGCGCCCGACCAGCGCGCGCTGGCCGAGGCGGGCCGGTTGCTGGTCATCGTCACCGCCCCCGGCGACGACAGCGACATCATCAGCCGCGCCTTCACGCCGGCGTTCGGCATTCCCGAGGATCCGGTGACCGGCTCCGCGCATTGCGTGACGGTGCCGTACTGGGCGGAACGACTCGGCCGCGACGCCTTCTCCGCCTATCAGGCGAGCGCGCGCGGCGGGCGGATCGGGTGCCGGCTGGAGGGCGAGCGCGTCGTGCTGCGCGGCGCGTGCGTCACGACGATCGAGGGGACGTTCCTGCTGCCGTGAGCGCGATGGGGATCACGCCAGCCGCACCGTCCGGCCCTCCCGCGCCGAGCGGTAGATCGCCTCCACGATCCGCATGTCGCGCAGACCTTCCTCACCCGCGACGATCGGTTCGCGACCGTCCAGCACGCATGCGGCGAGATGGTCGAGCTGCCCCGCGAACTGCGTCCTGCCCGGCCCCGGAGGCGGCGACACCTCCTGCTCGCGCCCGTCGCGCCCCGTCCACAGCCGGTTGCCGTCATAGCGCGTCGCCGGCTCCAGCTCGACGCGTCCCGTGCTGCCCATCAGCAGGATGTGGTTCTGGTTGGCGGAATACATCGACTGGCAACTGGCGATCGCGCCGGAGGGAAATTCCAGCGTCCAGTCGATCATGTCCTCCACCTCGCGGAAGCGCGGATCGGTGCGGTCGGTGGATTCGCGTGCCGTCACCGCCACCGGCTCCTCGCCGGTCATGTAGCGCGCCGCCTGCAGGCTGTAGATGCCCATGTCCATCAGCGATCCGCCGCCCGACAGCGCGCGCTTCAGCCGCCACGCGTTCGGATCGCCGGCGTTGAAGCCATGTTCGGAGCGCACGTAGCGGATCCGCCCCATCGCCTCGCTCCGCGCCAGCCGCATCGCCGCGATGTTCGTGGCCTCGAAGTGGCAGCGATAGCCGATCATCAGCTTGCGGTTCGCCGCCTTGCACGCCGCGATCATCGCCTCGCATTCCGCGACGGAGACGGCCATCGGCTTCTCGCACATCACATGCTTGCCCGCCTTCGCCGCGCGGATCGTATATTCCGCGTGCATCGCGTTGGGCAGGCAGACGTAGACGATGTCGACATCGGGATTGTCGCGGATGCGGTCGAACGTCTCATATGAATAGATCGCGCCGTCCGGCAGGCCGTGCTGCGCGGCGACCTTCCTGGCCTTGGCCGCATCGCCGCTGACCACCGCCGCCAGCCGGCTGCGCGTGCAATGCGCGAATTCGGGGATGATCCGCCCCAAGCCGTAGCCGCCCAGTCCGACGATCGCATAACCCAGCCGGCGCTGCCCCTGCCCGCAGGCGCCCCCGGCCATCAGCAGCGGCGCGGCGGCGAGCAATGTCCTTCGTGCGACGACCATCCTCACCTCTCCCGCCGGGCGCCGGTCAGGCTGCCGCGCCGGGCGGATGCTTGTCAATGCCCCTCATTTCAGCATCATAGGCAGGCCAGCGACGACCAGCTCCACCCGGTCCGCCGCCGCGGCGACGCGCTGGTTGACCCGCCCGGCCACGTCGCGGAAGCGCCGCGCCAGCGCATTGTCGGGCACGATTCCCCAGCCGACCTCGTTGGACACCAGCACCACCCGCGCGCGTGCCCCGGCCAGCGCGGCGAGCAGCGCATCGGTCGCCGCGTCGACGTCATGGTCGCCGAGCAGCAGGTTGGATGTCCACAAGGTGAGGCAATCGACCAGCAGCACCGCGTCCGCCGCGTCGTGCGCGCGCATCGCGGCGGGCAGGTCGAGCGGCGCCTCCACGGTCCGCCATCCGCCGTCGCGATCGGCGCGGTGCCGCGCGATCCGCGCCGCCATTTCGTCATCGAACGCCTGTGCGGTGGCGACGAACAGCCGCGTCGCCGCGCCGCAGCCTTCGGCCAGGGCCTGCGCGCGCCGGCTCTTGCCCGATCGCGCGCCACCCAGCACCAGCACGCTGCGCCATCCGTCGTCCGTCACGCTCGCCCCTTGCCTGCGTCCACGCAAAGGGTGATGGACAGCGCCATCCCGCAAGTCGAGGCTCCATGTTGCGCGACCTCACCTTCCACGGCGGCCGCATCGCGGATGCCGAACACCATTTCCCCGATGCGCCGCGTCCGTGGCTCGACCTGTCGACCGGCATCAATCCGCATCCGTGGCGGCCGCCCGCGCCGGTTGACGAGGATCTCCACCGCCTGCCGTCGCCGGACGCGCTGCGGGCGCTGGAGGACGCCGCCGCGGCGGCGTTCGGCACGGTCGCGGCGGTCGCCGCGACACCGGGCAGCGAGATCGCCTTGCGGCTGCTGGCGTACATGAACCTGCCGCGCCCGTGGCATGTCGTCACGCCGTGCTATCGCACGCATCGCGACGCATTGCCGGGCGCGACGTGCATCGCGGCGCACGGGATCGAGGAAGCGGCCGGGCAGGGCGGCACGCTGCTGCTCGCCAATCCCAACAATCCCGACGGCCGGCTGCTGCTGCCGGATCGGCTGCTGGCGCTCGCACGGCGCGCGGCGGCGCGCGGCGGCGTGCTGGTGGTGGACGAAGCGTTCGCCGATGCGCTGGACGGCGCCAGCATCCTGCCATTGCTGCGCGACGGCGATCCGGTGCTGGTGTTGCGGTCGTTCGGCAAGTTCTACGGGCTGGCCGGAGTGCGGCTCGGCTTTGCGTGCGGCGCGCCGGCACTGGTCGCGCCGATCGCAGCGGTGCTGGGAAGCTGGCCGGTGTCCGCCACCGCGCTGGCGCTCGGCACCGCCGCCTGCCGGGACGCCGGCTGGGCGGCGGCGACGCGCGCGCGGCTCGCCGCGGAGCGCGACGCGCTGGATGCGTTGCTGCGCGCACACGGCCTTGCGCCGCGCGGCGCGTGCCCTCTGTTCCGGCTGGTCGAGACGGAGCGGGCCGCCGCGCTGTTCGCGCATCTGGCCGGCGCCGGCATCCTGACGCGCCCGTTCGAGGATCATCCGCACTGGCTGCGCCTCGGCCTGCCGGGAAGCGGATTCGCACGACTCGCCGCCGCGCTGTCGTCCTTTCGCGACCCGTCGCGCCGTGATGACGCGGAATGACCGAACCCGTCGCGCTCGCCGCGCTCGCGATCGACGCCGCGCTGGGCTGGCCGGCGTGGCTCCATGCGCGGGTCGGGCATCCGGTCGGCGGCTTCGCGCGTGCGATCCATGCGCTGGAGGCGCGCTGGAACCATCCCGGCCGGCCGCGTCGCCTGCTCGGCATCGTCACGGTCGCGACGGTGGTCGCGGGCGCGGCTGGTGCGGCAGCGATCGCCGCACAGGTCGCCCGGCCGCTCGGCTGGCCGGGTGTCGCGCTGCTCGCCTGGCCCGGGCTGGCGCAGCGCAGCCTCGACGATCATGTCCGCCCGGTCGCGACCGCATTGGAACGCGGCGACCTGCCCGCCGCGCGCGCCGCCGTCGCGATGATCGTCGGCCGCGACACCGCCGCGCTGGACGAGGCCGGCGTGGCGCGCGCCGCGATCGAGAGCCTGGCGGAGAGCTTCTGCGACGGGATCGCCGCGCCATTGTTCTGGCTGCTGCTCGGCGGACTGCCCGGCCTGTGGGCCTATAAGGCGATCAACACCGCTGACAGCCTGATCGGCCACCGCGAGCCACGCTGGCGCGCGTTCGGCTGGGCGGCGGCGCGCGGCGACGATCTCGCCAATCTGGCGCCGGCGCGGATCGGCGCGGTGTTGCTGTGCGTCGCCGGGGGTGGCGGGTGGCGGATCATGTGGCGCGACGCGCGCGCGCACGCCTCGCCCAATGCCGGCTGGACCGAGGCGGCGATGGCGGGCGCGCTGGACGTGCGGCTCGCCGGGCCGATCGCCTATGACGGCGTCGTCGCCGCCAAGCCGTGGATCGGCAGCGGGCGCAGCGAGCTGACCGCGTGCGATATCCGCCGCGCGCTTACCGTCTATCGCCGCGCGTGCGCCTTGCTGTGGATCGTGGCAGGAGCGGTCGCATGGGTGCGCTGATGCTGCAGGGAACCGGCTCCGACGTCGGCAAGTCGGTGCTGGTCGCCGGGCTGTGCCGCGCCTTCGCCAACCGCGGGCTGACGGTGCGGCCGTTCAAGCCGCAGAACATGTCCACCAACGCCGCGGTCACCGCCGATGGGGGCGAGATCGGCCGCGCGCAGGCGACGCAGGCGATCGCGGCGCGCGTCGCCCCGCACGTCGACATGAACCCGGTACTGCTGAAGCCGCAGTCGGACCGCAGCTCGCAACTGGTGGTGCGCGGGCGGGTGCGCGGCACGCTGGCGGCGGCAAACTGGCGCGACGGGCGCGACGGGCTGCTCGCCGAGGTGCTGGCGAGCTATCGCCGTCTGAGTGCGCAGGCCGATCTGGTGCTGGTCGAGGGCGCCGGCTCCCCGGCCGAGATCAACCTGCGCGCCGGCGACATCGCCAACATGGGCTTCGCGCGCGCCGCCGGGGTGCCGGTGGTGCTGGTCGGCGATATCGACCGCGGCGGGGTGATCGCGTCGCTGGTCGGCACGCGCGCGGTGCTCGATCCCGACGATGCGGCGATGATCCACGGCTTCGTCGTCAACCGCTTTCGCGGCGACCCGGCGCTGTTCGACGACGGCTATCGCGCGATCGCCGCGCGGACCGGCTGGCGCGGCCTCGGCGTAGTGCCGTGGCTGGCGGAGGCGGCGCGGCTGCCCAGCGAGGACGCGGTGGTGCTGCAAGCGCCGGTCGCGCCAGGGGGCGGACGGTTGCTCGTCGCCTGCCCGATCACGCGCCACATCGCCAATTTCGACGATCTCGACCCGTTGCGGCTGGAACCCGGTGTCGAGGTGCGGATGATCCCGCCGGGCCACCCGATCCCGGCCGAGGCGGCGCTGGTCGTGTTGCCCGGGTCCAAGGCGACGATCGCTGACCTCGCCTTCGTGCGCGAACAGGGCTGGGACATCGACATTCGCGCGCACCATCGCCGCGGCGGCGCGGTGCTGGGGCTGTGCGGCGGCTATCAGATGCTCGGCCGCTCGGTCGCCGATCCGCACGGCGTGGAGGGGCCACCCGCGCACGTCGCGGGGCTGGGGCTGCTCGACGTCGATACGGTGCTGGGCGGCGACAAGGCGCTGGTCGAGATGCGCGGCACCGCGCGCGGCGCGCGGGTGGCGGGGTATGAGATGCACCTGGGACGCACCCACGGCGCGGACACCGCGCGTCCGGTCGCGTGCTTCGATGACGGGCGCCGCGACGGGGCGACCAGCGGCGACGGGCTGGTCGCGGGCACCTATGTCCACGGCCTGTTCGCGCTGGCGGAACAGCGGGCCGCATGGCTGGGCGTGGTGGCGGCTGGGCCGGATCATCGCGCGTCGATCGACGCGGCGCTGGATGCGATCGCGGCCGCGCTGGAGCGGCACATGGATCTGGACGCATTGCTCGATCTGTCGCGAACCGCGCGGACGGGCGCCTAACCCGCCGCCACCAGCGCCAGCAGCAGTCCGGTTTCGATCACCTCGATCCCCGCGCCATGCGCGTCGCCGTTGACGCCGCCCAACCGCGCGCGAAACCATGGCGCGGCGACGAGCGCCAGCAGCGGGGCGGCGACCAGCGGCGGCACCAGCACGCATCCGCCGGCCAGCACCGCGCCCCAGCCGAGCACATCGCGCCGCCGCACCGCCGCTGCGACCCGCGCGCCCAGCCCGTCGCCGAGCGGCGCGAGCCAGCGCGCCCATGCCAGTGGCGCGATGCGGGCGGCGAACGGCACCGCCGCGACCCGCCAGTCGCCGGCCAGCGCGTGCAGCAGCACCAGCTTCGCCAGCAACTGCACGCCGATCGCCACCACGCCGAAGCTGCCGACCTGCGGATCGCGCATCACCGCCAGCATGCGCGCGCGGTCGCCATGCGCCGCGCCGACCCCGTCCGCGACGTCGGCCAGCCCGTCCAGATGCAGCGCGCCGGTGACCGCGACCCATGCGACCAGGGCCGCCAGCGCGCCCAGCCACGGATCGCGCGCGGCGCCCGGCCACTCCAGGCCCAGCCACCCCGCGCCCGCCACCGCCAGCCCGACGATCACCCCCGCGACCGGATACCAGCGGATCGCCGCCGCCACGTCCGCCGCGTCGCCGTCGACGCGCGGCACCGGCAGCCGCGTCAGGAAGCCGATCGCGATCAGCAGCCGTTTCATGGCGCCAGCCGCACGATCTGTGCGCCATCGTCCCATAACCGCAACGAGACCGTGGTGGCATAGGGGAGGTCGAACGCCCATACCTGCCGTGCGTCGAACCCGCACGCCCCCGCCAGCGCGGCGCGGATCGCGCCGGCGTGCGTGACGACCAGCGTGTCGGAAGCCACGGCGCGCACGGCGGCGTCGACCCGCGCCACCAGCGCGGACCAGCGTTCGCCGCCCGGCGGCGCGCAGCCCTCCGGGTCGCGCCAGAACGCCGCCAGCGCCTCGGGATCGAGCGTCGCGGGATCGCAGCCGTCCCATGCGCCGAAATCGAGTTCGCGCCACGCGGCGTCGCTGCGGAACGCCGGCGTGATCGCGGCCGCGCACATCGTGGCGCGCCGCAGGTCGGAACAGGCGACGTGCCGCGCCGCGCAGGCGGCGGCGGCACGGCGGCACGCGTCCACCCCCGCCGGCGTCGCGTCGCAATCGGTGCGCCCGAGCAGCCGGCCCGCCAGCACCGGCGTGCCGTGCCGCATCAGGTGCACGATCCGCACGGCGCTCACGCCGCCGACACGCCCGCTTCGTCGAAGGTCGCCATGCCGTCGTGCGCGGCGAGCGCCGCGCGCACGATCCCGGCGGCCAACGCCGCACCGCTGCCTTCGCCCAGCCGCATGCCGAGCGTCAGCAGCGGCGCCAGACCGAAGCGGTCCAGCAACCGCGCATGCCCCGGCTCGGCCGAGCAATGACCCGCAAGGACATGGTCGAGCACCGCCGGCCGCGCCGCCGCCAGCGGCGCCAGCGCCGCGCCGGCGATGAAGCCGTCGAGCAGCACCGGCACGCGCGCGTGCCGCGCCGCCAGCACCGCGCCGGCGATCGCCGCGATCTCGCGCCCGCCCAGCCGCCGCAGCCGCTCGAACGGGGTGACGGCATCGCGGTGCAGCGCAAGCGCCGCGTTCACCGCCGCCACCTTCGCGGCCAGCGCCGCGCCGGTGACGCCGGTGCCCGGCCCGACCCATGCCGCCGCATCGCCGCCGAAGCTGGCCGCGCACAGCGCCGCCGCCGGGGTGGTGTTGCCGATCCCCATGTCGCCGGGCACCAGCAGATCCAGCCCCGGCGTCACGGCTGCCGCGCCGGCGTTCAGCGCGTCCAGGCATTCCGCCTCGCCCATCGCCGGCGCGCGCGTGATGTCGCCGGTCGGCCGGTCGAGCGCCAGCGGCACCACCGCTAGCGACAGCCCGGCCGCGCCGGCGAGCGCGTTGATCGCCGCGCCGCCGTTCATGAAATTGGCGACCATCTGCGCGGTGACGTCGGCGGGATAGGCGCTGACGCCGCGCGCCGCGACGCCGTGGTTGCCCGCGAACACCACCACGCGCCCGGCGTCGATGCGCGGCCGGGCGCGCCCCTGCCACCCGGCCATGAACAGCGCGATTTCCTCCAGCCGCCCGAGCGATCCGTGCGGCTTGGTGAGCCGCGCCTGCCGCGCCGCCGCCGCCGCGCGCGCGGTCATGTCCGGCGCGGGCAGATCGGCGAGCGCGGCGTCGAACGCCGCCACCGATGCGAAGCGCGTCACGCTACGATGTGTCCGGCCGGCGGCAGGCGGACGATGAAATGGCCCTTCACGCCCTCGGGCCAGTCGCGGTACGGCACCTGCCCCTCGGCGCTGTCCGCATAATGGCGCATGAAGTCGAGGATCGCGCGCGCCGCCGTGGCATCGGGGGCGAAGCGACCCAGGATATAGCCGATCTTGCCGGGCGCGCGCAGGTGCACCGTGCAATGCGCGTCGCACGCGAACAGGCACGCCATGTCCTGCACCGCGATGCCGGCATAGGCCGGGTCGGACGCCTGCACCGCGCGCAGCGCCTCGACCAGCAATGCCCCGCCGCGGCGGCCGTGCGCATCGTCACGCGCGGCGGGGGACAGACGGCAATTGTTGCACGCCACCACCGCGGGTCCGTCAGCGACCGGGACCAGCGTCATGCGATCGCCGCGCGGCGGATCGTCCGGGTGGGGTTCATCAGGCCGTCTCCCTGGCTGCGGATCAGAAGCGCCCGCGCAGACCCGCATAGACGCTGCGACCCAGCGTCCCGTAGCGTGCGACGGTCTGATACTCCTCGTCGAACAGATTTTCGACCCGCGCGAACAGCCGCACCTCGGGCGACAGCGGCAGCTCGCCGCGCAGGTCGACCAGGGTGTAGGCGTTCAACCGCGTGCGGTTCGCCGCATCGTCGAACGAGCTGCCCGACCAGCGCGCCGCGACACCGACCGATCCCTCCCCGGCGAAGCTGTAGCTGGCCGACAGGTTCGCGGTGTTGCGCGGGCGGCGCGGCAGCCAGTTGCCGAAGCGCGTGCCCGGCGAGCGATCCTCCGATACGATCCAGCTGTAATTGCCGTCGACCAGCAGATGCTCGGTCACCCGCGCGCTGGCCACCGCCTCGACGCCGCGCGCGAAGGCGCGCGCGACGTTCTGGTAATAGCCGAAACGCTGCTCCGTGGTCGAACCCGGCACGAAGCAGAGCGGATCGGTCGAGCCGGTGCTGCACCCGGTATAGACGATCTGGTCGCGCGTCCGCCGCTCGAAATAGCTGCCGCCGACGGTGAAGCGGCCGTCCAGCAGGCGCTGCTCCGCGCCGGCTTCCCAGCCCTTCGCCCGTTCGGGGTTCAGCGCGCGGTTCCCGTATTCGGAGAACAACTGGTACAGCGTCGGCGCCTTGAACCCCTCGCTGTAGCTGGCGCGCAGCACCGTGCCGGTCGGCAGCGCCCAGCTCGCGCCGCCCGCGAACAGCGTCTGCGCGCCGAAGCGGCTGTGGTCGTCGTGGCGCACGCCGCCATTCAGCGTCAGCCCGGCGAGCGGCGTCAGGTTGAGCTGGCCGTAGAAGCTGGTGATCTCCGCACGGCCGCGCGAGGGGGTACCCAGCGCATAGGGCGGCGAGAAGTCGGAGGACGCGGTGCTGAAGCGGCTTACCTCATTCTCCACGCCGAACACCGCGTCGGCACCCTGTACGATCGCCAGCGTGCCCTGATATTCCAGGCGGTGGTTGCGGCCGAGCGCGTCGAAGGTCTGCGGCTGTCCGGCCTGCGCGGGATTGTAATTGTCGCGGTCGGTGTCGGTGTAGCCATAAGCGAAGCGGTTGCGCAGCCGCGCGTCGAACAGGTCGACGTTCAGCCCGGCATAGCCGACGAACTCGCGCGTGCGGCCATATTCGGGCGTGTCGCCGCTGAAGCCGTCGAAGTCGTTGCGGCCGTCCGAATAATAGCCGCGCACGTCGGCGCTGACGCCCGGCGCCAGCGTCAGCACCGCGCGACCCTGCACGTTGCGGTTGGTGTAGCCGTCGCGCTCGCTGCCCGCCGACAGCGCGGAGATGCCGTCGGTGGTGAAGGTCTGCGCGCCCACACGCCACGCCAGCGGCCCGGTGGCGCCGCCCAGCGCGGCACGCGCACTGACCGTGTCGCGCGAACCCGCCTCCACGTCGAAGCTGCCTTCCAGCCCGTCGGTCGGCAGCGGGGTGACGACGTTGACGACGCCGCCGATCGCCTGGCTGCCCCACAGGATCGACTGCGGCCCGCGCAGCACCTCGATCCGCGCGGCGTCGCCGGTCAGCAGGTTGGCGAAGTTGAAGCCGCCGCCGGGCGACGACGGATCGTTGATCTTCACCCCGTCGATCACCACCACGGTCTGGTCGCTTTCCGCTCCCCGGATGCGCAGCGAGGTGGTCGTGCCGTAGCCGCCGTTGCGCGACAGCGACACGCCGGGCGTGCGCAGCAGCAGGTCGGCGACCGACAGGTCCGCGTTGCGGTCGATCGCCGCCTTGTCGAGCACGGTGACCGACGCGACCACGCGGTCGCTGTCGATCGGCGCGCGATTGGCCGAGACGATGACGTCGGCGCTGTCGGCGGGGGCGGCGGCGTCGGGGCGCGGCGCCTCCTGCGCCAGCGCGGCGGTGGAGGAGAGCAGGAGCGAGAGGCAGGCGAAACGGAACGACATGGCGGTGTATTCCCCCGGACGAACGAGAACGGGCGCTGTCGCCGCCGGGGAAGGGCGCAGCGCCCGTCCACGTCGTCGACCGCGCACGGCGGTGATATCGTCACGCTGGGTTGGGCCGCCCGGATGTTCCCGGCGCGGTCATCCCCGTCCGTTCGGCGCACCCTGGCCGAGCGAAGGACGATCGCGGCAGGCAGGTCTCCTGGCTCACGGGTCGCCGCCGGTTCGCGCCGCCTTCTCAGACCGTGTCCGGCCCAATGGCATGTGGCGCGATGGCTCGCCGCTTACAGTTGCAGGGGCAGCCGGGGTTCACCCGTTCCCTTTTGATCCCCGGTCAGGGGGAACCTGTCGCGCCGCGCGCCCTAGCCGCGCGCAGGCGGGGGGTCAACGGGGCGGCTCGATCGGGCAGGTCCGATCGGAAGCGGGGCGATCAGAACTCCACGCCAGCCTGCGCCTTCACGCCGCCGCGGAACGGGTGTTTCACCTGCGTCATCTCCGTGACCAGATCGGCGGCGGCGATCAGCGCGTCGGGCGCGTTGCGGCCGGTGACGACCAAATGAGTCATCGGCGGACGCGCCGCCGCCGCCGCCACCACCTCGTCGACCGGGAGGTAATCGTAGCGCAGCACGATGTTCAGCTCGTCGGCGATCACCATCGCATAGGCGGGATCGGCGAGCATCCGGCGGACCTCCGCCCAGGCGGTGCGCGCCACCGCCACGTCGCGCGCGCGGTCCTGCGTATCCCAGGTGAAGCCTTCGCCCATCGGGCGGAAGTCGATCAGGTCGGGAAAGGCGTCGAAGATCGCCTTCTCGCCGGTCGCCATCGCGCCCTTCACGAACTGCACCACGCCGACCTTCATCCTATGGCCATCGCGCGCACCGCCATGCCGAATGCGGCGGTCGACTTGCCCTTGCCCGCGCCGGTGTGGACGATCAGCAAGCCCTTCTCGACGGTCTTGCTCGCCATCATCGTGCGCCGCGCCGCCTGTACGCGGCGCATGCGCTCGTTATGGCGCGCGTCGCTGTCGTTCATGCGTCGTCGGCCAATATCGCCTCGACCTGGGCGACGGTGATGCCGAACACCGCGGCGAGCGCGTCGGGGTTCGCGCCGCGCGCCGCCAGCGTGCGCAGGCGCACCGGATCGACGCTGGTGGTGTAATGGCGCGTGTCCCGCTCGATCGGTTTCTCGCCGGTGCGCGCCAGTGCGCCGCTGCTGCGCCGCCGCGGGCGTTCGACGCGCTCCGCCGCCAGCGCGGCGCGGCGTTGCTCGTCCTCCTGCCGGCGCAGCAGGCGCGCGGCCTCCCGCTCGCGCGTCGCCACCTCCCGCTGCGCGGCGCGCTGCTCGGTTCGGGCGACCGCAGCGGCGACGCGCTCGCGCGCCCGCCGTTCGCGGTCTTCGGCACGCTGTCGCGCGCGGTCGTCTCCGTCACTCATCCATGGCGTGAAAGCGGGTCGCCGATCGCCGGTCAAGCCCGTCCGGGATCTCCGTCGACATCCTCGACCTGATCGAGATAGGCGCCATAGCCCTGGGCCTCCATCTCCGCGCGCGGCACGAAGCGCAGCGCCGCGGAGTTGATGCAATAGCGCAGCCCGCCGCGGTCGCGCGGACCATCCTCGAAGACATGGCCCAGATGGCTGTCGGCGCCGGCCGAACGCACTTCGGTGCGGATCATGCCATGCGTCGCGTCGGGCAGCTCGTTGACGCGGGCCGCGTCGATCGGTCGCGTGAAGCTCGGCCAGCCGCAATGCGATTCATATTTGTCGGTGGACGCGAACAGCGGCTCGCCGGATACGATGTCGACATAGATGCCGGCACGCTTGTTGCCCAGATATTCGCCGGTGCCCGGACGTTCGGTGCCGCTGCGCTGCGTGACATGGAATTGTTCGGGAGTCAGGCGGGCGATCGCCTCATCGGTCTTGCGGTAATCGGTCATATCGTCATCCTCGGCTGACAGCGGGCGGCCGCTGGCGGCGCGTCTCGTCGTTCAACGATCACCGCGCGCGCCGGTTGCCCGGCCGGACACCGCTCCATGCCGGTGGCGCCCGCCCGGCGCCAGCGCGGTTTCCGCGTAGCGTGGGGGCGGGGCAACCTCCGCCACGCGTCAACGGCTGCGGGATGGCCGTTCACGAGAACGAAGAGCGCGCCTCGCTGTGGCAATTGCGTCGTCATCCAGTTGGCATGGCTTTCCCACAGCTACCCGGCGAAGGGCGTGTCGCGGAACGACCCGGTGGCCCCCCGGAGCGCGTGGGTCAGCTCATGTGCCAGCCCGAAGCCGTCGCGCAATCCGCCCGGCCCGATCCACATTCCGATCCGCCCCTGCTCGTCGACGCCGCCCGTGAGGCCGAAGCCGGGATTGATGACGATATTGGCCGTGGTCTTGGCGGTGCTGGCGCAATCGGGCTAGGGAAAGCCGGGCCGGCCGATGAACTCGCCCCAGACATATTCCAGATAGGCGCCCGCCGCCTCCGCATCGGCGCGCGTCGTCGCGTCGCCGGCCCGGCGGAACGTCAGATGCGCGGTTTCGAAGCGCACCGGCCGTGCCGGATCGTCCGCGTTCGCGCGGGCCAGGTCGGGCGAGGCGATCCAGCGGCCGGCGACGCACGACGCCCGCGCCGGAGATGCGGCGATCCCGGCCGCGATCGCCGGCAGCAGCAGCAGCAACATGCCGACCGGCCGGCGCATCAGCGTGGCCGCAACGTGACGACGCGCGGCGTGGCGGTGAGCGGAACGGTATAGCCGCCACGTTCCTCCATGCCCCCCTCCGGCACCAGCGGCGCGGCGCGCGGCGTGGTGGCGTCCACGAACAGCCGCGCAGCGGGCGTGGAAGGCGTGGCGGCGTCGAGCGTTATCGTGATCCGGCCGCTGGCCGGCGTGTAGCTGGCGTGCGCGATCTTGCCCGCCGCCAGCGTGATCCACTGCCCGGCCGGGGCCACGAACAGCCGGGCGCGCGCGCCGTCCTTCGGCACGATCGTGACCGTGCCGCCGTTTTCCGCCACGTCGCCGCCGAACCCCAGCCAGCCGAACGTCGGGTCGTTCACCAGATAGGTGGCCGCGGCATAGGCATGGCCGAAGAATCCCATGCCATAGTCGCCGCTATACGGATCCCATGACATCATGTCGGGCCAGGAATGGAAAGCGGCGGAGGAGAAGCCGTCCCGGTCGATGTTGGTGATGCCGCCCATCATCCCGCCGTACGCGATGCGCAGCAGATGGAGGTCGGCCGGGTTCCGGCGGAAGGCGTCGAACAGCGGCACCGCGTTCAGCGCGGAGCCGTAGTGATGCACCTGCCGCTCGATCCGCGGATACTTGCCGCCGTAGAGGAAGTCCCAATAGCGGCGCGCATTGCCGTTGTAGCCCCAGCTCGGCATCGCGGGATCATAGCCCAGGATCACCTCGCGCGTGACGTCCGCCTGCGGCTGGAACCCGAAGTAGCGCATCCAGGCGTAGACTTCGGGCTGGCCGGTCGAATCCCACGCCATCTCTGAGCCGAACGGATAGCGCAGCGTGCGCCAGTGATCCGCGCGCGCCTTCATCAGCCGTTCCATGTCGGCGGCTTCCGCGCTCATCCCCTCGCGCTTCAGGTCCTTCAGGATGTCGACGAACACGTCGCCCTCCATCAGCCCGAATTCCGCATAATAGGGCGCATCGCGCATCATCGCGACGGTGGTCTGGTAGGCATGGTCGAGATACCAGCGCCAGTCGTGCCGCGTCACCAGCCCGGGATGGTTGCGCGCGGTGCGATAGAGCACCCAATGGCCGATCGCGACATGCGGGTAGTTGTAGGCGCGGCCGAGGTCGTCGGCGTCCTTCTCCCTCCATGACGTCCACGAGCTCCAGTCCTTCGGATCGCCGGGGTAGAGGTTCGGGAATTTCGCCGGATCGTAGAAGAACAGGCTCTTCTTCACGGCGCCCGCCTTCGGCCCGGATGCGACCTGGAGGTTGCCGACGACGGTTTCGGTCACCAGCCGCTCGATCTTCGCCACCTCGGCCGGATCGGGATTGTCGAGTTGCTTCATGGTCGCGGCGACCCAGCTTCCGCCGCCGCCCTCGTCGCTCATCCCCGCGATCCAGACGCGCGGTTCGGCGGTCACGATCGCCTTGGCCTCGTTGTCGTAGGTGAGGATGGCGGGCGAGCGGCCGAACGGATCGCCCCGGCCCTCGAACCATTGCTTCGTGGTGGAGAAGCGGCCGAGCGCCGCCGTCACCTGCTCCAGCGGCTGGGTGACGAAATAGCTGACCGTCTGCTTCTCGCCATTGCCGTAGGTCAGCGTGAGCCGCGCCTGCCCCCATTGGCGGCCGCGGACGGCCAGGCGGGTCCAGCCCCTGACGATGCCCGCGCGCGCCACGTCCAGCGCGCCGGCGGGGTGGCTCTCGATCCCGGTGATCGCGCTGGCGGCGCGCCCGAACAGCGTCGCCTGCTGGTCGGTCGGCACGACATAGCCGGGGATGCCCACCGCCACTGGGCGGCGGTGGGCGGCGAGCGTCGGTTCGATCGCGCGGATCGACGGCGCGGTGACCAGCCGGACGCCGATGTCCAGCGTTTCGCCCGGCGACAGGATGCGGCTGGTCGGCGCGTTCCACTGCTCGCCGGCCCTGCGCCATTCGCGTTCGGCATAGCCTGCGGAATGGACGGTCCAGTCGTAGAAGCCCTCCGACGTCTGGCCGCGCGGGCTGCGGTCGGTGAAGATCGATCCGGTCTTCTCCTCGCGCGGGTTCTTGAGCGGGACATAGGCCTCCAGCGGAGTGCCGCGCTCCGGCAGCACCAGCAGCGCCGGACCATGGCCGTTCAGGCGCGTGACCTGAAGATAGCCGGCGTCGCGACCGATATAGGGATCGACAAAGCTCGCCTGCGCGTGGGCTTCCTCCAGCGAGCGGTCGGTGATGATGTTGTCGAACACCATTGGCAGCCCCAGCGCCCCGATCTCCAGCGGCTGGCCTGATCGGTTGACGATGCGGAAGCGCAGCGCCAGCGCGCCGCGATCGTTCACCCAGCGCCGCTCCACGGCGACCGGCGCATCCGTGCCCAGGCTGGCGGTGATGTCGGCGGCGGCGATCACGCCCTTCCCGGCCGGCAAGGCGCGGATCGGACGGCGCGCGTGCGCGGAGGCGAAATCGCGCCACGCACCGCCGGGCGCGCGGACGCGCAGGTTGATGTCGCCGATGTGGTTGTAGCCGTCGCCCGCGCGTTCGGGTTCGCGCGCGGTGGGGACGAAGCTGAAGCCCGGTTCGGCGGCGGGCGACAGCCGCGCCAGCGTCTGCGTGTCGCGGCGCAGCGCCACCCGGTACGGGCCGACGACGTGGTCGGTGGTGGCGATCGGCGGATAGCGGGGCCGGGGCGGCCCGGCGGCGTCCTGCGCAAGCGGGACGGTGGCGCCGACCGTGGCGGTTCCGGCGAGCAGCAGGGCGGGGGGGGCGAGCAGGCGGATGGAGGGCATGGCGGTCCTAGGATACGACGGTGCCGGTGGGGCGGATGACGGGGGCAGGCCCCGGCAAGGCCGGCGAGGGCGGCTTCTCGTCCAGCAGGTGGCGGGTGAAGTAATCGCGCAGCTTGCGCCAGAAGAAGGGCTGCGTCAGCGGAATGCTACCGTCGGGATCGTCGGGACGGATGAGGTAGAGCTGCGCCCAGCCGCTGCGCTCCGACACCGCGAGCACGCCGCCCAGTTCCGGGGCGGGTTGCAGGAAGCCGGACGTGACGGTCACCACCGGCTTCACCGCCTCGCGGGCGGTGATCCGCGCCGCGCCGGTGGCGGGATCGGCGTCGTAGACGACGAGTTGCCTGTAGCCGCGTTCGGTCCACTGCGCGCGGATTCGGCCGTTCCGCCAGTTGATATCGGGATCGGCGGGGTAGAGCAGCGCTTCCGGCGGGATCGCCAGCGGCACCAGCGTCGCTCGGCCGCTTTCCAGCGCCCGTTCGACGTTCACCGCATAGCGCGTCGCCTGCGGCAGCCGCGGCGCGCCGGCGAGCGGGTAGATGTAGTGGAAGCTGCGGAGATAGAAGCTGTCCGGCGGAATTTCTTGCGTGATCGACAGCCGGGGTACCTCGCGCGTGTCGAGCCGCCACGTCGCGATCGAGCGGCTGTCGGGCGACCAGCGCACCGACACCGGCAGCTTCGGCTCCTCCGTGCCCTGCTTCAGAATCTCGGCCATTGGCGGGATGCCACGGCCATACGGCTGTTCGCGCGTGCGATCGACGGTGAGCGCGACCTCGCGCCTCGTTTTCACGTCCTGCGCGAACAGGTTGAGGTCGCGGGCGATCACGCGGTAACGCCCATCGGGAGACGGCGAGCCGTCCGCATCCGCCGGGTCACGCCCGGCCCGTTGCAGAACCCCGCCACGGGTCAGCGTCCAGCGTGTGCCGGCAACGTCGAAGCTGAGCGTATCGCTTGCCGCATCGTGGTTGATCGCGTCCAGCGCGAGCGTCACGGGATCGACGACCCCGCGGGTCGCCTGCGCCAGCCATCGGGCGATCTGGCGCTCGTCGGCCACGCGGTGCGCCCGGCCGCTCGCCAGGTCGATATACATCACCGTCCGCGCTCCCGCATGACCGATGTGGTAGATCACGCCGGCCCCCTCGCTCGTGAACCGCGCCGCAAGGTCGGCATTGGCGATCAGCGTGTCGATCTGCGGGCGAAGATAGGCGTCGGCGCGGGCAAAGCGTTCGGAGATCGGAAGGACCGGCCGGGAGGGTGGAGCAGGCGATCGGGTCCGCGACATCGCGGGGGCCGTATGGCCGACTGTCACGAGCGAGGTCAGAAGGGCGGCGGCGAGGATCCTCGTCGTCAGCGTCTCCCAGCGATATCGCGCTCTCACCTGTTTCATGCCGGAAAGCCTAGACAGGTAAACCATCCGGCACATTTATATTATACTATATCCAATAGCTAGTATTTTTCGCTTAAGCCCTCAGGTAAGCCATTGATCGGTAACTGTTGGCTGAGTGCACATCGCCCGTTGACCCTGCTATCCCATGCTCCTAATCGTATACGATATCAAGGAGGGTTCGATGTTGCAGACCAGTCGGCGCAATCTCATGCTGGGTGCTGCTGCGGCAGCCTTCATGACAGGTGCGGTGCGCGCCGCGGGGGCCGCGGGGGCGGCGCGCGCCCGACCGCTTCCCCTGTCCGCGGTGCGACTGCGCCCCTCCGACTTCGCCACCGCCGTGGAGGTGAACCGCGCATATCTGCATCGGCTGGAGCCCGATCGCCTGCTCCACAACTTCCGCAAATATGCAGGGCTGGAGCCGAAGGCCGCCATCTATGGCGGATGGGAAAGCGACACGATCGCCGGCCACACGCTGGGCCATTATCTCACCGCGCTGACGCTCACCTGGCAGCAGACGGGCGACCCGGAGATGCGTCGCCGCGCCGACTATATCGTCGACGAGCTTGCCACGGCGCAGGCGAAGCGGGGCACGGGGTATGTCGGCGCGCTGGGCCGCAAGCGCGCGGACGGCACCGTCGTCGACGGCGAGGAGATCTTCCCCGAGATCATGAAGGGGGACATCAGGTCGGGCGGGTTCGACCTGAACGGATCCTGGTCGCCGCTCTATACCGTGCACAAGCTGTTCGCCGGACTGCTCGATGTGCACGAGGCGTGGGGCAATGCGCGCGCGCTGGCGGTGGTGGAGGGACTCGGCGGCTATTTCGAGCGTGTGTTCGCCGCGCTCACGCCCGCGCAGGTGCAGGAGGTGCTGGGGTGCGAATATGGCGGGCTGAACGAGAGCTACGCCGAGCTGTACGCGCGCACCGGCGACCGCCGCTGGCTGGCGATGGCCCGGCTGCTGTACGACAATCGCGTGCTGGACCCGCTGATGCGCGGCGAGGACAGGCTGGCCAATTTCCATGCGAACACGCAGGTGCCCAAGCTGATCGGACTGGCGCGGATCCACGAGGTGGCGGGCGATCCGGCACGAGCGAAAGCGGCCGGCTTCTTCTGGGACACGGTGGTGCGCCACCACAGCTACGTGATCGGCGGCAACGCCGACCGCGAGTATTTCTCCGCGCCGGACACGATCGCAGACCATATCACCGAGCAGACCTGCGAGCATTGCAACACCTACAACATGCTGAAGCTGACGCGGCATCTATGGTCGTGGCAGCCCGACGGGGCGCTGTTCGATTATTATGAGCGGGCGCACCTGAACCATGTGATGGCGGCGCAGGACCCCTCCACCGGCGGCTTCACCTACATGACGCCACTGCTGGCAGGCGCCGAGCGCGGTTATTCCTCCACCGACGACGACGCGTTCTGGTGCTGCGTGGGATCGGGCATGGAGAGCCATGCCAAGCACGGTGAATCGATCTTCTGGGAGGGCGACAACGGCAGCTTCTACGTTAACCTCTACATTCCCGCCGACGCGAGCTGGGACAAGCGGCGCGCCAGCGTGACGCTGGACACGCGCTACCCGTTCGAGCCGGAAGCGACACTCACCTTCACCCGGCTGAAGGAAGGGCGCTTCCCCGTCGCGTTGCGGGTTCCCGGCTGGGCGGGGGATCGCGCGACGATCCGTGTCAACGACCGCCCCGTGACGCCGCGGATCGAGCGCGGCTATGCGATCGTCGACCGGCGCTGGAAGGCGGGTGATCGCGTGACGATCGCGCTGCCGCTTGACCTGCGCGTCGAAGCGGCGCCGGGCAATGCCGACACGGTGGCGATCGTGCGCGGGCCGATGGTGCTGGCCGCCGACCTGGGTCCGAACGCGACGAAGTGGGAGCGCGCCGATCCGGCGCTGGTGGGCGCGGACCTGCTGGGCGGGTTCCGCGTGGCCGATGCGCCTGCGGGACGCTATACCACCAGCGGCGTGGTGCGCCCCGGCAATCTCGACTTCGTGCCCTTCTATCGCCAGTACCAGCGGCGCAGCGCCGTCTATTTCAAGCGCTTCTCCGACGCCGCCTGGGCGACGGAGGAAGCCGCCTACAATGCCGAGCAGGCGCGGATGCGCGACATCGCCGCCCGGTCGGTGGACGTGATGTTCCTGGGCGAGATGCAGCCCGAACGCGACCACGGGCTGACATCGGATCAATCCTATCCGGTCACCTATCGCGGACGGCAGGGGCGCGACGTGCGCTCGGGCGGGTTCATGGAATTCAGCCTCAAGGTGCGCCCGGGGCCGCTGGTGCTCCAGGCGAGCTACTGGGGTGGTGAACGCGCGCGCGATTTCGACATCCTGGTCGACAATGTGAAGATCGCCACGCAGCATCTCGACAACGATCGACCCGGCAAGTTCTTCGACGTCGAATACCCGCTGCCGGCGGCGCTGACACGCGGCAAGTCGGCGGTAAACGTACGCTTCGTGCCGCACGACCGCAGCACGGCGGGGCCGGTGTTCGGGGTGCGTCTCTACACCGCCGGGCCGGGACGCGCGGCGTGACCGACGACGCGGTGGACGGCGGCGTGACGATGACGCTGGACGAGCTGCGCACGATGGCGCGCGACACGCTGCGCGCGGCGGGGCTGGCACCGGACCATGCCGATGCCGTTGCGGAGACGATGGTCGCGGGCGAGCGTGACGGCTGCGCCAGCCATGGCATCTACCGGCTGCTCGTGGCGGCGAACAGCATCCGCGCCGGGGTGGTGGTGCCGGACGCGGTGCCGCAGGTGTCGAGCCCGCGCGGCGCGCTGGTGCGCGTCGACGGGGGTGGGGGTTTCGCGCAACTCGCCTTCCAGCGCGGGCTGCCCGTGCTGGTGGAGCGCGCGCGGCGGCACGGGATCGCTGCCCTGGCGCTGAACAACGTGGTGCATTTCGCGGCTTTATGGCCGGAGGTGGAGGCATTGGCGGACGAGGGGCTGGCGGCCCTCGCCTTCACGCCGAGCCACGCCTGGGTCGCCCCCGAGGGCGGGACGCGTCCGGTGTTCGGCACCAATCCGATCGCATTCGGCTGGCCACGGGCGGGGCGCGAGCCGTTCGTCTTCGATTTCGCGACTAGCGCGGCGGCGCGCGGCGAGATCGAGCTTCACCGGCGCGCGGGGCGGCCGGTGCCGGACGACTGGGGCTATGACCGGGATGGCCGGCCCACGACCGATGCGCAGGCCGTGCTGGACGGCGCGATGCGCACCTTCGGCGGGCACAAGGGGTCGGCGCTCGCGGCGATGGTGGAACTGCTCGCCGGACCGCTGATCGGCGACATGACCAGCGCGGACTCGATCGCGGCCGATGCGGGGCGCGGCGGATCGCCGATCGGCGGCGAACTGGTGATCGCGATCGACCCGGCCGGCTTTCCGGGCGACGCGGTGGGCAGGCACCAGGCAAGCGCCGAGGCGATGTTTCGCGCGATCGAGGCGCAGGGGGCGCGGCTGCCGTCCACGCGCCGCTACGCCGCGCGTCGCCGCAGCCTTGAACACGGCGTGACGATCCCCGCCGCGCTTCATGCCGACATCATCGCGATCGGAGGACATGCATGAGAGGGTGGCGACATGCACTGATGCTGGCGATCGCGCTGCTGCCGGTCGCGGGGACCGCCGCCGCCGCAAAGCACCCCCTGCGCGGGCGCGAATCGGCCGACGCGCGCCTGCGTGCGCTCTACACCGCCGAATATGAATGGCGCCGCCGCCAGGAGGCCGCGAATGAGGACAGCGGCCCCGGTGCCCCGCGCGGTCTTCCAGACGTCGGCCCGGCGGCGCAGGCGGCCAGACTGGACCGCTGGACGCGGACAGCGACGGCGCTGGCCGCGATCCCGGTGGCGGACCTGTCGCCGGCGGAGCGGGTCAACCGTGCCGTCTACAAGGGGCAGATCGACGCGCTTCTCGCCGCGCAGCGGTTCCGCGAGTACGAGAAGCCGCTGAACGCCGACAGCAGTTTCTGGGGCGATGTCGCCGAGGCGGCGCGGCAGCCGTTCGCCAGCGAGGCGGATTATCGCGGCTATCTGGCGATGCTGCACGACGTGCCGCGCTACTATGAACAGCAGATCGCGAACATGCGCGCGGGACTGAAGCGCGGCTTCACGCCCGCGCGCGTCACGCTGGAGGGGCGCGACGCCGGTGTCGCACAGGTGGTGGAAGCGAAAAGCGTCGACGCCTCACCCTTCTATGCGCCGTTTCGCAGCTTCCCGGCGACGATCCCCGCTGCGACGCAGGCGGCACTGCGCGCGGAGGCGACGGCGGTGATCCGGGACGCGGTGGTGCCGGCGCACGCCCGGCTGCTCGCCTTCCTGCGCGGCGAATACATGCCGGGTGCGCGCACGACGCTGGCCGCGTTCGACCTGCCGGACGGGCGCGCTTACTACCAGTCCAAGCTGGCCGAGTTCACGACGCTCGACCAGACGCCCGAGCAGGTGCATCGCATCGGGCTGGCGGAAATGGCGCGGATCCGCGGCCGGATGCAGCAGGTGATGACCCAGGTCGGCTTCAAGGGCGATCTGCCGGCGTTCCTGCGCTTCCTGCGCACCGACCCGCGCTTCTATGCCACGACGCCGCAGGCGCTGCTCGACCGCGCCGCGTGGATCGCCAAGACCTTCGATGGCAAGGCGGCGCGGTTCTTCGGGCGGTTGCCGCGCAGCCGCTTCGCGATCAGGCCGGTGCCCGACGAGATCGCTCCCTTCTACACCGGGGGACGCGGCGGACCGGGGATCTATCTGGTCAACACCTGGAATCTGCCGGCGCGCCCGCTCTATTCGCTGCCCGCGCTGACGCTGCACGAGAGTGCGCCCGGCCATGCCTTCCAGATGCCGCTTGCCGCGGAGAACCGCGCGCTGCCCGCGTTCCGGCGCGACACCTATCTGTCGGTCTATGGCGAGGGATGGGCGCTGTATTGCGAGGCGCTGGGCGAGGAGATGGGCATGTACGAGACGCCCTACGAGCTGTTCGGCATGCTGAGTTACCAGGCGTGGCGCGCATCACGGCTGGTGGTGGATACCGGCATCCATGCCATGGGGTGGTCGCGCGAGCAGGCGCAGGCATATCTGCGCGAGAACACCGCCCTTGCCGACCATGAGATCGTGACCGAGGTGGACCGCTATATCGCGTGGCCGGGGCAGGCGGTGAGCTACTACACCGGCGAACTGGCGATCCTGGCGGCACGACGCCGCGCGGAGCGGGCGCTGGGCGCGAAGTTCGATATCCGCGCCTTTCACGATGCGATCCTGTCGCTCGGGTCGGTGCCCCTCTCCGAGATCGACCGCCGCGTGGACCGTCTGATCGTCGAGGGCGGCAAAGGCCCGTACCGGCAAGAGGACTGACCATGAAGCCGATCCTCCACGCGCTGGCCGGCGCCGGTCTGCTGTTGCCCGTCGCCATGGCTGCGCAATCCCACGACATCCCGGCACGGGAAACGGTGCGCGTGCGGGGCAATCCCATCCTGGCCGACGGACGCTATCATTCCACCGATCCGGCACCGCTGGTGGACGGGGACACCCTCTATATCCTCGCCGGCCGCGACGAGGCGCCGGACGGGGTCAACGACTTCGTCATGAACGAGTGGCAGTTGCTCGCCACCCGCGATCCGGCAGCGGGCATCTGGCAGCACTATCCCGCCATCGCCCGGCCCGAGGCGGTGTTCGCCTGGGCCTAGCCGGGGGGCGCCTATGCGGGACAGATCGTGAAGGCGCGCGACGGGCGCTTCCACCTGTACGCGCCGGTCTTGCAGCGCGGCAGTACCGCCAACGACCGTTTCGCGATCGGCGTCGCCGTGGCCGACAGCCCGCGCGGACCGTGGCGCGACGCGCATCCGGCCGGCCCGATCATCTCGCAGACGCTGCCGGTCGCCAACGACATCCAGAACATCGATCCCACGGTGATCGTCGACGACGACGGCCGCGTGTACATCTACTGGGGAACGTTCGGACAGTTGCGGCCGCTTGAACCGGCGCCGGACATGGTGACGCCGAAAGGGCCGGAGCGGACGGTCCACGGCCTGACCGGCTTCTTCGAGGCTCCGTGGATCTTCAAGCGGAACGGCACCTATTACCTGCTCTATGCCGGCAATCGGGCGGGGCCGGACAGCGACTGCACCGCGGCGGTCTACTACGCCTGCCAGGTATATGGCACCGCGCCGTCGCCGATGGGGCCGTGGACCTATCGCGGCGTCCTGTTGCGCCCGGTTTCCTCCACCACGTCCCACGCCGGCGCGGTCGCGTTCAAGGGGCAATGGTATCTCGCCTTTCACACCGCCGACGCGAAGGGGGGCGGGCCATTTCCGGCGCTCGGTGGCGCTGGACCGGATGGAGTGGGACGATACGCGGACTCCCGCGGCCATCCGGATGGTGACGCCGACACGCGCGCACGCGGCCGCTCTCGCGCCGGACCGCAACATCGCGCCCGCGGCCAGCGCCGCGGCATCGAACGAACCGGTTCCGGTACAATATTGGATCAAGGCGCTGAACGACGGGATCGTCCGGCGAGCGCCGCTGCCGCCCGACATGTGGGGCACCTGGGTCGGGGCCAATCCGCCGCGACCGTGGATCGAATATCGCTGGCCCGCCCCGGTCACGATCAACGCCAGCCGCCTGTTCCTGTTCGCCGACCAGCCGGCGGGGTCGGGCAGCGGGGTGGCGCCACCCCGCCGCTGGCACCTGGAATATTGGAAGAACGGAAGGAGGCGGGTGCCCGGCGCGAGCAGCTACGGCACCGCCCGATACCTTCCAGACGGTTCGTTTCCTGCGGGTGACGACGCGCTGCCTTCGCGCCGTGTTCGGGGCGTCGGCGGCCGGCGCCGCCGTCGCCGGAATAGGGGTGCAGGAATGGGAAGCGCTGGCGCCGGCCGCCGTGCCCCGGCGCCCACCGCCGGCCACGCCGGCTCCGCCGTGCGACGGGTGGGCGCGCTGCGCCCGATACGATACCGGACGATCGGTGGCGGAGGATCGGCGCCCAGCGTCCGCAACCAGGGGACATGAAGAAGGCTCGCCCGGCTTTACCCGATGCGGACAGATGCGCCGGCCGCCGCAACGTTTCGAACGCGACACCACATCGGCCCTTATGGTCTCAGCCCCACGTGCTTCTATTGCGCTGCACCAAGCAAGATTGTATACGATATCTTCAAGTAAGAGCGAGGATGTGATGGCGATCGGGTGGAGGGGCGTGTTCCCCGCAGTGACGACGCAGGTACATGAGGATCTGACAATCGACCTGCGCAACACGCAGCGCGTTGTCGACGACCTGATACGTGACGGCGTGACGGGGGTCATCGCGCTCGGCACGGTGGGCGAGAACAATTCGCTCCTTCATGACGAGAAGCTGGCGGTCCTGTCAGCCATCGTCGAGGTGGTTGCGGGGCGTGTGCCCGTCATCACCGGCGTGTCGGAATACGACACGCGCCGCGCGGCAGGGTACGCGCGGGCGGCCGAGCAGGCGGGGGCCGATGGGCTGATGGTGCTGCCGCCGATGGTGTACGTGCCCAAGCCGCATGAACTGGCGGCGCATTTCCGCGGCGTGGCCGCGAACACCGCGCTGCCGATCATGCTCTACAACAATCCCCCGGCCTATCGCACGTCGATCGACAATGACGTGCTGGAGAGCCTGGTGGATGTCGAGAACATCGTCGCGGTCAAGGAATCGGCGCCCGACACGCGCCGGTTCACCGATGTGCTGAATGTGTTCGGCGACCGCTATGTCATTTTCGCCGGACTGGACGATGTGGCGCTGGAGGGGCTGTACCTCGGTGCGCGCGGCTGGGTGTCCGGGCTGACCAATGCCTTTCCGCGCGAGTCGGTGGAACTCGTCGCCGCGTTCGAGCGCGGCGACCACGGCAAGGCGATGGAAATCTATCGCTGGTTCATGCCGCTGCTGCACCTCGATGCCGAGCATGACCTGGTGCAGTCCATCAAGCTGGCCGAGCAGGTGATGGGGCGCGGTTCGGAACGCGTGCTCCCGCCGCGCATGCCGCTGGAGGGAAAGCGTCGTGCGGAGGTGATCGCGATGGTGGAGAAGGCCGCGGCGACACTCCCCACACTCGCCGCGTGAGGATTGGCAGGTGGCGGCCTTCGTGACGCGGTTGCACCCGAACTCGGAGATCGCCATCCCCGCCGGAGTGGATGGTGTGCGCCCGAAACGGACGTCGCCGTCAGCAACCGCGACGTTCACGTCGCGCTCGGCCGCCCCGGGGGACGGGTCCTGACGACCCGGCCGGTGGAGCACCTCTCGATCCTCGCCCAACGTTACGTCGTGGCGCATCTGGCACCGGCAGGGCGCGCAACCCGCGCGCATCGCGAGCATCGCGACGACGGGCGGGGGGCCAGGACCGTGCCCCGGCCGGATCGGATCGCAGCGGGCCGGGACGATCCGGAAGCTGGCCGCAAGGGGATCGTGTTCCTCCACCGGCCGGCAGCCGCCGCCTGCCCGTCGACCATCAAGGAAGGATCGCGCGATGCGCATGCTGTTGGCTCTGTGCCTGCTCGTCCTGTCCGCAGCCCCGGCCACCGCGCAACGTGCGCCGGCGGGCGTGTGGCTGTTCGACACGGCGCCTTCCTATCCCGGCGTCACCATGATGCAGGTCGCGGTGGACGGGGACGCAATCACCGGCGCGGTGACGACGAAATGGTATGGGCCGATGCGCATGCAGAATGCGGCCTGGCACGGCAACACGCTGCGTTTCGACCTGCGCAACCTGAACGATCGCGCGCATCCCACCCGCCGCTGGACCGCGACGTTCACGCGATCGGGCGTGGTGCTGGAAGGCGACTTCTGGTCCAGCCATCTTGTGCAGAAGGGACGGCGCGGAAGCGTCCGGCAGGCGGAGGCGCGCGCCTTCCGCTTCGCGCCGGACCTGCCGCCGCTCGGGACGATCCCGCCGGACGCACTGGCCGCGACGCCGCCGATGGGCTGGTCGAGCTGGAACAGGTTCGCCGAGCGGATCGATGACCGGACGATCCGGGCGATGGCCGACGCCATGGTGGCGACCGGTCTGCGCGACGCGGGCTACATCTACGTCAACATCGACGATGGCTGGCGGGGCGAACGGGACGCCGGCGGCGTGCTCCGGCCCAATGCCAAGTTCCCCGACATGAAAGCACTGGCCGACTACGTGCATTCGAAGGGGTTGAGGCTCGGCATCTATTCCTCGCCGGGGCCGCGCACCTGTGCCGGATATGAGGGCAGCTACGGTCATGTCCAGCAGGACGCCCGTACCTTCGCGCAATGGGGCGTGGACTATCTCAAATACGATTTGTGCTCGGGGGGAATGGTTCTACGATGATGCCAATACCGTCAAGCGCAGCTATTACGAGATGGGTGCCGCGCTGAAGGCGACCGGCCGCCCGATCGTCTATTCGCTGTGCCAGTACGGACGGTTCGATGTGGCCGAATGGGGGCGATCGGTCGGGGGACATCTGTGGCGCACGACCGGCGACATCACGGATGACTACAGGACCATGTCGGACATCGGCTTCGTACGCAATCCGCGGTTCCCTCATGCCGGGCCGGGCGGATGGAACGATCCCGATATGCTGGAAATCGGCAACGGCGGGATGAGCGATGACGAATATCGAACGCACATGACCTTGTGGGCGATGCAGGCCGCCCCGCTCGTGATGGGGCACGACCTGCGTCTGACCTCCGCCGCCGCACGGGCGCTGCTGGAGAACCGCGAGGTGATCGCGATCGATCAGGATCCGCGCGGGGTCCAGGGACGGCCCGTGCGCAAGGATGGCGATCGGGAAGTCTGGCGCAAGGAACTGGCCGACGGGGCGGTCGCGGTGGCGTTGTTCAACCGCGGCGACACGCCCGCCGAGATGACATTACACCTCGGGGATGCGGGCCTTCGCCAGATCGTTGCCGCACGTGACCTGTGGCAAGGTCGTCCGGTGTCGCCGGGTGCGTCTTTCATGGTGCCGCCACATGGCGCCTTGCTTCTGCGGGTGACGGGAACCGCCAGTCACTAAAATCCGGCGAGCGTTCGGGATCCCCCGATTCGCGACGGCGCGCTTCCCGGGACCGGGGCGCGCCGAAGCGCAGGAGGCCGTGTGTGATGGCGCGCCCGGAGGGATTCGAACCCCCGACCAAGGAGGTAGAAGCTCCTTGCTCTATCCAACTGAGCTACGGGCGCCCGGCGCACCGCGTAGCGCGGATTGCGGGTGGAAGGAATGGGGGGCATGATCGTCGCCATGGGGCACACGGCGGTGATAGCGAAGGTGTCGGCGGATCGCGTCGATGGTGGGCGGCTGCGGCACTATGACCTGGTGATGGCGGCGTTCGTGGCGATCCTGCTGCTGTCGAACGTGCTGGGCGCGGGCAAGGTGGCGCAGGTCGCGCTGCCCGCCATCGGGACATGGCCCTTCGGGGCCGGGATCCTGTTCTTTCCGATCAGCTATATCATCGGGGACGTGCTGACCGAAGTGTACGGATACGCCCGCGCGCGCCGCGTCATCTGGGTCGGTTTCGCCGCGACATTGTTCATGGCGTTCATGGCGTGGGTGGTGGTGGCGCTGCCACCCGCGCCCGACTGGCGCAACCAGGCCGCGTACGAAACCGTGTTCGGGCAGGTGCCGCGCATCGTCTTCGCCAGCATGTGCGCCTTCTGGACGGGCGAGTTCGTCAATTCGTACGTCCTGGCGCGCATGAAGGTGCTGACCGACGGGCGGCACCTGTGGATGCGCACGATCGGCTCGACGATCGCGGGGCAGGGGGTGGACAGCCTGATCTTCTACCCGCTCGCCTTCTGGGGCGCGTCGGGGTGGACGCCGCATCTGGTCGTCGTCGTGCTGTTCACGCAATGGGCGCTGAAGGTCGGCTGGGAAGTGCTGCTGACACCGCTGACCTATTGGGTGGTCGGGGCACTGAAGCGCGCCGAAGGACTGGACGTGTTCGACCGGGGGACGGACTTCACGCCGTTCCGGGCGCGGGTGTAGCGGCGGGCTGACCGGGCAGGCGCGGCCTGTCGGGGTCGATGATCGCCCAGGCGGGGGCGGCGTCGGTCCAGATCGTGCCCTGTGGCGGGTAGAGGTCCGGGTCGTCGAGCGTGCCGACGCGCAGCACATAGAGATGCTCGCGGACCTCGGCATAGCCGCCCACCGGGGTGCCGCAGGTCGGGCAGAAGTGGCGATGCATGACATTGCCGGAATCGGCCACCGAGCGATAATCGCCAAGCGCACCCTCCAGCGACAGGGCGGCGCGGGGCACGATGATGTTGGTCGTGGCGCTGCCGGCCGCCAGATACTGGCACAAGCGGCACCAGCATTGCCGGGCGCCGACAGGCCGTTCGGTCAAGGTGTAGCGAACCGCGCGGCACAGGCATCCGCCCGTGACCGGCGCCAGGGCGCTCACGCCGCCACCATATCCAGCAGCCCCTCGAACATCCGTCGGCCGTCATCCCCGCCGTGCGCGGCCTCGATACGGCGTTCCGGGTGCGGCATCATGCCCAGCACGTTGCCGTCGGCGCTGACGATGCCGGCGATGTCGCGCGCACTGCCGTTGACCGGCTCGGCATAGCGGAAGGCGACCTGGCCCTCACCTTCCAGCCGGTCGAGCGTGTCGGCATCGGCGACGTAATTGCCGTCATGATGCGCCACCGGGAACCGGACGCGCTCGCCCGCCGCATAGCCGCGCGTGAAGCATGTGGCGGCATTCTCCACCGTCAACGCCACGTCGCGGCAGACGAAGTTCAGCCCGGCATTGCGCATCAGCGCACCCGGCAGCAGCCCGGCCTCGGTCAGCACCTGGAAGCCGTTGCACACGCCCAGCACCTTCAGCCCGCGCGCCGCCTGTTCGGCGACCGCGCGCATGATCGGCGAACGCGCGGCGAGCGCGCCGGAGCGCAGGTAATCGCCATAGGAGAAGCCGCCCGGCACCGCCACCAGCCCGACGCCGTCCGGCAGCGCGGTGTCGCGGTGCCACACCATCTGCGGGGCGGTGCCGGTCACCTGCTCCAGCGCCACCGCGATATCGCGGTCGCAATTGGAGCCGGGGAAGACGATGACCGCGGTCTTCACGCGCGCTCGATCCGGTAATTCTCGATCACGGTGTTGGCGAGCAATTGCCGGCACATCGCATCGACATCCGCGTCGGCGGTGTCGTCGGCCACGTCCAGTTCGATCAGCTTGCCGACCCGCGCGCCCGCCACGCCGGAGAAGCCGAGCCCCGCCAGGGCATGTTCGATCGCCTTGCCCTGGGGGTCGAGCACGCCGGGCTTCAGCGTCACATGGATGCGCAGTTTCATGGTCGCGCGCTATGCCCCGACATGCGCGCCGGGGCAAGCGCGCGGCGGGTCACTTGCCGCGGTTCTTGCGATGCTCGTCAAGGTCGAGCACCGCGGTGTCGCCGCCCTCGGGCAGCAGGCCGAGCCGGCGCGCGACCTCCTGATACGCCTCGACCTCGCCGCCCAGGTCGCGGCGGAAGCGATCCTTGTCGAGCTTCTCGTTCGATTCCATGTCCCACAGCCGGCAGCCGTCCGGGCTGATCTCATCCGCCAGGATGATGCGCCCGTAGTCATTGTCCCAGATGCGGCCGAATTCCAGCTTGAAGTCGACCAGCCGGATCCCGACGCCCGCGAACAGGCCCGACAGGAAATCGTTCACGCGGATCGCCAGGTCGGCGATGTCGTGCATCTCCTCCTGGCTGGCCCAGCCGAAGGCGGCGATATGTTCGTCGGAGATCATCGGATCGCCGAGCGCATCGTCCTTGTAGTAATATTCGAGGATCGTGCGCGGCAGCTTCACGCCCTCCTCGATCCCCAGCCGCTTCGACAGCGAGCCGGCGGCGACGTTGCGCACGACGACCTCGATCGGCACGATCTCGACCTGGCGGATCAGTTGCTCGCGCATGTTCAGGCGGCGGATGAAGTGCGTCGGGACGCCGATATGGTCGAGCAGCGTGAAGATATGCTCGGAGATGCGGTTGTTGAGCACGCCCTTGCCGTTGATCGTGCCCTTCTTCTGGGCGTTGAAGGCGGTGGCGTCGTCCTTGAAATACTGGATCAGCGTGCCCGGCTCCGGACCCTCGTAGAGGATCTTCGCCTTGCCCTCGTAGATCTGCCGCCTGCGTGCCATGCTCACCCTCGAAAAAGCAGCGCCCCGGCGGCGCGGGTTTGCGAACGGCCGGGGCGGGAATCGTCGTGGCTATAGGGGAAGGGGGCGGTGGCTGCAAATCAGGCCGGGCCGGCCTCCTGCCGGGGGCCGCGCAGCCCCTGCCACACCCGCCGCCCGCCTGCGCGCCACACCAGCCAGAGGAGTGCCGCCGCCAGCGCCGGGCCGAGCAGCACCGCGAGCGTCTGGAGCACGAACGACAGGGTCGCCTGCAGGGAGGCGAGCGCGGTGTCGGCGGCGCGGATCAACGGTGAGCCGGCGTGAAGGCTGCGGATCGCCACGCCCGATTCATACCGGAATGACACCGGGGTGGAGGCAAGCCGCGCGCGCTGCGACCGCGTCGCCGCGGCCACGTCGCGTGATTGCGCGTCGAGCGTTTCGCGCTGCCGGGCGAGTTCCGCGCGCTCCCTGGCCGACGTGCTGGCGGCGATGCCCCGGTCCAGCCGCGCGCGGTCCGCCGACAAGGCCGATTGGCCGGCCTCGGCGGCGGCGATGTCGCTGCCCACGTCGACGCCCTCGATGGCGGCGCTGGACAGCATGCCCTCCGCTGCTTCCGCCGCTTGCGTGCCTTGCCGCCCGAAGGCGCGGGCGAGCGAAGGCTCCAGCTTGACCGACAGCGATCCGTCCACTTCGTCGGACGCGCGGACGTTGTAGGTCATGCCGACGATGCGGCATCGCGCGATGCCCAGCCGTTCGCACGCCTGCGCATGCGCCTCCTGCACCCGTGCGATGTTGGCTGGCGGTATCGTGTAGAGATAGCGGTAGGCGAAGGCGACGCCCGGCGCGGCGGTCACGTTGACATTCAGGGCCTCCGCGCTGTCGTCCGGCGCCTTGCCGCACCCGGCGAGCAGCGCGAGCGCGAGGGCGCATGTCATGTGACGCATCTGTTTCTCCATCAATCGGGTGGAGGATGCGGATGCCGGGCGTCATGTGTCAACGCGTGTCCGTGTGCGGCCTTCCTGTAATGGAATCACCCCGCGAACGCCGCCGCGATCAGCCGCTTCGTCGCCGCCCATGCCGCCGTACCCGGCGTCACCAGCTCGACATGGCCGGTGTCGGGCAGCTCGTGCAGTACCGCACGGTCGCCCGCCGCGCGCGCCTTCGCGACGTACTCCACACCCATGCGCAGCGGGATGATGCGGTCGGCACGGCCGTTGACCAGATCCTGCGCCACGCCGAGCGGGAGCAGGCGTGGCACCGACGTGTCGGTATAAGGGTCGGCGCGTCCGGTGCCGACCAGCCGCGCGACCACCGCGGTGCCGCAGCCGTTGTCGGGGCTGGCGGCGGTATCCTCCAGGTCGGGCAGCCCGCCGAGGCTCACGACATGCGCGAGTCGCAGCGGATCGCGCGCGGCGAGCGGGCTGGTCGCGGGCAGGCGGTGCCGTCCCGCCAGCCACAGCGCCAGATGTCCGCCCGCCGAATGACCCACCGCCACGATCCGGCGCAGGTCGAGGCCGAAGCGGGTGGCGTGCGCGCGCAGCAGATCGGTGGCCGCCGCCGCGTCGGCGAAGGTGCCGGGATAGCCGCCGCCGGTGCGGTCGACGCCGCGATAGTCGATGTTCCACACCGCATAGCCGGCGCGGCGCAGGTCGTCGGCGATCCAGTCCATCAGCCGCCGGTCCGCGATCGCGGTCTGCCAGCAGCCGCCATGCACCATCACCACGGTGCGATGCGGCCCCGCGCCGGCGGGGAGCCACACGTCGACCTTCTGCATCTGGTCCGCGCCATAGCTGACGGTGGCGTCCGGTTCCGGGCGCGGGCGGCTGGCCAGATCGGCCCAGGTGAGCAACGCAGGTGTCATGGCGGGCCGCGTACATGCCGTGGCGAACAGCGCGGCGGCAAGGGTGACGGCATGCTTCACGACGACGACTCCGCGGCGCGCCGTCGCTCCATGATCGCTCTGCGCTCCCGCCACAGGGCGGGCAGCGACAGCATCGCGATGCCACCCAGCGCGACCGCGGTCTTCGCCCATTCCGGATAGGGGCCGTGCGCCTGGTCGACGTAATAGACCGCATAGACGATCGCGACGTGCCAGACATAGACGTGCAGCGAGTGCCGCCCCAGCAGCCGCAGATACGCCAGCGAAAACAGCCCGCGCGCCACTCCGGCGGCGCGCCGCACCGCCGGCCGGTGATGTGCCGGCCCGGCGATCAGCAGCCATGTCAGCCCGGTGACGGCGGCAGCGAAGTTGACGAGATAGATCGGGCCGAAATCGCCGCGCACGCCCAGCGTGTCGATGCGCTCGATGATGACCTGCGGCAACATGCCATAGGCGCTGAACAGCCGCAGCGGCGCGAAGAACAGGCACACCGCCAGCGCGACGCCGCCCACCCACGCGGCATCGGCGCGGAAGATTTGCCGCCAGTCGCAGCGCCCGGAGGCGGTCAGCGCACCCGCGATCATCCCGGAGAAGAACACCATCTGCCAGCCGAGCAGGTTGAAGCTGGCGCGAACGCCCTGTCCGTCATGGCCGGTGACGAGACGCCCGAGCGGATCGGTGACGACATGCTGCAAGCCGAGCTGTCCCGCCATCCACAACAGGCCGGACGCGGTCGCGACCGGCAGCACGCGTCCGTCCAGGCACAGCCGCAGCACCGGCGGCGCGACCAGCATGTAGATGACATATTGCGGCAGGATATCCATCACGGTCGGCTGGAACAGGAACGTCGCGATCGCGGCGAGGCGCAGCGGATCGGCCAGGCTGGTGCCGCCCAGCCAGTTGCCCCACAGCCGCGCGGCATCGGGCAGCAACGCGCGCGCCACCAGCACCACCAGCACGATCCCCATCGCGTAGCGATAGAGCTGGAACGCGCGCGACCACACCTGCCGCCGCCCTTCGCGATAGCCGAGCGTCAGCATCTTGCGCCCGTAGACCAGCCCGATCATCAGCCCCGACAGGAACACGAACCCCTGCGCATCCTCCACGAACGCCAGCTGGTTGTGGTTGACGCGCAGCATCCAGTAATCGCCCTGGAACACCAGGTGGTTGACCAGCATGAACACCAGGAAGAAGCCGCGCAGGCCGTCGATCAATCCATGGCGTGGCATGCGCGCTCCGGTCCGGGTGGTCACGATTGTCGGCCGCCAGCCTCTTAACGCGGAGGCTCCCGCCTGTTAATCGCCACCCTTCATGGCCAGCGACCTTTCCGACAACCCCCCGATCGGCATATTGGACGCCCCGTTCGACAGTGCGTTGAGCGAGCGGTATCTCGTCTATGCGCTGTCGACGATCACCGCACGCTCGCTGCCCGACGTGCGCGACGGGCTGAAGCCGGTGCACCGGCGTCTCCTGTGGGCGATGCGGCTGCTGAAGCTCGATCCGGCGGCGGGGTACAAGAAGTGCGCGCGCGTCGTCGGTGACGTGATCGGCAAATACCATCCGCATGGCGACCAGTCGGTCTATGACGCGATGGTACGGCTCGCGCAGGATTTCGCGCTGCGCTACCCGCTGGTCGACGGACAGGGCAATTTCGGCAACATCGACGGCGATAACGCCGCGGCCTACCGCTATACCGAGGCGCGGCTGACGCAGGTCGCCATCGACCTGATGGACGGGCTGGACGAGGATGCGACCGAGTTCCGCCCGACCTACAATGGCGAGGAACAGGAACCGGAGCTGTTCCCCGGCGCCTTTCCGAACCTGCTGGCCAATGGCGCGTCCGGCATCGCGGTCGGCATGGCGACCAGCGTGCCGCCGCACAATGCCGCCGAGCTGATGGATGCCGCGATCCTGCTGGTCGACCGGCCCGATGCCGACGATGCCGCGATCCTGGAACATGTGAAGGGGCCGGACTTCCCGACCGGCGGGCTTCTGGTCGATGCGCCGGCGATCATCGCGGAAGCGTATCGCACCGGGCGTGGCGCGTTCCGCGTCCGCGCGGCGATCGAGAAGGTTGCGGAGAAGGGCGGGGGCTGGCACCTGATCGTCTCGGCGATCCCGTACGGCGTGCAGAAGGGCAAGCTGATCGAACAGCTCGCCGCGCTGATCGAGGATCGCAAGCTGCCGATCTTCGCCGACGTGCGCGACGAATCGGACGCCGAGATCCGCATCGTCATCGAACCGCGCAGCCGCACCGTCGATCCGCAGGTGCTGATGGACGGGCTGTTCCGCCTTTCCGATCTGGAAACGCGCGTCCCACTCAACCTGAACGTGCTCGACAAGGACCGCACACCGCGCGTCATGTCGCTGCGCGAGGCGCTGGCGGCGTGGGTCGAGCATCAGTTCGTGGTGCTGCGCCGGCGTACCGGGCATCGGCTGGGCAAGATCGCCGACCGGCTGGAGCTGGTCGGCGGCTATATCGTCGCATACCTCAATCTCGACCGCGTGATCGAGATCATCCGCACCGAGGATGAGCCCAAGCCGGTGATGATCGCCGAATTCGCGCTGACCGACCGGCAGGCGGAAGCGATCCTCAACATGCGGCTGCGCTCGTTGCGCCGGCTGGAAGAGATGGAGCTGCGCCGCGAGCGCGAGGCGCTGGAAAAGGAGCAGGCGACGCTTGCCGCGCTGCTGGCGGACGAACGGTTGCAGAAGAAGCGGCTGAAGGCCGATTTCCGCAAGGTGCGCGACCGCTACGGCGCGGAGACGAAGCTGGGCGCGCGCCGCACCCGCATCGAGGAACAGGCCGCCGCGCGCGACATCCCGCTGGAGGCGATGATCGAGCGTGAGCCGATCTCGGTGATCCTGTCGGCGCGCGGCTGGATCCGCGCGATGAAGGGGCATGTCGACCTGTCCGCGCCGGAGACGCTGAAGTTCAAGGAAGGCGACGGCCCCGCCTTTGCCTTCCACGCGCAGACGACGGACAAGCTGCTGCTGGCGGCGGGCAACGGACGCTTCTTCACGCTGGCGGCGGACAAGCTGCCGGGCGGGCGCGGGTTCGGCGAGCCGGTGCGCGCGTCGATCGACCTCGATGGCGGCGTGCCGATCGTCGCGCTGCTGAGCGCGGCGCGCGCGACGCGGCTGCTGGTCGCCGCCAGCGACGGACGCGGCTTCATCGTGCCCACCGCCGAGGTCATCGCGGAGACGCGCAAGGGCAAGACGGTGGTCACGCCGCGCGCCGGCGCGAAGCTGGCGGTGGTCTATCCGGTCGCGCCGGCGGACGATTTCGTCGCGGTGATCGGCGACAATCGCAAGCTGGCGCTGTTCCCGATCGCCGACCTGCCGGAGATGACGCGCGGGCAGGGCGTGCAGTTGCAACGCTATCGCGACGGCGGCCTGGCGGATGTCCGCACCCTGGTCTTCGCGGATGGACTGAGCTGGGCGATGGGCGGCGGCACCGGGCGGACACGTACCGAAAGCGACCTGTCGCAATGGCGCACCGCGCGCGGCGCGGCGGGGCGGATGCCGCCCAACGGCTTCCCGCGCGACAACCGCTTCTGATCCGGCGGGCATGGCGGGCCCGAAGCGCCGCCGGGGCGGGGCGATGGTCCCCGCATCACCGCGCCATCGCCGCGCCATCGCCGCGCCATCACAGGGAATTTTCTTACACGGTCGCCGCGCGCCCGGAGTCGCGTAAGTCGACCTTAACCCTTCGCGACTAGGCCGATCGGTGATGGCAACGCGCGCGACATGGCTGGGACGAAACGTCGCGACTCCGCAACCCGCGCGACGGGGGCTGACCGCACAGGACGGCGCGCTGGAACTCGTGCCGATCCCGCTCGCGGTGGTGTCGCGCCGCGACGGGCCAGCGATTTACGAGCACCACAATCGGCCGTTCGCGCGCGCCGGACTGCTCCACGAACCCGATCTGAAATCCGCGGTCGAGGCGTTCCTCGACTCGTCCGAACAGGCCGCCGAGCGCGACTGGCAGACGGGGGCGGCGGTCGAGCGCCGTTACTACCGGCTCAGCTTCTCGCGCCTGTCGCACCGCAGCGATCCGGCCTGCGTCATCTCGTTCGTGGACCAGACCGCCGAGGCGCGCACCAAGGAGACGTTGCGCCGCGAGATGTCGACCGACAGCCTGACCGGGCTGCCCAACCGCGGCGGCTTCACGGACGCGCTGGAGGCCAGCATCGCCGATGGCGCGTCGCGCTGGGCGGTGCTGATGATCGACCTGGCGCGGTTCAGCCGCTTCAATGCCTGCCTCGGGTCGCTGACCGGCGACGAATTGCTCATCACCGTCGCGCGGCGCATCAAGGGTGCGCTGCGCAGCCGGGACACGCTGGCGCGCACCGGCGGCGACGAGTTCGGCGTGCTGCTGACCATCGACGACGATCCGGGCGAGGTCGACATCGTGGCGCGGCGGATCCGCGATGCGCTCGCCACGCCGTTCCGGCTGAGCGAATACGAGCTGCGCGTGTCGTGTGCGCTGGGCATCGCCTATGGCGATACGCGGGTCGCGCATGCCGAGGACGTCATCCGCCACGCGCAGGTGGCGATGAAGAAATCCAAGGCGACCAAGAACGCCGAATCCTATCAGACCCGCGCGCTGGACACCGCGCGCGAGGAGTTCGCGACCGAAACCGCGCTGCGCCGCGCGATCGAGAACGAGCAGCTCAACCTCGTCTACCAGCCGATCTGCGATCTCGCGACCGGCAAGGTCAGCGGGTTCGAGGCGCTGGCGCGCTGGACCGACGACCAGGGCGTGCGCCACGAGCCGTCGCGCTTCATCCCGGTCGCCGAGGAATCGGGGCTGATCGTGCCGCTGGGCCGTTGGGCGCTGGACGGCGCCGCGCGGACGCTCGCGGGATGGGACCGGCAAGCCGGTGGCTATTGCGGGGTCAACATGGCGGTGAACCTGTCGCCGATCCAGTTGCAGCGCGACTCGATCCCCGGCATGGTCGAACGCGCGCTGCGCATGTCCGGACTGGCGGGCGCCCGACTGAAGCTGGAGCTGACCGAAAGCGCGATCATTGCCGATCCCGACCGGATCGCGCGCGTGCTGATGGCGCTGAAGGATCTGGGCGCGACGATCGCGATGGACGATTTCGGCACCGGCTTCTCCAATCTCGCCTCCCTCCAGAAGCTGCCGATCGACGTGCTGAAGATCGACCGCAGCTTCGTGACCGGCATGCTGACCGACCGCGACAAGGTGGCGATCGTCCGCGCGATCCTGGGGCTGTCGCAGGCGCTGGGCATGGATACGGTCGCGGAGGGGATCGAGACCAACGAGGTCGGGCAGACGCTGGCCGCGCTCGGCTGCACCTTCGGACAGGGTTATGCCTATGCCCGGCCGCTCGAACCCGCAGATGCCTATGCGTTCCTGACGGCGCGCAACGCCTGAGCGGTTTCGTCGTCGGCCAGCGCCGCGACGCGGGGTTCGTCGGGGAAGCCTTCCGCGATCCAGCGGTCCTCGATCCGGCGCAGCGTGCGCGCAACGTCCGGTCCCTTCGCCAGCCCGCGCGCGACCAGCGCGCCGCCGCCGATCGGTAGCGCGGGGCGCGTCCAGCCCAGCAGCGGGCGCGGATCATCCCCGGCGAGCAGCAGGCGGTCGATCGCGCTCTCCACGCCGGCCCGGTAGCCGAGCGCGAGCGGCCCTTCGTCGCCCGCGCCGGCACTCGCCTGCGCCAGCCGCCTGCGATCGGCATTCGACAGCTTCAGCCGCGCAGCAACCGGCTCGGCCGCCGCCGGGGCCAGCAGTGCCGCCAGCCGCCGGATCGCGTTCGGCGCGACCCCGGCCGCCGCCTCGCGCGTGGCGAGCGCGGCCAGCCGTTCCACCCCGGCCGCCTCGATCTCCGGCAGCACCGGGCGAAAAATCCCTCGCGCCTCCATCAGCGCCACGGTCGGCACCGCGGCATCGGCGACCAGCAGCTTCAGCACTTCCGCCGCGATCCGTTCGCGGCTGAGCGCCATCAGGTCGTTGGCGCGCGCGGTGCAGGCGGCCAGCCCGTCGGCGTCGATCGTGTCTCCGAAGCGCGCGTGGAAGCGGAAGAAGCGCAGGATGCGCAGATGGTCCTCCGCGATCCGCCGATAAGGGTCGCCGATGAACCGCACGCGGCGCGCGGCGAGATCGGCCAGCCCGCCGAACCAGTCGAACACCGCGCCGCTCAGCGGATCGGCGTAGAGCGCGTTCATCGTGAAGTCGCGCCGCGCCGCGTCCTCGCGCCAGTCGTCGGAGAAGGCGACCACCGCATGCCGCCCGTCGGTCGATACATCGCGGCGCAGCGTGGTCACCTCCACCACCGTTCCCGCGCTGATCGCGGTGACCGTGCCGTGCGCGATGCCGGTCGGCACGCTGCGGATGCCCGCCGCCTCCAGCCGCCGCACCACCTCGTCGGGCGCGAAGGTGGTGGCCAGATCGAGATCGGCGACCTCCAGTCCCAGCAGCGTATCGCGCACCGCGCCGCCGACCCAGCGCGCGTGGCCGGCGTCCGCGTCCAGCGCGGCGGCCAGCCGGCCCAGTCCCGGCCGGTCGCGCCACGCGGCGGCGGGCAGCGTCACGCCGCCCATCGCAGCCGCCGCGACAGATTGACGATCATCCCCGCCGTCGCACCCCAGATGCGTCGTTCTTCCCACAACATCTCCACGAAGCGCCGCTCGCGCCCCTGCCACGCCGCCGCGCGCTGGCGGTGATTGGCGGCGTCGAGCAGGAAGTCGAGCGGCACCTCGAACACGCTCGCCACTTCCGCTTCGCTGGGCACCAGCGCCAGATCGGGGGGCACCACGCCGATGACCGGGGTGATGCTGAACCCGGTGCCGGTCCGGTACAGGTCGGATGTGCCGATCACCTCCACCGCCGGGCGCGGCAGCGCGATCTCCTCCTCGGCTTCGCGCAGCGCGGCGGTGACGGCATCCTCGCCGGGATCGACGCGGCCGCCGGGAAAGGCGACCTGTCCGGCGTGGCGGCGTAGCGTCTCGGTGCGCTGCGTCAAGATCACGCCCGGGCGCGGCCGATCGGTGATCGCCACCAGCACCGCCGCCGCGGTCAGCGCGTCGTGCGCGGGCAATTCGTGATCGTCACCCTCGATCGGCGCGGCGTCGCCGGGCTGGCGCAGCGCGGCGGCGAGCCGCTCGGCCAGCGTCACGACTGCAGCGCGAAAAAGGCGCCCGCGCTCCACACGCCCGGCGGGTCGGCATCGCCGCCCAGCGCGCGTTCGGCCAGCTCGTAATAGACCGGCCGCGCGATCAGCGCCTCCAGTCCGCCACGGACGTGGACATACGGGTGCGGCCCGTCGTCGCACGTCGCGAAGCGCAGCGGGTGCGTGGCGGAGGCGGTGACCAGTTCGCCGGTGTTGAGGCGGAATGCGAGCGTGGCGTCGCGCCCTTCGCCCTCGGCCTTCATCTCCAGCGCGACGAACGGGGCATCGTCGACCGCGATGTCGAGCTTCTCGACCGGCGTGACCAGCACGTAGCCGCCATCGGGTTCACGGCGCAGGATGCGGCTGAACGCGCGCACCATCGCGGGGCGCGTGATCGGCGATCCCTGATGGAACCATGTGCCGTCGCGCGCGATCCGCATCTCGCTGTCGCCGCAATGCGCCGGCTGCCAGCGTTCCACCGGGGGCAGGCGGTCGCTGTCGGCCAGCCGCGCGATGTCGGCGATCGTCAGCGTGTCGAAATCGGGGGGTGGCGCCATGGGCATGAGCGTCACCTAGGGAGCCGGGGCGCGGGGGTAAAGGTCAGGCGACCGCCGCGACGTCGACGCGGGGCCGCAACGTGCCGGCGCCATGCGGCACCGTCGCCCCGCGCGCCAGCAGCCGGTGGCGCTCGACCGGGCCGGGCAGCCGCCACCCGCCGGTCGCCCCGGCCGTGAAGCCGAAGAAGCGCCCGTAATATTCCGGGTCTCCGATCAGCATCAGGTCCAGCACCTGCGCGTCGGCGGCGCTGAGCATCGCCTGCATCAGTTGCCGGCCCAGTCCCCCGTGCTGGTGCGCCGGCGCGATCGCGACCGGGCCGACCAGCACCAGCGGTTGCGAGATGCCGTCGTCGCCGTCGAATCGCACCGGCCAGCACTGGATCGAGCCGAGCAGCCCCGTGTCGCCGACCAGGGCGAAGCTGAGGTCGGGCAGCGCCCGTGTGCCCGCGCGCAGCCGGTACGCCGTGCGCGCATGACGATCGCGTCCGAACGCCTGGTCGAGCAGATCCTCGACCGCCGCATCCGCCACCATTTCGATCGGCACCAACTGGGCCACGTCGCTTCCTCCGTGTCACTTCACTGACGCAAGGCATGGACGCCCGGGCGCGCGGGCTTTAGCGAGGTCGGCACCGAACGCAACCGGATTGACCGAATGAAGCTCTACGACGCCGATCGTGCGCCCAGCCCGCGCCGGGTGCGGATCTACCTGGCGGAAAAGGCCATCTCCGTCGAACGCGTCGCGATCGACCTGCGCGCGGGCGAGCATCTGGACGCGGCGTTTCTGGCGATCAACGCGCGCGGCACCGTGCCGGCGCTCCAGCTCGACGATGGCGAGGTGATCGTCGAATCGGCCGCGATCTGCCGCTTCTTCGAGGCGCTGCATCCCGATCCGCCGCTGTTCGGCAGCCGCCCGATCGAGGTGGCGCGCGTCGAAAGCTGGACGCGGCGCATCGAGGCGGAGGGCCATGCCGCGGCGGTCTATGCGCTGCGCAACACCGCCGCCGCCTTCGCCGGGCGCGCCGAGGCGGGGCGATGGCCGCGCATCGAGCAGATTCCGGCGCTTGCCGAGCGCGGGCGGACGATGTGGGGGGCGTTCGTCGCCGCGCTGGACGAACGGCTGGCGCAAAGCGAGTGGATCGCCGGCGACCGCTATTCCTTTGCCGACATCACCGCGCTGGTGACGGTCGATTTCGCGCAGGCGGCCCGGCTGAAGCTGCCCGACACGGCCACCCACCTGCGCCGCTGGCACGACGCGGCGACGGCACGCCCGAGTGCGGCGGCATGATGCGGGCCGACGACACGCTCGAACTGGAGGTGCACGACCTGGAGGTGCAGGTGCTGACCGGCATCTACTCGGAGGAAACGCACCTGCCGCAGCCGCTGCGCCTCTCGCTGACGGTACTGCTCGACGCGCCGGCCCATTATGCGCCGGACACGCCGCTGTCCGCGTCGAAGAACTATCTCGATCTCAAGCATGCCGCCACGGACGCGCTGTCGACCGCCGGCCACTTCACGCTAATCGAGGCCGTGGCGGATCACATCGCCGAGACATTGTTCCTGCAGGACGCACGCGTGCGGCGGGTGAAGGTGAAGATCGTCAAGCTGGCGATCGCCGACGCGGGCGAATCGATCGGCATCACGCTGGTGCGTCACCGCCGCTGACGGGTCCGCGGTCATCGCTCGTCGGCGTCGTTGTCTCGCTCCGGCCTGTCCCACTCTGGCACGGTCCGAGCTGCTCGATGACCAGCGCATAGTCGGCGCGCGCCTGCATCGCATCCTCCGGTCCCAGCGCCGCGGTGCTCCGCTCGGGAAGGGCGGGGGGCAGCGAACAGGCCAGACGATACCAGAGCAACGTGTCGCGCGGCGGCGCGGCGGCGGCATCGTCGATGATCTCGCTGAGCGCCACGGACCAGCGCGGCTGCTCGCCGGGGCGGCGCAGCACCGACAGGGCGGCGGGGCGATTGTCGCGGGTGCGCAGGAAGATCTGCGTCTCGCCCTCGCCTGGCAGCGCGCCGGGGACGTGGAAGGCATTGCCGACGTCGGTGATGACCGGCGGCGCGTCGGGCGCCGCAAGCTCGGAGGCGATGTGCCGCACGCGTTCCTCCAGCGCCGCGCTCCAGTCATGCTGCGCGCCCGGATCGACGAGCTGGACCTGCCCGAGCCGCCCGGCGACCGGCCGTGCGAAGGCCAGCACGCGCCGTTTCTTGAGGGAGGGCACGCGGCCGCGCCAGTCGGGGGCGACGTCGACCAGCCAGCCGATCCGCGCTGGTATCGCTACCGCGCCGCGCACCAGCGTGCCCACATCCGCCTCGACGTAGAAGCGGGTCTTTCCAGGGGCGAGCCCGGCCGCTTCCGCGCCCTTGATTCGCGACGCCGAACGGATCGTGGCATCCACCACCAGCGGGCTGCGGATCACCAGGCCGGTCAGCTCGGCATAGCCGATCGCCGCTACGGCATCGGGCGCCTGTTGCTGTTGCTGCTGGGCTGCTGCCAGCGTCGGGTTCGCGAGGGCCGAGGCAGCGAAAAACAGGAAAAAAACGCGCTTGTTCATGCCGACAGGGATAGACGCGCGGCGCTGAACGATACAGAAATAAAATCGTCGCAGTCCGATTGTACGTTTGTTGCGCCCGACAAAGCGTTTGCGTCACCAAAACGGGCACGATAGGACTTGCCGGTCTGTAGATAACCCGCTGGGCCTACGGAACGGTTAACAACCCTGGTCGGATCCCGCATCCGGCCACTCCAAGGGCCGCAGGATGAGGGAGTTTCGTTGCTGAATGGCCTACTCTGACCAGAAGATGAGCGGGGGCAAGGTAGGCGCGCTGGTCATCGTCGCGCTGATCCACGTTGCCCTCGGCTATGCCTTCATAACCGGCCTCGCGACGAATTTCGTCAAGAAGCAGGTCGAAAAGCTGAACACGTTCGACGTCGAGGAGCCGCCGCCCCCGCCGCCGGAAGAGCCGCCGCCCCCTCCGCCGGACACGCCGATGACGCCGCCGCCGGTGGTGTCGCCGCCGCCGATCGTGCAGAATCCGAACCCGCCGCCCATCCAGGTCGCGACGGTGCCGACTCCGCCGCCGGTCTACGTGCAGACGCCGACCGTCGCTCCGCCTGCGCCTCCGGCGCCGCCCGCCCCGCCGGCTCCGCCAGCGGTCAGCAAGGCTGCGGGTCTGAAGGGTAATCCGGGCCAGTTCTTCGGCGCGGACAATTATCCGCCGTCGGCGATTCGCGCCGGTGAGCAGGGTCGCGTGGTGGCGAAGCTGTCGGTGGGTGCCGACGGGCGCGTCACGGATTGCACGGTCACGACGTCGAGCAATTCCTCGGCGCTGGACCAGGCGACGTGCCGCATCGCGAAGAGCCGCGTCCGGTTCACGCCGGCGCAGGACGCCGCGGGCAATCCGACCGCGTCGACCTTTACGTTGCCGGTGCGCTGGGTGCTGCCGGAAAATTGATCCGCGTGAATCCGGCCGCGCGGATACGCCGGCCGACAACATTTTTGGCTTAAGGAAGACACCGAATGATCATCAACATCCTCGCCGCGGGTGGGACCGCGGCAGCCGAGAACCAGTTCGGCCTGCAGCAGGCGCTCAAGGAAGGCGGCATCATTTCGCAGTCGGTGTTCACCATCCTGGTGGTGATGTCGGTTGTGTCCTTCTACATCCTGTTCTCGAAGCTGTTCGAGCAGCAGAAGATCCTGAACCAGGCCAAGCGGGTCCGCTCGAACTTCTGGAACAGCACCTCGCTGCGCGAAGGCTCGGCGAAGCTGGAGAAGAACTCGGCCTACAAGCAGCTCGTCGATGACGGCCTGGCCGCGCAGGAGCAGCACTCGAAGCTGACCGATCCGGTCGAGGCGCACGACTGGCTGCACGGCTCGCTGGCGCGTTCGGAAGCGGCGGTGAACTCGAAGCTCGGCGGTGGCCTGGCGTTCCTGGCGACCGTCGGCGCGACCGCGCCGTTCATCGGGCTGTTCGGCACCGTGGTCGGCATCTACCGCGCGCTCATCAAGATCGGCGCGTCGGGCGATCCCTCGATCGACAAGGTCGCGGGTCCGGTCGGTGAGGCGCTCATCATGACCGCGCTCGGCCTGGTCGTCGCGGTGCCGGCGGTGCTGGCGTACAACTGGCTGCAGCGCCGCAACAAGTCGATCGCGGAGGATCTGTCGGCCTTCTCGAACGACGTGCTGGGCTTCCTGGCCTCGAACGGCGCGGTGCGCCCGTCGATCGCCACTGCGACCACCACCACCGCCAAGACCCCGGTGAAGCCGGCGGCGACGGTGGGCACCGGCACCACCACCGCGGGCCAGACCGGCGGCGTGCAGACCCGCCCGTAAGCCAGGCGAACATGCGGAGCCGCCGCGGTGGCGGCTCCGCCGATCACCTGCCGTCGCGCATGGTCCTTGCGAAAGCGGGCGGCGCGACGGGACGAAAGATAGGAAAGCCTGATCCATGGCGATGAGCGTTGGCGGTGGCTCCGCTGATGAAAAGCCGATGTCGGACATCAACACGACGCCTCTCGTGGACGTCATGCTGGTGCTCCTCATCATCTTCCTGATTGCGGTCCCGGTCGCGATCCAGACGGTCAAGGGCATCAAGCTGCCCGACGTCCGGTTCGACCCCACCGCAACCAAGCCCGAAAACGTCTCGCTGTCGGTCACGGCCACCGGGGACGGCACCTGCCAGGTTTATTGGGGCATCACCCCGGTGACCCACCAGGAGTTGCTCGACCGCGCGGTCGCGAAACTGAAGACGGAGATCGAGCGGCAGGGCGGTCCCGGCAACCCCGACCTGGAACTGCCGGAAGCGCATGTCCGCGGCGACGTGAATACGCCGTGGCGGTGTGTGGCCGGCACGATCTACAACATGCAGATGGCGGGCTTTGCCAAGGTCGGCTTCATCTCGCAGCCTTCGGTCGGCAACGCAGGGTGACGGACCGGCCGACGGCAAGCATGAGGAATAGCTGACATGGCAATGAGTGGTGGCCGCGATGACGGCGAGCCGATGATGGAAATGAACACGACGCCGTTGATCGACGTCATGCTCGTGCTCCTCATCATGTTCATCATCACCCTTCCGGTGCCGACGCATGCGGTGAAGGTCGACCTTCCGGTCAATGATCCCAACCAGCGTCAACCCCCGGTCGATCCGATCAAGAACAAGATCGCCATCGACGCGGCGGGAGGGATCACCTGGAACGGGACCCCGGTGAATGCGACGCTGCTGCGCCAGTATCTCGACCAGTCAGCGGCGATGAGCCCGGAGCCGGAACTGCAGTTCCAGCCCGATCCGGCAACCCGCTACGCGGTGGTCGATGAGACGCTGGCGGAGATCAAGCGTTCGAACGTGACCAAGCTCGGCTTCGTCGGCAACGAGCAATATTACCGGGATTTCTGATCGCCCGCGCGATCCTGGTCCCGACGATGTGATGGGCGGCCCGACTGGGCCGCCCTTTTTCGTTGGCGCCCTTGTGACAGCGGCGGATCGCATGTGCAGAACGGCTCTTGCTACGCTGTCAAATAAGTGACACCTTCATGTCACAAAACCGTAACGCCGGCGTTGGTGGTGGACGGACATTGGAGGGTGACATGCACAACAAGCTGCTCATTCCGGCGATCGCGCTGGCGGCGACCCTCGCCGCGCCGGTGATGGCCAAGGACCGGGTCGGTTATCAGGCGATCGCCGCCGGCAGCCTCACCGAAGCGGAGCAGACGCTGCAGGCCGAGCGCGCGATCTTCCCCGATCGCCCTGAATTGATGCTCAATCTCGCCGCGGTCTACGCCCGCACCGGCCGCGACGCACAGGCCCGCCTGCTCTACGCCGACGTGCTGGATCGCGACGCGGTGGCGATGGATATGGCCGATGGCAGCGTCCTGTCGTCGCATGTCCTCGCGCAGCGCGGCCTCATGCGGCTCCGCTCGACAATGGCGGCGCGTTGATTGCTGTTGTGACATCGCTGCGGCGGATGTGACATATTTGACGCGGATGTGAACATGGTCCGGCGATGGGTACGTCACTCGGATCGCGCCGCCGGCGGTGTCGGAGGTTCGGGTGCGTTTCTGACCGGGTTGAACCAGCGGCCCGGTAGGCAATCGCTTCGCGGCGGACGCTGATGGTTCGGCGCCGCATTGCGTGTTGGCCAAGGGTCGGTGGGTCGTTGCGCGTTGCTTCCGACGCAATATCAGCGCCGTTGCCATGATCCGGCGAGCGCGAAATCGCCGTGAGCATGGCCACATGTGCGCATCATTCTTGCCGCTGTCGGCGCGCGCACAGGATTTCCCGCCCGCACATTGCCAAGCGAGCGCAACTGTCGGTGGTCGAGGCATTGTGGAGTCGAGGTCATCCGCCCTGCCTCCATCGCGCGAGGATGGCGCCGGCCTAACGGTCGCGGGCAGGGCAGGCTGATAGCGAAGTCGCGACCCAAACTCCCGCGTGGCTCGCCATCTCACGCGTTCCCGGCGAGTCCTTCAAAATCGAACGTGGTCGTGGGCGGCGGCGTTCGCTTCTGTCCGCTCGGCCGGACCATTCGTGGAATTTGGCGAGGTGGTGAACGTATCGTTCGTCACAGTCTTCCGATAGCGCGATCCACCGATACGAAGTCCAAGGTGGAGCCGCACGACGTACGGCAGGGTGCGCGCGAGGCGCAATCTGAGAAGCCCGCGCCACTGAGAGGGACGACATTCGATACGGGGGGTCGTCTCATGCCTGTCGCACTTCCGCCCTGTGGTGCAATCTTTCGACAGGCGCGCGGCTGTCCGGGGCGAACGGGAAGGCGAAAGGTCAGCCGGGGAAGCTCGATCCGTTGCGCGAACTGCTTCCCGACGCGGTGAGAAGTCGGCCGGGCGACGCTCTTGCCGACGTCGCGTCGGACATCGCCGCATATGCTCCGCGCGAACGTCGCGGGCGCTCCGTCATCGGTGGCCGACGAGCGCCGGCCACGGCCAGCGGCTGACCTTCACAGGGCGGGCGTCCGCGACCCGCCACGCCGCGGTCGTTCGCGCCGCATCACAGCCGCGGCAGCGTCACCCCGCGCTGGCCCATATATTTCCCCGCCCGGTCGGCGTAGCTCGTCTCGCACGGCTCGTTCCCTTGCAGGAACAGAAATTGGCACGCGCCCTCGTTGGCGTAGATCTTGGCCGGCAGCGGGGTGGTGTTGGAGAATTCCAGCGTCACATGCCCCTCCCAGCCGGGTTCCAGCGGCGTGACGTTGACGATGATCCCGCAGCGCGCATAGGTCGACTTGCCGAGACAGATCACCAGCACGTCGCGCGGCACGCGGAAATATTCGACGGTGCGTGCCAGCGCGAAGCTGTTGGGCGGGATGATGCACACGTCGGTCTTGCGATCGACGAAGCTGTTCGCCGCGAAGTCCTTGGGATCGACCAGCGCGTTGTCGACGTTGGTGAAGATCTTGAATTCGTCGGCGACGCGCGCGTCATAGCCGTAACTGGACAGGCCATAGCTGATGCAGCCGTCACGCCGTTGCGACTCGACGAACGGCTCGATCATGGCGCTGTCCTGCGCGCGTGCGCGGATCCAGCGGTCGGACAGGATGGACATGGCGCTAACCCCCTCGTTGGCCCGCGCTTTCGCCGTTACCGCCATTTACCGCAAGCCCGGTGTGGCCGCCGCGTATCGTGCCGGCGTCCCCATCGCGGTCGCCGCGGCGGCGCTTTCGCGATAGGCGCGCCCGATGCTGCGCCGCCTGATGCCGATCGCCGCCACGCTCCGCCGGCGCCTGCTGGCGCTGCTCGGGCGCGACACGCGCGGGGTGAAGGTGCTGGCGTTCGATCGGGCCGCGCGCGTCCTGCTCGTGCGTCATACCTATGGTCGCGGTGACCTCTACATGCTGCCGGGTGGCGGGATCGCCCGCGGCGAGCGGCCGGAGCAGGCGGCGCGCCGCGAACTTCGCGAGGAAACCGGCTGCCACGCCATCGAACTGGCGCTCATCGGGCGCTACGAGTCGCAGCCCGACGGGCGGCGCGACACGATCTTCCTGTACCGCGCGCTGACCGACGACACGCCGGTGCCCGACGGTCGCGAGCTGGCCGAGGCGACCTTCGTCCGGACGGACGAACTGCCGCCGGCCACCTCGCCCGCCACCCGTCGCCGGGTGGAGGAATGGCTCGGCGTTCGCGCGCGGGGAACGTGCTGGTAGCAAGCTGCGATTCATTCTCACAGGCCGGTGGCCTTGCCCCCCGGGGGGCGGGGGGCTAGAGCCTGCCCGTTCCGTTCGCACCTGCGAAAGAGCCCGAGAGAGACATAGTGGTCGATCTGTCGCAATATCTACCGATCCTCCTGTTCCTGGGGGTGGCGCTCGCGCTGTCGAGCGCGTTCGTGTTCCTGCCGATGGCGGTGGCGAAGCTGACCGGCGCGGCGAAGCCGACGCCGGAGAAGCTGGCCGAATATGAATGCGGCTTCCCCGCGTTCGAGGACAGCCGCTCGCAGTTCGACGTGCGCTTTTATCTCGTCGCGATCCTGTTCATCATCTTCGATCTGGAGGCGGCGTTCCTATATCCCTGGGCGGTCAGCGTTTTCTCGCTCGGCTGGACGGCGTGGATCAGCATGATGATCTTCATCGCCGAGCTGGCGCTGGGCCTTGTCTATGCATGGAAGAAGGGAGCGCTGGAATGGGAGTAGAACTCGCCCATCCCGCCGGCGGCCAGGGCGTGATCGCGCCGGACCAGGGCTTTTTCGACAGCCTGAACGGCGAGCTGACCGACAAGGGTTTTCTGGTCACCTCCACCGAGGAGCTGTTCCAGTGGGCACGTACCGGCTCGCTGTGGTGGATGACCTTCGGCCTGGCGTGCTGCGCGGTGGAGATGATCCACGTCAACATGCCGCGTTACGACATGGAGCGGTTCGGTGCCGCGCCGCGCGCCTCGCCGCGCCAGTCGGACGTGATGATCGTCGCGGGCACGCTGTGCAACAAGATGGCGCCGGCGCTGCGCAAGGTCTACGACCAGATGTCCGAGCCGAAGTACGTCATCTCGATGGGATCGTGCGCCAATGGCGGCGGCTATTATCACTACAGCTACAGTGTCGTGCGCGGCTGTGACCGCGTGGTGCCGGTCGACATCTATGTTCCGGGCTGCCCGCCGACCGCCGAGGCGTTGCTGTACGGCGTGATGCAGTTGCAGCGGAAGATCCGGCGCGCCGGGAGCATCGAACGGTGAGGGCGCCCGCGCCCGCCTATGCGGCGAACCTCAACGATGCCACGATCGACACGGCACGCGGCGCGCTGGGCGCGGCGCTGCTCGACGCGGTGGAGGTCGCGGGCGAGGTGCAGTTGCATGTCACGCGCGACGGCCTCGTCGCGGCGCTGACCGCGCTGCGCGACACGCCGGGCCTGGAATATCAGCAGTTGATGGAGATCGCCGGGGTCGATTACCCGGATCGCGCGGAGCGGTTCGAGGTCGTCTATTGCCTGCTGTCGCTGACCCGCAATCACCGCCTGCACGTCCATGTCGGCGCGACCGAGGATACGCCGGTGCCGTCGGTGACCGGGCTGTGGCCGGTCGCCGGCTGGCTGGAGCGCGAGGTCTATGACATGTTCGGCGTGCTGTTCGCGGGCAATCGCGACCTGCGCCGCATCCTGACCGACTATGGCTTCCGCGGTCATCCGTTCCGCAAGGACTTCCCGCTGTCCGGCTTCGTCGAGCTGCGGTATTCGGAGGAGCAGAAGCGCGTCGTGTACGAGCCGGTGTCGCTGGCGCAGGATTTCCGGACGTTCGATTTCATGAGCCCGTGGGAAGGCGCGGAATACGTGCTGCCCGGTGACGAGAAGGCCAAGCTGCCCGAGGCCAAGGGCGCGCCGACGCCGGCCAGCGCGACGCAGGTGCAGAAGGCCGGAACGGCCGAGGCGCCGAAACAGTCGTCGGGCGCACCCAGCCAGCCATACGCCAAGAAGGACGCGACCAGCACCGCGCAGACCGGCGCGGGCCGCGCCGAGTCCGACGCCAACCCCAAGCCGGCCGATCCCGACGTCGTGCCGACCAAGGGCGGGGGGCAGAACCAATGACCGATACGGCAGTGACCGATTCCCACGTCTCGAAGGATCAGGCGGTCGACCAGGCGGTCGATCCCGCGCTGGAGAAGCTCGTCCACGCCACCGACGCCGCGCATCCGACCGAGGGTGACGTCGCGATCCAGAACTACACGATCAACTTCGGCCCGCAGCACCCGGCGGCGCACGGCGTGCTGCGGCTGGTGATGGAGCTGGACGGCGAGATCATCGAGCGGATCGACCCGCACGTCGGGTTGCTGCATCGCGGCACCGAGAAGCTGATCGAATACAAGACCTATGCGCAGGCGATCCCCTATTTTGACCGCCTCGATTATTGCTCCCCGGCGTGCATGGAGCACAGCTTCGTGCTCGCGATTGAGAAGCTGCTCGATCTGGAGGTGCCGATCCGCGCGCAATATCTGCGCGTGTTCTTTGCGGAACTGACGCGCATCTCGAACCACATGCTCAACCTGGGCTCGCACGTCATGGACGTCGGCGCGATGACGCCGAACCTGTGGCTGTTCGAGATCCGCGAGGATTGCTACGGTTTCCTGGAGCGCGCGACCGGCGCGCGGATGCACCACAATTACTTCCGGCCCGGCGGCGTGCATCAGGACGTGCCGCTCAAGCTGCTGACCGATATCGCCGACTGGCTCGACACGCGGCTGCCGCGCCTGTTCGAGGATGCGATCAGCCTGGTGGCGGACAACCGCATCTTCAAGCAGCGCAACGTCGACATCGCGACCGTCAGCCGCGAGGATGCGATCCGCTGGGGCTTCTCGGGGCCGATGATCCGCGCCGCCGGCATCCCGTGGGATCTGCGCAAGTCGCAGCCATATGACGTTTACGCGAGGATGGACTTCGACATCCCTGTCGGCACGCGCGGCGACTGTTATGACCGCTTCATGGTGCGCGTCGAGGAGGTCCGGCAGTCGGCCCGGATCATGAAGCAATGCCTGGCGGAGATGCCGGAGGGGCCGATCGCCTCGCTCGACCGCAAGGTGGTGCCGCCCAAGCGTGCCGAGATGAAGCGCTCGATGGAGGCGCTGATCCATCACTTCAAGCTCTACACCGAGGGCTATCACGTCCCGGCCGGCGAAGTGTATGTCGCGACCGAGAGTCCGAAAGGCGAGTTCGGCGTGTATCTGGTCAGCGACGGCAGCAACAAGCCGTATCGTTGCAAGATCCGCCCGACCGCCTTCTCGCACCTGCAGGCGATGGACTTCATGAGCCGCGGGCACATGCTGGCGGACACCACCGCGATCCTGGGTGCGATGGACATCGTGTTCGGGGAGTGCGACCGGTGACGCCGTTGAAGGCGGCGACAGCGCGCGAGCTGATCGCGCGCTACAATGCGCAGGACGCGGATGCGTACGTCGCGCTGATGACCGACGATGCGTGCGAGGCGACGTACCGTGGTGCGGTGCTGCGTGACGGGCGCGAGGGCATCCGCCACGGGTTGCAGGCGATGTTTGCGCAATATCCGCAGAACCGCGCCGAGATCATCGCCGACTGGACGCTGGGCGACACTGTGCTGCTGCACGAGAAGGTCGAGCGCGAGCCCGGTGGCGAGGCGTTCGAGGTCATGTCCATCTATTCGTTCGAGGGCGACAAGGTGTCGCGCGTGGAGTTCATCCGCTAATGGCCGATGCAGCCATCATTCCCGACGAGGCCGAGGTCCGCGCCCGCTGGGGCAATTTCCAGTGGTCCGACGAGAGCCGTGAGAAGCGCGATGCGATCCTGTCGCGCTACCCGGCGGGGCGCGAGCAGTCCGCCTCGATCCCGCTGCTCGACCTGGCGCAGCGGCAGGTCGGCGCGGAAACGCAGACGCAAGGATGGCTGCCGGTCCCGGTGATCGAGTTCGTCGCGCGCGAGATCGGCGTGCCGTACATGCGCGTCTATGAGGTCGCGACCTTCTACACGATGTTCAACCTCGCGCCGGTCGGGCGCTATCACGTGCAGGTCTGCGGCACGACGCCATGCATGCTGCGCGGGTCGGACGATGTGCTGGCGGCGTGCAAGAACAAGGGGCTCATCAAGGGCAAGACCACACCCGACGGGCTGTTCACGCTGACCGAGGTCGAGTGCATGGGCAATTGCGCCTCCGCCCCGATGGTGCAGATCAACGACGACAATTACGAGGATCTCGATTACGATCGCACGATCGCGATCATCGAGGCGCTGGCGAACGGCGAGCATCCCAAGGCGGGCACGCAGGAGCCGGGGCGCCACACCGTGGAGCCCAAGGGCGGCCCGACCTCGCTGACCGCGATGGTGACGGAGAACCACGATTACCGCGGCGAGTGGAACGTCGCGGAACAGGGGGTGGGCGCATGAGCCTGCTGGGAAAGACGTTGGACGACCGCGACCGCATCTTCACCAACCTCTACGGCTATCAGTCGTGGCGGCTCGACGCGGCGATGGCGCGCGGCGACTGGGACAATACCAAGGCGCTGCTCGAACGCGGGCCGGACGCGATCATCGACGTCATCAAGGCGTCGGGGCTGCGCGGGCGCGGCGGGGCGGGGTTCCCGACCGGCACCAAATGGTCGTTCATGCCCAAGGAGCCGAAACCCGACCGGCCGAACTTCCTGGTCATCAACGCCGACGAATCCGAACCGGGATCGTGCAAGGACCGCGAGATCATCCGCCACGATCCGCACAAGCTGATCGAGGGTGCGCTGGTTGCGGGCTTCGCGATGCGCGCGCGTGCGGCGTATATCTACATCCGCGGCGAATATATCCGCGAGGCGGAGGTGCTGTTCGCGGCGGTGGCCGAGGCGTATGACAAGGGGCTGGTCGGCAGGAACGCCTGCGGATCGGGCTATGACTTCGACGTGTTCGTGCACCGCGGCGCCGGCGCGTACATCTGCGGTGAGGAAACCGCGATGCTCGAAAGCCTGGAGGGCAAGAAGGGCCAGCCGCGCCTCAAGCCGCCGTTCCCGGCCGGCGCGGGGCTGTACGGCTGTCCGACGACAGTCAACAATGTCGAATCGATCGCGGTCGCGCCGACGATCCTGCGGCGCGGCGCCGCATGGTTCTCCGCCTTCGGCGCGGAGAACAACCGCGGCACGAAGCTTTTCCAGATCAGCGGGCATGTGAACACGCCGTGCGTGGTCGAGGAGGCGATGAGCATCCCGTTCCGCGAGCTGATCGAAAAGCATTGCGGCGGCATCCGGGGTGGCTGGGACAATCTGCTCTGCGTGATCCCGGGCGGATCCTCGGTGCCGCTGGTGCCGGCCAAGGACATCATCGACGCGCCGATGGACTTCGACGGGCTGAAGGCGGTCGGCTCGGGGCTGGGCACCGCGGCGGTGATCGTCATGGACAAGTCCACCGACGTGGTGCGCGCGATCAGCCGGCTGTCGTACTTCTACAAGCACGAGAGCTGCGGCCAGTGCACGCCGTGCCGCGAGGGCACCGGCTGGATGTGGCGCGTGATGGAGCGGCTGCGCACCGGCGATGCGGAGATCGGCGAGATCGACATGCTCCAGCAGGTGACCAAGCAGGTCGAGGGCCATTCGATCTGTGCGCTGGGGGATGCCGCGGCGTGGCCGATCCAGGGACTTATCCGGCACTTCCGCCCCGAGCTGGAGCGCCGCATCAAGGAACGGGGGGGTGACCTCGCCCCCATGCAGGAAGCTGCCGAATAATGCCAAAGGTCAAAGTCGACGGAGTAGAGATCGAGGTGCCGCAGGGCGCCACCGTGCTGCAGGCATGCGAGCTGGCCGGCAAGGAGATCCCGCGCTTCTGCTATCACGAACGGCTGTCCATCGCGGGCAATTGCCGGATGTGCCTGGTCGAGGTGAAGCCCGGCCCGCCCAAGCCGCAGGCGTCGTGCGCGCTGCCGGCCGCAGAGAACCAGGAGATCTTCACCAACACGCCGATGGTGAAACATGCCCGCGAGGGCATCATGGAATTCCTGCTCATCAATCACCCGCTCGACTGCCCGATCTGCGATCAGGGCGGCGAATGCGATCTGCAGGACCAGTCGGTCGCCTACGGTCGCGGCCATTCGCGCTTCGATGAGAACAAGCGCGCCGTGACCGAGAAATACATGGGGCCGATCGTCAAGACGGTGATGACGCGTTGCATCCAGTGCACGCGCTGCATCCGCTTCGCCGAGGAGGTCGCCGGGGTCGAGGAGATCGGCGCGATCTATCGCGGCGAGAACATGCAGATCACCTCCTATCTGGAGGAAGCCGTCACCAGCGAACTGTCCGGCAATGTCGTGGACCTGTGTCCGGTCGGCGCGCTGACCAGCAAGCCCTATGCCTTCGAAGCGCGTCCGTGGGAGTTGCGCAAGACGCTGACTATCGACGTGATGGATGCGGTCGGCACCAACATCCGCCTCGACAGCCGCGGCCGGCAGGTGCTGCGCTGCGTGCCGCGCGTCAACGACGACGTGAACGAGGAATGGGCGAGCGACAAGACCCGCCACGCGGTCGACGGGCTGGTGCGCAAGCGGCTCGACCGCCCGTATGTGCGGCGCGACGGCAAGCTGCACCCCGCGACGTGGGATGAGGCGTTTGCGGCGATCGCGGCGGTCGACCATGGCGGTGCCGTGGCGGCGGTCGCCGGCGATCTGGTCGATTGCGAGACGATGTTCGCGGCCAAGGCGCTGCTGAAGGGCATGGGTTCGTCGCTGCTCGAAGGGCGGCAGACCGGCATGGACTATGACACGTCCAGCCTGGCGGCGGTGAACTTCAACACCACGATCGCGCGTACCGAGGAGGCGGACGCAATCCTGCTGGTCGGCACCAACCTGCGCTGGGAAGCGCCGCTGGTGAACACGCGCATTCGCAAGGCGATCAAGAAGGGCGCGAAGGTCTTCGCGATCGGGCCGGAAACCGAGCTGACCTACAAGGTCGAGTGGCTGGGCGCGGACCTCGCGGTGCTCGGTAGCCTGCCGGAACGCGTCAGCGAGGTGTTCGGCAAGGCGGCCCGGCCGATGGTGATCGTCGGCGGCGCGGCGCTGAAGGGCGCGCATGGCGCGGCGCTGGCGCTGGCCGACACGCTGGGGTTGGTGAAAGAGGACTGGAACGGCTTCAACGTCGTCCACATGGCGGCGAGCCGGATGGGCGGGCTGATGCTCGGCTATGCGCAGAAGGCTGGTATTCCCGCGCTGTACGATGCGAAGCTGACGTTCTTCCTCGGCGCGGACGAATGCGATCACGCGCGCTTCACCGGCTTCAAGGTCTATGTCGGCCACCACGGGGATCGCGGTGCGCATCATGCCGACGTGATCCTGCCGGGCGCCAGCTATGCCGAGAAGTCGGGCACCTGGGTCAATCTCGAGGGTCGGGTGCAGCGCGGCGAGCGGGCGGTGTTTCCGCCGGGCGACGCGCGCGAGGACTGGACGATCTTCCGCGCGTTGAGCGAGAAGATCGGCGGCACGCTGCCGTTCGACACGCTGGGCGAACTGCGCGCGGCGATGGCGCTCGACTGTCCTGAACTGGCGACGCCGGGCCTGCGTACCTTCGCCTGGAACCCGCCGGCGCTGGGCGCGACCGCGCAGGGCGTGCTGGACGGCTATCCGATCAAGGATTTCTATCTCACCAACGCCATCTGCCGGGCGTCGCCGACGATGCAGCGCTGTTCGGCCGAACTGGTGCATGGCGAGAGCTTCGCGGAGGCGGCGGAGTGACCGACTTCTTCAATCATACCATCGGCCTGCCTTACGGATGGGCGTGGTTCGTCGCGACGATCGCGGGCATCCTGCTGATCGCGCTGCCGCTGATGCTGGCGGTGGCGATGATCATCTACGCCGATCGCAAGATCTGGGCGGCGATGGCGTTGCGGCGCGGCCCCAATGTCGTCGGCCCGTTCGGGCTGCTGCAATCGTTCGCCGACGGGCTGAAGGTGTTCCTTCAGGAAACGATCGTCCCGGCGGCCGCCAATCGCGGGCTGTTCCTGCTGGCGCCGATCATCACCTTCACGGTCGCGCTGATCGTCTGGGCGGTGGTGCCGTTCCAGCCGAGCGTCGTGCTGGCCAACATCAACGTCGGCCTGTTGTACGTGCTCGCGGCCTCGTCGCTGGGCGTTTACGGCATCATCCTGGCAGGCTGGTCGTCGAACTCCAAATATCCGTTCTTCTCGGCGATCCGCGCCGCGGCGCAGATGGTCAGCTACGAAGTGGCGATCGGCTTTGTGCTGATCTCGGTCGTGCTGTGGGCGGGCACGTTCAACCTGACCGGGATCGTCGAGGCGCAGAAGGGATTGTACGGCTTCATCAACGGCTTCGGCTTCAATCCGCTGCTGTTCCCGATGAGCGTGGTCTTCCTGATCTCGTCGCTGGCCGAGACGCAGCGCGCGCCGTTCGACCTGACCGAGGCGGAAAGCGAGCTGGTCGCCGGCTACCAGACCGAATATTCGTCGATGGCGTTCGCGCTCTACTGGCTGGGCGAATATGCCAACGTGCTGCTGATGTGCGCGCTGAACGCGACGCTGTTCTGGGGCGGTTACCTGCCGCCGTTTGACTGGGCGCCGCTGTACGCGGTGCCGGGCATCATCTGGCTGTTCGCGAAGATCCTGTTCTTCTTCTTCGTCTTTTCCTGGGTCAAGGCCACGGTGCCGCGCTACCGTTACGACCAGCTGATGCGGCTGGGGTGGAAGGTGTTCCTGCCGTTGTCGCTGTTCTGGGTATTCCTGGTATCGGGCGTGCTGATGTTCGTGCGCGTGGGAGTCTGAAATGGGTATCGCGCAGACGATCAAGGCGTTTACGCTCTACGAGTTCGTGAAGGCGCATGCGCTGACGCTGAAGTATTTCTTCAAGCCGAAGGCGACGATCAACTATCCGTTCGAAAAGAACCCGATAAGTCCGCGCTTCCGCGGTGAACATGCGCTGCGCCGCTATCCCAACGGGGAGGAGCGCTGCATCGCGTGCAAGCTGTGCGAGGCGGTGTGTCCGGCGCAGGCGATCACGATCGAGGCCGAGCCGCGCGACGACGGCAGCCGCCGCACGACGCGCTACGACATCGACATGACCAAGTGCATCTATTGCGGCCTGTGCCAGGAAGCCTGCCCGGTGGACGCGATCGTCGAGGGGCCGAACTTCGAGTTCGCGACCGAGACGCGCGAGGAACTGATCTACGACAAGGCCAAGCTGCTGGACAACGGCGACCGGTGGGAGCGCGCGATCGCCGCGAACCTTGCCGCCGATGCGCCGTACCGCTAGGCGCACGCGTGATTGCAGGAACAGACATGATTTCGACGGTTCTTATCAGTGCGCCCCGCGCGGGCGTCCACGCGGGGAAGGCGCTATGATCCAGGCCATCGCCTTCTATCTGTTCGCGATCATCGTGCTGGTGTCCGGCGCGATGACGATCTCGTCGCGCAACCCGGTCCATTCGGTGCTGTGGCTGATCCTGGCGTTCTTCAACGCCGCGGGGCTGATGGTGCTGGTCGGGGCCGAGTTCATCGCGATGCTGCTGGTCATCGTCTATGTCGGCGCGGTCGCGGTGCTGTTCCTGTTCGTCGTGATGATGCTGGACATCGACTTCGCCGAACTGCGTGCCGGGTTCGTGCGCTATTTCGGGATCGGGCTGGTGCTGGCGGTGGCGCTGGTGGCGGAGATCCTGATCGGCGTCGGCGCGTGGAGCGCGGGCGGGATCGATCTGGCGCGCCGCGCCGCGCCGGCCGATCATGTCGTGCCCAACATCGTCCAGATCGGCAACCTGCTCTACACGCGCTACCTGTTCATCTTCGAGGGCGCGGGGCTGGTGCTGCTGGTCGCGATGATCGGCGCGATCGTGCTGACCCACCGCGAGCGGTCGGGGTCGCGGTATCAGAACATCGCGCGGCAGAATGCGCGCCGTCCGCAGGACGCGACGCGCAACGTGCGGCCGGAAATCGGGCAGGGGGTACAGCTGTGAACGCGGCCATGTCGGGGGGCGTCGGCCTCGTTCATTACCTCGTCGTCGCGGCATTGCTGTTCACGATGGGCGTGCTGGGCATCTTCCTGAACCGCAAGAACATCATCGTCATCCTGATGGCGATTGAGCTGATCCTGCTGGCGGTGAACATCAACTTCGTCGCCTTCTCCGCGGCGCTGCAGGATCTGGTCGGCCAGGTCTTCGCGATGTTCGTGCTGACCGTCGCGGCGGGCGAGGCGGCGATCGGGCTGGCGATCCTCGTGATCTTCTTCCGCGGCCGCGGCTCGATCTCGGTCGACGATCCCAGCCGGATGAAGGGATAAATTCCGGTGCATTCGATCCTCTTCATCGTCTTCGTGCCGCTGGTCGCGGCGATCGTCGCCGGCTTCGCCAACAAATCGTTCGGCGCGACACTGCCCAAGGCGATCACCACCGGCGGGCTGTTCCTGTCGTGCGCGCTGTCATGGCCGGTGTTCATCGGGTTCCTCGCCGGCAGCAGCGAGGCCAGCGTCACGCCGGTGTTGCACTTCATGACCTCGGGATCGTTCGACGTGTCCTGGGCGCTGCGCGTCGATGCGCTGACCGCGGTCATGCTGGTGGTCATCACCAGCGTCTCGGCGCTCGTGCACCTCTATAGCTGGGGCTATATGAGCGAGGATCCGGACCAGCCGCGCTTCTTCGCCTATCTGTCCTTGTTCACCTTCGCGATGCTGATGCTGGTGACGGCGGACAATCTGATCCAGATGTTCTTCGGCTGGGAAGGCGTCGGTCTGGCCAGCTACCTGCTGATCGGCTTCTGGTTCCGCAAGCCGTCGGCCAACGCTGCCGCGATCAAGGCGTTCGTCGTCAATCGCGTTGGCGACCTCGGCTTCATGCTCGGCATCTTCGGCACCTATCTGGTGTTCGACACGGTCTCGATCCCGGCGATCCTCGCGGCCGCGCCGTCGATGGGCGGCTCGACGATCGGCTTCCTGTGGTTCCGCGCCGACACGATGACGGTGCTGTGCCTGCTGCTGTTCGTCGGCGCGATGGGCAAGTCGGCGCAGCTCGGGCTGCACACCTGGCTTCCCGACGCGATGGAAGGCCCGACCCCGGTGTCGGCGCTGATCCACGCCGCGACGATGGTCACCGCCGGCGTGTTCATGGTGTGCCGTCTGTCGCCGATGTTCGAGATGTCGCCGACCGCGATGGGCTTCGTGACCTTCATCGGTGCTGCGACCTGTCTGTTCGCCGCGACCGTCGGCACCACGCAGACCGACATCAAGCGCGTGATCGCCTATTCGACCTGTTCGCAGCTCGGCTACATGTTCTTCGCGGCGGGCGTCGGCGCGTATGGCGCGGCGATGTTCCACCTGTTCACGCACGCCTTCTTCAAGGCGTTGCTGTTCCTCGGTGCCGGCTCGGTGATCCACGCGATGCACCACGAGCAGGATATGCGGTTCTACGGCGGCTTGCGGAAGGTGATCCCGATCACCTTCTGGGGCATGCTGCTCGGCACGCTGGCGATTACCGGCGTCGGCATCTACGGCATCGGCGGGTTCGCTGGCTATCATTCCAAGGACGCGATCATCGAGGTCGCCTGGGCGGGCGGCGCGCCGGTCGCGTCGATGGTCGGCGTGTTCGCGGCGCTGCTGACCAGCTTCTATTCGTGGCGGCTGATGTTCCTCACCTTCTGGGGCGAGCCGCGCTGGGCGGCGTCGGAGCATATCCAGCACGCGCTGCACGACGCGCATGGTCACGGCGACCATGCGCACGATCATGGCGATGCGCATGCGCACGGCCATGACGATGCGCATCATCCCGATCCCGCAGGCGAGGATGCCGGCCATGCGCCGCATGTCGAGGCGCGCGGCTTCAACGAAATCCCGAAGGGCACCGGCGGCTATCATCCGCATGAAAGTCCGTGGCCGATGCTGGTCCCGCTGGTCGTGTTGTCGATCGGCGCGGTGGCCGCCGGATTCGTGTTCCATCGCTGGTTCATCGACCCGGAAAGCGCCGGCGGGTTCTGGAAGGGCGCGATCTTCTTCAACGAGCATCTGATGCACGAGATGCACGAGGTGCCGCTGCTGGTGAAGCTGTCGGCGACGATCGTGATGCTCACCGGGCTGCTGATCGCATACCTGTCGTACATCCGCGCGCCGCGGACGCCGGCGAAGTTCACCGACACGTTCCAGCCGCTCTACCGCTTCCTGCTGCGGAAATGGTATTTCGACGAGCTGTACCATTTCCTGTTCGTGCGCCCGGCGTTCGCGATCGGCCGCCTGCTGTGGCACCGCGGCGACGAAGGGACGATCGACCGCTTCGGGCCGAACGGCTCGGCGTGGGTGGTGCAGGTCGGCAGCCGCGTCGCCGTCCGCCTCCAGACCGGATATGTCTATACCTATGCTTTCGTCATGCTGATCGGGCTTACCGCCGCGATCACCTGGGCGATCGCGGGCTGAGCGGGGGAGAAGGAAGATGTCGTTCCCGATCCTTTCGCTGATGCTGGCGGTCCCTGCGGTCGCCGCCATCGCGTGCCTGTTCCTCTCCGCGCCCGCCGCGCGGCTGACCGCGCTCGCCGCGACGCTGATCGACCTTGCGCTGGGCGCGGTGCTGTGGACGTCGTTCGAGGTCGGCGGGGCGCAGTGGCAGTTCGTCGAATATGCCCCGGTGTTCGGCCGCTTCGGCTGGGCGCTGGGCATCGACGGCTATGCGCTGCTGCTGATCGTGCTGTCGGTGTTCCTGATGCCGATCTGCATCGGGGCGAGCTGGCACGCGATCGAGAAGCGTGTGCCGGAATATATGGCCGCGTTCCTGTTCACCGAAGTGCTGATGATCGGCACGTTCGCGGCGCAGGATCTGTTCCTTTTCTATATCTTCTTCGAAGCCGGCCTGATCCCGATGTTCCTCATCATCGGCATTTGGGGCGGGGCGAACCGCATCTACGCATCGTACAAGTTCTTCCTGTACACGCTGCTCGGTTCGCTGCTGATGTTCATCGCGATGCTCTACATGAGCATCACCGCGGGCACGACCAGCATCCCGGTGCTGCTCAACTATGACTTCCCGGCCGGGGTGCAGACGTGGCTGTGGCTGGCGTTCTTCGCGTCGTTCGCGGTCAAGATGCCGATGTGGCCGGTCCACACCTGGCTGCCCGATGCGCACGTTCAGGCGCCGACCGCGGGTTCGGTGATCCTGGCGGGCGTGCTGCTGAAACTGGGCGGCTACGGCTTCCTGCGCTTCAGCCTGCCGATGTTCCCGGAAGCGTCGGCGAGCCTCGTGTGGCTGGTGTTCGGGCTGAGCGCGGTGGCGGTGATCTACACCAGCCTCGTCGCGCTGGTGCAGTCGGACATGAAGAAGCTGATCGCCTATTCGTCGGTCGCGCACATGGCGATCGTCACCATCGGCCTGTTCGCGTTCAATGCGCAGGGGATCGAGGGCGCGATGATGGTCATGCTGGGCCACGGCCTGGTGTCGGGCGCGCTGTTCCTGTGCGTCGGCGTGATCTACGACCGGCTGCACACGCGTGAGATCAGCCGCTATGGCGGGCTGGCGATCAACATGCCGCGCTATGCGATCCTGTTCCTGCTGTTCACGATGGCCTCGATCGGCCTGCCGGGGACCAGCAACTTCGTCGGCGAGCTGCTGAGCCTGATGGGCACCTATCAGGTGTCGACCACGATCGCCTTGCTGTGCACCACCGGCATCATCCTGGGCGCGGCGTACATGCTGTATCTGTATCGCCGCGTCGTGTTTGGCGAGATCAAGTCGGAGGAGGTGCGCGCGATGTCCGACCTCACGCCGCGCGAACTGTGGCTGCTGGTGCCGATCGCGGCGGCGGTGTTGTGGATGGGCGTCTATCCGGAGAGTTTCCTGGCGCCGATGCGCAAGGACACGCAGATCCTGCTCGCGCGGATCGACCGGGCGCGGCCGGCCGGTGACTCGCTGCCCACGAAGGGCACCGGGATCGTGCCGGCGGCGCATGGCGAAACTTCTGCGCATGGGAGCGCGCACTGATGGATTATGCCGCCAACCTGGCGATGACGCTGCCCGAGCTGGTGCTCGCGGTCGGCGCGATCGCGCTGATGCTGGTCGCCGCCTGGGGCGGTCCGGCATCGACCAAAGCGGTGTCGTGGGCGGCCGTGGCAGTGCTCGCGGGCGCGTGCATCGCGCTGACCGGCCCGGCCTCGGGGGGCGGCAGCGCCTTTTACGGCCTGTACCGTGCCGACGCCTTCGCCGCCTTCGCCAAGGTTTTGATCTACGTGACTTCCGCGGTCGCGATCCTGCTCGCGCCCGATTTCTTCCGCCGCACCGCCGGCGCGGACCTGCGGCCGGAATATCCGGTGCTGATCCTGCTGTCGGCGTGCGGGATGGGGATGATGGTGTCCGCCGCCGACCTGCTGACGCTCTACGTCGGGCTGGAGTTGCAGAGCCTTGCCGCGTACGTGCTCGCCAGCTTCATGCGGCAGGACGCGCGATCGGCTGAGGCCGGGCTGAAGTATTTCGTGCTCGGCGCGCTTGCCAGCGGCATCCTGCTGTACGGGATCAGCCTGGTCTACGGTTTCACCGGCTCGACGCTGTTCGACGAGATCGCCGGGGCGTTCGCGGCCGCGCCGCTGAGCGGCGAGGGGCGGTCGCTGGGGATGCTGTTCGGGCTGGTGTTCGCGTTCGCGGGCATCGCGTTCAAGATTGCCGCGGTGCCGTTCCACATGTGGACGCCGGACGTGTACGAGGGCGCGCCGACCCCGGTGACGGCGTTCTTCGCCTCCGCGCCGAAGGTCGCGGCGATCGCGCTGGGTGTGCGGGTCGCGGTGGAGGCGATGGGACCGGCCGAGGCACAATGGCGGCAGATCGTGATCTTCGCCAGCCTCGCCTCGATCCTGCTGGGCGCAGTCGCCGCGATCGGGCAGCAGAACGTCAAGCGGCTGCTTGCTTATTCCTCGATCAACAACGTCGGCTTCGCGCTGATCGGGCTTGCCGCGGGGACGCCGGAGGGCGTGGCGTCGGTGATGACCTATATGACGATCTACGTCGTCATGACGCTGGGCAGCTTCCTGGTCGTGTTGCAGATGCGCGATGCGGACGGGCAGCCGATCGAGACGATCGCCAGCCTCGCCGGCCTGTCGCGGACGCGGCCGGGGCTGGCGGCGGCGCTGGCGATCTTCATGTTCTCGCTGGCCGGCATTCCGCCGCTGTTCGGCTTCTACGCCAAGTTCGCGGTGTTCTACGCCGCGGTGCAGGCCGGGTTGTTCCCGCTGGCGGTGGTCGGCGTGGTGTTCAGCGTGATCGGCGCCTATTATTACCTGCGCCTCGTCAAGACGATGTATTTCGACGAGCCGGCGGGCGAGTTCGGACCGGGCGACCGGCTGGAAGGCGGCCTGATCGCCATCGCGGCGGTCGCCGTATCGCCGCTCGGCTATCTCGCGATCCCCGCGCTGTCCGCCTGGACGCTCGCGGCCGCCGCCAGCCTGTTCTGAGGGCGTAGCGCTGGCGCGGATCCTGACGGTCGCAGCCACGGGCTCCACCAACGCCGACCTGCTGGCGCTGGCGCGCGATGGCGGCGCGCAAGAGGGCGTGTGGCTGCGCGCCGAGCGCCAGTCGGCGGGGCGTGGGCGGCAGGGACGGCCATGGGAGTCCGCCCCCGGCAACCTGTATGTCAGCACCGTCGTGACGCTGCGGCCCGACGATCCGCCCGCTCCCGGCTTGGCGCTGGTGGCGGCGGTAGCGCTGGAGGAAGCGGTACGCGCCGCGCTGCCCGACGCGGCGGCGCTGATGCTGAAATGGCCCAACGACCTGCTGCTGGGCGGCGCGAAGCTGTCCGGCGTCCTGCTGGAGCGCGCTGCGGGCCAGGTGGTGATCGGTATCGGCGTGAACGTCGCGCACCATCCCGCGCTGCCCGATCGCCCGACGACCAGCCTGCATGACGCCGGCAGCCCGGTCACCGCCGCCGGCCTGCTGGAGGATCTCGCCGCGGCGCTCGCCGACTGGCTCGCGGTGTGGCGCATGGACGGCATGGCGCCGGTTGCGGCGCGCTGGACCGGGCGCGCGCACGCGCTCGGCACCGCGTTGACGGCGCGCTTGCCCGACGGCAGCGGCGTGGAGGGGCGGTTCGCGGGGCTGGACGCGAGCGGTGCGCTGCTGCTCGATACCGCGGCCGGCGGGCGGCGCGTCGTCCACGCCGGCGACGTGTTCCTGGTCTGAGGGGAGGCGAACGATGCTGCTCGCGGTGGATGCCGGCAACACCAACATCGTCTTCGCGCTGGTCGACCCGGCGACGCGCGAGATCCGCGCGCGCTGGCGCATCGCCACCGACCCGCGCCGCACCGCCGACGAATATGCGGTGTGGCTGAGCCAGTTGCTGACGCTGGAAGGATTCACGCGCGACGACGTGACGGCGGTGGTTGTGTCCACCGTCGTGCCGCGCGCGCTGCACAATCTGGAGGTGCTGGCCTCCAAATATTTCCGCACCGAGGCGCTTGTCGCCGGGCGCGCGCCGCTCGACTGGACCCTGGCGCTCGACATCGACGAACCGCGCAGCCTGGGCGCCGATCGCGCGGTCAACACCGTCGCGGCGCATGCGCTGCATGCCGGCGACCTGATCGTGATCGACTTCGGCACCGCCACCACCTTCGACCATTCCGACTTCGACGGGGCGTACAAGGGCGGGATCATCGCCCCCGGCATCAACCTGTCGCTCGACGCGCTGGTCATGGCCGCCGCCAAGCTGCCGCGCATCGCGATCGAGGCGCCCGCCACCGCCAGCGTGATCGGCCGCAATACCGTGGATCAGATGAACATCGGCATCTACTGGGGCTATATCGCGATGATCGAGGGGCTGGTGGCGCGGTTGAAGCGCGAGATCGGCCGCCCGGTGAAGGTGATCGCCACCGGCGGCCTCGCCACCCTGTTTGAACAGCATACCGACGCGTTCGACGCGATCGAGCCGGACCTGACGATCCAGGGACTGGCGATCATGTACGAACGCGCCCATATCAGCGGATGAACGTCACGCCGGTGCGGACATACGCTCTCCTCCCGCTGCCGCGATACCGCGGCGGCGTGGCAAGACCGGCGTTCAAAGGAATCGAATGACACCGAAGAACAACGAACTTCTCTTCTGCGCGCTGGGCGGCTCGGGCGAGATCGGCATGAACGTCACCCTGTACGGCCATGCCGGCAAGTGGCTGATGGTCGATTGCGGAGTCACCTTCGCCGACGCGCATTACCCCGGCATCGACGTGATCCTTCCCGACCTGCGCTTCATCGAGGAGCGGATCGACGATCTGGTCGGGATCGTGCTGACCCACGGGCATGAGGATCATATCGGCGCGCTGCCGTATCTGGCCGAGGATCTCGGCGTGCCGATCTACGCCACGCCCTTCACCGCCGGGCTGGTGCGCGGCAAGCTGGAGGAGGAACGGATCGAGGATCGCGTCAAGATCCGGCTGGTCGAGGCGCGCAAGCCGTTCAAGGTCGGCCCGTTCGAGGTCGAGGTCGTGCCGCTGTCGCACTCGATTCCCGAGGCGAACGCGCTGCTGATCGGCACCCCGGCGGCCAGGGTATTTCATACCGGCGACTGGAAGCTGGACCCGACCCCGGTGATCGGCACCCCGTCCTCGCCGGAGGAACTGGCGGAGATCGGCGCGGAGGGTGTCGACGTGCTGGTGTGCGATTCGACCAATGTCTTCAATGCCGAGGCATCGCCGAGCGAGGCGAGCGTCCGCGACGGGCTGATGCAGAGCGTCGGCCGCGCGCGCGGGCGTGTCGTGGTGACCACCTTCGCCTCCAACGCCGCGCGGCTGTCGACGCTGGCGGCGGTGGCGGAGGCGACCGGGCGCCGGCTGTGCGTGACCGGGCGATCGCTGGACCGGATCATCCGCGTGGCGCGCGCGACCGGCTATCTGAAGAACTTCCCGCAGACCGTCGATGTCGACGCCGCGATGCGGCTGCCGCGCAACAAGGTGCTGGTCGTCGCGACCGGCGGCCAGGGCGAGGAGCGCGCGGCGCTGGCGCGGATCGCCGCCGGCAGCCACCCGGTGTCGCTGGACGCGGGCGACATGGTGATCTTCTCGTCCAAGCAGATCCCCGGCAACGAGGTGGCGATCGGCCGCATTCAGAACCAGCTCGCCGCCAAGTCGGTGGAGATGGTGACGGAGAAGCAGGCGCATGTGCACGTCTCCGGCCACCCCGGCCGTCCCGAGCTGGCGAAGATGTACGGCTGGCTGCGTCCCGAGAAGCTGATTCCGGTGCACGGCGAGATGCGGCACCTGATGGAACATGCCCGCTACGGGCTGTCGCAGGGGATCCGCCATGCGATGGTGCAGACCAACGGCGATGTCGTGCGGCTGGCGCCGGGCGCGCCGCAGAAGATCGGCACTGCGCCGATCGGCCGCCTGGTGCTGGACGGCGACGTGATCCTGCCGGCGGACGGCGGGACGATCAACGAGCGGCGGCGGATCGCGGTGCACGGGCAGGTGTCGGTCGGCATAGCGGTGGATCGCAACGGCCGCGCGGGCGGCACGCCGGAGGTACGCATCCAGGGCGTGCCCGTCGAGGAGGAGCGCGAGCCGTTCCTGATCGAGGCCGCCGAAGCCGCGGCCGAGGCGATGGCCGGCCGGCCGCGTGATCGCGAGCGGCTGCGCGAGGACGTGCGGCTGGCGGTCCGCAAGGTCGCGACGCGCTGGACGGGCAAGAAGCCGGTGATCGACGTCGTGATCGTGCAGGTCTGAGGGCGCGGCATGGCGGACGAGGGCGACGGTCGGCGCGCGGGCGGGACGATGGCGGGCGCCGGGCGTGCCCGGTCGCTCCCCATGAGCGACGCCCGGCGCGCCCGGCGTGTGATGACGGACGGATCGGGGCGGGCTGCGCGCGCTCCCGCAGGCGCGGTGCGCGCCGCGCGAACGGCGTGCTGACATGCGCTGGACCTCGCTGCTCGCGATCTACATTCTGTTCTGGGCCTTTTCCGTCTTCCTGGTGCTGCCGTTCGGCGTCCGCACCTCGGCCGAGGTGGGCGCCGAGCACATGCCCGGCACCGCCGAGAGCGCACCGCACGACTTCTCGCTGAAGCGCGTGCTGGTCCGCACCACGATCGTCGCGACGATCCTGTTCGCGCTGTTCGTGGCCAATTACGAGTTCGGCTGGATCACCGCCCGTTCGCTGGATATCGTCGACATGGCGAACATCGCGGACTGATCTCCGGCAATTGCAAGCGGGCGTCCGAGGGCACACATGCAAGGGATGCAGGACGTGCCGGATTCCCGCCTCATCGACGCCGACGGGCGATCGTGGGAGAAACTGCCCCCGCTGCGCACCGGCGCGCTGGGGCGCTGCCCGCGCTGTGGCAAGGGCGCGTTGTTCCGGGGATTCCTGACGATCCGCGATCGCTGTCCGGTGTGCGGACTCGATTATTCCTACGCCGATCCCGCCGATGGTCCGGCGGTGTTCGTGCAACTGTTCGCCTGCCTGCCGGGTGTGATCTTCACGCTGATGCTGCAGATCCTCGCCGACCCGCCGTGGTGGATGCACGTTCTGGTCAGCCTGCCGGTGCTGCTGGTCAGCACGGTGCTGCCGCTGCGGCCGATCAAGGGGTGGCTGGTCGCCAGCCAGTTCTACTTCAAGGCGCGCGAGGGCCGGCTGGTCCGCGAGGACTGATCCGCCGGGGACGCGTGGATCAGTCCTCCAGCGGGTAGAGCGCGGCGGCGATCCGCCGCTCCTCGGCGCGCAGTACGCCCCAGGCGCGCGCGGCGGCGCGGCTGTCCATCGCCTCGACGCCGATCCCGCGCGCTTCCAGCGCGACGACCAGCGTACGCGGCGGACGGCGCAGCGTGGCGCCGGTGCCGATCAGCACGAACTCGATCAAATCGCCCAGCAGCGGCGCGAGCGCCCCGGCATCCAGCGCCTCCAGCGGCGGGGGCGACCATGGATCGGCGCGCGTCGCGGTGAGCAGCAGCGCCGGGTACACGCCCATCGTGCCGTCCGGCGCATCGACCTTGAACCCGGCCGGGCCGAAGCCCCGCACCAGCGGTCCGGCGGCATCACGCTCGCGGTCCATCCTCATTGCGCCATCCTTCACCCGGCTCCGGTCAGTACGGCCGGTGCGTCAGGGCCGCGGCCCGACGCGCTCCGCCCGGTCGATGCCGCCGCGCGCCGGCTTTTCGGCCTCCGGCTCGGCGCGCAGGCCCAGCGAGATCAGCAGCGACGACGACACGTAGATCGACGAATAGGTGCCCACGAAGATGCCGAGGATCATCGCCGCGGTGAAGCCGCGCAGCACGTGCCCGCCCAGGAACAGCAAGGCGGCGAGCGCCAGCAGGATCGTCACCGAGGTCATCACCGTGCGCGGCAGCGTTTCGTTGACCGACAGGTTGATGATCTCGCGCATCTCCATCTTGCGATAGCGGCGCATGTTCTCGCGGATGCGGTCGTCGATCACGATCTTGTCGTTGATCGAATACCCGATGATGGTCAGCACCGCGGCGACGATGTTCAGGTCGAACTCGAACTGCGTCAGCGCGAAGAAGCCGAGCGTCATCAGCAGATCGTGGACGATCGCGACGATCGTCGACACGCCGAACTGCCATTCGAAGCGGAAGATCGCGAACAGGCCGATGCCCAGCACCGCCAGCACGACCGCGAGCAGGCCGTTGCGGATCAGCTCGTTCGATACCTTGCCCGAAACGGTGGAGTAGCGGCGGAATTCGGTGCCCGGGAACGCCTTGGCCAGCGCGCCCTCGACTTTGCGGACCGCGGCGTTGGTCGCGCCCTCGTCGCCGCCCTGCTGGACGGGCAGGCGGATGGTGATGTTGCGCTTGTCGCCGAACGGCTGCAACGCCGCCTCGCCGACGCCCTGCGCATCCACGACCTCGCGGACGCGGCCGAGGTCCGGTTCCTGTGCGAACCGCTCCTCGATCATCAGGCCGCCTTCGAAGTCGACGCCGAAATTCAGCCCCTTGTAGAAGGTGATCCCCACTGCCAGCACGCTGAGCAGCAGGGTCAGGCCGAACGCGATGCCGCGCAGCCGGACGAAATCGATGTTGGTGTCGTCGGGGACGAGCTTGAGCAGTTTCATACTACCTCGTCACCCCGGCACGGGCCGGGTGGCGGTTGAGGGGGAGGACGGCGCGCGCGATCATATGTTGATCGTCTTCGGCTTGGCACGGCGCAGCCACCCGGCCACCAGCATGCGCGTGAAGGTGACGGCGGTGAACACGCTGGTCGCGATGCCGATCAGCAGCACCACCGCGAAGCCCTTCACCGGACCGGATCCCAGCACGAACATGATGACGCCGGAGATGGCGTGGGTCACGTTGGCCTCGAAGATGGTGCGGCTGGCTTCCTTGTAGCCGAGCTCCACCGACTGGACGATGTTGCGCCCGCGGTGCCGCTCCTCGCGGATCCGCTCGTTGATAAGCACGTTGGCGTCGACTGCGGTGCCGATCGTCAGCACGAAGCCGGCGATGCCCGGCAGCGTCAGCGTGCCGTTGATGAGCGCCAGGACGCCCAGGATCACGAACACGTTGATGACCACCGCCAGGTTCGCGTAGAAGCCGAACTGGCCGTAGGTGACCAGCATGAACGCGACCACCAGCGCCACCGCGACCGCGGAGGCGAGGATGCCGGCGCGGATCGAATCGGCGCCCAGATCCGGTCCGACGGTCGATTCCTCCACCACCTTCAGCGTGACCGGCAGCTTGCCGGAACGCAGCGCGATCGCGAGCTGGTTGGCGCTGTCGACGGTGAAGCCGCCGTTGATCGCAGCGCGTCCGCCCATGATCGGTTCGTTGATGTTCGGCGCGGAGATCACGCTGTTGTCCAGGATGATCGCAAACGGCTTGCCGACATTCTCCTGCGTGGTGCGCGCGAAACGCCGTCCGCCCTGCCCGTCGAAGGTGATCGACACCTGCGGCGCGTTGGTGGTCGGCTCGAATTCCTGCCGCGCGTCGGACAGCATGTCGCCGGTGATGATCGCCGAGCGCTTCACCGCGATCAGCGGGATGCCGGATGGATTGCCGGGATAGGGGAGGATCTGGCTGCCGGCCGGCGCCTGGCCCTTGGCCAGCGCCTGCGGATCGGCGTTCAGGTCGACCAGCTTGAACTCAAGCTTGGCGGTCTTGCCCAGCAGGTCCTTCAGCGCCTGCGGGTTCTGCAGGCCCGGCACCTGCACGACGATGCGGTTGGTGCCCTGGCGGACGATGGTCGGCTCACGCGTGCCCAGTTCGTCGATACGCTTGCGCACGACCTCGGTCGCGTCGCCCATCGCGGTTTCGACGGCTTGCGTCAGCCCGGCGGCGGTCGGCGTCAGCACGAAGCGGCTGGTGTCCACCACCTGGATGTCCCACTGCCGCTGGCCGGACATGCCCGCGCCGGTGCCGGTGATCGACAGCAGGCGCTCGCGGGCGGCGTCGACCTGGCGGGGATCGCGCAGCAGGAACGACAATTGCCCGCCGCGGCTGGAAATCTCGCCGATCTCGATGCGCGGGTTCTGGCGGCGCATCTCGGTCTGCACCTGTTCGCGCATCGCCTCGACGCGGGTCGCGGCGACGTCGTTGGTGTCGGCCTCCAGCAGCAGGTAGCTGCCGCCGGCGAGGTCGAGGCCCAGGTTGATGCGCGGCGGGTGGAAGCCCCACGCCTGCGTCACCCGCTCCGGCAGAAAGCTCGGGATCGACAGCGACACCAGCACGGCCAGCAGCAACCAGATGCCGGCGACCTTCCAGCGGGGAAAGTCCAGCATGTCAGTCGTTCGCCGGCTTGCCGCCCAGCGGAGTGATTTCCGCCAGCGTCGATTTCACCACCCGCACGCGCGTATTGGCGGCGATCTCCACCTCGACGATCGCGTCCTCCACCTTGGTCACCCGGCCGATCAGGCCGCCGGCGGTGACCACCGAATCGCCCTTCTTGACCCCGGCGACTGCCGCCTGCAGCGCCTTCATGCGGCTCTGTTGCGGACGGATCATCAGGAAGTAGAAGACCACGAAGACGAGGAGCAGCGGCGCGAGGCTGATAAAGCCGGCAAGGCCGCCACCCTGGGCGGCGCCACCGGCGGTCTGCGCATAAGCGGGAGAGATGAGCATCGGTTTCCGTGCATGACCGTGAGGCGGCCGGAACCCGACCGCGCGAAGCCGCTGCCGCTATCATCGCCAGCGGGCGCGCGCAACGCCCGCCGGTGATTCCGGCCAACCGGCCTGCCGGTAATTCGGGCCAACCGGCTTGCATCCTGTTCCGCCCGGGCGTAGAGGCGCCCCCTCGGTCGGGGCGTAGCGCAGCCTGGTAGCGCATCACACTGGGGGTGTGGGGGTCGCAGGTTCGAATCCTGTCGCCCCGACCAAATATTTCCTCTCCACCCGCCGCGCGGGCGTGTCGTTCCGGGACGGAACACGACGCCATGGCGCTGGCGCGGCGCGGCGATCACCGGCATCCCTCATTTGGGGGTAGGACATTACGGCAGGGGCGCAAAGATGCCCGGTCCGTATCATGTCCTGCGGATGGGGAGGGAAGAGATGGCACAAGCCGCCGCCGACCGATGCACCACGGCATGCCGATGGGTGAGAAGCGCGCGGATCGGGCCATGACGCGTCTGTCCGGCGAACGCTCGCCGTTCCTGTCCGCCGATCCCCTTTCATCCGTGATATCGGAGGGCGCCGAACCCGTGCGGCGGCGCCTCGATCTGTTGTCACCGGGGCTGAGCGAGGTGATCGGCCTTCGACACCAGCGGTTCGCGACGCGGCTGGTGCGCGCACGCCGCGAGATCGTGCGCGACGGCGACCTGCCGACCGGGATCCACGCGGTGCGCGGGGGCTGGGCGGCGTTCGCGCGGCACTTTCCCGATGGCCGTCGCCAGATCCAGCACCTGCTGGTGCCCGGGGACCTGCTGGTGCTCGACCGGCGGATGCCGTTCCCCGCCACGATCCTGGCGCTCACGCCGGTCACGCTGATCGACCTGGACGGTCCGCTGGGGGCGGACCTGGACCAGTTCGACGCGGCGCTGCGCCGCAACACCGGGCTGACGGTGCAATATCTGCTCAACGGCACCGCGCGGCTCGGTCGGCAGTCGGCGATCGAGCGATTCGCGCACCTGCTGCTCGAATTGCGCGACCGGCTCGGCGAGGTGGGGCTGGGTACGCCGGCGGGGTTCGAGCTGCCCCTGACGCAGGAGATGCTCGCAGATACGCTCGGGCTCACCAGCGTCCACGTGAACCGCACGCTGCAAGCCATGCGCCAGCAGAAGCTGATCGCGCTGGCGGGGCGCGAGGTGACGCTGCTGCGCCCCGACCTGCTCATCCAGTTGGCGGATTACCAGCCGGTGTCCGGCGGCGCGTGACGGTTGCGGCGTGGCGTGGCGCGCGGCATGGGCGGACGGATGGGAACACGCACGCGCGCTCCGCTGTGGTACAGGATCCTGGTGATCGCGCTGGTCGGCTGGGCGCTGCTCGCCGCGCAGGCGGGCGTGCGCCAGATCATGGGCGGCGCCGCGGCGGTCGGCGCGCCGGGTTCCTATGACCGCGCGGTGTTCGCCGCGCTGCCGGGCTGGTATCTGCTCGACCATGCGATCGCGGTCGCGGCGACGTTGCTGGGCGCGGTGGCGCTGTTCGCGCGCTCCCGCCATGCCGTGCCGCTGCTGACGGTGGCGCTGGTCGCGGCGATGATCCGGTCCGGCTGGCTGTTCGCGATGACCGACATCCTGGCGGTAAGGGGGCCGTTCGTGCTGTTGTTCCCGCTGCTGGTGCTCGCCGTGTCCGCGCTGGCGCTGCAACTGGCGCATCTGGCGCGCAGACGCGGCTGGATCGCGTGAGCGCGGCGCGGTAGGACCGCGGCCATGTCCACCACCTTCACCATCGACACCGCCACCAGCCGCGCCACGCCGGTGTCCGCGCCCATGAAGCGCCTGACCGTGCCGGCGATCCGCGCGCGCAAGGCGGCGATCGCCGCCGGGCAGGGCGAGCCGCTGGTGATGCTGACCGCCTATACCGTCCGCATGGCGCAGTTGATGGACCCGTATTGCGACATGCTGCTGGTCGGCGACAGCCTGGGGCAGGTGATCTACGGCCTGCCCTCCACGGTGCCGGTCACGCTGGAAATGATGGCCGCGCACGGCGCCGCGGTGGTGCGCGGCAGCCACCATGCCACCGTCGTGGTCGACATGCCGTTCGGCAGCTACGAGGCGTCGCCCGCGCAGGCGTTCGAGGCCGCGGCCTCGCTCCTCAAGCAGACCGGCGCGGCGGCGGTGAAGCTGGAGGGCGGCACGGCCATGGCGCCGACGATCGCGTTCCTGGCGGAGCGCGGCGTGCCCGTCGTCGGCCATATCGGCCTGACCCCGCAGGCGGTGAACGCGCTGGGCGGCTATGGCGCGCGCGGTCGCAGCCCGCGCGAGGCGGCGAAGATCGTCGCGGACGCGCGCGCGGTTGCCGAGGCGGGCGCCTTCGCCGTGGTGATCGAAGGCGTGGTGGAGCCGATCGCGGTGGAGATCACCCGCACGATCGCCATCCCCACGATCGGCATCGGCGCGTCGGTGCAGTGCGACGGGCAGGTGCTGGTCGCCGAGGACATGCTGGGGCTGTTCGAGCGCACGCCGCGCTTCGTGAAGCGCTATGGCGACATGGCCGGCTTTGTCGCCGAACGCGCCCAGATCTATGCGCAGGAGGTGCGCACGCGCGCCTTTCCCACCGCCGAACAAAGCTACGCAGCCCGCGACTAGCCGCCTCTTTCGTTTCACGGGGCGAGCCGCTACACGCGATCCGTTTCCCGCAAGTCCGGAGTGATCGGTGGCCCTTACGCCCCAGAACAATGAAGCGTTTCTGCGCGAGGTGGACGAGGAGCTGCGCCGCGAGCAGGCGATCCACGTCTGGCGGCGCTATGGCCGCGCGATCGTCGCGGCGCTGGTGATCGCGCTGGCCGCCTTCGCCGGCTTCCTGTTCTGGCAGCATCGGCAGGAGCAGGCGGCGGGGCGCGAGGGCGAGCAGTTGCAGCAGGCGTATGACGCGCTCGCCGCCAACGACACCAGGGGGGCGGCCGCGCCGCTTGCCGCGCTGGCGCAGTCGAGCCGCGACGGTTACCGCGTGCTGGCGATCTTCTCGCAGGCCGACGTGCTGTTGCAGAAGGACGACCTGAAGGGTGCCGCCGCCAAGTTCGCGAGCGTGGCGGGCGACACGTCGGTGGCGCAGCCGTTCCGCGATCTCGCGCTGATCCGCCAGACCAGCGCCGAATTCGACACGCTGGCGCCGCAGGCCGTCGTGGAGCGGCTTCGCGAGCTGACCGGCGCGGGCAACCCGTGGCTGGGCAGCGCGGGCGAGCTGGTCGCGGCCGCCTATCTGCGCGAAGGGCGGCGCGATCTCGCCGCGCAGGTCTTTGCGCGCATGGCTGCGTCGGACGATGTGCCGCGCTCGCTGCGTCAACGCGCGGTTCAGATGGCGGGCGTACTGGATACGCCGGCCCCGGCTGCTGGCGGGGCGACGACACCCGCCGCCCCCGCGGCCGGACAGGATAAAGGTGTGACGACGCGATGAAGACACGGTTGGCGACCGGCATGGCGCTCGCCGCGCTGGTGGGATTGAGCGGCTGCGGCATCTTCAAGGGTTCGCCCAAGAAGACCCCGACCGTCGGGCAGCGCGTCCCGATCCTGATGTCCGAGAATCAGGCCACCGTCGACAAGACGCTTGAAGGCGTCGCGGTGACGCTGCCGGTCGGCGTGGCCAATGACGCCTGGTCGCAGCCGGGCGGCAACGCCGCAAAGTCGATGGGGCACCTGCTGCTCGCCGCCACGCCGACCAAGGCATGGAGCGCGCAGATCAACGGCGGCAGCAACCGCGCGCGGCTGGCCGCCGGGCCGGTGGTCGCCGAGAACAAGCTGTTCGCGGTCGATGTCGATGCGGTGCTCCACGCCTTCGCCGCCGACACCGGCGCGAAGCTGTGGACCCGTGCGCTGACCGAGAATGACGAGAATCGCTCCGCGCGGTTCGGCGGCGGCGTCAGTTACGACGACGGCAAGCTCTACGCCACCGACGGGCTGGGCGATGTCGTCGCGGTCAATGCCGCCGATGGCGCGGTGGTGTGGCGCTCCAAGCCCGGCGGTCCGCTGCGCGGCGCGCCGACGGTGGCGAACGGCCAGGTCTATGTGCTGAGCCAGGATAACCAGATCTTCGCGCTCGGCCAGAACGACGGCAAGGTCGTGTGGACGCAGTCCGCCAGCCTCGAGACGCAGGGCGTGTTCGGCGTCGCCGCGCCGGCCGCCAGTTCGGGAACCGTGGTGGCAGGCTTCTCCAGCGGCGAGCTGAACGCATACCGCTACGAGAATGGCCGCACGCTGTGGCAGGACGCGCTGTCGCGCAGCTCCGCCACGACCTCCGTGTCCAGCCTCGCCGATATCGACGCCGATCCGGTGATCGAGGACGGGCGCGTCTATTCGATCGGGCAGGGTGGCCGCATGGTCGCGCTGGAGATCGCCACCGGCCAGCGGATGTGGGAACAGAACCTCGCCGGCATCTCCACCCCATGGGTGGCGGGCGAGTGGATCTTCATCGTCACCGATGATTCGCGCGTCGTCTGCCTGTCGCGCGCGAACGGCAAGGTGCGCTGGATCAGCCAGTTGCGCGCGTACCGGAACGAGGAAAAGCGCAACGATCCCTATAACTGGTTCGGCCCGGTGCTGGCCGGCGACCGGCTGTGGCTCACCAACTCGCGCGGCGAACTGGTCGCGGTGTCGGCTGTCGACGGCAGCGTGCAGACCACGATCAAGGGCGGCCAGCAATTCTCGATGAGCCCGATCGTCGCCAACCAGACGCTCTACACGCTCGATGAGAAGGGCGTCATCACCGCCTGGCGGTGACCGTTCCCCTCTTCGGGGGCGCTATCGTCCGGGGCGAAAAGGCTTTAGAGGCGGTGATCTGAACTCATCGTCGCCAGCGTGGCGAAGCGATCCGGGCATCCCGTACGGGGCGCCGGGTCGCCTCGCCGCGCTTGCCATGATGGCCGCACCGATGTGAACTCCCCGCTTTAGGTCACGCGCATGTCCCGTTTCCCCACCGTCGCGATCGTCGGCCGCCCGAATGTCGGCAAGTCGACGCTGTTCAACCGTCTGGTCGGCAAGAAGCTGGCGCTGGTCGACGATCGTCCCGGCGTCACCCGCGACCGGCGGGAGGGCGACGCGCATCTGCTCGGCCTCGACTTCCGGCTGATCGACACCGCGGGCTATGAGGACGAGGATCCCGACACGCTGCCCGGCCGGATGCGCCAGCAGACGCAGGCGGCGGTCGACGCCGCCGACGTCGCGCTGTTCGTCGTCGACGCTCGCGCCGGCATCGTCCCGCTGGACGAGGAGATCGCGCGCTGGCTGCGCGGTGCCGACACCCCCGTCGTCCTGCTCGCCAACAAGGCGGAGGGTCGCGCCGGCGAGGGCGGGGTGTTCGAGGCGATGGCGCTGGGCTTCGGTGATCCGGTGGCCTTCTCCGCCGAGCATGGCGAGGGTGTGGCCGATTTATTCGAGGCGCTGCTGCCGCACCTCGACGCGCTGCAGCCCGAGGACGAGGAGGAGCCGGTCGATCCCGACAATCCGCTGGCACCGCTGAAGCTGGCGATCGTCGGCCGCCCGAATGCGGGCAAGTCGACGCTGGTCAACCGGATCCTCGGCGAGGACCGGATGATTACCGGCCCGGAGGCCGGGATCACGCGCGATTCGATCTCCGTGGACTGGATCTGGGAAGGCCCGGACGGCCCGCGCGAGGTGCGGCTGATCGACACCGCCGGCATGCGAAAGCGCGCCAAGGTGCAGGACAAGCTGGAGAAGCTGTCGGTGGCCGATGCGCTGCACGCGGTCGATTTCGCGGAGGTCGTCGTGCTGCTGCTCGACGCGACGCTGGGGCTGGAGGCGCAGGATCTGCGCATCGCCGACCGCGTTCTGGAGGAAGGCCGCGCCCTGGTGATCGCGCTCAACAAATGGGACGTGGCCGAACACGCCTCCAGCCTGTTCAACGGCGTGAAGAAGGCGCTGGACGAGGGGCTGGCGCAGGTGAAGGGCGTGCCGCTGCTCACCGTCTCGGCCGCGACCGGCAAGGGCATCGACCAGTTGATGGCGGCCGCGTTCACGACGCGCGAGGCGTGGTCGCGGCGCGTCGGCACCGGCGAGCTCAACCGCTGGTTCGAACGCGCGATCGAGGCCAATCCGCCGCCCGCGCCGGGCGGCAAGCGCATCAAGCTGCGCTATCTGACCCAGGCCAAGACGCGCCCGCCCGGCTTCGTGCTGTTCGGCACCCGCGTCGACGAGCTGCCGATGAGCTACCAGCGCTACCTCATCAACGGCATCCGGCGTGAGCTCGGTTTCGGCGCCGTCCCGGTACGGCTCATGCTGCGCGCGCCGAAGAACCCGTTCGACCGGTGACGCTTACCCGCCGTTTACCTTCCCCGCGTTATTGCCGGGGAGGACAGGCGGGAGTGATCGGTGTCGTTCGAGGCGGATAATCTGGTCGATGCCACGGCGCTGGCGCGGGCGCGCGCCGATCTGGGGGGCGATTTCGCACGGATCCTCGGCTATTTCCGCGAGGACGGCATCAAGTCGCTGGCCGCGCTCGAGGATGCGGTGCGTAGGAACAACGCCGCCGCGATGGTCATCCCGGCGCATACGCTGAAGGGCGAGGCGCGGCAGTTCGGCGCGAACGTCTTGGCGGCGCTCGCGGAAAAGATCGAGGATCACGCGCGCGGCTGTGTCGAGCGGCACGACTCCCCCCAGGATGCGATCAAGGATGTGGTGGCGCTGCGCGCGCTGTTGCTGAGGTCTCTGGCGCTGCTGGAGCGCGATTCCGGCGCCGCGCCGGTGCCGCGCCGTCCCGGCGGGTTCGGGCGTAGGATCGCCTGAGCGGCGGCGTTCGTCACGTCATCGCGGGCGTCGCGTCGCCACGCCCGCGATGACCTGTTCGCGCTCAGCCCTTCAGGTAGGGCGCGGCGCCGCTGTCCGGCTTGTCGTGCTCGCTGATCGAATTGAGCTGGATGTAATTGTGGATGCCCATGCGTTCGATCATCTCGAACTGGCGCTCCAGCGTATCGACATGCTCCTCCTCGCTGGCGAGGATGCGCGCGAACAGCTCGCGGCTGACATAATCCTTCACTTCCTCGCAATAGGCGACCGCGGCCTTGAGCTGGGCGACCGCCTCGATCTCCATCGCGAGGTCGGCCTTGAGGATCTCCTCCACCGTTTCGCCGATGCGAAGCCGACCGAGCAACTGGAAGTTGGGCAGGCCGTCGAGGAACAGGATGCGCTCCGCCAGCCAGTCGGCGTGCTTCATCTCGTCGATCGACTCGTGACGCTCGAACTCGGCGAGCTTGTAGACGCCCCAGTGATCGAACAGGCGATAGTGCAACCAATATTGGTTGATCGCGGTCAGCTCGTTCTTGAGCGACTCGTTCAGGAACTCGATGACTTTCGCGTCACCCTTCATCGTACCGGCCTCCAATGTGCTGGGGGCGGAATACAGATGTGCGCCGGTCGGCGGAAGTCAAAAAAGCACGGAAAACCGCGGTTTTTCGCGGTTGCGAACGCTACGCAGCCGCGCGTTCCTGGGCGATGATCTCACGTGCGAACGCCACGCATTGTCCGCATTTCGCCTGCTGGCCCAGACAACGATACGCCTGACAGGCGGTGGTGGCTCCCGATCTGGCGGCCTCGCGAACCTGACACTCGCGAATCGCATTGCACACGCAAACGACCATCGTGGCTCCCTTCCCAATAGCGGCAGGAGTAGCGATAATGCGAATGGGTCGCAAGCGTAATTGCGGATCGTTCGCAGCTATTTTGCGGCGCGCGACGGCTCCGGCGCGTCGCGCGTGACGAGGCGCCACATATACTCCGCCGGTCCGTGCGCGAATCGCCCCAGCCACCAGCGCGGCCAGGTCAGCATCATGGCCCATGCCACGGGAAGCAGCAGATAAAGCGTGGCGCGGCCCCAGCGCGCGAACTGGCCGGCGCCCCAGCCATAGAACAGCGCGGTAAAGGCGATGCTGCACGCCAGATAGTTGCTGAGCGCCACCCGCCCGGCGGTCGCGATCCGCCCGCCATCGTCCCCGCGCCGGTGCAGCACCAGCAGCAGCAGCGCGGCATAGCCGCCGACGGTAAGCGGGCGCAGCGCGGTGGACACCACGAAGCTGGCGAATACCACCGCGCCGACGTCGAAACCCAGCACGATTGTTCGCCACGCCAGCAGCGCATAGACGGGCAGGGTGGCGGCCAGCGTCACGCCGGCGACCAGCGCATAGCGCCGCCGTGGCCACGCGCCTGTCAGGAAGCCGCTACGCAGCCCGGCCATGCCGAACAGCATATAGGCGAGCGTTTCCGGTCCGTTGGCCAGCAGCCCGGCGAGCGGCGACATCGCCTGCGACCATCGCCATGCGACATTGGCGGTCCATGGTCCGCGCAACGCCGCGATCTCGCGCCACAGCGTCGCGGCCGGCGGGTGACCGAATGCCTGTTCCAACGCCGGCCGCGTCGCGGCGCGCGCCGCCATGGCCGCCAGTGCCAGCCCGTCGAGCGTCGCCACCAGCAGTGCGCCGGCACCCGCCAGCAGCAGCAACGCCACCGGCGCGTTCACGAACAGCAGCGCGATGACGCCGACCAGCGCATACAGGTTCAATATGTCCCCCTGCCACACGCCATAGAGGTGCGCGCAGCCGATCGCGAACAGGCTGCCCATCCGCCGCAGGTGCAGCGCGGCGCCGTTCGCGCCGCGCGCGTCGGCGCGCTCGATCACCAGCAGCATCGACGCGCCGAACAGCATCGCGAACAGCCCGCGCATCTTGCCCTCGACCAGCACGAAGGTCAGCGCCCAGATCGTCACATCGGCCGGTGCGGTGCCACCCCAGGCGACGGGCGAGAAATAGCCGGCCTGCGGCAGCGCGAAGCCGGGCAGGTTGGCGATCAGGATGCCGAGCACCGCCGCACCGCGCAGGAAATCGAGCGCGACGATACGGGAGGCGGGGAGCGGGGAGGGCGCGGCGGTCACGATGTGCGGCGCTCCCGAGGTTCGTCGTCCCGCCGTGCCCGGGAAAGCCGAGCGGCCCGTGTCACGCCCCGCGCCGGGCACGGCGCAGAGGTCATGGGGTGGTGGCCGCCTATAGCGCGGCCTCGCCCGCCATCAGCGCCGGGAAGAAGCCTTCATGCGCCTGCCGGAGCGCGTCGAGCGGAATGCAATGGTCGCCGCCGGCCAGCTCGAAGATCAGCCGCGTCCCGATCGTGCGCCCGATCGGCTCCGCCTCGACCCCGGCGTCGAGCGCGGCCTGCAGGAAATCGAGCAGCGCATGGTCGTGGACCGTCACGACATACACGCCCTGATCCTCCGCGAACAACGAGGCGGCGGTGTCGTAGGGGAGCGCGCGGTCGATCATCGCGCCGATGTTACCGGCCAGCGCCATCTCCGCGATCGTCACCGCGATCCCGCCGTCGGACACGTCGTGCACCGCGCCGAGATGCTCGGCGGCGATCTGCGCGCGGATGAAGTCGCCGGTGCGGCGCTCCGCCGCCAGATCGACGCGCGGCGGCGGGCCTTCCTCGCGCCCGTGCAGCTCGCGCAGCCACAGCGACTGGCCCAGATCGCCGCGCCGCGTGCCGACAACGACGATGATGTCGCCGGTCTGCTTGAAGGCGATGGTGGCGTTCTTCCGCCAGTCCTTCAGCAGGCCCACGCCGCCGATCGCGGGGGTGGGCAGGATCGCCGAACCGCCGCCGGTCGCCTTGCTCTCGTTATAGAGACTGACGTTGCCGCTGACGATCGGGAAGTCGAGCGCGCGGCACGCCTGCGCCATGCCGTCGAGGCAGCCGACGATCTGGCCCATGATCTCGGGGCGCTGCGGGTTGGCGAAGTTGAGGCAGTTGGTAATCGCCAGCGGGGTCGCGCCGACCGCGGTCAGGTTCCGCCACGCCTCGGCGACCGCCTGCTTGCCCCCCTCCACGGGGTCGGCGAAGCAATAGCGCGGGGTGCAGTCGGTGGTGATCGCCAGCGCCTTGTCCGTCCCGTGAACGCGCACCACCGCGCTGTCGCCGCCGGGACGCTGCACGGTGTCGGCACCGACCATATGGTCATATTGTTCCCAGATCCAGCGGCGGCTGGCGATGTCGGGCGAGGCCATCAGCACCAGCAGGTCGGCGGCCGGATCCCTGCTCTCCGGCACGTTCACCAGCGCCCGGGCGGGCGGGGTGGGGACGTGCGGGCGATCGTAGAGCGGGGCATCGTCGGCGAGCGGTCCCAGCGGGATGTCGCACACCGTCTCGCCGCGCCATTTCAGCACCATGCGTCCGGTGTCGGTGACATGGCCGATGATCGCGAAGTCCAGCTCCCACTTCTCGAAGATCGCGCGCGCGAAATCCTCGCGACCCGGCTTCAGGACCATCAACATGCGCTCCTGCGATTCGGAGAGCATCATTTCATACGGGGTCATGCCGGTTTCGCGCTGCGGCACGTCATCCATGACCAGTTCGATGCCGACCCCGCCCTTCGACGCCATCTCGACCGAGGAGGAGGTCAGGCCCGCCGCGCCCATGTCCTGGATCGCGACGATCGCGTCGGAGGCCATCAGTTCGAGGCACGCCTCGATCAGCAGCTTCTCGGTGAACGGGTCGCCGACCTGCACCGTCGGGCGCTTCGCGTCGGCATCCTCGCCGAAGTCGGCCGACGCCATGGTCGCACCGTGGATGCCGTCGCGCCCGGTCTTCGATCCGACATAGACGATCGGATTGCCGATGCCGCTGGCGGCCGAATAGAAGATCTTGTCGGTCTCCGCGACGCCCACCGTCATCGCGTTGACAAGGATGTTGCCGTCATAGGCGGGGTGGAAGTTCACCTCGCCGCCGACGGTCGGCACGCCGACGCAATTGCCGTAGCCGCCGATGCCGTGGACGACGCCGGCGATCAGGTGCCGCATCCTCGGGTGATCGGGGCGGCCGAAACGCAGCGCGTTCATGTTCGCGACCGGACGCGCGCCCATCGTGAACACGTCGCGCAGGATGCCGCCGACGCCGGTGGCCGCGCCCTGATACGGCTCGATGTACGACGGGTGATTGTGCGATTCCATCTTGAAGATCGCCGCCTGGCCATCGCCGATGTCGACCACGCCGGCATTCTCGCCGGGACCGCAGATGACCTGGGGCCCCTCGGTCGGCAGCTTCTTCAGGTGGATGCGGCTGGATTTGTAGCTGCAATGCTCCGACCACATCACCGAGAAGATGCCGAGTTCGACCAGATTGGGCTCCCGGCCCAACGCGTGGAGCACGCGGTCGTACTCGTCGGGGGACAGGCCGTGGTCGGCGACGATCTGTGGCGTGATGGCGGTCATGTCCGCGCGCATAGCGAGACGGCGGCTGGGATGCCAGATGCAGACGGTCCCCGATCATGGACGTTCGGTATGGTGGACCTTGCCGGAACGCAGGGTTGCGAACGGTTACAGACAGTCAGCGCCGACGCCGCCGCAGGCGCCTGAGCAGGCCGCGCTTCTCGAACGCCTCGAACATCTCGCCCGGCCCTTCGGGATCGAGCACTTCGTTGTCGGCCAGCCACTTCTCGACGCCGCTCAGGTCGTCGATCTCATAGGGGACCAGCGTCCGCCCGTCGCCGCGCAGCGCCTCGATCGTGGCGATCAGGCCGTCGCGCGCGATCCGCGCCGCCACGTCCCCGGCATCGGCGCCGAGATGCTCGGCGAGCAGGTCGGCGCGGATCGCGGCGATCGTCTCCGGCTCCTGCGTGATCGTCACGTCGCATTCGGTGTCGAGCCGCAGCGAACGGTTGTTGAAGTTGGACGAACCGATGCGGATCGCGACATCGTCGATCACCGTCACCTTGGCGTGGCAATAGATCGCCGCGCCGCCCGCCGTCAGCGGATGATAGATGCGAAAGCGGCCGTGCCGGTCGCGCCGGCGCAGTTCGGCGACCAGCCGCGCGCGCGCGGTGTCCATCGCCAGCGGCTCCAGCCAGCCCTGCGCGGTGACGGGATTGATGACGACGATCTCGGGCGGGTCGTCCTCGGCCAGCCGCTTCGCGATCGCCTCGGCGATGCGGCGCGAGGCGAAATACTGGCTCTCCGCATAGATGCACCGCTTCGCCCCGGCGATCAGCGCGAGGTAGAGCTGCTCGATCTCCAGCACCTCCTCCTGCCCCTCGTGCGCGGGCTGGCTGCGCGAGATGGCGACGTCGACATCGGTGAACAGCGGCGACAGGCTTTCGGGCCAGCAGGTGCCGTCGCGGGGCGGCGGCGGCGCGACCGGCGCGCCGCCCGCGATCCCCCAGCGCGTGCGGCACAGGTCGCCCAGCGCGGCGGCGACCGGCCCCTGCAATGCGGTGGTCACGTCGTGCCACGGCTTGTAGGCGCGGCCGCTGGGCGAGCGGCGATGCGGATCGTCGTCGCGGTGTTCGCGCGTGTCCCAGCGCTCGTCGGTCATGTCGATCCCGCCGCAGAACGCCAGGCAATCGTCGATCACGACGATCTTCTGGTGCTGCGACGCGCCGAAGGGGTGGTGGCCGTCCAGCTTCAGGTGGATGCGCGGCTGGCGCCAGCGCCAGTTGAGCAGCGTCCACAGCGTCTTGCCACGCCCCAGCGTCTTCATCGCGCCGGTATCCCAACGCAGGATGTGCACCTGCAGGCCGGGCGTGCGCTTCACCAGCCAGGTGATGAACGCGCCGACGTCGGCGGGCGCCTCGGGATGGTCGTCGTCCCAGGCGAGGCGGATGCGCGCGTCGAAGTCCCACCCGACCAGCAGGATCTGGTGCTTCGCCTTCAGCATCGCCTGGCGCGCGGCCCGGAAATAGGCGTCGGCGTCGACGACGACGGTCGCCTGCGTCGCGCGCTCGACGCGCCAGCGGCTCGGGTCGGGGAGCTTCACAGCAGGTCGCGGACACGCTCTGGCGGGCGGGCGAGGCACGCGCCCTTCGCCGTTTCCACCCACGGCCGCTCGATCGTGGCGGGGTCGCGCGCCATCAGGTCCAGCGCGGCGTCGTCGGAGGCGACCGTCGGCGCATCGCCGCGCAGCGCGGCGCGCGGCGCGATGCCGGCGCGTGCGCACAGCCGCGCCAGCGTGTCGCGGGACGGGGGAGTCTTCAGATATTCGACCACCGTCACCTCCGCGCCCGCCGCGTGCAGCAGCGCCAGCGCCTCGCGGGACTTTGAACAGCGCGGATTGTGCAGGATCGTCGCCTTCATCGCACGTCGTGTGACAGGCGCGCGCCGTGCGGTCCAGCGGTTAGAGTCGCTGTCGGAGCGCGCTGAACGCGCATCGCCCGGTGGCGGGCGGCTCGTGGGGGCGAACGGCAGATCACCGCTGCGCGACGGTCGTCCTCAGCACGTCGCGGAACGGCCGGTCGTCGCCGTCCAGTCCGGTGCCGGGGGGCAGGCCGAGCAGGTCGCGCAGCAGCGGGGCGACCGCGGTGTTGTCGAAGGTGGCGATCCGCCGGCCGGCGGCGAAGGCGGGGCCGTTGGCGATGAACAGCGCGCGCATGTCGGCGGCATCATTGTCGAAGCCGTGGTTGCCGCCGGTCCTGGGGGTGGCCGGCGCAGTCTTCTCGATCGTCCATGCGCCGCCCGGGCCATCATCGGCCAGGCACAGGAACGCCGGAACACGCGGGTTGCGACCATAACGTAAGCGCGCGGGGATCGCGGCCTTGCGCCAGCAGCTCATGTGCGGATGCGCGCGCAGCAGCGCGGCGGCGACCGCCGCGTCGCGCCCGGGCAGCGGGGCGACGGTGGCATAGGGGCCGGCCTCCACGACGCGCGCATCGGTGGCGGAGACGATGGTGTCCAGCGCGATCGTGCGCGTCGATGCGGTCGGCGCCATGCCATGGTCGGACACGATCACCAGATTGGCGGGCTGGCCCAGCGCCGCCAGTTCCGTCGTCAGCCGGCCGATCGCGGCATCGACGCTGGCGATCGCCTGCGTCGTGCGCGGATCCGCGGGGCCGAACTGGTGCCCGGCCGTGTCGACCTCCTCGAAATACAGCGTCAGGAAGCGCGGGCGTGTCGCGGCCGGACGTCGCAGCCAGTCGATGATCCCGTCCACGCGCTGCCGGTCGCTGACGGGTTCGGCATATTGCTGCCAGTCGCGCGGGCGCGCGCCGCCGCTCACGACGTGCGGCCATTCCGACGCCCGCGTGCCGCCCCAGGCGACGTTCGAGCCCGGCCAGAACATCGTCGCGGTCGGGATGCCGGCGCGTTCGGCGGTCACCCAGATCGGCTCGGCGGCATTCCACCAGAACGGGTCGTCGGTCTCCATGGTGAAGGTTTCGCCGGGGCGCGCGGGATCCTCCATGCTGTTGGCGGTGATGCCGTGATGGTCGGGCACCAGCCCGGTGACCAGCGTCCAGTGATTGGGGAAGGTCTTGGACGGGAAGGACGGGCGCATCGCCGCCGACACCCCGCCCGCCGCCAGTCGTGACAGGTGGGGCGTCACGCCGCGCGTCAGGTAATCCGGGCGGAAGCCGTCGATCGAAATCAGGATCGTCACCGGCGCGCGCGTCTCCGCCGCCGCCATGGTGGCGGGGGCGGGCGTGGTGACCGGGGGCAGCGCGGGCGGATCGTAGCGCCAGGCGCAGCCGGCGAGGGTGGCGAGCAGGGCGGCGAGCGGCAGGACGCGACGTATCATGCGCCGGCCCTTACGCCGCCGATCTTGCAGAACAAAGACCTGTGGAGGATGCGGCGCGCCGGCATGTCCCTTTCACTGGCATCTTGCCCGGGCAGGCGCGCGCGCGCCTCGCTGAGGGATGACCGGGGGGAACGCTCCGCGCGGTCGGGCTTTGTGGGCAGATGCGCCTGTTGATGTCCCTTGGCTGCGTGCTGCTCACCGCCTGCGGCGGTGGTGAGGAGCCGCCCGCCGCACCGCCGACGCCGCGCGCCACCGCGCCGGCCCCGCGCACCCCGGTGATGGAGGTGACGCCCACCGCCGGCAACGAGGCGGCATGGATGGCCCCGCGGCCGGCGCCCGACGCGCCCGCCACCGCGCCATACGACAACCTGCTCGACCAGCCGGTGGTGAAGGGGCCGCCCGCGCAATAGGCCGACGGCGGGCGCCCGTCAGGAACAGCGGCGCGGCCGCGTCACACGTTGAAGCGGAACAGCATCACGTCGCCGTCGTGGACGACATATTCCTTGCCCTCCTGGCGCAGCTTGCCCGCCTCGCGCGCGCCGGCCTCGCCGTTGCAGGCGATATAGTCGTCGAACGCGGTCGTCTCGGCGCGGATGAAGCCGCGTTCGAAGTCGGAGTGGATCGCGCCCGCCGCCTGCGGCGCCTTCGATCCGGCCTCGACCGTCCACGCGCGCGCTTCCTTCGGACCGACGGTGAAGAAGGTCAGCAGATGGAGCAGCGCGTAGCCGGCGCGGATGACGCGCGCGAGCCCGGTTTCCTCCAGCCCGAGTTCGGCCAGGAACTCCGCGCGATCCTCGGGCGGCATGGTCGCGATCTCGGCCTCGATCGCGGCGGAGACGACCACCGCCTGCGCGCCTTCCGCCGCCGCCTTCTCGAACACACGCGCCGAGAAGGCGTTGCCGTTCGCGGCATCCTCCTCGTTGACGTTGCAGACGTACAGCACTGGCTTGGCGGTCAGCAACTGCGCCTGATCGAGCACGCGCTGCTCCTCGGCATCGTCGACCCGGGTCAGTCGCGCGGGTTTGCCGTCGCGCAGCAGCTCGAGCGCGCGGCCCAGCACGACTGCGGCCAGCTTCGCCTCCTTGTCGCCCTGCTGGCCCTTCTTGGCGAGGTTGGGGACGCGCTTTTCCAGGCTGTCGAGATCGGACAGCATCAGCTCGGTTTCGACCGTTTCGGCATCGGCGATCGGGTCGACGCGATTGTCGACATGCTGGATGTCGTCATTCTCGAAACAGCGCAGGACGTGGACGATCGCGTCCACCTCGCGGATGTTGCCCAGGAACTGGTTGCCCAGCCCCTCGCCCTTGCTGGCGCCGCGCACCAGCCCGGCGATGTCGACGAAGCCGAGCTGCGTCTCGATGATCTTGGCCGAACCCGCGACCGCCGCCAGCTTCGCCAGCCGCGGATCGGGCACGCCGACGTTGCCGACGTTCGGCTCGATCGTGCAGAACGGATAATTGGCGGCCTGCGCCGCGGCCGTCTCGGTCAGCGCGTTGAAGAGGGTGGACTTGCCGACGTTGGGCAGGCCCACGATGCCGCAGCGGAAACCCATGGCGAAAACCTGTGTGATGAGGAAAGCGCGCCAGATAGGCGAGACGCGCGGATAACGCCAGCGCCTCGGAGTGCGTTGGAGATGCGCGAACGGCACGTTTCGATGCGGTGCCGGCCCGCTCTACGCCTTTCCAGACAGCCGCTCAGCGATCCGTGCGGGTCGCGCCGGCCTCGCGCACCGCCGCCAGCGACGGCCAGCCGTTCACCGCCATCAGCAGATCGGCCTCCGCCAGCAGGCATTTGAGGACATGCGCGCACCCGTCCGCCCCGCCGAGCGCAAGCCCGTAACTGTACGGCCGGCCGACGCCGACCATGTCCGCGCCCAGCGCGACCGCCTTTACCACGTCGGTGCCCGATCGCACCCCGCTGTCGAACAGCACCGGCACGCGGCCGGCCACCGCCTCGGCGACGTCCGGCAGCAGGTCGATCGCGGCGATGCCGCCGTTCGCCTGTCGCCCGCCATGGTTGGAGACGTAGATGCCGTCCGCCCCCGCGTCGATCGCATGGCGCGCGTCGTCGGGGTGGCAGATGCCCTTCAGCACGATCGGTAGCCGGGTGAGCGAGCGCAGCCACGGCATGTCGTCCCACGTCAGCACGCGCCCGAACGTCGCCGCCCAGGTGGCGACGGCGGCACGCACATCCTCCTCCGGCGGCTGGGGCAGCAGCGCGCGAAACGCCGGGTCGGTGAAGTAATTGCTCAGCACGTGCCCGCGAAGCTGCGGGAAGTTGGCGGTGTTCAGATCGCGTGGACGCCAGCCCGTGACCCATGTGTCCAGCGTGACGACGATCGCCGCATAGCCGGCCGCCTCCGCCCGCGCGACCATGCTGGCGGCGACGTCGGCGTTGCGCGGGGTGTAGAGCTGGAACAGCGCCGGCGTGGCGCCGCACGCGGCGTGGACGTCCTCCAGCGTGTCATTGGCGAGCGTGGAGGCGCACAGCGGCACTCCCGTCTCCGCCGCCGCCTGCGCCGCAGCGAGATCGCCGTGACCGTCCTTGCTGCACAGGCCGGTGACGCCGATCGGCGCCATGAACAACGGGGCGGGCAGGGCGTGTCCGAACAGGCTGGTCGACAGATCGCGCCGCGACGAATCGACCATCATCCGTGGCACCATGCCCCAGTGCCGGAAGGCGCGCGCATTCTCGTCCTGCGTCCACTCGTCGCCGCAGCCGCCCTGCACGTAATCGCGCACCGTCGGTGTCATCGTCGCCTCGGCGCGCTGGCGCAGCGTGGCATGGTCGGCCGGCCAGATCGGCGTCACGCCGGACAGGCCCGCGAAATAGATCGCGTTCTGATAGTCGCCGAAATACGGCATGGTTCCTCTCCCCGGACGGGGATTGTGCCCTTGTGTCAAAGGCTTGTCGATGGACATTGCATACAAAAAAGCCGGGGCGCCTGGTGGCGCCCCGGCCTTGTGCCGTATCGCGGGTAGCTGCGCTACCCACGCGTGGCCGGGATCAGGCGCCGGCGATTTCCGCGACGTCGACCTTGATGCCGGCGCCCATCGTGGAGCTGACCGCGACCTTGCGGACATATTTGCCCTTCGCGCCCGACGGCTTGGCGCGGACCACCGCGTCGACCAGCGCGTCGAAGTTGCGGCGCAGATCCTCGGCGCCGAACGACGCCTTGCCGATGCCGGAGTGGATGATGCCGGCCTTCTCGACGCGATATTCGACCTGACCGCCCTTGGCGGCCTTCACGGCCTCCGCGACGTTCATGGTCACCGTGCCCAGCTTCGGGTTCGGCATCAGGCCCTTGGGGCCCAGCACCTTGCCCAGCCGGCCGACGACGCCCATCATGTCCGGGGTCGCGATGCAGCGATCGAAGTCGATGGTGCCGCCCTGGATGGTTTCCATCAGGTCCTCGGCGCCCACGACGTCCGCACCGGCGGCCAGCGCTTCCTCGGCCTTCGCGCCGCGCGCGAACACGCCGACGCGCACCGTCTTGCCGGTGCCCGCCGGCAGCGTGACGACGCCGCGCACCATCTGGTCGGCGTGACGCGGATCGACGCCAAGGTTCAGCGCGACCTCGATCGTCTCGTCGAACTTCGCGGTCGCGCCCGACTTCGCCAGCGCGATCGCCTCGTCCACGCCGTGCAGCTTCTCACGGTCGATCGTGATCGCCTTCTGCTTCTTGCTCAGCTTCGCCACGTTCTCAGCCCTCCACCACTTCGAGGCCCATCGCGCGGGCCGAGCCTTCGATGATCTTGGTCGCGGCCTCGATGTCGTTGGCGTTGAGATCCTTCATCTTGATCTGCGCGACCTCGGTGAGCTGCGCGCGCGTGATCTTGCCCGCGGACACCTTGCCCGGCTCCTTGGAACCGGCCTTCAGGTTGGCGGCCTTCTTGATGAGGAAGGTGGCGGGCGGCGTCTTCGTCACGAAGGAGAAGCTGCGGTCCGCGTACACGGTGATGACGGTGGGAAGCGGCGAACCCTTCTCCACGTCGGCGGTCTGCGCGTTGAACGCCTTGCAGAATTCCATGATGTTCACGCCGCGCTGACCCAGCGCCGGGCCGATCGGCGGCGAGGGATTCGCGGCGCCCGCGGGCACCTGCAGCTTGATATAGCCTGTGATCTTCTTTGCCATTCGTCTCACTCTGTTACTGGACGCGTCCCCGACGGGAGGCGTCCGGTTCAAGTCTAGCGGTCCGTCCGGGCATCGCGTTCGCGAACGCCCTCCCGCCGGCTCCTATCGGTTGATGCGATCGGAAGCGCGCGCCAATAGCGGAACTCGCCCGGTTGCGCAATGGCGGCGGCGCGGGCCGTGGCCGGCGGGCGACAGGGGCACCGGATAATGTCCGGATCGGCAGTTAATTCGCTTCGCAAAGGTTTGCTATCGCTCGGGCGCATTGCCCAATCGCGTGCGAAAACGTAGTTACTTGTAATGAGTAACCTGATCCCCCGTACAGGTGCTTTGCCCAACGGCGTCCCGCTGTCGTTCAGCCGCACGCCGCCCGAACGGCTTGCCGGCTTCGTCGCCCGCTTCTTCGTGACGATCATCGACCGGCCCTCGGATGCGGTGCTGGAGGATTTCCTGCTCCACGAAACCGCCTATATCCGCGTGCCGGTCATCAGCCGGTGGGAGGCGTTGGTCGACGGGCGCTGGGAAGCCTATGAAGGGCCGATGCTGTTCGGGGCGCAGCAGCGGCGTTTCCCGGTCCGCTGCCTGGGGCCGATCGTCGCCGCCGGTTTCGCGATCCGCCCGTCCGGCTGGTTCGCCTTTTCGGACAAGCCGGCCGATCACTTCGCGGACCGGCTGTCGCCGATCGGGGGCGAATGGGGCGCGGCGCTGCGATGGGCGTGCGAGGACGTCTACGACCACGAACAGACGTTTGCGCGCCTGCAACAGGTGATCTGCGACCGGCTCATCATCCATCCGACCCTGCCGCATGCGCCCAGCGCCGCCTTCGAGGAGATCGCGCGGGTCGATCCCACCCGCCCGGTCGCGGACATCGCGCGGGCCTTCGGCATGTCCGGCCGCCGGCTCGACCGCGCGGTGCGCAGCCATTTCGGGCATCTACCGAAGACGGTGATGCGACGCAGCCGCTTCATGGACATGGCGGCGGTGATGCGCGGGCTGGCGGTGCCGACCACCGACGAGCTGGCCGAGTTGCGGTTCTACGACGCCTCGCATCTCAACCGCGAGTTCCGCGAATTCGTGGACATGACGCCCGCGCAGTTCCGTCGCACGCCCACCGCGCTGTTCACGCCCGGGCTGGAGGTTCGGCAGGAGCGCAAGCGCGTCGATCTCGCGCCGCACGTGCCCGCGCCGTGGCGCGTCGACGATGCGGCGCCGATCGTGGCAATGCCGCCCCCCGCGATACCCCAACCGGGCGCGCTGCGCGGAGGGTAGGTCCGAAGGCCACTCAACCCTGCGCGGCGTTCCGCGCCTGGCCTCATACCGCCTCGCTGCGCTTGCCATGACGGACGACACACGCTTCGGCGTCGGCCGGCGCGACGAATGCGCGCCGCGAACCGCCTACTTGCTGCGCTCGACCTGTTCGAAGTCGAGTTCGACCGGCGTCGCGCGGCCGAAGATGCTGACCGACACCTTGACCTTCGACTTGTCGAAGTCGAGTTCCTCGACGGTGCCGTTGAAGCTGGCGAACGGACCTTCCAGCACCTTCACCGCATCGCCGATCTCGTAATCGACCTTGACCTTGGTCTTCGGCGCGGCGGCGGCTTCCTCCTTGGAGTTCAGCATCCGTGCGGCCTCGGCATCGGAAATCGGCTGCGGCTTGCCCGACGAGCCCAGGAAGCCGGTGACCTTGGGCGTGTTCTTGACGAGGTGGTATACGTCGTCGTTCATCGCCAGCTTGGCGAGGACATAGCCGGGCATGAACTTGCGTTCGACCGCGATCTTCTTGCCGCGGCGTGCCTCCGTGACCGTTTCGGTCGGCACCTCGATCTGCTCGACCAGTTGTTCGAGGCCCATGCGGGTCGCCTCGCTCATGATCGAATCGCGGACCTTGCCCTCGAAGCCCGAGTAGGCGTGGATGATGTACCAGCGCGCCATCGTGTGAAATTCCGTCCTTACTGCGCCAGGCTCAACAACGCCTTCACCACGGCGTTGAAGATCGAATCGACCGAAAGGAAGAACAGCGCGAGGATCGTGGTCATGATGACCACCATCACGCCGGTCATCATCGTCTCGCGCCCGGTCGGCCATACCACCTTGGCGGTTTCGGTCCGCACCTGGCGGATGAATTCGAGCGGGGTCGTCTTCGCCACGTATCAGCGCCCTTTTGAGCCTTGCAAGAATGTCCTGGCATGGGCTTCTCACCGCGTCCCCGGTCTGGAACCGGGAAGCGGTGACAAGCCGTCCGCGCTGTCGGATGTGTCGATCGACATAGGATCGTGCCGGGGAAAAGGCAAGCGGCGCGCGCCGCGCCCGACGAAGCCCCGCGCAGACCGGATCGGCGGTGCCCCGGCCACGAAAAAGGCCGGACGCGAACGCCCGGCCTCCTGCTTCAGCGATCGCGCGCGATGCCGCGCGCCGTCCGATCAGTTGCTGTCGGAATCGTCTTCGCTGTCGTTCACGATCGCGATCACGCCGATCGCGGCGATGCCGGCGGCGATCACCGCGGCGAAGATGCCGGCGCCGGCCAGCTCGCTGTTCTTCGCGGTCGGGGTCGCGGCGCGCGACTTGGCCACCGACAGGCTGGCGGCCGGGTTCGCGGTGGCGGCGAGCGCCGGGCTGGCGACGAGGCTGAGGGCCGCAGTGGCGGCGAGGATCGAACGCATGTGAAGAACTCCCTTGGTGGTAAACCTGTGTCGCCTATGGCGTCGGAGCTGACAACACGCAAGTCACGCTTTGTGTCCGATACTTACAATCTTTGGCAGGAGTGGAGGGACTCGAACCCACGGCCCTCGGTTTTGGAGACCGATGCTCTACCAACTGAGCTACACTCCTGTGCGGTCGCCGCTGTTGAACGGATCAGTGCCGTTCGTCAAGGGACCGGCGCACGATTACGCGGCGCGCACGCCGATGTCGCGCGACGCCAGCGCACGCGCGTCCTCGACGGGCAGCGGGCGCCCGAAATAATAGCCCTGGATCGCGCGGCAGCCCAGTTCCTGCACCATGCGCAGTTCCGCCTCCGTTTCCACCCCTTCGGCGGTGGTGGTCATGCCCAGGCTGTCGGCCATCGCCACCACCGCGCGGATGATCGCGATCGCCTCCACCCGGCCCGCCGACGCGGTCTGCACGAAGCTGCGGTCGATCTTGATCGAGGAGAAGCGCGTCGAGCTGAGATAGCCGAGCGAGGAATAGCCGGTGCCGAAATCGTCGAGGCTGAGCCCAACGCCCAGTTCGAGGATCTGCCCCAGCACGCGCACCGCGCCGGTGCCTTCGCGCAGGAACACGCTTTCGGTCACCTCCAGGTCGAGCCGCCCGGCGCGCAGCCCGCTCTGCGCCAGTGCCGAGGCGACGACCGTGACGAAATGCGGATTATGGAGCTGTTCGGGCGAGACGTTCACCGCGACATGCACGCCGTCCGGCCAGCGCGCGGCTTCCGCGCAGGCGGTGCGCACCACCCATTCGCCGATCGCGGAGATCAGCCGCGCTTCCTCGGCGATCGGCACGAACTTGCCCGGCGGGATCAGACCGAGCGTCGGGTGCCGCCAGCGCAGCAGTGCCTCGAACCCGCACAAGGTGCCGCTGCGCGCGTCCACCACCGGCTGGTATTCGAGATGCAGCTCGCCATTCTCCAGCGCCTTGCGCAGCGACATCTCCAGCACGCGCCGCTCCTCCGCCTCGGCGTGCAGTTGCGGTTCATAGGCGTGGAAAACGCCGCCGCCCTGGTCCTTCGATCGGTACAGCGCGAGATCGGCGGAGCGGATCAGCGTTTCCGCACTGCGCCCGTCGCGCGGCGAGGTGGCGACGCCGACCGAGGCGCCGATGTACAACGTGTGCTGGTCGACCTCATAGGGGCGCGACAGCGTTTCGATGATCGTATGCGCCAGCCGTTCGACCCGCGCCGGATCGGTGCCGTCGCGCACCACCACCGCGAATTCGTCGCCGCCCAGCCGGCCGATCAGCTCGTTGCCGGTGACGAGCTGCGCCAGCCGTTCCGCCACGCGGCCGAGCAGCCGGTCGCCGACCGGATGGCCCAGCGTGTCGTTGACCGCCTTGAAGCGATCCAGGTCGATCATCATGAAGGCGCAGCGCGACCGCCAATGTTCGGCCTGCATCAGCGCGCGCGTCAGCTCCTCGTTGACCGACAGGCGGTTGGGCAGGCCGGTCAGCGCATCGAATCGCGCCATGTGCGAGATCTTCTCGGCGGAGGCGCGCTGTTCGGTGATGTCCGATCCCACGCCGCGAAAGCCGCCGAAATGCCCGTCGGCGTCACGGCGCGGCGAGGCGGCGATCTGCCACCAGCGCTGTTCGTCGCCGATCTGGACCGGCAGGTCGAGGTTGCGGAAGCTTTCGCGGTTCTTCAGCTTTTCCGCCAGCTCGCGCAGCCCCGGCGACACCTGCCCGCTCTCCCATGCCGGCCCGGCCAGCACCTCCAGCAGCGGCCGGCCCTCGATGGCCGCCGCCTCCAGCCCGCAGGCGCGCGCGAGGCGTGGCGACGCGTTCACGATCCGGCGCGCGGCGTCGGTTTCCCACAGCCAGTCGGCGGTGGCATCGTCGAAGTCGCGCAGCAGCAGGCCCACCGTCTCGTCGGCGTCGGCCAGCGCCACGCCGGCGGCGTGGAGCAGCGCGAGCGCGCGCGAACGGTCGAAGGCGGCGATGCCGAGCAGCGCGGCGTACAGCAGCACCGCCACGCTGCCGACGTGATACCCGGCCAGCGCCAGCGCGGTCGCCGCCGCCGCCGCGGTGACGCCGATGAACGCGGCCGCGCCCAGCAGCAGCGACGCCATCGCCAGCGCGGCCGCCGCCATCAGCACCGCCAGGACGATATACAGCGCCAGCACGACGGTGACGTCGATGCGGGTCGCGAAGACGAGCGGCACGATGCTCCACCCCGCCGCGAGCGCCAGCCCCTCGCGCAACGCCGGGTGGATGGCGGCGAGCGGCGCATAGCTGCCGGCCCGCTCGGGCGTGCGCAGCCGCCGCATCGCGACTCCGACGCCGACCACGGTCATCATCGTGGCCCAGCCACCCAGCCACCAGAGCGGCAGCCGCGATGCCAGCAGCATCACCACCAGCGCCGCGCCGACCAGATTCGCGCCCAGCAGCACCAGCGCGCGCTGCCGCGCCGCCAGTAACTGCGCGGCGCGGATCCGCGCCCACAGATCGGCATCGTGCCCGTCGCGCAGGCCCAGCAGGGCGTCGAGCGGAACGTGCGGGAGCGGGGAGGGGGGCGGAACGGTCACCCGCCCGGCATAAGCGCAAGCTGGTTGACGAACCGTTGATCGGCAGGAACGTGCCGGTCGACCGGCACACATTGGCCGGCGGGGATCGGACCGGGCGCCGGCCGGTGCGCACGACGTGGCGTTTCGGCGCGCGGGGTGCGTTTGCCGCCTCGGCGCGGACCTGCCGGCGTATCTTGCGGCGAGCGCGGGAAAGTCGCCCCGGGGCCGGCCTCAGCCCTTCGCGCGCATCGCCACGGTCTTGGCGGCGGCGCGCGGCGTGGGCCGGAAAGCGATCGCCGTCGCATGGACGGAACGGCTCACCGGCAATGCGCCCGTCAGGCCGCCAGGTCGTAGGGCTTGATCTCGCCGGCCAGGTACAGGTTGCGTGCCTTGGCGCGCGAGAGCTTGCCCGAGCTGGTGCGCGGCAGCGTGCGCGGGGGGATCAGCTCCACGACGCAATTCATGCCGGTGACCGAGCGGACCCGGTCGCGAATCTCGTCGCGCAGCCGGACGCGCTCGGCTTCGTCGGAGCTGCGGCATTGCACCAGCACCGCCGGGGTTTCCTCACCGCCCGGCGTGGTGATCGCGAAGGCGGCGATGTCGCCGGCCTTGAAGCCGGGCAATTGCTCCACCGCCCATTCGATGTCCTGCGGCCAGTGGTTGCGGCCGTTGATGATGATCATGTCCTTGGCGCGGCCGACGATGAAGATATAGCCGTCCGACATGTAACCCATGTCGCCGGTGTCGAGCCAGCCGTCGACCAGACACGCATCGGTCGACGCCTGGTCGCGGAAGTAGCCGACCATGACGCTTGGGCCGCGGCACCATATCTTGCCGATCGCGCCGTCGGGCAGCGGCGTGCCGTCCTCCTCGCGCACCTGGATCTCCATGTCGCGCACGGCCTTGCCGCAATTCACGATCGCGCGGTAGCGCTGCGGCCGGTCCTCGCCATGGTGCGCGCCGGACAGTTCGGTTTCCTCGACCAGCTCGACGCGGATCCCCTCGCCGGGGGGCATCAGCGATACCGCCAGCGTCGCCTCCGCCAGCCCGTAGCTGGGCAGGAAGGCGGTCGCCTGGAAACCGGCATCGGCGAAGGCGTCGACGAACGCCTGCATCACGTCCGGGCGGATCATGTCCGCGCCATTGCCCGCGACGCGCCAGCGCGACAGGTCGAAACGGTCCGACGCGCGCGTCTGCGACGAGATGCGGCGCGCGCAGATGTCATAGCCGAAGGTCGGCGAATAGCTGAGCGAGGTGCCTTCGTTGCGGCTGATGAGGTCCAGCCACGACAGCGGACGGCGCGCGAAATCCTCGGTCTTCAGGTAATCGGTCGACACCTGGTTGGCGAGCGGCGAGAGGAAGCAGCCGACCAGCCCCATGTCGTGATACCACGGCAGCCACGAGACGCAGCGATCGGTGGCGCAGATCTGCATGCCATGGGCGTGCGCGGCGAGGTTGCTGAGCAGCGCGCGGTGCGTCACCGCCACGCCGTGCGGGAAACGCGTCGAGCCGCTGGAATATTGCAGGTAGCAGACGTCGTCGGCCGCCGCATGCGGCAGGGTGGCTTCGGGGGCGGGGCGGGTGGCGAACGCGTCCCAGTCGACCCCTTCCACCCCCGCGACCTGCGCGGCGGCGCCGGCCATCTGCGCCAGCTCGGCCGGATAGATCAGCAGTTTCGGGTCGCAGCTCGCCAGTTGCACGCGCAACTGGTCGATGTAGGATTCACGCCCGCCGAACGAGGTCGGCAGCGGCAGCGGCACCGGCCAGGCACCCGCCAGCACCGCGCCGAAGAACAGCGCGGCGAATTCGGCGCTGGTTTCGGCGACCAGCGCGACGCGGTCGCCCGGCAGCACCCCCGCCGCGATCAGCCGCAGCGCCGCCGCCCGCGCATCCGCGCGCAGTTCCGCGAAGGGATAGCCGCGCACCAGCGTGCCGCGCGCGTCGTGGAAATTGAGCCCGCGCACGCCGGTGGCGGCGTAGTCCAGCGCCTCGCCCAGCGTGGCGAAGTCGGAAAAGCGACGCGGCAGGTCGTCCTGCGTCGGGGTGGCCGTCGGCGCAACCGTCGCGGTGGCAGTCATCGGGGCGGGGTCGATCGTCATCCTGTGTTCCTGTCGCACCTGTAACGCGGGCGCAATGGTTGATCGGCAAAAATGGCGGTTTGCCGTCATGCGTTAAGATTTCACGCTTAGAATCCGCTGCCAGTGTGGCACAATCAAGGCGTGTCCCGCGCGTCCGCCCCACGTCGTCCCGCCCCGCCGCTCGATGCCCCCGCGCTGGAGCGGCTGGCGTTGCGCTACGTCGAGCGGTTCGCCACTTCGCGCGGCAAGCTGACGCACTATCTCGCGCGCAAGATCCGCGAGCGGGGCTGGGAAGGCCCACCGGCCGATCCGGCGGCGGTGGCCGAGCGGATGGCGCAGGCGGGCTATGTCGACGATCGCGGGTTCGCGGAACAGAAGGGCGCGGCGCTGGCGCGGCGCGGATATGGCGCGCGGCGCGTCGCGGAGACGTTGCGCGCGGCCGGGCTGGCCGAGGAGGACAGCGCGACGGTGCTGGAGGAGGCGCGCGCCGCCGCGCTGGACAATGCGCTGCGGCTTGCGCGACGCCGGCGCATCGGTCCCTATGCGGAGGAGCGGCCCGATCCGCGCCAGCGCGAGCGGCACATCGCCGCCTTGCTGCGCGCCGGGCACGACATGACCACCGCGCGCCGCGTCGTGGACAGCGCGCCCGGTGACATTCCGCAGCCGGAGTGATGCATGGCGCTTGCTTTCGCGCATGGTGCGGTGCACCCGTATCGGACAGGGGCTGACAGGGAACCACAGGCGACGTGCGAGATGAGCGATCCGCACCGACCGACGGCGGGGAAAGCCGTGTCGGCGACACCCCGGGCGCCACGTCGCCGCCCGTGGTGCTGGCGGGCGTGCTCAAATGGTTCGATGCGACGCGCGGCTTCGGGTTCGTCGTGTCCGACGATCACGCCATGGGCGACGTGCTGCTGCATTTCTCCGTCCTCCAGGCTTACGGTCGCCGCACCCTGCCCGAAGGGACGCGGGTGCAGGGGCTGGCGACACGCGGCGCGCGCGGGTGGCAGGCGGTGGAGATCACCGCGCTGGACCTCGCCCCGGCCGCCGACACGGTGCGCGACCGCGATCGCGAGCGTCTGGACCCCGCGCTGATCGCCGCCGACGGCGCCGCGGCGGCGGAGTGGGAGGACGTGACGGTCAAGTGGTTCAACCGCATCAAGGGCTATGGCTTCCTGGTGGCGCTGGCGCGGCCGGGCGACATCTTCGTACACATGGAAACCATGCGCCGCGCCGGCATCGCCGATGTGGAGCCGGACCAACGATTGCGCGCGCGGGTGGTGCAGGGGCGCAAGGGGCCGCTGGCCGTCGGGGTCGCCGCGCCGGAATGACACCGCGCCCCGTCCGCGACGATCGGCCCGTGGCCTCCGCGACGATCGGCCCATGGTCCCGGTGACGATCGGCATTGAACGCCGGCGCACACGCGGGTAAGCGCATCGCCACGATGGGCATCAATCTCAACCCCTTCACCTGGTGGAACGGCGCAAGCTGGGGCACCATCCTCTATGGCCTGCGCGGCAAGAAGCAGGTCGGCGAGGATTCGTTGGGCAACACCTACTGGCTGGGTGGCCGCGACACCGCCGGCAATCCGCGCCGCTACGTGATCTACGCCGGGGCCAACGACGCCAGCCGCGTGCCGCCGGAATGGTTCAGCTGGCTGCACCATCAGGTGGACGGGGTGCCGGACGAGGTGCTGCCGCCGCCCCGCCGCTGGCAGAAGCCGGCGGTCGCGAACATGACCGGCACCGCGCTGGCGTACCGGCCGCCCGGCGCGCTGGAGAAGGGCGGCCACCGCGCCGCCGCGACCGGCGATTACGAGGCGTGGAGCCCGGACGCGTGATGCGTCCGCTCGCGGTCGGCGGGCTGGTTCTGGTGGCGGTGGCAGGCATGACCTGGGCGGGCACGCGCCTGCTGGGCGGGCAGGCCGGTTCCGCGCCGACGGCACCGATCGTGAGTCCGGTGGTGAGCAGGGCGGTGCCCGCGGCGACCGGCGACGCCGCCTCGCCGGCGGGATCCGACGAAGTGCGCGTGGACGGTCAGGATGCGCCCGTCGATGCGGGGCTGACCCCCATGGCGCAGCGCGTGGCGGTGATCGGCCTGCTTAACAAGCGCAACGGCGTCACCCGCGACTTCACCATGAAGCCGGGGCAGGCGGTGCGCGTGAACGACGTGGTGATCCGCCTGCGCGCGTGCGAGCGCACCGCGCCATGGGAGCCGGAAACGCTGACCGGGGCGTTCGTGCAACTCGACGTGCGCCGCCCCGACACCGGCTGGAAGCGCGTTTTCTCCGGCTGGCTCTATAAGGAGCGGCCGGCGCTCAATGTCGTGATCCACCCGGTCTACGACGTCTGGGCCAAGAGCTGCACGATGACCTTCCCCGGCACCGCGCCATCCGCGCCCGCCGCGGCATCCAGCGCGAAGAAGTCGCCGGCGCCCGCCGCGTCGCCGTCGGCGACCGAGGGCGAGGCCGGTGAGGCGGACGAAGCGGTCGAGGAAAGCGCCGCGCCCAGCAACGCGACATAATCGGCGCGGTCGATCTCCCGCGCGCCCAGCGTGGCGAGATGCGCGGTCATGAATTGGCAGTCGAGCAGGGTGAAGCCGCCGGCGCGCAACCGCGCCACCAGCGCGGCGATCGCGACCTTCGAGGCGTTGGCGGCGCGGCTGACCATGCTCTCCCCGAAGAAGGCGCGGCTGAGCGCCAGGCCGTAGAGTCCGCCGACCAGCCGCTCGCCGTCCCAGCATTCCACCGAATGGGCGTGGCCCAGCGCATGCAGCCGCACGAACGATTGCTCGATCACCGGATTGATCCACGTCTCCGGGCGATCCGCCGCGGCCTCCGCGCACAAGGCGATGACCTGTTCGAAGGCGCGGTCGACCGTTACGCGGAAACGATCGGCGGCGACCACCCGGCGCAGCGAGCGCGATAGATGGAACCCGTCGAGCGGCAGGATCGCGCGGCGGCGCGGTTCCACCCAATAGACGCTGGTCGCGTCGCGGCTGTCCGCCATCGGAAACACCCCGACCGCATAGGCGCCGAGCAACAGCGCCGGGTCGAGTGGCGCGGGATCGGGATCGGGGCGGCTCAAGCGCGGCGTTGCTCGATGATCCGCCAGATGTGCGCGAAGGCGGCCGCGGCGGCGCTGCGCGGCGCGGTGACGCCGACCGGCTGCCGCTGCGCCGTGGCGTTCTCGACCGCGCTCGCCATCGGCACGACCGGCCAGTCGGGATGCCGCTCCACCGCCTCGACATGCAGCGCGCGGCGGCGATCGACCATCATATGTACGGGCAGCATCGGCACCCGCCCGCCGAACTGGCGGTCGATGGTGACCCATGCCTGTTGCGCGAAGGCCGAGGGCACGACCGGCACCACGATCAGGTCGGCGGCGCGCACCACCTGGTCGGCGGTTTCGGTCAGGCCCGGCGGGCAGTCGAGCAGCACCACGTCATGGTCGCCCAGCTCGCCGATCAGCTTGCGCAGTCGGCGCTTCTTGTCGAGCTCGCGCAGGACATGGTTCAGGTCGCGCAGCGACGAATCGGCGGCCAGCAGGTCCAGCCGGTCGAAGCGCGTCGGGGCGATCAGCCTGTCCGGCGCCACCGTGCGCGCGAACAGCGCCCCGGCACGATCGCGCGCCGCACCCTCGCCGAGCATCCAGCTCGCCGACGCCTGTGGATCGAGATCCCACAGCAACGTCCGGCGCGACGACAGCGTGGCGGCGCACCACGCCAGGTTCACCGCGAGCGTGGACTTTCCCACGCCTCCCTTCAGACTGTAGATCGCGATCGTCGCCATGCGCGAAGGCTACGGCCCCGTCATGGGCAGGGCAAGACACGGATGCGGGTCGCGGACCCGATGCGCGGCGGCGTTGCCGGCCCCATCGCCGCCCCGGTTAGGGGGGCGAGTCTTGCGCGCGCGATCGTGATCGCGCGCGAGAGCCGGCGCGGACTCGCCCGCGGCCGGCGTCGTGGATCAGGAGTGGCAGATGATCGCCGGCTTGCCCGGACGGGTGAGCTGGATCTCGCTGGTGGTGCCGGTCATCTTCCAGCCGCCGTCGGCAACCAGCGTCTCGCCGGCCGCTTCCGCCTTCAGCGTCGTGGCCGGGCCGCCCTTCTCGGTGCGGACGACCGCCTGCTTGTCGCCGGCGAAGAAGGTGACATAGACGAGGCTCTGGTCCTTGCAGCGCATCGTCTTGTCGGCCTTGATCGCGGGCGGCAGCTCGACCGGGCCGGCGTTGGCCAGCGTCGACGCCATCGGATCGGGATTGCTGTCCAGCACCTGCGGCGACGAGGGTTCGGAGTTACAGGCCGACAACGCAAGCAGGGCGGCGGCCAGCGGGAGGGGAAGGAGCTTCTGCATGGTGGCTGCGGCTTCGCCGATGCCGAAAACCGCGTCAACCCCGACTGTGCTGCGCTGCGTCAAAACCTGCCGATTATTCGTGGAGCCGATCGGCTCGCCCCTCGCGCCACCGTCGTTGCGCAAGGCGGGAGTGGTGGCGCGATAGTTTCGCTCGCTTGCGCACGGGCGGGCGTGCCCGCATCTAGCGCGCCATGCATATCACCCCCGATACCCTGGCCCTGATCGGCAACACCCCGCTCGTCCGGCTGAAGGGGCCGAGCGCCGCCACCGGCTGCGACATCTTCGGCAAGTGCGAGTTCGCCAATCCGGGCGCGAGCGTGAAGGACCGCGCCGCGCTGTTCATCGTCGAGGATGCCGAGGAGCGCGAATTGCTCCAGCCCGGCGGCACGATCGTGGAGGGCACCGCCGGCAACACCGGGATCGGGCTGGCGCTGGTCGCCAATGCCAAGGGCTACCGCACGATCATCGTGATGCCGGACACCCAGTCCAAGGAGAAGATGGACACGCTGCGCGCGCTGGGCGCGGAACTGGTGACGGTGCCGGCGGCGCCTTATTCCTCGCCGTGCCACTTCGTGCACACCTCGCGCCGCATCGCGGAGGAGACGCCGGGCGCGATCTGGGCCAACCAGTTCGACAACATTGCCAACCGCCGCGCGCACATCATGGGCACCGCCGAGGAGATCTGGACGCAGATGGAAGGCCGCATCGACGGCTTCACCTGCGCGGTCGGCACCGGCGGCACGTTCGCGGGCGTCGGACTGGGGCTGAAGGCGCATGACCCGGACGTGTGCATCGCGCTGAGCGACCCGCACGGCGCGGCGCTGTACGATTATTACGCGTGCGGCGAACTGCGCGCGGAGGGTTCCTCCGTCGCGGAAGGCATCGGGCAGGGGCGGATCACCGCCAATCTGGAAGGTGCGCCGGTCGACACGCAGTTCCGCATCCCCGATCAGGAGGGGCTGGACTGGACCGACCGGCTGCTGCGCGAGGAGGGATTGTGCCTGGGCCTGTCGTCGGGGATCAACGTCGCTGGCGCGGTGCGGCTGGCGCAGGCGCTGGGGCCGGGCAAGCGGATCGCCACCATCCTGTGCGACACCGGCTTCCGCTATCTCTCCACGCTCTATGATTCGGCGTGGCTGGCGGCCAAGGGGCTGAGCCGCGCCCCGCGCTGACGGACGCAATCGACACCCGGGCGGCGATCGGTTAGGATCGCGCGACGAGATGAAGAGTCCGATCGAAGACAAGGCCGCGGCGGATCGCCGGCGGGGCGAGCAGACACGCCAGCGCGTGCGGGTCGGCATGCTCGGACTGGCGGTGGTCGTGCTGCTGATCGGACTGGCCAGCGCGATCTTCTCCTCCGTCAACCGCGAGGCGCCGCTGGACGTGTCGGGCGCGGCGCAGCCGGGAATGGTGGCGAACATGAGCGCGCCCGGCGCGGCGCCCGGTCCGACTCCCTCCAGCGAGCCGCTGGCCGAAATGGGCGTGACGCCCAGCACCGCCAATACGCCGGCCGCCGTCGCGACGGGCGGCGTGCAGTGACGATGGCGCGCGCGGCCGTTTCGCCCGGCCGCGGTGCCCCGGTACGTGACCGCGGCATGCCGCCTCGGGGAGAATCGGGGACGATCCGGCGAAATCGGGAAAATCATGGGCAGGATTGCCCCGCGCCGGCGTGCGTTGGGGCGCCGGCGCATGCCCCGCCATGGTCCGAACGCCGAATTTCCGCCGCTTCTCGCGAAAGTCGGAGCTGATCCCCGGATTTCCCCGGATTTCCCTTCTCATCCCCATTTAACCCTGATAGGTAACCTCCACGACATTGGGGGCAGGACCACTGTTGTTTGCTGACGGCAACGTCGGCGCGTGGCGATGGCCGCGCGCCGGGCAGCAGGGTCATGCGTCCTGGGTGCGAGGTTGGGCGTGGTCGACAGGGTGGATTATCAGGGAAAGGGGCTTGGTCTTGTCGACGACAAGGGCCGGGTCGCGATTCCCAACACCCTGCGCGCGACGCTTGCCAAGAACGCCCCGCGTGAGGACGGCAAGGACGGCGGCACCGTCATCATCGCGCCGCATCCCGAACATCGCTGCCTGATCGCCTATGATCCCGGCTTCGTCGGCGTGTGGAAGGCGAAGCTGGAGGCGCTGGACGCCGCGCAGTTCGCGACCAGCGGGCGGGTCGACTATAATATCCTCGATCGCGCCGGTGGCGCCGAGCCGCTGCCGTTCGACGGCTCCGGCCGCTTCATCATGCCGACCTTCGAGCGTCGCTACGCGCGAATCGGCAGCGCGGCGGTGTTCCTGGGTGCGTTCAACTGGATCACGATCTGGGCGCCGCACGTCCTGATCGAAACGCCGGGCATCGACCCCTTTCTCAAGGAATATGTCGAATTCACCTGCGAGGACAGGGGGATCGCCCTGTCATGAGCAGCGCCATGAACAGCGTCACGAACGGCGCGCCCCACGTGCCCGTCCTGATCGAGGAAGTCGTCGCCGCGCTCGCCCCCGCCCCCGGCGAGCGCCATGTCGACGCGACCTTCGGCGCCGGCGGCTATACCCGCGCGATCCTCGCGACCGGCGCGGCGGTGATCGCCTTCGACCGCGATCCCGACGCGATCGCGGCCGGCCGCGCGCTGGAGGCGGAAGCGGCGCTGACACTGGTCCCCGCCACCTTCTCCGCGATGGCGGCCGAGCTGGAGGCGCGCGATGCCGTGCCGGTCGACGGCGTGACGATGGACATCGGCGTGTCGTCGATGCAGCTCGACCAGGCGGCGCGCGGCTTCTCGTTCCAGGCCGATGGTCCGCTCGACATGCGGATGAGCCAGGACGGCATGTCCGCGGCCGATTTCCTGAACGACGCCGACGAGGAGGTGATCGCCGACGTCCTGTACCGCTATGGCGAGGAGCCGAAGTCGCGACGGATCGCGCGCGCGGTGGTCGCGGCGCGTCCGCTGACCACGACGACGCAGTTTGCGAACCTGGTGCGCAAGGCGCTGGGCCACCGGCCGCACGACAAGAAGGATCCGGCGACCCGCGCGTTCCAGGCGGTGCGCATCCATGTCAACGGTGAGCTGGACGAGCTGGTGCAGGGGCTGGATGCCGCCGAGCGCGTGCTGAAGCCCGGCGGACGGCTGGCGATCGTGACCTTCCATTCGCTGGAGGACCGGATCGTGAAGCGCTTCCTGCGCGACCGTTCGGGCGCCGCGCCCGGCGGATCGCGACACCTGCCGGTCAGCGCCGCCCCGCGCGCGCCGACCTTCGAGATCACCGCCCGCGCGATCCGCGCGGGCGAGCAGGAGCTGGCCGCGAACCCGCGCGCCCGCTCCGCCACACTTCGCACTGCCCGGCGTACCGGGGCGGCACCCTGGGTTCTGGAGGCGTAACGATGGCGGCGATATATCGGTTGAAGGGGCTGGGGTGGCTGGCGAGTTGCGCGGTCGTCGCGATCGGCTTCTACCTGGTGTCGTCGCAGGTCGCGGCGGAGCGCAAGCGGCTGGAGCAGGTCGATCGCCGCATCGTCGCGGCTGAGCGCGACATCCGCGCGCTGGAAACCGAGTTCGACGTGCGCGCCAACCTGGCGCAGCTCGAACGCTGGAACGGCGACACGCTGGCGCTGACCATCCCCACCGCGCAGCAGTTCGTCCGCGACGAGGCGGCGCTGGCCGCGCTGTCGCCGGTGCGCGGCGCGCCGGTGCCGGGGCGTGACGTGCCGGTACAGACCGCCGCTTTCATCGTGCCGGCCGCGCCCGCCGTCGCCACCCCGGTCGTGCCGCCGGTCGCCACTGCGTCCGCGACGCCGGCCACGCCGGCGGCCACGGTGAAGGTCGCCGCTGTGCAGGTCGCGTCCGCCGCGCCGGTGACGATCACCCGCGTCGCCGCGCGCGCGGTCGCCGCCGCGCCGGTGCGTGCGGCCAAGGTCGCGATGCTCGATCGCGGGCTGCTGAGCGACAACACGCTGGGCGATCTGCTGAGCGGCGCCCGCGCCGAGCGGGGCCGCCTACGGTGACCACGCTGGTCGCCCGTCCGCTCCGGCCCGCGCGGTCCGGCGACCAGCGCCAGCAGATGCTGGCGACGCAGCACCTGCGGCTGATGGTGCTGATGCTGCTGTTCGTCGCTGGCGTGCTGCTGGTGATCGGGCGGCTGGCGATGCTGGGGGTAGTGGCGAGCGGCGAGCGCGGCAACGCGCTGGCGATGACCGCGCCGCGCGGCGACATCGTCGATCGCAACGGCGCGCCGCTGGCACGCACGATCGACGCCTGGACGATCGGCGTCCATCCCAGGAAGCTGCTCGGCGACCCGTCACAGATCGCGCAGCGGCTCGCCGACCTGATGCCCGACAAGGGCGACCAGGCGTGGTTCTATGCGCAGATCACCAAGCCGGTCAGCTTCACCTATCTGAACCGCCGCGCCAGTCCCTCGCTGGTGGAGGCGGTGAACGCGATCGGCGAGCCGGGCATCGTGTTCGAGCGTGAGACGCAGCGCCTGTATCCGCAGTCGACGCTCGCGGCGCACGCGCTGGGCTTCATCAGCGGCGGGCGCGGCATGAGCGGGATCGAGCGCGCGCTGGACGAGCGGCTGACCAATGCGGCGACTTCGGGCGAGCCGGTCGCGCTGTCGATCGACAGCCGCGTGCAGGCCGCGATGGAGAGCGAACTGGGTCGTGCGATGACCACTTTCTCGGCGCGCGGCGGCGGCGGCATCGTGCTGGACGTCGCGACCGGCGAGGTGATCGCGATGGTGTCGCTGCCGACGTTCAACCCCAATCGCGTCGGCATGTCGGGCACCGAGCAACTGCGCAACATCACGACGCAGAGCGTGTTCGAGCTGGGATCGACCTTCAAGCCGATCACCATGGCGGCGGCGATGGACAGCGGCGTGGTGACGTCGATGGAGCGCCGCTTCGATGCGACCCATCCGCTGCAGATCGGCCGCTTCACCATCCATGACGAGCGCGGCGACCCCAAGCGCTGGCTGAACATGGCCGAGACGCTGATCTATTCGTCCAACATCGCCACCGCGCGCGTCGCCGACGAGGTCGGGCCGCAGCGGATGCAGGCGATGTTCCGCAAGCTGGGCTTCGACACGCGGCCCGATATCGAGGTGCGCGAGAAGGGCCGTCCGTTGTGGCCGACCTATTGGGCGCGCACGACGACGATGACCACCGCTTATGGCCACGGCATCGCGGTGACGCCGCTGCATCTCGCCAATGCCTATGCCGCGCTGGTCAACGGCGGCATCTGGCGTCCGGCGACGCTGCTGAAGGTGAAGCCCGGCCATGCGCCGGCCGGGCGGCGCGTCATCAGCGAGGCGACCAGCGCGCGGATGCGGCAGATGCTGCGGCTGATCGTGCTGCGCGGCACCGGGCGCAAGGGCGATGCACCGGGCTACCGCGTCGGCGGCAAGACCGGCACGGCGGAGGCGGCGGTGGCGGGCGGTTACGACCGTTCGCGCAACGTCGCGACCTTCGCGGCGGCTTTCCCGATGGATGCGCCGCGCTATGTGGTGCTGGCGATGCTCGACTCTCCGCTGGGCACGAAGGAGACGTTCGGATGGAAGACCGCAGCCTGGAACGCCGCCCCGGTGGTCGGGCGCACGATCGCACGGGTCGGCGCGACGCTGGGCGTGGTGCCGGACGAGCATCGCGACGTGGACGTGTCCGACATCGTGCCGACCCTGTGGGAAGATCCGTCGCGCGCGCCCAAGAGTGGCGGGCAGTGAGCGGGGCGCGATGAGGCTGTCCGCCCTGACCGGCGACGCTGCCGACACCGCGATCGTCACCGGCTTCGCGATCGACCATCGCAAGGTGGCGCCGGGCACCGTCTTCGGCGCGTTCGAGGGCGCGCGGGTGAACGGCGAGGATTACATCGCCGCGGCGGTCGAGGCCGGCGCGATCGCGGTGGTCGCGCGCCCCGGGGCGGTGGTGCGCGGCGCGCGCCATATCGCCGACTACAACCCGCGCGAGCGTTTCGCACAGGCCGCCGCGCGCTTCTTCGCGCCATTTCCCGACCATGCGGTGGCGGTCACCGGCACCAACGGCAAGACCTCCACCGTCGAGATGACGCGGCAATTGTGGCGCATGGCCGGGCACCACGCCGCGTCGATCGGCACGCTGGGGGTCGCCACCGCCGACGAGCGCGTCGTCACCGGGCTGACCACCCCCGACGTGGTGACGTTCCTGTCCAACGTCGCCGGGCTGGCGCGCGAGGGCGTCACGCACCTCGCGTTCGAGGCGTCCAGCCATGGGCTGAGCCAGTATCGCACCGAGGGGCTGCCGGTGCGCGCCGCGGCCTTCACCAACCTGGGGCGCGACCATCTCGATTATCACGGCGACATGGCGGCCTATTTCACCGCCAAGCTGCGGCTGTTCGCGCAGGTGCTCTCCGACGACGGCACGGCGGTGGTCTGGGCCGACGATCCGCAGTCCGAGCGGGTGATCGACATCGCGCGCGAGCGGGGCAACCGGCTGTTCACGGTCGGCGAGCATGGCGACGACCTGCGGCTGGTCGCGCGTGACCCGACGCTGCTGGGGCAGGGGTTGACGATCCACGCGGGCGGGGCCGACCACCGCGTCACGCTGCCGCTGATCGGCGGGTATCAGGCCGCGAACGCGCTGGTCGCCGCCGGACTGGTGATCGCGACCGGCGGCGAGGTGGCCGCGACGCTGGCGGGGCTCGCGCGCTTGCAGCCGGTGCGCGGGCGGCTGGAGCGCGCCGCGATCACGCGCGACGGCGCGCCGGTCTATGTCGATTATGCGCATACCCCCGACGCGATCGCGGCCGCGTGCGCCGCGCTGCGTCCACATGTCGAGGGGCGGCTGATCCTGGTGTTGGGCGCGGGCGGTGATCGCGATGCCGGCAAGCGCAAGCCGATGGGCGAGGTGGCGCACGCCGCCGCCGACCTGGTGATCGTCACCGACGACAACCCGCGCACCGAGGATCCGGCCGCGATCCGCCGCGACATGCTGGAAGGTGCGCCGGGCGCGCGCGAGATCGGCGACCGTCGCGCCGCGATCGCGGCGGCGGTCGGCGAGGCGCGCGGCGGCGATATCGTGCTGATCGCCGGCAAGGGGCATGAGCAGGGGCAGATCGTCGGCGATCTGGTGCTGCCGTTCGACGACGTCGCGGTGGCGCGCGAGGTGGCGGCGTGACCGGGACGGCTTCGTCATTCCCGCGCCGTCGCGGATCCGGATTTGCTGGCATAGCGGCCCTATCGGGCGCGTCAGGGATGCTGATGCCTCGCCGGGGCGACAGCGACCGCGCAGAGGGCCGCGCATGACGCTGTGGACCGCAGCCGATATCGCCGCCGCCACGCGCGGCACCGCGTCCGCCGACTTCGCCGCCGACGGCGTCGCGTTCGATTCGCGCGAGGTTGGCGAGGGCGACCTGTTCGTGGCGCTGACCGGCGAGCATACCGACGGCCATCGCTTTCTCGACCAGGCGTTCGCGCAGGGCGCGGCGGGCGCGATCGTCTCGCGCGACTGCGCCCATCCCAGCGTCACGGTCGCCGACACGTTCGCCGCGCTGGAGGATCTCGCCCGCGCTGCGCGCGCGCGCACCGCGGCGAAGGTGATCGGCGTCACCGGCTCGGTCGGCAAGACCTCCACCAAGGAGGCGCTGTTCGCCGCGCTCGACCGCGCGCCCGCCGTCCGCACGCACCGCTCGGTCAAGAGCTACAACAACCATACCGGCGTCCCGCTCAGCCTGGCGCGGATGCCGGCCGACAGCGACTATGCGGTGCTGGAGATGGGCATGAACCATCCCGGCGAGCTGGCGCATCTGACCACGCTGGTGCGGCCGCACGTCGCGCTGGTGACCGCGATCGCGCCGGCGCATACCGAATTCTTCCCCGACGAAAGCGCGATCGCCGACGCCAAGGGCGAGATCTTCCGCGGGCTGGAGCCGGGCGGCACCGCGGTCATCCCCTATGACAGCCCGCACCGCGCCCGGCTGATCGCCGCCGCTGCGCCCTATGCTGCACGGATCGTGACGTTCGGGATGGACCGTGCGGCGGACGTCAGCGCGGCGGACACGCTTAACCTGCGCGGCGGCGGCAGCTTCGTGAGCGCGCGGATCGGTACGCGCGAGCTGAGCTTCACGGTCGCGCAGCCGGGTCGCCACTGGGTGTCGAACGCGCTGGGCGTGCTCGCCGTCGTCGATGCGGTCGGCGCGGATCTGGCGCTGGCCGGGCTGGCGCTGGCCGAGCTGGGCGGCCTGCCGGGACGTGGCGCGCGGATCACGCTGCCGGTCGACGGGGGCGAGATGCTGCTGATCGACGAAAGCTACAACGCCAACCCCGCCTCGGTGCGCGCGACGCTGGCGGTGCTGGCGCAGGAGCCGGGGCGGCACGTCGCGGTGCTGGGCGAGATGCGCGAGCTGGGCGATGCGTCGGCGGCCTTCCATGCCGCGCTGGGCGACGATGTCGTGACGGCCAACGTCGAAATGGCCGTGCTGGTCGGCGAAGCGATGGCTCCGCTGGCCGAGGCGCTTGAGGGACGCGTCGATTTCGTCCATGTGCCGGATGCCGCTCAGGCGCTCGATCGGGCCCGCGCGCTGATCCGCCCCGGCGACACGATGCTCGTGAAGGGTTCGAACGGCGTGGGGCTGTCGCGGCTGGTGAGCGGCCTTGCGGACGGGATGAGTTAGGTTGCTGTACTGGATCGCCGAGCAGCTCGGTTTCGCGGGCGGGTTCAACCTCATCCGCTATCTGTCGTTCCGCGCCGGCGCGGCGGTGGCTACCGCGCTGTTCATCGGCCTCATCATCGGGCCGCGCTTCATCGGCTGGCTGCGCGTGCGGCAGGGCAAGGGGCAGCCGATCCGCGCCGACGGGCCGCAGACGCACCTTGCCAAGCGCGGCACGCCGACGATGGGCGGGCTGATGATCCTGACCAGCCTGGTGCTGGCGGTGCTGATCTGGATGGACCTGCGCAATCCGTTCGTCTGGGCATGCCTGTTCGTGACGCTCGGCTTCGGCGCGATCGGCTTCCTCGACGATTACGACAAGGTGCGCAAGGCGAGCACGGCGGGCGTCTCGGGCCGGGTGCGGCTGCTGCTGGAATTCGCGATCGCGGGCGTGGCGGCATGGATCGTCATGCAGGAGAACGGATCGGGCCTGTATCTGCCGTTCACCAACCGCTATTTCATCGATCTCGGCTATGTCTATCCGCTGTTCGCGGCGTTCACGATCGTCGCGTTCGGCAATGCGGTGAACCTGACCGACGGGCTAGACGGGCTGGCGACGATGCCGGTCATCATCGCCTCCGTCGCGTTCATGCTGATCGTCTATCTGGCCGGCAACGTGAAGTTCGCCGATTATCTCGGCATCCCGCACGTGCCCCGCGCGGGCGAACTGGCGATCTTCTGCGGCGCGGTGATCGGCGGCGGGCTGGCGTTCCTGTGGTACAATGCGCCGCCCGCCGCGGTGTTCATGGGCGATACGGGCAGCCTGGCGCTGGGCGGCGCGCTGGGCACGATCGCGGTGGTCGCGCATCACGAGATCGTGCTGGGGATCATCGGCGGGCTGTTCGTGGTCGAGGCGCTGTCCGTCATCATCCAGGTGTTCTGGTACAAGCGCACCGGCCGGCGCATCTTCCGCATGGCGCCGATCCACCATCATTTCGAACAGCTCGGCTGGAGCGAGCCGACAGTGGTGATCCGCTTCTGGATCATCGCGCTGGTGCTGGCGCTGGCCGGCCTGTCGACGTTGAAGCTGCGATGATCGTGTCGCGCGCCTGGGCGGGGAAACATTTTGCGGTGCTCGGGCTGGCACGCTCGGGCGCCGCGGCCGTTCGCGCGCTGCTGGCGGCGGGCGCGCGGGTGACGGCGTGGGACAGCGACGCGGCGGCGCGCGGGGGACTTGAAGGCGAAGCGGGCGAGGACGCATTCACGCTTGCCGACCTGGCGACGATCGACCTCGCCACCGTCGATGCGCTGGTCGTCTCGCCGGGCGTCCCGCTCAACACCCATCCGCTCGCGGCCAGCGCGCGCGCCGCCGGCGTGCCCGTCATCGGCGACATCGAACTGTTCGCGACCGCCCGCGCCGACCTGCCGCCCCACAAGGTGGTCGGCATCACCGGCACCAACGGCAAGTCGACCACCACCGCGCTGGTCCACCATATCCTGACCACCGCCGGCATGCCCGCGCGGATGGGCGGCAACATCGGCCTGCCGATCCTCGCGCAGGAGCCGTTGCCGGCGGGCGGCGTCTATGTGCTGGAACTGTCCAGCTACCAGATCGACCTCACGCAGTCGCTCGACTGCGACGTCGCGGTGCTGCTGAACGTCACCCCCGATCATCTCGACCGCTACGACGGCTTCGCGGGTTATGCGGCCAGCAAGGCGCGGTTGTTCGCGATGCAGTCGCCCGGACATGTCGCGGTGCTGGACGAGGGCGCGGTGGCCGGACTGCGCGTGCTCGAAGACGCACCCGAGGGGCTGTCGGTCCGCTTCATCGACGGTGTGGCGCTGCCCGGCGACCAGGGCCGCTGGCCGTCGCTGCAGGGGCCGCACAATGCGCAGAACGCCGCCGCGGCGATCGCGGTGGCCGAGGCGCTCGGCGTCGCCGCCGCCGATATCGAGCGCGCGCTGGAGACGTTCACCGGCCTGCCGCATCGCATGGAGCGCGTCGCGACGCTGAACGGCGTGGCATGGATCAACGACAGCAAGGCGACCAATCCCGAAAGCGCCGCGCCCGCGCTCGCCGCCTTTCCGCGCATCCACTGGATCGTCGGCGGCAAGGCCAAGGGCGATGGGCTGGACGCCTGCGTCGCGCATCTGGGCCATGTCGTGCGCGCCTATACGATCGGCGAGGCCGGGCCGCGCTTCGCCGAATTGTTGCGCGGCCAGGTGCCGGTCGCCGAGGTCGAGACGGTGGAGCGCGCGGTGAAGCTCGCTGCGCAGGAGGCGGAGCGCGGCGACGTCGTGCTGCTGTCGCCCGCCGCCGCCTCGTTCGACCAGTTCCGTGATTTCGAGGCGCGCGGGCTGGCGTTCCGCACCGCGGTGGAGGCATTGGCATGACCGATATCCGGGCCGGGCAGCGCGCCGAGCGCACGCGCGGGAAGATCGGCCTGCGCAATCGCGGCGGGCGCGGTGATCCGTCGCCGCTGGGCACGTGGTTCTGGGATATCGACCGCGTGCTGCTGCTGCTGGCGCTGTTCCTGATGGCGATCGGGCTGATCGCGGTCGCGGCCGGTTCGCCCGCCAGCGCGATGCGCTATTCCGGCGAGCATCTGAAGTTCGCGCCGCTGCATTATTTCTGGCGGCAGACGATGTGGGTGGCGGTGTCGCTGCCGGTGCTGTTCGGTGTGTCGATGCTGCCGCTGACGATGGCGCGGCGCATGTCGCTGATCGGTGCGGCGGTGTGCGTCGCGCTGCTGGTGATCGTGCCGTTCGCGGGCGTGACGGTGAACGGCGCGCGGCGCTGGATCGGCTTCGGCTTCGCGCAGTTCCAGCCGTCCGAGTTCCTGAAGCCGTTCTTCGTCGTGACGGTCGCGTGGCTGCTGTCGTTCAAGTCGCGCGATGCGGAGCTGCCGGTGACCGCGATCACCGCCGCGCTGACCGGGGTGATCGCGACGCTGCTGATGCTGCAACCGGATTTCGGCCAGACGGTGATCTTCTGCTGCATCTGGCTGGCGCTGGTGACGATCGCGGGCACGCCGACGCGCGTGATCCTGGGCTTCCTGGGGATGGTGCCCGCCGCGCTGGTCGCCGCCTATGTCTTCTACGGCACCGCGCGCAAGCGTATCGACGCCTTCCTGTTTCCCGGCATCGAGGGGGAGGGCGCGGCCGACCATTTCCAGACCAACGCCGCGCACAACACGCTCACCTCGGGCGGGTGGTTCGGCACCGGGCCGGGCGGCGGCACGGTCAAGTTCGGGCTGCCGGAGGCGCACACCGATTACATCTTCTCGGTGATCGGCGAGGAGTTCGGGCTGCTCGCCTGCATGATCGTCGCGCTGGTGTTCCTGGCATTGGTGGTGCGGGTGTTCGTGAAGCTGCTCGACGAACAGGATCCGTTCCGGCTGCTCGCCGCCTCCGGGCTGGCGGTGCAGTTCGGGGCGCAGGGGCTGGTGTCGATGGCGGTCAACACCGGGCTGGCCCCGTCGAAGGGCATGACGCTGCCGTTCATCAGCTATGGCGGCTCGTCGATGGTCGCGCTGTCGCTGGGCATGGGGTTGCTGCTGGCGTTCACGCGCCGCAACCCGTTCCTGTTGCGCAGCCCGTATATCGCACAGCAGCGCTGGAGCCCCGAATGACGCAGGTCCGCGACTTCCGCCCCCGCCAGTTCGTGCTCGCCGCCGGGGGGACCGGGGGGCATATGGTGCCGGCCGCGGCGCTGGCGGCGGAACTGATAAAGCGCGGGCACCGCGTCGCGCTGGTCAGCGATGCGCGCGGGGTGCGCTTTCCCGGGCTGTTCGACGGCGTGCAGACGCATGTCATCCCGGCAGGGCGGTTCGCCGGCGGGCCGCTGGGCTGGGCGAAGGCGGCGCGGCTGATGGTGCAGGGGCGCAGGATGGCGCGCGCGCTGTACGATGATGTCCGCCCCGCCGCGGTGATCGGCTTCGGCGGCTATCCGGCGTTCCCCGCCTTGTCCGCGGCGTTCGCCGCCGGCATCCCGACCGCCGTGCACGAACAGAATGCGGTGCTCGGCCGCGTCAACCGGCTGGTCGCCGGACGCGTCGACGCGATCGCGACCAGCTATGCCGAGACGCAGCGCCTGAAGCCGCGCTTTCGCGGCAAGGCGCATCTGATCGGCAATCCGGTGCGCGAAAGCATCTTGGCGTTGCGCGCGCGGCCCTATCCGGTGCCGGAGGACGACGGCATCTTCCGCGTGCTGGTGACCGGCGGCAGCCAGGGCGCGTCGATCCTGAGCGAGGTGGTGCCCGACGGGCTGGCGCTGCTGCCGGTGGCGTTCCGCCGTCGCCTGCAGGTGACGCACCAGGCACGGATCGAGGATATCGACGCGGTGCGGGCGAAATATGCGAGCCTGGATATCGCCGCCGATCTCGCCACCTATCTGCCCGACCTGCCCGAACAGCTCGGCTGGTCGCATCTGGTGATCGCGCGCGCCGGCGCCTCGACGATCGCGGAGCTGACCGCCGCTGGCCGCCCCGCGATTCTCGTGCCGCTTCCGTCCGCGACCGACGACCACCAGACCGCCAACGCGCGCGAGATCACCGCCGCCGGCGGCGCGCGCACCATCCCACAAGCGGCCTTCACGCCACCGGAACTCGCCAAGCAGATGCAGAAACTCGGCCTCGATCCCGAAGCGCTCGGCAATGCCGCCACCCGTGCGCGCGCGTGCGGTGCCCCCCATGCGGTCAGCGATCTGGCCGATCTGGTCGAAAGCCTCGACGCGCCCAAGGCGCGGGTGTTGGTCGGCACGGCCCGCAAGAAGGAAGCATTCGCATGAGCGGCGCGATGGTGATCCGCCGCGCGGTCGGGAGCATCCGCCTGTGAAGGGGGTCGCGACCGATATCGGCACGATCCATTTCGTCGGGATCGGCGGCATCGGCATGTCCGGCATCGCCGAGGTGATGCACAACCTGGGCTACAGGGTGCAGGGATCGGACGTCGCCGAAGGCTATGTGATCGACGGGCTGCGCGCGCGCGGGATCGCGGTGACGATCGGCCATGACGCGGCCAATGTGGCGGGCGTGGCGGTGGTGGTCACCTCCACCGCGGTGAAGCGCGGCAACCCGGAGGTGGAGGCCGCGCTCCAGCACCGCATCCCGGTGGTGCGGCGCGCGGAGATGCTGGCCGAGCTGATGCGGCTGAAATCGACCGTCGCGGTCGCGGGCACGCACGGGAAGACGACCACCACCTCGATGGTCGCGGCGCTGCTGGACGCAGGCGGGATCGACCCGACCGTCATCAACGGCGGGATCATCAACAGCTATGGATCGAACGCGCGGCTGGGCGCGAGCGACTGGATGGTCGTGGAGGCCGACGAGAGCGACGGCAGCTTCCTGCGGCTCGACGGCACGATCGCGGTGGTCACCAACATCGACCCTGAGCACCTGGACCATTACGGCAGCTTCGAGCGCGCGAAGGACGCCTATGTCGAATTCGTCGAGAACGTGCCCTTCTATGGCGCGGCGCTGCTGTGCCTCGACCACCCCGAGGTGCAGGCGCTGATCCCGCGCGTCCGCGACCGGCGGATCGTCACCTACGGCTTCGCGGCGTCGGCCGACGTGCGCGGGGTGAACGTGCAGCCCTATCCGGGCGGCAACCGTTTCGAGGCGCTGATCCGCGCGCGCGACGGCGGCGTGCGCTCGATCGAGGGCATCGACCTGCCGATGCCCGGACGGCACAATGTCCAGAACGCGCTGGCGGCGATCGGCGTCGCGCTGGAACTGGGGATCGACGATGCGACGATCGCGCACGGGTTCGAGCGGTTCACCGGCGTCAAGCGGCGCTTCACCCGGGTCGGCGAGGTCCATGGCGCGACGATCATCGACGATTACGGCCATCATCCGGTGGAGATCCGCGCGGTGCTGGCGGCGGCGCGGGAAAGCGCGCAGGGACGGGTGATCGCGGTGGTGCAGCCGCATCGCTACTCGCGGCTCGGCAATCTGATGGAGGACTTTCGCGGCGCGTTCAACGACGCCGATCTGGTGTATGTCACCCCGGTCTATGCCGCCGGCGAGGCGCCGGTGCCCGGTGTCGACGCGGAGGCGCTGGTCGCGGGGCTGCGCGATCGCGGCCATCGCCAGGCGGCGGTGATCGAGGATGCCGCCGCGCTCGCCGACGCGCTGGCCGGCGAGGTGCGCGCGGGCGATCAGGTGATCTGCCTGGGTGCGGGCGATATCACGAAATGGGCCGCCGGCCTGGCGGCCGCGATCGGGGAACGCGCATGAGCGACTGGTTCGACGCCGGGATCCGCTGGCAGAAGCAATGGCTCGACACGCAGCGCGCGGCGCTTGACGCCGGTGCGCACGCCAACGCGGCGGGCGCCGCGCTGGTGCAGGCGCAGGAGGCGACGCGCCGCGCCGCGGAGGCGAACCTTGCCGCATGGCAGGCGTGGATCCGTTTATGGGGCGCCGGACCGTGGTGAGCGCTTTGCCCGCCGTGCGCGGCCGGCTGACCGCGCATGCCCCGCTCGCGCCGCTGGTGTGGTTCAAGGCGGGCGGCGCTGCCGAATGGCTGTTCGAGCCGGCCGATGCCGATGATCTGGGCGACTTCCTGCGGGCGCTCGACCCCGCGGTGCCGGTGATGGCGCTGGGGCTGGGCTCCAACCTGATCGTGCGCGACGGCGGCGTGCCGGGCGTGGTGGTACGGCTCGGCAAGCCGTTCGCGACCGCCGCCGCGCACGGGCCGGCGCTGCGGTGCGGCGGCGGGGCGAGCGGCATTCTGGTGTCGTCCACCGCGCGCGACGCCGGGGTAGCGGGGCTGGAGTTCCTGCGCTCGATCCCCGGCACGGTCGGCGGCTTCGTGCGGATGAACGGCGGCGCCTATGGGCGGGACACCGCCGAGGTGCTGGTCGAGGCGGAGGTGGTGCTGCGCACGGGCGAGCGGCGGGTGCTGTCGCCGGCCGAGCTCGGCTACAGCTACCGCCATTCTGACCTGCCGGTCGACGCGGTGGTGGTCGCCGCCACGTTTCGCGGCGCGCCCGGCGAACCCGCTGCGATCCAGGCCGAGATGGACCGGATCGCCGCCGCGCGCGAGGCGTCGCAGCCGCTGCGGTCGAAGACCGGCGGGTCGACCTTCAAGAACCCCGCCGGGCGCAAGGCGTGGGCGCTGGTGGATGACGCCGGCTGCCGTGGCCTGCGGCGCGGCGATGCGCAGGTGAGCGAGAAGCACACCAATTTCCTGCTCAATCTGGGCAGCGCGACCAGCGCGGAGATCGAGGCGCTGGGCGAGGACGTGCGTGCGCGCGTGAAGGCGGCCAGCGGCGTGGAACTGGAATGGGAGATACAGCGCGTGGGTGTTGCGACCGATGGCCCGCTTTCCGCCGGAGAGGGGAAGGGGAAGGCGCTCCACATCGCGGTGCTGATGGGCGGCTGGTCCGCGGAACGCGAGGTGTCGCTGTCGTCGGGCGCCGGGGTCGCGGACGCGCTGGAGTCGCTCGGCCACCGCGTGACGCGCATCGACATGGATCGCGACGTGGCCGCGCGGTTCGCCGAGGCGCGGCCGGACCTTGTGTTCAACGCGCTGCACGGCACGCCGGGCGAGGACGGCACCGTGCAGGGGCTGCTCGATCTGATGGGGCTGCGTTACACCCATTCGGGTCTGGCGACGTCGGTGATCGCGATCGACAAGGTGCTGACCAAGCAGGTGCTGGTCCCTGCCGGCGTGCCGATGCCCGGCGGCCGCATCGTGAAGTCGCGCGACGTGTTCGAAGGCGACCCGCTGCCGCGCCCCTATGTGCTCAAGCCGGTCAACGAAGGGTCGTCGGTCGGCGTCGCGATCGTCACCGACCAGAGCAACCATGGCCAGCCGATCGCGCGCGACGCGCGTGGGCCGTGGCAGGATTTCGAGGAGCTGCTCGCCGAGCCGTACGTGCGCGGGCGTGAGCTGACCACGGCCGTGCTGGGCGACCGCGCGCTGGGCGTCACCGAACTGCGGCCGAAGTCGGGCTGGTACGATTACGACGCCAAATATACCGACGGCATGACCGACCACATCTTCCCGGCGGCGATCCCCGACGAGATCACCGAGGCGTGCATGGCGCTGGCGTTGCAGGCGCACCGTCTGCTCGGCTGCCGCGGCACCAGCCGTTCCGATTTCCGCTGGGACGATGAACGCGGCGTCGACGGGCTGTTCCTGCTGGAGGTCAACACCCAGCCGGGCATGACCCCGCTCAGCCTGGTGCCCGAACAGGCGCGGCACACCGGCATGAGCTACCCGGCGCTGGTGCAGGCGATCGTGGACGAGGCGATGCGGGAGGCGGTGCGGCCATGAGCCGGACGATCAAGCGCGGCGCCGCACCGCCGGCGCGCCGCCCGGTGGCGAACCGCCGCCGTGTGCCCAAGGCGTCGCTGGGCGACCGGCTGCTCGCGAAGCTGCCGGTCAACGAGGAGATGCTGCGCAAGGCGGTGACCTGGACCGTATTGGGCGGGGTCGGCGTCGCGGCGCTGTTCGTCGCCAACCTGCTGGGCGTGCCGCAGGCGATCGGCGCCGGCGTCGCCGAGGCGGCGGCGCGCGCGGGATTGCGCGTCGAGCAGGTCGACATCACCGGGCTGAAGCGGATGGACCGCGAGACGGTCTATGCGATCGCGCTGGAGGACCAGTCGAGCCGCGCGATGCTGCGCGTCGATCTGGAGCGGGTGCGCGCGCGGCTGCTCGCCTATGGCTGGATCGCTGACGCCTATGTGGCGCGGCGGCTGCCCGACCGGCTGGTGATCCACATCACCGAGCGCGAGCCGGCGGCGATATGGCAGGATCACGGGCAACTGACGCTGATCGACGCGACCGGGCGGCTGCTGGCGCCGGTCGATCCGTCGCGGATGCCGGACCTGCCGCTGGTGATCGGCCCCGGCGCGGACCGGCAGGAGGCGAGCTATCAGGCGTTGCTCGCCGCCGCGCCCGCGCTGCGCCCGCGCATCCGCGCCGCGACCTGGGTCGGCAATCGCCGCTGGGATCTGACCTTCACCACCGGCGAGACGCTGGCGTTGCCGCAGGACGGCGCGGCGCAGGCGCTGGTGAAGTTCGCGCAACTCGACGGCGCGGACCCGCTGCTCGGCAAGGGCTGGATACGCTTCGACCTGCGCGACCCGGCGCGGATGTATGCGCGCCGCGCCGGGCAGGACAAGCAGCAGCAGGTCGCCGACGACGGCCGCAGCGATCCGCCGGTCGATGCGGCGGCGATCGGCAACACGACCGCGACTGGCGACAAGGGCAGGATCACCGGGGACAGGATCACCGGGGCGCGCGCCGGGGACGCGCTGCGTAGCGGCGAAGCATGAGGGGGACACGGCAATGGCGAAGGCAGCACCGGACGGCCTGATTACCGCGCTGGACATCGGTTCGTCCAAGGTATCCGCGATGATCGCGCAGAAGGGCGACGGCGGCGAGCTGGTGGTGCTGGGCACCGGCCAGCGCGAGAGCCGCGGCGTGAAGCGCGGCTATATCGCCGACATGGACGCGACCGAGGTGGCGGTGCGCGAGGCGGTGGAACAGGCCGAGCGGATCGCCGGCTTCAACATCGAGAACGTGTGGGCGGGCTTCTCCGCCGGCGGGCTGGTGAGCGACGAGGCGTTCATCGAGGCCGAGCTGGGCGGCATGCGCATCGAGCAGGCCGATATCGACGCCTTGTTGCAGGAAGGCCGGCAGGCGATCGACCCGCAGGGGCGGATGGTGCTCCACGCGCAGCCGGCGCTCTATACGCTCGACGGGCTGACCGGCGTGAAGAAGCCGCTCGGGCTCCATGCCGACCGGCTGGGCGTGCACATCCACGTGATCGCCGCCGACGGATCGCCGGTGCGCAACCTGGACCTGTGCGTCCGGTCCGCGCATCTGGAGGTGAAGTCGATCATCGCCGCGCCGATCGCCACCGGGCTGGCGTGCCTGACGAGCGAGGAGCGCGACCTGGGCGTGGCGCTGGTGGAGATCGGCGCGGGGATCACCAACGTCTCGCTGTTCGCCGGCTCGATGCTGGTCGGGCTGAAGTCGATCCCGTTCGGTGCGGCGGACATCACCGACGACATCGCCAGCGCGTTCGGCACAACGCGCCTGCAGGCCGAGCGGATCAAATGCTTCCACGGCAGCGCCAACGCCTCGCCGCGCGACAATCACGAGATGGTGACGATCCGCGAACGGACGCAGGAGGAGGATTCGGAAGCGTTGCAGATCACCAAGGCGGCGCTGATCGCGGTGATCCGCCAGCGGCTGGAGCATCTGACCAGCGAGATCCAGGCCGCGCTGCGCGAGCTGAAGTTCGAAGGGCCGGTCGGACGGCAGGTGGTGCTGACCGGCGGCGGTGCGGAGCTGAAGGGGATCGCCGACTATGCGCAGCAGGCGCTGGGCCGCTCGGTGCGGATCGGCCGCCCGCGCGGGCTGACCGGGCTGCCGGAGGCGCATGCCGGCCCCGGTTTCGCGACGCTGGCCGGGCTGGCGTTCTTCGCAGCGAGCGACCCGATCGACCTGCGCGGACTGGTGCCGACGCAGCAGATGGTCCACCGCCAACGCGGCTTTCGCGGCTTCTGGAAGCTCGTGCAGGCGGCGAAGGCGAATTATTGACGCAACAACAGGGCGTTTCGCGGTGTTTCCTCTTTCGCCGCGCGCGCGCTTGTTGCACATCGGTGTAAACGGCCCGTTACGTAGAGCGACGACGCGGGCGGACGGAGTAAGTTTGCGATGAGCATCGAATTCATCACGCCCGAGCTGGACGATCTGACCCCGCGGATCACCGTGATCGGCGTCGGCGGCGCGGGCGGCAACGCGATCGCGAACATGATGCGCGCCGACGTGCAGGGCGTGAACTTCCTGGTCGCGAACACCGACGCGCAGGCGCTGAAGCAGTCGGAGGCCGAGCAGAAAATCCAGCTCGGCGCGAAGATCACGCAGGGGCTGGGCGCGGGCAGCCGGCCGGAGATCGGCCGCGCCGCGGCCGAGGAAACGATCGACGAACTGTCGCGCCTGCTGGAAGGCAGCCACATGTGCTTCATCGCCGCCGGCATGGGCGGCGGCACCGGCACCGGCGCGGCCCCGGTCATCGCCAAGGCGGCGCGCGACATGGGCATCCTGACCGTTGGCGTCGTGACCAAGCCGTTCAGTTTCGAGGGCAATCGCCGCGGCAAGTCCGCCGATGCCGGTATCGAGGAATTGCAGAAGTTCGTCGACACGCTGATCGTGATCCCGAACCAGAACCTGTTCCTGGTCGCGAACGCCAACACCACGTTCAAGCAGGCGTTCGAAATGGCGGACGAGGTGCTGCAACAGGGCGTGCGCGGCATCACCGACCTGATGGTGATGCCGGGCCTCATCAACCTGGACTTTGCCGACGTGCGATCGGTGATGCAGGAAATGGGCAAGGCGATGATGGGCACCGGCGAGGCGGAGGGCGACGACCGCGCGCTGATCGCCGCGCAGAAGGCGATCGCCAATCCGCTGCTCGACGGCGTGTCGATGCAGGGGGCGAAGGGCGTGATCGTGTCGATCACCGGCGGCGACGACATGCGCCTGCTGGAAGTGGACGAGGCCGCCAACCACATCCGCGAGCTGGTCGATCCCGACGCCAACATCATCTGGGGTTCGGCGTTCAATCCCGAGCTGGAAGGCAAGATCCGCGTCTCGGTGGTCGCCACCGGCATCGAGGGCGGCGGGCAGGCCGCCGCGCCGGCCGCGGCCAGCGCGCCGTCCGAGCCGCCGCGTACCTTCAGCTTCTCCGCGCCGCGCCGCGGCGAGTCGGCCGCGCCGGCCCCGGCGGCGCCGCAGCAGCCGGTCGCCGCACCGCAGCCGACCGCGTATCAGCCCGCCGCGCCGGTCCCGCCGCAGCAGCCGAGCGGCGCCGCCGCCGGCGCGATGGCGGAGGGGGTGCCGCCCATCACGTCCGGTCCGGTGGTCGATACGAGCAGCCCGGCAACGCCGCCGCCCGCCGACGACGAGCTGCTGCTCGGCGCGGAATCGCTGGTGCCGGCCCCGGCACCCGCGCAGCCCGCCGATGCCTCGCGCCGCCGCTTCCTGTCGCCGGGTGGCGAGGATGACGCGCCCGCGCAGCCGCGCGTGAAGCTGGGCGGCACGCTGTTCGAGCGGATGCAGAACGCCACGCGCAACGCCGGCGGGCGTGCCGTCGAGGACGAAGGCCGCGAGCCGGGCGATCTGCCGCGCTTCCTGCACCGCCAGAACAATCAGTAAGCGCCGGTCGCGGCAGCCGGACGGGGCGGGGCGGCTGGCCCCGCCACGCACCGCCGCGACGGCTCGCTTCGTCGCACCGTCCCGCGTGCCATCATTGCCGGTTCACGCGCGAGCGCGTCTATAGCGTCCCGGGATCAGGAGAACCTGCCCGTCGTAGCGCGCGTAGCAAGGCGATCCGCGGCGGCATGCGCAGGACCCCGGATCGCTTCGCGACGCCCGCAATGACGGCTGGACCCATGTCATGTCATCAAGCTCTGGAAGAAGCCGCGGTCCGGTGCCGCGCAACGGCCCGCCCGCCGATGGGCGAATCGCCGCGGCGGGCGGGCGACGCGTGATCGACAACCGCCCGCGCCGACCGGGCATCGCGCGGTCCGTCGCGATCGCGCTGTCCGCCGCCGGCGTGCTGCCGCTTCCGATCGCCGCCGCCGCGCAGGTGGTGATGCCGGTCGCCAACCCGGACGCCGATCGCCTGGCGGAACTCGTCCGCCGGCTGGGCGCCGCGCCGCGCGACCTGTCGGCGCTGATCGAGGCCGGCGAATTGTCGTTCGCGCTGGGCGACGCGACCGCCGCTGCCGCGCTCTACAAGCGCGCGGAGGCGATCGACCCCAGCAACGGCCGGGTGAAGGCGGGGATTGCGCGCATCCTGGTCAACGGCGAGCGGCCCGGCGAGGCGCTGCGCTATTTCGAGGAAGCGCAGCGGCACGGTGCGGTCATGGCGCGCTACGCGGACGATCGCGGGCTGGCGTACGACCTGATCGGGGAACAGGCGCGCGCACAGGCGGACTACCGTCTCGCGCTGGCGCAGGGTGGGCGCGACAATGACGCGCTGGACGAGATCCGCCGTCGCTACGCGCTGTCACTGGGCATTTCCGGCCGGCAGGAGGAAGCGCTTGCGCAGATCGACCCGCTGCTGCGCCGCTCCGATCGCGGCGCGTGGCGCGCGCGCGCATTCATCCTGGCGATGAACGGCGACGTGAGCGGTGCGAACAAGATCGCGACCAGCATGATGCCGCGCGGCATGGCGGGCGGGCTGGCGGCGTTCTTCCAGCGGCTGCCGAGCCTGTCCCCGGTCGATCGCGCCTTCGCGGTGCATTTCGGCGAGGTGACGCCCAACGCGGCGCGGCTGGCCGATGCGCGGCAGGTGCCGCCGCTCGCGCCGCTGGCCACCACGCCGCCGCGCGTCGCGCTCGCGGCGGCGGCCCCGGTAGTCCCCGCGCCGGAACGCCTGTCCCGCACCGAGCAGCGCCGCCGCGAGCGCGCGGCGCGTGCGACGCAACTCGCCGCGGCGCGCGCGGCGCGGACTCCGGCGGCCGCGACCGTCGCCACGCCGACGACGCCGCTGCCCGCGACGCAGATCGCGCAGGCCGCACCCGTCCCGACGCCCCCGGTTGCGGCGACCGCACCCGCGATCCCGGCGGCGCAGGCCGCACCGCCGCCGGCCCTCTCGCGACCGGCGGCCACGGTGGCGCAAGCCGCCGCGTCTTCGCCGGCGGCGCCGGTGACCGCGCCGCCGCCGACGCAAGTGGCGCAGGCCGCGCCCCCCCGCACGATCGCACCCGCCCCCACGCAGATCGCGTCGGCCGATCCGGTCGGGCCGCCACGCTCGGTCACGCGCCGCGAACCAACGTCGCGCGCCGTCGCGGCCGCCCCGGTGCGCGCGGTGCCGCCGCGGGTGAGCGAGGATTCGATCCTTGCGCGGATCGTCGCCGGCATCTCGGTCCCCGCCGCCGAGCTGGGGGTTGCGCCGATGCCGGGGGCGCAGCACGCGGCGGTGGCCGCCGCCTCCCCCCCGCCGTGGCCGATCGCGACGCTTGAGGAAGCCGCGCGCACCGCCGAGCGCAATGCCGCCGCCGACGAGCAGAAGCGCACCCGCCTCGCCGCGGCGAAGCGCGTGTCGGAGAAGACCGTCGCGGCGACGGTTTCCGAAAAGCCGGAGGCACGGCCGGCCGTCGACCGCAAGACCCGCGCGAAGGAAGCGGCGGCGGAGAAGGCGAAGAAGGAACTTGCGGCGAAGGAGGCTGCGGAGAAGAAGGCCGAGCGCGCCGAGCCGCAGCGCATCTGGGTACAGGTGGCGAGCGGCGCCAATGCCGGCGACCTGCCGAAAGCGTGGAAGGGCGCGCAGTCCAGGGCGGCGGCGCTGGCCGGCAAGCGCGCCTATACGGTCGGCAACCGCGCCACCAACCGGCTGGTGACGGGCCCGTTCAAGACCCAGGCGGAGGCGCGCGCCATGGTCAACACGCTGACGAAGCAAGGATTGTCGGCCTTCACCTTCACCAGCGAGCCGGGGCAGAAGATGACGCGACTGGACGGCAAATAGCATGGCCGCGCTCGCGCCCTGGGCGGCCGATCCGGCGCGCAGTCGCGGACGGCTGCATGCCGAGCAATCCGCCGATCGCGGCCCGCGCGACGCGTTCCAGCGCGACCGTGACCGCATCATCCATTCGATCAGCTTTCGCCGGCTGCGCCACAAGACGCAGGTCTTTCTGGCGCCGGATGGCGATCACTTCCGTGTTCGCCTGACCCACAGCCTGGAGGTGGCGCAGATCGGTCGCACGATCGCACGCACGCTGGGGCTGAACGAGGATCTGACCGAGGCGCTGTGCCTGGCGCACGATATCGGCCATCCGCCGTTCGGCCATGCCGGCGAGGACGCGCTGCGCCGCGCGATGGCCGATGCAGGCGGCTTCGATCACAATGGCCATACGCTGCGCACGCTGATGCGGATCGAGCGGCCGTATCCGCGCTGGCCGGGGCTGAACCTGACTTGGGAAACGCTGGAGGGGCTGGCCAAACACAACGGCCCGGTGATCGCGCCACCCTGGGCGCTGGCGGCCGCGGATGCGGAGGCGGCGCTGGACCTGCGCAGCCATGCCTCGCTGGAGGCGCAGGTGGCGGCGCTGGCAGACGACATCGCCTATGACAATCACGACATCGACGACGGCCTGCGCGCGGGGCTGCTGACGCTCGACCAGATCGAGGCGGTGCCGTTGGTCGCGGACGGCTGGCGGCGGGTGACCGCGCACTTCCCGGACGTGCCGCGCGAGCGACTGGCGGGGGAGCTGATCCGCACGCAGATCGGCGCGATGGTCAACGACCTGATCGCCGAATCACGCGCGCGGATCGCCGCTGCGGGCGTCGCCAGCGTCGAGGACGTCCGCGCCGCCGGCCGCGCGCTGATCGGCTTCTCCGACGACATGGCCGTCCAGGAACGCGCGCTGAAGCGGTTCATGTACGCCAGCCTCTACCATCATCCGCACCAGCTCGCTGCGGCCTCGGCCGCGGATGCGGTGGTAAGCGACCTGTTCGCCGCCTATCGCGCCGATCCGGCGTTGCTGCCGGAGGAATGGCGGCACCGCCTGCCGGCGGAGGAACCCGCCATCAGCCGCCACATCGCCGATTTCGTGGCGGGCATGACCGACCGCTATGCCGTGTCGCGCTACCGCGAGGTGATCGGTCCGATCGACCTCCCGGACGGCTTCTAGTCCAGGTTTGATGTTCGGGGATCGCGTCGTCCTGGGCTGCATGTTCGCGATGATCCTCGCCATCCTCGCGCTGCTGCTGGTGGCCATGGCGCTGGCGCATCGGATCGGTGCCGGTTGACGGCACGGGCGCCCCGGTCATCAACGCGGCAGCCGCGCCCGACCGGGACTGACGGCGGTCAGCCCGGGATCGCGAACGGCTCCGCGCCCTTGCGGTGGTCGCTGGCCGAGGCGACAGCGGTCACGCCGCCGAACAGGAAGCTTAGCCCCAGGATGAAGCCGGGCAGCGTCAGCGCCGACCACGGCACCGTGAACAGGAAGAAGGCCGCCAGCAGCAGGTTCAGCACGCCCAGCACCACCATCATCCCGCGACGCCGCCGCATTCGCGCGCCCCACACGATCTCCAATATGCCGCGCACGCCGAGCCACACCGCCACCATCAGCGTCAGCGACACCGCGCCGGTCGCCGGCTCGAACACCATGATCGCGCCGACGATCACCGACAGCAACCCGAACACCACCGCATAGCCGCGCCCTTCGTGGCCGTGCCCGAACAACCCGGCGGCGATCGAAAAGACGCCCGACACGAACAGCAGCATGCCGATCACCACCGTCGCGGCGAAGGTGGCGGCGAACGGCCAAACGAACGCCGCGATGCCCACCAGCGTCGAGACGATGCCATAGGCCATGATCCAGCCCCAGCCCGCGCCGGTGGCGGGACGGGGGTTCGCAAGGTCGCTCATCATTGTCACTCCTCCGGGTCTGGCGAACGGATCGGCGCATTGGCGGTTCCCCGGCGCGGTTCGGCGCTGGTCGAATCGGGTCGCCGCGCCTAACTTGCGCGGATGCCGCATTCCGGGTTCGTGCCACTCCGCATCTTTTCCAGCTATACCATGCTCGACGGCGCGATCGAGCCGAAGGCGATCGCGAAGCGTGCCGCCAAGCTCGGCTTTCCGGCCGCCGCGCTCACCGATCGCAACGGCCTGTATGCCGCAATGGCCTTTTCCGACGCGGCGATGGACGCGGGCGTGCAGCCGGTGATCGGCACGATGCTGGGGGTCGCGCGACCGGACATGCCGGAGGGCGTCGCGCCCGCGATCGACTGGATCGCGCTCTATGCGCAGGACATGGCCGGCTACGACAATCTGTGTGCGCTGGTCAGCCGGGCACATCTCGACCGGCCGCTGGAGCTGGTGCCGCACGTCGCCTTCGACGTGCTGGAGCGCCACGCCGCCGGGCTGATCGCGTTGACCGCCGGCGGGGAGGGCGGCGTCGCGCGGCTGTTCGCCGAGGACCAGCCGGCGCGCGCCGCCGCCTATGCCGATCGACTGCACGCGATCTTCCCCGACCGGCTCTATGTCGAGCTGTGCCGCCGCGACGACGCGGTGGAGGAAAAGGCGGAGCCGCTTCTGCTCGACCTCGCCTATGATCGCGGCTGGCCGATCGTCGCCACCAACCCGAGCTGCTTCGAGGAAGCCGATTTCGGCGACGCGCATGATGCGATGTTGTGCATCGCCTCCTCCAGCTATGTCGAGAGCGAGGATCGCCCGCGCAGTTGCCGCCACGCGTGGATGAAGCCGGCGGCCGAGATGGCCCCGCTGTTCGCCGACCTGCCCGAAGCGCTGGCGAACACATTGGTCGTCGCGCAGCGCTGCGCGGTTGCTGCGCCCAGGCGCAAGCCGATCCTGCCGAGCCTGGCCGGCGACCGCGAGGGCGAGGCGGCGATGCTGCGCCGCGACGCCGTCGCCGGGCTGGAGGCGCGGCTGGACCGGATCGAACAGCTCGGCGCGCAGCCCTCCGACGATCCCGTTTGGCGCGATGTCTATCGCGAGCGGCTGGCGTTCGAGGTCGACGTCATCATCCAGATGGGCTTCCCGGGCTATTTCCTGATCGTCGCGGACTTCATCAAATGGGCCAAGGATCATGACATCCCCGTGGGGCCGGGGCGCGGTTCGGGTGCCGGCTCGGTCGTCGCCTGGGCGCTGACGATCACCGACCTCGACCCGATCAGGCTGGGGCTGCTGTTCGAACGCTTCCTGAACCCGGAACGCGTGTCGATGCCCGATTTCGATATCGACTTCTGCGAAACACGGCGCGGCGAGGTGATCCGCTACGTGCAGGAGAAATACGGCCGCGACCAGGTCGCGCAGATCATCACCTTCGGTAAGCTGAAGGCGCGCGCGGTGCTGAAGGACACCGGGCGCGTGCTCCAGATGAGCTATGGACAGGTCGACCGCCTCGCCAAGCTGGTCCCCAATCACCCGACCGATCCATGGGACCTGAAGCGCGCGCTGAACGGTGTGCCCGAGCTGGCGAAGGAATATGCCAACGACAACCAGATCCGCCACCTGTGGGATCTGGCGACCAAGCTGGAGGGGCTGCCGCGGCATTCCTCCACCCACGCGGCGGGCGTGGTGATCGGCGACCGGCCGCTCGCGCAGCTCGTGCCGCTGTACCGCGATCCGCGCTCCGACATGCCGGTCACGCAGTTCGACATGAAATATGTCGAGGGCGCGGGGCTGGTGAAGTTCGACTTCCTCGGCCTGAAGACGCTGTCGGTGCTGAAGAAGGCGATCGAGCTGCTGAAGAAGCGCGGCATCGCGGTCGATCTCGATGCGCTCGAATGGGATGACGAGGGCGTCTACAAACTGCTCCAGCGCGGCGACACGGTGGGCGTGTTCCAGCTGGAATCGGAGGGGATGCGCCGCACGCTGTCGGCGGTCCGGCCGAGCAACTTCGGTGACATCATCGCGCTCGTCTCGCTCTACCGACCGGGGCCGATGGACAATATCCCGTCGTTCGGCCGCCGCAAGCTGGGCACGGAGGAGATCACCTATCCGCACCCGCTGCTGGAGCCGATCCTGGCCGAAACCTACGGGATCTTCGTCTATCAGGAACAGGTGATGCAGGCCGCACAGGTGCTGGCGGGTTATTCGCTGGGCGGCGCCGACCTGTTGCGCCGCGCGATGGGCAAGAAGATCAAGGCGGAGATGGACGCGCAGCGCGCCACCTTCGTCGCCGGCTGCGCCGAGCACAACCAGATCCCCGCGCCCTATGCCAACCAGTTGTTCGACTTGATCGACAAGTTCGCGGGGTACGGTTTCAACAAGAGCCATGCCGCCGCCTATGCGCTGCTGGCGTACCAGACCGCCTGGCTGAAGGCGCATCACCCGGCGGAGTTCTTCGCCGCGTCGATGTGCTACGACCTGCACCAGACCGACAAGCTGGCGATCTTCGTCGACGATGCGCGCCGGCTGGGGATCGGGCTGCTGCCGCCGTGCATCAACGGCAGCGTCGCCGAATTCGACGTCGAGCCGGGCGCGGATGGCCAGCCGATGGTCCGCTACGCGCTCGCCGCGCTGAAATCGGTCGGCGAGGGCGCGATGGAAAAGTTGTGCGAGGAGCGCGCGGGCAAGGGGCCGTTCCGCAGCCTCGACGACTTCGCGGCGCGCGTCGATCCGCGCCTGCTCAACAAGCGCCAGCTCGAAACGCTGTCCGCGGCGGGGGCGTTCGACTGTATCGACGCTAACCGCGCCGGGGTGCACGCGGTCGTCGAGACGGTGCTCGCCATCGCCGCGCGCACGCACGAGGGGCGGACCAGCGGGCAGGGCGGGCTGTTCGGCGACGACGCGGGCGCGGGCGACGCGATCAAGCTGCCGGCCGGCGCGCGCTGGACGCTGGCCGAGCGGATGGAGCAGGAAAAGGAGGCATTCGGCTTCTATTTCTCCGCGCATCCGGTCGACCGCTATCGCCACCTGGCCCGCACGCACGGCGCGCGCAGCTATGTCGCGCTCGGCGAGCTGGCGATCGCGGACGGCGCCCGGGTGATGGCAACCATGGCGGTACTCGTCGAGGAAGCCCGCTGGCGTACCTCGGCGCGCGGCAAGCGCTACATGATGGCGACGCTGTCGGACGCGACGGGGCAATTCATGGCGACCTGTTTCGACGACGGTCCCGCCGCCGATCTGGAGGAGGCGGCGCGCAGCGGCGGCTGCGGCCTGGCGACGGTCGAGCTGGATCGCCGGCCGGGCGAGGAGACGCCGCGCGTGACGGTGAAGTCGATCAAGCCGTTCGAGACGCTGGCGAGCGCGACGCGTTTCGCGCTGGAGGTGCAGGTCGCGGACGCCGCGGCGGTGCGCGCGCTGGCGGCGCTGATCGGCCCACTGCGCGGGGCACGCGGCAAGGTGACGCTGAAGGTGCCGCTGGGTGCCGGCGGCGGCGAGGGGGGGATGGCCACGGTGATCCTCGACCGCGATTTCGCGCTGGACGCGGAACTCGCCGAGCAGATCGAGGCGCTGCCGGGCGTGACGAAGGTCGAGTTCGAGATCGAGGAAACGCGGCTGCGATCGGTGGGGTGACGCGGCGTTCGTCGCCATGGCGACGCCGCCTCGTCGGGCCGCCGCTCTCCTGCCCCGCATAGGGCGCGGCGGGGAGATTGCCGGCATCGCACACCGCCGCGCCAGCCCGCCGCCGCGTGAGCGGTCAGAACAATTCGCCCTGCGCGCCCGCCGGCCGCCGGAACAGATCGCAGCGCAGCTCCAGCCGTCGCCGGCGGTCCGAGAAGCCCGCCTTCGTCCGCGCGATGCGAAACCGGGTGCGCAGCAGCTCCGCCCACGGCCCCTGACCCTTCATCCGCATGCCGAAGCGCGGATCGTTGTCCTTGCCGCCGCGCAGCGACTGGACGATCGCCATCACCTTGGCCGCGCGATCGGGATAATGCGTGTCCAGCCAGGCGCGGAACAGCGGCGCGACCTCCCATGGCAGCCGCACCGGGATGTACGACACGCCCAGCGCCCCGGCCGCGGCGGCGCGCGCGACGATCGTCTCCACCTCGCCATCCGTGATCGCGGGAATGATCGGCGCCATGTTGACATAGGTCGGCACGCCGGCGTCGGTCAGCGCGCGCACCGCCGCCAGCCGCCGCTCCGGCGCGGTGGCGCGGGGCTCCAGCGTCATCGCGATGCGCGGATCGAGCGAGGTGATCGAGATCGCCACCGCCGCCAGTCCCTTCGCCGCCATCGGCGCCAGCAGGTCGATGTCGCGCACCACCCGGTCGGACTTGGTGGTGATGACCAGCGGATGGTCGCACGCCGCCAGCACCTCCAGGATGCCGCGCGTCACCCGCCACTCGCGCTCGATCGGCTGATAGGGATCGGTGTTCGTGCCCAGCGCCATCGGCGCGCAGGTGTAGCCGGGCTTCGCCAGTTCGGCACGCAGCAGCGCCGCGGCGTCGGGCTTGGCAAACAGCTTCGTCTCGAAGTCCAGCCCCGGCGACAGGTCGTGGAAGGCATGGCTCGGCCGCGCGAAACAGTAGATGCAGCCATGTTCGCAGCCGCGATAGGGGTTGATCGAGCGATCGAACGGCACGTCGGGTGACTGGTTGCGGGTGATGATCGTGCGCGGATGCTCGATCGTCACGCTGGTCCGCGCTGTCGGGGTGGCGCCGTCGACGGTCTCGCAGGCGTCGAGCCAGTCGCCGTCGGCCTCCACCCGTGGCAGGTTGAAGCGCGCGCTCTCCATGTTCAGGGTGGCGCCGCGTACCGCGCGATTCTTGCCGTCGGCCATGCGGCCTTGTAGGGACGGGTGTCGAACAAAACAAGAACAGAGACGATGATGGGCTAGGAGGGTAGCTGTCGCTGCGGCGCGGTGACCTTCACGGTCGCCGGCGAGGTGCCGACCGAGGCGATGAGCTGCAACGGCTCGCACTGCCGTCGCAAGGCTTCCTGCCGGCCTTCGTCGGCGACGGCGCGCTGTCGATCGTCGGCGCGGAGGCGCTGGTGGACGACAGCTTTCACCGCCACGCGATCGTGCACCGCTTCTGCCGCACCTGTGGTTGCCAGCCGCTCGCCGTCCGTGGCGACGGCGCGGCGGCGCGGCGGTCCACCTGCGCTGCGTGTCGTCGATCGACCTCGACACACTGACGATCCGGGAGGTGGACGGTGCGCGTTTCTGGGCTTTCGGGCGGGCGGCGGCTACCGGCAGGGTAACAGGAAGATCCGGCCGCGCCGCACCACGGCGCGACCACAGGTTTCGCCGATGGGCGGGGTGCCGAGCAGATGCCCCTGACCCGGCCGTTGCGCCAGCGCCGGCCGCGCGGCCAGCCGCAGGAGCCGCTGGCGCACGATGCGCCGTCCGAACACGCGCGGCCGTCGGGCAAACCGCTGCCGGGGTGAACGATCGCGGATGACAGGAGCCATGCCAGCATTGCCGCGATCATCGGATGCTACCGCTCCAGCAACCTCGGCATCAGTTCGACGAAGTTGCAGGGCCGGTGGCGGCTGTCGAGCTGGTCGCGCAGGATGCCGTCCCACGCGTCCTTCACCGCGCCGGTCGAGCCGGGCAGCGCGAAGATGTAGGTGCCGCGCGTCACGCAGGCGCAGGCGCGGCTCTGCACGGTCGAGGTGCCGATCGTCTGGTAGCTGAGCCAGCGGAACAGCTCGCCGAAGCCGGGGATCATCTTCTCCGCGACGCGCTCCACCGCGTCGGGCGTCACGTCGCGCCCGGTCACGCCGGTGCCGCCGGTGGTGATGATGCAGTCCACCGCCGCGTCGTCGATCCAGCGGTGGAGCTGTGCGACGATCGCATCGGCATCGTCGGGCAGGATCATGCGCTCCGCCAGCACATGCCCGGCCTCGGCCAGTCGCGCGACCAGCGTGTCGCCGGAACGGTCGTCCGCCAGCCCGCGCGTGTCGGACACGGTGAGCACCGCGATGCGGAGGGGCAGGAACATGCGGGTGTCGTCGATCGGCATGGTGGCGCGATAGCGGGGCGCCGGCAGGCGGTCCAGCGCGAGCATCGGGAAGGGGGTGCCCGGCGCGCCTTCCGGCAGCCTTTCAGCCGGTCGCGACGGCGCAACCCGCGGCCGGCGTCATGTGCGGGGCGCGGGCGCTTCCCAGTGCAGGATGCCGCCCGCGCGGTGCCGCTAGTTCGACTGCACCGGCGATTGCACGCCGACCGCGGCGTTGACCGCGAGCGCGGTGGTGGTGGCCGGCGCGTTGATCCGCACCGCGCTCGCGCCCGGCAGCCCGGGGAAGCGCGGCCACATGCCCTGCGCCAGCGCGCCGCGGCTCGGGCTTTTCGCCTTGCCGCCCTGCGCCTCGTACATCCAGTAGTTGCGCAGCACCGTCACCACATAGCCGCGCGTCTCCCAATAGGGGATGCTCTCGATATACAGCAGTGGATCGCCGCCGTCGCGGACCAGCGCGTTCCACTCGCCCACCGGCTTGGGGCCGGCATTGTAGGCGGCGATCACCTTGGGCAGCAGCCCGCCGGTCGACCCCATGTCGCGCAGCTTCTCGATATGGCGCTGGCCGATGTCGATGTTGGTAGAGGGACGGGCGAGCGCGTCCTGGTCGATCGACACACCACGTTCGCGCATGTAGTCGGTGGCCGCCGCGGGCATGATCTGCATCAGGCCGAACGCACCGGCCGGGCTGCGCACCTTGTTGCGGAAACCCGATTCCTGCAGCGTGTGCGCGTAGACCAGCGCCTTGTCGATCCGCCAGCCGGTGTCGGGCGTCCAGTTCGGCATCGGATAGCGCGTGTCGGCGGTGGCCACCGCGCCCTGCGGCATGTTGTGCGCCAGCCACACGGTGGTGGCGGGCAGGTCCAGCGTCTCGCTGAAGCGCACGAGGCTGGCGAACTCGGCGGGCGTGCCGATCCGCGCCTGTTGCCGCACGACGCGATCGGCCTGCTCGGTCTCGCCGATCTCGGCCAGCGCGGCGGCGACGCGGATGTTGGGGCGGCGTTCCAGCCGCACCCAGTCGTCGGACACGCGCTGCGGCCGGACCGTGGGCATGCCCAGTCCGAGCGCCTGCCGCGCAAGCAGCCCGTAGAAGGTCTCGCCATATTGCGCGGCGGTCTTCAGCCGCGCCTCGACCCGGTCGGGGCGGCCGCATGCCATGTCGCTGCGCGCCGCCCAGAACAGCGCGGTGGCGCGCAGGTCGGTGTCGGGGCTGCGCGCCGCGACATTCTCGAACCCGGTCTGCATCGCGGCGCAATCATGCTGCCGCCATGCCGCCAGCGCCTCGGTCCAGCGGCCGTGGATCGCCCAGTCGCCGGTGCCCGCCCCGGCGCGCGCGCCCATCAGGCGCGCCGGCGCATCCAGTCCTTGCAGGAAATAGATCCACGCGATCCGCGCCTGCCATTCGGTCTGCGCCTCCGGCGACAGCCCCGGCGTCGCCTCCAGCAGCGCCTGCGCCTCGGCACCCATATCCGCCTTCACGAACGGCTGCATCCGCACGGCGAGATCGGCGGCGATCAGGTCGCTGCCGGTCGCCTTCGCGCGGGCGCGCACCGGTGCGCCGTCCTGCCACACCAGACGCTGCTGGACGGGCAGCGCCGGCAGGTCGGTGAGGCCGCGCGCCTGCGCGACACGCAGCAGCGCCTCGCCCTGCGGCAGTTCGGGAGCTTCGGCGAGCAGCCGCGCCACCGCCTCGCCATCGGCGCGCGGCGACCCCTTGGCGGTGTAGAGTTCGGCGCGCGCATAGGCGTGGAGCGGTCCCGGCGCCATGCTGTCCAGCCCGATCTGCGCATCGCTCCACCGCGCGTCGCGCAAGGCCGCGAACACCGCGCGATAGCCGCTGCGCTGTTCGGGCGTCAGTTGCGCGGGAATGCCGGCGGCGAGAGGAGCGACGGTTGCAGCGGGTACGGACGGGGGAGGGGGTGGAGCCACCACCGGCGGCGCGCCACCGGCCGGAGCGGCGGCAGCGGCGACGCCGGTCCCGCTCGCCGCGGCGATGAGTAACCCGGCCGTGAAACGCGCGATCACTGGACCACTTCCCCCGTCAGCATCAACAAATCCCGCCATGCCTCCGCCTTGGCCGCCGGCCGATCCAGCAGGAAACGCGGATGGTGGCTGGCCACGACATGCGTGACACTGCCATCCTTATGGTTAAGTGCATGAAAACGCCCACGCGCCTCCGCGACGCTCATCGCCAGGATCGCACGGCTCGCCGCATCGCCCATCACCAGCAGCCGCTTCGGCGCGGCCAGCGCGACATGGTGGCGCGCGATCTCGCCCAGCCGCGCCTCCAGGTCGCGCGGCACGCGGCCGGTGGTGGGACGCCGCACGCAGACCGAGGCGAGGCCGGTGTCCGCGCGCGAACGCCCGATCGCCGCCAGCATCCGGTCGAACAGCCGCCCCACCTCGCCGTCCATCAGCAGGTCGCTGTCGTCGCGCTCCGGACAATCGACGAACACCAGATAGTCGGGCGCGGCCGGGCCGCTGGCCGCGATCGCCGCCCCGCCCCAGCGCGCCTCGGGCGCGTCCGCGCCGATCCGCCACGCCGCGAAGGCGTCACGATCGTCGGGCAAGGCGGCGGGCAGGGGCGCGGCGATCGCCGCAGGGTGCGCGGCGGGTGCGGCCCGTGCCGCCGCGCGCGCCTGCACCTGCGCCGCCGCGCTGTCCAGCCACGCGAAGCCTTCGTCGCCGACCACCACGTCGACGCCGGCGTCGTGCCACCAGTCCAGCACGCTCGCCGCCGCCGCCGCACTCCAGTCAAGATTCTGGTCCGCCCCCATCCGCACCATAGGATGCGCAGTTGACGTGAAGGTCAACTTACTGGCACCGCCAGCCCGACCAGACGTTGGCATGATACGATGAGCGCCCGGCGTGGCGTGCGCGCAGGAGAAGATGAAGTGAGCAACCGCGAATCCATGCCCTATGACGTGGTGATCGTCGGTGCGGGCCCCGCCGGGCTCGCCGCGGCGATCCGGCTGAAGCAGCTTGCCGCCGAGCGGGAGGCGGAGATTTCGGTCTGCGTGCTCGAAAAGGGATCGGAGGTCGGCGCGCACATCCTGTCGGGCGCGGTGATCGACCCGCAGTCGCTCGACGAGCTGCTGCCCGACTGGCGCACCGACGGGTGCCCGCTGGCGGAGGTGCCGGTGACGCAGAACCTGCACTGGGTGCTGACGAAGAACGGCAAGCTGAACCTGCCGCACTTGTGGACCCCGCCGTTCCTGCACAACAAGGGCACCTATACCGGCAGCCTCGGCAACCTGTGCCGCTGGCTGGCGGGCAAGGCCGAGGAGCTCGGCGTCGAGATATTCCCCGGCTTCGCGGCGGCGGAGATCCTGTTCAACGAGGACGGCAGCGTGAAGGGCGTCGCGACCGGCGACATGGGCGTGGCGCGCGACGGCACCTTCAAGCCCGACCACCAGCCGGGGCTGGAGCTGCACGCCAAATACACCTTCTTCTCCGAAGGATGCCGGGGGCATCTGTCCAAGGAGCTGATGCGGATCTTCGACCTGCGCCGCGATTGCGACCCGCAGGTCTACGGCCTGGGCGTGAAGGAATTGTGGGACATCGACCCCGCGCTCCACGAACCCGGCAAGGTCATCCATACGCAGGGGTGGCCGCTCAGCGAGCATGGCGCCAACGGCGGCGGCTGGATCTACCACCAGGCTGGCGGGCAGGTGTCGATCGGCTTCGTGACGTGGCTGAACTATTCCAATCCGTACGTCTCCCCGTTCCAGGAGATGCAGAAGTGGAAGACGCACCCGCAGGTCGCGGCGCTGCTGAAGGGCGGCAAGCGCGTCAGCTATGGCGCGCGCGCGATCAGCGACGGCGGGTTGCAGTCGATCCCGAAGCTGGTGTTCCCGGGCGGCGCGCTGATCGGCGACAGCGCGGGCTTCCTCAACGTGCCGCGCATCAAGGGCACGCATACCGCGATGAAGAGCGGGATGATGGCCGCCGAGGCGGCGGTCGACGCGATCCTGTCGCAGCGCGGCGGCGACGAGCTGGCCGCCTATCCGGAAGCGTTCGAGCGTAGCTGGGTGCGCAAGGAGCTGGGCATCGTCCGCAACGTCGTGCCGCTGGTCAAGAAGTTCGGCGACCTGCTCGGCTCCGGGCTGGCCGGCGTGACGATGTGGGCGGAATATCTCGGCCTGAAGATGCCGTTCACGCTGCACCACCATCCCGACCACGAAACCCTGTGGCGCAAGGACATGGCCAGGCGCATCGATTATCCCAAGGCGGACGGCGTGCTGACCTTCGATCGTCTGTCCTCGGTGTTCCTGTCCAACACCAATCACGAGGAGGACCAGCCGGTCCACCTGACGCTGAAGGATCCGGCGGTGCCGGTCGAATACGACCTGCCGATGTATGACGAGCCGGCGCAGCGTTATTGCCCGGCGGGCGTCTACGAGATCGTCGGCGGGGAAAGCGGCGACCCGAAGTTCGTCATCAACGCGCAGAATTGCGTCCACTGCAAGACCTGCGACATCAAGGATCCGACGCAGAACATCAACTGGGTGGTGCCCGAAGGCGGCGGCGGGCCGAATTACCCGAACATGTGAGCGCGCGTCCGGTGCGCGCCGCGCTCCGCGCGGGCGACGGCAGGGGCACGGCGGTTCTGGCGGTGGCGGCGTGACGGGCGGCGGGCGAGGTGAGGGCCATTTCCGCGCCGCCGCTGGCGACCGCCACGCGCCGTTCCGCCGCGCCGGGCGTTGACGCGGCGCCCTTCCCGCTATCAAGGCTTATCGCATGACGATCGCGCGCGCCGCGAAGGCGACCATCACCACCGCCGCGGCGGCCATGCTGCTCACCGCCGCCCCGGCGCGGGCGACGGCGGGCGATCTGGCCGCCTATCTGCGGGCGCGCGTCGCCGATGCCGATGGGGCGGTCGCCGTGGCGGTGCGGGATTACGCCCGCGCGCTCGACGCTGCGCCGGGCAGCGTGACGGTGGCGTTGCGCGCCTATCGCGAGGCGGTGCGAGGCGGCGACGACGCGCTGGCGGATCGCGCCGCGGCGACACTGGCGACGCTGGACGCCGCGCCGTCCGATACCGCGCTGCTCGCGCTGGCCAGCGCGGCGCGGCGTGGGGATGGCGTAGCCGCCACCACCGCGATCGACCGGCTCGACCGCGATCAACTGCGCGTCCTGGCCGCGCCGTTGCGCGGCTGGGCGGCGCTGGCGGCGGGCGGGGACGCGCTCGCCCCCCTCGCCGCCGCGCCGCGCGACGCGGTGTCGCAACGCTTTGCGGCCGAGACGCGCGCGCTGCTGCTGATCGCCACCGGGCGCAGCGCGGAGGGCGTGGCGGCGTTGCGTGCTTCGTCAGGCGGCGACCTTTCGGCGCAGGACGAGCGCGTCGCGGCGGCGCGGCTGCTGATCGGGCAGGGCCGGACGCAGGCGGCCGCCGAGCTGATCGGCAGCGGGGGTGCGGACACCGCGCTGCACGTCGTTCCCACGCGCGGTGCGGCGCCGACGCTGGCGTTCGGCGTCTCGCATCTGTTCACGCGCGTCGCCGCCGATCTGGCGAGCGGCGAGCCGGGGCCGCTGACCTACACGCTGCTGCGCGGCGCGCTGCGGGCCGATCCCGGCAACGATCGCGCGCGCCTGTTGCTGGCGGGCGTCCTGGCCAGCGACGACGCGCTCGATGCGGGGCTGGCCGAACTGGCCGGGGTGTCCGCCGACAGCGGCTATGCGCAGGTCGCCGCCACCGGCCGCGTCCAGATGCTCGCCGATGCCGGGCGCGAGGAGGAGGCGCTGGCGGCGCTGCGGCGGCTGGAGGCCGGGCCGGACGCGTCGGTGGCCGACCTTCAGCGGCTGGCCGACCTCAACATGCGGCTCGACCGCCCGGCGGAGGCCGCGCCGCTCTACGCGCGACTGGTCGAGCGTGCCGGGACGCGTGCCGACTGGGCCGACTGGCTGCAATATGGCGCGGCGCTGGATCGCGCCGGGCGCTGGCCGGAGGCGCGCGCGGCATTGGAGAAAGCGGTGGCGCGCGGACGCGCGGAGCCGCTGGCGCTCAACTATCTCGGCTATGCGCTGATCCAGCGCGGCGAGCGGATGGGCGCGGCGCAGAAGATGCTGGAGCGCGCCGCCGCCCTGAAGCCCGACGATGCCGCGATCGCCGATTCGCTCGGATGGGCGCTGTTGCGGCGCGGGCAGACCGCGCGCGCGCTGCCGCTGATCGAACGCGCGGCGCAGGCCGATCCGGTCAATGCCGAGATCGGCGAGCATCTGGGCGACCTCTACTGGCGCACCGGCCGCCGCTTCGAGGCGCGCTACGCCTGGACGGCGGCGCGACAGACCGCCGCGGCCGCCGACCGGCCGCGACTCGACGCCAAGATCGCGGGCGGCGTGGCCGAGTAGATGCCGGTCGAGACCGCCCCGGCCAAGCTCAACCTGGCGCTGCACGTCCGCGCGCGGCGCCCGGACGGCTATCACGCGCTTGAAACGCTGTTCGTCTTCGCGCGCGACGGCGACACGGTGGTGGTGGACGGCGCGGACCAGCCGTCCTTCGACGTCACCGGGCCGTTCGCGGCGATGGTAGGCGCGGCGCGGGACAATCTGGTCGTCCGCGCCGAACGCGCCTTTTGCGACAGGTTCGGGATCGCCGCCGCGCATGCGATCACGCTCGACAAGCACTTGCCGGTCGCCTCCGGGATCGGCGGGGGATCGGCGGACGCCGCCGCGACGCTGCGCGCGCTGGCGCGGCTGCACGGGATCGCGAGCGCCGATCCGCGGTTGCACGACATCGCCGTCGGGCTGGGCGCGGACGTGCCCGCGTGCCTGCTCGGCCGCGCGGCGTTCGGCAGCGGGCGCGGCGACGCGCTGGCGGCAATCGCGGGGCTGGGCGGCAGGCCGGCGCTGCTGGTGAACCCGTTGGTCGGCGTGTCGACCGCCGCGGTGTTCGCGCGCTGGGACGGGGTCGATCGCGGGCCGTTGCCGGCGGGCGACACGCTGGCGCGCGCGCTGGCGGGGCGCAACGACCTCCAGCCGCCGGCCGAGGCGCTCGCCCCGGTGATCGCGCGCGTCGTGGCGCGGCTGGCGGCCTGCGCGGGCGTGGTGCTGGCGCGAATGTCGGGGTCGGGCGCGACGTGCTTTGCGCTGTTCGACGATGTCGTCGCGCGTGACGCGGCGACGCATGCGATCGCGGTGGCCGAGCCCGAGTGGTGGCGTCTGTCGACGACGATCGGCTGAGCACGGGGTGCGACCGCGAAGTTCTCCTCTTGTTCTTTCGGAACAAAGTGAATACACAAGGTGGAGTGCGTTGAACGCGACGCGCGGTTGCTCTAGCGAAAGGCTCCACGGCAATGGCCGCCAAACTTCAGGTGATTGATACCGGCATGGCAACCGCGAACACGGACCGTCAGAAGGCGCTGGACGCCGCGCTGGCACAGATCGACCGCGCCTTCGGTAAGGGCTCGGCGATGAAGCTCGGGCAGAAGGAGACGATGCAGGTCGAGGCGATCTCGACCGGCTCGCTGGGGCTGGATATCGCGCTGGGCGTTGGCGGGCTGCCGCGTGGGCGCGTGATCGAGGTGTACGGCCCGGAAAGCTCGGGCAAGACGACGCTGGCGCTGCACGTCATCGCCGAGGCGCAGAAGACCGGCGGCACCGCCGCGTTCGTGGATGCCGAACATGCGCTCGACCCGGTCTATGCCAAGAAGCTGGGCGTCAACATCGACGAGCTGATCGTTTCGCAGCCCGATACCGGCGAACAGGCGCTGGAGATCGTCGACACGCTGGTGCGATCGAACGCGATCGACGTGCTGGTGGTCGACTCGGTCGCCGCGCTGGTGCCGCGCGCCGAGATCGAGGGCGAGATGGGCGACAGCCACGTCGGTTTGCAGGCGCGGCTGATGTCGCAATCGCTGCGCAAGCTGACCGGCTCGATCAGCCGCTCGCGCTGCATGGTGATCTTCATCAACCAGCTGCGCATGAAGATCGGCGTGATGTACGGCAATCCGGAGACGACCACCGGCGGCAATGCGCTGAAATTCTATGCATCGGTCCGGCTCGACATCCGCCGCACCGGCGCGATCAAGGATCGGGACGAGGTGACCGGCAATTCCACCCGCGTGAAGGTGGTGAAGAACAAGGTCGCGCCGCCGTTCAAGCAGGTCGAGTTCGACATCATGTACGGCGAGGGCATCTCCAAGGTCGGCGAGATCCTGGACATCGGCGTGAAGGCCGGGCTGGTCGAGAAATCGGGCGCGTGGTTCTCCTACGATTCGGTGCGGATCGGGCAGGGACGCGAGAATTCGAAGAATTTCCTCCGCGAGAACCCGGAGATGATGGAGCGGCTGGAGAAGGCGATTCGCGGCCGGACCGAACAGGTGTCGGAGGGGATGATGGCCGGCCCCGGCGAGGACGACGACATCTGATCCGCACGGCCGGCACGATGCGGCGGGGCGCGGCATGACCGGGGCGGCCGACTGGACCGCGCGGGTCGGGCAGGTGTGGGCCGACGAACACGCCCGCACCGAGCGGGCCTTCGCCGGCATCGCGGCGGTGCTGGATGCCGGGATCCGCGCGCTCGCCCCTGCGAGCGGCCATGCGGTGGATATCGGTTGTGGCGTCGGCAGCACCGCACTGGCGATCGCCGCCGCGCGGCCCGCGCTGCGCGTGACCGGCGTCGATCTGTCATCGGCGCTGGTCGAGGTCGCGCGGCGGCGTACGCCCGCCGGTGGTCCGGCCTTCATCGTCGGCGATGCCGGCGACGTCCTGCCGACGCTGGCGCCGCTCGATCTGCTGGTGTCGCGCCACGGAGTGATGTTCTTCGCCGATCCGCTTGCCGCATTCCGCACGATGGCGCGGGCGGCGGCGCCCGACGCACCGCTGGTCTTCTCCTGCTTCCGCGCGCGTGCCGAGAATGACTGGTCATGCGCGGTGGATCGCGCGATCGGCGTGACTCCGGTCGCCGGCGGCTATGCGCCCGGCCCCTACGGGCTGGCCGATCGCGATGTCACCGCCGATCTGTTGCGACGTGCCGGGTGGCGCGACGTGCGCGCGCACGCGCACGAAGTCCGCTATGTCGTCGGCGCGGGCGACGATCCGGTCGGCGATGCGCTGGGCTTCTTCCGTCGCATCGGGTCCGCCGCCGCGGTGCTGGCGGCGGCCGACGCCGCCGGGCGCGCGCGGCTCGAAGCGCGACTGGCCGAAATGCTCGCGACGCGGATACGGGACGGCGCGGTCACGTTCAACGCAGCGATATGGTTGTGGTCAGCGCGGGCACCGGCGCGCACCGGAGAGGAACAGGAATGACGATCATCGTCCACCATCTCGAAAATTCCCGCTCGCAGCGGATCCTGTGGATGCTGGAGGAACTGGAACTGCCCTATGAGGTGAAACGCTACGCGCGCGATCCGCGCACGATGCTCGCCCCGCCGGAGTTGCGGCGCGTTCATCCGCTCGGCAAGTCGCCGGTGATCGAGGATCGGCTGGAAACCGGCGGCGCCGGTCCGCGCGTCGTTGCGGAGACGGGCGCGATCGTCGAATATCTCGTCGACAAGGCCGACGGCCGGCTGGGCGCACCGCCGCGCCGCGAGGACGCGCTCGGCTATCGCTTCTGGCTGCATTATGCCGAGGGCTCGATGATGCCGCCGCTGCTGCTCAAGCTGGTGCTGTCGCGCATCCCGTTGCTCGGCAAGCGCGCGGCGACCCGCATCCAGCCGATGATCGACCGGCATCTCGACTTCGTGGAAGGCGCGTTGGCCGATCACCCGTGGTTCGCCGGCGAGGCGTTCAGCGCCGCCGACATCATGATGAGCTTCCCGCTGGAGGCGGCACGCCATCGCGCCGGTCTGGGCACATCACGGCCCAACACGACCGCATGGCTGGAACGGATCCACGCGCGCCCCGCATACCAGCGCGCGCTCGCCGCCGGCGGCCCGTACGCCTATGCCTGAGCGGCCCGCCCCTGGCGATCGCGCTTCGCGTCGCGCGGTGGGTGTGGGGACGTTGGCGCACCCGCAGACAGGCTGACCGCTGGCTGCTCCCGCCATTATTCGTACGCCGGCCATTGGGTGGCGGACGGCCCGGTGGTGGCGGCAGATCGTCGTTTGTCGTCGCAAGTACCTGCGTCGCGCCTTGCGTGACGTGCCGGGTGCGACCGTCCGCGATCGCCTCGTCAGCGACCGTGAGAGGCGCGACCCCGATGCCGTATCGAAAGACGGATGATGCGACGTCGACGCACCTACCACGGCGGGCTGATGGCTGGTCGCTTCCCGCTGCCGATCGCGCGCCTCGAACCGTCGGGGCGGAGGCCCGGCGGGGCCGGACGGCATCGTTGATCGCCGACAGTACCGGCATCATGGCGCCGCGATTGTTCGCGGCCTTCGGAGCAGCCTGTCGGGGAAGGTGCGGCGGCCGTCGTATCGCGAGCGGAGTGGTGGGACGTCCCGCCACCAGTCGTGCGCCTGAACCGGCGAGGCGCGGAGGCGATACTGCTGGCTACGTCGTTGATCGCCGGCGCGCTGGCGCCGTGGCGGCCGGGTTACGCGGCGGGTGTGGCACGCGGTCGATAGGGTGGCGATCGTCCGTACGACAGAACGTGGAGGGCGATCCCGCCATCGCGTCGCGAGCGGAATGATGGGACGTTGTGCACCCGTCGGGTCGGGCTGGCTGACGGCTGGTTGCCTTCGCTGCCGGCCCCGCGCCTCGGGTCGGTCGGGGCGCAGGTCCGGTGGTGACAGGGCGTCGTTGATTGCCGGCAGCACTCGCGTCATTGCGTCGCACCTACGCAGCCGGCGCGGCGTCCCGGCTGTTCGCGTTCGCCGGGGCAGTCGGTCGTGAAAGGCGCAATCCCATTGTGGGGTCGCGGGGAGGATGATGGGACGTTGACGCATTCGACGGAATAAGCGGCGGACGGTCGGTCGCTTCCCGCTGCCGGCCGGGGACCGCGAACCGGAAGGGGGAGGGAGGCTCGGTGTACCGCAGGTGTCGCTGATCGGCGGGGTGTCGGTATCATGGTGCCGCCTGACCCGATCGGCGCGGCGTGGCTTGCCGCCGGTTGCGGGCATTTGTGCGACGGGATGCGGAAGCTACGTCCTCGCCGTCTCGTTTGCGCTGGCGATCGGGACGGGTAACCGGCGATGCACGTTCGCGCGGTGCCGGGCCGCTCTCGGAACGATTTGGCGCGATGGCGGCTTTGTCGGGCACGGAGGGGCGAACCAGCGATCGCTCCGGGGGAAATGCATGAACCATCTCGCGATCGTCCTCGCACTGGTCGGGCTGATCGGCATCGGCGCGCAGTGGATCGCGTGGCGCACCGGGCTTCCCGCGATCGCGCTGATGCTGGCCGCCGGGTTCGTGGCGGGGCCGCTCACCGGGCTGATCCGCCCGGAACAGGATTTCGGCCACCTGCTGGAACCCGCCGTCTCGCTGGCGGTGGCGGTGATCCTGTTCGAAGGCGGCCTCAGCCTCAACCTGCGCGAACTGCGCCATGCCGAGGGCGCCGTGCACCGGCTGGTGCTGATCGGCGTGCCGGTCGGCTGGGTGCTGGGGACGCTCGCCTGCTATTATGTCGCCGGACTGGTGTGGCCGGTCGCGGTCCTGTTCGCCGGCATCCTCGTCGTCACCGGGCCGACGGTGGTGCTGCCGCTGCTGCGCCAGTCGAGCATCGCCGCGCGGCCACGCGCGATCCTGAAATGGGAAGCGATCGTCAACGATCCGATCGGCGCGCTGTGCGCGGTCGTCACCTACGAAGTGCTGCGGCAGGCGGGCAGCGGCGCGACCGTGTGGCAGAGCGCGGTCAGCCTGCTCGTCGCGGCGCTGGTCGCGGGGCTGATGGGCTATGGCGTCGCCCGGCTGCTCGGCTGGGCGCTGCCGCGCGGGCATGTGCCGGAATATCTGAAGGCGCCGGTGATCCTGGTCGCGGTGATCGGTACGTTCGTGGGATCGAACACGATCCAGCAGGAAACCGGGCTGCTCGCGGTGACGGTGATGGGCGTGGCGCTCGCCAACATGCGGCTTGCGTCCCTGCGCGACTTCCTCGCCTTCAAGGAGAATATGACGATCATCCTCGTATCGGGGGTGTTCGTGCTGCTCTCCGCCTCGCTCGACCTCGCGGTGCTGCGCCAGTTCGAGTGGCGCTTCGGGCTGTTCCTGGTCGCGCTGCTGCTGTTCGTGCGCCCCGCGACGGTGTTCGCCAGCCTGGCGTTCAGCCGCATCCCGTGGCGCGAGCGGCTGTTCATCGGCTGGATCGCGCCGCGCGGCATCGTCGCGGTCGCGATGTCGGGGCTGTTCGCACTGCGCCTCGACGAGCTGGGATATGTCGACGGCGGCACGCTGGTGGCGCTGTCGTTCGCGGTAGTGGTGGCGACGATCATCGCGCACGGCTTCTCGATCGCCCGCGTCGCGCGCTGGCTGGGGCTCACCGTGCCCGGCGGGCAGGGGCTGCTGGTGGTCGGCGCGACCCGCTGGAGCCTGTCGTTCGCGCGTGCGCTGCGCAGCCTCGACGTGCATGTTGTGGTCAGCGACACGAGCTGGCAGCGGCTCGCCCCCGCGCGCGCGGCGGGCATCCCGAGCTATCACGGCGAGATCCTGGCGGAGACGACCGAGGAGCGGCTCGACTTCCAGCAGTTCGGCGCGCTGGCCGCCACCACGGAGAACGAGGCGTATAACGCGCTGGTATGCAGCGAGTTCGCGCCGGAGCTGGGTCGCGACAATGTCTACCAGCTCGGCGACGCGGCGGGGGACGATCCGCGCCGCCTGCCCGACGCGCTGCGCGGGCGTGCACTGTTCCGCTCGGGGCTGGGGGTCGAGGACGTGGCGGCGCGCGACGCGGCGGACTGGACGTTCGCCGCGCTGACCGTGGCCGATGCGGAAAGCTATGCGGCCGCCATCGCGGCGCTGCCCGGCGATGGCGGGCCGCTGCTGCTGATCCGGCGCAGCGATGCGCTGCGGTTCTTCACCCATGCCTCCAATCCCGTTCCCGTCGCGGGGGAGACGGTGCTGGCCTATGCGCCCCGCGAGCGGCTGCACGGCTCCGGCTGGCGGTTGCTCGATCCCCCCGATCCGCCCCGACTGCTTCAGGATGCTCTCCCATGATCCGACCGGCTTCGCTCCTCGTGTCCGCGCTGCTGCTCGCCGGCTGTGACCGGCCCACGCCGACGCCCGCCCCGCCGGAGCCGGGGGATGCGCGCGGTTTCGACAATGCCGCGGCGTCGCGGTCGATCATGCAGCCCAGGGTGATCGCGGAGAGCGCGCCGACTCCGACGCCGACGCCGACACCGCCCGCCCCCACGGCGGCGACGGTGCCGTTCGCGCGCGGGGCGACGCTGGACGAGCCTGCGCGCGCGGTGCTGGACGGACTGCTCGCCGCGCCGGGGCTGCCGGCCGACGCCCGCTGGGTGTTGCGCGGCAGCAGCGATGCGCAGGGGAGCGACACGGCCAACCTGGCCACCGCGCGCCGCCGCGCGCGGGCGGTGCGCGCCTATCTGGTCGACAAGGGCGTGGATGCCGGACGCATCACCGTGATCGCGCTGGGCGATGGCCGCCCGCTCGCGCCCAACGTCAACCTCGACGGGAGCGACAATCCCGCCGGCCGCGCCCGCAACCGCCGCGTCGACGTCGAGATCCTGCCGCCCGATCCGCCCGCGCCCGCCGCCTCCGACGGCGCCACGCCCGACGCGGATTGAGCGTGCGGCGCCTGCACCGACGGCCGGTGGTCGAGGCGCCGCGGCTGCGGCGCGGCGGCACGCCGGGCTGGACGTCGCTGGGCTGGCGGGTGTTGCTGGTGGTCGGGCTGATCGGCATCGCGCTTGCCGGCCACTGGATGGAGCGTGAGGGACTGCGCGACCAGATCGACGGGCATGTCAGCGGCCTGGACGTGATCTACTTCACGATGATCACCATCACCACGGTCGGTTATGGCGACATCGTGCCGGTCACGGATGACGCGCGGCTGTTCGACACGCTGGTGGTCACGCCGATCCGGCTGTTCGTGTGGCTGATCTTCCTGGGGTCGGCCTATCAGTTCCTGCTGCGCGGGGTTTGGGAGGGATGGAGGATGCGGATGATCCAGCGCAACCTGAGCGGCCACACGGTCGTCGCGGGATATGGCACCAGCGGCGAGGAAGCGGTCCGCGAGCTGATCCGCCGCGGTGCCGACGCGGACTCCATCGTCGTGATCGACCCGCGTGCCGAGGCGGTCGCCGCGGCGGAGGCGGCCGGCGTCGCGGTGATCGAGGATGACGCCACCCGCAATGCGACCCTGGCCGCGGTGCGCGCGGATCGCGCGCGCGGCATCCTGGTGGCGGCGGGCCGCGACGATACCTCGATCCTGATCGTGCTGACCGCGCGCCTCGTCGCCCCCGACGTGCCGATCAGCGTCGTCATCCGCTCCGACGACAATGAGACGCTGGCGCGGCAGGCCGGCGCCACCACCGTCATCAACCCGGCGAGCTTCGCCGGATTGATGCTCGCCGGATCATGCCACGGGCCGCACATCGCCGACTATCTGGCCGACCTCGCCAATGCCGACGGTCGCGTGGTGCTGGCCGAGCGGCGGGTCCGTCCCGACGAGATCGGCCGGCCATTGTCCGCGAACACGACCGGGCTGGGCGTCCGCATCTATCGCAACGACGTGGCCTATGGCTGGTTCGACGAGGAGGCGGCGTCGCTGGCGGCGGGGGACATCATCGTGGAGATCCAGCGCCCTCACTGACCCCCGTCCGCGTCCGCCCTGCCCGCTGCCTCCTTCCCGTCCGTTTCCTCTGCTTCGTCGTCGGCGGGGCTGGCCGCGCTCCACAGCACGGCATAGCCGAACACCCCGGAGATCAGCGACGCCACCAGCACCGCCAGCGCCGCCATCTCGGTCCCCTCCGACCCGCCGAACGCGAGCTCGGCGATGAACAGCGAGATCGTGAAGCCGATTCCCGCCACGCCGCCGACCCCCAGGATCATCCGCCACGTCACGCCCTCGGGCAGCCGCGCCGGCCCGATCACCGTGGCCAGCCACGTGGCCAGCAGGAACCCGACCGGCTTGCCCACCACCAGCCCGGCGACGATGCCGAGCGCGAGCGGCGCGTGCACGGCGGCCGCTATCAGCTCGCCCGACAGATGGATGCGCACGTTGGACAGCGCGAACAGCGGCAGCACCAGGTAGGAGACCCATGGCGTCAGGATACGCACCAGCCGCTCCGCCGCCTCGTCGGTGGCCGCCGCCATTTCGTGGATATAGCCGAGCTGGCTCTGCGCGCGGTCACGCTCCCGCTCGGCGAGCGCGTCATCGGGCGCGTCCTCCGCCGCCTCCAGCGCCTGTCTGATTCGGTCGACCGGCTGCTGCACGCGGCTGGCGAAGCGGCGCTCCGACAGGCGCGAGGTGGTGGGCAGCAGCAGGCCGATCGCCACCCCGGCGATCGTCGGATGAATGCCCGACCCGAGCACCCCGATCCACACCGCCACGCCCAGCAGCACATAGGCGACCGACGACACCAGCCGCAGCCGCAGCAGCACCACGATCGCCAGATAGGCGGCGCCCGCCGCCAGCAGATACCACCAGTCGAGCGACTGCGTGTAGGCGATCGCGATCACCAGCAGGCCGAAGACGTCGTCGATCGCGGCAAAGGCGAGCAGCACCGCGCGCACCGCCGCGGGCAGGCGGGTGGTGAACATCGCCACGATCGCGAGGCTGAACGCGGTGTCCATCGCCGCCACGACGCCCCAGCCGTGCTGCGTCGGCGTGCCGTAGTTGAAGGCGAGGTAGATCGCGATCGGCACGATCAGCCCGCCCGCCGCGCCGGCCACCGGCAGGAACGCGGTGCGCAGCGATGCGAGCGATCCCTTGGTGAATTCGCGCTTCACCTCCGTGCCGATGATGAGAAAGAACAGCGGCATGAGCGCGTCGTTGACCCATTCCGCCAGTGGCCGCCCGGCGGTGAGGCTGCCGTAGCTGATACGCAGCGGGGCGTCCCACAGCCGCGCCCATGACGCGCCCAGCGGCGAGTTGACGACCACCAGCGCGACGATGGAGGCGAGCAGCAGCGGCCCGCCCGACACCTGTCCGATGGCGAAGAACGGCGCGATCTTCTGCAGCAGCCGGGCGGACGGCGAATGATGTGCCCGCGCCGCGACTTGCCCGGACAGCCGGGGAGTGAGCGCCATGTCGATCCTTCGTAAGCGGCCGGCCCCTTATACGATCGCGCGAGGCAGGCGTTCCGGCCGGGAACAATTCGGGCGGGTGGCGCGGTTGCGGCACCTGTCCGGCGAAAGGCACATCACATGAGTATCGCGTCAGCACTCGGCCTGGGTGGCCGCAAGGTCCGCTATGGCATCGTCGGCCTGGGCGACATCGCGCAGGACGCGCTGATGCCCGGCGTCGCGCACACCGGCAATTCGGAGATCACCGCGCTGGTGTCGGGCGACCCGGAGAAGCTGGCGATGCTCGGCAAGCGCTACGGCGTGACGCACCTGCATGGCTATGAACAGTTCGCCGCGCTGATCGCGTCGGGCGAGATCGACGCCATCTATCTCGCCACGCCGAACTGGCGGCATGCCGAGTTCGCGGTGCCGGCGCTGGAGGCGGGCATCCACGTGCTGTGCGAAAAGCCGCTGGACATCTCGTCGGCCAAGGCGCGCGCGATCATCGCGGCGGCGGAGCGCGGCAAGGCGCGGCTGATGACCGCCTATCGCCTCCATTTCGAGCCGGCGACGCTCGATGCGATCCGGCGGATCCGCGCGGGGGAACTGGGTGAGCTGATCGCCTTCACGTCGTGCTTCACGCAGATGGTCGATCCCGCCAACCACCGTGCGCGCAGCGGGATCGAGGCGGGGCCGCTGTTCGACATGGCACCCTATCCGATCAACGCGATCCGCTATCTGTTCGGGGCCGAGCCGCTGGAGGTGATCGCCGCGACCGGCGTGCGCCACCCCGAGGCCGGGCTGGGCGACCTGGACGACACGTTCGCGGTGACGCTGCGGATGCCGGGCGACCGGCTCGCGCAATTCACGGTCAGCTATTATGCCGACGGGGCCGACAACCTGACGATCACGGGCACGAAGGGGGCGATCCAGATGGACCCGGCGTTCGGCTTCGGACAGGGGCTGGCGCATCGTCGCACCATCGGCGGCACGACATCGCACGAGACGTACAAGGCCACCGACCAGTTCGGCGGCGAGCTGAAATATTTCTCCGACTGCATCCTGCACGACCGCGCGCCCGAGCCGGACGGCGAGGAAGGCCTGGCGGACCTGCTGGTGATCGAGGCGATCGTGGCGGCGCTGCGTTCGGGTGGTTCCGTGGCGGTGGCGCCGCTGGCGCGCACCCGCCGCATCGACCCCGATGCGCAGGAACAGACGCTGCGCCCGGTGTCCGCTCCCGCGCCGGTCAACGCCTCCCCGCCGACCCGCCAGTGAGGCGACGCGCCGGCGGTGGCCACCGGGGCGTCACGAACCCGGCGGCACTTCCTTCGGCGCCGTGCTCAGGCGGCGGATCAGGTCCGTCTCGGCCTGCCGGTACGGCGTGCCGTCGCTGCGGAACACCTCGTGGAACCAGATCGTCGGTTCCTCCAGCACATAGGGTTTCTTCCAGCTGTCCCATGGCAGGCGGGTCTGCGTGCGGCCGTCGACGAAGCCCCAGTTCATCATCGCGACATTGTAGCGCTTCCCGATCGGCAGCGACCCGTCGAAGGTCGATCCGTTGCCGCGCGCCAAATATTCGGTGCACAGGATCGGCCGGCCGTACGGCAGCAACTGGCGCACGCGCGCCTCGAACGTTTCCGGCCAGCTATAGTCGTGGAACGAGATCACGTCGGACTGACCGAGCTGGAGCTTCTCCATCGGCGTCAGCCTGCCGCCGGCCGGCGTCCAGTCGTCGTGCTGCCACACGCCCGAGGTGATCGGCTGCGACGGATCGGCGGCGCGCGCCCATTCGAAGACCTGCGCCAGCAGCGCGCGGACCAGCGGCTCCTTGCCCTCCTGTCCCTTATACTGGTCGGCGCCGTTGTCCGGCTCGTTCCACACGTCCCAGCCGAGCACGCGGCGGTCGTCGCGGAACGCGCCGATCACGCCCTGCACATACGATTTGTAGCCCGGGTAGCGCCGCCGGTCGCGCAGGCCCGGGAGGCCCGGCCCCTGCACCCAGCCGGAATTGTGGACGCCGGGGATCGGCGGATGCTGCGGCCTGAGCCGGGGATCGGGATCCCAGCAACTGTCGAACAGCACGAACAGCGGCTTCACCCGGTGGCGCGCGGCGATCGTCAGGAACGCGTCGATGCGCCGGCGGAAGCCTTCGGGATCCTGTTGCCATAACTGGTCGTGCAGGAACACGCGCATCGTGTTCATGCCAATCCGCTCCGCCCAGCCCAGCTCGCGGTCGATCCGCTGCGGATCCCATGTTTCGGCCTGCCACATCTCAAGCTGGTTGATCGCCGAGGCGGGCGTGTAATTCGCGCCGAGCAGCCATGGCTGCGCCTTGTACCAGTCGGCCGCCTGCGCCGCCGTCCAGCGCGGGCGCGCGGCGACGGGTGGGGCGGTGAGCGCGGCGGCCGCCGCCAGCACGAGCACAAGCCGCTTCGTCATCCCACTCTCCCGCTGCCTTTGATGGCGTGGCGCATGGGTAGGATGGCCGGTAAGCGCGACGCAAGCGCTAATCTTTTTAAGTTCAGGCTAACGCAGGGAAATTCCTAAACCCCGCCCGGTCGTGTTACGGCAGGCGGCAAGGGGCGGCGACCACGCTCCACCGGGAGGATGACGTGAAAAGGGCTTTGAGCGCGACGGTTTCGGCATGGGCGCTGCTGGCGACGGGCGGCGCGGCCGCGCAAGCCGCACAGGAGCGGCCAAGGCCCGCCGCCGGGGATGTCGGTGCCGACCCCGCCGCACCGGCCGACGCGACGCAGGGCGGCACCACCGACGGCGATATCGTCGTCACCGGGCTGCGCCGCAGCCTGCAATCGGCGCAGAACATCAAGCGCAATGCCGAGGGGATCGTCGATTCGATCGTCGCGGAGGATATCGGCAAGCTGCCCGATGTCACCGCCTCCGCGGCGCTGGCGCGCGTGACGGGCGTGCAGGTGACGCGCGCGGCCGGCGAGGCGGCGGGCGTGCAGATCCGTGGCCTGCCCGACATTTCCACCACCTATAACGGCCGCGAGATCTTCACCGCCGAGAACCGCTTCGTCGCGATCCAGGACTTTCCGGCCGGGGCGGTGCAGGCGCTGGAGGTCTACAAATCCTCCACCGCCGATCTGATCGAGGGCGGGATCGGCGGGCAGGTGAACGTGCGCTCGCGGCGCCCGTTCGATTTCGACGGCTTTCAGCTTTCCGGGTCGCTGAACGGCGTGCATTGGGAGCAGAGCCAGCGGCTGGACTATAACGGCAATCTGCTGGTCAGCGATCGCTGGGACACCGGGATCGGCGAGATCGGCGTGCTGGTGAACGCCGCGATCACCAACATCGACTATCTCGACGCGACGCGCGAGGTGGACCGTTTCGTGACGCCCGAGCCGGGCGCGCCGGCCGATGCGACCGGCTTCACCCGGCCGAACGGGCAGGGCATCTTCTACGGCAGCGGCAACCGCTGGCGCCCGTCGGTCAACGCCGCGCTCCAGTGGCGGCCCGCGAGCCGGCTCGAAATCTATGTCGACGGGCTGTTCCAGGGCTACCGGGCCGAGGATCGCAACCACTGGCTGTTCGTGCCGACGTTCGGCGACGGTGCGCGGTACAGCAATGTGGTGCTGCGCGACGGCGGCAATTCGGTGCAGAGCATGACCGTCACCGGCGCGGCGACGCCCGATGGCTATGACGCCTTCACCCGCGCGCGCACCGACACCTATCAACTCGCCGGCGGCGCGATCTGGACGGCGGGGCGGCTGAAGCTGACCGCCGACGTCGCCTATACCGACAGCAGCTACACGCAGCACAGCGCGAACATCGACTATGCCTTCGCCAGCTCGCCGGTGCGCAACGTCAACTTCGACATCGACCGCGGGCAGGGCGGGGGCGTGTTCGACTTCGTGAACTTCGACGCGTCCGATCCGTCGAACTACGCGCTGCGCGGGCTGTACGACGCCAATTTCCGCGCCACCGGCAAGGATTGGCAGGCGCGCGCCGATGCCGAATATGATTCCGGGCTGGACGTCCTGCCCAAGTTGCAGGCCGGCATCCGCTTCAACACCCGCGACGCGGCGCGCTACAACGGACAGCGCTACGCCGCGCTGATCCAGACCGGGCTGCGCTACCCGGACCTGCCGGTCACGATGCGGCCGATCGCGCGCGGCTTCCGCTTCGACGACGACCAGCCGGTCACGGTCTTCCCCGGCGCGACGTTCGGCAGCGTCTACGACAACCTCGATGCGTTGCGCGGCATCGCCGGCTTCACCAGCGGCGACCCGGCGTTCAACGATCTGGAGACGTTCACCGCCTCCGAACGCGCATGGGCGGGCTATGGCCAGGTCAAATATGCGTTCGGCGCCGGCGTGCCGATCGAGGGCAATATCGGGCTGCGCGTGATCGGCACGCGGACGCAGGTGCGCGGCAATTCGTTCGACGCGACCAGCGGCGCGTTCAGTCCGGTGGCGCAAACGAACCGGTACACCGACTATCTGCCCAACGCGAACCTGCGCGCGCTGCTGACCGGGGAGCTTCAGTTGCGGCTGGCCTTCACGCAGACGCGCACCCGTCCGAACTTCATCGACCTGAACCCGTCCGCCAATGTCGGCACCGTGCCGACCGCCTGCGCCAGCGAGGGGGTGGATTCGGTCAATTGCTTCGTGCCGGTCAACTCGGGCAATCCGAACCTGCGCCCGCTGCGCTCGAACAATTACGATGCGTCGCTGGAATGGTATTTCGCGCCCACCGGCTCGCTGACCGCCGGCGTCTTCCGCCGCGACGTGACCAACTTCATCTTCCGCAGCACCACCAACGTCGTGATCGCGGGCGCGCCGGACCGCCGCGTCAACGCGCCCAGCAACGGCGGCGCGGGGCGGGTGCAGGGCGCGGAAGTGGCCTTCACCGGCTTCCTCGATCTGGACGGGCTGCCTGACTGGGCGCGCGGGTTCGGCGCGCAGGCCAATTACACCTATCTCGACGCCGCGACCGAACTCGCGCCCGATTTCCGCAACCGCCTGGCGGGCCAGCAACCGTTTCCGGGCGTTTCCGAACACGCCTTCAACCTGGTGGCCCTGTACGAGCGGCCGGTGTTCTCGGCGCGGCTCGCCTATAACTGGCGGTCGCGGTTCGTGATCGAATATCAGGACCTGCAGGCCGGGTTCCTGGCGCCGCTGTACCAGCGGTCGCTGGGTGTGATGGACTTCTCCGCCTCGGTCACCCCGGTGGAGAATGTCACGATCGCCTTCGACCTGCTGAACCTGCTCGGCACGCCGGTGCGCACCGAGCGCGACTATAACGCCGCGGGCGACAGCTATCCGTTCCAGGTGCGCTATATCGAGCGGACCTATTCGCTCGGCGTCCGTTTCCGCTTCTGACCGGCTGGGGTAGTTCGTCCATGACCATGTTCCGTACGATCGCGGCCACGCTGCTGCTCGCCGGCGCGATGACGCCCGCGCTTGCCGACAATCCGCAGTTCCAGGGCGCGGACCCGCATGCGATGATGATCGGTGACGAGATGTGGGTGTTTCCAACCGGCGGGCCGGGCGGAAGCTGGGCCGCCGACCGCTTCGGCGCCTTCTCGTCGCGCGACCTGCGGACATGGCGACCGCGCGGCGAGCTGATCCGGCGCGACCAAATCGCATGGATCGGCGCCGATGGCGCGCCCGAGCATTTCCTGTGGGCGCCGGGCGTCGCGACGCGCGATGGCAAATGGTATCTCTATTATTCGGTCGGCCCGCAGAACCCGACCCCCAGCCGGATCGGCGTCGCGGTGGCGGACCGGCCGGAGGGACCGTATCGCGACAGCGGCCGCCCGCTGGTGACCGGCGGCAACGGTTTCGAGGCGATCGACCCGATGGTGTTCGTCGATCCGCGCTCGGGCAAGGCATATCTCTACGCCGGGGGCAGCGCGGGCGCGACGTTGCGGGTGTGGGAGCTGAACCGCGACATGACCACGTTGGCGCGCGAGGTGCCGGTGACGACGCCGCGCTTGTTCACCGAGGGCGCGTTCATGCACGAGCGTGACGGCATCTATTACCTGTCGTACAGCCATGGCCGCTTCAATGGCCCCGATTACTCGGTTCATTACGCCACCGCGCCCTCGCCGGTCGGCCCGTGGCGCTATCGCGGCGCGATCCTGACCAGCGACCGCCTGCGCAAGGGGCCGGGGCATCACAGCTTCGTGCATGCCCCCGACGGACGCTGGCTGATCGTCTATCACCGCTGGGAGCAGCCGCGCGGGCTGGCGCCGTTCACGGGCGAGCGGCAGGTGGCGATCGACCGGGTGAGCTATGCGCGCGACGGCCGCATCCTGCCGGTTCGCATGACGGAGGGCAGCGCCGCGCCGACGCTGGGGGACGACGCTGCGTCGCGCCCGTGAGGGGATTGCGCCGGGGACTGATCCGCGCTCCCTCACCCGGCCACCCACAGCGTATCCTTGATGGGTGGCCGGGAGGGGGAGCGGGCCGGCACCGCCTGCAAAACTCGCTCCTCCGCGAGTCTTCAAACGGACTCTGAGCACGAACGGAAGGGACGGGCGCGCTCCGCGTGGGGGATGCGCTGATCGAGGCGAGCGGCGAGCGGCTGGAGCGTCGACCGCCGCTATGCCGTCTCCAGCAGCCGTGCCGCCTGTGCGCGCGCCTCGTCGGTCACGGTCGCGCCGGACAGCATCCGCGCGATCTCCTCGCGGCGACCGGCCGGGTCGAGCGGGCGGACGCCGGTGCGGGTCACGCGGCCGTCGCTGGCCTTGGCGATCAGCAGGTGCGCCGCGCCGCGCGCCGCCACCTGCGGGCTGTGCGTCACCACCAGCAACTGCGTGGTCTCGGCCAGCCGCCCCAGCCGCTCGCCGATCGCGCTGGCCACCGCGCCGCCGACACCGCGATCGATCTCGTCGAAGATCATCGTCGCGGCTCCGCCTTCCTCGGCCAGCGCGACCTTCAGCGCCAGGATGAAGCGCGACAATTCGCCACCCGACGCGATCTTCGCCAGCGGGCCGAAGGGGGCGCCGGGGTTGGTGGCGATCTCGAACTCCACGCGGTCGCGCCCCGCCGCCGACCAGTCGGCCTCGTCGAGCGGCGCGACGACGGTGCGGAAGCGCGCGGCGTCCAGTTTCAGCGGCGCCAGCTCCGCCGCCACCGCCGCATCGAGCCGCGCGGCCGCTTCGGTGCGGATCGCGGTCAGCCGCCCGGCCGCGCGATCATAGTCGCGCCGCGCCGTTGCCACCGCCGCTTCCAGGCTCGCCAGCCCCTGCTCGCCGGCGTCGAGCCGGTCGAGCCGCCCGCGCAGGTCGGCGGCGAGCGCCGCCAGATCGTCAGGCTGGACGCGGTGCTTGCGCGCCATGCCGCGCAGCTCGAACAGCCGCGCCTCATCCTCCTCCAGCCGCCGGGGATCGTGCATCAGCGCGGCGGCGGCGTCACGCAGCTTCTCCTCCGCCACGTCGCCCTCGATCAGCGCGCGGTCGACCGCCGCCAGCGCCTCGCCGAGCGCCGGATGGTCGTCAGCGATCCGCTCCAGCACGCGCGCGGCCTGACGCAGATGCGTCAGCGCGCCCGACCCGCCGTCCAGATGCGTGGTCACCGCCTCCAGATCGTCGGCAATCTTCTCGGCGCGCTGCATCGTGCGCCGCCGCTCGGCGAGCGCTTCCTCCTCGCCCGGCTCGGCGGCGAGCTGTTCCAGCTCCGCCACCGCATGTTCCAGCCACTCGCGATCGCGCTGTGCCGCCGCGATGCTGTCGCGCGCCTGCGCCAGTGCCGCGCGCGCGTCGTGCCACGCCGCATAGGCGCTCGCCACGTCGCGCACGCCGCCGCGCGCATAGGCGTCGAGCAACGCCCGGTGCCCGGCGGCGGCCAGCAACCCGCGATCGTCATGCTGCCCGTGGATCTCAACCAGCATCGCGCCGATCTCGCGCAGCAGCGCCGCCGATGCCGGCTGGTCGTTGACGAAGGCGCGACTGCCGCCGTCCGCCTTCACCAGCCGGCGGATGATGAGCGGTTCGCCCGGGTCGATCTCCAGCCCGTTGTCGGCCAGCAGCGCGGCCACCGCCGGCGGCGTGTCGAACGTCGCGGTCACCACCGCCTGCGCCGCGCCGCTGCGCACCAGCGCGCTTTCGCCGCGCCGCCCCAGCGCCAGTCCCAGCGCATCGAGCAGGATCGACTTGCCCGCGCCGGTCTCGCCGGTCAGCACGCCCAGCCCGGGGCCGAACTCCAGCTCCAGCGCCTCGATCAGCACGACGTCACGGATGGCAAGCGCGGTCAGCATGGGCAGCCGCTCCTTATCCGCAAAATGCGCGGAGGGTTACTCTTTTTGTTCCGCCGCCCCGCGCGCACGCGGCCGGCATCCGGTCAGACGCCGCCACCCGGCGTGGTGGCCGGTACGCCCGGCGTCGCGCCCGGCGCGGTGGTCCCGGACGGATTGTCGCCGCCGGTGGTCGCCGGCGTGTTGGGCAGCGGCGCATCGGCCGCCGGCGTCGGCGCGGTGGCCTCACCGGGGATCGCGGGCTTCGTCGCCACGGTGACGACCGGCTCGCCGGGTGCCAGCGGCGCGATGGCCTTCGGCGGGTAATCCTGCATCAGCTTGTAGGCGCGGCTGTACCAGTCGCTGCCGGGATAATTGGCGCCCAGCACCGCCGCCGCCTTCTCGGCCTCGCCGCGCACGCCCAGCGCCAGATAGGTTTCGGTCAGCCGCATCAGCGCCTCGGGCGCGTGCGTGGTTGTCTGATACTGATCGACCACGCGGCGGAAGCGCAGCGTCGCCGCCAGCCATTGCCGCCGCCGTTCGTAGAAGCGGCCGATCTCCATTTCCTTGCCCGCCAGGTGATCGTGCACCAGGTCCAGCTTCAGCCGCGCATCGGCGGCGTAGCGGGTATTGGGATAGCGGCGCATCAGCTCGCCCAGCGCTTCCAGCGCCTGGCCGGTGATCTTCTGGTCGCGGGTGACGTCGTTGATCTGTTCGTAATAGCTCATCGCGACCAGATAATAGGCATAGGGCGCGTCGCGGTTGCCCGGGTGCACCGACAAGAAGCGCTGCGCGCCCTGGATCGCCTGCGTATAGTCGCTGTTGAGATAATAACTGAACGCGCCCATCAACTGCGCGCGCCGCGCCCACACCGAATAGGGATGCTGGCGCTCCACCTCGTCGAACAGCGCCGCGGCTTCCTTGTAGCGGCCCTGGTCCAGCCGCTGCTTGGCGGCGGAATAGAGCGTGCCGACGTCGCGCGCGACATAGGGCAGGTCAGCGCGGTTGCGGCCACCGCCGCCCGCACAGCCGGCAACGGGAAGCGCCAGCGCGGCGACGAGCGCCACGGCGAGCGGGCGGGACAGGAGCGGGCGGAACGGGAGGGTACGCATCGCCTCGGCTCTTAGCGTAGACCGGCGCTTGCGAACAACGGCTTTCGCGCGGTCGCAACACTGGCTAGCGAAGCGGCGTTGATGCGTTCGTCAGCCACTCACGCGAAGGATCGATCCATGCCCGCCACCCTGCTCGCCACCAAGCGCGTCGAGAAGCCGTGGGGGCGGCATCACCTCTTTCCCGGCTTCCCCGATCCCGCGCCCGGCGAGCCGCCGATCGGCGAGGTGTGGTTCCAGTCGCCGCACCCGGAACAGTCCGAGCTGCTCATCAAATATCTGTTCACCAGCGAGAAGCTGTCCGTGCAGAACCATCCGTCCGACGAGGAAGCGCACAAGCGCGGACTGCCGCGCGGCAAGGACGAATGCTGGACGATCCTGGCGGCGGAACCCGATTCGACAATCGCGCTCGGTCCGCTGGCGCCGATCACGCGCGAGGAACTGCGCGCCTCGGCGGAGGACGGTAGCCTGGAGCACAAGCTGGACTGGAAGCCGGTGAAGGCGGGCGATTTCTATTATTCGCACTCCGGCGTGATCCATGCGATCGGCGCCGGGCTGACGCTGATCGAGGTGCAGCAGAATTCCGACACCACCTATCGCCTGTTCGACTACGGCCGTCCGCGCGAGCTGCACCTCGACGACGGGGTGGCGGTGGCGGACCTCGAACCGTATGTCGCGCCGCCGCGGCCCGGCGAGGTCGAGCCCGGCCGCACTATCCTGGTCGAAGGGCCGAAATTCATGCTGGAGCGCTGGACTGGCGGCAAGCGCGCGATCGCGTTGCCAGAGGGGATGACGGGATGGCTGGTCCCGATCCGCGGCGAGGGGGTCGTCGGCGGCGTGGCGTGGAAGGCCGGCGAGTGCGTGACGGTGACCGGCGACGATGAACTGCACGCGTCCGAGGATGCCGACCTGCTCTTCGCCTATCCGGGCGACCGCCGGCTCTGACACACCGCCCGGGTTTCGGTGGCGCGCACCCGGCTGGTGCGCGCCATTGCGCCGAGCGGTTGATGCGGCTTCCGGTCCTAGCGACCAGCGTCGTGCCTGATGGTCGCCCGCCTCGCCGCGGCAGTGACCCGCTCGTGCCGGGGAGGCATGGAGTGATGGCGAACTGCCGTCGTGACGCGCGGTGGCCGGTGAGCATGTCCCGGCGGGTTCAGGATCGTCGGGCGCGCGGCCGCCCGGTCCCGCCGTCGCGGCGAGGCGTCGGCAAGCCCCGCCTCGTCGCAGGCCGGACTCCGTTCAGATGGGATTACCGGCATGGCGGTGATTTCGTTGCGGCGGGGCGTGCGGGGGAGCGATCCGCACGCATCGTCACCGGCCAGCAACGCCGCGCGAACGAAAACCGCCGCGCTGCGAAACGGTCTTCCAACGGGCGATGACGATGGTTCGCTCTGGTCAGGAACCGCTCTGGCGCGGGTCGCCGACCGACGCCTCACCGCAGTCGTTCGATCGCCTGCGCCAGCGCCACGTACAATTTGCCCATGTCGGACGACAGCAACGTCACGCCCAGCGGCGAGCCGTCGCGTTGCGCCAGGATCGTGCGCAGCATTGCTTCGAAATCGTGGATGTAGCGGTTGACCTGTTCGCGGAACCCCGCGTCGTCGTCGTACAGCCGCGCGACGTCGCGTTGCTCGCTGCCGTCCAGCAGCCGCACCGCGCGGCGCGTGAAGACGCCGCGATCACCCTTCAGATAGGCGGCCCATGCGCTGTCGGAGATTTCCGGTGCGAAGGTGCGGGTCAGGTCGATCGACGCCGAGTTGAGCGATTCGATCAGCAGTGAGGCGCGCCGCGCGAACGTGTCGCGGTCATTCTCCTCGCCGGCGGCGCGCTCCTCCTCGAGCCGCTGGTCGATCAGCGCGATCGTCGCCTCGATCCCGTCGAGCTGCGCCTGCAGGCGCTCGCCCGCGCGCCCGGCGGCGCTGACCGCGGTTTCGGCGATCTGCGCGACCTGCTCCACCTGCCGCTGGATGCCGCTTTCCACCGCGCGGTTGAGCGCCGCAACCCCGGCGCTCTCCAGCGCGTCCGCCGCCTCGGGAATGACCCGCGACAGCGCCTCGCGCGCATGGTCGGCGGCCGCGGCGGCCGTTTCGCGCACGCGCAGCAGCGCTTCCAGCAGGCGCGGCGCTGCCTCCTCGGCCAGATCGTCGGCGCGGCGGGTGGCGTCCTGCACCGCCTCGCCGATCAGCCCGGCCTGCGTGCGGCCGTGTTCCAGCCCCTCGCTGAGCCGCGCGGTGAGCGTCTCCACGGTGCGGCGCTGATCGGCCACCACCTGCGCCACCGCCTCGATCGCGTCGTGCGTGCTCTCCGCCGCGGCGACCAGCGCGAGCAGTTCGGGCTTCGCGGCGACGATCACCTGCTTGGTGGAGCCGACGCGGGTTTCCAGCCGTGCGATCGCGTCCGGCATCGTCTCGTCCATCTCGCGCGCGGCGGCGTCGAGCGCGACCAGCAGGTTCTCGGTGGTCGCGATCGTGCGCTCCGCGGATCCGTTGCCGGTGTCGATCGCGGCGACCAGCGCCTCGGTCGATGCCTGAAGCGCGCTGATCGTCGCGGCCAGTTGCCGGCTGCGCTCGGTCCCCTGCGCGTGCAAGGTGTCGAAGCGCGTCCCGGCGCGCTCGATCGCCTCGTCCAGCGTCCCGAACAGCGTCTCGCCCAGCCCGCGCTGCGCATCGAGCCGCGCGGCGATGCGTTCGATCACCACCTCGACCGCCGCGATCCGCTCCGCCAGCGCCTCCGCGCTGCCGCGCGCGGCATGGTCCAGCGCGGTCTGGCTGGCACCGACCATCGCCACCATCGCCTCGCCCTGCGCGACGATGCCCTTGCGTGATTCGTCGATCGCCAGCGCGGTACGGCTGAGCAGCGCGTCGACCGCCACGGCCGCGTCGGATGTCACCGCCTCCAGCCGCAGGCCGGCGGTGGCGCTGGTCGCCTCCATCCGCTGCATATAGGCGGCCAGCTTCTCGGCCGCGCCGCCCGCGATCACCTCCGCGTCGCGCCCGCGCGCCGCCAGCGCCGCGACCTGCGCGTCCAGCGCGGCGGTATGTTCGCACGCCACCAGCCCGGCCTGGTCGATCGTCTCGGCCAGCGTGCGCGTCTCCGCCTCCGCGCGCGGCAATGACGCGAGCAGCGCGGCGAGTTGTTCCTGCGCCTGGCCGGCGGAGGACGACAGCGCGCGCGCCTGCGCGTCGGCGCGGCCGATCTCCACCGACAGATCGTCACCGATCGTCGCCAGCCGCGCGGTCGCCGCCTCGCCCAGCGCGGTCAGCAGCCGCACCTGCTCGGCCAAAGCGGTGCGGCGCTCCTCGATCTCCTCGCCCAGCGTCGCCACCGCGCCCTCCAGCGCCGCCGATTCGATCCGCATCGCGCGCGCGGTCGCGCCGAAACGCCGCGCCTCCGCATCGCTGGTGCGCAGCCCGAGCAGCCAGATGATCCCGGCCAGCGCCGGTACCGCCGCCGCGGCGGCACCGAACTGCGCCAGCGCCAGCGGCGGCATATCGGCCAGCGCATCGCGCGCGACCCACAGCAGCAGCGCCACCCAGCCGAACGCCAGCGCCACCGCCACCCAGCCCAGGATCATGCGGCGGCGCAGCGGCTCCGCCATGCCGGCGTCGTCGGAAAAGACGGGATCGGTCACGTACAGTCGCGGCTCCGAAAACGTCGAAACAGAATGCGATGCCGGCGCGTCCGCGCCAGCCGGTCGAATGTCGAAAATGGAAGACGGCCCCCCGTTCATGGCCCGGGTGTATCATGTTTGCCGCGTGCGGGAAGCGGGTTTGCGGCGACGACGCGGCTCGGTTCGGCGCAAGCGGCGGGCGCGTCACGGTTATTGCCACTGCCCGGCGCGAACCCTAACAGCCGCAACCATGCTGGCTGGCCTGTTATTCGCGACGCACGAGGCGGAGGATCGCTCGGGCATGCTTGCCGCGACGCTGCCGTTCGCGGCCGCGACGCTGATCGAATATCAGGCGCGGCTGCTGCTGGCGTGCGACGCGGCGCAGATCGTGGTGGTGGTCTCGCGGCTGACACCGGAGCTGATCGGCGCGCTGGCGCGGATCGGGCGGCGCGGGGTGGCGGTGGACACGGTGCGCAGCGCCGCCGACGCGCTGGCGAAGCTCCATCCGCTGGCGCGCGTGGTGATGGTCGCCGACGGGCTGGTCACCACCGAAGGCGTGGTGAGCACGCTGGCCGGCGAGCCGGGCGACGCGCTGCTGGTCGTGCCCGGCGGCGAGGCGTCGCCGCTGTTCGAGCGGGTCGGCGGCGGGGCCGCCTGGGCCGGCGTCGCGAAGATCGCCGCGTCGCGCGTCGCCGACGCCGCGCGGCTGCCCGACGATTACGACGTTCAGTCCACCTTGCTGCACGCCGCCGAACAGGCCGGGGCGCGCCACGTCATGCTGCGGCTGGACGGCAGGGATCTGGGACACGGGATCGAGCGCCGCGCCGCCGCGCTGGAGGAGCGCGGCCGCGCGGTGCTGTCCGCGTCGATGGCGGTGCGGCCGAGCTGGTTCGAACGGCTGGTGCTCCGCCCGCTCGCGCGGCTGGCGATCCCGCAGATCGCGCGGCGCGGCATCGGGACGGAGGCGTGCAGCGCCGGAGCGGGCGTGGCGATGGTCGCCGGGCTGGTGACGATCGGCGCCGGGTTGACCGGCACGGGGCTGGCCGCGGTGCTGGCCGGGGTGCTGGCCGCCGAACTGACCGGGGCGCTGGCGCTGTTCCGCGACGAACCCGCGCTGTTGCGCGTCAACCGCGCGGCGATCCTGCTGGCGCCGGCGCTGGCGATCCTGCTGCTGGCGCATGTCGTCGATGCGCAGGCGGCGACCGCCACCGCGCGCCTGCTGGCGCTGGCGGCGCTGGTCGCGGGCGGGGTGGGGGAGCGCGCCGCGAGCGCCACCGCGCGCCGCCTGTGGTGGGGGGTGGCGCCGGCCTATCTGGCGCTGCTGACGCCGTTCGCGCTGCTCGGCTATCCGACGACCGGGATCGCCGCCGTCGGGATCTATGCCACCGCGACGCTGGTCGCGGCGGTGGAACGGTTGCGCCGGACGTAGCCGGCCCGCGGGGATCGAGCGTTAGCGCCGGTTTAACGAAGCCGGGCTACACACATTCCCATGTCCGCCACCTTTCCCCACGCGTCCGCGCCGGACGACCCGGCGCGCTGGGAGAATGCCGAGCGTGCGGCCGAGGCGCGGCTGGCGGTGGCGGTGGAGGACATCTTCCTCTCGCAACCCGGGCGGCTGGACGATCGTACGCGCTCGACGGTGCTGCGGCTGGCGGAAACGACGGTGGAGGCGATCGAGCGGCAGGTCGCCGGCGACGCCGGCCGCGCGCTCGCCGCGCGCGGGCTGGCGGCGCAGGCGGCGTCGCTCGAATCGAACCACGCGCTGGCCTGGCCGCGACTGCTCGATGCCGGGCTGATGCGCGATGCCGAGCTGATCGGCGAACTGATCGCGCAGGCGCGCGTCGACCTGCTCGACGAATCGCTGGTGTTGCTGCGCGCGCCCGATGCCGGGGCGACGTTGCTGACGACGCTGACCGACAGCGCCGATCCCGAGTTGCGGCAGCTCGCGGCCGGCTATCTGGCGGCTGATGGGCGGCGGTGGCGGAACGCCGGCGAGCGTTGCGCCGCGCTCCCGCCGGTGCTGCACCATCGCCTCACCTGGTGGGTGGCGGCGGCGCTGCGCGAGCGGATGGGGCGCGCGGGCGAACCCGAGAGCGACCGCGCGCTGTGCGACGCCGCGCAGCGCTGCATCGGCGCGCACCGCGGGGTGGAGCACATCGGCGACGTCGCGGCGCGGCTGGCGACCGCGCTGGTGCCGGCGACGGAGGATCTCGCGGACCTGCTGCTGCGCGCGCTGGAGAGTGCGCGCACGACGCTGTTCGTCGCGCTGCTGGCGCAGGCGCTGGCGATCGAGGCGGCGGAGGCGCGCGCACTGGTGCTCGATTCGGCCAGCGACCGGCTGTGGCTGGCGCTGCGCGCGGCGGGCGTGCCACGCGACGCGATCGCGCGGATCGGCTTCCTTCTGGCGGAGGCCGATCGCGAGCGCGATCTGGACACGCTGATCGCGATGCAGGACGACCTGGCGGCGCTTTCGCCCGCGTCGGCAACGCAGGCGGTGGCGGCGCTGGCGCTGCCGCGCGACTTCCGTCGCGCGATGCGGGCCCTGACCCGTCAGCCGCCGCCATGAACCGGCATTTCCACGCGTTGGTCGATCGCGACGGCGGGCTGCTCAGCGCCGATGCGGTGTTCGCGGCGTTGAACGACCGCGCCGCCGGCCGCCCCGGGGCGGCGCTGGCGCTCGCGCCGCTGGCGACGCTGGTGCGGATCGCGCGCGGGCTGCGCGTCGCCATCGCGCGCACCGTCACGCTGGCCGACGAGCGCAGCGACGGCGACTGGTACGTCCGCGCGATCCCCGGCGACGACGGCACCGTGGCGCTGGCGGCCGCGCTGCGCGGCGAGCGGCCGGCGCGGGCCGCCGCGCCCGGCATGCTCGCCGCCGTCGCGCCGCCGCCGGGCGCGGACTGGGAATGGGAAGTGGACGCCGCGCTGCGGCTGACCCGCATCGCCCCGGCCGCGGCGCGGCACGGTGTGGACGCGGTGACGTCGCTTGGTGGCCCGCTCACCGCGCTGTTCGTGCTGGAAGCCTCGCCGGAGGGCGCGATGCCGTTGATCGAGGCGATGGCGACCGCGTGCGGCTTTTGCGAACAGGCGGCCACGCTGCGCGGCCACGGGCGGCGCGTTCTGCTGGCCGGCACCGTGCGCCGCGATGCGGCCGGCGGCTTCGCCGGGTTCGTCGGCGGCACCTTCGCGGACGGGGCGGCCGACACGTCCGGCGAGCGCGGCGATGCCTTCAACGCGCGCCTCCACCGCGTCCTGCGCGCGCCGCTGGGCAGCATCATCGCGCGCGCGGAGGAAATCCGCGCGGCGGGCGACGGGACGCTCGATCCGCGCTACGTCGATTATGCGGGCGATATCGCCAGCGCCGGACGGCATCTGCTCGGGCTGGTCGACGATCTGGTCGACATGGAAGCGATCGAACGCCCCGATTTCACCACCGCGCGCGACCGCATCGACCTGGGCGAGGTGGCGCGGGCCGCCTCCGGCCTGCTGGCGGCGGTGGCGGCGGAGCGGGGCGTGACGATCGCGCCCCTGCCCGACGACGCATCCGCCATCGCGATCGGCGAATATCGCCGCGCGTTGCAGATCGTCGTCAACCTGCTGGGCAATGCGGTGCGCTATTCGCCGCGGGGCGGCAATGTGCGGCTGCGACTGAAGCGGCGTGATGGACAGGTGCGGCTGGTCGTCTGCGATCAGGGGCCGGGGATCGCGCCCGGCGATCAGGCGCGCATCTTCGAGAAGTTCACGCGCGGCGACACCAGCGACCCGGACGGCAACGGCCTGGGCCTGTATATCGCCAGACGGCTGGCGCAGGCGATGCAGGGGCTGCTGACCGTGGAGAGCGAGGTGGGGCGGGGCGCCTGCTTCACGCTGTCGCTGCCCGCCGCCGTCTAGCGCGGTGTCCGGTCAGGCCGAAGCAGCGTCATCGTACCGCGCGCGACCGCTTCGCGGTTGAAGCCAATCGCCGGTCGCCGCCGGGCCGGACGTCGATCCCGCCTAGCGCAGCCGCCGCGCGAGCAGGATCAGCAGCAGCCCGAACACCGACAATCCGGTGCCGTAATCGGCCCACATGGCGCGCCCCAGCATGAAGCTGGAGCGCGGCCAGTTCACATATCCCAGCCCCTGGCCGATCCACAGCAGCCCGGTCAGCGTGGCGAGCACGCCGACCACCATCAGGACCGGTCGGAGGCGCATGTGCCGGGCGTCAGCGCCGGTCGACCGGCAGGTACGCGCGCTGCGTCGGGCCGGTGTACAATTGGCGCGGACGGCCGATCTTCTGGTCGGGATCGGTAATCATCTCGTTCCACTGCGCCACCCAGCCGACGGTGCGCGCCAGCGCGAACAGCACGGTGAACATGCTGGTCGGGAAGCCGATCGCCGACAGGATCACGCCCGAATAGAAATCGACGTTCGGGAACAGCTTCTTTTCGACGAAATAGGGATCGTTCAGCGCGATCTCCTCCAGCCGCAGCGCGGTTTCGAACAGCGGATCCTGCACGTTCAGCGCCTCGAACACCTCACGCACCGTCTTCTGCATCACGGTCGCGCGCGGATCGTAGTTCTTGTAGACGCGGTGGCCGAAGCCCATCAGACGGAACGGATCGTTCTTGTCCTTGGCGCGCGCGATGAACTCGGGGATGCGATCGGGGGTGCCGATCTCGTGCAGCATGTTCAGCGCCGCCTCGTTCGCGCCGCCGTGCGCCGGACCCCACAGGCAGGCGATGCCCGCCGCGATGCAGGCGAACGGGTTCGCGCCCGACGATCCGGCCAGCCGCACCGTGGAGGTCGAGGCGTTCTGTTCGTGATCGGCATGCAGGATGAAGATGCGATCCATCGCCTTCTCCACCGCCGGGTTCACCACATAGGGCTCCGCCGGCACGCCGAAGGTCATGCGCAGGAAATTGCCGGTGTAGCTGAGCGAGTTGTCCGGATACAGGAACGGCTGCCCGACGCTGTACTTGTACGCCATCGCCGCGATCGTCGGCATCTTCGCGATCAGCCGGTGCGACGCGATCATGCGCTGCTGCGGATCGTGGATGTCGGTCGAATCGTGATAGAAGGCCGACAGGGCGCCGACCACGCCGCACATGATCGCCATCGGGTGCGCGTCGCGACGGAAGCCGCGGAAGAACTGCGCGAGCTGCTCGTGCACCATCGTGTGGCGGGTGATCGTGTGGGTGAACCTGTCCAGCTCGCTCTGGTCGGGCAGCTCGCCGTTCAGCAGCAGGTAGCACACCTCCATGAAGCTGGACTGCTCGGCCAGCTCGCCGATCGGATAGCCGCGATGCAGCAGCACGCCCTCGTCACCGTCGATATAGGTCAGCTTCGACTGGCACGATGCGGTGGAAGTGAAGCCCGGATCGTAGGTAAACGCGCCGGTCTGGCCATACAGCTTGCGGATGTCGACCACGTCGGGACCGACGGAGCCCGAGAGGACCGGATAGTCGAGGTCCTTGCCCGCGAGCGATACTTTGGCGGATTCGGTCATGATCTTCTCCTGTCAGTCCCGCCGGGCGGGCATGTGGTCCGCGATGCGGGCCAGGCTTTCATCGCGCCCTAGAAGGACGAGTACGTCGAAGATGCCCGGCGACGTCTTGCGGCCGGTGAGGGCGACGCGGAGTGGCTGCGCGACCTGGCCGAGCTTCACGCCCGCATCCTCGGCCACGCGGCGCACCGCCGCTTCGGTGGCCTCCGTATCCCAGTTGTGCACTGCGTCAAGAGCCGCGTGCAGGCGCGCGAGCAGCGACGGTGCCTCGCCGGACAGCAACGGCGCCGCCGCCTCGTCCACCGCCAGCGGGCGCGTGGCGAACAGGAAACCGGCGGCCTCCGTCAATTCGTTGATATTGGCCGCGCGCGGCTTCAGCGCCGGCATCGCGGCGCGCAGGATCGAACGCCGGGTATCGTCATGATCCAGGTCGAGCCGTTCCGCCACCAGCCCCGCGAGTCGCGCATCGTCGGCGGCGCGGATGTAATGGCCGTTGAGGTTCTCCAGCTTCTTCAGGTCGAACCGGCTCGGCGACTTGCCGACCGCATCCAGATCGAACCAGCGGATCGCATCCTCGCGCGTGATGATCTCGTCGTCGCCATGCCCCCAGCCGAGCCGCAGCAGGTAATTGTCGAGCGCCTCGGGCAGGATGCCCAGTTCGTCGCGATACGCCTCGATCCCGACCGCGCCGTGGCGCTTCGACAGCTTCGCGCCGTCGCTGCCGTGGATCAGCGGGATGTGCGCATAGACCGGGTCGGGCCAGCCACCCTCGATCGCATCCATCGCGCGGTAGATCGGCAACTGGCGGAAGGCGTTGTTCAGATGGTCGTCGCCGCGGATGACGTGCGTCACGCCCATGTCGTGGTCGTCGACCACCACCGCCAGCATATAGGTCGGTGTGCCGTCGGAGCGCAGCAGCACCAGATCGTCCAGCTCGGCGTTCTGCACCGTAACGTGGCCCTGCACGCGGTCCTCGATCGTCGTCGCGCCCTCGGTGGGCGCGCGCAGCCGGACCACGAACGGCTGGCCGTCGCGCGCCTCGCCGCCGCCGTCGCGCCACGGCGAGCGGACGCGCAGCGGCTTCTTCGCCGCCTGCGCCTCGGCGCGCATCGCGTCCAGTTCCCCGGGCGTCAGATAGCAGCGATAGGCATGGCCGTTCTCGACCATCGCCTGCGCGACCGCGGCGTGCCGCCCGGCGCGCGCGAACTGATAGACCTCCTCGCCGTCCCAATCGAGTCCCAGCCAGCGCATCCCGGCCAGGATCGCGTCGATCGCCGGCTGCGTGGAGCGCGCGCGGTCGGTATCCTCGATGCGCAGCCGGAACGTGCCGCCGTGGTGGCGCGCGTAGAGCAGGTTGAACAGCGCGGTGCGCGCGCCGCCCAGGTGCAGGAAGCCCGTCGGCGACGGGGCGAAGCGGGTGACGACGGCGCCGGCGCCCGGCTGCTCGGTTTTCTCGGTTGCGCTCAAGCGCGCTTGCTCCCAGGCTGGAAATTCGGATGGCCAGTTCAGCCGCGCCCGCCTCTAGCAAAGCATCGTCCGCGCTTCAAACAGGTGCGCGGCGGTGCATTGCTTTGACACATGCCGCGGTCGAGCGGCGGCTGGAGGCCGAGCGCGATCAGCTTGTCCTGTGGGTGCCGGTGGCATGGGGGGCGGGTGCGGCGGCGTGGTTCGTGCTGCCCGACGCACGCAACTGGGCGATCGCGCTGCTGGCGGCGCTGGCGCTGGCGATGGCCGCGCTGGCGGCGGCGCGCGGCGGGCGCGCGCCGGCGTTGGTCGCGGCGGTGGCGGTCGCCTTCGCGCTCGGGACCGGCATGACATGGTGGCGGGCAGAGCGGGTCGCCGCCCCGGTCCTGGCCCGTCCGGTCATCGCCACGCTGGAGGGGCGGGTGGAGCGCGTCGAGCCGCTGCCCGCGCGCCGGCTGGTGCGCGTCACGCTGGCGCTGCGCCGCTGGGACGCGGCGGTGACGCCCGCGCCGCGGCGGATCCGCGTCAACCTCGATGCGGAGCGGATGCCGGCGGGCGTGACACGCGGTGCGACGATCCGGCTGCGTGCGCGGCTGATGCCGCCCGCGCCGCCCGCCGTCCCCGGCGCCTATGATTTCGCGCGGGTGGCGTGGTTCGCCGGGCTGGGGGCGAGCGGGCGCGGGTTCGCGCCGGTGGCGGTGGTCGGCGCCGGGGAGCCGGCTGGTGGCGACGTGCGCGCGGCGTTGACGGCGCATATCGAGGCGCGGCTGACCGGCAGCGCGGGCGGGATCGCCGCCGCGCTCGCCACCGGCGACACCGGCGCGATCGCCGAACCCGATGCCGAGGCGATGCGCCGCGCCGGCCTCGCGCACCTGCTGTCGGTCAGCGGGCTGCACATTACCGCGGCGGTCGGGCTGGTGATGTGGCTGACGCTGCGCCTGTTCGCGCTGTCGCCGCGACTGGCGCTGACGGGACGCCTGCCGCTGGTCGCGGCGGCGGCTGGGGCGGCGGCGGCGATCGGCTATACGTGGCTGACCGGGGGGCAGGTGCCGACGATCCGCAGCTGCGTGGCCGCGCTGATGGTGCTGGCTGCGCTGGCGCTGGGGCGCGAGGCGCTGACGCTGCGGCTGGTGGCGGTGGGCGCGCTGGTGGTGCTGCTCGCCTGGCCCGAGTCGATCGTCGGGGCGAGCTTCCAGCTATCCTTCGCCGCGGTCACCGCGATCGTGGTGCTGTACGAACATCCGCGCGTGCGCGACGCGTTCGCGCCCCGCGACGAGGCGGCGGCGATCAGGCTGGCGCGATCGTTCGCCTCGCTGCTGCTGACCGGGATCGCGGTGGAACTGACGCTGATGCCGATCGCGGTGTTCCACTTCCATCAGGCCGGGCTGTACGGGGCGCTGGCGAATATCGTCGCGATCCCGCTCACCACCTTCATTGTCATGCCGGCGGAGGCGCTGGCGTTGCTGCTCGACCCGCTCGGCATGGGCGGGCCGGCGTGGTGGATCGCCGGCGCGGCGATCGACGCGCTGCTGTGGCTGGCGCGGCTGGTCGCGGGTGCACCCGGCGCGGTGACCGCGCTGCCGGTGATGCCCCATGGCGCCTTTGCCGCGATGGTCGGCGGCGGATTGTGGCTGGCGATATGGCGGACGCGCTGGCGCTATGCCGGGCTGGTGCCGGCGGCGGCGGGCGCGCTGTGGACGCTGGCCACGCCGGCACCCGACCTGATCGTCACCGGCGACGGCCGCCACCTCGCGCTGCGCGGGGACGACGGGCGGCTGGCGATCCTGCGCGATCGCACCGGCGACTATATGCGCGACCTGCTCGCCGCGGCCGGCGGGCTGGACGGCGAGCCGACGCTGCTCAGCGCGACATCCGCCGCGCGCTGCAACCGCGACCTGTGCTGGCTGGAACGGCGCGCCGGTGGCCGGACATGGCGGATACTGGCGACGCGCAGCGCCTATCTCGTGCCGGTGCGGCAACTGACGCCCTTGTGCCGGCGGGCGGATGTCGTGGTCAGCGACCGCCGCCTGCCGCGCGGCTGCCGCGCCCGCTGGCTGACGCTGGATCGCACGACGCTGGCGCGCAGCGGCGGGGTGGCGGTGAGCTTCGCGAGGGGCAGGGTGGAGACGGTGCGCACGCCCGGCGACGCGCACCCATGGGTTCTGGCGGCGGGCGATGGCGCGTCAGGGGTGCGGCGCCCGCCATCGCCGGAAGCACGGCCCGCGCCGATGCTCCGCGAGCGCACCGCCGCGCCCGTTCGCTGACGCGCGGAGAGCGAACTGAACGCCCGTCCCGGTCCCGCCAATGCCGGCGCTCCCACGCTCCCACGCTCCCACGCTCGGTGCCGGCGATGCGCGGTCGCGTCCGTTCGCCGATGTCGATCGGGCGCGGTGGTGCTGCCGTCCGCCAGGCGAACGGAGGGGCGCCATGGCGCCGCCAACACGACCATCACAACAGCGCGATCTCGGGCAATCCACACCGGATACGGGATCGCTCGGCGACGCTCGCCTCGCCTCGCGGCGATCATCCTTTCGAGCGGATATTCCCGCCGTCCGTGTTCACGAATAGCGGCGCAGCAATCCCGCCAGCTTGCCCTGCACGCGCACCTGCGCGGGTGCATAGCGTTGCGGATCATAGGCGCGGTTGGCGGGGTCGAGGCGGATCATCGCGCCTTCGTGGCGGAAATATTTGAGCGTCGCCTCGCTGTCCTCGATCAGCGCCACCACGATCTCGCCGTCGCGCGCGACCTCCTGCCGGCGGATCAGCGCGTAGTCGCCGTCGAGGATCCCGGCCTCGACCATCGAATCGCCTGCCACCTCCAGCGCGAAATGCTCGCCCGCGCCCAGCAGCGCGGCGGGGACCGGCAGCATCGTCGACCCCTCGAACGCCTCGATCGGCACACCCGCGGCGATGCGGCCGTGCAGCGGGATCTCCACCACGTCGTTCGCCGGCTCGGGCACCACGCGCTTCACCGAGGCCGGGGTCGCGCGTCGCGCCTCGCCGCCGCGTTCCGGCGCCTTCAGCACCTCCAGCGCGCGCGCGCGATTGGGCAGGCGGCGCAGGTAGCCGCGTTCCTCCAGCGCGCTGATGAGCCGGTGGACGCCGGACTTGCTCTTGAGCTCCAGCGCGTCCTTCATCTCCTCGAACGAGGGTGACACGCCGGTGTCGGCCAGACGATCTTCAATGAAGCAGATCAGCTCGTGCTGCTTGCGCGTCAGCATGTTCCGGCTCTTTCGTCGTGAACGGATTGCGAACCTTTATGGAACATAGCGCCGTCCGTCAAGCGATCATCAGGACTTCCGCCGAGTCGCCGGCGCGCGCGGGCGCGGCATGGGGCGGGCGCACGATCAGGCACGTCGATCGCGCCAGCGTGCGCAGCATCGAACTGTCCTGGATCGTCGAGGCGTACACCCGCCCCTCGCGCACCTCCGCACGCAGATAATCGCTGCGTTCGCCATTGGCGGGCAGGTCTTCGCCGAGGATCGCGCCCGCCACCGCCGGGAACGGCCGCGCCGCGCCGGCGAGATGCGCCACCAGTGGCCGGACGAACAGCAGCGCGGTGACGAACGCCGACACCGGATTGCCCGGCAACCCGACCACCGCCAGCGTACCGCGTCGCCCTGCCAGCATCGGCTTGCCGGGCCGCAGCGCGATCCGCCAGAAATCGAGCGTCATCCCGGCCGCCACCAGTGCCGGGCGCACCAGATCATGATCGCCGACCGACGCGCCGCCGGTGGTGACCAGCACATCGGCGTCGACGGTCGCGAACGCCTCGGTCAAGGGCGCGAGGCGGTCGGGCAGGATCCCCAGATCGACGATCTCGACGCCCATGCCGGCGAGCAGCGCGCGCAGCAGCAGCCGGTTCGATTCGGGCAGCGCGTCGCCCGGCGTGCCGGGTTCGACCAGTTCGTCGCCGGTCGCGGCCAGCGCCACGCGCACCGGCCGCGCGACCGACACGCGCGCCACCCCGCCGGTCGCCGCGACCGCCAGTCGCGCCGCCGTCAGCCGCTCGCCGGCCGCGACCAGCACGTCGCCCTGCGTGAAATCCAGCCCGCGCGGGCGGACGTTGCGGCCGGCATGCGCCGGCCCGTCGCCGGCCAGGAACAACGCCGCGCCGTCGCGCCGCGCCTCCTCCTGCACCAGCACGGTGTCGGCGCTCGCCGGCAACGCCGCGCCGGTGAAGATCCGCACCGCCTCGCCGCGCGCGACCGTGCCGGGGAAGGGGGCGCCGGCCGCGCTCTCGCCGATCACCGTCAGCGGTGCGTGCAGGTCGGCGAAGCGCAGCGCATAGCCGTCCATCGCCGACAGGTCGCGTGCGGGCTGCGTCCGCCCGGCGATCACCGGCGCGGTCGCCCATCGCCCCAGCGCCTCGAACAACGGCACCTCGACCCGCTCCACCGGCGTGCCCAGCGCCAGCACGCGCGCCTGCGCCTCGGCGACCGGCAGCAGCGCCGCCATCAGGCGCGCCAGTCCCCGGAACGCCCGCCGCGCTTCTCCAGCAGCGTCACGCCACCGATCGTCATCCGCGGGTCGATCGCCTTGGCCATGTCGTAGACGGTCAGCAGCGCGACCGAGACGGCGGTCAGCGCTTCCATCTCCACGCCCGTCTTGCCATCGGTGGCGATGGTGGCGGTGGCGCGGATGGCGTCGTCCTCGATCGCCAGGTCCAGCGACACGCGCGTGATCGGCAGCGGATGGCACAGCGGGACCAGCTCGCTGGTCCGCTTTGCCGCCATGATCCCGGCGACGCGGGCCACCGCCAGCACGTCGCCCTTCTTCACCGCGCCGGCACGGATCGCGGCGAGCGCCGCGGCGGTCATCGTGATGCGCCCGGTCGCCACCGCCTCGCGGCGCGTCGGCTGCTTGTCGCCGACATCGACCATGTGCGCGGCGCCATCGGCATCAAGGTGCGTGAGCGCCGTCACCTCAGCCGACCAGCGCGCGGGTCGCGGCGGCGACGTCCGCCTGCCGCATCAATGCCTCGCCGATCAGGAAACAACGCACGCCATGCGCCGCCAGCTCGTCCAGGTCGGCGCGCGTCGACAGGCCGCTCTCCGCGACGAACGTACAGCCGTCGGGCGCATGATCCATCAGCGCGTAGGTGCGCCGGAAATCGACCGCGAAGGTCCGCAGATCGCGGTTGTTCACCCCGATCAGCCGCGAGCGCAGCCGCGCGGCGCGATCCATTTCGTCGCGGTCGTGGACCTCCACCAGCACGTCCAGTCCCTGTTCGATCGCCGCCGCCTCGCATTCCGCGAGGCAGGCGTCATCCAGCGCGGCGACGATCAGCAGGATCGCATCGGCGCCGATCGCGCGCGCCTCCAGCGCCTGCCACGGGTCGACCGTGAAGTCCTTGCGCAACACCGGAAGCTCGCACGCCGCGCGCGCCGCGACCAGATACTCCTCATGCCCCTGAAAATAGTGCGCGTCGGTCAGCACCGACAGGCAGGTCGCACCGCCCTCCGCATAGGCACGCGCATGCGCGGGCGGATCAAAATCGGCGCGGATCAGCCCCTTGGACGGGCTGGCCTTCTTGATCTCGGCGATCAGCGCGTGGCGGCCGGCCGCCACGCCCGCGTCCAGCGCGGCGCGGAAGCCGCGCGGCGCGCCCTGCGCCGCCGCGCGCGCGGCCAGTTCCGACGTGCCTGTCGCGGCGCGGCGCTGGCGCACCTCGTCGCGCTTGGTGGCGCAGATGTCGGCGAGGATGGTCATGTCCAGGCGATCCAGCGGTCGAGAAGGGTATTGGCCGCGCCGCTGTCGATCGCCGCCGCCGCGCGCGCCGCCGCCGTGCGCAGGTCGGCGTCCTTGCCCGCCAGCACCAGCGCGGCGGCGGCGTTGAGCAACACCGCGTCGCGATACGCCCCCGTATCCCCCAGCAGCAGCCGGCGCAGCGCCAGCGCGTTATAGGCCGGATCGCCGCCACGGATCGCGATGGTCGGATGCCGTGCGACCCCGGCATCCTCGGGCACGATCCGCGCGGGCAGCGGCACGTCGCCGACCACCTCGATCCGCGTCGCGCCCGCGCCGGAGATTTCGTCCAGCCCTTCCTCGCCCGCGACCACCGCCGCCGCGTCGCTGCCGAGCTGCGCCAGCGCCTCGGCATAGATGGGCGCGTAATCGGGGCGGGCGATGCCGATCAGCTGGCGCGTGACATGCGCGGGGTTGGCGAGCGGCCCCATCAGGTTGAAGATCGTGCGCCGGCCGATCCGGCGGCGGATCGGGGTGATGCGCTTCATCGCCGGATGGTGGTTGCCGGCGAACAGGAAGCAGATGCCGACTTCCGCCAGCGTCGCCTCCGCCTGCGCGCCGGCGCGTTCCATGTCGAGGCCCAGCGCCTCCAGCGTGTCCGCCGCGCCCGCCTTGGACGAGGCGGCGCGGTTGCCGTGCTTGGCGACCGGCACGCCGCATGCGGCTACCACCAGGCTGACCGCGGTGGAGACGTTGAGCGTATGCTGCCCGTCGCCGCCGGTGCCGCACACGTCGATCGCGCCGGGCGGCGCGCTGATCGGGATCAGCCGCGCCCGCAGCGCGCGCGCCGCCTCGGCGATCTCGATGCTGGTTTCGCCGCGCTCGGCGAGCCGGATCAGGAAATCGGCGACCGCCTCCTCGCTGGTGCGCGCGTCCAGGATATCCGCGAACGCCTGCGCCGCCGTCTCGCGCGACAGCGGCGTCGCCGGATCGGGCAGCACCGTCAGCGTCGTCACGCCGCGACCCGGCCGGCGTGGTCGATCCCGGCGATGCGCAGGAAGTTGGCGATCAGATCGTGGCCATGCTCGGTGGCGATGCTCTCGGGATGGAATTGCACGCCGTGGATCGGAAGTTCGCGGTGGCGCAGCCCCATCACCGAGGCATCCGCCGCGGTGGCGTTGACGATCAGGCTGTCGGGCACGTCGGTGACGATCAGCGAGTGATAGCGCGTGGCGGTGAACGGCGAGGGCAGGCCGGCGAACAGCCCGGTGCCGTCATGTTCGACCGGGCAGGTCTTGCCGTGCATCAATCCCCCGCGCACCACCCGCCCGCCGAAATGCTGGCCGATCGCCTGATGCCCCAGGCACACCCCCAGCAGCGGGCGGCGCGCCTGCGCACAGGCGGCGACCAGTTCGAGGCTGACGCCTGCCTCGTTCGGAGTGCACGGGCCCGGCGAGATCAGGATCGCCTGCGCCCCGCTCGCCAGTGCATCGGCGGCGGAAATCGCGTCGTTGCGGACCACGCGCACCTCGGCCCCCAGTTCCATGACGTAATGGACCAGGTTCCAGGTGAAGCTGTCGTAATTGTCGATCACCAGGATCATGCCGTCCGCCATAGCGGATGCGCGCGGCATCGCAACATGCCAGCTTCCGCGCGGGCGACGCGATTATTGCGCGGCGGCAAAGATTCGTCATGCGGCGGCCATGCTGCCATAGGAGAAATCCGCCACCATGCGCGTTGGCGTGGGGAGGAGATTGTTCATGCTGCGTCACGCCATCGCCGTTGCCCTAGCGGTTTCGATCGTGATCCCGTCCGTCGCCGCGGCGCAGACGCAGGCGGCCGGTGACACCGGCCGCGCGCCGGGCCGCGTGCGCAGCGTGACGTTGCAGGGCAACGAAGCCTGTCCCAAGGCCGATGGCGACGAAGTGGTGGTGTGCAGCCGCATCAACCCCGAGGAACAGTTCCGCATCCCCAAGGAATTGCGTAACACGGCCGAGCCGGCGGCGAAGAACCAGGCATGGACCAATCGCGTCGCGGTGGCCGACAATGCCAGCCGCGTCGCGGCCGGGTTGCCGGACACGTGTTCGGCGGTGGGCAGCGGCGGTCAGACCGGCTGCGCGCTGGCGATCAACCGCGCCTGGGCGGCGGAACGGCGTGCGGCGGAGAAGAACGACTCGATGATTCCCGGCGGACGGTAAGCCGGGCCGGCCGGGCCTGGCACCGGGTGGTTCCGTGTGGACTGCCGAACGTGCGCGCGGTCGATCATCGCTGGGATCACGACTGGCGCGATCAGCGTGCGGAATCCTGAAGTGCGGCGGAGCGGGTCCAGCGTCCGGTATCCGGGGCCGCGCACGACCCGGCCAAGGGTGTCGACGCGGACGTCACCCCACGTCGGCGTGACATGCCTGACCGCCCGTGCCGGTCACTGCCCGATGTCGGCAGCGCCCGCCTGTCGCAGCGCCTCGCGCGCGGCGGCGAGGATCGCGCCGGCCTTGGCCTCGCATTCGCGCTGTTCGTAGGCGGGGTCGCTGTCCGCGACGATGCCCGCACCCGCCTGGACGTGGATCGTGCCGTCCTTGACCACCGCGGTGCGCAGCACGATGCACGAATCCATCGAACCGTCCGGCGAGAAATAGCCGACGCCGCCGGCATAGGCGCCGCGCTTCTCCGGCTCCAGTTCGGCGATGATCTGGCAGGCGCGCACCTTGGGCGCGCCGCTGACGGTGCCGGCCGGGAAGCCCGCGAACAGCGCGTCGATCGCGTCGTGCGCGGGGTCGAGCCGGCCGACGACGTTGGACACGATGTGCATCACATGGCTGTAGAATTCGACGCCATAGCTGTCGGTCACCTGCACCGTGCCGGGCGCGGCGACGCGGCCGACATCGTTGCGGCCCAGGTCGAGCAGCATCAGATGTTCGGCGCGCTCCTTGGGATCGGCGAGCAGGCTGTCGCGGTTGGCGGCATCCTCCACCGCGGTCGTCCCGCGCGGTCGCGTGCCCGCGATGGGGCGGATCGTCACCTCGCCGTCGCGCGCGCGGACCAGGATCTCCGGGCTGGAGCCGGTCAGCGCAAAGCCGGGCAGGTCGAGGTGGTACAGGAACGGCGACGGATTGATCCGCCGCAGCGCGCGGTACAGCTCGAACGCCGGCAGCGGAAAGCGGGCGGTGAACCGCTGCGCCAGCACCACCTGGAAGATGTCGCCCGCCGCGATGTAATCCTTGGCCGCCGCGACCATGCGCGCATAGGCGCCGGGCGCCAGCACCGGAGCCAGCGACGGCTCCTCCGCCACGGCGCGCGGACGCGGCGGCAGCGTCGCCGCCGCCAGCCGCGCCTCGACCGCGTCGAGGCGTTCCTCCGCCATCGTCACCGCCTGCGCCGGCGTGCGAACCGGATCGGGCCAGACCGGCGCGACCAGGAAAAGCTCATCGGCCAGCCGGTCGAACATCAGGATCACGGTCGGCCGCACGAACATCATGTCCGGCACGCCGAGTGCGTCCGCCTTGGCATCGGGCAGCTTTTCGACCAGCCCGATCGTCTCATAACCGAAATAGCCGACCAGGCAGGCGAGCGCGCGGGGCAGTTCCGCGGGCACGTCCATCCGGCACGACGCGACCAGATCGCGCAGCGCCGCCAGCGTTGGCCGCTCGCACGGCGCGAAGGCGGTGCGATCGTCGAGCCAGCGCGAATTGATCTCGGCCGCGTCGCCATGCGCGCGCAGCACCAGATCGGGGGCGAGGCCGATCATGCTGTGCCGGCCGCGCACCGCGCCGCCCTCGACCGATTCGAGCAGGAAGTCGCCGCGCCCCGGCTCGATCAGCTTCAGCGCGGCGGCGACCGGCGTCTCGGTGTCGGCGATCCGGCGACGCCACAGCAGCGCCGGCCGGCCGGCGGCGAGCGCGTCCAGCGCCGCGTTACTGGCCGTCGCCGGCACCGACCAGATCCTTCTTCAACTGCGCGATCGCGTCGGGATAACGCTTCGCCTTCTGCTGCGCCGCGACCGCGGTGGCGAACTGCTGCGCATATTCGCGGCCGACCACACGGCCCAGGTCGACGCGCGTCGCCCGGATCACGCCGGGCTGGCGGCTGGCGTCGCCGGGCACGATCCGCTCGACGCGCAGCACCAGCCAGCCGCGCCCGTCCGGCGCCTGGATCGCGCGCGCATTGCCCTGTTTCATGCCGAACAGCAGCGCCAGCACCGGGTTCACCTGGCCCTGGTTGGCGGTGATCTGCGCGCGCGTCGCGTCGACCGGCTGGACCGGGGGCGCCTTCACGCCCGATTGCGCCAGCGCGGCCGTCAGCGGCATGCCGCCGTTCACCTTCGCGACGATCGCGTTCGCGGCACTCTGCGCGGCACCGCGCGCGCGCTCGGCGGTAAGGTCGGCGACGACCTGCGCGCGCGCCTGCGCCAGCGGCAGCGGCGTGGCGCGCACCACGCGATCGAGCGCGACCACCGCGAAGCTGCCGTCCTGCCCCATCGGCACGGTGGTCGGCGTGTCGCCTTCCTCCGCGGCGAAGGCGGCGGCGACGATCGGCGTGAGCGCCGGATCGGGCTGTGCCTGCGGCTGATCGGGGTTCGCGCCACTCGACAGCAGCGCCGGCGTGGCCTGCACGGTCAGCTTCTGGTCCTTGGCGACCTCGTTGATGTTGGCATTGTCGGCCAGCGCATCCTCCACCGCGTCACGGATGCGGCCGATCGCGTCGGCGGACTTGCGCGCGCGCAACGTGGTGGCGATCTCCTCGCGCGCCTGCGCCAGCGTCTTGCCGGGATCCTGCGTCACCTTGTCGACGCGCGCCACCACGAAGCCGATCGCGCCGCGCACCGGGCCGACCGTTGCGCCCTGAGCGGCGCCGAACAGCGCCTGCGCGACGGCGGGCGAGGTCTGCGTGGCGAGCGTGGCCTGCTGGGCGGCGGTGATGGTGCGCGCCTCCAGCCCGGCGGCGCGCGCCGCGGCCGCGAGCGCGGTGCCCGCCTTCACCTTGTCGGCCAGCGCCTGCGCCGCCTTCTGGTCGAGCACGGTGACCAGCGTCACGTCGCGGAGCGGCTTGGGCGCGTATTTCGCCTTGTCCGCGGCGTAAGCGGCGGCGATCTCGGCATCGGCGGGCGTCGTCTGCGCCGCGACCTGCTGCGGCCCGACCATCGCGTAGCGGATCACCCGGCGCTCGGGCGTGGTGTAGCGCGCGATGTTCTTCGTGTAATATTGCCGCACCTCGGCGTCGCCGGGGGCCGGCCCGGCGGGCAGCGCCGGGATCAGCGCGACCTGTCCCGTGCGACGCTCCAGCAGCAGCGAGGCGTAGCGCAGCGCCAGTTGCTGCGGCACCTGGCTGGCGCCGATCGTCGGCACCAGCAGGAACTGCGCCATCGTCTCGCGCGCGATCTCGCGCTGCACCTGCGCGTCGGTCATGCCGCGCTGCGCGATCAGGCGGAGATAGGCCTGCTGGTCGAACTGCCCGGTCGCGCCGGCGAAGGCGGGGATCGCCTTCAGCTCGCTGCCGACCAGCGCGCGGCTGACCCGCATCCCCTGTTCCTCGCCGAAGGTTTCCAGCGCCAGGCTGGTCAGCGAGCGCGTGACCAGCCCCTCCACGCCGCCCTGCGCGACGAAACCGGCCATGTCGATGTCCGGCTGCTGCTGGCGCGCCGCGCGCAGCTCGTCCTGCGCGCGGCGGCGGATATCCTCGGCGGTCACCTTCTCGCCGTCGACGCTGGCCAGCGGGTGGCCCAGGATCCCGCCGGCGCTGGAGAAGCCGGTGACGTCCCCGGCCGCGAACGCCAGCGCGATCACGATCAGGACGCCGAAGGTGACGATCATGCCGACCTTCGAATGGATGATGCCGCGGAGGAAGCTGAGCATGAAAAAGGCAGACCGGACAGGAGTGAGGTTCGTCGCTTTAGGCACACGGCCGGTTGGCATCAAGCCGCAGGGGCGGCTAACGTGGGCGTGAACGGCAAGGGGAAAGAGGCCATGGGGCGTCGCAGGCTGGTGGCAGGCAATTGGAAGATGAACGGCACTCGCGCCGCACTGGTCGAGCTGGACGGGATCGCGGCGGCGGCTGCGGCGCATCCGGGCGTCGACGTGGCGGTGGCGGTGCCCTTCACGCTGATCGGGGCCGCGGCCTCGCGCGTGCCGGCGCTGGCGATCGGCGCGCAGGACGTGCACGAGGCGGAGAGCGGCGCACACACCGGCAGCGTCTCGGCGGCGATGGTGAAGGAAGCCGGCGCGCGCTTCACGATCATCGGCCATTCCGAACGCCGCGAATATCAGGGCGAAACCAGCCAGGATGCCTGGGCGAAAGCGGCGGCGGCGCGCCGCCACGGGCTGTCGGTGATCCTGTGCTGCGGCGAAACCGGGGCGGAGCGCGACGTCGGGCGGGCGGAGCGCGTGGTGCAGGCGCAGATCGAGAAATCGCTGCCCGACGATGCCACCGGCGACTGGCTGACGCTCGCCTACGAACCGCGCTGGGCGATCGGCAGCGGACGGACGCCGACGCTGGAGGAGATCGCCGCGATCCATGCGATCGCGCGCGCGAAGATGCGCCAGTTGATCGGCGCGGCGGCGGACGGCGTGCGCATCCTGTATGGCGGATCGGTGACCGGCGACAATGCGCATGCGATCATGGCCCTGCCGGACGTCGACGGCGCGCTGGTCGGCGGCGCCAGCCTGAGCGCGGCGAAGTTCGTGCCGATCATCGAAGGCGCGGCCTGAGAGGCTGTTTGGAAACGCGTTGAAACGCGTTTCGCAGCACCGGCCCGCTCCCCCTCCCGGCCACCCACAGCGTATCCTTGATGGGTGGCCGGGAGGGGGGAGCGGGCCGGCACCGCCTGCAAAACGCGATCTTCCGCGAGATTTCAAACGGACTCTGAGCCTTATCGGGTGGTGGTGACGTGACGCGGTGGCGTCACATTACCCGAACCGCCCTTTCAGCAGCGCATAGGCGGCGCGCAGGCCGTACGCCTCGCCGCCCTTCGGCCGCCCCGGCCGCGCCGCCGGGCGCCAGGCGAAGGTGTCGAGGTGCGCCCAGGGCACCCCCGCCGGCACGAAGCGGCGCAGGAACAGCGCCGCGGTGATCGCGCCCGCGAAGCCGCCGTCGGGCGCGTTCACCATGTCGGCCACGTCCGATTTCAGCAGGTCGTCGTAACCGTCCCACAACGGCATCCGCCACAACGGGTCGCGCACCGCCGCCGCCGCCGCGAACAGATCGGTCGCCAGCGCCTCGTCCTGCACGAACGTGGCCGGCAGGTCCGGTCCCAGCGCGACGCGCGCCGCGCCGGTCAGCGTGGCGAAATCGAGCAGCAGGTCCGGCGCGCCCTCCACCGCCTTCGCCAGCGCGTCGCCCAGGATCAGCCGCCCCTCGGCATCGGTGTTGGTGTTCTCCACGGTCAGCCCCTTGCGGGTCGCCAGCACGTCGCCGGGGCGGAAGGCGTTGCCGGCGATCGCATTCTCCACCGCCGGGATCAGCAGGTGGAGCCGCACCTTCAGCCGCGCCCGCATCACCAGCGCCGCCAGCGCCAGCGCGTGCGCCGCGCCGCCCATGTCCTTCTTCATCAGCCGCATGCCCGCCGACGGCTTGATGTCCAGCCCGCCCGAATCGAAGCACACGCCCTTGCCGACGATCGCGACGCGCGGGGCGGCGGGATCGCCCCATTCCAGCTCGATCAGGCGCGGCGCGCGGTCCTTCGCCGCCGCCTGCCCGACGGCGTGGATCATCGGATAGCCGGTGGCGAGCGCATCGCCGCGCGTGACGGTGACGGTCGCGCCATGCGCGGCGGCGAGCGCATCGGCCTCCGCCTCCAGTTCGGCGGGGCCGAGATCGCTGGCGCCGGTGTCGACCAGGTCGCGGACATGTGCGGTGGCGGCGGCGATGCGCACCGTCTCGTCGATCGCGCCGATCTCGCCGGTCAGCAGCACGCGCGGCCCGGCGGGGTCCGCCTTGCGGTAGCGCGTGAAGCGGTGCTGCGCGAGCAGCCAGCCCAGCCCCGCCGCGCCGGTCGCGCCGCCGTCCGCCAGCCGGTACGTTCCCTCCGGCAGCGCGTCGCCCAGCGACGCGATCCGCCACGGCGAGTCGAGCGCTTCGTCGCACACCAGCAGCATCGCCCATTCGTCCGCCGCCTCGCCGGGCAGGATCGCGCGGTTGCCGGCGCGCCCGGTCACCTTGCTGGCGACGATCGCGGTGCGCACGCGCGGCGGCTGCGCGGCGAGCCAGCCGGCGAACGCGTCGGGATGGATGACGTGGATGTCACGCGCGGGCTGGCCGCGATCGGGTTGCAGCAGGGCGGCGAAGTCGGTCATCGCGCGACCAAAGCAGGACTTGGGCGCCGGCGCAACGCGCGGTTCCCTTGCGCGCCCGCGCATCCTACATCGCGCGCATGACCATTCATTCGACTCGCATGCTGATCCTCGGGTCCGGCCCCGCCGGCCTGTCCGCCGCCATCTATGCCGCGCGCGCCGGCATGAAGCCGATCGTCGTGCAGGGCATCCAGCCCGGCGGGCAACTGACCACCACCACCGATGTCGAGAACTACCCCGGTTTCCGGGAGGTGATCCAGGGGCCGTGGCTGATGGAGCAGATGCAGGCGCAGGCCGAGCATGTCGGCACCCGGATGATGTGGGACACGATCGTGGAGGTCGACCTGTCGCGGCGACCGTTCCGCCTGACGGGCGACGGCGGCGACGTGTACGAGGGCGATGTGCTGGTCATCGCCACCGGCGCGCAGGCCAGGTGGCTGGGCCTCGACAGCGAGGAGACGATGAAGGGCAAGGGCGTCAGCGCCTGCGCGACCTGCGACGGCTTCTTCTATCGCGGCAAGAAGGTGGCGGTGATCGGCGGCGGCAACACCGCGGTCGAGGAGGCGCTGTACCTGACCAACCACAGCGACGACGTGACACTGATCCACCGCCGCGACACGTTGCGCGCCGAGCGGATCCTGCAGGAACGGCTGTTCGCGCATCCGAACATCACCGTGCTGTGGAACAAGGAGGTGCGCGAGTTCGTGGACGGCGGCGGCAATGCCGGGCTGGTCGCGCTGGCGCTGGAGGACACGGTGACCGGCGAGACGTCGCGGCTGGACGTCGAGGGCGGGTTCGTGGCGATCGGACACCATCCCGCGACCGAGCTGTTCCGGGGGCATCTGGCGCTCGACAGCGACGGCTATATCGCGGTGGAGACCGGATCGACGCGCACCAGCGTGCCCGGCGTGTTCGCGTGCGGCGACGTGATGGACAAGGTGTATCGCCAGGCGGTGACCGCCGCCGGCACCGGGTGCATGGCGGCGCTGGACGCCGAACGGTTCCTGGCGGCGGCGGAGTTCGAGGCGGTGCGGGAGGCGGCAGAATAGCGGCCGCTCCGTTCGTCATCGCCGCGCTGCCCGCGGTCCGGGCATTGCTCGCGCGCGATGGAGGTGCGCGGCGTGTTCACCCCAGCGCGAACGCCTCGGCCGCCGCGACCTGCGCGTCGTCGGGCCGCACGCCGGTGTAGAGCACGAACTGTTCCAGCGCCTGTAGCGTGGCGATCTCCGCGCCGGTCACCACGCGCTTGCCCGCCGCCCGCGCGGCGCGCAGCAGCGGCGTCTCGACCGGGCGGGCCACCACGTCGATCACCACCCGCGCCGCCGCAACCTGCCCGGGGGTGAAGACGAGCGCGTCGGCGTCGGCGCCGGTCATGCCGAGCGGGGTGACGTTGACCAGCACCGCCGCCTCGCCATCCGCCCCCGCCTGCCACCGGCAGCCGAGCCGGTCCGCCAGCGCGCGGCCGGCGGCTTCGTTGCGGGCCGCGATCGTGCCGTCGGTGAAGCCCGCGTCGACCAGCGCGGTCGCCACCGCCTTCGCCATGCCGCCGCTGCCGCGCAGCAGGAAGGGCGCGCGCGGCAGTGGTTCGATCAGGTCGCGCACCGCGCTGTAATCGGTGTTGTAGCCCAGCAGCACGCCGTCGTCGTTGACGATCGTATTGACGCTGTCGATCGCCGCCGCCGAATCGCGCAGGCCGTCGAGCAGCGGGATCACCGCTTCCTTGAACGGCATCGACACCGCGCAGCCGCGAATGGCGAGCGCGCGGATGCCGGTGATCGCGCCGGGCAGGTCGTTGGTGGTGAACGCCTTGTAGACGTAGTCCAGTCCCAGCGCGTCGTAGAGATGGTTGTGGAAACGCGAGCCGAACGTCCCGGGTCGCGCGGCGAGCGACATGCACAGGCGGGTGGCGGGGCCGATCGGTGGCTTCATCGCGGGTTCCTTCGTCATAGCGGCAGGGCGGGTTGCACCGCCTGATCGTCGTGCACCAGCCCGGACAGGGTGAGGCCGAGCAGCCGGATACCGCCCGCGACCGGCAGCAGCGGGGCGAGCAGCCCGCGGCCGATCTCCAGCAACGTCGCGCGCGCATCGACGATCCCGGCCACCGAACGCGCGCGCGTGATCGTGTGGAAATCGGCGCGGCGCAGCTTCAGCGTCACCGTGCGGCCGCGCACGTCGCCGCGCTCGATCCGTGTCCATGCCGCGTCCGCCACGGTGCCCAGCGCCGCGTCGATCGCGGCGGGATCGCTCAGGTTCGTCTCGAACGTCCGCTCCGCGCCGACCGACCGGGCGCGGCGATGCGCGCGCACCGGACGGTCGTCCACGCCGCGCGCCGCGCCGTGCAGATAGTCGGCGTGGCTGCCGAAATGCGTGCGCAGGAATGCCAGCGAGCGGTCGCGCAGGTCGGCACCGGTGTGGATGCCCAGCCGCGCCATCTTCTCGGCGGTGACCGGACCGATGCCGTGGAAGCGCTTCACCGGCAGCGTCGCGACGAACGCCGCGCCCCGCGCGGGCGGGATGACGCACATGCCGTCGGGCTTGTTCTGGTCCGACGCCAGCTTGGCGATGAACTTGTTGTAGCTGACCCCGGCGGAGGCGGTCAGCCCGGTTTCGGCGTGGATGCGCGCGCGGATCTCCGCCGCGATCGCGCTGGCGGACCCCAGCGCGCGGCGGTCGGCGGTGACGTCCAGATAGGCTTCGTCGAGCGACAGCGGTTCGATCGCATCGGCATAATCGGCGAAGATCGCGTGGATCTGCCGGCTGACCGCGCGATAGACGTCGAAGCGCGGTGGCACGAACACCAGATCGGGGCAGCGCCGCAGCGCGGTGACCGAGGGCATCGCGGAGCGCACACCGAACGCCCGCGCCTCGTAGCTGGCCGCCGCCACCACCCCGCGCGCCCGCGACCCGCCGACCGCCACCGGCCGGCCACGCAGGTCCGGCGCGTCACGCTGCTCGACGGACGCATAGAAGGCGTCCATGTCGATGTGGATGATCTTGCGAGGCTCGCCCGGCGGGATCAACGCGCCGCGGCGGCGGCAAGCCGCGGATGATCCGGCGGGAGCGGCGGTTCGAAGTCCTGACGGCGCCAGATCGCGGCGGCGGGCTCCTCGGGATCGGGGATCGCGAAGTCGAGATAGCCGAAATAGGTCGCGATCAGCCGCTCGCCCGGGTCGATGATCGCGGTGCGGCCGTGCATGAAGCGCGTGTTGTCGAGCATCAGCACGTCGCCGCGCTGCCACTCGACCGGCACCGCCAGCCGGTCGCCCGCGGCCTTGATCGCCTGCAACCACGCCTCGGGCACCGGATGGCCGTCGTCCAGCACCGGATGGTTGGGGCGGTGGTTGTTGAAGCGCGCGAACAGCAGGAAATTGCCGAACGCGGGTGCATCGACGAACATCGGGCGATGCAGCGCCGGGCGCGAGAAGACGCGCACGATCATCCCGTCGGGCAGGCGGCGGAAGTAATAGGGACATTCCGGCGGCGGGGCGGCGAGTTGCGCGTCGGACGGCGTTGGCGTGCCCAGCCAGTATTGCAGCAGCGCGGGCCAGGTCGGCTTGATGTAGAGCAGGCGGCGGTGTTCCAGCCCGCGCCGCACCGCATCGGGAAGCGCGCGGACCAGTTCCACCCCGTCGCAGATCGTGGTCTGGCCACCGCGCGTCGGCGCGGAGAAGCAGGCGAAGAACGCCGCGTCGGGCTTCCACGGTTCGCGCGACAGTTCCGGGTGCAGCGCGAACGCGCCGGTGCCGCCGTCCACGGTGTGGATGTTGGCGGCCGCGTCGATCGGCTGGCGGCCCGGGCTTTCGTTGACCACCGCGGTCTTGCAGAAGCGCCGCGCGAAGCCACGGAATGCCGCGACGTCGGCGCCGAAGCCGCGGAACAGCAGTGCGCCATGCGTGGTGAACAGCTCCACGATCCGGTCGCGGTCGAGCGTGGCGAGATCCTCACCCGGCGCAGGCGCGATCAGCACTTGCGGACGACCGGGGGCGGGCAGCGTGACGTGCGGCATGATCGCCGACGAATAGCGGCCCGGCGCGGCGCGCGCTATAGCCGCGCCCATGTCGCTGACGATCGCCGACCTGCTCGCCTCGCCCGACCACTATCTGCAACGCTTCGACGGCGCGCAGGCGGTGTTCGTGCCGATGGATCGTGCCGCCTATCACCGCTCGATCTTCCTCGACGCGCGGATCGCGCCGGCCGCCGCGCGCGAGATGCGCGTGCCGGTGGCGATGCTGGGCACGCCGCCGCCGATGCCGCCGGTGGCATGGATATTCCACGTCGCGCATTGCGGATCGACGCTGCTGGCGCGCGCGCTGGACGACATGGCCGGCGGGCTGGTGCTGCGCGAGCCGCAGGCGCTGCGGCAGGCGGCGCTGGCCGGCGATCCGGCGCGGCTGTCGCTTGCCGCCGCGATGGCCGCGCGCCGCTACCGCGCGGATGCGCCGACGCTGGTGAAGGCGAACGTGCCGGTCAATTTCGTGCTGCCCGAACTGGCGCGGATGCAGCCGGATGCGCGCGCGATCCTGCTGTTCCTGCCGCTGCGCGACTATGTGCTGGCGATCCTGCGCAGCGACAACCACCGCGCGTGGCTGCGGCGCGTGACGGAGGATCTCGCCGCGCGGCTCGGCGATCTGTCCGGCAAGTCGGACGCGCGGCGCGCGGCGGCGTTGTGGGGCGCGCAGATGCGGCTGTTCGCGGGGGCGCTGCGGGCGATGCCGCAGGCGCGATCGCTGGAGGCGGAGCGCTTCTTCGCCGAACCGGCGACGGTGCTGCGCGCGGCGGCACGGCACCTGGCGATGCCGTTCGTGCCGGAGGCGCTGGACGCGGTGGCGGCGGGGCCGTTGTTCTCCACCTATTCGAAGAACCCGGCGGTCGCGTTCGACAATGACGCGCGGCTGGAACGGCGCGCCGCGCTGGAACGCGCGCTGGCCGGCGAGGTGGCGGAGGCGGAGGATCGCGCCGGCGGCGTCGGGGACGAGGTGCGCGCGGTCATGGCTGCGGCGCTGGTCTGAGCGTCGCGCCTGTCGAGGCGGTGCCGGCCCGCCGAAGCTGCGGTCGGCGCAACCTTCGGCCGCCCCTCCATTGTCAGCGCAGCGCGCGTACCGCCGCGGTATCGAGGCATGTCAGCATCGCCGCGCGCGTGGTCGCGGCGGGCGGCGAGGCCGGCGCGACGGCGCGCGGCACCTCGGTCGGCACCCCGATCCCGACCGGCGCGAAGCCGTCGCGGCCCAGGCAGCGCATCGCCGCGGCCAGCATCCGGGGCGGAGTGTCATAGCCTTCGTAGGACAGGCGGAACGTGCCCCAGTGGATCGGGATCGCCCGCGCCGCCCGCAGCCGTTCGAAGACCAGCGCCGCCTCGGCGGGGCCGATGTGGCTCGCTGATGCCATCTGTCCGGGGACGAAGCGGAACGCGCCGATCGGGATCAGCGCCAGCCGGATCGGGCCGAGCGCCGCCGCCTCCGCCGGCCAGCGCCCGTCGCCGAAGCCGGTGTCGCCGGCGAAGAACAGGTTGCCCGACGGCAGCCGCACCACGAACGCCGACCAGAGCGCGCGATTGCGGTCCGCGAACCAGCGGCTGCCCCAGTGATGGTTGCGCGTCACCGTCACCGCCACACCGGGGCGGACGGTCACGCTGTCCCCCCAGTCGAGTGCGGTCGCCCGCGCGCCGGTCTGCGCGATGACGCTGTCGTTGCCCAGGCTGGTGACGATCGTCGGGCGGTCGCGTCGCCACAGCCGCTTCAGCGTCGCCTTGTCGAGATGGTCGTAATGGTTGTGGCTGACCAGCACGAGGTCGATCGGCGGCAGGTCGTCGAAGCGGACGCCGGGAGGCGCCACGCGGCGCGGGCCGAGCCCGAGCGGCCCGGCGCGGTCCGCCCACACCGGGTCGGTCAGGATGTTCAGCCCATGGGTCTGCACCAGCACGCTGGCGTGGCCGATCCATGTCACCACCATCCGCTCGCCCGCGACGCGCGCGGTTGGGCGGGCAGGTGCGATGGGCACGCGCGCGGGCCATTCGGGACGACCGTCGCTGCCGGTCAGGTAGCGCCAGAAGAAGCCGCCGCGGCTGCCACCCGCCGGCGGCGCCGCCGTATCCTCGCCATCGGGGTTGAAGAAGCGGGCACCGTCATAATGGTCGCCAGCCGGCCCTTCGTAATAGATGCGGTCCAGGAAGCGCGGTGCGATCGTGACGGCCAGTCCGGCGAGGATGACGAACAGCAGCAGCGCGCCTGCGACGATCCTGATTGTCAACGCCACGCCACATCCTTCACCACGACCGAGGCACCGCCAACGCGCCGCGTCCCGCGTCGGGTGCGATCAGCGCAGCAATTCGTCCCGGACGCGGATCGCGCGGCTCGACAGCCGCACCTCCACCATGAAGGCGACGAAGGCCGCGATCAGCAGCGACATCGCCAGGATGAAGCTGAACGCGACGAAGGTGCCGATGTGCGAACGCGTCAGCGCGCCGACGAACAGCATCGCCACCACCACGCACGTCGCGACCGCGCTGGCCACCGCCAGGAACAGTGCGGCGTTGATGACGCTCATCCGCTTCGCCAGCCGGCGCAATTCCCATACGAGCCGCGCGCGATCGGCGTCGCTGATCGTGCCGTGGCGTTCCTCCAGCGCGCGGACCCGGTCGATCACGCGCGACAGCCGGCCGGTCAGCACGTTGAGCAGCGCGCCGATCCCGGTCAGCACGAAGACCGGGCCGAGCGACGCCTGGATCGCCTCGGCGATGGTGGGAAGGGCGGGCGAGTACGGCATGGCGCCTGTGTGCCGTGTGCCCGCCCGACACACAACCGCCCGCGCGCGGCATGACAAATTGTTGCACGCGCCGGCGTCATGTTGAAGCTGCGCCGCGACGACGTATCTGGAAAGGGTCATCGGGCAGCATGGTCCGGGACACCGCAAGGAGAACAGTCATGATCCTGACGATTGTCGCCGGGCTGATGCTCGGAACCCCTCTCGCCGACGAAGCGCACCGCGTGCAGTTCGACCATCGCGGCCAGCAGGTCGACGTCACCTATCGCAGTGATGTCGACGTGCGCCACAAGCAGCTCGGCGCGGTCGGCGCGCCCGGTCGCCCCAGTGCGCTGCGCTGCGCCTGGACCGCGTCGGTCGACGTGCATCGCGAGGCGCGCCATGCCGCCGGCCATGTCGTGGCGCGCACGATCAGCGCGGAAGCGCCGCTGACTGGCAGCCGTCCGGGCTGGTGCGATACGCAGCGCGACGCGATCGCCCGCGATGTCGCGGCGCGCAGCGGCGCGGTGCGCGACCACCTGCTCGCGGTGGCCGAACGCGATCAGGATGCGCTGGTCGCCGAACTCGACGCCGCGCACGACCGGGCGCGTAGCTGAGTGCGGATCGCGATGGTCGTCGCCGCCACGCTTTCGGGCGTGGCGGCGCTGCCCGCGTCGGCGCAGACCGGCGTGCATGCCGGGGTGGAACTGGCCACCGATGAGCGCCGCCGCGGACTGAGCTGGAGCGAGGGCCAGGCGGCGCCCGCGGCCAGCGCGCGGGTCGACCTGCCGGGCGGGTTCGACGTGGGCGTGCGCGCGACGGCGACGCGCGGCGATCCGCGCCACGGCGGGGCGGACGCGGTGGTGGAGCCGGTGCTGGGCTATTCGACCTATCTGGGTGGCCTGCGACTCGACGGCTTCGCGACCGGGCATCTGTTCTCGGGCGCGCGCGGGCGGATGGACTATGGCGAGCTGGGTGCCGGGGCCAGCTATTCGCTCGGGCCGGCGGAGGCGGGGGTCGAGGCGCGCTATGCGCCGTCGCAGGACGCGATCGGCGGGGACAATCTCTACCTCGGCGTGCGCGGGCGGCTGGGCATTCCCGCGACGCCGTGGACGCTGACCGCGGGGGCGGGGCGCTCGTCCGGCAGCGTCGACGATCCGGTGCGCGCGGCGCGACTGCGCCCGGGCGGCACCTATCGCGACTGGTCGCTGGGGGTGCAGCACGTCACCGGGCCGCTGACCGTCGCGCTGGAATATACCGGCACCGACATCGCGAATTTGCCCGATCCCTCGCCGTTCGCGGTGCGCGAGCACGCCGGCGACCGGCTGGCGGCGCGGATCTCGCTGGGGATCTGAAACGCCGGTCCGACACTCGCGGGCCGCGGGTGTCGGACCGACCCGCTCAGCAGCTTTCCCGATGGTCCCTGACCCGCGCGGCGGTTCGGGCGAGCGCGTGCTGGCAACGACATTTGGGCCTTGAGTGCGTGGTGACGTTGACGTAAACGGCAGCCAACCACAAGAGAGGCTTTCGATGACCGACGTCGTGATTGCGGGCTATGCCCGGTCGCCCTTCCATCTCGCGGGCAAGGGGGAGCTGGCGCGCGTGCGTCCTGACGACCTCGCCGCGCAGACGATTCGCGGGCTGATCGCGAAGACCGGGATCGACCCCGCGCTGATCGAGGATATCGTGCTCGGCTGCGCCTTCCCGGAGGGCGAGCAGGGGCTGAACGTCGCCCGCATGATCGGGCTGCTCGCCGATCTGCCGCTGTCGGTGGGCGGCATGACCGTCAACCGTTTCTGCGGTTCGTCGATGAGCGCGATCCATATCGCGATGGGCCAGATCGCGGTCGGCGCGGGCGAGGCCTATATCTGCGCCGGGCTGGAGTCGATGAGCCGTATCCCGATGGGCGGCTACAACCCGCTGCCCAACCCGCAGCTCGCCGCCAAGAGCGCGGGGGCGTACATGGGCATGGGGCAGACCGCGGAGAATGTCGCGGAGAAGTACCAGATCACCCGCGCCGAGCAGGACGCCTTCGCGGTCAAGAGCCAGCAGAAGGCCGCCGCGGCGCGCGCCGACGGCCGGCTGGCCGACGAGATCGTGCCGATCGCCACCAAGGCGGGACAGGTGACGCAGGACGGAACGCTGCGCCCCGAGACGACGGTCGAGGCGCTGGGCGGGCTGAAGCCGGCCTTTTCGGCGGACGGATCGGTGACCGCGGGCACCTCCTCGCCGCTGACCGACGGCGCCAGCGCGGTGCTGGTCACGTCGGAGGCGTTCGCGCGGAAGCACGGGCTGACGATTCTTGCGCGGATCAAGGCGATCGGCGTGTCGGGCTGCGAGCCGGAGACGATGGGGCTGGGGCCGATCGGCGCGTCGCGCAAGGCGCTGGAGCGCGCCGGGATCGGCACCGGCGACCTCGACGTGGTCGAGATCAACGAGGCGTTCGCCAGCCAGGCGATCGCCTGCATCCGCGACCTGGGGTTGAAGGACGAGGCGATCAACATCGACGGCGGCGCGATCGCGATCGGCCACCCGCTGGGCGCGACCGGCGCGCGGATCGTCGGCAAGGCCGCCGCGCTGCTGGCGCGCGAGGGCGGCCGCTATGCGCTGGCGACGCAATGCATCGGTGGCGGGCAGGGTATCGCCACGGTGCTGGAGCGCGTGTGATGGGCGAGCCGATCAAGCCGGAGGGCGCAAAGCCCGAGTCGATCAAGCGGGAGGGTGCCACGCCCGAGTCGATCAGGAAGGTCTGCGTCATCGGCGCGGGCGTGATGGGTGCGGGCATCGCGGCGCAGGTCGCCAATGCCGGCGTGCCGGTGCTGCTGCTCGACGTGCCGGCCAGGGACGGCGCGGATCGCGACGCGGTGGCCAAGGGCGCGGTCGCGAAGATGCTCAAGACCGAGCCGGCGCCGTTCATGTCGAAGGCGGCGGCGAAGCTGGTCGAGACGGGCAACATCGACGACCATCTCGATCGCGTCGCCGAATGCGACTGGATCGTCGAGGCGATCGTCGAGCGGCTGGACATCAAGCAGTCGCTCTACGCGCGGCTGGAACAGTTGAAGCGGCCGGGGGCGGCGGTGTCGTCCAACACCTCGACCATCCCGCTCGAACATCTCGTGGAGGGCCGCTCGGATCAGTTCCGCCGCGATTTCCTCATCACGCACTTCTTCAACCCGCCGCGCTACATGCGGCTGGTGGAGATCGTGCGCAGCGCCGATACCGACGCCGGCGTGGCCGAACGCGTCGAGGCGTTCGTCGACCGCTTCATGGGCAAGCGCATCGTGCGCGCCCGCGACACGCCGGGCTTCATCGCCAACCGGATCGGCACCTACTGGCTGGCGATCGCGGTCAATGCGGCGATGGATCAGGGGCTGACCGTCGAGGAAGCCGACCAGATCGGCGGGCGGCCGATGGGCGTGCCGAAGACCGGCATCTTCGCGCTGATCGACCTGGTGGGCGTCGACCTGATGCCGCTGCTGGCGAAGAGCCTGTCGTCGACGCTGCCGGCGGGCGACCCGTATTTCGACACGGTGCGCCCGCTGCCGCTGGTCGATCGCATGATCGCGGAGGGCTTCACCGGCCGGAAGGGCAAGGGCGGCTTCTACCGGCTCGACAAGGGGGCGGACGGGAAGCGCACCAAGCTGGCGATCGATCTGGCGACGGGCGACTATCGCCCGCAGGCGAAGCCCGACGCGCTGCCGGCGGCCGCTGAGAAGGACCTCGCCGCGCTGATCGCGACGCCCGGCAAGGTCGGCGATTATGCGTGGACGATCCTGGGCCATGTGCTGAGCTATGCCGCGATGCTGGTCGGCGAGGCCGCGGACGACGTGGTCGCCATCGACGACGCGATGAAGCTCGGCTACAACTGGAAATACGGTCCGTTCGAACTGATCGACCGGCTCGGACCCGGCGTGCTGGCCGGACGGCTCCGCGCCGAGGGACGCGACGTGCCGGCGATCCTGGACCTGGCCGGCGAGCGCCCGTTCTACCGTGTCGATCAGGGCGTGCGGCAGTATCTGGGCCGCGATGGCGACTATCACGACGTGCCGCGTGGCGAGGGCGTGCTGTTGCTGGAGGACGTCAAGCGCCGCTCGCAGCCGGTGGCGACCAGTGCCTCGGCGGCGCTGTGGGATATCGGCGACGGCGTGCTGTGCCTGGAATTCACCGCCAAGATGAACGCGCTGGACGGCGAGGTCGCGAGCCTGATCCAGCAGGCGATCACGCTGGTGCCGGAGCGGTTCAAGGCGCTGGTGATCTATAACGAGGGCAGCAATTTCTCGGCCGGCGCCAACCTCGGACTTGCGCTGTTCGCGGTCAAGGCGGGTGCATGGGGCGAGATCGAGAAGCTGATTGTCGCCGGCCAGCGCGCGTTCAAGGCGTTGAAGTACGCGCCCTTCCCGGTGGTGAGCGCTCCCGCCGGCATGGCGCTGGGCGGCGGGTGCGAGGTGCTGCTCCATTCCGATGCGGTGCAGGCGCATGCCGAAAGCTATATCGGGCTGGTCGAGGCCGGGGTCGGGCTGGTGCCGGGCTGGGGCGGGCATGGCGAGTTGCTCGACCGGCTCGGCAAGTCGCGGGCGATGCCGAAGGGGCCGATGCCGGCGGTGGCCAAGGCGTTCGAGCTGATCTCCACCGCGCAGGTGTCACGCTCGGCGGCGCAGGCCAAGGAGATGGCCTTCCTGCGCCCCACCGACGGCATCACGATGAACCGCGACCGGCTGCTGGCGGATGCCAAGGCGAAGGCGCTGGCGCTGGTCGACGGTTACACCCCGCCCGAGCCGCCCACCTTCCGCCTGCCGGGCGAAAGCGGGCGTGTCGGTCTGGCCGGCGCGGTCGCCGACTTCCGGCGCAAGGGCGTGGCCACCGCCTATGACGAGGTGGTCGCCGCGCGGCTCGCCAACGTGCTGACCGGCGGCGAGGCCGATCTGGTCGACACGGTGACCGAGCAGCAGTTGCTCGATCTGGAACTCGCCGCGTTCATGGACAGTGCGCGCGACGAGCGCACCCACGCCCGCGTCGAAAGCATGCTGATGACCGGCAAGCCGCTGCGCAACTGAGCGGATCGCCCCCCGTCCGGGCCGGGGCGGGGGGCGATTCATCCCGCGTTCACGCGCGGGAGCGGCAGGACACCGGCCCGCACAACCACAATCATAATGAGGATCGCCCCCATGTCTTCGCGCCAGCGTATCGCCTTGTTGCTCGCCGTCACCTCCGCCACGCTCGCCATCGCCGGCAGCGCACAGGCGCAGGCCTTCTATCTTCAGGAACAGGCGGCGCGCGGCGCCGGCCGGGCATTTTCCGGCGAGACGGCGGATACCGGCGCCGCGTCGCTGTGGTGGAACCCCGCGGCGATCGCCGGGATCGAGGATGCGGAGGCGACCGTCAGCGCCTCGGTGATCCTGCCCAAGGGCGAGGTCACCGACAATGGCACGGTGATCCGCCGCCCGGGCGGCAGCTTCGCGCCGGTCGGCGGATCGGCGCAGTCAAGCGATCCGATCAACAAGGGCGTGCTGCCGTCGGGCGCCGTCGCGGTGCCGCTGGGCGACCGCGTCGCGGTCGGGCTGGCGGTCACCTCGCCGTACAGCTTCACCACCGATTACGACGACAATAGCTGGGCGCGCTACAGCGCCGACCGCACCTACCTGCGCACCTTCGACATCCAGCCGTCTATCGGCGTCGCGGTGACCGACTGGCTGCGCGTCGGCGCGGCGGCGAACGTCGAATATACCGAGGCCAGCCTGACCAACGCGCTGCCCAACCTGTCCGCCGCGCTCGCG